>OZ253555.1:0-3674403 GCA_965262725.1 Dehalococcoidia bacterium
GTGTTCCTTGGTCTTGGCCGGACTGGAGTCAGGCCCACGCCGATGGCACCTTCGCCAACAGATGGGACGATCCCGAGGGGACGTACCGTGCGCTCTACGCAACTTCGACCCGCTTCGGCGGCTTCCTCGAGATCCTGTCCCGATTCCGTCCCGACCGTGCGGTCGTCGCTGAGCTCCAGGCGATCGGGGGTGGCGGCGACCCGGTCGCCGCCGGGACAGTTCCACGGGAGTGGTTCCCGCGCAGGCTCATCGGCATCGCGGAACTGGACGGGCTCTACGCCGACATCGGCGCCGCTTCCTCGCTGGCCCTGCTGCGCTCCCGGTTTGCGGCGAGAGCGATCCACCACGGCCTGCCGGATGTTGATGCTGCGGCGCTCCGGATCATCGGTGCCGCATGTACAGTGACGCGACCGGGCACCGACGTTGGGATGGCGCGATGAAGCGCAGCGCCAGGCCGAAGATCGCGATCCTCGGAGCATTGCTGCTGCTGGCTGCCGCCGCTGCCCCCGGCAGCGCCGGTGCGCAGAGCGGGACCGCTGACGGGGACACCGTCCGCATCGAGCTGCGCGTCTTGCAGGACCTGGACGACGACCTCGGCATCTCCGTCAGCGCCCGACCGGCAGACGGCGCGTGGCAGACGCTGGGAGTGATCGCGGTGCCGCTGGATGGCAGCAGCGGGCCCTACCGCTACGGCGACATCACCCTTGCGGTTCCGCTGTCGAACCGGGCAACCCCCGCGCACATCGAGATGCGGGTCTGGCAGCACGTGGAGAACAGCCGCCGCATCTACCTCAGCGCTCGGCCACGAGGCGGCTCGTGGCCGACGCTGGGCACGATCGCGCTGCCGCTGGACGACGGCATCGACTCCCTCCGCGGTCTTCGCTACGGCGACACAAGCATCGACGCGCCGCTACCCGAGGACGAGGTGTCGACGCTCGCGGGGCGCGCGGGCGTGCGTGGGTATCAGGACGGTCGGGGCGACGAGGCGATCTTCGGGCGGTTCGCCGACGATCTTGGCCTGGGTGTGGGAGTCGATCACGACGGGAGCGTCATCGTTGCGGACCGGCAGAACCGCGCGATCCGGCGCATTGCCCCCGACGGCACGGTGACAACCATTGCCGGAGGGAACGGCCGGGGTGTGCGCGACGGCCCCGCCTCGGTCGCGCAGTTTGCCGGACCGACGGACGTGGCCATTGCCGCTGACGGAACGATCTACGTGGCCGACTACTATGGCCACCGCATCCGCAAGATCGCGCCGGACGGGATGGTGACGACAGTCGCCGGCGGCGGCCCCATCTTCGGACCACCATTCGGGGAGGGCGCCTGGGGCAGCTTCCGCGATGGACGCTCCGCCGAGGCGAGGTTCGGCTTTCCCCACGGGATCGCGCTGGATGGGAACGGCAACCTCTTCATTGCTGAGGACTACAGGCGCATCAGGCGTATCTCCCCGTCCGGCGATGTCTCGACCCACGCGGGAGGAGGCGCGCTTGGCTACCGCGATGGCCACAGGGGAGAAGCGCAGTTCTTCAATCTGCTCGCGATTGACGTGGACGCCGACGGGAACATCTACGTCATCGACAACCACTTCCACAGCGGCATCGCCATCCGCAAAGTCGACACCACTGGCGTCGTGTCAACACTCCGTCGCGGAACCGCTTCGTTTCGCAGTGGAACGCTCGCCTCTGCGGTAGGTCTTGCCGTGACAGGCGATGGCGCCATCTACGTCGCGAACACCGGGCGGCACCAGATCCTCGAGTTGACGTCCCGGGGCATCCTGCGCGCCGTGGCGGGCACCGGCGAGCAGGGGTACGCCGACGGGTCTCGGTCTGAGGCGATGTTCAACCTGCCGGGTGCGATTGGGGTCGCGGACGATGGCCGTCTTGTCGTGGCCGATGAGGGGAACAATCTGATCCGCACGATCGCCCCCACGGCGACCAGTTCTTCCGCACGCGGCCAGACGCTGGCAGTCGCTGGGCAACTCCCGCGGCTGGAAGACGTGAAGGTCACGGTCTTCGCCAGCGGGTCGCTCCTCTCGCGGCCGTCGGGGATGGCGCTGGATCTCGAGGGGAACGTGATCGTCGCGGATTCCGGACGCCACGCGATCCGTCGCATCTCGCCGAGAGGGACTGTGACCACGATTGCCGGTGGCAGGGGGCAGGGCCTTCGCGACGACGTGGGTAGAGGCGCCCAGTTCTCCGAGCCAGAGGGTGTCGCCGTGCACGCGGATGGCTCGATCTACGTTGCCGACTCACGGAACAACCGCATTCGCAGGATCGCGCCGGACGGGTCGGTCACGACAGTCGCGGGGGGCGGCCCGCCCGCGACCGAGGAGAATTGGGGCGACTTCCGCGATGGCCCGGCCAGCGAAGCGAGATTCCGCGGCCCGAGCGCACTCGCATTCGACGGAGCGGGAAACCTGGTCATCGTTGATACGGAGAACAGCCGGATACGACTGCTCTCGCCGGACGGCGAGGTCTCGACCATCGCGGGAGCGGCGTCCATCCCCGCTCCTGACCGTCACCAGGGAAACCCCGGGAGTCAGGACGGGCCGGGGAGTCGGGCGCTCTTCCACTCGCCGCACGGGATCGCCCTCGCCGCCGACGGCAGCATCTTCTTCGCCGAGAGCAACTCCGCCATCCGCATGATCGACGGCAGCGGTTTCGTCTCGACGGTGTTGAGGACTCCGCACACTCGCTATGGGGGAGCGCTCTCGCCCTTCCTCGGGGGGATCGCGCGAGGGAGTGATGGTGCGCTGTATGTGACGGACCATGACTACGATCGGATCGTCAGGGTCACCCGGGACGGAGAGGTATCGATCGTTGCCGACCTTGGGTTCACCAGGCCGCTCGGGATCATCGTCACCGCCGATGGCGATCTCCTCGTGTCCGACAGCGGCGTGATCTGGAAGATCACGCTCGGAGACGGGACCGGGACGGCGGCAGAGTAACTGCCGGGCCGCCTGAGCCTCCGCGCCCAACCCCCGCGGCGGCGGCGGCGCACCGCAGCGTTCTGATGGGGATCGTCCGCGCCGCCGACGCCGCCCTGGCAGCGGGGGCGGCGCATCGAGTGGTGAATGCGCCTGGGCCCAGCGACCATCTCGTCTGCGAGCGCCGGCACATCGCGGCAGCCCGCGAGCGCGGGCAGGTCGCCGTCGACGATCGCCGCCGGGCCGCTCAGGGCCGCCCCGCTTCCCGGTCGGGCACGCGCCCGGCGTCCGGCCCCTGAGCCTCAGCCAGGGAGACTGAGGCTCACGCGGGCGCCGGGCGGCCTCGCACCGGGTCCACACCGCCGAAGGCCCCGTTCGCGCGCCGGCCGCCGCGGTGGAGCGGATACGCCGCCGCGCCTGGACGGCGCTGACGCAGCAGCGCCCGGAAGTGCGTTCCCCCGTGGCCGGCGGCGCCATGCTCGTGCTCCCGATCGCGGCGGTCGTGGTGGCGCTCCGCGGCTACCTGTGGTGGGAGCTGGGTGAACTGCTCGCGCTCGCCGCCCTGGGCGGCCTGGTTGCCGCCGGGCTGGGTCTGCTCGCGTTCGGGGCGCAGTGGCTGCGACGGCGCGCGGAGCCGCTTTCGCCGGCGCTCGTCGAACGTAAGCCCACTCAGCCGCTCTTCCGCGCCGCGCTCGAGGTCGTCTGCATCGGGCCGCGCGGGAGCGGGCCCGAGCGGCTCCGCGCGCTTGTGCTCGGGAGTCGCTGCGCGCTCTCGACGACCCCGGGGGCGGCGGCCTCCGGCCGTTCCGGCAAGGGTTGGACCGGATTTGGACTGCTCCGTGGCCCTCCGGAAGAAATCCGGAACAAATCCGGAACGTTTTGAACTCTCATGGAACGCAGCCGGAACTTTCTGTGAACGCCTTGCGGCAGGCTTTCCCTGTATCGCTGCGCGCCGGTCACGTGTGCCGGCGTGAGGCGATGCGGAAGGAGGGCGACCGGTGCGGTTGAGCGTGCGGGCGCGGGAGGCGGACACGGAAAGGAGAACACGATGCATGAGGTGAACACGCTTTTGGGGGCATCCCCATGCGAGGGGACCCCGGGCCGCGAGGAAGCGCCGGCCCGGCGAACTGGGAACGCTGTGACCGAATTGAGACCGATTGGGACTGCCATGGGACCTCTGTGGGACTTCCGTGTGACCGCCCTGCGGCAGGCTTCCCCTCTATCGCTGCGAGCCGGCCACCTGTGCCTGTCGATCGCCAGGGTCATTGAGCCACGCGTCGCCACGGTCATTGGACCACCCGGGACGCCGGTAGGCGGCTTGATATCAGTGAGCGTCTAGCGCGTCAATCACCTCCCGTCTGCGCCTCGAGCAGGGCGCGGTGCGGCGAGAGCCGCTGGCGGTAGCTATCGCCCTCGATCACGATCTGGTAGCTGGCGTTCGCGAGCCGGTCGAGGGCGCTGTTGCCGAGGATCGGGTCGTCGAAGAGACCCAGCCATTCCTCCACGGCGCGGTTCGAGGTGATCACGAAGCTCGAGCTGCGGTGGCGCCCGATGACCAGCTCGTAGAGGTCGATGGACTGCTGCGCGCTGAGGCGATGGAGCCCGAGGTCGTCGAGGATGAGCAGGTCGGGCGCGAGGAAGCTTCGGAAGACCTTCTCGGCCGAGTGGTCGACGCGGGCCTGCGCCATCTCGCGGAAGTAGTGGTCGGCCGGGGCGAAGCGCACGGTGCGTCCGGAGCGGACGGCTGAGTAGCCGAGCGCCTGGGCTAAGAAGCTCTTGCCGACGCCGACGGGGCCGACGAGCAGGACGTGCTCGCGGCGGTCGAGGAAGTGCAGCGAGAAGGCGGCGTCGAGCAGGCGGCGGTCGAGCCGGATGGCGGCCGCCCAGTCGAAGTCCTCGAGGCGGCAGAGCTGCTCGAAGCCGGCCTGGCGCAGGCGCAGCTCCAACCGCCCGTGGTCGCGGCGGCTCACCTCGTCGACGAGCAGGATCTGCAGGAAGTCCGCGTAGTCGAGGTGGTCGCGCCGCGCGAGGGCGATGCGCTCGGGCAACGTGTCGAGCATACGGCCGAGCTTGAGGCGCTTGAGCAGCGGACGGAGGTCTGAGGTGGTGGCGGTCATCGTGGTGCTCCTGTCGGGGTCTGCGTGCGGGACTGTGCGAAGACGGAGCCCGAGTGGGCGAAGCGCCCCGGAGGCGGCGGCAGCTCGGGCTGGTCTGGGGTGCTCTCCTGGTCGAGGGCCTCGACGAGGATGCGCTCGAGGCGGCGCACGTCGATGAGGTCGACCTCGAGCGCGCGGCGGCAGGCGGCGTCGAGGCGGTCCGGGGAGTAGCGCTCGGCGAGGCGCAGCAGCTTGTGGCCCTGCCGCAGCTTCGCCCAGGGCAGGGAGCCCTCGAAGAGACGCTCGGCGTAGGCGCCCACGGCCTCCCCCAGCTCGGCGGCGCGGCGCTGTATCCAGTCGGGCGCCCGCCTGGTGTAGGGGGTGAGCTCGGCCGGGTAGTCGTTCGGGTCGGTGGCGCGGCCGCCCCGGCGCTGGCGCGGGTGGACCTTGATGAGCTGACCGCGGTGGTAGATGCGCACCAGCTTCGAGCCGAGCTGCACCTCGACCTTCTGGCGGGGCGGGCAGGCCGTGGACGGCACCGAGTACAGCGCGTACTGGCAGGCGATGTGGTGGTCGGGATGGACCGTGGCGGTCCGCCAGTCGGGGACCTCGTAGGGCTCGCCGTCCCAGGGAGCGAGGAGAGGGAGCTCCTCCTCCCGGAAGACCTCGAGCGGCCGGCGGCGGGTCGTGCCGTGGATGCGCTGTCCCGCCACCTCCAGGCACCAGCTGCGGGCGGCGGAGCGCAGGTCGACGACGTCCCGGAAGTCGCCGCCCTTGAAGAGGCGCTCGCGCACGTAGGGGATGCTGCGCTCGACGCGCGGCTTGTCGCGGGGATGACGCACGCGCGCGGGGTCGGTGATGAAGCCGCGGTGGCGGGCGTACTCGAGGAAGCCCCGCGTGAAGCGCGGGTGCAGCGCGTCGGCCCCGGCGACGGCGGCCGGGAAGTTATCGATGACGAGGTAGCGGGGCACGCCCCCGAAGAAGGACCAGGCCTCCTCCAGGCCCTCGATCACAGCGTCCAGCTTCTGGCTGGTGGTGGGCCACACAAAGCAGTGGCGGGAGTAGCGCCAGACGACGACCAGCGCCCACACCGCGCGCCGGCGGCCGCTCTCGGGGTCCCGGATGAAGCCGAGGCGGCCGAAGTCCATCTCCGCCACCTCGCCCGGCGGCCCGTCGTCCATGCGCACGGTCGACGGCAGCCGGTGGCGCCAGCCGCGGCGCCGGATGAAACGCCGCAGCGTGGTGTAGGAGACCTCGCAGCCTCGTCCGGCGAGGAGCTCCTGGATGCGCGTCAGTTGCAGGCGGTCGGTCTCAAGCCAGCGCTCGATCTGCTCCGCCCAGGGCGAGAGCAGCTCTTCGCTCGGCGCCTCGACCTGCCGCGGGCCGGAGAGGCTCAGCGTCGCCAGCGCGGCGAGCTGCTCCTCACTCGGCTCGGGACCGTCAGGTGTGAGGCCGGCCGCTTCGGCCGCGTCGATGTAGCGGCGGACCGTCTGACGCGACAACCCCATCCCGCTGGCGATGCGGCGCTGGCTGAGCCCCGCCTGCCAGCGACGAATGATCTCCTGAATCTCCACCCCGTGTACCTCCCGGTAGGCCATCGCTGCTCCCTCCGCTGGGGATGCAGGCGATGGTGGCCGTACCGGCGGCCCGAGTGGTCAGACCCCCCGGAGGGGTGGCTCAATGACCTTGGCGAAGTGGCACATAGACCCTGGCGATCTCGCCGTTTGCTGGTCTATAGATCCTGGCGATTCACAGTGCCGGCGTGAGGCGATGCGGAAGGAGGCCGGCCGGTGCGGTGGAGCCTGCCCGCCGCTTACCCGGCGCTCGGCTGCGGGCCGGCCGCGCTCGCGGATCGGCCCGCTGACCCGGGCCGGGAAGTGCGCGCTGGTGGGCGCAGCTCCGCCTCCCGGCTCGCGCCTCGCCGGCGCTGTGGATCTGGCGGGGAGGAAGCGCCGGCCCGCCGAAGTTTCGAGCGAATCTGGAGTTCTCCGTGAAATTTGGACCGTTTTTGGACCTTTCGTGGACCTCCGGTGGACCACCTTGCAGCAGGCTTTCCCTGTATTGCCGCGAACCGGCCACCTGTGCTTGGCGTGAGGCGATGCGGAAGGAGCCGACCGGTGCGGTGGCGTGTGTGGGCGCAGGAGGCACGGGGAAGAGGAGGACGCAATGAATGAGCTGAGCACGCTTTTCGGAAATCTGCTCGAGCTCGGGACCGTGGTCGCGGCCTGCTTCGTGATGTGGGGGGTCTTCCTCTACATGACCGCGGGCGGCTCGCAGCGACAGCTGGAGACGGCGAAGTCGGCGATCCCCAGCGCGCTCACCGGGCTGGCGGTCGTGCTGCTCGCGCGCGTGATCGTGTCGATGGTGCAGGGAGCGGTGGCATGATCGGGCGCCTTGGTATCGCGATTGGCCGGGGTGACGCCGCCGGCGCCTCCGGTGACCGCGCGGACCGCGGCCTGCTCGCCGAGGTCGTGCCGCCGCGGCGGCTCGAGGAGGGCGAGCGCGCCGCACGGGACTTCTTCGCCACGCTCGCGGGGGGCGAGGCGCTCGGCCTCCAGGTCGTGATCACCGCGGCCGGCCCGCGCTTCCTGCTGCGCGCCGGCTCGGAGCGCGCCCTGGAGCGTGCGCTCTCACAGCTCGGCGCCGCCTACCCGCAGGTGGGCGTGGAGCGCCTCGATGCCGCAGGGCGCCCCGACCTCGACCCCGCGCTGTGCGGCTCAACGGAAGAGGCGGCCTCGCTCTCGCTCGCGCCGCGCGAGGACGCGGCGCTCCCGCTGCTGCGCGCCGGCAGGGGGGAGGAGTCGCCGCTCGCGGTGGCGCTGGCGGCGGCGCCGCTGCGCCGCGGTGAGCGCGTACTGCTGGAGCTCGAGATCGCCTCCGCGCCCCCCCGCGCGGCGTCGCGCCTGCGCGCACGCGCGCAGCCTCGGGTCGCCCCCGCACGCGAGGAATCGCCCGGCGCCGTCGCCGATGCCGCCCGGCTCGTGCTCCCGCTCGCCGCCGCGCTGGTCGGGGTGCGCCTCTACCTCTGGTACCAGGCGGGCGAGATCCTGCCGCTCGTGCTCTCCGGCGCCGGCGTGCTCGCCGGGGGCGCCCTGTTGGCACTGGCGCTGAGGGCCGTGCACGCCCGCTCGGCCCCGCTGGCCCCCGCTCTCGCCGAGCGCAAGCTCGCGGGCCCGCTCTTCTCAGCCTCCCTGCGCGTGACCGCGATCGGCCCGCGCGGGAGCGAGGGTGGCCGCCTGCCAGCGCTGGCGCGGCAGGTGGCGGATGGGCTCTCCGCTCTCGACGACCCCGGCGGGGGCGGTCTGCGCCCGGGCGCCCGGCGCCGCCGGCTGCTGCTGAACGCAGAGGAGGCGGCCGCGCTCTGGCATCTCCCGACGACGGGAGAGGGAGCAGACGGGACGCGGCGCATGCGCGCGCGCCGGCTCCCGCCCCCGCCCGGGCACGCGCTCCGCGGCGCCCGGGTTGGCACCGTTAACTCCGGCGGTCGCGGGGAGGCGGGCCCGGGCGGCGTCTTCCTCCCCGCGCCCCTGCTCCACCGCAACCATCTCGTCGTCGCGAAGACGCGTCGCGGGAAGTCGACGCTGCTCGCCCACCTGGCGCGCGGGGTGATGGAGCGCGCGCTCGACGACCCGCGGGGCGCTTCGCTCGTCGTCGTCGACCCGCACCGCGATCTCGCCGAGGCGGTGCTCGACTCGGTTCCGCCGCAGCTCGCGGGCGACACCGTCTACCTCGACATGGCGCACCGCGAGCGCCCGGTCGGGCTCAACCTGCTCGACGTCGGGCTCTTCCCCGACCGCGACCTGGCGACCGAGCATGTCGTCACGGTGATGAGCCGGATCTGGCCCGACAGCTGGGGTCCGCGCATGGAGGGGGCGCTGCGCGCCTCGGTCGCGACGCTGATGGAGCTGAACAGCGCCCTCCCGCGCGATCGCCAGCACACGCTGCTCGACGTCGCGCCCCTGCTCGCCGACGCCGAGTACCGCGAAGCGCTCCTGGAGCAGCTCGACGACGCGGTGCTCCAGTCGTGGTGGAAGAACAACTACAACCGCCTGAACAGGACGCTCCAGCAGCAGGTGGCGACCCCGGTCACGAACAAGATCGGCCGCTTCGTCGTGAGCGAGGCCTCGCGCCTCCTGCTCGGGCAGTCGTGCTCGACCATCGATCCCCGCCTGGCGCTCCGCGAGCGCTCCGTGCTCGTCATCAACACCGCGTCGGGCGCGCTGGGCGAGGGCGCCTCGGCGCTCATCGGCGCGACCTGGCTCAACCTGCTGGGGCTGATGGTGGAGGAGCAGGCGATGCTCCCGCCCGAGGAGCGGCGCCGCGTGGTGGTGCTCGTCGACGAGTCGAGCACGCTCGCCGCCGTTGACTACCGCCGCATGCTCTCCGAGCTCGTGAAGTACGGGGCGAGTTTCGTGCTCGTCACGCAGGGGCTGGCGATGCTCGACGCCGTCGACCGCCAGCTCGCGCCGTCGATCATCTCGAACATCGACGGCCTCACCGTCTTCCAGGTGAGCGCGGAGGATGCCCGCCGGCTCGCCCCCGAGCTCGGCGGCGACCTCGACGTCGAGGACCTGACCGGGCTCGACGACTTCGAGTGCTACGCCCGGTGGTGGGACGGCCGGACGCGCCCGAGGGCCTTCTCGTTCCGGGTCGACCCTCCGCCCCGCGCCCGGGCCAGCGCCCGCGCGCAGCTGGCCGAGCGCTCGGCCGCCCGCTTCGGGCGCCCGCGCGAGGAGGTCGCGGCGGAGGTCGCGCGCGCGCTCACGGCGCCGGGGCGCGCGGCGAGGCGCATCCCCTCGGCCCCGGTCACCGTCGCCCCGGAGGGCGTCGACCCGCTCGGGCCGGGCGACGGCGGGGCGGAGGTCGACGGGGGCGGATTCTCGCCGGCGCCGTGGGAGCGCGGCGGGTGACGGCGCCGCACCTGCAGCCGCAGGCACTGCTGCGCGCGCTCGAGTGCGTGGTGCGCCTCCCGCTCCTGGCGACCGTGAGCTGGGGCTGCTGCTGGGCGTCACCGAGCACGAGGCGCTGTCTTTGCGCCGGGAGCTGGAGCGGCTCGGGTGGGTGGAGTGGGTCATGCCGGACTCGGCCCAGATCCAGGCGCGGCGCCGGGCGTTCCTGCGGCCGGAGGCCGTGCCGGAGCTCGCGGCGCTGCTCGGGCGGCCCCGGGAGGAGATCACCGGGCGCCTCGCCGTCAGGCGCCTCGACGCCGTGGCCGGGATCGCGGCGATGGAGGCGGCGGTGGGGGTGAACGCGCTCCTCGTGGGGCTCGCCCGCGATGCCGGCGCGCGCGCGGTGTCGCTCGCCGACGCCCGCCGGCTCCCGGCGGATCGGCGCGAGCCGCCCCGCGCCGGCGGGGCAGGCCCGCGGGATCCCGGGCGGCGTCGCCGCCTACGGCTGCCTGCGGTCGGGCGATCGCGTCGCCCCCTTCTTCGTGGCGTGGGACCGCGCCGGCGCGCCCGCCTGGCACCGGCGGAGCCAGCTCCGGCGCTGGGCCCGCTTCCGCCTCAGCGGGAACCCCTGGGGCCCCGGCGGCCTCCCGCCCGTCGTGATCGCCGCCGCGGGCGAAGCCGAGCTCGCCCAGTGGCGCGACGCCGCGATGTGGCGCGAGTCGCGGGCGGGCGAGCCGCTTCAGCTCGTGCTGGCGACGGTGCCGGAGCTCGCCTCCGCCGGCCCGGGCGGCGCGCTCTGGCGCACGCCGTCGGCCCCCGGGCGCGCCCTCCTCGCCCGGCACCTGAGCTGGCGACCCCGTGAAGCGCTCCCGCCCGCGTCCGCGCCCGTCGCCTGGCCGGCCCGGGTGACGGCGCTGCCGCGCCGGGAGGCCGCCGCCTCGCCGCCGCTCCGCAGCCGCGGCCGCCTCCTGAGGCGCCGCCGCCTGGGCGCCCGCTCCGGCCGCGAGCGTGTAGCGCTCGTCTCGCTCGCGACCGACGCGGCGGAGAAGCGCCTCGTGGAGTACGTGGGGCGCAACCCCCTGCTCGATGAGGAGCAGCTGGCGGTGCTCCTGGAGCTCTCCCCGGCGGCGACGCGCCGCCGCCTCGCGAGGCTCCTCGGGCTCGGGGTGATCGCGGCGGTGTCGCGCCGCGCGGCCGGCGAGGAGCAGCCGCCTGAGCGCTTCCTGCTCTTGACGCCGGGTCTGCGCTGGCTCGCCGCCCGTGACCGCGTGCCGTTCTCCCTCTATGCCCGGCACGGCGCCGCGATCGCCCTCTCGGGGAGCGACGGCACGCGGCTCACGCGGCCCACGCGCGCCTACCGCGACTTCGATCACACGCTGGGCCTGAACCGCGCCCTGGTCCGCTTCGCCGTCGACGCGCGGGCGACGGGCGCCCGGCTTCAGGCCTGGCATCCCGAGGCGGCCTCGGAGCGGCGGTTCGTGCTCGCCGATGGTCGCAGCGCCCGCATCTGCCCGGACGGCGTGGGCGTGCTGGTGCGCGGAGCCGAGACCTGCTCCTTCCTCTTCGAGTACGACCGCGGCACGATGGACGTCGTCCACTACCGGCAGAAGCTGGCGGGCTACCGGGCGTACTTCGCGCTGGAGCGGTGGCGGGCCGACTTCCCGAGCAGACCGCTGCTCCTCTTCGCCTGCGCTCGCTACCGGTCGGAGGCGACCGTGATGCGCGCGGCGGCGCTGTGGAGCCCGGGGCAGGAGCTGCTGCTCGCGCCCGAGTGGCGCTACGGGCACGGCCGGGAGGGCGGGATCCTGGGGCCTGTCTGGCGCCGGAACACGGGGCCCGATCTCCGCGGCACGCTCTTCCAGTGGAACGCGGTGATCGGCGGGCAGGCCGGGAACGGATCCGGCGGCGGCTCGCCTCCACCGATCCGCACACCGCTTGAGCCGGGCACCGGTGCGGGCGTTCGCGCCGCCGTGTCCGGTTAGGGGTTCTCTGAACAGGTCGCCACGGCGCTCGATTGCCATCCGGTCACCGTCGGCAAGTGGCGCCGGCGCTTTGCACAGTGGCGGCTCGATGGGCTACAGGATGAGCCGCGCCCCGGGGCGCCGCGCACGATCACCGATGCACAGGTGGAAGCGGTGATCGTCACGACGCTGGAGGAGCAGCCTCCCAACGCGACGCACTGGTCGACCAGATCGATGGCAGCCGCGCTCGGGATGTCGCAGTCGGGGATCTCCAGGATCTGGCGCGCCTTCGGCCTGAAGCCGCGCCTCGTGGAGAGCTTCAAGCTGTCGCCCGACCCGCAGTTCATCGACAAGGTCCGTGACGTGGCCGGGCTCTATCTCAACCCGCCCGACGCGGCGGTTGTGCTGTGCGTGGACGAGAAGACCCAGATCCAGGCACTCGACCGCACCGCTCAGACGGTGCCGATGATGCCCGGCGTCCCCGCCCGCCAGACGCACGACTACATCCGTCACGGCACGACGAACCTCTACGCGGCGCTCGATGTCGCTTCGGGATGCGTGATCACGGAGATGACCCCCCGGCACCGGGCTCGGGAGTTCCAGCAGTTCCTCACCCTCATCGACCGCAGCGTTCCCCGTGAGCTGGCGGTGCATGTCGTGCTCGACAACGTCTCCACGCACCGCACGCCCGCCATCCAGCGCTGGCTCCAGCGCCATCCCCGCTTCACCTTGCATTTCACGCCGACCTACAGCTCCTGGATGAACCTCGTGGAGCGCTGGTTTGCAGAGCTCACCAGCAAGTGGCTCCGGCGCGGCACGCACCACAGCGTCCCTGATCTGATCCGCTCAGTGGAGATGTGGGTCGCCAGCTGGAACGAGAATCCGAGGCCCTTCATCTGGCACAAGACCGCGGACCAGATCCTGGAGTAGGGTCAGGGGCTGGCGCGGTGCGAGCCGTAGGCGGTGGCGCATATTGCCAGGCCGGTTTCCCGGTGGCGCCCATCTCCACAGCCGTAGCATCGTCCGTCTCCAGCCCCTGCCGCCTCGAACCGGACGTGAGGTTTTCCCTCATCCGGCTCACCGATGCCCTTCACCGGGCGGCATGCGGGGTGCCCCGCCACGGTCGATATGGCCGTGGTGCCACGACGCGCTGTCCAGCTAGCGAGATGAGCCCCAGACGGTCGGCGACGGGAAACGGGTGCCCGCGATGGCGTCGCCGCCAACGCAACCGCTTCCCCAGCCAGAGTTTGAGTCTCCACATGGCAAACCAGTGCAGGACGTCGAACGCCCTCGCCGAGTTGCCGTAGCGGAAGTAGCTCATCCAGCCGCGGAGGTAGCGATTGACTTCCTCCACGACCTGCCGGGGACTCAGCAGCAGACGCAACCGCGCCGTGATTTCACGGATGCGGTCCCGCGCCCGCTGCATCGCTCGCCGTGAGGGCCAGCGTGCGAGGAACTGGATATTCTTGTTGCGCTTCGCACGTACCCAGCGATGCTCGAAGCCGAGGAACTCCAGCCCCTCGCCTCCCTCCCGCAGGTGCACGATGCGCGTCTTCTCCGCCTTGAGCTCCAGTCCGAGCTCACCCAGCAGGTCACGCAGCAGGGCCAACGCCCGCTCCGCTTCCTCCCGGCTCCGGCAGAGCACCACGAGGTCATCCGCATAGCGCACCAGCACGCCATCACCCTTCGCCTCCCAGTCCCGGTCCAACCGGTGCAGGTAGACATTGGCCAGCAGCGGGGACATCACCCCGCCCTGCGGCGTACCCGTCGCGCTGTGCTGCACGACCCCCGACTCCATCACACCGGCACGCAGCATCGCCCGTACCAGCTTCAGGAGATTGCGGTCGCATATCCGTTCCTCGACGGCCGTCATCAGACGGTCGTGTAGGGTCAGGGGCTGGCGCGGTGCGAGCCGTAGGCGGTGGCGCATCAGTTCCAAGCCGGTTTCCCGGTGGTGCCCAACTCCACGGCCATAGCAGCGTCCGTCTCCAGCCCCTGCCACATCGAACCGGACGTGAGGTTCTCCCTCATCCGGCTCACCGATGCCCTTCACCAGATGGCATGCAGCGCTCCCCACAACGTGGGTCGTGCCTTGGCCAGCCGGTACAGCATGTGCGGAGAGCCTCGAACCCTACCAAGTGGTTGCTAGCCCCGAGGGGCACTCACCAGTCCACACCCCCAGCAACATGCACGGACAAAGTAGGGGTCCTTCCCATCACCGGCGGTTATGTTGTCCGTCCGGCTCCAGCGGTACTACGACCCCCTCCGCCACCCTTCCGGCTGGCTGTCCACTTCCCGGCTCTGACCGGTTATAGGACGCCTCGCTCCGACGCCCTCTCACAGGGTGCCGGGCCGGGGAGGGCTTCTCCGGTTCCCGTCGCTACCTTCCGTACGTTCCACGTCCCATACGCCGGGAGGTTTCTTGAGGCTGCATTCCAGGATCTTCACCTCGTCCATGGCCTTCGCCCTGACCACCCGGGCTCGGCTCCTCCTTGGTCCTGTCAATAGACAGGCGAGTCTCACGGCGCGGCAGACTTCGCGTCATGCTGCGGACCGCACGTTTGCTCCCCCTCATAGGGCTCTTGACGTCGGGCTTCGACGCAGACCGTTTCCCGTCCACGCCGCCGACCTGCTAACGGGCCTCCTGACAGTTACCCGTGCCGGACTCTCACCGGCTGGCAGCAACGAGCATGTCTCCGGACCGGTCACGTCATCACGTCACCACCCCTTCGACTTCCGGACGCACGCGGTATCGACTCGAAACACGAGGCGATGTCCGTCTCCACTACCCACCGCCTGCCCCGCCACGCCTCGTCAATGAGGACCTGCAGGGCGTCATGGGCCGAACGCTTCGGGCGGAAGCCGAAGCTGCATGGCAGGAAGTCGGCCTCGAAGACCGGCTCCGTCACGAGCTTCAGCGACGCCTGCACGATGCGGTCGCGGACCGAAGGAATCGAGAGCGGGCGCTCTTCCGACCGACCGGGCTTGGGTATCCAGACCCGGCGGCTCGGCTGCACCCGGTATCTTCCCTCCTTCAGTTCCGTGGCCAGTTCATCCAGCAGGCGCTCCACGCCGTAGCGCTCGACCTCGGCGAGCGTGACGCCGTCGATACCGGCTGCGCCGCGATTGCGACGCACCTGCTCCCACGCGCGCTCCAGAATGTCTCTGCGATAAACCTTGTCGTAGAGCGCATGAAAGCGTCTATTGGGGTCGGCCTTGGCCGCCCGGTAAAGCGTGCGTTGTAGTGTTCGGACCTTGTCTTGGATGGAGTTAGCCGCTTGGGCACTCACCGATTCATCCCTACTCCCCACGCGTGAGCAAAGCAGGGGTCCTTCCCATCACCGGCGGTTGTGTTGTCCGTCCGGCTCAAGCGGTACTACGACCCCCTCCGTCACCCTTCCGGCTAGCTGCCCACTTCCCGGCTTTGACCGGTTATAGGGCACCTCGCTCCGACACCATCTCGCAGGGTGCCGGGCCGGGGAGGGCTTCTCCCGTTCCCGTCGCTACCTTCCAAACGTTCCACGCCCCTTACGCCGGGAGGTTCCTTGAGGCTGCAGCGCAACGCGCATTCAGGATCTTCACCTCGTCCATGGCCTTCGCCCTGAATTGCCGGGCTCGGCTCCTCCACTATCCGTTAACGACGCGGCAGGCTTCGCTTGATGCTGCGGACCGCTTGGTTGCTCCCCCTGATAGGGCTCTTGACGTCGGGCTTCGACGTGGACCGTTTCCCGTCCGCGCCGCCGACCTGCTAACGGGCCTCCTGACAGTTACCCGTGCCGGACTCGCACCGGCTGGCAACGACGAGCATGTCTCCAGACCGGTTACGTCATCACGTCACCCGCCCTTCGACTTCGGGACACACCAACCTCGCCGGATATCTAGAGCGCATCCCTGACTCGGGACACTAGCACCACTCTGGGCTGGGCAGGGCGATTGGCTGCGATCTGAGGACGGGAAAGCGGGGCTGGACTCGCTGGACGTCCAAAAGGTTCGGGCGAACCCGAGCGCCCCGTGGACCTCGAACCGTTGAGGCCATCTACGGATCTTGCGGCATCGCCTCCTTCAGTCGAAAACCGTCACGCCGGGCGGCTGCTGCCGTCGGCCGTGGTGCCCTGGGCAAAGGGACGGCCCGGTACCGGCTTCTTCGATTTGGCCAGCGACTTGGGTCTCGACGCTGTGCAGGCCCCCAGTCTGCGAGGGCGGTCACTCGCCATAGCGTCACTTTGCACCCTTCCTCCCCTTGGGTAGGCTGGTCGGCGGGTTCAGCGCGAATCTGGCGGTGTGTGGACCATGAACGATGTCTTCTTGCTAGGTGCCGGCTTCTCCAAGGCCATCGCCAAGGCGATGCCGACGATGCGGGAACTGTATGCCGAGCTTGAGGGCCTGATAGGTCCCGCCGATGGCTTAGCCGCAGGCACTCCCGCTCCAGGATGTTGTCGTGAACCCACCTGAGAGAAAAATCGCGTTCAAGGTCGAGTTGTCGCGGATCCTCGAACTCCTCGCCGTCATCGGCGGCTTCCAGACCCCGATGGGGACGCCGGCATCACGCATGGCCCGGGCGAGATCGTACGTCTTGAGGACGAGGTCGCCGGGGCAGCGCTGGGAGCAAAAAGAGCGCTGTCAGCGGCTCGTCGAGCAGGCTCAGCGTGCCCACGTGCGCCGTCCCCGGCGCCAGCCGGGGGGTGGGACGTGCGGGGTCATCGCGGAGCTGAGAGCGCGCCTTCATATCGGCAGCACTCGGACCCGGCTCCGGCCTTCGTCGACCACGACAAGGGCTCCAGACAACAGGTCTTCCTCATGCTGACCCAGCGCGGCTACGACCGCGGCGCCCAGGTGGTCGGGCAGGACGTTCTCGGCTCGGACCTGAAGCACGCTCGGGCCGGCTTCGTGCGAGAGCGCGAGCATGGTGCCGAAGTCGAGGTCGTGGGTGAACACGACGTATTGGTTGGCGGCCGCCCAGTCCATCATCTCCCTGTCGGGGGCTCGTGGGTTGCCGACAGTGGACCAGTGCACAGCCTCCCAACCCTGCTCTCGCAGCATTGGCACCCACTCGGGCGACAGGTTCATGTCGAGGAGGAGCTTCAGCCTCACGGCGTCGAGAGGGGGACCTCGTGTTCCTCCAGCCTCCAGGCTGCGTAGGCCAAGGCCTGGTCGATGTCCTCCCGTTCAAGGTAGGGATAGGCACCAAGGATTTCCGCGGGCGAGCGGCTGGCCGCCAGCAGGCCGACCACGGTCCCCACGGTTACCCGCAGCCCGCGTATGCAGGCCTTACCGCCCATGACCTCGGGATCGATGGTGATCCTGTCCAACGTCTTCATGGTCATCACCTCTCAATGCTGAGGCGTGAACGCGGCCGAGCGGATACTCCGGCCCACCGGGAGATCGGAATGGTCGGGCTGCACCCCCGACCGTGTCTGCTTGCAGGACAGCTAGTCAACTCGACGACGCCAGTGTACCGCCCGGTAGGATAGGCGTGGCGCAAGGGCAGGATCACCTCTTCTCGCATGCGCTGGCGAGTTCAGGTGACTCGGCGTCGGGGCCGCCCGGTGCTAATCTGAGTGAGGCAACCTACGTTCGCCCGCTGCGGACAGTAGCAGCGTACCGAGGGGTTTCTCGTGGCCCAGCGATTCAGTGCTCTCGAGTGGGAGAGAATCCATCAACTGATGGATGCCCACGGTAGTCAGTTCGGTCACGCCCGGGTCGCCGGTACGGCGACCATCGCCTGCATCCCCAGCGGAGGGAGCAGCGATGGCCTACCGGGAGGTACACGGGGTGGAGATCAGGGAAGTCATCCGCCGCTGGCAGGCGGGGCTCAGCCAGCGCCGCATCGCCAGCGGCACGGGGCAATCGCGCGTGACGGTGCGCCGCTACGAGCGGCCTGCCGGGGAGCGGCCATTGCGGTCAGGCCGGCGGCGCTCACCGCCGTGTAGGGGCCGGCCGGGGCCTCGAGGCGGGCGAGGGAACTCAGGCCCCAGCAGTGCACGACGGAGCGGGATCCGGACACCGTCCCTCCGTCGTCCCCACCGGTGCCCATCTCGGCCGGCACAGAGGCCACGGCGCGATCCTTCTCGTGACCGGAACGCCTAGGCTCCATGGAGCCACCTGAGGGCGTGCCCGGCAGGGTCGGGGTGCCGTCTTGACACGCAGCGCGATCTGTCGCCACGTCTCGGAGCGAGGCGACCCCGGGTCTCTGCACCGCTCCGCGCTGGGCTCTCACGGGCGCGCTGCGCTGCTCCTGGGCGCCCTCGTCCTGGCGTCCGCCTGCACGAGCGGCGGCGAGGCCGTGCCGTCCGTGACTCCCGGACCGGCGACTCCGACGGCCGCGACCGCACCGTCCCCGGCCACGCCCGCACCGACGCCGACACCCGCGACCGCACCGTCCGCGACGGCCGCGACCGCACCGACACCGGCGCCCGCGCCTGCACCGCCCCCGACGGCCACGCCCGCACCGGCGCCGACGCCCGCGCCTGCACCGCCCCCGACGGCCACGCCCGCACCGACGCCGACGCCGGATCCGGGCACGACCCTCCTGGATGTGCCTCCCGGTCGCTTCGCCTCGGTGAGACTCGGATGGACCCACGCCTGCGCGCTCACAGAGGCGGGAGAGGCGGTCTGCTGGGGGAGCAACTCCTCCGGGCAAACGGACGTGCCCGCAGGACGCTATGTCGATATCGGCGTGACGTACGCCGGTACATGCGCCCTGACAGGGTCGGGCGAGGCGGTCTGCTGGGGCAAGGACCCGTATTCGGTGCAACCGCCCACAGGCCGCTACGTCGCCATCGCGTCGGCTCCCACCTTCCATTGCGCGCTGACCGGGGAGGGCGGGACGGACTGCTGGGGCGAGCGGTGGTTGAACTCGCGGCATGAGGCGGGGGCAGGCGCCACCATCGACGTCGGCTATCACGGCACCAACGCGTGGTTTGGCGCGAACATGTGCTCGCTCACCGACGCGGGCGAGGTCTCCTGCTCGGATCGCTCTCCGGAGGGGCAGACATCGAATGTCCCGCCCGGGCGCTACAGGTCGATCAGCGCGGGGGGCTCCCACACGTGCGCGGTCACGGAGGCGGGAGAGGCGGTGTGTTGGGGCGATTACCGCCAGAGCCCGCCTCCGCCCGGGCGCTACACGTCCATCAGCACCTGGTCAGGGCATCGCGAGTACCACACCTGCGCGCTGACCGACTCCGGGAAGGCGGTGTGCTGGGGCAACCTCCGCACCGTGCTCACCCCGCCGGACCCCGGGCCGGGTGGCTACACCGTGATCGATGTATCCATGGGGCGCGCCTGTGCGCTGACCGGGGCGGGGGAGGTGGTCTGTTGGGAGGCGCAACGGAAGGTCTTCGCGACGCCGGACCCGGCGCCCGACCGGTTCGTGGCCGTGGGCGGCACCGACACGCACACGTGCGCCCTCACTGACTCGGGGAGGCTCGAGTGCTGGGGCCTCAACTTCTCCGGGGAGCTCGACCCTCCGCCGGGCACCTACACATCCATCGGGCCCCGCGGCATGTGCGCGCTCACCGACGCCGGCGAGGCGGTCTGCTGGGCGCCCGCCCACTCCGGGGCGGTGCCGCTCCGGCCCGGTCCCTACGTCGCCGTCAGCGGAGGGTGGGGGCACCGCTGCGCGCTCACGGCGGCGGGGGAGGCGGTGTGCTGGGACCTCTCGGGGGAGACCGAGGTGCCGCCGGGTCGCTACGCAGCGATCGGCACCGGCTGGCGCTATGCGTGCGCCCTTACGGATTCGGGCGGAGCGGTGTGCTGGGGGGACGACGAGTACGGCGAGGCTCCCCCGCCCGGGGACCGCTACAGGTCCCTGAGCGTCGGTGGTCAACACAGCTGCGCGCTCACGGACGGGGGCGAGGTCCACTGCTGGGGCCTGAACCACGTCGGCCAGGCGAGTGCGCCGCCGGGCCGCTACACCGCGGTCTCGGTCGGAGGGAGCAGGAGCTGCGCGCTGACCGAGGGGGGAGAGGTGGTCTGCTGGGGTGCGGGATGGCCTCCGCCACCGGGACAGTACGTGGCGCTGAGCACGAATGAGCGACGCATCTGCGCCGTGACCGAGGGTGGGGAGGTCGTCTGCTCGGGCGACGACGAGTACCGGGAGCCGGACGTCCACTGACTCCGTCTGCGGCTGACCACGTTGCAAGTCTTCCTCGCGGCACTCCGGGACTTCTGCCGAGAGCAGGACAGTGAGGACCTCGCGGACGAGTGCAATGCTTTCACCTTCAACCGCGGCATGATGGCGCGCCCGGTGGGAATGACAACTCCGTTTGGCCCCACTTGATCCTTCGAAGTGGCCCCACCCCCGGGGCCGCGATCAAGTGGTCGATGCACCCCCCTTCGCGGCGGAGGTGACCCGCAGACGGTAGGACTCGCTGCCGGTCTCGATGATGTGTGCGCGGAAGGTCAGCCGGTCGACGACGGCGGCGGCGAGCCGGGGGTCGGCGAAGGTCTGGCCCCACTCCGAGAAGGGGGCGTTGGAGGCGACCGCCACCGAGGCCCGCTCCTCGCGCTCCGTCAGCACCTGGAAGAGCAGTTCCGCCCCCCGGCGATCGAGCTGCAGGTAGCCCAGCTCGTCCAGGCACAGCAGGTCGAGCCGCCCGTAGCGGGCGACCAGGCGCGAGAGCACGCGCTCGTCCGAGGCCTCGGCGAGCTCGTTCACCAGCTGTGCCGCCGTCGTGTAGCGCACGCGCAGCCCGCGCTGGCAGGCGGCCAGGCCGAGGCCGATCAGCAGGTGCGACTTGCCGGTGCCGCTGTCGCCGAGCAGCACCACGGGCTCGCCCCGCTCCACCCACTCGCAGCGCTCGAGCGCGGCGAGCAGCGCCGGGTCGACCGTCGGCGCCGCCGCCAGGTCGAAGTCCGCCAGGTGCTTGAGCCGGGGGAAGCGCGCCTCGGCGGTGCGGCGCTCGCGGCGGCGCGCCTCGCGGTCCTCGAGCTCGGCCGAGAGCAGCTCGCCGAGGTAGGCGAGGTGGCTCAGGCGGTCGCGCAGCGCCGCCTCGGCGAGGGGACCCGCCTGCTCGCGCACGGTGGGAAGGCGCAGCGCGCGGCTCGTCGCCTCGACCGCCAGCGCCGCCGCCTGTTCGGTGACCGGAGCCCTCATCGCGTGCTCCCGGCGAGCAGCGCGTCGTAGTCCGAGAGGCTCGGGGCCGGGCGGTCGAAGCGCCGGAGCGCCGGCCGCTCCACGACGGCGGCCGTCCGGCGGCCGTCGGCGATGCGCCGTGCCTCGATGGCGACCAGCGCCGGGTCGACCGAGCCGATGCGCTCCACCGCGTCCAGCGCGGCGTGCACCGGGATGAAGGGCAGGCGGCGGTGCAGCAGCAGCACCTCGATCAGCGCGCGCGTCCCCTCGCGGTCGCCGAGCTTGCGGCGTGCTCGCTTCCAGAAGCGCTCGTGCGCGGCCGTGAAGCGCCCCGAGGCGCGCGCCTGCGCGAGCGCGACCGCGCCGGGGAGCGCACCCGGCTTGTGCGAGAGCACCTCCAGGTAGTGGTCGAGCACGAGGATCTCGGCGCCCTTGCGCGTGCTGCGCTCGTGGCGGGCGATCTCGCGGCCCTCGGCGTGCACGGTGAGCATCGCGCCGCCGAGGCGCACGTCCACGCTGCGGCCAGCGCAGGCCGCGGGGACCGAGTAGCGCGAGCCGCGCACCGAGATGCGCGCCTTGCGGTCGGCCTTCGCGCGCAGCGGGACCGCGGAGTCGAATGGCTCGGCGGGGAGCGGCCGCAGCGAGGGCCGCTCGGTCTCCGCCGCCTGGCCGACGGTCTGGAGCCGGCCGCTGATGTGGCGTGCGTCGTCCGCGCGGTCGGCGGCCTCGAGCAGCGCGTTGAGCTCGGCCAGGCTGCCCACGTGCGGGACCGGCACGAGGTGGCGGCGGCGGAAGCGCCCGACCTCGCCCTCCACGCCGCCCTTCTCGTGGGCGCCGCCCGGCCCGGGCTCGCAGAAGAAGGCGTCGAAGCCGTAGTGCGAGCGCAGCGCCGTGAAGCGGTCGCTCTCCACGCGGTCGCGGCCGCGCAGCACGCGCACCACGGCCGCCTTCAGGTTGTCGTAGCGGACCCGCCGCGGCACGCCCCCGAGACGCCGGAAGGCGATGGCGTGGCCCTCGAGGAACGCCTCCTGCCCCTCGCCGGCGAAGCAGACGTGGACCGCCCGCCCCGAGTGCGAGAGACGCATGAGGAACATCGACAGCTCGGTCAGCTCCCCGTCCAGGTAGACGCTCACCGTGCCGAAGTCGACCTCGGCCTCCTCGCCCGGGGGATGGACCTGGGGGATGGTCACCTCCGCGCGGCTGGACTCGAGCTCGCGGCGCAGGCGGCTGACGCAGGCGCGGACCGTCGCCTCGGCGACCGTCGCGCCGTGCTCATCGACGAGGCGCTCCCAGATCCGCCGCGCCGTGTGGCGCTGCTTCCGAGGTGCGCCCACGTCGGCGACCAGCCACTCGCGGATCGTCGCCTTGTGGGGACCGAGCTTCGGCGCGGCACGGGCCGCTGGTTTGCGCGGCGGCGGCAGCGCCGACCGCAGCGCCTGCCGCACCGTGCGCCGGTGTACGCGGTGGCGGCGCGCCAGCGCGCGGATGGACACGCCCCCCTCGCGCCGCTCACGTCGGATATGCTCGAACAGCTTCACCCTCGACAACTCCTCTTCCTCCGCTCGGGGAGGTCATGTTCACCCGAGCGTAGCGATTGGATCGGTCGGGGATGGGGCCAGATCAGAGGATCAAAACGGCTCCAGGTGGGGCCAGATCAGAGTAGCGTTCCCAGCCCGGAGGTAGATCGATTCAAGGTGCGGCCAACGCAGGCGGACCGGCCACAGTTTGCGGACGTGATGGCGTCGGGTTTGTTGCGATCGGTCTTGATCTAGGCCACGACACAGTGATCGGCCTAAAAGTGATCCACCGCAGCAAGACGATCCCTGCCCATCGGTTCTCCCAGCTCCACCGTTACGTCAGCCCTACGTTCTGGACCGCGTGCGGTAGGAGACGCCGCGCGTGGTGAGGATGTGGGCGTGGTGTCCGAGGCGGTCCCGCAGCGCCTCGGGCACCGTCACCGCCAGGGGGGTGGTCGAGCGGGTTGCTCGCGGGGTCACCAACCCCGGGGCTTCGTGATGGGCCCTTGAGCGTCGGAGACGGTGTCGGGGAAGAGGCTGGCGCTCAAGGGACCGCGGCGCAGTGGCCTGTACCAGGAGGCGGCTTTGTCCAGTTGGAAACTCCGTCTGCGACTCGGGTCGTAGACCCCGACCTTCTTGCCGAGTTTCGTTCGCGCCATCTGGATTGGCAGTTGCAAGTCGGAGTCGTTGGACACCACGACGGCCATTTCGTAGTCGTCCTCGAAGGCATCCATCAGCAGGTAGGACGCGAGGTTGACGTCGGATCCCTTCTCCTCCGTGTCCAAGATTCCGACGATGCGCGGGCCGGTTCGCGGCCGCTGCGCCAGGGGTCGGAGTTTGGTCTTGTCGAGCAGGTGGCCGTAGTGGATGGTGAGGTTTGGGACGGTCTGCAGGGCGCGCAGATATGCCTGCTGCCGCTGTGCCACTGTAGGATCACCGGGGCGGTCGGTAACAGCGGCCGTGAAGTAGCGTATCCGACCCACGCTGTGCTGCGGGAGCAGGAGCCCGGCCAGCTTCCCGAGATCCAGCCAGCGATACGGCGTGCCACGCAGCGCGCGGTAGTAGAGATTGAGACCGTCAAGATAAGTGTTGGTGCGGCTGGGGTGGTATCCCCAAAAAGCCAAGGCTGCCGCAAGGCAGCCTTGCGCCCTGCTGCCGAGGCATGCAGGGGGTGTACACAGTGACGGTATCCAGCGGTCCTACGGGTGTCAAATAACGGGTGATCGCGCCGGCGTTGATCTCCAGGCGGCCCGGGGACCGCGTGAAGACCGACCGTCGCGACGCGCGCAAGCTGGTGCACCAACGGCACGTAGACCTCGGCCTGGCGGCGGCGGCACTCGCGCAGTTGGTACGCCTCCCTCGTCGACATCACCGACACGACGAGGTGATGGCGACCTACGGACGGCACGACCGCCCGGCTCCTCATCCATAAGTCCGACGCCGACAGCGTATCGCGGGCGGCCCACTACTACTCGTTGGAGGCGGGCGGCCTCTTCGAGTGGCGTCGGAGCGACGACTGCCTCGTGCGCCACCAGGTGACGGGGGTTCACCGCCGATCGCGCAACCCAGGCCATGGTCGGTGAGTGTGCTAGCGAGCACTTCTGCGAGGTACGGGCAGCAGCGAGTCCATCAGATCCGCAGCCTGGCGCTGCTGATCGGGAAGGACGTGCGCGTACGTATCGAGCGTGAACGCCACGCTCGCATGCCCGAGGCGCTCTGAGACCACCTTCGCAGGAACGCCGGCCTGCGCCAGCGCGTCCAGGCCGTCGAGGCCGACGTAGCCGGTGGCAACGGCGAGCGGTCCCTCGTAGTAGGCGGTCAGCCAGAGCAGCGCGTCGCGGTGCCGGCCGTACTCGTCGTTGTCGACGATCTCGAAGATACCTGGTGCCGGTACGGCCACGCGCGGCGGCCTATGTGTCGAAGACGGCGCTCACCGCGCAGGAGAAACCGGGCAGCACATCCAGGCCGTCAAGCGAGTCATCCTCGCCCAGCGTGGCAACCGCGCCGTCCGCTTGATGCACATCCACGGTGCGCGCGGCGGGATGCACGACCCAGACCAGCCGCACCCCGTGGCGCAACCACATCTGCGCTTTGTCGTGGATCTCGCGGCGGCTATCGCCGGGGGACGCAACCTCCACCACCAGGTCGGGCACGACCTCGGCGTAACCCGTGATCCTGGCGTCCAGAGGGATTTTCTCCGCCGACGTAAACACGATATCCGGCTCACGCACCGTGTCCGGATCGCGCTCCAGCCAGACACCCGAGTCAGAGGCGACCACCGTGCCCAATTGCCGCGACTTGAGGAAGTAGCGGAGCTCCGCAGCCAGATTGACAACGACCCGGCCGTGCTCATGTCCTGTCGGCATGGTTTCGCAGAGCACCCCCCGGATCAGTTCGCCGCGCACGCCCTCGCTGTAGAGCCGCAGCAGGTCGCCGGCGGTCAGCAGCCTCGTGTCGGTTGTCGTCATCTCTGGTAGCTCCCGCGCTCGGTCATTCTACAACGCGTCGAACGCTGCCATCACACGCGCACGGTAGGCGGGTGTGACCGCATCCTCGGTGAAGTCCTCGAACACGAAGCGCAGCTCGTCGGCCACCAACCCGTATCCCCGGGCCACTAGGGCGTCGATCTCCGCGCGCATGGTCTCGCGTTCATCATCGCCGAGTAGCGCACACTCCACGCCAGCCTCCGCGGCGAAGTAAGTAAACCGCTCGTCGACGCACGACAGCCGCGCTGCCAGCTCGCCGACGCGTTGCCACGCCGTGTCCTCCCACCGCGGGAAGCCGAGCATGTCGAGAATGAAGAAGTTGACGTTGGTTTCGATATACCTACGGGCCAGCCAGTCGAACGGAAGGCTGTTCAGCACGCCCAGGACGCTTGTCCGTTCCAAGGCACCCCAACCGGAGAAGATGAGGTAGGGAGCCTTATTCGTGAGCGGCGTCCGAGGCGGCACGAGGCAGGCACGCACTGTGCGAGAGTCGGTTGAGCGGGACACATCCCGGAAGGCGATGCGAGCCTGACCGCGTCGAGGATCTGGTCGCGGCGGGGCCCGCCGTTGCGATACGCGGATCCAGGGCGTGATCTGCTGTCCAGACAGTCGCTGACGCGTGCTGGAGCGCCTCGAACTCGCCGACCTTGCTCTGGAGCGCCGGGACGTAGCCCCGCCAGCCGTCCGGAAGGATGCCGTCAGTGTTCCCTTGAAGCAGAGGTAGGTCTTCGTAGGTCTCAGGCATGCGCTCGCCCCCGAAGGCGGATCCTACTACACTTGCACCCTTAGGGTTATAGGAGGCTGGTGGGCGACATCGAAATCGCGTGGGCGGATCCCAAGATGGGCCGGACGGCAGCCCGCGAGTCGCCCGCCCTGCGAACCTGGGGAAAGGACCGCTGGACCGTGATCAAACGACGGGTCGCGTCGCTCGAGGCCGCGCCGACGCTTGCCGACATGCGCGGCGTCCCTGGCCGTTTCCACCAGCTCACGGGTGATCGCGCGCACCAGTTCGCGCTCACGATCAACGCCAACGAGCGACTGGTCTTTGAACCGGACCATAGCCCACTGCCCGCTCTTCCCGACGGTGGGGTCGATCTGGCAGCCGTCACGCGGATCAGAATTGTCGAGATGGTGGACTACCATGCCTGACGCCGGATGGCGACCGGAATGGTCTGTCCCGCCTGGAGACGTTCTTCGGGAAGCGCTTGAAGAGCGGAGCATGAGCCAGTCTGAACTGGCTCGTCGTCTGGCCCGGCCGCTGAAGACGATAAACGAGATCGTCAACGCGAAGGCGGCGATTACGCCTAAGACCGCGCTTCAGCTGGAGCTGGCGCTGGGGATCAGTGCGGACTTCTGGAACGCGCTGGAGACTCAGTACCGAGCAGCGATCGCCAGGCAGAACGAAGCCGCGGAACTTGCCGCAGATGAGGAGTGGGCCCGCCAATTCCCGATAAGGGAGCTGGTCCTGAGAGATGCGATTCCCGCCGGACTCTCGGGTGTCGACCTCGTCAAGGCGCTTCTCAGGTTCTTCGGCGTGAGCTCGCGAGGGGCGTGGCAGCGACAGTCGGGACGGACAGCGGTTCGATTCCGCCGGACCCGCGCATACGAATCGTCACCGACTGCAGTTGCGGCATGGCTACGGCTCGGCGAGCTCGAGGCCGGGGAGATGGACGTAGCGACTTACGAAGCCAGGCGATTCGAGGAAGCGCTCGAACGGAGTCGCACTCTCACTCGTCGCCGGCCGTTTGCACTGGCTATTCAGATGGCAGCTCGCGAGTTCGCATCGAGTGGGGTGGGGCTCGTGGTCGCTCCGGAGCTCCCCGGCACACGACTTAGCGGTGCCGCGAGGTGGCTCGGTCCGCGGACGGCACTGATCCAGGTGAGTCTTCGCTTCAAGACGGCCGATCAGGTCTGGTTCAGCATCTTCCATGATGCTGCCCACCTGCTCCTGCACCCGCGTGACACTGATTACTTGGACGACGAGGGAGTCGAAGGTCCGCGGGAACAGGAGGCGGATTCATTCGCTCGTTCCTGGCTCGTTCCCGATCGCGAGTACGATGCGTTCGTGGCAGACGGACACTTCACGGAGTCAACGGTGCGCGAGTTCGCTGAGCTGATCGGTACAGCCCCCGGCATTGTCGTTGGACGTCTACAGCATGACGGTCACGTCCAGTCTTCGGTGCTGAACTTCCTGAAGGAACGCCTCAAGTGACGGGCTGACGAGGCTGAAGGGGCGCGGGATCGCAACATGGGTCGCTGATGCACCGTCCTCGCATTCACCGTCCCGAGCACTCAATCGGATCCGGTACTTCACGGCTGTCGTCATAAATGTTGGTGCGGATGGGGTGGTATCCCCAAAAAGCTAAGGCTGCCTTGCGGCAGCCTTGCGCCCTGCTGCCGAGGCATGCAGGGGGTGTACACAGCTACGTGTATCCAGCGGTGCTACGGGTGTCAAATGGCGGGTGATCGCGCCGGCGCTGATCCCCAGGCGGCCCGGGGACCGCGTGAAGACCGACCGCCGCGACGCGCGCAAGCTGGCGGAGCTGCTGCGCGCGGACCTGCTGACGGTCGTGCATCCCCCTACTCCCGACCAGGAGGCGGTGCGCGACCCTCTGCCGGGCGCGCGAGGACACCGTGGCCGACCGCATGCGGGCGCGCCACCGGCTGGCGAAGCTGCGCCCTCGTTCGTCCATCTCCCCCCGTTCCGGAACCGGATCGCCGAGACCACCGCCGCTGCTGCTTGACAACCGGTCACTCCATATCAGAGTCCCCGACCACGTCGGCAACGCGGCCGCGGGAGCACACACCCAATTCCGGCACTACTGCATGGAATCCCCAGTGGAGTGAGAGCGACGACTGCCTCGTGCGCCACCAGGTGACGGAGGTTCACCGCCGATCGGCGCAGCCCAGGCCATGGTCGGTGAGTACGCTAGCGGGCGCTTCTGCGAGGTACGGGCAGCAGCGAGTCCATCAGATCCGCAGCCTGGCGCTGCTGATCGGGAAGGACGTGCGCGTACGTATCGAGCGTGAACGCCACGCTCGCATGCCCGAGGCGCTCTGAGACGACCTTCGCGGGCACGCCGGCCTGCAGCGCCAACGTTGCCGACGTGTGTCGCAGGTCGTGGAAGCGGAAGCCGGTGAGTCCGAGCCTCCGCACGACCTTCCGGAACTCGGCGGACGCGGAGTAGGGCGCCACCAGCCGGCCATCGTGCCCGGCAAAGACGACCCCATGATCCCCGTATGAAGGTCCCATGCGCAGCCGTCGCTCGTTCTGCGCAACCCTGTGCTCACGGAGCACGACAACCGTCGACGGCGACAGCGAGATCGTGCGCCGGCTCCGCGCCGTCTTGGGTGCTCGCAGCTTCACCCCGCCCGGTCCCAGGTACTGGGAAGTCCGCCGAACGGCTGCCGTTCCCGCCTCCAGATCGAGGTCTACCCACCGCAGACCGAGCAGCTCACCGAGCCGGAGACCCGTCGACACCGCAACAAAGACCAGACGGCGCTGGTCGTCGTCTTCGCAGGCATTCACCAACCGCTCGACCTCATCCGCGTCGAGCGCCCGCATCTCCACCCGCTCGGGACGAGGTGCCGACACGGCATCCGCCGGACTACGTTCAAGAAGCTGCCAGCCGACCGCGTGGCGCAGGGCCTCCTTCAGGACGCGATGGTGGTGGAGGATGGTGCGGGGAGCCAGGGCGTGCTCCCGGAGCCGCGAGTACGTCGTCTGGATGTGTGCCGGCCGCAGGGCCTGTAGTCTCAGAGCGCCGAGGTGTTCAACGAGCCGCCTGCATATCTGCTGGTAGCGCTGGAGCGTCGATGGTGCGACGTTCGGCTCGGCGTAGTCGCTCAGCCAGCGTTCGAGGTACTCCGCCACGGTGATGCGGCTCGGTGCAATGTCGATCCCCTGGTCCCGCAGCCTCAGCGCCTCGGTCAGCGCACGCCTACAGCTCCGACAGGAACGACGACTGGATGACTCTTGGCGGGTAGAACAGGCCAACGACCATCCAAGTCGGGAACTGACTGTGCGTGCCGACGTAGAAGTGAGTGTCCAGCTTCTCGATCATCTCCCGTTCGAACCGATTTCGGAACGGGACTTCCCAGTCCTCACCGTATGTTCGCCTCCAGCTCCGGTACGCCTGAAGCATCTCCCAGTCCGTGCAGCGCTGCTTATGGCCTTTGATGCACGAAGCGTCGGCGCAAAGGTACTCGTACGAGAACTTGAAGGGGATCTTCTCAAGCTGCTGTTTCGGGACTGGGCCGCTGAGAGGTCGCTGTTGCAATTTCAGCAGCTCATCGGGCGTCCAGTCGGGTTTGTCGGGCCTAATCCTCAACCGTGTGATTTCGCGTGGCCGGACGAGTCCGAGCGTCGGTCCACTGCTGCCCTGTCTCTGGAGGGCACACATCGACTCGGCGAGTAGCGGCTCGACGATCTCGCGCCGCGCCGCCCAGTTCCGCTCCCTTCCGAGCGTTCCCGAAATGACCTGGATGGAGTCAAGGTCAGGCGTGTAGCTCTCACGTCGATGGTCACTGGCCTTGCTGACGCGAGCTTCGATCCACTGGTACTTGGCGAACCGCTGATCATCCTCCAGGTACCGATACGGGATCGGATGGAGCCGAATCCAATCTCCCGACTCAGTCACACCGGCCGTGCACGAAGTTTCGATCCCCTTGCGCGCGGGTGTCGGGTACGTGCGGACCGTGACGAGGATTTTCTTAGAGGCCCACTTAGCCACGCATCACCTCAGAGGTCGAAGCAGTCCAGACCGTGGCGTTCAAGCGCGAGCGCAAGACGATGGCGGTGACATGCCGTGGGATCGACTTCCAAGCACATGAACGCAACCGGGTGGGCTGCCGCGTTGAAGAACCAGTGGAGGTTGCCGGTCGTGAACTCGGGTAGAACGACCTCGTCGTACCACTCCCAGATCGCATCACGCGTTCCCGCGCGGGACGCGAGCCCTCGGATGTCACGCGGGACGCCCAGGTCTGGCACGTGGATGTAGTCGATGCCGATCTTACTCAACGCGGCTTCGAGGTTCTTCTGGGCGAATGCGGGCTTGTACATGCTCGCCGTCGTGTGTCTGATGTCGATCAGCGTCTGGATGTCCGCGCTTTGGAGAATCTTGGCGAACGCTCCGAAGTCACGGCCGGAGTAGCCGATCGTGTAGAAGTCGGCGATCGCAAGCGATCGCGATTCGTTCCACTCCAACTTGTTCGACGCCTGGACGCGGGGCGGGTCTGTGGGGAGACTCAGGCTCGCCTGCTGACTCACGATCACTCCTCTACTGCATTAAATGCCAATGGAGTATACCGTGCTCTCGCACTCGCAAGAGGCCGATGTCGCTCTGCAGGCGACGGACCCAGGCGTTGTTCGGCAGCTTCTGGGGCAGACGTGCCTGCGTCCGGATTTCGGTCCATGTTAGCCCGTCGGGATTCTGCTTGAGTACATCAGCGATCCGATCCCGGAAGTCCTCGTACGTCGTGGCTGACTTCTTCCGGGGTGTGTTCCAGTACGCGCTCTTGCACTTCGGACAGACGCGCGGTTCATTCTCTATGTCGCGGGGAATCCACTCGTGCTCGCATCGCTCGCACCTGTAGCCCATCACCGTTATGGGAACCCGGGCCATGTGACCCCCCCTTTCCTCTCTAGTGTACTACTCACAAGGGACCCCTGCCGGGGTAGCCAATTGACCAGTAGCCATCTAGCCGGTATATTACTAGCCCGATCTGTACGGTGCGAGGCGCCGCCAGTTGACATCGTCCTCCCTGTCCAAGATTTCGACGATGCGCGGGCCGGTTCGCGGCCGCTGCGCCAGGGGTCGGAGTTTGGTCTTGTCGAGCAGGTGGCCGTAGTGGATGGTGAGGTTTGGGACGGTCTGCAGGGCGCGCAGATATGCCTGCTGCCGCTGTGCCGCGGCAGGATCACCGGGGCGGTCGGTAACAGCGGCCGTGAAGTAGCGTATCCGACCCACGCTGTGCTGCGGGAGCAGGAGCCCGGCCAGCTTCCCGAGATCCAGCCAGCGATACGGCGTGCCACGCAGCGCGCGGTAGTAGAGATTGAGACCGTCAAGATAAATGTTGGTGCGGACGGGGTGGTATCCCCAAAAAGCTAAGGCTGCCTTGCGGCAGCCTTGCGCCCTGCTGCCGAGGCATGCAGGGGGTGTACACAGTGACGTGTATCCAGCGGTGCTACGGGTGTCAAATACCGGGTGATCGCGCCGGCGTTGATCCCCAGGCGGCCCGGGGACCGCGTGAAGACCGACCGTCGCGACGCGCGCAAGCTGGTGCACCAACGGCCCGTAGACCTCGGCCTAGCGGCGGCGGCACTCGCGCAGTTGGTACGCTTCCCTCGCCGGCATCACCGACACGACGAGGTGATGGCGACCTAAGGACGGCACGACCGCCCGGCTCCTCATCCATCAGTCCGACGCCGACGGCGTGTCGCGGGCGGCCCACTACGACTCGCTGGAGGCGGGCGACCTCTTCGAGTGGAGTGAGAGCGACGACTGCCTCGTGCGCCACCAGGTGACGGAGGTTCACCGCCGATCGCGCAGCCCAGGCCATGGTCGGTGAGTGCGCTAACGGGCGCTTCTGCGAGGTACGGGCAGCAGCGAGTCCATCAGATCCGCAGCCTGGCGCTGCTGATCGGGAAGGACGTGCGCGTACGTATCGAGCGTGAACGCCACGCTCGCATGCCCGAGGCGCTCTGAGACGACCTTCGCGGGCACGCCGGCCTGCAGCGCCAACGTTGCCGACGTGTGTCGCAGGTCGTGGAAGCGGAAGCCGGTGAGTCCGAGCCTCCGCACGACCTTCCGGAACTCGGCGGACGCGGAGTAGGGCGCCACCAGCCGGCCATCGTACCCGGCAAAGACGACCCCATGATCCCCGTATGAAGGTCCCATGCGCAGCCGTCGCTCGTTCTGCGCAACCCTGTGCTCACGGAGCACGACAACCGTCGACGGCGACAGCGAGATCGTGCGCCGGCTCCGCGCCGTCTTGGGTGCTCGCAGCTTCACCCCGCCCGGTCCCAGGTACTGGGAAGTCCGCCGAACGGCTGCCGTTCCCGCCTCCAGATCGAGGTCTACCCACCGCAGACCGAGCAGCTCACCGAGCCGGAGACCCGTCGACACCGCAACAAAGACCAGACGGCGCAGGTCGTCGTCGTCGCAGGCATTCACCAGCCGCTCGACCTCATCCGCGTCGAGCGCCCGCATCTCCACCCGCTCGGGACGAGGTGCCGACACGGCATCCGCCGGACTACGTTCAAGAAGCTGCCAGCCGACCGCGTGGCGCAGGGCCTCCTTCAGGACGCGATGGTGGTGGAGGATGGTGCGGGGAGCCAGGGCGTGCTCCCGGAGCCGCGAGTACGTCGTCTGGATGTGTGCCGGCCGCAGGGCCTGCAGTCTCAGCGCGCCGAGGTGTTCGGTGAGCCGCCTGCATATCTGCTGGTAGCGCTGGAGCGTCGATGGTGCGACGTTCGGCTCGGCGTAATCGCTCAGCCAGCGTTCGAGGTACTCCGCCACGGTGATGCGGCTCGGCGCGATGTCGATCCCCTGGTCCCGCAGCCGCAGCGCCTCGGTCAGCGCACGCTCCGCCTCCTTCTTCGTCCCGCGAATCGTGAACGTGCGCTTGCGGCGCCGGTGAATGACGGGATCAGGTGCCAGTTCCACGGTGATCCGCCAACTGCCCTTCCCGCGGCGCTCCATGTGACCAGTCATCGTCTCCCGCTTCCTCGACGCGACCGTCCGCTCGTGTCCACTCCAACCACGAGTCCCCCGGTCAGAACAGCCATTATATCCGAACGTTAGTGCTGTTTCCCAGGCTTGTTCAGACGTCGCTGGCCTCCGCCTTGATCCGGGCCGTGAGTTCGTCCCGGGGTATCCGGATCACCCTTCCCAACCGAACGGCCGGCAGCTCTCCCCGCGCCACCAGCTCATAGGCGAGGTTGCGCGAGATCCGAAGCAGCTTCGCGGTCTCGGGAACTGTCAGCAGCAGTGAGTCGTCGTTCACCTGTCACCCCCGGTGAGCGGCCTCGCGCGCGGCGCCAGGCCAGGCAGGTCGAGATCGGCGCGGTCCGGCGGGATCCGCTCGGCCCGGGCCTGCGGGTAGGCGGCCCGCAGCTGCGTGAGCGCTCGCTCGAGGCCCTCCTCGGTGCCGGAGCGCACGTACCAGCGCCCCCCGGCGGCACCCGTCGCGATCTTGAGCGAGATCGACTCGCCGGCCAGCGCGCCGAGCATCCCCCGCGCCGAGGCGACGCTCGCCTCGAGATCCCGGGGCGCGACGACCTCGGCGAGATGGGTTGTCTCAGCTGGAGCTCGCGACATGCGCTTCCCTCCTCCCTGCATCGAGCAGCCGGAAGAAGGTGTCGCGGCCGCCGGGACGCGCGCCGAGCTCGCTCACGTCCTTGACGCCCGCGGGCAGCTCGAGGACCTGCGCGCGCCCTCCGAGCTCTGCGGAGAGCCACCCGGCGGCGTCGCGTCCGGCCTCGTCGTTGTCCATCACGAGCACGACCGAGCGCGCGCGTTCGAGCAGCCGCAGCACGCCGCGGCCGGGCTGCGTCCCGAGCAGCGCGCAGGCGGGCAGTCCCCAACCCGTGAGCGTCAGCCAGTCGAATGGCCCCTCGGTGAGGAAGAGGCGCCGCCTGCCGCGGTCGTAGCCGAGCAGCGGCTTCGGGAGCGACAATCCGCGGTACTTCGGCCCCGGGCCGCCGTCCGGCGCGCGGCCGACCATCCAGCCGCAGTGCGCGCCCCGAAGCTCCGGGATCACGATGCGGCCGCTCATCGCCTCGTCGCCGGAGCGGAACAGCAGGCCGAGCTCCCCGGCGCGCTTCAGGCTGAACCGGCGCCGCTTGAGGTAGGGCACGAGCCTCCGGCCGTCGCTCGTGCCGAGCCGGCAGCGCTTGGCGACCCAGGGCTGCACCCCCCCGCTCATCCAGATAGCGCAGCGCCCCGGGCGTCTCGAGCAGCGTCTCGTGGTAGAGCTCGCAGGCCGCCGTGAGGATCAGCCGGTCGTCGAGCGAGAGCACCGGGGCCCGGTCGGCCTTCTCGGGCACACGGGCCCGCGGCGGGGGCGGGGGTGCGTTGGCGGCGGTCCCGATCGAACTGCCACCGGAACCGCCGCCAGCGGCTCCGCCTCCGAGCCGCAGAACGGCCTCGCGGAAGCCCAGGTCCTCGGTGCGGAGGACGAAGTCGATCACGTCGCCTGCGGCGCCGCAGCCGAAGCAGTGGAAGGACTTCGTCTCGGGATAGACGCAGAGGCTCGGGGTGCGATCCTCGTGGAACGGGCAACGTCCCGTCAGCCGCCTCCCCTGCCCGCGCAGCTCGACCCCGTGGCGCCGTACGACCTCGGCGATCGGGTTGCGGCGCTTCAGTTGCTCGATGTCGACGTGACTCATGGCTGCACCTCCGTTACCCCGCTAGCGAGGAACTCCGGGTCTGTGGTCGCCAGCGCGTGTTCCAGCGGGCTCGCCTCGACGCGCAGCGCGATGTGGTTGCCGCGGGCCAGAAAGAGGCCCTCGCCCCTGCGGCAGGCGAGCAGGACCTCCCGCTCCGCGGCCGAGAGCCCGAAGGTCTCCGCGACGAGCCCGGCCGTGGAGCTGTCCTGCCGCATCAGGAGCTGCAGCGGTAGCGGCAGGTTGCTCGCGGCGCCGTGGGCCAGCGCCAGGCCGGCGGCGGCCGAGAGCAGCTGGCGCATCGTCAGGCCGAGGACGGCCCTGTCGGCGACGCCGAGGTGGGTCGGGATCTCGTGGCGCCTCATCACGCCATCGCCCCCTGCACGATGCCGGCGATCGCGCGCGCGAGCAGCACGATCGCAAACCCCGCGAGCGCGTTGAGGATCGCCGTCTTGCCCGCCTCCATCTGGCGCGGCGACCCGGCCGCCGACATGTAGAGGAAGGCCCCCCACATCACGAAGAACGCCGAGACCGCCGCCGCCACACCGATGCCGATGTCGAGCAGGTTCCCGAACAGCGCGTTGACCTCTTCCATCCCTGGCTCCCTTCTCAGCCGCCGCCCCGTGCGCCGGCTGGCTCTTCCCCAAGCAGCACGACGTCCGTCACCAGCCAGCGGCCGCCCTCGCGGACGAGCCGCAGGCGGACCTGCTGCGTGACCTCCTCCCCGGCGGCGCGACCGCTCGCCGGGTCGAGCCAGCTCCGCTGCTGCAGCGAACGGACCGTCGCCTCCGCGGCAGTGCCGGAGAGCGCTTCGACCGAGACCGACTGGACGGACGCGCGGCTCCGGCGCCGTCCGGAGGTGGCGGCGGGATCGACCGCGGCGCCCGCGAGCGCGGTGCGCATCTCGCCGCCGGTGAGCCCGGCGAGCCGCGCGGTGTAGCCATCCGGATCGCGGTAGTCGAAGCCGCCGTAGGCGGAGACGAACGCGGACGCCGCGGCCTCCACGGCGGACGCATCGGCGGCCCGGCGCGCGGCGCCGTCCTCACCGCGCCCGGCGAGGCGCGAGGCCCCGCTCCAGGCGGAGGCGACGGCTAGCACCGCGAGCAGCGCGGCGAGCCCGAGCAGCGCGTAGCCCGGTCCGCGCCCGGCCGTCACGACGCCGCCCCGGCAGACGCGGTCGGCACGGGCGGGGGTGCCGGCATGAATGCGGCGTCGGCGGCGCTCACACCGGAAGTGAAGGCGACGTGTTCGGGCGGAATCGGAGGCGGCTCGGGGCCGTCGACGCCGGGAAGTGCCGCGAGCAGCGTCGCCGCCAGCGCCGCCACGGCGATCACGACCACGAGCACGGAGGCGAGGACGAGCAGCAGGAGCGCACCGGCGATGCGCAGTGCCTCGCGCGGGAGGTCGCCGAGCAGCGAGCTGGCGATGAGCGCGGCCTGGAACACATGCTACCTCCCCACCGCGCCGGCGGCGGCGGTACCGCGACCGGCCGCGACGCCGGCAACGCGGCCGGCCACGACGAGCGCGACGCCCGCCCCGGTGCCCGCCTGCTGCAGCTGGCCGTTCAGGAGCGAGGGCACCCGGAGCGTCAGGGCGGCGACGGCGATACCCAGGAGCAGGGTCAGCAGCGCGTCCGCGGCGCCGCCGGGCACCAGCTCCACCATCAGCGCCGCGCCGAGGCGCAGCACGACGAGCTGGACCACCTGCTGGAAGACCGTGATCGGGAAGAGATGCGCCCACCAGCGCGTCCAGCCCTGCGTCTGCGGCAGCACCCAGCAGAGCACCATCAGCGGCGAGAGCACGATCAGGACGTCCAGGAGCGCGAGCCGCATCAGCATCTGGAAGACCAGCAGCAGCGCCATCACGGCGTACGCGATCGCCACGAAGACGAGAGCGATCCCCTCCTGGGCGGCGTTCGCCTGCTCGTAGCCGGGCAGTCCGACCTGGCCGATGGCGGCGGCGAAGGCGTTGTTGACCTCGATGAGGAGGCGCGCGAACGCGAGCGTGAGGTTCACGGCGAGTGCGGCGAGGATGACGCGGGGAAGCAGCTCCATCGCCCCGTGGTAGGGGCTGCCGATGTGCTGCCTGACCATCACGTTGAAGCCACCCCACATCACCACCAGCGCGAGGCCGGCGTTGGCTAAAGCGCGCGAGAAGTCCCAGAGGGAGCGCACGGTCGGGCTCTCGTAGGAGCCCGCTGCGGGCGTGCGCGTCACGAAGTTGAGCGAGGAGTCCCCGAAGCCGAGCGCCCAGTCGATGAAGCTGCGCATCGCCCCGAGCAGCTCCCGCCCGAGCGCGCTCACGACGCCGTCGAGGATCGCGACCGCCCACTCGCGCGGGTCGAGGCCGCTCAGGAGGTCGGAGGGGCTCGGGAGCCCGGGAATGCCGATTGCGGGCGCGGTGCCCGGCGCTGGTGCTACCGGGGCCGCTGTGGAGGCCACCATCGGCGCCGCCGGTGGGGTGGGGCCGGCGGATGAGGGCGGCGCCGCGGCGACGAGAGGCGCACCGGCCCGGGTGAGGGCGGCAAGCGGGTCCGCCGCCTGCTCAGCGGAGGCGGGCGCGGCCAGCAGCAGCCAGCAGACGAGCGCAGCGGCGACGGCGAGCAGCGGACCCCGCACGGCCAGCCCCTTCCGCATCGCCGCCCGCTCGCCCTGTTGGCGGGGTGCGGCGATGCAGGGCTAGCCTCCGATCAGGTGGTCCAGCGGAAGTCCACACGAACACCAAAATCGGTCCAAACGGTCCACCGTAGGTCCAAATCTGGTCCAAAGTCGCGTATTCGCGGCGAATACTGCCCCCGGCGAGAGAGGCGGCCGCTCGCGCGGCATCGAGAAGGCGCCGTCGGTAGTCCATGCGGTACGGGTCCAGCCACGTGAAGAACTCCCCCTCGAGGAACTCCCCCGCGTGGAGACGGAGCGCGCGCTCGTACTCGCCGAGTACCTCCGGAGCGAGGAGGTCGGCGGTTCGCCTGATCGGCCCGTCGAACGAGTCGATATCCACCGTGAAGAGCGAGGGCGGCAACTGGAACCGCTGGCGTGCCGCGAGGAGCGGCTGCATGTCACCTGATGAGGCAGCAGCCCGCAGCGTGCTCCTCAGGGTGGTGACCGCGTTGGACAGGATGTGCTTGAGGCTCGCGTCCCAGTCGCAATCCGGCCAGAGCGCCTCGGCGACGACCTCGCGGGCAACCGAGGCGGGGCCGTGCGCGGCCAGGAACGCCAGGAGTTCGCGGGACTTCTCGAGCCGCCACCTATCGACGGGCGTGTCGTGCGCCAGAACCCGCAACGGACCGAGGCACTGGATGTGGAAGAGCGGTTCGGCCGTCTTCACCTCGACTTTCAGATCGCTCATCTCCCGCGCGCTGAAGAGCGTGGCCGGCTGGGTCGGTCCGGCAGAGTACGCCCCGTGGTTCTTCTCGCTTCGTCTGATCGAACTCGCCGAGGATCCAATGCCCGAAGTTGGTTTGACAGGAACTGCGGCACTGACCGCGCGAAAGTGGTTCGACATACACGTCGATCGGGTTCGGGGCCATCTCAAGCCAGACGACGGACTCACTCTGGATGAGCGTATCGCGATAGTCCGGGACTGGCTGCGTTCCGCCGCAGGCCCGTCTGGTTATCCCGCTCCGAGAACCCCGGACTCAGATTGAGGACCACGACGCGCGCCCGCGGGTGGCCGATGAAGGGGGTTGGCAGTAGCTCGGTATGTAGTCCGAACTTGTCCGGCACCCGCAACATGGGGCCGCTGCGACTGTGCGCCTCAATCCCATCACGGTCGATCGGGAGGCCATAAGGCCGATGTCTGGGAAGATCGCCCACGGGTTGCCGATACGGCTGCGCACTTTGTCGCCTCCGGTAATTCTGGCACGCCGCCCAGGGGTTTAGGGGCGCGGGTTTGGAGGGAGTGGCGGCTGCGGGAGGGTTCGGATGGCTCTGTGTGCCTCGTCGGCAATCTTGTCTAGCACATCGCTCACGTCGCTTCGGAGCTTGCTGAGATGCGCCGGGTTAGCAACTTCAGCCCCCGTGTAGCTGTCCACGATGATGCTGATCGCATGGCGCGCATCCTGATACGCAGCATCCACAGCTGACCTGACCATGCTCTCATTCACGCCGGGACCCTCCGCGCCCTTCCTGCTGACGATCTCCGAACCCCGTAGCTCCGGGTTCCGCTTCCACTGCCGGTAGCGCGCCTCGGGATAGGCCGTGACGGTGACGCGGCAGTCCATGAGGCGTCGCTCATCCGCTCCGCCGGCCGCGTGCGGGACGGGCCTCGCGGTCGCTACAGACGCGCGCGTAGAGGGCGACCGGGTTGGGTATGGCGCAGTCGGTCATCCGTTCGGCCTCGTTTCCACGTCGAGGTCAGAGAGCGCCCGGATCAACTCTCTCGCGTCGTCGATACCGCCTCGCACAGACTCCTCGTCGAGGAACGCCTGATAGAAGTTCGCGTGCATGCCTTCCAAGGATCGCACTAGCCTCCGTCTGGACTCACTGTGGGCGGAGTCCCGGTCGATCATTCTATTGGCATTCTCGATCAAGGCCCTGTGCGAGCCGAGGGGCCAGTGGTTCCGACGAGCAACAGAGTTCACGTAGTGGGAGAAGGCACCCCAAGCCTTTTCGGAGGCTTGGAGCAGATCGCCTTTCCGAAACTCTTCCTCGGCTTGATCCAGGAACTGTGTACTGATCTCTTGGTGCTCCTCGGATGTCGCCACTTCTACTCCGCCGCGTACGCCGTGGGTTCCGTGTACTCGATAAGGGAGAACTGGCCTTCGACGACTAGGAATCGAATGGTAGTCTCAACACCGTACACGTCGACGAGATGGAGAGGTTCACCTATCTTGAAGTGTGCCGCAGGCGTCGCGAGTCTGCCGTTAATGGCGATGTTGTCGGCGTATACATAGCCATCCTTATGCGGATTCAGACGGCCTTCAATACCCGGTATGTAGCCGGTGCTCTTGTCGAATAGCATCGCCTTGCGCCCCTCTTTGGAAGGCTCCAAGCTCAGATGGACCCGCGCCGAGTCGCCGGTCATGAGGATGGAGTGGAAAGGCAAGTATCCCTCCGCAGCTACAAGGACCGTCATGTCTTGGTCGGTTCGGTACAGGTGGAACTGGCACTCCCCGTTGGCATCGGTCTGGCCTCTGACCGATACCCCGCTGGGGTAGGCTGCCAACACGGCGGCACCCTGGATCGGCTCTTGCTGAAGGCCGTTGATCTCAAAGGTGATATCTGGCATGCGCAACCACCTTCGCTACACCCAGGGTGTACCGGATGTCTGCTAGTGCGCGAGACCCTGACTACTGTCCCACTCTCGCCCGCTGGCTCGCAAGACTGGCGACTGTATGGAGGCGACTGGCACTCGCGCTCCGGGGAGTCTGAACCGCGGTCAGCAGCTTCGCCTCAGTCGTCATCGTCATTCCGGTAGCTCCCGCGCCGCTCCGTCGTCGCCCCCAACAGGCCCGGCTCGGTCCGAATAACCCGTCCGACGCCGAACGGGCGTTCATTAGCCCGGCGACGGCGTTCTGCACCAGTTGTCCACTGATCGCGCTGGGGAGGTCGAGGGCGAGCGCAACATCCGTATCAGCGCCCGCCGGTTCGCTGGGCTAGTGGCGACCAGCCCGAGGCCGCCCCAGCGGCGCGATGCTCGCCGACGGCGACACCCACGCCCCCGCTGGCGGAACCAGGGTTGGGGCCCTCCGCTGCGCTCGTCTGCTGGCACGCTACCGCGAGCTCTCGCCGGCCGCGCGAGCGACGTGGCTGAACATCAGTCGTCGCTAGTGGTCGCCTCGTACTCGCCGAGTACCTCCGGAGCGAGGAGGTCGGCGGTTCGCCTGATCGGCCCGTCGAACGAGTCGATATCCACCGTGAAGAGCGAGGGCGGCAACTGGAACCGCTGGCGTGCCGCGAGGAGCGGCTGCATGTCACCTGAGGAGGACGCGGCCCGCAGCGTGCTCCTCAGGGTGGTGACCACGTTCGACAGGGTGTGCTTGAGGCTCGCGTCCCAGTCGCAATCCGGCCAGAGCGCCTCGGCGACGACCTCGCGGGCAACTGAGGCGGGGCCGTGCGCGGCCAGGAACGCCAGGAGTTCGCGGGACTTCTCGAGCGGCCACCGATCGACGGGCGTGTCGTGCGCCAGAACCCGCTGCGGACCGAGGCACTGGATGTGGAAGATCGATTCGGCCGTCAGGGGAAGGTTCGAGTTGGGGCTGTCCTCCCTAATCGTTGAGGAGGTTGCAGCCGGCCATTCCGAGTTCGGTCCGAACGTGCACCCAGAAACCCACGAGATGCCCCGTCGTCTCCTCCGGCTCGTAGTGGGCGTCGTCCGCGGGCATCACAGACTCCACCATCGCCCCGGGGAGCAGGCAGGCGAGGCTCGCCGACGCAACGTCGGGAGCCTCGCGCAGGGGCAGGCACGTCCCACCCGCGTCGACCTCGAGGGCGGTGAGGGCGGCGAACGGCGGCTGATCAATCACGGGGGGAAGCACCGGGATGTAGCCGCTGCCCTCGTAGGGTCCGCCGGGGACGAGGTGGATTCGAAGCTCGTCGCTGGTGAGGCCCAGGACGTCCGGGCGAAGTAGTGGCCGGGGACGAGTCGCAGCGTCAGTCGTACAGAGACCAGTTCACGGTCGCTTACGTCCACAACCCGCGAGCGCAGGATGCGGCATTCGCTGTCGTCGCCGAGCAGCTACTGCTACCGGACCCGATCGTGGCCGAGGTGCCCCATGTGCTGCAGTCCTACTACGAGGTCGCGCGCCATCAAGTAGCAGGGGCGCTGCGCGCACCCTCTCGTTCCGCGCCACGCGCGTGGTCGACGCTGCACTCCTGCATCGCGCCGTTGAGCTCTACGACGTGCACCGGTTGGACTTCGCCGATGCATACCTGGTAGCCACGGCAGAGCGCACGGGCATCGGCGTGGTCGCCTCCTTCGATCGCGGACTCGAGTGGCTCCTGACAGCCACGACGGCCACCGCGCGTGGATCCTCCTGCGTCCTCACTCCAGCCTCCGTACCGTCTGGGGCCGCGGCAGTCCGCGTCGCCCGCACGGCCGCCAATCGCCGAACGCTCGACCCTCAGTACACGAAACTGAGGCTCATGCGAGCCAGGAAGCGCTCTGGACACGGCGTCCACACCGATCGCGCCGAGCTGCGTGAGCCGCTCCAGGCGGCGACTGGTCAGTTCTCCCGATTGGTCGGTGAGCGCCGCGAGCTCGGCGGCGCTAAGGAGCGGATGGCGCGCCGCCCATTCGATGAGGGTCTTCTCGGCCGGGCTTGTCACGAGCGCGAGATCGCCGAGGCGTCGCGAGACCGGTTGCGCCTCGCCGCCCGTCGCCCACGCACGCGGGGTTCTGCTCGGCGCTGCGCCGGTGCGGCGGGGCGGCGGCCTGTAGCCTTCGAGCGTTCGCGCGATCCGGGCCGCGTCCAGGACCGGTGCCTCCCCCCATCCGAGCAGCTCGACGAGCGGTGCCGCCGCGCGGCCGGGCCGCCACCACCGCGCATCGCCCGCGCCGGCCGCGTGCAGCTCCTTGCGAATCGTGAACAACAGGTCGATGCGCCCGTAGCCTGCTTCGTCCCGCCTCGCCAGCGCCTCCTCCCACACCCGCCGCTGCCAGGCGGAGCGGCAGATCACGAGCACGGGCGGCAGGCCACCACGACCCCACCCTCGCACGTGCTGTCCCGCGTGCGCCCCGGCGCGATCGTCCTCATGCACGATGGTGGCGGCGAGCGCTCGCAGACCGTCGCCGCCCTCGAGACCGTGCTCGACGGGCTGACAGAGCGCGGCTACCAGTTCGGCCTGCTGTGCCGCTGAGCCGGGACGCGACGTGCCTCGTCACGACGGGCCTCACGCTGCTCTTCCTGCGGAACGCTCCCAGAACTCCCGACCCCAGTGCCGTGCGCGTTCCGAGGGGGCACGACGCGGTCGGGCCCAGCCTCGCGGTCCCGGGCGCCGCGACGACCGCCGGCAGCACTGGAGGCCGACGAGGACGGTGACGGTATCGTGTGCGAGGGTTTGGGCTCGAACACCGAGGAGGGCGCCGTCGTGAAGATCGTGGTCATCGCCGTGTTGGTCCCCCTGGTCGCGATTGGCGGGGCGATCAGCGCCTTCGCCGCCGACCGGACTCTCGAGACGAACGCGAGCGTCGAGGTGCGGGTCTGGCAGAACCTGCTCGACCGCTCGCTCTACCTGAGCACCCGCCCGGAGGGGGGAGAGTGGACGACCCATGACGCCCCGATGGAACTGCGCGGCGCCCGCAAGTCGGGATACTACGAGCTCAGCAGCGCCGCGACGATCTCCGTGCCCGTCGTGGTGGAGGTCCCCGAGCCGGAGCTCAAGCGCTCGGAGACGACGGATGTGCCCGTCTCGGCCGGTGGCCCACCCTCCGGGCCGGCCAGCTGCTGCACGGTGCGGGGGATGTCCGACAGCCCCGCGACACGGAAGGCCGTCGTGGCGGCGATGCGCGGGTGATCGCCTTCGCCCGGGAGCACTTCGGGTTCACGCACAGGGGGCCGATCACCATCAACATCGCGCACACGACCGGGGGCCTCATCGCGCGCCACGAGGAGACGTTCGGGGAGGGCCTTCGCGAGCTGCCGAGCGAGTGCTCGTTCCAGCAGGGCGAGCACATGTTCTTCGGACCCGCGTGCAGGTCGGACGAGCGTGCGATCGTCACGGAGTGGATCAACCGCGCGACGGATGCGCCCCACGTGAGTCCGAGATGGGCGAGCATCGCCACGGTCGAGTACCACCTGGCGCACTACCTGGAGGAATCTCCTCCCACCCTGCGGGATGATCGTTTCCGGCGGGTCCTCTTCTACGAGGATGCCACGGACTTCCGCGGCGGCCAGGCGAGTGACGAGATGACGACCGCGGCGATGCTGTACGCGATCCGCGCGTACGGCTCGATCGAGGACTGGCTCGAGTTCTATCAGGAGGTCCGGGACGGCGGGGAGGAGGACGCGGCATTCGAGGCGGCGTTCGGCGTTTCCCTGCCCCGATTCTACGCGGACTTCGAGGAGTGGGCCGCGCGGCAGAAGGCGATCCTCCACACGACAGCGTACGGTTCGTGTCTGGATGCGTCGCGCCATCTCCGCCCGCGGCCGTTGCCCGAGGGCGGAGGGTTTGCCGACTACCGCGTACCGCTGGAGTGGGACGATGACGGCAACGGGTATGTGTGCGAGGACTACTCGGCGTTTCCCACGGAGACGCTGGCATGCCTGGTGGTCGGCGAGGGGCCGGCTGACGACGGGGCCGGTGGCGGCCAGTAGGGAGGTTCACCCATCACCCGCGGGGCACGGCCGTGAACTCCGGGCAGTGTGCTCTCCCGCCGGGATCCTGCGACCGATCCTGCCCGGAACCAGCCGTGGCTACGAGTGAGACCGGAGCGGGGCAGACGCGCCACGTCTACTCGTCGCAGGGCGCGAGGCCCAGGCTCCCGAGGTCGGTGTCATCCGCGCTCCACAGGGCCGGCGGAACGCAGCCGGTCAGGGAGTTCCCGCCCAGGCGGAGGACCTGCAGCCTGAGAAGGTCGCCCAGTTCTTCTGGGATCTCGCCCGTCAGACTGTTGTCGCTCAGCGAGAGCCCCCTGAGCCTGCGAAGGTCGCCCAGCTCCGCGGGGATCTCTCCCGTGAGATCGTTGCCTCCGAGCCACGGGTACCAGAGGCGTCCCAGAGCGCCGAGCTCGGGCGGGATGGGGCCGGTGAGCTCGTTCTCGTCCAGCTGGAGGGACCAGAGGTTGCCCAGCTGGCCCAGCTCCCCGGGGATGGGTCCTGAGAGCCGGTTCCGGTCCAGCCGCAGGTAGAAGAGGTTGGCCAGGTTGCCGAGCTCGGGCGGGATGGAACCGGTGAGCTCGTTCCCGTCGAGCCGGAGATCTCGCAGCCCGGTCAGGGCGCCCAGCTGTGGCGGAATACTGCCGGAGAGGCCGCGCGAGGGCAGTTCCAGCGTCCACACGCGGCCCGGCTGGCCGATCGAGGGGCCACCGATGGTGACGCCCTCCCACTCCGCGATCGGCGTTCCTGCATCCCAGTTGAGCACGGCGTCGCCAGCGAGCACCTGCTCGGACTCGAGCAGGGCGGCGCAATCGCTGACGAGGCCGGGGTTGTCGTCGGGGCTCGCCACGGCCGCGCCGGACTCACAGGCGAAGGCGTTGCCGCTCAGGAGCGAGAATTGCAGGCTGGCGCGGTCGGCCAGCCCCGCCGGGATCACCCCGGTCAGGGCGTTCCCGCTCAGGTCGAGGAATTGCAGGTAGCGGAGTCCGCCCAGTTCCGCGGGGATATCGCCTGCCAGATTGTTGTCGCTCAGTGAGAGTCCCCTGAGCCTGAGAAGGTCGCCCAGCTCCGCGGGGATCTCTCCCGTGAGATCGTTGCCTCCGAGCCACAGGTACCAGAGGCGGTCCAGAGCGCCGAGCTCGGGCGGGATGGGGCCGGTGAGCTCGTTCTCGTCCAGCTGGAGGGACCAGAGGTTGCCCAGCTGGCCCAGCTCCCCGGGGATGGATCCCGTGAGCCGGTTCCGGTCGAGCCGCAGGTAGAACAGGTTGCTCAGGGTGCCGAGCTCGGGCGGAATGGGCCCGGCGAGTTGGTTCCCGTCGAGCCGGAGCTCCCGCAGCTTTGTGAGAATTCCCAGTTGCGGCGGAATGCTGCCGGAGAGGCCGCGCGAGGGCAGTTCCAGCGTCCACACGCGGCCCGGCTGGCCGCTCGAGGGGTCGCTGAGGGTGACGCCCTCCCACTCTGTGATCGGCGTTCTTGCGTCCCAGTTGAGCACGGCGTCGCCAGCGAGCACCTGCTCGGACTCGAGCAGGGCGACGCAATCGCTGACGAGGCCGGGGTTGTCCGGGGGGCTCGCCACGGCCGCGCCGGACTCGCAGGCCGCGCGAGCGTCGGAGGCGACTGTTGCACTTGAGGTTTCGGACGGTGGCTGCGGCCACGGCGCGAGGAACGCTGCCAGCAGGGATGCGAGGATCACGGCCGGGTAACGAATGCGCACCGGTGGCTCCGATGGGTTGCATCCTGCGGGCGCAGCTACTCTACAGGAGCGTGTGTGGCCTTTCGAGCCCGCGTGTGCGCACGAGACCCCGGCGTCTCAACCGTCGGCCATCGGCACCGCTCCCGTAGCGGGCAGATTGGGGTGCGTCACCATTGGTGGCACCGGGCTCCTTCGTGGCTCGCGCGTCTGACACTCATCGCTGCGGCTCGGCGTGATGGACCGTGTTCCTGTCGGACCGGATTGCCCGGGACACCACGTCGTGAGAGTCCGGCGGTTGCTGCCTGCGTTTCACGAATGCGGCTCGTGGTGCGGTGGCGGATCCCGGAGGCGCGTGTGTGCCTTGCCGCGTGGGTGAGGACCGCTAGCGGACGCGGATGGCAACGATGTCGTCGCGGTCGACCCACAGATAGTCGCTGACGATGGAGGGTGCCCCCGGAATATAGATGCGGTAGCTCTGGCTGGTCACGTCCCAGTAGCCCACGGACTCGATGTCGCGCGGGATCGTGGTGACCGCGGCCGCGATGGGGGTTGCGGAGGCGCCTGTCCAGCGCATCAGCCCGATACCCGGGCCAGGAGGCAACTCGCCGACGAATGCTCCGAACGTGGCATCGGCGACTGGTGAGAGATCGAGGCGCTGAGTGCCGACTCTCCACGCCTGCGTCTGTGCGGCGGGTGATCCGGAGTCCACTTCCCCGGCCAGGAACAAGAACGTGACCGGAGCGTCTTCCACTCCGCAGCCCACCTTCGTATCGGCGGAGGCCACCGTGAGGAGGTAGAAGCCGAGCCCGTTCTCGAGGGGTGTCACGTCCGCCGTACCGCAGGTGACGTCGGAGACGGTCGCTCGCACCTTCGGGGGGATCACGCCCTCATCGCCGGGGGAGATGAAGCCGTAGAAGATCGAGGCGGTCGTCACCTGCGCGTGAGCGCGGGAGACGACCGCCTCGGAACTGGCCATGACGGCCAGGCCGGCGGCGATGACGAGCGCCGCGACGAGTGTCGAGCGGATCGCCATACCGCCGGCCACTACTCCACGCTAGCGAGACCGGCCCGTCACCGAGCGCGCACCCGCGAGCATCGCCACGGCGAGGGCGCCGAGGCCAAGCGCGAGCCCGTTGCTCGAGGACGAGGTGCCGGCGAGGCCGGCGTTACCGGTGTCCGGTGGCTCCGGCGTCATGGTTTCCGTCGGCATTTCCGTCGGCATTTCCGTCGGCATTTCCGTCGGCATTTCCGTCGGCGTCTCGCCCATGTCGTAGGTCAGCGTGATGCCGTTGAAGACATCCTCCGGCGTGCCGCCAGCCGACCACTCCAGAGTCTCGGCAGCGGCGTTGCCGTCAACCGTGAAGGAGATCTCGGAGCCACCGCTGGCCTCGCACTCGCCGTCGCCGATCGTGGTCGACCACAGGTAGCCGGTGGCACTGTCGGATGTCGCATCGACACCGGCAGTCTTGCACTCCACGCCGTCGACGGAGACGACGATCGCCGAGTCCGCAGACGCTGCGGGTCCGTAGAGGGTCATCGGCGCCTGAGCGAGCGCTGATGTCACGGAGGCGAGACCAAGGCTGAGCATGAGTGCCGCAAGAGCGAACACTCCACCCAGGCGGGTCACGCCCTTTCTGAGGATCATACGTTTCTCCCTTGTGCCTGGTGAGGGGTTCGAGGCCCCGTCCCCAGGAGTTTGGTGGTGCCTCCGGACCGCGCCTTTCTGCGCGATCCGGAGGCGATGTGCTGGTCTCAGCAGCTACCTATGCAGCTACCTACCTGCACGACACGTACGCGCCTGCGTTCTCGAGCGGGAACTCGACGTTAGCCGCGAACGCTGCGTTCACAACCGACGGCGCACCCACGATGTAGGTACCATCGTTCAGCGTGACCGTCGTGCCGGCCTCACCGCCACAGTCGAGGGCTCCGAGGAGAGCCTCCAGGCTGTCGGCGTTCAGGACGACTACCAGACCCGACTGCCCCACGACCGACGCTGCCGGCGCAGGCGGCGCAGGCGGCTCCGGCGGAGCCTCCGTGCCGATGTTCAGCGTCAGGGACTCGCGGTAAGGAGTTGTACCCTTGCCGGCGTCGATGACGAACGTCACCACGCCCGGTCGCGACGGAGCGGTGAAGGTGACCGACGCCTGACCATCCTTGGTCGTGGTGCCGTCATCACCCGTCGCGGCGCCCTCGACCAGGCCGCCGCCCTCGAGCCTGCGGATCCGGAGCTTGGTCGCGCCGACGAGCACGCCCTCGTCGTCCGTGACCGTGACCGTGATCTTGGTCTCGCTCAGAAGACCCACGTAGGAGCCTTCGGCCGGGTCGGTCGAGATGTCGGCCGGCGCACCGGCAACCTCGATCTCGGCCGAGGCCGTGAGCTTGGCCAGCGCGAAGTTGAGCGTGTGCACGCCGCGGGTCGCCGCCTCGTCGGTACCCGTCGTGGTTGCGTCGTCCTTAGGCGCCTTCACCTGGACGACACACTGGCCGGCGTTGTTGGTACCGGTCGACGCGAACACACCCTGAACGACCCGGTCCACGGTGGAGTCACCTTCAACAGCCTCCACAGGCCCACAGGCCGGGATGTCGCCCTTGTCGACCGCGCCGTCGCCGTCGACGTCCTTGTTGACGTTGTACGGCGAGGTGGCGGCCTGGTTGTCATCTGCAACCTGGCTTGTCGTGACCTTGTTGGCATCCTTATCCGGACCGACGATCGCATCCTTGGCCGCCGGCTGGGGCTGTGCCATGGAAACCGGGTTGCCCGCGCCGTCGGTCACCGTCAGGACGACGAAGACCGACCCGCTGATCTCGACCGAGCCCTGCTCGGCCTCGGCCGTCAGGTTCTTGGCCTCGCCGAACATCGTGACCTCGACGGTCGCGGGGTCGAGGGTCCCGTGTGTGACCGTGACCACCGCGGTGCCCTCGCGTCCGGCGCCCGACAGCGTCACGACGGCGTTGCCGTTGGCCATGGGGGTGCCGCTGTCGCTGGTGAGGATCTGGCACACCTGCACGTTATTGGCCGCATTGATCTCGCTAGCGCCAGATCCGGACTGCGGGCAGTTCAGCGTGCCGAGCGTGGTGACGAACGTCAGTCGCTGATCGTTCATCCCAACCGCCGGGCTTCGGTCGTTCTTGACGTTCGCCGTGACGCTCGTCGAGCCCTCTGTGGCATCGATCGTCGTCGCTGCCGCCTTGGCCGTCAGAGAGGCCGGTTTCGGCTGGGTCTTGACCGAGATGACGATATTCGTCGCTGCAGTTGTGACGACGGCGCCGCTACCGTCCAGCACGATTTTCTGACTGACGATGATGAAGCCGTCCGCCGAGTCGTCATCGACGTTCAGCTTCACCGTAACTTCGTCAGGAGTGTTTACGCCCTCGGCGTTAGCATCGGTGTCGCAACTGCCGCTGTCGCTACAGGCGAGTGTCTGGCCGCCGCCCGAGGCGAAGCTGCCGGTGGACGTGCTGTTCTCCCCGTCGATCGTGAGGCGCACGATCCGGGCGTTTTCGACGCGAATAACCGCAGTGTCGCCCGGCTGGACGGTCGCCACACTTTGTACCACGGTGATGTCTGCGGCCTCTGCCGCCGGAGTCGAGGACGTCACTAGCACCGCGAGCGCCACAGCGAAGGCTGCGGCGATCACGAGCGCGGATGCGCCCATCCTTGTTACGTAACTCAAATCGTTTCCCTCTCTCTTGGAGGTACTCGCCATCTTGATTCGGATCACATCGAGCCCTTCGATCGCCCTCCTCGCGCGGTGGTCCCGGGGCGGGTGGATGCGGTACGGGCTTGTGCCGCCGCTCGAGCTGGACGCCGCAAACACGTCCCGCCGTTGCCGCCTGCCGGAACCGGGCTGCCCTTCCCACGCCGAAACCACCCGGTTGGCAGTTCCGGCGCACATGGGAGTTAACGCGCCGCGAAGCCCCCGGGTTAACGGGGGCGCCCCGCGCTTCGCTCGCCACACACGTTGATAGCGCAGGCAAGCGCAAGAGTCGAGGATGCGGGCCGGGGGCTCCGCCGCGGCACGCGTCACGATCCGCAAGGGCGGGGTGACGATCGGGAGGAACGCGAGGGGCGCCGGCCATCATCACGCAGGTGCAGTGTAGCGAGGAGCTGCGTGAGTTCGCGCCTCTCCGCGCCAGCGGCGGGCAGCCAGCGAGGCTGGCGGCTCCGCGCTGCGAATCCGGCCGCCTCCCCGTCCGCGGGAGCACACGAAGGGGTTGGGACCACCCCGTCGCACGTGCGCTGCCGCCGCGTCCACACGCGCGCCGGATACGGAGCACCGCCTGCTTCCGCCCGCACCCGTTCCGCCGCGACCTGCGCCGCCGCCTCTGACCTCGCCCGCGGGTCGCGCCGGCCGGTGGAGCGAGGCGCGAGGATGCGTCCGCCCGCAGCAGGAGCGAAGCCCCGGCGCCGCGGAGTGCGGGGCGGGAGCGCGGATCCCCGCAGCCGCGGCGGCGCACGCAGCGCAGCGGACGGCGCCGCGCGCGGGGGACGCCACCATTCGCCGCGAATGTCGGGGGACGTATTCGCCGCGAATATCCGGCGCCGCGTCCTGCGAGCGGACCTCGCGCGCAGGGGGGTCGCGCGGCAGTAGCGACCGCCGGCGAGCTCGGCGAAGGAGGCCGGCCGCGAGCACCGCATAGCTGCCGCGCGTCCGCGCGTTCCGCCGCCCGGGGCCGGGGCCGGCGCCGTGTCCGGGGAGAGGGCGCGGGCGGCGAGGCATGCCGCGGGTGCCGAATCTATACTGCCCGCGAAACCTGCGGAGGCCGCCCTGGCAGACGCATCGCCCGCGGGCCGCGCTCGCACGGGGCTCCCGCTCGCGCGTGAGCGGGAGCGGGTCCGCCCGCTGCGGGCCGATGGCGGCGACGCGTTCACCAGTGCCCGCGGCCACTCACTCCCGTCGTCAGGCCGCTGCTGCCCCGGCGCGCGCGCGCAGGCCGCGCTCCATCACCGCGGGGATGTGCGGCCCCTCAGCCGGCGTCCCCCCGGCGGGCGGCGAGGCCACCGGAGCTCGCGGGGCACGGCGAGGGGAGCGAGCAGGCCTGCGGCGCCGGGCCGGGGTGAGGCGGGCGCCGCGAGGTGAGCAGGGCGAGGCCCGGTACCGCCGCGGCCGTCCCCCGGGGCGCGCATGCGGGCCGGGCGGCGTTCCCGCCGGGCCGGAGGGCGAGGCGGCGCCGGGGGCAGCAGGACAGAGAGGGCGTGCACCGTGGAGTACGAGAGCCTGACCCGGGACCGCATCAGGGCGGCCCTGGGCGACGGTCGCGCCGCCGCGTTTCGCAGCGTCACCGACTACCAGCCGGCGGGCGGTCCCGGCGACAAGGTGTTCCCGCCGACCTACGAGGGCGGGGTGTACGCCCTGGAGGAGCGCCACATAGACGGCGCCGTCGTTCCCTGCGTGCTGCTCGACGCCGTCCAGTCGCAGGCCAACCGGATGGAGCTGGCCCTGCTCGCTGACTGGAGGGCGGGGAACATCACCCTCCCGGTCGTCACGGTCGACTTCACGGGCTGCGATCTGCCGCGGCTGTTCGCGGTCACCAGCCTGGAGGCCCCGCACCGCATCGCGGATGCGCTGTTCCGCGACAGCCTGCTCGAAGGTGTTCCGTTCCGGCGCTCCGAGCCCGGCACGCGCCTCGACCTCGTGGACATCGACGACGCCACCGGCCTCTTCGAGCTGTGCCCGACGGCGCTCGTGTTCGGCTTCTGAGACTCCACCGGCCCGCGGGGCGGGCAGGGCGTCACGCTCCAGCGCGCGATCGTCTCCGAGTTCGTCGGCCTGCATGCCCGGCGCGGAGTGATGACCACAAGCCGCATCGATCCGGCCGGGATCGTGGGAAGCGCCGGCCCCATCTACCGGACCGCCGGCGGCGGGCTGTCGCTGGCCGCCTCCGACGCCGCCCCCGGCGGGGGGGCCGGCCTGCGCCCGGCCGCGGTCAACCACGGCAACCTCACGCCGAGCATCTCCGCCCCGGGCGGCGTCACGGTGAGCAAGGCCGTCCAGACGACCGTGCTCTCCCTGCCCGCGCTGAGGAGGCTCCGCTTCCCGGTCGACGGGGCCGGGGGTCCAGCGCTGGACCTGGCGGCCCGCACCGTGCTCGCGGCGCTGGCGCTGCTCGCGGCGGCGCTGGTCAGGGAGCAGGGAGCGGACCTGCGCAGCCGCTGCCTGCTGGTCGCCGAGGCCCCGGCGGTCTGGGAGCTGCTCGACGGCTCCGGCGGGGCGACCACGTTCGCGCTGCCGTCCCAGGCGGCCCGCGAGGCGTACGAAGGGGCCGTCCTGGCCGCGCGGGCCGCCGGCCTCCCCTGGATGGATGAGGAGCTGGTGCTTGAGCCGAGCCCCTCCTGGTCGAGCTGGTGCGCCGCAGCCAGCAGCTCGCGGCCGACCCCGCGGAGGACGAGGACCCCTCCGCCTGATGCTCGCCCTCTCCGTCCGCTACCTGATGGGCTGGGCGATGGCGACCGATCCGACCGACCGGAGCCGCCCGGAGTGGCCCCCGCATCCCGACCGCGTCTTCATGGCGCTGGCCGCCGCCTACTTCGAGGGAGGGCGGCCGCGCGCCGGGCGCGAGGCGCTCACGTGGCTGGAGCGACAGCGCCCGCCCTCCCTGTGGGCCAGCGAGCACACCGAGCGGAGCCCCGCGACCGCGTTCGTGCCCGTCAACGATTCGGCGCTGCCCCGCACCCGGCCCGGGCAGGCGATCTCCCGGGACGCGGCCAGGCGCGCGCTGCAGCTCGTGCCGGAGCACCGCCCGAGGCAGCCCCCGGCAGTTCCCGGTCGCCGTCCCCCGCGACCCCACGATGCACCTGATCTGGGACGCCGATCCGCCGGCGGAGATCCACGGCGGCCTCGACGCACTCTGCCGCAGGGTCGTCCGGGTGGGCCATTCCGCGTCGCTGGCGGCGGCGCGCCTGGAGGGGGATCCCCCGGCTCCGAACCTGGTTCCCCGGGAGGGCTCGGGGCGGATGCGGCTGCGCGTGCCCGCGCCCGGCAGGCTGGAGCACCTGGCGGAGCAGCACCGCCGCGGCCTGCGCCCGGAGCATGCGCGGTGGGTGGGATACGGGGCGTCGGCGCACGAGCCGCCGGCGCCGGCCGCTCTGTCCGTGTTCGACTCCCGGATGCTGCTCCTGCGCAGAGTGGCCGGCCGCGAGCTGGGGCTTCCGAGCACCCTCGCGCTGACGGCGTCCTTCCGCGACGCCCTGATGGCCCGCTGCCCTGAGCCGGTGCCGGAGTGGCTGAGCGGCCACGCCCCCGGCGGAGGCCCGTCGCGGGATCCACACCTCGCGTTCCTGCCGCTCGCCCGCACCGCGGGCCCGCGCGCCGACGGCGAGCTGCTGGGAGTCGCGCTGGCCGTGCCCCGGCGGGTGAGCGTCGCCGAGCTGGCCGCGTGCCTGGGCCCGGTGATCGGACCCGGGCCCGACGGCTCGAACCGGAGGATCCGCCTCTACGCGGGGCCGCTCTTCGAATGGGAGCTCCAGGTGGAGGAGCGCGAGGCTCCCCCCGCCCCCCTGCGCAGCGAGACCTGGACCCGGCCCTCCGCGCGCTGGGCGACCGTCACGCCGGTCGCGTTCGACCGCCATCCGAAGGGACGGGACCAGGAGCGCCAGGTGGAGCGGATGGTGGGGCGGGCGTGCGAGCGGATCGGCCTGCCGCATCCGCTCGCCGTCGCCGCCTCCGCGATCTCGCCGCACGCGGGCGTCCCGCACGGCCGCGCCTTCCCGCCGCTGAGCCGGCGGCCGGCGGGCGGGCGGCGCCATACCCATGCGGTCATCACCTTCGAGGAGCCGGTCGCCGGTCCGGTCGTGCTCGGGGCGGGGAGGTACCGGGGCTACGGGTTCTGCCAGCCGCTGGACGGGGCCGGGGCGGGTGACCCGTGACGGCGCTCTCCCCGGATCGCTTCTCCGAGTTCTTCCGGGCGGTGCACGGCACGGAGCCCTTCCCCTGGCAGGAGCGGCTGGCGCGGCAGGTCGCCGGCGCCCGGCCGGGCGAGCCGTGCTGGCCGGACGCGCTCGCGCTGCCCCCCGCCGCCGGCACGACGGCATGCGTCGACATCTCCGTGTTCGCCCTCGCCTGCCAGGCCGGCCGCGCGCCCCCGGACCGCACGGCGCCGCGCCGCATCTTCTCCGTGGTGGACCGGCGCCTCGCCCTCGACGCCACCCTGGAGCGGGCGCTGGTGCTGGCCGGGGCGCTGGCCCGCGCCACGGGCGGCATCCTGGGGGAGGTCGCCTCCCGCCTGCGCTTCCTGGCCACGGGCGGCGAGACGGGCGCCGCCTCCGCGGAACCTCTCTCCGTCTTCGGGCTGCGCGACGGGATGTACCGCGACGACCGGTGGTTCCGCTCGCCCCTTCAGCCCGCCGTCGTCACCGCCACCGTGGACCAGTTCGGCTCGCGGCTGCTGTTCCGGGGGTACGGCCCGAGCAATTACATGTGGCCGGTGCACGCCGGCCTCGCCGCGAACGACAGTCTCGTGCTGCTGGACGAGGCCCACTGCGCCCGGCCGTTCCGGCAGACGCTTCGGCGCGTCATGCAGTACCGGCAGTGGCGCTCCGCGCCCGCGGCGGTCCCGGGCGCTCCCTTCTCCGTGACGCTCGCCTCCGCCGCCCCGCCCCCGGACGCCGGGAGCACGTTCACCCTCGGGCCGGGCGATCGCTCCCACCCGGTTCTGGGGCCGCGGCTGAGCTGCTCCAGGCCGGCCAGGCTCGTCCTGGTGCGGAGCCCGCGGGGGGAGGATGCCGCCGCTGCCTGGGCGTCGCGGATCGCCGGCGAGGCCGCCTCGCTCGCCGGGTCCGGCCGCACCGCCATCGGCGTGATCGTCAACCGCGTCCAGACCGCGAGGGCGGTCCACGAGCAGCTGGAGCGGCTCGGGCACCCGGCGGTGCTGCTCAGCGGCCGCATGCGGCCGCTGGATCGACACCAGGTCGCCGCCGGGCTGGGAGCGCTCGGGACGGCCGAGCCGCGAGGCTCCCTGGAGCCGATCTTCGTCGTGGGCACGCAGGCGCTGGAGGTCGGCTCCGATCTGGACGTCGACGGGCTGGTCACCGAGTGCGCGAGCCTGGATGCCCTCAGGCAGCGCTTCGGACGCCTCAACCGGGCGGGCCGCCCCGTCCCGGCCCGCGCCGTCATCCTGGCCGAGTCCGCGCGGATCGGCCGGAGGAGCGGCCCCGACGTGGTCTACGGCGGGGCGCTGGCGGCGACGTGGCGGTGGCTCGAAGGCCACGCCTCAGGCGGCGAGATCGACCTCGGGCAGGAGGCGCTCCAGCGCCTCCTGCCGGCGGAGCACGGCGAGCGGGCGGCGCTGCTTGAGCGGCTCTCCGCCCCGGCCGCCGACGCGCCGGTGATGTTCCCGGCCCACCTGGACGCCTGGAGCCAGACCTCGCCGGTGCCCGCTCCCGACCCGGACGTCTCGGTCTTCCTGCACGGCCCCGGGCGCGGAACGCCCGACGTGCAGCTGTGCTGGCGCTCGGATCTGCCGGCCGCGCTGACGGGCCCGCGGGCGGCGGACCCCGCCGCGTCCATCGTCAGCCTCTGCCCGCCGGCCTCCGGGGAATGCCTGCCCGTGCCCCTCTCCGTCTTCCGCCGCTGGCTCCGGGGCGACGACCGGGCGCAGCCCTCGAGCGACGTCGAGGGCGGGGGCCCGGGTGACGGCGACGGGCGGCGCGAGGTGCCCCGCGGCGCGCGCGTCGTGCTCAGGTGGCGCGGCCCGGAGGAGAGCGCGCTGGTCGGCGCGGAGGACGCAGGCGAGCTGCAGCCCGGCGACACCCTGGTCGTGCCCGCGGAGCTGGGCGGATGGGATCTCCTCGGCGCCGTGCCGGCGCCGCACGCAGCGCCCCTCGACATCGGTGACGCGGCGCACCGTGAGTCGCGGTCGGTGCCGCTCCTGCGCGTGCACGAGCGCACGCTTCAGTCCTGGCCGCAGGGCCCGGAGCGCGATGCGCTCTCCGGCATGCTCCGCCGCGGCGAGATCCCGGAGGAGGCCGACGAGTTGCTGCCGCTCGTGTCGGCGATCGCCGGGCGGGACGACGCCCCCGGCTGGCTGCGGGCGGCCGCGGCGGCCTGGGCCGGCGGGCACAGGCGGACGATACTGCCGCACCCGGGCGGCGGCTTCGTGCCGCGCGGCGCGCGCGACCCGGCGTCCGGTCTCGAGGCGGGGACGCCCACCGACGAGGACGACGCCTACTCCGCGACCGTGGAGGTGGCGCTTGAGGATCACGTCGCCGGCGTCGCCGCGTGGGCGACGCGCTTCGGGCGGGGGGCGGGGCTCCCCGAGGAGCTGACGCACGACCTCGCCCTGGCCGCGCGCCTCCACGACCGGGGGAAGGTGGACCCCCGGCAGCAGGTGATGTTCCACGGGGGCAACCCCTTGGCGGCCGCCACCCGCGCGCCCCTGGCCAGGTCCGCGCGGTACCCGTCGAGCCGCGCGGAGTACCGGCGGGCCTGCCGGGAGAGCGGCTTCCCGGTCGGCGGCCGGCACGAGCTGCTCTCCGTCGCCCTCGCGGGGAGCGCACCCGACCTGCTCGCCTCCGCCCATGATCCGACGGGGCCGCGCGCGCAGGGGGGGGGGTCGGACAGAGTTCGGCGCCCGCCGCGTGGGGGCCGGTCGCGAGGGCGCCGCGCTCCCGGCATGCGGCCGGCAGGAGACGCAGAGGGGCCGCTTCAGCCGGATGCTCAGCCGTCGGTTCCGCGTTGGGGGCGGCTCTGCCGGGCGGCGGCGTCGTACCCACCTCCGATGCGGGCCGGGCGTGCCGCGACGTGCCGGGCGGCCGTGTTGCGACGAGCACCGCTCGCCGCCATCCTGAAATCTCGGCCTCGCGCGCGCGCCGGTAGCTCAGGGGACAGAGCATCAGTCTTGAGAGATGAGGGTCGAATCCCTCCCGGTGCGTATCCTTCCCTCTCGCTGCCTGCCGAGACCCACAGAATCGAGGCGCGCCCCACCGACGCCCCACGTGCTCGCGCCAACGTGCTCGTCGTCTAGGCCGAACTCGCCTCGCACGACTGCCTGCGCGCGGCCTGCGGAGAGCTGAACCACTCCCGCGTCAACGTGCCGCTGCGGGTCTCGCACCGGGGCGGCACTGGAGCACGGGGGCCGTTGGGAGCGGCCTGACGAACGGTGACCTCCGCTGGGCCGTCGCTCCCCTTGGCAGGAGTCCGCCTGAGGCCGGCCCATGCGGCGGTCACTCCTCCGGCGGTCGCGAGATGCGGATCCTCCCACCGCGAATCGTGATCACCGCGCGTTCGTCCAGGGCGCCGCCGTGATGCGCGATCACATCCGCCATCAAGGCGATGCGCCGCTCCGCCGGGACGTCCGGCAGCCGCACCAGTCCCGCGTGCGGCACGTCGTGCACGTAGATCAGCTCCCCGAAGTCGGTGTCGATCGTGACCAGCACCCGGTCCAGCGTCTCGGCGAACTCCAGCAACGCCCGGTCACCGGGGTCGGGGCCGAGCCTGCGCGCCTCCAGGACATCGTGGCCGCCACTGCGAAGCGACTCCGCGACATGCCGTCGGGCGCAGCGATCGACAAGGAACCTCACTACCCGGCGACGGAGACCGTGGCCAGCGTGTCGCGCGCGATGACCGCGTGCGCGTAGGCGGTGCAGGCGAGGATGTCATCGGGCTCAAGGTCCGGGTAGTCGTCGAGGATAGCCCCCGGTTCGACGCGCTGAGCGAGCAGGCTCAACACCAGCTCCACGGAGATGCGGAGGTCGCGAATGATCGGCTTTCCGCCGAAGACATCGGGCCGCGCGGTAATGCGCTGCAGCAGTTCCTCGTTCGCCGACATGATCCACCTCCGGCTCCATCGCCGCGGGACTCTCGGCTGCGACTCCCAGCATACCGCGCCCTGCGCGGAGGGAACGTGAGCGCGGCGTGCCGCCCCGCAACTCGCGCTCCTCAAGCGGGCAGTCGACGATTCGCTTCAAGCCAGCGTCGACGCCTACCCCAGCGAACAGAGGGACTGCTCGCGGGCCGTCCTTCCGGTGAGAGCCGGGAGTCGTTTCGGCGTTGGCTCCAGGCGAAGCGCGTCGGCCGGCCGCTACGCTCGACGCCCTCTTCGATGGGGGCGACGGAGAACCGTCCCGGAGCAGCCGCGGTTCGAGTCCTTCCCGGCGCCGGTCGACGATACGCTCCCGGAGAGTCGGCAGCGCGTTCAGGACCGCGGCCGGGTCCTGATCGCCGAAGAGATGTCCGCGCGCGACCTCCGGAGCGCGGTGCCGTTGTTAGCGACAACGCTGTCGGTCGATAATAGCGAACACGGCTATTCTCACCGTCGCTAACAAGGAGCCGCCTGGTGATCCACCGGCAGCGACAGCCCCACGGACGCCTCGTGGACTGCCCCGGCAACTACCGCGCCTTCGTGCCGGCTCCACCCCCGCCATCCCTCTCCTAGGATGAGCATCTCACGCTTGGCCTGTCCGCCGCCGACCGCGCCATCGGCAGACTCGCCGGTGAAGGACGGCGACTCCCCCACCCGCATCTCCTGATCCGGCCCTTCGTCCGCAGGGAGGCCGTGCTCTCCAGCCGCATCGAGGGCACGCAGGCGACTCTGGGGGAGTTGCTTGCGGCCGAGGCCGGCGCCGCCGTCGACCGCAGCCCGGACGACCTGCGTGAGGTCGGGAACTACGTCACTGCCCTCGAGTACGGCCTGGAGCGCCGTGCAACGCTGCCCGTCTCGCTGCGTCTCGTGCGAGAACTCCACGAACGACTCATGCGGGGGGTCCGTGGGGACGTGGCTACCCCGGGAGAGTTCCGGCGCAGCCAGAACTGGATCGGGCCACCGGGCTGCACCCTCTACGAGGCGAGCTACGTCCCGCCCCCGCCTGCCGAGCTGATGCCGTGCCTCGACGCCTGGGAGCGGTTCCTTCACGATCAGTCCCTCCCCCCGCTCGTGCACGCCGCCGTCGCCCATGCCCACTTCGAGGCGATCCACCCCTTCCTCGACGGCAACGGCCGCGTCGGGCGCCTGCTCATCACGCTCCTGCTGATCGCGCGCGGCGTCCTCCCCTCACCCCTGCTCTGCCTGAGCGCCTACTTCGAGTCGACGAGGGACGCCTACTACGCTCACCTGCTGGCACTGACGGAGCGGGGGGAATGGGAGGAGTGGCTGACCTACTTTCTGCGAGGGGTCGTGCTGCAATCGGAGGATGCCCTGGAGAGGATCGAGCGGCTCGACGACCTGCTGGCGGGCTGGAGGCGGGGGCTCGCGGCCGCGCGCTCACGACTGCCCGAGCAGGCACTCGACCTCTTCGCCGAGAACCCCTTCTGGACGGTGCGCGGCGTGTCCTCACGCCTCGGGGTGGCCTTCACGACCGCTCAGCGGGGCATCGAGCGCCTGCAGGCGTCCGGCATCGTCACCCGCGTGGGAGAAGGTCGCCGCAACCGCGTCTACTGTGCGGAGGCCGTCCTGAACATCCTGGAGCAGCCCTTCCCTCCTCAGAGAGGTGCTCCGGCCGCGACGTCCTGACCACACCCCGAGGATCCCGCTGCGAGGACTCGCGATTCAGCGCACGATTGCGGATCGTGACGGACCGGGGCCCGCCTCGGCTGCATCCGCGGGCTGCTTCGATGACCTGCTGCGCTCATCGTCCAGGATGAGCTTCTCGCGCATGCGACGCTGCTCGAGGCGTTCGGGCCGACGCTCGGCCGGCCGCACGTGGACACACTGAATGGATCGCGCCACAGCAATATGAAGGAGCTTCGCTTTGGGGATTATATGGGAAAGTGCCACGAGATGATAGGCTAGAGCGGTGACCCGCAACGTCCTGAGACAGGCGGGCCACCGCTCTCGACGATGGGGCGTGCAGGCTTGCCGGGGTAGACTTACACCCTGCCCCCGCCGGGTTCGACTCCCGGACGCTCCACCATCACCTTACCAGAGGGAGGGGCAGCCGCCGACTTTGCCGGCAGGCCGAGTACAGCCCGCGCCAACTCCTGCGGCGACGCGTCGATCCGATTATCTACTCGCTTCGGCACGTCTCAGCCTCTCTTCCCACATCTAGGGTGTTGGACGCGTTCGGCGTTTGTCAAGGTGCGTCCGAGGGGGCGATCTCGACATGCCAGGCCCCGTCGCAGAGCACCAGGAGCTCGATGCGCGCTGTGAGCCGGGCTGTGAAGGTGACCACCTGCACCGCCTCCCAGTGACCGCGCTCCTTGTTCCAGCCGACAGAGGTGTCGCGAATCGCGACGATGGACGTGCCGTACTTGCTGTGGTCCTCGACCCACTTCGACGCCGAGCGGTCGAGCACGTGCATGCTGCACAGGTCGAGGAACTCGGTGTGCTCTGCGTCCAGCCACGTGGAGCGGGCAGTGTATCTGCCGGGGGCGAGCACAAAGGAGTCGCTCGTGAAATCCCCCACCCCGTCAAATGTCCCGGCCGGCGGATCTGGCTCGGGCACCGCGCTCTTGACGAGGGCGCGGTGTTCGTCGGTCAGGTCGTCCGGAAACAGGGCGCTCAGGTCGCTGCCAGCGAGGTGGGACGCGATCACGATAAGCACGGCCAAGATGAGCGACGACAGCACGTGGAGCCCCCTCGCGGAGCAGGTCGGGGATTGACCGCTCTCGCCAGATGGCCCTTACACCGGCACAGCCCCGCGAGGAGACATGGGTCTCCCCGACCTCTGAGAGGTGCCGATGCAGGTCGCTCTGGCGAGAGCTGCGGGATGCTACCACAAATGGCGTGTCGCGCGGCGACACGCTCCGGTACAATCACCGGTATGACCCCCAAGCAGACCGATCAGGCGATCGCTGAGCTTGTGACGAGCTTTGCTGCGAACCAGCAGGCTCGCGGGTTCGCGCAGATGCGGCTCCAGTCGGTTGGACGCCAGCTACAGGAGCTTGGGAAGGCTCTCGTCGACACACCCCGCGCCGTGTGCCTCAAGGATGGCGTTATCGCCAAGAACTACGCTGATGCAGGCGCAACCGTCGAGGACGTTACGTGGGATGGCCATTCTCTGCGAGACATGATCGAAGCCTACCATGAGGCCCTCACCGAGCAGGATCGTCTCTCCGCGACAGCGAGGACCTGCGGGCTGGATAACGTCCTCCGGATCGACCCCTAGCTCGGGGGTCTCACGCGACTAGGCCACAAGGTCACAGTAGCGCAGGCGCTTGCCCTGCATCCCCCGCCAGATCGCGGCCATCTGATCGATCGTGTCCATCGGGCGCTGGTTGTGGCGGCCCGCGAACTCGGCGACGTAGCGGTCGAGGTGCTTCGGGCTCATGCGGTGGTACGTCCCGTAGTAGCCGCGCTTGAGCATCGACCAGAACGACTCGATACCGTTCGTGTGAGCTTGACCGTTGACGTACTCGCCCACGCTGTGGGCGACCGTCTCGTGATTCGGGAGGCCCCGGTACGCGCCGTGGTCGTCCGTGTAGACATCGGCCTCCTGCGCGATGCGCGAGAGGACGAACGGCTTGAGCGTCGCGCCGTCGGTGCGCTCGACGACGCGGGCGCTCACCTGGCCTGATACACGATCCTTGACGCCGGCGACGGCGGTCTTGCCGACAGGCCCGCGGCCCGCGCGCAGCTTCATGCTCGCGTGCTTGTTGTGCTCCTTACCGCCGATGTAGGTCTCGTCCGCCTCGACGGGGCCGATGAAGCCGTTGAGGTCGCCCTGCGCCTCCCATGCCTGGCGGATGCGGTGTACGAGGTGCCACGCGGACTTCTGCGTGACCTCGAGGTCGCGGTGCATCTTCATCGACGAAACACCCTTGAGCGAGGTCGAGAGCACGTAGATCGCGATCGCCCATGTCTGGTAGCCAAGCTTCGAGGACTGCATGGCCGTGCCGGTGCGAACGCTGAAGCGCTTCTTGCAGTCGCGGCAGCGGAAGGGCATGGACTTGTGGACGGCGTCGGTCTTCACGTCTAGGGAGCCGCAGGCTGTGCAGGCGGGAGAGCCGCCCCAGCGGGTCTCTACGAACCAGTCCTCGGCGGTCGTGTCGTCGGGGAACAAGCGAAACAACTCTCGCATGCTCATCCCCTTGCGGTGGTACTGGCCCGGCGCCTTCTGCGTCATCTCCGGATTCTCCTTGCTACACAAGGATCATATCATCTCGTGGCAGTTTTGTATATAATCCCCTTCGCTTTCGGGCCGCTGGAGGCGTGTGGCGCGTCGCCTTCGCGTTCGACCCACGGCGGCGGGCCATGCTGCTCGCAGCCGGTGACAAGGCAGGTCTGGATGAGCGGCGCTCCTACCGCCAGTTGATCAGGAGGGCGGACCAGCGGTTCGACTCCCATCTCGAGCGGCTGGGGTGAAGCACGGAGGTGACCATGTCGACACTCAACCAGCGGTTGGACGGACTTGCGCCTGAGCGCCGGCAGCGCGTCGAGGACCGCGCGCGGGTTCTGATTGCCGAAGAGATGTCCCTGCGAGACCTGCGACGAGCCCGGGAGCAGACCCAGGCGAGCGTCGCGGCGAGGCTCGGGATCAACCAGGAGAACGTCTCACGACTCGAACAGCGCAGCGATCTGCTCCTCTCCACGCTTCGCAGTTACGTCGGAGCGATGGGCGGCACGCTGAACATCGTCGCCGAGTTCCCCGACCGCCCGCCTATAGCGCTGACCGGTATCGCGGCTCTGGACGGGGAGCAGGACGAGCCGGGTTAGCCCGGGGGGCGCTTCACCCGTCCTATCCCCGTCTGCGCGGGACCCGCCTGAGAGGTTCCGAGGAGCGGGTGGCTCCTCTGGGACTCGCGAGCTGCCGCTCCAGCGCCGTGAACGCCTCGATGAGTTCGGGAGCCTCGAACGCACGGTTTCGGCGTCCGACGGTCAACTGCGTGAGGATGCCGGCCTCCTCCAGCCGGTTAATGGCCTGGCTTGTCGCCTGGTACGACCGGCCGATCAGGTCCGCCGCCGACGCGCGGCGCACCGGCCCCAGCCGCCCGCGCCAGGCGTCCTGGAGCGCCCGCACCTGCTCCTCGAAGCGCCCGGCGTCCTCGGCGGCGCGTCTGTATGCGCTCGCGAAGAGCGCGATCCAGCGGTTGACGCCGGCGCGGGCATCGTCCGAATCGGGCACGCCCTCGTAGCGCGTCGCCGTGAGGCCACCCACGTAGTCGCCGGGCCACGTGGCGAGGATCAACGAGATCGGCGGGAGGATGCGTGGTGCGAGCCCGCGTCGTCGTAGCACGAGGTGGATGAGCGCGCGTCCGGTTCGCCCGTTCCCGTCGATGAACGGCCTGCTCGACCATCCCGGTTCTCCGGCGCCCGATCTTCCGCTGGCTCTATCCAGCCACGGCCGCAGCTGCGGGCGTAGTCGAGGAAGCCCCTCGTGAGGCGCTGGTGCAGCGCGTCGGGCGTCGGCCACGGCGGCCGGAACGTTATCGACGGCGAGGTAGCGGGCACGCTCTCGCAGAAGGCCCAGGCCTCCTCCAGGCCCCTCGAGCACCGCGTCGAGCCGCCGGCTGGTAGTGGGCCAGACGTGGTGGCTCCTGATCCGACAGGCAATCGCGGCGCGCGTCGACGAGGGGCGCGACCTCCACGAGCCAGGGAATCTCTGGGTGGGCCTACCGCACGGCGTCGGGGACGTTGTCGACCGCGTCCCCGAGCGCCGCGATGTGCCCGAGCGACATCGTGGAGCACCCGCGCGCCGCTAGATCAGGGGACACTATCGACGCGGCGTGATCGATATGACCGCCCCCAGTTGTCCGCGTCGCTGGATGGAGCGGTATCACTTGACGAATCCCGGGGCCGGATGCGGCGATCGCAGCCGACCCTGCTCCGCCACCCTCGGCCCCTGAGTGATCGAGGACCCCCGCCGCTGGCGGCACTGCAACTGGCCGGCCACGCCCCGGACACCCGTGGCCACGTTGCGTCTGGTCTCACGCTGACACGATGGCGACACGGTAGGACGCCAGAATCTCTTCGACGTAGAGACGCGCGGCGCCGGTACCGAGACTCCGGTCTCTGAGGGGCACAGGCAGCCCGCCCGTCACCTCCTCGAAGCAGCCTGCCGGACAGCGGTCGCCGAAGAAGACGTACGCGAAGCCGTCGGGCTCCCGGTGTGAGCGCCACGTCAGGCCGCGTGCCCAAGGAGCCCACAGGCGGATTGCCGATGCCCATCGCCGCGTGTTCGCGTAGTCAGCGGCAGAAGACGACGTCAGCCAGCTGTCCTGACCAACTGCTGCGAGCTCCTCGCCCGAACGGAGACCCACGAGTTCCACATCGAGTGTCGTCCGCAGCCAGCCGATGCTCACGTGCGACAGACGAACTCGCGGGAGCAGCCGTGCCCCACGCTCATCGATGGGGAGGTCGCGGAGCAGCGCCTCCGAGACCGCCGTCGCGTCGCGATCGGCCGCGTACAGGAACGGATAGTGGTCGCCCGGCACGGCATCGAAACGCCCCCCGCGAAGGTCGCTCTGGGCCACGGTCGGATTGAAAGCGGTGACGCCGAAAGAGGTGCTGTGGATGCGGGTGAGCATGGTGCCTGCGGGGAGCAGGAAGGGGGATGGCGTGCCGTTGTACTGCGAAGGTGGCCGTTGATCGGGCGGCAATCGCGTCTAGCCGATCAGTTCGGTGGCCGCTTCGGCAGCAGCGACGAGGTCGTTCGCCCGCCGAGTCCCGACGAAGTCGGCGGGGCGGGCACCGAGGCGCGCGTGACGGGCGATCCACCACGATGCAACGCCCCACGGATCGTCCGCCGCCTCGAGTCGCTCGTTGACGGCCCGCACTTCGGCAAAGACATCGCGCCGCTCGGGGTCGAACTGGAAGGCCGGATACACGTAGCCGCGGCCAGCTGGAAGCCCAAGAAGCCACGAACGTTTGCGATACTGCCGGACCTTCTCACGATTCGTCGCCCTGGCCCCGAGCGCGACGGCGGCGTCCCGCGGCTCGCGCATGGGTTCGCGCCAGATCGCCCGGACCGCTTCCCCCTGGACCATCGCTTGTGCCAGCACCCCCTGCCCTGCCTCGTTGAGCACGTGGCGCGGCTCGCCGCCGATCTGCCGGACAACATCATTCTTGACAGTGAGCAGAGACAGCCAACTCCGAAGCCACGCCTCGTCGCCTGCCAGGGCATGATGCTGTGCGGCAAGAAAGGCGGCAGCATCCAATACGTCCGACTCCTCCGCCACACGGGAGGTGTAGTGAACGAGGAGCTCCCGCCACGCATCGGTGCGCGACAGCAGCGTCGAGATCAGTTCGACGAGCTCGTCAACGCTGAAGTCCCTCTCCAAGTCCTGGAGTCGCTCATCGAGAGTAGGCCGGCTGGTCATCACCTTGTTCTCCTGACAGTGGTCCTCCTATCCTACCACCGTCAGGGACGTCAACGCCGTCTCGGCTTGAGCTGCAGCCCCAGGCCCGTCGTGCTGCTTTGCGACAGCGGCGCCGGGAAGTCGCACCGCCAATCGGACTCGGCATGGCCGCCTGCCAGCGCGGCTTGCGGGTGCGCTACACGACGGCGGTCGCGCTCGTGAACGAACTGGTCGAGGCCTCGACGAGCACCTGCTCTCCGCGCCTTGTCGCCCGCTACGGCCGGCTCGACCTGCTCTGCCTCGCAAGCCGCAGGTGGTGGTTCGAGAGAGCCGCGCGGGACATGGTTGTCGTCGTCAGCAGCTACGTCGGCGCGATGGGCGGCACGGTGAACACGTCGCGAAGTTCCCCGACCGCCCGTCCATAGTGCTGGCCGGGATCGCGGCCCTGGACGAGGAATAGGGCGAGCCGGGTGAGCGCGGGCAGCGCGTCACCACAGCTGCGCGTGGCGGAGGTGGCCCGCTCGTGGCTGGTGGTGCGTCAGCCTTGTCCCTCGGCTTCAGCTAGCAGCGCCCGCAGTTGCGGGATCAGCGTGGGAATGTCGCCGCTGACGATCTCCCAGACGATCTGATCGCGGATGCTGCCGTAGCCGTGAACGATGCGGTGACGCGTCCCCGTGATGTCGGCCCAGGGAATCTCTGGGTGGGCCTGCTGCACGGCGTCCGGGATGTTGTTGGCCGTCTCCCCGAGCACCGTGATGTTCCAGAGCGCGGCATCGTAGAGAACCCGCGCACCGACAAGCTCGTCGCGGCCGAGGCCGGCCGTGTAGTCCTCAGATCCGCGCGCAGCAATCGAGCATGTCCCGGACGTAGACGTCCCAGCGCCCCTCAGACATACACGGCGTCTGCCTCGATGTAGGGACGTAGTTCGCCTCGCACCTCGGTCTCGACCACGAGGTCGATAGGGCGGCCGAACAGGCCCTCCAGGTAGCGCAGGGCTTCGCCGTAGCCGCTCCAGCCGCGCGCCCGCGGCAGCGTGATGAGGATGTCGATGTCGCTGTTGGGCCGGGCCTCGTCGCGGGCGGTGGAGCCAAAGAGCGCCAGTGCGCCGACGCCGAAGCGCTCGGCGAGTACGGGCTTGTGCTCGCGCAGCAGCGCCAGCACTTCGACTTTGCTCATCGCCTGCTCGACCATCCCGGTTCTCCGGCGCCCGATCTTCCGCTGGCTCTATCCAGCCACGGCCGCAGCTGCGGGCGTAGTCGAGGAAACCCCTCGTGAGGCGCTGGTGCAGCGCGTCGGCGCCGGCCACGGCGGCCGGAACGTTATCGACGGCGAGGTAGCGGGCACGCTCTCGCAGAAGGCCCAGGCCTCCTCCACCTGAGCGCCTACTTCGAGTCGACGAGGGACGCCTACTACGCTCACCTGCTGGCACTGACGGAGCGGGGGGAATGGGCGGCTCGGCGGCGTCCCTTAGCGTTGACAGCCCGAGCAGCGCGAGAGGATTATGGCAAGAGATTGAGGGCGGTCTGACCATGGATTGGCGTGAGCACATCACTGTCGACCCGAACGTCTGCCATGGGCAGGCTTGCATCGCCGGTACCCGTGTGATGGTCACCGTCATTCTCGACAACCTCGCCGCGGGATTGGCGCCCGCGGAGATTGCCGAGAGCTACCCGTCCGTGTCTGCCGATGCAGTCAAGGCGGTCCTCCAGTACGCCGCCGAGTTGGCCAGGGAGCGGATTGTGCCGCTGGGCGCATAGCGACACTCCATGCGGGTCAAGCTCGACGAGAACCTGCCGATTCAACTCAAGCACCTGTTCACGGAATCCGGCCACGACGCGGCTACGGTCGTCGACGAGGGCCTAGGCGGCGCGCTGGATGAGGCGATAGCATCGGCCTGCATCACCGAGGAGCGGGTGCTCGTCACCTAGGACCTGGACTTCTCCGATATACGGACGTACCCGCCGGGCGAGTATGCCGGCATCATCGTGTTCCGGCTGCCCAGCGCGGCGCGGGATGCTCTCCTTGAGGTGAGCGCCATCCACCCCTCCAGAACGGGGCCGATGGCGAGCCGATTACGTTTGCGGACAGGGGTCTGGCTTCGCGTCCGCCTTGCGACGCCGCCCGCCCGCCGCCATCCTGAAATCTCGGCCTCGCGCGCGCGCCGGTAGCTCAGGGGACAGAGCATCAGTCTTCGGAACTGAGGGTCGAGGGTTCGAATCCTTCCCGGCGCGCCACTCACTCGTGCCCGCGTTGTTACGGTAGCCTTCCGTGCGACTGTGAGTAGCCACAAGAGCTTCGTCGCGGCGAGTCGTCATTCTCTAGCGGGGCCTCTTCGAGTCGCTCCGCAGAGCGCTCGGGATGCACGGGCCCCGTGCTCAGGCGAGTCGCCGCTTTGCCACGGGCGCGTTACCGAGGCCAATCCCGCACCTGAGTCGCCTACTGCGATGCGCTCCGCCGCCCGGCGTTCGTGCCTCGGGGTGGTTACGCCACGTGGGCGATGCGTACGGGCACTGTCGCGCGGTGCCTCGTGCTGCAGCACCTTCTGGCCCGACTTGCCGCGACATTGAACCGTCGCTGCGCCGTCGCGTCGGTCAGAGACTTACTCATCACCAGAGTAGGCACTATATCTGATCCAGCGAAGCGCGAGAACGAAGTGGCAGAACAGTAGGGCGCCTCGTGTTGCCACCGGAGGCCGACCGTAGGTAACCTTCCGACGCCTTGACGAGCCGATCTGGCGACTTGGTGGACGGGGCGCGCCGATGTCGATTTGGCTGGTCGAGCAGCTACGGCTGACGGTCTTCCCTGCTGTGCCGGTAGCACCACTCGCCGAAGAGTGGTGGACGTCGGTAGTTGGGCTGCCGCCCGACGAGTACCGGGCACGTCCGTCCCAGGGGACCTCCACCGCCACCGGCCCACTGGTTCACGATAGCCTCGCGTCGGCACTACTTGAACTGAATCTAGCACCAGGTCGTATAGACTGGTTACTGCAGTCTAATGGCGACCTAGACAACAAGGGGATGGAGGGACTCCCAACGATCGGAGGTGTCGCTGATGTGCTCCCCCTATTCACGGCGAGAATCGGCCCGTGGTTGTTTGAGATCGGCGACCCGCTGCAGCGAATAGCGCTCGGTGCTGTCGTCCATCAGCCTGTTGAGAGTCGGCGCGTGGGCTATGAGGTCCTGGTACCGTTGATCCCGAGCGTGACGCTCGAACCTGATGCTGTGTCCGACCTGATCTTCCAGATCAACAGACCTCGGCCGTCACTGACATACCCGGATATCGTGCTTAATCGCATGGGCCATTGGAGCGTGACGCGATGGCAGTTGATTCAAACGTCGATATCGATTCCTTCGGGCGGCGCACAAGTCCAAGAAAACAGTCACGGTTTCTCTGTACGCTTACAGTCCGAGATTAACACTGCTGTACCGCTTCCGGACGGGATCGAACAACTAGACTCGAGTCTCATTGCGGACCTTCTTTCTGAACTACAGAGTGGGCTTGACCGAACAATACAGCACGGAGATATCGCGTGAGCAATCAAATTGACACGGCGACCATCGCAATGGATGGCGATCGTCAGGGGTCTGACTACGCCATTCGGCGTAAGTGCTACCTGCGCAATGATACTGATTGGTCGTGCACTGACGTGGTCGTTTTGGCTGCCGAAGCAGATGCATCATTCGTCGCTCAAATCGTATCCGCTACTAGTATCCTGCGCGGACCATTACAGGCTTCGCCGCAGAGGACTTTTATCTCACACGGGGACGATTATCAACCGCTTATGTTCACTGCGATTGAGGCCTTCTCGGCCCCGACCCATCCTGGTGATGTCTCTGATGTTTCTTGGACCACGCCGACCGCACTTCAGCATGCCTTGAGTACTTCGTTCCTTAAGCGATTGGAAGACATCAGCCGCCTGCGCGATGGTTGGGTCGATGACGGCATTGCGATTGGCGGAGATGTCCTCTCACGTGCCCAGATGCTCGCAAGAGAGACGGCCCAAATCGGTGGCGAACCGGACCTCATCCCCGCGCTTGATGGGGCAGTCCAACTCATCTGGTACTTTGGTCCGACCCATTATTTCACGCTGTATGTCGACGCAGATGGCGAGTGGCGACCGGGTGCGCTCCGTCGCGGAGCGAACTTCAGCAGCGTTCTGGCCGAGAGCCTCTCACAGATCAGGGCCGTGCTCCGTGAGGGAAGGGACGGTGAGTGATGCGATTGCGCCGCATGAGCACGTCGTCCGCTTCTTCCACCGGCACTGCGTGAGCAGGGGGCGTTTGCGTGGCAGTGTAGTCAGACGAACGCCATACACCGAGCCCAAGTCAGTATTCGTCGTTGAGCGAGCGCCCGGTGGTACGGCGACCGAGCTACTCGCGACAAAACCGAGTCACGGCTGGATCAGGTGGCGAGTCGATGCGCTTCGTTCGAAGCCCCTCAATTCCGAGCCGAGGTTCGACGTGAAGTGGAATCCGGAAGGGGCTGTGGGACCCTTTGCTAACTTTCGCGACTCCCACGCGCTCCTAGTCGGCCCCGTATCTGACGCGGCGGCTGTGGAGGAACTAGTCGCATTAGCCGTTCATGAGAATGCTGGCCTTTTTGTGGATCCTTCTGACCACGACTGATGCCGCTCGCCCAGCGGACCGATCGTCTTCTCCGCTTGACGACGTCGAGCCTTCTCTGGTGGGTGGCGAGTTCCGTAGACCGGCCATCTCGAGATCGCGCCGGAGGAGGCCGCACGCAGTTGCCGGCAGCAGACGAATCGTCTCGGATGCATTGGCCCACCGAGTCGTCTCGTACTGAGCCTCGCGCTACGGAACCGTGTTCGGCAGGGATGGAGGCGCTGGGACACCCCTTCGTGGGCCCGCAGGCGCCACACGGACGCAGGCCGATCCATGGCCGCGGGAGCTCCCGAGGGAGAGCAAGAACGTCCCGACGTACCACTCGAACCGCCAGACGCCGGGCACGGCGACCCGCCAACTGGACTTCGTCTTCGCATCGAGAGAGCTGGCGGGGTCCGTGCAGGTACGGGCGCTCAACGAGCCGGATCAGTGGGGCCCCAGCGACCACTGCCGCTTGGCGATCGGGATTTCGTAGCGAGGCGTGCGCCCGGGCTCACCGCCTCCGCGGAATGCGAGTTCGCGTGGCCTCGGGGGCCCTGCGTTCGAGCAACCGGACCTGAGTCGACGGTTGGCAGCGCCTTCGCCTGTGCTGCCACCGTGCCTGAGCGTCAGTTTGGCTAACTGGGGTTGCCGTTCTAGTTCTCACCGGGTACTCAGGTATGTAGTCCCCCAAATATCCTCGGTGCCGGTCGGGCGCGGGTCAGGGGAGGAAGAGCTGCTGCCAGCGCGCCGAGCCCCGGCCCCAGCAGTCGACGGAGCCGTCCGGCCGAACGCCGCAGCTGTGGTCACGTCCCGAGCTGACCGAGACGAACGGCCCGGGCGGGGGTGTCGCCTCGCCGTAGTCGTCGAGGCCCCAGCAGATGACGGCGCGGTCGGTTGCCACCGCGCAGGTATGGTCCGCCCCCGAGCTGAGGGAGGTGAACGTTCCGCGTGGTGGTGTGGAGCGCCCGTGCCCGTCCCGGCCCCAGCAGGAGGCGGAGCCGTCCGGCCGGAGGCCGCACGCGTGGCTCCAGCCGGCGCTGACGGAGGCGAACGTCCCGAGTGGGGGCACGGTCTCGCCGTCGGTGTCCTCGCCCCAGCACGCGAGGGAGCCCACGGCCGTCACCCCGCAGTAGTAGCGCGGTCCGGCGCTGAGGGAGAGGAACGTCTCCTCCGGTGGCTCGGCCGAGCCACCCCCCTCCGAGCCCCAGCAGACGAGCGTGCCGCCCGGCCGGAGGCCGCAGGTCGAGAACCACCCGGTGCTGACGGAGGAGAAACTTCCTGCGGGCGGCGTGGCCCTGCCGAACTGGTCGTTGCCCCAGCAGGAGGCGGAGCCGTCTCGCCTGATGCCGCAGCTGTGGTACCTCCCGGAGCTGACGGAGCGGAACGTCCCGTCGGGTGGTATCGCCTGCGGGGAGCTGCCCGAGCCCCAGCAGGTGAGCGATCCGCCCTTCCGCACGCCGCAGGTGTGCTCCGTGCTCGCGCTGACGGAGGCGAACGCTCCGTCCGGCGGCGAGGCGCGCCCGCCGCCGTCGTGGCCCCAGCACACGAGGGCGCCGCCCGGTCTGACGCCGCAGCTGTGTAGGACGCCCGCGCTGACGGAGGCGAACCTCCCCGCAGGTGGTGTGGACTGACCATCCTCGGTGTTGAAGCCCCAGCACTCCACCTCGCCGCCTGGCCGGACGCCGCAACTGTGGAGGTGCCCGGCGGTCACGGAGGCGAACGCCCCGGGGGGGACGTCGATGAGCGGGTCCCACCCCCAGCAGTCGACGGCGCCACCCGGCCGGACGCCGCAGCTGTGGAGGACGCCCGCGCTGACGGAGACGAACCTCCCGTCGGGCGGGGTGGACTGGTGGTTCTCGTCCGATCCCCAGCAGGTGATCCAGCCGTCGGCGGCCACCGCGCACGTGTGGCCGGTCCCCGCGCTGAGGGAGAGGAACCGTCCCGCGGGCGGCGTCGACCGCGTGGTTCCATCGAGAGCCCAGCAGTCGACGGAGCCATCCGGCCGGAGGCCGCACGTGTGCGCCCCCCCGGCGCTGACGGCGGTGAATCTCCCGGGAGGCGGCGTCGCCCGCCCGCCACCGCCGTCGCCCCAGCAGGTGGCGGTGCCGTCTGTCCTCACCCCGCAGGTGTGTGCCGTCCCGGCGCTGACGGAGGTGAACGTCCCCGGAGGTGGCGTGGCCCGGCCGCTCTCGTCGCTCCCCCAGCAGAGAACGGAGCCGCCGGTCGTCACGGCGCACGTGTGGCGGGTGCTGGCGCTGACGGAGGCGAACGATGCCGGGGGGTCGGTGGTTTCAACGGAGTGCGCCTCCTCCGCGCCGCCGGGGCTCGGGGTGGGGTTCGGCGGATCACCGGCCCGGCCGGGTGTTCCGTGTTCCCCGGGAGTGCTGGCCGGTGCGTGCGGCAGAGAGCCCGGTTCGGGCGAACAGGCGGCCGCGAGCGCGAGCACCGTCACGAGGGCGAGCGGGCCGGCCCATCGCCGGCGCTGGGGGCGATCGGATGCCATCGCGCCGTTACCTCTCCCGCCCGCGGGCGGCTCGATCGGGGTTCCGGCATCCGGACTCGGGGAGGCCGCGACTCACGGCCGCGGCACTCTAGCAGGTGGACGGGCCTCCTGCGTCCGGGCAGGCTCGGGATCCGCACCGGTACGGATCCGGGAACGATTCCGCGTGCGTTGCAGGCGAGGCCGGGAGCGTGGCCTCCCCTCGGTGCGGTTCAGGGCCTAGGACGGCCCTTGGTCCCTCCGTTGAGGCGCTCGTCCGTACAGACAAGTCGCTCCTCGCGGGACTCATACGCGGCGGATCGGTTCGGATTGGGGAGGCGTGCGGAGACGCCCAGCCAGCGCCGTGTGCGTATGACAGTCTGAAGTCCTACGCCTGCAAGGTGGAGGCGCTGCTCGCGAGGGTTGCAGCATGCGGGCTGCAGGACGACGTCCTCAAGCTAGTTCATCGTCACCTTGTCCGGCGTGATCTTGAGGATGACGCGCTTGTCGGCGTCGAGCTGCGCGGCGAGGGCGGCGTCATCGGCATTGGACTCCCTGCCGTGGGCGGCTCGAATTCTGCGGGTGGCCCCAACGCGTACCGGGTCGTCGCCAATGCGCTCAGCGGTGCCATAGAGCACGAGCTGCTGCGGGCCTTCGTTGACAACCATCGCGACTTTCGGCTGGCGACCCACGTTGTGCCACTTGGCCCGGTCCGCCGTGACCGACATGAATACGTGGGAGCCGTCGAAGATGTAGGACATCGTGGAAACCTGCGGGGAGCCGTCGCGACGGCCGGTAGCGAGGACGGCGTGGAGGTGGTCCCGGAGGAACTGCTCTTGCTCGGGGGTCATCAATCGCCTCGTTGGGTTGAGTGTTGAGAGTCTACCGCCGAACCCAGCGCCATGCCCGCTCGCACACGGGATCGGGGGTGGCCCGGCCCGAGCGATCGCAGGGGCCGGTTCCCGGCAGGCCCGTCCGGTCGGGACTCACCAATCCCAGATGCCACCCGGCCGACACCGTCGCTCAGTTGGCCAAGCTGGCGCTCGGGCCCTGCAACGATTCGGTCCCTTGTCTGGCCTCGTAGGATTAGCGCCGAAGTTGGAAAGGGCGTCGGCGCAATGCCCAACGGCGGCTCGGATTGCTGCGGGACCTGCTGGTTCAACCGTGCGAACGGCGGCGAGCCGGGCAGTGCGAATCACAATCACGAGATCCCGAGCTACTGTGAGATTCGCGAACTCGAGATTCCGAACCCGTTCTACACCTACTGCGCCAACCATCCGTATCACCGCCCGCAGCGCGATCACATCCCGATCGGGCCGGTGACCGTGCATGAGGGCGAGAGTGTCGAGAGTGAGCCGGGCCACCACGAGATCCGTTCGTGGCGCGAGCCGTGGCGGCAGTCCCCCGACACGGAGGTCATTCGCCGTCACCTCCTGTCGTTGCTGGAAGACCCGGTCGCCGCCATCGACGAGGGCTACCATTTCTTCACGAGTCCTGCACTCTGGGTCGCGCTCGATCAGTTGATCGAGTTCCGCGAGCAACGCGCCATCCCCATCCTCGAACGAGTGATCGGGGAGATGGCCATGTCCGGCGAGGATGCCTCGGAGTTGCGTCGTGTCGTGGAGCAGATCCGAGGGTGATGCGTCAGTGAAGGAACGGATCAAGCCGCCACGCCGATCGAAGTGACCGTCGCGTCCCGATGGACTGCTGCCAGCCATCTCGGGATCGGGCCGTTCACCGGGCGCTACGGCGCAGCGGACGCACAGGGCGTGCTGGTGGCGGCGGCACGGCCGGAGCGCGGTTGAGGAATGCGTGGTCCGGCAGCGAGAGGTCAACGTCTCACTCAGCGTGGCACGATAGGACCTCGCTACCGCTGGAATCGCCGACCGAGGGCTTCGCTCCCGTTCTCAGGCCACGCCGAGCGCAGGAAGGCACATCCGCCCGATGACAGTGACGATCGTCTCCTGGAATGTCGCGCGCCGCCGGAAGCCGTGGCGTGTCCTAGGCGACATGGATCTCGATGTCGCGTTGCTCCAGGAGGCAAGCCGCCCGCCGCGGGACGTCGCAACCCGCATCGAGCTGGACCCGGCGCCCTGGCCGAAGCCAAGCGCGCGCGCATCGCGACGCTGGCGCACGGCAATCGCCAGACTCTCCGAGCGCGTCTGCCTGGAATGGATCGACGCGAAGTCGCTCGAGGATGCGGCCAGCGGGGAGCTGGCTGTCAGCCATGCGGGCACGCTCACCGCTGCGCGCGTGTCCGCCCCCGGCATCGAGCCCTTCCTCGCCGTCTCCATGTACGCGCCGTGGAGGAGGCCGCACAAGGTGACCGGCAGCAGACGGATCTTCTCGGATGCATCGGCCCACCGAGTCGTCTCCGACCTGTCCGTGCTCGTCGGCCGCGAGTCCGGCCACCGCATTCTGGCCGCCGGGGATCTCAACATCCTCCATGGCCATGGAGAGCGCGGCAGCTCGTACTGGGCCTCGCGCTACCGAACCGTGTTCGACAGGATGGAGGCGCTCGGGCTCCCCTTCGTCGGCCCGCAGGCGCCAGACGGACGCCAGGCCGATCCATGGCCGCGGGAGCTCCCGAGGGACAGCAAGAACGTCCCGACGTATCACTCGAACCGCCAGACGCCGGACACGGCGAGGCGCCAGCTGGACTTCGTCTTCGCCTCGAGAGAGCTGACGGGCTCCGTGCGGGTACGGGCGCTCAACGAGCCGGATCAGTGGGGCCCCAGCGACCACTGCCGCCTGACGATCGACATCTCGTAGCGAGGCGTGGGCGTGAGGGCACAGAGGAGCACGCCACGCCGAGAGGGCTTCGTCGAGTGAGCGAACACGCGGACCCGCCGCTGGAGCTGCGGTTTGACCGCCTCGCATCCCTCCTTCCCATGTTCGAACCTCCCGACTTCTCCTTCGGGACGGCGAAGGCTGCCGAGCAGTTCGTCGAAATCGCGTATGAGGACGGTTGGGTGCGGCCGGAATTCGCCTGGATGGAGTGGCTTGGCACGGATCACCACCAGCGCTTCGAGCAGGATCACGAGACGGTTGCGGACGCGAGCGCTGGCGAACTCGCGCAACTGCTCACTACGCACATTCGGCTGGATCGGTTCTCCTATGGCGCTCTGGAGGAAGCGGGTCAGTCAGGCCTCTTCACCGCCATTCTGCGGCGCATCGACCGACTCCACCGCGAAGCGGCCGGGTAGGAAGACCCGTCGTCCTCGCGCCACCTATGGCCGGATCCGCTCAATCGTTCCGTCGGTCCCCCGCTCTCCTGAACCGAGCGGAGGGCCGATCGGCTTCGTGTACCGCCGGTCACGCCGACCGCTTTTCGTGATCCGCCATCCCTCGGTGTCGACGGGATCCCGCTCGCCGCTCGGCTTGGTCACGTAGCGCAGCGTGGTGACGATCGTCTCGACGGGGAGCTGATCGTGCTCGGGACGCTCCGGCGTGGGAAGCCCCATCGCTCCCCTGAGCGCGTCCGTCCAGTTGCGCATGTAGCGGTCGATCCCGGCGGTCATCTCACTCATGGCGCGGAGGGCGGACGGCACGTCCACGGAGTCCAGAAGATCATCGGGAATGGTCAGGTCGAGATGCGAGATCGGGCGCGTCCCCGGAACGCAACTCGAGGGTTCCGTGCTCCCCTCCCCGGAACCACCGGAGACGATGTCGCTACAGTGCTCGATGCCCGCGGCCCGGATGCACAGCCCGTCGAACGTCCAGCTCGTTTCGGACGCGACCTTGTGCATCGTCTCGCCGGTCGCCCCACGATCGGCTGCCAGCATCCCGGCCTGGATCTCGGCGCCCAGGTCGTCGTCGAACGGCCGGCCGTGCACGGCCTCCGCATCGGCTATGTCGAAGAAGAGCAACTGCTGCAGGGTGTGTCCCGACACGACGATGTTGAGCCGGCGCACGCGCACGCCGGCGATCTCCAGGTTCTGCTCCCTGACCGACGCCGTCATCGAGGGACTCCCGGCTGCTGTTCGGCGCTCGGGGTTCGGCGGCTGTGCTCGTGGAGGCGGTCGGCGAGCGTCGCGATCTCGGCCTCCATCGCCAGCTGCTCCCGCCACGGGGCCGGGATCGCCCCGGCGCCGTAGTGGGCGCCGGCGAGCTGCCCGTAGATCGCACCCGTTGTGTCGGCGTCGTCGCCCAGGTTCACGGCGAGGAGTGCCCCCTCGCGGAAGTCGCGTGCGCGGGAAAACGCCCAGAGCGCCGCTTCGAGGGACCGGACCACGTAGCCCGAGCCTTGGATCTCGGGAGGATCGCGTTCCGCGAACGACCCGCCGGCGACGCGCGCGATTTGCCCGGCCAGAGGCTCTCGCTCCCACAGCCCGGCGACCGGGCAGTAGTCCGCGGAGAGGAGGGTCTCCTTCTCGACGCCTCGCAACGCGCCGACGAGCAGGCCGGCGAAGTAGCGGCAGGCATCGACCGCTTCCCGCACGCGGTGCGTCGTCCTCGAGCTGTCGGCCGCCCGGCGGATCGCCTCGGCGGGGTCTCCCGCGAAGTACATCGGCACCGGCGCGAGCCGCATCAGCGAGCCGTTGCCGGCCGAGTAGCGATCGCTCGAGCCGGCGTAGGGCTTCCCCTCCTGCTCGAACCGCGACAGGGCCGCGCGGACGGTGACCCCGATGTCGAAGCAGTGCCCCGTCGAGGAGAGGTAGCCCTCCCGCCACCACCGCACGTAGCGCCGCATCTGGTCCGCGGCGTCGAAGCCACCCCGCTCGACCAGACTCGTGGCCAGGCACAACGCCATCGAAGTGTCGTCCGTCCACTCTCCCGGCCCTAGCCCGAACGGCCCGCCGCCGACCATGTCGTCGATCGGTTCGAAGCTCCCGGGCGGACTGAACTCGAGCGCGGTGCCGAGGGCGTCGCCTGCCGCGAGGCCCAGCAGGCAGCCCCGGAACCGCTCGCTGGCGGTGATCTGACCCGTGCTGCTCATCGCGCTCCAGGCTCCGTCCAGCCGCGGACGTACGCACGCTGTTCCCGTGTCTCCGGCGAGTGAGGCCGGCGATGCGCCTTCTCCACTTCCCTCCACCACTCGGCGACCTGGACCAGGGCCTCGTCTCCCGTCCTCCCGCATCGCACGAGCCAGCACCCGACCGCGGTCGCGGTCCGGCCGACTCCGCCCCAGCAGTGCAGGTAGACGGTCTCGCCGCCGTGCAGAGCGGCGTCGATGGCGTCGAGAATGCCGGTCATCTCCGTCGGGCTGGCCGGGATCGAGACGTCGACGACCGGATGCCGCTCATGCACGACGTCTGCGCCGAGGCGGGCGGCTTCCACCGCCGCGATCTCGGCATACGGCGCCAGGCCCTCGCCCGGCTCGGTGAGATCGACGAAATGGTCGATACTGGCGCTCAGTAGCGCCCGAAGCCTGGCCGCGGCCTCGTCGGGGTCCTTCGCGCCCGGGTACTCACCGGCCGCGAACCGGCCCGGGACGACCCAGTAGCTGTTGGGAAGCGGGCGGCCTTCGCCTGCTGGTGCGCTCATCTTTGCGGGCGCCTTGGTGCGCTCCGGGCGGCCCGCCCCCTTGCCGGGCGAGCCCCCGATGTACTGTAGCGCCCGCGCTCGATCCTCCGTGCTGGGCTGCGCGCCGCCGGGGCCGCCCATGGATCGACAGACGACATCCGCGAGCGGGGGCCACCCCTCCCTCTCGCTCTCGGCGCTCGACGTGTGCCTGTTCGAGCACGGGTAGGTGTATCGGGGGCGCCGTAACCGGGCGGTGGAGAGGACGCGGAGAAGGCGATGTCACAACTGATCGAGCACCTGCGCTCCTTCAACAGGAAGGAGCGCTTCATCCTGCTGCGCGAGGCCCTCGGTACCGACGCGCTGGGCGACGACTTCCGCAGTCGGCTCGGGGATCTAATCGGCACCACGGTCCCCGCCGACGCGTTCGTCGCGATGGACTACCACCTCGACTGGCTGCAGATGGCGCTCTACCTCGCCGGTACTCCCTCGCCGCCGCAGCCAATTCCCAACGACGACGAACTCGTCGTCGGGAACCAGGAGGATGCGGACCTCATCGTGGCCTTCGAGGGCGACTCCACGACGCACGTCGTGCTGGTGGAGGCGAAGGTGGAGACGGGGTGGACGAACGGCCAGCTCAAGTCAAAGGCAGAGCGGCTCAGCAGGATCTTCGCCGAGGGCCGGCCCGGTGCTCACCTGGTAACGCCCTGCTACGTGCTCGCATCACCCGAACCGCCCCCTCCGGGCATCAGCACCGCCGGATGGCCCTCCTGGATGAACCTCGGCGGCGAGCCGCTCTGGATGGAACTCGCACGGCCACCCGGGCTCAAGAAGCCGACGCGCTGCACCGCGCAGGGGGAGACCTCGCGTCGGGGCGGCTTCGTTCGCATCGATTCGTTGAGCGGCGCCGGCTAGGCGACGTCGAGCGGCACCGGTCAGCGCGAGACAGGGCGCGGCGGCCCGGGCGTAGACCGTGTGACTCTGTGGGATGCGTCGTCTGGACCGCGGGCCGGTGCAACAAGCGCGCCTCAGGAGACCGCTACGCTGTCGCGGGGGAAGTGCATTGCGGACGCACTCCACGATCTGGGCCCGAGAGCGATGGCGGCGGGGTCGAAGCCGACGAGAGCGTGGCGGGCGTGAGGCCGCAGTACATCCTCACCCCCGGGGCGGTGCCCCGCACGCGCAGCGTGGCATTAGCGGGCATCGCCTTCTGTCTGCGAGACGAAGCCGATGCCGTGGCTCGTGAGATATGGGCCCAGCGATGACAGATACGCCACCGGGTCCGATCGCAGAGTGACCTCACGCCCGCCGATGCCGAAGTATCCGGGAGTACCCGGGAGCGGGATCGGCTTCGGGCTCATCATCTGCCGCGGACGGCGGCGCCATGCGCGCCTCAATCCGGCCGGGATGACGCCGCTGCGTGGAGCGATCAGCGCACCGGACGCGTCCACGTCGATTCGGATGCGCCGGTCGGCTATGAGCACCAGAGTCGCTACAGCGGCCATCAGAATCCGAACTCCTGGATCGCTTGCCACGCCCGCGGGCCACATTGTGGAGGTCGTCTTCTCGCAGGGCCAACCCGCAACACGTGCGAGCCCCTACCAATCGCTACACGAGTGGATCTACCCTACGCCCCTAGGAACGCCGCACACGCAATCGCAGCGAGGTCCGGGCAGCACGCACCGCGTTGCCCGTCTCGCCATCTGGCAGAATGCGCCGCATGGTCTCCGCTCCAATGCCCGACATCATGACGTTGATCGAGAGCGCCCCCTGGCGAGAGGCAGTGACCTACCGCGACACGTGGCCCCACGAGTACGTCGTGGCTGGCCGCGATCGCCAGGAAGCGCTGCTCGCGGCGTTCTGTGCCCGCATCGCGCATGGCGAGGGTGTCGAATGCTGCTTCTTCGGACAGACGCGACGATATCTCTTCCTCGGTGATCACAAGTACTGGACGATGACCGACTGCGCCGAGATCGACCTCGCCTCCGACGACTACGTCCTCAACCGCGCACGCCTCTACCGCGACCGCCGCGACTTCGACGTGCGGGCTGGCGACCGCGGTGTGAGGGACGAGTAGAGGTCCGGTAGGCTGACCCGCCGACGGCGGTGACCTCGTCTGCTCGCAGACACAGAACTCGGACGGCTCCGTACGCGGAGCGTCGAGGCCATCGCGCGGCCGGAGCGAATCCGCAGCTTCGGCGACCTGCACATCGAGCGAGCCAGTGACCGGCCCCCCGAACTCACCTCGCGCATGCCGCCCCGCATGAGCATCAGTGCGGACAACTGATGGTTCGGTGTTCGAATCGTCCCCGGCCCGCATCCCCCGCTCGTCCCGCAGTCATGTGCTGGTGGGGCCCCGCCCCGTCACGACCACGGCACGGAAGAAGGGAACAGCCATGCACTCGGTAGCGTTCAGCGACGCCGACCGCGACGCACCTTCGCTGATGAAGTAGAGGAATTTGTCCCCGCGTGGTGTGGTCAGCCCGGCGTCGACCGGATCCGTGGACGCCGTGACGGCGGCAGATCCGCCCACGATGAGGCGGCGGCGCGGGACCTCTGGCGCCACTGAAGCGCGGCCTGTGGGTTGTTCCGGCCTCGACCCGCAACCGCGGCCCGGCATCGCTCCGCCGGCTACCTGCCGGGGCATTGTCATGACCGCCCTCCCAATGCATGGCGCTCAACATCACCGTTGCGAGGGCGAAGTTGGCGTCCCGGAAGCTGATGCCCGCGAGGACCGTCCTGACCGGGTCCGTGCAGCGATAGATCCCTGGGACCCCCGTTGCAGCCGGCCCGATGAGAACAACAGTGAGGACAGCAAGCAGGGGAGACTCCGCCGAGCATGGACCGCCGCGCCATCGTCGCTCAGGTGTGGCGAGTGCGACGGGCCATCACGACGGCTCCCGCTGTGGCCAGCACGACCGCCGCGACAAGCAGCGACCAGTGCGCGGTGTCGCTCGCCGTCGGCTGGGCGTCGGTCAGACCGGTTCCTGCCGCAGGCGGCTGCGGAGGCACGGCAGCCTCCCCGGAGTCAGCCACGCCGGCGCCGCCTGGCTGGCCCGCGTCCAGCAGGGCCACCTCGTCCTGTGCGTACTGTAGGGGGACCGTTCCTCCGCAGAGCCACACCTCCAGTGCTTCATCGAAGGCGTAGACGAGGTACTCCCCTCCCTGCTCGAAGGGGTAGCCGCAGTCTCCCCACCCGAGACTCGATGTCGTGACGACGATTTCGGAAGCTTCCGGGCCCTTCCACACGCTGTAGACGTCGAACGTGATGTCAACGGGATAGTCGCCGCTGATGGCGACGGCCCTGCCGGAGAAGACTGCGGCGGCGTCCTCGAACGCCTCCAGCGGCGCGAGCGGGGCGCAGCTGCACGCGAAGGCGCGCTCGGTGGTCGCTGCCGGAGACAGGCCGAGGAGGACGACGATGACGGCAAGACGGAGGAACGAGCGACGCACCGAGGAAGCCTATCAGATGTCATGAAGGTCGGTCCCCGCTTCGGAGGGGTGACGACGGGCCGAGGGGCACGGCTCCGTGAGCCGGGCGCACTGCGCTCGCAACCTGGGTCCTCACGAGCGGCCCGTGAGCGCGGACGTCGATCGGCACGATTGCGGGTGGGCTGTACGCGTTCGAGCGGCTGAGTGGTGACCACCGTGAGCTGATCGCTCTCATCGCGTCGACCTTCGAGGCGATGGGTGCCCGGCGTGACGTTCTATCGCCGGCACGATGAGATCGTGCTGTACCTTCCCGTATCCGGGTCGTAAGCGAGTGGGGTGTTCTGCGGCGGGACAACGGGAGTGACAGCGCGTCATCCCGACCTCACGCGTGCGCTCCAGCCGGCAGCTGCCTGGGCGTTCATCGGGCGTACCGTCGCGGGCGACGCTCAGTTCATGGGACTGGGGGTCGAGGTTTCGAGTCCTCCCTGGCGCGCCACCTCCGCTCCATGCCTCCTGCATGCGATGTCGCGACCACCGACAGATCGTCGATGTCGTCCGGCGGTGGACGCCGCACGGGCGGGAGCAGTCCGTGGCACCACCACCTCCCGGAGATCATCAAGCGGCAGCGAGAAGAAGAACCTGCGGGTGCGCGCCGGGCTCCAGGTCTCCCTGAGTGCGCGTCTTTCGACCCATGCCTCTCCCTATTCGAGTTTCGAGTGGTGAGAAGTCGGCCGTCGGTGGTCCTGCGGGCGAGGCAATCGTGCTCAGTTCGGCCGCTGGGGCACGGGCCGTGACGGATCCGCGATAGTCGTATCGCCCTCCGGGCTTGCGAGACCTCGCTCGAATGCCGTGAACGCCTCGATGAGCTCCGGCGCCTCGAACGCGCGGTTGCGGCGGCCAACCGTGATCTGGACCAGGATCCCCGCGCGAACCAGTTGGTCCATCGCCTGGGTCGTCGCCCGCAGCGAGCGGCCGATGAGATCCGCGGCGACGGACGTGGTCAGGACCGGCGCCTCGGGGAGCGCGTCGATGAGCAGGCGGAGCGCCGAGCCGCCCCGCGCGGGACCCGCTCGCTCGAGCCATTCCGCCTGGAGCGCCTGCACCCGCTCCTCGAAGCGCGCAGCGTCGCCCGCGGCACGCAGGCAGGCTTCGGCGGCGAGCGCGACCCAGCGGTCGAAGCCGTCGCGCGCCTCGGTGCTATCGGACGGCCCGACGTAGCGCGTCGCGGTCAAGCCGGCCACGTAGGCCGAAGACCATGTCGCCAGCACCAGCGAGATGGGCGGTTGGACGCGGAGCCCCAGGCCGCGGCGTCGCAGCACCAGATGGATCAGGGCACGGCCCACGCGTCCGTTGCCGTCCACGAACGGGTGAATGGTCTCGAACTGCGCGTGCGTGATCGCTGCCTGGACCAGCGGTGGCCACGCATCGGCGCTGGCGAAGGCGCAGAGGTCATCGAACAGGTCCTCCACGATCTCCGGGGGTGGCGGCACGAACGCCGCGGCGCACGGGTTGTACCCGGAGCTTCCGATCCAGTTCTGCCGGTCTCGCAGGCGCCCGCCGTGTTTCTCGAGCGGTGTGCCGGCGAGCAGCAGGCGGTGCATCTCCAGCAGGACAGCCGGTTCAATCGGGTCGCCAGGCCCCACCGTCTCTACACCCATCGACATTGCGTCGATGTTGGCCAGCACCTCCTCGGCTGTACGGTCGCGCGGGTCATTGCCGAGACGGCGCGCCGCATCGGCACGGAGCAGCCGCCGGCCCCCGACCACCAATCCTTCGATGCGAGACGACGCGACCGATTCGGCGCGCAGGATCAATCGGGCGAGGGAGTGGCTGCCGGCGAGCGCGGTGGCCGATTCATCGAGGCGCACGAGCGCGGCCTCGGCCGCGGCGACATCCGCGGTGACCTCGCCCGAGAGCGCGAAGTCGCGGCCGGCGAGTGGATCCGGCAGGTATGTGTCGTAGTTGCAGGGCCGCCGGTCGCGGTAGGTTTGCCCCGTCGGGCTTCCCTGCCACTGTCGGCGCTCGTAGCCAGCCATATCAACCTCTCTTGCTGAATGTTATCACCTAACCTCCTATATGGAGCCGTACTATCGGAGGTTAGGGTCGCCCGCGCTTCGCCTGCGCCGCCTCAGCCCCTGAGCGTCCGAGCGCGGCGTGGCCCTCAGCTATCTCTCCGAGATCGAGCGCTGTCGCAAGCCAGGCTGCGATCGCAGCATTGACTGGTAGCGCCGGGACCTTCAGCAGGACCATCGACGCCCTGGTAGTCGACTGATCGTCATCCGGCTCGTGGTACCCGGTGGCGGGCGCGCCCGAGCGCCAGCCTCATGGACTTGGGGGTACGGGCCGAGCTCGATGGCCGCACGCTTTGTTGAGACTTCCGTCCGGCCACGTGGGGGCTCGGTCTTGTTGAGTGGCAAGCTCGCCGGGTGTGACCGCATGTGCGCGTAAGCGGGTTTGCCGATCTTGTCGCTATGCTGATATTCTCGTATGCGGACCACTTGCAGACTGTTAAGTTCTAGGTTAGCGTGTGATTACGCTCAGGCTAGTTCGTCGAGGCGACCAGAAGACGCTCTACGCGCTAGCGCAGGAGAGCGGCAGGTGTCGCTACGAGAAGTTCATCGATGCGCTCGTTGAGAAAGATCGCATCAAGCTGACCAGTCTACTTGACCGTACCGTAAGCCACGGGCTACCGCGGAATACGCAGAGATTCAAGCACTTGGAGGACGGGATCTATGAGTTCAAGTCCGATCAGCACCGGCTTCTGTGCTTCCAATTGCCCGACAATTTGATCGTCATCACACACGGTCTCACCAAGAAGAAGAACAGAATGCCCCGGGCTGAGATCGAGCGGGCAAAGCGAATGCGAACCCAGTTCTTGGAAGCGGGAGGAGCGTCGTGATCGAGAAGGCGGGGTTGCTCGATCGGTATGTCGAGGAATACGAGCGAAATCCGCAGTACGTCGCTGAGGGCTTGGCGATCGACCTGCTGGAGAATGCCATCTTCATCATGCAACAGAAGAAGCTCACACGAGCGGAGGTCGCACGGCGTATGGGCATCTCGCGCTCCGCTGTGAGTCAACTCTTTGGGCGGGGTAGCCATAACCTGACTCTGCTCACAATGGCAAAACTGGCCGATGCCATTGGCTCGGAGTTCCGCTGCTACGTCGACGACCGCGTGCTTGGCGAATCGCTGCGTGCGCCCGCTCCGGTGCCGGACGACAGCTTCGGATTCATCGAGCGATTCATGGTCGAGATGGAAGGGACCGACGATGCCCCGGTTCAGGACCCTACAGCAGTCGCGGCTGCAGCCTGACTTCTTCTGGGTCGACCGGTTCAGCTTCGAGACGCGCCCCGATCGCCAGGAGCGTGCCGGGAAGGCCGTGGGCGTCAAGGCAAACATCCAGTTCAAGGGGAGCGCCGATGACGAGGCTGGCGTTCTCGTCCGACTGGCTCTCGAGAGCTCCACGTCCAAGCATGATGGCTCGCCCTACGACTTCGCACTGGATGTCGGCGCCGTCTTCAAGATCGCGAACGATGATGACCCAGTTTCGCGGCGCCGACTGATCCGCTACAACGCACCCGCTGTCTTGTATGGCCTCGCCAGGGGCTATGTGGCGTCGGCCACCGCGATGGGGCTGACCCTACCGCTCATGCTGCCGTCCGTTGATCTTGTTGAATTCCTGAGCCCGCGACCCGCGTTGGAAGAGCGGGCGAGCGAAGCCCCAGTCCCATAGCCTCGGTCGACCCCCACGCGCTTCGGCTCGCGGCGTGCCACCGGGCATGACCATCAGTTCGGGCAACTGAGGGTCGCGGGTTCGAATCCTTCCCGGCGCGCCACCCTCCGCTGCGGGGGGGGGGGGGGCAGACTCCACCGAGCTAGGCACCGGGCGGTCGGGGGTAGACGTGTGAGTTCCGGCGCTGACAGCGACAGCCCTTGGGCCAACCGGAATGCGCGGCGTCGCGAGATCGCCCGCAGCATCAGTGCCCATTGGCCCTCGCTTGAAGGTCCGCGCACCGTCTCATGAGATCGTCGAACGACTCGGCACTCTCGAGCAGCATGCCGTCGCTCACCATCCTGGCGTAGTCGTCGGCTAACGCGTCGTACGCAGAGCCGTCCGGCACGAGTTGCAGGTCCCCCGCGACCGCCGCCTCGTAGTCGATCACGTTCCCCTTGGCGTCGTTCGCCCGGTAGAACATCGACTTGTGCCGTGCAACCGCCATCGCGAGCGACCGGTCGGCGAGCGCGGCCCATCCATAGCCAGCATCATCCAACCGCACGAGGTCGTGCCAGTGCCGGGAGAGACGCCCGCCCCGCTGTCGCTGCTGGCGGCAGAAGACGTGTACGGCCGTCGCCTTCTCCCAGAATGTACGCTCGGCCAACATCACGAAGACGCGGACCGAGGGGAACGCGACTTCCGATATCTCTGCGGCTGCGTCGCACTCGATTGCACGCGCCTCGCGAGGCTCACCGCTTGAGCGGGCACCGAACTCCACCAGCACCTCGGGCTTTACGAACCCGGACCCCGCGACCAGCGGCGTGTAGTTGACGAATATGCGGTCTCCGTCAGCACGAAGCTGAACCGCCAGACCGGCCCGGCGCAGTCCCGTATCGACAGCCGGCAACGCATGCTCCTTCACCCACCCCGGCAGCCGCCGCCTGATCTCCCGCGTCCAGCGTCCCTCCTGGCTGCGGATGGCGGGAAGCGCCTCGTCGTCACCGCCCGCCACCAGGTCAGGCGCGAAGGCGCGGATGTCGAACGTCATGTCGAGGTCTTCCGAGAACCGTCGAATCGCGTGATACGCCTTCGACAACGAGGTGCCGCCCTTGAAGGTCAGGTGCTCGCCAAACGGCGCTTCTGTGAGCGTCTGCAACGTCCGGACGACCCAGATGTCCTTCTCCAGCAGATGCGCGGGGCGCCCGCTGCGGCTGGATGCGACCTCCAACGTGTCACGCCGGTCATCGTCCGAGAGCGATTGGAACGAGGGGCTATCCATTGGCAAGCAGGGCGCTCACCGGCTCGGCGATCCAAGCTGGCATCACAGCGCGCGCCGCCGCCAACTCCTCAACGTCCTGGTGCGAGAGCCTGCGCTGGATTGCCTCCAGGCTTGTCTCCACTTCCTCGGGGCCCAACCAGGCCAGCGCCCGCACGGCGTCGCCTGCGGGCCGGTGGGGTGCCACCAGCTGCCACCGGGGAGCATGACGCAGTGCGACCGTCACTTCGCCGAATTTCAATCGCCGGTCGGGGCCCGATGTCAGGTAGACCGACCGCACAGGGACCTGCGTGGTGAGGCCGAGCGCATTCGCCTCGGCGCCGCCGCAGGGAACGATCGTCTCTCCCCGGAGCTTCGACAGCGACGCGATCACCTTGTCGACGGCAGGCGGTCGCGGACCGAAGCGGGTTGCGATGGGCGTGACGTACATTCCCTGGCAGAGCCGCAGCAGGCGTCCGTTGCGGGTCAGACGGGACAGCGCCTGGTCGATCGCCGTTCTGCTCCCCAGATGTAGCAGTGACTTCGGGTGCAGCACGGTGCCTTCGGGTAGGTCCGAAGCGTATTCTAGTAGGAGTTGCGGCAGGCTTCTCATGGTCACGTCGATCCGCTTGATGTCAGTAAGATATGGTGATTTCTGACGCATCTCAAGCCCCGGGTCTCTCGCCATGCTTCCCCCGCCCAACTCCCAAGCAGGATCACGGAGCGGCGGGAGTCCTCACACCAGCACTCCCGAGGTGCCCGAGGTACAGACGACATCCGCGAGCGGGGACCACGCCAAGGCACGACGAGCGCCGCCCGGCCGCTCTCGGCCGAGCACTTCACGGTGGGCGGGACGCTGCTGGAGACCTGGGCCTCGCTCAAGAGCTACCGCCCGAAACAGCTCCCGTCGGCCCTAGTCGCACTTCGCTGGTGCACGCATCGCACGTCTGCTCGTGAAGCCGGCGCTCCAGGGCGAGCGACTCGTCGGACCATTCCCGGGGTTGCGGCTCGCCGGGCATCCGCAGCGCGAGGTTGCTCCGCGCCGCCCGGGCGCCGAGCTCGGCGGCGACCTTGATGGCGGTCACCTTGTAGTGGCGCGACAGCAGGTACGCCTCATCCATCGTCAGCGCGCAGCCGCCGCCCGCGCCGTACCGCTCGACGAGTCCGTAGAAGTGGCGCCAGAACCGGCGCGAGTGGTGCTCCGTCGGCGGCAGCACAAGGTGCGCGAGCTCGTGGAGGAGTGTCGACGTGAGGGCAGCATGGCCGCGGTCCGAGGCTGCACGGATCACGATGCGGCGACGGCGAGGTTCCGCCCAGCTCTTCGGCCTCGAATCGCCCCAGTGCCACTCGATGCGGCAGTGGTACGGGTAGTCCGCGTCGTCCAGCACCCGGTGCGACAAGGCCTGCGCCCACTCGGGCGTCGGTAGCATGGGGAAGAAGATGTCGGCCATCGCCCGCGCAGTCTGCACCAACCTCGGCGCTGAGGCCCACTGGCGATACGATCACCCCTAGACGGTGTAGCCGATCATGAACATCGCCGACTGGAGCGCGCGCCGGCGTTCGCAGCGGCGGCGCATCCGAGCGCGAGGAGTTGTCTCTCGGCTACCGGTTGGTTGTGGCCAAAGCGACGTGAGGGCGTCGCTCCGCTGAACGACGTGGCGCCCGCATTGACGCTTCAGGGAGTCCGGTCGCTGCCTCTACTCCCACCTCACAGCTCCACCCAGTATCCCCGAGCCGCGAAGAAGAACATGAGCCCGCCGGTCCAGACGGCATGACTCCACGTATGAGTCCGCAGCCGAAACCATACGGCGAGGGAGAAGAGGAAGACCACCGCCCCAGTGGCGAGCAGGACAAACTCCAGGCCAACCTTGTCCCGAAAGTCGGGCTCCAGCCACTGTGGGAACGCGAGAGTGGCGATGCCCAGGAGGATCGGTGACGCCATGGCACCCGCCATCGCCGCGGTCAGCCGCGGATACAGGACCGCTCCGGCGTACGCAACGGACGCAAGGAGGACCGCGCCCAGGAGGCGCTCCATCACGGCGGCGACCGTCCATTCAGCAATCTTAGGGTGGAACCACGCCGAGACGAGATACCACGCCAGGGCCACTAGGATGACCGAGCAGAGAAACGGGAGCCAGGACGCACCGCGCCCGGAGGCGAGTGCCGCGAACCGTCCAAGCCGAGGGCGCGTCAGCAAGCCGACGACCGCGCCCAGCGGGAAGAGCGCCAGTTCGATTCCCTCCCGTCCTACTGGACCAGACGAACCAGATTGGGAGAGATAGAAGTACGGCGTGAGGGGTGAGATCAGAACCGGAGAGATGAGAAGGACCGTCAGTGCGAGCATGGCGGCGATCACCACCGCGATGAGCAGGATTAATCCGCACCGCTCAACTATGGGTTTCGGCTCGGAGGAGTCGTTCATCTCTTCGTTCCCGTGTGCACACATCCTGTCGATATGGATGTGGCTCATGAAGACGTTACGGACTTCGTCGGGCACTCTGCGCCTCCTCAAACTGTTGCCGGACCTTGCCGGTCCCGACCAGCTGCGAGAGGAGCCGGTAGTTGCCTGACTCGTGGCGCAGCCTGCCGGCGACGATCGCGGGATGGATGCCCACGGAGTTTGCAAAATAGATCACGTTCAGGGTGGCAGGCTCCAGCGAGATCCCGCTCCCCTCCCACTGGTCGCGCGGAATGAGCGCGTCCTGCGCCCACTCGTCGGCCTCGGCTTCGCGGGCGTCGTCGCCGGGCAGGTCTAGGTCGTCGACGAACCCCTCGGGGCGGCCGTCAAAGTGGCGGCCGATGTGAGCGAGCTCATGCATCAAGCAGAACCAGAAGTTGTCGATGCGGTCGTAGCGCAGGGTCAGACCGATGACGGATGGCTTCCCCGGCAGCCTGAAGACGGCGCCGTCGAGGTGCGTTCTCGGGAGGTGGCGTTCCACCCGCAGCGCAATCCCGTGCTCGGCGAGGAAGTCCCTCGCCTGCACCGGTCCGTCTTCCGACTGGCTCAGTCGCGCGACATCCCGCAGGAAGTCGGGGGTGACGGCCCCGGGCTCGTATGGAGCGCTCGGGGGGGCGTCGTTCGCGGAGGCGAGTACCTGCCAGCACCAGGCTCGCAGAGCGTAGGGGTCGGTCTTGGCGTTGATGCGCTGGTGGTCGTTCTTCCGATACATCGGGACCGCAACGAGGGCGTCGCGGCCACCGGCGCGGTCGAGCAGGCCGGCCACCAGCTCGCTCGCTTGCCCCTTCAGGTCGGCAACGTCGGGGAGCCAGGCGCGCTTCACCATCTCCTTCAAGGGGAAGCGGTCGGCGTCGAGGCCGGCGTCGTCGGCGGGCGCCGGCTTCTGCAGGAGCACCTCGGCGGGGATGCCGAGGTGCTCGTGAAGGGCCCGCGCCATGGACATCGTTATCGCACGCCTCCCTGAGAGAACCTCGGAGACCCTGGCGCGGCTCCCCATGTACGGGACGAGGTCACGCTGGCTCAGGCCCCGCTGGTCCATGCAGAACTCGATGGCGGCGACCGGGTCGGGGTAGCCCATGGGAACGTGCTTGTCCTCATAGACTCCGACAAGGTCGACGAGCACGTCGAGCTCCTCCCCCTCGGGCGTTCCTTCGCGGGCATCCATGAGCTCCGCAACACGCGCGAGGGCGGCTTCGTAGTCGGCTTCAGTGCGGACGGGCCTCACGTTGACCATTGCTACACCTCCCGTGCATCGATGCGGTCGTACTCGACGTGCGTTCCCACGAAGCGGACATACACGATCCGGTACCGATAGTTGATCTCGACGATCAGGCGGTAGTCGTTGCCTCTGATCTTGAAGACCGCCCGGTTGCCGCCAACGATGCTGGCCTTGGGGAACCTCGCCGTCACCATCGCCGGTGAGTCCCAGTCCTCGCCCTTGACGGTGCGGTACCAGGAGCGCAGCGGTTCCGCAGCGTTCGGATGGCTCTCCCAGTAGTCTCGCAGCGTTCGCTTGGCGATGATGCGCACAGGTGAGCCGCTTCGATCCCATTATGGGACTAAGTATGTACTGATACAAGTGGGATTGTACAACTTCACGCCTGAGTGGGAAACCTCGTGGTGCCTCGTGGCGGCTCGTGGCGCTGTTGGTCCGAGTGGTGGTCACGTGACAATGTCGCTTGGCTCAAGAGGCTCGGGGCGCTCGATGGAGTTCCCGAACGGGTCGAACGTGCTGGTGCCTCGGGACGGAGTGGAACCATCAGCCAACGTGAAAGGACGCTATGGGAGGGCGAGAAGTCGATGCCGTCGGAGCAGCACGATCAGTGGAAGCGCGACCTCTTCCACTTGGACCGCAACGGGAGCGGTTGTGTCTTGTGCGAGGATGGGCCCTTCGGCTGTGGTGATATTCTTGGCGGACAGTCGTGGGGGCGATGATCCAGAGCGCCGCGCCCCCGAACAGGGGGCAAGCCACGGATTCTCCTGCTGTGGCCGAGGGTGACGCCGCGGTCATAGTCGAGGGCGTCGCGAAGCGGTTCGGAGAGGTCGTCGCTCTTGACGGCGTCGATCTCCGTGTCGGTCGGGGATCCGTGCTCGGTTTGCTGGGGCCGAACGGCGCTGGCAAGACGACGCTTGTCCGCATCCTCACGACACTTCTGGCGGCGGACTCGGGGCGAGCCGTCGTTGCGGGCTACGACGTTGTTCGCGGCGCTTCCGCCCTCCGTCACGTGATCGGATTGGCGGGGCAGAGCGCCGCCGTGGACGACTACCTCACCGGGCGCGAAAACCTGGAGCTCGTCGCTCGTCTCTATCACCGCCCTAGGCGTGAGGCGCGGCGGCGCGCCGACGAGCTCCTCGAGCGTTTCGATCTCGTCGACGCTGGCGGCCGGCAGGCCCGCACATACTCGGGCGGGATGCGCCGCCGCCTTGATCTGGCCGCTAGTCTCATCTCACAACCGCAGGTCCTGTTCCTGGACGAACCGACGGCTGGCCTCGATCCGCGTAGCCGCGCCGGTCTGTGGGAGGTCATCAAGGGACTGGTCAGCGAAGGCACGAGCGTGCTGCTGACGACGCAGTACCTCGAGGAAGCCGATGAGCTGGCCGACCGCATCACGGTGATCGACCACGGTCGCGTGCTGGCGGAAGGGACGGCGGACGATCTGAAGCAGCAGAGCGCGCAGGCGGTGCTTGCCGTGCACGTCGAGCAGCCGGAGCAGCTGGCGGATGCGGTGGCGGTGATTCGACGCCTGTCGGAGCAAGACCCGGAGATCGAACGGGGCAGAAGGCGGGTCTCGGTTCGTACGTCCCAGGGGTCGTCGCTGATCGTCCGTGCGGTACGTGAACTGGAGGCGGCCGGCGTGGATGTGGCCGACATCGGGCTGCGCCAGCCGACGTTGGACGAGGTGTTCATGGTCCTCACGGGCCACCACGCCGAGCAACCGGCGAATGGTGGCGGGGCTGCACGTCGCGAGTCCGCCGGTGATGGAGGACGTGCGTGACGTTCGCCAGCACCGTCGCTCCCACCACGGCTGTCGCGTTGAGCAGCATCCGCTGGGCGGTGTCCGATTCCCTGTTGATGGCGAGGCGCAATGTCCTGCGCATGAGCCGTAGGCTCGACTACGTCGTCTTCGTGACGATCCAGCCGGTCATGTTCATCCTCCTGTTCAATTATGTCTTCGGGGGCGCGATAGCCACGCCCACGGAGAACTACGCGGACTTCTTGATCCCCGGCGTGCTCGTGCAGACGGTGCTCTTTAGCGCGATGAACACGGGCATAGGACTGGCAGAGGACCTCACCCACGGGATGATCGACCGCTACCGGTCGTTGCCCATGTCACGGGTGGCAGTGGTAGCCGGCCGCATTCTTGCAGATCTGGCAATCATCGCCATCACCGTCTCGATCATGCTTGTGGTCGGGTACGCCGTCGGATTCCGTCTCCACGGGACGCTGATCGAGTCGATGGGCGTCCCGGTGTTCACCGTGCTCTTCAGCATCCCGTTTCTGTGGGTGTCGGCATTCCTCGGCGTCTGGATCCGCAACGTCGAGACGATGCAAAGCGCCGGCTTCCTGTGGATCTTCCCGCTCACTTTCATCAGCTCCGCGTTCGTTCCCGTGGAGTCGATGCATCCCTGGGTACAAGGCTTCGCCGAGAGAAACCCGGTGACGATCGCCATCGATGCGGTCCGCGGGTTGTCGGCCGGTGCCGTGGACACGTCGGATCTCTGGCAAACGCTCGCGTGGACGGTGGTGCTCACGCTGCTCGCCGCTGCTGTGGCCACGAACCGCTACCGGCGGGTCTAGCCGTCATGTCCGCGCTTGGGCGAGCGGAGCCCGCGTTACCTGTCCAGGCGGAACGGCCAGCAGGTCCCGGTCGACGACCAGGGTTGGAGACCAGGAAGAACGGCCGGCGTCACCTGCGCTACAGGGGACGGATTGGTCTTCCGCTCAGCTGAGCGGGCTCTACGTACGGATAGTTCTGGATGAGAAGAGGCCTGGTCCCAATTCCCGCGCGCCGGAACAGCGGGATTGGCATACTGATCGCCCTATGCGACGGCGCCGCAAGTACTACGAGCCTGAGGACCTCGGCCGCGAGCAGGCTCGCCGTGACGCCGCCGACCGCAGCCGGCGGTTCTACGTCTACGCCCTGAAGACCAACTACGGCCACTACGTCGGCCACACCGCGCATGTGGGGGCACGGCTCCGCCAACACCGTGGCGATGAGGTCGAATCGACGGCTGGAGGCGACCCCTCTCTCGTCTGGACGTCCGGGCCGCTTGCCACCCGCAGGGACGCCGCCGCGTTCGAAGCGGCGATGAAGTCGCTTCGCGACCAGCACTCGCCGCGCTTCGCGGAGATCACGGGCGTCACGCCCATCCCCTGGCGATACGGCCGCCGCCGCGCCGGCTGGCCGGTGCCCGCGTTGCGCCGCGGGACTCGGAGAGCCGGCCGCAGCCGCCGAAGACGGCGTATGTGGATGGTGATCGTCGTGGCCGCCGTCCTCGTCGGACCTGTCGTCATCGATGCGATTGGCGACGCCCTGTTCTAACCGCCCGGACGAGTCGTGACGTATGCGCTTCCCCATCCGACCCGTGGCTGGGAGCGACACGCAACGAGTCCGAAGCCTCGGTAGACGATTTCCGCTGCGGTGATCAGCCACCCGGGACCTCAGATTCATGGACTGGGTGTTGGCGGTTCGAGGCCATGCCGGCCGCTCGGGGCCCGGCACCGAGCCCTGACGCTCCCAAAGGGGCGCCGCCCGCTTCTCACGAGGCTGATGCGGGTACTGCTACGTCGCCTCGCACGAGGCTCTTCGCAGCACACCAGCTCCCGGCCGTCCGTGACGGCGCAGCTGCGCATTGCACTCCCGCCTTCCCGGACGTGCGGTGCCTGCCCTCGGACGTGCCGCCGCGAGTGTGGTTCCGCAGCACTCACTTCGACGTAGCGCCTCTACGGCCGGGTGGGTCGCGTGGATCGCATCGGAATTGGCATACTGACCGCACTATGCACAGGCGCCACATGCATCTGCTACGAGTCCGGGGACTTCGGGCGTGAGCGGTCTCTCCCTGCGCGGGCTGAACACGGCGTTGCGCCGCGAGATTCGGACGGTCGGCGTCAGCCATCGACGGCGACGCATCTTGCTGGTGATCATCCTGGTCGCCGTCCTCGTCGGACGACACGCCGTCACGTGATCGCTAACGCCCTGTCACGACCGCCCGCGGGGGAAGCCGATGGGGCTCCTGACCTGCGTCGGGTGCAGCGTTCCGCTGCGCGAGGGCGGCCGAGGATTGGGCTGTCGTAGCAGAAGTGAATCGCTTGGGGCAGGAGCGATCAGGCGGCACCGCACGTCCGTCGCGGTCGGGCCCCCCGCCCCGCCGGGGCTGCCCATGGATCGACGGACGACATCCGCGAGCGTGGACCACTCCAAGGGCACGACGAGCGCCGCCCGGCTGCTCTCGGCCGAGCACTTCACGGTGGGCGGGACGCTGCTGAAGGCCTGGGCCTCGCTCAAGAGCGACCGCCCGAAAGAACTCCCGTCGGCCCTAGTCGCACCTCGCTGGTGCACGCATCGCACGTCTGCTCGTGAAGCCGGCGCTCCAGGGCGAGCGACTCGTCGGACCATCCCCGGGGTTGCGGCTCGCCGGGCACCCGCAGCGCGAGGTTGCTCCGCGCCGCCCGGGCACCGAGCTCCGCGGCGACCTTGATGGCGGTCACCTTGTAGTGGCGTGACAGCAGGTACGCGTCGTCCATCGTCAGCGCGCAGCCACCGCCCGCGCCGTACTGCTCGACGAGTCCGTAGAAGTGACGCCAGAACCGGCGCGAGTGGTGCTCCGTCGGCGGTAGCACGAGGTGCACGATCTCGTGGAGGAGTGTCGACGCGAGGGCAGCATGGCCGCGATCCGCGGCTGCACGGATCACGATGCGGCGACGGCGAGGGTCCGCCCAGCTCTTCGGCCTCGGATCGCCCCAGTGCCACTCGATGCGGCAGTGGTACGGGTAGTCCGCGTCGTCCAGCACCCGGTGCGACAAGGCCTGCGCCCACTCGGGCGTCGGTAGCATGGGGAAGAAGATGTCGGCCATCGCCTGCCCAGTCTGCCCCAACCTCGGCGCTGAGGCCCACCGGCGATACGGTCGCCCCCTTCGGCCCCGACATCGACCTCCGCAGATGGGGTTTGCGGTACGCGGAGTCGGGGGCCGCGATGGGTTGGCGAGCACCCACGCCGACCAGCCTCGTGGGCTGGCCCACTTGGGCGTTAGTGCAACGCAGCTGACTGGCGTCGTCCAAGAGAAGGCGCCGGCGCAATGCCAAGCGGCGGCTCGGATGGTTCAACCGGGGGCGAAGTTCTTGGATGACCTGCGTGTTGCTCACACCGGCGAGTGAAGTATCACTAGTAGCCATGGAGCGGATCCACCCATTCAGCCGCGCCTCCCTTCAGGGTGTGGTGAAGTTGCTCCGCCGCGCGACCAGCCTCTTCGCTTGGGCGCAGGAAGCATCGCGTCGCAAGCTACGGCAGGAGGTCTTGCCTGACATGCTAGCCGAGGAGGCGCCTGCCCGATCAGGGACAGTGATACTCGACACTCCGGGCGCTGCCGAGGCGCTCAACAGCATTTCGCGCAAGGAGCACCGGTTCTACCGGATTCACACCGCGTTCCAAGAGCACGTCGACACACGTGACAATCCAGTAGTGCAAGCGGTGGTCTGGATGCTGGGCTACCGATTCGTCGACGCCAATGACCGACCGAAGCGAGAGCGCTACAACACGTTCAAGCCCGACATTGAATTCCAAGACCGTATCTTCCCTCCGTACCTGGATGACGTGGGGCGCCGCGACGATATCCGGTCGATCTGGGGAGATCTCGCTGGCCTCGTGGAGTCCCCAGCGGTGAGGGCGCGACTGCATGATCTGCTGTGGATCACTGAGCGAGGGCCCGACCGTCACAGTCACGCCATCAGCGCGATCGAGAACTATCTGCTGGCTGCGACGCCGGCACCGGGCACCGATCCTTGTGTAGAACAGCGACTCGACAGCGTCAGCCAGCTCACGAGGGCGTCCGAGCTGTCCGGAATGATCGGCGCGCCGGAACTCGCCGCGCGTGTATGCGCCCGCGCTGTGGAAGTCGTCGCTAGCGAACTGTGTCAGGAGGACGCCAGTTCTCGTCCCGGTGCCTGGATGCCGCTTCTCGATCTGCTGATCAGCCTTGACGAGGAACAGCGTCCGTCGGATCTGCCGGGATACCTTGCCCGTGCCCACGAGCTTCTGACCCACCCCAATCACCGCTTGGCGCTCTTCCAGATGGAGGAAAGGCTCGCCCGTGGTCATCAGGATGAGATTGACCGGATCCAGCAAGCGGAAGCTGACATGCTCATTTCACATGCCCTGCAGCAGGAGGGGGGCTCGCAAAGGCGCACTGGCTCAGACAGGCGCTTGAGCTCACACGAGGCAGGAGTTGGGCAGGGAGCACCGAGCAACGCATCGTCGGAGAGCTGCAGCAGATCGACCCTGACTCATTCGACTGGCAGCAGATCACGTCTCAGGTCGAGATCTCAGCGGGGGATGTAGAGCGTGTTGTCGAATCGATCGTTGGCGAGGATCAGATCGAGGCAGCGCTCAAGCGTTTCGCTATGCTCGGTGGATCTCCGGTCGGAACCCGCGAAGCGAGCGAGCGGGCGGTAGACGAGGTTGCCCAGAAGCTCGTGATCACGAACCTAGTGAACCGTAGCGTGTTCGACGAGAACGGCTATCCGATTCGGCATGCGGAGACCCCCGAGAGCAAGCGTGAACTGGACATCCTTTCGCATGAGGCGCAGAACATTCTGTGGGATGGACTCTTCCGCGTGGTCGCACTCGACAGAATCGGTGCGCAATACGATCCCGACAGAGCGACGCTCGCAGAGCTCTTTCTGACGGAGGTCATCAATCAAGAAGAGGCGGATGCCTTCGCGCGGGCATTCGAGCACTACCGGGGGGAACGACCTGACGAGGCGATCCTAGTAGCGATGCCGCGCATCGAAGCGGTATTCCGCAAGCTACTCGAGGCAAGCGGTGGCGTCATCTATGACCCACCTCGGGGGGAGCGTCCCGGAGGGGTGAGAACTCTGGCCCCCATACTCCGCGCCCTTGGGGCATCGGCCGGGGACGAGATGACGGACTGGTGGCGTTTCTTCCGCATCGCGCTCACCGAATCAACGCCCGGCTTGAACCTGAGAAACCGCTACGCCCACGGACTGGTGGTGACCGCGACGAAGCAGGACGCGGCAACAGTGCTTCGAATATGCGCGCTGTTGCGATTGTTTCGCGGCGAAGCGTCCAAGGCGTGACGGGTGACATACTCGTCACTGTGCCGCTACTAGCCGGAGTGCCCACTCGAACGCGGCCTATCGCGCACGCAGCTTGACGATCACGAAGGTCGTCGACCCGCCTCACACCGAGCGCCGCCATGAAGCGCTCCCGCACCGCAGCGACGCGCAGCGTTGCCCGGTGAGGAGCTGCGAGAATGCTCTTCTCACGGGTGACGAGGATCCAACGCTTAGGATCGCCGGGCCGGATCTGCTCTCCGTCGAGCCGTTCGGGGCGATCGGCGATCGGCGGCCTACATGTTCAAGAGTCGCAAGAATTCCCGCTCGTCGATGATCTCCAGGTCGTGACCCTCTTCGGCGAGCGTCACCGCCTTGCGCAGTTTTGAGGACATCCCGTCGCTGCCGACTACCCCGAAGCGGGTCAAGCCGACTACGAGGTAGTTGAGAGTCTTCGAGACTGAGTCGGTAGGAACAGCCCCAACATCCAATACGAACTGGGCCGCTTCGGTGCGAGTCATCACATCTAGCGTTCCAGTGAACGCCACGCGTGCACCGTAGAGGGAGTGACCCTCGTCAAACTCATCGACGGTTGCGGCCAACTGTGCGAGCGACGGTGACCGGGTGGACGGAGTGAATGGTCCGCTGGATGTCAAGCGCCCAAGTGCACACTGTGTACGCTCGGCCAAGTCGATGAGTGACGTTGCACCGTGATAATCGCACAGCCATGCTGCCAAATGGGCCGCGGCCCTCGCGTCCGACAACGGTTCATGGTGATCAAGGTCGATGCCCAGTTCAGCGGCCAGTCGATCAAGACGGTATGTCCAGCGATCCGGCCAAGTTCTCTTCGCAAGGCGGTAAGTGCAGGCGAAGTCCCTCTCGGGACATGTATAGCCCCAGTGGTGAGCCGCAGTCCGGGCAACGGAGAAGTCGAACGCCGCATGGTGCGCAACGGTGACGCGCTCACCAATCAGCTTGTCAACTGCTGACCAGACCTCTGGAAAGTCAGGAGCATTCGCAGTTTGTTCCGGCGTGATCCCGTGCACACTGATGTTGAGCCCGTGGTACTCGTTGCTCGGCGGACGGATAAAATACCGATGTTCACCGGTCACCACACCATCATCGATCAGGACTAGGCCAAGGGCGCAGGCCGATGCTCGGGAGGCCGTCGCTGTCTCGAAATCGATCGCCGCGAAAGACCTCATTGGAAGACACTCACCTCTGGAAGCGCTGCTGTCCAGAACACAGCTCGGAGAGCAATATCACTGTCACGATTAGCCCCACTAGGGCGAGAATGATCAATCGCCGCCATGTAATCCACCCGGCTAGCACTTGAGCGGACGTCTCCAACTCGCTACCGCGTGCCCGCTCACTCCGCGCCGAGGTTGCCACCGGCAGTCCCCTGACCCGGACCGCGCGCTTGTCCCCGGTGCCGGGCCCGCCGCGCATGACCCTCAGTCTGCTGAACTGAGGGTCGAGGGTTCGGATCCGTCCCACGACCATCTCAAGAAGGTCGGCCAAATCGCGAATTTCCAACCAAACCGCCCCCGCGCCGTCCGCTGTGTTCACCCGCTCAGAACGAGAGCTCCAGATACAACTTGGCGCACCCCTTTTCGCACGACCGTAGCTTCATGCCTTGTTTCCTCCCGTGGTGAGAAATCGGCCGGCGGCGGTCTCGGATATCAGCACCCTCGGCAGGGGCGAGCTCGCCCCGCCGAATGTCAGCCTGGAGCCAGCCCGCAATCGAGTAGGGCGCGCGTGCCTTCCAACCGTGAACTGCCCAAGCCGGCGGCTGCTCCGCGCCCAGGCCGCCCACCAGCTCGGCGAGGAACCGCGCGATGTCACCGCCGTGGAGGTGCTCGGGAACATCGAGGCGATGCTCTGGGTCGTGGAGGCGGTGCTGCCTGGGCGAACGATCACTGTAGAGATCGTGCTCGAGGCGCATCGGCGTCTGCTCGCGGGGACGCGCCTCGCGGAGCACGCGGGTCGCTATTGCAACTGCTTGAACGATAACCATTGATACTTCTACCATCCATCAGTGCAGAATCTTTCTCGATTCTGGCAGTTGGCGGGTGTGCAGGCTGGCGCCAGGCGCGCATCCGCTCGCCGGGGGGCGCCACCCCGGCGGCGCTCCTTCGCCGTGGTGGTGTTGCTTGGCCTGCTTGGGGCGCTGGCCTCGCCCGTCGCCGCCCAGATCCCACCGAGTACCGACGCCACGCTGAGCGGCCTCGAGCTGAGCCAAGGACGGCTCGATCCGGCCTTCGCCACCGGCACGAGCGACTACACGGCCGCCGTGGGCTACACGGTCACACGCATCTCGGTCGTACCCAGCACGACGGACGCCAACGCTACCGTCGCCTACCTCGACGGCAGCGACATGCCCCTGGCCGATGCCAACACGGTCACGGACGAACAGGATGTGGACCTGGTGGTGGGCGAAACCGTCGTGAAGGTGAACGTCACTGCCGAAGACACTTCCACCGTGCTGACCCACACCGTCACGATCACGCGCACGGAGGAGGACACCTCGCTGAGCCCGACGGCCAGCGATCCCTCGATCGCATTCGCTACCAGCGCGGTCTACCGGGTGACGTTCACCGGCGACTGGACCAGTTCGGCCACTCCGGGCGGTCTGCCCAGCGGCGCCCACTTTTCCCGATTGGTCGGCGCCGTTCACAGCGCGAACGTCACCTTTGTTGAAGGAGGCGAGACTGCAAGCGCCGGAGTCAAGTTGATGGCGGAAGTCGGCGTCACGTCGGACCTTGGGGTCGAAGTGACCGCAGCCATGGCCGATGCGCTCTCGGTGCTCAAGGGTTCCAGCAACATCAACCGGACCAGCACCCAGAGCCTGACGACCACGCTAACCAGCGATCATCCCCGGGTCACGCTGCTGAGCAGGGTGTCGCCGAGCCCGGACTGGTTCGTCGGCGTCTCGGGGCTACTGCTGCTCAACTCCGATGGCCACTGGCTGCGCTCGCACCAGGTAGAACTCTACCCCTGGGATGCCGGCACCGAGGATGGCGGCGAGTTCTTGCGGACCAACGATCCGACCGTGCCGCCGGGTGAGATCACGAGCATCCGCGGCACCGGCAAGTTCTCGACCGAGCCGATTGCGAGCCTGACCTTCACGCTCGAATCGGTCAGCACCACCCGCAGCGTCGACGAGAACACGGAGGCGGGCGTCACCATCGGCGAGCCGGTCGTCGCCCCCGACAGCAGCGGCACGGTCACTTATTCCCTGGGCGGAACGGATGCCGCATCGTTCGATGTCGTCGCAGCCACCGGCCAGCTCCAGACCAAGGCCGCGCTCGACTACGAGAGGAAGTCCAGCTACGAGGTCACAGTCACCGGCACCGACACGGATGGCTCGGTCACCACCACCGTGGCGATCGAGGTCACCAACGTCATTGAACTCGCAACGTTCTCAGGTCCGACGATGGTCACGTTCGCCGAGAACGGCGCGACCCGCGTGGCGACGTTCAGCTATTCGTCGGACGAGGATCGGGACGGCATCCAGTGGTTGACGGGCGGGGTAGATCGCGGGCTCTTCAGCCTGGACAGCCCATCTGGCGCGCTCAGGTTCCTGCAAGCGCCGGATTTCGAGAACCCGTTGGATGTCGGGCCGCCGGGTCGCGGAACAGACAATAGCTATGAGCTGAAGTTGGTGGCGTGGGCCAGAGACAGTGGTCCGATATTCACCGACGAGGTAGATGTCAAGGTCACGGTCACCGACGTGGACGAGGCCGGCGCGTTGTCGCTGTCTTCGACCCGTCCCGCGCTGGGCGCCGTGCTGACCGCCGTCCTCACCGACCCGGACGGCGTGACCGCCGGAACGGCGGTCTGGCAGTGGGAGAGGTCCACGGGCCGCCTGGCATGGAACGTGGTCGGCGGCGCGACCCTTGCCACATACACCCCGATGGCCGCGGACGCTGGGCACTACCTGCGGGTGAGCGCGTCCTATACCGATGGTCACGGCTCCGGCAGGACGGCCCAGACGGTGGCGCCCAACGTGGTGCTGGCGCGAACACTGAGCAGGCTTGAGGTCGCCACGACCTCCTCAAGACAGATGTATCCCGCGTTCGACCCTGAGATTCTCCACTATGCCGTGGGTTGCATCGCGGCGGACACGCTCAGCTTGACACTCTCGACGACGGACACCGACACCCGCCTGGCGGTCGACGGCGTCCAGTACGCCAATCAGAACACGGTCGTCGCGTTGACGGACAAGGGCGGCGGGAGCGACATCCTGATCACGCTCGGCGGCGGCGGCGATGGTGCAAGCACCACCTACACACTGCACTGCCTCGCCGAATCTTTCCCCACGCTCACCGTGACCAAGCTCGACGGCGCGTCGGAGTCATTGATGACGGCCTCATTTGGGGTCAGCAGTGGCGTGGCGCACATTGCGATTATCGATAACAACGGCGTACCTCGGTTTCGGCGGCAACAGACCGCAGCAGGGCACTTCAGGGCGTACCCGGACGGCGGATATCCCTATGCGTTAGCCGTCACAAGTGAACCGGCGTCATATGTCGTGTACGATGCAAATCTAGACCTTGTCCAGAGCGGGATCTCAACTGTCAATCTCCAGAACACTAACGGGTATGACTTCTTCATCAAATCGAACGGCGACTATGTGCTGATGGCCTACGAGCCTGCCGTACGTGATATGAGCTTCATTACTGAACGATACGGCCTGACCCACGGCAACGGTGATCCATTCGGCCCCGCCGAGGACACGGAGGATGCAGTTATTCAGGTCGTCTCGCCCACCGGTCGAGAGCTGTTCCTGTGGAACTCCTGGGATTACATGGCGCTCGAAGACTGTACGCAACATCGCTTCCCCGATGACTACGCGCACATCAACTCGGTACAAGTCGTCGATGGGGACATCGTCGCCTCATTCCGGGGCTGCTCGAAGGTGTTGCGAATCGACGGGACCAGCGGCGAGGTGATCTGGCGACTGGGCAGGAGCAACCTCAGTACAGAGGAGTGGGAGAGCCGTGACATCGGCCCGCCGCCGCTGCAGATCGTCGGCGACCCCTATGGGGAGTTCTGTGGGCAGCATGCTGCGCGCTTGCTGGACAACGGCCACCTCATGCTCTTCGACAACGGCGTGGAGTGCCTCGAAGATCCGCGAACGGGCGAGACGGAACGAGTCGGCCGAGAGTTCAGCAGAGTCGTTGAGTACGCCATCGATCTGGACCACGGCGAAGCGATCTTCCAGCGTCACGTCTTTCTCCACGGCCGCATGGACTCCTTGTCGTACTCGATGGGTCAAGCCGATCCGCTGGACAACGGAAACTGGTTGATCACCTGGGGTAGAGGCATCCGAAACCCCAATCCCGACCACCCCCCTCCTGACGTGTCGGGAACGCAGGTGAATCCAGCGACCGGAGTCGAAGAACTCACGGTCGTCGCCATGAGCGGCGGCAACGTGATGACCGCAGGCCGGATGTACCCCGTGGCGCCGGTGGCGCTGGCGGCCGAACCCATCGCCCTGACGGCTGAGTTCCCCGGGAGCACGTACACATCAATCTTCAACCTCGGCGCCACCGATCCGCCGCAGGTGGTCGTGGCCTTCAGCCGTCCCGTGGTCGACTTCGACGAGACGTCGACGTCGCTCAGCGTCACGGGCGCGACAGTCGCGAGCGTGAGCGCTCACGTTGTCGCTGGTGAGCCGGCCAACGCCTACCTCGTCACACTGGCGCCGGACGGCGACGGTGCGATCAGCTTCCGTCTCGACACCGGTCAGGCCTGCGGCGCCAATGGCGGCATCTGCACAGCTGACGGGACAGCGCTGTCGGAGGCGCCCTCGGCGCTGGTGATCAGTGCTCCCGTCACCGTCTCGTTCGAGCAGTCCACTTACACCGTCACCGAAGGCGCCTCGCGGTTCGTGACCGTTCTCCTCAGTTCGGCCCACCAGGGCGTCCGCAGTGTCACCATCCCGGTCGTGCGGCAACAAACCACGGGCAGCGCCTCGGCCGATGACCTCACCCTGGACGAGAGCGTGACCTTCGAGGCAGGCGAAACCCGCAAGTCGCTGGCGTTGAACGCCACCGACGACGACCTCGTCGAGGGCGACGAGACCGCCACGATCGAGTTCGGCGCGCTGCCGGACGGCGTGACCGCCGGGTCGACCTCGACGGTGACGCTCACCGACGCGGATCAGGCGCAGATCGCCTTCACCACCGTCGTAACGCAGATCTCCGAGGGGGGCCAGACGCAACTCAGCTTCGAGATCACGAACGGCGTCACGTTCGAGGTCGACCAGACCATCAATCTCACCGTCGGCGGCACGGCCACGGCGGAGGGCGACTTCACGCTCGTGGACGCCGGCAACCAGACGCTGTCCGATCCCTATGCCGTCATGTTCCCTGCGGGCGCGACCTCCGCCGAGGCGACCATCCGCGCAGTCGACGACGCCGACATCGAGCACGCGGCGGAGACGATCACGGTGAGCGCACAGCTCGGCCTGACGGGCGCCACGCTCGGCACGCACACGGTCACGATTCCTCCCAGCGACGTGCCCGACACGCCGGTCGTCACCATCGCCCCGGGGAGCGCCGTGTCCGAGGGGCAAGACGCCACGTTTACGCTCTCCCGCACGGTGACCCAGAGCCTGCCGCTCTCGGCCCCCCTGACGGTGTCCGTGGAGGTCACCGCCACGGGCTCCACACTGAGCGGTTCGCCGGCGCCGACCGTTCGCTTCGAGGGCGGCGACGCCACGGCCGACCTCGCCGTGCTCACACTCGACGACAGCGTTGTCGAGCCCCCCGGCACGGTGACGGCCCTCATCCAGGGCAGCACGAGCAACCCCCCCGTCTACCTGACCGAGCCGCCTAACAACGCCACGGTGACCGTGAACGACAACGATGTGGCGGCCTTCACGCTCTCGGCCAGCAACGAAGAGGTAGCTGAAGGTGCCGCGGTCACGGTGACCATCGTGGCCGACGGTGTCACCTTCGCCGGGCCCCAGACGATCACGCTGACGCTCGGCGGCACGGCCACGCCAGTGGATGACTTCACGCTCGTCGACGGCGGCCGGGAGCTCTCGAACCCGTACGTCGTGACGCTGCCGGCCGGGGCCAGATCGGTGAGCGTGATGATCATGGCGGTGACCGATTCCGAGGACGATGCCGACGAGGCCATCGATCTCTCCGTCAGCCACGAGGGCAGCGGTATCGGGAGCGTCACCATCACCATCACAGAAGCGCCCATCATTCTGCCGCCCGTCATCACCGGCGGTGGCGGCGGCGGCGGCGCGCCGTCCGGCCCGGTCCCCAGCGATGTCGAGTTCGAGTGGAACGTCACACGCGACATCGAGGAGCTCGCCAGCGGCCACGACGACCCGACCGGTGCCTGGTCCGACGGCGTCACGCTCTGGATCGCCGAGAACGGCTCCGGCGCCGCCGACGCCATCTACGCCTACGACCTCGAGAGCGGCGAACGCGTCGAGGACCGCGAGTTCGACCTGGACGCAGGCAACCTCGCGCCTCGTGGCGTCTGGTCCGACCGCACAACCATCTGGATCTCCGACAGCGGCAAGGAAAAGCTCTTCGCGCACGACCTCGCGAGCGGCGAGCGCCTCCCCGACTCCGACCTCGCGCTGCACCCCGACAACGACGACCCGCGCGGCATCTGGTCCGACGGCTCGACCATGTGGGTCCTCGACGACCGCGACGACGCCCTCTTCGCCTACGACCTCGCCGGTGGCACGCTGCTCGCCGAGTACGCCCTGCACGACGACAACGACACGCCTCACGGCATCTGGTCGGACGGCGTCGGCGTCTGGGTCTCCGACCACAACGACAAGCGTCTCTTCGCCTACCGCCTGCCCGCCCTCGAGGAGGAGGACACGAGCGCGGACGAGGACGTCGCGGACGAGGAAGAGGACCTTGAGCTCGAACGTGTCACGGACGAGGAGTTCAAGAAACTCTCCGGCGCCAGCAACAACAGCCCCCGCGGTCTCTGGTCCGACGGCGACGTCATGTACGTCGCCGACGCCAGCGACGGCAAGGTCTACAGCTACAACATGCCCGACGCCATCGACGCGCGCCTCGCCTCGCTCACCCTCAGCGGTGTCGACTTCGGGGAGTTCGACAGTGCCCAGGCGGAGTACGCCGGGACGGCCGGGGACGACGTCACCGAGACCACGGTCGGGGCGGAGGCGGCGCAGTCGGGAGCGACGGTCGTCATCAAGCCCGACGACGCCGACGACGACGGGGATCCGGCGAACGGCCACCAGGTCGCGCTGGAAGAGGTCTCCGAGATCACCGTCACCTCGGCCGACGGCAGCCGCGAGCGCGTCTACCGCGTGCTGGTCGGCGATCCGGCGCAGGAGGCCCCGGGCGCTCCCGCGCCCCCGTGCTTCCGGGGCGCCGTCGCGCTCGGGTTCAGCCTGGTGGTCTACGCGGGCGGCAGCGTCGAGGAGCTGGTGGACTGCGCGCAGAGCCGCCACGGCACGGCCCTCTACACCCTGCACGACGGCGGCTACGTGCCGTACATCCTCGGAGCACCCGAGTTCGTGAACAGCTCCTTCGGCGAGCTGTTCGCGGGCGGCGTCCCCGCCAGCACTCCGCTCATCATCAAGAGCGACGGGCCGCCCACCCCCGATCCCGCCGGGAGCATCACGGGCGATGACCGGACACCGCCCTGGCCGGAGTGCCTGCGCGGCACGGTCGCCACGGGCTTCAGCCTCGTCCTCTACCAGGGCGGTGCGATCGAGGAACTCGTGGCCTGCGCGGAGAGCCGCAACATCACGGCCATCTACACCCTGCACGACGGCGGCTACGCCCCCTACATCCTCGGTGCTCCGGAGTTCGTCAATCGGTCCTTCCGTGAGCTGTTCACGGGCGGCCTGCCCTCCATCACGCCATTGGTCGCCAGGAGCGACGGGCCGCCCGCAGCGGGCGCGGACCGCGGCGATGGGGACCGTTGACGCGCGGGATGACAGGCACTGCACGTACGACCGAACTGCATGGGTCGCACTCGCGCTGGGTAGGGGGCTGACCAGCCCTCAGAACGAGAGCGCCAGATACAACCTGGCGCACCCCTTTTTCGCACGACCGCAGCTTCATGCCGATGTTTGTGGAGTGGTGCTGGACTCGCCCGATCGACACAGCTCCGAGCGCCGTCAGGGCGGTTGGTCCGCCGCTTCAATCACAACCTGGCGAGCCCCTCGGGAGGCGCCAGTGCTCCCGACGCCCAGTTCGAGCAACTGGGTGTCGGGGGTTAGGGCTCGCGGCAACTGGCAACCAGGATGGGGCGCCTGCATTCCCTCTAGGAGTGCGGCAGGTTTGAGGCAAGCGCCCCTTCTGGGATATATAATATATCTACGGGGAGGTGCCATGGGCGCAATGTCGCACGTATCACGCTGGGGTTCGAGTCTCGCCGTCCGCATCCCCAAGGCTCTCGCCGAGCAGTGGGGCGTGGAGGAGGGTTCGGCCATCGAACTCCTCGCCGAAGGTGGCGACATCGTACTGCGGAAGCGCAGCTACGACCTCGCCGAGCTTGTGGCCGGGATGAACCCCGAGACTGCTCATTCCGAGACGGACTGGGGTGCGCCTCAGGGTGACGAGGCGTGGTAGACGAACCGTACCTGCCAGAGCGCGGCGACTTCGTCTGGCTTGAGTTCTCACCGCAGGCCGGTCACGAGCAGGCGGGCCGGCGGCCGGCCCTCGTCGTCAGTCCCCGCCTGTACAACGAGCGTTCCAGCGTCGCACTGCTGTGCCCGGTCACATCCAGGGTCACGGGGTACGCGTTCGAGGTCGTACTTCCTGCCGGCAGCCCTGTGACTGGGGTCGTGCTGTCCGATCAGGTTCGAAGCCTCGATTGGCGAGCACGGCACGCCCAGTTTGCGGGCCGGGCCCCTCGGCCCGTAGTAGCCGAGGTGCTGGCGAAGGCCCGAACCCTACTCGGCTGAGCTGAACAGGTTCTCACGATCGCGGGTCCAAGGGGATTGGGGGCTCGCGTTGCACTTGCACGTGTGTCGGGGCCTCCCTCGTTCCGGTCCCTACTCAAGCTCCCCGGGCCGTTGTACCGTCGCTCGACGATCGTCCGCTGAGCCGGGTGCAGGAACACCGTCCACTGCTCCCAGGGGCAATCGAACGCCTGCTCCAACTCCTCGGCGTTCGCCATTCAGCCCGAACCGTCGCTGGGCGTCCGGATGCGCGAATGGATCCGGGTTCTCGGCGGCGCGTGCACCGGCCGCACCGGCGCGCCGCCTGTGGCGAGCTCCAGCAGCGCCTCAGCGGCTTCCCTTGGCAGGTGGTCGGCGAGTTCGAACAATGTGTCCTCGTTGGCCGAGCGGACATCGGCGATCCACTCGGGGGGAACGCCGTAGGCGAGCAGGTTGTCGTCGGAGAGATGCGGGGAGCGCGGGCTTGGGCACCGCCGCCGGCTCCTCCACGGCGACGTACTGCGGTATCTCGACTTCGCGGACGGTTGCCCGGCGGAGCGCTCAGCGGCACGCTGAGCCACCGGTCCAGCGTGTCGTGGCGCCGATGAATCGCGTGCGGCCGCGGGAGCGTCAGTGAGAGCAGGGGGCGGGTGAGCGACGTCGCCATTCGGACCGATGGCCTGACCAAGCGTTACGGCAGGAATGTCGCCGTCGACGGGCTCTCGATCGAAGTGACGCGAGGGCATGTCTACGGCCTTCTCGGCCCGAACGGATCGGGCAAGACGACGACGATCGGCATGCTGCTCGGGCTGGTCCGACCGACGTCGGGCACCTTCAGCCTCTTGGGCTCGGCTGAGCGACACCGAGACGCCCTGCGTCGAGTCGGCGCCGTCGTGGAGACCCCCTCCTTCTACCCGTACCTCTCAGGGCGCCGAAACCTCACCTACTTCCAAGGGATCTCGGGCCGGGGCTCTCCCGCCGACGTCGACGCGCTGCTCGACAGGGTCGGGCTCCTGTCCCGTGCGGACAGCCGCTTCCACACCTACTCCCTCGGCATGAAGCAGCGCCTGGGCATCGCGTACGCCTTGCTGGGGGACCCGGAACTCCTGTTTCTGGACGAGCCAACCAACGGGATGGATCCGGAGGGTATGGCCGAGATCCGGGAGCTGATTCGGAGCCTGGGCACTGGCGGCAGGACCGTGCTCCTCTCGAGCCATCTTCTCAATGAGGTGGAGCAGGTCTGCGACAGCGTGACGATCCTGTCGAAGGGGAAGCTGATGGCGCAGGGCCGGGTCGCCGAACTGATCGGGGGCCGGGGCCGACAGCAGATTCGGACGCGGACCACCGACGATGCGGCAGCCCACGGAATCCTCTCGGCCCTGGACTGGGTCGATGAGGTGCGGTCAGCGAACGGGTTCCTCCTCGTGTCGGCCCCGCACGAGCGCTCCTGGGAGCTGACGGCCGCCCTGGGTCGCGGGGGCGTCTACGTCTCCGAACTCACGCCCGTCCAGACCTCTCTCGAGGCGTACTTCCTTGAGGTCACGGGCGACGGTGAGGCGGAGAGCGAATGATCGTGTACGTGCTGCGCCTCACGTCCTGGGAGTGGTTCAAGCTGCGGCGACGCTGGATGCCCTGGATCATGCTGGCCGTCGCCGTCGTTCTCACGCAGATCGCCGTGTGGGCCAGCTACGCTCTGTTCCACAATGAGTCCCTGCAGGACGCTCTTTCCGCAGGGAGCTTCTCCACCACGTACGTCAACGACGGCCGGACCATCACCGTGACGGCGACGTGCGCGGACCTCGTGAACGAGCGGGCGCCCGACGGCATCGAGCTGCTCTCCGATGCGCAGCGGCGCGACTTCCTGGCCGACGGCGAGCGCTTCCGCCACGAGAGCTGTGGCGGCATTTCGGCGACCGAGAGCCTGCGCGAGGGATTCGTGCTGCCGAGCGCGATTCCCAACGCCGTGGCGGGAGTCTTCGACATCGTGGCGTTTCTGGTCCTCATCCTGACCGCGTCGGCGCTCGGCAACGAGTACGGCTGGGGAACGCTCAGGCCGGCGGTCTCCGGGGGGGCAGGCCGCTGGCCGCTGCTCCTGTCGAGGCTCGTCCTGCTGATGCTTCTGGGCGCGGGCGGACTGCTCGTCGTGGGCGCCTCCGCGGCCGTCTCCAGCGTTCTCGCCTCAGTCATCCCGCCGGCCGAATCCGGAGGGCTCACGGGATCCGGCGAGTGGACCGATGCCGCCGTGACGATGGGCAAGGCCGTCTACGGACTCGCCCCCTACGTCGCGCTCGCCGCCCTCATGACCGTGCTGACCCGCTCGGCGAACGCGGGCATGGGCATCAGCATGGGGTACTTCGTCGTCGAGTTGATCTTCGTCCCCCTGCTCCGGAGCTTCGACTGGTTCGAGAGCGTCTCGGGGGCGCTCCTCGGCACCAACGTGGGCATATGGATGGACCGCTCGGTCGCCGGCGCGGGAGAGACGCCGCCGGATACGCTCCAAGCGTTCCTCGTGCTTCTGGTGTACACGGCGGTGCTTGCGGGGGGCGCCCTCTGGAGCTTCCAGCGCCGGGACATCACGGGCGCGACGGGCAGCTAGCCGGAATCCGCAGAACCCGGGTAGGCAGCCGGGGGCGGGGCTCGCTCGGTGCTCGTCAGCTCGCCGTTCCTCGGCGATGGCCTACCGCAAAGCCTGGGCGCGGCTGCGCCTGGTCGGCGTGCGCACGTCGCAAGGCCGGGTGCTGCGGCTGACCGGGGGGCCGCCCTGCTGGCCGCTCGCAGTACTCACCATCCGAGCCATTCAGTTCACCACGTGGACTCGACCATGCGGTCGAAGACCTGAGAGAACCTCGGAGACCCTGGCGCAGCTCCCGATGTACGGGACGAGGTCACGCTGGCTCAGGCCCTGCTGGTCCATGCAGAACTCGATGGCGGCGACCGGGTCGGGGTAGCCGCTGGGAGGTGCTTGTCCTCATGGACTTCGACAAGGTCGACGAGCACGTCGAGCTCCTCCCCCTCGGGCGTTCCTTCGCGGGCATCCATCAGCTCCGCGACACGCGCGAGGGCGGCTTCGTAGGCGGCTTCAGTGCGGATGGGCCTCACCTTGACCATTGCTACATCTCCCGTGCATCGATGCGGTCGTACTCGGCGTGCGTTCCCACGAAGCGGACATACATGATCCGGTACCGCCTCACCGTTTTCGGTCAGGGCACAGGCGTGGCTTCCGTAACGGCCTCACCAGAGACGCGCTACGCCGTACCTGTCGAAGAAGGTCTCGTTGGAGACGAGTACAAGTTCCCGACCGATTGCCTGTGCGATGAGCATTCGGTCGAAGGGGTCGCGGTACGGACCCGGGAGCGACCCCGCGCGCACGGCATCCTCGACGGTTACGGAGAGCCTCTCGAAGCGCTGACTGGCTATGTACTCGGGAACGTTGAGGGCGAGTGTGTCCACGCCGCCCAGCCGCCCTAGCCGGTGCTTGGTGGCGATCTCCCAAGCGGATGCAGCGCTGACGAATACGTCGTTGGACTCGTCTGATATCGCCGCCCGGGCAGGCGCCGGCAGGTGATCGCTGCCCTCGAACCACCAGATGAATGCGTGAGTATCGAGGAGGAGGCGCAAGACCTAGGCGCCCTCCCAGGCGGCGAGTTCCGCTTCGGGGAGAGGATCGAAGAAGCTGTCATCGAGCTTGATTCGCCCCCGGAGTGCGCCGAATTGGCGCTTGCCCGGCGTCTCGCAGGCCACAAGGCGTGCCACGGGCTTGCCGTTTCGCGCAATCACGACATCTTCACCCGCCTCGACTTGCGCAAGCAGGCGCGACAGGTTGCTTTTCGCCTCGTGAATATTGACTATCGTCATTCGCGGTTCCCTGCCGGCTCAGTCTAGCTAACTCGCGGGCTAATGCAAGTTCGTGCGGGTATTGGTTGGTGGGCTCGCGAAGAACTCGTCTCGCGCCTGGAGGCCGCCGCGGACCGTGAGCTCGCGACGGGCAGCGTCACCCTGCGCTGGGGTAAGGGCCATATCGCCGTCGTGAAGCGTGCCGCGGCGATCCTCGGCGTCCCGTACGAGACCTATCTCAAGCAAGTCGTGTTCCGGCAGGCGGTCGCGGACATCGAGCACGCTGAAGCGGTACTCGGTCCGGAGCCTCAACCCAGGGGCTCCCGCCGCCGCTCGTGAACTGGATCTCCCCCGCCTGCGCTCGTGGGTCGTGAAGGGGTTCCCGGGCGGTCATGATGTTGGTACTATCTGATCAAAAGAGCCATTTAGTCCGATCGACGTGGAGGGGACGAATGTCCGCCAGCCACATCAGTGTCGCCCACGCGAAGGCGAAGTTCTCTGCCCTGCTTGAGGGAGTCTTTCACCGTGGCGAGCGATACGTCATCGAACGACACGGCAGGGAGGTCGCGGCGATCGTGAGCCCGTCCGAGTTGCGACGGCTGGAGCAGGAGCGCCCGCTTGCTGAGCGACCCTCTGGCGCGATGGCGCTCGTCGGACTCTGGCAGGACCTGTCCGACGATGAGATCGATCGACTGCTCGCCGATCTCCGCGCGGCACGGGATCGTGACACGGGCAGACACGTCGGACTGGGTGCGTGACGTATCTCCTCGATACGGACACGCTGAGCGAGCTCATGAGGCGCTCGCCCTCGCCAACGCTCCTCCGGCGCCTTGCTGCGGTGCCTCCAGATCAGCAGGCCACCTCGGCCATTACCCTGGGGGAACTCCTGTACGGGGCGTACCGCGTTGAGGCTCAGTCGCAGGGGTTGCTGGAACGCATGGAACAGACGGTGACGGCCAACCTTCCGGTTCTGCCGTTCGACGCGGATGCCGCCACGGAGTACGGAGCGCTGCGCGCGCTGCTTGAGGCGCGCGGGACGCCCATCGGCAACGCGGACATGCAGATCGCGTCCATCGCGCTGGCAAGGGCTCTCACTGTCGTCACGGGCAATGTGCGGCATTTCGAACGCGTGCCGTCCCTCCCCGTCGAGAACTGGCTCGTGTGATCCAGGGGACAGCAGAGCCGAACTTGATCGAACTCAAGGCCGGCCGGGCCGACCTGCGCGCGATCGGACACATACTCTCGTACGTGGGGACCGTCACCGCCGAGCCGGCTCGCGATATTCGCGGCATTGGGTGAGCCGCGACGGGCTCGGCGGCGACGACGTCAAGATCGCGGCCCTCAGCCCCACGCTGTTCAGGAGGCATCCGCCCACGGATTGTACGAACCGATGTACCAGAGCTGACCCTCCGGGTCGCGCACCGAGAAGAGGCTGCCGCCGTAGTCCTGGTGGGTCAGCTCCATCGTGATGTTGGCCTCTGCCGCCACGACGCGCTCGTAGCAGTCCTCGATATCGCTCACGACGATGAAGGCGCTCTGAGTCAGCGTCCCGTCGGGCACGGGAGCGACAACGGCATCCACCGGGGACTCCTCCGTGAACGAGCCGACCATGATCATGCCGTTGCCGAGCACGAGTTGAGCATGCGCCACGGTGTCTTCGGTATCTCCGGGCACGACAAGCCGTCGCTCGAACCCCAGGACATCGCACAGCCAGTTGATGGCCGTGTACGCGTCGCGGTACCGCATGCTGGGGATGATGTTCGCTGCCGTCACGTCGACCGTTCCATGGAATCTCCCCACGAGAGCGTGCGTCCCGTCGGCGCTTGCCCACGGCAGTGTAGCGCTGCGACAGCGCCCCAGACCGCCGCGTCGCGGAGCGAGTCGAACCACGAGCTCCTCGAGCCCGACGTCGCAAGCCGCCGTCAGCGCCGTCGACGGAAGAGGTGCAGGTTGGTGGGCTCGTCGACCAGGGCGCCGCTGCGGCGCAACTCGCTGATCGCCTCCCGGCTGAGACCGGCGACCTCGGCGAGCACCTCGTCGTTGTTCTGCGCAAAGAGGGGCGCCGGCGCGCGCCGCCGGGCGGGGGTGCGCGAGAGGCGCCAGGGGAACCCGTCTCCCCGTTCGTAGCCGACCTCGGGATGCACGCCCTCGACCCAGTAGCCCCGCTCGGCGAGGTGTGGATCCATGCATACCTCCCAGTTGGCGAGGACGGGAGCAGCGGGAACGCCGGCCCGCTGGAGCCTGAGCGCTCCCTCCCTGTGGTCCAGCTCCCGACTCCACGACGAGATCGCCTCCTCGATCGGCGCGTGAGCCCCGAGGCGCGAGCCGACATCGGGGTATCGCTCGGCGAGCTCGGGCTCCCCCAGCTCGGCGCACAGCGCGCGCCACTGCTCGTCCGACTCGATGCCGATCGCCAGCCAGTCGTCGTGGCCGGCGGAGGGGTAGACACCCTGCGGGGCGATTCGCCACGAGCGGTTCCCGCGGGGCGTCATCGCTCCGTTGCCGAGTCTGTGGTTCATCAGCGCCTCGACCATGGAGAGGGCGCCGGCCTCCTGTAGCGAGACGTCGACATGCTGGCCGCGGCCGCTGCGCTCGCGCTCCCAGAGCGCGGCCAGCACCGCCGCGGCCGCGAGGGTTCCGGCGACCGGGTCGGCCTGGAAGGATCCCGTGCCGTACAGCTCCTCCGGTCCGTAGCCGGTCTGCGCGACGAGGCCGCTCGACGCCTCGATGTTGGAGCCCAGCGCCCGGTAGTTCGCCTCGGGCCCCGTGCCTCCGAACGCGGAGAGCGAGCACAGGATGACGCGGTCGTTCTCGCGGGCGAGCGCCTCGTACGAGAGGCCGAGGTTCGCAAAGACGCGAGGCGAGTTGTTCTCGATCACCACGTCGGCCCAGCGCACGACGCGGAGGAAGGCGTCGCGGGCCGCCGGCTGGTCGAGATCGAGGGAGATGCTGCGCTTGTTGCGATTCAGCTGGTTGAAGGAGGAGCCGCGGTTGAAGGACCGCGGCCAGGCGGAGGTCGGGCCGATGAAGCGGCTCTGCCTGGTCGCGAGCCCGCGCGTGCGCTCGACGATCACGACATCGGCGCCCATGTCGGCGAGATGACGTCCGACGAGCGGCCCCGCCCAGGCGTTCGTGACCTCGACGACGCGGAGGTCGCTGAGGGGCTGACCCCCGGGTGGCCCCGGTGCGGGAGGAGCGCCCCGCGGCCGACGGGAGTTCCTCGGCGGAGACGGGCCCGCGCCGAGAAGCGGCGCTGCATCTCCCGGCTCACACGCCGAGCGGGAGAAGCGGAGCGGCAGACCCGGGATCTCGAGCCGGCCCACCAGCGGATGCTCGACCGTCTTCCACCACCGCCTGGCGGCGAGCTGCTCGGACGCAGCGAGATCGGCCGCGGTGCGGACGGGCGCCATCAGCTGCCCGAGCGCCTGCGCGGACTCGTAGATCTCCTGGGCGGAATGGTCGAGCGCCCAGCTCTCGACGAGGCCGCGTACCTCGGGGATGGCGGCCCGCCACCCCTCCATCGTCTGGAAGCGCGGGTCGTCCCGGAGCTCGGGTCGGCCGATGAGCAGTAGCACCTCGGCGGTGCTGGGCTGCCAGTGCACCCAGCCGTCGCGGCAGCGGATGAGGGAGGAGCCCTCCCGCCGCCGGATCTCGCCTTCCTGCTCCCAGGCGGTGGTGAACCAGACCTGGGCCGCGAGCATCGACTCGAACGTCGAGACCTCGACGCGCTGTCCGCGACCGCTGCTGCGCGTCTCCCCGAGCGCGAAGAGGCCACCGAGCGCGAGGTGCATCCCGGCGTGGAACTCGCCCTGATGGCCATGCACCATCAGCGGCTCCCGCGCCGGATCGCCGCAGAAGTAGAGGTATCCGCCCATCGCGTAGTCGACGATCTCCGAGCTCAGCCAGTCCGAGTACGGCCCGGGCCGGCCGAAGGGCGTGTGCGACACGTAGATGAGCGACGGGGAGTCCGCAGACAGGGAGTCGTAGTCGAGCCCGCGCGCGCCCATCGTGGCCGGCCCCTGCGACTCGATCAGGATCTCCGCGTCGCGGACGAGCGTCCTCAGGAGTTGCTGGCCGTCTGGCGTGTCGAGGTCCGCCACGACGCTCTCCTTGCCGGCGTTGAGAGCCAGGTGGAGCCCGCCGCGCTCGGCGTCTGTCTTCGAATCGGCAAAGGGACCGAGCCGCCTCAGGCGCTCGCCGCCCGGCGGCTCGACCTTGATGACCCTCGCGCCCAGATCGCCGAGGATCCGCGAGGCGACGCCGGCGGCGACGCCCTCCCCGCAGTCGACCACCGTCACATCATCGAGTAGCCGGGCCGGACCATCGGGAGCCGCTTCGACCATCACGCGCTCCCGAGCTCCCGCGCCGGGTGTATCGGTACAATGCGCGCCGCCCACACGGGGGCATCGGGGGAGCCGCCCCCGCGTCGCGCCCTGTCAACAACCTCTCGCATGGGGGGAGAGTAGCAGTGGGGAGGCGCCCGACCGCGCCTATACTGGCGCCCGCCATGACGAGTTCCGAGCGGAGCCGGAAGACCGTCTACCTGGCGAGTCCGTACGGGTTCTCGGCGCAGCAGCGGGAGTTGCTGTTGCCGCCGCTGGTGGCGGCGCTCGAAGGGCTGGGGCTCGAGGTGTGGGAGCCGTTCGCTCGGAACAATCAGGTGGAGCGTGCGGAGCCCGACTGGGCGTGGGGCATCGGGCAGGCGGACTTCGAGGACGTGCGGGAGTCGGACGCGATCGTCGCGGTGGTGAACGGGGTTCCGCCGGACGAGGGAGTAATGGTGGAGCTGGGCATGGCCATCGCCCTGGGGAAGCCCACGTTCCTCTTTCGCGACGACTTCCGGCGGGCGACCGACAGCGAGAACTACCCGCTCAACCTGATGCTGTTCACGGGTCTGCCACGCGAGGGGTGGCGGGACTGGTACTACGAGTCGGTCGAGGATCTCGCCGACCCGGAGAGGTCGCTCGCGCGCTGGGCGCGCGAGGGGTGACGCCAGAGGGCGTCCGTCGAGCATCCGGCCTTCGCTCTCGGCGGTGGTGGCCCAGACCTCGATGAACGCAGATGGCCCGGCCGATGAGGTTGGACGTGCGCACCTGCTCCATGCGAGGCGTCCCCGGCGCCAGCGACCACGGCCATGGCCACCGAGAGGCACAACGCGGCCATCGCGCAGGCACCGGTCGATCCGTCCCGCAGTCCACCCGCCGGCGGTCCCACCGCCGACATGCACCTCACCGTCCGGGAGTCGCCGCCCGACAGCTGGGCGGGGGCGAGAGTGAGGCGGCGACGCATTGACAAATGGCTTGTCTCGGTGTCTCGTCCGGCCATGCCCCGCCGCCCGTGAAGGAGAACGCCATGCCAGCCTCCTCGAAGCATCTCGTCTGGCCCGTCAGTGACTTCGGTGTGCGCGTGGGCTGGGACGCGGATCAGTCGCCCCCGAGGGCGCAGTACCACACGATCCACATCCCCTACGAGCCTCTGACCACGCCGCGGATCCGTATCGACGAGGAGGGGATCCGCTACCCGGACGCCCTCGACCTCCAGCCGCGCCTCGCCACCTCGTGGGAGCCGGACGACGGCTATCGCAGCTGGACGATCACGCTGCGCGAGGGCGTCCGCAGCCACGCGGGCAACGAGCTCACCGCCGAGGATGTGAAGTGGAGCTGGCAACGTACCTACGCGCTCCGCGGCGTCGGCCTCTGGCGCTCCCGCCGCATCGGCGGCCTCGACAACGCCGACACCGACATCGACGTGCTGGATAAGCGGCGCCTGCGCTTCCGTCTCGCGGGTCCGAACCCGCAGTTCCCCGCATACCTGGTCTTCGCGACATCGAACATCGTCGACTCGACGGAGGCGCGCGCGCACGCGACCGACGAGGACCCCTGGGCCGCCGAGTGGCTGAGCGATCACGTCGCCGGCTTCGGGCAGTTCCGGCTCGTCCGCCAGGGCGACGACGCCGTGGAGTTCGCGGCGCGAGATGACCACTGGATGGGTCGGCCGGGCATCGACTCGCTCACGCACGTCGCCGTGCCCGACCGCGAGACGGGGCTGAGCATGGTCGCACGGGGCGATGCGAACTTCGCTCCCGGCCTCTACCCGGAGGAACTCTCCCGCTTCGAGGGGCGACCGGAGTTCACGACGCACCGCGTGCGCGCGAATCACTCGACGCTCGAGTTCAACTGGCTCGAGCCGCCGTTCGACGACCGGAAGGTGCGCCACGCGGTGCGCGCCGCACTCCCCTACGAGCGCATCCTGCGGCAGGTCTACCACGGCTACGCACGGCCCAGCGTGAGCCCGATCTGCTCGACATCGCAGTTCCACGACGCGAGCCTCTGGGAGCCCGTGACCGACCTGGAGCGGGCGCGGGCGCTGATGAAGGAGAGTGGCTACCCGGACGGCTTCGAGACCGAGCTCTGGATCCCGGAGACGTACGAGTCGCTGCGTTTGGCGTCCATCGTGCAGGAGGCGCTGGGGTCGATCGGCATCCGCGTTCACACTCGCGTCGACATGCCGCGGAAGTTCGGCGCCATCTACCCGATGTGGTTCCGCGAGGAGTGCGGCCACGCGCTCTACGAGCCGATGTACGACCTGGGTCACGACTACGACCCAGCCCGCGGCGCCTTCCGCGGCCAGGTCATTCGCAACGAGCGCTGGACGGAGCCGCGCAAGGCGATCCGCCTCGCGGATGCCGCAGAGCAGCCGCGCCTCTACCGCGAGATCCAGCGCGAGATCCTGGACTTCGCGCCGTGCGTGCACATCGCGGAGATCGACACCGGCTGGGTGCTGCGTGCCGACGTCGACCCGTGGGCGCTCGACCCGGCGTTCCTCAGCGCGAGCACGACGGTCTGGTCGGCCCATCGCCAGATCATGGGGTGGTGGTAGCGCATCGGTCCGCGGGGCCTGAGCTGACTGTAGGCAGTAGCGCACTCAAGTTGGTGGTCGCGCTGTAGTAGGTCGATGTCGGCCCAGCGCAGGGCGAGCAGCTCCCGCGCCGTGCTCCCGTCTCGAGCGCGATGTAGCGCCGGTGACTCTGATCGATGAGGGGGCACCGGCCCCGGCCGTCTCTACCGAGGCCCGCTGGGCGAACGCGCCGGACGCCTAGGTGGCGCCACGAATGCGCAGCGAGCCTGCGACTCCGCCCACGAGCCGGCGGGGTCGCCATCGATCGGCGCCGCGATGACTGCGGAGGCGTCGACGACCGGCGTCACCGTCGCGCTGCCTAGCGGCGAGGCCCGACTGATCCTGCCGCTCGCAACGATTGCGCGGGCCGTCGAGCCGCGGGTGCCGTGGCCGGTGTCGGCGGACTGGCACCGGTCGCCCGAGGCCGCGTCCATGCTCGCCGGAGGCGCGGCGAAGCTCCTGGCATTCACGGCCGCCCTATCGTGCACCGGCGACAGGTCTGGTCCAGCGGCCCCGGGAGCGGGTGACCGATGGCGCCTGTCGGCACCCGCGCGGCGTCGAAGCGCGAAGCGCGGCGCTGCGGGTTCGCACGTCCCGCGCGTGGCCCGCTCGGCGCTCTCGTCGATCGCGGTGGCCTGCACGCTGTCGGAGAATCCCCGCCACCGGGTCCCGCCGTTCCCGCCAGGCCGCCTGCTCGCCCTCCGCAATCGTGTCCGCTCTTGCGGGTACCGATCCGGAGTGGTGCAGTGCTCGCCAGCGCGAGGGCGCGGCCGCGTGTCAACGCGCGCGCCCGCGGCTGAATCAGCGGACCGCGTCCGTTGATCGCTACCAAGTCGGGATGAACGAGCGCTGGGACGTGCGTTGGCTCATGCGCGTGCTGCGACAGATGAGCACGCCGACTCGGACTGTGGACGGGAGATTCTGTGCTTCTTCGTCTGAGCGCGTGGTGTTTCCGCAACCCCCGCAAGACGGTCGCCGCCTGGATCGTGACCGTGATCGCGGTAGTCGCGGCGGCCGGTGCCGTGGGTCCCTCGTTCTACGCGGAGCTTGAGGCGCCCGACTCGGACAGCCGCAACGGGTTCGATGTGATCGAGGAGCACTTCGGCGGCCTGGGCGGCGGATTCAGCGGCTCCATCGTCTTCCGCTCCGAATCCGGCGTGGACGACCCACAGGTGCGCGAAGCCATGGAGGCGATGTTCCGGGAGGTCGACTCGTACGAGGGAGTGAGCGTCACCAGCCCGTACCTCGCGACGATACCGATCCCGGAGACGCCCCGGGGGCGCACCCCGCACATGCCCGGCCGGCCACAGGTGAGCGTGGACGGTCAGGTCGCGTTCGCTCGCCTTGACCTCGGGCCGGAGCTGGACTTCAACGATACGTCCCGGCTCGGAGGAGAGTTCGTAGTAGCGTCCCAGCAAGTGGTGTCACAGGCGGGGAGACGGTCTCCGCAGGGGGACCTACTACCGACCACGGTGCCCATGCAGGTGGACGTAAGAGACCACCGCATCATCCTTCACGAAGTTATGACGAACGTGGAGGAGGACGACGGTGGTCAGAGAGAGCGTGGACGTGTTGGAACTGCTCCGCAAGCAGGCATCGGGAGCTGACCTCGATTTCCTGCGCGAAGCGGTGGCTGTGCTCGCCGAGGCGGTCATGGACCAGGAGGTCTCGGCGCAGGTCGGCGCCGGCTACGGCGAGCGCAGCGAGATGCGCACCACCCGGCGCAACGGCTACAGGCAAAGACGCTGGGACACGCGGGTGGGCAGCATCGACCTGCAGATCCCGAAGCTCCGCCAGGGGTCCTACTTCCCGGCGCTGCTCGAGCCCCGGCGCCGCTCAGAGCGCGCCTTGCTAGCCGTCGTCCAGCAAGCGTACGTGGAGGGCGTCTCCACTCGCCGCGTCGACGACCTCGTGCGCTCGCTCGGCTGCGAGGGCATCTCCAAGAGCCAGGTCTCGCGTATCTGCTCGGAGCTCGACACGGTCGTCACAAGTTTCCTCGGCCGGCCCCTGGACTCCGGCCCCTACCGATACCTCTGGCTCGACGCGCTCACCCAGCGGGTGCGCGAGGAGGGCCGCATCGCCCAGGTGAGCGTCGTCGTCGCCACCGCGGTCAACGTGGAGGGGAAGCGCGAGGTGCTGGGCATCGACGTCGGTACCAGCGAGGACGGGGCCTTCTGGCTGGCATTTCTCCGCGGCCTCGTAGCACGAGGGCTCTCCGGCGTGGAGCTGGTGACCTCCGACGCCCACCAGGGCCTGAGGGGAGCGATCGCGACCGTCTTCGGCGGCGCCTCCTGGCAGCGCTGCCGTACCCACTTCATGCGGAACCTGCTCACACGCGTGCCGAAGAGCGCCGAGGCGCTGGTGGCGACGACCGTGCGCACCATCTACCAGCAGCCCTCGGCCTCCGAGGTGCACGCCCAGCACACGCGGGTCGTGGAGCAGCTCGGTGCGCGCTTCCCGCAGGCCGCGGCAATGCTCGCCGACGCCGCGGAGGAGATCCTGGCGTTCACGGCCTTCCCGGTGGCGCACTGGCGGCAGATCTGGTCGAACAACCCCCAGGAGCGGCTCAACAAGGAGATCCGCCGGCGCACCAACGTGGTCGGCATCTTCCCCAACCGCTCAGCGGTCATCCGGCTCATCGGTGCGGTGCTCTCCGAGCAGCACGACGAGTGGGCCGTGGGGCGGCGCTACATGACGATGATGACGCTGCTCTCCCCGCCGGGGAGTGAGCTCACGTCAGGCAAGGAGGTGCTGCTGCAGGCTGCCGGCTAACAAATGATAAGGATGATGCGCAGTGACACCACTTGCCGGGACGTGACCGAGTTCGTGCGCATCGCGCCTGATCTGCCCGGGCTGCGGGTGGAGATCGGCGGCGAGGCGCTCAGCGAGTTCGAGCCGCCGCAGTCGGAGTTCATCGGGCTGGCGTTCGCGGTCGTGGTGCTGATTGTTGCCTTCGGTTCCGTGATGGCGATGGGGTTGCTGATCGCCGTCGCGGTGGCGGGGGTCGGCGTCGGCCTCGCGCTGGCCGTGATCCTGTCCAACGTGCTGTCGATCCCGGAGTTCGCGACGACGATCGGCGCGATGATCGGGATCGGCGTCGGCATCGACTACGCGCTCTTCATTGTGACGCGGTACCGGGACGGCCTGGCCGAAGAGGGGGCCGTGGAGCCCTCCGCGTATCTCGCCTTTGACACGGCCGGTCGGGCGGTGATCTTCGCAGGACTGACGGTCGTCATCTCGCTGCTCGGCCTGCTGCTCATGGGCCTGCCGTTCATCACGGGGCTCGCCGTTGCGGCAGCGCTCACGGTTGCGGCGACCATGGTCGCTTCGGTCACGCTGCTGCCCGCGCTCATGGGCTTCGTGCGCGACCGGATCGAGGTCACGCGGTGGCGCGGGCTCGTCGCGGCGGGACTGGTTGCGGTAGCGCTGCTGGGCCTCGGACTGGGGTTCCCGCCGCTGCTGCTCGGCGTGCCGCTCGCCGTACTCGTGCTCCTCGCCGGCTTCGTGGTCAGGCCGCTGCGAGGGATTGTCCCGAGACGCGCCCGCGTGCCGATACAGCAGACGCTCGCCTGGCGGTGGAGTCGATTGGTGCAGTCCCACCCCTGGATCGCGCTCCTCGTCGGCGCCGCGCTGCTGCTCGCGATGGCCGCGCCGGCGCGGTCGCTGCACCTCGGGTTCGCCGACGACGGCAACTTCCCCGAGGGCACCACGACGCGCCGCGCCTACGATCTCCTCGCCGAGGGCTTCGGGCCCGGCTTCAACGGACCGCTCATCGTCACGGCTGAAGTACGGGATGCGCAGGATCGCGCGGCCGTGGGGCCGCTCCTCGCCGCGCTCGGGGCCGCCGATGGCGTCGTGTCCGTGAACGGCCCGCTGCCCAGCGATCTGGCGAACCCCGAGCGCTCGTCGGCGTACCTGGTGCAGGTGTACGCGGCGACTGCGCCGCAGGACCCGGAGACCGCCGAGCTGGTGGATCGACTGCGCGCCGACGTGCTCCCCGCGGCCGTCGACGGCACCACTATGGACGTGAGCGTCACCGGCTTCGTCGCGCTGGGCGTCGACTTCACCAACTACCTGGCGGGGCGCACCCCGGTGTTCTTCGCGGCAGTGCTCGTGGTCTCGTTCATCCTGCTGATGATCGTGTTCCGGTCGGTGCTGGTGCCGCTCAAGGCCGTGGTCGTGAACCTGCTATCGATCGCCGCTGCCTACGGCGTGGTGGTGATGGTGTTCCAGCAGGGTTGGCTTGGCTCGTGGGTCGGCGTCGATGCCGGGCCCATCGAGCCGTTCATCCCGATGATGCTGTTCGCGATCGTCTTCGGGCTCTCCATGGACTACGAGGTGTTCTTGCTCTCCCGCGTGCGCGAGGAGTTCGACCGTAGCGGCGACGCGGTGGCGTCGGTGGCGGACGGGCTCGCGTCGACGGCGCGGGTCATCACCGCGGCCGCGGCGATCATGGTGGTCGTCTTCGGCAGTTTCGTGTTCGAGGACAACCGCGCCATCAAGATGTTCGGCCTCGGGCTCGCCGTCGCCGTGCTGCTCGACGCGACGGTGGTGCGGCTGCTACTGGTGCCGGCTGCTATGGAGCTGATGGGGGCTCGCAACTGGTGGGTGCCTCGCTGGCTCGACCGCCTGTTGCCCCGCCTGACGATCGATCGCGCCCCGTACTCGAGTCCGTGAGCATGAGCGGCGTTACCTACTCTCGAGGAGCAGGGGGCGATCGCCACCACCCTCGATAGGGTCGAAGCCGGCACAGATCGGGCTCAGGAGGAGCGCGCAACCAGACACGCGTTGCACGCGTCAGTGGCAGATGAGCTGCTCACCGCGCACGTGCGGGTGTGGGTGGGCGAGTCGACGTGGGGTTCTGTGACGCCGGCTCGGGTGTCGCGGGCAAGCACTCACGAGCGTGTACTCGCAGTACACGCGTCCGCCAGCGGTGCCGCACCCACCGGCAAGCTCTCCGCCAGCAATGCCGCCGAGGCGGAGCTTGTGGCGGCGTTTGAGGAGACCGGGCCGCCGAGCAGGGCGGGCGCACGGACCCCGACGTCGTCGCCTATTCCTGCGACGGCCTTCGCGCGCGGCCGAGGCCGATCGTCGCCAGGCCAAGCGCCAGCCCGACCGGCGCGATCGCCAGCGCCGCGGGCACTGGCGCCTGGCCGACGGAGCCGGTCACCACATCCGCAAGGCTCGTGCCGTCATCGGAGTCGTGGCCGTCGCCGTCTGTGGTCTCCCGGTCATCGGAGCGGTGGTCTGCGGCCGCGTCTGCGTCGAGATTCGCGTCGATGTGCTGCCAGACCCCGAGTGAGGCACTCACGACGGCCAGAATGGCTACCGCTCGCGCCAGCCGAACCGTCACCGTCGTCTGGCGAACGACGAGGGCCACCAGGGCGACGCTGACGATGCCCAGTGTTATCCACGGCGCCAGTTGCCAGGTGGTACCCCAGTGGCGCTCGTAGGCGAGCGTCAGGGCGGTGCCCACCACGCCCAGCACCACCAGCAGAAGCAATCCCGTCCGGAGACCTCCCGCTGCACCGTCCCGTCTCAGCATTTCGGTCGCGGCAGTGGCGCCAGCGTCATCATGGAGACGATCACGCAGTCGGCTCGGGGTCGAGAGGAACGCGTCGTCATGGAACCTCCAACGCTGCGAGATGATATCAAGTCCCGAGCCGCGGGAGCGGCCGGGGGCCGATCGGCTCCGCTCGCGCGTCACCGTGGCGGCTGGGCACCCCGTCTCTAGGATTCACCCCCGCAGCGACGTTCCCACCCGATCGGGGCTGAACCGACCAATCAGGAGATGTACGCAGCCTTCCGAAGCCTCCTCCGCAAGCTGGTCGACAGGCAGAATCCGACTGCGGCCCTGGCGCGGCAGCTCGCGAGCCCCGAAGGAGACACGCTCGTCTCGGAGCCGATCAGGCGAGTCCCGCGCAGGCGCCGATAGGACCGCGGGCGCCAGGAGCTGTGGGCCGGAGCCCCCGCGCCGTCTAGCGACCCGGCGGTGGCGACGCCTGTCCGGCGGCGTAAGCGTCCCCAGCAGACTGCCTCCCCCTACCTCCGCCAGCGCGCACGTGTGCCAGAGGCCGCGAGCGCGCCGCGGCGCTCAGCCTGTCGTCCGCACCCCGCACCCCGCATCCAAGCGACCGGTATCCTTAACGTGAGTGTCAGTACCCGTCTAAGTCCGCAGCTATGGTGCGCCAGAACAAGACGCACGCCTTCGGCACTACCGATGCCCTTAACGTGAGTGTCAATACCAGAACCAGCGTCCTTAACGTGAGCGTTAGTACCACCGTTATGTTGCACATCAAGGAGACGCTTGTCCATGAGCTGAATGGCCGTATTACGTGCGTGACAAGTCGCGCTGTACTCGCTATAGTCCCGCGCACCTTGAGAGCGGCTCGTGGGGATCTGTCCACGCCGGGCCGCGAGGTGATGTGGGAGCTCGTCAATCGGCGAACGGTCTGAGGGGCTTTCACCGCCGCTGTACTGGCCATGGGGCCGGCGAGGAGCGTGATACATGGTAGGTTCCATTCTTGCCCGCCGAGCGATACAGGCTTTCGTCGTCCTCTTCCTGCTGGTATCCACGCTTTTCTTCGTCTCGCGTATGTCCGGCGACCCCGTCGTCATGCTTACCGAGGGCGTGGTCGATCCGGCCGATCTCGATGACCTCCGGAAGGCCTACGGATTCGACGATCCGATCATAGTGCAGTACGTTCGCTTCCTCGGTGAGGTCTCGCAGGGCGACTTCGGCAACTCGGTGCGCACGTTTCAGCCCGCCCACGATCTGGTGCTCGACCGCATCCAGGTGAGCCTCAAGCTGGTCGTCCCCACCTTCCTGCTCGTCATCCTCATCGCGATACCGCTGGGTGCCATGGCCGCCGTCAAGCGCGGTGCCATCGGCGCGTTCGCGATGCTCATGGCCGTCCTCTTTCAGTCCGTGCCCTCGTTCTTCCTCGGGGTCCTCTACATTTTCCTGTTCGGGGTCACGCTGGGCTGGCTGCCGGTGTTCGGGACCGGAGGTTTCGAACACTTCATCCTTCCGGTCGCGACGCTGATGGGCTACCCGCTCGCGCGCTACACACGGCTGATGCGGGCGCAGGTCTCTGAGACGTTGACCCAGGAGTACGTGCGCACGGCCCGTTCGAAGGGTCTCGCCGAGACGAAGGTGATCCGAAAGCACGTGATGCGGAACTCGCTGCTCCCGATCATCACGGTGATGGGAGTCGATGTCGGGACGCTCGTCGGCAGCGCGATCATCGTTGAGGCGGTCTTCGCCTGGCCCGGCTTCGGCACGCTGGTCGTCGAGGCGGCGAAGACGCGCGACTACCCCGTGATCCAGGCGGCGGGCTTCACGATCGGCGTGCTGGTGCTCGCCGGCAGTCTGGCCGCGGACTTCGCGTACGGTCTTATTGACCCGCGCGTTCGCCGGAGAAGCTAGACGCCAGGATCCGCTCACCGGGGTGCGGGGATGAGCAGCCGGGGAGCGAACGTGTGGTGGCGATGTCCGGGGGCTGTGCGGCCGGGAGGCCGTCCGCCCTCGGACTGAGCTGGTAGACACCCCATGTCCGTAACGCGCAAGGGGTGCCCCCACCCGGGCAGCGAATCGGGGTGTCGGGTGCGCGATGCGCAAGGAGATCGTGAGCAGTCGGAGCGCCGTGTTAGAGCCGTGCGCGCGGCGGTGTTCCGAGGTCGACGCCGCCGGAGAGAATGGTCCTGGCCGGCGTGAGATGGGTGTCGGCTTCTGCGGACATGCGGTGGCTGGCCGACCGCTGCCGGTCGCCCGTGACGCGGGGTGCGCAGGTACTCGCCTCGCCGAGTTGCGCCCTCAACGAGCTCCAGACCCTGGATGAGTCGCGGCCCGCCGAGGCGCTCCGCGACCTCCGTCAGGCGGCGAGCTCAGCGTCCTCGGTGCCCAGGCCGCCCCAGGCAGTCTCCTCGTCGTAGAGCCGGCGCTTGTGCAGGCAGCCGTGCAGGAACGCGACCAGGCGGTTGGCGAGGGCGCGCAGCGCCTGGTTGTGCCCGTCGCCGAGCGCCCGCCGCTGCTGGTAGTACGCCCGGCACCCGGGACTCGCCTGGAGCGAGCAGAACGCCCACATGTGTATCGCGTCGTAGAGGCGCCGGTTCCGCACGTGGCGCGCGGTGACCGTCCGCTTCCGCCCCGATGCTATGGTGAGCGGCGACGTGCCCGCGTAGTTCCTGCGGGACTTCGCGGACACGAAGCGTTCGGGGTCATCCCCGAACTCGCCCAGCACCCGGGCGCCGAGCACGGGCCCCAGGCCCGGCATCGACAGGTAAATCGCGGCGTCCGGGTGCTCCTCAAAAGCACCCCACCCCCGGCGGCCGGGCGGTGCAGCAAGCCACTAACTGGGGTGGGCCGAGCGGCGGTGTATAGTCGCGGCGAGGCGTGATGACCGGGCCGAGGCCGGTACATCGTTGGTGCGATCTGCCCGTTCAAAAGCATGGTCCGGGAGCCCTGCGACTGCATCACTGGTGACGTCCCGTCGGGGCGATCCCGTTCGGTAGAGTGTCGGTCTGGTCGTGGCTCCCTCCGGTCACACGCCCACGCTGTGGGGGAGGGGGCGAGAGGATGGAGACACGAGGCGAGAGTGCCCGGCGCGCCGACGGAACGCGGGGCGATCCGCCGGTACTGCCCGCGGCGCTGTCCCGGGTGAACCTGAACGCGGCCGGGATCGATGTGGGCGCCGAGAGCCACTTCGTGGCAGTCCCCGAGGACCGTTCCGATACGCCGGTGCGGGAGTTCGCAGCTTTCACGGGCGACCTGTACCGCCTGGCGGACTGGTTGGCCGAGTGCGGCATCGAGACCGTGGCGCTGGAGTCGACGGGGGTGTACTGGATCCCGCTCTTCGGAGTGCTGGAGGAGCGGGGATTCGAGGTGCTGTTGGTGAACCCGAGGGGCATCAAGAATGCGCCCGGCCGCAAGACGGATGTGCTGGACAGCCAGTGGATCCAGCAGCTTCACACCTACGGGCTGCTCTCCGGAGCCTTCCGTCCCGATGAGGATATCCGCCGACTGCGCAGCTACATGCGGCAGCGAGCCCTGCTGGTCGAGGACGCGGCCAGACACGTTCAGCACATGCAGAAGGCCCTGACCCAGATGAACGTCAAGCTCCAGCACGTCATCAGCGACATCACCGGCGCGACGGGACTGGCCATCATTGATGCCGTCATTGGTGGCGAGCGTGACCCCGTGAAGCTGGCGCAGCTGCGTGACCCGAGGATCCGGGCGGACACGTCGATGATCGCCCGGTCACTGGAGGGGCACTGGCGGGAGGAGCACCTCTTCGAACTGGCGCAGGCCCGGGATCTCTACCGGGTGTACCAGGGCAAGATCGCCGAGTGCGACGGGAAGCTCGAGGCGCTACTGGAGGAGTGGGACGATTCCGGCGACCCCCGGCCGCCTCTCGGGAAGCCCAGGCGGTCGAAGCGCGCCAAGAATGCGCCGGCGTTCGACGTGCGGAGCCATCTCTACCGGATGACGGGGGTGGACCTGACGCGCATCGATGGCGTGGACGCCCATACGGCGCTGAAGGTCGTCAGCGAGGTCGGGGTGGACATGAGCCGCTGGGAAACCCCGAAGCACTTCGCATCGTGGTTGGGCCTGAGCCCGAACAACCGCGTCACCGGAGGCAAGGTCATCAGCTCCCGGACCACGCCGTCGGCGAACCGGGCAGCAGCGGCCCTGCGTCTTGCCGCCTTCGGTCTTCACCGCTCCGACAGCGCCCTGGGGGCGTTCCTGCGGAGGAAGAAGGCGCAGCTGGGGCCAGCCAAGGCCATCACTGCGACGGCTCACAAGCTGGCGAGGATCATCTACTCGAGCCTGAAGTACGGACACGGGTACACGGACGCCGGAGCCGAGTACTACGAGGCGCAGCACCACGAGAGAGCCCTCCGCAACGCGAGACGCAGGGCCAGGAAGCTCGGCTACCAGCTGGTGCCGCTCGGAGGCCACGAAGCGGATGGAACCGGAGCTCCCGGACCGCCGATCACAGGTTTGGCGACGGTGTAGTTAGTCGGTAGACGCGGCCAGCTTCGACTCCAGTACCTCGAGTTGCCGGTTGATCTCCTGGAGCTGGGCAACCTGGGCGAGCACGCTGTCTGCGAACGCCTCGCTGAGCGCGGGCGCGACCGGGAGCGTGCGGAGGCGGAGTACCTCGCGTATCTCTTCCGCCCGCGTGTCCAGGTTGCGCTTGCGGCCTCCGCGCCTGAGCGCCGCGCGGAGCTGCGTCCGCGTCAGCTTCGCCGCCGCGAGCGACTCCGGGGCGACGGCCAGCACCGAGAGCGCATCGGGATGCGTGAGGTCGGGGAAGGCCTGGAGCGCGGCCGGGAAGTACTGCAGCAGCGCGCTGCGCAGCCGGTTGCTCTCGCGGGTGCGATTCCAGACCAGCTGCTGCTGGGCGCGGGCACGCACCTGCACGGCGGAGGCGAGGGCGCTGTCGCCCGCGACCGGCCGGTGGTTGTGGCTGTCGGTGCGAACGAGGTTCGCGAGCATGCGCGCATCGCCCCGGTCCGACTTCCCGCCGCCGACCTGGTGTCGCTCGCGGTAGAGGGCCGCCACCCGCGGATTGATGGCGTAGACCCGGTAGCCCGCGCCGATGAGCGCTGCGACCCACGGGCCGCGGTCGGTCTCGATGCCGACCACGACCTGGCCGGCCTCCTGTGCATGCTCGGCGAGCAGCGCATGGAGCGCGGTCATGCCCTCCGCTCCCTCGGGGAGTCGCTTCGCCGCGAGGCTCTCGCCCTCCTCGTTCATGAGATGGACATCGTGATGGTCCTCGGCCCAGTCGTCCCCCACGTACACCGTCAACCCGTGCTCCCTTCCGTCCCACCTGTCCGTCCCACCTGTCCGTCCCACCTGGCTGGCTAAACCCACGGGGCTGCTCCGCAACGAGCTAATGGCACGGTGCTCTACCGGCACGACACCCCATCAGTGCATCGCAGGCCCGAACGAACCAGCCGGGGCACGGTCTACCACTGGAGGTCGCAATCGCCTCAGCTGTTACTAGTGCTCTCCGGCTGGCGGGTCCGGAACCAGTCTCCCGGATCGCTCTGGTCCTCTGGTTCGGCTCCCATTAGCTGTATGAGGGTGGCGGCCGCTTCGGTCGGAGGCCCCTGCGGTCACCGCTCCGAGCTCAACCGGCTGCGTGGGCGGTGCGTCCGCGCGTGCCGAAGAGCGCGGAGGCGCTGATCCGATCGTGCGGCGCAGCCGCGCTCACCCGCGCCCTCGTTCTCGATGAGGATGGGGTCTCGCCGGTCAGACGCCTGTGCCCGTAGCGGGTCGAGCGCCACGGGGAGGCCGGCCCCTCCGTCTCGAATGTGTCCTGCGGGGTCAGCGGAGCGCCGATGCGACCTGAGACGCCGCCTCATGCTGCATCCCGGGGAGCACGTGCGCGTAGATCGCGTACGTGATCGCCGAGCTGGCATGTCCGAGCTGCGCGCTGATGCTGGTGATCGGCACTCCTTGCATCGCCATGAGCGAGGCGCACGTGTGTCGCAGCGTGTGGAAGGTGACGCCGTCGAGTTCGGCCTCGCGGAGGAGCGACTGGAATGCGCGGCGCATGTTGCTGGGCCTCCAGTGGGTCCCGATGCCCGAGGGGAAGACGAGATCCCGCTCCCTCCAGCGTGCACCGAGCCGGAGGCGGTGCGCGCCCTGCTCGGCGCGATGCCGGCGGAGGACGCGCACGGCCTCAGCGGAGAGGGCCACGGCCCGCCGCGAGCGGTGCGTCTTGGGCTCCATCTCGACGATGCCGCGTCCGGCGAATTCGCGGATCGTGCGCCTCACGCGCACCTCGCGGGACGGCAGGTCGATGTCTGCCCAGCGCAGGGCGAGCAGCTCCCCGCGCCGCGCGCCCGTCTCGAGCGCGACGTAGAGGAGCGCATATATAGATGTATCGGCGGCGACCTCGAGCAGCCGCCGGGCCTCGGCCACGCTCAGGACGCGCATCTCGCGCCGCCGCGTCGTCGGCGGGCGGGCCGCTTCTGCGGGGTTGACCTCGATCAGGCGCAGCTCGGTCGCGGTCTGGAGCGCCGACTGGAGCTCCCGGTGCAGGCGGCGCACCGTATTCGGCGAGCGGCCCGATTCGAGCAGGCGCGTCATCAGCGCATCGACGTCGACGGGTTGGAGTTCGCTCAGCCTCCGCGCACCGAGCGCCGGTTTGAAGTGGAGTTCGACGTCCCGGCGGTAGAGGTCGAAGGTGGATTCCTTCACACGCAGGGCCTGTCGCGCGAGCCAGAGATCGAGATAGGCGCCGACCAGCAGCGGGTCGCCCGTCGCACCGGTGCCGCCGGGAGGGGCGGAACTCCGGGGGCGGCGCACGCGGTCGACGCCCCGGGTGATGCCTCGTCGCCGCCGGGTCCGCGTGTGCCGGCTCGGCGGGCGTTCCTCCTCCGGGCGCTTCGTCATCGCTCCCTCCGTGCGTTCAGATCCAGGACCTGCCGGCCGGCATCCGGAGCGCTTCTGCCGGCACTATCTCCTCGATGCCGGTCGCCACGAGCGTGCGCTGCTCCCCCGCCCGCTCGTCGAGCACGCCCCGCGCCCGCACGAAGGCCGCCGTCCGCACCACCCCGCGCTGGGCGGAGGCGAGCTCGCGGCGCACCAGGATGTTCATCAGGCCGTACTCGTCCTCGAGGAGCAGGAAGACGATCCCGCGCGCGGTGAGCGGGCGCTGGCGGCAGACGACCAGTCCCGCCACCTCCACCGGGCGCCCGGCCGGCAGCACGTGCAGGTGCCGGCTGGAGGCGACCCCCTCGCCGAGCGACTCGCGCAGGAACCGCATCGGGTGGCTGTCGGGGGAGAGTCCGAGCAGCGCGTAGTCGAGGGCCATCCGCTCGCGGTCGTCGAAGTCCGTCAGCGCAACGGCGTCCTGCGCCGTCGGCAGCTCGAGCCGCAGCTGGCGCCGGGTCGGTTGCGCCGAGGGGGTATGCGCCATCCCCCCCGCCGGCCCGCCGCTGAACAGCCCGAGCTGCCACAGCAGCTCGCGGCGGTTCAGCCCGAAGCCGTCGAATGCGCCGGCCTGGATCAGGCGCGCCGTCTCCCTGCGGCCGAGCCCCGTGCGCTGCACGAAGTCGAACAGCGAGCGGTAGCGTCCCGCACGCTCGCGCTCCTCCTCGATCCGCCGCGCCCAGGCGGGCCCGAGGCCCTGCACATAGCCGAGCCCGATGCGGATCGCGCCGGTGGCGCTCTCCGTGTCGGCGGGCTGCTCGATCGTGCACATCGCGCGGCTGACGTCGATGTCGGGGCGCCGGACGGCGACGCCGTGGCGCTTCGCGTCGTTGGTGAGGACGTGCGGAGGGTAGAACCCCGTGGGCTGGTGGTTGAAGAGCGCGCAGAGGAACTCCGGGGCGTAGTACTGCTTGAGCCAGCTGGACTGGTAGGCGAGCAGCGCGAACGCTGCGCCGTGGCTCTTCGGGAAGCCGAACTCCGCGAAGCCCAGCAGGTTGTCGAAGACCCGCTCCGCCACCGTGTGCGCCACGCCCCGCTCCGCGGCCCCCGCGAGGAAGCGCTCGCGCCAGGTGTCCATCGCCTCGCGCGCGTGCCGGCGGCTCATCGAGCGGCGGAAGCGCTCGGCCTCCCCGGAGCTGAAGCCGCCCATCTGCTGAGCGACCTGCAGCACCTGCTCCTGGAAGATCACTACCCCCAGCGTCTCCTCGAGCACGTCGCGCACGCACTCGTGCGGCATCGCGGGGCGGTAGCGCGGATCGCGGCGCTGCTGCTCGCGGCGCCGTACGTAGGGGTTCACGGCGCCGCCGACGATCGGCCCCGGCCGCACGATCGACACCTGCACGGCGAGATCCTCGAGGGTGCGCGGCTGCGTCCTGGGCAGCATCGCGATCTGCGCGCGCGACTCGATCTGGAAGACCCCGACGGTGTCGCCGCGGCAGATCGAGTCGTAGACGGCCTGGTCCCGGAAATCGATCCGCGAGAGGTCGACGATGCGTCCGCGCCCGGCGGCTATCAGCTCCACCGCCTCCTCGACGACCGAGAGCATGCCGAGCGCGAGGAAGTCGATCTTCACCATCCGCGCGTCGCTGACGGAGTCCTTGTCCCAGTGACAGAGGTAGCGGCCCGGCATCGCCGCCGGCTGGCAGGGCACGCAGTCAATAAGCGGGCCGGAGGCGATCACCATCCCGCCGGGGTGCTGCGAGAGGTGGCGCGGGATCCCCTCCAGCTGCTGGGCGAGCTCGGAAAACTGCTGCCATCCGCGTGCCTGGGCGCGGCCCTGGAAGTGCGGGGAGCGCGCGAGCTCCTCCGGGATCTGGTCGGCCCCGTCGTGCGGCCCCGCGAGCCGGGCGAGACGGTCCAGCTCCGCCTCCGGCAGCCCCAGCGCCTTGCCGGCGTCGCGGATCGCGCTCTTCGGCCGGTAGGTGGCGAAGGTGGCGACGAGGGCGGTGCGCTCGCGGCCCCAGCGCGCATGGACGCGCTTGATCAGCTCCGCCCGGATATCGCGAGGGAAGTCGAGATCGATGTCGGGCAGGGAGTGCATCTCCTCGTTCAGGAAGCGCCCGATGAAGAGGCGGTGGTGAATCGGGTCGATGTGGGAGAGCCCGATCAGGTAGCAGACGATCGAGGCGACCGAGGATCCGCGGCCGCGGCCGGGAGGCAGCTGCGTGCGGCTGCGGGCGGTGCCGCTCCCGCGCACCTCGCGGGCGACCTCCCGCGCCAGCCGGAAGACCTCGTGGTAGATGAGGAAGAATCCGGCGAGATCGTGCATCCGTATCAGGCGCAGCTCCTCGTCCAGCTGCGCCTGGGCCTTGCTGCGCACGGCCGGGGAGCGGTAGCGCTCCCGCAGGCGCTCCCGGCAGATCCGCTCCAGCTCGAGCAGCGGCGTGGTGCCTTCAGGAAGCGGTGGCGTGGGGAGCCGGTAGCCGAGATCCTCGGTCAGGTCGAAGCGGCAGCGCTGCGCGATCCGCACCGTGTTCGCCGCCGCCTGCGGGTGATAGCGCGCGAAGCGCCGCGCCTGCCGCTGCGGGCTGCGCAGCCAGAACTCGGCGTTCGGCCTGCGCTCGGCGTGGCACTCATCGAGGGTGGCGCGCCGGCTGATCGCGACCAGCACATCCTGTAGCCGGTGACGCTCGCGCGCGTGGTAGTGCACGTTGCCGGTACCGACCACGCCCACCCCCGCGCGCTCCGCGAGCGCGACCAGCGCCTCGTTGCGCGGGCGGTCGCCGCGGACGTAGTTGTCCTGAAGCTCGACGAAGACCTGGTTCGTCCCGAACCAGGCGATGAGGCGCTCGAGGGCCGCGACCGCCTCGCTTCCGCGCCCCGCCTGCACGAGGGAGGGGATGCGCCCGTCGCGGCACCCCGTCAGCACGATCAGTCCCTCCGCGTGCCGGCCGAGCACGGCGAGCGGGAGCACCGGATCGAGGCGCCGCTCCTCCTGGGCGCGCGGATCCGTCTCCCTCAGCCCGAAGGCGTAGCTGGAGAGCCGGCAGAGGTTGGCATATCCCTGCCGGGTCTCGGCGAGAAGCGTGAGGTGCGAGCGCACCTCTGTGCCCGCATCACGCGCCGCCGCGGGTTCGGAGACGGTCAGCTCCAGCCCGGTGATGGGCCTGATCCCGGCCGCGCGCGCCGCATGCGCGAACTCCATCGCCCCGAACATGCCGTCGTGGTCGGTCAGCGCGAGCGCCGCGTGGCCCTGCTCCGCGGCGCTGTGCACCAGCTCGTCCGGGCTCGAGGCGCCCTCCAGCAGCGAGTAGTAGCTGTGTGCGTGCAGCTCCACGTATGGGACGCCGCCCAGTGCCTCCTCCGGGATGGGCGGTGGGGAGCCGCGCGGCGTCCGGGGGACCGGCACCCCCGTCTCGATCTGCGCGCGCCGCCGCTCGAACTCGTCCCAGCGCTCCATGTAGCCGGGCTCTAGTTCCCGGCGCCCGCGTGCCACCGGCATTCCTTTCCGCCGCGAACGGCGGCCGAGAGTAACAGAACATCTGTTCCAAGATCAACATACCGCCCGAACGAGCCCTGGCGGAGCAACGCCACCCTGTGAGCGCAGATTACCCATAGCATCACTGCTGGCCGGAGCCACCTATCAGATATCCGCCTCACGGCTCGGCCGCGAGCGCGGGAGCCCCGGCATGCAACGGTTACTGGATGGTGGCGGCGTGACGGACCAGGGAACGATCCGGCGTGAAGCCGCATATCTCTCGGCAGGATGGTGTTGGAGCAGCGTGAGACGCGACGCACGAGCTACCCCGGCCGACCGGCGGAGGGTGAGGGGCGTATGACCGACGACGAGGCCATCCGGCGCTGTCAGGACGGAGACCATGACGCCTTTCGCCATCTTGTGGAGCGGTACAAGAACCCGCTCTACGGCACCGCCTACGTGATGACCGGCAATGCCGCCCACGCCGAGGAGCACGTCCAGGAGGCGTTCCTGTCGGCCTGGCGCGGCATCCGTACCTTCCGGCGGGGCCTCCCGGTGAAGCCCTGGTTGATGCGGATCCTCGTGAACACCGTGCTCTCCCAGCAGCGGAGACGCACGCTGACGACGGTGCCGATCGAGGAGTCGCTGCTGCCGGGAACGACCCCCGGTCCGCAGGACTCAGTCGAGGCGAGCGAGAACCGCGAGGCCGTGCGTCAGGCCCTCGCCCGGCTCAGCCCCGAACACCGCCAGGTCGTCGTGCTGCGCTACTTCGCCGACCTGACGGTTCCACAGGTGGCCCGCTCCGCCGGGGTGCGGGAGGGCACAGTCAAGTCGCGGCTTCACCGTGCGCTCCGCCAGATGCGCGAGTTGCTGGAGCAGTCCGGCGTGATGGAGGTAGCCGGCAATGGCACCTAACGACGCATTCGATCAGGAGATGGAGCGCCGCCTGAGAGAGCACTTCACCGAGGAGGCTTCCGAGCTGCGCGCGCCCGACGACCTCTGGGATCGACTGGAGGGGCAGCTGGGCGAGCAAGAGCCGCCGCGCCGCTTCGCGTTGCTGCGTGGCGGAGCCCTCGTCGGCGGGACGGCCTGGGTTCCGGCGGCGGCCGCGGCCGTCCTGGTTCTGGCCGCCGGGATGGGAGCCTGGCTCCTCACCGGTAACGGTGGCGGCGACGCTGCCCCGGTGGCCGCCGGCCGGCGGTTCGCCCCGGAAAACGTTGAGGCTTTGCGGGCTGCCTACGCCGTCGCGACAGCTGCCGCCCAACTGGCCCCCGTCGCGGCGGCGCCCCTCATCGACCCGCTGGCCGCCCCTGCCGCGACGGCTGCACCCCGCGCGGCGGCTGCGCCCACCGCGGCGGCGCAGCCCCGCGCGACGGCTGCGCCCACCGCGGCGGCTGCGTCCGCGGCGGCGGTTGTGCCCCGCGCGACGGCTGCGCCCACCGCGACGGCTGCGCCCGTCGTGGCGGCTGCGCCCGCCGCGACGGCTGCCCCGGCTGCCCCGCCCGCCCCGGCGGCCCCGGTCGTCGCCGAGCCGATCGCCACCCCGGCCAGCGGCTCTGGCGGAACCGGCGGTGACGGCGCCGCCTCGGAGTCAGAAAGCGCAGCCGACGGGGGCTCGACGGTGTCAGCGCCGCCGGAGCCGCCCGCGACCGGTCCCGGCTCCAAGCATCCGCCTGGCCTCGATCACCCGCCCCAGCCCCAGCAGCCCGCGGCCACCACGTTCGAGGACTACGGCCGCACGCCGTTCGCGGAGACGTCGACCGATGCGATCTCCACGTTCAGCCTCGACACCGATCGCACGTCCTACTTCCTCGCCCTGAGCTGGGTTCGCAACGGCTACACCGTCGAGCCCGACTCCGTGCGGGCGGAGGAGTGGATTAACGCCTTCGACTACGGCTATGCGGCGCCGGGCGACGATCGCAGCTTCGCCGTCACGAGCGAGGTGGCGCGGCATCCGCTCGAGAGCGACCGGCACCTCGTGCGCATCGCTCTCCAGGCGCCGGAGCTCCGCGACGACACGCCCCTGAACGTGACGCTCGTGCTGGATGCATCGGGCTCCATGAGCCAGGGGAACCGCGTCGCAATCGCCCGCGAGGCGGCGGAGACCCTCCGCCAGAGCCTCAGCTCCCGCGATCGCGTCGCCGTAGTGCACTTCAGCCAGCGTGTGCTCGACGACTACACCGTCGAACACAGTGCACCCGACGATCAGGACGTCGTGTCGTCGATCAGCCGCCTGGTGCCGTCGGGCAGCACGAACGTGCAGGCCGGGCTCAATCTCGGCGTCCGGCTCGCAGGCGCCGCCCGCCTCGAGCGGCCCGGGGCCTACAACTACATCATCCTGATGTCCGACGGCGTGGCGAACGTGGACGCGACGGATCCGTTCGCCATCCTCGAGTCGGCCCCGGATTCCGACAGCACGAACCCGCTCCGCCTGATCACGATCGGCGTGGGGATCGAGAACTACAATGACTTCCTGCTGGAGCAGCTGGCCCAGCACGGCAACGGCTGGTACCGCTACCTCGACGACGCCGCGCAGGCTCGCGCGACGTTCAGCCGCGAGAACTGGCTCGCGCTCTCCACGCCCTTCGCCGACCAGGCACGGGCCCAGGTGACGTGGGATCCCGCGATCGTTCAGGCCTGGCGCATCGTCGGCTACGAGAACCGCATCACGCCGGATCACACCTTCGAGCAGAACCGCAGGGAGTTCGCCGAGCTCCCCTCCGGGGCCGCCACGACGGTGCTCTACGAGCTCGTCCTCCACGAGGGCGCCGGCAACCGCTCCACCCGACTGGGAAACGTGGAGGTGCGCTGGGTGGACCCGGCCTCCGGGGCATCACGCAGCCAGAACGCCGACGTCCTCGGCGACGCGGGCACCTCGTTCGCTGCCGGCGAGCGCTACTTCAGGCTCGCGGCGATCGTGGGGCTCGCCGCCGATCGCTACAGCGCCCTTTCACCCCAGGTCGAGAACGCGGAGGTCGACTACGCCGGCATCCGGGGCGACCTCTCCGCCCTCGGGGCGGAGCTGAGCGCTCTTCAGGGGGTGCTCGGATCGCTCCAGTCCTACGCCGACTTCCGCTTCCTCCTGAACCGGCTCACGCAGGCTGCAGCAGAGCTGGCTCCCACGTCGGGCTACAGCCGGTGACGGGGCTCCGAGGGCCGTTACCGGCTGGCTCCCGCGTCCCGCCTGCACGAGGACGGGGATGCGCCGGTCGCGGCACCCCGTCAGCGCGATCAGCTCCTTCCCGTGTCAGGTGTCGCGCTTCCCGGCCGCGCGGCTCCGTCTCCCAGCGCTGGTAGCCGCGCCGTAGTTCTCGGCGCCACCGCTCGCCGCACGCGACGGGGCACGCGCAGTACCGCGTTACGCATTGCTAACCGGTCGCTGCTGAGGGTAGGCTGTGGAACACAGAATATGTGGAGCTGTGAATATGCGGAATATCACCGTGTCCGTCGATGACGAGACCCATCGGCTCGCCCGCACCAAGGCGGCGGAACTGGACACATCGGTATCGGCTCTCGTGCGCGACTATCTCAGGCGTCTCGCCCGCGGGCAGGCAGTCGGAATCGGATCTGACCGCCACGTGGCTGAGACAGAACGCGAACGTCGGGGCAGGCTCCTGGCCGAAGCCGTCGAGGACATCACGAAGAACGGCGGCGGGTTGCATATGGCCGACAACCTGCCGAGGGACTCGCTCCACGACCGCCGTGCGCTTCGTTGACACCAACGTCTTGCTGTATGCGGTGAGCGCGCTGTCGGAGAACGCTGCCAAGCGCCGCCGCGCCCTCGCGCTCCTCGAGGAAGACGACCTGGCGATCTCGGTCCAGGTGCTTCAGGAGTTCTATCATCGGGCGACGCGTCCCAGCCGCCCCGCGGCCATCACTCCCGAGCAGGCCCTGCGATTCATCGAGGCCATCGACAGCTTGCCGGTTCAGCCCATCACACTCGACACATTCCGCGCCGGCGTGGCCATCAGTCAGCGATTCGGATTGTCCTGCTGGGACGGTGCAATCCTCGCCGCCGCGCGCGCCATGGGCTGCGACGCGGTCTACTCGGAGGATATGAGCTCCGATCAGGACTACGGCGGCGTGAGGGTGCTCAACCCCTTCGTTGATCAGGAACACTGAGCAACGCTCACGCCATGCGCATTGCGTTCTGGACACGTGTAGTAGAACAAAAGTTCTGATATGATGCCGCCCCTTCTGGCGGGGGGTAGCAGATGTCGAGCTCGTATATCGCGTGCCTGCTGGTGCCGGCGCCCGCGCTCGGCGTCGAGGTCGCGCGCCGCCCGGAGCTGCGGGGCCGGCCCGTCGCCATCGCCAGCGCCTGCGGTCAGCGCGTGGCGGAGGCGAGTCCGGCCGCCGCACGGCGTGGCGTGCGTCCGGGACAGCGAGTCAGCGAGGCCGTGGCCTGGTGTCCCGGGCTCGTGGTTCTCGCGGAGCGGCCCGCGCGCGTGCGTCGCGCCGCTTCGCAGCTCGTGGATGCGGTCGCCACGGTCAGCCCGCTTGTCGAGGAGGCAGCTCCGGGCGAGGTCTACGCCGACCTGCGCGGCCTCGATGGTCTCTACCCGGAGGTGGATGCGCTTGCGCAGGCGCTGCTGGGGCCGGCTCCGCAAGCGCTGGGCGCGAGGCTGGGGGTGGCCGGCAGCCGCTTCACGGCGCGGGCGGCCGCCTCCGTCGCACCCCCCGGGGGCTGGTTGCGGGTTGCCGAGGGAGAGGCGCGGGCCTTTCTCGATGCGTTGCCGATCGGATTGCTCCCGCTCGAGGGGGCCGATCGGGACTGGCTCGCCGTGCTCGGCCTCGTCACGCTCGGTGACCTGGCGGCTCTGCCGCGGCACGCCGTCGAGGCGCAGCTCGGGCCGGCGGGGACGCGGGCCTGGCTCGCCGCACGGGGCGAGGATGCGTCGCCGCTGATTCCTCGGACCCCCCGGGAGCGCGTGCGGGAGAGGGCGCAGTCCGAGCCGCCGCTCATCAGCCGCGAGGCGGTGCTGATGACGTTCGAACAACTTCTGGGACGCGCACTCAGCCGCCCGCCTGCCCGCGGCCGCCTGGTGCGCTCCGTCCACCTGGGCGCCACGACCGGGGACGAACGTCTCTGGGAACGCACGCGCGTGCTGACCGAGCCGACCGGCGACCGCTCGCGTCTCTGGACCGCGGTCCGCCCCGCCATCGAGACGGCGGCATTCGGCGGGCCGGTGGCGGAACTGGCTCTGGAGCTAGACGGGCTGACCGTCGAGCGCGGCCTCCAGGGGAGGCTGCTGCACGACCTGGGCGTCCGTCGCCGCGAGCGGCTCGATGAGATGGCGCACCACCTCCAGCTGCGCTACAGCCGGGCGGCGCTGCGCCGCGTCGTCGCCCTGGTGCCGGACAGCCGCATCCCCGAGCGCCGCTACGCCCTCGCGGATTACGACCCGTGAGCGGCGGGGGCGGCGCGCTCAGCCCGCTCGGGCTGCCCCGGCCGATCGAGGTTCGCCTCGGTGTCGATGGCGAGCCGCGCTCGCTGCGGAGGTGGCGGCGGCACGGCGCGCCGGGCTCGCCGCTCGCTATTCGGCGGGTCGAGGAGGTGTGGCGCATCGCGGAGGAGTGGTGGCGCGCGGCGCCGCTGCACCGCACCTACTACCGCGTCCTGGTGGATGGCGGCGGCATGCTCACGTTGTTCCACGACGACACGCAGCCGCCGGGCGAGGGCTGGTACGAGCAGCGTGACGGGTGAGTCGGGGTGCGGGCCAGCCGCCGGGCCGACCCGGGGATCCTCCGCACGCGGTGAGGCCCCCGGGATGGCAGGAGTACTGCCATCCCGGGGGCCTTCTCCCACGCGCGAGGCGCACCTGGCGCGTGAGGAGTCCTCTCGCTACTCCGACGACGTCTTGAGGCCATCCAGACCCAGCATGACGAACCAGACCGCCCAGGCGATGTAGCAGATCCGGGCGATACTGATCATGTCGTCGAGCTGGCTGTTGTCGAGGATGCCGATGACGTAGGTCACCAGTGCGACCAGCGACGCCGCCGCGACTACCCACGCGATGATCTTGGTGGAGTCGCCCCTGTTCGACAGGGCGTAGCTGTGAATGGCGATCCCCAGCGACAGGGGAACGGCCGACATCAGGACGAGCCCGAACTTGGTCGCGTACACGGAGGCGTGCCCGTCGGCCATCATCAGGGTCAGCGCCTGCGCGAAGACCCACCCGAGGATGCCGACCGCGATCATGGTGAACGCGAACCGCGCCAGCTTGTCGTCGTTGCCGTCCTGGAAGGACTGCAGCCCGTGGAGCGTCAGGATCAGGCCGACTACGATGAAGAACGTCGTCCAGTTGGCCAGATCGGCGTTCCCCGCCGCGGCGGCGACCTGCCCGGCCCCGTCCGAGATGTCCGCACTGTCGATAAGCATGCCGCCGGGCTGGAGCGCGAAGGCGACCAGCGCCAGCACGGGGCCCACAATCAGGGACAGCGCCCCGAGGTTGCCCACCGTAACTTTCTCCACAGCAGTTCCTTCCCAGGACCGCTAAGGCGCGCAAACCAATGACCGCGTTCTGCGTCGCCTCCTGCCCGAATATCGGCACATTACCACGTATGTGAAGGGGTTGCGGGGGGTCCGGATCGCCGTGAACGGCGCTAGTCGCCGCCCGTCGTCGGTCCCGGATCCGCGGCGCCGAAGTCGACGTTGGAGAAGGCCTGGCGCGCCGCCCCGTGGCAGAGGCCGTCACGCTCCTCCTCGGTGAATGTGACCCCGTAGCGCGCACCCCACGCGGGGAGATCGAGCGCGATCTCGGCGAATCGTTTCGTCCGCGCGCGCGCGGCGCTGCCCACGCCCGTCTGAGGCAGATCGCTTCCCCAGACCACGCGATCGGGCCCCATCACGTCGAGGAAGACGCGCAGCACCCGCATCAGCTGCGGCAGGTTGTGCTCCTCCACCGCGCCGAGGGCCTGCCAGTCGCAGAGATCGAGCCAGACGTTGCGCTTCCCCTGCGCCGCCTCCAGGCCGCGCCAGTAGGCCCCCGTCTCGAACGGCGCTCGGGCGGCGCCGGCGTGCCCCATCAGGATGCGCAGCCCCGGGTAGCGCCGTGCGACGAGTTCCACCCACTCCGGCCAGGCCCAGATGTTGCCGCCGGTGTGAATGAGTACGGGCACGTCGAGCTCCTGCGCCTTCTCGTACATCGGGAAGAGCCGCTCGTCGCTCGCCTGGTAGCCGTTGGGCGGGTAGACTTTCCAGCCGACGGCGCCGTAGTCGCGCACGCATTCCTCGAGGAAGGCGACCGCGCGCGGCCGCCTCGCGTCGACGCCGCACATCGCCCACAGCTTCCCGGGGTGACGCGCCACGGCGGCGTAGGAGCGGCGGTGGAACTCCTCCACGGAGAGCTGGTTGTCCTCCTCCGGGCCGTACGCCATCCCCCAGTCGAGCACCTGGATCACCGAGTGACCGATGCCGTAGGTCGCCATCTCCTCCACGGCTCCGTCGCCGCTCTCGTCCATCGTCGGGGACTGGCGGATCCGCTCCAGCACCTGCTCCACCGTGCGTCCCGTGCGGCGAGCGATCGCCTCGGCGGTGAAGGTCGGGAGGTGGCTCGGCGGGAACCAGTCGAAGCCCCAGAGATGGCGGTGCACGTCGATGAGTGTCATCCGGTTCCCCCGATCGCCGCCGTCCGCGTCCCGTCGCCCCGGGGCCGGGGCGACGCGTGCGAGTTGTACCACGGCTCCCGGCGCCGCTGGCGCGCGTCTCGCCGCGCCGGGCGGCGTCCGGGTGCCGGGCTTCGCGGTGGTAGAGTGCCGCCTGCGGCCGCCCGGCAGCGAGAATCGGCGGCCGGGGAGGGTCTGGCGATGACGACGACTGCCCACCGCGCGACTCACGGGCTGGTGCAGAGCCCGCACGGCGCGATCGAATACCGCGAAACCGGCGAGGGGCCGGCGGTGCTGCTCCTGCACTGGAACTCGTCCTCCGCCGCCTACTTCCTCCCGGTCATGCCGCTGCTCGCGCCGCGGGTGCGCGCCATCGCGATGTCGACGATGGGCCACGGCGAGTCGGACCGGCCGCCTGAGCCCTACTCATCTCTCCACGAGTACGCGCAGGCGGCGTTGTGGCTGCTCGACGGGCTCGGGCTCGAGCGGGTGCACGTCGTCGGTACGCACACGGGGGCGATGATCGGGACGGAGCTCGCCGTGAGCTGGCCGGAGCGTGTCGACCGGCTCGTGCTGGAGGAGCCCTTCAACTGGAACACCGAGCGGCGGCGCGCCGCGCACCTGCGTCTGCACGAGTACCGCGAGCCCGACGACGAGGGTGAGTTCCTGAAGCGCCTCTGGCAGTGGACCCGCGATCGCGTCAGCGAGGAGATGCCCGGCGCCACGCCCGACTTCCGGCTGCTCAGGCAGCGCTTCATCGACAAGCTACGGCTCGCCGATGAGGCGCCCGAGCCCTACGCGCCGATGGCCTGGGAGGGCGCCGGTCCCTATGCGATGTGCCACTACGAGATGTGGGAGGCGGCGCCGCGCGTTCAGGCGCCGACGCTGGTGATACACGGCACCGGCAGCCAGCTCGGCCGCTCGCACGAGAAGTTCCTCGATCTCATTCCGAACGCGCGCGGGCTCCGCGTCCCCTCGGTCGGCAACTCCGTGCCGTTCCAGCACCCGGAGCTGTGGACGCGGGAGGTCCTCGCCTTCCTGCTCGAGGGCTGAGGACCTCCGGCAGGTATGGCGGGACGAACCGGCTGAGGGCGTCACGCCCTCAGGCCCGCTCCCGAGCGGTCGCCTGGCCTCACCACGGGACCGGACCCCGGCGGGCAGCTATTCGTACCAGCCCGACGCGAAGATCAACCCGTCGTAGCGCACGGCCCAGGTGTGCTTCTGCCGCTCATCACCTGTGTCGGGATTCAGCAGCACGTAGTCGACCCAGCGTCCCGACTCGGGGGCACCCAGCAGCTCGTCGCCGTAGAAGTATCCCGTGGAGTCGACGCGGAGGCTGGGATCCCGACCCCGGAACACCGGATTGTGGTGGGCGATGGTGTAGCCGTCCTGGTCGACGATGAAGACGTACCACTGGTCGTCCACGCTCTCCGTGGTGTTGTAGTAGGCGACCGTGTCCTCGCGGCCGATGGCGTCGTACAGGGCGATGGCCCTCCCGACGAAGGTCGTGGTGTAGGCGGGGGCGTCGGACTTGCCGGGCGCTCGCTCATACCAGCCTGATCCAAAGGTCAGGCCGTCGTATTCGACTATCCAGGAATGTTTGACCTCGACGGCGCCCGAGGCCGGGTTCGTGAAGGTGTAACTGAACCAGGCGCCGTCCTCGTCGGCGACCGCGACCACCGCCTCTCCGGCGGGATAGTTGTGAGGCCCGACGGCCTCGGAGGCGGGCCGGTCAACGAGGTCGGGGTTGGCATGGGCTCGTATTATGTCGTCCTGATCGCCGATGAACACGTACCATTGGCCGTCGATGCTCGCCCTGGTGTTGTAGTGGGCGACCGTGGCATCGAGACCCTCTGAGTCATACTTCCTGATGGCCGCCCTGACGACATACTTGGTGTACTCGGCGGGCTCCCATCTGGGGGGTACGGCGGCCGGCGCTTCGGTGGCGATGTCCCCCGCGGGACCCTGAGGCCCGGGAGGCCCCTGCTCTCCGGCAGGTCCGGCATCTCCCTGGCAGGCGGCAACCGCCAGGACAAGGGCAATGATCGAGATGGTCGTTATGAGTGTGCGCACGCTCATGCCTCCGGCTTGCGTCGTCCTCGGCACAGACCTGGCTGCTCGGCGGGGCGGTATTCCCGTCAGCGCTTCCGGCCCGGCCTGCTCCTCCACGTCCGCGACTGGACCTGATCGCCGTCCCGATCGCCGAGAGTCTAGGTATCACTTACCAAGTCAGAGCGCCAATCGGCCGGACGGCTCCGACGAGGCCGCGGACGATGCTCGGGACCAGGGTGGCGCCGGATCTCGGATGCGCGATCAGGGCGCCGTCACGAAGTCCGCCACCTCGCGCGCGAAGCGGTGCGGCGCTCGCCACGGGAGCTGCCCCGGCAGTCCCTCGAAGAGTTCGAAGCGGGCGCCGGGCGCGGTGAGTGCCGCGTCGCGGTCCTCCTCGATGAGCGTGTCGAACTCCACGCCGAGCACGAGCACCGGGCAGCTGAGCGCCCTCAGATCCGGCTCGGGGTCGTGCCGCGCGACCCCGTCGAGCGCCCAGCCCCACCGCTCGTGGATGCGCAGCACGCTGGTGGTCATCAGGGTCGCCAGCGCGAGGTCCGCGGCGCCGCCGCGGGTGGTGGCGGTGCGCCACTGATCGCGCAGGTGCGAGCCGTCCTCGGCGAGCGCGATCGGTCCCGGCGGCGAGGCGAGCCAGCCGGCGCGCCACTCGCGCATCGCCCCCGGCGTCCCCGAGATCACGAGGTGGCTCACGCGCTCGGGCGCCTGCGCCGCCATCTGCAGCGCGATCCCGGTGCCGGTGTGCACGCCGACGGCGGCGAAGCGATCGACGCCGAGGGATGAGGCCGCCTCGAGCATCGCGGCGGCGTACTCGGGCACGGACTGAGGGCCCGGCGGCGGGTCGGAGTGACCGTAGCCCGGCGTGTCGAAGGCGTAGGCGGAGATCCGCTCGCCGAGGAGCGGGAGCGTCCGCTCGAAGATGGCCGAGGACTGTGGTGACTCGTGGAAGAGAAGCGCGGTCGGGCGCGCAGCATCCGCCTCGCCCACTCCCTCAGCCCGGAAGTGCACCTGTCCCCAGCGACAGGAGGCGTAGCCGCGCATCGCATTCCCGCTTCCCCCGGCTCCCGCCCGTGTAGCGTACCGTACACCGGCGCCGCGGCCGGCGGCGGCTCGTCCGACGGAGCGGGGCCGGGAGGTGGGAGCGGTGTCCGACGTCCGCATCGTCGCCAAGGCGATGGATGATCTCGCCGATGACTGGCACTGGGTGCTGCTGCACGGCGCGGAGGAACTCGAGCCGCGGCTCTACTATGTGCAGCGGGTCGGGACCGTCTGCGGGCTGCTGATCGCCGCGGCGCCGCAGCAGGTGCGCCTCTTCGACATGGGCGCGCCGGCCGAGCCGACCTGCCCCCGCTGCCTGGAGCACGGCGGAGGCTCCGTGCTGAGCGAGGCCGAGGCGGTCGCGGCGCTCGCCTGAGAGGCTGCACAACTCGGCTGGGCGACTGGGCGGTGCTCGCCGAGGCGGTGCTGGGTGCTGAGGTCTCGCCCAGGTCGGCGTCGACTAGGACGACCTCACGAGGCTGCCAGAAGCTTGTCGTCTCAGTTGGATCGACCGGGCCGCGGAACCCTACCTTTTTGTGCAGGGCGCTCTAGGACTTCCTCGCGATGGCCTCATCAGCAGTCGGCGCGAGGAACTGGAGCATCGTACCCTCAGGGTACGTTCTTGATCTTCTTCGTGTACCTTGCAGTATCTCGATCTCCCCACGGACCTCCATGGGCTTCAAAGTACTGCTCTTTAAGTGACCCGAATGGAAGTCCGTTGCGTCGGACTTTACGAATTCCTCGATATCTTCAATGTTCTGCCATCCTTTGGATGCGAACTGACTACGCAGCTCCATCGCAAGACGACTAAGGTCGACAATGCTTTCGCCAAAAGTGAGTTGACCGTGCTGTCCACCTCGGAACTTGAAGTCTCCGAACGGGTCAGCTTTCCAAATTGCCTGCTTCATCTTGTCGCAACCGTCTAGGCTATTGGTTCCGAAAAAGATGGTGTATATTAGTCTACTACCGCTATAGAGTTCGAAGTGAACAACGAACCTGGCACCGTTGCTCTTGAGCTGATTCTTATACAAGTCATAGAAAAACTCCTTCCTCTCTACGCTGTCCGTTAGGTCGATTCCGTCTCGCCATTGAGTACATCCAAAGAGCTCGTCAAGATGCCTGCTGAACTCAGGCCGTGTCTTGAATCGGTTGATCGACTCGTACATAAACGAGATGTAGACTTCTGATCTCCGGTTACGCAATATTCTTGATATGGTCCTCATGGGCGTGCCGGAAACACCAAATGGATCAATCATCACAAATGCCGGTGCCAGATGGGTTCGTTGCTCTTCGAGTTCGTCGAGAACATCTGTGAGAGTCTCATCAAAGGTGTCGTTGATGACTTCGTAGTGGCACTGTGGAGGCAATTGACCCTTAAGATCGCCCAGAACCCGTTCAAGGTGCATGCTTCGGGCCGCGTCGCGCTCGATGAACATGTAATTCACTTCGCTTTGGAACTGATTCCGGGCGCGATGGTTGATCAACGCATTTAGAGCAATGACCGGTGAGCCGAGCTCGCCACCTGAGTACTTGCCTGGCCCGGCGAACGCGTCGATGAAGAGGATGCGGCCATTCCATTTGCTCATGATTGGCAACCAAGCCTGCATGTAACTCTCGAGTACGAGGTGTTTGCCTCTGGTCTGCGGCTCGAGTGGCCAAGTGGTACCGCTAACGGACATGCTGGCCGCTGATTGCAGTCGCAGGATATTCACGCCATTGACGTCCGTCTAAGACTGCTTCGTCTCCCGACCGCTTGCCGCGCCTACCCCCTAGCTGCTTGAGGAAGAATGCGACACCTGCGTCGGCTGATTGGTCACGCAGGCCCCTTGCCCAGTCCAAGTCCATCGCTCTGGCGCCGCGTCCGCTTTCGCCGCCAGCAATAACCCAATGGATGTCTCCTCGACGAAGCCAAGTGCCGAGGTCGATGGTGCCGAGCAGCGGTTCGGCCGAGACGAAGCGTACCTTTGCTGGCAGCCGCGCCAGCACCGTTATTCGTGGTGCGTACTTCTGGTTCTCCACCGAAGTGCCAATCCAGACGCCTGCTGGCCACACCCCGCCATATCGGCTCTGGTTGCGGTCCCACCATCCGACCGCTCGCCCCGGACGCTTTGTCAAGACTTGGAATATGTGCCCGCGCGCTGCCGCTGCGATGCTCATCACATCAAAGACCTGCGTCACGAATTCATAGGGAACACGCGGATGAAAGACGTCGGACATACTGTTGACGAAGATGCGGCGGGGCTTTCTCCACCGCAAGGGGGCGTCTAGACGCTCAGGCAGCAGTTGCACTTCCTGCGGTGCAGTCTCGTACCCGCGCACGCCCATCGCGGTTAGTCGCGGGTACATCGAGTACATGTAGCAATGGTCGCAGCCGGGAGACACCCGCGTGCAACCCGTGACCGGATTCCAAGTCTCATCCGTCCATTCAATCGTCGATGGCATCGCAGAACGCCTCCATACGAACTTGTGTTCTCATACTAGCGCCTCCTGTCAATCCTCTGCCGAAGCTCGACAGCCCTCCGTAGCGTTCGCGCGCGACCGCGCGAGTCGCAGCGCTGTCTGGCGCGCGGGACCCTCTCGGATTCGCCAGCGCTGCTCAGCGGCTCGTCCCGCGAGCCGAGTTTGATGATTGTGCCGTCCGAGGAAGTGGAGCGCGTCGACTTGCCTCCAGCACGCAGGGGCCCACCCATTCGCCCCGGTCTTATGTCCGCGACACCGATATGCGGTGATGAGGAGTGGCATCGCTGCGCACTAGCAGGGTCGGGAAAAAGGCCCCCTTTGGCGCGGCCACGGAGCGAATCACCGCCAAGAGGGCGTATGCGGCGTCATTTCGGGGCCGATTCTGGCCCCCTCCGGGGCTCTCTCAGCCCGTCCGGGCGCCCCGGGACCTACTCCGGGCGCACTACGCCCGTGACAGCGCGGCGTCGATATTGGCCACGCGCACCAGGTTGTACGCGGCAGCGCCCATCTCCATCCAGAAACCGTTGACCTGTTCGCCGATGTAGCGGAGCTTGCGCCCGCCCCCCACGGTCTTCAGCCACCCGAAGCTCTCCTCCACCATCTTGCGCCGGCGCTGACTCACCTCGTAGCCGGGCGTCTGCGCCACCTCCTCGGGGATGGCGCTGTGCTTCGCTCGCCGTGCCACGTGCGGCACGACCCCGAGTTCGCACAGCCCCTCCACGAAGTGCTTCGCGTCGTATCCCTTGTCGGCGCCCAGCGTCGCCCCCGGTGTCAGGCTGCGCTCGGCCATGGCCAGCGCCGCATCCCGCTCCGCCCGCCCGTGCGCCGTCGTGAGCTCGACATCGACGATGAGCCCGTTGCGGTTCTCCGTCATCACATGCCCGATGTAGCTCGGGCGCGCCGCCTGCCCGTTCCCCTTCCGGTACAGGTGCGCGCCGGGATCGGTCGTGCTGACGTGGGTGTCCCGGTGCCGGCGCTCGCCGCGGAAGTCGACGTCCGGATTGCGGCCCGCAGGCTTGTCCCCGTCCTGCTCGTCGCGTGACCGGTAGCTCTTGTGCGACGCCCACGCCTCGAGCTGCGACCCGTCGACCGTGAAGTGCTCCTCGGACAGCAGGTTCCGCTCCCTCGCCTCCCTCACGACTTCCTCGAAGAACCCCCGGGCGATGTCGCCGTCAAGGAGCCGGGAGCGGTTCTTCGAGAACGTGGAGCGGTCGAAGGAACCGGGGTCTCCCGGGAGGTCGAGGAACCACTTGAACGCCATGTCGGACCGCAGCCGCTCGCAGAACTGGCTCTCGCTACGAATCGAGAAGAAGGCGATGAGGAGTGTCGACTTGAGCAGCGTCTCGGGCGGAATCGACGGTCGCCCGGACTCGCTGTAGAGACCGTCGAAGCGCGGGGAGAGATTGGCGAGCGCCCGGTCGACGATGGGCTTGATGCGTCGGAGCGGGTGGTCGCTGGGGACGAACATCTCCGGGCAGGTGAGAGTGGCGCGGCCCTGGTCCTCGCTCTGTCCTCGCATCGATATCCTCCCTCGTGGGGGTCCCTCTTGTATGATCGTTAGTATACTCGTCTTATCAGTTACAGTCGACCACTACCTGGGGCTTCTGACAGCTACCGGGGGCGTTTGTTGCACCCGCGGGGCACCGCCGGCCATGCTCCGGGCACCCAGGGAGAAAATCACAACCCTGCTAGGGATCGCCGAGTTCGCGCGCCGCGACGGTGATCGCGTTCGCGCTCGCGGGCATCCCGGCGTACGGCCCGACCTGCAGCAAGAGCTCGCCCATCTCCTCGCGCGTGATCCCGAGTCCGGTGGCTCCCCGCACGAAGGCGGCGAGCTGAGCCTCCTGCCCCAGCGCCGCGAGCGACGCGACGCTGCAGATCACGCGTGAGCGCGCGTCCAGACCCGGCCGCTGGAAGATCCCGCCGAAGGCATAGCGTAGTGTCCAGGTCCGTAGCTCCGGTTGCAGCGCCGCCGCGGCGACGAGGTAGGGCGGCGGGGCGGCGCTCTCGCCGAGGAGTTCGGAGCGGAACTCCACGCCGCGCGCCTCCGCCTCCGCGAGCGAGCGCTCCGGCACCGAGCGCGGGGCCGCTTCGACGCCACGTTCGGCGAAGACCTTGTGCGCGACGCCCAGCGATCCGGCGGCGGTCGGCATCCCGGCGTGCACCGAGCAGTGGACGAGGATCTCCTCCACCTCCTCCGGCGCGAGGCCGATGGTGAGTGCGGCGCCGACGTAGCGGCGCAGCTGCTCGAGGCGCTGGAGTGAGCTGAGCGCGGAGAGTGTCGCCAGCATCCGCTCCCTGAGCCCCAGGCCGGGGCGCGCCCAGATCGCTCCGAAGATCGCCTCGGTCGAGTGTTCCTCGAGCCCCGGCACGGCGTGAAGCGCCGCGGGGGCTGCGAGCCCCAGCGTCGCGCGCATCGCCCGCCCGGCCCGGATCACCTCCTCGCGCGTCGGCATGACCCCTCTCCCTCCGCTGCTCAGGCGCCCGCGGGCCGCCCGCTCGCTTCCTCGATTGCGATCGGGCGCTCGCCCTCGTGCTCCCGGCGCCCGAGCTCGTCGGCGAGGCGCAGCGCGAGGGCGACGATGGTCAGGGTCGGGTTCGCGTACCCGCCCGTCGGGAAGGTCGATGCGCCGCTCACCCAGAGGTTCGGCACGCCGTGCACGCGGCCCGCCCCGTCCACCACGCCGCGCGCCGGATCGCGGTGCATGCGGGTCGTGCCCATCTGGTGCGAGCTCGGCGACGTCAGCTCGGGGAGATCGCCCGCAGGCGGGACCTCGAGGTGGCCGACGCCCGCGCGCGCGAGTTCGTCGGCGAGCAGCCGCTCCGTGCGCCGCACGCTCGCGAGCTCGCCGTCGCTCCAGCGCCAGCGCACCGATGCCTGGGGCATCCCCAGCTCGTCGCGGGCGTGCTCGGAGAGCGTGAGACGGTTGTGGGGGTCGGGGGCGAGCTCCGTCTGCAGCTCGACATCGAACGCGGGCTCTCCGGCGGGGACGCGCGACCAGCGGATTCCGCCCGCGCGCACGAGCCGTGCGGCGCTCGCCAGCAGCTCGAACTCGCGCTGCGCCGCCGGGGCAAGCGCCAGCTTCGCGCCGACCATGCCGCTGCCCACCCGGCGGACGCCGTAGAGCGCCGAGCGCTCCATCAGCGAGGGCTCCCGGGCGGTGAGGATGCCCGCGTGCACCTTGGCGTGCTCCATCAGGTAGCGGCCGACGAGGTCGCGGCGGTTGCCGATGCCCGCGGCCTCTCGCTCGTTCGAGAGCAGGAGCAGCCGGGCGTTCTCGATCGCGCCCGCCGCGAGCACGAAGCGGCGCGCCCGCACCGAGCGCCGGCCGCCCCCGAGCGAGGCGAGGCGCACCCGCTCGACCGCCTCCCCTCCCGCTCGCGGCTCGAGCGCGACCGCCGTCGCATGCGTCAGGATCGTGACGTGAGCCTTCGACTCGAGCTCTGCGGGGTAGCGCTCCGTGAAGACCTCGGGGGGACCGAACGTCTCGATAGCCGTCTCGAAGCGTGACGGATCGAGGGGGAGCCGCGGCGCCGCGGCGCTCTCCCAGTCCTCGACGCGGCCGGAGGGCTCCGGAACGCCGCAGGTCGCAAGCGCCCGCTCCAGGTAGGGCTCGAGCTCCTCCCAGCCGAAGGGCCATCCCGAGTCCGGCACCCAGTCGCGCGCCTGCAGGTCGAGCGGGGTGAGCGGGAGGTAGCGCGCCCAGAGGTCGGCGGATCGGTGCCAGATGTGCGCCGTGCCGCCGAGCTGGCGCCAGCGGGTCTCGCCGTGCGGATGGAGGTCGCTGGCGCTCTCCTCGAGGTCGGCGAGCCGCTGCGCCCCGTCGTCGCTCTCGCGTCCGCCCGACTCGACGAGCAGGATGCGCGGCCCGTCGGCAGCGAGCTCGCGGGCGATGGTGAGCCCCGCGGGACCCCCGCCGACGATCAAGAGGTCGGCGTCGAGCTCGCCTCCGTCGGGGAGGCTGCGCGCGTCGAGGATCATCGGGCGGCCGCTTCGCCGGGGAGGCGTGGCCCCATCTCCGCTCCCGTCCGAGCCGCAGCGCGCCCCGGGCGCCGGTCGGGGCCTAGCTCCCTGAGGGATCCGGCAGCGTCACTACGACCCCGTCGCGCGCCGAGCGCACGGCCGCGTCGAGGACCTCCTGCACGCGCAGCGCGTCGACGAGGTTCGGCTCCTGCGGCTCGCCGCTCTCGATGGCGCGGATCAGCGCGTGCGCCATCGTCCCGAAGCGGCGCTCGGCGCACGCGGCGACCTCGGGCGGGTCGTCGGGCGGCGGCACCTCCACGACGCGCGGCTTACCGCCCTCCGAGCGCCTGGCCACCGTGACGGTGGCGCCCGCGCCCATCTCGTCGCCGTCGACCACCACGCTGCCCTCGCTGCCGTAGAGCTCCACGCGGCGCCCGAGCACGCCCGGGACGTTGGCCGAGAAGTGGATCGAGATGGCGGCGCCGGAGCGGGCGGAGCCGAGCAGCGCGAAGCTGTCGTCGGCGGTCACGCGGTGCATCACGCCGGCCTCGTCGGGCACCTCGTCGGTCCAGTGCCGCAACTCGCAGGAGACGCTCGCCCACTCGCCCACGAACTGGCGCGCCATGTCGATGTAGTGGCTGCCGACCGCCATCAGCATGCCGCCGCCCCGGTCGGCGTCGCGGTGCCAGCTCCAGTCGCGCCCCGGCCAGCCCGCGAAGTGGTTGTAGCTGTAGTGGCGCGGCTCCCCGATCACCCCCTCCGCGATCAACTGCCGCATGTAGCCGTGCGTGACGAACGGACGCATCGTCATGCAGACGACGTGGGCGACGCCCGCGGCCTCCACGGCGGCGAGCATCTCGCGCCCCTCCTCCACGTTCAGGCCTATGGGCTTCTCGCAGAGGATGTGCTTTCCGGCCTCGGCCGCGGCGAGCACCATCGGGTGGTGCAGCTCGTTGGGACCGGCGATGTAGACCATGTCGATCTCGGGCATCGCCAGCATCTCGCGGTAGTCGTCGGAGGCGTGCGGGATGCCGTACGTCGCGGCGGCGGCCTCGGCGCGCTCGCGGCGCCCGCTCGCGATCGCGTGGAGCTCGATTCCGTCGTACGTCGAGAACGCGGGGAGCGGCGCCGCCGCCGCCCACGCGGTGCCGATCACCCCCATCCGGTAGGTCCGGGCCGCCATCACGCTCCTCCGTCCTCCGCGCGCATCGTGGTCCGCACTATAGCGAGGGCGGGCCGCCCGCTCCGGGCGCGCGGTGCTCCACGAGGAAGGAGACGACCGCATCGCGCAAGCGCGCGTCGGTGAGGCAGCCGACGTGGTCCCTCCCCTCGAGCACGAGCACCCGTGCGCCCGGCAAGAGCCGCGCGAGCTCCTCGCGGATCCAGGGCTCCGCCGCCGGATCGTCGCCGCCAGCGGCCACCAGCGCCGGCACCCGCGCCCCCGAGAGGTCGGGCCGGGCGAAAGGCTCTGTTCGCACCACCTCGCGCGCCGCGCGCACGACCTCCGCCGCCTGGCCCGAGAGCCGCGTCAACGCACCGTCGAGCTGGCTCAGCGCCCGTGCGCGCTGCTCCTCCGCCCGCTCCTCGGCCGCGAGGTGGAGACCCTGGATCGCGAGCGCGCCGACGATCACGCCGCCGAGCGTGAGCGAGCGCACCCGGGCCGGCTGCGCGTCGGCGAAGCGGATGGCGTGGCATGCCCCCATCGAGTAGCCGGCGAGGTGCGCCGCGTCCACCCCCTCGATGTCGAGCACGCAGGCGATGTCGTCGACGCACGGCGACCCCGCGAGCAGCCGGGGATCGGCGACGCCTCCGCTTCTCCCGTAGCCGCGCGCGTCGGGGCGGATCACCCGCAGCCCGGCCTCCGTCAGGGGCTCGACCCAGCCGAGCCGTTCCCACGCCGACCCGTCGGCGCCGGCCGCGTGCAGGAGTACCACGGTCTCCGGCTCGGAGGCCCCCGTCTCGGGGGGGAGGTCGACCTCGTAGTGGATCTGAAGACCGTCGCGCGACACTACCTCGGCCACGGCGCCCTCCCGCCGCGCTCGACCGGGCGCGGCGCCTGAGTCTACCGCGACGGCGTGCGCGTCCGACCCGGCGTCGTTGTGGGCGCTATAACCACGGTGCTGCCGATGTCGGGGCCAGCAGGGAATGGGGGCGGACGATGCACAGCCGGGAGACGGTGGGGCTCAGCGAGGGGCGGCGCGCGCTCGACGCGATCCTCGAGGCGCACGCCGCGACTCAGGATCCGCGCCCGATCGCGGTCGCTGTCGTCGACGACGCGGGCGAGCTGGTGGCCTTCGCGCGCTCCGGGCCCGGCAACCCGCTCTCGGGGCGCGTGGCGACGGCGAAGGCGTACAGCGCGGCGCGCACCCGCAGCGAGACCGCAGCGCTCGGTGTGAGGCTCGCCGAGATGGGCGTGGGTATCGGCGACCTCGCGGACCCCGGCCTCACCACGCTTCAGGGCGGCGTCCCCATCCTGAGCGCCGATGACGCCTGCGTCGGTGCGGTCGGCGTCTCCGGTCTCGCCGCCTCCGAGGACGAGGAGCTCGCTCGGCGGGGTGTGGAGGCGATGGCCTAGCTTCATGTCCCTTCGGAGCGCGGCGCGTGAGCGGGTCGGAGTGCAGATGCCCGCAGCCACGACTCCGACGGGCGTCGTCTCACCGGGGCGGGATCGAGACCACTGTGGTGCCCTGCACCCGCTTGACGCAGGCTCGTCGTGTACGTGGCAGGCCGGAAGCTCGCCGTGCAATGGCGTCCCGTTGGCTCTCACTGCTGCCGCCAAGTCAATCGAAGACCACGAACCTCGGATTCACGAGGAGAGGAGATCGGTGACGTCGGTCCAGAAGAGCGCCAGCAGGCAGATCAGCACGGCGGCGGCGAGCGTGAACGCCCCGGCGAAGAGTCGCGTGAGCAACGGGGGCTCGAAGTAGAGGTGCATGAAGAAGGCGACGACCGCGACGAACTTCACCGCGGAGAGGATGATCAGCACCGGGATCAGCGCGTCCCCGAGGTCGACCCATAGCGAGGCGCCGAGTTCGACGGCGGTGACCAGCGCGAGCGCCGCACCGATCCCGATGTACTGCTTCGGTGCGAGGCCGTGTTGCTTGTCGGCCGATTCGGCGTGCGATTCCTGACCGCTCATCGCGCGCTCGCCTTCCTTCCCTGATCCCGCTCCACGCGACTTCCCACTAGGCCGGAATCAGGTAGACGACCGTGAAGATCACGATCCAGACGATGTCGACGAAGTGCCAGTAGAGGCCGGCCGTCTCCACATGGAAGCCGGCCTCGGGCCCGAGGCCCCTCCCTCGGAACGCGCCCACGAGCATCGAGCCCAGGATCACCACGCCGACGGAGACGTGGGCTCCGTGGAAGCCCGTGAGCACGAAGAACGATGCTCCGAACTGGTTGGTCCCGAGGTTCAGCCCCTCCTGCCCGAAGGTGTAGAACTCGTAGGCCTGGTAGCCCAGGAAGGTCAGCCCCAGCGCGATCGTCGCCGCGAGAGAGAGCTGCATCATCACGGGTCGCGCGTGCCGCGCACCGAACACGGCCAGCGCCATCGTGACCGAACTCATCAGCAGCACGAAGGTGCTCTGCGAGGTGATCGGGATGTCGAGGACACCCTGGTAGCTGACACCGTCGACGGTGCGGTCGGATGGGAACCACCCCGTCACCACGGCGCGGCCGCCCTCGAGGTGCGTGTGAGCGTCGATGAAGGACCCGGGTGCGGGGGGAATGTCACCCTTGAAGATGAGGTACGTGGAGATCAGAGCCCCGAAGAAGAGGCACTCCGAGCCCAGGAACATCCACATCAGGAGCTTCCGGTTGTCGATCCCGGTGGAGAGGTGGTGGAGGACGCTGCGCTGAGCTACGGCCACGATGCGACCTCGCCTAGTCCGTGGGTTCCAGGACCCAGCCCCAGATTCCGTAGATGATCACCGCCACGCCGAGCGCGGTCACCGCGAGATGGGAGAGCGGTCCGACGCCGAGCATGAGCACGCCCGCGGACACGATGAGCGGGTAGTACGACGGCGGCGGCATGTGAATGTGTGTCCCCGCGTCTCCCGCCGGCTGGCTCAGGCCGTGATCGCGGTCGTGCCACAGCGGGTCGCGCGCGCGGACCTCGGGAATCGCGTCGAAGTCGTGTTCGGGCGGCGGCGACGACGTGGCCCACTCCAGGCCGGATGCATCCCAGGGATTCCAGGAGGCGGTCTTCGGGCGCTTCATGGTGCGCGCGACGTTGACGATGAAGACCAGCACTCCGAGCGCGAGCACGAACGAGCCCAGCGAGGCGACGAGGTTCCAGAACTCCCAGTCGAGGCCGTCGTCGTAGGTGTAGATGCGCCGCGGCATCCCGGCCACGCCGAGGAAGTGCATCGGGAAGAAGGTGAGGTTGAGGCCGACGAACATCAGCCAGAAGTTGAGCTTGCCGAGACCCTCGCCGAGGAGGCGGCCGGTGATCTTGGGCCACCAGTAGTAGAGGCCAGCGAAGAGACCGACGATCGCGCCGCCGACGAGCACGTAGTGAAGGTGCGCGACGATGAAGTACGTGTCCTGCTGCTGCTGGTCCACGGGCGGTGAGGCGTGCATGACGCCGGAGATTCCGCCGATGGTGAAGAGCACGATGAACGAGACGGCGAAGTACATGGCCGTCGTGAAGCGGATGCTTCCGCCCCACATCGTGCCGAGCCAGTTGAAGATCTTGATGCCGGTCGGGATCCCGATGATCATCGTGCTCGTGGCGAAGACGACGCGCGGCACGGCTCCCAGACCGGTCGTGAACATGTGATGACTCCACACGGCCCATCCCAGGAACCCGATCGCGATACCGGCGAAGACCATCGCCGGGTAGCCGAAGAGCGGCTTGCGCGAGAAGGTCGGGAGTACCTCCGAGACGATTCCCATCGCCGGCAGGATCAGGATGTAGACCTCCGGGTGGCCGAATATCCAGAAGAGATGCTGCCAGAGGATCGGATCCCCGCCGCCGCTGGGAAGGAAGAAGCTCGTGTCGTAGTTGCGGTCGAAGAGCAGCTGGATCAACGCGACCGTCAGCACCGGCAGCGCGAGTATGAGGAGGAATGCCACCACGAGCGTCATCCAGGCGAAGACCGGCAACCGCATCATGATCATGCCCGGCGCCCGCATGTTGATGATCGTGACGGCGAAGTTGAGCGCGGCGGCGAGCGACGACACGCCGAGGATCAGCAGCCCGATCACGTAGTAGTTCATCCCGCTGCCGGAGTAGAGGCTCTCGTTGAGAGGGGCGTAGGCGAACCAGCCGGTGTCCGGGGCGCCGCCGAGGAAGAAGCTGCTGGTCAGGAGGATCCCGCCTGAGAGGAAGATCCAGTAGGAGAGCGCGTTCAGCCTGGGGAACGCGACGTCGCGCGCGCCGATCATCAGCGGGATCAGGAAGTTGAAGAACGCCGCTCCCAGCGGCATCACCGCCAGGAAGATCATCGTCAGCGCGTGCATCGTGAACAGCTGGTTGTACAGGTCGGGGTCGACGACCCCACCGTTCGGGACCGCCAGCTGCGCCCGGATGAGGAGCGCCTCCACGCCCCCCATCAGGAAGAAGAGGAACGCCGTCACTCCGTACAGCACGCCGATGCGCTTGTGATCGACGGTCGTGAGCCACGACCACAGCACGCCCCGGGCGGCTGCAGGCTGAGACAACGTGCCGACAAGTGTTGCGATCGTCGTCTCCCCTCCGAGTCGGGCCGCCCCGGGCGCGCCCCTACTTCAGCTCGAGCAGATAGGCGGCGATCGCCCGGATTTGCTCGGGCGTCAGGACCCGCTCGAAGGCGGGCATGAACCGAGCTGCGTTGTCCAGCGAGTCGACGCCGGGCTTCACGCGGGTGGGATTGCTGATCCAGGCGGCCAGGCTCTCGAGGTCCGTGTCCAGGATCCCGGCCGCGATCGTGAGGCGCGATCCGACGTGCGTGAGGTTGGGACCGATCACCGCCTTCGCGTCGGTGCCGCCCACGGTGTGGCAGGTCGCGCAGCCGAGCACGGCGGGTCCCTCCGCAACAGGCCAGACCCGCTTCATGAAGAGCTCCTCGCCCTCCAGCGCCTGCGCGCTGGCCGGAGCCGCGCCGTCCTGGGTCTCACTCGCGACCCACGCGGAGAAGTCCTCGGGGGTGTCCACGAAGACGCGGAAGCGCATGTTGGCGTGCGCCATCCCGCAGAACTCGGCGCACTGGCCGAGATAGGGCTCCTCGCGCGCGGCGTCGAGGTCGGGCGTGAACCAGAGCTCGTTCACGTGCCCCGGGACCATATCGACCTTGCCCGCGAGTCGCGGCACCCAGAAGGAGTGGATCACATCCTCCGAGAAGAGGTTGAACGAGACCGGGCGGCCGGCGGGGATGTGCAGCTCGTTGGCCGTGACCAGGTCATCGGACGCGCCGTCGCCGTCCAGGTCATAGCGGAACTCGAACCACCACTGGCGTCCGACGGCGTCGACCCGGAGAGCGCCGTCCGGGGCGGGGCCGCTGCTCTCGGCGACGACTCGCCACGTCGGCACCAGGATGACGGCCACGAGTACGACCGGGACCAGCGTCCAGAACAGCTCGAGGCGGACGTTGCCGCGGAACTGACTCGCCACGCGGCCGGCACGCTCCCGGTAACGGATGGAGATGCCGACGGTGAGTGCGAGGATGGCGATGAAGACCGCCATGCCGAGCCAGAAGACGAGCACATAGATGGAGTGGATGTCGCTCGCGAGGTCCGACCGCGGATCGACCGTCGTCTGGGGCGCGCTGCACGCCGTGAGCGCGGCGAGGGAAACGACGGAGGGAAGAAGGAGAATGCCGCGGGAGCGTCTCGCCATTGCCCCCGTGCTCCGTTACCAACCCGACGCAGGGCATCGGCACCCCGGCGGCACGCTCGGACTAAGCGCGGCGGGCCCGTACACGGCCGCCCTGGTGCCTGTCCGTGTAGCGGCTCGGCTCGGCTCGGCTAGTGGACGGTGAAGGCCACCCTCATGCCCTCGCCGTAGTGGCTCTCCAGGTTTCCTGTCTCCTCGACGATGTTGCAGATCAGTACGTAGTTGCCGGCTTCCAAGTGGAACACGTGCGACGCCGAGCTTGCGGGCGCGAACTCCTCGATCTCGCCGACGAGTTCGATGTCGTCCTCGGGCACGGAACCGTCATGGATGGTCGGCAGGGCGTCGGGCGCGAGGTCCGTGCGGATGACGACGAGCTCGTGCGGGTGTTCCGGCCCCAGGTTGTCGACGAGGAAGTAGATATCGCCCGCCTCGACGCTGGTGACGGACGGCTCAAGCGTCCACTCGGCGAGGGAGACGCGGACTTCGGTCACTCCTTCGGGCTTCGGGTGCACGACGCCCGGCGCGGTGTCATCGTGCTCGTTCCCGTGGTCATCGGACGCCTCGGACGACATCTCCATCTCGGTGTGTTCGTCCGCTTCGTCGTCGCCGTCGCCGCAAGCGGACAGGAGCACCGCAAGAGCCGCCACCGCTGCAAGTAGGGCGTACATCCACCTGTGGTGCAGTAGCGACCAGCATAGAGTAGTCATGATGCGCTCCTCCACGTACGTAATTATCCTACACACTGCCCGGAAGGACTTCAATCGCAATGCACCCGCTGTGCCGCCTCACGGGCCTGTGTGTTCCGAGCCAGATCGGCTACCCGGTGCACGTGCTCCGGTCCGTCTGGGCGGCGGCGAGTGAGGGCGCAGGGCCCGATGGACGCGACCCGCATTGCCACATGCGGGCCGAGGGCCGAGCGCACCCTGGATGAACCGCTGTCGCGTCCACGGCTCGGCGAGGCGCACCCCTCGCCACCGCGGATCACCGGTCGGCGTCCGGCGGGCACGCTGGAGGGATGCTCGTCCGCGCCGTAGCCTGAGAGGGGGACGGAGGCTCCTGCGCGCATCGGAAGCGTTCGCGACGACGGTCGACCGTCGTCGCCGCGAGAGGGCTATCGCCGGGGATCGAGGTCTCCGGGGGAGGGGCGGGACCATGGACGTCCGGGATCTCATCACCGACGGACTCGAGCGTGGCCACGGCATCATCCGGCGCGCGCTGCAGAACGCCACGCCGGAGCTGATGGCGTACCAGCCGGCGTCGGGCTCGAACCCGGTCGGCTGGCTCGCCTGGCACGTGACGCGCGTCCAGGACCACCACATCGCCGGGCTCTCCGGTGTGGGGCAGGCGTGGATCGAGGACGGCTGGCACGAGCGCTTCGGGATGGCCGCGGAGAGCGAGGACTACGGCACCGGCCACACGCCGGAGCAGATGGTGGGCGTCGGCTCGCCGGATGCGCAGCTGCTGCTCGACTACGACGACGCGGTGTGGGCGCGCACCACGGCCTACGTCGGCACGCTGACGGCGGAGGAGCTCGACCGCGAGCTCGACGAGCCGCAGTACCGGCCGCTGCCGACGGTCGCGGTGCGGCTGATGAGCCTCATCCACCACAGCGCGCACCACAGCGGCCAGATCGACTATCTGCGCGGTCTCGCCGGCCAGCCCCGCTGAGGCGCGCCCGCGGCGTCATCACGGGTGTAGAGTGGCGGCCGCCGCTCGTGCTGGAGGCGGCTGCTGAGCGAGGTGCGACGTGACGATCGGTGAGTATCGGGTCCGGGATCCTGAGGCCGTGAGCGCGGACGGGGAGCTCACCGATCAGGCGGACGGCGCCGAGCTCTTCGTCGCCCAGCTCGTCGCCGGTGGCGTCGAGGCCCTCTACATCAACTCCGGCACCGACACCTTCCCCGTGCAGGAGGCGATCGCCCGCCGGCAGGCGCTCGGGCTGCCCGTGCCGCGCGTCGTGCTCTGCCTCGACGAGGCGGTGGCCGCCGCCGCCGCGCACGGGCACTACGCGGTCACCGGGCGGCCGCAGGCCGTGCTCGTCCACGTCGACGTCGGGACGCAGCAGATAGGCGGCGCGCTGCACAACGCGCAGCGCGGCGGCGCCGCGATGCTGATCTGCGCCGGCCGCTCCCCCTACACCATCGACCAGGGCGTGCCGGGCGGCCGCTCCTCGCCGATCCACTGGCAGCAGGAGCAGCTCGACCAGCACGGGATCGTGCGCAACTACACGAAGTGGGACTACCAGCCGACCCGCGCGAGCATGGTGGCTGCCGCCGTGCAGCGCGGGCTCCAGGTAGCGGCGAGCGCGCCGCCCGGCCCGACCTACCTCTCGCTCCCGCGCGAGGTGCTGCTCGAGCGGCCGGAGGAGCCCGCGCTCGTCGCGCCGGATCGCCACGCGCCCGTCCCCGCGCCGGGGCCGCGGCCGGAGCTGATCGCGCAGGCGGCCGCCCGGCTCGCCGCCAGCGAGCGGCCGCTTCTGCTCACGGCGATGGCCGGACGCGACCCGGACGCCGTCGCCCCGCTCACAGAGCTCGCCGAGGCGCTGGGCGCCCCCGTCTACGCCAACGGCTTCCGGCTCTGCATTCCTACGACGCACCCGCTCTTCGCCGGCACGCAGGCGCGGGAGGCGGTGGCGGAGGCGGACGTGATCCTCGCCGTCGACACGCTCGTGCCCTACATCCCGCAGGAGGTGCGGCCCGCCGCCGGCGCGACCGTGATCGAGATCGACGTCGATCCGCTGAAGCGGACGGTGCCGCTCACCGGCTTCCCCGTCGACATCGCGATCCAGGCCGACCCCGCGCTCGCCCTGCGCGAGCTGCTCCGGGCGCTGCGGGAGGCGAGGACGCCGGATCAGGCGGCGCGCGCCGCCGCCAGGGGGCAGGCGGTGGAGGCGGCGAACGCCGAGCGGCGACGTGACTGGCGGGAAGCGGCGGAGCAGAAGGAGCTTCAGGTGCCGCTCGCGGCGGATCACGTCGTGGCGGTCATGGGCGAGTTCATCGACGAGAGCTGGACCGTCCTCGACGAGGCGGTCGGCAACTCGCCGTGGGTCTCGCGGATGCTGAGCCGCACGAGGCCCGGCTCGCATTTCAAGAGCGCCGGATCCTCGCTCGGCTGGGCGCTCGGCGCCGCGGTCGGGGTGAAGGTGGCCGAGCCCGAGCGCCGCGTCATCGCCCTCGTCGGCGACGGCACCTTCGTCTACGGCTGCCCGACGGCGGCGCTGTGGGCCGCGGATGTGCAGGATGCGCCGTTCCTGACTCTCATCTTTAACAACCGCATGCACAACGCCACCAGGAATGCGCTGCGCGGCGCCTTCCCGGAGAGCTACGCGCAGGCGACCGAGAACTGGCCCGGGATACGTATCGATCCGCCGCCGGACTACGCCGCGCTGGCGCGCGCCAGCCGGGCGCACGGGGAGACGGTCGAGGATCCCGGCGCGCTTCGCGGCGCGCTCGAGCGCGCGATCGCCGCGATCGAACGGGGACAGGCCGCGGTCGTCGACGTGCACGTCGCGGCGCCCTGACCGGGAGGCCGGACTCGCAGGTCGTCCGCCCGCGCCCGGCTCGGCCCGCTCGGGGAGCAGCTACGACCCGGATCCGACGACGGTCGCGGTGGATGCCGTGCCCATCGTGGTCGAGTCCACGACCGACGAGTACTTCGTGCTCTCTGTGAAGCACTGGAACCGGGCTCTCACGCCGCGATGGCGAGAGGTGTGGAGCGGGAGACGGGATTCGAACCCGCGACCCTCTGCTTCGTGGACGTGGGACGAGCCGCCGCGGGTCCACGCGCGCGATCCGGGGCCGGCTGAGGCACCTCCCCTAGCGGTGCCACTCGGCGATATTCCAGAGCTCGCTGTCCCACCCGTTGATGCGCACGCCCTGAAGCGTCTCTGCGTGAGCGGAGACTGAGCCCCTCAACACGAGCGGGATCTCGTAATAGCCCTGGACCAGGATGTCGTTGAGCTCCTTCACGAGTGCGTCGCGCTCGGGCCCGATCGGGAGCTGGGAGAGGCGCGTCAGGAGGTCGTCGTAGGCCGGGTCGCAGGCGCGCGCGTTGTTCTCGCCGGCCCAGTTGTCCTCCCGTGTCTGGATGTGTTCGCAGTCCAGTCCGGCGAGATAGCCCTGCGGGTCGACGCCCGGTCCGGTCGCGTACATCTGGACGTCGGCGAAGAACCGGCGGAAGGAGGCGCCCGGGTCGTTCACTGCGTCGTCGCCGAAGAAGACGCCCCCGTCGTGCCCAAGGAGCTCGGCCTCGACGCCGATCTGCCGCCACCACTCCCGTACCAGCTCCTGCGTTGCCTGCCTGACCGGGTTGACCGTGGTCTGGTAGGTGATGCGCAGGGGGACGCCCCGGTATTCGCGGACGCCGTCTCCGTCGCTGTCGATGACGCCGCTCTCGTCGAGCAGCCTGTTCGCGCCCTCGATGTCCTGAACGAGGCAGCCCTCGTTCGCAGTCGACGCGTAGCGCGGTGGGGCCGCGATCAGGTTGCAGGCGGGCCTCCCGGCGAAGCCGTAGAGCTCGCCGGCGATGCGGGAGCGGGAGATAGCCATCGACATCGCCTGCGGGATCGGCGTGAACGTCAGGAAGGGGTGGGGGTTCGTCCCGCCGAGGTACTCGGAGCGCCGCTCGCCGAGGGCCGGGTCCGGATTGGTCTGGTTGACGACGATGCGCTCGACGGTGCTGGCAAAGGCCGCCACCACCGTGCCGCGCCCGCCCGCCTCCAGCTCGGCCAGCGTCCCAGGCTCCACCTGGATGTTCCAGGCGTAGTCGGCCTCGCCCGTCTCCAGGACGGCGCGCGCCGCCGAGAGCGCGTCGCCGCCCCCCTGGAGCATCACGCGGTCGAAGTAGGGCGCCTCCCCGCGGTAGTGCGGGTTCCGCTCGAAGACGGCGCGATCGTTGGGCACGAACTGCACGATGCGGTAGGGGCCGCTCCCCAGCGGGGCGACGTTCTGCTCGACGCAGCCCCGAGCCGCCGCACCGACGCAGCCCGAGAACTGCGCCTCGCTGATGACCGCCGTCGAGCCGCCGACGAAGGCGTCGTAGGGATACGGCGCCTGAGCCTCGAAGAGGATCTCGACCGTGAGGTCATCGGGGGCGCGCACGGAGGAGATGCCGGAGAAGGCGCTGCCGACAGTGCAGCCGCTCTCCGGGGCGGTGCAGTAGCGCCAGGTGAAGACCACGTCGCGCGCGGTCAGCTCGCTCCCGTCCGACCACGTGAGACCCGGGCGCAGCCGCCACGTGATCGAGGTCCCGTCGGGCGCGATGCCGCCGTTCTCCACGGTCGGGATCTCGGCGGCGAGCCTCGGGACGAGCCGCCCCTCCGGGTCGTAGCTCGCCAGGGGCTCGAGCGTGATCGCGGCGGCGTCGGTGTCCTTGAACCCCGATGACAGGTACGGGCTGGGGAGCGAGGGGGCCTGCCAGTAGAGGAGCGTCAGGACGCGCTCCTCCTCCTGCGAGTCCGACCCGAACGCCCCGCAGCCGGCCGCGAGGAGGAGCCCGATCAGGGCGAGGGCGGCGGCCAGCACCGTCTTCATCTGAGGATCCCGGCATGACTCGCGTGGGGGAGCGGCGGGATCTCGCTCATCGCGGCGACCCTAGCACCGCACCTCGGCGGGATCATGCTCCCGCTCCGGCGGGGCCGCCGCGCGGTCAGCCGGCGGCGGTATGCTGTCGGCAAGGCGGAGCGCGGCACCGCTGCCGACTCGTTGCGCGAAGCGGGGGCCGCGGTGGCCGAGCATGTGATCACGCCGGGGGACGGGACGCTCCACGGCCGCTTCTCGCGCGATCTCCCTCCCGCGCTCACCGTCGACCCCGGCGACACGATTGTCCTCTCCACCCTCGACGCGCTGTGGAGCCTCGAGCCGCCGACCGAGGACGGCTCGCCGCACCGCGCCTACGAGCCGCGCCGCGAGGGTATCGACGACGGCCACGCGCTCGTGGGCCCCGTATCGGTCCGGGGCGCCGAGCCGGGGATGACGCTCGAGGTGGAGCTGCTCTCGCTGCGCACCGGGCCCTGGGGGTGGACGCGCGCGGGGCTCCGCGCCACGCCGCTCGCGGAGCGCCTCGGCGTCGCCGGGCAGCCCGCCCGGTTGCTCTGGGACCTCGATCGCGACGCGGGCCTCGCGCGCGATCAGTTCGGACACAGTGTGCCGCTGCGCCCCTTTCTCGGGGTGATCGGGCTCGCTCCGGCCGAGCCCGGCCTCCACCCGACGTGGCCGCCCCGGCGCGAGGGCGGAAACATCGACTGCCGGGAGCTGGTCGCCGGGAGCCGCCTCCTGCTCCCGATCGCGGTGCCGGGGGCGCTGCTCTCCGTCGGCGACGGCCACGCGGCGCAGGGAGACGGCGAGGTCTCCGGGACGGCCGTGGAGTGCGCGATGGAGCGCGTGGAGCTGGTCGTGCGGCTTCACGAGCGGCTCGCGCTTGAGACGATGCGCGCGGAGACGCCGGCCGGCACCCTCACCCTCGGCGTGCACGAGGATCTCGAGGAGGCGGCGCACATCGCGCTCGACGCGATGGTGGGACTGATCGCCGAGCGAGAGGGGATCTCGCGCTCTCAGGCGCTCGCGCTCGCCTCGGTCGTGGTCGATCTGCGCGTGACGCAGATCGTGAACGCCGGCGTCCGCGGCGTGCACGCGCTCCTCCCCGCCGGAGCGCTCGCGCGGGGGTCCGCGGGGTGAGCGCTCGCCCCGCGCGCGAGCCACTCTGGAGCCGTGACTACGTCCTCACGCTGCTGACGACGTTCTCCTTCTTCGCGAGCGTCTTCTACCTCACGATCACGCTGCCCGAGTACATCGACGAGCTCGGCGGCGCGGCGTGGGAGGTGGGGCTCGTGACCGGGGCGTTCGCCGTCGTCCCCATCGTGCTCCGGCCCTACGTCGGCCGCTGGAGTGACCGCGGTGGCCGCAAGTGGCTGATCCGCGGGGGGCTCGTCGTGATGGTGCTCTCCCTCGCCCCGATGGGCGCCACCCGCGAGATTCTGGTGCTCCTCTGTCTGCGCCTGGTGCAGGGCATCGGTGTCTCGATGGTGCCAACCTCGGCGGCGGCGCTGATAGCCGCGGTCGTGCCGGCGTCGCGTCGGGGCGAGGGCGTCGGCTTCTTCGGGATGGCGGCCGGCAGCGCGCAGATGGTCGGTCCCATCGCCGGCGCCTGGTTCGCGGCGCAGTGGGGGTTCGGGGCGGTCTTCGCCATCGCGAGCATCACCGCGGCGGTGGCGCTGCTCTCGATCCACCCCGTCTCCGAGCCGCCGGTCGGCGCCTCCGTGCGCTCCGGTCGGAGCGGCCCGCTGCTGCCGCGGCGCGCGCTCTTTCCGGCCGCGATCTTCTTCGCGACGACGCTCGCCTTCACGGCGGCGTTCATCTTCCTGCCGCTCCTCGGGAAGGAGCGTGGCCTCGGCGAGGTGGCGCTCTTCTTCACGATGCACGGCGCCGCCTCGCTCGTGGCGAGACCGCTCGGCGGGCGGATCTCCGACCACTTCGGCCGTGTGCCGGTCGTCACCTTCGGCCTCAGCGCGATGGTCGTCTCGATGCTGATCCTCGCCTCGGCCGGGAGCTTCGGCCTCGTCCTCGCCGCCGGACTCTGCTCCGGCCTCGGGCTCGGCTCGACGCAGACCGGGTGCTTCGCCCTCGCGCTTGATTCCGTGCCCTACGAGCAGCAGGGGGGCGCCACCGCGGTGCTCCAGCTCGCCTGGGACGTCGCCGGCATCGTGGCGGGCGTCGGCTTCGGGATCGTCGCGACCCTTGCCGGCCTGGCGGCGATCTTCTGGAGCTCGGCGGCGCTCGTGGGCGTCGCCATCGTCGCGCTGCATCTCGGCCGGGCGGGCGGGCTGACGGCGACGACCCCGCTGGGCCCGCCGCCGCCCGCGTAGTGCGCCCCGCCACCCGCAGGCGCCGCTCCGGGTAGGCTCTGGCGGGGGCGGCCGCGGATCGCCGCCGGGCGGACGGGAGCACGATGCCCACAGGCGCCGAGGGCGAGCGCGAGGCGCTCCGCCACTACATCGACGACACGCTCCGGGCGCCTCAGGTCGCCGCGGACGCGATCCTCGGCGCCATCTTCCTTGCCGATGCCGGGAACCGCGCCCTCATGGCGGCGGCTGTGGCCGGCCGGCTCGCCGAGGCGGCTCGCCGCTTCACCGCGGTCTACGGCGCCCTCTCGGACCGCACGCGTCCCGTCATGGACAGGCTCCAGGCGCCGCTCCCCGGCGCCGCCGAGTGGGAGGCCCTCGCCGAGCATCTGCGCCGGATGAGCGCCCCCGCCATCCTCGCTGTGCTCCGCCTCGACGAGAGCGCCGCCGTGAGCGCGGAGGCGCTCTCAGCCCATGCGGATGAGCTCGGCAGGTACACGGAACTCATCCGCGCCCACGAGGTGGAGCCGCCGCGCCTCTGGCGCGAGCGGGGCGAGCCCGGCGAGCCCGGCTGGCTGCGCTTCAACGGGCGCGCGCAGGACGGCGCGCCCGTTGAGGAGCGCCTGCCACTGACCGAGGAGGCGGTGGTGGCGCTCGCCGACGCGGTGGGCGAGCTGGTCACGCTCTCGCGCGACTTCCTCGGCGCCTACGCGGACGCGCGTCCGGCGGGCTGAGCATGGGCGCGGCCACCCGCAGCCTGCGTCCCCGCAGGGAGTGCCGGTCGAGACCGTTCACGTGGAGTGAACCCGTGCACTGGCCGGGTGCTGATGAAGGCCTGAAGCTGAGCCAGAGCGCGAAGGCGTCGTCGCCGGCGATGGCGTGGCGGAGACGGCCGACGCCCAGCTAAGCCGCCTTCGAGACGAGTCTGCTACCCGCCGAGGTCGACGCCTGCCGGGGAGCCCAGGGCCGTCCACGCGTGCTGCGCGATCGCGAGCAGCCGCGCATCGCTCCCGAACGCGCCGACCAGCTGCACCCCGACGGGGAGTCCGGCCGGCCCACGTCGGACGGGCACCGCGACGCACGGGAGGTGGAGCACCGTCCAGAGCCGGTTGAGGATCGGGTTGCCGGTGCTCGCGAGCCCGGCGGGCGCCTCGCCGGGGGCGCTCGGCGCGATGATGGCGTCGTAGCGCTCGAAGATCCCGGGCATCGCCCGCCGCGAGCGCATCACGAGGTCGGTCGCGGTGCGGAGCTCGGCCGCGCCGACGCGCTCCCCGAGCGCGAGCCGATCCTTGATATGATCGGAGAGATCGGACCGGCGGTCGCGCCACTCCTCGGCAAGCCAGAACGTCATCTCGCGGCACATGATCGCGTTCTGCGCCTCGCCCAGGTCGTCGAACTCGGGCGGGAGCTCCATCGCCTCGACGCTCGCGCCCACTCCCCGCAGCGCCTCTGCCGCGTCGTCGAGCGCCTCCGCGACGCCGGCGCCCGTGTGTGACCAGTCGGGCGTGCGGCAGACGGCGAGGCGGAGATCGCGCGCGCCCCGCGCGTCGACCAGAGAGTCGAGCGCCGGCAGCGCTTCGCCGCGGTAGGCGCCGAGCACCAGCGCGAGATCCTCGATGCTGCGGCCGTACCAGCCGATGGTGTCGAGCGAGTCGGCGACGAAGCTCACGCCGTCGCGCGCGACCGTGCCGAAGCTGGGCTTGATGCCCGGAATGCCGTTGTAGGCGGCGGGCCGGATCACCGAGCCGGCCGTCTGCGTCCCGAGCGCGAGCGACACCTGGTAGTCGGCGACGGCGGCCCCCGATCCCGAGGAGGAGCCGCCGGGCGTGTGCCCCGGATTGTGGGGGTTGCGGGTCGGGCCGGCGCCGCCGCAGGCGAACTCCGTGGTCACCGTCTTGCCGAGGATGACGGCGCCCGCCGCGCGCAGCACCGCCGTCGCCGTCGCGTCGCGCCCGGGGTGCCGGCCGCGGTAGATGACGGAGCCGCGCTCGGCCGGGAGCTCCTCGGTATCGATGATGTCCTTGATGCCGACGGTGATGCCGTGGAGCGGGCCGCGGTCGGTCTCCTGCGCGTCGCGCGCGCGCGCCATCTGAAGCGCGAGCTCCTCGTCGAGGTGCGCCCACGCCCGGACGTCATCGTCTCGCGTGCGGATGCGATCCAGGCACGCCTGGAGCAGCGTCTCTGAGCGAAGCTCGCCCGCCGCGATCGCCCGCACCGCCTCGGACGCCGTCAGCCGCGCCGGATCCGCCACCTGCGTCATGCCGCTCCCCCGCTCATCGTCGCGGGCCCGGGCGGCTCTCCAGCCGCGCTCCCCGCCTCAGGGGGGCGCAGCTTACCAGCGGCGTCCGAGGCCCCGCGCCTCTGCTACGCCTCGCTCCGGAGGTAGGCCGTGGCGAGCGCGTCGGCGTACTCGTTCCAGAGCGAGCCGTCGTGCGCGCGGATCCATCGGATGCGCGCGCGGGGACGATCCGTCGCCAGCCGGTAGGCGCGCGTGACGAGATCGAGGTTCTTGACCGGCCCGTCCTTCCGCCGCCAGCCGCGGCGCTCCCATCCCGCCGCCCACTTGGTCACGGTGTCGACGATCAGGCGGCTGTCGCTGTAGAGGTCGGCCTCCTCCTCGGGTCCGAGCAGCGAGAGCCCCTCTATAAGCGCGGTGAGCTCCATGCGGTTGTTGGTGGTGTGGGGCTCTGAGCCGTAGCGCTCGGCTACGATCTCGCCCTCCGCCACGCGGACCGTGCCCCAGCCGCCGGGGCCCGGGTTCCCCGAGCACGATCCGTCGGTGAAGACGCCGCTTTGCGGTCCGGCCGTGTAGCGCGCCAGCACCTGCGCGCGGGTCAGAGACGCCCCGCGCGACGTGCCTCCCCGCGGCGTGCCGGGGGCGCTTCGCGGCCGCATTACTCGAGGCTCACGCCGCTGTAGAGCATGACCGGGTCACCGGCGAAGACGTCGCTCTCGAGGTTGACGACGACCACCACGGGGCGGTCGGCGACGACGAGGCCGCTCCCCACCCATCCGTCGGGAAGACGGGGATCCTCCCACTGCCGGAAGCTCCGCTCGCGCTCGACGCGCAGCGACGCCGAGATGAGGCCGTCGGGGAACTGCTTGGAGTAGTAGAAGGTTCTCAGCGTCGCGTCGCTGCCGTCGAAGGTCAGGACGCGGAACCACGAGTTCCACCCCCGGTTCTCGCCGAACGGCCCGAAGTTCTTGTTGAGCACCGGCAGCAGCACCTGACGGGACGCCTCCTCCACGGTGAAGCCGCGGTAGTCGGCGAGCGGTCCCCCCTCCGAGAGGCGCTGCGCCACGACCGCGATCGGATCCACCGATTGGATGCGGACGGTCCCGCGGAAGACGGGCGGGAGTGTCACGCCCGGTGGGAGGCAGCCGCCAGCGCCGGCGAAGCGGAGATCGCAGCTGATCGCCGCGTTCACGCCGAGCTCCTGCTCGATCTCGAAGCGGTCGCCGTGCTCGTCGACGCCCTCGAAGAGCACGGTGACCCGCGTCGGCACGGTCGGCGTCCCCGAGAGGATGCGGAAGCGTGTCGTCCAGGTGCTCTGCCCCTCGCTCGCGTTGCGGTCGACGAGCGGCAGGACGACCTGGCGCGAGAGCTCTCCTGAGTCGATGGCGCGGTAGCTGGCGAGGCCGGGCCCGTCGCGTTCGCGGGTCTCGACCATCATCGCGGTGCCCGGCAGGCCGCCGTCGGGGTCGTCGCCGCTCGGGAGGGCTACGACCACGGCTGAGCCGTCGAAGCCGGACTCGACCGGGAGGCTGTGCTCGTCCCTCACCAGCGAGCCGCGCGGCGGCACGCGGTGCCCCCCGTTCTGACAGCCCGGGGTCGGCCCGGGCGGGTCGACGATGGCGGGAACGGTCCTGAGCTGCTCGTAGTAGCGGATCTCGATGCAGGCGTACTCGTCTGAGCTCGTGTTCTCGATCGAGAGGCGGGAGACATAGCGTCCCGTGTTCTGCACGATCGGCGCGTAGAGCGTGTTGCTCCCGTGGGCGAGCCGGAGCGTGTCGCCGGCGATCTGGAACAGCCCCCCCTTGAAGGCGTCGCGGGCGAGCAGGGTGACGAACGGCTGATCGGCCGTCACGTAGGCGGAGCCGCGGTAGCCGAGCGGGAGATCCTCGAAGCCCTGCTGGAAGAAGGAGCGCCCGGATCCGGGCCGGAGCGTCCCGCAGACGTCGTCCGTCGGGCAGCGGTCGACCGCTATCTCGTTTCCGTCCTCGTCGTGGAACTGGATCTCGATCGTCGCGGGTTGCGTGCCGACGTTCTGGATGCGCAGCCAGGAGTTCTCCGTGCCGAGATCGAGAGGCTGCGCGGAGAGCGGTCCCTGGTCGGTGACCGTCGCGGCCACCATCGCGAGCGCCGCGAGCAACACGCCTCCGAGGGCGCGCCGCCCGGGGCGCCACAGCCGATCGCGCAGGCGCAGGTGAAGCGGTCGGGGCGCTGGCGCGGGCGACGCTCGCCGTCGGCCGCCGCCTGAGCCGGCGTCGTGCGGCAGAGGTTCGTGCACGTTGGCCGTGCCCCTCGCTATCCCCCGCCGGGGATCCTACGGCATCCGCCCACGGGCCCGAGCCGTGCCCGCGGGCATCCCGAGTCGGCGCGCGGAGCGTGGACACTCCCTCGCGGCCGATGCTACGCTCGCTCGCCCGTGAGCGCTGCGCTCAGGGGGCGGTTCCAGCGCCGCCCACGGCCTGGCCGGCGGGCGCGGCACACCGCCGGGGTGTAGCTCAGCTTGGCAGAGCGCGTCGTTCGGGACGACGAGGCCCGCAGTTCAAATCTGCGCACCCCGACCACCCTCTCCCCGCGTCCGCGGATCGCCCCAAGCGGCTCCGCCGCGCCGCCTCCGCGTGCGACGTAGCATGTCGGGCGCCGCGCGGGCCCCGGTCACGACGACCGGCGCCGGCGGGAGGGGGCCACCCTGAAGCCGGGGAGCGCGGAGGACTTTCTCTACTTCGCCTACGGGTCGAACCTCGATGCCGCGCGGCTCCACCGGAGTTGCCCGAGCGCCCGGCCGGTCGGTCGCGCGCGGCTCCCGGATCATCGGCTGCGCTTCCCGCTCTTCAGCCGGCGCTGGGGAGGCGGCGTCGCCGACGTGGCGCCGGAGCCGGGCGGTGAGGTCTGGGGCGCGCTCTGGCTCATCGCCTCCCGCGAGGCGGACGCCCTCGACGCGCAGGAGGGCGTGGACGCGCGCCCCCCGCGCTACCGGCGCGTGGAGATCGAGGTGGAGCGCCCCTCCGGCGAGCGCGCCTGGTGCCTCGCCTACCGCGTCGCCTCACCCGGGGCGGGCGCGGAGCTCCCCCCCTCTCGGGACTACCGCGACACGATGCTGCGCGGGGCCCGCGCCGCCGCTCTCCCCGACGCCTACGTCGCGCGGATCGCCGCGCTCCCGCCTGCTCCGGGGTAGCGTTCTTGAAGACGCCGCTACGGATCGCCGCTGGTAGAATCGATGAAGGCGGCGCCCTCACCCTCCCCGCGCGCCCCGGCCGCCTGATGCACGACGGTGCCGACGACCCGCCCCTCGCGAGCGGGCCGCGGGCGCCGTGAAGGGACCGAGGGTGGTCCAGCACTCGACCGAGCGCATCCGACCCGCCCGCATCGAGGACGAGATGCGGGATTCGTACCTCGACTACGCGATGTCGGTCATCGTCTCGCGCGCGCTCCCGGACGCCCGCGACGGGCTGAAGCCGGTGCAGCGACGCATCCTCTTCGGGATGCAGGAGCTCGGCGTCGGGCCGAACTCGGCATTCAAGAAGACCGCCCGCACCGTCGGCGAGGTGATGGGGAAGTTCCACCCCCACGGCGACAGTGCCATCTACGAGGCGCTGGTGCGGATGGCGCAGGATTTCTCGCTCCGCTATCCGCTCATCACCGGGCAGGGCAACTTCGGCTCGGTCGACGGCGATCCGCCGGCGCAGATGCGCTACACCGAGGCGCGCCTCGCGCCCATAGCCTCGGAGCTGCTCGCCGATCTCGACCGCAACACGGTCGACTTCCAGGCGAATTTCGACGACTCCATCAGCGAGCCCGTGGTGCTGCCCGCCCGCATCCCGAACCTGCTCCTGAACGGCGCCAGCGGCATCGCGGTCGGGATGGCGACCAACATCCCGCCTCACAACCTGCGCGAGATCTGCGCCGCCGTGGAGCTTGTGATCGAGCGGCCGGAGTGCAGCGTCGACGACCTCATGGAGGTCGTGCAGGGGCCGGACTTCCCGACCGCCGCCAGCATCTTCAACCGCGCCGAGATCCGGCAGGCCTTCGCCACCGGTCGCGGGCGCATCACGATGCAGGCGCGCGTCGATCTCGAGGAGTCGCGCGCCGGCCGCCACCAGATCGTCGTGACCGAGCTCCCGTACCAGGTCAACAAGGCCTCGCTCATCGAGCGCATCGCGGACCTCGTGCGCGGCAAGCGCATCGAAGGCATCTCCGACATCCGCGACGAGTCCGACCGGCACGGGCTGCGCATCGTCATCGAGCTGGCGCGGGGCGCGAGCTACCACGCCGTGCGCGCCCAGCTCTTCCGGCACACGGCGCTGCGCTCGACCTTCGCGGTGAACACGCTCGCGCTGGTCGACGGGCAGCCGCGCACGATCACCCTGAAGGAGGCTCTCGAGTCCTACATCGGGCACCGGCGGGTCGTGATCCGCCGACGCGCCGAGTTCGATCTCGAGAAGGCGCAGGAGCGCGCGCACATCCTCGAGGGGCTCCTGATCGCGCTCAGCGACCTCGACCGCGTCATCGCCATCATTCGCGGCTCCGACTCCGTCGAGGCGGCGCGCCAGGCGCTGCAGCAGGAGCCCTTCGGCCTCCGCGATTCGCAGGGGGAGCTCGCCCTCGGGGCGGATCCCGACGGCGGCCCCCTCTTCCTCAGCGAGCGGCAGGCCCAGGCCGTACTCGACATGCAGCTGCGCCGTCTGGCGCAGCTCGAGAGCCAGCGCATCCGGGACGAACACGATCAGCTCGTGACGGTGATCCGAGATCTGGAGGCGCTGCTCGCCGCCCCCACGCTGATCGACGAGTACATCGTGCGCGATGCGCGCGAGCTCGCCGAGGAGTACGGCGACGAGCGGCGCACGCAGGTCTTCCCGCAGGCGGTCGAGGACATCGCCGACGAGGACCTGATCGCGCACCAGCAGATCGTCGTCACCATCTCCGATCGCGGCTACATGAAACGCGTCCCCCTGGACACGTACCGCTCGCAGGGCCGGGGCGGCCGCGGCGTCACCGGAATGACCACCCGTGAGTCCGACGCGGTCCGCCATCTCTGGGTCTGCGACACGCACGACTCGCTGCTGCTCTTCACCGCCTCGGGGCGCGTGTACTCGCTGAAGGGCTACGAGGTGCCGGAGGGATCGCGCACGGCCCGCGGTGTCCCGGTCGTGAACCTCGTCGAGATCGAGCCCGCAGACCGCGTGACGGTCGCGGTGGTGGTGACGGACTTCTCGCGTGACTCGCTCGTTCTGGCCACGCGCGACGGCGAGGTGAAGCGCACGCCCCTCGACCAGTTCGAGTCGGTGCGCCGCGCGGGGCTGATCGCGATGAGGCTCGAGCGCGGGGATGAGCTCATCGGCGCCCGCGCCGCCTCCGACCGCGACGACGTGCTGCTGGTCGGCTCGCACGGGCAGGCGATCCGCTTCACGGTGGGGACGCTGCGCGTCGCCTCGCGCGCGTCGGGCGGCGTCCGCGGGATGAGGCTGCCTCAGGGCGCCTCCGTCATCGCGCTGGTCGTGGCCGCGGACGGCGACTATCTGCTTGTGGTCTCGGAGCGCGGCGGCGGGAAGCGCACGCCGATGGCGGAGTACCCGACCAAGGGGCGGGGCGGCTCCGGCGTCCTCACCTTCCGCGTGAGCGCCCGCTCCGGCCCGCTCCGGGTCGCGCGCGTCGTGAGGGACGAGCAGGAGCTGATGCTCGTCTCCCGCGACGGGATCGTGCTGCGCACGCGCGCCGACCTCGTGAGCCTGCAGGGACGCCTGACGCAGGGCGTCTCGGTGATGGCGGTCGGGGAGGGAGACGCCGTCGCCTCGCTCGCCGTCGTCGACTTCACCCGCCGCACGGGCGGGGACGGGGCGTAGTGCGCCGCCCCGCCCGCTACCGACGGACGCGGGCCGCCGCGGCCCCCGGATTACGGCTCTGAGGACGCCTCCCGGGATGCCGGCCGGCGAGTTCGACCTGATCGAGCGGTTTCTGGCGCGGCTCGGGGCGAACGCGGCGACGATGATCGCGGTGCCGCCCGGCGACGACGCGGCCGCGTGGGCGATGCCGCCGGGGGCCCTCGCCGTCGCCTCCGTCGACACGCTGACGGAGGGGACGCACTGGCGCCCCGACACGATGGGCTACGCAGACGTCGGCTGGCGGGCGGTGGCGACGGCGCTCTCCGACCTGGCCGCGATGGGCGCCGAGGCCGACGTGCTGTTGGTGGCCTGCGTGCTGGGCCCGACCCTCACCCTGGACGAGGTCGACGAGGTTGCCTCCGGCCTCGCCGAGGCCTGCGCCGAGCACGGCGTGCGAGTCGCCGGCGGCGACACGGCGCGCGGTGCCGCCACCTCGCTGTCCGTCACCGCGTTCGGCCACGCGCTCCCCCGGGCCGCGGGCGAGCCGCCACCGCTCCTCCGCCGCGCCGGCGCCCGCGCCGGCGACGCGATCGCGGTCTCGGGCCGCCCGGGTGCCGCCTCGGCCGGGCTCGCGCTGATCGACGCCGGGCGCGCCTCCGAGCCGGCCGCCGCGCCGCTGGTCTCCGCGCACCGGCGGCCGCGGGCGAGGCTCTCGCTGGGGCGCCGCGCGCTCGCGGCCGGGGTGCGCGCCGCCGTCGACATCTCCGACGGCCTGCTTCAGGACCTGGGCCACCTCGCCCGCGCCTCCGGTGTCGCCGCCTCCCTCGATCTCGCCTCGCTCCCGCTTCATCCGGCGGCGGCGCGGCTTCTCGGCGAAAGGCGCGCGCGCGACCTCGCCCTGGGCGGCGGCGACGACTACGAGCTCCTGCTGGCGGGCCCCGCGTCGGTGCTCGGAGACCTCTCCGGCCCCGATCTTGCGGTCACCGTGATCGGCCGCGCCTGTCGGCCGTCGGCCGGCTTGCCGGCCGGGACGGTGCGTGTGCTCGACGAGCACGGGGATGCGTACGACCCGCCGGCGGGAGGCTGGGACCACCTGCTCTCGGCGGCGGAGGCGTGGCGGAGATGAGGACCTCCGACCGGGTGCTCGTGGCGACGCACGGCGCAGCGCAAACCCGCCGGCTCGGACGGCGCGTGGCGGCGCTCCTGCACGCCGGCGATGTTCTGTTGCTGCAGGGCGACCTCGGCGCCGGCAAGACGGCGCTCGCGCAGGGGATCGGCACGGGGCTCGGCGTCGCGACGCCCGTGACGAGTCCGACCTTCGTGCTGCTCGCCCGCCACGACCCGGCGCCAGGCGGCAAGGGCCTGTCGCTCTTCCATGCCGATCTCTACCGCCTCGCGGGAAGCGACGAGGTCGAGGAGCTGGCGCTGGCCGAGCAGGCCTCGGCCGGCGTTCTTCTCGTCGAGTGGCCGGAGCGAGGCATCGAGGCGCTTCCCGCGGAGCATCTGCTCGTGCGCATCGAGCCGGCGGCCGCCGCCGACGAGCGCCGCCTCACCTTCGTCGCGATGGACAAGCGTTACCGGCGCGTCCTGGACGGCCTCGCCTCTCGCCGGGGGGCGCTCCGTGTCTAGGGAGCCCGAGCCGGGCGCGGGCGTCGCGCTCGGCATCGACACGGCCTCGACCGACGCGTCGCTGGCGCTCCGGCGCGGGGAGAGCGTGCTCGCCCTCAGCTGCTGGCGCGTCGAGTCGACCCTCTCGCGCGAGCTGCTCGCCGAGCTCGCGGAGATGCTCGCCGAAGCTGGCGTGACCCGCGGGGAGATCACGCGCATCGCGGTCTGCGCCGGTCCCGGCGCCTACACGGCGCTGCGCATCGGCGTCGCGACGGCGCAGGGGCTGGCCCTGGCGCTCGGCGTCCCGCTCGCCGGCGTCTCGCGCCTGGAGGCGGATGCGCTGCCGTACCTCGACGCCTCGCGCCCGGTGGTCGCCGTCCACGACGCCGGCCGCGGCCGGTTGGCGTGGGCTGCGTACCAGGAAGCCGAGGGGCACGGCGCGCCGCCGCGCGAGCTGGTGGCGCCGCGGGCCGACGACGCAGAGGGCCTGGCGAGTGGCGCGCCGGCGGGGGCTCTCTGGTGCGGCGAGCTCGCGGAGGAGCTGCTGGGGGAACTCGCCCGGGCGGGCTGCCCGCTGGGTCCGGGGGATCGGGCGCCCGCGCGGGAGGCGGGGCGTCGCAGCGCCGTCGGCGTGCTCCGCCTGGCGTGGCTGCACGAAGCCTTCGGCGATCCGGCGGGCGTCGACGCGGTCTACCTCCGCCCGCCCCCGATCACGCGGCCGCGCGCCCCCGTGCCGCCGCCCGGCGCTGGCCCCACCTCCGCGGCTGTGAAAGAGTAGCGCCGCGACGACCGGAGGGCGGCTGAGGGCCGCTCGCAGCGGGTAAGGAGCGGGGGAGCCGTGGAGCGCACGCTGATCCTGGTGAAGCCGGATGCGCTGCAGCGCGGGCTGGCGGGGGAGGTGCTCTCCCGCTTCGAGCGCCGCGGACTGCGGCTGGTCGGCCTCCGCCTCGTGCACATCGACGAGTCCCTGGCCCGCCGCCATTACGCCGAGCACGAGGGGAAGCCCTTCATGGAGGGGCTCGTCTCGTTCATCACCAGCGCGCCGGTCGTCGCCGCCGTGTTCGAGGGCCCGAACGCCGTTGCGGCGGCGCGCCAGACGATGGGCGCGACCAACCCGCTGGAGGCCGCGACCGGCTCGATCCGCGGCGATCTGGCGCTCGACCTCGGCCGCAACCTGGTGCACGCATCCGACAGCCCGCAGAGCGCCGCGCGCGAGATCGCGCTCTTCTTTGCGGACGAGCCGATGATCGAGTGGAGCAGCGATCGCGATCGCTGGGTCGCGGAGTAGCCGGGCACGCGGCCGCCGCTACTGGATGCGCACGACCTCCTGGGCGCGGCTCCAGAGCCCCTCGAGGTCGTAGTACGCGCGGCGCTCCTCGGTGAAGAGGTGCACCACCACCCCCCGGCAGTCGAGCAGCACCCAGCCGCCCGCCGGGTCGCCCTCCTGCTCCGCTCGCCCGAGGCCCGGCACCGCCCCCATCACGGAATTGACCAGCGTGCGGAGCTGCCGGTCGCTGGTCCCCGTCGCGATCACGAAGTAGTCGGCGAAGGCGCGGAGTCGGGTGAGATCGAGCAGCACGATGTCCGCGGCCTGGCGGTCGGCGAGCGCGTCGATGAGACGGTGCGCCAGAGCGAGCACCTCGGGGTCCCGGGGCGGGGCGTCCTGCTCATCCGCACCCTGCTCGCCTGCCGTCTCCGCGCTCGGCTGCTCCATGCCTGTCCTTCCCCCGGGGCGCCCGCCCCGGCCGCTCGCCTGGATCGTAGCAGAGCGATTCCGCACTAGAATGAGAGCTCGGGTCGGGGTCCGACGGAGGGGGAGCGATGAGCCCGGAGCGGGTTCTTGTGGCGATGTCGGGCGGCGTGGACTCCGCGGTCGCCGCCGCTTTGCTTCACCGCGCAGGCTACGACGTCGTGGGCGTCACGCTCCGCCTCTACACGCAGCCCGACGACGCGGCTCTGAGCTCCGGGCGCACCTGCTGCGGCGTCGAGGAGGTCGACGACGCTCGCCGCGCGGCGCAGCTCATCGGCATCCCGCACTACGTGCTCAACATGGAGCGGGAGTTTAAGCGCGACGTGATCGACGGATTCGTGGACGCCTACGCCCGCGGGCGCACCCCGAACCCCTGTCTCGAGTGCAACCGCCGCGTGAAGTTCCGGACGCTCCTCGATCGCGCACTCGCGATGGGCGCGGACCGCCTCGCCACCGGGCACTACGCACGGATCGATGACAACGCCGAGACGGCCGCGCCGGTGGACGGGAGCCCGGCGCGACGCCGGCTCCGCGCCGCGGCCGATCCCGCGAAGGACCAGTCGTATGTTCTCTACACGCTGGGTCAGCGTGAGCTCGCGCGGACGCTCTTCCCGCTCGGGGGGATGACCAAGCCGGAGACGCGCGCCGTGGCGAGGGAGCTCGGACTCGGCGTCGCGGAGAAGCCTGACTCCGTGGACATCTGCTTCGTGCCCGGCGGTGACTACCGGCGTCTCCTCGCCGATCAGGGGCTCGTCCTGGAGCCGGGCGTGGTGGTGGACGCGGAGGGTCGGGAGGTCGGACGGCACCGCGGCGCCGCCGGCTACACGGTCGGTCAGCGGCGGGGCCTCGTCCTGTCGGAGTCCGGCCCCGGTGCCCGGCGCTTCGTCACGGCGGTGGACGCAGAGCGCAACGTCGTCGTCGTCGGCGGGGAGCGGGAGTTGCAGGTGGGCGCTGTCGAGGCCTCGGCCCCGAGCTGGGTGGTCGAGGCGCCACGGGATGGCGAGCGTCTCGGCGCCCGCCTGCGCTACGGCGCCCCGCTTGCCCCCGGCCGCGTCGAGAGCGTGAGCGACGTCGGCTTCCGCCTGGCGCTCGACGCCCCGGCGCGCGCCCCCGCGCCGGGGCAGGCGGTCGTCCTCTACCGTCCGTCGCTAGAGCGCGGCGACGAGGTCGTCGGCGGCGGAACGGTGGAGGCGAGCACCCCCTGGGAGCCGCGGCGGGCGGCGTCCGCCGCGCTTCCGCGGCGCACGTCGCGCGGGTAGGATGGATGCTTGCATCCGCGATCGGGATGAGGGACCGCGTGTGAGCTGTGCGTGGACGCGGGAGAGAGATCGGCGCCTCCGCATCTGGTCGCGCATCGTCGCGGTTCACGGCGGCGCCGCATGAAGATCGCCCTGATACTGATCGTCCTCGCCGCCGTCGTGGCGGCCGCCGTGGCCGCCCCCGTGATCGTCTTCGAGCCGAACCTTCAGGAGAGCCGCGACATCGTCATCATCGTCGTCGGGATCGCCGGCGTGGCGCTGCTCCTGGGATCGCTCATCACGCTTCTGCTGATCGCGCTCGGCATCCATCACCTCTCGCGTGTGCTGCGTCGCCTGCTGGAGGATCCCGTCCGCCCGGCGCTGTCGGAGGTACGCGACACCGCTCGCAATGTGCGCGGCGCCACCGAGTTCGTGGCCGACGCCGCCGTGCACCCCCTGATCCGCACCATCGCCACGGTGCGCGGAATCCGTCGGGGCCTCTCGGTCATCACGGGCCTGAGACGCCGGTGAGCGCCCGGGGCCTCCTCGCTTTCGCCGCCAGCGCCGGCGTTGGCTTCCTCGCCGCGCGCGCGCTGCTCGGCCGGGACCCCTCCGCCACCCCCCTTCCCGATCAACTGCAGAACGCCCGATCCCGTCTGCTCGCGGCGCGCGACGTCGCCGTGGAGGCGCTGGTGGAGGCGCGCTCAGCCCGGGACGAGGCGGCGTCCGACCTCACGCAGGACTACCTCCGCCGCACCCGCTCGCAGCCCGAGGCGTAGGCGAGCGCCTCCCGCCGCCGCGGCGGCCTCCGCCGGCTCCCCGCTTCGTCGACCCGGTGTGGACTCCGCGACCGCGCGTCCCCTGCGCGGTTCCCGTCGACGGGCAGCGGGAGGGTGCCCGCGCTCCGGGGGTCTCCCGCTGCTTGGTCGATGCCCGGGCGCTTCCTATACTCGCCCGTGGAGAGGTGTCCGAGTGGTCTATGGTGCCGTTCTCGAAAAGCGGTAGGCGCAAGCCTCGTGGGTTCGAATCCCACCCTCTCCGCCACGCATCGCCCGATCACCTCGCGGAGAGGTGCTGGAGTGGCTTAACAGGCTCGCCTGGAAAGCGGGTAGGGGATAACACCCCTCGTGGGTTCGAATCCCACCCTCTCCGCCAGACCCGATCGGGGTGCCCCGGCTTCGGCGCCTCCGTCCCGATCCCGGCCCCGCGCCGCGGCGTCGGGGCTCATCGGCGGCGCCCGCCGGGCCATCGGAGCATCGCGGAGTCGGGTCGCCGGCGCGCGCGATCCCGGTCGCGGGGCCTGCCGGTGCGAGCCGGCGCCTAGATCCGCTCGGCGCGTACGACGACGCGATCGACGTAGGACCTCGACTCGAAGTTGAACTCCCCGCCACAGGTGATCAGGGTGATGCTGTCCACCGGCACGTCCGAGCCAAGGATCTCTTGCCAGTCCCCGTCCACGGCATCGACGTGGCGGCGCCAGGACACGGCGTAGCGCACCGTCTGACCGCCGCTCTCCAGCTCGATCACGTCGCCGGGCGAGAGCAGGCTGAGGCTGAAGAAGACGCCGCGGCCGCGGAAGTCGACGCTCGCGTACGCGACGTGCGCGGCGTAGTCGACGTGCCCGGAGAAGACGGCGTTGTTGCCGCCGCCGATCTCGCCGCCGAAGCCCTCCCACCCGGTGAAGTCGTACCAGACCACGTCGCTCGGGCCGGCCGGGTTCGGCATCTGTCCGTCCCCGCCGACGCTCCGAACGCCCAGGGGGGCGTCGATGCCGAGCGCCGGGACGCGCACGCGTCCGAGCACGGCGCTGGGGGGCTCTCCGTACTGGGAGTGCAGTTCATCGATGCTCCCGACTGCCGGGCCGTCGGGCACGGGTGTGGGCGTGATGGCCTCGGGCGGCGGGTCGGGACTCTCGGTCGGGGTCGGGGGCGGGGGCGCCGTGGCCGTCCCGGTGGTCGCGGGCGTGGCCGTGAGGGCCGGCGTGGCTGTCGGCGTCGGCGAGGGCGTGGCTGTCGGCGTCGGCGTGACTTCCCGCACGATCACCGGGGGTGCGTCCCCGTTCGAGCCGCTCCGGAGCAGCACCACCGCGCTCAACGCCGAGAGGAGGATCGCGATCAGGATCAGGAGTCCGACGCGGCCAGCCGGGCCGAGGTTCCACCAGAGGTCCGCCGGGCCGTCGCGGCGAAACTCGCCCATGGCGGCATTCCTCCCGTCGCACCGAGGGTCCCGCGGGGCGCGCGCTCGCGCGCCGGGACGCCTGATCCACGATAGCGTGGAGCGCCCGGAAGAGACAGGTCGGCCGGGCCTGCGTCGCAAGCTGTCGCCCGGTGCGGTCGTCCGCCCGCTGCTCCCGGCGGAGGGGCACGCGAGGTCGCCGCGCGGGTGCCCGCGCCGGCGGCTGAGGCCATGCCCGTGCCCGCCTCCTTATGCGGGTCTTACTTCGGGGAGGCGCACAATGCGCGCATGCGCCTTCTCCTCATCGAGGATGATGAGCGGTTGGCCGATGTCGTGGCCCGGGGCCTCCGCCAGGCGGGGATCGCCGTGGACGTGGCGCTGGATGGCGGAGGTGGCCTCGAGAAGGCGCTCGTCACCCGCTACGACGTCGTCCTGCTCGACCGCGACCTCCCCCGCGTGCACGGAGACGAGGTCTGTCGCCGGCTGGCCGAGCGCCCCGTGTCGTAGAGACCGCGCGCCGCCTCCCGCGGCGCGGCGCTCGAGGGCGCGGATGACGCCGGGCCATGCGGGTGCCCGAGCGGCGGGAGGCGTGGATTAACTCCCGCCCCGCCGCGTCGGACGTTAACTCTGGCGCCGCCCCGCCGTTTCTTCTAGCAGGGGGATGAACCAATCGCCAGCTCAGACGCGTCGCTTCTATACTCGCGGAGCATTCCGTGGAGGCTCCTCTGGCCGATCGCACGCCCGGCGGCGGATCCCACACCGGGCTCCCGCTTGATGTCGAGCGCGAGCTGGTCCGGCGCATGCAGGCGCAAGATCCCGACGCCTTCGGCGCGATATACGAGTCCTACCTCCCGCGCCTCTACCGCTACTGCCTCGTCCGGCTTCGCAACCCGATCGAGGCGGAGGACGCCGCCGAGGACATCTTCGTCCGGGTGCTCTCCTCTATTGACCGGTTCACCTGGAGACCGATGGGCGCCAGCCGAAGCCCGTTCGCTGCATGGATCTTCCGGATCGCCCATAACCACCTTGTCTCGATCTACCGCCGCGCCGCCGTCCGGCCCGGTCTCGATCCGCTCAGCGAGACGATCGCGGATGAGCAGCGGGGCCCCGAGGAGCTCGCCGAGCGGCGCAGCGAGATCGATGAGGCCTTTGAGGCCGTCGCCCTCCTGCCTGAGGCGCAGCGGGATGTCGTTCTCCTGCGCTTCGGCTCGGGACTCTCGGTCGCCGAGACGGCGGCAGCCCTCAACAAGACCCAGGGCAACGTGAAGGTGCTGCAGCACAAAGGGGTCCGCCGCCTGCGGGAGATCCTCGGCGACGAGGGTTGGGTCACGCGGCGCGGCCGATCGGTGAAGGCGGGACGGGCGTGAACCTCGACATCGACCCGGAGATGCTCGCCGACGAGGCGAACCTGTTCGAGGCCCTCCTGGAGGGGGGACTCGACGTGCCCCGGGGCGCGTCCGGGACCGGGGACCCGGCGGATATCGCCGCCGACGCGCGGTACGCGGCGCGGCTGGTCTCGATGCTCGAGCGCGTGGAGCCACGACCGCACTACGCCAGTCGCTCCCACGCGATGCTTCGCTCCCGCTTCTTCGGCTCGCGCCCCCGGCGCGTGCTCGCCTCGCGCTGGGCACGCTCGTGGCGCCTCTCGCTCAGGTGGGGAGCGGCGCCCGCCGCCGCGGCTGCGGCAGCCGCCGCGGCCGTCGTCGCCGTGGTCGTCTTCTCCGGTGGGTCGGGCGGTCCGCTGACCGAGGCCGAGCCGGCGGTCGTCCAGCCGGTCCCTGCCCAGCGGGAGGCCGCCCAGCCGGTGGTCGCCCGGCAGGGGCCCGCCGAGTCGGCGGCTCCCACATCCGCGGAGAGCGCCGCCACTCCGGGGGACGTCGTGCTCTCGGTCGACGAGGAGATCGCACAGCTGACCGCCGCACTGCAGCGGATACAGGAAAACTCGCAGAACGTCGACGGCGAGCTGCTCCGGGAGGTGACGGCGCGCACGGCCTCGGTCGCCCAGCGCATCAATCGTGAGCCGGAGACGGTGACGCCGGCTTCGGTGAAGATCTACAGGGACCAAACCGAGGCTCAGCGCTCCGTTCTCAGCGGAGTCACCGTCTCTCCGGGTGATGAGCGGGCGCTGGCGGCGGCGCAGAGCGTCGCCGAGGACGGGGTGGTCGTCGCCTCACGCTACCTCAGCGATGAGAGCGACGAGACGCCCGCCGTGACGCCGACGCCGACGCCGACAGCCGAGCCGACGCCGACAGCCGAGCCGACGCCGACAGCCGAGCCGACGCCGACAGCCGAGCCGACGCCGACAGCCGAGCCGACGCCGACAGCCGAGCCGACGCCGACAGCCGAGCCGACACCGACAGCCGAGCCGACGCCGACGCCGACGCCCGAGCCAACGCCGACAGCCGAGCCGACAGCCGAGCCGACTCAGTCCTGAGGCGCCGCCCTCCGGGTGGCGTCGGCGACTCCGCGTCGTCCCCCTACGGCTCGTCGAAGCGGATCACCAGGCGATCGCCGTCGTTGATCAGCAGCAGCGACTGCACGAACGCCGGCGCCCCCGCGATGTAGACATCCCAGCTTCCGACACCGTCGCGCCGGAAGAAGGCGGCCGGCGCGCGGCCCGGCGGCGTCAGCAGGTGCGCGAAGCGAGCGGGGTGGCCGTCGGGCCCGTGATAGACGAGCTCGGCGAGTCCGGCCCCCGCGGGGACCGCGCCCTCGAGGAAGGCCTCCTCGGCTCCGGCCGGGCGCAGCAGGCCGAGCCCGGCCAGGGAGCCGAGGCTGAGCAGTCCGGCGCCCGTGGTGCCGTCGAATCCGGGCGTGTCGGCGTCGATGGCGCGGGCACGCAGCTCGCCGGCGAGCTCGTCGCGCCCGGCCCTCGGGAAGGCCTCCTTCAGCAGGGCGGCCGCCCCGGCCGCGTGGGGCGCCGCCGCGGACGTGCCCCCGAATCCGCTCGTGATCGCGCTCGAGACTCCCGTGGGGGCGATGAGGTCGGGCTTGGGGCGCCCATCGCTCGTCGGGCCGCGCGAGGAGGATGGGGCCGCGGCGAACGCGTCCAGGAACGCGGGATCGAGCGCACCCACCGTGATCACGAGCGGATGATCCGCCGGCTCGGAGAGCGACCCGGCCGCGACCGGGATATCGATGGTGGAGCCGCGATCCGGCGCGCCGACCACGAGGAGAGAGAGGTGGCGCGGCGTCTCGTCGCTGGCTGTCGTGATGCGCACGCTGTGCGCGCCGCTCTCCGTGGCCAGCACCTGTAGCACCTCGATGGGGTCGCCGTCGCAGTCCTGCACGCCACGGGCGGCGCGCACGAGCGAGCCGTTGGGCGCGAAGAGCTCGAAGTCGTAGTCGGAGCAGGCCGCTCCCCATTCATCCTGCCAGCGGAGGGAGACCGTGATCAGGTCGCCCGCCTCGAAGGTGTGCTGCACGCGGCTCACGCCGTCGGCGAACTCGTGCCGTGAGTCGCCGTTCGCATCGACGAACCGCCCCGACCATTGCTGCTGGGCCCAGTTCCCCGCCGCGACCGTCCACAGCTGCCCGGCGTCGGTGCCGCGCGTGACGGCGTCGTTGACCGCTCCCGTCCCGTCGCCGGGTCCGCTGTGCACGTACCCGAGCGAGAACGACACGATCGGTACCCCCTCCTCGACCAGGTAGGCGATCGCCTCCCCGAACTCGTCGAGACTCGAGAAGTTCAGGAGATAGAGCTCCGCGCGCGGCGCGATCGCATGGACCAGCTCGGCGGCGCGCAGACCGTGATCCGTGCCGCCGGCCAGGCTGCCGTCCGCGCGGAACGAGCGGGCCACGACCGAGGGCGGGAGCGTCTCGCCGAGAGCCGCCTCGTATCCGGCGAACCCGGCGTCGAGAACGGCGACGCGCACGCCGTGTCCGCTGAAGCCGGCGCGGTGCCAGCGCTCCGCACCGATGAGGGTCGTGGCTGCCGTGGGGGCCGCGGCTTCTTCGACGGGGCGTGGGTCGGTGATCTGCCCCAGCAGGAGGGCGATGGGTCCGGTCGCGGCCTGGGCGGGAGCCGCCGGTTGGTTCGGCTCCGGCGCCTCGGAGCCCCCCTGGGCAAGCAGCGCCACGCCCGCGAGCACGATCGTCAGGGCGGTGCGCCCGAGAACGCCCGCGAGCCAGGCCCCTGGCGCGTGTGCGCCGAATTCTCGCACCGTCATCTCCCCGCACCGACCGAGGACGGAGCGCCGATCCGATCCGCCTCGTCGGGACGAGGCTCGCGCTGGAGCGCCCGCGGTGCGCGATCGCCGCTCGCGCACATCGTATCCGAGGCTCCGCCGCCGGGGGCGCACCCGCGCGTCACGCCGCCTCGCCGTACCATGGGCGGGCAGGAGGAGGGCGTACCGTGGCAGGAAGCGAGGAGCGCGTCGTAGTGGGCCCGGACCCGCGCACGTGCCCCCACGAGACCCTGATGCCTCGCTGGCGAGGGCCGGAGGTGATGGGCGAGGAGGGCGGCGCGATGGGCTACGTCTGCCATCGCTGTCACTCCGAGTTCTCGCCGGACGCGGCTTGGGCACTGCGCGGCCGCCCGCCGGGCTCCGGCGAGGGGATGTAGCGTCTACCGGCGGCGCCTCGCGCGTTCACCTTGCGCGGGCTCGCCGGGAACGCGCACCATGTGGCGCAACCGATCGGGGACAAGGCTCCTCCTCCGCCACCGAGGCGGGGAGAGTCGGGGAAGGCGGGATCAGCGATGTTGACTCTCAGTGAGAGCGCCGTGAGCCACCTGGCGGAGATCGCCGGCGAGCGGATCGGCGAGGGCGACGGCGTGCGCGTCTTTCTCTCGTCGGGCGGCTGCGGCTGCTCCGTGTCGTTCGGCATGGGGATCGACGGGCAGCGCGACGGTGACACGATCACCGAGTCCGGAGGCCTGCGCTTCCTGATGGACCAGCAGGCCGCGGATGCCTTGGAGGGCGCCTCGATCGATTACGTCGAGGACGTGATGCAGCAGGGCTTTTCGATCGACGCGCCGAACGCGCCGAGCGGCGGGGGCTGCGCCTGCGGCAGCTAGTCTCAACGCACGGATCTCGGTAGGACGCTCGCTACTCCCGCGCGCCCTCACGACGCGGACGTACACTCCTAGCGTGCGTGTCGACGACATTCTCCGGGGGGAGCCCGAGGGGGCCGAGTCGCGCGAGCCGGCGGCCGCCCTCAGGCTGCTCACGGGCGGCGCCGTCTCCCTCCTCACCTCCCGCTATCGCGGCCGGGTGAACGTGATGCCGGTGGCGTGGCAGACGCCACTCTCGTCGGTGCCGCCCCTGGTGGGCGTCGCCATCCACGAGTCGCGCTTCACAATGGAGCTCATCAGCCGGGCCGAGGAGTTCGCGCTCAGCTTCCCCACGCGCGCGCTGCTCCACCACGTGCAGTACCTCGGCTCGATCTCGGGGGAGCAGGTCGACAAGCTGGAGCTGGCCGGGATAGAGAGCTTCTCGCCGCGATACGTCACGGCGCCGCTGCTCGAGGGCTGCGCCGCCTGGATCGAATGCGAGGTCGTCCAGGTGCTGCCCGCGGGCGATCACCAACTCGTGCTCGGTCATCCGCTCGCCGTGCTCGTCGATCCGGTCTCCTTCGATGAACGCTGGCGCCCCGAGGCGCCCGAGGAGCGCCGCCCCCTCCACTACCTCGGTGACGCGCACTACGGCGTGCTGGGGCGTCTGCTCGCAGCGCGGGTGCCCGACTCCGGCGCCTCGCTGGATCGCGCGCTCAGGGAGCAGATCGCAGAGGAGCTCGAGCTCGATCGCGAGGCGCGTGAGCGCCGCGAGGAGGAGCGCGAGCGGCTGCGCGAGGAGGTGGCGGAGGGGAAGGCCATCGACCTCGCCGCCTGGGAGGCGCAGGAGCTTCCCCCGCTCGATCTCAGTCTCGGCGTCATCGTCGAGGCGCCGCCCGGCGCGGACGGGCCCGACGGCTAGGGACACTCGGTCAAGTCACACGGCTGACAGTTTCATGTGCTCAGGGGGCTCGTCCGGATGTCGGCCCCGGCCCGCCGCGCCGCCTCGTACCTCATCGACTCCAGGACCTGAGGGCACTGCTCGCGCCCCTCCCTGGCCGGGCTCTCAGTCGCCAGAACGGAGCAGCCGCGCTCCGGCCAGCAGGCTCATCGCCGGGAGGACTCCTGACAGAACCACGATCAGCGCCCGGCCCGCCGGCCGCTGCCACCACTCGGGGTCGGATCCCGCGGCCGCGGGCCCGCGCGCCGGCGAGCCGGCGGGCTCCGCCGTGGCCTCCGGGGTCGGCGCCGGCGCGGGCTCGGGGGCCGGTTCCGGCGTCGCCTGCGGGGTCAGTGCCCGTGTCGCCGCCACCGCCTCACCGGGGCCCGCGAATCCCTCGTACACCAGCGCGGAGAGCTCCCGGATCGTCGAGTAGGCGGCCGGGAAGTCTCCGCCGTGCCGGGTGAGCACCACGACCACGTAGTCGCCGCCCGGCGCCTCGACGATCCCCGCGTCGTGCTCCCACTCCACCAGGGAACCTGTCTTGTGCGCGATCGGGACGTCCCCGGGCAGTCCCTGCGGAAGCAGGTGGCGGATCCGCTGTCCACGGAGCAGCGAGTACATATCGGTGCTCGCCGCGGCTGAGACGATGTCTCCGGCGTAGAGCCGTTCGAAGAAGCGGGCGATGTCGGTCGGGGTCGTCACGTAGCGGGGCTCGAGGACGGTGTGCTCCATCCCCAGCCGCCGTGCATGTCCCACCACAGCAGCGTCCGTCAGGCGCTCGTGCAGGGCGACCGCCGTGGGGTTGTCGGACCACTGAATCATCGCCTGGATGGCGCTCGCCACCGTCACGAACACCGTGTGATCGGGCTCGGTGTGGGGGACGTCGACGTAGTGGCGCGACAGCAGCTCCAGGACGTGGTCGAGGGCGAGCGAGCCGGAGGACATCTGCTCGTAGGCCTCGGCCATCACGAGCAGCTTGTAGAGCGACGCGCTGCGGAAGGTCGTCTCGGCATTGACGGTGCAGCGCGCCCCGGTGGCGAGCTCGACGACGACGAGCCCGACCTCGACGCTCGCGGCCTCCGCCCGGCCCTGGATCAGGGCGCACTCCTCGTCGAGCCCGGCACGGGCGGCCGGCGCGCCGAGCGATGCGCTCACCAGCAGGGCCGCCATCAGTGCGGCGCCGAGCACGAGCGAGCGAACGGGCATCGGGCGGACGGACACGGGAGCTCCTGCGTGGGTCACCGGTGCCCGCGCGGCTCTGAGGCCGCCGGGCCTGCGGAACGTCGTCATCGCGCGCGCGGTCACAGGGGACCGCGCCGGCGCCGGGCACTCTCGCACAAAACCGGGGGGCGGGCCCGCGCCGCGCGGCCGCCGACGCGTCGCCAAGTCTGGAATAAGCCGGCCGGCGCTTGACGCGCGGGAGAGCGGTCAGCATTATCCCGCGGGGGTCGGCGGTGTCCTCCGTGCCGTGTGGGTGCGGTGTGCGCTGGTGGCGTTGCGGCCAAAAGCCGGCATAAACACGGGATGACGTACGCCCGGTGATCGGGCGCGACGGCAGCGGGGAGGTGCGCGTGGATCTCGGCCTGAGCGAGACGCAGGAGTTGCTGAAGAACGCGGCACGCGAGTTCCTGGAGAACGAGTGCCCTGAGACCCACGTCCGCGAGATGGAGGAGGACGACAAGGGGTACTCCCCCGAGCTCTGGGCGAAGATGGCGGAGCAGGGCTGGCAGGGTCTGCTCATCCCGGAGGAGTACGACGGCGCCGGCCTCGACTTCCTCGACCTCGCCGTGCTGCTCGAGGAGTTCGGGCGGGCGCTCGTGCCGGGGCCCTTCATGTCGACGGTGCTCGGAGGAGCGGTGCCGCTCATGGTCGCCGGCTCCGAGGCGCAGAAGCAGGAGTACCTGCCTAAGATCGCATCCGGGGAGGCGATCTTCACTCTCGCGCTCACCGAGCCGAGCGCCCGTTTCGACGAGCAGGGGATCGAGACCGAGGCGAGCGTTTCCGGCAGCGACGTGACGCTCAACGGCACGAAGCTCTTCGTCTCCGACGCGAACGTCGCCGACTACATGGTCGTGGCGGCGAAGTCGTCCCAGGGGACCACGCTCGCGATCGTCCCGACGAACCAGCCCGGCGTGAAGATCCGGCAGCTGCTCACCATCGCCCGCGACAAGCAGTGCGAGGTGGTGCTGGAGAACGCGACGGGTGAGCTTCTCGGCGCCGACGGCGCCGGCTGGGGTCTGCTGCAGCCGGTGATCCAGCGGTACACCGTCGCCGAGGCCGCCTACCTGGTCGGCCTCGCGCAGATGGACTTCGAGATCTCGGTCGACTATGCAAAGGAGCGAGTGCAGTTCGGCCGGCCGATCGGCTCGTTCCAGGCGATCCAGCACAAGTGCGCGGACATGGTCACCGATGTCGATGGGTCGCGCTTCATCATGTACAAGGCCGCCTGGTCCGTGAACACGGATCAGGACGATAGCCAGATGGCGGTGAACATGGCGAAGGCGTGGACCTCGGATGCGACGCGGCGCGTGGTGGCACACGGCCAGCAGATTCATGGCGGCATCGGGTTCACGAAGGACTACAAGATCCAGCTCTACTACCGTCGCCAGAAGCGGGCCGAGCTCGCCTTCGGCGACACCGAGCACCACCGGGAGCTGGTCGCACAGCAGCTCGGCATCTAGTGTCCTGATTCGTAATAGCGACAGATAACGGGTATGGTGGCACAGCGGGGTTTTGCCCCATGGGGCAGACTCTGGAGTGTCATGAGCACCCGAATCGGACGGCCGACGGTCGCGATCGTCCTGAGCGACGAGGAGCGTGAGACGCTGGAGCGGTGGGCGCGCCGGCCGACATCGGCCCAGGCGCTGGCGCTGCGCTGTCGCATCGTCCTGGCAGCGGCCGAGGGGACATCGAATAAAGCGATCGCCGCGGCGCTCGATTGCCATCCGGTCACCGTCGGCAAGTGGCGCCGGCGCTTTGCGCAGGGGCGGCTCGATGGGCTACAGGATGAGCCGCGCCCCGGGGCGCCGCGCACGATCGCCGATGCACAGGTGGAAGCGGTGATCGTCACGACGCTGGAGGAGCAGCCTCCCAACGCGACGCACTGGTCGACCCGATCGATGGCAGCCGCGGTCGGGATGTCGCAGTCGGCGATCTTCAGGATCTGGCGCGCCTTCGGCCTGAAGCCGCACCTCGTGGAGAGCTTCAAGCTGTCGCCCGACCCGCAGTTCATCGACAAGGTGCGCGACGTGGCCGGGCTCTATCTCAACCCGCCCGACGCGGCGGTTGTGCTGTGCGTGGACGAGAAGACCCAGATCCAGGCACTCGACCGCACCGCGCCGACGGTGCCGATGATGCCCGGCGTCCCCGCCCGCCAGACGCACGACTACATCCGTCACGGCACGACGAACCTCTACGCGGCGCTCGATGTCGCCTCGGGATGCGTGATCACGGAGATGACCCCCCGGCACCGGGCTCGGGAGTTCCAGCAGTTCCTCGCCCTCATCGACCAAAGCGTTCCCCATGAGCTGGCGGTGCATGTCGTGCTCGACAACGTCTCCACGCACCGCACGCCCGCCATCCAGCGCTGGCTCCAGCGCCATCCCCGCTTCACCTTCCATTTCACGCCGACCTACAGCTCCTGGATGAACCTCGTGGAGCGCTGGTTTGCAGAGCTCACCAGCAAGTGGCTCCGGCGCGGCACGCACCATAGCGTCCCTGATCTGATCCGCTCAGTGGAGATGTGGGTCGCCAGCTGGAACGAGAATCCGAGGCCCTTCATCTGGCACAAGTCCGCGGACCAGATCCTTGACAACCTCGCCGGATATCTAGAGCGCATCCCTGAATCGGGACACTAGGGGTTCTCTGAACAGGTCGCCGCGTCGTTACTGGAGCACATGCACACTCCGATGACTATATGCGATCATGGCACTCCTCCGGGAAAGGGGAGCGCTGCCATGCATCAGCCGACATTCGCGAGAGTCGAGTTCGAGCGGGATGGCTACAAGACGCGCCGCCAGAAGTTCCTCGAACGGCTGGATGGCCTCGTCCCGTGGCAGAGGTTCGAAGCAGCCATCGAGCCCCACTACCCGAAACCGGGCCGCGGGCGGAGGCCCTACCCGCTCTCCGTGATGCTGCGCATCCATACCGTGCAACTCTGCTACAACCTCAGCGACCCCGGCATGGAGGATCTGCTCCACGAGGCCGAGTCGGTGCGAGCCTTCTGCTTCCTCACGCTCTCCGAGCCCATCCCCGACGAGACGACGATCCTCAACTTCCGGCACCTGCTCGAGCGCCACTCCCTGGGTAGCAGGATCCTCCAACTCATCAACGAGCACCTCACGAGCAAGGGATTGAAGCTGAGCGAGGGCAGCATCGTGGATGCGACCATCATCTCGGCGCCATCGTCGACGAAGAATCGCGGGCGGGCGCGGGACCCGGAGATGCATCAGACCAAGAAGGGGAAACAGTGGTTCTTCGGGATGAAGCTGCACATCGGCGCCGACAGGGATACTGGACTGGTCCACAACTTCACGACCACGCCTGCGAACGTGTCGGACGTGTCTGAGACGCACCGCCTGCTGCACGGCGAGGAAGCCGAGGTCTACGGCGACGCCGGGTACCGGGGCGTGCAGAAGAGACCCGAGAACGCGGACTCCAGGGTCAAGGACTGGAACGTGGCGATGCGCCCGGGCCTCCGGCGTGCGCTCGACCCGGAGAGTCCTGAGGCCGTCGAGGAGAAGCGGAAGGCATCGGTGCGAGCGCTGGTGGAGCACCCGTTCTACAGCGTGAAGCGGCGCTTCGGCTACGCCAAGGTGCGGTACCGGGGTCTCTTCAAGAACCACGAGCGGTGTGCGGTCTTGCTGGGGTTCCACAACCTGCTCACCGCGAAGCCGCACCGTGCCTGACCGTGGGTGGAGTGCGCCCTCCCCGCCCCACACGGGGCGAGGAGGGGAGCCACAGGGGCCCGCGAGGGGGCGGATATGACCACTGTCATCGGGAATCCGCCTGAGAGCGCCTGACCGCGGCGAAACTGGGTCGCTAGACCCACCTGATCAGACTTGCCCTAGGGAGCGCGGCCGCCGGGGAGCGGCCCGGCACCGAGCAGGCACGGTCTCGAGGAGGGCCGCCCGAGTGGGGCGGCCCTCTTTCTATCCGGGCGCGTCGTCGCATCCTCGCCACCTTCGCGACGGGCTTGGGATAATGGCCGGGAGGGGCGGTGCGCCGCGCGTGAGCGTCGTGCGCATCGCGGGAGTGGGGAGCGATGAACAACCTGAAGACGGCGGTGCTGCTGTCGGCGATCAGCGGGCTCCTGGTCGCCATCGGCTGGGGGCTCGGCGGCCCCGTGGGGGCGGTGGTGTTTCTCGGTATCGCCGTCGCGATGAACTTCGGGAGCTACTGGTTCTCGTCCGACATCGTGCTGCGCACCGCCCACGCGCACGAGATCGAGCGCGAGCAGGACCGCGCTCTCTTCGACCTGGTGGCGCGCGTGGCGCGCGACGCCGATCTCCCGATGCCGCGCGTCTACATCATGGACTCGCCGCAGCCGAATGCCTTCGCGACCGGCCGGTCGCCGCGGCACGCGGCCGTCGCCGTCACGACCGGCATCCGCGAGCTCCTGACGGAGCGCGAGCTGCGGGGAGTGCTGGGCCACGAGATGGCGCACGTGAAGAACCGCGACATCCTGACCTCCTCGATCGTGGCGACGATTGCGAGCGCGATCTCGATGATCGGCTTCATCGGTCTCTGGTTCGGCGGCCGCCGCGACGGGATGGCCGGCCTGGTGATGCTGCTCGTCGCTCCGATCGCCGCCACGCTGATCCAGCTGGGCATCAGCCGCACGCGCGAGTTCGAGGCCGACCGCGACGGGGCGCGTATGGTCGGCGACCCCGAGGCACTCGCCTCCGCTCTGGCAAAGCTGCACGCGGGGGCCGAGCGTCGGGTCATGCCGGTGCCGGAGTCGACGGCGCACCTCTTCATCGTCAACCCGCTCCGGGCGGGCTCCGTCGGGGGGCTTTTCTCGACGCATCCGCCGCTCGAGGAGCGCGTCGCGCGTCTCCGGAGGATGCAGTAGCGAGAGCGTCCGACGGCCGCGGCGTGGAGCCGCCGCGACACGGGGCTCCCGCGGAGGTGGTGACGTCCGCCGCGTGGCCGGCATGCGCCACGGAGGCGCCCGGCGGGTGCGTCCGGCGCCTATCGGTCGCGGGCGGGGGAGCGTGCGGTGGGGAGTGAGCCCCCGGGCGGGATGGACTCGGCCTCGGCCTCGCCCGCGGACGCCGCCGGGCGCCTGCGCGAGCGCATGGCGCCTGAGCTGCCTGGGGCGATGCTCGAGCACATCGACCGCGTGGTCGCCCTTGCGCGGCAATTCGCGGCGTTGCACGCGCTGCCTGAGGCCCGCGTCGCCCTCGCCGCGCAGGGCCACGACCTGCTGCGCGCGGTGGCTCCGGCGGAGCTTTTGCGCCGCGCCGAGCAGCGTGGCCTGCCGATCCTCGTAGTCGAACGCGAGCGGCCCGTGCTGCTGCACGGCGTCCTGGGCGCGCTCGAACTCGCCGAGCGCTTCGGCGTCGCCGACCGGGGCGTCCTCGATGCGATCCGCTGGCACACGACGGGCCACCCGAGCTACCCGGACTGGGCGTGGGCGATGTTCGTCGCCGACAAGGTGGAACCGGCGAAGGCCGGCGCCTGGCCACCGCTTCGCGACGTGGAGATGATCGCGAGGCGGCCACGCCCCGGCGCGCTGCGCGAGGCCGCGGCCGCCTACCTGCGCCTGTCGCTGGCGCGGCAGCGGGAGCGGGGCGAGCCCGCGCACCCGCTCGCAGAGGAGACGCTCTCCTCCCTGGAGGGTGCGAGAGGGAGCGGGCCGGCGGACGCGTCTGGGGGGTGAGGGCTGGCCCCGGCGGGGCGGGGCGGAGCGCTTGCAGCCGGCTCGGGGCGCGCCCGGCGCGCCGCGCCCCGGCCGAACACCCGAGGGGGCGGAGATGGTGCCGCTCCGGTCGCAGGCTCGAGCCGCTCCCCGGGTGATACGCAGCGCGGGATACGGGGAGCCTTCCGTGCGCGTGAGGGTTACGCTAGACTAGGTGGCGTTCCGGCGTAGCCTCTCCTTGTGAGGCTTCCGAGCAGCCTGCGCAAGGAGCCGCAGCATGTCTGCCGCAGCACCCACCCGACCGGCTACGTCACATCAGCCCCGGAGACGGCGCCGGGCGCCGACGCTGGTGCGTCTCTCCGGGCGGGCGTTCCACTACCGCGACCTGATGCTGGCGGCGTCGCTCTCGCTCGCCGCCTCGGGCGTGCTCGTTCTGATCGGGCCGCGCATCGTCGGCATCGCCATCGACACCGGCCTCGCCATCGACGACGAGGGGGGAGTGGCGCGGGGCACCGTCGCCTCCGTCGGCATCGCCTCGGTCGTCCTGATCATCGCCGCCGTGGTGCGTGGCGGCTCCATGTTCGGGCAGACTTATCTCGGCGAGCGCATCTCGCAGTCGGTCGCCTACGACCTGCGCAACGAGATCTACGACCGGTTGCAGCGCCTCTCCTTCGCCTACCACGATCAGGCGCAGATCGGCGACGTCATGTCGCGCGCGACACAGGACGTGGAGGGCGTCCGGTTCTTCGTCTCGATGGGTCTCCTGCGCAGCGCCTACGTACTCGTGCTCGTCGTCGTCGCGGCGGCTTTGATGTTGACGACCCACGTGGGGCTCGCGCTGGTGGCGCTCGCCTTCGTCCCCATCGTCGCCACGCAGTCGATCCTCGTGTCGATGCATCTGCGTTTGGTGTGGCTCCGCGTGCAGCAATTGCAGGGAGACCTCGGCGTCGTGCTGCAGGAGAATCTCTCCGGGCAGCGCGTCGTGAAGGCGTTCGCGCGCGAACGCTACGAGCAGACGAAGTTCGACGCCGTCGCCCGGAGTCTCTACGACGAGTCCTACCGCACGAGCCGCATCCAGGCCTTCAACGAGCCGGCGCTGCTCTCGCTGTGGCTCATCTCGCTGGCGGTGGTCTTCTGGATCGGGGGCCAGGAGATCCTCGCCGGTCGGCTCACCGAGGGGCAGCTCATCGAGTTCCTGCTCTACCTCACGCTGCTGCAGGTCCCCGTGCGCTCCGTCGGCTTCATCGTGATGATGGCGTCGCGGGCGCGCTCGGCCGGCGAGCGCATCTTCGAGATCGTGGACGCAGAGTCGCCGGTCACGGAGCGCCCCGGCGCGACGGCGCTCCGCGCCGAGCGCGGCGAGGTGCGCTTGGAGGGGGTCTCGTTCCGCTACGAGGGATTGCTTCCCGGTATCGCTCCGACCGATCCCGGCCCGGCTGGCGAGGCGCATCCTGAGACCGGCGCCCGCGCGGCGGTGCTGCGCGAGATCGACATCGTCGCGAGGCCCGGCGAGATCGTGGCGCTGCTCGGGCCCACCGGCTCCGGCAAGAGCTCGATCGTCAACCTCATCCCGCGCTTCTACGACGTGACGGGGGGGCGCGTCACGATCGACGGGCAGGACGTGCGGGACGTGACGCTCACGTCGCTGCGGGAGGCGATCGGCATCGTCCAGCAGGACCTCTTCCTCTTCGCCGCCACCATCCGCGAGAACATCGCCTACGGTCGCCCGGACGCCACCGACGAGGAGGTGCGGGCGGCCGCGCGGGCCGCGCACATTCACGAGTTCATCGAGAGTCTTCCCGACGGCTATGACAGCTGGGTCGGCGAGCGCGGCGCGACGCTCTCCGGCGGCCAGCGCCAGCGCGTGGCGATCGCCCGCACGCTGCTGCTCGACCCGCGCATCCTCGTGCTCGACGATTCGACCTCCTCGGTCGACATGCGCACCGAGTTCGAGATCCAGGAGGCTCTCCAGGCGCTGATGCGGGGCCGGACCACCTTCGTCATCGCGCAGCGGCTGCGCACCGTGAGGCAGGCCGACCAGATCCTCGTCCTGAATCAGGGCGAGATCGTGCAGCGCGGTCGCCACGAGGAGCTCCTGGCGGAGGGTGGCTTCTACGGCCAGATCTACGACCTGGAACTCCGCGCGCAGGATGAGGCCGCCGTCCCGGTCGCGGACTCCGGGAACGGGACTGCCAGCAGCGCCGGAAATGGCTCCGGCAGCAGCTCCCCGCAGAGCGGCGGCGGAGCCCGCTCCGAAGGCGGCGCCGCTCGCGAAGGCGGCCGGCCTGCGGTGCGGGAGGGTCGCTGATGGCGTACTGGGGCGGCGGCGGCGCCGCGGGGTGGTCCGGGGACTGGATGCGCGGCGGCCGTCACGGGCGCACCGACGGCTGGAACTACGAGGAGCTGGGGAAGGTCTACGACCCCTCGGTCCTCAAGCGGCTGTGGCCCTACATCGTCGCCTTCCGCTGGCAGGCGCTGACCGCGCTCGGCGGGATGCTGGTGTACTCCGTCACCTCCTACGTGCAGCCGTTCATCATGGGGATCGCGGTGGGGCGGCTCGCCGACACGGCGCTCACCCTCACCGAGCGCCGCGAAGCGGTGACCACCGCCGGGCTCCTGCTCGTCGCGCTGGCCGCGATCTCCTGGGGCGCGCAGTGGTCGCAGCGCATCCTCACCGGCTACATCGGACAGCAGCTGCTCTTCCGCCTGCGGCGCGATCTCTTCGCGCATCTCAACAAGCTCTCGCTCTCCTTCTACGACCGGCAGGAGGTGGGACGGGTCATGTCGCGCGCCACCTCCGACGTGGTCGTGATGCAGGAGCTCATGACATCGGGCTTCCTCAACGTGCTGGCCGATCTCTTCGGGCTCGCATTGATCGTCTTCTTCCTCTTCGCGCTCGATCCCATGCTCGCGGTGGTGTCGCTCTCCGTGATCCCGGTGCTGATGGTGCTGATGGCGATCTGGCAGCGCCACGCGGCGCTCGCCTTCATCCGCGTGCGGCAGGCGATCGCCGTCGTCAACTCGAGCATCAACGAGAACGTCTCGGGCGTGCGCGTCGTGCAGTCGCTGGGACGCGAGGAGCACAACCTCGACGAGTTCGACCAGCTGAACGAGCGCAATCGCGACCTCAACCTGAGGGCGGGGAAGCTTCAGGCCGCGGTGATGCCGCTGGTGGAGCTGCTCTCCGCGGTGGCCACGGCTCTCGTTCTGGTCGTGATCGCGATGCGCCTCTTCGGCGGCACCATGTCGCCCGCGCTCGCGCTCGGGCACGCCACCGCTTTCACTCTCTACATCCAGCGCTTCTTCAACCCCGTGCGCGACATCGTGCTGCAGTACACGCAGCTGCAGCGCGCGATGGCCGGGGCGCACCGTGTCTTCGAGGTCCTGGACACGGAGCCGGAGATCGTTGACGCGCCGGATGCCGTGGACCTCCCCGACGTCGACGGGCGCGTCGACTTCGACGGCGTCGGCTTCGAGTACGTGCCCGGCATCCCGGTGCTCGAGGACTTCGAGCTGCACGTCGAGCCCGGCGAGACGATCGCCTTCGTCGGGCACACCGGCGCGGGCAAGACGACCGTGACGGCGCTGGTCAGCCGCTCCTATGACGTCATCCAGGGCTCGATCACCATCGACGGGATCGACCTCCGCCACATCCGCCGCGAGTCGCTTCGCAAGCGGATGGCGGTCGTGCTGCAGGAGCCGTTCCTCTTCTCCGGGACGGTCGCGGAAAATATCCGCTACGGCCGCCTCGACGCCAGCGATGAGGACGTGCGCCGCGCCGCGGAGGCGGTGGGCGCGGCTCCCTTCATCGAGGCTCTTCCCCTCGGCTACGAGATGGCGCTGCACGAGCGCGGCCAGAACCTCTCGGTGGGGCAGCGCCAGCTCATCGCCTTCGCTCGCGCCGTCGTCGCGGAGCCGCGCATCCTGGTGCTCGACGAGGCGACGGCGAACGTTGACACCCACACCGAGCGGACGATCCAGCAGGCGCTCCAGGTGCTGCTCGCGGGCCGCACATCTTTCGTGATCGCGCACCGCCTCTCCACGATTCGCCACGCCGATCGAATCGTCGTGATGGACCAGGGCGAGATCGTCGAGATCGGGAGCCACGAGGAGCTTCTGGAGCAGGGCGGGGTCTACGCCGACCTCTACCACATGACCTACGAGCGTCATGCGGGCGATGTCGACGAGGACGGCGTCGATGACGAGGACGGCGATCGCGCGCTCGCCGAGCAATCCACGGACTGGGGACTCGGCGCTGCGGTCCTCGGCGGCGGGGGTGGCTGAGCCCCTCTCGCTGGCGGCGGCAAAGCACCCGGGCGTACCATGAAAACGAGCGCAGGCTAGGGCTCCAAGCCCGCGTACGGCCGGCGACTGCAGAGGTGGGGGAGAATCATGGGCGTTCGATCGATCACCCGTGATCCGGAGAACAGGATGATCGCCGGCGTCTGTGCCGGGATCGGCGCGGCGTACGACGTCAACTTCATGCTCGTGCGCGTGGCGTTCGTCGCGCTGGCGCTGCTCGGGGGCGTCGGGATCGTGGCCTACATCGCGCTCTGGCTGCTGCTGCCGGCCGCTGGCCGGCAGGAGGCGGATCGCGGCGAGACGGCCCGCGAGAGCGCGGCCGAGATCGCGGATGCCGCACGCGTCGCGTCCGGCCACGCCGTGACGGCATCGCGCACGGCGTCCGGCCACGCCGTGGCCGCATCGCGCACGGCGTCGGTCCACGCCGTGGCCGCATCGCGTACGGCGTCGGTCCACGCCGTGGCCGTGTCGCGTACGGCGTCGGTCCTGGCCGCGAAGACCGCCCGCTCGGCCGCGGCTGCCGTCAGGCGGCGCACCCGCGCGTCCACCAACGGGAGCGCCTCCGAGGAGGCCGGTCGCCCGGAGGATGAGAAGAACAGCCCGGCGGGTCCGATCCCGTGAGCGACGCGCCCGAGGAGGAGCACGACGCCGAGCGGGAGCGCCTGCTGGGGCTCGTGCGCGTGGCCGCGGTCCCCTTCTGGGATCACGTCGGCATCACGGCCGATGAGGAGACCGCCCAGGTCGGGCACGTCCGGCTCCAGATGCCGATGCGCCCGGAGCTGGGGACGCGCTTCACCGACGTGATGCACGGCGGCGCGATCTCCACGCTCATCGACGCCGCCGCTGCGACGTGCAGCTCGACGCTGCAGCGCGAGGGCGACGAGTGGAGCGGTCTCGTCACGACCGATCTGAACGTGAGCTACCTCAACGCGGCGCGGAGCGACGTCGTGGCGGAGGCCCGCGCGGTCCGGAGCGGGCGGACCATCGCCTTCATCCAGGTCGACGTCCACGACGCGGCCGGGACGCACGTCGCCAGCGGCCGCGTCACCTACCTGATCCTGCGTCCGCGCTAGATCCCCCGGCGCCGGGTTGCCGCCTCTACCCCGGGAGGGGGGCACTCTCCGGGTCCGCCTCCACGTCCCCGTCGCCGCCGGCGAAGAAGAGCGATGCCTGCGCGGTCATCGCCGCGGTGGCCGTGCCCGGGGCGGGCGGCTGCCACGGCAGGTCGAGGTGCTCGTAGGCGGCGCGCATCGCGACGCGGCCGCGCGGCGTGCGCGCGAGGAAGCCGAGCTTGAGGAGGTAGGGCTCGTACACGTCCATGATCGTGTCGGACTCCTCGGAGATCGCGGCGGCGATGGTCTCGAGGCCCACCGGGCCGCCTCCGAAGCGCAGGACGACCGCGCGCAGCAGCTCGCGATCCATCTGATCGAGTCCGAGCTCGTCGATCTGCATCTGCGCCAGCGCCTCACGCGCGACCGGCGCGGTGATCGTGCCGTCCGCCATCACCTCGGCGTAGTCCCGCACGCGGTGGAGGAGCCGGTTGGCGACGCGGGCCGTGCCGCGCGCGCGGCGCGCGATCTCGCCGACGCCGCCCTCGTCGATAGAGCAGCCGATCACGCCTGAGGAGCGCCGCACGATATGGCTGAGCGCGGCCTCGTCGTAGAAATCGAGGCGGTATGCCGCGCCGAAGCGATCCCGCAGCGGCTGCGAGACGAGGGCGAAGCGGGTCGTGGCGCCAACGAGCGTGAAGCGGCTGAGGCGGAGGCGCACGTCCCGCGCCTTCGGACCCTTCCCCAGGATGATGTCGACCGAGTAGTCCTCCATCGCCGGGTAGAGCACTTCCTCGACCGCCAGCGGGAGCCGGTGGATCTCGTCGATGAAGAGGATGTCGCCCGCCTGCAGGCTGGTGAGCAGCGAGGCGAGGTCGCCCGCGCGCTCGATCGCGGGCCCCGACGTGATCCGTATCGAGACGCCCATCTCGGCCGCGACGATCATCGCAAGAGTCGTCTTGCCGAGGCCGGGCGGGCCGTGGAAGAGTAGGTGGTCGAGCGGCTCGTCACGGCCCTGCGCCGCCGTGATCGCGATGCGCAGACTCTCCTTGACCGTCTCCTGTCCGAAGTAGTCGGGGAGCCGCCGGGGGCGCAGGGAGATCTCGGCGCCCGAGTCCTCAGCCGTGACCGCGGGCGTGAGCGGGCCGGGGCGTTCGTCGCTGGCGGCCATCGCGTCATGCTACAGAACGCACGTTCTGTGTGCCAGAGGGCGGTCGGGGTCGGCGTCGGAGGCCGCGCTCGCGGGCTGCGACGCCCGGCTAGCCGTCCTCGCCCTCGTCGTCCCCCTCCACCTCCTCGGCGGGGTCGTGGAGGTAGACGAGGTAGCGGTCGAAGCGCTCCACGAGCAGGACGAGGACGCCCTCCCCGTCGCGCTCGGCGAGGAAGCGCGGGAGCTCGGCGCCGCGACCCTGGACGAGGAAGGTCTCGCCTCCGTAGTGGAAGCGCTGACCGGCGGCGGTGATGTAGAAGGGGGGCGGACCGACGCGCTCGTTGAGGGGGAGGACGAAGACCTCGACGCCCTCGTCGGTGATGAGATCCAGATCGTCGAAGCCGACCTCGACGGGCTCGTCGAGATCGCGCTCCGCCTCAGCCCCCGGCGGCGCCTCCGCCGTCATATCGCGCTCCGTTCAGCCCGTTCGCCAGCGTCGCGCGATCATACGGCGAGAGGGACTCCGCCGCATCCGGGCGATTCCCGCCGGGGGAGGTCGGAGGCGGCGCCGTGGCCGGGCGCCCCTACGTCGCGGTGCGGCCCCCGCGCCGCAGGTCGACGGCGGCGAGGAGCGCGATCGCCGTGACCAGGGCCGCCGAGGCCACGCACCAGATGCAGATCGCCTCGATCACGAAGAGTTCGAGGTAGGTGAGGTAGGCCGAGAAGGCGGTACCCGAGAGCGCCAGGGCGAAACACCACACGCCGAGTACGGGAGGCTCCGCCGCCTGGCCGCCGCGCCAGGGGCCGAGGCGGCGCACCATGCAGAGGGCGGCGAGCGCGGCGTACATCGCGAGGCCGAGCAGGGCCACCGGGATGCCCGCCAGCTCCGCGTACGCGGAGTCCTGCACGGCACGGCAGTCCCCGACGCCGGAGCACGCCGCCCCGGTATCCGGGTCGAGCGCGACCCAGCTCAGGTACCCGGCGATCGCAACCCCGAGCAGCGAGAGCGCGATCAGCGCGTCTAGGCGGCGCCTCGGCGTCACGAACCGTATCGCGGCCCCGGTGAGGGGACGGCGCGAAGGCGGCGCCGTCGTCCGGGGTCGGTCCCCGTCATCTCTGGGCCAGGGCCTCGCTCACGGCCTCGCGGTACCTCTCGATCGGGTGCAGGCCCGGTATCAGCTGCGAGCCGATGACCACCGACGGCGTCGACGAAATGCCGGCTGCGCGCGCCTGCCGGTCGATGGCCGCGACGTCGCCGCTCTTCTCGCCGGAGTCGAGGCAGGCGTCGAAGCGGGCGAGGTCGAGTCCGCCGACCGCGGCCTCCACTTCGCGCGCGTACTCCTTGAGTCGGTCCCGCGAGAACGCCCCGGGCGTGTGGGTCGGGCTCTGACGGAGGAAGAGGACGTCGTGCATCTCCCAGAAGCGGCCCTGGTCTTCGGCGCAGAGCGCGGCCTCGTTTGCGCGCTGGGAGTCGGGGCCGAGCACCATCACGGGCACGTACTCGATCACCGCCTCCCCCGTCTCGATGAACTCGGCGCGCAGGAGCGGGGCCACCTGCTCGTGGAAGTTGCGGCAGAAGGGGCACTGGAAATCGGAGAATTCGTAGATCCGCACGGGCGCGCCCGGATCGCCCTCGACGCGCCCCGAGACGGCTCCCCGCTCGAGCGGCTCGTACGGCGCGCCCGAGACTCCGGCCCCGCCGCCCCTCTGGCTGAGGACGACGAGCGCGAGAACGATGATGATCGCGCCCGCGATGGAGCCGATCGTCAGAAACCCGCCGAAGGAGTCGACGGTGGCGCGCCAGCCCTGCCGCTGCGCGCCGCCGCGCTGGGGCGCGTCGGCCGCCGTCGGTCGGCCGGGTGCGCGCCGTCGGCGTCGGCGGCGGCCGGGACCCTCGTGTGCCATTGGTCTCCCCTCTTCGTGCGTCTCGCGGACGCCGGGCCCGCGCGGGCGTTGCCGCCCGGTGCGGTGAGCCTCCTTGCAGCCATCCGCCGGCGCGGCGTCATCGGCGTCGGACGCGCCCGGCGTCGCGGCCTGTGGCCGCGGGCTCAGGATAGTGTCGGTCGTGATGACGTGGGGGGCACGCGCCGTGCCCCCCCGCGCCGCCCGGATCGGGCTCCGGTCACGCCGGGAGGCGTGCCTAGACCGCCACGCTCTCCTCGACGCCGCCGAGCGTCTCCGCGGCCACGGGGTCGCGGCGCTCCCTGGTGAAGGTGAGCTCTCCCGCCTCGTCCACGTCGACGATGGCCAGGTCGCCCGCCTCGAACTCGCCCGCGAGCACGCGCCTCGCCAGGGGGTTCTCCACCAGGCGCTCGATCGTGCGGCGCAGCGGCCGGGCGCCGAACTCGGGATCGTAGCCACCGGCGACCAGGCTCTCGCGCGCGGCGTCGGTCACGGAGAAGCCGACCTGCCGCTCCCCGAGGCGCTCGCGCAGCTCCTCGAGCATCAGCTCCGCGATGCGCGCGATCTCGGACTCGGTGAGTGGCTCGAAGACGACCACGTCGTCGAGCCGGTTGAGGAACTCGGGGCGGAAGGTGCGCTTCAGCGCCCCCTCCACCGACCGCACGAGGCCCTCGCGCTCCGATGCGCTCCGCGTGCGAACCAGACCGATCTCCTGCTGTTTGCCCCTGCCGCCGAGGTTCGAGGTCAGGATGACCACGGTGTTGCGGAAGCTCACGACGCGTCCGTGCGCGTCCGTGAGCCGCCCGTCGTCCATGATCTGCAGCAGCGCATTGAAGATGTCCGGGTGCGCCTTCTCGATCTCGTCGAAGAGGATCACGCGGTAGGGCCGGCGCCGGACGGCCTCGGTGAGCTGCCCGGCCTGCTCGAATCCGACGTAGCCGGGCGGCGCTCCGACGAGCCGCGAGACCGTGTGTCGCTCCTGGAACTCCGACATGTCGAGGCGCAGCAGAGCGTCCTCGTCGTCGAAGAGGTAGCCCGCGAGCGCCTTCGCGAGGTGCGTCTTCCCGACGCCGGTGGGCCCGACGAAGATGAACGATCCTATGGGGCGGCGCGGGTCCTTGAGGCCGGAGCGGGCGCGGCGGATGGCGTCGGCGAGGGCCGCGATCGCGGAGTCCTGTCCCACCACGCGCTGGTGGAGCGCCTCCTCCATGTGGAGCAGCCTCTCCGCCTCGTCCTTGAGGAGCTGGTCGACGGGGATGCCGGTCACCTGCGCGAGAATCGCGGCGATGTCCTCCTCGCCGACCTCCTCGCGTGGCTCGGCGCCCTCGCCGAGATCCGCCGTCAGCTGCTCGTAGCGCTCCTGCACCGCGATCACCTGCTGCTTGATACGGGCGGCGGCCTCGTAGTCCTCCCTGGCAGCGGCCGCGTCGAGGCGCGCGGCGGCGTCGTCGAGCTCGCGGCGCAGCTCCCGCATCTCGGGGGTCAGCGACTCCGCCGCAATCACGTGCCGCGACGCCGCCTCGTCGACGAGATCGATCGCCTTGTCGGGGAGCTGGCGCCCGGTTATGTAGCGGTCGGAGAGCCGCGACGCCGCCCCGAGTGCGGTGTCGGTGATGCGCAGCCCGTGGTGTTCCTCGTAGCGGGCACGGAGGCCACGGAGAATCTCGATCGTCTCCTCGACGGAGGGGGCGTCGACGTAGACGGGGGAGAAGCGCCGCTCCAGCGCGGGGTCCTTCTCCACGCCCGTGCGGTACTCGTCCAGGGTCGTCGCGCCGATGACGCGCAGCTCGCCGCGGGCGAGCGCCGGCTTCAGCATGTTCCCGGCGTCAATGGCCCCCTCGGCGCCACCGGCTCCGACCAGCGTGTGCAGCTCATCCAGAAAGAGCAGCACCTCGCCCGCCGCCTCGCGGACCTCGCGGATCACGGACTGCAACCGCTCCTCGAACTCGCCGCGGAACTTCGAGCCGGCGAGCATGCCCGGCAGGTCGAGCGCGAGCAGTCGCTTCCCCCGCAGCCGCTCGGGGACGTCGTCTGCGACGATTCGCTGCGCGAGTCCCTCCACGACCGCGGTCTTCCCGACGCCGGCCTCTCCGATCAGGACGGGGTTGTTCTTCGTGCGGCGGTTGAGGATCTGCATCACGCGCGCGATCTCGCCCTCGCGCCCGACGACCGGGTCCAGCTTGCCCTGCCTCGCGAACTCGGTGAGATCACGGCTGTAGCGCGTGAGTGCCTGGTATCGCGACTCGGCCGTCGGCGAGTCGACCCGCGCCGTCCCGCGGGTTTCGCGCAGCGCCCGGTAGATGGCTTCCTTGGTGATCCGCTCCTCCTGGAGGAGGCGCGCGGCCTCGCCCTCTCGCTCGTCCGAGATCGCGACCAGCAGATGCTCGACGCCGACGTAGTCGTCCTGCAGGCGGTCGGCTTCGGCGTTGGCGGCCTCGAGCATCCGCACGATGCGCGGCGTCGTGTAGATCTGGACGACGTCGTAGGTGAGCTGGGGAGCCTTCGCCAGCTCCGCCACGAGGCGCGCCGTGGCGCGTTCGCGGTCGACGCCGATGCGGGCGAGGAGGTCCGGTACCAGCCCCTCGGGCTGCTTGAGCAAGGCGAGCAGCACGTGCTCCACGTCCCATTGCGAGTGCCGCTGCTCGCGCACCATCTGCTGCGACGCCTGGATCACCTGCTGCGCCTGCTCGGTGAAGCGATCCTGCCTCATCACTTGCTCGTGTCCCTTCCAGCCGGCGCGCCGGCCGCGCCGTGATCGGTGTTCGTCGTCTCGGCGCGTGCGGTCACCACGCGGCGCCCCTGCGGAGCCGTTCGATCTCGCGGTGTGCGTTCTCCAGCTCGCGTGCCTGGCGCTCCAGCGCGACGTGCATCTCCTCGATCTGCGACCGCATGCGAAGCACGACGTCGGCCCCGGCGAGGTTCAGGCCGAGCTCGTCGACGAGGCGGATCACCTGCCTCACCCGGTCCACGTCGGCGACGGAGTAGAGCCTGGAGTTCCCGGACGATCGCGCCGGCGTCACGAGGCCGAGCCGCTCGTAGGAGCGCAGCGTCTGCTGGTGCACGCCGACCATCTCGGCGACCACCGAGATCCGGAACACCGGGTGCTCCGGGTGGAGATGCCCCGGGCCCTGCTCGCGGCTCCCGGGCGTCCGGCGCGGCTCGCCGCCTGGCGTCACGGCATCGCTCCCGCCCCGCTCGCCGTCGTTCCGGTGCCGGTACCGGTCGCCTCGTCGCGCAGGCGGGCGAGCAGGTCACGCTGGAGGTCGGTCAGCTCCTGGGGCAGCGTGAGACGCACGCGCGCGAGCAGGTCCCCGTAGCCCCCGCCCGTCCGCGGCATCCCCTGTCCCGCGAGCCGGAAGACGCGGCCACCCTCGGTCCCCGCCGGGATCGAGAGGGCCAGGGTCTTCCCCTTGAGGGTCGGGACGCGCGCCTCGCCGCCGAGCGCTGCGTCCCAGACGGGGACGTCGATCTCCAGCTCCAGCTCGTCGCCGCGGCGAACGAACGTCGGGTGCGGCGCTATCGAGACGCGCAGGTAGAGGTCGCCGGGCCTCCCGCCGGCCGCACCGGCGCCGCCCTTCCCCGCGAGCCGGACGCGCCCGCCGTCGTGGATGCCGGCCGGGATCGTCACCTCGAGGCGGCGGGTGGCACGGACACTGCCGGCGCCGCGGCAGGCGTGGCAGGTGGCGCCGGCGACCTGCCCGCTGCCGTCGCAGACGCGGCAGAGACCGCCGTCATCGGTGATCTCGATCCGACGTGTCGTTCCGCCGGCCGCCTCCTCCAGAGTGATGGGCACCGTGTGTTCGATGTCGCGCCCGCGTTGCCGCCCGGCCCGGCCCCCGCCGCGATGGAACATCCGTCCGAAGATTCCGCTCTCGCCGCCGCCGAGGATCTCCTCGACATCCGGGCCCGGCCCGGCACCGCGCCCGCCGCCGAACAGGTCGTTGAGGTTGAAGGATGGGCCCGCCTCGCCGCCGGGGCGCTGGCGGCGCCGCATCTGCTCGATCTCCTCGGCATGCTGCCACTGGTCGCCGTAGCGGTCGTACTTCTCGCGCGACTGCGTGTCGGAGAGGACCCGGTGCGCCGAGTTGATCTCCTTGAAGCGCTCCTCCGCCTCCGCATCACCCGGGTTGACGTCAGGGTGATACCTGCGCGCAAGGCGCCGGTAGGCGGCGCGGATCTCCTTCTCCGAGGCGTCGCGATTCACGCCGAGCGTGCGGTAGAGGTCTGCCATGGGCGAATGATAACAGAGTTGAGTGCGCCACTAGCAAGTAGAGTCATAGAACAGATATCAGGCGGCGTGAGCGCGTCCTGCCACGTCTGCGCCTCGAGTGCAGGGACCAGACGCGGCCGGGATCCCGCCGCCCGGCCGAGACGGGCCGGGATGGTTGCCTCTACCGGGTGCGGGGAGGGCGCGGCGACGCGCCGCGGCGCCGGTCGGGCCGCGGCGCGCGCCGACCGTTGCCGCCCGGACGCTGCGGGGGGCCGCTCCCGGGGGAATCGTCGCCCGCGTCGTCGATCAGGGGCGCACCCCTCGCCGACTCGGCGCCGCGCGCCGCGGCGCGCCCGCGTCGGACCTCCATCTGCGAGAGCAGCGCCAGCGCCTTGCGCGTATCGGAGGCCACGCGCTCGGGTTCGCCGTTCTGCACCCGGTACTTCGAGCACCAGTAGGTGAACTCGCGGAGGTCGCCCAGGCTCACGCGGCCTCCCAGTTCGACGCCGGACTCGTGCCGGTAGAGGGCTCGCAGCTCGTCGAGGGGACGGCCGTAGACACGCTGGTAGGCGAGGACGTCGGCGGCGTGTTCGGCGGCGTGCGAGAGCCGCCCCGCCTTGCGGAGCTCCTGTTCGGTGGCGAGCAGGAGCGCCTCCTCCACGACCACGCCGTACTGGAAGTTGAGGTGCGCGCGGTGTTTGGCCGGGCCGATGCCCTGTGCGAACGTCTCCTCGTCCTCGCCGTCGGGCGTGACGCCGAAGCGCAGCAGCGCCTCCCGCTCGCTCCCCGGGACGCGGTCACCCGTCGTGTCCAGCAACCGCTGCGCGAGCAGGAGCCAGTCGAACGCCTCTCCGCCGATCAGGTAGGCGTAGCGCTCGCCGTCGATCGTCTCGACCGGCGCGACCCAGCGCGCGATCACGTGCAGCAGCGCCGTGTACCAGGGCTCGCCCGCCTCGAGGCGGGCGAGCAGCGCGCGTTCCGCCTGCTCCGGCGAGAGAGGCCCCTCCTGCGGGATCGCTGCGGCCCGGGAGCCGGGTCCCGAGCTCGGATCGGCGTTCAGGGTGTCGGCGAAGTGCGCGTCGAAGGCGCCGTTCACGGGCACGCTCTCGCCGACGGGGTCGGCGTGGCTCGCTCGAGGCGATCGGCGAGTGCTCGGGCTCATGGAGCGATCCTATAGCGCCTGCGCCGCACGTGGGCGCACGCCGGCGGGCCCGGGCGACGCCCGGCCGCGGCGCTCCCGCGCAACTCGGCGTCGCGCCGCCTCAGGAGGCGAGCGGCGGATTCTGGCCGTGGCATCGCTTGTACTTCTTGCCGGAGCCGCACGGACACTGCTGGTTGCGCCCCACTTTCGGGACGGGTGGCGCGGCGGTGGCGGTGGCGGCGCCGGCCGCGCCCTGGCGGGCGGCGCCGTCCTGAGTGCCCCCGATACTGCCGCCCGGCTCGCCGGGCCCGCTCTCGCGCGTCGCGCGCGGGCCGGCCGGGCGTGCGCGCGCGGCCTCGGTGAGGCGAGCGTGCAGCGCCTGCCGGGCCACCACCGAGCGCATCGTGGTGAGCAGTTGCTCCCACATCTCGTGCGCCTCGCGCTTGTAGGCGACCTTCGGATCCACCTGGCCGTAGGCGCGCAGACCGATACCCTGGCGCATCTCGTCCATCGAGGTCAGGTGCTGGACCCACAGGGTGTCGATGGTCCGCAGCAGCATCAGCCGCTCGGTGATCCGCTGCACGTCCGCGCCGACGCCCTCCTCGAGCTCCTCGTAGCGGAGCTCCGCGATCGCGACTGCTTCCTCGAGGACGCCGGCGGGGTCGCGCCCCTCGACGGTGGGGAGCGCCAGGTCGTCGCGGAGCGGCACGACGGCGTCGAGCGCGAGGCGGAAGGTCGCGACGTCGGGAGGCGTCGCGTGGAGGTAGCTCCGGCCGATCTCCTTGACCTCCTCGTCGAGCATCCCGAGCACCGTCTCGCGCATCCCCTCCTCGTCGAGCACCTTGTCGCGCTCGCGGTAGATGACGTCGCGGTGCGTGTTCATGACGTCGTCGTACTCGACGACGTTCTTGCGGATCTCGAAGTTGTAGGTCTCGACGCGCGTTTGCGCGCTCTCGATCGCCTTCGACACCATCCGTGACTCGAGCGGGGCGTCGTCCTCCATCCCGAGCTTCTCCATCATGCCCGGCAGCCAGTCCGGGGCGAACCGGCGCATCAGTTCGTCCTCGAAGGAAACGAAGAAGCGGCTGGATCCGGGGTCGCCCTGGCGGCCGGAGCGCCCGCGCAGCTGGTGGTCGATCCGTCGCGACTCGTGGCGCTCCGTCCCGATGACGTGAAGGCCCCCCGCCTCGCGCACGCCGGCTCCGAGCTTGATGTCGGTCCCGCGCCCGGCCATGTTCGTCGCGATGGTGACGGCGCCGGCCTCCCCCGCGCGTTCGATGATGTGCGCCTCGCGCTCGTGCTGCTTGGCGTTCAGCACCTCGTGGTCGATGCCGCGCTGGAGCAGCATCTCCGAGAGCAGTTCCGAGCTTTCGATCGCGACCGTGCCGACGAGGACGGGCCGCCCGGCCTGATGCTTCTGGACGATGTCGTCGACGACCGCCGCGTACTTCCCCCGGCCGCGCCGGAAAACGAGGTCGGCGAGGTCCGTGCGTGCGAGGTCGCGGTGCGTCGGGATCACCAGCACCTCGCGGCTGTAGATCTCGGAGAACTCCTCGGCCTCGGTCACGGCGGTGCCGGTCATGCCGGCGAGCGTCTCGTACATGCGGAAGTAGTTCTGGAGGGTGACCGTCGCGTAGGTGACCGACTCCTGCTGGATCGGAACGCCCTCCTTCGCCTCGACCGCCTGATGCAGGCCGTCCGACCAGCGCCGCCCTTCCATCAGACGGCCCGTGAAGGCGTCGACGATCACGACCTGATCGTCTTTCACCACATAGTCCACGTTGCGCTGGTAGATCACCTCGGCGCGGAGCGCCGCCTCCATGTAGCGCGTGAGGTGGTAGTTCTCGATCGCGTAGATGTTCTCGACGCCGAGCAGACGCTCGGCCAGCTCGACCCCCTCCTCGGTGAGCGAGACCGTGCGCGTCCTCGCGTCGACCGTGAAGTGCCTGTTCGACGAGAGCTGCGGCACCAGGCGGGCGAAGCGCCGGTAGACGGAGACGTCCTCCTGCGCCGGCCCCGAGATGATGAGCGGTGTCCGCGCCTCGTCGACGAGCACGGAGTCCGCCTCGTCGACGATCGCGAAGTGGTGGCCGCGCTGCACCTGCAGCGCGCGGCTGGTCGCCATGTTGTCGCGCAGGTAGTCGAATCCGAACTCGTTGTTGGTGCCGTAGGTGACGTCGGCACGGTAGGCCTCACGGCGAGTGATCGGGGCTAGGTGCTCCCAGCCGGACCGCTCCGAGACGGCCTCCTCCACGTAGAGATAGGCACCCTCGTGCTGCAGCACGGCGACCGAGAGACCGAGCCGCGCGAGCGCCGGCCCGTACCATTGCGCGTCCCTGCGCGCCAGGTAGTCGTTGACGGTGACGAGGTGCGCTCCGCGCCCGGAGAGGGCGTTGGCGTACAGCGCGAGCGTCGCGACGAGCGTCTTCCCCTCGCCGGTCTTCATCTCCGCGATCGTTCCGCGGTGGAGCGCCCCCGCGCCCACGATCTGCACCGTGAAGGCGCGCTCGCCCGTGGTGCGGGCGACCGCCTCACGCGCGACGGCGAGCGACTCCTCCAGCAGGTCGTCGACGCTCTCACCGGCGTCGAGGCGCGCGCGGAGCGTCACCGTTCGCCCGGTGAGCTCCTCGTCGGAGAGCGCGCGCATCTCGCCGTCGCGGGCGTCGACGCCCGCGGCGAGCTCGCGCAGCGGCTTGAGCGCACGCTCGTTCGGGTCCCCGAGGATCTTCTGCAGCAGGCGTGGCATCCGTGCCCGTTCTCCGCTTCGAGAGTGCCGCGCTCAGAGGCGCTCTAGCTATGGTGCGGCATCGACTCCTATTTTTCGAGTTCGGCAGGAGCCCGGCTCTCGCGGCGCGTCCGCAGATCCGCCCGGGCGAAGCCGCCGCCCCCCCTCCGGCGAGAGACCCGCGGCGGCTAGCTGAAGAGCGCCCCGACGGACTCGCCGGTGTGGATGCGGTGAATCGCGTCCCCGATCAGGGGGGCGATCGAGAGCACGCGCGCCGGAACACGCTCGAAGGTCCCCTCCGGCACCGGCACGCTGTCGGTGAAGACGATCTCCTCGACGTCCGCCGAGTCGAGCAGCTCGACGGCGCCCGGCGTGAAGAGCGCGTGGACGCAGGCGAGGTGCACGGAACGAGCACCCCGCTCGCGGAGCAGGTTCGCCGCGACCGCGACCGTGCCGCCCGTCAGTATCTCGTCGTCCATGACGACGCAGTCCCGCCCCTCGACATTGCCGATCACGGTCGATCCCGTCGGCGACTCCGAGTTGTCGGTGCGCCGCTTGTCGACGATAGCCAGGTCGCTGCCGAGCCAGCTCGCCATCTTCGCCGCGTGCTTGGCGCCGCCCACGTCGGTCGCCACCACGACCGGCCGTGAGAGGCTCGCCGTCCGGAAATACTCGCCGAAGAGCGGGTACGCCGTGAGTTCGTCGAGCGGGATGTTGAAGAAGCCCTGGATCTGACCGGCGTGGAGATCGACGGTCAGCACGCGGTCCGCCCCCGCGACCTCCAGGAAGTTCGCGATCAGCCGCGCGGAGATCGGAACTCGTGGCTGGTCCTTCTTGTCGGAGCGGCCGTAGGCGTAGTACGGGATCACGGCGGTGACGCGGCCCGCGGAGGCGCGCTTCGCCGCGTCGATCATGATGAGAAGCTCCATGAGCCGCGTGTTCACGGGAGAGACGATCGGTTGCACCAGGAAGACATCCCGCTCGCGGATGTTCTCGCGGAAGCGCACGAAGATGTTCTCGTTTGAGAACTCGAAGACGTCGCAGCCGCCCAGGGGCATCTCAAGGTGCCGGCACACCGCCTCCGCGAAGGCACGGTGGGCATTGCCGGTAAACACGGCGATCCCGCGATTCACCGTCCGCCTCCTCCAACGTGTCGTGAGCGGAACGTCGGCCAGGGGCCGGGGCAGCAATGGTAGCACTGCGGGGAGTTGGGTACCGCCGCGAGTCGGATCCCGCCGGGTGGTAGCGCGCCGCCGGCGGTAAGCGTGGCGGCGACGGGCTACACTGGCGGCGCCCGTCTCGCGCTCCCCGCGGGGGCGGCGGGAGCGCGACGCCCCGAGGCGTCGGTGTCGGGGCGGAACGTGGTGGGGGGCGATGAACTTTCACTTCTCCGAGGAGGAGGAGCGCTTCCGTCAGGAGATGCGCGACTTTCTCGCGGGACGCCTGCCGGCCGACTGGAACGATCAGAGCTTCCTGCTCGCTCAGGACGCGCCCGAGCGCGACGAGATCGCCGGCGAGCTCGCGCGCGAGCTCGGTGAGAAGCGCTGGCTCGCGCTCGCCTGGCCGAAGCGCTACGGAGGCGCCGGCGCCTCCTACCTGCAGCAGACCGTCTACAGCGAGGAGATCGCCTACCACGCCGCACCCACCCAGAGCGCCGCCGGCGTGCAGTGGGTCGGTCCCGCAATCATGCGCTTCGGGGACGAGGCGCAGCGCGAGCGCTACCTCCCGCGCATCGCCGGTGGCGACGAGACCTGGTGCACGCTCTACTCGGAGCCCGGCGCCGGCTCCGACCTCGCGTCGATTCGAACGCGCGCCGTGCGCGACGGCGACGAGTGGGTGATCAACGGGCAGAAGCTGTGGGCGGCGGGCGCGGGGCGAGCCACGCTCGGCTGGCTCGCGGCCCGCACCGACCCCGCCGCCCCGAAGCACCGGGGCATCTCCACCTTCGTGCTGCCGATGGACGCCCCCGGCATCACCATGCGGCCCATCGAGGACATCACTGGAGCGCGGACGCTCAACGAGGTCTACCTAGACAACGTGCGCATCCCCGCCGACCACCTCGTTGGCGAGGAGAACCGCGGCTGGTACCAGGTCGCGCAGACACTCGACATGGAGCGCTCCGGCGTCGGCACGTTCGCGACGGGTCGGCGCAACGTGGAGAAGCTGGTCGAGATCGCGAAGGCCCGGCGCGACCTGCTCTCGCAGCGCCCCGCCTCCCGCTACGAGCTCGCTGACCGCTGGATCGAGCTCGAAGTGGGCTACCAGGTCGCCTACCGCATCCCCTATCTCCAGGAGGGGGGGGCGACCCCGAACTACGAGGCATCCGTCTCCAAGCTCTTCGGCGCGGAGCTGACGCAGCGCATTGCACAGACCGGCGTGCAGCTCTTGGGGACGGGCGGCCAGGTAGCGTCCGGAGCCGGTCCGGGGGACGCGGCCGCACCCCTCGGTGGCGCTCTGTCCCGCAACTACCTCGCCGCGGTCGCCTCTACGATCGCCTCCGGCACGAGCGAGGTGCAGCGGGGCGTGATCGCGCGTCGGGGACTCGGCCTCCCGCGCTGACGCGGCCGCCGGGAGGCGGCCGCACTACTCCTGCGACTCCGCGATCGCCCGCGCGAGGTGTTCGTCCTCGATGAAGGGCGCGCCGGCGGCCTCGCGCAGGGCGGCGGCGCGCAGGAGTATCTCCGCCTCGTCGCATCCCGCCGGGGGCTCCCGGGTCCAGGCCGTCAGTGTGATCAGGACGCCGCTCGGGTCCTCGAGGAAGACGAGGCGCTCGTACCCGCGGCGGATCTCCTCCGATGCCTGGACTCCCGCTCGCGCCAGTTCGTGATATGCGGCGTCGAGCTCGGAGCCGGAGACGCGCAGGCTCAGGTACTGCATGGAGCCGACGCCGATCTGCGCCTCGGCGAGCTTCATCTTCGGGTCGATCGGCCCGACGAGCAGCAGTCTGGTCCCGGAGCCCGCGTCGAGCAGCGCCTGCACCGACTCGGCGTCGTCTCGATTCGGCTCCATGAAGAGGAGGCGCATGCCGAGCGCACGCTCGTAGAAGGAGATCGTCTCCTCCATGTTGCGGCAGATGATAGCGGGATAGCCGATACCCTGAACGCGCACGCCCGCCGCCCCTCCCGCGCCGCCTACGGGCGGCAGCATACGGCAGCACGGTGCCGGAGCGGCGCAGCGGCCGTTCGGTGCCGTCTCGCGGACAGGCCGCGCTCACGCCCCGGGCAGGCCGCGTGGCGGCCGGATCCCGCCACGCGGGGCTCGTGCTAGTCTGGCCGCCGCCCGGAGGAGTCGGGCGCAGCACTCTCGGAGAATTCCGTGCACAGACTCTACGCCGTCCCGGCCGGCCCACCGGCGCCCCCCCTGCTCTATGGAGCGCGCGCATGGATGCCGCGCACCGCGGCGTGGCAACTCGCCGTGCTCGCGGTCGTCGCGGGCACCGCTCTGCTCGCCGTGTCGGCGCGCCTTCGCATCGAGCTCGGCTTCTCGCCGGTGCCGATCACGGGACAGACCTTCGCGGTGCTGCTGATCGGCGCCGTCTACGGGAGCCGGCTCGGCGCGGCCACGATCCTCGCCTACCTGGCCGAGGGCATCTCAGGCCTCCCGGTGTTCGCCGGGGGCGCGAGCGGGTGGGCCTACTTCACGGCGACCTCGGGCGGCTACTTTGTTGGCTTCGTCGTCGCCGCGTACGCGGTCGGCTGGCTCGCCGAGCGTGGCTGGGACCGCTCCGGTCTCACGATGGCGGTCGCGATGGTGGTCGGGAACGTCCTCATCTACGTGCCCGGCTGGGCGTGGCTGATGAGCGAGCTCGGCGTCTCGGCCGGGCGCGCGTGGGACCTGGGCGTGCAGCCGTTCCTGTGGGGCGACGCCCTGAAGATGGGCCTCGCCTCCGGCCTGCTCCCCGCCGCGTGGGCGCTGCGGGAGAAGGTGGCGCCGCGCGGCGGCTCCGCCGGCGGATAGCCGTCCCAGTCCGGAGATCGCCGCCAGCGGGCCCGAGGTCTACGCAGCCACGGCGGCGCCACCCACTGGCCGCCGCCGGCTCGACGTTTCTGGCGACCGGCGGTAGCCTCACCGGCGGGATGTCGATGGGAACGCTGATGGCGGATCCACACCCCGGCGCGGTACGAACGGGCGGCTAGCGGGACCGGGAGCGGCCTCGCGGACGCCGCGCGCGCCCCGCCACCGGCGGGGCGTTCTCGTATGCGGCCGAGACTGCCGGGCGGAAGCACGAGGGACCGAGCGATGACGGCGACCCCCGAGGCCGACGGCGCGCGCGCGGAGTTCGCGATGTCCGCCGCCTACGACCCCTCCGAGGTCGAGGAGCGCATCTACGATGAGTGGGAGCGGGGCGGCCACTTCCGCCCGAGCGGCGGCGAGCGGCCGTTCACGATCATCATGCCGCCCCCCAACCTCACGGGTGAGCTGCACATGGGGCACGCGCTCACGGTGGCCGTGGAGGACATCCTTGTCCGCTGGCACCGGATGCGCGGCGACGACACGCTCTGGCTGCCCGGCGTCGATCACGCCGCGATCGCGGTCAACACGCTCGTCGAGCGCGAGCTCGCCGCCGAGGGGATTTCCCGCCACGACATCGGGCGCGAGCGCTTCCTGGAGCGCGTCTGGGAGTTCGTGACCCGCTCGCGATCCCGCATCTCCGTGCAACACCGCCGGCTCGGCGCCTCGGCGGACTGGGAGCGCGAGCGATTCACCATGGATGCGGGGCCGCGCCGCGCCGTGCGCCAGACCTTCGTGAACCTCTACCGGGACGGGCTCATCTACCGCGGCGAACGCATCATCAACTGGTGCCCGGACTGCGCCACGGCGCTCTCCGACCTGGAGGTCGAACACGCCGACGAGCCGGGGGCGTTCTGGCACATCCGCTACGAGGTCGCGGACGAGCGGGGTCAGGCGTCGGGCGAGTATCTGGTGATCGCGACGACGCGGCCGGAGACGATTCCCGCGGACACCGGCGTCGCCGTGAACCCGGAGGATGAACGCTACGCGCACCTGATCGGGAGGCGCGCGATCGTCCCCGCCGGCGGGCGCCTCGTCCCGATCGTCGGCGACGCCGCGGTCGTGGCCGAGGCGGGTACGGGCGTGCTCAAGGTCACGCCGGGCCACGATCCCATCGACTTCGAGATCGGGGAGAGACACGGTCTCCCGATCCTCTCGATCTTGAGGCCCGACGGCCACCTGAACGAGGAGGCGGGCGAGTACGCGGGCCTCGAACGCTTCGAGGCGCGCGTACGCGTCGTCGCCGACCTGACGGCGCGCGGTCTCGTCGGGCTCATCGAGCCGTACACGCACGCGGTGGGCCACTGCCAGCGCTCCGGCACGATCGTCGAGCCCATCGTCTCCGAGCAGTGGTTCGTGCGCGTGGAGCCGCTCGCCCGCCCCGCGCTCGAAGCCGTCCGGGACGGTCGCATCCGCTTCGTCCCCGCCCGCTTCGCGCGCACCTACGAACACTGGATGGAGAACATCCGCGACTGGACGATCAGTCGCCAGATCTGGTGGGGCCACCGCGTTCCGGTCTGGTACTGCGACGACTGCGACCAGGTCACCGTCTCAGTCGACGATCCCGACCGCTGCGAGGGCTGCTCGGGCGGCGCCATCAGGCAGGACGAGGACACGCTGGACACGTGGTTCTCGTCGGGGCTGTGGCCCCACTCCACGCTCGGCTGGCCGGACGAGCACGACCCCGACCTCGGCCGCTTCTACCCGACGCAGGTCATGGAGACCGGCTACGACATCATCTTCTTCTGGGTGGCGCGGATGGTGATGCTCTCGCTCTACAACATGCGCGGCGAGGTCCCCTTCGAGACGGTCTACTTGCACGGGCTCGTGCGCGCCGAGGACGGGACGAAGATGTCGAAGTCCCGCGGCAACGTCGTCGACCCGCTCGCCGTCATAGACCGCTACGGGACGGACGCGCTGCGCTACACCGTCGTCTCCGGCTCCTCGCCCGGCAACGACCAGCGCCTCTCCGACCAGAGGCTCGAGGCGGGGCGCAACCTCGCGAACAAGCTGTGGAACGCCTCCCGCTTCGTGCTCTCGATGGTCGAGGACTCAGACGATCTGACGCCGCCCGGGCCGGATGCCGCCCTCCCGCTCGAGGATCGATGGATCCTCTCGCGCCACGCCCGACTGGTCGCGACGGTCGAGGAACTCCTGGAGAAATTCGAGCTCGCCGAGGCGCTCAGGCGGCTCCGGGACTTCTTCTGGGAGGAGTTCGCCGACTGGTACATCGAGTTCTCGAAGGTGCGGGTCCGCGACGGCGATCGCTCGTCCCTTCCCGTGCTCGTCGGCGTGCTCGACTCCCTGCTGCGCCTCTTCCACCCCTTCATGCCGTTCGTCACCGAGGAGATATGGGGGCGGCTCGTCCGCGTGCGTCCCGACGGCGACGGCGCGCCCCTGCTCATCGTCGCCCGCTACCCCGAGGCCGCCCCCAGGGCGCGGTGGCTCGACGAGGAGGCCGAGCGCGAGTTTCAGGCGGTGCAGGACTTCGTCCGCGCGATCCGCAACGTCCGCTCCGAGAAGCGCGTGGAGGCGGGGCGATGGGTCGAGGCGTACGTCGTGGGCGCGGAGGCGTGCGCGGCGGCTCAGCGGCTGAAGCCGGCGATCGAGCAACTCGCCCGCGCGCGGCCGCTGCACGTCGTGGAGGCCCCGGACGATGCCCCGTCGGACGGCGTGGTCGCGACCGTGCTTCCGGTCGGGCGCGTCGTTGTGCCGCTCGGCGGCCTCGTCGATCTCGATGCGGAGCGGCTCCGGCTCGGCTCGCAGATCGAGCGGCTCTCGCGCGAGATCGACCGCCTCGAGACGAAGCTCGCGAACGAGCAGTTCCGTACCCGAGCGCCCGCCGCGGTGGTCGCCAAGGAGGAGGAGCGCCTGGCGACCGCGCGCCGTCAGCGAGCGGGCTTCGAGGGATCGATGGCGGAGCTCGTCTGACCCCCCCGCGCGGCCGCGCCGGGGGGCGGTCGAGGGTTGAGTCCAACGTCCCCCGCTGCTAGGGTTCGACGCGCGCCGGGTCCCATACGCCCCCGCACGGCGGGCCCCGGCCCGCGCGGCGCGGTGACGCTGCGTGTGGTCCCCCCGACGCGGTGGGAGCGCTCCCGTGGAACAGTCACTGGATTCCCTCTTCGGCGACTACCTCCCCGTCCTGATCGGCACCGTGGTCGGCTTCTTCCTCGTCTTCACGGCGGTCATCGCGACCCGGCTGCTCGCACCCTTCTCCGAGGAGCGTGAGAAGGGCACGACCTACGAGTGCGGCATGCTGCCGCTTCGGCGCGCGAGCACGAATATCGGCGTGCGCTTCTACCTCTACGCGATCCTCTTCGTCCTCTTCGACGTCGAGGCCATCTTCCTCTTCCCGTGGATGCTCTCCTTCGTGGATCTGGGACCCGCGGCGTACTACCAGATGCTGCTCTTCATCATGGTGCTGGGCGCAGGCCTGGGCTACGCGTGGAAGAAAGGAGCCCTCCAGTGGCGATGACGCCTTCCCGTTCGCCCGGCGCGAGCGGCGGCACCCTCGTCTCGACGCCGGCCGTCCCGGTCGAGCCCGGGATCGCTCCGCTCCTGCCGCGGGAGCACCCCGCGGAGGAGCTGGCTCTCACCCCCGTGGAGCGGCGGCCCGGCAAGGCCCTCTACAAGACGCTGCTCCCGGGCGTGATGCAGGTGCCGGCGGATCTCGTGCTGGCGCTGGGGCGCAAGTCGTCCCTGTGGCCGATGACCTTCGGCCTCGCCTGCTGTGCCATCGAGATGATCGCGACCTACATGGCGCACTACGATCTCGATCGCTTCGGCATCGTCCCGTGGCCGTCGCCGCGGCAGTCGGACGTGATGATCGTGGCCGGCACCGTGACGAAGAAGATGGCGCCGGCCGTGAAGCTCCTCTACGAGCAGATGCCGAACCCGAAGTGGGTGATATCGATGGGCGCCTGCGCGACCAACGGCGGTCCCTACACGCGCTATGACCGCGTGCTCCAGGGCGTGGACAAGATCGTCCCCGTCGACGTCTATGTCCCCGGCTGCCCGCCGCGGCCGGAGGCCCTGATCGACGCGCTGATCTCACTCCAGGAGAAGATCATGGAGGAGCGGAAGGCGCTCGGCGCGTGACGACGGAGGATGGCACCCCGGCTCCGGACAGCGCTCCCGGCGACGCCGCGCGCGACTACCTGGCCACCACGAACTGGGCGCTCGTCGATGAGGCGCTGTCCGGCATCACGGCGACGCCGGTGACCGACGAGGCGGAGCGCAGCGTGATCGATCTCATCGTGCGCGTCCCTCCGCGGGAGGTTCTCTCGGCCCTCCGCGCGCTGCGGAACGCGGAGGGCGCGAGCTTCGACTACCTGCGTTCGCTCACGGCCGTCGACCTCGAGGAGGAAGGGGTGGACATCGTCTACCATCTCTACTCGATCGCCACGAAGCACAACGTGACCGTGAAGTGCCGGCTCCCCGCCGATCGACTCGCGGTGGAGAGCGCCACCCCGGTGTGGCGGGCCGCGAACTGGTACGAGCGCGAGGTGGGCGAGATGTTCGGCGTGCGCTTCGAGGGCCATCCGGACCCCCGCAACCTGCTCCTCCCCGAGGACATGACCGACGTCTTCCCGCTCCGGAAGTCCCACCCGCTCGCCGAGATCGAGCTGCTGCAGGGCGAGGGGATCGCCTACGAGGAGGGGGAGCTCTAGGTGGTCGCGCATATCCCCGACCAGGAATTCGAGACCCAGGAGCTCCTGATCAACATGGGGCCGCAGCACCCCTCCACGCACGGCGTCTTCCGCATGGTGCTGGGAGTCGACGGCGAGGTCGTGACCGAGGTCGTTCCCTACATCGGCTACATGCACAGAGGCGCCGAGAAGCTCTGCGAGACGATGGACTTCCGGCAGGGCATCGGCTACATGGACCGCACCGAGTACCTCGCCAACTTCAACGCCGAGCTCTCCTACGTGCTCGCGGTCGAGGGGCTCGCCGGGATCGACGTGCCCGAGCGGGCACAGTGGATCCGCATGATCCTCTGCGAGCTGAACAGGCTGTCGAGCCATTTCATGTTCACGGGGGCCTTCGGCACCGACGTCGGCGTCTTCGGCACGGCCTTCGTCTACTCCTTCCGCGAGCGTGAGGTCATCCTGGATCTCTTCGAGGAGGTCACGGGCGACCGGTTGATGTACGCCTACTTCCGGCCCGGCGGGCTCGCCTGGGAGGTGCCCGACAACTTCGAGAGCCGCGTGAACGAGGTCCTGCTCTCCGCCGAGCGCGGGATCCGGGATATGGATGGCCTGCTCACGCAGAACGAGATCTTCCTCGCCCGCACCAAGGGCGTGGGCGTGATCTCCCCCGCCGACGCCATCGACTGGGGGATGAGCGGCCCCTCGCTCCGCGCCTCCGGCGTCCCGTTGGACCTCAGGCGCGACGATCCCTACCTCTACTACCCGGAGGTGAAGTTCGACGTGATCACCGGCGAGGCTGGCGATGTCTTCGACCGCTACCACGTGCGTCTGCGGGAGATGCGCGAGTCGATTCACATCATCGAGCAGTGCATGGAGCGCCTTCAGGACGGCCCGATCCTGCCGGCGCGGCTGCCGCGCATGCTGCGCACGCCTCCCGGCGAGATCTACGCGCGCACGGAGGCGCCGCGCGGCGAGTACGGGATCTACCTCGTCTCCAAGGGGGGGAACCGGCCGTACCGGCTGAAGATCCGCAGCGCCTGTCTCTCCAACCTGCAGGCGCTGCGCGACATGACGATCGGCCACTACGTGGCCGACGCCGTGATCATCCTGGGATCGATCGACATCGTGCTCTGCGAGGTCGACCGGTGAACGGGGAGATCTTCGGCTTCGAGATCAACATCTGGCTGGATGCCGCCGCGCGGATCGGTCTCGCCGTCGCGCTGATGACGGTCGCCGCGATGGGGCTCATCTACCTGGAGCGCAAGGTCATCGCCCGGTTCCAGCAGCGGCTGGGACCGACGCGCACCGGGCCGGCCGGGATCCTCCAGTCGCTCGCCGACGCGCTCAAGCTCCTCGGCAAGGAGGATCTGCGGCCGAGAAACGCCGACCCGTGGGTCTTCGAGCTCGCGCCCTACGTCGTCTTCATCCCCATCTTCCTCGTCTTCGTGGCGATCCCCTTCGCCTTCGACTGGCAGATCCGCGTCCTCGAGCTGGGGCTCCTCTACGTGCTCGCCGTCTCGTCGATCAACATCGTCGGGTGGGTGATGGCCGGCTGGGGCTCCGACAACCGCTACGCGATGCTGGGCGCCCTGCGCGCGGCGGCGCAGGGCATCTCCTACGAGCTGCCGCTTGTGATCGCGCTCGTCGCGGTGGCGATGGTCGTGAGCCTCCCGGGCGATGTGCGCGGCTCCCTGAACCTGAGCGAGATCGTCACCGAGCAGGGGCACATCCCCTACATCGTGTGGCAGCCGCTCGCCTTCGCGATCTTCTACATCGCGATGCTGGCCGAGCTGAACCGCACCCCGTTCGACATCCCCGTCGGCGAGTCCGAGGTGGTCGGCGGCCCGTTCGTCGAGTACTCGGGGATCCGCTGGTCGATGTTCTTCCTCGGGGAGTACACGGCCCTGCTCCTGCTGTCGCTGCTCGGCTCCGCGGTCTTCCTCGGCGGGTGGGCGTGGCCTCTGGGGGAGGAGATCCGCGAGCAGAACACGATCCTGGGCGTCCTCTACCAGTTCGGGCTGACGGCCCTCAAGACCGGCTTCCTCATCTTCACCGTGTTCTGGGTGCGGTCGACCATGCCCCGCATGCGCGTCGATCAGCTGATGGCCTTCTCGTGGAAGGTGCTGCTGCCACTGTCGTTCGCGCAGATCCTCGCCAACGGACTGATCCTCGTCTACGGCTGGCCCGACGTGCTGCTGCTGCTCTCGAGCGGCGCCGGGCTCGTCATGCTGGGGGTGATCATCGACCGCGCGGTCAAGCGACCGGCGGAGCACCCGGGGCGCCGGTCGGGCGCGCTGGAAGGCGAGGCGGCGACATGAGGGGCATCGTCAGGTCGATGGCAACGACGCTCGGCGCGTTCGTGCGCGGCCCGGTGACGCGCGAGTACCCGGAGCGGCACAAGCCGATCCCGGAGCGCGACCGCGCGTTTCCGCTCCTGCTGTGGGACTTCGACACGGACGAGCCCTTCTGCACCGGCTGCCACGCGTGCGAGCGCGCGTGCCCCGTGGAGTGCATGACGGTGCTGATGAAGGACAACCCCGCCCACACCTCCCTCGGCGGCACCTCGAAGCGCCGCAAGATCATCGACAAGTTCTGGATCGACTACGCGCGCTGCATGCGCTGCAACATCTGCGTGGAGGTCTGCAACTTCGACGCGATCGCGATGAACAACACCTGGTCAGGGCACGAGACGTCGGTCTACGACCGCGCGGACCTCGTGATGGACCTGCCGCAGCTTCTCGCGCAGCACAAGGCCGGCGCCATCGACGAGTGGGTCGCTCCGTGAGCGACGCGGGGAGCCGTTCTGCCCCGCGGCCTGAGGGAGCCACACTGTGATCCGGCGGCTCCCCCTTCCGTCGCAGTTCGATCGCATCATCATGACCGGCGGGCTGGTGGCGAGCATCGTCCTGGCTCCGCTTCTGCTCGTGCTGGTGGTGCTGCTCGCGACGGACGAGATCAGCGCTCCGGAGTTCGTCTTCTGGATCGTCGCCGCGGTGGTGGTGGGCGGGGCGCTGGGGACCGTGCTCCTCCCCAACATCGTCTACGCGGCCCTCTCGCTGGTCGCGACGCTGCTCGGGGTGGCCGGCGTCTACCTCCTGCTGGGCTCGGAGTTCCTCGCGCTGGCGCAGGTGCTCATCTACGGCGGCGGCGTGGTCATCCTGCTGCTCTTCGGACTCATGCTGACGAATGCGACCGACGATCCCGTGGTCACGGACGGTTCGCAGAAGCCGTTCGCGGCGATAGTGGGGCTGCTCCTCGCCGGCGTGATCGTGGCCGCCGCGTACGACGCGCAGTGGGGAGCGACCGAGGTGGCGGCATCCAGCCTGCGCGACTTCGGCGAAAAGCTCTTCGGCGAGTTCATGGTGCCCTTCATCATCATCGCCGTGCTCCTGGACGTGGCGCTCACCGGCGCCTACGTCAACGCGCGCCGTGACCGCGCCGCGCCCGCCGATGAGGAGGCGCCTCAGTGATCCCGCTCGAGAACTTCCTTCTGCTCTCGGCGGCGCTCTTCGCCATCGGCTTCTACGGCGTGCTGGCGCGCCGCAGCGCGATCCTGATCCTGATGTCGGTGGAGCTCATGCTGGCGGCGGTCTCGATCAATCTCGTCGCCTTCGCGGCGTACTTGGACGCCGACGGCCTCACCGGCCAGATCTTCGCGATCTTCGTGATCACCGTCGCCGCGGCGGAGGTCGGGCTCGCGCTCGGCATCGTGCTGAGGCTCTACCGGGAGCGACGCACGGCGAACGTGGACGCCGCAGACGAGTTGAAGTGGTAGCGCTGAAGCGCTAGGGGCGGCGCCGCCGGGTCGCCCGTGGGGGACCCGGCACGGCGGCGGCCGGGGAGGGAGCCGCAGTGGGCATGGAGCAGGCGTGGCTGTTGCCCGCCATCCCGGCCGCGCTCTTCGTCGTCGTGGCGCTCTTCGGCCGCGTGATCCCCCGGCAGGGTGACTGGCTGATCATCCTCGGCATGGTCGCCGCGCTCGTGGTCGGCGGCGCGATCATCCTCGACTTCCAGCAGTTCTTCGAAGGCGGCGTCTTCGTGCCCGGCGGGGAGAATCAGTACGGCTTCGCGTGGGCCGCCATAGCCGACGTGCTCGCCATCGACTTCTCGACGCACGTGGACGCGATCACGGTGGTCATGATCACGGTCGTCACCATCGTCGCGTTGATGGTGATGGTCTACTCGGTGGGCTACATGCGCGGCGAGGCGCGCTACGGCTGGTATTTCGCCCTGCTCTCCTTCTTCACCGCGGCGATGCTGCTCCTGGTCGTCTCCGGGAACCTGCTGCTGCTCTACCTCGCCTGGGAGGGCGTCGGCCTCGCCTCCTACCTTCTCATCGGCTTCTACTGGGAGCGCCAGAGCGCGGCGGAGGCGGCGAAGAAGGCCTTCATCACCACGCGCATCGGCGATGTCGGGCTCCTGATCGGCATCATCCTGCTGTGGCGGGCCTCCGGAACCTTCGACATTCAGGAGATCATCGCGCTCGCGCAGTCCGGCGGCTTCGACGAGACCTATCTCACCATCGCGATGCTCTTCCTCTTCGCCGGGGCCGCCGGCAAGTCGGCGCAGTTCCCGCTCCACGTCTGGCTGCCGGACGCGATGGAGGGCCCGACGCCGGTCTCCGCCCTGATCCACGCCGCGACGATGGTGGTCGCCGGCGTCTACCTCGTGGCGCGGATGCTGCCGGTCTTCGACACGGTGCTCGTGGCGCGCGACGTGGTGCTCTACGTCGGTCTGGTGACGGCGCTGATGGCGGCGACGATGGCACTGGTCGCGAGCGACATCAAGCGCGTCCTCGCCTACTCCACCGTCTCACAGCTCGGCTTCATGTTCGTCGCGCTGGGCGCCGGCTCGGTGACGGCGGCGATGTTCCATCTCTTCACGCACGCCTTCTTCAAGTCGCTGCTCTTCCTCGGCTCCGGGTCGGTCATCCACGCGACGGGGCGGCAGGAGGTGGAGTACCTGGGCGGGCTCTTCCGGAAGATGCGCCTGACCGGTGCGACCTTCCTCGTGGGCGGGCTCGCGCTCGCCGGCATCGTCCCGCTCGCCGGGTTCTGGTCGAAGGACGAGATCCTCTACGAGTCGCTCGCCCACGGCTCGACGGCCGTCTACCTGACGCTCGCGGCGACGGCCGCGCTGACGGCTCTCTACACGACGCGGCTCGTCGTGCTCACCTTCTTCGGGCAGCCGCGCGACGCCGACGCCTACGGACACGCGCACGAGTCGCCGCGGATCATGACCGCACCGCTGGTGGTGCTGGCGGTGCTCGCGGGCATCTCCGGCTTCGTCGCCTTCGACGGTGTCGGCGAAGTGCTCGGCTTCGCCGGCGGCATCGGGCACCTCGTCTTCATCGACACGGGGCACGCTTTTGAGTTCCACCCCGATATCGCCGCGACGGCCACGGTGTCGGCGCTCCTCGCCATCGCCGTCGGCCTCATCTACTGGTGGGCGTCGGCCGAGCGCGCGGAGCGGGCGCGTGCGTGGGCTCCAGAGATCCACCGCCTGCTCGTGAACCGCTACTACGTCGACGAGCTCTACCAGGGGGCGATCGACCGCGTCGTTCTCGGGGCCGGGAGCGTCGTCTCGTGGTTCGACGACCGCGTCGTCAATCGCACGGGCGTCGACGGCGGTGCCCAGGGCATCGGGTACGCCGGCCTCCGCCTGAAGTTCCTGCAGACCGGCCGCATCCCGAACTACGCCTTCGCCATGGCGGTGGGAATCATCACTCTCGCGCTGGTCGCATTCGGGACGAGTTAGCGCGCCGGGAGGGCGCGAGAGACGAAATCGATCGCAGGACGTGAGGTGCGATGACTGAGAACGACGGGCTGCTCCTGCTGGCGCTGCTGCTGCTGCCGCTCGGGAGCGCGCTGCTGCTGATGGTGGTGCCCTCGCGCGAGCGCTCGGCGATCATCGGCCTCACCGCCGCCTCGAGCCTGGCGATGTTCCTTCTCTCCGTCTACGTCTTCCTCTCCTACGACTACGGGGATCCGGCGCAGTTCCAGGGCGTCCGCGCGTGGACTTGGATGGAGAACGTCGGGATCCTCGGCGAGAAGGGGATCCAGCTCAAGGTCGGCGTCGACGGCATCGCCGCCGCGATGGTCCTGCTGACGGGCATCATCACCATGGCCGGGACCTGGGTCTCGTGGAAGATCCAGCACCGCACGAAGGACTTCTTCATCCTGCTGTACATCCTGGCAGCGGGTGTCTTCGGCACCTTCGTGATGCTCGACCTCTTCTTCTGGTTCCTCCTCTACGAGACGGCCGTGCTGCCGATGTACCTGCTCATCGCCGTGTGGGGCTCCACCCGCAAGGAGTACGGCGCGATGAAGCTGATGATGATGCTCGTGGGGGCGTCGATCCTCATCTTCGCCGCCATCTTCGCCATCTACTCCGAGGCCGGTCTCGGCACGTTCGACCTCGAGGCGCTCTTCGGGGCCGACTACCCGGTGGGTTTCCAGAAGCTCTTCTTCCCGTTGATCGCTATCGGCTGCGGCACCCTGGGCGGGCTCTTCCCGTTCCACTCGTGGTCTCCGGACGGGCACGCGGCCGCTCCCACGGCCGTCTCGATGCTGCACGCCGGCGTGCTGATGAAGCTCGGGGCCTTCGGCATCATCCGGCTCGGCTTCCAGATCCTCCCGGAGGGAGCCGAATTCTGGGCACCGGGCCTGCTCACGCTCGGCATCGTTGCGGCGCTCTACGGCGCCATCTCGGCGATGCGCCAGACCGACCTGAAGCTCATGACGGGCTTCTCGTCCGTCTCGCACATGGGCTACGTCTTCGTCGGACTGGGGACCTTCAACGCGATCGGTATCACCGGCTCCGTGCTGCAGATGTTCGCGCACGGCGTGATGACGGCCCTCTTCTTCCTCCTGATCGGCGCGATGTACGACCAGTCGCACGACCGCGAGATCCCGCACTTCTCCGGGATGGCGAAGCAGATGCCGATCTGGGCGGCATTCTTCGTGATCGCCGGCCTCGCCTCGCTCGGGCTTCCCGGGCTCTCGGGCTTCGTCGCCGAGGTTCACATCTTCATCGGCGCGTTCCGCGCCTACCCGATCGTGGGCGGACTCGCCGTGCTGACGGCCGCGATCACCGCGACCTATCTGCTGCGGATGTTCGCGCAGTCGTTCTTCGGCGAGATGCACCCGGCGTGGAGCGGGCTGCGTGAGATGACCTGGGCCGAGCGCGCGGGGGCGACCCTGCTCGCCGGGTCGATCCTGTGGCTCGGGGTCTGGCCCTCGCCCTGGATCGATCGCATCGCGAGCACGGTCGAGGGCCTGCAGGGAGTGGCGCTGTGAACCCCGATCTCAACTTCGAGTACGCGCTGCTCGCTCCCGAGCTGATCCTCGCCGGCACGGCCGCGCTCGTGCTCTTCGCCGACGCCTTCCGCGCGGAGCTCGGCGTGAGCCGGCGCCTGCTGCCGTGGATCGCCGTGCTGGGGGCGCTGATCGCGGGAGTCGTCTCGCTCGCCTACGTGGACATGTCGGAGAACTTCGCCGAGCTCCTCAGCATCGACGACTTCACGACCTTCTTCCGCGTGCTCTTCACGGCGATCGTCGTGATCCTGATTCTGGTTTCCCACGAGTTCGTGGAGCGGCACGTCCGCCACGTCGGCGAGTTCTACGCCCTGCTCTTGCTCGCGACGGTGGGCGCCATCTACATGGCGGCGGCCCGCGAGCTGATTACGGCGTACATCGCGATCGAGCTCCTCTCCTTCTCGCTCTACGTCGCCGTCTCGCTCACGCTCGGCGATCGGCGCTCCGGCGAGGCGAGCCTGAAGTACGTGCTGCTCGGCGGCGTCGCCTCGGCGATGCTGCTCTACGGCCTCTCGCTCATCTACGGCATCGCCGGGTCGACGAGCTACGCGGAGATCGGCGCGGCCTTCGCGGCCGGCACGGCGAACTTCGAGTGGGCGCTGGTGCTCGGGCTGTCGCTCGTGATCGGCGGCCTCGGCTTCAAGGCGTCGGCGGTTCCGTTCCACATGTGGACGCCCGACGCCTACGAGGGCGCTCCGCTTCCGATCACCGCCTTCCTCTCCGCGACGTCGAAGGCGGCGATCGTGGCGCTGCTGCTGCGGGTCTTCGGCGGCCCCCTGCTCCCGGTCATCGACGAGTGGCAGTGGATGATGGCGACGCTGGCCGTCCTGACGATGGCGGTCGGCAACCTGATCGCGCTTCAGCAGAGCAACATCAAGCGGCTGCTCGCCTACTCGTCGATAGGCCAGGTCGGCTACATGCTGATGGCGGTCACGGTCGTCTCGGTGGAGACGTCGAGCGCGCTCCTCTTGCACGTCGCCGGCTACCTCGTGACGAACCTCGCGGTGTTCGCAGCCGTCATCGCCGTCCACAACCGGACGGGCGACGAGCGCATCGTGGGGTTCCGCGGCCTGGCGGAGACCCAGCCATTCCTCGCGCTGGTGCTGACGGCGGGATTTTTCTCGCTCGCCGGGATGCCGCTTCTCGCCGGCTTCGCCACGAAGTTCATTCTCTTCCAGACCGTCGCCAGCGAGGGATTCCTCTGGCTCTCCGTGGTCGCCGTCATCGCCAGCACCGTGTCGCTCTACTACTACCTGCAGGTGATCCGGCAGATCTATCTCTATCCGCCGGAGGGTGATGCCCAGCGCTGGCGCCCGTCGTTCACCGGTCTCGCCACCACCGGGGGGCTGCTCGTGGGGGTGGTGGTGATAGGTCTCTACGCCGGACCGCTCTTCCGGCTCGCCGACGAGGCCGCGACGGCCCTCTTCGTCTAGCCTGTCGTGTCACCGAGTAATAGGGACAGCTAGAGGCCGTCAGCTCGGACCTCGCACCGGAGCGCTCATCGGCGGGACGAGCCCCGTTCTGAGGACCGGTGTTGCTTGGGAGGATGGTCCTGGTTGAAGGCGCTGGCCTCCCGGATCAGGTCCTGGAACGCGGGACCATCGACCTCATCCTCGGCCCGAAGATCGATTGCTCGACGGACGGTGCCCGTTAGTCCCGCGTTGAACAGATGGTGGGGGGTCCGCAAGGAAGGCCCCTTTGGCGAAGGTCAGCTTGACGATCTGCGTGTAGGCCTCACCTGTACACACGATTCCGTCGTGCGACCAAACGGGCGTTCCCCTCCATTTCCATTCCTCGAGGATGGCCGGGTTGGCCTCGTGGATGAGCCTTCGGACGAGGGCGAGCTTCTCGCCGCGCCAGTCTCCCAGCTCCCGGATCCGTGCCGTGATGAACTCGGAGGCGGGCCCGTGCCCCTCACTCGAATCCGACCGCATGACCACCATCCATGCCGTGTCCGCCAACGAAGCCTACGCCGGCGCACTGTGCTGTGAACCAGGGCCAGGGATGGCGCACCGCCGGTCAGCGTCGAGGAGACAGCTCGTCAGAACCCACGCCAGCCGGGCAGAGCGGCCGCCTGCCGGATCCACGTCGCCATCTGGTCCTCTTCCAATTCGCCCTCGTCGATGTCGACCCAGCGCGAGTCCTTGTCCTTGCCCGCGCCGGCCGGGACGGGTCGCAGCGATGCGCCTTGGAAGAAGGTCACCCTTATGTAGCGGGTGAAGACGTGGCAACTCACGAACCACCCTTCGTCCTCGATGCCATAGAAGGGCGAGTTCCACCTCACCGCCTTACGCACGTTGGGCACAGTGCGCACGATGAGGTCGTCGAGGCGGCGCCCCACATCGCTCTTCCAGCCCGGCATGGCCGCGATGTAGACCTGCACGGGGGCGTCGCCGCCCCCCTTCGGAATCTGAGGATTATCGCCTGCGAGGAGGATCGGCTTCGCGCCAGCCTTCTTTGCGGCTTTCGCTGACATCTCAGACATACTACTGGCCACTGCATTCACTCGAATTCGCGCTTCGCGCGGCTGGATTCTGTCGGGCGAGAATCCGAAGTTCAACTGTTGGTGGAGCTGCGGGGACTCGAGCCGGTGACCTCTACGCTGCTGGGACTCGAACCGGCGACCAGGGGCGCACGAGGCCTCTGGTGCCGGCGGCCCTCCGCCGGGCGGGGATTCCGGGTGCTGCACGCGAGGCCGGGGGGAGCGTTCCGCGGCGCGGGCGGCTGGGGTACACTGCCCGCCGCAGGGAGGCGCTGCTTGATGAGCCGACGACGCGTGGCCACCGTCCTTGTCGGCGCGTCCGCGGCGCTCGCTCCGACTCTCGCCGTCGCGCAGGAGAGCCGCGCGCTCGACGCGCCCGACTCCGCGGCGGGCGCGGTGCTCATCACCGTCGCGGGCGTTGTCGCCCTCTTCGCGGTGGCGGGCGTCGGGTACCTCTACCTCCGCGCGAGCGGACTCGAATGGAACTTCCAGAAGAAGGAGTTGCCACCGGAGCCGGGCTCCGGCGGCCACCAGGAGTCCTGAGCCGCCCCTCGGCGGTCGCAGGCGACGGGAGAGGAGCAGCACGTGTTGCAGGTCGGCGAGATGATGCCCGAGTTCAAGCTGCGCCACCGCGACGGCGACGTGACGAATGAGGACTTCGCGGGGAGTCCCACCGTCATGGCCTTCTACGCGGTCGCCTTCACCGGAGGGTGAGAGCGTGAAATGAAGGCCTTCCAGGAGCTCCTCGGGGAGTTCCAGGAGGCCGGCGCCCGCGTCGTGGGTGTCAGCTCGGATCACGCACCGGCCAACGGAGTCTTCCAGGACCAGTGCGGCACGGAGTTCCCGCTGCTCGCCGATTGGCCGCGCTACCGGACCCTGGACGCCTTCGGCGTCCGGAACGACCGGCTTCCGATCGCGGATCGCGTGACGTTCATCTTCGACTCGGGGGGCGTCTGCCGCTTCGTGCTGAAGGACCTCGACGAGGTCGAGTACCATGCGTCGGAGGCGCTGAACTCGGTGAAGGAGATGGCGGCGGGCGCGTAGGCGGCGCCCGCGCGCATCGGGCGGTGGGGCCTACTCGGCCTGCGCGGAGTAGGCTCCCATCGCCTCGTCGATCTCGTGGGCGCGCGTCTCGAGGGCAACCAGCCTCTCGCGTAGCTCGCCGCCCATCTCGGTGAGTTGCTGGCTCTTCTGCTCGACGATCTCGAGCTGGCGCCTGGTGGCGTCGGTCACGAGCTGCACGCGCTCGCGGCGGGCCGGCAGCTCGCGGTCCGGGCGGAACGTCGCGCGGATCTGGGCGCGCAGCTGCTCAGCGTCGACCATCTCCTTGATCTCGGCGAGGCTCAAACCGAGCAACTCCTGGAGCTTCTTGATCAGCGTGACCCGCTCGATGTCGTTCTCGGAGTAGAGGCGGAAGCCGCCCTCCAGGCGGTCGGTGGGGGTGATGAGCTCGCGTTCCTCGTAGAAGCGGAGCGTGCGCTGCGTGACGCCCGTGCGCTCAGCGACCTCGCCGATCTGAAATCGCTGGCCCGCGTCGTCCACAATGGCCTCCCGCGCCGGCGTCGCTTGTCGGAGCGCGCGGTGGGGATCGTAGGGAGCCGCGATCCGGCACGTCAAGGAAGAGCGGCCCGGGGGGCCGCACGCGGTGCCGAGAGGCCCCGCGAGAGCGGGCCCCGAACTCCCGCTCAGTCGTCGTAGTCGTCCTCATCGGACGCCGCCGCCAGGCTGTAACCCGCTGGCAGCATCGGGGACGCTCGCTCGAGCGCTCGTTCCGTCGGCGGCGGAACCGCCGCGACCGCCGCAACCGCCTCGGCGGTGCGGGGCGCGGCGACGACGAGTATCGGCGCGCCGGCGTCGCGCCACGCCGCGATCGTCTCGGGATCGAGTTCTGCCTCGAGGTGGCGCGCGTCGATCGCCAGGGGAGCGCGAAGCAGCGCCGAGTGGCGGCGCATCGTCGCCAGGGAGCGCGCGCTGAGGCGTCCGCTCCCGGTCGTACCGGGCGGTGGCTCCATCAGCGCGGCATCGGGCTCAAGCGCCGCCAGCGTTCGCACGGTCGTCTCATCGCAATCGGCGGTGATCAGGGGAACGCGGCCAAGCGCCGGGCGGCTGAGGGCTGAGGCCTCCGCGAGGAGATCGTCGAAGACGAGGAAGTCGACGCCCGCCTCAAGCAGCGAGGCCGCGTCGGCGCCGGTCGCTGCCGTCAGGCGGCACCCGATCGGTCGCGAGCCGGCAGCGGAGACGACCGGGGAGGCGCCGCCCGGCGGGCCGGTGTAGAGAAAGGCGACCGCTCCCGCCTCGGCGGCCGCGTCGGTGTCCTGCGCGTTCTCGACGGAGGCCACCACGACGACAAAGGAATGGGTGGGCTCCACCGCGCGCCCGAAGCCGATGGCCTGCGTGCGCGGCTGCGCGGCGCGCCGGACCAGCTCCCGCAGCTTGCTCATGGTCACTCCTGGGCGCGTCGATGCGGTCAGGCGGAAGACGCGGGCGATGGAGCCGGCGGGGGGATTCGAACCCTCGGCCTGCTGTTTACGAAACAGCTGCTCTTCCTCTGAGCTACGCCGGCCCGGCTCCATGCTATCACCTGGTGCGGTGGGATCCGGGGCACGGTCGGCGTTGCGCGGAGGGGCGCCCGGAGCCCCGTCGGCGCTAGAGATCGCGCCGGCGGAAGACGACGAAGGCGGCCGTCAGGCCGAGCGCGGAGACGATCCCGTAGCTCATGATCACGCCGATCTCGCGCCACAGGGACGTCTCGCCGCGGAAGGTCGCGGCGAGCTCGTGGAAGACGCCCCAGCCGCTCAGCCAGGGGAGGCCGACGGCGTAGAACGCGCCGGCCAGGACAAGGGATCCGGCGAGCGCGATCAGGGTGGAGAACAACGAGTTGCGCAGGAGCGTCGAGAGCGCGATCGCCGGTGCCAGCACCGAGAGCAGCATCGCGGTCACCATCACGAGACCGGCGACCACGCCCGCAGTCGACGTGTCGCGCTCGGAGGAGTAGCGGAGGATCAGGTTGGCGGAGGGGATCATGACGGCCGCGAGCACCAGGAGGGCCATCGTCATCCGCGAGGTCACCTTCGCGGCGACGTACTCCGTTCGCGTCACCGACCGGGCGAGGATCGAGTCGGAGGCGATCGCGGCCTCGCCCGAGACGGAGGCTCCGCCGATGACCGCCACGGCCAGAGCCGAGATCGGGGCGAGGGCGGTGGCGGCGTAGACGGCGAGCGTCTCCGATGCCTTCTCCTCCTGGCTCGCGGCGACGGCGACGAAGAAGAGCCCCGAGAGCGCGAGCACGCTGATCCAGACCCGGAGCAGCCACGAGTGCGCGAGCTGGACGATGTCGTAGCGGAGGATGGCGAGGTAGGCTTGCACAAGGGGTCCTCTCGTCGGAAAAGCGCTACGCGGGCCCGCGGCGTGTCGGCCGGCGGCTCGGTGATCGCCTCACCCCAGCGAGGCGGCGGCCGCCGGGCGCCGGGCGCGCCGTCGGCGACCGGGCGAGGGTCCATCCGATTCGCACCGGCGGGGAGATCCCGGTCATCCGGGCCGCGCCGAGAGGGGCGGCTCCGCCTCCGGCGGCGCCTCGCGCGAGGGGTGCGAGAGCACGTTCGGATCATGGCCGGAGATGTCCTGCGTCCTGGACCAGGCGGCGAGGCGCAGGATGCCGCGCGAGCGGTCCTCCTCGAGCCGGTCGAGGAAGGCGTTCTCGATCTCGTCCGCCCCGGTGTTCAGGTGGAGCAGCTCGACGCCGGTGCTGGCGACGAGCGCGAGGACGCGCTGGAGGTACTCCTCCAGCGGACGCGCACCGAGGAAGGTGATGCGGAACTCGTTCCCCGTGCGGTGCCAGCTCAAAGACGAGAACTCATCGAGCGTGGGTACCTGCTCCTCGAAGGCCGCGAGGTTGCCGTCGATCTCGAGCGAGATCGTCCCCTGCTTGGCGAGACGCCGCATCTCGGACATCGGCCCGGTGTAGATCAGGCGGCCCTCCGAGATGATGCCGACGTCCGTGCAGACCCGCTCCACGTCGCCGAGGATGTGCGTCGCGATGATGATCGTGCGGTCGCGGCCGGCGATCTGGCGGATCGACTCGATGATCTGCTTCCGTCCCGAGGGGTCGAGCCCTGAGGTCGGCTCGTCGAGGATGAGCAGCTCGGGGTCGTTCATGAGGGCGGCGGCGATCCCCACGCGCGTGAGCATCCCCGTGGAGAAGCCCTCGAGCTGCTGCGAGGCGGCGCTCGTGAGGTCGACCGCCTGCAGTAGCCGCGCGAGCTGGACCTTCGCCCGCTCGCGCGGCATCCCCAGAATGCTGCCGACGAACTCGAGGTAGGCGATCGGCGTCAGGTGGCGCGGGAAGGTCGGGTTGGTCGGGAGGAAGCCGATGCGGCGGCGGAGGTCGGCGCGCTCGGGTGTCATGGTCTCCCCGAGCACGGAGAGCCGGCCGGCGGTCGGCTGCTGCAGCCCCAGCAGGAGGCGGAACGTGGTCGACTTGCCGGCGCCGTTGGGGCCGACCAGTCCGTAGACCGTCCCCTTCTCCACGCGCAGGTTCAGCGCGTTGAGAACGATGTAGCGCTTCTGGTAGATCTTCGTGAGGTCGGTGGTCTCCACGACCGTCACGGGTTGCCTCCTGGCTGCTTCCGCGGGCCTCTGATTCTAGCAGTGTCCGGCCCCGACTCCAACGGGCACCCGCTTTCGCGGACTCTCGGTACACTTCGGGCCCATGCAGCGCGTACTCCTCGTCTCAGACAGCGCCGTCCACGTGGCCGTGACGGAGACCGTGCTGCGCGACGAGGGCGTCCTGTTCCGCCACGAGACATCGCTCCCCGCGGGGCTCGCGCTCGCGCGCGAGTGGCGCCCGCTCCTGCTGATCCTCGACCTCGCCGTCCCCCTGGAGCGCGACGGCGTGCGCGCGTCGCCCGTGGCGACCGGCCGCAGCGCCGCGCGCGGCGCCCGGCGGGCGAACCTCACCGCGGGCGGCCTTGAGGCGGTGCTGCGCGATCCGGCTATAGACGGCGCCACCCGGGTGCTCGCGATCGCCCAGCCGGAGCAGCTCGGCGTGCTCCGTCCCGATGCGGATATCGAGGACTTCCTGCTCTCCCCGCTCGACGACGAGGAGCTTCGGGTGCGCGTGCTGCGCGCCCTGGCGCGCGCCGGGGGAGAGGAGGGGAGCGTCCTTCGCCGGGGCGGCGTGGTGGTCGACCTCGAGCGCTACACGGTGACGGTCGACGGCGCGGTCGTCGACCTCACCTACAAGGAGTACGAGCTCCTGGCGTTCCTAGCGGGGAGCCCCGGGCGGCCCTTCACGCGCGAGGCCCTGCTCGATCGCGTGTGGGGCTACGATTACTACGGCGGCGCCCGCACCGTGGATGTGCACGTGCGCCGCATTCGTTCGAAGATCGAGGGGCGCCGCCAGTACATCGAGACGGTGCGCAACGTCGGTTACCGCTTCGTCGAGCTCTGATGGCGGCGGAGTCCCACCCGGGCGCAGGCGCCCGGAAACATCGCCGAAACACCAAGGTAACGCGCGGGAAACGGCCGCCTCCTACCCTAGGTGAACCGCGTCCGGGCGGGGCGCTCCTGCTCGCCGCCTGAGCGACGCGATCCCCCGTGAAGCGTGACGGGGCGATAGGCAGAAGGAGGAGCGGGCGTGGGCTACCAAGAGGTCAAGGCACTGATGGATTCGCGCGGCGTTCGCCGCGTGGAGCTGCGCGTCACGGACCTGTTCGGCCGCTGGCAGCAATTCGCTATCCCGGCGGAGTTCTTGACGACCGATCTCCTGGCGAACGGGCAGGGTTTCGACGGATCCTCCCTGCGCGGGTTCCAGGAGATCCACGAGTCGGACATGCTGCTCATGCCCGACATCGACAGCGCGGTCTATGACCCCATGTCCTCTTCCGAGGTGCCGACGCTCGCGGTGATCTGCGACGTGGCCGACCCCATCACGAGGGCCTCGTACTCGCGGGACCCGCGTAACGTCGGCCGCAAGGCCGAGGAGTACCTGCGCTCGACCGGCATCGCCGACACGGCCTACTTTGGCCCCGAGGCTGAGTTCTTCATCTTCGATGACGTCCGCTACGAGCAGGGCCAAGGCGCGGCCTTCTACTACCTGGATTCGGTGGAGGCGCACTGGAACAGCGGACGCGACGAGAAGCCGAACCTCGCCTACAAGATTCCCCCCAAGGAGGGATACTCGCCGGTCGCGCCCTTCGACACGCTCACCGACATCCGCTGGGAGATGCATGAGGCGATGCACGCCGTGGGGATGAGGACCGAGGTCGGTCACCACGAGGTGGCGACGGCCGGGCAGGGCGAGGTCGCGACCCGCTTCGACACCCTCACGCGCCGCGGCGACTACAACCAGTGGTACAAGCACATCGTGCGCAACGTGGCGCGCCGCCACGGCAAGGTCGCCACGTTCATGCCGAAGCCGATCTTCGGCGACAACGGCACCGGGATGCACACTCACATGTCGCTGCGCAAGGACGGCGAGCCGATCTTCTTCGACGCGGATGGCTACGGCGGCCTCTCCACGCTCGCGCGCCACTACGTGGGGGGACTGCTCAAGCACGCGCCGGCGGTGCTCGCCTTCGCCGCGCCGACGACGAACTCCTACAAGCGCCTGGTGCCGGGCTTCGAGGCGCCCGTCAACCTCGTCTACTCGATGCGCAATCGTTCCGCCGCGATCCGGATTCCGACCTACGACATGTCGCCGGGGGCGAAGCGAATCGAGTTCCGCCCGCCGGACCCCGCGTGCAACGCCTACCTGGCCTTCGCGGCGATGCTGATGGCCGGCCTCGACGGCATCCAGAACCAGATCGAGCCGGGTGACCCCATCGACCGCAACATCTACGAGCTGTCGCAGGATGAGGCGAGCGCCATCCCGAAGGTGCCGGGCTCGCTGACGGAGGCGATCGCGGCGCTGGAGGCCGACCACGAGTTCCTGCTCGCCGGAGGCGTCTTCACGACCGACCTGCTGGATCTCTACGTCGACTGGAAGCGGGACGAGATCGGCGAGCACGGGCAGCGGCCGACGCCGTACGAGTACGAGATGTACTTCCACGTGTAGGCCGCCCCGGCGGGGCCGGCACCGCCGGCCGCGGGAGCATGCCGATGGATGACCCGGTTTCGCGTCAGCATGTCCTGCAGGCGTGTCGCGATCACGATGTGAAGTTCATCCGCCTCTGGTTCACCGACATCCTGGGGGTGCTCAAGTCGGTGGCGATCACGGTGGAGGAGCTCGAGCACGCGCTCGCCGACGGCATCGCCTTCGACGGCTCCTCGATCCGCGGCTTCGCGCGGGCGCGGGAGACCGACATGGTCGCCGTGCCCGACGCGGCGACCTTCCAGCTGCTGCCGTGGCGGCCACGCGAGCAGGCAGTAGCACGTATGTTCTGCAATATCCACAAGCCCGACGGCGAGCCGTTCGCGGGCGACCCGAGGGCCGTGCTCAAGCGCACCCTCGCGCGCGCGGCCGGCGCCGGCTTCACCTTCTACGTCTCCCCGGAGATCGAGTTCTTCTACTTCCGCGACGCCCACGGGACCGAGCCGCTCGACGAGGGGGGCTACTTCGATCTCACCGCCTTCGACGCGGCCTCCGACCTGAGGCGTGAGACCGTGCTGATGCTCGAAGAGCTCGGCATCGGCGTCGCCCTCTCGCACCACGAGGTGGCGCCGAGCCAGCACGAGATGGATCTGCGCTACACCGACGCGCTGACGATGGCCGACGCGATCATGACCTACCGGGTCGTGGTGAAGGAGGTGGCGCTCAGGCACGGGGTCCACGCCACCTTCATGCCGAAGCCCTTGACCGAGCACAACGGGTCGGGGATGCACCTGCAGCTCTCGCTCTTCCGCGGCGAGAGCAACGCCTTCTACGAACCGTCCGACGAGCTGCGCCTGTCGCCGCTCGCGCGGCAGTTCGCGGCCGGCCTGCTGCACCACGCGCCAGAGACGCTGCTGGTGACGAACCAGTGGGTCAATTCCTACAAGCGGCTGATGCCGGGCTTCGAGGCCCCCACGCACCAGAGTTGGTCGCCGCACAGCCAGTCGGAGCTGGTGCGGGTGCCGGCGCATCGCCCCGGGCAGGAGCTCTCGACGCGCATTGAGTACCGCGCGCCGGACGCGGCCTGCAACCCCTACCTCGCGCTGGCCGCCGTGCTCGCGGCCGGGCTTGCCGGCATGGAGGGGGGTTACGAGCTTCCGCCCGCGCACGACGCGACGCCTGACGGGGAGGCCGCGGAGGCCCCCGCCCTTCCCTCCTCGCTCGGCGAGGCGATCGGGGCGTTCGACGGCTCGGAGCTGATGCGCGAGACGCTCGGCGATCACGTCTTCGAGACGCTGATCGCGAACAAGCGGGAGGAGTGGGCCCGCTACCGGGTCCAGGTCTCCCAGTACGAGCTCACGCAGTACCTGACGCTGCTCTAACGCGCCGTCTGGTGGCGGGGGCGGCGTGTCGCCGGGGCCTCACACGGAGGCCCCAGTGCTGCTCCCACGCACAGGAGGACGGCTCGGCTACGCCGCCGCGTGCTAGACCCCGGGGTCGTGCAGGAAGGCGCGCACCTCGTCCGCCCAGATGTCGGGTGCCTGCCCGGCGTTGAAGTTCCCCTGGCTCGGGATGCGGACGCCGCGCGAACGCGGGATCGTGGCGAGGAACTTCTCGTGCGAGCGCCCGAGCTCGCTGGTCGTGCCGTGGATGACGAGAGTCGGCGCCTGGATCTTGGGCGTGCTCTCCCACATGTCGTGGTGGCACATCGCGTAGGGGCCGGCCCCCTCCCACCCCATGTTCCCGTATGCCGTCTCGCCCTCGTTCACGATCAGGTTGTTGATGAAGCGCTCGGTGACGCGTCGCATGTCCATTCCCGGTCGGGTTCCGCCGACCTTGTTCCAGAGATCGACGAGGTGGCTCCCGTCGGTCCGGGCTTCGAAGTAGCGGTGAATGCGCTCGTGGACGGCGCGGCGCGCGGGCGTCCCCCAGTTGAAGACCTCCTCGATCACCAGCTTGTCGACGCGCTCCGGGAACTCGGCCGCCGTCACCGCGGCGATCTCCGAGCCGGTGTGCGTGCCGTAGAGGCTGGTGCGCTCGATCCCGAGCCCGTCGAGCAGCCAGGTCACGGCGCGTGCGAACTCGCGGAGAGTCGTATAGGGCGGATCGGGGCGGTCGGACTGCCCGTAGCCCATCGTCGACATCGCGATCACGCGGAACTCGCCGGCGAGCATCGGGGCGATATCGCGATAGGCCATGCAGGATGAGGGCGTGGCGTGCAGCATCACGAGGGGCTCGCCCGCTCCGATCTCGAAGTACTCGATATTGCCGTCCGGGCACTGCGCGAAGCCGCGCCGGAGCGTCGCCGTCGCCTGGGTCATCGACCGCCTCCTCCTCGTCGTCAGCTCGTGGTGACCGGGGAGAGGCCGCCGCCCCGATCGGGGCGGCGGGCCGCGGGAGTCCGGTCGCTCCGGGGATAGTAGATCAATGGACCGCCGGTGTGGAGGCGCGTGCGCGTGCGCGGGCACGGGATGCGTGTGTCGCAATGCCGGGGCCGGAGACGCCGCGGGAGACGGCGCCGGCGCGCGCTTCGATGGCGCTCCCTGCGGGCCGGACCTATACTCCTTTCGGCTCTGTGCGGCCCCCGCGCCTCATGGCGTGTCGGGCTGGGCATGAGACGGCCGAAGAGTGGAGCACGAGCGTGCCGAAGCGCACCTGGCAGCCGAAGCGCATCCCGCGCAAGCGGAAGCACGGCTTCCGCGCGCGGATGGCGACGCGGGGTGGACGCGCGGTGATCCGGCGCCGACGCGGGCGCGGGCGCTCACAACTCGCGGCCTAGCGGTTTCTGGAGCGCAGAACCGGCGTGGCTGCCGCGGCAGACCGTCTGCGCCGGAGCACCGAGATCACTCGGACGTTGCGGGGGGGTAGGCGGGCGCGGCGGCGGTTGGTGCAGATCGCGGCCCGTCCCAACGGACTTCCGCGCAGCCGCTTCGCGCTCTCTGTGAGTAGGCGGGTCGGATCGGCGGTAACCCGCAACCGCGTCAAGCGGCGCCTGCGGGCGATGCTGCGCGAGGGTCCGCCGCGCGGGGGGTACGACATCGTCGTGATCGCCCGCGAAGGGTCGGCATCGGCCGCGTACGGTGAGCTCAAGCGTGACGTGGAGCGCTGCTTCGGCGGAATCGGGCTCCGGCTCTCGGAGGATGCGTGAGTTTCCTGCTCAGGGGTGCCATCCGGATCTATCAGGTGACGCTCTCGCCTCTGAGCGGCCCGGCGTGTCGCTACGCGCCGACGTGTTCGAGCTACGCACTCCTGGCGATAGAGCGGCACGGCGCCCTGCGGGGATCGTGGCTCGCCGCCCGGCGACTCCTCCGGTGCCGGCCGGGATCGCAGGGCGGGTACGATCCGGTCCCGGCGGAGTCGGCGCTGCGTGTCGGGCCGGGATCCGCGGTCGAGCGTTGATGTTTCACGTGAAACACCCACGCCTCCCGCTCGTCGCGGCGGCGCTCGCCGCGCTCGTGCTCGCGACCGGGTGCGTCGGCGGCAACTTCTCCGAGCCGGTGGGGTGGGCATCCCCGGTCGAAGCCGGTGAGCTCCTGCTCGTGCAGAGCGAGCGCGGACGCCTGGACGCGCTCGAGTTCACGGCGAGCGGCGGACTGGTGGCGCGCTGGCACTACCCGATCTCCGACGATGAGGTGGAGCTGGATGCGATCTACGCGACGCCGATCGTGGAGGACGGCGTGATCTACCTCGCCGGCTACTCCGGCGACATCGTCGCGCTCAGCCTCGCGACCGGTCGCCCGTTGCCCGACTGGGGCCGGCCCGTTCGGCTCGATGGCCATATCGTCGCGACGCCCGCCTTCGACGGGCGGCGACTCTACGTCGCCACCGATCGCGGCCGGGTCACCGAGCTCGACGCGGCGACCGGGCAGGTCGGCGACGTGGTGCTCGAGGCTGGCGAGAACCACCCGATCTGGGGCGATCCCGTGCTCGCCGCCGGCACGCTCTACATCGCCGACATCGACCACACCGTGCGCGCGATCGGAGTCGATTCCGGGGCGGTGCGCTGGGTGCAGGTGCTCGACGGCGGCCTGGCGGCGCCGCTGACGCTCGATCGCGAGGTGCTGCTCGCGGGCGCCCTCGACTCGCGCCTCTACGCGCTCGACGCCGGGGCCGGCGGTGAGCCGCTGTGGAGCTTTCAGGGCGACGGGTGGTTCTGGTCGCGCCCGCTCGTCGCGGGCGACTCGATCTACGCGCCGACGACAGGCGGCACCGTCTATGCCATCGATCGGTTCTCGGGAGCCGAGCGCTGGAGCTTTGCCAGCGAGGGATCGCAGATCCGCACGGCGCTGGTGCTCGTCGACGGCGTGCTCGTCGCCGTCGACCGCGACGGGGCGATCGTCGGGCTGGATCCGTCGAGCGGCGCAGTGCGCTGGCGCAGCACGATCGACGGCGACGTTCTCGCCGATGGGCTCGTGCGCGGATCGGAGCTCCTCTACGTGACCACCGATGGCGACCTGGTGCGCGTCCATCCGCAGGACGGCCGCATCGAAGAGCTCTCTCGTCTCTCCGCGTTGCAGGACGGGTAGGCGACCGTGCCGATTGGCTTCGTCTGGCAGACGTTCCTCGAGACACCGCTCATCAACGTGATGGTGGCGCTCTCGGCGTTCACCTTCGGCTCGTACGGGCTCGCGATCCTGCTCTTCACCGTCATCTCGCGCGCGGTCACCTTCCCCCTGACCCTGCGCACGCTGCACTCGATGCGCCACCTGCAGGACGCGCAGCCGCGCATCCAGGAGATCCAGAAGAAGTACTCCGACCCGAAGCGGCGCTCCCAGGAGACGATGAAGCTCTACAAGGAGCTCGGCGTGAACCCGCTGGGCTGCCTGGGACCGCAGCTCATCCAGCTTCCGGTCTTCATCGCGCTCTACCAGGTCATCCGCATCACGCTGGGGACGACGCCCGAGAGCGTGCTCTCGCTCTCCGGGCGCCTCTACGAGATGGACGTCGTGCAGGGGGCGATTCCGCTCTCGACGAGCTTCGTGCTTCTCGATCTGCGCGAGAACGGGCCGATCTGGATGGTCGCCATCGTCTTTATGGCGATGTGGCTGCAGCAGCGCATCTCCAGCGGCCGCACGCGTGCGACGGCCGCTCCCAACGCGCAGCAGGCCCAGATGAACCAGATGATGCAGTGGATGATGCCGGCCATGTTCTCGTGGTTCGTCTTCATCGTTCCGGCGGGGCTCGGACTCTACTGGGCCGCGAGCACGGTTATCGGTATTGTCTTGCAGTGGATTTTCGTGGGGCCCGGGGACTTCACCTGGGGCTCCCTGATTCCGCCCCGGGCGCGCGAGTCGCTCGGCCTCTCGCGCGCTGGCCCGACGCAGGCGCGCCGGCCCCGCGAGTCGGTCGACGCCACGCGGTCGGGAACCGAGGAGAAGCAATCCGAAGCGGATGTCGAGACAAGGACGGATGATGGACACAGTGGAGGTCAGCGGAAGGACGGTCGACGAGGCCGTCGACCGAGCGCTCGGTCAGCTCGGTCTCAGTCGCGATCAGGTCGACGTCGACGTCGTTAGCGAGGGTCGCTCCGGCTTCCTCGGTATCGGTTCGGAGGAGGCTGTCGTGCGGGTCACGGCGCGGGGCTCCTCCGAGGCGGTCGGTTCAGGCGAGGAAGCGGACAGGCCGGCCCGGAGGCGCGGCCGCCGAGGCGGCCGCGGCCGCCGCCGCGACGGGGGCGCCCGGGCCCAGGCGGACACCGATGAGCCACCCGTGCGAGAGGAAGCCGCCCCGGCCGTCGCCGATCCCGGGGACGACGAGCCGCCGCGGCGGTCGGAGGTGGAGGGCTGGGGCGACGGTGGTCGTCGCGGTGATCGTGAGCGTCCCGGCGGTCGCGGCCCGGCCGGTCGCTCCCGCGGCGCACGGAGGTTCCGCGGGACGCCGCTTGAGGGCGCCCCGCGTATCCCCGGCCAACCGCCGGAGCCGCCCGAGCCGGTGGCGGAGTGGGAGGACGCTGTCGACCTCGCCGGCCGCACGCTCCGCGACATGCTCAACCTTCTGGGTTTCGCGGAGACGGAGATCCGTGGCCGCGATCCGGAGACGGCCGGCGACGGCGTGGGCAGAACAGAACAAGTGTTCGATATCGTCGCCCTCGACGACGACACGGCGGATGAGCTCGGCGGGCTGATCGGCCGCCGCGGCCAGACGCTCGTGTCGCTGCAGTACCTCCTCAACGTGATCGTCTCCAGGCGCCTCGGGGGCGATCACGTCTTCGCAGTGGATGCCGCCGGCTACCGCCGCCGCCGCGAGGAGTCGCTCGTGGAGATGGCGCGGGAGATCGCGGGCGAGGTCCGTGAGACGGGCGACGTGATCACGCTCGAGCCGCTCTCGGCTGCGGAGCGGCGCATTATCCACCTCGCCATCGAGCAGGAGGAGGGCGTCCGATCCGAGAGCGTCGGCGAGGGGGACGAGCGACAGGTCGAGGTGCTTCCGGAGTAGCCACGCCCGGGTCGCGGCGCTCCGCGGAGGCCGTGGAGGCGGTCGATCCGGCGCGCTCTATACTCGCAGGGATCTGAGTGCTCCCCGTCTTGGGACGCCGGGGCCGCGGCCTCGCGGGGCGGCCGGCTTGGGAGTCCGGGAGCCGGGATCGCATGGCGCGGCGCCCGTCGGGGCTCCGCGGGCGAGGCGCGCGGGTGTCGGGGGCCGGTCGATGTGAGCGTCGTGATCGCGTTCGCCAACCAGAAGGGCGGCGTCGGTAAGACGACGACCGCGGTGTCGGTCGCGGCGGGCGCGGCAGGGCGTGGCGTGCGCGTGCTCCTGGTCGACGCGGATCCGCAGGCGAACTCGACCTCGGCTCTGGGCGCGCGGGCGGGCGAGGGCGGTCTCTACGAGGTGCTCGTCGGCGGCCTTGCGCCGGCGGACGCTGTCCTCGAGACGGGGACGCCCGGTCTCTCGCTCCTCCCGGCGAGCGGCGATCTCGCCGGCGCCGCGGTGGAGCTCGTCTCGGCGGCGGCGCGCGAGCATCGACTTCGCCTCGCCCTCGAGGGCGTGCGCAACGACCACGACCTGCTGGTGATCGACTGCCCGCCGTCGCTCGGGCTGCTGACCGTGAATGCGCTGGTGGCCGCCGATCAGGTCATCGTGCCGGTGCAGTGCGAGTACTTCGCGCTCGAAGGGCTCGGGCAGCTGGCGCGGACGATCGATCTCGTGCGGGCGAACCTGAACCCGGGACTGCGGCTCGGCGGCGTGATTCTCACGATGTTCGATGCGAGGACGAAGCTCGGTCGGCAGGTTGAGGAGGAGGTGCGCCGGCACTTCGATGCCACCTTCGAGACGGTGATCCCGCGCTCGGTGCGGCTGGCGGAGGCGCCGAGCCATGGGCAGCCGATCCAGATGTACGATCGCCGCTCGCCGGGCGCGCTGGCGTACGAGAGTCTCGTCAGCGAGATCCTCGCTCGATTGCGCCTGCCGGCGGCGAGGGAACGATGCGCGGAAGGGGCGGATAGTGGCGCGTAGGAGCGGGCTCGGACGGGGGCTCGAGGCGCTGATCCCGGTGACCCCGGGAGAGACGGATCCCAGGTTGCCCGTGCGCGAGGTCGCGGTCGATCGCATCGCGCCGAATCCGCAGCAGCCCCGCACGGCGATGGATCCGGAGGCGCTTTCGGAGCTCACCCGCTCGGTGCGCGAGCACGGCGTGATCCAGCCGCTGCTGGTGTCCGAGCTCGGCCGCTCTGAATTCGACGACGAGGACCTCGTCGAGGAGCCGCGCTACCAGCTGATCGCGGGCGAGCGCCGGCTGCGGGCGGCGGAGGCGGCCGGCATGGAGCGTGTGCCGGTCGTCGTGCGTCAGAGCACCCCCCAGCAGCTGCTCGAGCTCGCCATCGTCGAGAACGTGCAGCGCGCGGATCTCAGCCCGCTCGAGGAGGCCGTCGCCTACCAACGCCTGGTGGAGGACTTCGGCCTGACGCAGCAGGAGGTCGCGGCCCGGGTCGGCCGCTCGCGCACGGCGGTGGCCAACACGATCCGGCTGATCGAGCTCCCGGACGCCGTGAGGCGCTCGCTCGCGCTCGGCGAGATCACGGCCGGCCACGCACGCGCCATCCTCGGACTCGCGAGCGGGGAGGCGCGTGTCGCGGCGTGGCGGCGCGTCGTCGCCGAGGGGATGAACGTACGTCAGGTGGAGAGCATGGTGCGGGCGGCGGTGGCTCCGCCGCCGCCGGAGATCCGTCGCGATCGCCCCCGCGGGGCCGCCGACGACCAGTCGCGGGCCGTGGTGGAGGCCCTGGAGAGGGCGCTCGGCACGCGCGTGCGCCTGAGGCGCGGCCGGCTGGGGCGGGGCTCGCTGACGATCCACTTCTACAGCGACGAGGAGCTGGACGGCGTGCTGGAGCGGTTGCTGGAGGGGGAGGAGATCCGATGAGCGTGGCGGAACGCTTCCGCGAGCTCGGCGTGCCCCTCGGCTCGCCGGCTCGCCCGCTCGCCCTGTACCGTCCCGCGCTGATGTGGGGTGAGTGGCTGCTGGTATCCGGTCAGCTCCCGATGCGCGACGGTGTGCTCCTCCATGCCGGCCGCGTGGGGGACGGGGTGGGTCTCGAGGAGGCGCGCGAGGCGGCGAGGCAGTGCGCGCTGAACGGCCTCGCGGCGGCGGCCGCGGCGCTCGACTCGGAGGCGGCGCTGGAGGGGCTCAGGGTGCTGCGCACCGCGGGCTACGTGGCCGCCGCGCCGGGCTTCGAGCAGCAGCCCGAGGTGATAGACGGGGCGAGCGAGCTGCTCCGGGAGGCGCTCGGCGAGGAGAACGGCGTGGGTGCTCGCGCCGCCATCGGGGTCGCATCCCTGCCGCGCGGCGCCTGCGTGGAGATCGAGTTTCTCTTCGCGACCGGGGCGCGGTAGGCTCGCCGGGCACAGATCGGCCGGGCGGCTGGCCGCTCCGGGAGCGGCGAGCCGGAGGGAGTGGCATGTCGCGCATCGACTTCGTCACGGGCGCGCCGGAGCGCTACATCGGCGAGGTGCGCGCGCTGGCCGCCGTCCCCGATCGCCTGCGCGAGGTGCTCTCGGGCCAGGCAGTCGAGGATCTGCGTCGTGTTCCGTCGGAGACGGAGTGGCCGCCCGTTCGCGTGCTGGCGCACCTCTTGAGCTACGCGCGCCACACCGGCGAGTTCATCTACCGCATCGCGTGGATGGAGGAGCCGCTCCTGGTGACCTGGGACGAGGCGGAAGAGGTCGAGCGGGAGGGCTGGGAGCGCCTGGAGGGTGCGGAGCTGCTCGCGCGGATCCGGGCGGAGATCGAGAACACAGTCGCCCTGCTCTCGGGGACGCCGGACGCATCGTGGGGGCGCCCGGGGCTTCACCCGGTGTGGGGCCGCCGCTCGCTGCGCCAGCAGGTGCGGACACACGTCCACCACTTCGAGGAGCACATCGCGCAGATCGAGCGAGTGCTCGCGGCTCGACCAGTGCCCGAGGACGTCGCCGCCCGCCCGTAGCCGGCGGGATCCGGGTCGACGCTTGGCTGCTGCGGGTGGAGGCGAGTGCTCTCGCAACACCCATTGTGGCACGACCGCAGCTTCATACCTGCGCTCGTGCAGGGGTGAGAAGGCCACCCTGGTGGGCGGAGTTCGTGACGAGGGGATGCCCGTCACTTCTTCAGGGGAAGACTCACGGTCACGGTTACGCCCTGCCCAAGGCCGCCACTTGTTGCCGTGGTTGTCCCCCCGTGCGCTTCCACTATTGCTCGCGTGATGGCCAGGCCCAGGCCCGTGCCGCCCCTCCTGCGACTGCGGGACTCGTCAGTACGGTAGAAGCGGTCGAAGACGTGGGGGAGGTCGGCGGCATGGATGCCGATCCCGTCATCGACGATCGCGATGGCCAGCGCCTCGTCGCCCTCCAACCCCGCCCTCAGCACGACATTGCCGCCCGCCTCGGTGTAGTGAATCGCGTTGCTCAGGACGTTTCCCAACGCGCGGCTCATGTGCGCCCGGTCGAGGTCCATGTCCGGGAGGTCAGCGGCTACCTGCAGCGACAATTCAACCTGTCGATTCCGAGCCTGTGGCTGCCAGCGATCCACCTCCGCGGCGAGGAACTCGTGCATCGAACTTGCCTCAAGCGTGAGACTCAACTCGCCATAGTCGGTCTCCGCCAGGGAATTCAGATCAATAGCGAGACCGCGTAGCCTGTCGACCTCCTGGATGATCTGGTCGGACGCGCGGTCAGGCGTCTGAAGTCCGTCGCGCAGCCCTGTGGCCTCCAGCTGTATGACGCTCAGCGGCGTGTTCAGCTCATGGGAGACATCGTTTATCAGCCGTCGACGCAGGTCGCGCTGAGTCGTCAGCGTGGCCGCCATCCGGTTGAAGGCCGCACTCATCCGTCCCAACTCATCGGCGGATGTGACCGGGAGCGGGGTAAGGTCCCCCTCCGCAATTGCCTGGGTGGCCTCCGTCAACGCCGTGACGGGTGCAGTAATACGCCTGGATAGCCAGGCGGCCAGCAGCACGGCGACGCCGATGGTCAGGACTCCGCCAATCAGGGTGATATACAGGAGCGCGCTGAGGAATCCATGCGACTCGGTCGACAGGAACTCATGGTTTGCATCCACGTAGACGTGACCCACGGGCTGATTCGTGGTCAGGTCGAACACCGTCTCGCGATACCCGTCCAGGTCTCGTACGGTAGTTCCGGGTACCAGCTCGGATAAGTTGTCCGTCACCACCCGTCCATCGACGCCGGTGATGACGACCCGTACCGGATCTTCGTGGAAGAGCTCGAGGGATTCCCCCTCACTCTCGTGAGATTGCTCGCCCTGCGGAACTCCGCCGTAGATGTATCCGCCCTCAGACAGCGGTCTCTCCACCGTCTGCCAGCCTCCGGCAGTCGTGTACTCCCGACTCAGCCTCTTGGCCAAGTGGCTCGCCTCGTCACCCCCTATCTCGCTCACGAACACGCCCAGGCGGGACTGCGTGGTCCAGTAGCCGACGGCAACGCTAACCGAGACGGTCAGGGCGATGGCGAGGACGATCGAACCCATGATCCGCCAGCGCAGCGACATCACTCGTCCTCGACCACGAACTTGTAGCCCGCACCGTAGACGGTCTGAATGGGCTGGCTGCCATGGCGGCCGATCTGCTTGCGCAGGCGAGCGATCTGGCTGTCGATGGCGCGGTCGAACCCGGGGAATTGGCGGTCGGAGGTCAGGGAGGTGAGCTGATCGCGGCTGAGCACCTGGTTGGGGTGACGCATGAACGTCGAGAGCAGAGCGATCTGCGCCTGGCTCAACGTCACGGGTTCGCCATTGACCGTCACGCTCCGCGTGGTCTCGTTGAGGGTGATGTTGTCGCGCGTGAGGACCTGCTGCACTCTGCCCGTGACGCGGTGGGAATGATGCTCTGAATTGGCCCCACCTGGAGCCGTTTTGATCCTTTGAATTGGCCCCACCCCCGACCCATCCAGGACCTACGCTCGGGTGACTGCATGACTCCCGGAGCGAGGGAAGAGGAGTGTGTCGAGAGTGGAGCTGTTCGAGTCTATCCGACGGATGGCGAGGGAGGAGGAGCTGTCGATCCATGAGCTGGGACGCCGGCATGGCGTGCACCGGCGCACGGTGCGGCAGGCTCTTGGGTCGGCGATACCCCCGGAACGCAAGCAGGCGACCCGCGTGGCCCCGAAGCTCGGGCCGTACGTCTCGGTCATCCGGGGCTGGCTCGTGGACGACCTCAGCGCGCCGCGCAAGCAGCGGCACACGGCCCGGCGCATCTGGGAGCGCCTCGTCGACGAACACGGGGCGACGGTGGCCGAGCCCACGGTCCGCGCCTGCGTCGCGCGCCTGCGTCGCGAGATCCAGGGCGGGCGCGCGGTTGTGACGATCCCGCAGGTCCATCCTCCCGGCGAGGAGGCGGAGGTCGACTTCGGCACGGTGACGGTGTGGCTGGAGGGCGTCGAGACCCGGCTGGCGATGTTCGTGATGCGGCTCTCGCATTCGGGGCGGGCGGCGCACGTCTGCTTCGTCGGCGAGGGCCAGGAGTCTCTGCTCGAGGGGCACGTGGTCGCCTTCGAGCGGCTCGGCGGAGTGCCGCGGCGCATCCGCTACGACAATCTGACGGCGGCCGTCACCACCGTGCTGCAGGGACGCGAGCGCCTGCAGACCGAGCGCTTCATCGCGCTCCGCTCGCATTACGGCTTCGACAGCTTCTTCTGTGAGCCCGGCATCGAGGGCGCGCACGAGAAGGGCGGTGTGGAGGGCGAGGTCGGCCGCTTCCGCCGGCGGCACTTCGTGCCGGTCCCGAAGGTGGCGACCCTCGGCGAGCTGAACGAACGAGTGCGGGAGGCGGACCGCACCGACGACGCCCGGCACATCGAGAGCCGCCTCGCCACCGTCGGCGAGATGGGAGAGAACGAGAAGGCCTCGCTGCGTCCGCTTCCGGCGGAGCGCTTCGACCCGTCAATCCCGCTGCGCGCGAAGGTCGACCGCAAGGCGCGCATCGCCGTGCGTAGCTCCCGCTACTCGGTCCCGGCGGCCTATGCAGGCCGGAAGCTGGACGTGCGGCTGTCCGGGAACAGCCTGACCGTGTGGGCCGAGGGGCGTGAAGTCGCCCACCACGAGCGCAGCGCCCGCACCGGAGCAGAGGTCCTGCTGCTCGACCACTATCTGGAGGTGCTCGCGCGCAAGCCCGGGGCGGTCCCGGGCTCGGTGGCGCTCCAGCAGGCGCGTGCGAAGGGACACGTCACAGCCGAGCATCAGCGCTTCTGGGACCGCGCCCGCCGCAAGCTCGGCGACCGCGCGGGCACGCAGGCGTACATCGAGGTCCTGCTCCTGCATCGCCATCTTCCCTTCACGGCGGTGCACGCCGCGCTCGGGACGGTCAACAGGATCCAGTCGGTGAACCCCGAACTGGTCGCCATCGAGGCGCGCCGTCTCGCCGACCGCAGGCCACCAGACGCCGCCGTCGAGAGACCGCACCTGGAGCGCTACGACCGACCTGCCCCGCTCCTCGATGGCTACGATGCGCTGCTCTCGGGTGATTCCCGATGGCCCGGCACGTCGCCGGGCGGGCGCTCCCGCGCTCCGCGGTCTGCCGAGAACGCGTCGCACACCACCACAACCGCCGTCACCGCTGCGGTGTCGACGGCACGCTGACCACAGGAGGCACCCGATGACAGCACCCCTCACCGACCAGGCCGCGGAGCTGACAATCGAGGCGATCTGCCGCGAGCTCCGTCTCCCCACCGTCAGGAAGCAGGCGCTCCCGCTCGCCGAAGCCGCGGTCCGAGACCGGATCACCCATCTGGGCTATCTCGCCGAAGTGCTGGGAGCCGAACGCGATGACCGTGAGGAGCGGCGCCGTCAGCGCCGTATCGTCGAGGCGCGGTTCCCGCGTTTCAAGTACCTCGCCGACTTCGACCTCGAGGCGGCGCCGACAGTCGACGCGCCGGCGCTCGCCACGCTGGAGCGCTGCGACTGGGTCGAAAGGGGCGAGCCCGTCGTCCTGCTCGGTGACAGCGGCACCGGGAAGTCACACCTGCTCATCGGCCTCGGCATGGCCGCCTGCCACCTGGGGCTGCGCGTGCGGTACATGACCACGGCCGCCCTGGTGAATGAACTGGCCGAAGCGTCGGATGATCGCGCGCTCTCACGCCTCGTCGCCCGCTACGGCCGCCTCGACCTGCTCTGCCTGGATGAGTTCGGGTACGTCCACCTCGACCCGCGCGGTGCCGAAATGCTGTTCCAGATCCTGACCGAGCGCGAGGAACGGGCATCGGTCGCCGTCGCCTCCAACTCCCCGTTCTCCGAGTGGGGCCGCATCTTCACCGACCCTCGTCTCGCCGCGGCCGTCGTTGACCGCCTCACCTACCGTGCCCATATCATCGAGACCGGCACCGAGTCCTACCGGCTCCGGGCCTCGACCTCCCCGAGAGGAGGTGCCCCAACGACCTGATCCCGGTCCCCGGGGGTGGGGCCAGATCAGAGGATCAAAGTGGGGCCAGATGTAAGCATCATTCCCATACATTGGTGTCGAGGACAAGCATGGATTCAGGCCTCAATTGAACCGCGGGGGCTCGCGCATGGGTTCCCTGGGAGGAATCTCCAATTCCACTCCGCCGAAAGGTCTGAACAGTTCATGTATCGCAGTGCCAAGATTCGTGTTCGGTGCAGCATCTTCGTCAAGGGCCGCCCGCAGGATGTCCCGGGCCTCCTGTTCCATGGAGCGCCCGTTCTCGGCTGCCCGGATGCGTAGCCGACGCTTGAGCCCGTCGTCCAGATTGCGCACGGTGATGCTGGCCACGGCCGCGCCTCCTTGCTCTAGTGTGCAGGATTATACCGCGATTGCGATGCAATCATCATCAGGGACCGTGAGACCACCGGCAGGACGGCCGAGGTTGTCGACGCACAGCAGCAGCGGATAGTGCCCGAAGGGCTCCTGCAGCCGGAGCCACCTCGCAAGGGTCGGGACGTCTTCGGGCAGGAGGCGCCGCAGTCGCTACGATCGCGTCCCCTCCGAGAGTTCTCGAGCGGTCCGCCACATCAGCGCCGACTTGCCGGCTCCCGAGGGTCCCGCGAGCAGCGCCGAATGCTGTTCGCTCAAAGCGTGCGTGAGCGCTTGAACCTCGGCGTCGCGGGGCAGATCGAGGTCGGCCGCAATGTGGGCGGGCAGAACGTCGACGCCGGCCAGGAATTCTTCGATGGACAGATCGGCCCGCACGGTCGGCCACACGGCGCTGAGTGGCTCACCCCAGGGCAGGGCTTGCACCGGATGCGGACAGGCCACCCTACCGCCCTGCTCGCCACGTCAGGACTCCCACCATCGCACTCATGCTGACATCAGAGTGTTCATGAGCGATTACACAATTGACAATGCCAGCCTGGAGGCGTACGGTCGTCGTGCCCAGAGTTGCAGGAGAGCGAACGTGGCGGAACTGGACCGTTTCGAAGAGACTTTCGCCGTCGGCGGCTGGAGCCGCCTACAACTACGCCCGCGGTGGCGCTGCCTCAGACAGCGAAGTCATCGACAAGCTGATGAAGTCCCTAGCGAAGACTCTGCGAGACCAGAGCGGCGTCCCTGGCCTGCACGAGATGGGTGTCGTGGTTGCGGGTGGGCTCGGCCTTGCACCCGACGAGCCCTTCGCAGCGTTGGACCGCATCGTCCGCGATCACCACGGTCACCGCCACACGAAGGTCGCAGCACAGGCCGCAGGTCGGTGCCGGCGGCGGTTCGTGCCACAGTCCGACTCACAAACTCCGGAGGTTTCCATGCCACAGCACGAGACGCTGGCTATCGACCCTCGCGTACTGGGCCGACGCCTCCAGGAGGCGAGAAAGGCTCGCGGGTTCACGCAGCAAGACGCCGCTGAATCGCTCGCGGTAGCTCGCACGACGATCACCGCGCTGGAGAAGGGCGACCGGCAGACCCGTCCGGACGAGCTCATCCGGCTAGCGAGTCTCTACGGCAGGCGGGTCAGCGATCTCGTCGGCCCGAAAGAGCCCATCGCGGACTTCGCCGCCCAGTTCCGCACGGCTGCCGTTCGCGGCGCCCCCGACGACCTCCAGGAAGAAATGAGGCAGGCGCTCCGGGACTTTCAGGATCTGTGCCAGGATTATCTGTACCTCGAACAGTTGAGTGGAGTGTCGCCCGGACCCACATACCCACCCCAGTATCCGACGACGGGGACGGCTCCCGAGGAGGCCGCCCAGGATGTCGCCTCATTCGAACGCAACCGGCTCGGGCTCGGCGATGGGCCGATACTGTGTCTGAGGGAGACGCTTGAACAGGACGTGGGCGTCCGCGTGTTCTCCATGGGGATGCCCTCAAGAGTGGCGGGCATCTTCGCCTACACGGACGAGTTGGGCGGCTGCATCGCCGTCAATGCTCGCCATCCGGGGGAACGCCGCCGGTGGTCGCTGGCTCATGAGTATGCCCATTTCCTGACGAGCCGCTACCGCTCGGAAGTCTTCCTGCTGGGCTCGCACCGCCGCGTCCCCGCCACCGAGCGGTTCGCTGACACCTTTGCCCGCTGTTTCCTCATGCCGGAGTCCGGGCTACGCCGCAGGTTCAACGAACTGGTGAGAGCCAGTGGCGGTAACGTCACGGCTGCAGATGTTTGCCGGGTTGCGCACTACTACTTCGTCTCCGTCGAGGCAATGATGCTGCGCCTCGAGGAACTTGGCGTCCTCCCGGCGGGTACCTGGGAGCGCCTGCGTGACCGGGGGTTCAAGGCCAGGGAAGCTCAGGAGCACCTGGGCTTGCCACCGCATCCGAGCGATGATCGGCTGCTGCCGTCTCGCTACGAGTTCCTGGCCGCCCGGGCACATGAAGTCGAAAGTCTGACGGAAGGGGAGCTGGCACGGCTCCTGCGGACCGACCGTGTGTCGGCTAGGCGGACCCTCCAGAGGCTGGGCAGTGCGCTGCATGTGCTCGACGGAGGGGAAGTAGCGTCTCTCCCCATCGAGCTCGCTGGCAGCGTCACGAAGCCGGACTCCTAGGGTCGAGCCACTGTGGAGCGACGACCAGCGAGCCTCATTCTCGACGCCAGTTGCCTGCTCAACCTCTATGCCACTGAACGCTTCGGGGAGATCGCAGCGTCGTTGCGCGAGCAAGTCGCCGTCGCGGACTACGTCCTCGAGGGGGAAGCTCTCTTCATCCGCCGTGAGGCTTCGGCTGATGGGGAGGACGACCAAATCCTGGTGGACCTGTCTCCGTTTGTGTCCGAGGGCTTGGTCGAAGTGATGCGCCTGGCGAGTCCAAACGAAGAGACCACGTTCGTGACTCTTGCCGCCCTGATCGACGACGGTGAGGCGGTGACCGCTGCTCTGGCCGTCCACCGTGGGTGCTCCGTCGCAACCGACGACCGCAAGGCTCGGCGTGTCATTGCTGAACAGGCCCCGAGGGTCCCGCTCGTCTCCACACTTGACCTCGTAAGCCAGTGGGCGGAGACGATGTCCGTGCCTCGAGGCGAGCTTCGGACCGCGCTGGCGCGCATGCGCTCCGGCGCTAGCTACGTGCCCGGTCCCCGCGATCCCCGCTACGGGTGGTGGCTGGAGGTCATGCAAGGCTAGGCCGCGCCTGCCGCGAACAAGGCGCGTGAGCGATTGTTCTACCGCTGGAGCAGGGGTAGAGGAAGCTGCGCTCGTGCGAGAAGGGAGGGCGACAGGTTCAACCCGGCGCTCTCGCTCTGAGCGCAGCGGCAGCCTCGCTCCCTCGGTGCCGGGCCACAACCTCGAGCCCAGGCGATGCCGCGTCCATGGCACGCCGGAATATCCCGCTCCGCATGCGCCGGTGAGTCGCGGACTGTCGAGCGTGATGGAGCTTGTGTTCGTCAGCGCGCTCCCCTCCAGCGCCGAAAGCACCGGCGGCGTTGACCGGCTTCGCAGTACTGCGTCGCGCGGTTCGCCGCTGGGGTCAGTCATCGCCGTTCACTGCCTCTGAGGTTCAGAGCACCCTCCACCACGGAGCGGCCAGCACGTCGGGCGCAAGCCATTCGACGTTGTCGCCAGCGTGCAGCAGGAGTCCCGCGCGGGCCCGGTCGCCGTACTCGGCTCGGAACGCGCGCAGGTGGACGATATCGCGGAGCCGTGGCCGCGCCGTTGCCTGGACCTCGATCGGCAGCAGTTGTTCTCCCGCCTCGACCACGAAGTCGACCTCCTGGCCACCCGCTGTCCGCCAGTGGAAGAGCTCGGCGCGGTCGAGTCGCGCGTCCCGCCAGGTGAGCAGGTCGTGCAACACGACGTTCTCGAGGTGGGCGCCTCGCGGCTCTGGTTCCTGGGCGAGGTGCAACGCCACCCCGGTGTCGCCCCAGTAGAGTTTCGGGGACTTGATGAGCCGCTTCGTGCGGTTGACTGCGTACGCGGGGAGCCGCACGAGCAGGTACGAGGTCTCCAGCAGGTTGAGGTAGCGGTGCACGGTGGGCTGCGACAGCGCGACGTCGCGGCCAAGGTCGGTCTGGTTCACGAGTTGACCGATGCGCCGGCTGGAGGCGCGCATCAGGCGCCGGAAGTCGGGCAGCGCCGAGATCGACGAGATGTCCTGCAGGTCGCGCTCGAGGTAGGTCCGCACGTAGCCGTCGAACCAGATCGCGCGCTCCTGGTCGCCGTCGAGGTGGACGGCCGGCACGGGGAATCCCCCGCGCCGTGCCAGCAGGCGCCAGTCGTCGGCATCGTCCGGTTCGGCAGTCACGAGGTCGAGCCACGCGTCGTCCGGGCTGCCGAGCAACTGCTCCCAGATGCCACCCTGGCCCCGGCCGAGCTGCTCACGACGGGTCATGGGCCAGAGGTTGAGGTAACTCGCGCGCCCTGCGAGCGACTCGGAGACGCGGCGCATGAGCAGCAGGTTGGCTGAACCCGTGATGAGGAACTGCCCGGGCACGCGGCGCCGATCGATGGCCTGCTTTACCGCGTGCAGCAGATCCGGCTCGCGCTGCACCTCGTCGAGGGTGATCGGCCGGCTGCCGCCAAGAAGCGCCTGCGGGTCGCGGCGCGCGGTGTCGACCACGTCGAGGTCGTCGAGCGAGAGGAAGCGCCGCTCTCCCGGCGTGAGTTCCTGGGCGAGGGTGCTCTTGCCCGTCTGGCGCGCGCCAGTCAGCACGACGGCAGGCATGACGCGGAGCCGGGTCTCCAGGCTCGGTCCGGCCAAACGGGGAAGTAGCGACTCGCTCATGGTGTGATGATAGTCATTCTCGACGTGAATGACTATCATTCGAGATTGGATATCATCGCTCGCAATCGAGGTGACGGGTAGGCGCGCCAGAGCGCGATCCCCAGCAGACGGCCAGCACCGCCAGCTCGGTACCCGGAGTCGGGCAGCAGCCCCGAGGCGCCTGCGAGCCCCAGTCCGCTTGACTGGGGCTCGGGGGCCGGCAGGCCGGCATGTCGCGGGCGGCCGCGGAGAGCCGGGCGCCGAGCGCGTGCCCGACCGGGAACCGGGGCCGACCTGGGCGGCCGGCGGCGATCGTCGACGGCGACCTGACCGCGCTCGCGGGCTGCCGCGATGTGCCGGCGCTCCAGACGAGATGGTCGCTGAGCCTCATCACCCGCCACCGTGGCGGCGAGTGATGGCACGGACTACGTCGCCTCGAAGGGATTCAGCACCTCGGCCCCGAGATGCTCGAAGTCGCTCACGTTCCGCGTGACGACCGTCAGCCGGTGGACTGAGGCCGTCGCCGCAATCATGGCGTCCTCGGCCATAGTCTCCGACCTCCGGTGCATGAGCCGCGCCCATTCCCGGAAGGCGGGCGCGTCCATCGGCACGACACCGTAGGACGCGAGGATCTGGTCCAGCCAGGCGTCCAGCTCCGTCGCCTTGTCCTCATCCTGCTCGCGGGGGATCTCGATCCCCGCCTGCATCTCCCCACGGTCACCGAAGAGACGACGAGTTGCTCGGCCGGCACATCGGCGATCCACTCCAGCACGGCGCGGTGCGGGCGGGGGCGGCGCAGCTCGGAGACCACGTTGGTGTCGAGCAGGTACACGGGCTACTCGACGGACGAAGGCATTCGGCGGCGGTGCCGCTGGCGAGGCGGAGTGAGGTCATCGGTCCGTGCCCCGGGGGCCAGCAGCAACTGTTTCAGATCCGACCTCGTCATCCGCTCCAGCCTCCGCCACTGCTCGATGGGGAGGAGCACGGCGGTCTCCACGCCGCGCCGGGTGACGACCTGTGGTCCTTCGGCGAGGGCCCTGTCGAGGAACTCGCTGAACCTCGACTTAGCATCCTGGACCGGCCACGTTGTACTCATGCGTGACTCCCGATGCTCAGCATGCCGACTAGCTACCAGCCTAGGCTGTTCGTCATCGATGTCAAAGAAGGATGCGCGATCTCCCGAGACGGACACGGGTGTGGTTACGTCGCGCGAAGCGCCGATCGAGTCCACCCGCACCGGTGACAGCCCCGTCATCGGGGGCCCCGCGATCGCCTGTTCGGCCCCCGCCGTCGTCGTCAGCGTCGTCGCCCCGAGGTCTTCGGGCGGAGCGACAGCGGGCGCTCCACCGTCGCGGAGAACGAGCAGGGACGCGACGGGCGTCGTCTACCGCCACCGGATCGGTGAGCGGCGACAGAACGTGCAGTGCACTGTGCCCCCATGAGGCAGCAGCGCAGACGCACCCGGCGCCGTCGGGCCGGTGACACGTCGGTTCGCTATCCTCGGCCCGCGCCCCGCGCGACGTATCGGGGCGGGATGGAGGACCATACATGCGCCACTCGACCGCCTTGCGGAGCCGCCTGGACGGGCCGGAGATCATCGTGCTGCCGGGCGCCTACGACGCGCTCTCGGCCCGGCTCGCGCAGCGCGCCGGCTTCGACGCCCTGTTCACGACCGGGTTTGGCTTCTCGGCGGCCGCACTCGGCGCGCCCGACTACGGGCTCCTCACGGCCTCCGAGGTGCTCGACCGCGTGCGCCCCATCGTCGCGGCCGTCGACGTGCCGCTCGTGGCGGACATGGACACGGGCTACGGCAACCCGTTGAACGTCGTGCGCACCGTCCGCGAGTGCGTGCAGGCGGACGTGGCGGGGATCATCCTGGAGGATCAGGAGTGGCCGAAGAGGTGCGGGCACTTCGAGGGCAAGCGCGTCATCCCCGCGGCCGAGCACGCCCAGAAGATCCGCGCCGCCGCCGACGCGCGCGGCGACGACGACCTGGTGATCATCGGCCGCACGGACGCGCGCGCACCCCTCGGCCTGGACGAGGCGATCCGCCGCGGACGTCTCTACTCTGAGTCGGGCGCCGACGTGGTGTTCGTGGAGGCGCCGCAGTCCCTGGACGAGCTGAAGGCCGTGCGCGAGGCCATCCCCGACGCGCCGCTGTTCGCGAACATGATCGAGGGCGGCAAGACGCCACTCCTGACGAGCACGGAACTGCAAGACCTCGGCTACTCGATGGTGGTGTTCCCCCTGGGGGCGCTGTTCAGTGCAGCCCGTGCGATCGGGGAGACGTATCAGGCGCTCTTCGAGGCGAAGACGACGGCGAGCCGCATCGAGGCCATGGTGGGCTTCCACGAGTTCGAGGAGATCGTCGGCGTACCGGACTGGCGGGAGCTGGAGAGCCGCTACGGCCTCGCCGAGGACACCGCGTGAACGATGGCGGAGTCCCCATGCCCGCCGTGAGCTGCCTCGGCCGTCTCACGGAATGCTAGCGGGCGTCCTGCCCCGGTAGTGGTGTGCGGCCGCGATGTGTCCGGCTCAGTCCGTCGGATGAGATTCAGAGAGGGTTGCGCCAGCGCAGGCCCGGGAATCGGCCGAAGTCCGCGTCGTTGGAGTGCAGTTCGGCCTGATACTCGATCGTGAGGGCGGCGATATGCGCGTCCGTCACGAGGTTGGCGCCGACGCCCGAGGCTATCAGGAGGCGGCGGAACAGCGTCAGGTGCTCCGCGCCGGGGTTGAGCGGCGTGACGTGGGGGAAGTCGAACCACTCCCGCACATAGTCAACGGCCTGCTCCGGCGTGCACGGCTCGCTGAGCACGCTGGAGTGGGTGAGTAGACGGACGAAGCCGGCCGCCACGATCCAGGGAACGCCAACCCGATCCGTACCGTTGAGGAGGTCTTCCCACCAGCGACGGGCGGGGGTGTGCAACGGCGTGGCGTCGTTGTGGGCGTAGATGAGCAGATTCAGGTCGGGGACGATCACCCCGCGGACCGCTTCGCGAATGCTCCAGCCTCAAGCTCGTCGTTCAACTGGTTGAGCCGGAGCGGATCGACGCCGGGCTTGAAACCGCTCTGATTCGGGCGGACCCGGTAGGCGGGTCGCCCTTCCTCAACGGCCAGCGACATCCCCCGACGCAAGGCATCATTGACGACCTGCTTGAACGGCCGGTCCCGGAGACGAGCCTGCTCCCGCAGGGCGGCGGCGACATCGTCGTCGAGCGTCAGCGTGGTTCTCATCGGCACATCATGATGTGTGATCAGTACGATGTCTAGATGCCGACACCGGTCTCGAGCTGAGTGGCGAATCCCCCAGAGGATGGCGCTCACCAGTCCCCGCCGCCTGATGACGAACGATCTGACAGCTCATGGAACCATCCGGACGCGGCGAGCGTATATCTTGGCAAGGAGGGTACCGGCGCACATCGACCATTGGAGAACGTGGTGGCGTTGAAGGGCTCGTCTGAGATGTTGAGGTCCTGAACAGCAAGTCGTAGCGCAGCCGCTCGCAGAACTGGCGCTCGCTGCGGATCGAGTAGAGCGCGATCAGCAGGCTCGCCTTGAGCAGGTGCTCGGGCGGGATCGAGGGCCGCCCCTCCGTTGAGTACATCGTGTCGAACAGCGGCGAGAGCCGCCGCAGCACGGCATCGACGATCGGCTTGATGCGGCGAATCGGGTGGTCGTCCGGGATGAAGGAGTCCGGCGTCACCGCCAGCAGCATGTTGGTCTGACGCTCGGCGTCGCCTCGCATGGGGCAGCCTCCACGCTACGCCCCCGCCGCCAGCCACATCTTGCCAGACGATCAGGGGTTTTCCATCACCCTGTTAGAAGCTCGGCACAGGCTCCTCTACCGGACATCACGCGCAACCCCGCTGCGAGGATGGCGAAACGCCGCTCCGCCGGAGGAGGCCGCCACGTCGGCCTTGCGGATAGGACCGTCCCTCATAGAAGCCGTTGCGCCGGGTGATGCGCTCGGGGCTGCGCTCCTCGAGGAGACTGCCCTGCACCCGCTTGACGCAGCCGTTGGTCTGGGGCTTGCCGGCGCGGATGAAGCGCTGGCGGGCGCCAATCTGAGTGACCCTCTCGCCGAGGGACCTTAGCTTAGCCTCTTCAACTCGTTCAACGTCAGCCCAGCGTACTTGGCCTTCCACTTGTAGAAGGTGGCTTCGCTCACTTCATCCCTGCGACATAACTCCACTGTCTTGGCCTCTGCCTCTGCCTCCTTCAGGACCGCTATGATCTGCTCCCCTGTGTAGCTCTTCCATGCCATGAGCTCTTTTTGCTATGTCCTATGTTACCCGGAGGACTCTCCTTACCACTTCTGCTCTTTTCTGGGGTAATGTCAATACCTTTGTGCGCGCCCGTTTTGTTTGATTTAGTTACTGAGTCAGTTCCCGCCGTCAAGCTTGGAGACTCTAACGGTGTGAGTATCTCCCGTATCTTCGACGACAGTGATTTCATAACCCCTTACAGTGATGCTTGTTCCTACCGGTAGGATAGGAGACTGGTCCATGATGCCCTCTCCGCCGTCGGTAGCGAATCTGATTGGCAATTTTCTCAGTGACGAATCCACCGTGTACACCACAACGCCGTCGTTGTTTACGAAATCTCGGTCATAGCCCTTAATCTGACCTGCATCGTGGCCGATATTTCTTCGGCTCTCTATAACTATTACTTCAGTCTCGCCTACCGGGACTGCAATCATTGCCACTCCGTCACCGGGCCGAGCAATCGCGGTCAGAGTGACGGTAGCTGACGGCTCGACGATGCATCGTATCTGCGCAGGATCAAGCCAACCGAGTTGCCATCTGCTCCATGCCAGCATCTCGTACGGTTTCTGGGCGAACTCTGGCGCACTCCTAGGCGCAAGATAGAAGCCTTCCAGTCCCATCAATCCGGCCTCCACCTTTATCCATCTCATATCAGCAGGAGGGGATGGGATATTAAACGGATCGGGATACAGATCCGTGAGTCCGAGCACATGAGCCACTTCATGTGCGCCGAGATATCCCCAACCACCAGTGGTGTCATTAAACACGTGATTAAAAACGAGGCCGATTTGAGCAGTCGGTATCAGCTTGTCGCTGATTTGGACGGCGCCGCCAGTCTGCCCGCTGAAGAAGTATGCGCTCGGTAGCACAGTGACTACTACATCAATCTCTGAGAAGTCCATCTCCGCGAGGGCAAGCTCAACCGCCTCGACGCTAATGTCTGAGGATATGACGCCCCCCCTCACTTGCACCAGGTCGTGAATATCGGTGAAGAAGGCGGCGAGGCTGTGGCGAGCTCGAAGCCAGCCGTGCAGCGGCACCATCTCGACGTCAAGTTTCCCGTAACTGGCCGTCTCCAAGTATTCCTCAACCGCAAAAAGATTTGTGCGGTTCGACGAAGAGTCGTAGTGTTCGGCTTCCGCGCGCGTGGAGTAATCTGCAACGGCATCTGGAAAGTCTACGAAGAGCACCGCTATCCGCAACTTGCCGACGGACGGTACCCACGCAGGGCGCGGAAAGCCAGCCGTCACACCTCCGAGGGCTCGGTCGGGGGGACGACACTCGAGAGCGCTGGCCGGAGCGGCCTCCTGCGGGAGGCGGGACCACCAATCGTTGGGCGCCGCCACGTCCTGGTTAGGTTCATAACGCTCGACTTGCGCGCAGCCTTCTTCAAGACCATCCCGGCTTCCTCCGTGCGCACTGAAAATGTAGATTTGCGACCACTGTGAAGCAATTTCATTTACGAACAGGAGTTGTTCTCCATCGGGCGACCAAGCCGGTTGTCCGATGTCTCCTGGGAGGTAAGTAATGCGCCTTTCATCAGTTCCGTCAGCATTGATCAAGACTATGGCGGTGCATTCACCCAAGTCCCTGGTGTATGCGATTTGTGAAGAATCGGGAGACCATGACATTCCCCCGCGCAGTCCTCCGACCGCATGGTTCGCGACAATCTCTCGCCTGTTGGAGCCGTCAGGCGCCATGAGCGCCAGTTGGCCGTGCTCTGTCACATACCCGATATTGGCGCCGTCGGGCGACCATGCTGGGCTACGCTCCTCCGTAGAACCGGCAGTGAGCGGTGTCTCGTTTGAGCCGTCAACGTCTATGGTCACGATATAGCGATCGCCTTCAAAAACGCGTGCGAAGACTATCTGGTTTCCATCTGGTGACCAGGAAGGGCTATTGTCCCAACCGGGGCCGCTCGTCAACTGCGCCATGTTGGATCCATTTGCTTCAATCACCCAGATGTGCCGCGCCCAGTAGGGATCGCCGCTCCCGCCGTTCTCTACGGCAAGGACCAACCTCGTACCATCCGGAGACCACGCAGTGCGGCTGGCGGCGCTCGCCCCAACACTGCCGTGTGGCTCATATCGATAGAGGTCACGCAGATGCTCGCCGTCGCGCTTCATAACCGAGACCCCGGCGTTCTGCACGTAGGCGATTTCGGCACAATCTGACCTCCACGAGGGAGATCGGTTGCCTCCCAACGAGCCGGTGACCGGCACGGGCGTATCGTAGGTTCCATCTCCGCATGAACCGGTCACAGGAGGCACCAACCCCAAAGGGATGACCGTGCCCGTCGTCAACTGGTTGCCGCCGAGGTTCAGCTCACTCAGGTTGGTGAGGTCATCCAGTGCGGCCGGGATGGGCCCCGTCAACTGGTTGCCGCTGAGGTCCAGGTGTTCGAGGTTAGTGAGGTTGCCCAGCTCGGCCGGGATCGGCCCTGTCAACTGGTTGGTCCCGAGGTGCAGCCCACTCAGGTTGGTGAGGTTGCCCAGCTCGGCCGGGATCGGCCCCGTCAACTGGTTAGCCCCGAGGTACAGCCCACTCAGGTTGGTGAGGTTGCCCAGCTCAGCCGGGATCGGCCCTGTCAACTGGTTGCCGCTGAGGTCCAGGTGTTCGAGGTTAGTGAGGTTGCCCAGCTCGGCCGGGATCGGCCCCGTCAACTGGTTGTCCTTGAGGACCAGCTCAGCGACACGGCCGTCGCTGTCCATGGTGACGCCGTGCCACTCATCGAGGGGCCTGTCACTCAGCCAGTTCGTGCCGGTGATCCAGCTTGCGCCACCCGAGGCGTTGTAGAGGGCGATCAGCGCCGCCCGGTCCGGCGATACCTCCGACTCCGGCAGGCTCACCGTGAGCGGCGTGCTCACCAGCCAGCGCCCGACTGAAGCCGCGGCCGGGAAGAACCGGGCCCGCGGCAGCAGCCGCTCGCTCCACTCACCGTCCGCCTCGCGCTCCCGTAGCGCGAACTCCGTGCGCCCGTCGGCGAGGCGCTGCGCCGTGATGCGTACCTCGGTCCCCGCGGCATCATCGCCAGCGCCCGGCGCGCGCACCGTGAGCGGCGTGCTCACCAGCCAGCGCCCGACTGAAGCCGTGGCCGGGAAGAACCGGGCCCGCGGCAGCAGCCGCTCGCTCCACTCGCCGTCCGCTTCGCGCTCCTGCAGCGCGAACTCGATGCGGTCGCTGGCGAGGCGCTGCGCCGTGATGCGCACCTCGGTCTCGTGGCTCGTACCGGAGGCGGTGATGGCGGTCATGCCCAGCACCGCGATCAACCCCACCAGCGCCAGAACAGCCAGGCGTGCGCGCACCACGAACTCCCTGCCCTGTCGGAGCGGCGACCGTTCGAGTCGACCGCCAAGGTCACACTATCTGCCCCGCGAGAGCACAGGCAGGTCGAATCACACCGATCGTTCTTGTCGAAAGAGACCGGTGACATTGGTACAAATTGTCGATCGCCAGGGTCATTGATCCACGCGTCGCCACGGTCATTAGACCACCCGGGACGCCGGTAGGCGGCTTGATATCAGTGAGCGTCTAGCGCGTCAATCACCTCCCGTCTGCGCCTCGAGCAGGGCGCGGTGCGGCGAGAGCCGCTGGCGGTAGCTATCGCCCTCGATCACGATCTGGTAGCTGGCGTTGGCGAGGCGGTCGAGGGCGCTGTTGCCGAGGATCGGGTCGTCGAAGAGACCCAGCCATTCCTCCACGGCGCGGTTCGAGGTGATGACGAAGCTGGAGCTGCGGTGGCGCCCGATGACCAGCTCGTAGAGGTCGATGGACTGCTGCGCGCTGAGGCGATGGAGCCCGAGGTCGTCGAGGATGAGCAGGTCGGGCGCGAGGAAGCTTCGAAAGACCTTCTCGGCCGAGTGGTCGACGCGGGCCTGCACCATCTCGCGGAAGTAGTGGTCGGCCGGGGCGAAGCGGACGCTGCGTCCGGAGCGGACGGCTGAGTAGCCGAGCGCCTGGGCTAAGAAGCTCTTGCCGACGCCGACGGGGCCGACGAGCAGGACGTGCTCGCGGCGGTCGAGGAAGTGCAGCGAGAAGGCGGCGTCGAGCAGGCGGCGGTCGAGCCGGATGGCGGCCGCCCAGTCGAAGTCCTCGAGGCGGCAGAGCTGCTCGAAGCCGGCCTGGCGCAGGCGCAGCTCCAACCGCCCGTGGTCGCGGCGGCTCACCTCGTCGACGAGGAGGATCTGCAGGAAGTCCGCGTAGTCGAGGTGGTCGCGCCGCGCGAGGGCGATGCGCTGAGATATCGTCAAGAGTTGTGGATCGCTGGCCAGGGCAAGTTAGGCGGCGTACCTCCCGTGGCGTGCATCGTCGCTCGCATCCGGGCTGACGGCTCGTTCCTGTAGGACGCCATCGACGAAGACGCCGCCCGCCCGGACGACGGCGACGAGATGCGGGGCATTCACCCGCCGCCAGCGCTGCTGCGCCGCGTCGAGCAGCTTGTAGGCCATCGCCAGTCCCGCCGACCGGGAGCCGGCGCCCTTCGTGACGCGCTGGCGCAGCCGGACCGTGGCGAAGGTGGACTCGATCGGGTTCGTTGTGCGCAGGTGCACGTGGTGCTCGGACGGGAAGTCGTGGAACGCGAGCAGCCGTTCGAGGTCGTCGGCGACCTTCGCTGTCGCCTTCGGCCACTGCGCGAACTGCCCGGCGAAGGCGCGCGCCGCATCCAGCGCCCCGGCGCGCGTCGCGGCTCCGGAGACGGTGTGGAGCGCCCGCGCCGCTTCCCCCTGGACGCGCTCGGGCAGCGCCGCCAGGACGTTCGCGGTCTTGTGCACCCAGCAGCGCTGCTCGCGGGTCCGGGGAAAGACCTCCCGCAGCGCCGCCCAGAACCCGAGCGCCCCGTCGCCGACGGCCAGCTCGGGGTCGCGCATGCCCCGCTCGCGCAGGTCCCGCAGCAGGTCGAGCCAGGACTGGGTGTCCTCACGGTAGCCGTCCTGCACGGCCACCAGCTCCTTGCGGCCGTCCGGGCGCACCCCGACCAGCACCAGGCAGCAGAGCCGGTCCTCCTCGAGACGCACGGTGAAGTGGACGCCGTCCGCCCAGAGGTAGACGTAGTCGACCTCGGCCAGGCTGCGTCGCTGCCAGCGCTCGTGCTCGGCCTGCCACGCCTCCGTGAGCCGCCCCACGGTCGAGGCGGAGAGCCCCGCCCCCGAGCCGAAGAACGCCGACAGGGCGGGCAGGAAGTCGCCCGTCGAGAGCCCGCGCAGGTAGAGCAGCGGCAACACCTCGGTCACCTTGGGCGAGCGCCGCATGTAGGGCGGCAGAAGCGCCGAGATGTAGCGCTCGCCGGGACGGCGGTCGTCGACGCGCGGCGCCTGTACGGCGACCCGTCCCGCGGCGGTCGTGATCTCTCTCGCGCGGGCGTAGCCGTTGCCGACGACCACGCGGCGGCCCTCTCTATCGACCGCGCCCGCGTGGCGCTCGAGGTAGGCCTGCCGTTCGGCCTCCAGCGCCACCCCGAGCATCTCCTGGGCGGCCATGCGGCAGAGCTCGTCCAGTCCGACCTGCGTCCCCGGCCCCGCTTCCCGCTCGCCTCCCTCATGGACTATCCTCAACATCCGGCGTACTCCTCCCCGGCCGGCTTCCCGGCCACTCCTGTTGACTCAGGGAGGGTACGCCGCCTCTCTCTCCTGGCTCATCCACAACTTCTGGCTATACCTCCGATGCGCTCGGGCAGGGTGTCGAGCATACGGCCGAGCTTGAGGCGCTTGAGCAGCGGGCGGAGGTCTGAGGTGGTGGCGGTCATCGTGGTGCTCCTGTCGGGGTCTGCGTGCGGGACTGGGCGAAGACGGAGCCCGAGCGGGCGAAGCGCCCCGGAGGCGGCGGCAGCTCGGGCTGGTCTGGGGTGCTCTCCTGGTCGAGGGCGCGGACGAGGATGCGCTCGAGGCGGCGCACGTCGATGAGGTCGACCTCGAGCGCGCGGCGGCAGGCGGCGTCGAGGCGGTCCGGGGAGTAGCGCTCGGCGAGGCGCAGCAGCTTGTGGCCCTGCCGCAGCTTCGCCCAGGGCAGGGAGCCCTCGAAGAGACGCTCGGCGTAGGCGCCCACGGCCTCCCCCAGCTCGGCGGCGCGGCGCTGTATCCAGTCGGGCGCCCGCCTGGTGTAGGGGGTGAGCTCGGCCGGGTAGTCGTTCGGGTCGGTGGCCCGGCCGCCCCGGCGCTGGCGCGGGTGGACCTTGATGAGCTGACCGCGGTGGTAGATGCGCACCAGCTTCGAGCCGAGCTGCACCTCGACCTTCTGGCGGGGCGGGCAGGCCGTGGACGGCACCGAGTACAGGGCGTACTGGCAGGCGATGTGGTGGTCGGGATGGACCGTGGCGGTCCGCCAGTCGGGGACCTCGTAGGGCTCGCCGTCCCAGGGAGCGAGGAGAGGGAGCTCCTCCTCCCGGAAGACCTCGAGCGGGCGCCGGCGTGTCGTGCCGTGGATGCGCTGCCCCGCCACCTCCAGGCACCAGCTGCGGGCGGCGGAGCGCAGGTCGACGACGTCCCGGAAGTCGCCGCCCTTGAAGAGGCGCTCGCGCACGTAGGGGATGCTGCGCTCGACGCGCGGCTTGTCGCGGGGATGACGCACGCGCGCGGGGTCGGTGATGAAGCCGCGGTGGCGGGCGTACTCGAGGAAGCCCCGCGTGAAGCGCGGGTGCAGCGCGTCGGCCCCGGCGACGGCGGCCGGGAAGTTATCGATGACGAGGTAGCGCGGCACGCCCCCGAAGAAGGCCCAGGCCTCCTCCAGGCCCTCGATCACAGCGTCCAGCTTCTGGCTGGTGGTGGGCCACACAAAGCAGTGGCGGGAGTAGCGCCAGACGACGACCAGCGCCCACACCGCGCGCCGGCGGCCGCTCTCGGGGTCCCGGATGAAGCCGAGGCGGCCGAAGTCCATCTCCGCCACCTCGCCCGGCGGCCCGTCGTCCATGCGCACGGTCGACGGCAGCCGGTGGCGCCAGCCGCGGCGCCGGATGAAACGCCGCAGCGTGGTGTAGGAGACCTCGCAGCCTCGTCCGGCGAGGAGCTCCTGGATGCGCGTCAGTTGCAGGCGGTCGGTCTCAAGCCAGCGCTCGATCCGCTCCGCCCAGGGCGAGAGCAGCTCCTCGCTCGGCGCCTCGACCTGCCGCGGGCCGGAGAGGCTCAGCGTCGCCAGCGCGGCGAGCTGCTCCTCACTCGGCTCGGGACCGCCCGGCGTGAGGCCGGCCGCCTCGGCCGCCTCGACGTAGCGGCGCACCGTCACGCGCGATAGCCCCGTGCCGCTGGCGATGCGGCGCTGGCTGAGCCCCGCCTGCCAGCGTCGAATGATCTCCTGGATCTCCACCCCGTGTACCTCCCGGTAGGCCATCGCTGCTCCCTCCGCTGGGGATGCAGGCGATGGTGGCCGTACCGGCGACCCGGGCGGGCAGGAGTCCCTGACGGGGTGGATCAATGACCCTGGCGAAGTGGATCAATGACCCTGGCGATCTGGCGATTTCGTGGTCTATAGACCTTGGCGATTCACACAAATGAACTCCTGCTAGGGCAAGTCTGATCAGGTGGGTCTAGCGACCCAGTTTCGCCGCGGTCAGGCGCTCTCAGGCGGATTCCCGATGACAGTGGTCATATCCGCCCCCTCGCGGGCCCCTGTGGCTCCCCTCCTCGCCCCGTGTGGGGCGGGGAGGGCGCACTCCACCCACGGTCAGGCACGGTGCGGCTTCGCGGTGAGCAGGTTGTGGAACCCCAGCAAGACCGCACACCGCTCGTGGTTCTTGAAGAGACCCCGGTACCGCACCTTGGCGTAGCCGAAGCGCCGCTTCACGCTGTAGAACGGGTGCTCCACCAGCGCTCGCACCGATGCCTTCCGCTTCTCCTCGACGGCCTCAGGACTCTCCGGGTCGAGCGCACGCCGGAGGCCCGGGCGCATCGCCACGTTCCAGTCCTTGACCCTGGAGTCCGCGTTCTCGGGTCTCTTCTGCACGCCCCGGTACCCGGCGTCGCCGTAGACCTCGGCTTCCTCGCCGTGCAGCAGGCGGTGCGTCTCAGACACGTCCGACACGTTCGCAGGCGTGGTCGTGAAGTTGTGGACCAGTCCAGTATCCCTGTCGGCGCCGATGTGCAGCTTCATCCCGAAGAACCACTGTTTCCCCTTCTTGGTCTGATGCATCTCCGGGTCCCGCGCCCGCCCGCGATTCTTCGTCGACGATGGCGCCGAGATGATGGTCGCATCCACGATGCTGCCCTCGCTCAGCTTCAATCCCTTGCTCGTGAGGTGCTCGTTGATGAGTTGGAGGATCCTGCTACCCAGGGAGTGGCGCTCGAGCAGGTGCCGGAAGTTGAGGATCGTCGTCTCGTCGGGGATGGGCTCGGAGAGCGTGAGGAAGCAAAAGGCTCGCACCGACTCGGCCTCGTGGAGCAGATCCTCCATGCCGGGGTCGCTGAGGTTGTAGCAGAGTTGCACGGTATGGATGCGCAGCATCACGGAGAGCGGGTAGGGCCTCCGCCCGCGGCCCGGTTTCGGGTAGTGGGGCTCGATGGCTGCTTCGAACCTCTGCCACGGGACGAGGCCATCCAGCCGTTCGAGGAACTTCTGGCGGCGCGTCTTGTAGCCATCCCGCTCGAACTCGACTCTCGCGAATGTCGGCTGATGCATGGCAGCGCTCCCCTTTCCCGGAGGAGTGCCATGATCGCATATAGTCATCGGAGTGTGCATGTGCTCCAGTAACGACGCGGCGACCTGTTCAGAGAACCCCTAGGTCCGCCGATGCCACGCGGCTCACGAACCGGCTGCGCGACGCCCTCACCGGTCTCTCACCGGCCCTGGAGCGCGTACTGGGCCCCAAGCTCCACAAGGCGGGGGCACGGGACCTGCTCGCCCGCTACCCGACACCGCAGGCGCTGGCCACGGCGGGTCGCGGCCGCATCGCGCCGACGCTCCGGAAACGCTCGCCGCGCCTCGCGAAGGCGCTCACAGAGGCCGTCACCGAGGCCCTCGACGCCCAGACCGTGGTCGTACTCGGCTCGGTCGCGATGGGTCGGGTGATCGCTGAGGTCGCGACCGAGCTGGAGCGCACGCAGCAGCGGCGGGAGCGGCTCGGCGCGGAGATCGGGGAGCTCTTCGAGGCCCACCCTTTCGGCCTCATCCTCAGCTCCCTGCCGGGGGTCGGGCCGAGGACGGGGGCGCGGATGCTCACCGAGATCGGTGACATCCCGGGCCCTCATCGATCTCGCGGCGAGCACGTGCAGTCTTCACCTCCGCCGCCGCCACGCGCGCCGGGCCGCGGCGGTTAGGGGGAAGAGTGCCGGGGGGCGACCGAATTCCAGTCGACATCGCTGGTCGATCCACTCGAACGGAGGGTCCTCGTGTCGAATTCCGATCGATGTCGCTCAAGACGGGCCGCCGGAGAGTGCTCGGGTCCCGTCAAGCTCCGCCGGGCCGGTCGCACGGAGCGAACGTCCCGGACCAACGAGTGGGGCGGGATCGAAACAGTCCGTCCGGCGGCGTCGTGATCTCCCCGGAGGAATAGAGCTGGCCCTCCAGGCGGTCGCCGCAGCACTCGATGGAGCCGTCGGTCCTGAGCCCCGCCGCCTGATGACGAACGATCTGACAGCTCATGGAACCATCCGGACGCGGCGAGCGTATATCTTGGCAAGGAGGGTACCGGCGCACATCGACCAGCGGCGCTGACCCTACCCCACGACCCGCGGAGCGTGAGCGTGTGTGCCCGGCGACGGCTTCGCCCTGCGCTGTCAGGACGATGTCGCGACCCAGGTCTGGCCGGCGCGTGCCGCTCACGAACCGGAGCCGCGGCAGCCGCTGCGGAGCCGGCTTCTTCGGGATGCCCTGACCCGCGCAGCCAAGGAGGCTCACGTGCGACCACCACAGCGGATGTACCGGATTCTCGCCGCCATCGCCGCGGTCTCGCTGCTGACGGCGGCGACGGTCGCCTGCAGCGGCGACGACGACGACAATGACGGTGGGAGCGCCAGTTCCGTGGCTACCGCGGCGGCGGGCGTCGAAGCCCTGCGGTCTTCCGGGAGCGCCGGGCGAGCGACCGCTGTGACCGCGGCGGCCACAGCAGCCCCGCTAGCAGCCGCAGTAGCCGAACCGCCTCGGCGCGCCGAGCCACCGGAGACGACGTTCAGGAACTACGGGCGAACGCCGTTCGCCGATACCTCCACGGACGCCGTCTCCACGTTCAGCCTCGACACCGACCGCACGTCGTACTTCCTCGCCCTGACGTGGGCCCAGAACGGCTACACGGTCGAGCCCGACTCCGTGCGGGCGGAGGAGTGGGTCAACGCCTTCGACTATGGGTACAACCCGCCCCGCTACGACGACAGCTTCGCCATCACGAGCGATGTGGTGGGGCACCCCCTCGGAGGAGGCCGGCATCTCGCCCGCATCGCCTTCCAGGCGCCCACGGTGCCGGACGACACGCCGGTCAACGTGACGCTCGTGCTCGACGCCTCCGGCTCGATGCGGGACGGCAACCGCGTCGCCATCGCCCGGGAGGCGGCGGAGGCCATCCGCCAGAGCCTCAGCCCTCGTGACCGCATCGCCGTGGTCCACTTCACGACCGAGGTGCTGAACCAGTACACCGTCGAGCACCGCCGGCCCGACGACGGCGATGTCGCGCGGTCGATAGGGCGGCTCGCGCCGCACGACAGCACGAACGTGCAGGCCGGGCTCGACCTCGGCGTCCAGCTCGCGAGCGAGGCCCGCCGGGAGCGTCCCGACGCCTACAACTACATCATCCTGATGTCCGACGGCGTCGCGAACGTCGACGCCACCAATCCCTTCGCCATCCTCGAGTCCTCGCCCGACGCGGACTCCCGCAACCCGCTGCGGCTCATCACCGTCGGAGTGGGCATCGCCAACTACAACGACTACCTGCTCGAGCAGCTGGCCCAGCACGGCAACGGCTGGTACCGCTACCTCGATGACACCACCCAGGCGCGTCAGACGTTCAGCCGCGAGAACTGGATCGCCCTCTCGACCCCCTTCGCCGACCAGGCCCGCGCCCAGGTGATCTGGGATCCGGCGCGGGTCAGCTCCTGGCGCATCGTCGGCTACGAGAACCGCATTACCCCCGATCACACCTTCGAGCAGAACCGGAGGGAGTTCGCCGAGCTGCCGTCCGGGGTGGCCACGACGGTGTTCTACGAGCTGGTTCTCCACGACGAGGGCCGAGGACGCTCGCAGCCGCTGGGCACTGTCGAGGTGCGGTGGGTCGATCCCGCATCCGGGACCTCGCTCACGCAGTCGTCGGTGGTGGCGGGCCGCACGGACGTCCCCTTCGACGCCGGAGACCGCCATCTCCGCCTGGGGGCGATCGTGGCGCTCGCCGCGGACCGCTACAGCGCGCTGTCGCCGCAGCTCGAGAGTTCCGCCGTCGATCTCGGCGGCATCGCCTCCGACCTGTCCGCACTGCGAGCCGAGCTGGGGGTGCTCGAGGAGCGGCTGGGCTCGGCACCGGCCTACCGCGACTTCCGCTTCCTCCTGGACCAGCTGGCGGCGGCGGCGGAAGAGCAAGCGCCATCGTCGGGCTACAGCCGGTGACCGGTTCCCCCGGGCGGAGCTAGACGCATGTGCGTGATGCCGGCCGCGGCGTGCAACACCCCGCAGCGCCGCGGCCGGCATCGCTCATCGGATCCCGCCGGCGAGGCAGAGCGGTCCGCTGGTGCCACGGCGTAACACCCTGCGGAAGCTGACCGTCGTGGCGATGGCCCTCGTGCTCGGCCTCATCGCGGTTTCGGGGACGGTTCCCCTGGCGCTGGACGATGGATTCCACAGCCAGCGGCGCCTCCGCTACGGCGACATCAACCTCAACACCGCGCCGCCCCAGGAAGACTCCTCCCTGCCCGAGGACGGCGTCGTGTCGCTGGCGGGACGTGCCGGTGACCACGGGTACCGGGACGGAGGCGGCGACGAGGCGGGCTTCGGGTGGCGCCCCGAAGCGTCGATGGGAATGGCCGTCGACCGTGATGGAAGCGTGGTCGTGGCGGATTTCCGCAACGGGGCGATCCGCCGCATCTCGCCCGACGGGACCGTCACGACCATCGTGGGGGGAAACGGGTTTGGTTCACGCGATGGCCCCGCGGAGACCGCTCAGTTTGACGGACCGACCGACGTGGTCGTCGATCCGGAGGGAGCCATCTACGTCGCCGACTGCTGGGCCGACCGCATCCGGAAGATCACCCCCGACGGGATGGTGACGACCGTCGCCGGGTTCACCCAACCCGGCAGTCCGCCGCACCACCGCGATGGCCGCGCCGAGGACGCCGTCTTCATCTCGCCCTGCGGGCTTGCACTCGGTCCTGACGGCGACCTCTACATCATCGAGCAAATCCGGGTCCGGCGGCTCTCGCCCTCGGGGTGGGTCACCACGTTTGCCGGGGGACGAGGCCAGGTCTATCGGGACGGCCCGCGAGACCACGCGCAGTCCGGCGCCCTGCAGGACATCGACGTGGACGCCGAGGGCAACGTCTACGTGATCGACGCGAACAAATACGTGCCCGGCAGGGACGGGATCCACTACGCCGTTCGCAGGATCGCTACGAGCGGCTGGGTCTCCACGCTCTACCGGAACGGCCCGCCACGCTCCGGCGGCGTGCTGGCTTACCCCCGGGGGATCGCGGTCACACCCGGCGGCGAGGTGTACGTCACGAACACCGGGCGCAACCAGATCGTGCGGGTCGACGGACGCGACAGGCTGGTGGCGGTGGCCGGCACGGGCGACGACGGCTACCGCGACGGCCCCCGCGATCAGGCGCGCCTGAGCCTGCCGGGAGCGCTCGCCATCGCCCCCGGCGGCGCACTCGTCGTGGTCGAATCAGGGCGACAGCATGGTTCGTGTCGTGAACCCGGATGCCGACGGGAGCTTCACAGGCGTGAAGCAGGCCGTGATTCCCGATGTCCCGCGGCTTGAGGGTGTGCGCGTCGGCCGGGTGAACGAGCCCGGCGGGATCCTGAACTATCCCCACGGCATCGCGCTGGACGCCGATGGACGCATCATCGTCGCTGACACGGGACACCACGCGATTCGACGCATCACGCCGGAGGGGGCCATGCAAACCGTGGCGGGCGGCGCCGGCGAGGGGAGCCGCAACGGTCCCCGCGATCAGGCGCAGTTCTCCTGGCCCAGCAGTGTTGCCGTGGACCCTCGTGACGTGGTCTATGTGGCGGACACCGGGAACGACGGTCGGTGGCCGGGAGCAACCCTTCACCAACCCCCGGGGGCTGGCCTTCGATCCGGAGGGCAACCTGCTGTTCGCCCAGCACAACAGGGGGAACATCCTCCGCCTCTCGGTCGACGGCGAGGTCTCGATCGTTGTGGACGAGGGCAACGACTTCATGGGGGGGCTCGCAGTCGATGACGAGGGGACCGTGTTCTACGCGATCCACAAGCTCCCCGCGACCTCCATCCGGAAGGTCGACAGAGACGGCATCGTCTCCACGGTGTTCGAAGATCGTCCCGGGAGGTACGGCGGCATCTTCTCGGACAACGTGCCCGGCCTGGCCGTGGCAGCCGACGGGACGCTCTACGCCGTCGACTGGCAGTTCGGCCGGGTCGTCCGGATCTCCCCCGGCGGGGAGGCCGCGATCGTTGTCGGGCGGGACTCGTTCCACGATTCCGGGCACTTCCAGCCGACGGCGATCCTCGTGACCCCGGAAGGCGACCTGCTCGTCCTGGACTCGGGCAGGAGAGTCATCTGGGAGATCACGCTCGGGAACGAGGAAGAAGACTAGCCCCGCTGTTGCGGAGATCGAGTAGAGACAAGACGGGCGGCGTCTTCCGGCACCGGGTCGGTGAGCGGAGGCGAAACGGACGGTGCGCCGTCGACCGCGAGCGTCGGAGAGACCTGTCCCCTCCTTGAGAGGGGCCTGCGTCGAGCGGCCGGCCGAGGTAACTCGAGACGGCCGAGTCGAGCTCGGAAGCAGATGCGGAGACCTGGCTCCTGCAGATGCCCTCGCAGCCGAGGGAGCGCACCAGGTCGTCGACGCGGCGGGTGGAGACCCCCTCCACGTAGGCCTGCTGCACGACCGACAGGAAGGGCGCGACGGCTACTCCGGGCTGAGACCCACGACCAGGTCGCGCAGCGTGACCAGGCCGCGGGGCGCCCCGGCGTCATCGACCACCAGCGCGCGAGAGGCGCCAAGTCGCACCAGCAGCCGCACCGCGTAGCGCGCTAGCATTCCCGAGCGCACCGCCAGCGCAGGCTTCGTCATGACCTCGTAGACATTGACCCGCTCCGGTGCGCGGTCGCGCGCGATCACCTCCTGCGCCAGGTCGTTCACCGTGATCAGTCCCAGCTCGTCGTCGTCGTGGCGCCGGTTGACCACCAGCGAGCTGATCTGCAGCCGCTTCATCGTCGCCATGGCCTCGGCCACCGTCGCCAGTCCGTCGATGGCGTGCACCTCCGACCCCATGATGTCCGACACGCGTATCGCCCTCTTGTCGCCCTGATCGGTCATAGCGCGCCTTCCAGCTCCGCCATGAGCGTGGGCAACTGCGTCGAGAGGCCGACGGCGTCCTCGATGGTGAGCTGAAAGGCGACGCCGGCGCCGTGCTCTCGGTCCATGCCGCCGGCCGCCGCGAGGCGCTCCAGGATGTCGCGGGCCCGCGGCTCCGCCACGAGAAAGAGCACGACGTCCCGGCTCGCCGCCAGGTCCAGCCCGAGAAAGGTCTTTGCCGGCTTCAGCCCCTCGCCACGCACACTGCTGATGATGGTGGCGCCGGTCGCGCCGCCCGCCCGAGCGGCATCGATGATGTGGTTCGTCTTCTCGTTGCTCACCAGCGCGACGACCAGCGCCATCTTCATGATTCGACCTCCTGGCGTTCGCTCCGGGTGCGCCAGCGTCCGACCCGCCCGGCGACGATGGCGTAACCTAGCACCGACATGATGGGAAAGACACTGGCGAAGGCGATCAGCCCAAATCCGTCGATGAGCGGGCTGCGCCCCGGGACGTTGGCGGCGAGGCCCAGCCCCAGCGCCGCCAACACCGGCACCGTGACGGTCGAGGTGGTGACACCCCCGCTGTCGTAGGCCAGCGGGATGATGGTGCGGCTGCTCGCGTACGTCTGCACGATGACGACGACGTAGGCTGCCACGATGTACCACGGCAGCGGCGTGCCCGTCACGATGCGGAAGCACCCCAGCGACACCCCGACGGCCACGCCCACCGCCACGGCGATGCGGAGCCCCCAGGCGTTCACCGCGTGGCCCGACACCTCCTCGGCCTTCAGCGCCACGGCGATGAGGGCCGGCTCGGCCACCGTCGTCGCAAAGCCGATGGACGCCGCGAAGAGATAGACGACCCAATAGTCCTCCCACCGCACCGCGCCCGCCAGCGCCGACGCCCCTGCCGTCTCCGTGAGTTGCCGCGCCATCGTCTCGCCGATCGGGAACAGCGCCTGCTCCAGCCCGATGAGGAACAGCGCCAGCCCCAGCAGCACCATGACCGACCCGGTGGCGATGCCCCCGATGTTGGGCAGGCTGCGCCGCAGCACCCCCACCTGGAACACCACCAGGATGACGACGATGGGCGTCACGTCCCGCAGCGTGTACAGCAGGGTGTCGCCGAAGCGCGCCAGGAACTCCAGCATCACGCCACCATCCCGTAGCCCAGCACGCAGATCATGGGGCTGAGGCTGGCGAAGGCGATCAGCCCGAAGCCGTCGAGCATCGGGTTGCGCCCCCGGATGGTGGAGGCGAGACCCACCCCCAGCGCGGTGACCAGGGGCACCGTGATCGTGCTGGTCGTCACGCCCCCCGAGTCGTAGGCCACCCCCACAATCTCCTCGGGCGCGAACAGGGTCATCACCATGACCAGCACGTAGCCACTGATGATGAAGCGGTGAATGGGCCACCCCTTCAGGATGCGCAGCACCCCGAGAACGATGGCGAGGCCGACGGCGACGGCCACCACCCCGCGCAGCTCAAGGGCGTACCGGTCCCGGGCAGCCTGGCTGCCACCGATGAAGTCCGCCTCCGCCGCCACGTCAGCCGCCTCGGCCGCCACGGCGACGAGCGCCGGCTCCGCCACAGTGGTGCCGAAGCCGAGACAGAACGCCAGCCCCAGCAGCGCCGTTGCGCTCCCCTTGCGCGCCATCCCATGGGCCAGCGCCTCGCCCAGCGGGAACAGTCCGCTCTGCAGCCCCTGGACGAACAGCGCCAGCCCCAGGACCACGCACACCAGCCCGACGACCACGTTGGCGATGTCGGGAAAGGGCTGTCGGAGGACGACGACCTGGAAGAAGGCGATGACAGCAAAAATGGGTGCCAGATCTCGCAGCGCGCCCAGAGTCTGCTTCCCCATGGCTAGCGCGAAACCAGGCAAGCCAGACTCCTCGCGTGTGTATTGCACGGGGGATTGTGCATCATGCGAACGACGATCTCACTCGATGAGCGGCTTGCGAGGCAGGTGTGGCGGGCCGCCGCCGCGCAGGGCATCAGCATGAGCTCCTTCATCGCCCGAACGCTGGACGATGCCATGAAGCGGCGCGAGCCGGCGGAGCGGCCGCCGTTCCAGCTGGTGACGGTGCGCGGCGTTCGTTCCCGCGCCGGCGGTGACCTCGACCGGCCCCGGGCACTCGATGCACGGGAGGACCAGGCCCGCTTTCCCGCAGAGGGCCGGTGAGCCCGGATGCTGCTTCCCGACGTCAACGTGCTGGTGACGCACACGTCGAGGACTATGCGAACTGGGTCACGCGCCTGGCGACGGGGCCGGAGCCGTTCGCCCTCTCGGCGGCATCCGCTGCGCCCCGACGTCATGTAGCGACGCGCCGCAGCGGCGATCCGAGGAGGCACGGCTGGGCACCGCCCCGGACTGCGCCGCGCCCGGTGCGGCTGGGTACGACAGCGGCTGGCGTGCAGGTGGCGAGCACCTCCAGCTCGCGGCGCCGGCGGCGGCGCATCGGGGACCGCCCCCGCTCGCCATCGTCTTCGGCGGCACGCCAGGCCGTCTCATTGGTCACGAAGTTCGTGCTACACTGATTTCGTGCGGAACGTGACCATCGTCCTCGACGACGAGACGGCGCGCTGGGCGCGAATCGAGGCCGCGCGGCGGGACACCAGCGTGTCGCGACTGGTCGGCGGCCTGATCCGGGAGCAGATGGCACGCGAGGACCGCTACGAGCGGGCCCGGCGCTCCTACCTCGCACAGCCGCCCACGGACATCAGTTCCCGTTCGGGGGCCTACCCGTCCCGCGACGAGATGCACCGGCGGTGAGTGTCTTCGTCGATACGAACGTCCTGGTATATGCACGAGACGTCCATGATCCCGAGAAGTGCCGGAAGGCCCGCACCTGGATGGAGCACCTCTGGTCGTCCCGCGAAGGGCGACTGAGCGCACAGGTCCTGAACGAGTACTACGTCACCGTCACCGGGAAACTCGTGCCCGGTCTTCCGCCCGCTGAGGCCCGAGCCGACATCGAGCGGCTCCTGACCTGGAGCCCGCTCCCGGTCGACGCGACCCTCATCGAGGATGCGCTCGAGATCGGCGAGGCCGGGGCGTTCTCGCACTGGGATGCGCTGATCGTTGCCGCCGCCCAGCGAGCAGGCTGCGAGTTCCTGCTGACGGAAGACCTCAGCGACGGACGGACGATCGACTCGCTCACCGTCATCAGCCCTTTCACACACGATCCCCGCCCCGGTCGAGAGCAGCCCGCCGGGCACGACTGAGGCCACGGCGGCCGGGCGTGGCGCGGACCAGGCGACTGTGTTTGAGCTTGCCGGAGTCGACAGTGAAGGCCTTGAGATCCGCCGCCCCTGCGGATCTCCCCACGCTGCCACTCGGGTAGGGCCCGCACGATCGGGCTCGTGCCCGTCTCGTCTCAGCGGCACAGCAGGCCGAACTGGTAGCCGCGCGCGGCCAGGCCGTCGAGCACGGTCTCGAGGGCGGCGACGGTCTGTGAGCGCTCGCCGCCGCCATCGTGCATGAGGATGATCGCGCCGGGGCGCACGCTGGACAGCACGTGCGAGGTGATCTGCTCGGCGCCGGGCCGGCGCCAGTCCTGCGTGTCGATGCTCCACAGCACGATCGATTTGCCGAGTTCGGCGGCCAGCTCCCTCGTCTGCGCGTTCATCGCCGCGTACGGCGGGCGCAGGCACGCGATGGGGTCGACGCGATCGCCGGCGGCGGCGTGGAGCGCCTCGTCGGCCGCGGCGACCTGCGAGATGAAGAGCTCGCGCGGGGCCTTGTCGAGCCAGATGTGGTCGAAGGTGTGGTTCTCGGCCTCGTGCCCGGCGGCGATCATGCGGTCGACAATCTCCGGGAACCGCGAGACGTTCTGGCCGAGCGCGAAGAACGTCGCCGGCGCCTCGTACCGCGCGAGGAGGTCCAGCACCCTCGGCGTCCACGTGGGGTGCGGGCCGTCGTCGAATGTCAGGTAGACGACCGGCGCGCCCGCCCGGTCGTGCGCCGCCGGCTCAGACGGCTCGACGTTCCCGGTCGGCGCGGGCTCCGGCTCGGGCTGCTGCCACGCTGCCTCGATCGCGTCCCACGTCGGGCCGTCGACCACGCCCGTCGGTTCGAGGTCGGCCTCCTGCTGAATCTGGATCACGGCCTCGCGCGTGGGCGTGTCGTAGACGTCGTAGTAACGGCCCGAGTCGACGAAGCCGAGCGAGCGCACGCGCGCGAGGCGCTGCTGCAACGCTCGCACGAAGCGCCCGCGGTCGCCCGACCCGAGCGTGAGCCCACCTGCGAAGCGCTCCGGAGGCGGCGCCGTCAGCAACTCCTCGGCTGCCGGTGTCTCGGGTGGCAGGCCGGGCGCCTTCCCGGCGGCGTCAAGGAACGCCACCGCCTGCTGGAGGAACGCGTCGTCCGGTGCGAGCTCCGCCGCTCGGCGGGCCGCCTCGCGCGCGCGGTCGAGGTCGTCGGGCGACGCGAGCACGAGCCCGAGCGCGCGGACCGCGTGGACGGACGGGTCGTCGGGGCGCTGGCCGCTTGCCCGCTCGCTGTAGTCGAGGATCGTCACGGCCATCGTCGCGAGATCGGTCTCGGCGGCGGTGTTCGCGATCAGCGGACCGTCGAGGGCAAACGCATCGGCGGGGGAGTGCTGGCGCATGAGGTCGAGCGCGGCCGCGTACTCGCCGGCGAGCACGTTGGTGAGCAGCGGCTGGCCCGGCGAGCCCGCGTGGGCGAGTCGCAGCGCCGCGCCCTGGTTGACGAGGATGGAGAGCCAGCGCAGGCCGTCCTCGCCCGGCGCCCGGCTCGCCGTCGTCACGGCGAGCGCCGCGGCCTCCCTCCAGAGGTCGGCCTCGGCCAGTTGGACGACGCGCGCGGCGGCCGTCGCGGCGTCGCCCGCGAGGCCGGGTGGCACTCGGAGCGGCGCGTCGCTGAGCGCGGAGCCGTCCCAGCGGTGGATGCGGACGGCGTGCTCCTCGACGGCACAGGCGTAGCAGAACACGTAGGGGTTCGAGGTGTTGAGCACGAACTCCGGCACGCCGTCACCGTCGAGGTCCGTGATCTCGCCCGCGTTGGGTCGCGAGCTGATGTGCGAGAGCGCGGTCGAGATGACGCCGGTAGCAGCGGCGAAGCGGATCACGTCGAGCGTCCCCGCGTGGGCGCCCGTCGGGCCGCGGACCACAATCCAGGCGCTGCCGGGCGTGATCGACAGGAGATCGACTTCGCCGGTGCGCTGGGGGGCCGACTCGATCTCGACGCGTGCGAGCTCGGGCGACCACGACCCGCCGGCGTTGAGCCGGTAGACGGCGACGATGTGGAAGAAGTTCACGGGGTCGCCGGCGGCGTTCACGTACCCGGGTTGCGGGCCGCCGGTGAGGACGGCCCAGTAGCGACCCTCCGCGTCGCTCAGTTCGAGGTCGAGCGCGCGCGCCTCGAGCAGGTTCTCTCCGAACTCCTTGGCGATGTCGGCGAGCACCATCGCCTCGAGTTCGGCGGCGTGCTGCGCGAGCTCGGCGGCGGTGGGTGCAGGCGGAGGCGTGGGGCTGGGCGCTGGTGTCCGGGCGGGTGCGGGCGTCGCGGCGGGAGGCGGCGACGGGCTTGTCGTCGTCGTGGGCTCGGGCGTGTCGCTGGAGCTACCGAACGGGTTGCACGCCACGAGCACCAGCGCGCCTGCGGCGAGGAAGGCGGCAGCCAGTTGCCGGCTCATCGAACGAACGGTAGCAGCCACGGGAGCGCTACGGATGACACCAGCTCAGATCGGACTGGAGGCGAACGGCGACACGTGCAGAAGAGCGGCACAACACGAGCGTCCGCGCGACCGCCCTCGTCCTCCACGCCCTCACGGAGGCGGATCCCCGCCATCCCCTCATCGAGGAGGCCGCCCGCTGGCTCGTGCTCGCGTGCTCACAAGAGCGCTGGACGACCTCGGTCGAGCGGGCACAGGGCATGGCGTCGCTCGGGGCCTTCGCGGAGCTGACCGGCGAACTCCGGAGCGCCTACGACTACCGCTTGCTGCTCAACACGCGCCAGATGCCGTGCCCGCCGTGAGCTGCCTCGGCCGTCTCACGGAATGCTAGCGGGCGTCCTGCCCCGGTAGCGGTGTGCGGCCGCGATGTGTCCGGCTCAGTCCGCTGGATCAGATTCAGAGAGGGTTGCGCCAGCGCAGGCCCGGGAATCGGCCGAAGTCCGCGTCGTTGGAGTGCAGCTCGGCCTGATACTCGATCGTGAGGGCGGCGATATGGGCATCCGTCACGAGGTTGGCGCCGACGCCCGACGCTATCAGGAGGCGGCGGAACAGCGTCAGGTGCTCCGCGCCGGGGTTGAGCGGCGTGACGTGGGGGAAGTCGAACCACTCCCGCACATAGTCAACGGCCTGCTCCGGCGTGCACGGCTCGCTGAGCACGCTCGCGTGGGTGAGTAGACGGACGAAGCCGGCCGCCACCAGCCAGGGGACGCCAACCCGATCCGTACCGTTGACGAGATCTTCCCACCAGCGACGGGCGGGCGCGTGCAACGCCGTGGCGTCGTTGTGGGCGTAGATGAGCAGATTCAGGTCGGGGACGATCACCCCGCGGACCGCCTCGCGAATGCTCCAGCCTCAAGCTCGTCGTTCAACTGGTTGAGCCGGAGCGGATCGACGCCGGGCTTGAAGCCGCTCTGATTCGGGCGGACCCGGTAGGCGGGTCGCCCTTCCTCAACGGCCAGCGACATCCCCCGGCGCAAGGCATCATTGACGACCTGCTTGAACGGCCGGTCCCGGAGACGAGCCTGCTCCCGCAGGGCGGCGGCGACATCGTCGTCGAGCGTCAGCGTGGTTCTCATAGGCACATCATGATGTGTGATCAGTATGATGTCTAGATGCCGACAAGCCCCTGCTGCCTTCATCTCGCGCTCCGGGAGCGCGATGAGGCCGACCGCCTCGGTCGCTCGATGGGCCACCGCCGTGCACACCAGGGGATGTGATCGGCCGTGCCAATGTCATCCCCACCTGTACCACTCGGTCGTCAGCGCCATCATTCGCGTTCATCTGTCGTTTTCGGCTGCACCCCGGAACCGTAACCGGCCACATCCCGGGAGGAGCAGCAGCGAACCGCCGACGACTGCATCCCCAGACGTAGCAGCCTCGCCGGGGACTGGCGTTCGCGAACCGAGGGCGTAGCTCGCGACCGCCCGCGCGGCCGCAGACTCACGTGGACTGCCGGGCCGTCGCGAGGTCGTAGCTGGCCTGACGGCTGAGCCACAGCCCTGCCCCTCCAGGCCCTCGCCCCCCTCGCGGACTCGAGTCAAGACTCCCGGGAGGGGTCGGCGCCGCGATCCCGGGCCCACCCTCGAGTCTCGTCCGGCGCGGGAGGCGGGACGACTTCACCGTGATGTCCGCTACGGCCGGGGAGGCCGCCTGCGGCAATAGTGCTCGCAGACGGGTGCGGTTCCGGACCCGGCGCACACCGCCCGGGACGACCAAGCCGCGCAAGCAGTCAGGGCTGAGACGATTTCAGGCAGATGCCTCAATGAGCGGTTCGATGGCGCTGATGTCCGTCTTGGCCCGGGCGATGTCGAGGTCGTACATCCGTTGGAGGTTCAGCCAATAGTCCGGAGTCATGCCCAGCGCCCTTCCGATACGCAGCGCTGTATCAGCCGTAATGGATCTGCGGCAGTGGACGACATCGTGGATGCGTACCTGTGGCACCTTCATCGTCTTCGCCAGGCGGTACTGGGTGATGTCCAGCTCTTCCATAATCTCAGCTAGATGTTCTCCGGGGTGGATCGGTTCGGCGGTGGTCATGGGTGTCCTCCTCAGTGGTAGTCGGTGACGTCGATCTCCATCGCGCCTCGGTCTGTCCAGACAAAGCACACGCGCCACTGGTCGTTGATGCGAATGCTGTACTGGCCCTTCCTGTCTCCGATCAGGGCTTCGAGCCGGTGCGAGGGCGGCACCCGAAGGTCGGTGAGCGCCCCAGCCGCCACCACTCGCTGTAGCCTCACGCGCGCCCGGCGCTGGATGTCGGCCGGCAATCGACGGACCGGCTGTCCGTCGAAGAGTCGTTGGGCATCGTCATCCCTAAACCGGTTCACCTCTGACGATGCTAACGACTCACGTTACTAATGTCACGGATACATATTGCGAGCGGGTCGGGGATCGCGCCCACGCGTGCGCGCCTCCACGCGGCGTGGACGAGCTGACGCTGCGGGTAGCGATCGCACATCTGCGCACTCTCCAGGCACCCGCCACCGGCACGCCGCGTCCTCAGTCCGCCGCGGGCACGGGTTGGCCGTAGATGTGCACCGCGCGCGTCGGGAAGGCGAACTCGACGCCCGCCTCGCGGAAGCGGCGCAGCAACTCCAGATTGATCGCCTGCTGGGTGTCCATGTAGACGCCGTACTCCGCGGTCAGCATGTGGTAGACCGCCTCGAACTCCAGCGCCGACTCCCCGAAGCCGCGGAAATGCGCGCGATCGAAGCGTGTCGTGGCCTGCTGCTCGACTGCCTCCCGGATCATCCCCGGGATCGCCTCGATCTGTTCGAGCGGCGTGCCGTACGTGACCCCGAGGGTCAGCACCACGCGCCGCTCGTCCATCCGCCCGAAATTGCGGATGCGCGAACTCAGCAGATCGCTGTTGCCGATGACCAGTTGCTCGCCGCTGAGGCTGCGCAGATGCGTCGTCTTCACGCCGATTCGCTCGACGCTCCCCGACATATCCCCCGCCGACACGAAGTCGCCGACCGCGAATGGCCGATCCAGCACGATCGCCAGCGAGGCGAATAGATCGCCGAGGATGCTCTGCGCCGCCAGCGCAATCGCGATGCCGCCGATGCCCAGCCCTGCGACCAGCGCCGTGACCTGCACGCCGAAGTTGTCGAGCGCGAGAATGAGCAGCAGCGACCAGAGGACGAGCGTCCCGATGTAGCGACCGGCCTCGGTGACGCCGGGGGCGGCGAAGTCGGGATCACGCGCGCGCTGCCAGCGCGCCGCGAACGTGATGGCTGCGCTGCCCCAGAGGCCGCCCTGCACCGTCATTGCGATGACGGCGACGGCGCGCACGACGCGCACGAGCTCGTCCGGCATCGTGACGGCGTTCGCGCCCGCGAAGAGCGCGACGATCAGGATGATCGCCTCGTGGGTGCGCCGCTCCACCGCCGCGGCCAGGCCCCGGAGCGGAGTCGCCGCGCCCTCTTGCGGCCCGCGCTCGGTGATGCGAACGAGCACCCAGCGCAGCAGCAACACCGAGGCGAAGACACCGGTGGCGATCAGCGCCGCGGCAACCCAGTCCTCGACGCTGTTGCCCCGGAAGGCATCCCAGTCCATGCCTCCGATCCTACGGGATGACTGCGTCACGCCTGGACAAGGCGCGGATCCGCGTCACCTGGGGCTCCACGATCTTCGAGCTGGCGGGATCGATTGGCCGGCGCTGGTGCGTGGGGCGGCGGCGCAGCCTGATCGTCACGAAGCACGGAAAGCCCGTAGCCCGCGTCGTCCCCTACGAGAGCCGGGGAGCCGACCTCATAGACAGCCTGCGGCACACGCTCACGGTCAGGGGCGACATGTTCACGACCGGCATCCGCTGGGATGCAGATGCTCAATCTTGACACGCACATTCTCATCTTCGCGCTCGGAGGCGAGCTGCTGCCCCGGGAGCACAGCCTGTTGGCCGGGAACAGATGGGTCCGTGTCGTCCATCGTGCTGTGGGAGCTGGCCAGGCTCGTGCAACTCGGCCGGCTGGATATCAACCTGGACGACCGGGAGGTGGGACGCATCCTGAGCCGGCTGCGGGTGTGGCCGATTGACCTGGCCGTTGCACGCGCGTCGACCCGCCTGGACTTCAGCAGCGATCCGGCGGACTAGCTCATCGCTGCGACCAGCGTCGTGTACGACATCCCCCTTGCCGACGCGCGACAACATCATGCGAAGCTCGAAGAGCGTCCCCCTGGCATAGGAGGCACTGTGCGTCTCGGCTCAGCGGCACAGCAGGCCGTACTGGTAGCCGCGCGCGGTCAGGCCGCCGAGCACGGTCTCGCGGGCGGCGACGGTCTGCGAGCGCTCGCCGCCGCCGTCATGCATGAGGCATGCTCTCCCGGCTCACCGGTTTCGAGCTGGCGGCGGCGCCGTGACGCCGCCACGGCACGTTCCGATGTGAATCGTTATCGAATTTGTACCAAATTAGTAGATCGGCGGCCGGGGGCGAGTGGCGGGAAGGGTTCCGCACCGTGGCAGCACGTCCTGCTCCGCACGCCTGCGGTGAGTGCGGACTAGTGGCGGCCGCTCCGTGGCTCGCGGCCGATGTCCCGTGTGGTCATCCCGATCGGCCCGACTGAGATGCTACCGGCGGGGTCGGGCTCCGATCGGCGGCTCGGTCTTCTTGCCGTCTTCGCCCTTCCGCTGGTGGTGATGCTCTTTTTTTCGTGGGCGGAACCGGCCTCCGGCGCCACGACGACAGGCGGGGAGAGCAGAGAGCCGGTACGGGCCGCGGCGGCGCAGGCGAGCGTCGGCGCGGACCAGCCGGAACTGGGCTCGGCAGCCCTCGCCTCCGTCAGCACCGGCTGGCTCCATACGTGCGGCGTCAGGACCGACGGATCCGCCTCCTGCTGGGGCAGCGATTCGCACGGCCAGGCCGCGCCTCCTGACGGGACCTTCACCTCCGTCAGCGCCGGGTGGCTCCATACGTGCGGCGTACGGACCGACGGATCCCTCGCCTGCTGGGGCCAGGATGCATCGGGGGAGGCCACGCCTCCTGACGGGACCTTCACCTCCGTCAGCGCCGGGTGGCTCTACACCTGCGGCGTGAGGACCGACGGCTCCGCCTCCTGCTGGGGCGACGATGCATTCGGGAGGGCCACGCCGCCGGAGGGGACCTTTGCCTCCGTCAGCGCCGGGGGCGTCCTCACCTGCGGCGTCAGGAGCGACGGCTCCGCCTCCTGCTGGGGCTGGAACACGGACGGTCAGGCCGCGCCGCCGGAGGGGGAATTCACCTCCGTCAGCAGCGGAGAGCTCCACGCCTGCGGCGTCGGGACCGACGGCTCCGTCACCTGCTGGGGCAGTGGTGCCCGCGGCCAGGCCACGCCTCTGGAGGGCACGTTCTCATCCGTCAGCGCCGGGCGCCTCCACAGCTGCGGAGTGAGGACGGACGGCACCGCCTCCTGCTGGGGCAGTGATGCCTTCGGCCGAGGGACGCCGGCGGTCGGGGCGTACGCCTCCGTCGACGCCGGGGACCGCCACACCTGCAGCGTCCAGACAGACGGCTCCGTCGCCTGCTGGGGCTGGAACGAGTCCGGACAGGCGACGCCGCCCGGCGGGGAGTTCACCTCCGTCAGCACCGGCCACCGCCATACCTGCGGCCTGCGGGCCGACGGCACCGCCTCATGCTGGGGCGATGATCCGCACGGCCAGGCCACGCCGCCTGAGGGGCAGTTTGTCTCCGTCGGCTCCGGCTACAACCAGACCTGCGGCGTGAGAGCCGACGACACCATCGTCTGCTGGGGCTGGGACGAATACGACCAGGCCACACCGCCCGCCGGAAACTTCGTCACCACCAGCGCCGGGGGATCCCACACGTGCGGCGTGAGAGCCGACGGCTCCGTCGTCTGCTGGGGCGATGATGAACATGGCCAGACCCGGGCACCGGCCCGGGCGTTCGCCTCCGTCAGCGCCGGCGAGTTCCACAGCTGCGGGGTGGAGGCAGGCGGCTCCGTCTCCTGCTGGGGCGACAATCGACACGGTCAGTCCACGCCGCCCGACGGGACGTTTGCCTCCGTCAGCGCCGGCTGGGAACACAGCTGCGCCGTGAGAACCGACGGCTCCGCCTCCTGCTGGGGCAACAACGAGAAGGGCCGCTCCACTCCGCCCGACGGGACGTTCACCTCCGTCAGCGCCGGGCCGCGCCATAGCTGCGGCGTGAGAACCGACGGATCCGCCTCCTGCTGGGGCAGTGACGCGTTTGACCGGGCCACTGCGCCCGACGGGCAGTTCGCCTCCGTCAGCGCCGGGTGGCTCCATAGCTGCGGCGTGAGAACCGACGGCTCCGTCGCATGCTGGGGCCAGGACACAGACGGCCGACACGCACCACCGGAGGGGGAGTTCGCCTCCGTCAGCGCCGCGCGGCTCCTCAGCTGCGGCGTGACAAGCGCGGGCTCCGCCTCATGCTGGGGCCCGGATCGCTCCCACCGGTCCAGGCCGCCCGTCGGAGAGTTCGCCTCCGTCAGCGCTCGGTGGCTCCACGCCTGCGGCGTGAGAACCGACGGATCCGTCACCTGCTGGGGCGATGATGACGACGGCCAGGCCACACCGCCCGTGGGGGAGTTCGCCTCCGTCAGCACCGGCGGGTACCACGGCTGCGCCCTGAAGACCGACGGATCCGTCACGTGCTGGGGCGATGACAACTACGGCCAGGCCACGCCTCCGGAGGGGACGTTCAGCGCTGTGAGCGTCGGGGGGTTCCACACCTGCGGCGTGAAGACCGACCGCTCCGTCGTCTGCTGGGGCTACGATCTCTTCGGCCAGGTCACGCCTCCGGACGGAAGGTTCGCCTCCGTCAGCACGGGTGCATTCCACACCTGCGGCCTGAAGAGCGACCGCTCCGTCGCCTGCTGGGGCTCGGATTCCCGCGGCAAGACCACTCCACCCGATGGGACGTTCGCCTCCGTCAGCGCCGGACTGGCCCACACCTGCGCCGTGAAGACCGACGGCTCCGCCATATGCTGGGGCTACGAGCTAGCTGGTCGGACCGCGGCTCCCGACGGGACGTTCGTCTCCGTCACCGCCGGTGTGAACCACTCCTGCGGGATCACGACCGGCGGCTCCGTCACCTGCTGGGGTCTGGACGACCACGGGCAGGCCACGCCGCCGCAGGGGGCGTTCACCTCCCTGACCCTCGGGCGAACGCACACGTGCGGTGTCACACCCAACGGCACCGTCACCTGCTGGGGCGACGACGGAGGAGGCCCGGCCACCCGCCCGAACGAGACGTTCGTCTCCATCAGCTCCCGGGAGCGCCTGACGTACGGCGTGCGTAGTGACGGCTCCATCGTCTACTGGGGCGTGAGGGTGGACGCGGACAGCGCGCTCCGCCTCATCGCGGAGGCCGGCGGGTCATGATTCCCTGGGGCGCCACGCGGCGCTGAGCCACACCTGCGGCTCTCAGCGAAGCCGGGGAGGCCGTGTGCTGCGGCTGGAACGACTGCGGTCTGGCTCGTTGGAGTGAGCGCGTGTGGCAGCGAGTCGACCAGAACATGGTCAGGGGTGGGTTCGCCCTCTGTCTGTTCGCGGCGGTGTTGTCGGCGTGCGGCCCAGACGAGTCCCCCGCAGCCACAGTGACTCCAGCGCCGTCGACACGCGTCGTCATCGAGACCCCCTTGCCTGCTACGCCGTCCCCAACCGCCACGCCTGACGTCATACGCACGCCCAGGCCACCGCCGGTACACACAGCCACCCCGTCGCCCGCGGCCACACCTTCAGCAACGTCGACCACCACGCAGACGCCGAGCCCTACCCCGCAGCGCGAGAAGGAGACGCCGCCTGCGCCTGGCGAGCCGCGCGAACTCCCGGCGGGATTCACGGTCTTCTATTGGGTTGCGCCTTGCTACGGCTGCGGGTTCGGGGTGAGTGATGTCCGTCGAGTGGTCTTCGATGAAGAGGCGGGTGCTCTGCGGGAAGAGCGTCTCCTCGAGTTCTTCGACGACCATTCCGAGTGCGTGGCTGGATTTGCACTCGGCCAGAGCGGGCGCGAGATGGCGGCCACGCTGTGGCCCGCTCACTGCGGGGACCCGATGGCCGTCTACCGGAGAGGGGACCTCTGGCTGTCCAGCGACGGCGGCGCCACGTGGGAGCAGTGGGGACCGCTCCCCTCAGATGCCTGGGTTGTTGGAGTGACCGCGGAGGACGTTGCGGTTGACGAGGGAATGTCCACCCCCCGACGGGTGCGGTGGCTCATCTCCGGCACCGAGCTGTCGCCCTCCGAGCGCGTCCAACTGGGGGGTGAGCGTCTTCTCAGTGACGAACTGAGCGTTGGGGAGTGGGCCGGTCTACCTCTCCTGTTCGACCACGAGACAGGAGTCGCCCACCCTATCGCAGGGTTGGCCGAGACCGGCAACTCCTACATCCCCCTCCACGTCGTCCCGCCGGGGAGCCCGCCGTGGGCGACTGCCGAGTCCGCCGCCACGCCGGCTGCGGCGCCTGCGCCGACGCCGACACCCACTCCGACCACCCCTGTTCAGGTAGCGTCGTGCGCGTCAGGAGTCGCGGTCCCGAATCCGGCCACGAACGAGCAGCTCGTGGGGGAATGCGAACATCTGCTCGCGCTCAGGGACACACTCGCGGGAACCGGGACGCTCAGCTGGAGCGCCGCGAGGGACATGGCAAGCTGGACCGGCGTGACGGTGGAGGGGACACCCGGGCGGGTGGCGAAGCTGGATCTGGCGAACAGCGGGTTGACGGGCGAACTCTCGGGCCTGCTGGGCAGGCTCACCTCGCTAACGGAGCTGCGGCTGGACGGGAACGCCCTCACGGGCCGGATCCCGTCGAAGGTCGTCAGGTTGACGCGCCTCACGGATGCCTACCTGGCCGGCAACAGCCTGACAGGTTGCGTGCCGCCGCCGCTCCGGGCGGTGGCCAACAACGACATGCCCTCCCTCGGCCTGGGGGACTGCGACGCCCCGACTGACGTCTCCGACCGAACTCGAGGGGATCCGCTCCCGGTCGGCACCTATCAATACACGGCGTCATCGCGGCACGTGCCTCTCGTGTTCGATATCCCACCCGGCGCCAGCGTGGCGTTGGATGGCCTAGTCATCACCGAGCCGCAGGAAGGGACTGGCGACTCCACCGAGGGTCTACTGCTGCGAGACGAAGCCACACAATCGTGGCTGTGCCTCGATCTACGCCGCGCAATCGAATGCAATCGCTGGGTGCAGCCGGGTCAGGGTCCCGCGCGATCGGGCGAGTCTGATCTCGACGCGATCTTCGACCGCATCGTCGAATCCCTATGGTTGGCCGAGCGGAGTGGGGAGTGACGCGACGGGATGGCTCCGGTGCCGATCGCCATCACCGCTCCCGCGCATGGCGGGACTATGGCCAGACCAACCCGCGGCGTGCGCCTGTGCGGTGCCGATGGCCCCGCGATGACGATGTCCTCGGTTCGCTCTCAGCACTCGCGGGCGGGGTGACCTGCGGCCGCGCGGCAGTTCCAGCAGGTAGCCGCACGCAGCGGGTCACCTCGGGCGCCGTCACCGCCTGCGGACCTGTGCCGCGGCTCGGCTCGAGCCCACCGAGGAGGTTGCAGCCGGGACGGCCGACGAACAGCCCTCGGCGCAGGGCATCATGGACTACGTGGGTGAACGGCCGGTCCGGGGGGACGGGCCCGCTCCTCCAGGGCGTCGGCGATGTCGTCGTCCAGCGTCAGTGTCGTCCTCATACGAACATCGTGATGTCCAGATGCCGAATGCGAGTCGTGGAGCAGATCGGCGCTATCGAAGGCTGAGCTATCGCCCGCGCCGCGCACGTGCTCAACTGGTAGAAGCGCCGCCCGAGACGGCACTCCCCAGCCCCATCTCACCCGGAGACGATCATCACAGCCTCTTCCACCCTCACGAACCCCCGGGTCGGTGCGCGCGCCGTCCGCGAGGACATCCGCAACGTCGCGATCATCGCCCACGTCGATCACGGCAAGACAACGCTCGTCGACGCGTTGCTGCGCCAGTCGGGGCAGCTCGACGCGCGCGTCGAACTCCCGGACCGGGTGATGGACTCGAACGACCTCGAACGCGAGAAGGGCATCACCATCCTCGCGAAGAACATGGCCATCCGCGTGGGCGACGTGAAGGTGAACATCATCGACACGCCGGGTCACGCCGACTTCGGCGGTGAGGTCGAGCGCGGGCTGACGATGGTGGACGGGGCTCTCCTGCTGGTCGACGCGAGCGAGGGACCGCTGCCGCAAACCCGCTTCGTGCTCCGCAAGGCGCTCGAGCGCAAGCTGCCGATCATCCTCGTCGTCAACAAGGTCGACCGCCCCGACGCTCGTATCGCCGAGGTCGTCGACGAGGTCTACGAGCTCTTCCTCGACCTGGACGCGACCGACGAGCAGATCGACTTCCCGATCGTCTACTGCGTCGCTCGCGACGGCACGGCCTCGCTGGACCCGGAGTGCCGCGGCACCGACCTCGCGCCACTGATCGAGGTGCTGCTTCAGAAGATCCCGGCGCCGACCTACGAGGTCGGCCACGGTCTCCAGGCACTGGTCACGAACCTTGATGCATCGCCGTACGTCGGCCGCCTCGCCCTGTGCCGGGTCATTAACGGCGTGCTGCGGCGAGGAGAGCAGATCGCCTGGTGCCGCCGGGACGGCACGGTCGAGCACGCGACGCTGCGGCAGCTCTACGTCACCGAGGTGCTGGAGCGCGTCGAGGCGGAGTGGGCCGGGCCGGGAGAGATCGTCGCCATCGCCGGCATCCCCGACATCACGATCGGAGAGACGCTGGCCGACCCCGACGATCCGCAGCCGCTGGAGCTGATATCCGTCGACGAGCCCAGCCTCTCGGCGCTAATCGGCATCAACACCTCGCCGCTCGCGGGTCGCGAGGGCGATCGGCTCACTGCGCGAATGCTGAAGACCCGGCTCGACGCCGAGCTGGTGGGCAACGTCTCGCTGCGCATCCTGGACTCCGTGCATCCCGACTCCTGGATCGTCCAGGTGCGCGGTGAGCTGCAGCTCACGATCCTCGTCGAGACGCTGCGCCGCGAGGGCTTCGAGCTGACCGTCGGCCGGCCCGAGGTCGTGACGCGCCAGATCGACGGCAGGCGGCACGAGCCGGTGGAGGCGCTGACCGTCGACATCCCGGAGGAGTACCTCGGGGTGATCACGCAGCTGCTGGCGCTCCGCAGGGCACGAGCGACGCGGACCATCAACCACGGCAGCGGACGGATCCGCCTTGAGTACGTCGCGCCCTCGCGAGGGCTGATCGGCTTCTACACCCAGTTCATGACCCTGACTCGCGGCACCGGCATCGCTCACCACACCTTCCAGGGCTATGAACGCTGGTACGGCGACCTGACGGGCCGCCCGACCGGCAGCCTGGTCGCCGATCGCCGCGGCGAGACCCGGGGCTACGCACTGATGAACCTCCAGGAGCGGGGGGCGCTCTTCGTCGGCCCGGGGGTCGAGGTCTATCAGGGGATGATCGTCGGCGAGAACTCACGCGCCGGCGATATCGACGTCAACCCGACCCGCGAGAAGAAGCTCACGAACATGCGCGCGGCCGCCGCGGATCGGACGGAGAAGCTCGTGCCGCCGCACGTGCTGTCGCTCCAGCTCGCTCTCGAACTTCTCCGCGAGGACGAATGCCTCGAGGTGACGCCGCTCGCCATCCGCCCGCGCAAGGTCATCCTCGACCCGAACGGGCGCGCGCGGGCGAAGTCGGCGCGCGCCGGGCGGGACTAGCCGGGAGACCGGCGCCCGCGGACCCGCCCCCAACGAGAGCGTCTGCTGGTCGGCGCGCGCCCGCACGCCGGGGTATAGTCAGAGTCCCTGACGGGTGGAGGCCCCCATGCGTGGACACGCCGCCCGCAGTCTCCGGTCCGGGTGGGGTCGCGCAGCCGCTCTCGCGCTTCTCTCCGTCGTGCTCGCCACCGCCTGCGGCTCGGATACGACCCCCACCGAGACGGCGACGCCCGCGCCGACGCAGGCACCTGCGACGGCGACCCCCGTTCGGACGCCCACGCCGCCGCCCACGCCGGCACCTGCGCCATCCATCGGCGATCTCGTCGTGACCGACAGCACCACCGTGGGCGACCTCACGGCCTCCCTCTCCGAGTCCGAGGTCGCCTGCCTGCGCGCCACGATCGGCGAGAGCATCTTCGACGCGATCCTCGATATTCCTCTCCGGGAGATTCCCACCGGCACTCCTGACCTGCCGCTCGAATGCCTCGCGCCCAAGCCCTGATCCACCGAAGAAGAGTGCGCGAGCGGCTGGGGTTGGGTGCTCCGCTGTAGCTGGGACAATGGTTTTTGACCGAATCACGTCACAGCCACAGGGAGCACCCATTCGATGTTAGCAACGAGCAGCCCCGACCGGATACACATCGCCTTCGACGACGACCGCCTCGTGGACCACGCGGGCCTGCTGCTCCCGGCCACGCTCGCTGGCCGGCTCGGCCTCCGTGAACTGGCAGACGCCCACCTCGACCTCGGTGACGCAGCGGGGCGGGCGAACGTCGGCGACAAGCTGATGACTCTCATCGCCTCGGCGCTCGCGGGCGGCGACTGCATCGATGACGCCGATGCCATGCGCTCAGGCGGCGCCGGGCGCGTGCTCGGCTGCACGGTGAAGGCGCCGTCCACCCTCGGGACGTTCCTGCGCAGCTTCCGCTGGGGCCACGTCCGCCAGCTCGACCGCGTCAGCCGCGAGTTGCTGGCCCGCAGTTGGGCGGCCGGGGCGGGACCCGGCGCGGCACCGTTCACGATCGACCTCGACTCGACGCTCTGCGAGACCTACGGACTGGCGAAAGAGGGCGCCCGGCACCACGGCTACACGGGCGTGCGCGGCTATCACCCGCTGCTCGCGGTGGCGGCCGGGACGGGTGAGGTGCTGATGGCCCGGCTGCGCGGGGGCCGTGCCAACACCGCTCGGGGGGCCGCCCACTTCCTGCGTGAGACGGTGGGCCGGGTGCGCGACGCCGGGGCGAGCGGGCAGCTCACGGTGCGCGCCGACAGCGGCTTCTACAACCACGCTGTCGTCGCCGTCTGTCGCAAGCAGGATGTCCGCTTCTCCATCACCATTCGCCAGCAGCCGAACGTACGCCGGCTGATCGAGGCGATACCGGAAGAGGACTGGACGCCGATCCCGTACTGGCAGGACGACGGCGCCGCTGTCGCCGAGACGACCTACACGCCGTTCCAGCACACGAGGGACGCCACCGCGGTGCGGCTCATCGTGCGGCGCGTCAAGCCGACGCCCGGCTCACAGCTCGCGCTCTTCGTGAACTACATTACCACGCCTTCATCACCGATCGCGCGGGGGAGATGATGGAGCTGGAGGCCGACCATCGCCGTCACGCCGAGATCGAGAACGCGATCCGCGACCTCAAGTACGGCGTCGGGTTGAACCATCTCCCCTCGGGCCGCTTCGCCGCGAACGCGGCGTGGCTCGCGGTGCAGGTGATCGCGCACAACCTCGCCCGCTGGACGGCACGCCTCGGGCTCGGCGAGGGGATCGTGACGACCAGGACGCTCAGGCGGCGCTACTTCTCTCTCGCCGGACGGCTCACCCACTCTGCCCGGCGGTGGACCCTGCACCTCCCGAAGCGCTGGCCCTGGGCCGGGCAGCTGGCAGCCGCGCTCGCGCGACTACGGGCGATACCGCTCCCGACCTGACGCCCGCTCACAGCGCCGAACCGGAGCCGAAGCTCGCGCCAGCATGCCCGCGCACGCCTCGCGCACCCTCGCGCCCGCACCCTCAGCGCCCCCGAGCGGCGCTGAGCGACGACTCCTGGCTCCGGCCCGCCCCCGGCGCCGCCCGGCGAACGCCGACACACCCGTCGAACTCTCCGGCAGCCCGGCACCCCGCCTCGTCAAGCTTCGTTCGGTGGATTCGAGCCAAGAGCGCGATCGGCCTCAACATCGCCTTCATGTCCGTGGAAGCCGGCGGACTGAGCGCCGAGACACGCACCTGCATCGCGTCCGTCGCCATGGAGCACCCCGCCGCCTTCGGGATCGGCCCACCGCCCACGGCCGATGACTTTGCAGGCCTGTTCGGCGCAGGCATACAGATGAACCTCTGCCTGACCGACGAGGAGGCCGCCGCTCTCGCAGGTGCGGGCGGCGACGGACTCCCGCCGCCCTCGGTCATACGGTGCATGGAGGAGCAGATCGGCAGCCTGGACGACCTCCTCGCCGCCTTCTTGGCTCTGATGGGCGAGGAACCGGATCCCAGCGCGGCGCTCGGCCTGTTCGCGGCAGCTCAGGAATGTAGGGTCAGGGGCTGGCGCGGTGCGAGCCGTAGGCGGTGGCGCATCAGTTCCAAGCCGGTTTCCCGGTGGTGCCCAACTCCACGGCCATAGCAGCGTCCGTCTCCAGCCCCTGCCACATCGAACCGGACGTGAGGTTCTCCCTCATCCGGCTCACCGATGCCCTTCACCAGATGGCATGCAGCGCTCCCCACAACGTGGGTCGTGCCTTGGCCAGCCGGTACAGCATGTGCGGAGAGCCTCGAACTGGGAATGATGCTTACATCTGGCCCCACTTTGATCCTCTGATCTGGCCCCACCCCCGGGGACCGGGATCAGGTCGTTGGGGCACCTCCTCTCGGGGAGGTCGAGGCCCGGAGCCGGTAGGACTCGGTGCCGGTCTCGATGATATGGGCACGGTAGGTGAGGCGGTCAACGACGGCCGCGGCGAGACGAGGGTCGGTGAAGATGCGGCCCCACTCGGAGAACGGGGAGTTGGAGGCGACGGCGACCGATGCCCGTTCCTCGCGCTCGGTCAGGATCTGGAACAGCATTTCGGCACCGCGCGGGTCGAGGTGGACGTACCCGAACTCATCCAGGCAGAGCAGGTCGAGGCGGCCGTAGCGGGCGACGAGGCGTGAGAGCGCGCGATCATCCGACGCTTCGGCCAGTTCATTCACCAGGGCGGCCGTGGTCATGTACCGCACGCGCAGCCCCAGGTGGCAGGCGGCCATGCCGAGGCCGATGAGCAGGTGTGACTTCCCGGTGCCGCTGTCACCGAGCAGGACGACGGGCTCGCCCCTTTCGACCCAGTCGCAGCGCTCCAGCGTGGCGAGCGCCGGCGCGTCGACTGTCGGCGCCGCCTCGAGGTCGAAGTCGGCGAGGTACTTGAAACGCGGGAACCGCGCCTCGACGATACGGCGCTGACGGCGCCGCTCCTCACGGTCATCGCGTTCGGCTCCCAGCACTTCGGCGAGATAGCCCAGATGGGTGATCCGGTCTCGGACCGCGGCTTCGGCGAGCGGGAGCGCCTGCTTCCTGACGGTGGGGAGACGGAGCTCGCGGCAGATCGCCTCGATTGTCAGCTCCGCGGCCTGGTCGGTGAGGGGTGCTGTCATCGGGTGCCTCCTGTGGTCAGCGTGCCGTCGACACCGCAGCGGTGACGGCGGTTGTGGTGGTGTGCGACGCGTTCTCGGCAGACCGCGGAGCGCGGGAGCGCCCGCCCGGCGACGTGCCGGGCCATCGGGAATCACCCGAGAGCAGCGCATCGTAGCCATCGAGGAGCGGGGCAGGTCGGTCGTAGCGCTCCAGGTGCGGTCTCTCGACGGCGGCGTCTGGTGGCCTGCGGTCGGCGAGACGGCGCGCCTCGATGGCGACCAGTTCGGGGTTCACCGACTGGATCCTGTTGACCGTCCCGAGCGCGGCGTGCACCGCCGTGAAGGGAAGATGGCGATGCAGGAGCAGGACCTCGATGTACGCCTGCGTGCCCGCGCGGTCGCCGAGCTTGCGGCGGGCGCGGTCCCAGAAGCGCTGATGCTCGGCTGTGACGTGTCCCTTCGCACGCGCCTGCTGGAGCGCCACCGAGCCCGGGACCGCCCCGGGCTTGCGCGCGAGCACCTCCAGATAGTGGTCGAGCAGCAGGACCTCTGCTCCGGTGCGGGCGCTGCGCTCGTGGTGGGCGACTTCACGCCCCTCGGCCCACACGGTCAGGCTGTTCCCGGACAGCCGCACGTCCAGCTTCCGGCCTGCATAGGCCGCCGGGACCGAGTAGCGGGAGCTACGCACGGCGATGCGCGCCTTGCGGTCGACCTTCGCGCGCAGCGGGATTGACGGGTCGAAGCGCTCCGCCGGAAGCGGACGCAGCGAGGCCTTCTCGTTCTCTCCCATCTCGCCGACGGTGGCGAGGCGGCTCTCGATGTGCCGGGCGTCGTCGGTGCGGTCCGCCTCCCGCACTCGTTCGTTCAGCTCGCCGAGGGTCGCCACCTTCGGGACCGGCACGAAGTGCCGCCGGCGGAAGCGGCCGACCTCGCCCTCCACACCGCCCTTCTCGTGCGCGCCCTCGATGCCGGGCTCACAGAAGAAGCTGTCGAAGCCGTAATGCGAGCGGAGCGCGATGAAGCGCTCGGTCTGCAGGCGCTCGCGTCCCTGCAGCACGGTGGTGACGGCCGCCGTCAGATTGTCGTAGCGGATGCGCCGCGGCACTCCGCCGAGCCGCTCGAAGGCGACCACGTGCCCCTCGAGCAGAGACTCCTGGCCCTCGCCGACGAAGCAGACGTGCGCCGCCCGCCCCGAATGCGAGAGCCGCATCACGAACATCGCCAGCCGGGTCTCGACGCCCTCCAGCCACACCGTCACCGTGCCGAAGTCGACCTCCGCCTCCTCGCCGGGAGGATGGACCTGCGGGATCGTCACAACCGCGCGCCCGCCCTGGATCTCGCGACGCAGGCGCGCGACGCAGGCGCGGACCGTGGGCTCGGCCACCGTCGCCCCGTGTTCGTCGACGAGGCGCTCCCAGATGCGCCGGGCCGTGTGCCGCTGCTTGCGCGGCGCGCTGAGGTCGTCCACGAGCCAGCCCCGGATGACCGAGACGTACGGCCCGAGCTTCGGGGCCACGCGGGTCGCCTGCTTGCGTTCCGGGGGTATCGCCGACCCAAGAGCCTGCCGCACCGTGCGCCGGTGCACGCCATGCCGGCGTCCCAGCTCATGGATCGACAGCTCCTCCTCCCTCGCCATCCGTCGGATAGACTCGAACAGCTCCACTCTCGACACACTCCTCTTCCCTCGCTCCGGGAGTCATGCAGTCACCCGAGCGTAGGTCCTGGATGGGTCGGGGGTGGGGCCAATTCAAAGGATCAAAACGGCTCCAGGTGGGGCCAATTCAGAGCATCATTCCCACCGAACCCTACCAAGTGGTTGCTAGCCCCGAGGGGCACTCACCAGTCCACACCCCCAGCAACATGCACGGACAAAGTAGGGGTCCTTCCCATCACCGGCGGTTATGTTGTCCGTCCGGCTCCAGCGGTACTACGACCCCCTCCGCCACCCTTCCGGCTGGCTGTCCACTTCCCGGCTCTGACCGGTTATAGGACGCCTCGCTCCGACGCCCTCTCACAGGGTGCCGGGCCGGGGAGGGCTTCTCCGGTTCCCGTCGCTACCTTCCGTACGTTCCACGTCCCATACGCCGGGAGGTTTCTTGAGGCTGCATTCCAGGATCTTCACCTCGTCCATGGCCTTCGCCCTGACCACCCGGGCTCGGCTCCTCCTTGGTCCTGTCAATAGACAGGCGAGTCTCACGGCGCGGCAGACTTCGCGTCATGCTGCGGACCGCACGTTTGCTCCCCCTCATAGGGCTCTTGACGTCGGGCTTCGACGCAGACCGTTTCCCGTCCACGCCGCCGACCTGCTAACGGGCCTCCTGACAGTTACCCGTGCCGGACTCTCACCGGCTGGCAGCAACGAGCATGTCTCCGGACCGGTCACGTCATCACGTCACCACCCCTTCGACTTCCGGACGCACGCGGGGCCGACCTCGAAGGAGCCCCAGGTCTGCCTAGTGTCCCGAGTTGCAAATGCTGAAAACAATCGCACCGAGCCTCGCAGGCTTGGTCCGCTCAGTGGAGGCTTGGGTCGCAACTGGAACGAGCACCGGATGCGCTTCATCTCGCACAAGACCACCGACCAGATCCTTGAGTAGGGTCAGGGGCTGGCGCGGTGCGAGCCGTAGGCGGTGGCGCATATTGCCAGGCCGGTTTCCCGGTGGCGCCCATCTCCACAGCCGTAGCATCGTCCGTCTCCAGCCCCTGCCGCCTCGAACCGGACGTGAGGTTTTCCCTCATCCGGCTCACCGATGCCCTTCACCGGGCGGCATGCGGGGTGCCCCGCCACGGTCGATATGGCCGTGGTGCCACGACGCGCTGTCCAGCTAGCGAGATGAGCCCCAGACGGTCGGCGACGGGAAACGGGTGCCCGCGATGGCGTCGCCGCCAACGCAACCGCTTCCCCAGCCAGAGTTTGAGTCTCCACATGGCAAACCAGTGCAGGACGTCGAACGCCCTCGCCGAGTTGCCGTAGCGGAAGTAGCTCATCCAGCCGCGGAGGTAGCGATTGACTTCCTCCACGACCTGCCGGGGACTCAGCAGCAGACGCAACCGCGCCGTGATTTCACGGATGCGGTCCCGCGCCCGCTGCATCGCTCGCCGTGAGGGCCAGCGTGCGAGGAACTGGATATTCTTGTTGCGCTTCGCACGTACCCAGCGATGCTCGAAGCCGAGGAACTCCAGCCCCTCGCCTCCCTCCCGCAGGTGCACGATGCGCGTCTTCTCCGCCTTGAGCTCCAGTCCGAGCTCACCCAGCAGGTCACGCAGCAGGGCCAACGCCCGCTCCGCTTCCTCCCGGCTCCGGCAGAGCACCACGAGGTCATCCGCATAGCGCACCAGCACGCCATCACCCTTCGCCTCCCAGTCCCGGTCCAACCGGTGCAGGTAGACATTGGCCAGCAGCGGGGACATCACCCCGCCCTGCGGCGTACCCGTCGCGCTGTGCTGCACGACCCCCGACTCCATCACACCGGCACGCAGCATCGCCCGTACCAGCTTCAGGAGATTGCGGTCGCATATCCGTTCCTCGACGGCCGTCATCAGACGGTCGTGTAGGGTCAGGGGCTGGCGCGGTGCGAGCCGTAGGCGGTGGCGCATCAGTTCCAAGCCGGTTTCCCGGTGGTGCCCAACTCCACGGCCATAGCAGCGTCCGTCTCCAGCCCCTGCCACATCGAACCGGACGTGAGGTTCTCCCTCATCCGGCTCACCGATGCCCTTCACCAGATGGCATGCAGCGCTCCCCACAACGTGGGTCGTGCCTTGGCCAGCCGGTACAGCATGTGCGGAGAGCCTCGAACCCTACCAAGTGGTTGCTAGCCCCGAGGGGCACTCACCAGTCCACACCCCCAGCAACATGCACGGACAAAGTAGGGGTCCTTCCCATCACCGGCGGTTATGTTGTCCGTCCGGCTCCAGCGGTACTACGACCCCCTCCGCCACCCTTCCGGCTGGCTGTCCACTTCCCGGCTCTGACCGGTTATAGGACGCCTCGCTCCGACGCCCTCTCACAGGGTGCCGGGCCGGGGAGGGCTTCTCCGGTTCCCGTCGCTACCTTCCGTACGTTCCACGTCCCATACGCCGGGAGGTTTCTTGAGGCTGCATTCCAGGATCTTCACCTCGTCCATGGCCTTCGCCCTGACCACCCGGGCTCGGCTCCTCCTTGGTCCTGTCAATAGACAGGCGAGTCTCACGGCGCGGCAGACTTCGCGTCATGCTGCGGACCGCACGTTTGCTCCCCCTCATAGGGCTCTTGACGTCGGGCTTCGACGCAGACCGTTTCCCGTCCACGCCGCCGACCTGCTAACGGGCCTCCTGACAGTTACCCGTGCCGGACTCTCACCGGCTGGCAGCAACGAGCATGTCTCCGGACCGGTCACGTCATCACGTCACCACCCCTTCGACTTCCGGACGCACGCGGTATCGACTCGAAACACGAGGCGATGTCCGTCTCCACTACCCACCGCCTGCCCCGCCACGCCTCGTCAATGAGGACCTGCAGGGCGTCATGGGCCGAACGCTTCGGGCGGAAGCCGAAGCTGCATGGCAGGAAGTCGGCCTCGAAGACCGGCTCCGTCACGAGCTTCAGCGACGCCTGCACGATGCGGTCGCGGACCGAAGGAATCGAGAGCGGGCGCTCTTCCGACCGACCGGGCTTGGGTATCCAGACCCGGCGGCTCGGCTGCACCCGGTATCTTCCCTCCTTCAGTTCCGTGGCCAGTTCATCCAGCAGGCGCTCCACGCCGTAGCGCTCGACCTCGGCGAGCGTGACGCCGTCGATACCGGCTGCGCCGCGATTGCGACGCACCTGCTCCCACGCGCGCTCCAGAATGTCTCTGCGATAAACCTTGTCGTAGAGCGCATGAAAGCGTCTATTGGGGTCGGCCTTGGCCGCCCGGTAAAGCGTGCGTTGTAGTGTTCGGACCTTGTCTTGGATGGAGTTAGCCGCTTGGGCACTCACCGATTCATCCCTACTCCCCACGCGTGAGCAAAGCAGGGGTCCTTCCCATCACCGGCGGTTGTGTTGTCCGTCCGGCTCAAGCGGTACTACGACCCCCTCCGTCACCCTTCCGGCTAGCTGCCCACTTCCCGGCTTTGACCGGTTATAGGGCACCTCGCTCCGACACCATCTCGCAGGGTGCCGGGCCGGGGAGGGCTTCTCCCGTTCCCGTCGCTACCTTCCAAACGTTCCACGCCCCTTACGCCGGGAGGTTCCTTGAGGCTGCAGCGCAACGCGCATTCAGGATCTTCACCTCGTCCATGGCCTTCGCCCTGAATTGCCGGGCTCGGCTCCTCCACTATCCGTTAACGACGCGGCAGGCTTCGCTTGATGCTGCGGACCGCTTGGTTGCTCCCCCTGATAGGGCTCTTGACGTCGGGCTTCGACGTGGACCGTTTCCCGTCCGCGCCGCCGACCTGCTAACGGGCCTCCTGACAGTTACCCGTGCCGGACTCGCACCGGCTGGCAACGACGAGCATGTCTCCAGACCGGTTACGTCATCACGTCACCCGCCCTTCGACTTCGGGACACACCAACCTCACCGGATATCTCAATCGCATTTCCAATTCAGGACACTAGGACGCTGGTGCCAAACTCGAGTCACGGCGGCCGCAGTCGGTGTGAGAGGGAAGTGTAGCGTCGGGTGGGCGCGGGTCGGGAGTTGCGCCGCTGGGGAGTGAGCGGGGCCGGCATCGACCCGGGGACCCCCGGACGCAGGCTCTCCCGCAGTCGCCCCCGCCTCCGTCTCCCCTACGAGGGCGCTGTGACCGCCCACCGGGTTGGTGTGTGATGCAGGCCCAGGACCGCCAACCGCGCCAGGTTGACGGAGGCGGCGAGCAGATTGTGGTCGGCGTCGACCTTGAGACGGCCCCGGACACGGGCGACGCGGCCCCCGTGTCTGCGACGGGTCGTATGCGCCACCTTGCGTTCGACTCGCGAGCGGACCGCGCGGTAGCCGGATAGCCACCCGGGAGTCTCCTGGCGTGCCCGGGCGGCCGCGAGACTGGCCTCGTGGACGCCCACCGCGACGGTGCGTCCCCCGCGCGATGTGGTGCACTGCGCGCGAAGCGGACAGGGGCTGCAGGCGCCCCGGAAGCAGGCGGTTCCCGAGCCGTCGGAGGCGCGGCGAATCGGCACCGTCACCTCCGCGGGGCAGGTCACGGTGCCCCTCTCCAGGTCGATGGTGAATCGCTCCTTGCTGAAGTGCTGATGCGGCGCGGTCGCTCTCTGAGTGCGGCAGCGGGACTCGACCCCGTGCTGCTCCAGCACCTCCTGGAACGCGCCCGAGCCGTAGGCCGAATCGCCGTAGACCGTCGGTGTCCCGGTGCTCGCCTCCGCAGCCGCGTCGGCGGCTAAGTCGTGTGCCCCTGCGTCCTCCAGCAGGTCCGTGATCAACTCCTCCGCAACCTCCCCGTCCGCCACGTTGCCCGCGGTCACCGTCGTGTGGGTGATGAGCTCCGACTCCGGGTCGACCGCCAGATGGCCCTTGTAGCCGTCGAAGCCGTGCGCGGAGCTCTTGCGTCCGTGGCGGGCGTCGGTGTCCACGGTCGAGATGATGCGGTCCCTCGCTACCCGCCGCGCAATCACGAAGCGCCCGCCGTCGTCCTGCTCGAGGTCCTGCCCCACCACGGCCGCACAGAGCTCGCCCGCCCGCTCGACGTGCCCGTCGAGCTCCCGGCCCTCCAGCACCCGCAGGCAGCGCGATACATCGGCCGCCAGCTCGTCGATGAGCGCCCGCGCGGCCTCGCGGTCCTCCCAGTCGCACGGAGGCTTCCCAGCGGCCCGGTAGTCGTCATCGCGCTCCAGCACCGCCCGCAGCTCGGCCCCGAGTCCGGGCGCATCGAGGCTCTCCGCCTCCCGCAGCAGCCCGCGGAGCGACGAGCGGAGCAACGTCACCGTGTCCTGCGTGGCGACGGCGTCGTAGAGCGGCGTGGAGTCCAGCACACGCTGAGCAGAGAGCAGCTTCGCCTCGCGCGCCACCGCGAGCGTGGCCTCGAAGATGCGCCGGGGACGCTCGGAGCCGGCGAGGCGAGCGCGCATCGAGACCAGGACCGTGTGCACGAAGCCCGGCGCGTCGTAGTCGAGTCCGCCGCAGGCGAACTTCCAGCGGGCGTCCCACTCGAAGGCCGCCACCGCCTCGCGGTCGGAGAGGCCGTGGAGTCGCTGCAGCACCATGACCGTGGCGACGACGCGGGACGGAACGCTGCGGCGGCCGCGAGCGGCGAAGAGGTCGGCGAACATCTCGTCGGGGAAGAGGCGTTCACCCTCGCGGGCCAGGAGGGTCCAGATCGAGTTCCCGGGAACCCTCTCAGCGACGTAGGCGGTGCTCTTGAAGAGGTGGGGCTGCCTGGAGGTCTCTCCGAGTGTCATGGGCGCGCCTTCCGCTGCGAACGGAACTGATCACCCACATGATCGCATCCCGTGACTCAGCTCGCAACGCGACCCCGCCTCCAGCGGCACCCACCGTCCAAAAAACACCAGCCTCCTAGGGCCCGCTCACATTGGCTGCCGGGCATCGTGGACCCGACGGTAGCCCGGTCGCGCGCCGGTTGGCGGGTCTCACCTCCCTCATGGGCACTTTCCATCAGCAAGGCTGGCTGGCCCCGCCGGGCTCCCAGGTGGAGGAGCCGGGCGAGAGCGCGAGGCGACAAGGGGGACCGCAGGCGATCGGGCGCTTCGTGAAGTGTGGCCCGCGGCGCGGCGCGCTACCCGGCCGCGCGCGCCAGCGCCCGCTCGACCCACTCGCGCTCGGGCAACCCGCGCAGTCCCGCCGCCGTGGCGTAGACCCGGCAGCGGGGCGTGCAGTCGGCGCATACCTCCCAGCCCGGCTCCACGTCGAGACCGTCGACGCGGATCGTCGGCGAGCCGGGGAAGCAGAGCAGCCGCCCCGTCGGCTCGTCCTCGACGGCGATCTCCTCGACCTGAGGCGAGAGGCCCAGCGCGCAGGCGACGTCGGCGATGAGCGTGCGGGCCGAGCGGTAGTGCGGACACCCGGTGGACCAGAGAAGCTCCACCCGCACCCTGCGCCTCCGTCCCCGCTCCTTCAGATTACCTCCCGCTGCTCTCCCCAGACAGCGCCGGCGGATCAGGACCGGTGCGCCCAGCCCGGCCCGGCGACGCGCTCGAGGTCGCCCGGCGCCGCGGGCGCAAGCGCCTGAAGAAGCTCGGCGACCGAACGCCCGAGCAGCGGGTGGCGCTCGGTCGCGGCGATCTCGGCGAGCGGAGCGAGCACGAATCCGCGCTCGTGCAGCCGGGGATGGGGCACGACGAGCGCGGGGCACGCGACGACCTCTCCCTCGATCAGGAGGATGTCGACGTCGAGCGGGCGCGCCGCGTTGCGCGGGGCGTCGAGATCGCGCCCGGCCGCCGTCTCGATGCGCTTCGCCGCCGCCAGGAGCTCGGCCGGCCGCAGCGCCGTCTCACCACTCACGACGGCGTTGAGGTAGCGGGGCGGGGCGGAGAGTCCGGCGGGGGGCTCTCCCCACGGCGCCGTCTCGTAGAGCGACGAGACGCTGTCGACATCGACGCCGCGTACGCGCAGCTCCCCGATGGCCCCGGCCAGCTGCGAGGCGCGATCGCCGAGGTTCGCCCCCAGGCCGAGCCAGACCCGGCGCCTCGGGGATCCCCCGTCCCGGCGGCCGCCCTTCATCCCGCCGGCGGCGACGCGCGGTGAGGGGAGGGCGCACCCGGCGGCCAGCCGCGAACGACCGCGTCGGCGACGCGGGCGACCCGCGCCATCTCCTCCACGTCGTGCACGCGCACGAGGTCGGCGCCGCTCGCCACGGCGAGCGCGACGGTCGCCGCCGTGCCCCAGAGGCGGCGCCCGGGATCCGGCTCATCGAGCACGAGCCCGATCGTCGACTTGCGCGAGGTGCCGATGAGGAGCGGCCGGCCGAGCGGCCGCAGCTCCCCGAGCCTGACCAGGATCTCGAGGCTCTCCCGAGGCTCCCAGCCGAAGCCGAAACCCGGGTCGAGCACGAGCCGCTCCTCGGCCACGCCGGCGGCGCGCGCGGCGCGGAGCGACTCCTCAAGACCCGCCCGCGCGTCGGCCACGGGATCGCCCGAGCTGCGCCGGAAGCGCTGGTTGTGCATCAGGATCGCGGGCACGCCGGCGGCGGCCAGAAGCGGCGCGAGGGCGGGATCTCCCAGGAGCCCGCGCACGTCGTTGACCGCGTCGGCACCGGCGTCGACGGCGCGCCGGGCCACCTCCGCCTTCGAGGTGTCGACCGAGATCGGCGCGTCGATGCGGGCGCGCACGGCCGCAAGCACCGGGCCGAGGCGGCGCCACTCCTCGTCGGCGTCGACGAGGGCGGCGCCGGGCCGCGTCGACTCGGAGCCGATATCCACCAGATCGGCTCCTGAGCCCACGAAATGCTCCGCGCGCTCCGCCGCGGCGCCCGGGTCGAGCTCGCCGTCCCCCGAGAAGGAGTCGGGCGTCGCGTTGAGCACCGCCACCAGGTAGGTACGCGCCCCCCACTCGAAGCTCCTGCCGCCGATCGTGATCGCGGCGGGAGTGCCACAGACGCCGGCTGCGGGAACGTTGCTCACTCGGGCCCGTCCACGATCTCGAGGGGCTCCTCCACGACGTCGCCGCCCCGGAGGATGTGGAAGGCGCGCACGGGAGGCGGCTCCTGCGCGAGGGAGACTAGGAGGTACCAGGTCCCCGGGTACATCGGCTCGGAGTCGACGGCGCCGGGAGGGAAGAAGGCCATCCGCACGTCGGTCGGCGAGGGACGCCCCTCGGTTGCCACGTGCGAGTGGTAGATCGCGAAGAGCCGCTCCCCCCGCCGCTCGCGGCTCTCCTCGAGCCGCATCTGCTCGAGGCCGTCCATCTCGTAGCGGTACGGGCTCGCCGCGACGTTGCGCACGCGGTGCAGCTCGAACTCCCCGTCGGGGGCCCGGTGAATAAGGCCGCACGCCTCGTTCGGAAGCTCGTCGCGCGCGTGCGCGACGAGGGCGTCGGCGAGGTCGCGCGGTATCTCCGGCACCCCTACGTCCACTCCCCGGGCTCGCCGTCGTCGATGCACGCCTGGGGGGTCATGCGCATCTGCAGGTAGCTCGCGCTCGCCGGGCCGGGCTCGAGGTGCTCCACCCAGTGGTCCCACTCCTCCTCCGGCAGCCGCTCGAGGAGATCGGCGACCGGGAGGTGAACGAGCGACCGGCCGTCGGGCCCCGACGCGAGCCCCATGTCCAGGGACCAGCGGCCGGGGAGCGCGATGCGGCCCACGGTGCGCGTGCGCAGCAGCGTCGCCCCCGGCCGCGTCCGGTAGCGGTCGATCACCGAGGCGTCGAAGCGCAGGTGCAGCCGCGCGGCATCACGCGCGGCGAGCGCACGACGGAGCACCGCCCGCTCGAGCGGGACCGAGGAGTCCTCCCGGCGGGCGGGCCCCGTCACGAACTAGCGCTCGATCGGGACGTCGATGAGCGAGCCGTACTCCGTCCACGAACCGTCGTAGTTGCGCACGTCGGGGTACCCGAGCAGGTGCTTGAGCGCGAACCAGGTGTGCGAGGAGCGCTCGCCGATGCGGCAGTAGACGATCGTCGAGTCGCCGTGGCTCACGCCGGCGCCCCCGTAGAGCGCCCGGAGCTCGTCCTGGGAGCGGAAGGTGCCGTCCTCGTTGACGGCCCGCGCCCACGGGATGCTCCACGCGCCGGGGATGTGGCCGCCGCGCTGCGCCGTCTCCGACATGCCGGGCGGGGCGATGATCTCGCCCGAGAACTCGGCGGGGCTCCGCACGTCGACGAGCTGCGTGCCCGCGGCGACGGCGGAGAGCACGTCGTCCCGCTTCGCCCGCAGCGCCGGCTTCGCCTCCTGCGCGCTGTAGCTCGCCGGGGCCACCTCCGGCACGTCGGTCGTCGTGGGCCGCTCCTCCGCGAGCCACTTCACGCGCCCGCCGTCCATCAGCGAGACGTTGTCGTGGCCGTAGAGCTCCAGCTGCCAGAGCGCGTAGGCGGCGAACCAGTTGTTGTTGTCGCCGTAGAGCACGACGTGCGTGTCGTTCCCGATGCCGGATGCGCCGAGCAGCTCCTCGAGAGCCTCCCGGGAGAGGATGTCCCGGCGCGTCGAGTCCTGGAGCTGCGTCGTCCAGTTCCAGGCGACGGCCCCCGCGATGTGCCCTCCCGCGTAGGCCTCGGTGTCGACGTCCACCTCCACCAGCCGGACGCCCGCGTCGGCGCCATGCTCCACCACCCAGTCGCTGGTCACCAGCTTCTCAACCATGATCTTTCCTCCTGCACTCCGCGGCCGCGGCGCCCCTGCGGGCGCGGTGCCGCGGTCTACCACCACATCTTTTCCCGGATGTCCTCCTCGATCTCCGCGTACTCCTTCGACCAGAGGCCGGTCGAGAGATACTTCCACCCGCCGTCGGCGAGCAGGCAGACGATTTCCCCGCTCTCCATCCGCTCCGCCAGCCGCTGGGCGGCGCGGATCACCGCGCCCGCGGAGATGCCGGCGAAGACGCCGCAGCGCTCCATCAGCTCCTTGGTGAGGCGGAAGGAGGTGCGCGAGTCGACGACGATGCGGCCGTCGAGGACGGAGTCGTCGAAGACCGGCGGGATGTAGCCCTCCTCCAGGCTGCGCAGGCCCTGCACGAGGTCGCCGGGGTGCGGCGCCGCCGCCACCACCTGGATCCGGGGGTCGTGCTCCTTCAGCCGGCGGCCGACGCCGGTCAGGGTCCCCCCGGTGCCCAGCCCCGCGACGAAGGCGTCGATGCCCGGAAGATCCCGCAGGATCTCGGGCGCGGTCGTCTCGTAGTGCGCGCGCGGGTTCTCGGGATTCTCGTACTGGAACGGCATGAACCAGTCGGGGTGGGCCGCGCCGACCTCGCGGGCGCGCTCGACGGAGCCGTTCGTGCCCAGCTCCCCCGGCGAGTAGAGAACCTCGGCGCCGAAGGCTTCGATCAGGCGGACGCGCTCGATGCTCACCGCGTCGGGCATCACGACCTTGACCGGGTAGCCGCGCAGCCGGCCTATCAGGGCGAGCGCGATGCCGGTGTTGCCGGAGGTCGGCTCGAGGATGGTCTGCCCCGGCCGGAGGCGGCCGTCCCGCTCGGCGGCGCTCACCATGTAGGCCGCGATGCGGTCCTTCACCGAGCCCGTGGGGTTCTGCCCCTCGAGCTTGGCGTAGATGCGCACGCCCGGGCTCGGCGAGAGCTCGCTGATCTCGACGAGGGGGGTCTCGCCGACGAGGTCGAGCACGCCGCTGTAGAGCATCGGGGGCCTCACCCTCAGAGCGGCCGGCACGCGTCTAGCGCCCTCCGGCGAGGGCGGGGAGGAAGGAGACAGAGTCGCCCTCCGAGAGCGCCGTCCCTGCCCCCTGCAGGTAGCGCACATCCTCGTCGTTCAGGTAGATGTTGACGAAGCGATGGAGCGCCCCGCTCTCGTCGGAGACCTGAGCGCGGAACCCCGGGTAGCGGGACTCCAGGTTCTCGATCAGCTCGGCGATGGTCGAGCCCTCGGCCTCCAGTTGCTTCTGACCGCCGACGGCCCTCTGAATCACTGATGCGACGTACACCGTCACCGCCACCTGCAGCCCCCCACCCGAATCCGGCCCGCCCGCGCCACCCGGAGGCGGGGCGAGGGGCCTCTCGTCGTCTGTCGGCGCGCTACGCGTGCACGCCCTCCCGGCTCTCCACGAGCACGCCGTCCACTTCCTCGGACACAACCAGGGGCGGCGTGCCGCAGAACTGGTCGTAGTCGATGAGCTCGTGGATCGACGGCTCGTCGCCGCAGAGCGGGCACGCCGGGTCGCGCCGTAGCCGCATCATGCGGAATTCCATGGTGAGCGCATCGATCAGGAGCAGCCGGCCGACCAGAGGCTCCCCGATCCCGAGGACCTGCTTGAAGACCTCGGTCGCCTGGATCGAGCCGACCACGCCCGTGATCGCCCCCAGCACCCCCGCCTCGGCGCAGGACGGAACGAGGCCCGGCGGCGGCGGCGCCGGGTAGAGGCAGCGGTAGCAGCCCTGCCCGGGCGTGTAGACCGTCGCCTGCCCGTCGAAGAGGAGGATCGAGCCGTCGACCAAGGTCTTCCCCGAGAGGTAGGCGGCGTCGTTCACCAGGTAGCGCGTCGCGAAGTTGTCGGCGCCGTTCACCACGATGTCGTAGGAGGGGATGATCGCAAGCGCGTTGTCCGACGTGAGCGGCTGCTCGTGCGTCTCGACGGTGATGTGCGGGTTGTAGGCGAGCAGCGACTCCTTCGCCGAGAGGATCTTCGGCCGCCCCACGTCGGCGGTCTGGTGGAGGATCTGCCGCTGGAGGTTCGAGAGGTCGACGATGTCGAAGTCGACGAGGCCGATGCGCCCGACGCCGGCGAGCGCGAGGTAGAGAGCCACCGGCGAGCCGAGCCCGCCGGCGCCGACGACCAGCACGCTGGCGTTGCGCAGCTTGCGCTGCCCGACCGGGCCGACCTGGCCCATGATCATGTGCCGCGAGTAGCGCATCACCTCATCCGGCGTGAAGGCGCTCCCCGGGGGCGGCCCCGCCGGCGTGGCCTCCGCCCCGCCTGTCGAGATTCCGGTGTCGCTCATCGTGCCCCTCCTGCCAGCGCGGGGATGACTGCCACGTGGTCGCCGTTTGAGAGCACGGTTTCGACCCCCGCCAGATCGTGTATCACGCGATTGTTGACGTAGATATTGATATGCGCCGGTACCCGGCGCTCGCGATCGTAGACGAGGTGGTCGAAGCCCGGGTAGGCCGCGTCCAGCGCGTCCAGCACGTCGCGCACCGTCCCTCCCTCGACGCTCACGTACTCGCGGTTCGCGGTGAAGCGCCGAAACGGCGACGGAATGTAGACGCGGACCGGCATCTCAGCCTCCCTAGAACGCCACGCTGAGGTAGCGCTCGCCGGTGTCGCAGAGCATCGTCGCCACGCGCGCCCCGGAGCCGAGCTGCTCCGCGACGCGCGCCGCGGCCCAGACGTTCGCGCCGGCGGAGATCCCGACCAGGAGCCCCTCCTCGCGCGTCAGCCGCCTCGTCATGGAGAAGGCGTCCTCATCGGAGACTGCGATCACCTCGTCGTAGATCTCGCGGTTGAGCACGCCGGGGATGAAGGAGGCGCCGATGCCCTGGATGGCGTGCATCCCGGCGCGGCCGCTCGCGAGCACCGGAGAGCGCGCGGGCTCGACTGCGACGATGCGCACGCGGGGGAGCGACTCCCTGAGCACCTCGCCGACGCCGGTGATGGTGCCGCCGGTGCCCACGCCCGCCACGAAAGCGTCCAGCCGACCGCCGGTCGCCTCCAGTATCTCGGGACCGGTCGTGAGGCGATGCACCTCCGGGTTCGCCGGATTCTCGAACTGCTGCGGCATGAAGTAGCCATGTGTCTCCGCGAGCTCACGCGCCGCGTAGACGGAGCCGGTCATCCCCTCGATCGCCGGCGTCAGGACGATCTCCGCGCCGAAGCGCTCGAGCAGCCGGCGGCGCTCGACGCTCATGTCTTCCGGCATGGTGAGAACGAGCCGGTACCCCTTGCAGGCGCAGACCATCGCGAGCCCGATTCCGGTGTTGCCGGAGGTGGGCTCCACGAGGGTGTCTCCCGGGGTGATCTGGCCCGCGCGCTCGGCGGCCTCGACCATCGAGAGCGCGATGCGATCCTTCACCGAGCCCGCCGGGTTCATCGACTCAAGCTTCCCCAGGATCTCGCTCCCCGGGGGCGCGACGCGGCTCAGTCGCACCAGGGGCGTCCGCCCGATCAGCGAGAGCACCCCGTCGGCGAGGACGGGCCGCGCCTGGGACTCCCGTTCCCCCCTCATCGGCGCTCTCCCCCTCACCGCCGGCGGCGCGCAGGCGCGCGGTCTCCTTACCACCGGGGCGCAACCTCGCTCAGATGCTGTACGACGGCGCGATTCGGTCCCGGCGAGCGCTATCGCGCGCCAGGAGCTCGGCGAGCGTGACCGATGCGAGCCGGGCGCGCATCGCGTCGTATATCTCGCTCCACACCCACTGCTGTCCGCAGATCACATGCTGCTCCGAGTGCACCTCGCCGTCCTCCAGACACGCGAGGGGCGCGAGCGAGCCTTCGAGCGACTCCAGCACGTCGAGCAGACGGATCTCCGACGCCGGTTGGGCGAGCTCGTGGCCGCCGCCGGGGCCCCGGGTCGAGCGGACGAAGCCGTCACGCCTGAGCTGCGCCAGCAGGTGGTCGAGGTAGGACTCCGGGATCTGCCGGCGCGCCGCGATCCCCGTGCGCTGCACCGGCCCCTCCCCCTCGTGGAGGGCGAGCTCGATGAGGGCCCGCACGCCGTAGTCGCCCTTGGTCGAGAGCCGCACTGCCTCACCCATCTCCGGCGCGCGCACCGCGCCGGCGGAGGCGGCGAGCGGTGGAGCGACTGTATTGTCGACTAAGTCACTCGAGATTGTAGCATGGTACGATCGCGGTCGGGTCGTCCCTCCGGGGCCGGGCTGACACACAGGCACGTACCGGCGCAAGGAGGTTTCTGATGACCGTGATCGATGACCTACTGGAGAACAACGCGAGCTACGCAGCGAGTTTCGACAAGGGAGCCCTGCCGCTCCCGCCGGGACTCAACCTGGCGGTCGTGGCCTGCATGGACGCCCGCCTCGACACCCACAAGCTGCTCGGCATCGGGGAAGGCGACGCGCACGTCATCCGCAACGCGGGCGGGGTCGTGACCGACGACGCCATCCGCTCGCTGACGATCTCGCAGCGCCTCCTGGGCACGACCTCGATCCTGCTCATCCACCACACCGACTGCGGCATGTTGACCTTCCGCGACGACGCCGTGAAGGACGCGATCGTGGCCGATACCGGACTGCGGCCGGCGTTCGCCCTCGAGGCGTTCGGCGAGCTCGATGCGGACGTGCGGCAGTCGATCGCGCGCATCCAGGCGAGCCCCTTCGTCCCGCACAAGGACGACGTGCGCGGCTTCGTCTACGACTGCGCGAGCGGGCGGCTGAACGAGGTCAGCTGACCCGCCCGTTGGCCCTCCGCCCGGGGGTTCACGAGCTCGATCCCGCAGCCTGAGACGCTGTCGTCCCCTCGACGTGGCACGTGGGGCCGTCGCTGGCATGTGGCCGGGCGAGGAGCCTGCCTAGTCGGAGGCCGCGGCTCGCTCGCGTAGCAGGCCGGTGATCGCCCGGATCGTCTCCTGAAGCGTTCTGCCTGAGTCGATGGTCTCGGGGCTCTCGTCCGCGAAGGGCGTCGCGGCGAGGAGCCTGAACATCTCCGCGGCTCCCTGGTGGAATCGGGGCGTGACGCCGGCTTGCTCGAAAGTCCCGGCGATCTCCTCCATCTCCCCGATCCAGCGGCCGGCGTTCGCGGGAAGGCCGGGGATGCCGGACTCCATCTGCGAGAGCGTCCCGCCCTGACTCTGCCCGAGCTCCTCGACGAGCTCGTCGTAGAGGCCGAGCGAATCCGCGGCGGCGAGCATCGCGACCCTCAGCGCGTTCGTTCCCTTCGTCATCGACGCGTAGCACATCTTGATCGCCGACGCCCGCCCGATGGAGGGGCCGAGGTTCCGGACGGCAACGCCCGCGCCGTCGAGCTCGTCCATCAGGCCGGCGCCGGGGCCGGAGGTGTAGATCCGGGGCACCGCGCCCCTGGCCGGTGAGGATCCGATGATCCCGGCGTCGATGTAGTCGCCGCCGGCGCCCCCGATGATGGCGGCGATCGCCGACGCCGATCGCGGGGAGACCGCGTTGCAGTCCGCGAATGGTCGCGAGGTCCCGGTGGCGCGCATCGCCTGCGCCACCTCCGTCGCCAGGGCCGCCGCCTGGGACGGGACGAGAATCGACATGATGAGATCGGCCTCACGGACCACGTCCTCAAGTGAGGGAACATCCCCGAAGCCCGCGGCGGCCGCCAGCTCCCGCGTCCGCTGGCTCCTCCCGGCGAGACAGGTGATCACGGTGTAGCCGCGCTCGGCGAGCACCTTCCCCACGCCGTGACCCATGTCCCCCGGGCTGAGGATGGCGATTCTCCGGAGTGCCATGGATCCGTCCTGACGACGTCCGCGCGGATCGCCCCGTCCGCCCGCAGCCGCGTGCGGCTCGCCGGTGAGGGCGAGCGCTAGCGAGCGCCCCCCGCAACGGCGGGCACGATCGAGACCTCGTCGCCGTCGCCGAGTTCCGTGTCGAGGCCCTGGAGGAAGCGCACGTCCTCGCCGTTCACGTAGACGTTGACGAAGCGCCTGAGACCGCCCTCGTCACAGAGGCGCTCGCGGATTCCGGGGAAGGCGCCCTCGAGCTCGTCGACGACGCCGGCGAGCGTCGCGGCGCCCGAACTCACCGTGTCACGCTCGCCGGTGAGCTGACGCAGCGGTGTCGGGATCTTCACGGTGACGCTCATCGGCTAGCCCTCCACCACATCGCCCGCGAGCGGGTCGACGCGAACGCCCTGCTCCTCCGCCCACGCGATCGCGCGCTCGATCTCCCCGGGCTCGCCGTTGAGCTCAAGGATCACCCACCCCACCTGCTCGTCCACGTCGGCCATGCGGATGTTGGTGACGATGTCGTAGAGGTGGCCGATACGGTAAATCACCGGCTCCTGGATCAGCTTCGGCTGAAACGTGAATCGCACGCGGCGGCTCGCCATGATCACGCCCCCGTTCCGGCGGTCGCCGCGGCGACGGGCCGCCTGCGCCCCGCGAGTGCCTCCGCGAATGCCTCGGCGCGGGCGGGGACGCGCAGCGGTTCGGCGACGTGCCCGGCGACCGCCTCCACGGTCTTGAGACCGGCGCCGGTGATGAAGGCGACGGTCTCCTCCTCCGGCGCGATCGCTCCCGCTTCGACGAGCTTCTTCAGGCAGGCGACCGTCACGCCGCCCGCCGTCTCGGCGAAGATGCCCTCGGTCTCGGCGAGTAGCCGGATGCCCGCGACGATCTCCGCGTCGGTCGCCATCTCCGCTCCGCCCCCCGTCTCCTCCATCTTCTTCAGCGCATAGTAGCCGTCGGCCGGGTTCCCGATCGCCAGCGAGCGCGCGATCGTGTTCGGCTTCTGCGGGACGAAGTTGAACGTGCCCGCCTGATGCGCCGTCGTGATCGGCGAGCAGCCGGCGGCCTGCGCCCCGAACATGCGCGTTCGTGGCTCCTCTATCAGCCCGAGCGTGGCGAACTCCGTCAGTCCCTTGTGGATCTTCGTGAAGAGCGAGCCCGAGGCCATCGGGACGACGCAGGCATCCGGCGAGCGCCAGCCGAGCTGCTCGGCGACCTCGAAGCCGAGCGTGCGCGATCCCTCCGCGTAGTAGGGGCGCACGTTGATGTTCACGAAGGCCCAGGGGTAGTTCTGCGAGATCTCCGTGCACAGTCGGTTCACGTCGTCGTAGGTGCCGTCGACCATCACCAGCGTGGGGTCGTAGACGGCGCTGCCGACCACCTTCCCGTGCTCGAGGTCGTCGGGGATGAAGACGTAGACCTCCATCCCGGCGCGCGCCGCGTGCGCGCAGACGGCGTTGGCGAGATTGCCGGTCGAGGCGCAGGCGATCACGTCGTAGCCGAACTGGCGCGCCCGGGCGATGGCGACGGAGACGACGCGATCCTTGAACGACCACGTGGGGTTCACGGTGTCGTTCTTGAGCCAGAGCGTCTGAAGCCCCACCGCCTCCGCGAGGCGGTCGGCGCGCTGCAGCGGCGTGAACCCGGTCCCGATGTCGACGCGGAACTCCGGATCGCAGGGGAGCAGGTCGGCGTAGCGCCAGAGCGTGGCCGGCCCCGCCTCGATGCTCTCGCGGGAGACGTGGGCGCGCATCGCCTCGTAGTCGTAGGCGACCTCGAGCGGGCCGAAGCAGAACTCGCAGGAGTAGATCGCAGCGAGCGGGTACTCCCGCCCGCACTCCCTGCAGCGCAACGCGCGATCAAAGGACATGGTGGCGGCTCCGGATGGGCTCGGGGTGGAGATGGGATGCCCGGTGCGCGCTCGCCCCACGCGGAGCGACGGCCCGGGCTAGAGCATCATCCTTCCGGCGTGCCGCCGTGCGGCGGCGCCCCGGCGCCGACTCGGTGCCTCCGTGGGGATGGTGCTCTGCATCAACGTGCCTCTGCTCATCGCTCCCGGCGCTCGTGCGCGGCCACCGGGTCGGCTGGGGCACCGCATCCCCCCTCGGTCGGGGGAGGGTTGCCGTGGCTTCGTCGGGCCGATTCCCTCTGCCACTCGTGATGAACGACCCCGGCGTGCATACGCGTCCCGGGGCGCCCATCGAGGCTAGGTGCGCCCTCCCGTCGCGTCAAGGCGAGGCGCGCCGGAGGGGGACGGCCCTCTGCGCCACACCCAGATCACGAGCGGCACGGCCACCAGCACCACGATGACGGAGACCAGCTGCGGCACCCGCAGCAGTCCCGCCGCGGTCTCCGCGGAGTCGACGCGCAGGTCGGTCAGGAAGAAGCGCATCACCGCGTAGCTCACGAGATAGGTGAGGAAGAGGAGGCCGGGCCGGGGTCGGAACCAGCTGCTCCTGAAGTAGAGCGCGAGCAAGAGGCCCATGATCAGGAGATCGCCCAGGAGTTCGTAGGTGGTCGCGGGGTGGTGGGCGCCGAAGGCGATCGAATGCGCGAACGCCGGCGAATCGGGGTGCGTGTAGACGACCCCCCACGGCAGATCGGTCACCGTCCCGAGATGCTCGCCGTTCACGAGATCGCCGAGTCGTCCCGTCGCCTGCCCGAGCAGCGCCGTCGGCGCAGCGATGTCGAGGGCGGGCCCGACGGGGAAACCCCGCCACCAGGCCCAGAGGATCCCGCCGAGGAAACCGCCGAGGATCGCGCCCCAGATCGAGATCCCGCCCTCGGTGAGGGCGAGGATGTCGCCGGGGTTCTGGCCGTAGACGTCCCAGTGCTCGGCGACGAAGAGCGCCCGCGCCCCGATGATGCCGGAGGGCACCGCCGCCAGCGCAATGGAGTAGACGTGGTCCGGGTCGTAGCCGATCCGATCCGCCAGCCGGAGCGCGATCCACATGCCCACGAGGACCCCCGCCGCGGTGAAGAGCCCGTGCCAGGTGAACATCAGGCTGCCCAGCGTGGCTATGTCGGGGTTCCAGGGAATCTCGATGGCGAGGGCGGTTGCGGGAAGGGGACCCATCACACCTCGCTCGACGCGGCGCCCGGACGCGCGCCGATCCTACAGGGTGCCCCCCGTGCGCGCTCAGGGGCGCGTTCGGGGGCGCGTTCGGGGGCGCGGGCGTGCCCGCTACTCGGCGGGCGGCCCGAAGAGCCGCTCGTAGAGGGCGCGCACCTCAGCGGGCGGGAGGCCCGCGCCGAGGAAGCTCTCCCCCACGTGCACCTCGGCGTGCAGATGCAGTTCGGTGCCGGGATCCGTCACCGACTCGGGCGTGCCGGATTCGCCGATGAAGGCGATCAGATCCCCCCGCGCGACCGCGCGACCCTGGAAGATCCCCTGGGCGACGCCGGCCAGGTGCGCGTAGCGCGTGACGATCCCCCGGCCGTGATCCACCCACACCTGCCGCCCGCGGTAGATGTCGAGCGTCTCCGGGTCGCTGTAGCCCTGCGCCTGGGTGAGAGCCGCGAGCTCCTCCACCTGCTCGGGGGTGATGTCCGCGTAGCGGTGGTCGGCGCGCAGCACCACGCCGTCGTACATGGCGTAGACCGGCGTCCCGCGCTCGATCACCGCGCAGGCCGAGCCGGGATACCAGTCGACGCCCTCGTGCACGCCGTTGCGGTAGGCGCGCGGCGCGTTCGGCATGAGGCCGTCGTAGCCGGGGAGGCAGCCGCCCTCCACCGGGTAGAGGAAGCCCCGGAGGTCCTCGGGGTCGAGCGTCGAGGGGGGAGGGGTCGGCGTGAAGGGGAGCGGCGAAGGCGTCGGCGATGGCGTGGACGTCGGCGTCGGGGTGGCCGGCGGGGTGGTCGGCGTCACCACGGTGCCGTTCGCGATCACGCGCACGTCCTCGTCACCCCCCGAGCCGAAGCACGCGGCGAGCAGGAGCGCGGGGACGGCGGCGGCGGCTACGAGCAGGAAGCGGCGGCGGGTGGTACGCACGGCACTCTCCCCCGGCTCCGGCGCCCCGAGAGGGGGGCGTAGACCGCATCCTGAGAGAACCTACAGCGGAACCGGCGCGAGCAGTAGCGGTCTCGCACGAACCCCGGCGTGCCCCGGGTGCGTGAAGGTCAGAATCTCGTCGCGCCAGAACACCGACGCGAGCGGGTGCGTGTCCTGTTTGTCCTTGCCTGCGTCCAAATCTGTAGACGTCCGGTTCGCCATCTCATGCTCTACTAGTTTCGGCCTCGCTTGATTGTCCGAGCGCGGCGACCCGCGATGTCCTATGTGTGGGTTACGAGTACGGTTCGTCATTGTCCCCATCGCTCTCCACGGTCCGAGTGACATCGAATAGGTCCATCAGCCTTAAGCGAAGAGATGGGACCTCTTCTTCGCGTTCAATCGACGCCTCGGGAGCCGCGAGAGGAGGTAGTGATTCAAGCACGCCGGGAACGGAACGGAGCCGCGACTCGGAATCGTAGAACTCGACGTCCCAAGCGTCCAGCGCAGCGAACTCTGGTCTGCACTGGAAGTGTGCCTTAGTGCCCAACCACCCCTTCCTAGGGGCTTCGTATGCTAGAAGCCATTGGTCGGATCTCAACTCCTCCTTAGTAATCAGTCCGAGCCACTTCGTCTTGTCCAGCCCGGCGAGTAGGCCGCGGCGCTCGGCGTCCAACGCCAACACGGCGACTACGGAGTCAGACATGGCACCCAGCGTTCGCCCGACGCTATCGTCGAGGCGCACTTCAAACGCTATCGCCCCCCACAACGCCCAAGCGACTTCACTGCTGCCTCCGAGTGGCACATGTCTCACGATTACGCGACTGAGGGTGTCGCGAACCGCATCCTTGTTCAGCGGAAGCCCCTTTCGTGTGTGCTCAAGAAGCGACCCCATCGCTCTCCTGATGCATCCGGGCTCGACGAGGACCGCTTGAAGTAGAAGGTCGTGCACCAAAGACCAATTCCCGCCCTGAATCTCCAACCATCTCAAGCTGCTTGCTGCCCACCTCACGGGGGCGGCAATATGCAATGCGTCCCCCAGAGAGGCCGCTAGGTCAAAGTAGCGGATGAGATCATCAGCCTGAGCGGACGGTCGGATCTGAAAGCCACGAAGCTGCGCTTTCCAGGTGGGCATCATGGGCACTGGGATCCTACTGATCGCAGTCTTTGTCGCGTTGAGCTGGAGTTCGTAGTGCGCGAGTTCGGAGCGAAGCGTTGCGAGAATCCGGTCGGCATCTGCTTCTGAACCCACCCCAAACTCGTAGTCATCGATGATTCGCATGCCCTGCAAGTCCGGGAACTCCGCCTGGAGAGCCGCATCCACTCGCGACATGATCAACTCTGAAAGGGCGAACGACCAAGAGAGTCCAATCGGAATACCAATCGTCTGATTGTCTTGCCCCCGGCGAAGACCGCGGTCGAGCCGCTTCCCTAGAAGGGTGCAGTCACGCGGTTTCTCTTTCGCAGTCGCCTTTGTATGGAGCGCCCAGGGCAGGGCGTGCGTGTACAACGTTGGATAGAACTGCGACACATCGGCACGCACGACGTGGCTACTCCAACACGAATCTCTGCGCGCCGGACGTCCTGTTGCCGCCTGGTGTGCGACCAAATCAGGGTACGGAGATTGCTGGCATCTGAAACGGTGGGACGACTCATCGCATAGTGCGAGAGTCGATGGACATCTCGAAGAGCGTCCCAGTGGTCAACGACAATCCGCGCGACCGCGAGAGCGGCGGTAGGACTCGGTATCGAAAACTGCCGAGGCAGATTGCCTGGCCGCACCAGATGGTGACGCACAGGCTTGCTGGTTGGCTGGTCATCCTCATTGAACTCGGTCGGAAGGGTCTTGAGGTGTCCGGCGGCGGCGGCAGCGAATGAGCTACTCGTGAACGGGGGAGGTAGCTCATCGGTCAGCCCGGATCCACCGGTGACCGGTGTTGAGCCGTGCGGAGGAGCGCGAAGCGGCCGTCGTGTGAGGTGCGGGAGCCGTTTGTGACTCCCGGAGGAGTGCTCGGCGCTGTCCGGGGCGTGTGATCAGCAGGGGAGACCGGCGCGGAGGCGATTGCGGACAGGCGGGCGCGCGGCGCTGGTCCGCGAGCGGCGAGGGGGAGCGGCGTCAGGTCGGGAGCGGGAGCGCGCGCAGCCGTGCGAGGGCATCGGTGAAGTGACCGGCCCATGGCCAGCGCGCCGGCAGATGGAGCGTGAACCGACGAGCAGAGCGGGTCAGCCGCCCGACGAGAGCGAAGAGCCGCCGCCGGAGCGTCCGGGTGGTGACGATGCGCTCGCCGAGCCCGAGCCGCGCCGTCCAGCGAGCGAGATTGTGGGCGATCACCTGGACCGCGAGCCAGGCGCCGTTGGCGGCGAAGCGGCCGGACGGCAGGTGATTGAGCCCCACGCCGTACTTCAGGTCGCGGATCGCGTTCTCGACCTCGGCGTGGCGGCGATGGTCGGCCTCCAGTTCGAGCGTCTCCCCGTCGCGGTCGGTGATGAAGGCGTGGTAGCTATACGTCGCGAAGAGAGCGAGCTGCGAACCAGGCGTCGGCCGCACGCGCCGGACGATGAGCCGCACCGGGACGGCGTCCGGCGCGTGTGCGAACGGCGTGTAGGTCGTCTCTGAGACATCGGCGCCGCCCTCCAGCCAGTACGGGATCGGCGTCCACTCCTGTTCGGGAATCGCCTCGGTCAGCTTCCGCAGCTTCGGATGCTGGCGGATCGTGACCGAGAAGCGGACATCCATCTCGCGGCAGGCAGCGACCACCGCGCGGGAGTAGAAGCCGCTGTCGGCGCGCACCGTGAGTTGCCCGTTCGCTCCGGCATCGCGGACTCGACCCACCGTCTCCTGTAGGAAGTGGGCGGCGCCCCGGCCGCTGTACGCACGACCCCCGCGCAGCCGGGCCATCAGCACGTCACCCGTCCCGGCCGCCACCGCGAGCAGCGGGTGATAGCCGCGCGCACCGGTGTAGCCGGGGCGCTGCGCCCCCTCCTTGGCGAAGCCGTAGGTCTCGCACACCGTCGAATCGAGGTCGATGGTGAATGGCGCCTCGCCGGGTCCGGCCCCGGCGGCCCAGGCGCGGGCAAGCAGCGCGCGACTGACGCGGTCGAGCTGGCGGACGTGGCCCCAGCGGAAACTGCGTAGGAAGGTGCCGAGCGTGGATGGCGCCTTGACGGTGCATCCGAGAACGCGCTCTGTGCCGCCGGCGCGCAACGCATCGGCATCGTCGATGCAGTCGCCGCCCGCTAGCACGGAGGCGACGAGTGTCGCGACCTTGTCTCCCGCGTTCGCCCTGCCCGGTGCGTCGCCGAGGTCGAGGTGACGGTCGACCAGCTCCCGCAGGCCGAGACGTTCGGCGAGCGTGGCCGGCAGGAGCAGACCCGCGTGGGCCACCAGGCGGTCGTCGTCGAAGGCGATCGAGAGCCGGGCGGGGCTGCTCGGTGATAGCATCGAATGGGTGCTCCCTGTTTCCGGTGGATCGTTCGCTTCACGACCATTCTCCCAGATTCAGAGGAGCACCCAATTCCCTCTCTTCGCGACTGCATCCACGCTCTCCTTCGGTGCATCCGGGGTCAGGTAGCCGCGCGCTAAGAGACCCTCCAGCGTGATGTCAGCCAATACGTGCCCCCTGCGAGTTCCGTCAGGTGTGCGCCCCGCGCCAGATCTGATGGCGCGGAATCACTGGGTCAGGCGGCCTAGCCTCAACACCTGGGCGAAGCGCCTCGGCCTCGTCGCCGGTTACGCCGCCCCTCCCGAGCCCACACGCCCGGAACCGCCGCCGGCCATGCGGCAGGCAGCCTCTTGCTCTCCCGTTTGTCCTGCTCGGTGGCAACCGAAGCTAAGCACGCTGGTCACTCCGTCTCAGTCGGAATTCTCTGCCTGCCCCAGCGGGGGCTCGGTCGGGGCATTCAATATCGCCTTCTTGACCTCATCCGAGAAGTCCCGTTGTAGGGTCAGGGGCTGGCGCGGTGCGAGCCGTAGGCGGTGGCGCATCAGTTCCAAGCCGGTTTCCCGGTGGTGCCCAACTCCACGGCCATAGCAGCGTCCGTCTCCAGCCCCTGCCACATCGAACCGGACGTGAGGTTCTCCCTCATCCGGCTCACCGATGCCCTTCACCAGATGGCATGCAGCGCTCCCCACAACGTGGGTCGTGCCTTGGCCAGCCGGTACAGCATGTGCGGAGAGCCTCGAACCCTACCAAGTGGTTGCTAGCCCCGAGGGGCACTCACCAGTCCACACCCCCAGCAACATGCACGGACAAAGTAGGGGTCCTTCCCATCACCGGCGGTTATGTTGTCCGTCCGGCTCCAGCGGTACTACGACCCCCTCCGCCACCCTTCCGGCTGGCTGTCCACTTCCCGGCTCTGACCGGTTATAGGACGCCTCGCTCCGACGCCCTCTCACAGGGTGCCGGGCCGGGGAGGGCTTCTCCGGTTCCCGTCGCTACCTTCCGTACGTTCCACGTCCCATACGCCGGGAGGTTTCTTGAGGCTGCATTCCAGGATCTTCACCTCGTCCATGGCCTTCGCCCTGACCACCCGGGCTCGGCTCCTCCTTGGTCCTGTCAATAGACAGGCGAGTCTCACGGCGCGGCAGACTTCGCGTCATGCTGCGGACCGCACGTTTGCTCCCCCTCATAGGGCTCTTGACGTCGGGCTTCGACGCAGACCGTTTCCCGTCCACGCCGCCGACCTGCTAACGGGCCTCCTGACAGTTACCCGTGCCGGACTCTCACCGGCTGGCAGCAACGAGCATGTCTCCGGACCGGTCACGTCATCACGTCACCACCCCTTCGACTTCCGGACGCACGCAGCACCCACTCGAGGTATCCGGGATCCTCGCTTCTGACGTCCACCAGCGCACGGCCGGCGTACCTCCCGAAGTTCATCAGGACCCTACCGTCGCGCCACACAAGCCTCCCATCGGGGTCGAGCCACGATGGGTCGGGGCGTCGCTGGCCCGAGAGACGATCGAGTTCCTTGAGTTCGGTGGGGAGATTTGCGTAACGCTCGAACTGTCCCCACAGCACCTCAACCGAGCTCATCGCGTCGGCGATCGCGCTGTGCGCAGCTTCGATCTCTCGCCCCGTGTAGAAGTCGACGGCCGCCGCCAGGTCCCTGCGTTCGCGATCGTGAAAGATCCTGAGGGCGTCCACGACCCACCGATGGGAGATCGAGAACTCGATCCCCGCCCGGCGGAACTCTGCCTCCAGCAGCGGAATGTCGAAGCGGACGACACCGAAGCCCGCGAGATCGCAGTCGAGCAGGAACTCGGCCACCGCCGGCGCCGTCTCGGCGAACACTGGCCGCTCGGCAACGAGCTCGTCGGTGATCCCGTGCACCGCGCTGGCCCCCGCTGGTATGGGGACGCCGGGATTGACTCTCGTGTGGAGGAGTTCGGTCTCCCCCGACGGGTACAGCTTGATTGCACCGATCTCCACGATGCGGTCGCTCAGCGGGTCCGTTCCCGTCGTCTCGAGATCGATGAAGACGAGCGGGCGGAGCAGGCCGAGCCGGCCCGCGAGCTCGCGAGCCTTCGGCTCTAGCGTGCTGGGCCGCTGCGCGAGCCTCCTGGCTCCGTGATCGTCCGACGATACGCTCTCGATGAGGTGCTCCCTATCAGTCGCCCACAACGGTGAAGCGGCCACTGTCGCTGCGTCCGAAAACCTCTGGGAAATACGACTCCTCGGCGCGGGCGGGCGGGACGATGAACTCTCCGGGCGTCGTCGCGCGGGCGTAGTACACGTACTCATGCACGCCGCGCGGAAGCGAGCTGGCCTGCAGCACGAGGCGGTCGTCGCGGATGTCGACGTGCCGCCACGGGCTGTAGTACCAGGCATACCAGGGCGCGTAGTCCTCCGGCGCCGATTCCAGGCGGGTCGAGCGGCGGTCGGCCTCCAGCTGCTGGATCAGCTCGGGCGCGACGGTGCGCAGCTTCGGGTTGATCGGTTCGAGGCCCGACGGCAGGAAGTCCTCGACCAGGACGAACAGGCGGTCGTGCGGAGCCACGATCGTGACCTGGACGCGGACCACATCGCCGAGACTGGCGCTGGTGACGACCTCGTCGGGCTCGCCCAGCAGCGAGTAGCGGTGGGAGATCGCCAGTCCGCGGTTGAGGGCTTCGATGCCGAGCGCGGGCGTGACGTAGCGGAGGTTGAGACCGTAGTACATGCGGCCGGGATCAGTGCTGCGCTGGAGCTGGACCCGGCTGACCTCGCCCAGCGGCAGGTCGACGAGCGGGATCTCCGTGCCATCCAGGTAGTCGCCGGCCGGCACGTCGAAGGTGCCGTCCAGCACCTCGCGCGTATTGAGCCAGACGGAGTAGTCGTACCGGCCGAGCGTCTCCCCGGTGAGCTGCGCGTAGGCCCCGAGCGAGGACATGCCCTGTGCACGCGCGACCGTAGTCTTCCACTTGCCCAGCGAGCGCGCATGCACGAGCCAGCGCACGGTCTCCTCGATCAGCGGGTGCCTGGAATCGACCTCCGTCAGGGCGCGCAGCACGAGGGCGGTGGTGCGGACGCTGCTGTTGTGCATCGAGCCGGCGCGTCGCTCATCCTCCCAGTGGTTCCCGTTCGCGCTGGCGATGATGTCCGCCGTCAGGTCGTTGAGGAGCTGCCGCACGGGTTCCACGGAGACATCGTGCCCGGTGGCGAGCAGCCCGAGCAGCAGGTAGGCGCGGCCCCAGTTGGTGAGGCGCGAGCGCTCCTGCTCCACGGTGGATCGCATCGCGGGGGCGTGCACGTAGGGGACGAATCCGCTCTGACCCCAGGCTGCTGTCAGCGCGTACAAGAGGAACGCGTTCTGGTTGGGGTCGACCGGGGAGATCACATCCGCCCGGCGATGGACGTGACGCGAGATGAGATCTGATGCGTCCTCGGCCACCCCCTGAGAGACGCGGGCGCCGGCATCCTCCGCCTCGGAGAGCGCGATCAGGACCCAGGCCGTGATCCAGAGATCGGTCCGGCAGTCTGCGCACCACGCCCAGCCTCCGTCGTACCTCTGCCAGCTGATCAACTTGGCGACATCGGCGTGGAGCTGGTTCGTCTGCCCTGGATCCAGGTCGCCGCCCTGCGAGCGCTTCACCGCGACGGTTGCGATCACGCGGCTCGCGACGCGCTCACTCCGCTCGTAGCGACGCGGCGCGAAGCGATGCAGTTCGTCGGCAAGTGTCCCGACGAGCGAGCCCTGCACCGAGATCTCGAGCTCCCCCTGCTCCCGGATCGCGTAGTCCGGCAGGTAGACCGCCTCGACCGCGAGCGCGCCATCGATCACCCCTCCCGTGGCGGTGGTCTCCGCGGTGACGTTGAGGTGCACCGGCAGGGCGATCTCGACGGCATCGCCGAGGCCGCCTGCTGCCGAGGCATCGAAGCGGACCTGCGCCGTGCCCTCAGCGACCGCGCGGGCCGGCCACTCGACGACCTCCGAGCGATCCGGCTGGATGCGCACGATGCGGGCGACCGAGCCGTCCAGCGTGAGGCCGTCGGCCCGGACGGTGACGGTCACGTCGCGGGCGGATGTCGTCCCGTTTCGCACGAGCGCGCGCAGTGTCACCTCGTCGCCAACGCGGAGGAAGCGAGGGAGCGCGGGGCGTACGAGCAATGGGAGCGTCACCAGCAGCTCACTCGTTGCCTCGCCCACCTGCGTCGTCCCGCTGACGGCGCGCGCCTGGGCGCGCCAGGTCGTCGCGTTGTCGGGCAGTTTCAGCTCGAAGCTGGCCCTGCCGTTCTCGTCCGTCTCGAGCTGGCCCTCCCACAGCGCGGTGTTGCGGAAGTCCTGTCGCAGCCGCGAGGTGTCTCCGCCCCCTCCCTTGCCGCTCGCATCCTCGGGAACCTTCAGGATGTCGTTGTGGCGGTCGATCGAGACACCGAGAGAGGAGGAGGTCGCGACCCCCAGCGCCCGCTGGAACCAGAACGCGCGCATCCCGTCGGGCCCCACCTCCTCGGCCAGCGAGAGCACCGCCTGGTCGGCGATGGCCACCGACACCTCCGCGGCCACGCCGCGCCCCTTCCAGTCCGTGACCGTGACCTCGTAGCGGACGGTCTCGCCGGGCGCCGCGCGCTCGCGGTCGGGCTCGATACGCACGTCGAGGCGACGCGGAGCCGTGGAGACCGGCAACTCGACGTAGCCGATGTGGTAGCGCGGAACCGGATCGTCTCCCGTCGGCGCGCGGTAGAGCACGACGCTGACGTAGATGTTCGGGAGATGGCGATCCTCGATCGGGATACGCAGCACCTCACTGTTGGTCTCGAACCGGCGGACCTCGGTGCTCAGGATGCCGCCGCGCTCGATGGTGACGAGACCGACGGCGCCGGCGAAGGGTGCGGGCACGAGCACCTCGGCGACGTCGCCCACCTCGTACTCGTCCCGGTCGGGGATGAGCTCGATCAGGTCGTCGTTGCGCACCCGCCAGGGTGCGTGGCTGTGGCCGCTCACCCAGAGGTAGGTGGCGGAGCGCGCCACGCGGCCCTCGTTGTCGACCGACTCCGCCACCAGGCGGTACGAGCCGGACGACGGCGGCGTGAATTGAATCGACGCCTCGGCGGCGGCGGCGGTCGTCGCGGACTGCACGTCGATCTCGGTCTCGACCAGCTCGCTCTGGTAGTAGCGGCCGCCACCCGTGGCACCGACCTTCGTGGTCACCCACCGGCGCTCGTATGCGCGCACCGTGACGGGCCGGCGGGGCGCGATCACCCCCTCGACATCGACGGTGACGAGCCGCACCACCTCGGGTTCGCCGGCCGCGGCGATGTAGGAGTCCGTGCGAATGCCGGCGTACCACGACGCGGGGTGGACCGTGACGGCGGTGCTGCCGGCCACCGCCTGAGCGCTCTCGTCGCGCACCGTGGCACTGAGGGTGAAGAGCTGCGTTCCCTCTCCCGCCATGAGCGCGGCCGTCACCTCGTACGAGGCCCGGCCGCCGGGGCCTGCCTCGGTGCTGCCCTGCGCGCGCAGCGGCGAACCGTCGGGAGCCGAGTAGTAGCGGTAGTGGGAGAACGAGTAGTCCTCGTAGCCCTCGACGCGGATCCGCGTCGGCGAGGCCAGAACGGCCCAGTCGACGGTTGCTCCCTCGACGCCACCACCGAAATAGAACTCGGCCGTCGTCTCGACAGGGATCTGCTCACCGTCGATGTAGTGCTCCTCCGGCGTCTCAACACGGACGCGGAACTCGGGCACGCGGAACTGCTCGACCGTGAAGGTCGTCGACGTGATCTGGCCGGGAGCCGGTCCCAGGTACCGACGTCCCTCGCTGCCGTACAGGCGGATCGAGTACGTACCGGTGGCCCCTCCCTCCGGGATCACGAACTCGCCCTCGAGCGTGCCGAACTCGTTGACGACCGTGGTAGTGCTCGACAGTTCCCTGAACTTCGAGTCGGTGACGACGATGGTGAAGGTCTCGCTCGGTCGGGGCAGTGAGTACGTCGCGTCGTCGTCGCGGCGGACGACCGCCTTGTACGAGACGGTCTCACCGGTCCGGTAAATCGGCCTTTCGGTGTAGACGTGGGCGAGCAGGTCGAACGTCGACGACGAGAACGGCACAGTGAGCTTCCACGGCTCGCTGCCCTGCTGCCATTTCGTCGAGGCCACGCCGAAGCGCCCGTCGTCGTCGAGACGCAGGAGGTAGCGGCCCCACCTCGCGTTCGGGATGTGGAGGTCGGCGAGCCCGTCGGCGTCCGTCAGGGTCGTCCCCTGCAGGTACCGGGTCCCGGCGTACGAGGCGTGCTCGACGTCAATACCGTCGAGCGGCTCGCCGGTGTCGTAGTCGAGAACCCACGCGATCACCTGGTCATGCGACTGCTTGGTGATGATCGCCGTGTCGACGACGCTGAACATCAGCGCCTTGCGGCGTGAGCCGAGGTTGGAGTCCGCGAAGACGACGTAGCTGCCCTTCGGCAGTGGCGCGCCGTCCGCGAGAGAGGTGGAGTAGAGCCGGCCCACGTAGCGGTCCTCCTCACTCGTCTGGACGGTCCACTCACGAAGGCGAGTCTGCGAAGGCAGGAAGGGGTTCCAGACTCTCCTCTTCCGATCGGTGTTCTCGATCTGGACCGAGCGCCAGATGTCGATGTACTCGCGGGCCAGCAGCATGCGGGCCTCGCCGTCGGTGAGCGGATACAGCTGGAAGTGCACCGTCGGGGCGTTCACCGCGCGGAAGAAGAGCTCCGGCTCGGTGGTCGCCGAGTACGTCGCGAACCAGCTGGGGATGGAGAGATCCATCGACCGTCCGGGCAGACGGGGCGGCGCCGGGGCCCGGGTGGTGAACGGGAGCTCGTACGGCGGCAGCGGCGCTCCGCCTCGATCCCGGATGCCCCCCGCGATGGTGACCGTGTACTGAGTCGAGTGCTCGAGCGGAGCGTCGATGACCACCCGGTCGTAGTACGCCCACACGCTGACGTCGTCGGGGTCGACACCGCTGACCGAGATCCGGCCCTCGACGGAGGAGGGGTCCAGCGGGTTGTTGTACGTGAACGCGATGTTCCGCCACGGCAACGCCGTCTGGGAGCCGTGGCGGGGCTCGGTGCGGATGAGGCGCGGCCAGTCGAGCGTGGTGAACGTCGCGATGCGCTCAGCGGGCGTCGCCACGCCTGTGGCGCCGAGCATGCCGGCGCGCGCGATCACAGTGTACCGGGAGCTGCGCAGCAAGGGCCTGAGCGGCGTGAGCGTGACGACGGTGCCGCCGTCGCTCCAGGTGAGGGCGACCGGTACGTCTCGATCATCCGGGCCCGCGTACAGGCCCCGGATGATCTCGGCCTCCCGCCCGGTCGGGCCCAGGTTCGTGATGCGGAACCGAAGACCCCGCTCCACCGACGCTCGGTCCATCGGCTGGTTGAAGGTGACCACGATGGCGCGGTCCGGCTCCACGAACTTCGAGTTGTGGGCGGGGGAGATACCATCCACCCGCGGCAGGGTGGTGGTGAAGCGCCACGCGACGTCCTCCTCCAGCACCCCGTCCGCTGCCGACGTCAGCCCCGCCGGGATGCGCACTTGGTACTCGGTGCTGGGGCGCAGATCGCTCGGGGTGAAGCGGTACAGCGAGGTGTTGAGCCACTCGCCCTCGCCGTCGAGCGGCGGGTCGAACTCGAGCACCGTCGGGCCGGGCCCTTCCTGCAACACCGTGAGCGGGGCCACCGCGCGGTTGAACTGGACGAGGATCTGCGCGTTCGAGGGCACCCCGCGGTCGCCGTCCCCGGGGATCATGTAGACCACCTCGAGCTGGCCCTCGACGGTGAAGGCCTGCTCGTAGTCCTGGTCGAGTCCGGCGGCGGCGCCGTCCACGAGCACGCGGTAACGACCGCCCCGTCCCCAGCCGGGGAACTCGGGCTGAAACAGCAGGGTCCGCTCGTCGGCCCACACGAAAGAGCCCGCGATAGGTGGCTCGACCGCGACGAGCTGGCTGGCGTCTGTTGTCGGCGGGGGCTCCCGGAACACGATCTGTGCAAACGCGAGCCGGGGCACCTCCTCCCCGGCTGGCGTGACCGTGACGGGCGGTGGTGGTGGGGCGGGCGTCGGCGTGGCGGGAGTTACGGTCGGCGTGGTGGGAGTCGCGGTCGGCGTGGCGGGAGTTACGGTCGGCGTGGCGGCCGGCGTCGGGGGAGTGGTGCTCTGCGGCTCGGCGGTCGGCGCGATGACTCTCTCGACGTTGCCGTCACCGCCTGGGCGAGCCAGTACGACCGCGACCACGATCACGGGCGCCAGGATGATGGCCAGCCAGAGCCACGGTGGCCCGCGCTGCCAGCCCGCGCCCGCGTTGCTCATGGTCCCCGCACCTCATAGCGAGAACTCGCCGACGCGGTCGCGCCGTCAGCGAAGGTCGCCACTACCTCGAGCGTGTGCGCGCCGACGGTCATCGGCCACACGACGTAGGCGTCGGTGCCCTGAGCGCTGCCAACAGGCACGCCGTCGACGCGGAACTCGATGCGCTCGACCCCGGCGGGCGTCGCGGCACGGAGCAGCGTCTCCTGGCGGCGGAGTTCCGGGGCAATGTACAGCACCGCCCCTTCCGGTGGTCGCACGATCGCCACCCGCGTCGCCGATTCACGCCCGGAATCTCCGGCGAGCCGGACGCCGCGGCGCGCCGCCCAGGGCCGCGCCTCCACGGGCGGATTGATGGCGAGCGCGCCGTCGGATCCCCGGACGTAGTACTCCTCGGTCTCCGTGGGCTCCGTCCCGGCCAGGAACCACTCGCTGACGGGTGAGGGGCAGTGCGGGCCGGGCAGCAGGCCCGTCGGCGCGCAGACGGCGGCGGTCACCACCGTCGGCGGTACGTCGAACGCGCGCACCGGACGGTCCGCCGCCACCGCCTCGATCACGTCGCGCCAGATCGGGGCGGCGCCGACGACGCCGGTGAGCCCCCGCATCGGCTCGGAGCGGGCGTTCCCAACCCACACCCCCACCACCCGGTCGGGCGTGAAGCCGACGGTCCAGTTGTCGCGGAACTCGAAGGTCGTGCCGGTCTTCACCGCGGCGGGGAACGGCGTCTCCAGCACGGAGCCGGCGCCGAATCCCGGCTCGCGCGCGATCGGGTCGCTGAGGATGTCCGCCAGCAGGAAGGCGTGCTCGGGGGACATCACGAGTCCCTGTTCAGGCGCCTCACGCTCGTACAGCACGTCGCGTGTCGCCTCGTCCCGCACCCTCTCGATCGCGTACGGCTCGGCCAGCAGCCCACCATTCGCGATCGCGCCGTACGCGGCCGTGAGACCGAGCAGCGTCACCTCGGCCGAGCCGAGTGCGAGCGAGAGTCCATACGGCTCCGGTGAGGCGATCTCACGCAACCCGGCGCGGTTCGCGCTGCGGACCAGCGCTCCCACCCCGATCTCGTCGAGCGTGCGGACGGCCGGCACGTTGAGCGAGGACGCAAGCGCGGTCCGGAGCGCCACCGGGCCGCGGTAGCGGTGGTCGGCGTTCTCCGGCGTATAGACGCCGATGGGGGTCTCGAAGCTGGACGGGACGTCGAGCAGCATCGACGCGGCCGTGTAGCCCTGCTCGAGGGCCGCCGCGTACAGGAGCGGCTTCATCGCCGAGCCGGGCTGGCGGGGTGCCAGCGTCATGTTGACCTGCCCCGCCTCCGCCTCGTCGAAGTCGGAGCTGCCGACCAGCGCGAGCAGCGCACCGCTCGCCGGGTCGATCACGACCACTGCCCCGTTCCCCGCCCCCCACGCGGCGATGCGCTCGAGGCGGACCACAAGCGAACGCGTCGCTGCACGCTGCAGCGTGGCGTCGAGAGTCGTCTCGATGACGAGTCCGGGCCGGTCGACGAGATCCGGCCGAAGCGACGCCAGCTCACCGAGCACCATCGTGGCGAAATGCGGAGCGAGCGGGGCGTCCGCCTCGCCCGCGAAGCCGAGCGGGTAACCGGACGCCTCCGCAGCCTGCGCCGCCGTGATCACGCCCGTCGCGGCAAGGCGATCGAGCACGTAGCGCTGCCGGGAGAGCGCGCCCGCCGGGGCCTGCTCGTCGCCGTACAGCGCCGGCGACTGCGGCAGCCCCGCGAGGTAGCTCGCCTGCGCCAGATCGAGGTGGCGCGCGCTGACACCGAAGTAGCGCCTCGCCGCGGCCTCGATGCCGTACGCGCCCCGGCCGTAGTAGACGTGGTTGAGATACGTCTCTAACAGCTCGCGCTTCGGGAGGCGGGCTTCGAGTTGCAGCGCGATCAGCGCCTCGCGGGCCTTGCGCAGCAGCGCCGGCGCGTCGTCGTCGGGCAGGTACAGGCGCCGCGCGAGCTGTTGGGTGAGCGTCGACGCGCCGCGGGGCTGGCCCTGCCTCGCCAGAGCGTCGGTGAGTGCGCGCGCAACCGCGAACGGATCCACTCCAGGGTGACGCCAGAACCGCTGGTCCTCGGCGGCGACGGTGGCCGACACGACTATGGGCGCGATGTCGTCGAGGGAGACCGGGATGCGGGTGCCCTCGGACGAGTCACGGAGCAGAGGCACGCCATAGCGGTCGACGAGGAGCGTTCCGGCCGCCGGGGCCTGCTCGTCGAGGGGCGTCAGTGGCGCGAGATAGGCGTAGGCCAGCAGGGCTCCCGCCACACCGAGGAGCGCCGCCAGGGCGAGAGCGCCGCTCGCGCTGCTGCCGCGCGTCGACTGCGGCGCAGAAAGAACGTGAGCGGACCGCGGTGTGTGCGGGCCATATCGCCACTGTAGTCCGTCTCACTGACTCCCAAGCAGAGGGTCGCGGGTTCGAATCCCGTCTCCCGCTCCAGATCTCTCGCCATCGCGGCGTGAGAGCCCGTTCTTAGGTTCAAAATCTCCCATTTCGCCCCCTGACCGGCGGCGGGTGAGCCATCGCCGTCGGGCGGTTCGCTGCTCCCGCGACCCTCTGCCTCGTCGGGCCGCAGATCACGCTCAGGTCACGTCCACTTCACGCACGGATCACGGTGCGGTCACGAGATTTTGACCGCCCGGGACCGGAGGGGAGAGGGTGATGACGCGAGGCGAGAGCGGCATGGAGCAGCGATGGAGGAGTGGGATGGAGCAACTGACGCTGCGGGATCTCATCGGCTACTGGGACTTCCACAACCGCACCGAGGGAAAGTCCCCGAACACGATCCGCTGGTACAGCTATGAGCTCGGGAAGTTCGAGCACTTCCTCGTCAGGGAGGGCTCATCGACGCTCATCGCCGAGATCGGCGAACCGCAGGTGCGGGCCTACATCGCGTACCTGCAACAGAAGCGGAAGTGGGACGACACCGAGTTCTGCCCGACGGCCGAGGAGGGACTCTCGCCCGGCGGCATCCAGAACCGCATCCGCGCCCTCAAGGCCTTCTTCAACTGGCTGCACCGCGAGGGCTACACGGAGAGCTACCGCCTCAAGCATCTCGCCAACTACCGCGTCCCCAGCCGGGTCGTCGACGTGCTGACCGAGGCTGAGATAGGCCGTGTGCTCGCCGCCTGCGACACGAAGTCGGACTGGGGAGCGCGCGCCTACGCGATCCTCACGCTCATGCTCGACTCCGGCCTGCGCATCAGCGAGGTGGCCGGGTTGCGGACCGCGGAACTCGAACTTGACGCCGGATGGCTCAAGGTTCTGGGGAAGGGCGGCAAGGAGCGGATCGTGCCCTTCGGCACTGCCACTCAGCGGGCGCTCTGGCGCTACCAGCACCACTACCGACCGGAACCGCTGGGCCCCGATGTCTACTTCTTCCTGACGCTCGACGGGCGCCCCCTGGGGCGTAGCGCGCTCACGCAGGCGATCAAGCGCGCCGCGATGCGCTCGGGCGTAACGCGTCTGCATCCTCACCTCTGCCGACACACTTTCGCGACGCGCTACCTGATCAACGGAGGCGACGTCTTCAGCCTCCAGCAGATCCTGGGCCACTCGACGCTGGAGATGGTGCGTCGCTACGTGAACCTCGCCTCCGCGCACGTGGCCATCCAGCACCGAAAGTTCTCGCCAATGGACCGGATCGCGGGGATGAGGTCGCGGACCAGCGGATGATGGTCACGCCACGCGTTCTTGTAGCCATCGGCCGGGGTCGGCGGGAACAAGCACGTCGGCCGATGCCGGCGAAACAGTCGCTGGGGGGTGAATCGGCGCTTCCGAGCAGGCTCCATCACGCCGCGACAAGCCGATCGACGCAACGTGCGTAACCATCGCCGCGTGTCTCGACGGCACTGGACTAGCCCCGAACGTGTCTTGGTCCTCCTCGTGGTTGCGTTGGCCGCACTGCTCGTGGCGTATGTGGTGGGAAGTTCCTCCGAACCCACACGGGCCGCGAAACCCAACGGTTGTTGAGTTCGCCGCCAGCCGTCCCAGCCTGTGCCACCACCTCGCCTTGGAGCCCTCTCTGAACCTGATATGACGGGCTCACGTGCCGTTCCGTCCTGACGCATCCTGCTCCGTTGCGCCACGCATGCCTACGAAATGCCTACGGAGACGAGCCCCCCTTGGTCGCGGCTCTGCCGCTGCCGTCTGTTCTCACCACCGGGCAAACATCGGCATGAGTGCTCAGCTGTACGTAGCGATGGGTTGTCTGGCGGAGTGCGCTCTCGCTGCACAATGGCGCCCACGCTCGGATGGCCTGGGCGGGGAGCTTGAGTAGATTCCGGCCCCGCCTGTTGCAACCATGCTGGTCGTTGTCGAATGTGGCGACTCCTCACCGACCCCGACCCCGACCCCAACGGCAACGCCAACATCGACGCGGGTGCTACCTCCACACTGCCAGGGCGCTAAGCTCGATCCTGCCCGATCCCATGCGGTCCCGCTGAGTGCCGACCAATCCTGTTTGTTCGGCTATTGCCGAGGGTGGTGTTGTCTTCTGTACCGCCCCGTCCCAGGCCGTACCACCCAACATGTACCCAAGATGTACCCACCGAAGCGGAACTGACCGGCCCCGGACGGCGGGCCACTTCTCATGAGAGTCCAACGACGTGCTGTTCGTGCGATCGCCCGTGGCCACCCAGGCTCCAGAGTTGCGCGGCAATTACCTCAAGGTCCAAGGAAGTCGTGCGCGGCTTTCAAACTGGCGGGCAGAGCTCAAGCGGGCCGCTCGGCTGGCGCCCGTGGGACGTGGCGAAGATGAAGTCGTTTCGTGTGTCCGAGTTCACCTTCAAGGGTAGCCGCCCTGGCTATGTCCGGGGTGACTCGGATATGCACCCCGTGCACTGCGAGTTCTAGATCGTATGGAGCGCCTCACTCCAGTTCACTGATGTGGTTTCTGCGTTGAAGGCAGAGCCGGATCAGGGAGGGAGGAGGCATGCAGGAGCAAGATGACGCACGTGGGGATGGATGTGCACGCGCGCACGATCCGTGTGGCGGTGCTCGCTCCGGGAGGAGTGCAGCGGGAGGAGTGGGGCCTCGCGAACGAGCCGAGGGCGGTGGCCAGACTCGCCAGGCGGCTCCTGCGCGACGCGCCGGGCCGGTCCGTACTACGAGGCGGGCCCCACGGGCTTCGCCCTTGTGCGTACACTCCAGGCGAAGGGGATCGACTGCCGGGTAGTAGAGCTGTGCAGAACAGGCTGCGCAAGGCAACACGTATCGGTCCGACCCGTTACCATGATCTCGTGAAATGTACGATGAACGATGTGCAATTCGCAGAGCACGCTCGCAAACAATGGAGAAGGAAGTTTGAGTAGGTGAATCAAGTGAGCCGCACAGCAAGGGACTAGGGAAACTTACAGTGAGCAAGACGACGGTGACTATACTCGTGTATGTAGAATCTGATGATCCTTGGACTGCACCCACCATCAGGGGTGATGGCGGTCAGTACTTCTCCCTTCCAGGCGCCTCTTTCGAGGAAACAGTCGGCGCACTCCGTGAGGCAGGCTTTGAGTCTCACCAAGGGCCGCAAGCGAAGCGGATTCCCTCGCCACACTAGAGTCCACATGCAGCTAGGTGGTGATATTCCGTAGAGCTGAAGAGGCAGCGGCCAAGGGAGTATGGAACAGATATTTGTCGCGCTATAGCGGCAAGGGACCGGCGTCCGATGCGACTCCCGGTCCCCTAGGCTCGCGGCTCGTAGGAAGCTGTGGATCGGCAGAGACGAGTTGGTGAGAACGGGATTGACTCTCGCTTACCTGGGCCCGTTCTCCCCGTCTAAGACGCGACCCCGGTTGTCGAGCGATATACTACAAAGCCTGGGAGGACGACTTCGCGAGCGACCCGCTGCTCGCGATCATCGCCCAGGTCCGCGAGCGCCTCGGCGAGGGCTTCGCGGAGCGGGTTCGGAGCGTCGTGGAGGCGGCGGGCGCTCTGCTCTACCAGGCGGTGTCGGCCGCCTCGCTCCTCGGCGCCGGGATATCCCTCCGGCCGCTCCCGGCGGAGAGCGATCGCTCCGCCTCGGAGAGGCTCGACACCTACGATGCGAAGAGGGCAGCGACGGAGAGGCTCAGGGAGACTCTGCCGTGCCTAGCGTCCGACGTCCGGGAGGAGACCGCCCACCCGCTCGTCTTCATCATCGGCGAGCTCGACCGGTGCCGGCCGACCTTCGCGATCGCGCTCCTGGAGCGAGTCAAGCACATCTTCGACGTGCCCGACGTCGTCTTCGTGTTCGGGGTCAACCGCGTGGAGCTCACGCGCTCGGTGGAGTCGGTCTACGGCGCGATCGAGGCACGGACGTACCTCCGGCGCCTCTTCGACATGGAGTTCGTGCTCCCCGATGCCGACCCGATGCGGTTCTGCCTCTACCTGCTGCACCGCTACGGGCTGGACGCCTTCTTCTACGAGCTGAGCACCCGGGCGTCACCTCACCGAGTTCGAGACGATCTTCGAGTACCTGCCCGTGGTGGTCGACGACCTGGGTCTCTCGCTTTGCGGGGACATGACCACTGCGGGCCGAGTTGCGGCCCGTACCTCGAGGCCGAGGCGATCCGTGTCTGAGGACCGGGCTTGGGACCTGTATAGGCGCGCCGCTCGAATCCTGGAGGGTTGCGTATCGCACGCACGGGGTCGCTTCATCGACTGCGCGAGGAATGGTGAGTGCGACTCCGAAACGGGTAGAGAACCTCCCCGCCGGCCGTCGCCACGAGTTCAACCGGGACTCCGAACACGGGCTCCAGCACCGAGCGGCCTCCGACGACCGCAAGTCCCAGAGGTCATCCTCGGCTGACGAAACGGAAAATGCGCATACACATCTTGACAGGTCAGTCCTCGCCCGAAGACCATAGTAATTCCGCCATAGGGCGGCCTTGTCGGGGCCGCTACCGGGCGCACGGAGCCAAAGCAATGCAGAAGCTCGATGCAAACGCGCTAATGCGAGACGTACTCACCGAGCTTGAAGACCTGCCCGAGGGTCTTGAACAAGATGTGCTGGCACTGGTGGATTCGGCTCCAACTTCACGGTGGGAGAAGCTGCGGGACCTCTTCTTGGATGTGTCGCGTGACTGAACGAATCACATCGATCGCTCTACAAGCCTTCCGTGGTGTTCGGGCAACCCTATCCATCGATTTGGCGCCTGGGCGCAGCTGCGTACTCCTAGGAGACAACGGAACGGGGAAGAGCACGCTAGCCGATGCGATCGAATGGTACTTCAATGGTCGAATCGCATTCCTCGCGAAGGAAGGCCGCAGCGAAGGTATTCGGCATCGGGGAGCATCGAGTGACCTCGTCACCAAAGTCAAAATCTGCACTAACGGATCACTAGGCGGAGTCGCTACTCCGGACACTTCCGCACGTCCGGCAGTGTTGAGTGTTGGACGTTCAGAATTGATGATTCTCCGGGGTCGTACGCTTGCCGACTTCGTGGACAAGACGAAGGGGGAGAAGTGGAAGGCTTTTTCGGAACTGTTGGGGCTCGAGGCTATCGATCGGGTACGCCTCGATCTGCAAAGGGCAAGGAACGATCTAGACGACCAAGCGCAGCGTGCGAGCACTGAACTCTCTGAGAAGCGAGCGGTCTTAAGCGAGATGGGCACGGGCGCGTCGGAGGAAGGCGTCTATTCCGCGATAGTCGCAAAGTGCGAGGCGGCCGGCGTCCGGTCACCTGACACTCTCGACCAAGCTCTCACTTCCGAATGGCGCAAGACCGCTGTGCCCGATGGTTCCACGGAGGAGCGCGTAGTTGCCCTGCGAGGCCTGCTGGCAGAATCGCGCGAAGCCGCGAAGAAGGCGATTGCGTTGGATCGGGTCGAGGACTGGAACGAGTTCGTCAGTAGGGAACGCGGAGACCAACTCCGTCTAGGCGTCTACAGGGCAGCCGACTCTTTGCTGCGCTCAAGCCACGCCCGAGATGGAGAGTGTCCGCTTTGCAAACAGCCACTTGGTCTCATAGTGCTTCGTGAGAGTGTGGCTACGGAGCTCCGCGAACTGGAAGGTGCAGCTGAAGCGCTGGAAGCCGAGCGACGGACGGCCCGCGGCCTTGTCGAGGCTCTACGCGAGGCCGCGCAGCGCCGAGCACGCATCGTCAGCCGCGCACTCGCACAGGGAGTGAGACTGGCACCGCCGCCCACGGTTTCGCACGATCACCTTGCTCGGAGCATCGATGAACTCTCTGAGATCGACCGCTCGGTTATCGAACCATGCCTAAGTGAATCGGCCACTTGGGATCGCGAGGTGCTAGTGGCGCTGGAGGCAGCGATCCCTGCGCCCCACGGCGGACACGATCAAGCTCTGATCGCTCTTGGAGCGCTTCTCGTTGCGGCCACTGCATGGCGCGACGCCGTGCGTCGTGACACTGCGTCCAGTGCCGCGCTGAAGCTCGCCGACCGCGTCTTCGGCCACTATCAGGCCAAACAGCACGAACAATTCAGGCAGGTCATCGCTCGGATCGCCGGTCGAGTGGCGGAGATCTACCACTTCCTGCATCCGGAAGAGGGGATCGGTGCAGTTACCATAGAGACTGTTGGGGCCAAGGGAGCCGAGCTAGCCGTCGAGTTTCACAGCAAGAAGGAGATGCCGCCGCATCGTGTCTTGAGTGAATCGCACCTGAATTCGCTAGGCATTGCGCTGTTTCTTGCGATGGCCGAGACGTCGAACGACCAGATTGGCTTCCTGGTACTGGACGATGTCGTCAATAGCTTTGATCGCGAACATCGCGGGCGCCTTGCGGAGTTGCTAGTCGACCAATTCAGTGAGACCCAGTTGATTGTCCTTACTCATGACGAGCAGTTCTTCACTCGGATTTCTCTTAGAGCGCCATCTTGGGTCCACGAGCGGTTTACTTCTTGGTCATACAACGATGGTCCGCGTACACAGCGCTACACCGGAGATCGAATGCTCATGGAGGCGAACGAAGCACTAGAAGGCGGCGACCGCGCTGGTGCAGCGCAGAAGGGGCGGCGAGCGCTCGAGGAGCTACTCCAGGAAGCATGCGAACGGTTGGAGGCGCTGCTCCCGTTCCGGAGGGGACAGCACAACGATCTTCGACCGGCCGTAGAGGTACTCGGCGGGCTTCGGAGAACCCTGAAGGATCGCGCGAGATCGCTATACGCCCAACTCAACCCGCTACTACAGCACCTCGAAGCAGATCTGCAGGCCAGCCTTAATGTGGAATCTCACGCCAGCCCGGGAAGCACATCCAGTCAGGAAGTTCGCGACGCTCTAGTGCGGATCGCCGAGCTCCGTGAGTCGTTCACTTGTGCAGAGTGTGGTACGCGCGCCTGGTACGCCGGCTCGCCCGATGCATCGCGATGCAAGTGTGGTCAACATCAGTTCCCACCTGTGGACAGTTGATCTTGTGGCCTGCCCCAAAGAGCAATGGCGGCTGTCCACCGACTCCGCCAACTTGTGCTATATTCGCACATGGGCTCCCTAACTCCCTCGCAGTCCCAAGAGGTTCGTTTCGTGCCAATCGCACCCCTTCCGGACTGGCAGTCCGTCGGAGCGCGCGTCGCCCTCGCGCGACGCACTCTCGGACTCACCCAAGCCGAGCTCGCCGCACGCGTCGAACTCGGCCGATCAGTGCTCGCGAAGGTGGAGAGGGGCGCTCGCCAGCTAAGCTCGAATCCACCGAACGAAGCTTGACGAGGCGGGGTGCCGGGCTGCCGGAGAGTTCGACGGGTGTGTCGGCGTTCGCCGGGCGGCGCCGGGGGCGGGCCGGAGCCAGGAGCCGTCGCTCAGCACCGCTCGGGGGCGCTGAGGGTGCGGGCGCGAGGGTGCGCGAGGCGTGGGCGGGCATGCTGGCGCGAGCTTCGGCTCCGGTTCGGCGCTGTGAGCGGGCGTCAGGTCGGGAGCGGTATCGCCCGTAGTCGCGCGAGCGCGGCTGCCAGCTGCCCGGCCCAGGGCCAGCGCTTCGGGAGGTGCAGGGTCCACCGCCGGGCAGAGTGGGTGAGCCGTCCGGCGAGAGAGAAGTAGCGCCGCCTGAGCGTCCTGGTCGTCACGATCCCCTCGCCGAGCCCGAGGCGTGCCGTCCAGCGGGCGAGGTTGTGCGCGATCACCTGCACCGCGAGCCACGCCGCGTTCGCGGCGAAGCGGCCCGAGGGGAGATGGTTCAACCCGACGCCGTACTTGAGGTCGCGGATCGCGTTCTCGATCTCGGCGTGACGGCGATGGTCGGCCTCCAGCTCCATCATCTCCCCCGCGCGATCGGTGATGAAGGCGTGGTAACTGTAGTTCACGAAGAGCGCGAGCTGTGAGCCGGGCGTCGGCTTGACGCGCCGCACGATGAGCCGCACCGCGGTGGCGTCCCTCGTGTGCTGGAACGGCGTGTAGGTCGTCTCGGCGACAGCGGCGCCGCCCGCCAGCCAGTACGGGATCGGCGTCCAGTCCTCTTCCGGTATCGCCTCGATCAGCCGGCGTACGTTCGGCTGCTGGCGAATGGTGATGGAGAAGCGGACATCCTGCTTGCGACAGACGGCGACGACAGCGTGGTTGTAGAAGCCGCTGTCGGCGCGCACCGTGAGCTGCCCGCTCGCCCCGGCGTCGCGCACCCGGCCCACCGTCTCACGCAGGAAGTGGGCGGCCCCCCGAGCGGTGTTGGCACGGCCCCCGCGCAGCCGGGCCATCAGCACCTCACCCGTCCCGGCCGCCACCGCGAGCAGCGGGTGATAGCCGCGCACGCCCGTGTAGCCGTGGTGCCGGGCGCCCTCTTTCGCCAGTCCGTAGGTCTCGCAGAGCGTCGAGTCGAGGTCGATCGTGAACGGTGCCGCGCCGGGTCCCGCCCCGGCCGCCCAACTGCGGGCCAGCAACTCGCGGCTGACGCGGTCGAGCTGGCGGACGTGGCCCCAGCGGAAGCTGCGCAGGAACGTCCCGAGGGTGGACGGCGCCTTCACCGTGCAGCCGAGCACGCGCCCGGCGCCGCCTGAGCGCATGGCATCGGCGTCATCGATGCAGTCGCCGCCCGCGAGCGCCGAGGCGATGAGAGTCATCAGCTTGTCGCCGACGTTCGCCCGCCCCGCTGCGTCACCGAGGTCGAGGTGGGCGTCTGCCAGTTCACGGAGGCCGAGCCGGCCAGCGAGCGTGGCCGGGAGCAGCAGGCCCGCGTGGTCCACGAGGCGGTCGTCGTCGAAGGCGATGTGTATCCGGTCGGGGCTGCTCGTTGCTAACATCGAATGGGTGCTCCCTGTGGCTGTGACGTGATTCGGTCAAAAACCATTGTCCCAGCTACAGCGGAGCACCCAACCCCAGCCGCTCGCGCACTCTTCTTCGGTTCGCGGTAGGGATGCCGGTTGCCCGGCACCCCCCGCACAGATCCGGACGTGCCCTCTCGGGCATCCGGCTCCTACCTCAAGTGCGTGACGGCAAATCGCTCCGCAGGCCACGGGTGAAGGATGGAGATTCGGGGCCAGTGTTTCTGGCACAGGGCAAGGATGCGCTCCCACGTGAAACGGTCGCGCTGCGACCGCCGTCGGAGAACGCGCAGCCAGAGCCGCTTCACGAAACGAACAAACTGCGTGAGCGCCGGCGAGCTGGTCGGCACCGCGTAGTAGCCAAGCCACCCACGCAGTACCCGCCCCAGCCACTGCCCCGTCGTCACGGGGTTGTCGTGCATGCGCCGCCACAACTCGGCCTTGATGGCCTTCAGCGTCCGGCGCATCCGCTTCGCAACGGGCTTGCGCCCCAGCCCGAATCTCCCGTCGCGTCGGGTCCGGCAGTAGTGCGTCATGCCGAGAAAGTCGAACGTCTCCGGTCGGCCCTCCCCGCGCTTCCGCCTGTTCGCCAGCGCGAACCTGCCGAACTCAAGTAGACGGGTCTTCTCCGGGTGCAGCTCCAGCCCGTAGGCCGCGAACCGCTCCCGGAGTGCCTTCATGAACCGCACCGCATCGCTGCGGTGCTGGAACCCCAGGACGAAGTCATCGGCATACCGCACGATGTACGCCTCGCCCCGGACCTCCCGCGGTCGCCACTCGCGCGCAAACCAGTCGTCGAGCACGTTGTGCAGGTACACGTTCGCAAGCAGCGGCGATATCGGCGCCCCCTGCGGCATCCCCCGCACGAAATCGACTTCCGGCTCCGCGTCCATGACGCCGACGCTCAGCCACTTTCGTATCAGGCGCAACACCCGCTGGTCCCCGATGCGCATCTCCAGAAACGACATCAGCCGCCCCCGGTCGATGCTGCCGAAGAACTCCCGGATGTCCACCTCGACAATCCAGCTGACCTTGCGCCGTTCGACCGCGTAGGCCAGTGCGTCCAGCGCGTCATGCGCCGAACGCCCCGGCCTGAAGCCATGCGAGAAGCCGTAGTAGCCCGACTCGTAAATCGGGTTCAAAAGATTGTCCACCACCGCCCGCTGAACGATCTTGTCCTCCAGCGAGACGATACCGAGCGGCCGTATTCCCCCGTCCGGCTTGGGTATCTCTACCCGCCTGACGGGCTTCGCCCGGTACGCTCCACGGTGTACGCGGCCATGCAGGTCGAGCAATCGCTCGTCCAGCCCGTCCCCGTATTCTCGCCACCTCACCCCGTCCACGCCCGGAGCCGCATCCCGCTTCAACGCGAGATACGCCTCCCGCAGCGCCTCCGGCGTGATGTGGTGCAAGAGCGCGGTGAGTTTCTCTCCCGGCTTCCGTTCCACGAACTGCCGTATCCTCTCCGCTCCGGGTGACACCGCACCCCGACTCTGCGTCCGGACCGTGCCGGTGCTTTGAGGATTCCTCTCGGTTGGGGCCCTTTGCTCCAGCGACTCCGCCGGGGCTCGCGCCCCCTTCTATGAGGGTCGTCTGATCCGCAAGGCCGACGTGGCGGCCTTCTGCGCCGTTCTACCGATCGCGCCTCCCGTCCGCAGCCCTGTGGTGGTTGTCGGTGCCGATGCGAGTGGTGCCGCCGTCTTGTCCCCGGGACGTTGTGGTGACCGTGCTTCTATTCGCACTCGTCGAGGGGCCGCTCCGGGCCCGGTGCATGATGATCAGCCTGTCTCCAGGGTGTGGGCGCTGCCATCTTGTTCCCGTCCTCGTTGGGACCAGGGGGTTCCGCAGTCGCCCGCGTGTCGGCATCTCTCGTATCCTCCGAAGCCCACCGGCCGCCCGGTCGCCTCGCTCCTCGCGTGCTGTCTGCTACGCCGCCTCGGCCGCGCGCGCGTGGCGCAACGGCTCGTAGACCTCCCCGCTCTTCCAGAGCGCAAGCATCAGCACCGCCAGTCGCCTCGCGACCGCGACGACGGCACGCTTCTTCGCATTGCCGGCCCCCGACTCCGCGTAACGCAGCCCCCACCTGCGGAGGTCGCTGTCGGGGCCGAAGGGGCCCAGGATGTAGTGCGCGGCCTGGTTCAGCACCCGGCGCAGCGCCACGTCCCCTTCCTTCGTGATCCGCAGCTGGGGCTGCCGATCACCGGAATCGCGGCTCCGGGGCACCAGCCCCAGGTAGGGCCCCACCTCCCTGTTCTTGGGGAAGCGGGCCGGGTCCTCGATGGTGAGGATGAAGGTGAGCGAGGTGATCGGGCCGACGCCCACGATCTGCCGCAGCGCGCCGGTCTCCGCGTAGCGCTCGCACATCGCGGCGAGCTTCTTGTCGGCCTGGCGGATCTCCCCGGTCAGCTGCTCGATCTGGTGGAGCACCGGCAGCAGCGCCGGGCCCAGCTCCTCGGGGATGTGCTCTCTGACCGCGCGGTGGAAGGCCGGCGCCGTGCAGCCCGGAAGCGCCGCGCCCCACGCCTTCACCGCGCCCCGGACGTGGTTGATGAACATCGTGCGCGCCCGGACCAGCGCCTCGCGGCTGCGGAGCACCTGGAGGTCCGCCTGCGCCATGGCGCTTCGGTGCCGGATGGGGAAGAGGAGCGCCGGGTCGAATCGGCCGAGCCGTGCGAGGTGCTCGGCATCGGAGCGGTCGGTCTTGCGCTGGCTGCGCGCGATCAGCCTGACCTGCCTCGGGTTGGCGACGATCACGTCGTGACCGAGCTCCGCGAACATCCGGCTCAGCCACGGGGACCGCGGCCCCACCTCCATCACCACCCGCGCGCCCTGCAGTGGGGTGAGCGCCCGCGTGAGCGCCGCGGTCGTGGTGCGGACTCGCTCCTCCCGCACGATCTCCCCGTCGCCACCGAGGACGCAGAGGTGACTGTAGCGGTCGCTGACGTCGATGCCGACAGTCACGAGCTCCGCATCCCCCACCTTCCTGCTCTCTGTGACATCTGATGTACGCTGTGCCACGGTCGGTCTCCTACCTCTCTCGGCTCGCCTGAGCCGTTCTCCTGGGCCACCACGTGAGCCCGTGCTTGGAGGGGAAGTATCCCCTCTGAGGAGGGGACCGACCCTCATGTCATCTTGTTCGCCGCCTTCATCGCTCGTACGGCCCCATCAGACTGCTGCGCATCGTGCATCATCGGCTACGGTTTACGTCCCTTCCCGACGCGGTCCCGGCGTACGACTCGTCGGGACAACGCGCAGCTCTCCCAAGTCCCGGCGATAGACGTGTGTGCGTGCATGGGGTCTTCGACACCGTGGGGCCCGACCACGACTCGCCAGTAGCGCCGTCGCCGGTATTGCCTTCGACCAATCCAAGAGCCTCGGCACCCCAAATGGCCCTTTCGATGCTCATTAGCCCCGCCCGCACACCCCGCTGCCGACGCTTCACAAGCCGCCTCGCGACGACCCGCGCACGGCTCGCGGAATGACATGAGTGGCTAGCTCTTTGCCATAGAGGACTTCCACCTCCTGCCTACTCGCCAGTTAGCCTGGCGCTCTGGATCAGGGCTAAGCGCCCTTGAACTCATGGCGCTCGCCAGGGAGACAGGCCTACCTATCGACTGGTTCGTCGCAGAATCGTCTCCGACCGTTACCAGCCACCGTGCGGGCAGTCTCAGCGCGTCAACGATCGTCAACGTGCGTGTCGATGTCCTCGTGCGGGACGTGACCCAGCTCATCGAGATGCATCTGCTTCGCACGGACGCGAAGCGGCCCGACCTGCGCGTTCCCCGCGATGTCGCGGGCGCCGAGGCGGCCGCACGCGCCGTGCGCACCCACCTCGAAGCCGACGCTGAGCACCCCATCGACCTCGCCGCGGCGGCTGAACGACTCGGCGTCTTCGCCTACTCGCTCGCGTTGCCGCAGAGCGACGTGGATGGCGGCTACGTGGCGCTCGACGACCAGCTCGGCGTCGCCCTGATCAACGGTGACCAGCCGTCGGCACGCCGCCGCTACACACTCGCTCACGAGATTGGCCATCATGTCTTCCAGGACGAGTATGCCGTTGACGTCGCCGCCACCGGCCGCTCGGAGACCGAGCGCACTATCGATGCCTTTGCGATCCATCTGCTGTTGCCGCGCGCCACACTCGCTGACCGGTGGCGCGAGTTGGACGGCGACGATGAGCCCCGGACTGCCGCGCTCATCATCGGTGCCGAATACCGAGTCAGTTGGACAGCGCTCTGCGCGCAGCTCATCAATCTCGGCGTCGTGGAGCGATTCCGAGGCGAGATCATGCGGGAAACGACACCGGTCGGGGGCGAGTACGCGGAGCTCGGCCTCGACATCGTCGAGGAGCTCGATGCGCCCTACGTCCCTCGCGGCGTCGCGCGCGCCGCCATCAGCGGCTACCGCAGCCACCGCCTCGGCTTAGGACGAACCCTCGAGCTGCTCCACGGCACACTGGGTGAAGCGGACCTGCCCGACCGCCACGTCGTTCCGCTTGATGCGCTCGCCGGCGAGCTGCGTAGTCTGTGACGGATGTCGCGTTCGTCTTCGACGCCGGCCCGCTCAGCCACTTCGCGCGCGCGGGCCGGCTCGATGCGCTGCACTTGATCTGCAGCGAGGCACGCCTCACGGTCACCGAGGCAGTGATCGGCGAGCTCGCCAGAGGCACCGCGACATACCCCTCGCTGCAGGACGTGATCGAGGCGGATTGACTGCAGCACGTCCGCGTGGACGGCCTCGCTGAGCTGGCAGCGTTCGCCGAGTACGCGCGGGTCCTTGGCTCCTGAGGTATAGCCAGAAGTTGTGGATGAGCCAGGAGAGAGAGGCGGCGTACCCTCCCTGAGTCAACAGGAGTGGCCGGGAAGCCGGCCGGGGAGGAGTACGCCGGATGTTGAGGATAGTCCATGAGGGAGGCGAGCGGGAAGCGGGGCCGGGGACGCAGGTCGGACTGGACGAGCTCTGCCGTATGGCCGCCCAGGAGATGCTCGGGGTGGCGCTGGAGGCCGAACGGCAGGCCTACCTCGAGCGCCACGCGGGCGCGGTCGATGGAGAGGGCCGCCGCGTGGTCGTCGGCAACGGCTACGCCCGCGCGAGAGAGATCACCACCGCCGCGGGACGGGTCGCCGTGCAGGCGCCGCGCGTCGACGACCGCCGTCCCGGCGAGCGCTACATCTCGGCGCTTCTGCCGCCCTACATGCGGCGCTCGCCCAAGGTGACCGAGGTGTTGCCGCTGCTCTACCTGCGCGGGCTCTCGACGGGCGACTTCCTGCCCGCCCTGTCGGCGTTCTTCGGCTCGGGGGCGGGGCTCTCCGCCTCGACCGTGGGGCGGCTCACGGAGGCGTGGCAGGCCGACCACGAGCGCTGGCAGCGACGCAGCCTGGCCGAGGTCGACTACGTCTACCTCTGGGCGGACGGCGTCCACTTCACCGTGCGTCTCGAGGAGGACCGGCTCTGCTGCCTGGTGCTGGTCGGGGTGCGCCCGGACGGCCGCAAGGAGCTGGTGGCCGTGCAGGACGGCTACCGTGAGGACACCCAGTCCTGGCTCGACCTGCTGCGGGACCTGCGCGAGCGGGGCATGCGCGACCCCGAGCTGGCCGTCGGCGACGGGGCGCTCGGGTTCTGGGCGGCGCTGCGGGAGGTCTTCCCCCGGACCCGCGAGCAGCGCTGCTGGGTGCACAAGACCGCGAACGTCCTGGCGTCGCTGCCCGAGCGCGTCCAGGGGGAAGCGACGCGGGCGCTCCACGCCGTCTCCGGAGCCGCGACGCGCGCCGGGGCGCTGGATGCGGCGCGCGCCTTCGCCGGGCAGTTCGCGCAGTGGCCGAAGGCGACAGCGAAGGTCGCCGACGACCTCGAACGGCTGCTCGCGTTCCACGACTTCCCGTCCGAGCACCACGTGCACCTGCGCACCACGAGTAGGGTGAGGAGCTGGCGCGGTACGCGCTGTAGGCCGGTGGCGCTCTTGTTCCGAGCAGGTTTCCCCGCGGTGCCCAATCCCACGGCCATGGCATATCGCCCGTTTCCAGCTCCTCCCCGTCAAACCGGACAGGCGGTTCTCCCGCATCCGGCTTACCGACGCCCTTCACCGGACGGCATTCGGTTTCACCCGCCACGACCGGTTCGGCCGCGGTGCGACAACCCATCCACTGAGCGAGAGCAGACCGAGGCGGGTCGCATGGCGGTATGACACGCCGTACCGCAGACGTTGCCGACTGCGCCGACGCTTACCCCACCACACCACCAGCCGCAACGCGGCGTACGCACTGAGCTTGCGGAACGACTTCGCCACGTTCCCGTAACGAAAATAGCCCGCCCAGCCGCGCAGGAGGCGGTTCACCTCCTGCACGATGCGCTCCACGCTCAACACCAACCGTGACCGCACCGTCATCTCACGGATGCGGTCACGTGCATGCTGCATCGCTCGTCGCGAGGGAAAGCGTGCAAGGAATCGGAGATTCGAACCCCGCCTAGCCCGTACCCACCGGTGTTCAAAGCCGAGGAACTCCAGCCCCTCGCCTCCTTCCGCCAGGTGCACGATGCGGGTCTTCTCCGCCTTCAGCTCCAGTCCGAGCTCGGCGACCAGCTCACGGAGCAGCGCCAGCGCCGCATCCGCTTCCCGCTGCGTTCCGCAGAGCACCACAAGGTCGTCGGCATATCGCACCAGCACTCCCCGGCCCCTCGTCTCCCATTCCCGGTCAACCCGGTGCAGATAGACGTTGGCCAGAAGCGGGGATACTACCCCGCCCTGTGGCGTACCCGTCACGCTGTGCCGCACGGCCCCGGACTCCATCACCCCGGCACGGAGCATCGCCCGCACCAGCTTCAGGAGCTTCCGGTCATATATCCGCTCCTCCACCGCCTCCATCAACCGGTCGTGTAGGGTCAGGGGCTGGCGCGGTGCGAGCCGTAGGCGGTGGCGCATCAGTTCCAAGCCGGTTTCCCGGTGGTGCCCAACTCCACGGCCATAGCAGCGTCCGTCTCCAGCCCCTGCCACATCGAACCGGACGTGAGGTTCTCCCTCATCCGGCTCACCGATGCCCTTCACCAGATGGCATGCAGCGCTCCCCACAACGTGGGTCGTGCCTTGGCCAGCCGGTACAGCATGTGCGGAGAGCCTCGAACCCTACCAAGTGGTTGCTAGCCCCGAGGGGCACTCACCAGTCCACACCCCCAGCAACATGCACGGACAAAGTAGGGGTCCTTCCCATCACCGGCGGTTATGTTGTCCGTCCGGCTCCAGCGGTACTACGACCCCCTCCGCCACCCTTCCGGCTGGCTGTCCACTTCCCGGCTCTGACCGGTTATAGGACGCCTCGCTCCGACGCCCTCTCACAGGGTGCCGGGCCGGGGAGGGCTTCTCCGGTTCCCGTCGCTACCTTCCGTACGTTCCACGTCCCATACGCCGGGAGGTTTCTTGAGGCTGCATTCCAGGATCTTCACCTCGTCCATGGCCTTCGCCCTGACCACCCGGGCTCGGCTCCTCCTTGGTCCTGTCAATAGACAGGCGAGTCTCACGGCGCGGCAGACTTCGCGTCATGCTGCGGACCGCACGTTTGCTCCCCCTCATAGGGCTCTTGACGTCGGGCTTCGACGCAGACCGTTTCCCGTCCACGCCGCCGACCTGCTAACGGGCCTCCTGACAGTTACCCGTGCCGGACTCTCACCGGCTGGCAGCAACGAGCATGTCTCCGGACCGGTCACGTCATCACGTCACCACCCCTTCGACTTCCGGACGCACGCGGTATCGACTCGAAACACGAGGCGATATCCGTCTCCACCACCCATCGCCGACCCCGCCACGTCTCATCAATGAGCACTTGCAGGGCATCATGCGCCGCACGCTTCGGGCGAAAGCCAAAGCTACACGGCAGAAAGTCGGCCTCAAAGACCGGCTCCGCCACCAGCTTCAGCGCTGCCTGTACGATGCGGTCGTGGACCGTCGGGATAGAGAGCGGTCGTCGCTCCGACCGTCCGGGCTTGGGAATCCAGACCCGGCGGCTCGGCTGCACGCGATAGCTCTCCGCCTTCAGTTCCACGTGGGAATGATGCTCTGAATTGGCCCCACCTGGAGCCGTTTTGATCCTTTGAATTGGCCCCACCCCCGACCCATCCAGGACCTACGCTCGGGTGACTGCATGACTCCCGGAGCGAGGGAAGAGGAGTGTGTCGAGAGTGGAGCTGTTCGAGTCTATCCGACGGATGGCGAGGGAGGAGGAGCTGTCGATCCATGAGCTGGGACGCCGGCATGGCGTGCACCGGCGCACGGTGCGGCAGGCTCTTGGGTCGGCGATACCCCCGGAACGCAAGCAGGCGACCCGCGTGGCCCCGAAGCTCGGGCCGTACGTCTCGGTCATCCGGGGCTGGCTCGTGGACGACCTCAGCGCGCCGCGCAAGCAGCGGCACACGGCCCGGCGCATCTGGGAGCGCCTCGTCGACGAACACGGGGCGACGGTGGCCGAGCCCACGGTCCGCGCCTGCGTCGCGCGCCTGCGTCGCGAGATCCAGGGCGGGCGCGCGGTTGTGACGATCCCGCAGGTCCATCCTCCCGGCGAGGAGGCGGAGGTCGACTTCGGCACGGTGACGGTGTGGCTGGAGGGCGTCGAGACCCGGCTGGCGATGTTCGTGATGCGGCTCTCGCATTCGGGGCGGGCGGCGCACGTCTGCTTCGTCGGCGAGGGCCAGGAGTCTCTGCTCGAGGGGCACGTGGTCGCCTTCGAGCGGCTCGGCGGAGTGCCGCGGCGCATCCGCTACGACAATCTGACGGCGGCCGTCACCACCGTGCTGCAGGGACGCGAGCGCCTGCAGACCGAGCGCTTCATCGCGCTCCGCTCGCATTACGGCTTCGACAGCTTCTTCTGTGAGCCCGGCATCGAGGGCGCGCACGAGAAGGGCGGTGTGGAGGGCGAGGTCGGCCGCTTCCGCCGGCGGCACTTCGTGCCGGTCCCGAAGGTGGCGACCCTCGGCGAGCTGAACGAACGAGTGCGGGAGGCGGACCGCACCGACGACGCCCGGCACATCGAGAGCCGCCTCGCCACCGTCGGCGAGATGGGAGAGAACGAGAAGGCCTCGCTGCGTCCGCTTCCGGCGGAGCGCTTCGACCCGTCAATCCCGCTGCGCGCGAAGGTCGACCGCAAGGCGCGCATCGCCGTGCGTAGCTCCCGCTACTCGGTCCCGGCGGCCTATGCAGGCCGGAAGCTGGACGTGCGGCTGTCCGGGAACAGCCTGACCGTGTGGGCCGAGGGGCGTGAAGTCGCCCACCACGAGCGCAGCGCCCGCACCGGAGCAGAGGTCCTGCTGCTCGACCACTATCTGGAGGTGCTCGCGCGCAAGCCCGGGGCGGTCCCGGGCTCGGTGGCGCTCCAGCAGGCGCGTGCGAAGGGACACGTCACAGCCGAGCATCAGCGCTTCTGGGACCGCGCCCGCCGCAAGCTCGGCGACCGCGCGGGCACGCAGGCGTACATCGAGGTCCTGCTCCTGCATCGCCATCTTCCCTTCACGGCGGTGCACGCCGCGCTCGGGACGGTCAACAGGATCCAGTCGGTGAACCCCGAACTGGTCGCCATCGAGGCGCGCCGTCTCGCCGACCGCAGGCCACCAGACGCCGCCGTCGAGAGACCGCACCTGGAGCGCTACGACCGACCTGCCCCGCTCCTCGATGGCTACGATGCGCTGCTCTCGGGTGATTCCCGATGGCCCGGCACGTCGCCGGGCGGGCGCTCCCGCGCTCCGCGGTCTGCCGAGAACGCGTCGCACACCACCACAACCGCCGTCACCGCTGCGGTGTCGACGGCACGCTGACCACAGGAGGCACCCGATGACAGCACCCCTCACCGACCAGGCCGCGGAGCTGACAATCGAGGCGATCTGCCGCGAGCTCCGTCTCCCCACCGTCAGGAAGCAGGCGCTCCCGCTCGCCGAAGCCGCGGTCCGAGACCGGATCACCCATCTGGGCTATCTCGCCGAAGTGCTGGGAGCCGAACGCGATGACCGTGAGGAGCGGCGCCGTCAGCGCCGTATCGTCGAGGCGCGGTTCCCGCGTTTCAAGTACCTCGCCGACTTCGACCTCGAGGCGGCGCCGACAGTCGACGCGCCGGCGCTCGCCACGCTGGAGCGCTGCGACTGGGTCGAAAGGGGCGAGCCCGTCGTCCTGCTCGGTGACAGCGGCACCGGGAAGTCACACCTGCTCATCGGCCTCGGCATGGCCGCCTGCCACCTGGGGCTGCGCGTGCGGTACATGACCACGGCCGCCCTGGTGAATGAACTGGCCGAAGCGTCGGATGATCGCGCGCTCTCACGCCTCGTCGCCCGCTACGGCCGCCTCGACCTGCTCTGCCTGGATGAGTTCGGGTACGTCCACCTCGACCCGCGCGGTGCCGAAATGCTGTTCCAGATCCTGACCGAGCGCGAGGAACGGGCATCGGTCGCCGTCGCCTCCAACTCCCCGTTCTCCGAGTGGGGCCGCATCTTCACCGACCCTCGTCTCGCCGCGGCCGTCGTTGACCGCCTCACCTACCGTGCCCATATCATCGAGACCGGCACCGAGTCCTACCGGCTCCGGGCCTCGACCTCCCCGAGAGGAGGTGCCCCAACGACCTGATCCCGGTCCCCGGGGGTGGGGCCAGATCAGAGGATCAAAGTGGGGCCAGATGTAAGCATCATTCCCATTCCACGGACAGTTCGTCAAGCAGTCGGTCCACGCCGTAGCGTTCGACCTCGGCAAGGGTGATGCCGTCGATGCCGGCTGCGCCGCGATTGCGACGCACTTGCCCCCACCCGCGCTCCAGAACGTCCCTGCGGTGGACCTTGTCGTAGAGCGCATGAAAACGTCGTCCGGGCTCGGCCTTGGCCGCCCGGTAGAGCGTGCGCTGTAGTTCTCGGACCGTTTCCTTGGCGGGTCTAGCCTCCACGGGCACTCACCGATCCTTCCCCAAGCAACACGCACAGGCGAAGTAGCGGCCCTTCCCTCACCGGCGGTTCTGTTGTCCGCTCGGCTCAGTCGGTAATATGGCCGCCTCCGACTCCCTCCCGGCAGGTCGCCCACTTCCCGGCTCATCACCGGTTATAGGACGCCTCACTCCGACACCATTCCGCAGGTACCGGGCCGGGGAGGGCCTCCCTTGTTCCCGTTGTCACCTTCCACACGTTCCACGCCCCTTACGCCGGGAAGTTCTTCGAGATTGCGATTCCAGGTCTTCATCTCTTCCATGGCCTTCGCCCTGAGGGTCGGGGCTCGGCTCTTCCTCTTTCCCGCCAATGGCGGGGACTCTTACGACGCGGCAGGCTTCGCTTTATGCTGCGGACCGTGTGTTTGCTTCCCCTGAAAGGGCTTTCGACGTCGGGCTCCGACCCGGTCCGTTTCCAGACCAAGCCGCCGACCTGCTACCGAGCCTCCTGATAGTTACCCGGACCGGACTTGCACCGGTTGGCGACAACGAGCACGTCTCCAGACTGGTCAGGTCATCCTGCACCGTCCTTCAACTTCAAGGCGCACACCCGATCGAGTCCACCTTCGCCACGGTGCGGCTGCGCCAGCGCGTCACGAAGGGCGCCGGCTCCCGGTCGGCGGGACTGGCGATGGCCTACAAACTGCTCGATGCGGCGCAGCAGCGCTGGCGGCGGGTGAATGCCCCGCATCTCGTCGCCGTCGTCCGGGCGGGCGGCGTCTTCGTCGATGGCGTCCTACAGGAACGAGCCGTCAGCCCGGATGCGAGCGACGATGCAAGCCACGGGAGGTACGCCGCCTGACTTGCCCTGGCCAGCGATCCACAACTCTTGACGATATCTCTCACACGACGGCCGCTTCGCGCTCCTCCGCACGCTCAACACCGGTCAGGGTCCAGCATCTCCAGCGGCGAGGGCCGCGGGGGCTGGAGGAGGGGATGCTCGGGATGCGCGAGGTGCACGTCCTGCGGCACAGGGTCGTGATCGAGGGCAAGAGCCAGAGAGCGGTCGCCCGAGAGATGGCCTCAGCCGCACACCGTCTGCCGCTACATGACGATGATGACGCTGCTCTCCCCGCCGGGGAGCGAACTCACGTCTTCGCTGCCCCCACGGGTGTGTGGCACCAGCCTCAGATGTGAGCGCCGAGGTTATAGTCCGTGTCGTCGCGAACTGCATCGAAGTCGGCACGCCTCAGCCAGTGGCACCACAGTCTGCGGCCCTTGAGGCTGAGACGCTGCCGGTAGTGCTCGGCGCGCCAGCCCGCCACTTCAACCCTGTGGCCACCGCCACCGTCGAGCACAGCCTCGACAGCGGGCACTAGGTCTGTGTCGGCCGAACAGAGTATCGCGATGTCGTAGCTGCCGGACATCGCGAGCCTCACCATGTCCAGAGCAATGGCGACGTCGATGCCCTTCTCCTCAGGGCGCTGGCCACCAGCGTTGTGTGGCCATCTGTGCGGATAGCGAAGCGGTCGGCTGAAGACGTAGCAGCCATCTCTTTCCCATGCTTGGCATTGTCGAAGATTCGCCGCGTGAGCCCTAGGCTGGAGGAAGCCGCCGGGCCGCCCCGTGTATACGCGCACCTCTTCAAGCGTCCTGCCGCTGTCTCTCGAGGCGAGGTGTTCACCCAGCGCGCGTGGGTGGAATTGGCCGTTGCGCACCGGCTCTTCGGGCTCGAAGAATGCCCGCTTGGCGCTTCGGTAGAAGTTCTGGGCATCGACGAACACCACTACGCGTTCCACGAACCCAGCCTTGACGTCAAAACCCCGCCAGCCCCTTGCGGAGCGGCGGGGAGGATTGCTGGCATCATCGCACAGATCGTCGAGATCTCAAAGCAACTCAAGGCTGGTAGGCCCTGTCGAGGGCCGGTCGTCCCGGCGACCCGCTGTGCACGGCTCCTGCGGTCACACTCACTAGTCACCCGAGAGGGCCTCTTCCTCTGCGTCTCTGACGCGGGCGTCCTCGATGATGGCCCTGAGGGAGCGGAGAGTCGCCTTGGCCCAGCGCCGCACGTTGGGATGCGGGTGGTCCAGAAGCTGCGTTATCGGTTCCTGGTAGGTCGACCAGTAGCCTTCCTCCGGTCCCCACCAACCCCCGGTGCTCATGTTCGACATAGCGGCCTCGGTCACGTCCTTGCGATCCCCGAACTCTGCGATCAGTCGAACCAAGACTGGGTGCACGACGAGCTCCCTGCCGTCACCCTCTCGCGCCTTGAGGAAGCCAACGACCCTCGCCGCGAAAGCCGGTGCCCGTTCGGGATGGGCATGGCACCAAGCGATGAGAGCGTCCTCTGGGAGCCGCAGAATAGGTGCCGTGTACTCCCCGCGCCCCCAACGGACACCGCCACCCAGGAGAGACTGAAGGAGGAATGCCCTTACTGGTTCGGCGGAGACAATTGCTGAGCCGATGAGTGGCCACGAAACTCCAGGGAAGTTGGAAAGGAGGGAAGGGAGCACCCTCTCGATCACACGGGTGCCATCGTAGTCTGCGACGTTCGCCACGGCCCTTGCCAGCGTGAAGGCAGTCGCGGACGCGTCTTCGTCGGCCGCTCCCCTCTCGAGCATCCACGTGAGGATCTCCTCGAACTGGTGCATTGCCGTGTTGCCGTGCGGCTGGCTGGCCCATGGCCAACGTAGAGCGTTCTCTGCAATCTTGCGGACCTGCGGCCGTAGCGCATCTAATCTGTCGCGGTCTCGATGGACGTAGAGCCCCATCAGGTCTAGGGCTCCGGCGAACGCCTCACCGCTGTGATCCAGCATGGCGTCGAACAGCGGGATAGCCACCGGAGGCGGAACGTCCGTCAGTCCGCTGCCGATAGTCCCCCACGTGAGCCATCGAGGAGACAGGTGCCCACTCTGCAGTGCGGCGATCACCAGTCCGACGTCAATGGGACTGACGCCGAGCGTCGAACACATCAATGGGAGTGTCGGGGCTAGTACCGACGACTCAACTGCCCTCCACTTGAGGCTCTCCACAACATCCGGCTCGGTATCTGCAATGCCGATGACGTAACCCACGAGGAGACCGTAGTTCCGCTCCTCCTGCGGGGCTTCCTCAATCGCCCGAATCATGGGTTCCAGCCAGTAGTTCGCCGGCCTAGCCAACCTTGCGATGGCTTCACCGAATGCATCGGTCATCCGCTGCTGGCCGCGGCTTAGCTGTGGCAGGAGCGCTTTGAGGGTCTCAGTCTGCTGGACGGCCTCGGCCGCGAGTTCTCGCACCTCTTCGACCTGGCGCTGACGCTGCTTCTCGTAGTTCTGGCCCGCCGCAGCCAGGTGATCCCATGGCATGTCGGTCACAGAGAAGTGCACCCGTGCTTCTAGGCTCTTTGGCTGTACGAGTTGCGCTAGTGCCCGGATCCTGTCCGAGAGTGCGCCATCTTCCAGGATCTCTGGGTCAGCGAGAGTCGACTCGAGGGCCGTCAGAGCCTCGGTCCAGTGAGCACCAGCGGCTCCGACCTGCTCAACGATGAGCTCCGCCACATCGATCAGGCCGTGCCGGATCAGCGGGCCAAGCGCGGTCCCTAGGGAGCCGCGCGCAAGAGAGCCAGCTTGATCAGGATGCACGGCGAGACCGACCAGCCGGTTCGCGCATCCACGCACGTATCCGTAAGCCTCGTCATGAGTCTTGGGCCGCCACTCCTTGAGCGCAGGACGGGATCCATGCGCTTCGGGGCCGGCAATGCGCGAGAACTGGTCCAGTTCAAGTCCCGCCGTCAGGGCTCGGGCGACCAGCTCTCGACGAGTTGGATCGTCCGTTGCTCCAAGGTCATCCAGAAGGACGAGTCGCTGAGTTCCATCGGCTTCCGTGCCAGCCAAGAGCAGCGGGAAGAGGGCTAGGAACTGGCCAGTCGCATTGTTGCTCCAGTCCTCGTTCTCGGCCGCGGCAAGCCGCAACAGGAGGCTCGCTCCCTCCTCGAAGGTCTGTGAGGCGAACGCTATCCTCTCCAGCGCCCAGACGAGGTGCCGTCGCGCGTCGCCAGCGATGCTGGCGAGATCCTCGACATCCTCCAGCGAGCGCTCTATCTGCGCCGCGACGATGCCGGTGTCAATCTCCGCCAGTTGCGACAACACCTCGGCGTGCCCAGGCGCGAGGAGGCCCTCCAGACCATCGAAGGGTCCTCCGTACCGGCAGACGTGCGTCAGCACGGCCCTTGCAATGCCGAGTGTGTTGAGGAGTTTGAGCTGCCTCGCGGCCTGGACATTCAGGCTAGGGTCGTCGCCGAACGTGGTAGGGGTGGAACTGTCGGCGAGCACTTCGTCCCACGTGTCCTCGCTCCAGTCCTTCCACTGTCTCTCAGCAAGCCTCATTGCGATTGGCCGAGGCTCAATCGACACGTAGCGACCTCGCCATCGGGCAACGCCCCTCTCGGCGAGTCTTTTCGCACCCGTCCGCAGCGCGTCCGGGGTCACGTCGAGTCCTAGGCGGGCGATTCTGGCGACTTGACCATCGACAGGGCGTTCGATCCCAACCAGCCCGAATGTTGCCAGCAGGGTTGCCGACTTGAGCAGGATCCCGGGGTCATGTGGAGTACGCCCGAGGACGTACGCATCAACTAGCTGTTCATCTGTCGCGCGGGCAACAGGCAGGGAATCGAGCCATGCCTGCGTGACGAGGATGGCGATTCCGGGAAAGCCCTGCGAGAAGTGCACGAGGCGAGACTGATCCGCAGCCGCGAGGCCGGGAGCCAGGCGGTTGACGATCGCTTCGGTCACGGATGGCGGAGCCGGCTCCACACGCAGCGTCTCGTCGCGAAGCGTGTCGGGTTCTTCATCGTCAACGGTGATCAGCGACAGCTGACTGGTGCCGCGCAGAACCATTCGCGCCAGAACCCGATGACTCTCAGGAGCACAGCGATCAACTACGACAATCGCGCGCGTTCCGCTGTCGGCGAGGTTCTGAACGGCCCCCTTGATGGCCTCGGCGCCAGTCTCCCCCTCCACCGCGTAGAGCACCAGACTCGTGAGACCCTCGGATGCCCCTTCGCCAGGAACCCCCCGGCGGAGGGCTTCGAGTACGAGGCGAGACTTGCCGATTTCCGCCAACCCAACCAGGCGGCCTACGCTCCGAGGCTGTCCGATCGCTACTCGCTCGCGCAGGAAAATGCCGATCTCGTCAAGGCGCCGGTCCTCCACCCAGGGCGAACCATCGTGTTCGGCGCGGTCGGCCCAGTGGTGCCACGAGCGAAACGGGCCAAGGAGGCCGGGGCTCGCGCTCTCCAGGAGCGAGTGGGCAACCGCTGGATGAGCGTTGATCCATGCAGCAAGCTGGCTAGCGTCCCGGAAGCGAACTCGGGCACCATGGATGTCCAATCCGGCGCGGAGGAGCGCGTCGAGCATCTTCTCTTCTCGCGCCGCGATCTGCTGCTGCGTGTACGGGCGGGTGGACAGCATGATGTAGTGCCCCCCGCTCTCAAGGGCGGAGCGGATCATCGGTTTGACCTCTCCGGTTTTCGTGACCATCTCGCGCCCTGCCGCTGCCGGCCCGATGCTCCCGGTCTTCAGCTGAAAGAGACAAAGTCGGCCGGGAAGGAAGGGAGTTCGCTCTTGTCGCTCCTCCCAGCTGATGCGCGCGTCCTCGCCTCCGTCGGGCGCATCAATGTTGTCCGTAACGTGAATACCATCAGCTGGAAGGCCTTGAGCGAGGGCTTCCGCGTGTAGCAGCAGGCGCACGCACCTCTGAAGCTCCAGCTTCGACATGGTGGCCACGTGGTGGCTCGTCACCCCGAAGGGAAGAGGTCGAGAGACTGCGGGGTGTGACCGTCGGTCGGGATACAACTTGCCGAGAGCCCCCGGATCTGCCTTGAGGAGAAGGAGCAAGTTCACGATCGCCGCTGATGGTGCCACCGTCCCCGTTTCGTACTTGGCGAAGGCGTTCGGTCCCCCGCCGATCAGTTCGCCGGCCTCGCGTTGCGTTAGACCGAGGCTCTCCCGGACTACGCGGATCTCGTCAGGCTCAAGCGGCGCGGTGGGCATCTGAACAATCCTGATACCATGATGGTGTAAACAACATTACATGACCCATGCTAGTCGGCTAGCCCCTCGACCGCAACCCCGACCTGCACTCGTCCGGGATTCCGGCCCGTCCGGAACTCGGTGTCAGTTGGCGCATGACCCTGGTGGCGCGGTCGCGGCGGGCGAGCACCCCCGACGTCAGCGGCGCCGCCGGCGCCGGCGCTTTCGCCATTCCTCCATCGTCTGCGCCCCCTTGCTGAGGTTGCACCTGGCACAAAGCGCCTGCAGGTTTTCGCGCGCATTGGTGCCGCCACGGGCGATCGGCGTCATGTGGTCCACGTGGGCGGTGGCTACCGTGATGGGTCGGCGGCATCCGGGGCACCGTCCGCCCGTCTCGGCGACCAGGCGCGGCGCGTGGCGACGCAGCGGGGCTCGATCGGTGGAGCTGGCGATGCACGCCTCGCACCTCGGCGCTCTCAGGCGGTCGGGGTGGAACAGGTACAGCCCGCACTTCTGGCAGCGGTAGCGGTACATGAGGGGCGGGAGCGGCAGGCGCAGCTCCTTGCTCGCCACGTGGCGATCGTAGAGGTGACGGACCGAGCGATTGCCCACCCACCGACGCCCCGCCTCGAGCATCGCCAGGTAGCGCCGACACTTCACGCACGGCTCATGCGGCACGGGGTCGCCGGCGAAGCGCCGTGTTGGTGCGTCCTCGGGGCGGTAGGTATCCAGGCGACCGAGGATCACGCTAGGCCAGCCCGCAGGAGGTGGAGACGGCACGCCCCAGGCGCGCAACTGGGTTCGTGAGTAGCCACCTCGGGCCGTGCGGCCGGCGCGCAGCCCGTCCCCGGTGACGCGAGCTGCCGCCCATCCCCACCACGTGGGGGAGCGCTGCTCGTCAGTCAGTGGCATCGTCTGCACCCGACCCACCCAATGTCTCACCTGTCATGGCGAGCCTTACGATCGCGGTGGCACGCCCAGCTCGGCCAGCAACCTCCCGATGAGGCGGTCAGGGCCAGCAGCTTGTCGCCGGCGTGCGCTCGTCCTGCTGCTTCGGGGCCAGTTAGTGCTTCGCTCCTATTTCCGCACGTTCGATATCGGGCATCCCTAGGCTCGCTGGTCGACCCCGTCTACGCTGTTCAAGCGTCGGTTGAGTCGCTGGCGAGTATCGGGGCGCCAGATCTGCCCCGGTCCCATTGGTAGATCGGCGATGCGTGCGAGCCTCGGGCATCAGTCCAGCCGATCTTCATGAGAGAGTGGTCCGAGACGTGCAAGTCCCCTGGTACGGGCGGGTGGAATTCATACTCGGCGAAGGAAAACGAGCCGAGTCCCTCGAGGCGCTCGCGGTAGAACACACCGCCCTTGTCGCCTTGGCGGTATGCCACCGAAATGTTGGTGGCCTCACCCCGCCCGGTGTTCTGGACCAATATCCAGAAGGGGGGGATCCCCCACATTCGCCCCGCCGTCCCTTCGGATGTGCGCGCCCGCTCCCGATGCGCAATAATGAGATTCGCGAGTCCTTCTTCTGCCCGACGGGCGTGCTCGATCTTCACGAGCTCTGCGGTCGCATTGGCCATCTCTCTCGTAGCGGATGCCATACCGCTGGTCTTCCAGGCCAACCAACCGGTGGCAATCGCAAGCAAGGCCGTCACCACGGCAAGGACGAGAGTGCCGATCGCAGTCCAGTCCCCGGCTAGATCATCCATCGGTACAAGATAGACGACCCATACCTTTGAGGCCCCATGCGCGCGGGTAGCGCCGTCACCGCAACGCTGCGGTGCGGCGCCGGCACCTCCGAAGAACAACGGTAGCCCACTCCGGGCGGCTGTCCTGAGAACACAGCCAGCCGGGGGCTCGCCCGCGACCGCATGAGAGGATACTCGCCTCCCAGCCCGTACCCTCTCGTCACACCGGATCCCACCGAACATGGCCACAACTTGGCCACAAGATCGGCCCACGCGCAGCCTTCACGGGGGTGGTCGGCTAAGGGCACGCGGTGGACCACACCGGGCGTGACCATGCAGAGCCTGGGGCTCCGAGCGATGTCGCTTGAGCTGCGTAACGCACGCATCTGAAGCCCGCCGAGCGCGGCGTCCATCTACGCGGCAACCCGGCGCAGCGGCTCGGCCGCGACTCTGGACGTGGGTATCGGGCTCGCGCCTCCGAAGGTTTCTCCAGCCCTCCGCGAAAGAGCGAACCAACGAGGGCAATGACCCTGGCGAAGTGGCACATAGACCCTGGCGATTCACATGATGGCTCCAAAATTCTGGGGCGCTAAGCTCGATCCTGTCCGATCCCATGCGGTCCCTCTGAGTGCCGACCAATCCTGTTCGCTCGGCCAATGCCGAGGCTGGTGTTGTCTTCTGTACCGGCTCGTCCCAGGCAGTACCACCCAACATGTACAAGATGTACCCACTGCAGCGGAGCTGACCGGCCTGACGGGACCCCTTCGTGAGACCGAAGCCGAACCGCGTGAAATTGCCCCGCTGAGCACGTCCGCGTAATGCCGGGCGACGCAGCCATGCAACGCAGTGTCTCGTTCACTATCGAGAGGCCGGTCCTGAGCTGGCCACGCCAATACTCCCGAGGGAGGCGGGCGCGTTCGTGCACACGCTGAAGAGGCAGACCGCTTCGCGCAGGACGACGTCGCGGGCGCTCCAGTTGAATCGTTCGAGCGCGGCGAAGCGGAAGTCATCGTAAATACGTCCCCGCCGCCTCCGTACGCACGCTCGACGATCTTGCCCGTGAGTCTCCGCAGGCGGGCCGCTGGGCGGCTTTGCGGTCGCCCGGAGACGCGGCCGGGACCGGCCTCATTCGGCTGAGGCGCGTCTTTGCACGGGCCGATCACGTAGACTCACTGACATGCCATCGAGGCAGCATGAGCAGTGGAAAGGCGCGTTCCTAGACTTGCTCCTTCGGAAGCTGACGCCCTGCGCCTACTGCTCGCTCGGGCTTCGTGACAACCATCCCCCGTGGCACCTCTACGAAGAGCGCTCGATCGCCTCCCAGTTCATCACGTGGAGGTGTCGTTCCGGCGGACACGACCACATCTTCGACCTGCTCGACGGAGCCGTCCGCGCCGTTGCCGAACGGCGGCTGTCACGGGCGCAGGGGGGTTACTGCGTGCCCGACATCACGATGCTCGACGCGCGCGACGAGCCAACGGCGCTGCTCGAGGTCGAGCACACCCATGCGCCGGAGCGCTCGCTCATCGCCGCCGGGGAGCGCGACATCCCGCTCTTCGTGGTGTCCGCCCCGGCGGACTGGCTGCTCGAGCCCGGCTTCGCTCCGCCCGAAGCCTGGGGCCACACAGCCGAGGATCGCGCGCTGCGCGAGGGGGCGGACGCGTTCAACCGTTCACCGGGCAGCGACCTCAGCCGCCGCTTCACGTACTCCACCGTCGACGAGGATGACGGCCACCTCGCCTCCGGTCGCTACGTCGGCTCCGCGCCCGGCCCCGGCGACCGGCCCCCGTTGCATGGCCACGCGATCCAGGCCCGAAGCTGCTCGTGGTCGTGTGATCGCGCGCACGAGGCCCTGAAGCGGCAGTGGCCCGGGCACTAGGCGCGGGAGCCTCGGCAGAAGGGCGGCGGGGCTCATTCTCAATGGAAAGACGTTCAGGCCCGATGGGGTCGCCTCGCTCCTTCTTCGCCGAGTTTGGGTCGGCTGGGACTACAGGGCGCGCGACCAAGGGCTCATGAGACCTCCAGAATCGGTGCTGATTGGTCCCGGGACGTGTGACTTGGTCCCTCTCCAATCCTGAATCGAGCGGTCGCCGTCACGCCGCGTCCCCTGTCGTACCGCCCTGTGCCTCCGTGTTGATCCCCAAATTGATCCCCAATTATTGTCCTTCTTAGCAATTGCATCTTTTTGGCCAAGTGGGGTCGCCGACATCTTGGGGGCCCCAACGGCTTTTTTCGTTTCCGGACAGGCGTGCGGCGCAGCTCCCGGGTGAGACTCACGATGGCGGCTCGACGACGACAGCGGTCATCGCCCGCTCCTTCCCGCGCCGGTTCGTCGCTGCAGGCCTGGGCGAACAACACTGTGGGCCCGGGCGGGACCGGTCCGTTGGCGTGCAGTTCGCCTGAGCGGGCCCCCCAGAACGTGATGCGTGCTGCGGCGACATGCTAGCGCCGGATCACCAGCGGCTCCAGCGGGCCCGGCGCCCCCGCCGATGTCGAGCTGCGTCACGCGGCTCCGAGCGGCCCCTCGCGGACTGACTAGCTGCGCTCTCGCAGGAAGACGATCAGATCCAGATCGCCGGGCGAACAACCCAACTGGGTCAGGCGGACGGCCGCCTCGGCGCGGTACTGGGTTCCGTGGTTGACAAGGTGCGCCACCAACTGATCGAGTTGCTGTTCGTTGGCGACTCCAGACTGGTTCCTGTACACGACGGTGCTTGTCGCTTCGTCGTCAGTCAGAGCCGAGGCGAATTGGTGTTGCCTGGATTCCTCTTCGCGCCACGCCCCCACAAGTGCCTGGAATGTCGGAAGCTCGGTCTCCGCCAACTGATCTGACCGTCGTGCATCGGCGAGCTCGTCCGGCGGCAGACGACCCTCCCAGCGCGCGAGCCACACGATCTCGGAGACGACGATGTGTACAAGCGTCGCATGCAGACTGCCGAAGCTCAGTCCGTCGGCCCGCGCAAAGTAGTCCGGGTCGCTCGTCTCCGCGGAGCGGTCGATAATCAGCTTGTTCGCCCAGCGGTTGTAGTCGAGTAGCAGTCGAAGATGGTCAGCAGTCACTCGGGGAGTCTGTCCGCTCGCTGCGACTTGCGCAATCGTGTGCAGCCAAGATGAGACGGCGCCCGCCAGCGTCGGGGCGAGATCACGAAGACGGGCAACAACCACGTGCAAATGGCGCGGCGTGTCGGCGCCCACGAGCAGCGGGTGCTGGACGAGGAGGAGCTGGGTGCGCTCCTGCGACAGGTCGACGGGACGGCGCACGATGCACCGATCCGGCTGACGCTCGCGACCGGCCCGCGCCAGGGTGAGCTGCTGGCGCTCCGCTGGGAGGATGTCGAACTCCGCCGCGGCGAGCTGACCGTCAATCGCAACGCTACAGGTCCTCCCCGCGGAGGGCGTCCGCTTCCGGCCGCCCAAGACGCCGAACGCGCGCCGCACGATCGAACTCTCGGCCGCGACGGCCGCGCTGCTGGAGCGGCACCGGCGGGCGCAGGGGCGGCAGAGGCTCCGCGCCGGATCCTCTTGGCGCGACCGGGGGCTCCCCTTTCCGTCGCAGGTCGGCACGCCCTGGCTGCCGCGGAACTTCTACCGCGGCTACAGGGCCCACGTCGCGGGGGCCGGGATTGCGAGGCCCAAGGCGGTCGTGTGGCACACGCTTGGCCACACCGCTGCCACGCACTGGATCAAGACCGGCGTGGAGATCCACGTCGTGAGCCAACCCCGGCCCATCCCAGCTCCGTGGTTTCTCGACGAATCGCTGCACTCGGTCTTGGTCGTCGATCACAAGGGCTCCGCCCGCCGCGGATGTCGCGGCTGCGAGCGGCCCCCGCTCGCTCCCGTCGCCCGGCCCGCACCTGCTCGCACCCCTCCGACCGTGCGCAGCCCGCAGAGTGCGGCCGGCCGCCGAGCGGCGTAGCGCCGGCCTCGGCGCGCCCCGCTCCGTGGCCCGCGGGTGCGCCGCGCGCTACGGTGCGCGGGCACACGTGGGACGGAGAGGCGCATGGCCCTGGAGCCGACCTTCGAGCGAGACGGCGACCGGATCATCCCGGGCGAGGCGGCCCGCGGGCCGTGGAGTCGCGAGACGGTAGGCGGCGGCCAGCTCACCTCGCTGCTCGCCTCGGGCGTCGAACGCCACGCCGACGACGACCTGCACCCCGCGCGCATCACCTTCGATCTCTTCCGCGCCGCACCGTGGGCGCCGCTCGCGCTCACGACGCACGTCGTCCGCGACGGGTGGCGCATCCGCGTCGTCGACGTCTCGCTCCAGCACGAGGGCGTCGAGGTCGCTCGCGCGTCGGGGCTGCTGATACGCCGCTCGCAGGAGCCGCCGGGCCAGGTCGCGCAGCCGCCCTCGAACGCGATGCCCGCGCCCGAGGGCTTCGAGCCGGACCTGCCGTTGGACCCGAAGGCCAAGCGCGACCCGCGCGCGGGCGAGAGCCGCAGCGTGCGCCGCACCGGCGGCGCGGAGCCCGCGATCCGCTGGATACGCCGCAGCGCGCCGCTGCTCCCCGATCACGAGCTCACGGCGCTGGAGCGCGTGGCGGCGGCGGCCGACGCCGCGAGTCCCGTCTCGAACCGCAGCGACGAGGGGCTCTACTTCGTCAACCCGGATTCGACGCTGCTGCTGCACCGCCTGCCCGTGGGCGAGTGGATCTGCGTGGAGACGGTCGCACGCGGCGCCGCGGACGGCGTCTCCGTGGCGACCTGCATGCTGCACGACACCTCGGGCCCTATCGGCAGCGCGACGGTGGCCGGCGTGGCGACCGCGCTCAACGAGCTGATCGGCCGCCGCGCCTCGCACGCCCCCGGCGCCTGAGCGCGCCCACCCGCGCCACCTCGACAGGCCGCGGAGCACCGGGCTGCGGCGGGTGCCGGCGCGCGCGCCGGGCGGCGAGCTGCACCGAGGCAGCCCCCCGATGCTGCGGCGCCGCGTCGGCACCTACGGTGGATCGCCAACGGCTGGAGGCTCGCGTGCGCCGTCGACCGTCACCGCCTCGCCGCGGCGCGGCCCCGCTCGAGGCGCGCCGGGCGGGCGCCGCCATGGGGCGTCGGCGGTGAGCCGGCAGCGCTGGCGCTCGCGCGCGGGCGACGACGCCGGCGGCGTGGGAGCGCGCCCCGTGGCGATGGGCGCGACGGCGGCGGACGGGCGGTGGCTCCGGCGCATCGCGGTCGCGACGCCGGACCTGGTGCGCCAGGCGCTGCCGTGGCTGCTCGCCGCGGTCGCGCTCGCGGCCGTCGCCGCCTACATCGTGAGCAGCCTGACGAGCCTCCGTCACACCGCGCGCGTCGCCGCCGAGCTCGGCGACGTGCGCGCGGCGGGCGCGCTGACGATCGGCGCCGCCTTCACCCCGATCGAGTTCGGCGGCGGCGAGGGCGCGGTGCGCGCGACCTCGGGCGCGGCGCTGCAGCGTCTGGAGGAGACACGGCCCGAGGTCGAGGCGCTCCTCGGCCCGGCCACCGCCGAAGAGCGGCTGCGCGCCGTGGAGCCGTCGCTCGTCGATCTGCGTGACGGACTGATCGCGCTCGATGGAGACGGCGACGCGTTCGTCCAGAGCGGGGCGGCGGTCGCGTTCGTCTCGTTCACGTCACAGGTGTCCGCTCCATGCCAGCCGGATCATGTCAGTCATGATCACTGTGTCGATGCCCTTCTCTCCTCCACACAATGCGCATACGCGTTCGGCGTACGTACAGAAGACCCAGTGCAGCCAGGGCGATCGCCCCGGCCACTAGGCCCATCGCCCAACGCCTAACAGGGGGATCGGGCGATGTCGCCTCGTCCGGCACAGGGGGATTGGGCGACAGCGCCTCTCCCGGCGCAGGAGGGTCAGGCGGTGTCGCCTCTCCCGGCACAGAAGTGACCAACCCGGCTTCGGGCAACCGACCCTCGCCCAGCACATCGATGTCCGCCTGAGCGTCTTGAAGTCTCCCTGGCCGCGAGCAAGCGTTGGTCGCCAGGCTGCCCGTTAGCGTGCTACTCCCAGTATCGTCTTCCGCGATCCGATACGCGTACACAAGATATTGGCCGCCCTCGCGAAAGTTGGCAGTGCACGAAGTCGTAGGATCCACCAGAAAGATCGTTGAGAATGGCTCTCCCTTCCACACGCGAGAGACCCGTAGCTCAACCACGCGATAGTAACCGGCCGCAGGATCATAGGACCCGACCGGATCGCTCATATTCACTACGCGTCCGGCGAACACGGCGGCCGAGCGCGCGAGCATGTCCTCTGCGGATGGGAATTCCTTGCAGAGGCACGCAGACGCACGCTCGGGCGTCCAGAACAGTGCGAGGCTGAGGAGCAGCGCCACGGCTGCGAGACGCACCAACCACGTGCACCTGGGAGGCACCGTACACACGGCCGGCAGCCTTGGGCGGTGCGCCCGAGACGCCGCCAGGGTCGCGATCAACGCGAGCCGCCGCGAGGTCGCGACGATGAGAGCGCCCCGCAGCATCATTGCCGTAGCCTACATCGCACCTCGCAAGGCGTGACCCAATGAGGAACTGCGTAACGCCTGCTACTGGGTGCGAAATGGATCCAATCCATGCCCAGTTTGGCGATCGTTACTTCCGCACGGAACTTGAGCACGTCCCGTGTGCAACATCGATCGCCTGCTCGGAACATCGGTCGGACTCGGGCTCAAGACTGGCGGCCCTTGGGCAGCACGAGAGGGCCGGCTGCGTTTGGGGACTGCTGTGGCAGCGACGCGCAGGGCACAGGGAGCGAGCCACTGGTGCGCCGCCGGGACGCACTGGATCAAGGCCGGCGTGCCGGTGACAGCGCGCCGGCGACCGGTTGCTCATCGCCGGGTCGAGGATGGCAGGGGGCAACGAGCCATGCCAGCGCTGCCGGTCTTCGCGATCTCGGACGCTACTGGGACCGCAGTGAGAATATAAGGGGGCAGGCGATCTAGCATTTGGTGGACCTGAGGGGGCTCGAACCCCTGACCTCCACACTGCCAGTGGGCTAGGCTCGATCCCGTCGCGTTTCCCCACATCCCGCCATGGGGAGTTTCGTACCTGCGCATTGGGGTATCCCGGCGCTCTGGACGCGTCTCATCCCGGGACAACCCGTCACGTACCATGAAACATGGCCCAAAGATGGCCCAAACGCCCCGCGAGCGCGGCTGCCGAGTTCGCCGTGGACTGTCACGGTGGAGATCGTCGGTTCGAATCCGATCGGGGTCGCCACCATCCAAACCTGAAACCGGGCTCTTGGACGCTGCGGGTCGTGCCGCGTGGGCTCCGTTGGGGCCATTTTGGGGCCATTCGCGCGATCAAGCGACCCGGTGGCCCGCTCTATCCCGAATCCGCCCCGAGCTGATTCCCAATTGCTGGCTTCCTTAGCAATTGTGTCCCGGCCGGATTGCGGGCGCCGACCATGCGAGGTCCCAACGGTTTTTGAGTTTCGCCACTGCCGTACCAGTGGGTCCCTCCTTGGCCCACTTGGTCCCATTCTCCAACCTGAGACTGTGATCGCCGTCGTGTCCTGTCCCATGCGATCCCACCTGTTTCTGCGCAGTCCGGCCCCAATTCGGCCCCAATTGTTCAGGCTCTGAGCAGTTTGCCACTGAGCAGGATGACAAGTGGAAGTTCCCGGTTCGGTCCCATGTCTTGAACCTGCCACGCGACCGGACGTGCATCACCGCGCACACACCTCAGTGGCGAGCCGTTTCGCCGGTCACGTCCGACGCGGATGCCGCGCCGGCGCAGCATCGACTTGAAGGCGACGGCGTGCTCGCGCTTACGCGTGAAGCGGCTGAACTTCCAGACGAGGACCTCCTCGAAGGGCGCGCCTGACTCGCCGGCCTCGTCGAGCATCCTCCTGAAGTGCGGCCTATCGGCGACGCGACCGCTCTCGGCCTCATCGACGTACTCGCGCACGACCAGGTAGTTGTTCTTCTCGGCGTGCTCGCGCAGCGCGCGCAGCTGGGCGGCGACAGAGAGGTCGATGTCCTGGCGGTCGCTGGAGACTCGCGAGCAGCTCGACGAGCAGCTCCCACGTCCCACCGCCCGTGCCGTCCTCGGCGGCCGGTGCGCCCTCGAAGTCCGGTATGTTCGGGCCCCGCGTCGCCGAGGATCGTGCCGCCCTCGGCGAGGGGGAGGGCGTAGGCGGTGTTGTCGCCGAGGGGAGCGGGTCAGTCACGGTTGAATGCAGAGTTCCGTTCCGCCTCCTTCACCTCGATCAGCCGACGGGCGGGTTCGAGGTCTGCCTGGGATCCGATTACCCCCACCGCCCAGACATAGAACGTGACAAACCATGGGTCGTCGTGCGCATCGTCGTAGAGCGATCGCAGGAGCGAGAGCCTCTGTGGATCGCGAGTTCGGCCAATTGCCCAAGCCGTCTCGGCTGGTAGCTTCCTCGCTACCGTCATCGCGAGTGCGGGGTCAACTACGATCAGCCGTTCGATAAGCCGCGCTCTTGCTCCGCTCGGGCGAGAATCGCGATCTCGCTTTGTGTCAGACCGTTCAAGGAGCTGTACGCAGTCGCCCGCCGATAGCTCATCGGCGAACCCAGCAAGTAACGAGAGCGCTTCTCGGTCTTGGTGCTCGGCATAGAGTCCCAGCAGAATCTTCACGAGTTGTCTATCGAGTCCGCAGAGCCGGAGCGCTCGGTACCCGGTTCGACGATGGATCACGCGTGGCCCCTCCAGAAGCCGGGTGCCGAGCGACCGCGCTCGCGGCGGTGGGACGAGCCTAATCAGCCGAAACAGTGCGCGATCAACGCGACGACCCTCTTCGCCACGTCGCTTCATGCCGACATCCACGAGGTAGTCGAGCTTGTCAGCGATCTGACTCGTGATCGCGAGATCGTCCGATGGGTAGTCAGCCAGATAGTTGATCGCATCGGCAGGATATTCGTGATGCAGGACTGAATCGAGACGTCCGATGAGCTCATCAGCAGGCGTGCACCGGAGTTCGGCGAGTTCGATCGTGGACCGCAGGTCGGTCAGCCGACGCCACCAAGGATCCCACTCGACATGGTCGCTAGCGCTCATGATCCCTCACCCAGCAGCCACGTGCGCACCATCACGTGTCGCTGTCGCCGTTCCCATCTGCCTCTCGACGGCCTGGCGGACGAGCCCCATTACATACCGGAGGTCTTCCGCCTCGCTGAGGTCTACCTCCACGTCGCCGTTCCCCCAGCGACCGAGGTTGGTGACGTCCTTGGCAAGGCCTCTAGGATCGTGCAGCTCATGGAACCGCATATTCAACGCGAGACGGAGCCGCGAAGCCAGTGGCACCACGTCCACAAAGTTGGTTTCTGCCTTGTACGCAACGTAGTGCTTGAGGAACTCTTCGGTGACCACGGGGCCGAGCGCGAGCACTTCTTTCCGGAACATGTCGAATAGCGGTCGGAACGGGCTTCCCGGAGCAAGGTACGGGTGATCGTCAATCGTGTACGTCTCAGCCGTACGTCGCTCCGGCTGCGTCCGGTAGGGGGCGAGGCTCTCGGCCGACAGGTCGACATCCGCCCAGACGCTTGCAGCCACGCTCGCAAGACGTTCTGCCCGGAGCTCAATCGCCTGCTCGTCCCATCGCTCTAGCGATCCGATGCCCACGTTCAGTCTGAGCGGGCTCACCCTGAAGCCGCCCTCCACGTCGAGCTTCTCGACGAAGGGGCGGTCACTGTACTCCACAGGTGTCGTCTCATTGGCGAGCCGCTTCGCCGGTCATGTCCCCGCGTCCGACGCGCCATAGTCGGGCGACGAGGATGACGTCCGGCATGCTCCGAGGCAGGGACGTTCTCGAACATCCGACCTCCACACTGCCAGGGCGCTAAGCTCGTTCCTGTCCGATCCCAAGCGGTCCCGCTGAGTGCCGACTAGTCCTGTTTGCTCGGCTAGTGCCGAGGTTGGGGTGGTGTGCTGTACCGCCTCGTCCCATGCAGTACCACCCAGCATGTACCCAACATGTACCCACCGCAGCGGAGGTGACCGGCCCCGGACGCGAGTCCACTCCTCATAAGAGTCGCGGCGCTTCTCGAGCAAGTCTCGCCACCGGTCGGACCGTGGGTGAACGTCCGTACGGCCGACGGGGCTGGACAATCTCCCCACTGATGTACCCAACACCGGCGGCCGCGCGGCGTCCAATGCCCGGGCTTGGGCTTTGGCGGTTGGTGGGCCCACGTTGACTGTACTGCGAACTTTCGAGTTGGCCGTGGGGCTGTGAGCCGAGGAGTCAGAGGAACCACCGCAAGACGGAGAGGTCCTCTTCGCGGCCTCACGGCATGGTGATCGGCAGGCTCGAATCTTCGCTGGCTCACCAAGGGAGACTGTACGACGAACTTTGTGCTGACCGTGGGCCTTCATGCCCCTCCGTCACGACGGTAGGGCCCTTTTCCGCACCGCCGGGCGAAGGCTCGAGAGCAACGAGATAGTTGCGCGCTTCCTGGCCACCATGAGTGTGGTCCTCGCAGATCGCGATAAGCCGGTCCCGCTGCGAGTCGTAGCGCATGTCAGCGAAGCGAAACGGTTGGTTGGGGGTGATGGGAACGGGATCGGGCGCTTCGTCCGAACGTCGGTAGACGCGCTGGTCGGCGAAGTTCGCAAAGTAGGTGATCCCGTCGTGGGTCAAGACCGGTGCGCCGTCGTACTCGTGGACGCGGGTACGCACGTTGTAGCCAGGTGGCGTGAGATCGGTTGATGTGCCGTCAGCCTCGCCGCGCACGAGAACGTAGCGCCCTTCTTCCGTTGGTCGTCCTTCGAGCCAGTAGGTGACCTGCCCATCGAGCGCTGTCCCTCCGAGGCGGATGGCCTGGAGGTGATCACGTCAGAGGTGATTGGGGACTTCCAAGAGCCGTACGGGGCGACCTGTGGCGTCGACGAGGGCATAGGGCAAACCTTTCGCGGCGGATTGTAGGCACGGGCTGCGGCTTGATGCGCCGCTGGGGATGATCGTTCGGGACGAACGCCTCAGCCGTCACCGCCAGCATGGTCGTGGTCTGCCGCCCTCGCTCGCGCATGGGGAACGGGGGCGAACTGTGGGGAGCTCAGGGAGACCCTGCGCCACGCCCCCCGCTGCGGAGCGGGGGGCTACGGGGGCCGCCGCGGCGCGCTCCACGGCCACCGCGCGGTCACCGCTCCCTCCTGCGGTGCCTCCTCATCGGTCGAGCCGGTCTAGGATGACGAGCACCGACGCCACGCCGCCCGACAGGGCGCCGAACGCGAGGATGGCCGGGCTCAGCTGCGAGGCACGGGGGATGCCCGCCGAATGGCCACAACTTGGCCACAATTGTTCGCGCTTCTTAGCGGGTCTAGGCGTCGGGATTGAACCTGAGGAGGTGGCGGTTTGCGGATTCGAATCGAGACCAGCCGCCTAGCCGCTCTCGCGGTCGCCGACGCGTCGTAGGATTGTGCGCCCCTCTCGGTTGGCCCCCACTCCCTCGGTCGCACGCGCGCGATAGGCTCGCTGTTTTTCAGCATTGAGGCATGGTCGGCTGCAATACCGAGTGCCGGTGCTGATGACGCGGAACATCCGCGTACAGGAGCCTCTTTGGCAGAAGCGGAAGTCGTGCCCCGCGGCGATGTCGTTGGCTGCGATCACCGCCAGTGCCGCTACTGCCGACGGCGCTGACCAGCGAAGGTCAGTCCCTCGACTACTGCGCGGCACGAGTACCTGCCGAGCTGGGGCCTGCAGGTAGTTGATCTGCGTGAAGGCCTGGAGTCGGTCTAGTACTGGGAGGCTTGCATTCAGACCCTGATTCGCCCAATCGAGGGCCCTGCGGAACGCCAGAGCCGCAGCCATGAAGTCAGGCACGCACTCCCGATACGACTCACGGAACTCCTTGGTGCCGGGTTCTGGCCACTCTCGGCTGAGCATCACCTCAGCTTCGCGACCGAGCGGGTCCTGCGAGACGAAGAGATGGGGGTTCCATTTGTGCAGGTCGGCCCACAGGGACGGGAAGAATCTCCACCACGTGCGAGTTAGGGCCTCGCTATAGAGGGAGTCGTCCCAACCTATCGACGGGTCGAGCTTGCGGAGCAGAGCGGCTGGCTCCGCAGTGGTGGTCTGGGACTGCCACCCGTAGCCGACCCACCGATGGACCGTACCCATCGGCAGCGTGACCTCGGCAGTCATCTGGAGCAACGCTCCCGTCGGCCCGTAGCGGGCGGACCACTCGGTGATGCGCCGCTTCTCGGAGTCGGTGGGCGGCAGGAATTCGTTCTCCCGGTCGGGATCAGGGACATTTGCCAGCTCAAGGTATGCGGGATTCCGCGTACGACTCACACCGCTCCCGGCATTGTCGCTCCAGAGGTCGAACCCGATTGGCTCTCGCGAACTGCCCGACGGCAGGACATACCCGTCCCGGATCTCGTACTGGTCGAACCGCCACCAGGGGAAAGCATGAATATCCATCGTCGTTACCCTCCTGTTACCCTGATATAGTAACGCAATCGGCGCTATCCTCTAGGGACCGCGTCGGGCCGCTTGGCCCGATGCTCCGAGCGGAGAGTGTGATGTCCGTGCTCCAGACGGGAGGTGATTCGGGAGCCATGGTCGATCGCGTTGGGATCTACATCGACGGGCCCAACCTCTACGGAGGTGCGCGGCGGCTGACCGGAGATGGTGGTCTCGACATCCCCGCGCTCGTGCGGTCGATCGCCGGTGGCCGCGAGATTGCGGACGTTCGCTTCTGGACCGGAGTCCTAAACCAAGCCTACGGAGCCGATGCGTACGCGAGACAGCGCCGGTTCTTCGCAGCCATCGAGCAACAACTCCCCAATGCAAGAATCGGGCGTGCCAGCATCAGGGACCGCGGTGGCCGACAGGTGGAGAAGGGCGTGGATGTAGGAGTCGCGCTCGATCTCGTCATGGGCGCTTACGAAGATCGCTGGGACGTGGGCATTGTTGTGAGCGGGGACGGCGATCTGGCGAGGGCGGGACATCTTGTCGCCGAGATGGGGAAGAAATTCGAGGTCGTGTGCTGCGCTCGGACGCTTAGCGGGCTCCTACGGGCCGAAGCACACAGGACCACGGTGCTTCACGCTGACGATCTTCGCGCATTCCAGCGCTGAGAAGACGAAGCCCGCCGTGGTGCCGAGGCACGACGACGGGCGGATAAACGTGGCTCATGCCACGAAGAGATATTCGGGCTTCTCGGCCCCGCTTGTCAAGGCGGCAGTTGGCTGGCCCTCGTACCCCTGACGCCCTCTTGCAACATCCCAGAAGAAGGAGAGTCGATACTCAAGGCGATAGGCCTTGGATTGGGGCGGGTAGCAGGAGGGCGGTTGAACGTGCCTGAACCCAACGAGGTCATCCACACGTGGACCGACGAGGACGACTTGCTGAACAACATTCGGGGCGTGCTCTTCGAGAAGACTGGCCGGCATGCCGGGTTCGGGCCGGGCGCCGCCCCGACAGTGGAGTACGTTCTGACGCTCCAGGACCGCTTCGGCGAGCCGCTCCGGTTCCCTCTCAGGCTGGTATCACGAACGAGCTTCCCTCTCGAGGGGGGCGAAAGTGCGAAGGAGCAGCATCGAGATGACTGACGCACGCGAAGAGCACATCGCACGGCTCGAGGCCCACGTGGCGGCCCTGCCGACCTTCCTCATCGCTCCGAGGAGCTCGACATGGTGTGCTACCTCTTCAGGAACAAGCGATGTCCGCATTGAATGATCAACGCCCTCCGATCCGTATCACTCGTGTACGTCTATTGAACTTTAAGGGATTCGAGAAGTATTCGCTTACCCTCGACCCGATGACGATACTCGTCGGTCCGAATAACGCCGGAAAATCCACCATAATCGGTGCGTTTCGGGCGCTAAGTGTTGCTTTGCGCACGGCGCGTGCGCGCAGGCCCGTGATATTGCAGCGAGGCGATCGTAGCCAACGCGGATACCGAATTCCGACCGAGGGAATCCCGATCTCCGTCGAGAACGCTCAGCATAACTATTCGGATCAGGACGCCGTTGCGGAGTTCGAGCTTTCGAACGGCCGAACGCTTAGTTTGCTTTTTCCCCCCGGCAGAAGTTGCTCGCTAGTAGTTGACGCCGATGGGCCAATCATTAGAACTGTTGCCGATTTCAAGCATCACTTTCCAATTGATGTTGGCGTAGTACTTGTGTTGGGTCCGGTGGAACATAATGAGCAGGTCGTGGAAGACCAAACGCTGCAGCGCAATCTTCAGACTCATCGCGCCTCAAGGCATTTTCGGAACTATTGGTACCGAAGCAGTAGGGACGAATTCCAGGCATTCCGGCACGCAGTCATGAGCTCATGGGATGACGTGGATATCGAATTCCGAGAATTGTCGTTCGGTTCAAGCGCTCCCGCCGTCGTACACATGATGTGTACGGAAAGGCGCATGACGCGAGAACTCTATTGGATGGGCTTCGGCTTTCATGTTTGGCTGCAGATCATGACACATGTGTTGAGAGCACGCGACGCGACTATTCTGGTGATCGATGAGCCTGAGACCTATCTGCACCCCGCGCTACAGCGGCACCTCCTGGGTGTCCTTCGCGGCGCGGGACCTGACTGCTTACTGGCTACGCACTCCTCGGAGCTTGTTGGCGACGCCGAGCGCACCGAGATCGTCCTCGTCGATAAGGCACGACAATTGGGCAAGAGGCTTGGCTCTGGTGCCCACGGTGATGCGCTTGATGCTCTTGGCTCTAGGTTCAACTTCGCCCTCACGGATGTCTTGCGCCACCGTGCGGCCATCCTTGTGGAGGGGGAGACTGACTTGAAGCACCTCAAGTTGCTGGGGAGTCGTCTGTCGCCTGCAGTGCTCGGCGGCACGAGAATCCCGCCACTGATCCCCCTTGGAGGACATCGACCTGACGACGCGCGAGACATTGCACGGGCCATGAAGACACTAGTGGGGCCCGATGTCCGGCTCGCCGTCGTGCTTGACCGTGACTACCGGTCGGATGAAGAAATCGAGGCGCTTGAGGCTGCGCTGCGCGAGGATTTTCGTATAGCTCATGTTCTCTGGAGGAAGGAACTTGAGAATTACTTCCTAACCCCTAGTTTGATCGAGAGGACGCTTCGAGCACGGAACGATGAGGAAAGCAGCAGCCTTGACGTCGTATCGCTTCTGCGATCGTTAACCGACGACTTGCACGCGGTGGCCCAGGGTCAGTGTGTGGCACAGCATCTCGCCTATGGCGCGAGGACGAGATCCGGAGTGGACCCTGCTACCCTGAGCCAGGAGGCTCTCGAGCGCTTTCGTATCCGCTGGACGACGCTCGACAGCCGCCTTGAACTCGTCTCAGGGAAGGATCTTCTACGACGACTGAATGCTGCGCTTCAAGAGCAGGGGAGGAAAGCCCTCACGATGCCGCAGCTGACAAGATGGATGACGGGGAATGACATCCCACGTGAGATGATGACGCTCCTGCGCGAGCTTGACGTGCTGAACCCTCTCTAGAGGGAATGGTACGGTCTGCGCGGAGGGCGCAACTCCGGACGGAAGCCTACTTGAGGTGCCGGGTCGGGCCGGTCGACCGGGGAATCTCACGACGACCGGGTGGGATCCCGCACCGCCGCGACCGTGGCCACGTGGCCGGGAACGCCCGGCCGGAAGGGCATATGCTAGCGCCCCCGGCAGGCACTGACGTCCGGTAGCGAGAAGGGCCGCCTGTGCATGTGTACGCGAGTTCGACCGACGAGTTGTCCGGCGACGCGGTCCTGTGGAGGTACATGAGCTTCGCGAAGTTCATGTCGATGCTCGACAGCAGAAGCCTCTTCCTCTCGAGCATTGCGAGCGTCGACGACCAGTTCGAGGGGTCGCTGCCCCGCGGCAACGTCCTTCTGCACAGGTGGCTCAGGGAGCGCGAAGCGTCGGCGGACTCGGAGAGAGGGTCACCAGACATCGAGGAGTTTGCGAGGCGCCGGAGACGCTCCGTCGTCGTGAACTGCTGGCACCGCTCGGAGCACGAGTCCGTGGCCATGTGGAGGCTATACGCGGGAGGGCGGGAAGGCGTCGCCGTCAGGACGACCGCTGCGGATCTCCGTGGGTGCTTCCTGGAGAGTCCGCCGACGTTCGTACTCCCCGTCCGCTACATCGACTTCGACGAGGATACTGTCGACGAGATCAACGACTTCCCCCGCTACCTCGTGAAGAGGAAGCCTTTCGAGTTCGAGTCCGAGGTGCGGGCGATCAAGTTCGACGTGCCCATGAAGGATGGAGAGATAGACCGCTCGCCGGAGTCCTATCGGCGGCCTGGCGTCCGGAACAAGGTCGACCTGGGCCTGCTCATGGGGGAAGTGATCGTCGCACCGGGAGCTGGCTCGTGGTTCTTCGAACTCGTCACGGAAGTCACGGCCCGGCACGTCTCCGGCGTGGCAGTTCGCCGCTCGTCCCTCGACTGGCAGCCAGTGTGGGGCTAGCACGCGCGGGCCCCCCGCGATCGGCCCCCCCTGAATCGGAGCGTGACGGCCTCCGTCCGAGGCAGCCCCGCGACGATGCGGGGGGCCAGAGGTGGGCGTCTTCGATCGCGACACCGGAGGCCAATGGCATCGGCCGAGCGGCTCGTGGGCACGTTCCGGCGTGAATGCCTGGACCACATCATCGTGGTGACCGAGCGCCACCTGCGCTACGTGCCGCGCGAGTTCGTGCGTCACTACAACGCCGTGCGGCCGCACCGGACGCTGGGGCTCGACGTCCCGGAGCCCGGGACCGGTCCACCCGCCCCCGCAACAGGAACCGAGCTTTCTGAAGGAGGTAAGAGAGCAGGGTGACAACACAGGAACCATTGAACGACAGACACATCGGCTGCCCATTCCAGATACAGATGTGCGATCTGCAAGGCGGCATCAGTTTGGGGACCGCCTTCTTCTATGAGACGCAGGGAGAGACGTTCATCATTACGAACTGGCACAACGTAACCGGAAAAGATCCGCTCACAGGCCAGTCGTTGGACACTGGTGGACGTTACCCCTTGTACATCCGGGCCAAGTGGGTTGTACGCGGTAAAGACCGTGAAGACGGCGCCTTCTCAGGGCATCTGGCAGCGCATCAGGTTGAGATCGAGGACGACGATGGTCCTCTCTGGTTCGAGCATCCCGAGCTCGGCTCGCTCTGCGACGTAGTTGCGATACCGTGGTCTGAGTCTCCGGTTGGGAAAGTGGCGTTTTCAATAACCCGGCGAACAAGATCGATGATGGGCTTATCCCCATAGACCCGGGGCTGAAAGCCCTGGTGATAGGGTTCCCGCGAGGACTTAGCACGGGGCCGGGGTTGCCAGTCATAAAGTCGGGGACGTTGGCATCGACTCCTGGCTATGAGGTCCGACTCGGGGGAGCGTTCTCATCTGTGGGCGGAATGCAAGACGGCGTTTCACTCCCGGCGATGCTGCTCGACGTGCATACGGTGCCCGGAATGTCGGGCTCCCCTGTGTTCGGTGAGTACAGTGGATTCTGGAATCCGAAGGACCCACGCCGGCCTGGGATCTCCGACGACTCCACGTTCGGAGTCGGCCGAGTGTTTCTCGGCTGCCACAGTTCCCGGGTGCTCGAGGTTGAGGAACGAGCTGGACTGGCGATCTGTTACGGAGCCGACGTCATCGAAGAAATCTGTCGCACCAAGCATGGCGGGTCGCGGTTCCCTCGTGCGCCAGAGACTTCGAACTGATGCCGGTACCCTCGACCGCATCAAGGACCGTATTCGGCGCCTGACGCTGAGCGCGCGTGAGCGCCTGCCGGATGCGCCGGGGCAGCCCCGGTCAGGCTCCGGCACACCACGAGCAGCTCAGCGTCGGGCGGAACTCGCTGCAGGAGCAGCGCTCGGCGATGGTGCGGGCGCGCGGACAGCCGCAGGCCATCCGGCCCCGCCGCGGTGGCGGCGCGCGCGCCGGCCCGGTAGCCTCCTCCTCGGCTCCCCGCTGAGGCAGGCCCGTGGTGACGCACACCGGCCCCGGCCAGCCCCGTCTCCGGTTGCGGGCAGCCCCTGCGTGCCTGCAGCGCGCCCGTCCGGCGTCGGCTTCCCTCTGACGGCATGGCGCAGCGGACCGACCCCACCGACGCCTCGCCCGAGCGGCCCGCGCTCGCGCTCCCCGAACGGGAGCCCGACCCTGGGAACCCCTGGTCCGACGACATGCTCGATCGCAGAGCGATCGGAAAGCGCCTGACGAACATCGTCTCATCGCAGAAGGCGCCCTTCGTCATCAGCGTCGACGGCCGCTGGGGGACCGGGAAGACCTTCGTGCTGAAGCGCTGGGCGCAGGAGCTGCGCACATGCGACCCCGGCTGGCGGGCGATCTACTACAACGCCTGGGAGGACGACTTCGCGAGCGACCCGCTGCTCGCGATCATTGCGCAGGTCCGCGAGCACCTCGGCGAGGGCTTCGCAGAGCGGGTCCGCAGCGTCGTGGAGGCGGCGGGCCCCCTGCTCTACCATGCGGTGTCGGCCGCCTCGCTCCTCGGCACCGGGATGTCCCTCCCGCCGCTCCCGACGGAAGGTGATCGCCCCGCCTCGGAGAGGCTCGACGCCTACGATGCGAAGAGGGCGGCGACGGAGGAGCTCAGGAAGACCCTGCGGCTCCTGGCGTCCGACGTCCGGGAGGAGACTGGCCACCCGGTCGTGTTCATCATCGACGAGCTCGACCGGTGCAGACCGACCTTCGCGATCGCGCTGCTGGAGCGGGTCAAGCACATCTTCGACGTACCCGATGTCGTCTTCGTGTTCGGGGTCAACCGCCACGAACTCACGCGCTCGGTGGAGTCGGTCTACGGCGCGATCGAGGCGGGGACGTACCTTCGGCGCTTCTTCGACATGGAGTTCGTGCTCCCCGAGGCTGACCCGATGCGGTTCTGCCTCTACCTGCTGCACCGCTACGGGCTGGAGGCCTTCTTCTTCGAGCTGAGCACGCGCGCACGCGGCAGGGTCACCTCACCGAGTTCCAGACGATCTCCGAGTACCTGCCCGTGGTGGTCGGCGACCTGGGTCTCTCGCTCCGGGACATGGACTACTGCGTCCGGCTGCTGGCCCTGGCGGCGGGGGACCTCGAGCAGGGTGAGACGCTCCATCCGGCGCTCTTTGTCGTCCTCGTCGCGGTCAAGATCGACGACCCGCAGCTCTACCGCCGCTTCGTCGACGGCACCGCCCGCGGCGCGGAGCTCATCGATCACCTCAACGAGCGCCGACGGCGGACCCGCGCCGGCAGCGGCCGGTACCGGACGCGCGAAGAAGGGCGCATCCTCGACCTCGTGGAGGCCGCCGTCTACTGCGCGGACGATGCCGGCATCACCCAGACGCAGCTGGAGCTGCGGCTGCGGGGCGCCGCCCCGACGCTGCCCGACTACCTCTCCTCGGAGACGGCGGAGCTCGATCGCGAGGTCCCCATGGACCGCGAGCGCCTGAGTCACCTGGAGACCATGGTCCGCAGGTGCGCCACCGATCCCGCCCGGTACGGCGTCAGTCGCAGGTACTTGGCCGGGACGATCGACCTCTACTCTGGTCCGGGGGGGCGGTGACCGCGCGCGCCTCGTCCCTCGCGGCGCGTCGAGAGCGGGCCTGGCTCGCGACCAGCGAGGGCTTCGTCGTCGGGCACCGCGGAGACGACGTGAGCGCGGCGGGCCCGTAGCATCGGTACACGGCAGATTGCCGGACGCGCCAGCTGAGTAGCGTCGGCGTTGCTATCGAGCGGGCGGAGATCGCGAGTGCGTGCGATCGTCGGGCTCCATCTCGTGCTAGCAAGCGCGATGCCTCCAAAATTCCGGTGTGGAGCACGGAGCGTGTGCCCGCCCGTGTGGCCATCCCCTAGGTTGCGGACGGCAGATTGTAGAGGTCGAGCCCGGCCATCTGCGCGCGTGCATGTAACCAACATGTACCCGGTTGGCGGCGCTTGCGCGGGGTCAACGCTGGGATTTGAACCTGAAGATGGTGGACCTGAGGGGGCTCGAACCCCTGACCTCCACACTGCCAGGGCGCTAAGCTCGATCCTGTCCTATCCCATGCGGTCCCGCTGAGTGCCGACCAATCCTGTCTGTTCGGCCAGTGCCGAGGTTGGTGTTGCCTGCTGTACCGCCTCGTCCCATGCAGTACCACCCAACATGTACCCGAAATGTACCCACCGCAGCGGAGCTGACCGGCCTGACGGGACCCCTTCGTGAGACCGCAACCGAACCGCGTGAAGCTGCCCCGCTGAGCACGTCCGCGTGATGCTGGGCGACGCGGCCATTCAACGCAGTGTGTCGTTCACTATCGAGAGGCCGGTCCTGAGCTGGCCACGCCAATACTCCCCGGGGGAGGCGGGCGCGTTCATGCACACGCTGAAGAGGCAGACCGCTTAGCGCAGGACGAGGTCGCGGGCGCTCCAGTTGAATCGTTCGAGCGCGGCGAAGCGGAAGTCATCGTAATACGTCCCCGCCGCCTCCGTACGGACGCTCGACGATCTTGCCCGTGAGTCTCCGCAGACGGGCCGTTGGGCGGCTTGGCGGTCGCCCGGAGACCCGGCCGGGACCGGGCCTCATTCGGCTGAGGCGCGTCTTTGCACGGGCCGATCACGTAGACTCACTGACATGCCATCGCGCCAGCATGAGCAGTGGAAAGGCGCGCTCCTAGACCTGCTCCTTCGGAAGCTGACGCCCTGCGCCTACTGCTCGCTCGGGCTTCGTGCCAACCATCCCCCGTGGCACCTCTACGAAGAGCGCTCGATCGCCTCCCAGTTCATCACGTGGAGGTGTCGTTCCGGCGGACACGACCACCTCTTCGACCTGCTCGACGGAGCCGTCCGCGCCGTTGCCGAACGGCGTCTGTCACTGGAGCAGGGGGGTTACTGCGTGCCCGACATCACCATGCTCGACGCGCGCGACGAGCCAACGGCGCTGCTTGAGGTCGAGCACACTCATGCGCCGGAGCGCTCGCTCATCGCCGCCGGGGAGCGCGACATCCCGCTCTTTGTGGTGTCCGCTCCGGCGGACTGGCTGCTCGAGCCCGGCTTCGCCCCGCCCGAAGCCTGGGCCACACAGCCGAGGATCGCACCCTGCGCGAGGGGGCGGACGCGTTCAACCGTTCACCGGGCAGCGATCTCAGCCGCCGCTTCGCGTACTCCACCGTCGAGGACGATGACGGCCGCCTCGCCTCCGGTCGCTACGTCGGCTCCGCGCCCAGCCCCGGCGACCGGCCCCCGTTGCGTGGCCACGCGATCCAGGCCCGAAGCTGCTCGTGGTCGTGTGATCGCGCGCACGAGGCCCTGAGGCGGCAGTGGCCCGGGCGCTAGGCGCGGGCCCCTCGGCAGAAGGGCGGCGGGGCTCATTCTCAATGGAAAGACGTTCAGGTCGATGGGATTCGCTCCTTCTTCGCCGAGTCTGGGTCGGCTGGGACGACAGGGCACGCGACCAAGGGCTTATGAGACCTCCGGAATCGGTGCTGATTGGTCCCGGGACGTGCGATCTGGTCCCTCTCCAATCCTGAGTCGGGCGGTCGCCGTCACGCCGCGTCCCCTGTCGTACCGCGCTGTGCCGCGGTGTTGATCCCCAAATTGATCCCCAATTGCTGCCCTTCTTAGCAATTGAATCTCTGGACGCCTGAGGACGTGTACCCGCGGTTTGCTATCCCGCCTGGGGCTTGACACGGTCCGTACGATGACGGGCTCGTATTCGCCATGTTCGCGTGCTGAAGTCACGGCGAACCCGGACCCGAGGAGACAAGATGCCCTTTGAGCGGCGACTAGCGGACGAGGCCGCCGATCTCTTGGCCAGTCTCGGCTACGGGCACGTGGCGCGCGAAGTCCAGGTCGGAGCCGGTCGGAAGGCGGCTGCCCGAGCCGACTTGGTGGCTTGGGGCCCCGATGAGTCCGGCGCCCTCTCACCGCTTGTGCTCGTCGAAGTCAAGGGTACCTTCGGTGAGCCACCCCCCCGGGGAGTGCTCGCTCAGCTTGCCGCATACGCGAACGTCCTAGGCACGCCTCAGAACTTCGTGTACGACGGGTCCTGGCACGAGGCTGACCCTTCCTTCGTCGAGTTCTTTCGGTCGGAAGGCCCACGCCCATCGCGCGCGACCGCCCGGCCTTCTGTGAGCCGAGAGGCGTTCGCCCAGTTGCTGCGTGACGTCGCCGGCCAGCGGCAAGGGCCGGCGGACGGGCAGGGATCCCGCGACTGGGGAGCGCTCCTGGCAGCGAGCAGCGAAGCTCTCGAGCTGGGGACGGCGTTCGAGCCCGGAAGTGGTGCGGTTTGGGGAAGCGTCGACTGGGTCAAGGCGCAAGGCAAGGATCTCGTGCGCCAAGCGGCTACGCCTGAGCCGGTAGCACGCGCGATGGCGCAACTGCTACGGCCGTCTCCAGACTCCGTCGTCCTTGACCCCGCCTGCGGGATCGGTTCGATTCTCTGGGCGGCAGCAGATTGGGCGCGTGCTGAGGGTGTAGGGCTCCGCTACGAGGGACAGGATATCTCCCCGCCTCTCACTGACCTGGCAAGCGCGATCGCGCATCTTTCCGGCGAAGAATTCGAGATCCGCTGCGTTGACTCTCTCACCGCCGAGGCAGACCGCGTCGACTACATCGCATGCGACCCGCCGATGGCGGCGCGGCTCGCTAGTCCCTACGTCATGGCCGACGGGTCGCCAACCACCGACGCCGATGTCGCATTCATAGATCGCGCACTGTCTCTGCTGCGGCCACGCGGGCGGGCCGTGCTCTTGGTGCGCCGCGGAGTCCTTGGCGGCGGCGGAGCCGCTCGCCGCCTTCGCGAAGCTGTCCTCGGGCGAGCTCGGGTGACCGCTGTCGTCGGGCTGCCCCCCGGCGTCCTCGAGCCTTTCACCGGCCTATCACCGGCGCTTCTCGTGCTGGAAGACGCCGCGCCAACTCAGACGCTCATGGCAGAGCTGAGGGAAGACTGGAGCGAGCAGGTGTCGCCTAGTGGCGGTTTTCTGCGTGAGTACCTACGGCACTTGGAGGCCGAATGAGTCGTTGGGGGCTCGTCTGGGTAGAGCGCGAGTCCTTCGATCCCAGGTCCCTTCCTGAGCTCGCGGAAGGTGCACACCCCGCCTCATACAGCGGCCCCGTTCAGCTCGTCTCCGATGTCGCTCAGGCGATCGCCCCTCTGCGGCGCCCCCGCACCGCCGACCTCGTGGTCACCCCGCGAAGCATCGACCAGTTCACAGGACGGATCACACGGCTCTTCGAGTCCCATTCAGGGCTAGTGCAGCGCGTCGGGATCAACGGACTAGCCCTTGGTGATGTCCTTGTGCCGGCGGCCGGCGGGCTCTGTCACCTCGTAGACGGCCAAAGCGCTGCGCTGGCGTTCTCGTCGAGATTTGTGGCGCTGCGACCTCACTCTGTTTCGGGACTCATGCTGTGGGCGCTGCTGTCCTCTCGCTGGGGAATCCGGGCACGTCGATCGGCCGCTCCGGTGACATCTCGGTCCCTCTCCCCCGGCACGCTCGGCTCCATCCGGATTCCCAGTCTCGCCCACGGCGACCTCCTGGATAGTCCCCACCTCTCTCCGCCCAACGAGCGGTTGGTCAGACTCCTCCCCGAGCCATCCGTGGCTCTTGAGCTAGAAGGCGCCGAGTCGAGCCAGTGGCGGACAGTCCATCTACAGGCGATGGGTGCCTGGGACCCGCGGATCGTCGACACAGTCACCATCACCGGTCCGCGCCGGCCGATCCGAGAGTTCGCCGATGTCACGGCGGCGAGGGGAGTGCCGGAACGGCATCAGCTCGCCGGTCCTGTTGGCGGGTCACTGCCAGTGCTCTTGGCGCGCGACGTGAGCATCGGGGCGAGCGCGACGACGTGGGCTCCGAGGGACCTCGTAACGACGGTGGCCGCACCGGGAGACGTGGTCGTCACCAGGATCGGGCCGCGCCACCGCGTCGCTCTCGTCGACCGCGAACTAGCGATCGGCTCCGAGTTACTCGTTGTCCACTGCGGGGACCCTCAAGTAGGCCGCGCGCTCGCCTCGTACCTCGACAGTCCGGAAGGACGTAAGAGGCTCGGCGGACTTGAGATCGGATCCGTCATGCGGCGGGTACCCGCGGCAGCGCTGGCCGGGCTGGAGGTGCCCTGGCCCCTGCGAGACGGGGAGTCCGAGGCCGGGAATCGCCCAACGCTCGCCGACAGGATCGCTGAGGAGTTGCCTTGGCACTAGGCTGCGAGCTGTCGCCGCTCGTCCTCAGCACGCTCTACGAGAGGGTACTGAGCCTCAAGTCGGACAACTCCCTCGTAGCCTTCAGCGACCGCGCGGCGCAACTCGGTCTGGATGACGACTGGTTCCGGTCCGCGATCGACGCGTACCGGCGCATGGCGGAGCTTGACTATCCGGACGTGCACACGAACCACTCCCTGCTGGCAACGTGGCTGCTCGCTGGTGAGAGACGAAACGCCAAGCTGCAGAGTGCGGAACTGGATGCCGAGTTCGCCGCACTCCCCACGACCGACGCCGATCACCAAGCAGTACTCAGATGCTGGACCCTGGGCAAAGTGGCATTGGCACCGGACCAATGGGGTCCTCGAGCGCTCGCCGTACCGGCCTGTCCGCCTGCCGATCCCAATGTGGCCGCTGCCTACGAAGGGCTGATCCGTCACGCCACGGCGCTTGCGGACCACGGCGAGTTCGGGGAGATGGCGCACACGGCTGTTGTCTTCAGACTGCACACCTTGGTCGAGGGCATCCTCCCGGGCACGGACTCGCCCGAGGCACGCTTCCGGGAGCGGCTAGCGAATGTCCGAGGCATCCTGACTCCCAACGAGGCGGACACTTGGCGCGCCAGTGCGGAGCATCTCTACCACCCGCGCAATGTGATGACACACCTGCACCAAGGGAAGAGCCCAAGCAGCTTCAGCGACTACGCGAGCGACTACGATGCCGTCCAATCGGTGCGAGCTCCCGCTCTCGCCTGCGCGCTCCTTGTGTTCGACCAGGTCAGTGTCGAGCAGAGTGAGGCTACAGGGCCTGGAGTGATCGCCGCGGTCGAGCGCGACATCGATATGGTGTGAGGTTGACTCACTCGGCACACCGCGAGCTCACGGCGTTCCCGTCGTGGAGGAGACAGGGCTGAGCATGCCTCAGGCTGCGACAGGCCTCAATTGAGCAGCTCTTGCCGGGGTGTCACCGCGACCCGGCGCTGGAAGAGCGCTCGGGGCTCCGGCCGCACGATGACGGGCGCACGGCACTACGGCGGGTCAGCAGCGCGCTCTCTCGCCGCGGGCCGAGCGCGTACCTGTACACCCGCCGCCATTGCATCGGCAGTCGGCGGACCGGAGGGGCGTGTTGTCTCCGAGGAGTCCCGTGAAGATGCAGAGACAGTCCTCGATCTCGTGCGGTTCGAGGCGCGCGAACGCGGGGGCCAGATCGGTGACGGCGATTGTCCGCGGTCGTCCGACGACATCGACTGCATTCTGGCGAGGTTGGGGTCGCCGGCACTTGGGGGCCAACGGGTCTTGAGTTCTCCCGGCTGGTGCCCTGCGGCGGCGCTCAACCCGGTGATCCTCCGCACGACCCCCTGGATGAGGGGGGGACGGGTGCGCCGATGCGGCTGCTCGACGTGAGCCCGCTCGTTGTCGGCGAGGGCAGTGTCATGCCCGAGCGGTGGCAGCGCCGCCTGGGCTATCGCCAGAAGCGCGGGGCTCAGCCCGCGCCGCGGGGCGGTGGAGCCGCAACGTGCGGAGCTGAGTCGGCCGCGCGAGCCCCGACGGTGTCCCAAAGCCGTGAGGTCAGCTCCAGCGCGCGACGATTGCCCTGATGGCGAGCGCGATCCGGCGCTCAACTGAAGCCAGCCGGACCAGCCCGGGCCAGAACGCGAGGATGGCCGTCTCCGTGCCGAAGCGAGGGCCGGCGACTAGCCCCAGCGCAAGCTGTCCACGCGAAGAAGGCCGACGCTGACCACGGGCTTCCAGAGGAGCGCTTTACATATCGCCCGAAGCGAGGTCGTTACGGCGCTTCCCCAGCGTGTAGCGCAGCCCAAGCGGCAGGCGGTCGCCCTCGGGATCATCGCGGTATAGATGTTCCAACATGGCCAACTCGTGGAGTTCCGCCGACTCGCGGATGCGGCGCAACTCGTCTAGTGTCCCGAGTCGCAATAGAGACATATAACGGGTATGGTGCGGCACAGCGGGGTTGTGCCCCATGGGGCAGACTCTGGAGTGTAGGGTCAGGGGCTGGCGCGGTGCGAGCCGTAGGCGGTGGCGCATCAGTTCCAAGCCGGTTTCCCGGTGGTGCCCAACTCCACGGCCATAGCAGCGTCCGTCTCCAGCCCCTGCCACATCGAACCGGACGTGAGGTTCTCCCTCATCCGGCTCACCGATGCCCTTCACCAGATGGCATGCAGCGCTCCCCACAACGTGGGTCGTGCCTTGGCCAGCCGGTACAGCATGTGCGGAGAGCCTCGAACCCTACCAAGTGGTTGCTAGCCCCGAGGGGCACTCACCAGTCCACACCCCCAGCAACATGCACGGACAAAGTAGGGGTCCTTCCCATCACCGGCGGTTATGTTGTCCGTCCGGCTCCAGCGGTACTACGACCCCCTCCGCCACCCTTCCGGCTGGCTGTCCACTTCCCGGCTCTGACCGGTTATAGGACGCCTCGCTCCGACGCCCTCTCACAGGGTGCCGGGCCGGGGAGGGCTTCTCCGGTTCCCGTCGCTACCTTCCGTACGTTCCACGTCCCATACGCCGGGAGGTTTCTTGAGGCTGCATTCCAGGATCTTCACCTCGTCCATGGCCTTCGCCCTGACCACCCGGGCTCGGCTCCTCCTTGGTCCTGTCAATAGACAGGCGAGTCTCACGGCGCGGCAGACTTCGCGTCATGCTGCGGACCGCACGTTTGCTCCCCCTCATAGGGCTCTTGACGTCGGGCTTCGACGCAGACCGTTTCCCGTCCACGCCGCCGACCTGCTAACGGGCCTCCTGACAGTTACCCGTGCCGGACTCTCACCGGCTGGCAGCAACGAGCATGTCTCCGGACCGGTCACGTCATCACGTCACCACCCCTTCGACTTCCGGACGCACGTGATGAGCACCCGAATCGGACGGCCGACGGTCGCGATCGTCCTGAGCGACGAGGAGCGTGAGACGCTGGAGCGGTGGGCGCGCCGGCCGACATCGGCCCAGGCGCTGGCGCTGCGCTGTCGCATCGTCCTTGCAGCGGCCGAGGGGACATCGAATAAGGCGATCGCCGCGGCGCTCGATTGCCATCCGATCACCGTCGGCAAGTGGCGCCGGCGCTTTGCCCAGTGGCGGCTCGATGGGCTACAGGATGAGCCGCGCCCCGGGGCGCCGCGCACGATCACCGATGCACAGGTGGAAGCGGTGATCGTCACGACGCTGGAGGAGCAGCCTCCCAACGCGACGCACTGGTCGACCAGATCGATGGCAGCCGCGCTCGGGATGTCGCAGTCGGGGATCTCCAGGATCTGGCGCGCCTTCGGCCTGAAGCCGCACCTCGTGGAGAGCTTCAAGCTGTCGCCCGACCCGCAGTTCATCGACAAGGTCCGTGACGTGGCCGGGCTCTATCTCAACCCGCCCGACGCGGCGGTTGTGCTGTGCGTGGACGAGAAGACCCAGATCCAGGCACTCGACCGCACCGCTCAGACGGTGCCGATGATGCCCGGCGTCCCCGCCCGCCAGACGCACGACTACATCCGTCACGGCACGACGAACCTCTACGCGGCGCTCGATGTCGCTTCGGGATGCGTGATCACGGAGATGACCCCCCGGCACCGGGCTCGGGAGTTCCAGCAGTTCCTCACCCTCATCGACCGCAGCGTTCCCCGTGAACTGGCGGTGCATGTCGTGCTCGACAACGTCTCCACGCACCGCACGCCCGCCATCCAGCGCTGGCTCCAGCGCCATCCCCGCTTCACCTTGCATTTCACGCCGACCTACAGCTCCTGGATGAACCTCGTGGAGCGCTGGTTTGCAGAGCTCACCAGCAAGTGGCTCCGGCGCGGCACGCACCACAGCGTCCCTGATCTGATCCGCTCAGTGGAGATGTGGGTCGCCAGCTGGAACGAGAATCCGAGGCCCTTCATCTGGCACAAGTCCGCGGACCAGATCCTTGACAACCTCGCCGGATATCTAGAGCGCATCCCTGACTCGGGACACTAGCACCTCTGCTTCGAAGTCGGTCATGTCAGGCATAGCGCCCCCCCTTGAGTTCGACTCAGCCAGTGAAACACCCCCTGAGGCTGTTGACCATGGCTCGCGTTGGGACCGCGCATCGCCGATCAGCTTCAGCGGGAAGACGGCGGCGTCCTACGACAAGTTTGCTCTCGACTCGCGCCCCCAACTCGGCAGGCTGATGGTCGCGCACAGAGGCGAGAATGACGCCATCGTCACCCACCACCTCGACGGTGCCGGGTTCCAGCAGAACGCGTCCGAACGCCACGGCAAGCGGCCTCGGGCGATGTGCGCGGACGGCCGCCGCCGCCGTGCTCGGCTGGTGGCCACTCGCCACCCCCCGCGCGCATGCGCAGCAGGCGCCCGATCCGCCTGCGGCCCTCATCGGCCGCGACCCCCGGCGTGTATCCGTGCTGTCATCGACTGGCCTCGGGCTATCAGAAGCCGCTCATGGGCACGAGAGCTGGATGAGTACATTGCGCGCGAGGTGCTGCCGCACGTGTCGGACGCTTGGGTCGACGGGAGCAAGACGAAGATCGGCTGCAAGACCCCGCTCAACCGCCACCTCTACGAGGCTGACCTACGCCGTCGTGATTGAGCAGACCCCGAACAACTACGGTGCCTACGCGCCGGACGTGCCCGGCTGCATCAGCGCTGCCGGCACCCCCGATAAAATGCTGGCGATGATCCGCGAGGCTCGCACCTTCCACATCGAGGCACTGATCGAAGACGGCGATCCCGTACCCGAACCCACGATGTCCATTGACGACGCGAGCCCGTACCACAGCCAGGCCCTCTCCGAGGCCGATGAGGAGTTGCTGGCGGAGTACGGTGATGCCCCTCCGACGCTCTCGACGCGGTTCGAGCTGGTCGAGATCGAAGTTCCTGCCCTGCAGCCCGAGGCCGTGTAGGTCGTCGCAGGGGACTAATGGACCTCGCTCTGGTAGACGGAGAACGGCGGACACCACCAGGGGGCCGCGGCCTCTGTCAGTACTGTGGCATCGCGATGGTCGCGAGGTGCGGACGCGTCAAGATGTGGCACTGGGGCGCACATGCCGCGATCAAGTTGCGACCCTTGGTGGGGCGGCGAGCGTGGCTGGCTGGGCTACTACGCGGTCCCAGTCCGCCGCATGCCGCCTAGCCGGACGACGGGTAGTCGGTATCGTCACGGACGCGTTCATAGTCCTCGCGCCGGAGCCAGTGGCACCAGATATTGCGATTCTCCATGCTCAGTCGTTGCCGGTAGCGCTCCGAGCGCCAGCCCGCGACCTCGACCCGTGCGGACCCTTCCCCGTCGAGCACTTCTTCGATTGCGGGAATGAGGTCCGTGTCGCCGGAACAGATGATCGCCACGTCGTACTCGCCCCTGTACGCGAGCAGGGCTATGTCGAGCGCCATTCTCACGTCGATCCCCTTCTCCTGGGGACCCTGCCCGTCTGCGTTGTCGGGCCAGCCGTGCGGATATCTCAACTGGCGTGCGAACACATGGCAGCCGGCCCGCTCCCAGGCTTGGCACTGCCGGACGTTCGCTCGGTACGCGGCAGGTTGCAGGTAAGCGTCAGGCCTTCCCGTATACAGCCGGACTGCGGCAAGCGACCTGCCAGGGTCTCGAGAACAGAGCAGTTCACCCAGAGCGCGCGGTTGAAACTGGCCGACCCTGTATGGGTCGATCCCATCGTCAAAGAACGCCCGCCGGGCACCGCGATAGAAGTTCTGGGCATCCACGAAGACGATGACGCGGCTCATGGCTGCCACCGTGGGTATGCAAAACCCCGCCAGCCCCCGAAGGAGCGGCGGGGAGGATTGCCGGGAGTATCAGGTGCTCAGCAGTCGAAGTCAATGAGCAGGACTCTCCTTCGCGGTGTGGCGATAGCCGAGTTCCAGACGATCTCCGAGTACCTGCCCGTAGTGGTCGGCGACCTCGAGGGGCTCCGCTATGCGCGGCGCTCGACCGCCTCGGTGAGGCGGTCCGCGACCTTGATCCAGCCGCGAAGTTCCTCGGCGGTTGGATCGATCTCGTAGGGGTGGTGATGGCACGCTCGACTGAGCGCCCCCCACGCGTTGCTCACGGCCGCGCCGAGTTCCTCGTCGCGGAGGTACTCCCCGAGGCAAAGCAGTTGCGCGCGAGCCGAGCATAGTTCGAGGCTAGGGGCATGACGGCGCCAGAGCTCGCGCATCGCGCTCTCTATCGCCTGCCGGGCGAGCACGGCGGCAGCACGAGGCCACAATCCAGCGGTAGCCGCCTCAGGGCGCTCAAGGAGCACGCGAGCCTCACCGATCAGCCACCGGGCGAGGGTCACTGCAGTCGCGCCAAGTCGCGCGCCAGATTCCCCGCCCGCTCGACGAGCACCGAGAGCGTGTCGGTGCCCATCCCCACGTGAGCGCCGCTGTTGCAGTCCTTGAACGTGTCGCCCGCCGATCGCCCGTAGCGTGAGTTGATCCCCGACAGCACATCTCCCCCGCGTGTTGAGTCATCGAACAGTGCGAGGGCGGCCTTTGCCGTCAGCGTTGTGGCGTTCTCGAGCGCGAGTTCCACGTCGCGATGGACGGCACCGCGAAGGAGACGCCTTCTTCGGAACGCGTCGGTGCACGCCGCCTCAAGCGCGCTGCGGCAGAAGCCGGGCACGACTCGGGCCGCGACGTCAGCGTCCACGCCCTCACTGCGCACGAGAGCGCGGGCATCGTCCAGATAGCGAGCGATGGGATCGGTGCCGCGACGAACCTCGACGACGGACTTGCCTCGACGCGCGACCACGAGCTGGCTCGCGTCGATGCCGAGCCGGCGAACTGCTTCAGGCAGTCGATCATCGTGAGTGAACACCACTACCTGTCGGACCTGTGCGATGTCATCCAGGACCTTCGCCAGTCCCTCGACCTTCGACGGATCCATCGCCTGAACGGGATCGTCGATCACCACGAAGCGGAACGGGCTCTTCTGCAGGGTGGCGCGTGGCAGAAAGAGGCTGAGGGCCAGCGCGTGCAGCTCGCCCTGGCTCATCACGCCGAGCGCGGCACCTTCCGTGCCGTCCACGCGTACGTCGAGCGACAATCTCCTGCGGGTGACAGTGCCACCCTACACGGTTCCCACCACCCGCCGGATCGCATCAGAATAGGTGTTACCCAAGATCTGGATGCGCGCATCAATTGCGGCCATGCCCGGTTCGATGCTCATCAGCCGTGGCGACGGAGCTATGTAGTCGAATGGCGAGTCGCGGGCATGAGCTAGAGGGCGACCAACTCGGCGAGCTTTCTCGCGATGTCTGCCATCGGATTCTCTGCAGTACTCAGGCCGCTTCGCGAGCCGAGCAGGGGGCTGACTTCGCGGAGAGCTTCGTATGTCGTGTTGTGCACGATGGGGACGAGCAGGTCACGCGCCAGAAGTGCCGACAACTCTTTGTCGGCGATGCCTTCTCCTTGGATGCGGCGCAGCAGCGCAGGGGTCACCAGCACGATCCCGATTCGCGATTTCGCCAGTCCCCTGTCGATTTCGCGGAGCAACGGCGTGCCGAGGCCGACATCCTTCTCGCTGAACCAGACCGAGACGCCGAGTGACACGAGCAGATCGTGCAGCTCCTTGGCGGCCTCCTGCCGGTCGTCCCACGCATGGCAGAGGAAGGCGTCCCGGGGGCCAGGCAGGGCCGCGCGCCCTTCGACGCTCTCGCGGACAGGCGTGAGAGCCCGCACTTCTGCAGGCGTGTACGACAGGGACGAACCTGGTCGCGACCATCTCGGCCTCGCGCTGCTCCCGGACCCGCCGCCGCTGCTCCGGCCGCCGGCGCTGCTCCCCGATGAGGAGTAGGACGGGGACGAGTAGGAGCGGTAGCGGCTATAGCCGCCACCATGTACAGGGCAGGCCGCTGCACCGCTCGCTGTACGGTGGCCCATTACTGGTGCTGTACATCTAGCCATGTGGCCGACGATACCGAATACCATCGCCGCTCTCAATCGAGCCGCTCAATGCCGAGGCCAACCAGCTACAGCCGCTCGTCGCGCCGCAGCTATGGCGTCGAAGGAACGACCTGCCGAAGCTCTGGGAACGGGCGACACCGGATGAGCGGCGTCGCCTCCTGGCGCGCCGCTCAGGCACACCGCAGGGTAGGGTCAGGCCATAGCGCACGGAGGCGCGAGCACCTTTCTTGTGCAACGGCCGACTTCCTGTGCAAGGCCGCGTTATGGCACCAACGTGGTCGGAATCTTCCCCAACCGCGCCGCGGTCGTGCGGGGTCGGCGTCGTGCTGGCCGAGCAGCACGACGAGTGGGCCGAGGGGAGGCGCTACATGACGATGCCGCAGCCGTGTCGTTAGTCAGTACCTATGATCCGCCCGTCGTCACGACCTTTGATCTACCCCCTGCGGGGCCTCTGACCGCCCGGGCCGCCGGTCCGGCCACATCGGCCGCGCGGGCTACGCTACTGCTTCGCATCGGAGCGCTCCACGATCGCGTGATCTCCCTCGCGTCGGCGACGGTCTGCCGTTCCGGTGGTGTCGAGTCCCGGCCGCAGCCCGCCGAGCCCCTCCTCGCTGGCCTCAGGCACCGGAGGCGAGCCCTACAGGGCCTCGGACTGCGCCCCGGGAACCTCGACGACCAGTTCGAAGCGCGTCGAGATCGTGGGGGCAGCCTCGCCGAACTCGAGGTAGGAGTCGAGCACGTCGTCGGGGATGGGCTCGGTGTGGTGCGCGATAGCGTCGTCGATGGACATCTTCGGCTCGGGGAGCGGTTCGCCGTCCCCCAGCATGGCCTCGATATGGAAGACGAGCGCCTCGCGGATCATCGCCAGCATCTCGTCCCAGGTCTCGCCGGTGCTGACGCAGCCCGGCACGTCCGGTACGTAGGCGCCGTAGTTGTTGGGCGTCTGCTCGAAGACAACGGCGTACGTCAGCTTCATCGACGCTCTCTCCTGAGGCCGACCTGATTCATGACACTGGCCCAGAGCTTCGGCCCCACGTCTTCGCTCAGCTCGCCCGGAATCGTGACCCTGCCCGGCTTCGCCGCGTGGCGGAACTGGTTCTGTCGTGGGCTGGGGGGAAGAAGGAGCCGCCCCTCGTCCCAGCGCCCCACGCGCACCAGCGCTGGCCGGCCGGTAGCGGGCGCTCGGGAGGAGAGGATAGGCCGACCCCCGCGGCGCCGTCCACGGGACGAGTGTGCCGGTCACGTCCGGCAAGGTGGTGTCGCAGTTCACCATTCTTATCAATTGTCAGCCGGCGGTCCGCAGCAGCACGTCCCTACGTGACGTCACCTCGACCTCCGAGACCAGAGCGACTGTGATCTTGGCCGCAGTTCGTCTGAGGACACCCACGGAAGCGCCCGAATCAGCGTCAGGGGCTACACCGCTGGCATTCGATGACGTGGCGGCCAACCTCATGGGCGACTCGCAGTGCCCCCTCCTTGGACCGGAAGGGGCAGTGCCATTGCCCATCCTGTCCGCTTACGCCGGGGGACAGCGCAAGGGCCTCCATTCTGGTGGAGTGTCGCCGAGTTGGTAGGCTTGTCTTCATTAACGTAGAAGGCCCCGGTGATCATGCAGCAATCCACTTCTTGGACAGGTTAGCGGTCGTTGCCGTGCCTTTGGGCGACGCGCAGGACAGTATCCCTTCCGCGCGCAGCCGACACCATCGGGCGGCTGCCGGATTCGCGCATCTGGCGCGAAGGCTCGCCGGGGCGGCTCTCAAGCGCGCTCCAGCGTCGAAGGCAGCCGCGCGGGGTCGTGGTGCCGCCATCGAGGGAACCGGTTGCGAACGCTGCGCGGCTCACGTGCCCAACTCCGGCACGCCGAAGAACCCTGCTCCTTCCGTGCGGGCACCCGTGACGCCGGCCACGACGGTCGCGCGATCAAGGAAGTGATTGCCCGATTCACACGCCCTCCCTCGCCCGCTCCTCCGGAGCAACCTCCTCCTCGATGATTTCGACCCCGTAGTTGTGGAGCCCCCGGATCTGGGTACGGCAGCGGTAGGGGCCGGTCGCCTCGATGGCGGCGGCGACATCGTCGGTGAAGCGGGGACCGCGGCGGCGCACGCACGCAGGACGCTGCGGTCGCGAGCGAGGACGACGTGAGCACGAGAGCGGCCATCGCCATCGTCAGCGTGGTTGCGCTGGCTGTCGTGGTCGGCATTGCGCTCCTCGGGGATCTCCGTTCGCCTGTCTCCTGGCGAACCGATGCGGGTGAGAAGCAGACTACTGGGGAGTCTCGGCTTCCCGAGCGGTTCCCCCCATTCGAGATGACGCGCACGGTGACGAGGGGAGACTTCGAAACCAACGTCCTCCATCTCGTCTACACGGACTACCGGAACTGGAAGGAGACCCTCGTCAGCAGCACGAGGGAATCGAGCCCGGTCGGGACCGGGCAAGAAGTGCGGGACGGCAGGCTCGTCGGTCACCCGGACGCGGCGTCCGCGCGTGGATATCCCATTCCCGGACCATGGTTCCTTGACGAGCAGGGGTTCGTCAGGCGCGCCAACGCCTCTCCCGGCAGCACGCTCATGACCGAGACGGTCGGACGTGACTTCGTGGTGGTCGTGGTCCGTGATGACATCCGCTTGGAGATGCACTTCGACATCGAAACCGGCATTCCGGTCTTCTTTGAAGACGTGACGAACGGTCGACTCTACGAGCGCCACGAGGTCACCTCGCTCATCTCTCAGGGACGAAGAATCCGCTAGCCAACCCCGACCTCGTGGACGAGATGCGGGACGAGGGGATCACCCCCGCCGTGGGACTCGTCAGGCTCCACTTCCGCTGCGATCGCAACACAGGGCAACGCGGTGGCCCTACCGCTGTGCGTGGTGACGCGTTATCGCGGCCTCGATGCTCTCCCATGGCGCGCGAGGTCACGGAAGGGTGGCGTGGCCAGCGACCGGACCCCTCGCGCTGCCGGCTCGGTGTCCGACCGGAAGCTACGGCGCACTGGAGGGTGTGCGGTCGGAGTGGCCGGACAGGTTCTGTCTGTCCGGCCAGTGTCGCGAGCGACCCGCTCAGAGCCGCCACGCGAGCGGCTCGCCGTCGTTGAGGGCGACGAGCGCGTCTCGCAGGGGCTCCGGGAGGCTTTCCCAGGGCGGCAGCTCGTAGCCGTCGAATTCGGCAACACGCACCCACGTGCCAGCCGCGACCTCCTCTTCGATCAGCTCGATCCCGTAGTTGTGCAACCCCCAGATCTGTGTACGGCAGCGGTAGGGGCCGGCCGCCTCGATGGCGGCGGCGACCTCGTCGGTGAAGTTGGGACCATCGCCGTCCTCGAAGCCGAACTTCGAAAACGCGTCGGTGATCTCCCAGCAGATGATCCGTCGTGGCATCAGGTTCTCCTTCTCTCTCGGTGCTGTCGTGGATGGCGAGGCCGGACCGGGGCGGCGGTCCGGCGTGATCTCCCGCGGTGCGCGTCAGGCGCCGCCCCGCCGCGCGCTCCCCGGTCCCGTGTGGGTCAGGGCGCCTCTTCCGGCGGCTCCTCCGGCGCCCCGGGACTCCGCCCGAGGATGTGATCGGCGGCGCGCTGCCCCTGCGCGGCGGCGACCACGACCAGTCGCCTGTCGTCGTCGAGCACGCGCAGCCAGGAGGCGATGTAGGCGGCGGACTGCTCAACCCGGGAGGGGTCGATCCCGGCCTCGCTCCCGAGGAAGGCGGCCGCGAACTCCGCCACCAGCTCCTCCTGCGAGTAGCGCTCGGAGCCGAAGCGGGCGGCCGTCCGGTAGCCCTCGCGCGCGAGGCGTCTCGGGTGGCCGGTGGAGTGGGCGAGCTCGTGGAAGAGCGTCGCGTAGTAGGCGTGCGCGTCCGTGAAGGCTGCGCGCGGCGGCACGTGCACCTCGTCGTGCTCGGGGACGTAGTAGGCGCCCTCGGCGTCCCAGTGGAGCGTCGGTGGGTCCCGGTAGCCGGCGATCACCGCCTCCGCGCGTTCCAGCGGATCCGGGCAGCCGCCGTCCACCCGTGCGGGCAGCGTCACGCCCTCGCACTGGTCGACGTTGAAGACGGCGTAGAGGCGGATCAGCGGGAAGCGCTCCACCCGCTCGGGATCCTCCCGTTCCGTCCGCTCGATCCACTTCCAGAGCACGACCCGGGTGCCGTGCTCGCCGCGGCGGACGTGTCCGCCCGCGGCCTCGGCCTGGCGGTAGGTGAGCCAGCGCGGGTCGCTCCAGCCGCGCTCGAGCGCGGTCATCTGGAGGACGAGCGTGTTGATGCCGCGGTAGGGGCGGTTGGAGCGGGCGTTGCGATGCCCGCGTGCGCGCCACGGCGTGCGCCACGGCACGGTGCCGCGCTCCAGCGCGGCGATGATGCGGCCGGTGATCTCCTGGTAGGGGTCGGTCCGGCCGCCCGGCTGTCTACGCCGCACCGGGGTCGTCCCCGCGAGGGCGCTGCTCGAGACGCTCGTAGAGCGTGAGACGGATCGCCCGCGCCTGGGGGCGATCGGCATCGACGGCCTGGATGAGGCAGGCCCGGAAGCCCGGGATCGGGCATTCGGGCAGCGGGATCCGGGCGACGTCGTAGCGTCCGTGCCGCGTCTCGACGACGCGACTGGGGCGGTAGGCCTCCACGGTCAGGCCGCCCGTGCCCCGTTGCGGCGGTGGAGTCCGCGCGAGAGCGCGTCCACGCAGGCGAGGAGCGACGGCGCGTCGAGCTCTGCGAGCGGGCGCCCGTAGCGCTGCTCGACCCAGGCGCGCGTGCGCGCCTCGTCGGATCCGGCGCTCGACGCGATCTCGAGCACGCGGCGCCTGAGCTCATCCGGCCGCGCCTCGGTCGCGCGCGGCGCCGCACTGTTCGGCACGGCTCCGAGCCCGTTCCCGAAGCGCGCCCCGAAGTGCCGGAGTGCGCGCTTCAGCCCGTCGGTGACGGCGGCCTTGGAGGCGGCCGCGTGTTCCTGTGCCGACTGGTTCCGGGCGGCGGCCGTGCCCACGTCGCTGTGAGGCGGGCAGCCCCGGGCGGCGACCCGGACGGTCGCCGTGTAGATGCCGGCGGGAGCGTTGTCGCCACGGTCGTCCGCGGGCAGCGGCCGGTAGGCGACCTCGCCCACGACCTCGGCCCCCCAGCCGTCGTGTCCGAAGACCGCGTTGGCCTGCTCGATGGCCCGCCAGCCCTCCAGGTAGCGGAGGATCTCTCCGTCCTCGGTGATGCGCTCCGACACGAGTGCCGGGTCGAGCGGATGTGCCAGCTGCTCAAGCGCAGCCCGGCTCAGGCGGCGCGTGCGCGTCGCCCTGCGTCTGACTTCAGCCATGATTCCTTCTCTCCTTCGCGTGCTTCGTGGAGCGAACGCAGGAACGCCGCGCGTCCATCGCGGCGCCGTCCCAGTTCGCTGAGGTCGTGCGCCCCACCGGGGAGCGGCACGACGGTCGCCCGCTCCGCGAGCGCGGAGATGAGGCGGTCGGCGGCCTGACGGCCGGGGTGGTCGGCGTCGAGCGCGAGGTAGACGCGCCCGAGCGAGCGGAGGGCTGAGAGCGCCTCCCGCGAGACGTGGGTGCCGAGCAGCGCGACGGCCGGCAGCCGCCACGCGCAGAGGGTCAGCCAGTCGAAGGGACCCTCGGTCACGACGGCGGCCGCGGCCCCGGCCCGGCGTACCTGCTCCAGGCCGAGCAGGGGCGACGGCAGGCGCAGGTTGAGGTAGCGCGGCTCCCGGCCGTCGAGCGACCGCGCGGTGAGCCAGGTCGCCAGGCCCCGGGCGTCCAGGTCCGGGACGACGATCCGCCCGGCGAGCGCGTCGCGATCGCCGCTCAGGAGCCCGAGCCCCCGGGCCGTGCCGAGCCCGAGCCTCGAGAGCTCCAGGTGACGGGCGAGCCCGCCGCCCGCGAAGCCGACGCGCAGCCCGGCAGCCACGCCGTCGTCGATACCGCGGCCGCGGACGTACGAGCGGGCCTCGCGGCTGCGCCCGTACTGCCCGGCGTAGAGGGAGGCGGCGGCCTCGATGACCGCCGCCTCGTCCGCGGCCACCGCCCGGACCGCTCGCCGCAGCGGGGATCGCAGGTCGGCGGCGGGCGGCGGGTGACCCCCAGCGGCGCTCCCCGCGAGCAGGGCGGCCGTCTCCCGGAACCCGATTCCCTGCAGGCGGCCGACGAAGTCGAAGACGTCGCCGCCCGCGTCGCAGCCGAAGCAGAAGTACCGGCCCGACTCCTCGTAGACCACGAGGCTCGGGGTGCGGTCCTCGTGGAACGGGCAGAGCCCGACGAGGCGGCGGCCCGAGCGCCGGAGCTCCACTCCGGCGCCCGAGACCGCGTGCGCGATCGGGTGTTGAGCCCGGATCGCCTCGATGTCGTAGAGCTCAGCCACCGCGGGTGAGCTCGAGCAGGCGCCGCCGGAAGCAGGCCTCCTCGAGCGTGAGCCTCGCGCCGGCGCCCCATCCGCCCGGCAGGTGCCGCCCGAGCAGCACCCCCGGCGGGTCACCGGACTCCCAGTAGCGGAGATGAAGCTCCGCCTCGCTGTCGCACTCGCCCAGCCGGGCGAGCAGTGCCGAGACGGCGGGCTTCGCCGCCTCGCGTCGCTCCTCGGGCCACCCGAGGTACTGCTCGTAGCTGCGTTCCCAGACGGCTCGCACCGCCTGCCGGAAGCGATTCTCCCTCTGCATGTCGCACTCCTTCCTCGGACACTCGCTGGACACCAGCCGATCGCTTCGCGCCCGCGGGCGGACGCATCTCGCCCACGCATGGACACGACGACATCGGGGCCGCCCGAAGGCGGCCCCGAAGATGACGGCGGTGCCGGTGGCTACGAGGGGGTCAGGCGAGCGGGCGTGCACCCCGGAGCGCCTGCGGGGCGAAGCGTCGGCCGCGCTCCCAGCGGCTGAGGCCGAGCGCCGAGACGACCTCCCAGCCGCCGTCCGCGGTGGGGATCAGCACGGCCCCGCGGCCGAAGCCGGCGCGGTAGTGGATCGCGGCCAGCAGGTCCAGGCGGCGGCAGGCGGTGAGCCAGCAGCCGTAGAGGTGGCGTGCCAGCTCGTCCGGCAGCCCGTTCAGCTCGGCGGATTCGAGCAGCTCGATCGCCCGGGCCGGCTCGCGCCGGTACAGGCGTCGCGCCTCGCGGAGCGCCGCCTCCGCGGCCCTCGTCTTGACTGCCTGCTCGCGCCGCCGTAGCGTTACGAACGTACGTTCGAGGTCCGGCACGCTGCTGATGTTCTTTTCCACGGAAACCAGCAGCCGCCGGGCCTCACCAATCCTTCCGCCGTCCAGGTGGTCCCCGGCCAGCTCCAGCTCGTTTCGCATCCTCGCCTCCTCTTCCTGCGCCTGCTCCTCCGCCAGCAGCCGGGCGATGTCCTCACGCCCGGCGAGCGTCGCGGCCTCTCGTTCCAGCACGGCGGCGTGCGCCTCGGCCTGGTTCACGAGCCGCTGAGCCGCCCCCGCCACGCCCTCCGCCCGCTGCCCGGCGGCGGGCTCGAAGGCCGACTCAGCGAGCACGCCGGCACGGCCCGCGGCCTCGCCCAGCTCCGAGGCGACCCCCCGCAGCCGTGCGGCCTCGCTCCGGAGCGCCCTGAGGCGGCCGAGACCCTGCTCCGCCTCCCGGCGGCGCTCGCCGTCACGGGCGAGCAGCACCTGCAGCTCGTCCAGCGCCCGCCGCGCCGCCTGCGTGAGCGCCTCGATCTCCTCCGGTCCGCTGCGCCGGATCACGGGCACGAGCGCCCGCGTCCCGGGGACCGGCCCCGCCTCCGCGAACAACCCGCGGACTCCTGCCAGCTCACCCAGACTCGTGAGCACGATTTCCTGCGTCACCTTCCATCACTCCTTCCCGCCGCGGCGGCGAATGCGCCGTTGCGGCCCTCGAACGCCTCCAGGGGCGATGCTTCCTTCTCGAACGGGCCCACCCACGGGGTCGGTTCCGCCGGTGCCGGCTCCGGCGCCGGCTCCGCCTCGGGCCGAACCCGTTCCGGCTCCCGCGGCATGCTCACGGGCGTTCCGAGCTGTGGGGCCACGACGCGCTGGAGCTGCTGCCTGAGCGTCGCCAGCAGCTCCTCGTCGTCCACGTCCCGGCCTGATGCCGTCAGCGCGAGGAAGAGCACGTGCCGCCTGTGGCCCTCTGCGTCCTCGAACACCTGCAGCAGCGACTCCAGCGGACGCTCCTCGAGCGTGACCGTGCGCTGCACCACCACGAGCAGGTGCCCGGGCGGCGCCACGCCGAGTCCGCGGAGGTGATCCCGCGTCACGCGCGTGATCGCACGCCTGAGGCGTCGCCCCTGTCTTCCGTCCACGTCCGCCTCGACCGTCGGGCGCCACGGCCGCCTGCGTGCGGCACACGCGCTCCGCATCGCCGTGAACCGCCGGCCGCACCAGCTCCGCATGCGGGCCACCGGCCCCGCGGCCCGGCCCCTCCGGCTCCTCTTCCTGCCTGCCATCCGACTCTCTCCTTCTGCTGCTCCGTCCCGGCTCATCGCGGCGGGACGGCCCTTAACTCGATCGCCGAGTCCTCCCCGGCACAGAAAAACCCCGTGGCACGGGAGCCGTACGGGGCCGCTTCGCCGCCGACACCCGACCCGCGGCACGCGCGGGGCGATGCCGCAGCTCGCCTCTGCGAGGCCTCGGGTCTCAGTCGTCGCTCGTGGTCGCCTCTATGCGAACCGGGGCCGGTCCGCTTCATTCGTCTTCCTCGGTTGTCCTCCTCCGCCTGTCGAACCTCTCGGTCCGCCGTGTCGCTGTCTCGCTGCCTTCCCTGCCGCTCGTGCACCTCCTCTACCGTCACTCGTCCCCGGGTTGCCCTGTCTGCTCGATTCGATGCCTACCGCGGAGAGCTCTGCTCGTTGCCTCGGGTGAGGGTGATCCGTGCCTGCGTCCCGGATGAGCGATCCGTGCCGGTTACTCTTCTCCCTGGAGTTGGCGGTACCGGCGAAACGCACTGCTGACAAGGGGAAGGCTACGCCCAGACGTTCACAGAAAGTTCCGGCTGCGTTCCATGAGAGTTCACAACGTTCCGGATTTCTTCCGGATTTGTTCCTTTTCCGCCGTGCGGGGCCGATTGGCGCCGCCAGCCCCGTCCCGGAGGGCGCCGCGACTCCCGGGCTGCGGGAATGACCCGGAACGATGGGCACGGCGCCGGCCGCACGGCCGTGGACGCGGCTCGACCCCGGTCCAGGCTGGTCGCACGAGCGATCAGCCGCGTGCCGCCGGTCCGCTACCTCAGCAGCGCATGGATTGAATCTGGGCACGCGACCGTCGGAACCTCTCCCGGGGCCCCTGCCCGTGGCCCACGCCGTCCGGTCAGGGCCGTGCGGGCCCGCTCGGGCGCCCGCGCACGGGCCGGCCACGGGCCCGCGGCTTCGCCCGGGCAGGCGACTCCGCCTTCGGGTCGCAGGAACGCCCTGTGAACAAATCCGGAACAAATTAGGAGCGGATCTTTGTATTTTGTTTTCTTGAACGGGGTGTGCAGGTCGCGTTCTGGCTCGCTCACGGACGATCCGTGCATCCCCACAGCGAGCAGCACGTCCCGGCAGTCGGCTCTGTCCTCAGCGGTGGTGATCCCGCCTCAGCAGACGTGCGGCTTCTTGCGAACTCACGGGTGCTGGACGAGTTCACTGCTGGAGTCGGTACCGGTCGGTCGCATGGCGACTGCCGGTCACGCACGGGCGAGATGCCAGGAGAGGCGACGACCCTCGTCGTGCTGCCTGAGCGCATCCACGACGTCGTGGTACCGCTGGCCGAGCGGCGCCGCCGACCGAAGGCTCCGCAGGTGTGCACGACGCCGGCCTGCACCCCCGCACGGGGACCCGTTTGCGCGGCGAAGGCCGTCCTCGTCGCCCCAGGCCGCCGGCGGCAGTGCCTGCCCGGCACGGCTCCACCGAAGGCCCTGACCGCCGTGGGTGCGGGGAGATGCACAGAGGTGCCTCGCCGATTCTGGGACAATGGGGTCTGACGGCCTTCCGCCCCTGACGCCGCCGACCGCCGGGAGCGGCGGGTCGCCGGCCACACCGGGGCGGGAGCGCCGCGGGACCGCATTGCTGGAGATGGGGAACGGAGGATCTGATGCCCACATTCACGAAGGTGAACCCTGATGATGTCGCCGTCGGTCGCGGGCGCGCCGGTGCGGAGAGGCGGAAGCCCTACATCGAGGCGCTGAAAGCGGGCGACGCGGGGAGCGTGGAGCTTGAGCGCGGCGAGAAGCCGGCGACCGTGAAGCGGCTGCTCCAGGAAGCGGCACGCCAGTCGAACATCCGCATCCGCTGCTCGTGGACGGACGGCCAGCAGCGCATGCTGGTGTGGAAGAAAGTCGGCGCGCGCTAGGCGGCGCAGGGAGCGCCGGGAGGGCCCCGGCGGATCCGCCTCGCGGCCGGCACCCCGCGCCGACTGTGCAGCGCGGCGGCAACTCGCACGTAGCGCTTGCCGCGCGCGCCGCCGTGCGGGCCGCGCACCGAACGGATAGTGCTCCGCGTGCCGCCTGCGAAGCAGGTGGAGCGCTCGAGGGGACGAGCTCGGGAAGGCAGGAGCATGACCGCTGCCTTCTACGTCAACGAAGACAGGCCGACCGGCTCGGCCACGATCCACCAGGCGGGGGGCCCCTGCCTGGTCCCCCAGCGAAAGCGGGCGCGCGATGGGCAATGGCACGGACCGTTTCGACTCAAGGAGGGGGCCCTGAGAGTCGCCCGTGACGTCGGCCGCAACGTCTACGAATGCCAGCGCTGTAACCCCTGACGCCGGGCGGAGCGGCCGTCGCCGCCCCGAAGGACCGACCGCCCGCGCAGAGCTCCCTCGGACACGATCAGTCGGCCGGTCCCCGAGCGTCTGCGTGCGCCGCGCTGCGTCCGCGACCGGTCGTCGGTGTCCGCAAACGGGCAGTGCGGCGCGTGCGCGCCCGAGCGGCGCGCGGGCGGCGGCTTCTGACCCACGGAACCACCATTAGATCGACTGAAAGAAGCTCGCCTCAACGGTCACTCTCTCGACCGTCTCGGTTCGTACGCCGAGATCAAGCCTCTTGAGGTGATCGCACAACTCGTTGCCGTCGATCAAGTCGATGGCCGGAGCCCCATCGCGTACCGCTTCCTGCTCCGCGCTCGGGCTGAAACGGCCCGTTGTCAGGAAGAGGCCCTTGTCGGCGCGACCAACCATCGATCCCCGAAAGTCTCGAATCGCCCCTGAGCCAACCGAACCCGCATAGCGCTTGCACTGGAAGACGATCTGGAACGAGATGAGGTTGACCCGCAGGACGCCAATGCCGTCAATCCCGCCGTCGCCCGAGCGTCCGGTGACCTCCACCTTGGTGAATCCGCTTTCCCTGAGAAGCCGCTGGCAGAGACGCTCGAAGGCGTCCGGGTGCATCTCCCTCGACGCGCCGAGCAATTCGTCTGTCCAGTCGGTGTCCGCGTCGTCTTCCGTGCTGCCGAGTGAGTCAGCCGCGGGGGCGTTCTTGGCCCCACGGGTAAAGGATCTTCGGTAGCTTCGAATGTGCTCAAGAATCCTGTCCCGAACGTCGTCCTCCGCCGTGACGGCCTCCGCCGTGAGCTCTCGTCCGTACGCGGTTATCGACCACACGCCCCGGCTACTGTTCGTTGCCGCGTCCATGCGTTTGAGGAAGGTCCGTGCCCAGGCCGCCTGGTAGTAGAACTCCGTTTTCGGACCGTTGCCGTGCGCCACCTCGCGCACGGCATCCGGAAGCTCCAGGAGGGCTGCCAAGTCCTCGGAGATCTCCCGAGTGGAGGCTGACCCACCTCGCTGTTGGAGAACCCGGAGGATCGGCAGGCATAGCTCTTCACGGGTGGGGACGCGGTCGGCCAGGGAATCCACCCGCGCATTATGCACACGCGGTGTGCAAGGTCGCCTTACCGCACCAGAGGCCTCGACCCCGAGACGGGTGTGCTCGCGACTCCCGCGTACGGGCACGGTATCCGTTGCCGAGATCGGCCAGCGCCTGATGGGCCAGACCGACGGCGAGCGAATGCGTGACGCGCGCTATTCGTTCTCGCCGCTCGGCGAATCCGGGTCCGCCGCTGTCGCGAAGCGGTACACGCGACTCTTCGCCTGGCGTACGCCCGAGAGGGTCATCCCCCTGTCATCCGTCGGGCGCAGCTGCCCGAGGGGATCGACGATCACGCGTACGGTTGGCCGGGCATCGACACCCTCGATACCGGACACGACGACGAGGAAGAAGCCGGGTGTGGTGCGTGCCCGCTTCACCTCGGCCGCCGTCAGCGATACCTGATCCGGCTCGGCACCCGCGCTGACCTTCAGCTCATAGAAGTGGCCCAGCTGGTCGATCGCGTCGGCCCCAACGCCCCGTTGGGCGCGGAGATCCACGATCTCGTCGCCGTCGGTGTCGAGCAGCATCCGCAGGATCTCGAGCCCCACGTTCTCCTGCTCGAGGGCCGAGTACCCGCGCAGGGTGCTCCGGTTGCGGGGCGCGCTCGATCCCGGGTTCGGCTCGGCAAGATCCACGTCGCGATGCGCCCGAGCACCGATGCCGCCTGCGGGAGCCGAGTCGGGGCGTGCCCCCTCCTCCGCTCCACCCGGCGAATCGAGGAGCCTCAGCCAACGCGGGTCCACCAGCACGCGCGGCGCACCCATCTCCGATGCCGGATGATCGGCCTCGCGCCCATCGTCGGCGGCGCCCGAAGGCCGAGCGTCGCCCGCGGCCCGTCCGGCGGCGCCGCCAGCTGCGCGACGCCCGGCTCCCGTTCGCGCGTCAATCCCCGCCAGGCGCCTCTCGATCTCCGCCTCGTTCTGTGCCTGCTCGCGCTGGGCGCGTTCGTTGGCCAGTTCCACGCGATTCGCCTCGCGTCCATCCTCGGCCTGGTCCCAGGCGGCCCGCCACGCCTGCGCGAGCTGCCGCGGATCCCCTCCGAACAGCGCGGCGATCGCCCGCCCGCCCCCATCCACGCGTGGGAGCACCGAGGGATCGCGGACGAACACCGTGCGGAGGGCGGGCTCCACCTTCGCCGCGACGCGGGCGGTGTGCACCTCGCTCACGGCGCCCACGACCGCGGGGACGCTCAACTCGAGGCTGGGATGCACGCTCACCCCGAACTCGCCGAGGTTCTCCCACGGAACCGTCACGCTCGCTGCCAGCTGCGGGTCGTTGCGGGCGAGATCCTCATGGAGAAGCCGAAGCGCCGCTCGGAACAGCTCCGTTGAGTCCTCATCCTCGTGGGCGAGCGTCGGTTCGATCACCGCGGAGTCGGCGGTGCGGAGCTCGGTCACGCGCAGCGGGCCGAGGAGCGGTCGGAACTGTTCGAGCTCGCCGCCCGGCTCCCAGAGCGGCAGGCCGCCACGAAGCCCCTCGGCGAGGACGCGGTCATTCGTCGCATACACCGGGCGCGCGCGCGCCCGATCGCGTACCCAGCCCAGGCTCGTCCACAGCGGTAGCCGCGCGAGGGTGGGCGCCTTCACAACGTTCCCCCGCGAGTGATGCGAAGCGAGCGCCCGGAGCGTCTCGAGCAGGATGGTCAGCTCGGTGCCATCCGGCGCGCGCCGGCGGCGGGCGATCGTGCGGATCACGGCCACGCAGTCGTCTGGTGAGGGCTCCCGGAGACCGAGTGCGCGCCAGAGCGGCTCGGTGCCCTCGACAGCCGGGGCGAACGCCCGGTGGTCGCCGAATATGGGTGGCCCCGCGAGAACGCTCCGCGGAGGAAGCCAGCCCGCTTTCGTGAGGACGAGGCCTCGGCCGCGCTCGAACGCCCTGCGCAACTCGTTCTCGGTGAGATCAGAGCGAGAGTTCCGCGTCGTGAGCGAACGGGACAGAGCCCGGTAGACAACGGCGACATCCGCGATCGTGCCGCCGGACGGGGATGCGGCCCGCAACTGATCGAGCCGGCGGACGAGCGCGGAGCGGCCGGGGTCGGTGGTGACGCCGAGCGCGCCGAGCACGTCGGGTCGCGTGGAGCGAGGAAGGTCGCGGTGAAGATAGCCCGGCGCGTCGTCACCGTAGATGGCCTCGGTCCCCGGAGTTCTGACGCGCAGCTCGGCCGGCCGGCGCGCGATCCCGCTCTCGTCGTCGAGCCAGGCAACAGCCGAGGCTTGCCAGAGCCAGAACGCGCGGACCCGCCCCCTCATCTGCCAGTTGTGGTACTCCGCCGCGGCGTCGACTTCGGCGATGTCGCCCAGTCGCCGGTCCCACGCTCGGCCCAGGGTCGCAAGCAGCGCGCCGGCGCGCTCGCGCCTCCGTCTCTTGCCGCGCTCGCGGGTGATGTCCCGGACCACTGCCAGGAGGTCGGGGCTGTCGTAATCGTCGAGGGTGTAGGTCGCCTCACGCTCCCGCAACGCCTGACGGCGGGAGGACACGCCGCCGGCAACCCCGGCGGGCAGGCCTTTGCGGCGGTCGACATAGCGCAGCTCGAGCTGCGGGTGCGCTCGTGCGCGGGGTGCCGTCTCGGCCCCGAGCAGCCGCAGGAACTGGAGTGCTCCGATCCCGCCCCGACCGGCGGGCGAACGGAGCACGCGCGCGTACCGTCCACCGAGCCACACGAGCCCGGGCGTTTCCCGGGCCGCCACCGCGAAGCTGTCCGGCTCCCGATCGACGGTTCGGGGCAGATACGCATCCGCGGGGCGAGCGCTGAGGGTCCTGCGCCGCTTCCGGTCGTAGGTGTATGCCTCGAGGGCCACGGCGCGACCGACGTCAGCCCCGAGCTCGTCGCGTTCCGTCGGGTTCATTGGCTCGAAGGCGTTCCGCAGTGCCTGCACCTGCTCGTCCGTGAGGGGCGCATCGAGCCTGCGTCCCGATCGACCGGCAGCGGCGAGACGGCGGACCACCGCGCGATCGTCGGAGCCGTCGAGGAGGGCTCCCGACTCGCGGAGCCACGCGAGGACTGCGGGGGCTCCGTCGCCGTCGCCGAGGTGGGCGGGGTGCAACAGCGTCACGACGCCGAGCTGCTCCGCCAGCGGGGTCGCGCTCGCCGCGAGGGCCTCCGGTGCGTCCTGGGGTGGAGGGACGAGGCGCCGGCGGTCCTGGGCGATCACGAACGGGAGCGTGAGCAGGCGCGCGCCGAGGCCCTCGCCGAGAGCCGCCGCGGCGAGGGCGATCGTGGCATCCGGGGCCCGGGCGTCGTCGCCCACGAGCTCGAGTGCTTGTTCGACGCTCACTGGCTCGGGAAGGTCTGCACCGGCTGCTCGCCAGTCCTCCAGCACGGCTCGCCAGCGGCCGGCCCGGTCCCTGACCGCGCTGGGGATCGCCGCCGGGAGGCCGGCCAGTTCGGCCGTCTCGGCCGCGGTCAGGATCCCCTCCAGCGCTCGCGCCTCGACCGCGAGCTCCGCCAGGCGGACGCGGCCGCGACCGGGCACGGGGAACGCGAGGTGGGAAGCGATCCACCGCCTCGCGCGATCGGTGATCGCCTTCTCCAGGGCGCGGACTACCGGCGATGTCGTTTCGTCCTCGTCGGAGCCCGCGATCGGCATGGCGTGCCACGCGACTCCGGGATCGCGCTGGAAGAGGTCGAGCGCCGCGTGCGACCAGAGCTCGGCGATCCGGGGCAGGAGCGAGAGGTTCCAGTCGCTGTGTGCGAAGTCGCGGCGGCTCGCGAGCGGGTCGAACTGCGCGTTCACGAACAGCGGCAATCGCGTCGAGGCGACGGGGAGTCCCTCGTGGACCTGTCCGGTCTCGACGGGGCGGAGCGGTAGCGCCACGGAGACCGGGACCGTGGAGTCGGTGGCCTTCATGGCCCGCATGACGCCGGCGGGCGCGGAGACCTCGGTGCTGTAGACGGCCCACGAGCGCCCGTCCGCCGACTCCACTCGCTGCCGGGACGCGGTTCGGGCTCCGGGAGACGGGGGCGGGCCCAGTTCGCCCTCGTCCCGACGGGAGAGCGCGAGTTCGTGAACCACGTCGCCTTCCGGCGCGAGCAGGGTGACTCGCGAGACGCTGCGAAGGAAGAGCAGGGCGGCATCGTCCCAGCGTTGGAGCCACTGCTCGACATCCGCCAGGCTCACGACGCCCGGTTCCAGCGGCACCCGCAGGGTGGTCCAGCCCGCCCCGCCGAACCACGCCGGCAGAGCGGGCGGCTCGATCGGCGTGACGGGGGGCTTGCCGCCGAGGCGCACGTGGTACGGGTGGCAGTGGACCTCGAGCGTGCTCGAGAGCGATCGGAGGGTCATGAGCCCGATCCCGAAGCGACCGATCGCGTCGGCTTCGTCACGCTTCGTACTGAGCCACGGCGTCGCCAGGCCGAGCACATGGCGCAGGCGCACCGGCCGGCCGTTGTGGCCTACCAGCAAGTCGGTCGGCCTCAGGAGCAGCCGGACCTGCGAGGCCCCGACATCGTCGGCGTTCTGGACGATCTCGGAGAGCCCCTGGAGCCGATCGCTCGACAGCAGGCTGCCGCTGCTGAGACCAGCATCCAGGACACGCTTGGCGACGCCCGAGAGACGCTCGAATGCCTCACCCAGCTCCCGGGTCGCCGCCCGGGCTTCGGAGACATCGCGCGGTTCGTAGGTGGGCTCCGCACCGTCCTCGGCGTCGAACAACCGCCTGGCGGCATCCACGGCGAGCCGGACTCGCTCACCTCCAGCGTCCTGGGCCTCAGTCATGTCCTGGGCCCGGATCCAGGAGCGCCAGGCCACCTGGTGATGGGGGCGTGAGGTGGAAGTCCTCTACGGCACAGCGCGAGCTGTCGATAGCGTTCCGTGGGCCGCGCGCGGGTCGCCGAGAGGCGGACCGTGAAGGGTCCGTAGCGCGGAGCGCGGGCGGGGCTGTTGCGAGAGGTCCCGGGCACCAGTGTCTGTGGCTCACCCAAGAGGAATCTCCGCGGCGCCGCGCACTGCACCAGGCACTCGCGCTACTCGTCGTCCCGCTCTCCGTGCTCAGTGCGCTCCCTCAGGTCGGCGAGCGATTCGCCGTTGAAGTACCAGAGGTGCGCGGCCGAGATCCAGTACGATCCCAGTCCGCCTCTACGCCGGATCTCGTTCGCGGCGGCGGTCAGCGATGTCTCTTGCCCCTCGAATTCGATCCGGCGGCGCGAGACTACCGTGGCCGTGAACCCGGGCTCAGCTTCGGAGCCGGAGTCGTCATCGCTCCCGAAGTGCAGCACCGCTCCTGGCTCTAGCCCCACCATCTCGAAGTTGAACTTCTCTCGACGCTGCTTGGAGGCTTCCAGTGCTCGTCCAGCTTCCTCGTCTTCAACGACATCGGCCGCAGGCGTCACGTCGCGTCCCCCGGTCAAACGCATGGCCGCAACGACGCGCTGCGCGTTGACCCGGAAAAACTCGCGGCTCCGGCGTACGCGCTGGTCACCGAATGCCTCATGCAGCAGGCGTTCGGCCCCGATGTGGTCCTCGACCTCCAGGGCGAGCGCGCACACGAAGGGCACCGGGACGCTCGTGTTGTCGAGTTGGCGCAGGCGCTGCTCGATGTCGGTCGTGCAACCGATCTTCACGACGTCGGGCATCTCCGGGTTTTCGAGACAGTAGACGATACCTGGCATGCGGCTCCGTTCGTGCCGGCCGCGAGCCCGTGCAGGCCACGAGGCCGTCCCTGAAGATCAGAGGGCCATCTTCGTCACCGCGAGTGAACGTGCTCACCAGCCGCTTCCCCTCAGGGAGGGTCGGTGCGCACGAGAGTATCCGAACCGTAAGGCGGCCCGCCAGAGAGCCAACGCCTGAGCCTTGGTCCACGTCCCGCTAGATCCAAAGCGAGTGCGCCCACGTGCAGACGCATTCCGCCGCTCAGGGCCCTGGTCGGTGCCGTCGAGGTATAGCCAGAAGTTGTGGATGAGCCAGGAGAGAGAGGCGGCGTACCCTCCCTGAGTCAACAGGAGTGGCCGGGAAGCCGGCCGGGGAGGAGTACGCCGGATGTTGAGGATAGTCCATGAGGGAGGCGAGCGGGAAGCGGGGCCGGGGACGCAGGTCGGACTGGACGAGCTCTGCCGTATGGCCGCCCAGGAGATGCTCGGGGTGGCGCTGGAGGCCGAACGGCAGGCCTACCTCGAGCGTCACGCGGGCGCGGTCGATGGAGAGGGCCGCCGCGTGGTCGTCGGCAACGGCTACGCCCGCGCGAGAGAGATCACGACCGCCGCGGGACGGGTCGCCGTACAGGCGCCGCGCGTCGACGACCGCCGTCCCGGCGAGCGCTACATCTCGGCGCTTCTGCCGCCCTACATGCGGCGCTCGCCCAAGGTGACCGAGGTGTTGCCGCTGCTCTACCTGCGCGGGCTCTCGACGGGCGACTTCCTGCCCGCCCTGTCGGCGTTCTTCGGCTCGGGGGCGGGGCTCTCCGCCTCGACCGTGGGGCGGCTCACGGAGGCGTGGCAGGCCGAGCACGAGCGCTGGCAGCGACGCAGCCTGGCCGAAGTCGACTACGTCTACCTCTGGGCGGACGGCGTCCACTTCACCGTGCGTCTCGAGGAGGACCGGCTCTGCTGCCTGGTGCTGGTCGGGGTGCGCCCGGACGGCCGCAAGGAGCTGGTGGCCGTGCAGGACGGCTACCGTGAGGACACCCAGTCCTGGCTCGACCTGCTGCGGGACCTGCGCGAGCGGGGCATGCGCGACCCCGAGCTGGCCGTCGGCGACGGGGCGCTCGGGTTCTGGGCGGCGCTGCGGGAGGTCTTCCCCCGGACCCGCGAGCAGCGCTGCTGGGTGCACAAGACCGCGAACGTCCTGGCGTCGCTGCCCGAGCGCGTCCAGGGGGAAGCAACGCGGGCGCTCCACGCCGTCTCCGGAGCCGCGACGCGCGCCGGGGCGCTGGATGCGGCGCGCACCTTCGCCGGGCAGTTCGCGCAGTGGCCGAAGGCGACAGCGAAGGTCGCCGACGACCTCGAACGGCTGCTCGCGTTCCACGACTTCCCGTCCGAGCACCACGCGCACCTGCGCACAACGAGTAGGGTGAGGAGCTGGCGCGGTACGCGCTGTAGGCCGGTGGCGCTCTTGTTCCGAGCAGGTTTCCCCGCGGTGCCCAATCCCACGGCCATGGCATATCGCCCGTTTCCAGCTCCTCCCCGTCAAACCGGACAGGCGGTTCTCCCGCATCCGGCTTACCGACGCCCTTCACCGGACGGCATTCGGTTTCACCCGCCACGACCGGTTCGGCCGCGGTGCGACAACCCATCCACTGAGCGAGAGCAGACCGAGGCGGGTCGCATGGCGGTATGACACGCCGTACCGCAGACGTTGCCGACTGCGCCGACGCTTACCCCACCACACCACCAGCCGCAACGCGGCGTACGCACTGAGCTTGCGGAACGACTTCGCCACGTTCCCGTAACGAAAATAGCCCGCCCAGCCGCGCAGGAGGCGGTTCACCTCCTGCACGATGCGCTCCACGCTCAACACCAACCGTGACCGCACCGTCATCTCACGGATGCGGTCACGTGCATGCTGCATCGCTCGTCGCGAGGGAAAGCGTGCAAGGAATCGGAGATTCGAACCCCGCCTAGCCCGTACCCACCGGTGTTCAAAGCCGAGGAACTCCAGCCCCTCGCCTCCTTCCGCCAGGTGCACGATGCGGGTCTTCTCCGCCTTCAGCTCCAGTCCGAGCTCGGCGACCAGCTCACGGAGCAGCGCCAGCGCCGCATCCGCTTCCCGCTGCGTTCCGCAGAGCACCACAAGGTCGTCGGCATATCGCACCAGCACTCCCCGGCCCCTCGTCTCCCATTCCCGGTCAACCCGGTGCAGATAGACGTTGGCCAGAAGCGGGGATACTACCCCGCCCTGTGGCGTACCCGTCACGCTGTGCCGCACGGCCCCGGACTCCATCACCCCGGCACGGAGCATCGCCCGCACCAGCTTCAGGAGCTTCCGGTCATATATCCGCTCCTCCACCGCCTCCATCAACCGGTCGTGTAGGGTCAGGTGGGAATGATGCTCTGAATTGGCCCCACCTGGAGCCGTTTTGATCCTTTGAATTGGCCCCACCCCCGACCCATCCAGGACCTACGCTCGGGTGACTGCATGACTCCCGGAGCGAGGGAAGAGGAGTGTGTCGAGAGTGGAGCTGTTCGAGTCTATCCGACGGATGGCGAGGGAGGAGGAGCTGTCGATCCATGAGCTGGGACGCCGGCATGGCGTGCACCGGCGCACGGTGCGGCAGGCTCTTGGGTCGGCGATACCCCCGGAACGCAAGCAGGCGACCCGCGTGGCCCCGAAGCTCGGGCCGTACGTCTCGGTCATCCGGGGCTGGCTCGTGGACGACCTCAGCGCGCCGCGCAAGCAGCGGCACACGGCCCGGCGCATCTGGGAGCGCCTCGTCGACGAACACGGGGCGACGGTGGCCGAGCCCACGGTCCGCGCCTGCGTCGCGCGCCTGCGTCGCGAGATCCAGGGCGGGCGCGCGGTTGTGACGATCCCGCAGGTCCATCCTCCCGGCGAGGAGGCGGAGGTCGACTTCGGCACGGTGACGGTGTGGCTGGAGGGCGTCGAGACCCGGCTGGCGATGTTCGTGATGCGGCTCTCGCATTCGGGGCGGGCGGCGCACGTCTGCTTCGTCGGCGAGGGCCAGGAGTCTCTGCTCGAGGGGCACGTGGTCGCCTTCGAGCGGCTCGGCGGAGTGCCGCGGCGCATCCGCTACGACAATCTGACGGCGGCCGTCACCACCGTGCTGCAGGGACGCGAGCGCCTGCAGACCGAGCGCTTCATCGCGCTCCGCTCGCATTACGGCTTCGACAGCTTCTTCTGTGAGCCCGGCATCGAGGGCGCGCACGAGAAGGGCGGTGTGGAGGGCGAGGTCGGCCGCTTCCGCCGGCGGCACTTCGTGCCGGTCCCGAAGGTGGCGACCCTCGGCGAGCTGAACGAACGAGTGCGGGAGGCGGACCGCACCGACGACGCCCGGCACATCGAGAGCCGCCTCGCCACCGTCGGCGAGATGGGAGAGAACGAGAAGGCCTCGCTGCGTCCGCTTCCGGCGGAGCGCTTCGACCCGTCAATCCCGCTGCGCGCGAAGGTCGACCGCAAGGCGCGCATCGCCGTGCGTAGCTCCCGCTACTCGGTCCCGGCGGCCTATGCAGGCCGGAAGCTGGACGTGCGGCTGTCCGGGAACAGCCTGACCGTGTGGGCCGAGGGGCGTGAAGTCGCCCACCACGAGCGCAGCGCCCGCACCGGAGCAGAGGTCCTGCTGCTCGACCACTATCTGGAGGTGCTCGCGCGCAAGCCCGGGGCGGTCCCGGGCTCGGTGGCGCTCCAGCAGGCGCGTGCGAAGGGACACGTCACAGCCGAGCATCAGCGCTTCTGGGACCGCGCCCGCCGCAAGCTCGGCGACCGCGCGGGCACGCAGGCGTACATCGAGGTCCTGCTCCTGCATCGCCATCTTCCCTTCACGGCGGTGCACGCCGCGCTCGGGACGGTCAACAGGATCCAGTCGGTGAACCCCGAACTGGTCGCCATCGAGGCGCGCCGTCTCGCCGACCGCAGGCCACCAGACGCCGCCGTCGAGAGACCGCACCTGGAGCGCTACGACCGACCTGCCCCGCTCCTCGATGGCTACGATGCGCTGCTCTCGGGTGATTCCCGATGGCCCGGCACGTCGCCGGGCGGGCGCTCCCGCGCTCCGCGGTCTGCCGAGAACGCGTCGCACACCACCACAACCGCCGTCACCGCTGCGGTGTCGACGGCACGCTGACCACAGGAGGCACCCGATGACAGCACCCCTCACCGACCAGGCCGCGGAGCTGACAATCGAGGCGATCTGCCGCGAGCTCCGTCTCCCCACCGTCAGGAAGCAGGCGCTCCCGCTCGCCGAAGCCGCGGTCCGAGACCGGATCACCCATCTGGGCTATCTCGCCGAAGTGCTGGGAGCCGAACGCGATGACCGTGAGGAGCGGCGCCGTCAGCGCCGTATCGTCGAGGCGCGGTTCCCGCGTTTCAAGTACCTCGCCGACTTCGACCTCGAGGCGGCGCCGACAGTCGACGCGCCGGCGCTCGCCACGCTGGAGCGCTGCGACTGGGTCGAAAGGGGCGAGCCCGTCGTCCTGCTCGGTGACAGCGGCACCGGGAAGTCACACCTGCTCATCGGCCTCGGCATGGCCGCCTGCCACCTGGGGCTGCGCGTGCGGTACATGACCACGGCCGCCCTGGTGAATGAACTGGCCGAAGCGTCGGATGATCGCGCGCTCTCACGCCTCGTCGCCCGCTACGGCCGCCTCGACCTGCTCTGCCTGGATGAGTTCGGGTACGTCCACCTCGACCCGCGCGGTGCCGAAATGCTGTTCCAGATCCTGACCGAGCGCGAGGAACGGGCATCGGTCGCCGTCGCCTCCAACTCCCCGTTCTCCGAGTGGGGCCGCATCTTCACCGACCCTCGTCTCGCCGCGGCCGTCGTTGACCGCCTCACCTACCGTGCCCATATCATCGAGACCGGCACCGAGTCCTACCGGCTCCGGGCCTCGACCTCCCCGAGAGGAGGTGCCCCAACGACCTGATCCCGGTCCCCGGGGGTGGGGCCAGATCAGAGGATCAAAGTGGGGCCAGATGTAAGCATCATTCCCAGTCAGGGGCTGGCGCGGTGCGAGCCGTAGGCGGTGGCGCATCAGTTCCAAGCCGGTTTCCCGGTGGTGCCCAACTCCACGGCCATAGCAGCGTCCGTCTCCAGCCCCTGCCACATCGAACCGGACGTGAGGTTCTCCCTCATCCGGCTCACCGATGCCCTTCACCAGATGGCATGCAGCGCTCCCCACAACGTGGGTCGTGCCTTGGCCAGCCGGTACAGCATGTGCGGAGAGCCTCGAATCCTACCAAGTGGTTGCTAGCCCCGAGGGGCACTCACCAGTCCACACCCCCAGCAACATGCACGGACAAAGTAGGGGTCCTTCCCATCACCGGCGGTTATGTTGTCCGTCCGGCTCCAGCGGTACTACGACCCCCTCCGCCACCCTTCCGGCTGGCTGTCCACTTCCCGGCTCTGACCGGTTATAGGACGCCTCGCTCCGACGCCCTCTCACAGGGTGCCGGGCCGGGGAGGGCTTCTCCGGTTCCCGTCGCTACCTTCCGTACGTTCCACGTCCCATACGCCGGGAGGTTTCTTGAGGCTGCATTCCAGGATCTTCACCTCGTCCATGGCCTTCGCCCTGACCACCCGGGCTCGGCTCCTCCTTGGTCCTGTCAATAGACAGGCGAGTCTCACGGCGCGGCAGACTTCGCGTCATGCTGCGGACCGCACGTTTGCTCCCCCTCATAGGGCTCTTGACGTCGGGCTTCGACGCAGACCGTTTCCCGTCCACGCCGCCGACCTGCTAACGGGCCTCCTGACAGTTACCCGTGCCGGACTCTCACCGGCTGGCAGCAACGAGCATGTCTCCGGACCGGTCACGTCATCACGTCACCACCCCTTCGACTTCCGGACGCACGCGGTATCGACTCGAAACACGAGGCGATATCCGTCTCCACCACCCATCGCCGACCCCGCCACGTCTCATCAATGAGCACTTGCAGGGCATCATGCGCCGCACGCTTCGGGCGAAAGCCAAAGCTACACGGCAGAAAGTCGGCCTCAAAGACCGGCTCCGCCACCAGCTTCAGCGCTGCCTGTACGATGCGGTCGTGGACCGTCGGGATAGAGAGCGGTCGTCGCTCCGACCGTCCGGGCTTGGGAATCCAGACCCGGCGGCTCGGCTGCACGCGATAGCTCTCCGCCTTCAGTTCCACGGACAGTTCGTCAAGCAGTCGGTGTCGATCGCCAGGGTCATTGATCCACGCGTCGCCACGGTCATTAGACCACCCGGGACGCCGGTAGGCGGCTTGATATCAGTGAGCGTCTAGCGCGTCAATCACCTCCCGTCTGCGCCTCGAGCAGGGCGCGGTGCGGCGAGAGCCGCTGGCGGTAGCTATCGCCCTCGATCACGATCTGGTAGCTGGCGTTGGCGAGGCGGTCGAGGGCGCTGTTGCCGAGGATCGGGTCGTCGAAGAGACCCAGCCATTCCTCCACGGCGCGGTTCGAGGTGATGACGAAGCTGGAGCTGCGGTGGCGCCCGATGACCAGCTCGTAGAGGTCGATGGACTGCTGCGCGCTGAGGCGATGGAGCCCGAGGTCGTCGAGGATGAGCAGGTCGGGCGCGAGGAAGCTTCGGAAGACCTTCTCGGCCGAGTGGTCGACGCGGGCCTGCGCCATCTCGCGGAAGTAGTGGTCGGCCGGGGCGAAGCGGACGCTGCGTCCGGAGCGGACGGCTGAGTAGCCGAGCGCCTGGGCTAAGAAGCTCTTGCCGACGCCGACGGGGCCGACGAGCAGGACGTGCTCGCGGCGGTCGAGGAAGTGCAGCGAGAAGGCGGCGTCGAGCAGGCGGCGGTCGAGCCGGATGGCGGCCGCCCAGTCGAAGTCCTCGAGGCGGCAGAGCTGCTCGAAGCCGGCCTGGCGCAGGCGCAGCTCCAACCGCCCGTGGTCGCGGCGGCTCACCTCGTCGACGAGCAGGATCTGCAGGAAGTCCGCGTAGTCGAGGTGGTCGCGCCGCGCGAGGGCGATGCGCTCGGGCAACGTGTCGAGCATGCGGCCGAGCTTGAGGCGCTTGAGCAGCGGACGGAGGTCTGAGGTGGTGGCGGTCATCGTGGTGCTCCTGTCGGGGTCTGCGTGCGGGACTGTGCGAAGACGGAGCCCGAGTGGGCGAAGCGCCCCGGAGGCGGCGGCAGCTCGGGCTGGTCTGGGGTGCTCTCCTGGTCGAGGGCCTCGACGAGGATGCGCTCGAGGCGGCGCACGTCGATGAGGTCGACCTCGAGCGCGCGGCGGCAGGCGGCGTCGAGGCGGTCCGGGGAGTAGCGCTCGGCGAGGCGCAGCAGCTTGTGGCCCTGCCGGAGCTTCGCCCAGGGCAGGGAGCCCTCGAAGAGACGCTCGGCGTAGGCGCCCACGGCCTCCCCCAGCTCGGCGGCGCGGCGCTGTATCCAGTCGGGCGCCCGCCTGGTGTAGGGGGTGAGCTCGGCCGGGTAGTCGTTCGGGTCGGTGGCCCGGCCGCCCCGGCGCTGGTGCGCGTGGACCTTGATGAGCTGACCGCGGTGGTAGATGCGCACCAGCTTCGAGCCGAGCTGCACCTCGACCTTCTGGCGGGGCGGGCAGGCCGTGGACGGCACCGAGTACAGCGCGTACTGGCAGGCGATGTGGTGGTCGGGATGGACCGTGGCGGTCCGCCAGTCGGGGACCTCGTAGGGCTCGCCGTCCCAGGGAGCGAGGAGAGGGAGCTCCTCCTCCCGGAAGACCTCGAGCGGCCGGCGGCGTGTCGTGCCGTGGATGCGCTGTCCCGCCACCTCCAGGCACCAGCTGCGGGCGGCGGAGCGCAGGTCGACGACGTCCCGGAAGTCGCCGCCCTTGAAGAGGCGCTCGCGCACGTAGGGGATGCTGCGCTCGACGCGCGGCTTGTCGCGGGGATGACGCACGCGCGCGGGGTCGGTGATGAAGCCTCTGTGGCGGGCGTACTCGAGGAAGCCCCGCGTGAAGCGCGGGTGCAGCGCGTCGGCCCCGGCGACGGCGGCCGGGAAGTTATCGATGACGAGGTAGCGCGGCACGCCCCCGAAGAAGGCCCAGGCCTCCTCCAGGCCCTCGATCACAGCGTCCAGCTTCTGGCTGGTGGTGGGCCACACAAAGCAGTGGCGGGAGTAGCGCCAGACGACGACCAGCGCCCACACCGCGCGCCGGCGGCCGCTCTCGGGGTCCCGGATGAAGCCGAGGCGGCCGAAGTCCATCTCCGCCACCTCGCCCGGCGGCCCGTCGTCCATGCGCACGGTCGACGGCAGCCGGTGGCGCCAGCCGCGGCGCCGGATGAAACGCCGCAGCGTGGTGTAGGAGACCTCGCAGCCTCGTCCGGCGAGGAGCTCCTGGATGCGCGTCAGTTGCAGGCGGTCGGTCTCAAGCCAGCGCTCGATCCGCTCCGCCCAGGGCGAGAGCAGCTCCTCGCTCGGCGCCTCGACCTGCCGCGGGCCGGAGAGGCTCAGCGTCGCCAGCGCGGCGAGCTGCTCCTCACTCGGCTCGGGACCGCCCGGCGTGAGGCCGGCCGCCTCGGCCGCCTCGACGTAGCGGCGCACCGTCACGCGCGATAGCCCCGTGCCGCTGGCGATGCGGCGCTGGCTGAGCCCCGCCTGCCAGCGTCGAATGATCTCCTGGATCTCCACCCCGTGTACCTCCCGGTAGGCCATCGCTGCTCCCTCCGCTGGGGATGCAGGCGATGGTGGCCGTACCGGCGACCCGGGCGGGCAGGAGTCCCTGACGGGGTGGATCAATGACCCTGGCGAAGTGGATCAATGACCCTGGCGATCTGGCGATTTCGTGGTCTATAGACCTTGGCGATTCACACAGTCGGTCCACGCCGTAGCGTTCGACCTCGGCAAGGGTGATGCCGTCGATGCCGGCTGCGCCGCGATTGCGACGCACTTGCCCCCACCCGCGCTCCAGAACGTCCCTGCGGTGGACCTTGTCGTAGAGCGCATGAAAACGTCGTCCGGGCTCGGCCTTGGCCGCCCGGTAGAGCGTGCGCTGTAGTTCTCGGACCGTTTCCTTGGCGGGTCTAGCCTCCACGGGCACTCACCGATCCTTCCCCAAGCAACACGCACAGGCGAAGTAGCGGCCCTTCCCTCACCGGCGGTTCTGTTGTCCGCTCGGCTCAGTCGGTAATATGGCCGCCTCCGACTCCCTCCCGGCAGGTCGCCCACTTCCCGGCTCATCACCGGTTATAGGACGCCTCACTCCGACACCATTCCGCAGGTACCGGGCCGGGGAGGGCCTCCCTTGTTCCCGTTGTCACCTTCCACACGTTCCACGCCCCTTACGCCGGGAAGTTCTTCGAGATTGCGATTCCAGGTCTTCATCTCTTCCATGGCCTTCGCCCTGAGGGTCGGGGCTCGGCTCTTCCTCTTTCCCGCCAATGGCGGGGACTCTTACGACGCGGCAGGCTTCGCTTTATGCTGCGGACCGTGTGTTTGCTTCCCCTGAAAGGGCTTTCGACGTCGGGCTCCGACCCGGTCCGTTTCCAGACCAAGCCGCCGACCTGCTACCGCAGCCTCCTGATAGTTACCCGGACCGGACTTGCACCGGTTGGCGACAACGAGCACGTCTCCAGACTGGTCAGGTCATCCTGCACCGTCCTTCAACTTCAAGGCGCACACCCGATCGAGTCCACCTTCGCGACGGTGCGGCTGCGCCAGCGCGTCACGAAGGGCGCCGGGTCGCGGTCGGCGGGACTGGCGATGGCCTACAAACTGCTCGACGCCGCGCAGCAGCGCTGGCGGCGGGTGAACGCCCCGCATCTCGTCGCCGTCGTCCGGGCGGGCGGCGTCTTCGTCGATGGCGTCCTACAGGAACGAGCCGTCAGCCCGGATCCGAGCGACGACGCACGCCACGGGAGGTACGCCGCCTGACTTGCCCTGGCCAGCGATCCACAACTCTTGACGATATCTCGGTGCCGTCGGAGCGGCGCGTCTGGCGCGCTCTCTTCAGGGACTGACGCCTTCCCTGTAGTTCACCGGCGAAGGCATGTCCCGCCGCCGTCACGGGCTGCCCGTGCCGCTGCCTGATCGTTCTCCGCCCGCCGGCGTGGTCGGCCGGCGGCTGCGGCGACGCTCGAGTAGGTGCCGGCGACGACGCCGACCAGGAATGAACGGGATTCGCGTGGATGCGGCCCCTGTTGCGACCGTGCGAGATGGGGCGTCGGGCAACGACGCCATCGCTTCGGGGTCGGGCCGCCTTCGCGACGGTCCGTTGAGGATTGTAGTCTCGGGGGCGAGGGCAGCGATGCGAACGGGTGCATAGAGCAACGCAAGCGGCTGCGGGAGTGGGCCGGGGATCGTCGTGCAGGACCGTTACGTCGGAGACGTGGGCGACTTCGGCAAGTACGGTCTGCTGCGCGCGCTGTGCTGCGCGGACGAGCACGGCGCGGCGCTCCGCCTCGGCGTCCACTGGCACCGCGTCGATGGGGGGCCACCGTCCCCTCGCGGCGACGGGAGCCACACGCAGTACCTCGACCGTCCCTCGCGACAGGAACGGCTGCTGCGCGAGTGTGATCGCGATCTGCTCGCACGGATGCGGCAACTCGTGCGCGGCACGCGCACCATCGACGCCGTCGAGACGAGCGGCGCGCTGCCCGCGGGGACGCTGTACTTCGGCCGGGCGCCGGACTTCGCGCGGGCGCCCCGCGCGGAGCGACCCTCGCAGCGAAGCCGCTGGCGCGATGCCGGACTGCGGGCACTCGAAGACGCCGACATCGTCTTCCAGGATCCCGACAACGGGCTGGAGGTGCCGAGCAGCCGACCGCTCACCCGGCCGGGGACGAAGCACGCGTACTACGACGACCTCCGCGCGTACTGGCAGAGAGGCCAGAGTCTCGTCGTGTACCACCACGTCGGCCGCACCTGGCGGGGGCAACAGGCGACGGCCGAGGAGCAGGTCGCGCACCGGGTGACGGAGCTGCGCCGCGAACTACCCGGAGCCGAGCCCCTGGCGCTCCGCTTCAGGCGGCGCTCCGCGCGTGTCTACTTCGTGGTGCCGGCTCCCGCGCACGACGGCAGGCTGAGGGCCAGGGCGTCGGCGTTCCTGTCGTCCGCGTGGGGCCGGGGACACCCTCCGCACTTCGAGGGAATGGGGTGGCCGCCCCGCCACGTGGACGCACCGGGCGGAGCGCCGCGCCCGGGTCGGCCGGCGCGCGACGGCGGCGGCGGTGCGCCGAAGCCGACGATCCACGTCTCGCTGCTGGCCGGCTTCGGGGTCACCGTGGACGGCGTCGCGAGGAAGGTGCCGGAGGCGGCAAGCCGGCTCGCCGCATTGCTGGCCCTCCGGCCCGGGCGATTCTCCCGGTTTCTCGTCGCGAAGACGCTCCGGCCCGACCTCCCCCGCGCAGATGCCGCGCGGCACCTGCGCGGGGCGCTCCGCCGACTCCGCGCGTCCACGTCCCCGGCGATCGTCGAGTCCGGAAGCGAGACGGTCCGGCTCGCTTCGCACGTGACGGTCGACAGCCGGGAGGTGGATGACCTGCTTGCTCGGCGCCGCGAGGACATCGACGGGTTCCTGAGAGCGGCCGAGCCCGAGCGCCTCACCCGGGAACTGCTGCCCGGGTGGGACGAGCAGTGGGTCCTGCTCAAGCGTCACCGACACCACGCTCTCTCCTGGTACGCGCTCGATGCGTACATCCGCGAGCACATCGATCGCGGCAACCTCTCCGAGGCGCGGCGCGCGATCGACGTGGCGCTTGACGCCGACCCGCTGCACGAGCCGGCGGTGCGCGCCCTGATCGGGATCCACCGCGCAGCGGGCAATCGCGACGAGGCGATCCAGACCTATTTCCGCTTCCGGGACCGCTGGTACGACGAGATCGGACTCGAACCCCACGAGATGAAAGCACTCCTCAGGTGGCTCCTGACCCGGGACTTGCGAACGCTCGAGCCGCGCGAGCGGAGGACCGAACCCTAGCAGGGTCGGGGCAGATCACCCCCTTGGCGCGGCCACGGAGTGCATTACAGTCAAGAGGGCGTCTGCGGCGTCGTTTCGGGGCGCAGGAGGCGTCTTCGGGGCCGATTCTGGCCCCCTCCGGGGCGCTTTCGCCCCGGTCGGGCGCCCGGGACCTACTCCGAGCGTGCCCGGCGGATCCCGCTTCGGGTTCGGCACTCCGCACCGACCTTGCAGCGCGGCGGCACCACGCACGTAGCGCTTGCCGCGCGCGCCGCCGTGCGGGCCGCGCACCGGACGGATAGTGTTCCGCGTGTCGCCTGCGAAGCGGGTGGCGCGCTCGCAGGGACGAGCACGGACAGGCAGGAGCATGACCGCTGCCTTCTACGTCAACGAAGACAGGCCGACCCGCTCGGCGACGGTCCACCAGGCGGGGGGCCCCTGCCAGGTCCCCCAGCGAAAGCGGGCGCGCGACGGGCAGTGGCACGGACCGTTTCGACTCAAGGAGGGGGCACTGAGAGTCGCCCGTGACGTCGGCCGCGACGTCTACGAGTGCCAGCGCTGTAACCCCTGACGCCGGTGGGGCGATCGCCTGTCGCGCCGACGGACGGAGCACTCGCTGTGCCGGCGCGAACTCGCGAGTGCGGTGGGGGCGATATGGCCACGCATGCCGCGACGCGATCGAGGACGGCTTCGAGCACCGCGTCTACCCCGACGCGGCGCCGCAGGGCGTGTCGGCAACCGCCGGCACTCAGTAGGATTGGTCGGGGCGTGCCGCCCGGGTGGGCCGGTCCCACGTGCGGCGCCGCCCACGCCCGGTCGCGTTCACGCGCGCGCCCGGACGCAGGCGCGTCGTGCTCCCGGACACGCCTGGTCGGAACCGCCCGGAGGCGCGCCCATGTCCGAGCAGACCCCCAGCCGGGCCGAGCTGGACGCGGAGGCTCACGCGGACCTGGCGCTACACCGCGCGGTCCTCGCCGAGATGGCCGCGCGCGGCGTCCCCGAGGAGGTGCTGGAGCAGCAGCGCGAGAACGTCGCGCTCGCGGCCGGGACGGCCGAGCTGCTGCGGCACAGCGAGCCCGGCCACGACTGCGCCCGCCTCGGCTGCCGCGTGGACGACCTGATCGCACGGCTGTGTGACGCCCTCACCGGCGTGCCCATGGGCTGGGGCGAGTCGACCGACGACGACACCTCGGGCGTCGACCGGGCGCGCGGTGCCTCACCGGACGAACGGGCGCCGGGCCGGCGTCCCGCGACGATTCGCGTGTCGCTTCTCGGCAGGTTCGGCGTCACCCGGGACGGGATCACCTGCGAGCTACCGGAGGCGGAGCAGCGCCTCGTCGCGCTGGTGGCGCTCCGCCGCGTCGTGGGCCTGCCCTGGGCCGCGGAGCGGCTCGCGCCTCGCATCGAGCCGGCGAGCGCGGTCGCGCGCCTCCACGCGGCGATCGCCCGCCTGCGGTCGGCCGGCCTCGACATGCTCGACGTCGACGGCCGGGTGCTCAGCCTGGCGGCGGGCGTCACGGTCGACGCCGCGGAGGCGGAGGCGTTCTTCTCCCGGCTCGCGCGGCAGGGGGGCGACCCGCGGTGGAGCGCCGACCACGACCGGCTGCTGCTGGAGCTGCTCCCCGGCTGGACGGACGGCTGGGTGCTTCTCCAGCGTGTCAGGTTCGAGGCTCTCTCCCTGCGCGCACTGGACACGGAGATCCGCCGGCTGCTGGACGGCGGCGCCCGGACCGCCGCCCTGACCTTCGCGCAGAAGGTGCTCCGGGCCGATCCGTTCCGCGAGAGCACCCTGCGCCTGCTGATCGCGACCCACCTCGCCGAGGGCCGCGACGAGCTCGCCCGTGACTGCTACCTGGACTTCCGGCGGGATCTGCTCGACGCGTTCGGCTTCGAGCCCTCGCCGATGGCCCGTGCGCTCGTCGCCCACCTGCTGGGCGACGAGGGCGCGCCCGGCGAGAGATCTCCGGGCTGACGCGTCGAGCGTGCGCCGGCCGGTTTCAGCGCCCGGTGTGGGCGCGGGCGGCACGGTCAACGACATCGACTGGTACCGGGTCGGACTGCAGGTTCGCGCAACCTGTCAGTTCGACATGCGCGGCAAGCCGACCGGCGGGTGGCAGCTGGTCGACGGCGTGCCCGCGTACGTCTCCGTGGGCAGCCTGGAAGCTCCGAAGCTGCTGGGAATCTACGACGCGAGCGGCGTACTGCTCGCGGGCACGGACTCGGAGGTGGCGGGCACGGGCAAGGACAGCCGGATCGCGTCGTTCAGCCCCGCCGCGGACGGTGTCTACTTCATCTCCGCCTCGGCCGGGAGCGGCTGGACGGGCACCTACGTACTCTCGCTCACCGTGACGGCCGGCGAGCACGTCACGACCTGACCTTGCTCGCGCCAGGCGGCCTGACCGCGACCATCGTGGACGGCAGCGGCGGCGCGCTGAGTTGGAACACGCCCGCGCGGGCCAGGTCCGGCGGATGGATCCCGGTGCCCGCGAGGGCGCGCCGGGCGGCAGCCGTCCGGTTACGGCGAGGGCGGACCGTCGCTGGTCGCGAGCAGGGGCGTGTCGGGGGGAATCCCGTCCGCGAAGAGCGCGCGGAAGGCGCGGTTGACGAAATCCGGCGCGCCGAGGACGTAGGGAACGAAGACGCCGTTCTGTGTGGCGCAGAGGGACCTGATGTGCCGGCTCTCGGCGCACGAGACCAGCTCCGGGACGGTTCCGCCTTCGTAGCTGACGAGGCTGAAGCCGGCCGCGCCGGCGCCCCGGAGGCACGGCGCCGGCGGCTCCTGGGCGATCCGCACGCGGTAGATGCCACTTCGGCTCCGATCGGGCGAGGTCACGGTCACCGTGATCTCCGTGCCGTCCGCGATCGGCACCTGGTGGCCGCTCGTGAAGCGGTCCGAGTCGGGCGGTGCGATGACGATCAGGGCGCGGGGCTGCGCGCCATGGGCATCGACCGTCGACTCCGCGATTCCCGCCCGGGCAACACCGGCGTAGTCGCGGCGGGCGGGAGTGAACTCACCGATGTCGACGCCCGACAGCGTGAGCGAGGTGAGGCGGGTGTCGGTGGCGTCGGGCATGTTGTAGCTGTAGATGTGAATGTCGCTCCCGTCGGCGACGTACATGACGCCCCCGTCGGACCAGATGGCGCGCGGGCTGTTGTTGCCTGCCTGCGAGAGCGAGAGCTCCGGGAAGTCCTCCTCCTCGACGCGCTCGAGTCTGATCGGCCCGGCCTCCTCCAGCGCGGGCAGGCGGTAGGCGAGTGCTCGTTCCAGCGCGGCGCGCACATCTTCCTCGGCCCGAAGTGCCGGGCCGAGGAGCGCGTCATCGCCCGGGAGTGGATCATCCGCGCCTCGGAGGCGCTCCACCTGCGCCCACCTGGGCGAGCGCCGCCACGGTCGAGTACTTCCTGGAGTACGCCAGCAGGGTCGTCGACCACCGGCTGTGGACTCGCGTCCGGAGGCGTATCAGCGAACCCGCACGAAGACGATGTCGTCGTGGTCGACCACGAGGTAGTTCGAGACGTAGGCCGGCGCCGCCGGAACGTAGACGCGGCAGCTTCGGGTGGGCACGTCCAGGGTCGCTGGACTCCCGTCCAGCGCATCACACCGAGGACTGGGCCCGCCGGTAGCTCACCGACGAACGTCCCGAACGTAGCATCCGGGACAGGTGAGAGATCGAGGCGCCGCGTTCCGCCCGGGTGTTGAGTCCGTGGCGCCTCAGGACGCGCCAGACCCCGCTGTGGGAGAGGCGGATGCCTCCCCGGCGGGGGCGCGCGATCTCGGCGCCGATGCGCACGGGTCCGAGGCCCTGGTAGCCGAGGGCGAAGGCGACGACGGGCTGCTCGACGACCGGACTGGTGGCGTTGGGGAGACGCGGTGGGCGTGCCGAGCACCGGCGCGGCCCGGGATCTGCCTCCCGCCGGCGCCGGGCGGGGCGCCTGACGGCGCGCGTGCCCGAGGGGAGGGAGGGGCTGTGTTCTCGCGGCACGGCCGCTCCCGGCCGCACGTCGTGCGACACGCGGCAGTTCTCCTGGTGGCGTGTGCGGAGGTGTGGAGGCTAGCGGACGCGGATGACGACGATGTCGTCGCGGTCGACCAGCAGGTACCTGGAGACGAAGTCCGGTGCCGCCGGTGCGTAGACGCGATAGCTCTGGGTGGGCACGTCGAAGTACGAGACGGACTCCACGTCGCGCGGGATCGTGGCAACCGCCTGCTCGATCGGCGTCGCCGAGGCGCCCGTCCAGCGCAGCACACCGAGGCCCGGGCCCGTTGGTAGCTCACCGACGAACGTCCCGAACGTGGCGTCCGGGACCGGTGAGAGATCGAGGCGCTGCGTGCCGGCCTGCCACGCCTGCGTCTGCGCGGCGGGTGATCCCTCGTCCACCTCCCCGGCGAGGAGCAGGAAGCTCACCGGGGAGCCCTCCGTGCCGCAACCCTCCTTCGTGGATGCGGCGGCCACGGTGACGACGTAGAAGCCGAGTCCGCCCGCCAGGGGCGTCACATCGTCCGTGCCACAGGTGACGTCGGAGACGATCGCACGCACCTTCAGGGGAGTTGCGCCGCCGGCGCCGGGAGAGATGAAGCCGTAGAAAATGGAGGCGTCCGCCTCCTGCGCATGTGCGCGGGAGGCGGACGCTCCAGATGAGGCCACGAGGGCCAGGCCGGCGGCGATGGCGAACGCTGCGACGAGCGTCGAGCGGATAGCCATGCCGCCAACCACTACGCGAGCGCTAGCGGACCCGGCCGGTCACCGAGCGCGCACCCGCGAGCATCGCCACGGCGAGGGCGCCGAGGCCAAGCGCGAGCCACGGGCTCGAGGACGACGTGCCGGCGAGGCCGGCGTTGCCGGTGTCCGGCGGCTCCGGCGTCATGGTCTCCGTCGGCGTCATGGTCTCCGTCGGCGTCATGGTCTCCGTCGGCGTCATGGTCTCCGTCGGCGTCTCACCCATGCTGCCCATGTCGTAGGTCAGCGTGACTTCGGACGCGAGACCGGCACTCCAGGTCACCGTCTCGTTGGCGGCATTGCCGTCAACCGTGAAGGTGATCTCGGAGCCGCTGGCGACGCCACACTCACCGTCGTCGATCTGGACCAACCACACCGAAGTGGCCGCGTCGACCGCGGCGGTCTCGCAGACCACCCCGTCGACGGAGGCGACGATCACCGAGTCCGCGGCCGGAGCCGGTCCCCAGAGAAGAGTCGGCGCCTGTGCGTGGGCGGACGGCGCGGAGGCGAGACCGGCGCCGAGCAGAAGGGCCGCGAGAGCGACCACCCCACCCAGCCGGGTCAGGCCCTTGCTGAGAATCATTCATTCCTCCCCTGTGCCCGTGCGGGACATGCATCCCGCCCGTCAGTTCTGTTCACAGCCCCCGGACCGCGCGTTCGGCGCGACCCGGGGGCTGTGGTTGCTGCTGCCTTAGCAGCTGCTCACGCAGCTACGGGCAGGACACGTACGCGGCCGCGAAGGCGATCGGGAACTCGACGTTGTCGGTGAACCCGCGGTTCGCGAAGTCCGGAGCACCCACGGCGTAGATGACAGGGGTGCCATCCATGAGCGTGAGGCTGACCGACGCACCGGTCTGGTCGCCACAGCCGATGAGCCCGAGGGCGTCATCGATGCTGGACAGGTTGGTGAAGCTCACCAAACCAGACTGGCCCGCCGACGGGTTGAACCCGACGATACCAGGCGGCGTAACCACCTCAACCACCTCAGGCGGCGCAGGCGGCTCAACCTCCGCACCGATCTGGATGATGATCGGCTCCTTGGCCGTGACCTTCTTTTTGGCGTCCTTCGTGCGCACGAGGAACTCGACCACGCCCGGCGTGGACGGCGCGATGTAGCTGAACTTCGCGCGCCCGTCGCTGGTGTTGGCCGACACCTCGCTGATGATCGCGCCGTCGCCGGCGGTCTTCAGCACCTCGATGGCCGTGCTGCCCACGCGGACGCCCTGGTCGTCGAGCACGGTGATGTTCACCGTGAGCTCGGCCGACGGGTCGATCCGCTCGGGAGCGTCGTGCAGGATGTCATCCGGCGCGCCGCCCACGTCGATCGAGAGCTTCACGGCCTCGACCTTGGTGTTGGCGGTCGTGCCCGTGTCGCCGCTGAGCGCCACGATAGTGATCTCGTGCGCGCCGCGGGCCGCATCGTCCGACGTGCCGTCGGCCGAACCGGCGTCGACCTGCAGAACGCACTTGCCGTCGCCGTTCGTGCCGATCGATGCGAACACGCCAACCACAGGCGAATTCTCGTCGTCGGCGTTGGCGTCAACGGCAGTGATACCGCCGCCACAGGCCGGGTAGTCGCCCGTCTGGACCGTGCCCTTCGTGCCGCCATCCTTGTTCATGTTGTTGGCGACGGACACCTCGTTGCCAGTGCTGCTCGGCCCGACGACGCCGGTCGCGCCAGACTTGACGCCCGCGCGTGACTTCGCCACGGGGTTGCCAGCGGAGTCGGTCGCGGTGACGACGATGTAGGTCATGCCGCCGACCTCGATCGCCGACTGCTGGGCCATCGCGGTCAGCGTCTTGACCGGCCCGTGCAGCACGAGTTGGGCTGTCCCGGTGACGCTGCCCACCGTTGCGGTGATCGTGGAGACGCCGGGGGTGCCCCCGCCCTTCACAGCCACACGCACCCAGCCGGCCGTGTCGACATCGTCGCTAGAGACGTCGTCATCGCCGTCCGCAGTGGTGGTTGCGGTTCCGGCCAGAGCCGCGGCGGTACCGCTGGCGATTGACCCGACCGTCACCGTCTCGCTATTGATGGTGCGGCTCAGTTCAGTCGACGGCTCCAGCAAGGCGCGGGTCGATACGATCGTGATCGCCTTGTCCGCGATGCCCTTGCCGTTCGCATCCGTCAGCCGGATGTCGAGGGTCGTCTCACCGGCGGTGGCCGTGCCTTGCCCGGAGTCAATCGACCTATCGGCGAGCTTCAGCGCCAGCTTCGTCGGCACCTGCGCGACCTCGACGGTGATCGTGTCGAGTTCGTTTTGCGGGGTGGACGCGACAGTCGCCTGCCTGACGAAGATGGCGCCCGCACCGGAGTCGTCGTCGATCTTCAGTGCCACCGTGACGTTGTCCGTCTCGGCCTTCTCCGCGTCGCAGGCTCCCCCGCCGTTGCACAAGATGGACTGGCCCTCGTCGGTCGCGCTCGAGTGCGTGAAGGATGCCGTGGCCTTCCCGGTGGTCTCGATCGTGAACCGCACGTAGATCGTGTCACTGCCGTTGTCGTTGTTGATGTAGACGGTGTCGCCGTTGCTCCTGGTGAGATCGCCACCGCTCAGTCCGCTGCCAGTGGCGGTTTGTCTCACTTCCGCCTCGGCGGTCGGGGCGGACACCAGCACAGCGAACGCCACCGCGAAGGCGGCGACGCCGGCGAGGCCGTATGCGCCCAGCTTAAGTACGTATTGCATTCATTCTCCAAATCGGTTCGTGTGTTCTCTCCCGATCGTCTGCGCTACCCGATCGCGCCTCCCTCTTTCGCCCCGACCCCCCGGACGGCCCCTGCACGACGCGCGCGCACTCCCGCCCACATCTCATGTAAACGACGTGGCGCGGGGAAAGGTTACCGGCGCGGCCCGCTTACGGCACGCACCGATGCCGCCAGCGGTCCCGTACCCATGCTCCGCAACGCCCCGTGCAACAACGCGGCGGCCGGCCCCTTTCACCGGCGACACCCGCGCCCCGCCTCTGCTTGCGGAAGAGGCGGGGCGCTGTGGTTCCCGGGCGAGCTCGGAGGGGTGGCCGGAGCGGCGTGTCGTGAGATAGGATTCCGCGCACCGGGGGTCCACGGGGGTATAAGGGGCGGGGAAGCCCCGCGGGGGCTCGGGCGTTCGTGGTAACTCCGGGCGTTCGGGTCTTCTTTTACCCCTCCCCGCCACTTCCCACCCACATGGTCCGCGCGACGGGCGCCCCATCGTGCTACCAGGATGTCATGCACGCGAGGCGTGCCCCGCTCGCGACGCCCTGGCCGCCGGACTCGGGCGCGGGGGGAGCCGGCCGGCGGACAGCTCGTGTGTTCGCGGCCGGCGTGGCGGCCGGCGGGTGATCTCCGTCCGGGAGCCGGCGACCATGGGCTCAAGCGCCTACGGGTCGACCGGACGCTGGTAGACCGCATCCGGATCGCCGTACGCGCTGCCCTCGTATAGCAGCACCCGTGTCGCCGGATAGTCAGGCGCCTCATCGTAGTACAGATGACATGAGCGTCGGCCCCCTCCTCAGAGGGGATACTTCCCCTCCGGGCACGGGCTCCCGTGGTGGCCCAGGAGAACGGCTCAGGCGGGCCGCGAGAGGTAGGAGACCGACCGTGGCACAGGGTACATCAGATGTCACAGAGAGCAGGAAGGCGGGGGCTGCGGAGCTCGTGACTGTCGGCATCGACGTCGGCGACCGCTACAGCCACCTCTGCGTCCTCGGTGGCGACGGGGAGATCCTGCGGGAGGAGCGAGTCCGCACCACGACCGCGGCGCTCACGCGGGCGCTCGCCGGGGATGACGGGCGCGCGGGTGGTGATGGAGGTGGGGCCGCGGTCCCCGTGGCTGAGCCGGATGCTCTCGGAGCTCGGGCACGACGTCATCGTCGCCACCCCGGGGCGGGTCAGGCTGATCGCGCGCAGCCAGCGCAAGACCGGCCGCTCCGATGCCGAGCACCTCGCACGGCTTGGCCGATTCGACCCGGCGCTCCTCTTCCCCATCCGGCACCGAAGCGCCATGGCGCAGGCGGACCTCCGGCTCCGACGCGGACACCGCCTGCTCGCCCGGTACGGCGCTCACCATGACAGCCGAGCGGGAAGCACGCCCCGGGCCATCGGGGGCGATCGTCTCCTGCGAGCGCCGGGACGGGGCGGCGCCTCTGGCGCTGGTCCGGTGCCCGCCCGGACGGCGGTCGTGCCAGCCGTCCGTCGCCGGTTCGGCGGCGCGCCGCCGGGCCCCGCCCGGGCGCCCGGAGCGCGCAGGGGCGAATCCCCGGCGCAGACGTGTCCCGGCTCCTGCGGCCCTGCCTGTGCCGGCACACAGCGCCGGCGATTCACGACACAACTCGTCGCGATCGACGTGGAAGGGGACCGGATGCGCAGGCGGGACTACGGCAGCGGGGGCCTGAGAAAGCGGGGGAATAGCTGGCAGGCCACGCTCTGGTTACCCCGAGACCCCGATACGCAGAGGCGCACGCGCACGACGTTCACCGCAGCCACCAGGAAGGAGGCATGGGAACGGCGAAGCGGATACCAGCGTCGGCTCGAGCATGGCCTCGATGTGGTGGGTGCCGGGTCACCGCTCGGCGAGTACTCTCGACGCTGGCTTCGTGAACACGCGTCGCGATCGGTTTCAGCACGGACCCTCGCGGGCTACGAGCAGACGGGACGTCTCTTCGTCGCCTCGATCGGCTCGGTGCGGCTCCCGGACCTCCGCACGCCACACATCGAGAAGGCCCTCGCTGCATACCTGCGGTCGGGGGCAAGCAATCGCACGGCCGCGAAACACCTGGCCATACTCAGAGCCGCGCTTGCCCGGGCTGTCGTGCCGGAGCTGATTCCGCACAACCGCCAGACCGCGGACTCCCCGCTGCTGCGGAGCTCGGCGCACACCTGTACTCGCCGTGCGGCGGGCGGAGCGGGGGCTTTGCGTCACTCACCCTGCTCCGGGCCCTCCGTTCTCCGCAGCCTGCCGGGCCGCTACCCCCGCCTGCCTGCCGGCCGGCGTGGTGACAGTGTGATCGTGCGGGTCCGCTAGCGCTCCGCGTCCTCCGTGGGCGGTGCCCACCGGACCGCGCGCAGCGGTTCCGCGGCGGTGTCGTGGCGCAGGGAATGCCCGGAGAAGCGCCCCTCGATCCCGGCGGCCTTCACGCGGCGTCGGACGATGTCGCTGACGGTGTTCCCGCTCAGCGGCTGACCGCTCCGCGGGGCGGGCACCGCGCGGAAGACATGCTGCCCGGGATCGCGCTCTGCGTCCGGGAGGAGGGCGGCGAGCGCCTGGCGCGCGCGCTCGCTGACCAGCCAGAGGTCGACCGTGACGCTCCCGCGGATCTGGGTGTGGCGCACCGCGATCGCCACGCCGCCGGCCGCGACGTCCCTCCACCGCAGCGCCGCGGCTTCGAACGGCCGCAGCCGGCAGTCGCGCATCACCAGCAGCAGCGCGCGGTCGCGCCGGCCGATCGCCGTGTCGGGGATCGCCTGAAGCACCTGGTCGAGTCCGGCGGCCGTGAGCGGGTCGCCGCGCCGCGCCGCGCCGCGCCGCCGGCTCCGCTGCTCGCTGACCAGGCGGAGCACGCTCCCCGCCCGCGTCGGATCGGGGAGTCCGGCGTCGCGGTGCTGCGCGGAGATCGCGCCGGCGTCGACGTTGACGGTCGAGGGCGTGCGGCCCTGCGCGAGGCGCTCGACCAGGTAGGTGCCGACGTCCTCGGAGGTGGCCGGCAGCGCCTCAGCTCCCCGCTCCTCGCACCAGGCCCGGAAGCGGCGCCAGGCGGAGCCGTAGGCCTTCCACGTGGCCGGCGTGCGCGCCTCGGCCGCGGTCGCGGTGCCGCGGCCCGCACACTGGTTGCACACGCGGGCGTCGTCCGGCCGGAGGAGCACGGCGAGACGGAGCGCCTCCGCTTCGCTCGCGTACGGGCCATGCCAGCGGTTGCCGGGACGACGGCTGTGGCCGCGACCGTTGTTGCAGTGCCGGCAGCTCGCCCTGTGGACGCGCGCGTGCGTGGCGGTATCGTCCTCGTGGACCCACCAGGTCTCGCCCGCCTCGCTCATCGGGTCTCCGGGGAGGGTGCCGCCCGGGGCCCGGCTCCGCGGCCGGATCCCGCACGCCGCGCCGCCATCGGGGCCACGCACGACCGGGCGACGGGACGCTCGCGGACTGCTGGACGGGCAGCCCGACGCGAGCGGCACGGCGCCGGAGCCGCTCCCGGGCCTGTTGCCCGGCGAGCCCGCCCACCCCCGCCGTCCTCCGCCGCCGGGTCGCCCCCGGGGATCGCGGCCGCTTCCTCTCCCTCCCGGGGGCCTCGACGAGTCGAGGGCCACGGCACCGGGCTCGCGGCCGGGCCGCGCCGGGCGGCCGTGACGGGGCCGTCGCTCGACCGGCCCTCCGCCGGCGCGGGCGCGAAGCCGTCGGCCCCGGCCGCCTGCGGAACCGGCGGCAGGCACGCCGGGCGCGCAGTGCCCGTTCGCCGGCGAGTCGGCGTCGTCACCCCCGCGCCGAGCGGCGCCGCCGGCCTCCCACCGTGAGCTCGCGGCATGCCATTCACTCCCGCAGCTCCACGCGACGGCGGCGCCGCCGTCGATGCTGTAACGAAGGTTGTCCCAATCGTCGAGGCCGACCACCCATACTACGGGGAAGCTCTCGGCGAGAATGCCGCCCGAGCCTGCCGCGAAGCAGTCCGCGCTCGCACCACAGCCCGGCACCGCCCCCGCGATCGGCATTCCCGGGCTCCCGAGCCCCTCCGACCTGCTGAGCGGACTCGACCCGCGCGAGTGGGCGGCCCCCGATCGCACGCAGGTCGGCCTTGCCGGCCTTCAACTCGATGACCACCGTGGTCCCGTCGGGATCCTCCGCGGTGATGTCGATCTGGCTGGCGTCGACGGTCTTCTCGGTACCGCCGTCCACGAGGGCCGGAGCGACCGGCCGAGCTACGGTCGCCGTGGCCCTGGTCGCGTAGGGCATCGTGCCGATGCTCTACCTCTGACCATCCGTCAGGATCGCGGCCGTCCGTCGAGCAGCGGCGCGACCAGCGCCCGCAGCACCTCCGAGGGTTCGCGCCCGCGCGCCTCCGCGAGGTGCCGCTCGAGGGAGTGGTAGACGTGCAGCGCCTGGTCGTCGTTCCCGTCGGCGAGGTGGATCCCGATCAGCACGCCGGCGGCGCTCTGGTGCAGCGGCGCGCTGTCCCATGTCCGCTGGGCGACGAGCAGCGCCTGGTCCACATCGCCGCGCGAGGCGAGCCGGCGCGCGTATCCGTCCAGGGCGCGCAGGAACCGGTCCCTGAACCCCGTGCGGGCGCGCTCGGCCCACTCGTCGTCCCAGCCGGCCAGCGGCTCCAGCATGAGGATCTCGTGGCGACCGTCCCCGGGCAGGGGCTGCGAGCGATCCGCGATGCGGGCCGCCAGCGCCTCCGCCTCCCACACGTCGACCGTCACGCGGGGGTGGAGGCGCAGCGTGTCGCCGTCCGTCTCGAGCAGGGGCAGGCGGGTCGCCCGCAGCCGTGTGAGCGTCTGGCGCAGGCTTGACCGGGCGCTCGCGGTCTCCAGGTGGGGGGTGAGCCGTCGGGCGACGGTCCTTCTGGGCAGGCCGCGCGGGTTGAGGGCCAGCAGGGCGACGAGGCGCCGGACGCTCTTCGGCAGCGTGCGCGGGGTGCCGTCCGCGGTGAGAGCGAACCCACCCAGCAGGGAGACGCGGACGTCCCGGGGCGCGGGGGTGCTCTCGCCGGTCCGCCGGACCCGCCGGCGCGTTCTGCCGACAGGAGCATCCGCTCGCATCACATTCCTCCGTTCCTCCTCTCCCGCAGCGATCCACCGGTTCCGGACGACCGGATCGTGCACGGCGCCGGGACGCACCGTTCCAATTCGCGCGACAAAAAGACGTTCCGCGTGTCCGGCCTGTGGTGAACCGACTGTGAACCTGTGGCGAGGGCTCCGTGCACCCGCCGTGACCCCTGGGCCACGCGCGGCGGCGGCGCCGGCGCGCACGAAATCAGCCGCGGCGCGCGATTCTGTCGCGGGATTTGGAACGGTGCGCCTCGTAGGGTGTTGCCCGTTTCGCCGAGAGCCGGCGCCCAGGTCGAGTGGCTTCGGAGCGGCGCCGGGTCGGCGAGACGGGCGGGGGCGGGGCGATGGCGGCCGAGAGCGCGGAGCAACGCGGACGAGCGGTGGCGCTGCCCCGCGTCGACATGCGACTCCTGGCCGGCCTCGCCCTCGTCGCCGTCTCGGTGGTGGGCGGCCTGACGCTGTGGAGCGCGGCGCGGACCACGACCCCGGTGGTGGTCGCCGCCCGCGACATCGGCTCCGGCGCCGTCATCGAACCCGACGACCTGGCGCTGGCCGAGGCGCGGCTCGAGGACCCGCTCGCCGCGCTCGCCCTTCCCGAGGCGGAGCTCGCTGCCGCCGTCGGCCGCACCGCGACCGGCACGATCCATGCCGGCGAGCTCGTGGTGCGTCCCGACCTGGGGAGCGGCCCGGTGATCGGTCCGGGCGAGCTCGCCGTGACGATCCCGGTCGAAGACGACGCCGTCTTCGGGCGGCTGCGCCGCGGCGCCGTGGTGACGGTGATGGCGACGAGCGACGCGGGCCAGCCGGAGAGCCGGACGGTGGCGCTCCTGGAGCGGGCGGTGGTCTACGCGGTGGCGCTGGAGTCGACGCGGGTCTCCCTCGGCGGGTCGGGCGACGCCTCGCAGGACGGCCGCCCCGCCAACGTGACGCTGGTGATCCCCAGGGAGCGGGCGGAGGCGGTCGCGCACGCCCTGGTCAACGCCGAGCTGACGCTGCTGCTGCTTCAGCCGGAGCCCGGCTCCGGACCCGCCACCGGGCCCGCAGCAGGTGAGGGAGGCCGTCCGTGACGAGTGAGAGCGACCCGCGGGTGCTGCTCGCGGCCGGAAGCCGCGAGCTGGAGCGGCGGCTGAGCAGGGAGCTGGCCCAGGCCGGGATCGCCATCGGCGGGCGCTGCCTGGACGGGCCGAGCCTGCTGGAGCGGGCCTCTCAGCCCGGCTTCGATGTCGTGCTGGCGGCCGCGGAGCTGCACCGGCTCACAGACGGCGTGCTCGCGGCGCTGCGCGAGCGCCGGCTGCCGGTGGTGCTGCTGGCGGCGGATGCCGCCGACGCGGCGAGGCTCTCCGGGCTGGCGCGCGTGCTGCCCGCCTCCTCGCCCGGCGCGGTCGTCGCGGCAGCCCTGCGGCAGGCCGCAGCGCCCGGCGCGCGGCCTCCGGGCCCCGTGGACGCCGCCGGCTCAGCCGGCGGCGCGGACGCCCCGCCCGCCGCGCTCCCTCCCGCGGCGGTGCGGGACGTCCCCGGCGCTCACGCGGGAGGAGCAGGCGGCCGCGTGGTGGCCGTGACCAGCGGCAAGGGCGCGCCGGGGAAGACGACGATCGCGATCTCGCTGGCGGCGCTGCTCGGGGAGAGCGGCACGGACGTCGTGCTGCTGGACGCGGACCTCCGCGGCGGCAACGTCGCCGGGTACCTGGATCTCGACCCCCGGCGCGGGCTGGTGGGACTGGCGGCGGCGGGCGGGCGGCTCGACCGCGAGCTGCAGGAGGGGCCGGGCTGCTCGGTGCTCGCGGGCGTGGAGCGCCCCGAGCTCGCGGCGGGGCTGGCGGGCGGGGCGCTGAGCGGCGTGATCTCCGCGCTGCGCGAGCGCTTCGAGACGGTGGTGGTGGACCTCGGCGCGCCGCCTGATGCGGGGCTGCTGCGGGCGGCCGACGACCTGCTGCTGGTGACGGGCCCCGACCTGGTCTCGATCTGGAACGCGCGCACCGCGCTCCCCGCGATCCGGGAGGACACGGGCTCCGCCCTGCCCCGCGCGGTCGTGAACCGCCGCGAGGGCCGGGAGCACTACCCCGCCGGCGAGGTCGGGCGGGCGCTCGGCATGGCGGTCCTGGGCGTGGTGCGGGAGGAGCGCGAGAGCGCGCGCCGGGCGGTGTCGAGGCAGATCCCGCTCTCCGCCGCAGGCGGGAAGGTGACGCTCGACCTCCGCGCGCTCGCAGGGGCACTCGCCCCCGCGGCACCGGCAGCGGCGGCGCCCGCCGAGGCGCTCCAGGGCGCCGACTGGCTGACGTTCGGTCTGGCCGAGGGGTACTGAGATGGTGGCGCCGGCCGCCTCGGGCGAGCGCGAGCGCGCGATCCGGAGCGAGGTGCGCGACGAGCTCCGGACGCTGCTCGACGCCGAGGCGCTGCTTCAGCCGGGGCCGGCGGAGCACGAGCAGGTGGAGCGGCTCGTCTCGGAGCGCATCGCGGCCTGGAGCCGGCGCTCGGCGACGCTCGGCGAGCCGGCGCTCATCGAGCCGGAGCGGCTCGCGCGCCGCATCCTCGACGACCTGCTCGGACTCGGGCCGCTGCAGCCCCTGCTGGACGACCCCGAGGTCGAGGAGATCATCGTCAACGGCCCGCAGCGCATCTTCGCGATCGCAGGCGGCAGCAAGCGGCTGACCGACGTGGTGTTCGAGGACGACGAGCAGCTGCTGGCGCTGCTGCGCCGCGCGCTCGGTCCGCTGGGGCGCCGTCTCGACGAGACCTCCCCGATGGTCGACGCCCGCCTCGCCGACGGCTCGCGGCTCAACGCCGTGATGCCGCCGCTCGCCTCCGGCGGCACGCACGCCACGATCCGCAAGTTCCTGCTGCGGGCGCGCACGCTCGAGGACCTCGTCTCACTCGAGGCGCTCACGCCCGAGGCCGCCGCGTTCCTGGAGGCGGCGGTGCGCTCGGGCCTGAACATGCTGATCGCCGGGGGCACCGGCTCGGGCAAGACGACCTGCCTGAACGCGCTCGGGTCGTCGGTCTCGGGGCTGACGGAGCGGGTCGTCACCATCGAGGAGACGGCGGAGCTCCAGCTCGAGCCGGTGCTGCCGGACTGCGTGGCGCTGCAGGCGCGCCAGCCCAACGCCGAGGGCGCCGGCGGCGTCCCGATCCGCGCGCTGGTCAAGAACGCGCTGCGCATGCGGCCGACGCGGATCGTGGTGGGCGAGGTCCGCGGCGCCGAGGCGCTGGACATGCTGACCGCCATGAACTCGGGCCACGACGGCTCGATGTGCACCATCCACGCCAACGGTCCGCGGGAGGCGCTGACCAAGCTCCGCACCTACGCGCTGATGGCGGAGGAGGCGCTCCCGGCGCAGGCCGTCACCGAGATGATCGCCGAGGCCATACAGCTCGTCGTGCACCTGCGCATGGACCCCTCGGGCCGGCGCCTCGTCTCGAGCATCTACGAGGTCACGGGCCTGGAGGGCGACCAGGTCGCCGGGAGCGAGCTCTTCGCGCGCGGGGCCGGCCGGCTCGCGTGGACCGGCATCCGCCCCCGGCGGGCGGCGCGGATGCTTGAGGCCGGCTACCCCGGACCCGGCGCGAGCGGTTCGTGATGCGCATTCCCTCTGGTGTCGGCCCGGGCGCACGGCTGTGCCGGCCGCGGCCCGTTCGGACCACGCACGGGCCGTTGGCCGTCCGTCGCCGAGGGGGTGCTCACCACGTTCCGGGTGAGAGGAGCCTCCCGTGCACGTCGTGCTGAGCCTCGCCTTCGGGCTCGGCCTCTACCTCATATTCCGCTGGCTCGCCGGCGGGCAGCCCGAGGTGCGCCCCGACGAGGACCCGAACGAGCGGCCCGCGGGGCGCGTCGGCTGGATCGCGCGGCGCCTCGCCTCGCCCGGCGCGGACGGGGTGGGCCTCCGCGAGCTGGCGCCGGCGAGCGCGGCCGCGGGTGCGGCGAGCGCGCTCCTCTCCCAGCTCTTCTTCGGCTGGCCGGTGGTGACGCTCGCGGCCGCGGGCGCCGGGCTGCTGCTCCCCACCTGGTACTACCGGCAGCGCGCCCAGAGGCGCCGCGGCGAGATCGAGGAGGCGGTCGGCGAGGCGGTCGAGACGCTGCGCGACGCCGTGCGCATCGGGCTCGGCGTCGAGGAGGCGCTGCGCGCGCTCGCCGTGACCGGTCCCGCCGCGCTGCGGCCGGTCTTCAGCCAGGTGGAGCGCGACCTCCGGCTGGCCGGCTTCGAGGAGGCGCTGGACCGGGCGCGCGAGCGGCTTCAGGAGCCGCTCTTCGACACGCTGGCGGTGGCGCTCCTGACCGCCTACCGCATCGGCGGCCGCAACCTCGCGGCGGTGCTCGACGGGCTCAGCCACTCGGTGCGCGGCAGCGTGCAGGTGCGCCGCGAGGTGCGGGCCAACCAGGCCCAGAACGTGCTGTCGGCGCGGGTGATCGCGGCGCTGCCGCTGCTCTTGATCCTGGTCATCCGCGGCTCCAACCCGAACTACCTGGCCGCCTTCTCGCAGCCCGTGGGGCAGGCGGTGCTCGCCTGCTGCCTGCTCAGCATCACCGTCGGCTACACGGTGATGCTCCGGCAGGCGGCGCTGCCGGGCCAGGAGCGGGTGCTGAGGTGACGGCCGCGCTCGCCCTCAGCTGCGCGCTCGGCGCCGGGCTCTGGCTGATGCTGATGGGGCAGCCCGTGGGGCGGCCTCGCCCCGAGCTCGGGGCGAGGCTCCGGCGGCTCTCGGTGCAGGAGCGGATGGCCCAGGAGGAGCGCGCCGGCGCTCCCGGCGCGCCGATGTTCCGCTGGGCGCTGCTGGAGCGGCTGCTGCGCCCGCTGCTGGAGGACGCCGGCGGCGCGGCCTCGGGGCTGCTCAGGCGCCTCGGCCTCGAGGCCGGGGACCTCGACTCACGGCTCGCGCTCGGCTGGCCGGGGATGAGCGCTCCGCAGTTCCGCGGGCAGCAGCTCGCAACCGGCGCCGTCGCCGCGCTCGTCCTCCCCGCCATGAACGTCCTGGGCGTGCACCCCTTCGGGGCGTGGCCGGTGTGGCTGTGGGTGGGGGCGTTCGCAGCCGGCTTCGCCGCCCCGAGCTGGCAGCTCGCGGGCCGGCTCACGAAGCGGCGCCGCGCGATCCACGCCGAGCTGCCGGTGGCGCTCGACCTCTTCGTGATCGCGGCGTCGGCCGGGCTCTCCCCGGAGCAGGCGCTGGTCGAGGCCGGCCGTCAGCTGGACGGCGTGCTGGGCGGGGCGCTGCGCGAGGTGGTGCGCGAGGCCGGGCTCGGCACGGTCGAGGGTGCCGAGGGGCTGCAGCTACTCGCCGACCGCGAGGGCATCGCCGAGCTGCGCTCGCTCGCCGGCGCGTGGCAGCTCTCGCACACGCAGGGCCTGCCGCTGGCGCCGGCGATCCTCTCGCTCGCGGAGACCGTGCGCGACCGCAGAAGGGCGCAGCTCCTGGAGGAGGGCGGCAAGGCGGCCGTCCGGATGCTGTTCCCGGTCACGATTTTCATCTTCCCGGTGTTCCTGGTCGTCCTGCTCTACCCCGCCGGGGTGGAGCTGCTCGGCCTGGGCAAGTGAGACGGCTGGTCATGGACCGGAAGGGGGTGTGGTGATGCTGACGAGGATCCATGGGGTGGTGCGGAGGCTGCACGAGGACGAGCGCGGTGCGGCGATGGTCGAGTACGCGATCGTCACCGCCGTGATCGCGGTCGTGGCGCTGACCGCGGCGCAGGCGATCGGCACCAGCGTGGTCGGGGTGTTCACCGACATCTCCGCCGCGCTGGACGGGATCTAGGCCGCGCCGCGTGCGCGCGGGCGAGTCGGGGCAGAGCACGCTCGAGCTGGCGCTCGTGCTGCCGGCGCTCCTGGTCGTGCTGGTGGGCGCGGTGCAGTTCGCGCTCATCCAGCACGCCCGGAACGTCGCCGACACCGCGGCCGCGGAGGGCGCGCGGCTCGGCGCCGCGGAGGGTCACACGCTGCTCGAGGGCGCGGAACGCACGCGGGAGGTGCTCGCGTCCGGGCTCGGTGCGGCCGGTGCGGCCTTCTCCGTCCGGGCGGAGGACCGGGGCGGGACGGTGGTGACCGAGGCGAGCGGGCAGTACCGGCTCTTCATCCCGTGGGTGAGCGACCTCGCCGTCGCGATCGAGTCGCGATCCGAGGTCCGCAAGGAGGGACTGCGCAGTGGTCCGTAGAGCGTTTCGGGCGCTGCTCCGGCCGGCCGCCGGCGAATCCGGCGGCGTGCTCATCGAGGCCGCGCTGGTGGTCCCGGTGGTCCTGCTGGTGGCCTTCGGCGTCCTGATGGCGGGGCGCATCGTCCACGCGCAGATCGGCGTGGCGGCCGTGGCGCGCGAGGCGGGGCGCACGCTCGCCCAGGCGCCGTCCGCTCAGGACGGGCTCGCCAGCGCCCGCTCGCGCGCGCTGGCCGTGGCGGACGGGCACGGGCTTCAGGCGGCGGAGCTCGACCTCGTGCTGGAGGCGGGGACGTTCCGCCGCGGCGGCACGGTGCGCGCCATCGCCTCCTACCGCGTCGCGCTCGGCGACCTGCCGATGCTCGGCCGGCTCGGGGTGACGGTCCGGAGTGCGCACGCGGAGCGCGTCGAACTCTACCGCAGCCGGGCGGCGGTGCGACCGTGAGCGGGAGCCTGCGGCGCCTCCACGAAGACGAGCGCGGGGCGGCGATGGTGCTGGTGGCGCTGTGGCTGGTGGCGCTGGTCACCGTCGCCGGGCTCGTCGTCGACGGCGGGATGCTGCTGGCGCAGCGCCGCGCGCTGCAGAACGTCGCCGACGCGGCGGCCGCGGCCGGCGCGATGCAGCTCGACGAGTCCCGTTACCGCGCCTCCGGCGGGTCGGAGGTCGTACTCGACCGTGCCGCGGCGCACGCGGCGGCCGCCGGCTACCTGGCGGCGGAGGACGGGCTCGCCTACACGGTGACGGCCGGCCGGGCGCGGGTTGCGGTCGATGTCGAGCGCCGGGCCCCGACCGCCTTCCTGCGCGTGATCGGCTTAGGCCACGTCAGCATCCGCGCCCGCGCCTCGGCCGAACCGCGGCACGGGGTCGTGCGGGCGGTGGGTGGTGGGGCACCGGCCGAGGCGGCGGCGTCGTGACCCGGGAGAGCCGCTTCGCGGTGCTCGCCTCGGCCGTGGTCGTGGCCGCGGCGCTCGCGGCCGTGCTGCTCGCCCCGGGCGGTGGCGACGGCGAGCAGCACGCGGGGGCGCCCGCCCGGGCGGCGCCGGTGGCCACGGTGCCACCGGCACCCTCGCCAACGGTCGTGCCCACGCCCACGCCCACGGCCACGCCGGCGCCGGCGCCGGCTCCCTCCGTCGAGGAGAAGGTCGCGGCGGCCTACCTCGCGTACTGGGACGCCTACGCCCTGGCCGCCCTCTGGCTCGACGCCTCGCTCATGGAGGGCTTCGCCTCGGGGGAGGAGCTGCGGCGGATCCGCGATGAGGTCGCGGCACTGAGGGAGAGCGGCGTGGCGCTGCGGGTCGTGGTCGAGCACGACCTGCTCGTCGTCGTGACCTCCCCCGCCTCCGCGGTGGTCGTGGACCGGATCACGAACAGGAGCTTCTACGTCGACCCCGTCAGCAGGCAGCCGCCGCGGGCGGAGGGGGGCGGCGAGATGCTCCGCGACACGGTGTTCATGGAGAAGGCAGGTGAGAGATGGATCGCAACCGGCAGTCAGCGGGAAGGCCCGCGGTGATGCACCCGCGCGGAGCGGCCGCCGTGCTGTACCTGTTCGCCCTCATCGTCCTGGGCCTCGCGTGGGCGGGGGCCGGCACCGCCCACGGGGAGGTCGCGCCGGTTCCCGGCGAGGACGCCCGGCCGATGCCCGACCGGCCCGAGAGCACGGTCGAGATCAGCGTGGAGTCCGGACCCGACGGCGTCACGATCTATATAGAGAGCGAGACGGTGACTCCCGGGGACCCCGGCACGCCCGGCGTACCGGGCACGCCCGGCACCCCGGGCACGCCCGGTACGCCGGGGTCGGACGACCCTCCGAGCTGCACGGCCGCGCCCGTGAACGTCGGCGACAGCAGCACCGGCTGGGTGGCGGAGGGCCTGGAGGCCAACCCCGGCACCTTCCCCTGGGCCGCGACCTGCGACAACGGCTACTTCGGGATCGCCTGGGTGCCGACGGGAGGGGGCGCGCCCGACGTCGTCCTCGGCGAGCCGCCGATCCCCCCGGTCGACCCGGAGCTGGTCCGCGCGTCGGCCTTCCGCATCGTCGGGCTGCCGCAGGTGTCGGTCGGCGTGAACCCGTCGACGGGCCTCGTCGCGATGCCGGCGTGGTTCTGGGTCCGGGGCTACTCGGGCGGGACGCTGAGCGGATCGTCGGCGCTCGACCAGTCCATGGTGGAGGTCGAGATCACCCCGACCGGCTACCGCTGGAGCTTCGGCGACGGCGCGTCGCTGTACACGCACTCGGTCGGTCGTGCGTACCCGGCCGAAAGCGACATCCGCCACCTCTACGAGCGCTCCTCGCACGGGGCCGGCGGCGCCTTCTCCGTGCGGCTCCGGATCACCTGGAGCGCCCGCTACTCAGAGAACGGCGGCCCCTGGCTGCCGCTCGCACCGATCTCTCTCACCTACACGCGCTCCTACCCGGTGCAGCAGCTGCAATCGGTGCTGACGGCGAACCGCTAGCGGACGGGAGGGCGGCAGGTGGCCGGAGCGGTGAGGCGGCGGCGGAGCGGGGCGGGCCCCGGGCGGCGCGGGGACTCGGTCGGGACGCTCGGCCTGCTCGCCCTGCTCCTCGGGGGCGCGGCGCTGGGGTACGTGCTGCGGGAGCTCGCCGGCGGACCGCGGGCGCCGGACGGCGCGCACATCCGCGAGGTGCTCTCCGGCACGGAGCTCGCCGACTCCGACCTGGCCTCGGCCTCGGCTGCCCTCGCCTGGCTCGTGCTGGCGTACCTCGCGCTCAGCGTCGGGCTGAGGCTCGCGGCCCTGCTCGCGGGCCGGCTCAGCGGCGGGGCGCGGTGGGCGCGCACGGGCCTGCGCCTCAGCAACCTGGTCACGATCCCGGCCGTGCGCCGCCTCGTGGACGGGAGCGTCGGGGGCACGCTGCTCGCCGCGAGCTGGCTGCCGCTGCCCGCGCAGGTCGAGGGCGCGGGCCACGCGTATGCCGCCGCGGCGGCGGCGGCGGCGCCGCCGCCGCTCGTGGCGTGGGTGGACGCCCCGCCGCCTGCCGCCGAGGCCGCGCCCGAGGCGCCGCCGCCTCCGTGCGTCCTCTACACGGTCGCGCCCGGCGACGACCTGTGGGAGATCGCGCGGCGCTGCTACGGGGACGGCAGCCGCTTCGTCGAGATCTTCGAGGCGAGCCGCGGCCTGCAGGTGGCAGGCGGCGAACGCTTCAGCGACCCGCGGGTCATCCGCCCCGGCTGGGTGCTGCGCGTGCCGATGCCCGCGCCGAGCGTCGACGCCGAAGGCGACGTCACGACCTACCGCGTCCGACGCGGCGACCACCTCTGGGGGATCGCCGAGCGCTTCCTCGGGGACGGCTTCCGCTGGGTCGAGATCTGGGAGCGCAACAGCGGACGCGAGGTGGAAGCGGGCTCCCGGCTCACCGACCCGAACCAGATCTACCCGGGATGGCTGCTGGAGCTGCCGCTCCGGGACGGCGCGGCGATCCTGCGGGCAGAGGCTCAGGGCCCGGCAGCACCCCCCGCGCCCCTCCCGGTGGAGAGTGCGGTCCAGCCGGACTTGGCTGACTACCTGGATGGTGCTGCTGTCGGGGCCGGCACCGCAGCATCCGAGGGCGCCGCCGAGGACGCCGATGCAGACGCCGCGCGCGGCGGTGGCTGGGACTGGGAATGGCCGCGGCTGCCGCGAACGGTCACCTGGAGCGCCGCGGGCTTCGTGGCGATCGGCGGCACGGCCATCTTCGTGCAGCGGCTGCACCGCGCAGGCTCGCTGCGGCTCCGCTTTGGCGCGGGCCGCGGCGGGGACGGTCCGGGCGACGCCGGCCGCGTGGCGCTCGCCACCGGGGCGCTCGCGACGGCGCTCGCGGACCTGGGCTTCGCCGGCTCGATGCCGCTGCTCGTGATCGAAGGGGGCGCGGGGCTTCAGTTCACGGTGGCGTGCCCGCCCGGCGATGCCGGCGCCCTGCTCGCGGCGCGCCACGACCTCGAGCGGCGCCTGGGCTGCGATGTCGAGGCGGCGCCGGAGGGATCCGCGCGCGTCGCGCTGACGCTGCCCGGGTCCGGGCGGCCTCCGGGCGCGCGCGCGGGGGCTCCGGACGCGCCTCCGGCGCTCGTCGTGCCGGTCGGCGCGAACGATGCGGGCGTCGTCTACCTCAACCTCGCGGCCGCGGGCAGCGTGACCGTGGCCGGCACCGCCGGGGAGCGGCGGGCGCTGCTGCGCTCGTGGGTCGCGACGCTCCAGACGACCCGCACCCCGAACGAGCTCTCATTCCGCGTGGACGCAGACGCCGCCCGGCTGCTCGATGCGGATGCGGGTCTCCTCTACTTCGGCGCAGCCGGGGCCGGCGGCGCCGCGGACCTGGCGGAGGAGCTCGATGAGATCATCCGGAGCCGGAGCCCGGGTGACGGGGTGAGCCGGCCGCTCGTCGCCGTCTTCGACCTGGCCGGGGGCGGCGGCGACGTGCCCGCCGGGGCGGTGCGCTACGGGCCGGCGGCCGGGGTCTTCGTGATCCGCTGCCTGCCGCCGGGCGAACCCGCGGACGGCCTCGAAGGCCCCGGAGCGCTGGTCGCCTTCGGCGCCGCGGGAGACGGAGCGGACGGGGACGCGGACCCCGTCCCGCCCGGCGCGATCGCGCTGAGGACCGGCCGGGACGAGCCGCTGCTGCTCGAGCCGGTGCACGTGCGGCGGGATACGTCGGCCAGGTGGAGCGAGAGCGCGGACCCGGCGGAGCCGGCAGAGGTGCTCGGCCGGATGGCCGGAGATCTGCCGCCTCCCGGGGAGGCGGACGCGCGCACCTCGGCCGACGGACGACCGCGGAGCGGCGACGATCGCGGGGGCGATGCCGCCGGTGTGGGCGCCGCCCTCGCGCACCCGGTCGTGCCCCCGGTCGTGCCCCACGACCCGCCCGGGTTCGCGGCACGCGGCGGCGGCGGGCGAGACGCCGTGACCTCTGCGCCCGTCCGACCGGGCGGCGAGCCGGATCTGGATCTGGATCTGCCCGAGCCCGTGCCCGCGGCCCCGCAGGATGCCGGGTGCGAGGACGGTCGAGTGCGGTCGGCGGCCCCCCCGGAGCAGCCCGGCGGGGAGGTCGCGGCGCAGCCCGGCGCGGCGCCCGCGGGCGCGACCCCCTCCAGCGGATCCCCGCCGGAACACGGCCCGGCGACGACGCCGGAGCCGCAGCCGGCGGCGGCGGGCGCGGGCGCGACCCCCTCCAGCGGATCCCCGCCGGAACACGGCCCGGCGACGACGCCGGAGCCGCAGCCCGGCGCGGCGGCCGCGGGCGCGACCCCCTCCAGCGGATCCCCGCCGGAACACGGCCCGGCGACGACGCCGGAGCCGCAGCCGGCGGCGGCGGGCGCGGGCGCGACCCCCTCCAGCGGATCCCCGCCGGAACACGGCCCGGCGACGCCGCCGGAGCCGCAGCCCGGCGCGGCGGCCGCGGGCGCGATCCCCTCCGGCGGCTTCCCGCAGGCACACGGCCCGGCGACGCCGCCGGAGCCGCAGCCCGGCGCGGCGGCCGCGGGCGCGATCCCCTCCGGCGGCTCCCCGCAGGCACACGGCCCGGCGACGCCGCCGGAGCCGCAGCCCGGCGCGGCGGGCGCGGGCGGTGCGGGCCGGTCCGCGCCGGCGATCCGCCAGTCGGCGCTGCTCACTCACACCGACCTCTCCCCGGCGGCGGAGGATGGCCCGCCCGCCGCGCAGGCGGTCTTCACGGTGCGGTGCCTCGGCCCCTTCGAGCTGCGGTTCGGAACCACCCCCGTCGCGGGCTGGCCCGTCACGAAGTCCCGCGAGCTGCTCGCGTTCCTCGCCACGCAGGGCGGAAGGCCCGTGCCGCGCGAGTCCGTCGCCGAGGCGCTGTGGCCGGACTACCCCTGGGACGCGAGCCTCCGGCACACCATCGCGAATGCCGTGAGCAGCCTGCGGGGGGTCGTGCGGTCCGCGGCGGGCAGCGACGAGCTGCAGCCGGTCGTCACCGCCCGCCAGCGATACGAGCTCCAGACCGCCCTCTTCCGCATCGACCTCGACGAGTTCGAATCGGCGCTCAGGCGCGCGGCCGCGCTCCCCGATGTGGACGCGCTCGCGGAGTACGAGCGCGCCGCGGCGCTCTGCCGGGGAGACTTCCTTGAGGGGGAACCGTTCCCGTGGCTCGACGCCTACCGGGCCGACTACCGCCGGCGAGTGTCCGACGGGGCGAGCCGCGGCGCGGCGATCGCCGAACGGCTCGGGGAGCGGGAGCGGGCGTCGCTCCTCTACCGGGTGGTCCTGGCGCAGGAGCCGACCGACGAGGCGGCCGCGCGGGGACTGATGCGCCATCTCGCGGCGGCCCGGGACGCCAACGGGGTCCGCAAGGTCTTCAAGGTGCTGTCCGAGGCGTTGAAACGGGAGCTGGACGACCCGCTGGCGGCGCCCGGGCAGGAGACGCGGGAGCTGCTCGCCGCGCTCCTCGCCCGGGCGCCGGGAGCGGTGGTGTGACGGGGCGTATCGCCGGCGTGCGGCGCGCGTGGCTGGTGAGGGCCCGGGAGCCGCGGGCAGCGTACCCGGCGCTCGCGGGAGCGGCTCTCGTGGTCGGGGCGGTCCTCGCGCTGCGCGGGCGGGAGCCGGCGGAGATCGTCCTGGGTTCGGGCTTCGGTGCCTGCTTCCTGGCGCTGGCCTGGTCGGACCTCCGGCGCCGCGTCCTCCCGAACCGGCTCGTCTACCCGGCGCTGGTCCTGGCGATCGCCGTCTCCGGCGCCTGGCCCGACCGCGGGGTGGTCGAGGCGCTCACCGGCGGGCTCGGCGCGCTCGTCGTCGCGATCGCCATCCGCGGACTGAGCGGGGGCGGCCTCGGCGGCGGGGACGTGAAGATGGTTGCGCTTGTTGGGGCGGTCGTGGGCTACCCGGGCGTGCTGTCGGCCGGATTCTGGGCCGCGCTCGCGGGAGGCGTGACGGCCGCGGTGCTGCTGGTCACGCGGCGAGCCGGACGCGGTGACCGCGTGCCCTACGGGCCGTTCATCGCGCTCGGCGCGGTTGCGGCGCTGCTGGGCTGATGGTGCCCGTAGGCATCAGCGAACGGTCGCGGAGATGGTGTGACCCACCCCGACTTGCCTCTCTGCATGGCCACGCGGATCGGAGTCGGGTCGGATGGGCGCGAAGTCGTTCGAGCCTTGTGTGGTGGGCCTGAGCGTACTGTACTGCGAACTTTTCGGTGGGAATTTCTGATATAGGGAGCAGGTCGAAAGACGCCGCTTAGGCCCCACGAGCCTCCGGCCCGCTAGGGTGGAGGCTCTTCTATCCCCATCGCGGGCGGCGCCGCCGCACCCCACCCGGCGGGCACTACTCGGGCTTGGCCGGATTGCTGGAGTCGATGTCCGAGCATCCGTCACTATTGCAGGCGACCACCCAGTAGTTATTTTTGTTCGCATCCGGGTTTGTGTGCACGTATGTCGTTCCAACTACGTTCGTAGCCAGCTCTTCGCAGAGGAGCACCCGATCCTTCGCAATTGAGAGTATACAAGAATCGTGGAAAGCGGAATAGTATACGTTGTAGTAGTCCGCGCCATCCACCGCGTCCCAACTGACGCGTATCGCCGAATTCTCCCGGGTCCACCGCTCATTCGCGTCTTGCCCGCGCCGTTACGGCCGATCAGCAGGGCGAAGTCCGGGAGGTCCACGGTCGTGAGCGTCTCAATGGCCTGGTATGACTGAGGAAGGTCGATTCTCATGCTCAGCGGGCCTCGATGACGACGCGTCCGCCGCTCTCTACTTCCACATGAAGGTCGTAACCGGCGAGCAGCCGCATACCAACGAGTGGCGTGGTCTCGGCGGCGTCCACCTCGACATTTCTGGCCTGACCATCCCAGCCAACAGTGACCATGTGGATGTCGAAGCTGACTGCGCTGCCGTCGGCTAAGGTCGCCTCGCCGCTGGTGACGAAGGGGAGGCCGAGTTCGCCCACAAGCACGGGCGGCAGCGTCAGGAACCCGTTATAGCCCGTGTCGACCACGGCTTCGATTTCGCGTGCGTGACCCTCCGGGCCTTGTACGGTGAGGATCAGTGCTGCCTCGTAGGCAGCATTCACCGTGCCCTCGATCACTCAACTCTCCGCAGGGGCCGACCCCCAAAATGACGCAGCGCCCGGTGACCTACCCGGACGCTCCACACGTCGACAACGTCGGGGTACCTCGACCGGAGATCGCTGGCGGCCGCGAGTAGATCCTCTGCGACGGCCCAGCAGCCGCTGTTGACGTCGATGGCGACATACTCGCCGTCGTGGTCGACCTCGACCTGGGCGCGGATGTCGCGCTCGTAGATGGCCTCTCCCAGTCGGGCGGTCTCCTCGGTGGGTCGGCGTACGGTCATGGCGCTCTCCCGCAAGCGGAGCGGTGTCACAATGAGGATAGCGCCCCGAGCAATCCCATCCAACGCCGGTGTGACGCACCGCCCCGGGGTCTCGCGTCGCTAGGCGGTGGTGCTCAGGCACGACGAAAGCCCGCACACATGGCCGGGTAGGAGGCACCGCCCCAATCAGCGATGCTCCCGCGTCCGCCTAGCGGGCCGCTCCTGCGAGCGCCGCCGGTCTGCTCACATTCGAGCGCCCACTCGAAGGGAGAGCGTGGGCGTCGCGCCGTTTCCGGCGCTCGGGTCGGGCGAATCCCCGGCCATGAACTCGGGCCACGAGAACAGCGCCCGCTACCTCTCCCCGCCTTCGTCGCGGCAATCGTCCGCGCGGGCGATCAACCGCAACGAGCGGCTCGGGCGAGGCCCAGCCCTCATCGACCAACAGCCCCTCCGGCCCCGGCCGCAACCTGCCGGGGCTGGGGAAGACCGGCTCGACCGAGTCCCCCTCTTCGTCGCCCGCCGACGATCTCTCGGGCGAGCGCGAGCATCACGTCGTCGCCGTCGTCGCCGTCGTCTCCGGAGACGGCAAGCCCGTCTGCCGGCACCTCACCCTCGACCGCGAGGGCACTCTGCAAGCGCGCGGGACGCGATGGGCGAGCTGACGTAGGGAAAGACGATGCTCAACCGAACGCGCGAACCGGGGGTCCGCCCGCGGGAGCGGGCCAGGCGTGCCCGAGCGGGCCCTCCCGTTCGATGAGGGCGCGGTGCGAGACCCGCAGGGGCAGCTCGACGCGGGCGCGGGCGATCTCCTTGCGCGCGACGCGCAGGAAGTGGTCCGCCGCGATCTCATCCTCGAAGACCACGAGCACGGCCGGGCGCGCGCCGTGGTCGTCGGTGGGGCGGTGGGAGGCGTAGTAGCGCAGGTAGGGGGCGAGGCGGGCGGCCATCGTGGAGGGCCTGACGGCGCGGCGCTCCCACTCGAGGAAGAACGCCCACGGCTTCCCCTCGCGGCGCAGGACGCCGAAGGCGTCGGGGTGGACGGAGTGCAGGACGCCGCCGTGGCGGAAGTAGCGTGACGCGCGGTGCGGCGGGTCGAGCTGCGCCACCTCCCAGCCCTCGTTTCGCGCCTGCCGGGTCAGCGCCGCCACGAAGCCGTGCACGGCGGCGCTGTGGTCGATGGTGCGCAGGAGCTGGCGGCTGCGCCTGCCGGCGACGTTGCGCCAGCTGAGCGGCGCCTCCGGGTCGAGCGGCCGGGCGCTCCAGCGCCGCAGGGCGAGGTTGGCGGCGGAGCGGTCGCGGCGCGCAAGCAACGCCAGCCCGCGGTCCTGCAGGACGAGCCGGCCCGCGACGCGAGCGACGAGCGACGCCTCCTGGAGCGGATGCAGGAGCTGCGAGACCTGCCGGGCGGAGACGCCCAGCAGCGCCCGCAGGTCGCAAGCGGCTCCTCCTCCGGCCACGCGCCCCGCCGCGCGACGTGCGCGAGGACTTCCCGGAGCGAGAGGAGCGGCGAGCCGGAGGCCGTGCGCCAGATGCGGGCGCTGGTCCCGGACGTGGCCGCATCGCCCTCCAGCGCGAGGAAGGCGGGTACGGACGCCTGGGCCATCAGCCGCGCCGTGTGGCGCAGCCGCACCGCGTCGGGGACGAGCAGCAGGCAGGCGCCCGGGCGCGGCCCCTCGCGCAGCCGCCAGAGGCGCTTGGCGAAGGAGGTGCGGTCGGCGGTCTGCCCCTCCCTGACCACGAACAGCCTCCGCCCGCCGGGGAGCGCGAGCGCGGCGTCCATCGGCATCGCCCGGTACCAGCGGAAGCGCAGCGGCCAGGCGGCGTCGGTGATCGCCGCGGCGAGCCGGTAGATGGAGGCCACGCCTTCGAGGCGCTCCAGCAGGAGCCGCCGCCAGTGCGCCGTGAGCGGCCGCGAGCGCAGCAGCTCGCCCAGGCCGGCGCCCTCCTCGGCGGCGAGGCGGCGCAGCCCGGCCGTCGTGAGCTGGTAGCGCTGCGTGGACGCGAGCAGCTCCGATGCGTGGGCGTGGGGGAGGGGGGCGACGAGCCCCGCAGCCTCCAGCGCCGCGCAGGCCGCGTAGACCGCCCCCCGCGACCAGCCGGAGAGGGCGGCCGCCTCCAGCCGGTCGAGGAAGGGCATCTCCCCGAGCAGCCGCAGCAGGTCGCGCTCGGCCGTCACGCGGCGTCATCCCCGGAGGAAGCGCCGGGCGGCCGGGTGCGCTTGCTGCGCGGTCCCTTCCCGCGAGAGCCGTCCCCGGACGCGCCGTCGCGCGACTGGTCCCGCTGCTCCGGTTCGGATTCCTTCCCGCCGTCCTCTTCCGCCATCCCTTCGAGCCACAGATCGACGCGCCTGCGGCCCTCGGCGCGCTGGGCCGCGATCTCCTCCTCGGTGAGCAGGTAGGCGGACGCCTCCTCGCGGATGCGCGCGGCCGTCTCCGGGTTCCCGTCGTCCGGCTTGCGCACCTCCATCGAGAAGGCGGGCGCGCGCTCCGTGCCCACCGTCGCGCGCACGTAGGCGTGGTGCACGGGCAGGGAGACGACGTCCTCCTCGGAGACGCGCTCGCGGTCGAGCTCCCAGACGAGCTGGCGCGCGTCCGAGCCCGCCACCTGGAAGACGGCGAGGCAGCCGACGTTGGCGAGCAGCGTGCTGCGCAGCGTGCGGGAGAGGTCGTCGAGCTTGTCGAGGCTCTGCGTGGCGAGCACGAAGCTCGCGCCGTACTTGCCCCAGCTCCGAGAGCATCGACTCGTAGTCGACGCCCGGCATCGACTGCATCTCGTCGACGACCACGAGCGCGCCGCGCCGTTGCGCCTGGGGCAGCTCGCCCTGCTCGCGGATGACGGCGTCCGTGAGGTTGAGGATCGAGGCCCCGACGAGCGCGGCGACGTCCTTGCCGGCCGCGCCCTGCGCGGTGGAGACGAGCAGCACGCCGCCATCGAGGATCGTGCGCCGCAGGTCGATCGTGGAGCGGGGCTGACCGAGGATGGCGCGCGCCCGCTTCGAGGAGGCGTAGTAGGAGAGCCGCGTCTGCACGGGCGCGAGCGCGTCGGCGCGGTACTCGCGGCGCCAGCCCCGGAAGTCGCGCTCCCACCAGTCCAGCAGGAACTCGTCGCTCACGCGCTTCAGCACGAGGGTGCGGAAGCGGTCGTCGGAGAGCAGGCGCAGCCCGTCGAGGATCGTGTACTGCTCCTCGGCGGCGGTGGCGGGGTGGGCGTTGTGCTCGTGCAGGGTCTTCACGACCTGCTCGAGGATCGACTGCATGCGCGGTCCCCACTGCTCCCAGAGCCCCTTCGCCACGCGCACGACCGAGTCGGCGGTGCGGTCGCGGTCGGCGAAGACGCGCGTGTCGAGCAGGTTGATGCCGGGGTAGCCGCTCTCGCCCGCGAGGTCGAGCAGGCGTACCTGCCCCGCCAGGGACTCGGGGACCTGCTGGAGGATGTCGGCGACGAGGTCGGCGTGGGGGTCGACGACGACGATCGCGTCGCCATCGCGGCCCGCCGCCTTCTCGCGCAGCCTGTGCGCGACGAGGTGCTGCATGAGCGTCGACTTGCCCATGCGCGTGCGCGCGACGTAGAGGTGGTGGCGGCGCAGCAGGTCGTCGGGGAAGCGGATCTCCCGCGGCGCGCCCGCCGTCGTCTGGCCGACGAGCGCCCCGCCGCTTACGTCCCTCGCCTGGGGGACGAGCACCCGCGCCCCGGAGCGCGCGACGAGCGGCGTCTCGTCCTTCGCCCCCGGCGGGTGCCAGAGCGCCACGGCCTAGCGCACGCCGAGCACGCGCAGGCCCACCGCCTACGGGGACGAGGGCGACGACCTGATGCTGGCGCTCGCCGGGAAGATCGTCGCCGGCGGGGAGGACGCCGCCTCGGTCGAGTCGGTCTTCGCCCGGGCCCCGGGCCGGCAGCGGTCTCTGTTCTCCTGGGCGGAGTTCATGTGGGCATGTGGGCGTCGCCCCATGTGTCCGCAGCATGCGGAAACGCCGCCCGGACCCGCGTTGAGCCGATTCTGGCGTGTTCGGAACGAATCCGGAACAAATCCGGAACAAATCCGGAACGTTTTGAACTCTCATGGAACGTAGCCGGAACTTTCTGTGAACGCCTGATCGCACCCTAGCCCTGCATCGCCGCACCCCGCCCACCGGGGCGAGCGCGCGGCGATGCGGAAGGGGCTGGCCGTGCGGGGTTCGCTGCTCGCCGTTGCCGCTGCGCTCGTCTGCTGGCTGCTGCTGGCCGTGCCCGCCCACGCGGAGCAGGCGGCGGATCCGCTCGCGGCCCTCACCCGGGCCGGCGCGCCTCTCGTCGCCGCGGCGCCGCCCTCATCCGCCGGCCCCACCCCACCGGCGAGGCCGATGGTGGCCTCCACAGCGGACCCGGTCGCACCGGCGCCGGGCACCGCCCCCGCGATCGGCATTCCCGGGCTCCCGAGCCCCTCCGACCTGCTGAGCGGGCTCGACCCGCGCGAGTGGGCGGCCTCGATCCTCGACGGCGTCGTGAGCGCGCTCGGGCGGGAGCTGCTCGGGGCGATGCGCAGCTTCATCGACTGGGCGCTCGGCTTCGGGGGCTCCTCGCTCAACTTCGTCACGCGCACGCCGGCTCAGGGCTCCTACGAGAGCCCGACCGTGCGCTCCCTCTGGGACTTCTCGCGCGCCATCGCCAACGCCGGCCTCGCCGTGGTGGTGATGTGGGGCGGCTTCAACGTCATCGTCCGGCGGCACATCGGGAGCCCCTACCACGGGGCGATGGAGCTCCTGCCCCGCGTCATCCTCGCCGCCCTCGCCGTGAACCTCACGCTCGAGTTCGCGGGCCTCCTCATCGAGGTCAACAACGCCTTCGCCGGGGCCGTCGGCCAGGTCGGACTGCCCGGCTACGAGCAGGCGAACGTCGCGCAGGAGGGGATCGCTCTCGTCTTCGTGGCGATCGCGTACGCCGTGATGGCGCTCCTGCTGGTCTTCCAGATGCTGATGCGGCTCGCGCTCCTGGACGTTCTGATCGTGCTGTCGCCGCTGATGGTGCTCTGCTGGGTGCTGCCGCAGACGCAGGGCTGGACGCGCTGGTGGGCGCACCTCCTGGTGATCACGGTCTTCCAGCAGGCGGTCCAGCTCGTCGTGCTGCGCCTCGGCGCGGCGCTGATGGTCGAGCTGGTGCCCGGCGGCGCCGCGGACGCGCTGCTGACCCTGCTCCTCGGCATCGCCATCGCCGCCCTGACGCTCCGGGTGCCCTCGCTCCTCCACGGCCAGGTCCAGCAATCGGGCACCGGGGCGGCCGTCGCGCTCGTCGTGGCCGGCCGCGTCGCCGCCGGCGTCGCCGGGCGCGGTAGCGCCGCCGCCGGCGCGGTGGGGAGGTAGCCCGTGCTCCAGGCCGCGCTCATCGTCAGCTCGCTGCTCGGCGACCTCCCGCGCGAGGCGCTCCGCACCGCCGGCGCGCTCCTGCTGCTCGTCCTCGCCTCCGTGCTCGTGGTGGTGATCGCCGTGGCGGCGCTGGCGGCGACGCTGCTCGCGGCACTTCCCGGCGTCGGCGGTCCCGAACCGCCTCCGCCTCCGCCTCCGCCTCCGCCTCCGCCCGAACACGCCACCGCCATCTCCAGAGACGGCGCTGCGCACGGCGTGCCCGCGGAGCTGCCGGCAGCGGCGATCGCCCCGGTGGGGCGCGGCTTCGGCGCCCGCACCAAGGCGCCAGCGGCCGCCGTGGCGCCGGCGCCCGCCCGCGAGAGCTATGCCGCCGCCGAGCTCATGACGGCACCGCCGCCCGTGCCGGCCGCGTCTGCCGGGGCGGCGTCGTGACCGGGCGCGGACCGGGCTACGCGCTGCTCGCGCTCGCCGCGCTGCTCTTGGCGGTCGCCGTCGCCTCCGCCTGGAGCGGGGCCTCGCGCCTCGCCGGGCGCGGTGAGGACGGCGCCGCGCGCCGGGCCGCCGATGCCGCCTCCGTGGAGGCCGCGGCGTCCGCGTTCGTCGTCGCCTACGGCGGCTTCGACTACCGCGACGCAGACAGCTATATGGCGCGCCTCGCCGCGCTCACCTCAGGCGAACTCCGCGCGGCGCTCGCGGGAGCGGCGGTCGATCCGGCCGCCATCGCCGGGGACCGCCGGAGCCGCGCTGCCGTCCAGTCGGTCTCGGTCGCCGCGCTCACCGCCGCTGTCGCGGAGGCGACGGTCCGCTCGCTGCACGAGCGGAGCTGGCTGGACCCGGCGTCCGGACGCGCCGCCCGGGAAGAGGTCACCCAGCACGTCCGCCTGCGGCTCGTCCGCGAGGGCGGCCGCTGGCTGGTGACGGAGGTCGTTCTGCTTGGGGAGGAATCAATCGGCGCACGGGGCGCCGGCTGAGAAGGGAGCCGGGGATGGAAGAGATCAACGTGCTGTTCGGGAACCTGCTCGACATCGGCATCGGTGTGGCGGCGGCGGTCTCGGCGTTCTTCGTGATGTGGGGGGCATTCCTCTACATGTCGGCGTCCGGGTCGCCCCGCCAGATGGAGGCGGGCAAGACGGCGATCCTCAACGCGCTCGCGGGGTTCGCGATCGTGCTGCTCGCGCGCGCGATCGCCGGCATCGTGCAGGGGGCGATGGCGTGATGACGCGCCACGAGATCCCGACCCACCTCGGCGTCGCCGACAGGGCGGTCCTGGGCCTGACGATGCGCCAGCTGCTCTCCGCCGCCGCCGGCCTCTCGCTGGCCTACGGCGCCGCGGGCGACCTGCCGCTGCCGCTGCCCGTCCGCCTCTGTGCGGCCGCGCTGGTGCTGGCCGCGGTGCTGCCGCTGGTCTTCTGGCGGCCCGCCGGACGCCCGCTCGAGGAGTGGGTATTCGTGCTGCTGCGCTACCGGGCCGTGCCCCGCGCCGCCGTCTGGAGGCCGCGCGAGCGCTCCGTGCCTCCGCGCGCGTCCCGCGAGGTGGTGCTGCGCCCGCTCGCGGCGCCGCCCGTCCACCCGGTGACGAGGAGGGGAGACGTGCATGCGACCGCGTCCTGACCGGAGACGGCGGTGGCGGCCGTTCGGGAAGAGCGCTCACGCGGCCGAGCAGCGGGCCGAGCAGCGGGCCCATCAGCGGGCACGACGGGAAGCACGCAGGCAATCGCACCGGATCAGGAGACGCACGTGGCGAGCACGCATGAGGCGCTACCGCTGATGGAACGCGGAGCCCGGGTGGTGGCGAGGAAGGGAGTGGCACATGTGGTCACGCGGTAGCAGGAGGCGGCGCCTCGCGAGCGTGCAGGAAATCCTGCCGCTGGAGGAGATATCGGGCGACGTCGTGCGCCTGCGCGGCGGCGACTACCGCTGCGTGCTCGAGGCCCAGGGCATCCACTTCGCGCTCAAGTCGGAGCCCGAGCAGGAGGCGATCCTCGCCGGGTACCGGCGCTTCCTGAACGGGCTCACCCACCCGCTGCAGGTGCTGGTGCGCCTGGTCCCGGCCGATGTCGAGGGCTACCTCGCCGGTCTCGGGGGCGCCCGCCGGGGCACGGAGACGCTGCGGCGGCTCGCGCTCGACCACGAGGCGTTCGTGCGGCGCATCGCCCGCGAGCGGACGCTGCTCGACCGACGGTTCTACGTGGTCGTGCCGGCGGACGTGGACGGCGCCCCCGGGCGGGCCGGGCCGGGCTGGCCGGGCCTGGGCCGGCTGCTGCGACCGGGAGCGCGGTCCCCGCGGCAGCAGAGCGACCTCGCCCGGGCGCGGCGCACGCTCTCCTTGCGCTGCGGCGAGGTGGCGCAGGGCCTCGGCTCATTCGGGGTGCGCACGCGGCGGCTCGACGCGGGCGAGCTGGCGGCGCTCTGGCGCGCCGTGCTCGGCGGCGGCGCCGGCTATGGGCCTCCGGTCGCCACTCCCGTCGTCACATCACCCGTCGTCTTCTCCGGGCACCGGCAGGAGGCCTCCCGTGCCTAGCCCCGCGGCACTCCTTCGGCGTCGGGATCGCGGCGCCGGCAGCCCGGCGGGCGCGCACCGCTTCGCCGCCGGCGAGCGCTCCACCGCCGACCTGATCGCGCCCACGGCGATGGAGGAGACGCGAGACCACCTCGACATCGACGGGCAACTCACGCGGGTGCTGGCGCTCACGGACTACCCGCGCCACGTCGCCCCGAACTGGCTCGGGCGGCTCATCGACCAGGGCGAGCCGCTCGACCTCAGCCTGCACCTCGAGCCGCTGGACTCGGGGGACGCGGTGCGCGGCCTGACCCACCGCCTGGTGGAGCTGCAGTCATCGCGCCTGCTCGACGCCAGGGGCGGGCGCATCGCCTCCGCCGAGCGCGAGGTCGCCTACGAGGATGCCGAGCGGCTGCGCGACGCGCTGGAGCGCGGCGACGAGCGCGTCTTCTCGGGAAGCCTCTACCTCAGGGTGCACGGCCGCTCGGCCCGGGAGCTCGACCGGGCCGCGGCGCGCGTCGAGGGGACGCTCGGCGGGATGATGGCCACGGCCCGGCCGGCGCTCTACGAGATGCTGCCGGGGCTGCTCTCGTGCCTCCCGGCCGGGCAGGACCACCTGGGCCGGCGCCGCAACCTCGACACGTCGAGCGTGGCGACGATGATCCCCTTCACGTCGAGCGCTCTCTCCGCCGGCCGCGGGCTGCTCTACGGCGAGAGCGTCCACAACAGCTCGCTCGTCATCTTCGACCCCTTCGGTGCGGACCAGGAGAACGCCAACAAGGTCGTCTTCGCGAAGAGCGGGGCCGGCAAGTCCTACGCCTGCAAGGTCGAGGCGCTGCGGGCGCTGCTGCTCGGGGTCGAGTACTACGTCATCGACCCCGAGGACGAGTACGGCCGGATCTGCGAGGCGGTCGGCGGGCAGATGGTCCGCCTCTCCGGCGGCTCGCCCGTCCGCATCAACCCCTTCGACCTGCCGCCGGGCGGGCCGGAGCCGGCCGGAGCGGATCCCGATGCGCGCGACCCGCTCGCGGAGCGCGTGCTGGCGCTGCAGGGTCTGCTCGCGCTGATGCTGGCAGGGCCCGGCCAATCGCTCGGCCAGCGCGAGCGGGGCGTGCTCGACCGGGCGCTCTACGAGAGCTACCGGCGGGCCGGCATCACCGCCGACCCGGCGACGCACGACCGCCCCGCGCCGGTGCTGCGCGACCTGGTCCGGGTGCTGCAGAGCGGCGGCGATGAGCACGGGCTCGCGGGGCGCCTCGAGCGCTACGTCTCGGGCAGCCTCGGGCGCGTCTTCTCGGAGCGCACGACGGCCTCACTCGACCGCCCCTTCGTGGTCTTCAACGTGGAGGGCCTGGAGGAGGAGCTGCGCCCGCTCGCCACCTACCTCATCGCGGATCACATCTGGGCGCGGGTGACTCGCGACCCGAAACCCCGCGTGCTGCTGATCGACGAGGCGTGGTCGTTGATGCGCTACCCGGAGGGGGCTCGCTTCCTGGCGCAGCTGGCACGCCGGGCGCGCAAGCGCTGGCTCGGCCTCACCACGGTCACGCAGGACGTGGGGGACTTCCTGGCCTCGCCGGAGGGTCACACCGTGCTCGCCAACAGCTCGGTGCAGCTCCTGATGCGGCAGGACAGCTCCACGGCCGGGCTCGTCGCGGAGACCTTCGGGCTCTCGGCCGCGGAGCGGGAGTTCCTGCTCGCCTGCCGCAGGGGCGAGGGCCTCTTCCTGGCCCGCGGCAACCACATCGCGCTGCGCGTCGAGGCGAGCCCGCTCGAGCACGCGCTGGCGACGACAGACCCCGCGGAACGCGCTGCCGACAGGACGGAGGTGCAGCCATGAGCCACATCGACATCGATCAGCTGAAGCGCCGCAACCCGCTCGCCGACATCGTCCGGCGCCACGGGGTCGAGCTGCGCGGGCAGGGGAGGCGACTGACGGGGCGCTGCCCGTTCCACGACGACCGCACGCCGAGCCTCTGCGTCTATCCCGAGACGGAGTCCTTCCACTGCTTCGGCTGCGGCGCCGCCGGCGACGTGATCGACTTCATCCGCCGCACCGAGGGCCTGGGCTTCCGCGAGGCCGTTCTGCGGCTCGGAGGCGGAGCCGTGGGCGGCGGTTCCGGTGGCAGTTCGATCGGGACCGCCGCCCACGCGCCACCGCCCCCGGTGCGGGCCCGCGTGCCGGAGAAGACCGAGCAGGCCCCGGTGCTGTCGCTCGACGACCGGCTGATCCTCACGGCGGCCTGCGAGCTCTACCACGAGACGCTGCTCGAGACGCCCGCGGCGCTGCGCTACCTCGATGAGCGGGGGGTGCAGCCCTGGCTCGCGAAGGGCTGCCGGCTCGGCACGAGCGACGGCAAGAGGCTCGTGCCGTACCTGAAGCGGCGCCGGCTCAGCCTGAAGCGCGCAGAAGCGCTCGGCCTGCTCTTCCGCTCCGGCGACGAGGCGATGACCAGCCGCCTCGTGATCCCGGAGCTGCGCGGCGCGCACTGCGGCTGGATGGTCGGCCGCGCCCCGGACGGCGGCAGCGGTCCGAAGTACCGGGGTCTCTCGCTCCCGAAGCCGCTGCTCGGCTACGAGCGCGGCAGGCGGCGCCTCTTCCTCACCGAGGGGCCGTTCGACTGGCTGACGCTCACGGGCTGGGGGCTGCCGGCGTGCGCGCTGCTCGGGACGCAGCCCGGGCGGGGCGTGCTGCGGCTGCTCGAACGCGCGCGCTCGGTCGTGCTCGTGATGGACTCAGACGAGGCCGGTCGCGACGCCGCGCAGCGGCTCTCCGCCGAGCTCGGAGGGCGCGCAGAGGTCCTCGAGTTGCCCGCGGGCGTCAAGGACGTGAGCGAGCTGGGCGCGCGGCCGGGCGGCCGCGACGCCTTCTTCCGGCTGCTGGGCGCGGAGAGGAGGGACACGGATGTCGCGATCACGCACTGAACTCTCGTACCTGGCAGAGGTCGTCGCGCCCCGCGATCTGGAGGCGAGCATCGCCTCGGCGCGGGGGATGTTCGGCGCGCTGGCCGGCGAGTCGATCTCGCTCGAGATCGCGACGGGCGCCGCCGGAGGCCCGCGCTGGTACGTGCGCTCGGGCACGGCATCGGGCCTCGACCGCGCGCTCGCGCAGCTGCGCGCGGCCTACCCGCAGGCGCGGGCCGAGCGCATCGCACCGGACCGTGCCGATCTCGATCCGGCCCGTGTGCTCGGGGCGGAGCAGGCCATCGTGGTCGGGCTGCGGCCCTCCACCGGGGACATCCCCTCGCTCCGCAGCGACTGGCGGAACGAACCCTCACCGCTGACCGGGGTGCTGGCGCGGGCGGCGCCGCGGGAAGACGAGCGGGTCGTCTGCCGGCTGACACTCGGCCCCGCTCCGGCCGGGGCGGCCGGCCGCATCCACCGCCGGGCGGCGCCCGCCGGCGCGCCGCGGCGCGAACCTGCCGGAGACACGGGGCCGAGCCCGGTCCCGCTCGTCGGGGCGCTCGCGATCGCCGCGGCGGGCCTGCTGGGACGACAGTGGTACCTCGATGGGGAGTGGGCGCTGCTGCTCGCGGGCGGCATCGGCGCCTTCGTCGGGCTGCCGCTCGCGGGAGCGCTCGCCATGCGCATGCTGCGCTCCCCCGAACCGCTCCCGCCGAGGGTGGTGGAGCAGAAGCTCGGCTCGCCTCTGGTGAGCGCGAGCCTCGAGGTCCACGCGATCGGCTGGCATGACTCGGGCCCCGAGCGCCTGCGCCTGCTCGCTCGTGAGACCGCGGCGGCCTACGGCGCCTACGACTCGGCGGGCGGGGGACTGCGCCCCGCGGCTCCGCACGCGCCGCGCCGCAGGCCGGACCGGAAGCTGCCGCTCCTTCTGAACACCGCCGAGCTCGCCGGCCTCTGGCACCTGCCCGACCAGGCGGGCGCCCCGGCCGGGATCCGCCGCACGACGGCGCAGCGGCTTCCGCCGGCGCCCGGCCACGCGGCGCGCGGCGCGCGCGTCGGCACCTCAGATGCGGACGGCGGCGACGCTCCCGTCCACCTCCCCGCGCCGCTCCTGCACCGCAACCAACTGATCGTGGCGAAGACGCGGCGCGGCAAGTCGACGCTGCTCAGGCACCTCGCGGCCCGCGTGATGGAGGGGGCAGGCGGGGGATCGGACGGGACGGCGCTGGTGGTGGTCGACCCCCACCAGGACCTCGCCGAGGCGGTGCTGGACGCCGTGCCGCCGGAACTCGCGGACCGCACGACCTACCTCGACTTCGCGAACCTGGAGCGGCCGGTCGGCCTCAACCTGCTCGACGTCTCGCTCTTCCCCGACCGCGACCGCACGACCGAGCACATCGTCACGATGATGAACCGCCTCTGGCCGGACAACTGGGGGCCGCGCATGGAGGGCGCGCTGCGGGCATCCCTGCTCGCGCTGCTCGACGCGAACCGCCACTACGAGCGGGAGGCGCAGTTCACGCTGCTCGACGTCGCGCCGATGCTCACCGACCGGGAGCTGCGCGAGCGCGTGCTCGACCAGGTGCAGGACCCGGCGGTGCGCGCCTGGTGGCGCGACAACTACGACCGTGCGGGGCGCGTGCTGCAGCAGCAGACCGCGAACCCCGTCACCTCGAAGATCGGCCGCTTCACGGTCACGGAGGCATCGCGCCTGGTCTTCGGGCAGGCGCGCTCCACCTTCGATCCGCGCGCGATCGTGCGCGACGGCGGCGTGCTCGTCGTCAACACCGCCGTCGGCGCGCTCGGCGAGGGCGCCGCCTCGCTCGTGGGGGCGACGCTGCTCAACCTGCTCGGCCTCCTGATCGAGGAGCAGGTGGCGCTGCCGCCTCAGCACCGGCGGAAGGTGATCGGGCTCATCGACGAGTCGAGCACGCTCGGCGCCGTCGACTACACGCGCATGCTCTCCGAGCTCGGCAAGTACGGCGCGAGCTTCGTGCTGGTGACGCAGTCGCTCGCCAAGCTCGACGCCATCGACCGCAACCTCGCCCCGACGATCTTCGCCAACTCCGACGGCCTCACCGTCTTCGGGGTCAGCGCCGAGGACGCCCGCCGGCTCACGCCGGAGCTGGGAGGCGGGATCGAGGTCCCCGACCTGGTCTCGCTCGACGACTTCACCTGCTACGCGCGCTGGTGGGACGGCCGCGCCCGCCCGCCCGCGTTCTCGTTCCGGGTCGACCCGCCGCCGCCGACCGTCCCGGGTCGGGCCCGGGCGATCGCGGCGCGCTCCGCCGAGCGCGTCGGCAGGCCGCGCGAGCAGGTGGTCGAGGAGATCACGCAGGCGCTCTCGGAGCACTCGCCGTCGAGGTCGTCGGACCGCCGCGGGCGGAAGTCCCAGGAGGAAGTGGCGGAGGCAGGGCAGGGGAGTGCCGCGGGAGCGGGTGACGACCTCGGAACCCCGACGGGCAGGGCGGAGCGGCGCGAGAGTCCGGGGACCGCAGGACGGTCGTCCCGCGGCAACGACCACCGCGGCCGCGGCCCCCACCCCCGGGGGCGCCATGCGTGACGAACCGGCGCGTCTCGCACGGGCCCTGGAGTGGATCGCCCGGCTCCCGCTCTGCGGTGAGCCGGAGCTGGCCCGGCTGCTCGGCGTGGATGAGCACGACGCCCGCCGGCTCATCCACCTGCTTTCCGCGCAGGGATGGGTCGAGACCGTCGCGGCAGCCTCGCCGGAGCTGGAACCGCGGCGACTCGCCGTCCTGCGGGACGAGGCGGTGCCGGCCCTGGCGACCGCGTGCGGACGGGATCTCGCCTCGCTCGCGGGCGCCGTCCCCCTCCGCCCGCGCGATCTCTCAAACCGGGTGGCCCGGCTTGAGATCACCGCCTGCGTGAATCGCTTCCTGGCCGACCTCGCCGACGATCTGGAGAGCTCCAGTATCGCCGAGCTCGCCGACGCGCGGTCGCTCCCGCTCGCCCTGCCCCCGGCCGGGCGCTGGTGGCTCCCGGACACGGAGGGCTACGGCTGCCTCCGCTCGGGTCCGATCCACGCGCCCTTCCTCGTGGCGTGGGACCGCGCGGCGGCGCCGGACGTCCATCGCCGCAGGCGGCTGGCCGGGTGGTTCGCGGCGAGCGCCCGTGTCGACAGGCGGTGGGGCACCGAAGGGCTCCCGCCCGTGCTCGTGATCTGCCCCTCCGCCCGGGAGTGGCGGGTGTGGGAGGAAGCGCTGGCGAAGCGGGACGGCGTAGGGCCCGGGTCTCCGGACCTGCTCTTCACCACCCGCGAGGAGCTGCGCGCAGCCGGCTCGGGCGATGCGCGGTGGTGGCGGCCCGACCGCGCGCCGGCGCCGCTCGTCGAGCAGGTCGGATGGGGGGAGGCGCCGACCCTGGACGCGGTCCGGATCGAACGGCCGCTCGACGACTGCACGCCGCCGCCCCGCCGCGACGGAACATCGCTTGGCAGGCGTGCGTTCGATCAGGCGACGAGCGGGCAGGTGGGGCCGGACCGGCAACGTCTTGCCGGCCTCGCGCGCGCGACCAGCCCGGCTGAGAAGACCCTCATCGAGTGGGTGGCGCGGCATCCGCTCCTCACCGCCGCCGATCTCGCGGCGCTCACGAGCGAACCGGCGGGACTGATCAGGCGCCGACTGGAGCGGCTCACGAGCTGCGGCGCGATCGGTGCGGACGCGGAATCCGTGGAGACGGGGAGGAACTCCCGTATGAACAGAGCCGACGACCTCGAGTCGCGGTACCTGCTGACCGAGCTGGGAATGCGTTGGCTCGCCGCTCGGGCCGGCGTGCCTCCGGCCATCTTCGCCAACCACGGGGGAGTCACGTTCGCCTCCGGGGAGCGGACATCCTCCCGGCGAGTGGTCCGGCACCGCGAGCACACGCTCGGCGTGAACCGCTTCGCCGCTCGCCTGGCCCTCGATGCCAGGGCCGCGGGCTGGCGCCTCGCGGAGTGGCGGAACGAGGCTGAGTCGACGCACCGCTTCGTGGCGGAGGACGGGCGGATCGCCTGGATCCGTCCAGACGCCTCCGGCCTGCTTGTGCGTGACGCGGAGGCGCGCCCGTTCCTTCTGGAGTACGACCGCGGGACGCTCGACTCGGGCGACTACCGCGCGAAATTCGAGGGGTACCGGCGGTACTACGACGCCGCGGCGTGGCGGGGGGAGTTTCCCGGGAAGCCCGGGCTGGTGTTCGTTTGCACCGACCGCAGCGCAGAGGATCGCGTGGCGCGCCTGGCGAGGTCGGCCTCGCCGGACCTGGCGCTGGTAATGACATGTGAGTGGCGCGGCGAGCAGGATCCTGCTGGGTTGGCGGGGCCGATCTGGCGGAACCAGCGCGAAGACCGGCGTCGCCGCGCGCTCCCGCCATCGGACGAAGTCGCCGTGGCGGGCAACCGATGAGCGGCAGGTTGGCCATTCCGCACCCGCCGGACGAGGCTCTGAGAGACGAGCGACTGTTCGCGTATCTCCAGGACGTCGCCGAGCATCCATTCTCGCTGGCGTTGGAACGCGATGAGCGCCTCGGCCTGAGCCGGTACAACGGCGTGCAGGTCCGCCGACGACTCATCGAACTGGGCTGCGTGCGTCCGCATCGCGTCTCGACGGGCCGTCGATCGGGGCAGGCCGTGCTGCTCGAACTCACGCCCGTCGGCCGAGAGCACCTGGAGGCAGCTGGCGTCCGCATAGACCAGCCTGAGGGCCCTCTTGCCTACCGAAGGCGCTACTACGCGAACAGGCTCGCCGGGTACGCGCGCCGCATGTGGCCTGACGCGGCGGTTGAGATTGGCCGCGGGCTCGACTCGCCCGACCACTCACCGGATGTCGCGGTCATGGTCCCGGGCGGCGGCGACGTGAAGGGAGCCCGGTCCGTCGCCTTCGAGGTCATCGAGACCGGCGACGCTGGCGGGCTGAACTCGCACCTGCAGGACATTGGTGCTTTCGACGAAGTGTTCCTCTGCGCGGACACGGCGGAAGCCGCCGCCGACCTGAAGGAGGAGGCGCAGCGCCTCGTGCGGTCGGAGTTCATTCAACGAATCACGTGTACTCCCGTCAGCTCCCTTCTCTCGGCACCAGCCGAGTCTGGCGTGCAGATGATCGGCACGAGCACTGCCAGGGCGATTCGTGCCATGTCCCGCCGCTCTCGGCCCGATGCTGCTCTCCTGCAACACGTCGTGGAGGCGTACGGGCATCTTCACGATCTCGATTGGCTGCAGGACTCACCGCTCACCGGGCTCGAGGCTGTTCGAGAGCGGACAAACCCGCTGGCGCCGATGCCGGAGGCACAGGCGCTGCGCGGGCTGCTCGTGGATGCGGCGCAGCGCGCTGCCGCCCATGCCCGCGAGGTACCGCTTCAGGCGCCGTTGCACCTGTTCCTCACGCGCTACGTCGAGGGGAAGCGGGTAACCGAGATCGCCGGCGAGCTGGGCGTCAGCCGCGAGTGGTGCTCACGGGCGTACCGCAAGCAGGCGCTGAAGCTCACCGGGATGCAGTTCTTGCGGCTGGCGGCCTCCGGGTCGAGGAATGGCAGCCGCTGATGCCCTCTCGTCCGCGCGCGACGCTGTTTCGCAATCTCCCGGCGAGGCGACCCTGTTGAGCTCTCCCTGCCGCGAGATGGATGTCCGCTTCTCGGTCACGGTGCGCCAGCATCCGAAGCTGCGGAGACTCATCGAGGCGATTCCCGAACAGGAGTGGACGCCGATCCCGTACTGGCTGGAGGGCGGCGCCGATGTCTCAGAGACGACCTACACGCCGTTCGCACACGCGCCGGACGCCGTCCCGGTGCGGCTCATCGTCCGGCGCGTGCGGCCGACGCCCGGTTCGCAGCTCGCTCTCTTCGCGACGTACAGCTAATGGGAGCCGAACCAGAGGACCAGAGCGATCCGGGAGACGCTCGAGCTGGAGGCCGACCATCGCCGCCACGCCGAGGTCGAGAACGCGATCCGCGACCTGAAGTACGGCGTGGGGCTCAATCACCTGCCGTCCGGCCGCTTAGCGGGAGCCGATCGCCCGCAGCGGCGGGCGATTGGCGTCGATGGCGTGGATGAGACAGGCCCGGAAGCCCTGGATCGGGCACTCGGGCAGCATCGGTCTCCCCCGCCCACTTGGGCCTCATCGTCCATGACTCCCACCACATTGGCATCAGCATCCAAACCAGATACCCTGCGTCCAAACTGGAAGGACGTGCCTGAGCCGACCCACTGCCTCGACCGTGCAGAGGGTGCGAAATCGGGCGATTTTGAACCTGAACGGAGCGGTTTGGGGAGCACGAGGAACCGCGCGACTCCCAAGCAGAGGGTCGCGGGTTCGAATCCCGTCTCTCGCTCCTCAAGGAGCGGCAACCCCCCGCTCCCGGGCGACGCGCACGGCGACCTGGTGCGCCGCGCGCGCGTAGGGGTCGGCGAGCGGCTCGAGCGACGTGGCGCCCGCGCCGTAGCGGTGACGCATCGCTGCGGCGAGGAGGCGATCGGCGAGCGCAGGGTGCCGCGGCAGGAGCGGGCCGTGGAGGTAGGTGCCCACCGCCTCGGCGCAAAGCGCCCCCTCTGTGCCGTCGACGCCGTTGTTGCCGCGGCCGCGCTCCACGCGCGCGAAGGGCCGCGCGTCGGGGCCGAGGTAGGTGTGGCCGGCGTGGTTCTCGAATCCGGCGAGCGGGCCCACGTCCGGCAGCTCGCTGTGCACCAGCACGTCCCCCACGTGCCGCGGGGCTCCGGGCGCCGGCGCCACCGTCGTGATGTCGAAGACGCCGGCGCCGGGGAGTTCGGCGCCGGCCGACGTCCGGTAGCCGCGCCCGAAGAGCTGGTAGCCGCCGCAGACGGCGAGCATCGCGACCCCCTCGTCGCGCCAGGCGCGGATCCGCTCGCCGGCGGCGGCGAGCTCGGGCGCGACGCGCTCCTGCTCGCGGTCCTGCCCGCCGCCTATCAGCAGCAGGTCGGCCTCCTCGGGCAGCGTGTCCCCGAGGCCCACGTCGACGCGCTCAAGAGCGATCCCCCGGCGGGCGCACCGATCCGCGATCGCGATCACGTTGCCGCGATCGGCGTAGACATCCATCAGGTCGGGGTAGAGGACGATAACGCGGAGGGCCGGGGATCCGGAGCTCACGGGCGCACCCCGCCCGGGGGCGCGGGCGACGGCGAGATCGCGGAGAGTGGGGAGCGCTCCCAATAGTGCTCGCGCCCCGCGCGGCGTGCGAGTTCCTCGCGCAGCTCGAGCATCGCCGTGTAGGTCGCGATGACGGTGAGCGGGGAGCCCGGGGGCGTCGCGGCGAGCGCCGCGTCGAGCGCGGCCGCGAGGTCGCTCTCCACGCGCTCGGGGGGCACGCCCGCCAGCATCAGGCGCAGGGCCATGTCCTCCGCGCGCAGCCCGGAGGCGACAACGCGGACCCCCCCGCCTGAGGCCTCCCGCGCCAGCGCCTCCACGTCGGCGTCATATATCCAGGAGGTGTCCCGCCCGTCCTGCACGCCGTCGTTGAGCGCGATCAGCAGGTGCACCGCCGCCTCCGGGGCCGCGCGCGCGGTCACGGTGCGGATCACCTCGGAGAATCCCGTCGGGTTCTTCGCCAGCAGCACGCGCACGTCGCGCCCGTCGACGTGGAACACCTCCTGCCGGCCGAAGGCGGGCGAGGCTAAGGCGAGGCTCTGCGCGGCGGCGAGGGGGGAGATGCCCAGGGCGGCCGCGGCGGCCGCCGCCGCCACCGCGTTGTAGACCGAGTGCATCCCCTCGAGGGGGAGCGTGACGCGGGCGCGCTCCCGCGGGCGGCCGGGCAGTCGCGTGCGGAGCTCGAAGCGGGCACCGTCGGGACCGAGCGCGACGCTCACCGCCTCCACGTCGGGCTCTGAGCGCTGGCGCCCGCAGGCATCGCAGCACCAGGAGCCGAGATGGCCGAGCAGGAGCGTCCGGTGCCGGATGGCCCCGCCACAGAGACAGAAGCGTGCGTCGACCGCGACGGGAGAGGAGGTGCCGACCCCGTCCCCGGGCGTCGACTCGACGCCGAAGCGGATGACGCGGCCTCCGCCGCGCGCCTCGAGCTCCTCGGCGAGCATCGCCACGGAAGGGTCGTCGGCGTTGAGCACGAGCGTGGCCGGGCGCCCCGGGCCGGCGAGCATTCGCCGCCACCCCTCGGCGACGGAGTCGACCTCGCCGTAGCGGTCGAGCTGGTCCCGGAAGAGGTTGAGGAGCACGACCACGCGGGGGGAGAGGCGCGGCGCGAGCAGGGGGAGCACGGCCTCGTCGACCTCGAAGACGCCGACGCGGGAGGAGCCGTCGATCCCGCCGGCCCGGCCTCCCTCCGCGACCAGCGCGGAGACGAGCCCCCGCTCGAGGTTCGATCCCGAGCCGTTGGTGACGGTGGCGAGGCCCGAGCCCCGCGTGATCGCCGCAAGCAGGTGCGTCGTCGTCGTCTTCCCGTTGGTGCCGGAGACGCAGATCACGCCGTGCTGAAACGACGACGCCGCGTGGTCGAGGAGTCGCGGCGCCAGCAGCCCGGTCACGAGCCCGGGCAGCGCGGTCCCCCCGCCGCGGCCCGCGCGGCGGGCGAGGGCGCCGGCGGCACGGCCGGCGAGAACGGCGGCGCGCTCGCGGGGTGAGGTGGTGTTGCGCACGTCCCGATTCTCACACGCGGGCGCGCCGGGCCCGCGGCATCACCGCCTGAGGCGCGGCTCCGACCAGCGGACGAGCGCTCCGGATTCGCCCTCGTCCTCGACGCGGACGAGGCGCTCGTCGTCGGCGAGCAGCTGCAGGTGCGAGAGCGTCTCGCCGATGGCCGAGCGCTGCATCATCAGCGGGAAATCGGCGAAGCGCCCGGTGTTCCACTGCACGCGCGCGGCCACGTCGCGCGCGGTGGCGCCGGGCGCGGGCTGCTCCAGGGCGGCCCGGGCGACCTCGCCCAGGCGGTCGTCGTGGTGGTGGAGGAGCGCGCGGCAGCGCCTCGGGAGGTCGGCGATCGTGAACTCGTGCGCCGGCAGCCCGAGCGCGCTGTCGTAGCTCGCGACGCGCTCGAGCGAGCGACGGAAGTCGGCGAGCGGGCTCGTCCCCTCCTGGTCGGAGTGCAGCGAGACGTTGGGCGAGATGTGCGGCAGCACGTGATCGCCGGTGAGCATCAGCCGGCGGCGGCGCTCGAACATGCAGAGGTGGCCGGGCGTGTGCCCGGGCGTCCAGACCGCCTCGAGCTCCCAGCCGTCGAAGCTGAGCACGTCGCCGTCTGCGAGCAGCGTGTCGGGCTTCACGCTGGGGGACGGCGCCATCCCGCCCGAGCGGCGTGCCTCCTCCGCGCGGTGGCCCTCGTCGATCTCGGAGCGGCTCATCCCGTGCCGCATCAGCCAGCCGTCGGAGCGCGCCATCCACCCCTCGCCGCTCGCCTCGCGCGCCTCAATCCAGTCCCATTCGCGGTCGAGCATCACGAGCTCGCAGCCCGGCGACTGCTCCTTCACCCACGCCGCCATCCCGTAGTGATCGGGGTGGGAGTGGGAGATGATCAGCCGCTGGATGTCGGAGGGGCGGTGCCCGCGCGCCGCCAGGCCCTCGGTCAGCGCCGCCGTCGCCTCGGGCGTCCCGAATCCGGAATCGAAGAGAGTGACGCCGTCCTCACCCTCGAAGAGGTAGGCGAAGACATAGGGAAGCTCGGGCCGCGGCATCGGCGTCTTGACCTGGTGCAGGCCGGGAACGATCTCCACGGGGAGCGCCGGCCCCCGCTAGCCGGCGGAGCTGTCGCCGGAGGAGGAGCCGCCCGTGCCCGTCGAGGCTCCGCCACCACCCGCGGGGGCGTCGTCGTCCGAGGACTCCTCGTCCTCGGAGCGCGCCTCCCGTCGGAACTCGCGAATGCCCTTCCCCAGCGCACCGCCGAGGCCCGCGACCCGCGAGGCGCCGAACAGCAGCGCTAGGATCACGAGGATGATGAGCAGTTCCTGCCAGCCGAGACTTCCGATCATTCGCCCGTCCTACTCCTGCATCCGCTGCGCTCCCGCGCGTCGCGCCCCGCGAGGGGCCCGCGCGCCGGGGCGCGCGTCGGCGCCCATCCTATCACCGCCCGGCGCCGAGACGCCGCTCCGCGCGGCCGACGCGCTCCTCGAGCGCGAGCAGACGCCGGCCCAGCGCCGTCAGCGACTCGACGCTGTGCGCGGGGAGGAAATCGTCGCAGTGCGGCAGAGCCGCGGCCATCCCGCCGGCGAGCGGCTGGTAGCCGGGCGCGCCGAGCAGCGGGTTGAGCCAGATCAGGCGTCGTGCGCGCCGGTGGAGGAGCGCCATCTCCCGTCCCACGGCCGCGGAATCGCCGCGGTCCCAGCCGTCCGAGAGCACGATCACGACCGTGTCGCGGCCGACGCGCTCGCGGGCGTAGCGGCGGTTGAAGTCGGCGAGCACCGCTCCTATCTGGGTGCCACCGCTCCAGGCGTCGACCGAGGAGGAGACGAGCCGGAGCGCCGCGTCGAAGGATCGCGCCCGCAGCATCGGCGTGACCTCGAAGAGGCGCGTCGAGAAGACGAAGGTCGAGACGCCCCGCAGCTCCTGCTGGAGCCCATAGAGGAACTGCACCAGGAAGCGCGAGTAGAGGTCCATCGACCCGGAGACGTCGGCGAGCACGACAAGCCGCGTGCGGCGGCGACGGCGGCGGCGGTGCGCGAGTTCGCGGAGCTCGCCGTCACCGCGCGCCGCGCGCCGCATCGAGCGCCTCAGGTCGATGTCGTGCCCGAGCCGCGCGGCGCGACGGCGGCGGGCGAGCGCGCTCGCGAGGCGGGGAGCGAGGGCGCGGATCAGCCGCCGCACCGCGTCCAGCTCCTCCGGCCGGAGCGAGGAGAAGTCGCGCCGCGTGAGGAGATCCTGCCCGCTGTAGGCGCCCGCCGTGGCCTGAGGCGGAGGGGCGGCCTCGCCGCCTGAGGCGAGCGCCTCCGGGACCGCGGAGCGGGCGAGGCGGCCGGGCGGCTCCGCGCTCCGGCCCGGGGCGGCGACCTCGCGCGGGGGCCGGGGAGGCGCGGCCCGCGGGGCGCGTCCCGACCAGAACTGCTCGAACAGCGCCTCGAAGAGAGCCCTCTCCGCCGGCCGGCGCAGCAGCGTCGCGGCGAGTGCGGCGCGGGCTCCCTCGCGCGTCTCGACGCCGACGGCGAGGAGCGCGCGGGCGGCCTCGATAGCGTCGCCGGTGGTGACCGGGAGCCCGGCCTCGCGCAGGAGCCGGACGAAGGCGACGACGTTGCCCTCGAGCGTCCCCTGCCTGAGCGCCTCGGCGCGCTCGGCGAAGGCGGCGAACTCCCAGGCCTCCGGGGTGGGGCCCCCGGAGCCCGCTCCGGGGCCGGCTCCGGGGCCGGCTCCGGGTCCAGCTGGATCCCTCACGTCGCCTCCGCCGCCCGGATCGCTACATCGAGCGGTCGATGTCGACCTGCGCGAGCACCTGGCCGATGTTGCTCTCGCGGAAGCGCTCCACGTCGTCTCTGTACTTGAAGATGCAGCCGAGCGTCTGCTCCACGGCGTCCTCGTCGAGCGTGTCGCGCGAGAGCGCCATCAGCGCCATCGCCCAGTCGATGGTCTCCGCCACGCCCGGGCGCTTGTAGAAGTCGCGCTCGCGCAGCAGGCGCATGAACTCGCAGAGCTGCCGGGCGAGCCCCTCGGCGACGCCGGGCACGCGCGCCATCAGGATCGCCTGCTCGCGCTCGACGTCCGGGTAGTCCAGCCAGTGGTAGAGGCAGCGGCGCTTCAGCGCGTCGTGCAGCTCGCGCGTGCGGTTGGAGGTGAGCACGACGTAGGGGCGACGGCGGGCGGCGAGCGTCCCGAGCTCCGGGATCGAGATCTGGAAGTCGGAGAGCACCTCGAGCAGGAAGGCCTCGAACTCCTCGTCGGCGCGGTCGATCTCGTCGACGAGGAGGACGGGCGGCTCCTCGTCCTCGGCGAGGATCGCCTCAAGCAGCGGCCGGCGCACGAGGTACTCCTCGCCGAAGAGCGAGCGCTCGAGCGCCGCGCGGCGCTCGCCCGTGGCGCCCGCCTCGCCGTCCTCGGCCGAGGCCAAGCGGATGTGCAGGAGCTGCCTGGGGTAGTTCCACTCGTAGAGCGCTTGCGCGGCGTCGACGCCCTCGTAGCACTGCAGGCGGATGAGCCGCGCGCCGCGCGCCGAGGCGATCGCCTTCGCGAGCTCGGTCTTCCCGACGCCGGCCTCGCCCTCGAGCAGGAGCGGCTTCTCCATCGCCTGCCCGAGGAAGACGGTGGTAGCGACGGCGCGCGAGGCAAGGTAGCCCTGCCCGGCGAGCCGCGCGAGCGCGTCGTCGACGGAGGCGAAGTGGGTCATGGGCGAGCGGGTCCGGCCTGCGCGCTAGCCGGTGATGCGCTCGACGAAGACCTCGAGCACGCCGCCGCAGATCTTGTCGTCGCCATCAACGGGCTCGGTCAGGTCGACGACGACGACCCGGGGCTTGCCGTCGGCCATCGTCTCCATGGCGTCCGCCCAGACCTCGGCCTCGCCGCAGCCGCCGCCGATGGTGCCCACGAAGGAGCCGTCGGGCCGGAGCAGCATGCGGGCGCCGGGCTTGCGCGGCGTCGAGCCGACCGCCTGCGAGACGGTCGCGAGCACACGCTGCTCGCCCGAGGCGAGCGCCTCCCCGATCTCGGCGTATATCTGGCGGTCCATCGGCCCTCCCGCGGGGCAAGTCTAGCGCAGCGCCCGCGCCGCCGCAGCGGGTGCCCCGGTGGAGGACGCTCAGCCCGCGCCCGGGCGCATCGGCCCGCCGCGGCCGCCTCTGCGGACCATCACGATCTCGGCGAGGATGGAGACCGCTATTTCCTCGGGCGTCTCCGCCCCGATGTCGAGGCCGATGGGGGTGCGCACGCGGTCGAGCTCAGCCCGCGGGACGCCGCCCGCGGCGAGGCTCTCGAGCACGGTGCGCGTGCGCCGACGGCTCCCGATCATCCCCAGATAGGCGGCGCCGCGGCCGACCGTATGCCGGAGCGCGAGCTCGTCCTGCTTGTGGCCGCGCGAGACCAGCACGACCGAGCAGGCACCCCCGAGATCCATCGCGTCGAGCTCGGAGTCGATCTTGCCTGAGCGCACGTCGTCCGCCATCGGGAAGCGCTCCGCGTTCGCGAACTCGGGCCGGTCGTCGATGACGGTGATCCGGAATCCGAGCAGGGCGCCGATCTCGGCGAGCGCGAGTCCGACGTGACCGCCGCCGACCACGACCAACCGCCCCGGCGCCTCGAAGAGTTCGAGCATGATCTGGGCGTCCCCGGGTGAGGACTCGTGCCGGCGATCAGTCGCCGGCTCCCCCGCGTCGAGATGCGCGCGCCCGATGTAGAGCGTCTGCACGGCGGTGCGCAGGCGGGCCGAGAGCGCCTCGCGCGCCGCGGCCAGGACCGAGGCGTCGAGGGCGGGACTCCCGAGCGTCCCCAGGGAGCCCTCTGCGGGATCGCGCCGGACGAGGAGCTTCGCGCCGCGGAGTGCGAGCGGCGGATCGCCCGGGTGGGTCACGGTCGCGACCGCGGCCGGCGCCCCGCCCGCCTGCGCGCGCTCGACCTCAGCCACCATGCGTGCGCGGTCCGGTGCGTCCATCACGCTCGATGATAGCGGGCGGGCGGACCTGGACTCTCCCCCAACCTCTCTCATCCCCGGGTAACAGCGACGGGTGCAGGGCCCCGGAAGCAGGAGCCCCGATGATTGGACGGGCTAGTCGAGCTCGAGCCCCCAAGAAGAAGCAGACCCTGTTGCGTCGGACCGATTGGTGGAAGGTTCTGGTCGGCTTCGCGGTGGGAACCGCGGCGTGGAACGTGCTGGAACGCCTGCTCTAGGGAGAGGGGCGTCCCCCGCTTCCGGGCGGCGCGACGCTGCTTCCGCAGTATCCCCTAGAGGTTGAAGAGGATGTTCAGCACGTCGCCGTCCTGAACGACGTAGGACTTCCCCTCCGTGCGGAGTCGGCCTCTCTTCTTGAGCTCGGCCAGAGAGCCAGCGTCGATGATCTCCTCCCAGTGGGCGACCTCCGCGCGGATGAAGCCCCGCTCCATGTCGCTGTGGATCTTCCCCGCGGCCTCGGGCGCGGTGGCGCCGACCGGGATCGTCCACGCCCGGCACTCGTCCTCGCCGACCGTGAGGAAGGAGTGCAGTCCCAGGAGGGCATAGGCCTCGACGACGGCGCGCCCCGCCGGCGACTCCGGCGCGACGCCGAGGTCCGAGCGCATCGCCTCCGCCTCCCTGGGGTCGAGCTGCGCCAGCTCGGCCTCGAGGCTCGCGCAGAGCGCGGCCACGGCAACGCCTGAGCCGCCGTAGCGCCCGGCGACGTCGCGCTCGATGGACCCGGCACGCGGGAGATCCGCCTCGCCGATGTTGGTAACGAGCAGGACCGGCAGGCGCGTGAGGAAGGGGTAGGCGGCGAGAGCGCGACGATCCGGCTCGTCAAGGTCGAGCGAGCGCAGCGCGCGGCCCGACTCAAGCGTCGCCTGCAGCCGGAGCAGCAGATCGCGGTCGCGCTCGAGCCGGCCGCGCTCGCCGACGCGGATCGAGCGCGCCTCCGAGTCGATGCGGGCGAGGCGGCGCTCGATCAGCCCGAGGTCTGCGAAGACGAGCTCGAGATCGAGCGCCTCGATGTCGCGATCGAGATCGACGGCCCCCTCGGGGTGCGGCACCACCTCGGACTGAAACGCGCGCACCACGTGCACGAGCGCGTCTGAGCGCGCCAGCTGCTGCAGGAAGCGGCTCCCCGGCTCCCCGGCCCCGAAACCGGCGACCGGATAGTCGACCCAGCGGGTCTCGGCGGGGGTCCGCTTCTTCGGGTCGAAGATCTCGGAGAGCCGGTCAAGCCGGTGGTCCGGGACGTGCGCCACGCCGACGTGGGGGTCGGCGCCCGGCGCGTAGCCGCCGGTCGGGACGCTGCTGCGCGTGACCGCGTTGAAGAGCGACGTCTTGCCCGCGCGCGCCAGTCCGAGAATCGCGAGTTCCACGCCCGGACACCCCCTCCACGTGAAGCCGTCAGCCGGCGAGGCCCAGCTCCCGCTGGCCCATCGGGCAGCGGGCAAGGAGCGGGCACTCCCCGCAGGCCGGGTCACGGCGGTGGCAGCGCCTCTGCCCGTGTCGAACCACGAGGGCAAGTCTGATCAGGTGGGTCTAGCGACCCAGTTTCGCCGCGGTCAGGCGCTCTCAGGCGGATTCCCGATGACAGTGGTCATATCCGCCCCCTCGCGGGCCCCTGTGGCTCCCCTCCTCGCCCCGTGTGGGGCGGGGAGGGCGCACTCCACCCACGGTCAGGCACGGTGCGGCTTCGCGGTGAGCAGGTTGTGGAACCCCAGCAAGACCGCACACCGCTCGTGGTTCTTGAAGAGACCCCGGTACCGCACCTTGGCGTAGCCGAAGCGCCGCTTCACGCTGTAGAACGGGTGCTCCACCAGCGCTCGCACCGATGCCTTCCGCTTCTCCTCGACGGCCTCAGGACTCTCCGGGTCGAGCGCACGCCGGAGGCCCGGGCGCATCGCCACGTTCCAGTCCTTGACCCTGGAGTCCGCGTTCTCGGGTCTCTTCTGCACGCCCCGGTACCCGGCGTCGCCGTAGACCTCGGCTTCCTCGCCGTGCAGCAGGCGGTGCGTCTCAGACACGTCCGACACGTTCGCAGGCGTGGTCGTGAAGTTGTGGACCAGTCCAGTATCCCTGTCGGCGCCGATGTGCAGCTTCATCCCGAAGAACCACTGTTTCCCCTTCTTGGTCTGATGCATCTCCGGGTCCCGCGCCCGCCCGCGATTCTTCGTCGACGATGGCGCCGAGATGATGGTCGCATCCACGATGCTGCCCTCGCTCAGCTTCAATCCCTTGCTCGTGAGGTGCTCGTTGATGAGTTGGAGGATCCTGCTACCCAGGGAGTGGCGCTCGAGCAGGTGCCGGAAGTTGAGGATCGTCGTCTCGTCGGGGATGGGCTCGGAGAGCGTGAGGAAGCAAAAGGCTCGCACCGACTCGGCCTCGTGGAGCAGATCCTCCATGCCGGGGTCGCTGAGGTTGTAGCAGAGTTGCACGGTATGGATGCGCAGCATCACGGAGAGCGGGTAGGGCCTCCGCCCGCGGCCCGGTTTCGGGTAGTGGGGCTCGATGGCTGCTTCGAACCTCTGCCACGGGACGAGGCCATCCAGCCGTTCGAGGAACTTCTGGCGGCGCGTCTTGTAGCCATCCCGCTCGAACTCGACTCTCGCGAATGTCGGCTGATGCATGGCAGCGCTCCCCTTTCCCGGAGGAGTGCCATGATCGCATATAGTCATCGGAGTGTGCATGTGCTCCAGTAACGACGCGGCGACCTGTTCAGAGAACCCCGAGCGCGTGCCACTGGTTGAGGCGCGGCACGTCCTGGCCGATGCGATCCAGGAAGAGACGCCGCTCCCGCTCGTAGCGCCGCCTCCCGGAGGCCGCCTCGCCGGGGACGGCCGGCAGCAGCTCGAGGCGCTCGACCAGGCGCCGGGAGTAACTATCGACGACGAAGGTCGGCAGGCGCGCCGCGTAGAGCATGATCGCATCCGCCGTCTCGGGGCCGATGCCCCAGACCTGAAGCAGCCGCTGGCGGACCGCCTCCGCGGCACGGGCCGGCCCCACGCCGGCGGGCGGCTTGAGCAGCGCGTCGACGTCGCCGTACTCCTCGAGCACGACCCGGGAGAACTCGCGGAGCTTGCGCGCCTTCACGTTGAAGTGACCCGACGGGCGGATGAGATCTCCCAGGACTGGCTCGGGGAGGGCGAGGATTGCCTCCAGCGAGAGTGCCCCCGCGGCGCGCAGCCGTTCGAGGGAGGATGCCGCCCCGCGCCAGGCGGTGTTCTGCGTCAGGATCGCGCCGAGGCAGATCTCGAGCCTCTGGGCTGGCCCGTCACCGGGGCCGACGGGCCACCACTGCTGGGGCCCGTACTCGCCGACCAGCGCGCCGTAGACGGCGTCGAGCGTGCGGCGCGAGGCGCGTCGGCCCAAGCGGCGGTTGAGCATCGCCGGCGCCTAGCCCCGGGCCCAGTCCGGCAGCGTCGCCTCGGGCAGCGCGTCGTAGGCGGCGATGTAAGGCTTCACGTCGAGCACCGGTGTCCCGTCGACGAGGTCGAGGCCCGAGACGACGATGGCGCCGCCCTCCTCCCCCCGGCCGGAACCGGGCTCCTCGACTGAGCGCAGCTCGCAGACCGTGACGGCCAGGGGATTCGGGCGCGCGCCGCCCCGAAGCGCAAGCGCCCCCTGAAGCGGCAGTCGCTCGTCGCCTGCGGGGTAGGCGCGCCGGCGCTCGCGCAGCTCGGCCGGGATGAGGTGGAGCCACCCCACGACGATCACGTGCGAATAGTCCCGGAGCCCGAGGAGCGACTCCCCGACGCCCGGGCGAAACTCGACGCGGCTCCGAACGGCAGACCAGTCGCGGCGGGCGACGCTCTCGACACCGTTGCGCACGACGCCAATCGCGCGGAGAACGACCTCGGCTGGGGGAGTATCCACACCCGCATTCTACGGAGCCGCCGACTCTCGGCCCATGGCCGCCCGCACGAGGCCGATTGTGCGAGCACCCACGCGATATCACGACCTAACGGCCGATGGCAGGCCACTCGTCCCGGTTGCCTGGGCGACAGGTCTCCTCGTCACCGATGTCCGCCTGCCGTTCGGCGAAGCACGGCGCCTGGTCGCTGGCGGCCCGGGGCCGACTTCTGTTATACTGCCTATCCGTGATCACCTCTCCCGGCCCCGCGGACACACCTCCCGCCTCCCCGCACGGAGCCGCCCGCCGGACCGCACGCGAGACGGACAGCGCATGACCACCACCGCGGAGTCCCGGGCGCGTCCCGCGGCCCCTGGCAACGGGTACACCGCGGCAAACATCGAGGTGCTCGAGGGGCTGGAGGCGGTCCGCCGCCGCCCCGGGATGTACATCGGATCCACCGACCAGCGCGGGCTCCATCACCTGGTCTACGAGATCGTCGACAACGCCATCGACGAGGCGATGGCGGGCTTCTGCGACACCATCACGGTCACGATTCACGCCGACGGATCGATCACCGTCACCGACAACGGGCGCGGCATCCCGGTCGACCGGCACGAGAAGACGGGCCTCTCCGGCGTCGAGACCGTGCTCACCGTGCTCCACGCCGGCGGCAAGTTCGGGGGCGGCGGGTACAAGGTCTCCGGCGGCCTCCACGGCGTCGGCGCCTCGGTCGTGAACGCGCTCTCTATTGAGCTCACGGTCGACGTCGCCTCCGGCGGCAGGCTCCACCGCCAGCTCTACCGCCGCGGCATCCCCGACGGCGCGCTGGCCCGGGTGCGCGGCGAGCGGCCCGCCCGGTCGGGGACGACGATCCACTTCCTCCCCGACCCCGATGTCTTCGAGACGCTCGACTACGAGTTCGCCGCCCTCGCGGCGCGCTTCCGCGAGATGGCGTACCTCACGAAGGGGATCTGGATCCACTTCACCGACGAGCGCGGGGGCGGCGAGCACGGCTGGCCGCTTCAGGTCAGCTTCTTCTTCGACTCGGGCGTCGAGGCCTTCGTCCGGCATATCAACCGCGGTCGCGGACCGCTCCACCCCGAGCCCATTTACATGATGGAGGAACGCGAGGGCGTCCTGGTCGAGGTCGCGCTGCAGTACAACTCCTCCTTCGCGGAGACCGTGCACGCCTTCGCCAACTGCATTAAGACCATCGACGGCGGCTCGCACCTCACCGGCTTCCGCTCGGCGCTCACGCGCGTCCTCAACGAATACGCACGCCGCCAGAAGCTGCTCAAGGATCAGGACCCCAACCTCTCCGGCGACGACGTCCGGGAGGGCCTCGCCGGGGTGATCTCGGTGAAGCTCGCCGAGCCGCAGTTCGAGGGCCAGACGAAGACCCGCCTCGGAAACCCCGAGGTGAAGGGCATCGTCGAGTCGGTGGTGGCGAAGGGGCTGATGCAGGCCCTCGAGGAGAACCCGTCCATCGGCCGGCGCGTGATCGAGAAGGCTCTCACCGCCTCGCGGGCCCGCGAGGCGGCGCGCAAGGCGCGCGACCTGGTGCAGCGCAAGGGCGTCCTCGACGGGTCGACGCTGCCCGGCAAGCTCGCCGACTGCTCGGAGCAGGACGCCGAGTACTCGGAGATCTACCTGGTCGAGGGCGACTCGGCGGGGGGCTCCGCGAAGAGCGCCCGCGACCGGAGGACCCAGGCGATCCTCCCGCTTCGCGGGAAGATCCTCAACGTCGAGAAGGCACGCCTGGACAAGATGCTGGCCCACGAGGAGATCCGCATCATCATCACCGCGCTCGGCACCGGCTTCGGAGAGGACTTCTCCCTCGAGAAGCTGCGCTACGGCAAGGTCATCATCATGACCGACGCCGACGTCGACGGTGCCCACATCCGGACGCTCCTGCTCACCTTCTTCTACCGCTTCATGCCGGAGCTCATCGACGCCGGCCACCTCTTCATCGCCCAGCCGCCGCTCTACAGCATCACGCGGGGGAAGAAGGTCACCTGGCTCTACACGGAGCCGGAGCGGGAGGCGTTCTTCGAGCGCAACCCCAAGGCCTCCGGGAACCTCCAGCGCTACAAGGGACTCGGCGAGATGAACCCGGAGCAACTCTGGGAGACGACGATGGACCCCGAGCGCCGCGTGCTTCGCCAGGTCGAGGTGCACGACTCCGAGGTCGCCGGCGACCTCTTCACGAGGCTGATGGGCGACGAGGTGCCGCCGCGCCGATCGTTCATCATCCACCACGCCCTCGACGCAACCCTCGACGTGTAGCCTCTCCCGGCGCGCCCCCCGCGGACCCCGTGCGTCCGCTGGCGCGCTCGCGAAGGAGGAGTGGCCGTTCCGCCCGAGAGCAGGTTCTTCGTCGAGGTCGAGGTCGAGGAGGCGTGCCCCGTCACGTTCGGGGGCGACCCCGAGATCGTGCTGTTCTTTGCCTCCTGGGCCTTCTCCCTGCGCTTCGGCGGCATGCACGAGCTCGCGCAGGCGGCGATGCGGCTGCAGCGCCGCCACCGCACCGACCTCGCCCCGCTGCTCCGCTACGCCGACCGTGACGCGGGTGATGCGGCCGGGCGCGCCGAGCTCGAGCGCGCCTGGCAGGCCCCGGAGCCGCTCGCCACGTGCTGCCGCGACGTCGCCGATGCGTGGGAGTCTGGAGACGAGGAGCTCGACGCGCTGACGGCGGGCTACGAGAGCCTCGCCCAGCGCATGCGCGAGCTCGCCGCGATCTGTGACTGGGCCGGCTCACGCGAGGCACGCGTGCGGCTCAGCTTCGACCTGCGCACCGACGAGCGGCGGGCGGAGCGCCCGGCCAATCCCTCGGGTCGCGCGGACGGCGGGCGCTGACGGCCGGGCCACAACTCCGCGTCGAACCCATCGTCGGAGCGGTGCGCGTCGCGGATGCGGTTTATGGGGAAGACGCGGGCGAAGAAGTCGCGCGCCGGTCTCCGAGCGCCACCCGCGAGCCGAGGGCGCTGGTGTGTGCCACGAAGCAGCACCCCCACCGAGAGCGGACGCGCACGTCTCGTCGCTGCGAGAGGGGCGCTACGAGGCCAGGTACGCCGCGCCGATGAGCTCCTGGTAGCGCGCCAGTTCGTCGTCAGCGAACTCCACCATGGCATCGACGCCCAGCGGCGGCGTGGCAGCCGGCGGCGTGGCAGTCGGCGGCGTGGCAGCCGGCGGCGTGGCAGCCGGCGGCGTGGCAGCCGGCGGCGTGGCAGCCGGCGGCGTGGCAGTCGGCGGCGTGGCAGCCGGCGGCGTGGCAGTCGGCGGCGTGGCAGTCGAGGCATGATTCCGCGCGGCGAGCGGTCCGCCGCGCGGAATCATGCCAAGGCTTCGTTCTCGGGAGGGCTACTGGCGGTAGCGGGGCTCCAGGAACCGCCGCTCGATTGCCACGAGTACCCGGACGGCCACGAGAACACCTATCAATCCGGCGCCGATGAACAATCCACCGCTGGTTTCAAGCAGTGCTCTCCCCAACGTGTCCTCGAACGACGGCCTGACGTCGACGATGATCCACGATGCGAGCCAGTAGAGAGCGGAGCCAGCGAGCATCACCGCGATCAGGCCGGCCACGAGGAAGCCGCTGCTAGCGAGCGGAGCGAGGAGGCCCTGACCTCCACCGCTATCGTCCATGCCCCCACCCTCGGATCCGTTGTCGTTCTCTGCCATCGCCGCCCCCTATTACGCCACCGCAAGCCCCCGGATCGGGCAAGCGCGTGTTTGGAGAGCACAGACTAGCACAAGAGTAATACGCCTCAACTCGACGGTTCTCGGCGGAGCAGCTCGCCGCGCACGGCATCCTCACGGGCGCCGCACGTCTGCCGCTGGCGCCCGCCACGCGCGCCGAAGGCATGGCCGTTGAGCGGGTGCCGCGTTTCGGCAATGGGAGGCTCCCCATGCCGTGAGCCCGCTCGGCACGGCGGCTCACGGCAGGCGGACTCGCCGTCGACCCTCCCGTGCACCGCGCCTATCCTTCGGAGTGTGAGAGATGTCCCTGCCAGCGCGACGCCGACGAGCACCTCGCCCCAGCGCGAGCGCATCGCCGAATACGAGAGCTGGCTCGACGGCCGCGGGCCCACCTCGGCGGTGATGCGCTGGTGGATGGGCGTGCCGGGCACGCTCCTCGCCAACACCGCTCTCTTCCGGCTGCCGGAGGAACTCCGGCTCAACGAGGACTGGCGCGTGGTCGAGATCGGCTGCGGCCGCGGCTCGCTGCTGCGGATGCTCGACGACCGCATCGGCTTTCTCTCGCCCCCGGTCGGCGTCGATGCGTCGGCGGCCGCCCTGCGTCTCGCGAGCACGAACGAGCGCCGGGCGCCCGGTGCCCGGCCCGGGCTGTACCTCGTTCAGGGTGCGGCGACCGACATCCCGCTCGCCTCGTCCAGCGCGGAACTCGTGGTCGCCGGACACCTCGTCAAGCACCTCGCCGACGGGGAGCTCGAGGCGTTTCTCCGTGAGATCTGGCGCGTGCTCGTCCCCGGCGGGCTGGCGCTCGTGTGGGACTTCGCGCCGACCGGAAACGTCCACCTCGATCGGTGGAATGCGTGGCTGCTGTCGCGCGGCGTGAAGGGCCCACGGCTGCGCTCCACCCGCAGCCTGCTCAACGCCGCGGGACGCGCCGGCTTCGCGTTCCGCACCGACGCCCGGCTGCGGCCCTTCCTGCTCCCGCCGATCCCGCGCGCCTCGATTCTCCTCGGCCGTCCACCCGCGACACAGGCCGATGCCGCTCCTCCCCCGGATCCGGGCGCGGGCTAGCGGTAGAGCCGTAGCTCACCGACCAGGCGCAGCACCTCCCGCGGCAGGAGCGGTGATGTCGGACGCCCGCACCGGACGCGCTCGCGGAGATCGCTCGCCGAGATCTGAAGAGCCGGCAGCGGCACACGGTCGACCCTTGCCTCGATGCCGGGGACGGCGTCGCGCACCGCGGCCGGCACGTCCGCCTCCTCGCCGGCCCGCTCCACCAGCGCGATGCGAGCCCGGGCGATGATCTCGTCGGGGCGGTGCCACGCCGGCAGGTCGGCGAGCGCATCGGCGCCCATCACGACCCACCTGTCGTCGCCGGGGCTCATGCGCTCGAGCTCGGCCAGCGTCTCCGCGGTGTAGGAGGGGCCGGCGCGCTCCACCTCGAGGGAGCTCACCTCTGCCCACGAACCGAGCGGCTCAAGAGCGGCCCGCACGAGTTGCAGCCGGAGCGCCGCCAGCGTCACCGGGCGCCCCCGCTTGCGCCAGGGCTCTCCCGCCGGGACGAAGAGCACGACGTCGAGGCCCAGCGCCGAGCAGGTGGCGGCTCCCGCCGCGAGGTGCGCGAGATGCGGCGGGTCGAAGGTGCCGCCCATCACGCCCACCCGCCTCCGCGACGCCATCACCTCCCGTACCCCTCCCACGCAACCTCGACCGAGCCGATGCGTACCCGGTCGCCCCCCTCCACACCGATCCGCTCGAGCGCGCGAGAGATCCCCATCACCTGCAGGCGGCGGAAGAGCTCACCCCGCGCCTCCACGTCGCCGATGTCGAGCGTCGCCGCGAGCCACTCCGCCGTGTGCCCCTTCACCTCGGCGACGCCGTCTGCACCACGTGACACCTCGAAGCGCCGGCGCTTGGGCGACGGCCGCAGCACCGGCAGGCTCTCGGCCGCCACCGCCGCCGCCGCCTCGCGGGCCTCGCCCAGCAGCTGGGCGGCGCGCAGAGCCAGCTGGCGCGTCCCCTCGCGCGCGAGAGCGGAGATGGCGAGCCACGGGATGCCGCGCGCGTCGAGCGCCGCCCCGAGCGCGGCGCGATTCTCGAGCGCGGCCGGCTGGTCGATCTTATTGAGGGCGACGAGCTGCGGTCGCTCCGAGAGCGGCGTCCCGAGCGGGCGCTCCGGACGAAAGGCGGCCAGCTCGCCGTTCACGAGGTCGAGGTCGTCAAGCGAGCGGGCGCTCGTTGCGTCAACCACGTGCACCAGCACCCTGGTGCGCTCGATGTGGCGGAGGAACTCGTGCCCGAGCCCGTGTCCCCTGCTCGCGCCCTCTATGAGCCCGGGGATATCCGCCGCCACGAAGGAGTCGCCTGCCGCCTCGACGACGCCGAGTTCTGGCTCAAGCGTCGTGAACGGGTAGGCCGCGACCTTCGGCGTTGCCGCGCTCCACACGCTCAGTAACGTCGACTTGCCCGCGTTCGGCAGCCCGACGATGCCGACATCAGCCAGAAGCCGCAGCTCAAGGCGGAGACGCCTCTGCTCTCCGGCAGACCCTCGCTGGGCGAAGCGGGGCGCCTGCCGCGTCGACGTCGCGAAGCGACGGTTCCCCCACCCCCCGCGGCCGCCCTGCGCGACCACGGCCCTCGCCCCCGGCTCGGCGAGGTCGACGAGCGGCTCCGCGCCGGGCTCCCCGGCGTCGTCGAGCTCCCAGACGATGCATCCGGCCGGCACGCGCAGCTCCAGGTCGGGGGCCGAGCGTCCGCGACGGCGAGCCTTGCTCCCCGCCCGTCCCTCCGCTGCGCGTCGTGGACGTCTGTCGTGCAGCCCGCGAAGGGTCGAGAGCCGCTCGTCGGCATGAAGCAGCACGTCCCCACCCCGGCCGCCGTCACCCCCATCGGGACCACCTCGCGGCACGAACTTCTCGCGCCGGAAGGAAACGGCGCCGTCGCCTCCTCGCCCCGCAACGACATCGAACTCCACACAATCGATCACGGTCGTCTCATCCACAGCACCTCAGGAGTCAGCTTTCATGGTAGAGGGATCGTAGTCGTCGTAGTGGCGTGGATACGTGGATAACGCGGGTGGGCGCGGCTACGGATGCAGGTTGCGGCATACGCCGCGCCGTCTGTGGGAAGGGGGTTCATGGGCTCGGGAGCGTCGGCCGGTTTTTGGTGTCTCCGGTGAGGCCGCACGCGGTTTCTGCGGGTGTCCGGTGACATGCGCGAGGTTTGTCCACACTATGAACCGGCTTATCCACAGATGCGGGCACAGCGGCAGCGGGGTGCGAACGGGGGTCAGGCCGAGCGGCGGGACTGCTCGATCAGCTCGCGGATCGAGCTCACGTCGCGCTTCGTCTCGGGGTCGATGTGGAGTGCGCGATCCATCTTCTGCCAGCCGTGGTGGATCGTGGAGTGGTCGCGGCCGCCGAGGGTGTTCCCGATCTCGACGAGCGAGCGGTGCGCGAGCTCGCGGATCAGGTACATGGCGATCTGCCGCGGGTAGGCGATCCGCTTCTCGCGGCTGCGGGAGAGGAGCTGGCGCTCGTTGAGCTCGAAGTAGCGGCAGACCGCCCGGATGATCACCGACGGCGAGGGGGGCAGGCGTGTGGCCGAGGACTCCAGGGCGGCGAGAGCCGACTGCATGAGCGATGGGGAGAGCGGCTCGCCCGTGAGCCGCGAGTAGGCGATCACCCGCGTCAGCGATCCCTCGAGCTCCCGGATGTTGGTCGTGAAGCGAGCGGCGATGAGCTCGAGCACGTCGTCGGGCACGGACATATCGTGATCCGCGGTCTTGGAGCGCAGGATCGCGATCCGTGTCTCCACGTCGGGCGGCTGCAGGTCGGCGGTCATCCCCCACTGGAAACGCGTGCGCAGCCGCTCCTCGAGCTGCGGGATCGAGGACGGGCCCTGGTCGCAGCTGATCACGATCTGGCGCCCCGCCTCGTAGAGCTCGTTGAAGGTGTGGAAGAACTCCTCCTGCGTCTGCTCCTTGCCCGCGATGAACTGGATATCGTCGACGAGGAGGGCGGTCGCGGAGCGGTAGCGGTGCCGGAAGGAGCCCTGCGTCCGCTCTTGGATCGAGGTGATGAGCTGGTTGGTGAACTGTTCGGCGGAGATGTACGTCGCCCGGTACCCCCGCTCGGCGAGCTGGTGTCCGATGGCGTGTAGCAGGTGTGTCTTGCCGAGTCCCGCGGCCCCGTAGAGGAAGAGCGGGTTGTAGAGGTGCCCGGGGTCCCTCGCGACGCTCTCCGCGGCGGCGACGGCGAGGCGGGTTCCGGGCCCCGAGATGAACCTCTCGAAGGAGTAGCGCTTGCGCAGGCGCGGCGACGGCGGCAGCGGCTCCGCGCTCGCCTCGACCGACGGAGTTCCCCCCGCTCCGAAGTCGGGCGCCCTCAGCGCCTCCGCCGGCGGCTGCTCCGCGCTCGGAAGCGGCTCGAAGCCGATGTCCAGCGGCTCCTCGGCGAGATCGGCGATCGTCCGGAGGATGAGGGGGCGCAGGCGCTTCTTCAGCCACTCCGTGACGAACTCGGAACGGGTACCGACGATCAGCCGCGAGTCCTCGAAACGCAGGCCCTCAGTGCCCGCGAGCCAGGTCTCGTAGTTCGCCCGCGAGAGGTGCTGCGAGAGAACCGTGAGCGTCTCGCGCCAGAGGGCGCCGGCGTCGGTGTACACGCGCTCTCCCCGTCGTTGGCGGTCGAGAGCACATGACACCCCAAACCTCGCTCATGCGAGGCGAAATCCACAACCTGTGAACAGGTGTGGGTAACATGTGAGATGCTTGCTGCCGAGGATCGCGGCCCCGCCGAGTCCCGGATCCTCCGCTCCCGAATGCTGGGCTGCAGGCCCCCGCCCGCCCAGCGTCGCCCGCCGACTGTAGCACCGTCGTTTTTGGGGGATCAAGACTGTTATGTAGATCACGGCAACTTTTTTCTGCGGGTTTCCGAAGAAGCGCCGCCCGGACAGCCCGCCCGTATACTGGAGAGCGCGCCCGGCATCCCGCCCGGGTCGAGACCGGAGTGCACCCGCAGCGGGCGCTCACGGAGAGTCGGCGTGGCTCCAGACGCAGCACCCGACGGAACGCCTGCTTCAGGCGCGCGCCTGCTCGCGATAGACATCGGCAACACCAGCATCGCGATCGGCGTCTACGCGGGAGACCGCCTCGAGGCGACCTTCCGCGTGGCCTCCGACCGGGAGAACCTCCCCGACGAGTACGGGATGCTCCTCTCCGGGCTGCTCCGGAGCCGCGGGATCGAGCCGGAGAGCGTGGATTCCGCCATCCTCTCCTCGACGGTCCCGCCGCTCACCAGCGTCTTCCGCGAGGTGTCGCGCCGCTGCTTCAGCGTCGAGGCGCTGGTGGTGGGTCCCGGCGTGCGCACGGGCGTGAAGGTCCGCTACGACAACCCGCGCGAGGTGGGGCCCGACCGCATCCTGCACGCCGTCGCGGCGCTTGCTCACTACGAGCCGCCGATCGTGGTCGTCGATCTCGGCACCGCGCTCGTCTTCGATGCGATCTCGCGGGAGGGGGATTACCTCGGCGGGGCGATCGCCCCGGGGATCGGCCTCGCGTCGGAGGCGCTCTTCGCGCGCGCCGCGATGCTCTCGCGCGTCTCCGTGGAGCGCCCTCCCTCGGTGATCGGCCGCAACACCGTGCACTCGGTGCAGGCCGGGCTCTACTTCGGGTACGCGGAGATGGTGCGCGGCATGGTGCGGCGCGTGCGCGAGGAGCTGGGGGAGGGGACGATCGTGATCGCCACGGGGGGCTACGCCTCGATCGTGGAGGAGGAGGCCGGCTGCTTCGACGCGATCGAGGAGAACCTCAACCTGGAGGGGCTGCGCCTGGTCTACGAGGCGAACCGTCCGGAGGTCGGTGCCGCGGAGCGGGGACAGGCGCCGTGAGCCCCGAGGGGGGAGGGCCGCTCGCGGGGCGCAGCATCGTGCTCGGCGTCACCGGATCGATTGCGAGCTACAAGGCCGCCGACGTCGCGAGCCGCCTGGTGCAGGAGGGCGCCTCCGTCGACGTCGCGATGACGCCGTCGGCGACTCAGTTCATCGCGCCGCTGACCTTCCGCTCGCTGACCGGCCGGGAGCCCTACGTCGACATGTTCGCCCCGGACGGCGAGCCCGGCGAGGCGCACGTGGAGCTGGCGCGGCGCGCCGATCTCATGCTCATCGCCCCGGCCACGGCCACCACGCTCGCGCGCCTCGCCCACGGGCTCGCGGACGATTTCGTTTCGCTCACCGCGCTCGCGACGCGCGCGCCGCTGCTGGTGGCGCCGGCGATGGATGCGCAGATGTGGGAGCACCCGGCGACGAGCGCCAACGCCGAGACGCTGCGCGCCCGAGGCGTGGAGTTGGTGGGACCCCTCACCGGTCGGCTCGCCTCGGGCCGCTCCGGGACCGGGCGGCTCGTCGAGCCCGGGGCGCTCGTCGGCGCGGTGCGCGCGCGGCTCGGCCGCGGGGAGGGCGATCTCGCCGGGCGCCTGGTCGTGGTGACGGCGGGCGGGACCCGCGAGGCGCTCGACCCCGTCCGCTTTCTCGGCAACCGCTCCAGCGGGATGATGGGCCACGCGCTGGCGGAGGCGGCGCGCGACCGCGGCGCCGACGTCGTCCTGGTCTCGACCGTCGGCTCGCAGCTCGCGCCGCCCTACGGCGTCCGGTGCGTCGCGGTGGAGAGCGCGGCGGAGATGCTCGACGCGGTGCGCCAGCACGCCGCCGGCGCCGACGCGCTGCTGATGGCGGCGGCCGTCTCCGACTTCCGCCCGCGCGATCCCGCCGACAGGAAGATGAAGCGCAGCGAGCGCGGGGCCGGGCCGCCGTTGGTGGAGCTCGCCGAGAACACCGACATCATCGCCGCCACCGAGGGAGTGCGCGTCAAGGTCTCCTTCGCCGCGGAGACGCTGGCCCTGGGCAGCGAGGAGCTGCGCTCGGAGGCGCTGCGCAAGCTCCGCTCCAAGGGGGCGCGGCTGGTGGTGGCGAACGACGTCACGGCCCCGGGTTCGGGCTTCGGATCCCCGACCAACCGGGTCTCGATCCTCGACGAGGGGGGCGACGTCGAGGAGCTGCCGCTGCTGTCGAAGTACGACTGCGCCGTGCGCATCCTCGACCGCGTGGCCGCGCTGCTCTAGAGGAGACGCGGGGCGCCCGGAGCGGGCGTCTCTAGTCCCGGCTCCGCCCGAGCGCGAGGTGCACCAGCGTCCGGGCCGGGATCCCGCTCGACCCCTTCACCCATTCGCCGCGGTCGCGGTCGACGGACATGACGCCCGCTATATCCATGTGCGCCCACGGCGTGTCGCCGGCGAAGCGCTGCAGGAACTTCGCCGCGGTGATGGCTCCGGCCGGGCGCCCGCCGACGTTCTTGAGGTCGGCGACGTCGGAGCGAAGCGCCTGTGCGTACTCGTCGTCCAGGGGGAAGCGCCAGATCCGTTCGCCTGCGGCGTCGCTCGCGCGCTCGAGTTCCTGGTAGAGGCGGTTGGTGGAGGCGAAGACGCCCGAGCGCACCGCGCCGAGCGCTATCGACATCGCGCCCGTCAGCGTCGCCACGTCGACGATGGCCGAGGCGTCCTCGCGCCGGGCATAGGCGAGGCCGTCGGCCAGCACCAGCCGCCCCTCCGCGTCCGTGTTGATCACCTCGATGGACTGCCCGTCCATCGCGTAGACGACGTCGCCGGGCTTCGTCGCCGAGCCCCCCGGCATGTTCTCCGTGCAGGGGGCTATCGCGAGCACGTTCACCCGCGGCCGCAGTCGCCCGATCGCCCGCATCGCGGCGATCACCGTGGCCGCGCCCGACATGTCGGCCTTCATCGCCTCCATCCCGGCGCCCGGCTTCAGCGAGATGCCCCCCGTGTCGAAGGTGATGCCCTTGCCGATGAGCGCGAGCGGGCGGGCCCGCCCGGCGCCGCGGTAGCGCAGCACGATGAACTTCGGCGGCTGCACCGATCCCGCCGCCACCGAGAGGTAGCTGCCCATGCCGAGCCGCTCGGCTTCGCCGCGCTCGATCACGGTGCACTCCAGCCCGACAGCGGTGGCGAGCTCCATCGCGTGCGCCGCGATGTCGGAGGGGGTCATCCGGTTGGCGGGCTCGTTCTCGAGGTCGCGCGCCTCGTTGGTCGCCTCGGCGAGGATGCGCCCGCGGACGAGCCCGCTCTCCACCGCCGCCGCCTGCCGCGCCGAGCCGCTCACCAGGCTCACCGAGCGCACGGTGCCCGTCGGGGCGTCCTCCTCGCGCGTGCGGTGCCGGTCGAAGCGATAGCTCCCGAGCACGAGCCCCTCGGCGATCGCCTCGGCCGCCCGCTCGAGGTCGCCGCCAGCGGGGGCGAGCGGCGCGGACACCGCGAGCGCGACCCGGCCCGCGTCGAGAGCGCGCAGCCTCCGCACGAGCGTCCCGGCGAGCCCGCGGAGGCCGTCGACGCCCCGCTTCCCCTCCGGGCCCGTCCCGAGCACGACGATGCGCTTCCCCGGCATCTCGCCGAGCGCCGGGAGCACCGTGATCTCGCCCTTCGTGCCCTTGAGCAGGCCGTCGCGGCGCATCTTCGCGATGACGCCGCCTGAGCGCGCGTTGACCTGCGCCACCGCGCCGGAGAGCCGGCGAGGTCCCTCCGCGATCGGCACGACGTAGCTCTCCGCCCGCTGGTCGAGGATGCCGCCGCTCGCCGCTGTCAGCTCCACCGTCTCCTCCGTTCGGGCGCCGCTTCTTCGCCCCGCCGCCTGCCGGGACGGCCGAGCATAGGGGCTCCGCCGCGCCCGGGTCGACGCGGGACGCTGCTATCATGCGCGCCCCATGCGCCACCACCTCGTCCGCTACCTCTACCGCGTGACCTCCTCGTCCCGCACGGGCTTCGCCTGGGCGGACCTCTCGGAGATCGCGCTCGCGGCGACCGCCTTCCTCTTCTACTTCCTGGTGCGCGGCGCCGTGGTCGACCGGGCGGCTGACGCCGTCGCGCACGCGCGGATGATCGTGGACTGGCAGGCCGCGCTCGGTCTCTTCGTCGAGCCGAGCCTGCAGGAGTGGACGCTGGGCAGTGAGGCCGCCGTCCTCCTCTTCAACTTCGTCTACTTCTGGCTCGACTTCCCGCTCATCATCGGCGTGGGGCTCGTGCTCTTCGTGACCAGCCGCAGGCACTACACGCTGCTGCGCGACGCGTGCCTGATCTCGGGCGGCTTTGCACTCGTCGTGTACTGGAGCTTCCCGGTGGCGCCACCGCGGCTTCTCCCCGAGGGGGGGTTCGTGGATACGCTCCAGCTCTATTCGAGCCTCTCCTACCAGGCGCAGTCGACGCAGCCGTTCGTCAACCCCTACGCGGCGGTGCCCTCCCTCCACGTGGGGTGGGCGGCGCTGCTCGCCGTCACCGTGTGGCTGGCGACCAGGAACCCCTGGGCGCGCGCGGGCGCCGTGCTCGTCGCCGTCCTGCAGGCGATCTCGGTGGTGGTGACGGGGAACCACTTCCTCTTCGACGGGCTCGCCGGCCTCCTCGTCTGCGCGCCGGCCTTCGCGATCGCGCTCTGGATGCAGCACCGGGGCTATCCGGCGGCGCGCGCCCTGCTCGACCGCGCCAGCAGGCGATCCGAGCGGAGCCGCGATCTGGCGGCGGGCGGAGGGCACACGGAGCAGGCCGGCCGCTAGCCGCGGGGGCACGGTGACCCGCAGCGTCACGTGGCACCCGGCTCGGGCGCCGCTCGTGCCGCCGAGGGGCGGGAGGGACTATGCGCCAGGGGCTGCGCGTTCTCGCGGCTGCGGGAGCGCTGCTCGTGGGTTGCGTCGGCGGCGCCAGTGATGCGCCGACGCAACCCTGCCCCGAGTCGATCGGTGCCGACTGTGACCAGGCCACACCTGCCGATCGGCCGGGCAGCCCCACGCCTTATCGCCTCGGCATTTTGCCGGAGAGTCCCATCTTCGACGTGCCGGCCGGTGTACCGGTGGTGCTGTTTTCGATGGCGCCGTCGCGAAGGGCGATAAGGGGGGATGACCCGGAGAGGCAGGGCGTTGATCACGAAGCGCTCGTGCCGTCACCCCTCAGGCGACACCGCATCGATCCTCCCCCCTGGAGCACCGCGATCACTCACAGGACGACGGGTTCGTCGCTCCTCGTCGACAATCGTACGGGCGAGGAGATCGCCCGCGTTATCATCGCAGCGGGCCCTTCTCCGCACGAGTTGATCCTTCAGTACGCGACGGGTCGCTTCGTCATCGACAGGTACACGGGCGAGACCATCGCTCGCTTCCCGCTGGATCGGGTCAGCATCCTGCCCACCGTGGACGTGCTGTTCGCTCGCACGCCCATGGACGCGATCTTCGACGAGATCCTCGCGTCGATCCGCCCCCCGGAGTAGCCGGGAACCGCCGCGTCCCGCCGCACGCCGCCTGCGAACGCGTGCATTCCCCGGGGAGCCGTGCTACCGTTTTTGCGTCCGCCCGTCTGGGGCGCAACTCCCGCACACACGAAGCGGGCTTGTGATGGCCGCCACCACGGCGGCGGAGGGCCGATGCCGACAGCCGAGAGCAGGCAGGAGATCGTCCACGGTTTCGCCCGCCACGAGGAAGACACCGGGTCGCCCGAGGTCCAGATCGCGCTCCTGACCGACCGCATCAAGCATCTGACGGAGCACCTCCGCGAGCACAAGCATGACTTCGCGACGCGGCGCGGGCTGCTCAAGCTCGTGGGGCGCCGCCGCCGCCAGCTCCGCTACCTGAGCAACGTCGACGTGGACCGCTATCACACGGTGCTCGGTCGGCTGGGTCTGCGCCGCTAGGCGCCGCCCGACGCAGCGCGGGGCGGCAGCCCCGCCCGCACGGCCGGGGAGGGGCCCCGGCGCAACCGCTCCGCCTGAGGTCCGGGATACAGGACCGGCCGAGCACGAGGGTCGAGGGAAGAACCAGCACATCACACCAGCACGTAAGGGGGCGCGGGAGACCGGTGCGCCCGAGATGGTCGGCCGACCGGGCCGGCTCGAACCGAAGCATCGTCCCCCGCGTTCCGCGCCGAGCCCACTCTTGCGCGCCTCGCAGCCTCGTCCGCCGACGCTCCACCCGGCGCGCCGGATGGCACGGCCGTAATCACGCATGAGAACGAGAAACAGATCAGGGAAGAAAGAGGAAGGCAGCACATAGTGACCACCGAACCACGGAGCTTCACCCGCGAGATTGCTGGGAGGCGCATCGAGATCGAGACCGGGCTTCTGGCGCAGCAGGCAACGGCCTCCTGCACCATCCGTCTCGGCGACACCATCCTGCTCGTGACGCTCGCCGACGGCGAGCCCAGGCCGGGCATCGACTTCTTCCCGCTCACCGTCGACTTCGAGGAGCGGATGTACGCGATCGGGAAGATCCCCGGCTCGTTCTTCCGGCGCGAGGGACGTCCGGGCACGGACGCGACGCTCGCTGCGCGCATGACCGACCGACCGATCCGGCCGCTCTTCCCCAAGGGCTACCGCCGGGAGATCCACGTCGTCTGCACGGTGCTCTCCGCCGACCGAGAGAACCCGGCAGACGCCCTCGCCACGACCGGCGCCTCCACCGTGCTGATGGCCTCGAACATCCCGTTCGAGGGCCCCGTCTCCTCCGTCCGCATCGGGCGCGTCGACGGGGAGCTCGTGCTCTTCCCGACGTACGAGCAGCTGGAGGAGTCGGACCTCGACCTCACCGTCGCCGGCACCGACGCCTCCGTCGTGATGCTGGAGGCCGGGGCGAGCGAGGTCGAAGAAGACGACATGATCGAGGCGATCGACTTCGGGATGGAGGCGGTGCGCGAGCTGAACGCGCTGCAGGCGGAGATCGTCGAGGCCATCGGCGAGTCGAAGCTCCCGTTCACGCCCCCGTCCGCGGATGAGGAGCTCGCCGCCGCGGTGCGGACGGCGCTCTCAGGCCGCGACCAGGAGCTGCTCGACGCCGTGAAGGCGGAGGGCTGGCGCGGCATCGACGTGCTCGGCGCAGAGGTCTTCCAGGAGCTCGGCGGCGAGGAGTCGGCGTACGACGCGCGCACCGTCCGGACGGCGACCGAGGCGGCGCTCAAGCAATTCGTGCGGGCGCGCATCCTGGGCGAGAACCAGCGCGCAGACGACCGCCCAGAGGAGCAGATCCGCAGCCTCACGGCGCGGGTTGGCGTGTTGCCGCGGGCGCACGGGACCGGGCTCTTCAGCCGGGGCGAGACGCAGGTGCTCTCGGTGGCGACGCTGGGCTCTCCCGGCGACAAGCAGCGCCTCGACACGATCGCGCCCGTCGAGCACAAGACGTACATGCACCACTATAATTTCCCGCCGTTCTCGGTCGGGGAGGCGCGGCCGCTGCGCTCGCCGGGGCGCCGCGAGATCGGCCACGGCGCGCTCGCGGAGCGCGCGATCATGCCGGTGCTCCCCCCGCAGGAGCAGTTCCCCTACACCATCCGCGTCGTCTCCGACGTGCTCGCCTCCAACGGCTCCACCTCGCAGGCCTCGGTCTGCGGCTCGACCCTGGCGCTGATGGATGCGGGCGTTCCCATCAGCGCGCCGGTCGCCGGCATCGCGATGGGGCTGATCTCGACTCCGGACGGCAGCGACTACCGGATCCTCACCGACATCGCCGGCATCGAGGACGCCTTCGGCGACATGGACTTCAAGGTCGCCGGCACCGCGCGCGGCATCACGGCCGTGCAGCTCGACATCAAGCTCGCGCGGCTCCCCGACGATTTCCTGCACCGCGTCTTCGACCGTGCCCGCACGGCGCGCCTCGAGATCCTCGAGGTGATGAACGGCGCGATCGCCGAGCCGCGCGGGGAGATGTCCCCCTACGCCCCGTCGATCCAGAGCGTGAAGATCGACCCCGAGAAGATCGGCGCCGTGATCGGGCCCGGCGGGAAGGTCATCCGCGGCATGGAGGAGGAGACGGGCGCCTCGATCTCGGTCGAATCCGACGGAACGGTCTTCGTCGCTGGCTCGCAGGACGGCGTCGCGGCGGCGCTCAAGCGCATCCGCGGCCTCACCAAGGAGATCGAGGTCGGGGAGGTCTACGAGGGCCCGGTGGTCCGCATCCTCAACTTCGGCGCCTTCGTCGAGATCCTCCCCGGCAAGGACGGGCTGGTGCACATCTCCGAGCTCGCCCCGGGCCGCGTGAACCGCGTCGAGGACGTCGTGAGCCTGGGCGATGTGATCGCGGTCAAGGTCGTCGAGGTCGACAACCTCGGACGCATCAACCTGGCCCGCGTGCAGCCCGGCGAGGACCCCGATCGAGTCGGCCTCGCCGACGAGGATGCCGATCGCGAGCCCGCGCCGGTGCTCGCCGGAAGCGGATCCGCCCCCGACGAGGAGCTCATCAACGAGGACGAGATCCCCACGCGCTCCTCATCCTTCGGCGGCTACAGCGGATTCGGCGGCGGCCGCAGTGGTAACGGCGGCGGTGGCGGCGGCCGCGGTCCTGGTGGCGGTGGTTCCCGCGGCGGTGGCGGCGGCCGCGGTCCTGGCGGCGGCGGTTCCCGCGGCGGTGGCGGTGGCGGCGGCCGGGGTCCTGGCGGCGGTGGTTCCCGTGGCGGTGGCGGCCGCGGCCCCGGGGGCGGTGGTTCCCGCGGCAGTGGCGGCAGTGGCGGTGGCGGTGGCGGCGGCGGCAGCCGTGGTCCCGGCGGCGGAGACTCCTCGGGCGGTCGCCGCTGGTAGCGGGAGCCCCCCGAGAAGCGTGAGGCGGTGATGCGCGCGATCGTCTCCGGGACCGGCGAGATGGGGCGTCTCGTCATCGAGACGCTCGAGGCCGAGCCCGGCGTCGAGGTCGTGGGCGTGCTCGAGCCCCTCGTCGGCGAGGCGTCGGCGCGCGAGTACCGCTCGGGCTCGGGCGCCTCGTACCCGATGCATGATGACCCCGGGGCGCTCTTCTCCGACACGCGCCCCGACCTGGTCGTCGACTTCACGAATGCCCGGGCGACGCCCCGGCTCATCGGCGCGGTACTGGGGCAGGGCGTGCGCCCGGTGATCGGCACCTCGGGGGTGCCGGGGGCTGGGGTCGAGCGGCTTCGCGCCGGGCTTGCGGACCGCAGGCTCGGCGGCGTGATCGCCGCGAACTTCGCGGTGGGCGCCGTCGTGCAGATGCACCTCGCGCGCGTCGCGGCGCGCTTCTTCGACGCGGCTGAGGTCATCGAGCTTCACCACGACCGCAAGGCGGACTCCCCCTCCGGCACCGCGCTCGCCACGGCGGCCGGGATGCGCGAGGAGCGGGGCTCCGACTTTGAGCACCCTGACCCCGAGCTCGAGCACCTGCCCGGAGCCCGCGGCGCCGTGCTCGGAGGGGTCGGGATCCACTCCGTCCGGCTCCCCGGGCTCGTCGCTCACCAGGAGGTGATCCTGGGCGGCCGCGGCCAGACGCTCTCGCTGCGCCACGACACCCTCGGGCGCGAGTCGTTCATGCCCGGCGTGGTCCTCGCCGTCCGCGCCGTGATGGATCTCGAGGGCCTCGTCGAAGGGCTCGACTCGCTCATCGGGCTGAGCTAGCCGCCCCATCTCGCCACCGGGAGCCGTGCCCCCTACGATGGGAACGGCGGCTCATCTCGCTTTCGACCGGGGGGAGGATTTTGTGTCGGGTTCAGCGCGTCCCACCGTGGCTGTGATCGGCGCGACGGGCGCCGTCGGCGCCTCCTTCCTCCGTGTCGCCCAGGAGCGCGACTTCCCCATCGGTGAGCTGAGGCTGCTCGCGAGCGCCCGCTCCGCCGGTCGAAAGCTCCGCTTCCGCGGCGAGGAGCACGAGGTGCGCGAGACGAGCGAGCAGGCGCTGGAGGGTGCCGACCTCGTCTTCTGCTCGGCGAACTCTCGGGTCTCGAAGCGGTGGGGGCCGGTCGTGGCGGTCTCCGGCGGCGTCTTCATCGACGACGGCTCCGCCTTCCGGATGGAGCCCGCGGTCCCCCTCGTCGTGCCCGAGGTGAACGGCTCCGACGTCGAGTGGCATCAGGGGATCCTCTCGATCCCGAACTGCACGACCACCCCGCTCGTGGTGGCGCTCGACGCGATGCGTCGAGTGGCGCCGCTCTCGCGCGTCAGCGTCGCGACCTACCAGTCGGTGACCGGCGTCGGCGCTGCCGCCGCCGCCGAGCTTCAGGCGCAGATCGCCGCCATCGGCCGCGGCGAGGAGCCGGCTCCGCCGCGGGAGCTGCCGCATCAGATCGCCCTCAACGTGATTCCGCAGGTCGACGACTTCGCGGAGGACGGCTACACCGTCGAGGAGCTGAAGATGCGCAACGAGTCGCGCAAGATCCTGCACCAGCCGGAACTGCGCTTCTCGGCCACCTGCGTACGCGTGCCGACGATGATCGGGCACGCCGAGGCGGTGCACGTCGAGTTCGACTCGGCCGCACCGCTGGAGGCGCTGCGCGCAGAGCTCGAGGCGCAGCCCGGCCTCGAGCTTCAGGACGACCCGAAGGCGGGGCTCTACCCCACGCCGCTCTCCACCCAGGACGACGACCGCGTCTTCGTCGGGCGGCTCAGGCGGGACCCGAGCGTTCAGCACGGCGCCGTCTTCTGGGTGGTCTCCGACAACCTGCGCAAGGGCGCCGCCACCAACGCCATCCAGATCGCGGAGGAGGTGATGGCGCGCGGCCGGCTCGGCGCGCGGGAGGCCGCCGCGGCGCTATAGTAGGGTTCCGGAGAGCGGCTCCCCGCGCTCCGGTCGCCGTCGGGGGAGTTGCGGCATGGCGCGCGCCTGGGGCCGCCTTCTGACCGCGATGGTGACGCCCTTCACCGAGGACGGCGCCGTCGACGAGGCGCGCTCAGGCGAGCTGGCGCGGGCGCTGCTCGACTCGGGCTCGGATGGCCTCGTTCTCACCGGCACCACCGGCGAGTGCCCGACCCTCAGCATCGAGGAGCAGGTCGGTGTGTGGCGCGCCGTGCGCTCCGCCGTCGGCACGGAGGCGCAGCTCGTCGCTGGGGCCTCGACCAACTCGACGGCTGAGTCCCTCGAGATGGTGGAGGAGGGCGTCGGTGCCGGCGTCGACGCGCTGATGCTCACCGTCCCCTACTACAACAAGCCGTCGCAGGCGGGACTCGTGCGCCACTTCTCCCTACTCGCTCAGGCGACGCCGCTCCCCTGCATCCTCTACAACGTCCCGTCGCGGACGGCCGTCAACATGACCGCCGAGACGACGGCACGACTCGCCGAGGTCCCGAACATCGTCGGCGTCAAGGAGGCGTCGGGCGACCTCGCGCAGGTAGCGGAGATCATCGAACGCACGGCCCTGACGGACTTCCGTGTCTGGTCGGGGAACGACGCCGACACGCTGCCGCTGCTCGCGGTCGGCGGCTACGGCGTGGTCTCCGTCGCCTCGCACCTCGTGGGGTGGCAGATCGCCCGGATGATCGAGGCGGCGCTGTCAGGCCGCACCGGGGAGGCGGCGACCGTCCACCGCCGCCTCGCCCCGCTCGTGGACTCCCTCTTCATCGAGAGCAACCCGGCGCCGGTGAAGTTCGCGCTGAACGAGATCGGCTTTCACGTGGGGCCGCTCCGGCTTCCGCTCGTCCAGCCCTCGGAGGCCTCGCAGGCGCGCATCCGAGGCGAGCTCGCCCGCCACAGCATCGACCTGCCGGTCCCCGCGTAGGCACCGGCCTCGCCACACGCGACGCGAGGCTCACCACCGCGCGGCAGCGCGGGCTCCGGCACGAACTGCCGGGCCGGAGCCCCGCCGCGCTGGCGCCCGGCGCGACGATCACACCCCCGGGACCGACGGTGCTCTGTCGGGAGCGCTCGCCGAGGGCGGGGGCCCCGCGCGCGGCTCCCCGGGTTCCCCTTGGGGGGACGGGTCTGTCAGCTCGACTCGGCGACGCGGTCTACCGCAGGGGCGGCGCGACCTCGGCGCGGTATGCCTCGAACGCCGAGTCGAAGTCCGTGACGCTCAGGCCGAACGCAGCCTCGAACGCCTCCTGCCAGTTCGCCGACGAGGCGCGCGCGCGGTAGTACTCGACGATGGCGGGTTCGCCTGCGCGCTCGGCGAGCCACTCGCCCGCCAGGAACGCCAGCGCTCTCGCGTCCCAGTACCCGGCAGCGGTGGCGTCGTCGTAGGTCTCGAGGCTGCTCAGGCGTTGCGCGAGACGACTCGCGCGCACGATCTGGCCACGCCGGATCTCATCCCAGGTCCACCTCCCCGCCTCCACCCGGTAGGTCTCTTCCAGGTAGCTGTCCGTGGCGAGGAGCAACCAGCGGGGGCCCCGGCGGTCGTGCCCGTCGGGTGCCTCGGGCAGAGCCGCCCAGGGCGCCAGCCGTACCCGGATGGCGTCCCAGTGGTAGCGGTCGATGAGGTGCGGGGGTGCGTCGCGGCAGGTCATGTCGATGGTCGCGACCACGCCGACACGTGCCCGGCTGCAGAAGTCCTCCGGCAACTCCGTCCCGTACACGCGCAGGTGGACCGCGGCGAGCGCCTCGCCGCCCCCGACGTAGACCGTGTGGTCCGCCGTCCCCGCAGCGAAGCGCTCGCTGAAGAAGGTCTGCACCTGCTCGAACGTGGCGCGAACGGCCGCCTCCTCCTCTGGCGACAGCTCGCCCAGGAGCACGAGGACGGGCTCCTCACTGTCGTCGGTGAGGTGTGGCAGGGGCGGCGCGACCTCGGCGCGGTATGCCTCGAACGCCGAGTCGAAGTCCGTGACGCTCAGGCCGAACGCGGCCTCGAACGCCTCCTGCCAGTTCGCCGACGAGGCGAGCACGCGGTAGTACTCGACGATGGCGGGTTCGCCCGCGCGCTCGGCGAGCCACTCGCCCGCCAGGAACGCCAGCGCTCTCGCGTCCCAGTACCCGGCAGCGGTGGCGTCGTCGTAGGTCTCGAGGCTGTTCAGGCGTTGCGCGAGACGACTCGCGCGCACGATCTGGCCACGCCGGATCTCATCCCAGGTCGCCCTCCCCGCCTCCACCCGGTAGGTCTCTTCCAGGTAGCTATCCGTGGCGAGGAGCAACCAGCGGGGGCCCCGGCGGTCGTGCCCGTCGGGTACCTCGGGCAGAGCCGCCCAGGGTGCCAGCCGTTCCCGGATGGCGTCCCAGTGGTAGCGGTCGATGAGGTGCGGGGGTGCGTCGCGGCAGGTCATGTCGATGGTCGCGACCACGCCGACACGTGCCCGGCTGCAGAAGTCCTCCGGCAACTCCGTCCCGTACACGCGCAGGTGGACCGCGGCGAGCGCCTCGCCGCCCCCGACGTAGACCGTGTGGTCCGCGGTCCCCGCAGCGAAGCGCTCGCTGAAGAAGTTCTGCACCTGCTCGAATGTGGCGCGGACGGCTGCCTCCTCCTCTGGCGACAGCTCGCCCAGGAGCACGAGGACTGGCTCCTCGCTGTCGTCGGTGAGGTGTGGCAGCGGCGGCGCGACGGCGGCGCGGTAGAGCTCGAACGCCGAGTCGAAGTTCGTGACGCTCAGGCCGAACGCGGCCTCGAACGCCTCCTGCCAGTTCGCCGACGAGGGGAGCGCGCGGTAGTAGTCGACGATCGCGTGGTCGCCCGCGCGCTCGGCGAGCCACTCGCCCGCCAGGAATGCCAGCGCTCTCGCGTCCCAGTACCCGGCGGCGGTGGCGTCGTCATAGGTCTCGAGGCTGCTCAGGCGTTGTGCGAGACGACTCGCGCGCACGATCTGGCCACGCCGGATCTCATCCCAGGGCGCCCTCCCCGACTCCACCTGGTAGGCCTCTTCGAGGTAGCTATCCGTCGCGAGAAGCAACCAGCGGGGTCCCCGGCGGTCGTGCCCGTCGGGTGCCTCGGGCAGAGCCGCCCAGGGCGCCAGCCGTTCCCGGATGGCGTCCCAGTGGTAGAGGTCGATGTAGTGCGGGGGTGCGTCGCGGCAGGTCGTGTCGATGGTCGCGACCACGCCGGCACGTGCCCGGCTGCAGAAGTCCTCCGGCAACTCCGTCCCGTACACGCGCAGGTGGACCTCGGCGAGCGCCTCGCCGCCCCCGACGTAGACTGTGTGGTCTGCCGTCCCTGCCGCGAAGCGCTCGCTGAAGAAGGTCTGCACCTGCTCGAACGTGGCGCGGACGGCCGCCTCCTCCTCTGGCGACACCTCGCCCACGAGCACGAGGACGGGCTCGTCGCTGTCGTCGGTGAGGTGTGGCAGCGGCGGCGCGACAGCGGCGCGGTATGCCTCGAACTCCTCGTAAAAATCGCTGCTGCCGATGCCGAAGGCGGACTCGAATGCCTCCTCCCATGTCCCGTCGCCCGACAGGGTCCTGAAGAAACCCAGGACGGCCTCTTCGCTGGAGTGGTCGACGAGCCAGTCCGCCGCGACAAATCCGAGGTGGTACCCGGGGGTCCCGGGAGAGAGGAATGCGTCGTACTCCTCGATCTCCTCCAGCGCCGGCGGAGTGAGCCCGATCAGTGCGGATATGTCGTTGCCGAGCTGGCGATCGAGCTGCTCCGACAGCGTCAACTCGTCGGAGGTGACTCCGACGTACACCGCCGCGGCCCAGGATGCCGACCCCTCGATCATCCATGCCGGCCCGCGTCCCCGCCGGTGGCGGCTCAGGGACTGCTGGAGGATGTGGAAGTACTCGTGCGGGTAGGTGCCCGCGAAGATGCACTCCACCCGTGCGAACACGGCGCCGGATCCGGCGTTTGCACACAGGTTCTCGGGGGGCGGGCCCCCTCGGACCTGAACGTACGTCTCGGTCAGGGATTCGAGGTCGCCGACGTAGCTTGAGAACGGCGCCTGGACGCCCCAGCGTTCCGCGAAGACGGCCCGGGTGTCATCCAGCCATCCGCGGATCTCGGCATGCCGCTCTTCCGGAACGTCGCCGAGGAACACGACCGGCGCGGGTGCCCGTCCGGGCTGCCACCACCGCGCGTCCGCGGTCAGTTCGACGAACAGTCCGTCCCCGTGATCCAGCGCGGCGATGGCGCTCGAGGAGCGCTCGGCGCCGGGGCGGTACTGCTTGTACGCCTGCGTCTTTGCATCCCACTGCCAGGTACGGACCAGCGAATCGCCGAAGCGCGAGGTTGCCTCATCAATCGCCGTTTCGTCGCGGCCTGCCCAGCCCACGAGATTCCGACCAGCCTGCAGCGAGAGCAGCACGCTGGTCGCCGAGGCGGGACGCGTCCACTGAAACGGCAGGTCCCCGCCCAGTTTCAGCCACAGCCCCATGCCGGGAGCGACGACCTCGAGGGCGTATCGGGGGATGCTGTTACGCCCCCTCCGCCGGTAACGCTGCTCGGCCGCGTCCCACGCGGAGACGAGCTCAAGCGCCGGGATTGCCTCGAAGAGGTCCGTGACCGGCGCCTCCGGCCCGAGCCAACCGACCATGTTCCAGCCGGGCTGGAGCACCGTCGTGACCGTCTCCGCCCCGGCCGCCTCCCCCGATTCCGCGGAGGCACGGGCGGGCGTGCCTGCAAGCGCGGCGCCGACCACGAGCACAGCGAGGGCGGCGCCCAGCACCCCCGCGTGGCAAGCCGCCGGCTACGCGCTCGGCGGGGAGCCCACGCGGCGATGGTCATCTTCCCGGGGGTGTTGCGGCGGCTCGTCGCGCAGGGAGAGCCACGCGGCCCAGTCGGCGCGCAGGCGGGCGCGGGCCTTCTCGTAGCCTCGACGGTCGCCGATGCCGCCGCCGAGGATGCCGGCGAGCGCGCGCCCGCCGATGAAGAGGAAGAGCACGTAGCTGATGGTCGCGGCGATGAGGTTGTCGCGGAGCGGCGGGAGGCCCAGCACGAGTGCGAGGCCGCCTGCGATCGCGAGGCCGAGCCCCAGGTAGGCGAAGCCCGTCACGTAGGCGCGCTCCGTCTTGCGCTGTTGCCTGAGCATCGCCATCACCTCGTCGGGGACGGAGGCGATGGGGGCGCGGCCCGACTCCGTCTCCTCGCCGCAGTGCGGGCAGCGCGCACGCTCCGGCGACATCGGGGTGTAGCAGTGCCCGCAGAAGCGGCCGGCGCGCGGCTCGTCGCCGCGGCTGACCGCGACGAGGTGCTCCTCCAGCCGCTCGCTGAAGAGGGGGCAGTCGTCGTCGTGATCGAAGCGCCTCTCGCCCGAGCCGAGGCGGGAGCTCCCGCCGCCGAAGCGGCCCCGCAGGAGTCTCATCTCGCCCCCGGTGCGCCCAGCACAGCGGTCCTGAGAGGGGCCATCAGAAGGGAAGGTAGGCGTACTCGTGGTGCCCGAGCGCGACGCCGAGGGCGAGCACCGCGAGGGAGACCGCGACCGTCGCGCCGGAGACCCAGAGCGAGCGCCGCCGGAGGGACTGCAGCTCCGCATCCCCGCCGCCGGTCGTCCCCGCCGCGTCGAGGGCGCGCTGGATGCGCGGCCCGAGCCAGGCGGCGTGGAGGGCGATCAACGCAATCAGGACGAGGAAGAGCGTCATCTTCGCCATGAAGAGGGGGCCGAAGCGGAAGTCCGCCATCTCCTCCTGCACCGCCACGGGCACGACCTCGTAGAACTGGTAGAGGCCGGTAATGGTCAGCGCGACGAGGGAGACGCCGGCGATCATCGCGAAGCGCCGGGTGACGATGCGCGTCACGCGGCTCCGGTCGCTGTCGGGGAGCTGCTGCGTCGCCGGGACCACGGCGAGGAAGAGCAGGAGCTGCGGGCCGACCAGGGCCGCGGCCGCCGTGACGTGCAGGATCAGCGAGAGGGTCTCCATCGGCTGCTGTCTCCCTTCCCGGGTCTCTAGACGGCGCTCCCGAAGACGTCGCGGGTGACGATCGCCTGGTCGCGCTCCGGCCCGACCGAGATCATGTCGACGGGGGCGCCGAGGATCTGCTCGATGCGCCTCACGAAGTGCCGCGCCTCCGTCGGGAGCGCGCCGAGCGAGCGCATGTCCGAGACGTCGCGCTGCCAGCCGGGCAGCTCCTCGTAGATGGGCTTGAGCCGCTGCGTCGTGCTCAGCGAGGCGGGGAGCGTGCTGACGCGTCCGTCGTCGAGCTCGTAGGCGACGCAGATCTTCACGCGCTCGAAGCCGGAGAGCGTGTCGAGGCGCGTGAGCGCCACCGAGGTGATGCCGTTCAGCCGCGAGGTGTAGCGCGCGAGCACGCCGTCGAACCAGCCGCAGCGCCTGGGCCGGCCGGTCGTGGTGCCGTACTCGCCGGCTCCGCGCTCGGCTCCGTGGTTGCGCAGCCGCTCCGCGTTCTCGTCGAAGAGCTCGGTCGGCATCGGGCCGTTCCCGACCCGCGTCTGGTACGCCTTGTAGACCCCGACCACGCGCTCGATCGCCGTAGGTCCGAGCCCGATCCCGATAGAGGCGCCGCCCGCGACCGACCCCGGCACGGAGGAGGTGACGAAGGGGTAGGTGCCGGCGTCGAGGTCGAGGAGCGCCCCCTGCGCCCCCTCGAGCAGGATGCGCTCCCCCTGCTCGTGGGCTCGCTGCACCACGTCGGCCGAGTCGGCGACCCAGGGCCGGAGCCGGGCGCCGAGCTCTGAGTACTCCTCGTAGATCTCCTCGGCGTCGAGGGGCGGGGCGTCGTAGAGGCGCTCGAACACGTAGTTGTAGTGCTTTAGCTGGGCGTCGAGCCGGTGGCGGAAGAGCTCGGGCGTGACGAGGTCGATCATGCGGATGCCGGCCCGCCTCGCCTTGTCGACGAAGGCTGGCCCGGTGCCGGTTCCGGTGGTGCCGAGGGCGCCGTCGCCGCGCAGCTTCTCCTCGTACTGATCGAGGAGTGGATGCCACGGCATCACGACGTGCGCGCGGTCGGAGATCACCAGCCGCGACGTGTCGACGCCGCGCTCCTCCAGCATCGCTACCTCGTCGATCAGGGAGCCGGGGTGGATCACGACGCCGTTCCCGATCACGCAGGTCTTGTCGCCGTAGAAGATGCCCGCCGGAACCAGGTGCAACGCGAAGCGCCCGAGCTGGTTGACGATGGTGTGGCCGGCGTTGGTCCCGGCCGAGTAGCGTGCGATGACGGAGCAGCTGCGCGCGTGGTAGTCGACCACGCGACCCTTGCCCTCGTCGCCCCACTGCCCGCCGATCACAACGACGGCTGGCATCGGCATCTCCCCGGTTCGACGCGTCCCGGACCCAGGCGTGAGGTGGCTCCCGCGCGGCGTCGGGAGGGCCAGCCGCCCCGCTCCGCCGCGCGCCGCCGGCGCGCCCGTTTGCGGCGTCGGCCTGCCGGGGAGGATCATACATGCGCGGAGCCGCACCGGCCCGTGCCACCGGGCGCGGACGACGTCCGCCAGCAAGGGGGCACGGTGACCGGACCCGCCCTCTCATGTCTTCTCGCGTTGGCCGCAGCGCTCGCGATCGGTGCCGTGACCTCCTGCGGGGGCGGCGACCCGCCTCCGACGAGCCCGCTCGCCGAGACGCCGTCACCGCCGCGGCCCGCGTCGCCGACGCCCGTCGCGCTCGCCTCGCCCACCCCGACCGCCGCTCCCGCCACGTCGACGCCCACCCCCACACCCCCACCAGCGGCGCCGGCCCCGGCCCCGACGCCCGCCGCCACGCCGTCCCCGCCCGCTATCGAGATCGCGTCCGCCCGCGCGGTTGCCCTGATGGCGGAGTGGCTCGACGTCGCGGTTGCAGCCCTGGGCGTCGAGCGTGCCGAGGAGGTCGTGTGGCCGTCACGGTGCATCGGCATCGAGCGCCCGGGGACGCTCTGCAGTGATGCCCTGACTCCCGGCTACCTGGTGCGACTCAACGACCGGGCTGGCGGCGCGCACACGCTGCATATGCGCGGCGCCGGTGGCGGCGTGGAGTGGGCGGGCGAGGAGCGCTTCACGGGCGTCGTCGTGTTCACGGACGGTCCCGGCTCGCTCCTCATCATCGCCGTCGACGGCGTTCCGACCCCATTCCGGATCGTCCCCGGGAGCACCCGGCTGAACGAGGATCCCGGCGCATCCACCCGGCCGGAGGCCGTTGCCGTGGGAGCGGAGGTCGAGTTCGCCGTCGATCCCAACCCGAGGGGCGACGGTCCGGCGGTGATCGCATGGCTCGTCGACCTCACGTAGCGGCGGGAGAGCCTGCCGCCTCTGGCGCACGCACGTCGTGGGCTAAGGTCGCCGCCGCGCTTCGCCCCGGATCACCCATCGTCGAGGTGAAGCGGCGCGTGGACGGGAGCGTCGAGCGTTTCCGCTGCGAGTTCGTGCGCGCGACGGCGTCTGAGGCGGTGATCCTCTACCGGCTCCGCCGCCCGGCCTGGGGTCTCCCGGCGCCGCTTCTCTCCTACGGCTTCTTCTGGCCCCGGCGGCCGTATATCTGCTACCGCTTCGTACGCCCGGCGGACGGCGCCGAGGTGGCGTCCCGATTCGATGTGGTCGGGCGCGTGGAACTCGTGCCGCCGCCCCCCGGCGGGGGATCCGCCGAGGTTCGGTTCGAGGACCTGCTGCTCGACCTCTGGGTGCGCCCGGGGGCAGGCCCCCGCGAGGGCGACGAGCTTCGCTGGGAGGACGAGGAGGAATTCGAGGCCGCGCTCGCCGAAGGCAGGATCGCCCCCGAGGCGGCCGCGCGGGTCATCCGCTCCCGCGAGGTCCTCCTCCGCAACCAGAGGCGGCTGCGCTCCATGCTCGGTGCGGAGCTCGAGCGCCTAGCGTAGGAGGCGCGGCGAGTAGGTAACTGCCCCAGTTATCCCTTGGAACGAGGCGTTCGATAGGGTCACCGCAGCCCACTTGACCAGTTGATCGGTCATGTTGGCGTGATCCACGCGTGTCTGGTCACCGACCGCCGCAAAGTGCGCCACCGCGTGTGACTGCTCCGGGCGGAAGTCGGTCACGCGTCCCCGGGGCGCTCGTAGAGGGAGAACCAATGGCGCTCTTGCTCTCGCCACCCCAACACAGCCTCGCACCGTCCCTTCTTGCCGGACGGCCCGTCCCCTACGGCCGGGCGGATCCCTCTTCGCCCGTGGTGCGTCGGGCGCGCCGCACGCTGCGGCGGTCGACGCGGTTGCCGTCGGTCTCGCCGGACCAGCGGCCGGCGGCGCGCACGCGCTCCCACTCCGCGATCACAGATCGTGCCGCCTCGATGCGCCCGGGGTCGGGCGTGAAGAGCGCGTTCACGCCCCGCGCCTCGCTCTCGGAGGTGATCACGCTGCCCGCCGCTCCCAGGTCGCGGGCGCGAGTGGCGAGCGCCTGGCGCACGGTGGGACCCGCGTCGGGGGCACCCAGGATCCACGGCAACTCCGCGACCCCGGCTGCGAGAGCAGCCTGGGCCATGATGTGGTCGAGGAGCGCCCAGACGGCATCGCGCGAGACGCCGGAGGCGGCCGCCGGGGTCGTCGCTCCGAGTTCGGAGGCGATCGCGAGCGGTGCGAGCACGACGGCGACGTGGCGGTCGACCGCTGTCAGGATCTGCGGCAGCGCGGCCAGGCCCGCTGCCGAGTCGATCTCGCAGAGCAGCCGGACCTGACCGGGGACGATTCCGCGCCGCATCTCGCGCCGCCGGATGGCGACATCGGCGTCTCGCGCGTCCTGTGGTTCCTCGCAGGCGGCAAGCACCACCGCGGCGGTCGATTCCGAGACCGCGGCGTCGAGGTCGGCGCCGAGTTCCCCCGAGCGGGAGTCTGAGGTGCGCGCAAGCACCGGGCGTCCCGATTCCGCGAGTGCGGAGCGGTGGCGTCGAATCGCGCGTCGCGCGCGCGCGCGGCCGCGCGTCGTCGCGTCGTCGTCGAGGTCGATGAGCACGGCGTCCGCGGCCGTGGCACGCGTCGCCTCGTACGGTGCGTCTGCGCCGCCCGCAAGTCGCAGCAGGCTGCGGAGCGCGCTCACGAGGCGAGGATCGCGTCGAGGCGGTCGGCGGAGGCCGAGGGGCCGACCACGGCGAGGGCCGGCGGCGCGGCGAAGAGAGCTGCGGCGACGCGCTGGACGTCCCGGGCGCTCACCGCCCGCAGCGCGGCCACCGAGTCCTCGACGCGCTCGATCTCGCCGTCCTGCAGGAGCTGGTCCCCGAGGCGCTGGCCGACGGCCATCGGGGTCTCGAGCGAGAGGCGGAATCCCCCGACGGCGTAGTCGATGGTGCGGCGGAGCTCCTCCTCCCCCACCGGTTCGGCGACGAGCCGGTGGAGCTCTGCCACGATCACCTCCAGCGCCTCTTCCTGGTGCTCGCGCGTCACCCCCGCCGTGATCGCGACCGCGCCGATGTCGCGGAGGCGACCCACACGCGCCGCGACGGAGTAGGCGAGGCCGCGCCGCTCGCGCACCTCCTGGAAGAGCCGCGACGACATGCCGCGCCCGAGGAGCGTGACGAGCACCTCCAGGGCGTAGCGATCGGGATCGCGCCGCCCGCCGCACTGCACGGCGAGGGCGAGGTTGACCTGCTCGATGTCGCGCTCCTCGACGCGGATGCGCTCCTCCGGGAGGCCCGGGGTCGCCGCTTCGACGGGGAGGCGCGGGCCGGGGGCGAGCTCTGTGAAATGCCGAGCTGCCTCCTCGACGACGGCTGAGTGCTCGATGTTGCCCGCGACCGAGAGCACGGCGTTCCCCCCTGTGTAGTGGGAGTCGATGTGTGAGGCGAGCTCGCCACGGTCGATGGCGGCCACCGTCTCGAGCGTGCCGGCGACCGGCCGGCCCACCGGCTGGTCGCCGAACGTGACCCTCTGCAGCAGCTCGCCGGTCCAGGCCGTCGGGTTGTCGTGCGCGCGGCGGATCTCCTGCTGCACGACTGTGCGCTCGCGCTCCACCTCCTCGGAGGCGAGGAGCGAGTGCTGGATCATGTCCGCGAGCACCTCGATGCCCGTCTCCCAGCGCTCGAAGGGGAGGCGGTTCCAGTAGCAGGTCAGCTCGCGCGTGGTGAAGGCGTTCAGTCCCCCGCCGGCGCCCTCGACGGCCTCGCTGATCTCGGGCGCCGTGGGGCGATTCTCCGTCCCCTTGAAGAGCATGTGCTCCAGGTAGTGCGAGACGCCGCCCACCTCGGGGCGCTCCGCCCGCGAGCCGACGCCGACGAAGAAGGAGACGGAGGCGGACTGCGCGGTCGGCACGCTCGACGTGATCACCCGCAGCCCGCCATCAAGTACGGTGAGGTCGTAGGAATCGGGAGCGGATCGCGTGGAGGGTCCGGCCGCGCCGGCAGGCGTCCTCGGGGGGAGATCGGGCACGGCTGCTCGCTTCTCTGTGGCTCGCCCGGGCGGGCGACGCCGGACGCGCGGGTTCCGTCAGGCTAGGGCCGCCCTCGGCGTGGCGGCAAGCCGCCGGCGAGCCGGGTCGGCCGGGCGGTGGGGGTGGTCGTGATCGACGTCCGGATGAGCGACATTCTCGCGGAGCGGGCGCTCTCGGGTGAGATGCGCCTGCGCCTCGCCTACGAGGCGGGGATGTGCGCCGGCGACGTTCTCAGGCGCGAGGGCTTTCGCGGCGAGGAGCTGCAGGCGATCCTCACCATGGTCAACGGCGAGCAGCGCCCGCACGCGCATCCCCTGGCGGACGGCGACACGGTGGAGCTCGTCATCCCGATGGTGGGCGGGGGGCCGGAGCCGCCCGCGCCGCGGGACTCGTTGACAGGGCCGCGTGCCCTCGGGATGATGCCAGTGTCCCGCGGTCGGCCCCCGAAATCTCCCCCCGGCGGCGCGCAGCACTCCCCCGAGGTCGCGGCGTCCGCGGCTGATGTGACTGGGGTGGGATGACCAAGTACGTCTTCGTCACGGGCGGCGTCGTGAGCTCCGTGGGGAAGGGAATCGTCACCGCCTCGCTGGGGCGGATCCTCAAGTCGAGCGGGCACTCCGTCTCCATTCTCAAGCTCGACCCCTACATCAACGTCGATCCCGGCACGATGTCCCCGTACCAGCACGGCGAGGTCTTCGTGACCGACGACGGCGCCGAGACCGACCTCGATCTCGGCCACTACGAGCGCTTCCTGGACACCGATTTCCTCGCCACCAACTCCACCTCGACCGGTCAGGTCTTCGAGGAGGTGATCCGCAAGGAGCGGCGCGGCGACTACCTCGGCGGGACGATCCAGGCGATCCCGCACATCACGAACGAGATCCGCCGCCGCATCCGGCTCGCGGGCCAGGCGCTCTCAGCCGAGATCGTGATCGTCGAGGTCGGCGGGACGGTCGGCGACATGGAGGGCCAGCCCTTCCTGGAGGCGATCAGCCAGGTCCGCTACGCGCTCCCCGAGCACGAGACGATGTCCATCCACGTCACGCTGCTGCCCTACATCCGGGCGACCCGCGAGCTGAAGACGAAGCCGACGCAGCACTCGGTCCGGGAGCTCCGCTCCTACGGCATCCAGCCCGACGTCCTGGTGACGCGCGCGGACGAGCCGGTCGACGAGGCGCTGCGCGAGAAGCTCTCGCTCTTCTGCAACGTCGAGAAGTCGACGGTGATCCCGCTCGAGACCGCCGACTCCATCTACGAGGTGCCTCTGATACTCGAGACGGCGGGGCTCTCCGGGATCGTGGCGCGCGCGCTCGCTCTCCCGGAGCGGCGCCCCGAGCTCGACCAGTGGCGCGCCTTCGTCGCCAGGCTGAGGCGCCCGGCCGAGGGCGTGCGCATCGCCATCGTCGGGAAGTACGTGGAGCTCCACGACGCCTACCTCTCGATCAAGGAGGCGCTCGTGCACGCCGCCGCGCACCACGAGGCCAGGCTCGAGCCGGTGTGGGTGCACTCGGAGGAGCTCGAGTCCCGCGATCCCGCCTCCGTGATCGGCGCCGTCGACGGCATCCTGCTCTGCCCGGGTTTCGGCGACCGGGGCCTGGAGGGGAAGATCGCCGCGGTGCGCCACGCCCGCGAGCAGCGCATCCCCTACCTCGGCGACTGCCTCGGGATGCAGATGCTCGTCTGCGAGTTCGCGCGCAACGTCGCCGGGATGCCCGAAGCGAACACGACCGAGGCCGACCCGCGCACGCCCTTCCCGGTGATCTCGCTCCTCTCCGAGCAGCAGGGCGTCCACGAGCTCGGCGGCACGATGCGGCTCGGGGGCTACGACTGCCGGCTGGTCCCCGGGACGCACGCCCACGCCGCCTACGGGCGGGACGTGGTCAGGGAGCGCCACCGCCACCGCTACGAGGTGAACGGCGCCCTCTTCGGGGCGCTCGAGCGGCACGGGCTGCGCGCCGCCGGCCACACGCTCGACGGGCAGCTCGTCGAGATCGTGGAAGTCGTCGACCATCCCTGGATGGTGGGGGCGCAGTTCCACCCGGAGTTCACCTCGCGTCCCGGGCGGCCCAACCCGCTCTTCCGCGACTTCGTGGGCGCGGCGCTGGAGCGGGCGCGCGGGGGCGGTCATGCGCAGGTCGTCGCGGCCGCGTCCGAGGGGCGCGAGGTCCCGAGCGCGTGACGCTCAGGCTTCTCCACCTGCTCGCGCTGTTCTGGATGATGGGCGGACTCGGGGCCACCATGATCCCGCTCTGGCGGGCGTGGCGCACCGCCGCCCTCGAGGAGCGGACGCAGCTTCTGGTGCAGGCGCGCGGCAACCAGGTGCTCTGGCTGGTGCCGGGGATGATCGCGGCCGCGGTCACCGGCTTCGCGTGGGCGGCCGCCGACGACTGGAACCCCATCACCACCGGGTGGCTGGTGGCGCTCGAGGCCGTCTTCGCCCTCGACATCCTGCTCTTCCTGCCGCTTCTGGCGGTGGGGCTCAGGCGGGTGGAGCTGCTCGCTCGCATCGCGCGCCGCGACGGCGTCGAGTCGGAGGAGCTACGCGACGCGCTCGCCGACAACGTGCCGGTGGTGTTCGGCACGCTGATCGTGGTGACGGTGCCGCTGATGACGTGGCTCCCGGTGGCGAAGCCCTTCTGAGGCGACGGCTCGGGGCGCCGCGCCGCCCTCCCTTGTGAGTGGGCGGGCCGAGTGGGTATGATGCGCTCCTAGGCAGCTTCCTGCCGGTCGCGTCCTTCATGCCCTCGGACCCGAAGCGAACTGCGTGGCATATGGTCGACACCCCTTCACACGGGAATGTTGAGACGTCGGCTGATGCCGAGGTCGGGAGCGCTGGATCCCCGCGCGACCCGGCGAACATCTCGCCGCCCGGCGGTGAGTCGAGTGCGGAGCGAAGTCCCATGGTGAACGAGAACGGCGACGGTCGAAGCGAGGTTGGCGAGCCGGAAGCTCCGTCGACCGCAGGCACGAGCAGCGTGCGGGAGCGGGCTACCCGCGGGACGCGCCGGCCCGGCCGACCGCCGCGTGGCCGCGGATCCCGCAACGGCCGCGAGGTGCGGGATCCGCGCTTGCTGCGCGACGACATGCCCGACGAGGAGGAGTACGCCGCACCGCGCGCATCGGACGTGCCGCCGCTCAACATCGCCGATCTGGAGCGGCAGGGGCGCGATCAGCTGATCGTCCTCGCCGAGAGCCTCGAGGTCGGCGAGGCGGCCGCGATGTCGAAGCCGGAGCTGATATTCCGGATCCTGCAGCGCCAGGCGGCGCGCAACGGGACCATCTACTCGGGCGGCGTGCTCGCGGTCGTCGACGACGGCTTCGGCTTCCTCCGGGGCGATCGTTTCGTGCCGGGACCGAGCGACGTCTACGTCTCGCAGTCGCAGGTGCGCCGCTTCGGACTGCGCTCCGGCGACTACGTCACCGGGCAGGTGCGGCAGCCGAAGGATCAGGAGAAGTACTACGGGCTGCTGAGGGTGGAGGCCGTCAACGGCATCGACCCGGAGCAGGCGAAGAGGCGCCCCAACTTCGAGGACCTCACGCCGATCTTCCCGAACCGCAAGCTCCAGCTCGAGACGCGCCCGGACGAGCTCTCGCAGCGCCTCGTCGACCTCTTCGCGCCCGTGGGCCGCGGGCAGCGCGCGCTCATCGTCTCCCCGCCCAAGGCCGGCAAGACGATGCTGCTTAAGTCCATCGCACACGGCATCACCGCGAACCACCCCGACATCCACCTCATGGTGCTGCTCATCGGCGAGCGGCCCGAGGAGGTGACGGACATGCAGCGCTCCGTGCGCGGCGAGGTGGTTGCCTCGACCTTCGATGAGCCGGTCGAGGATCACACGCGCGTCTCGGAGGTCGCGCTCGAGCGGGCGAAGCGCCTGGTCGAGGGCGGGACCGACGTCGTCATCCTGATGGACTCGGTGACGAGGCTCGCGCGCGCCTACAACCTCGCGATGCCGACCAGCGGCCGCACGCTCTCCGGCGGCATGGACCCGATCGCGCTCTACCCGCCGAAGCGGTTCTTCGGCGCCGCGCGCAACACGGAGGAGGGCGGGTCGCTGACCATCATCGCGACCTGCCTGGTCGAGACCGGATCGCGCATGGACGACGTGATCTTCGAGGAGTTCAAGGGCACCGGGAACATGGAGGTGCGGCTGGTCAGGCGCCTCGCCGAGAAGAGGGTCTACCCCGCCATCGACGTGCTCGCCTCCTCGACGCGGCGCGAGGACCTGCTCTTCAGCGAGGAGCAGCTGCGCCAGGTCTGGCTGCTGCGCCGCATGGCCTCGATGCTCGAGGACAACAACGAGGAGGCCACCGAGCGCGTGATCGATCGCGTCAGCCGCACCGAGAGCAACCAGGAGTTCCTCTCCACGCTCAAGACCGATCCCGTCTAGACGCGGGAGTCCGTGCGTCCCGCAGCGCCGGCCGCCGGCGGGCGCATCCCGCCGCCGTGATACACTCGCGCCACCCCGACGCCTTGCGAAGGGCATCACAAGGTTGGCCGGGGACGGGAAATTCCTCCGGGGCGTGCTTCTTCTGCATGCTCCTGCACGGACCGGGGTAGACCGGCCGGTGCCGGAGGGAGGATCCGATACCGGGAACCCTCCTACCGCCGTCTCGCCGCCGGACCCGTCCATCGGGCGCTGCGCTGCGCCCGCTCCCGCCGACGGGCGATCTCCACCTCGCCCGGCGCCGCAGCCTCGTCATGCACGGGGGACTGCTCTCGGTGATCGCGGCGCTCGTGCTCGCGACCGGCGCGCTCCCCGAGCCCGCGCCGCCGCCCGGGGCCGAGGCCGGGCCGCCGCCTGAGCTTCAGCTTCAGCAGCTCACGATCCCCGGGCTCGCGGCGACGGCGCGTGTCTCCGCGGTGCGCGAGCTGGAGGCGCTCCCCATCACCCTCACCGTCATCACACCGCCGGTCACGGCCAGCGAGGTGCTGGATGCGTACGATCAGACCGGGGCCGCGCTCGCCGCGCTCGTTGAGGAGCAGCGCGACGCCTTCGCCCTCGTCGCGGTGCCCGAGGCGCGCGCGCCGCAGGCGCTCCCGAGGTTCTTCGACTACGCGATCCTGGAAGGTGACACCATCGGCGCGATCGCGCAGAAGTTCGGCGTCCGCTCGGACTTCGTCATCTGGAACAACATCCACATCGTGGACGACGCCGACCTGCTGACTATCGGCGACGTGCTCCGCGTTCCCAGCGTGGAGGGCATCCTCCACGACGTGCGGTTCGGGCAGACGCTCACGGAGATCGCGGACATCTACGAGGCCAACGTCCAGGACATCATCAACTTCCCGGCCAACGCGATCAGCGACCCGAATGTGCTCACGGACGGGGATACGCTCCTGGTCGTGGGCGGCGAGCGTATCCCGCCGCCGTGGCAATCCTCGATCGTGATCTTCACCCGCGAGGAGTCCGCCACCGGCTTCATCTGGCCCGTCGTCGGCTACATCACCTCCTACTTCGGGCCGACGCACCGGCTCGGGATCGACATCAACGCGCCGTTCGTGCCCGTCGCCGCGGCGCAAGCGGGTCAGGTCGTCTTCGCCGGCGGCAACGCGTGCTGCTCCTACGGCCTCTACGTCGACATCGTCCACGCGGGCGGATACGAGACGCGCTACGGGCACTTCTCGGCGATCAACGTCTCCATCGGCGAGCGGGTGGAGCAGGGGCAGGTCATCGGAGTGAGCGGCAGCACCGGCCGCTCGACGGGGCCGCACGTGCACTTCGAGATCCGCCGCAACGGCTACATCCTGAACCCGCTGCGCTTCCTGCCGTAGCGGCATCGACGGCGGTTGACGACCGTCAGATTCTCCGCTGGACCGGACTGAGCCGACGGCGAGAACCGGACGGCCACCCGCCGCCGCGCCCGCGCGGGGCCCGGTGGAGGCGACGGGTCGGCACCGCCCGGCGACAGCGCTCCGGCGCCACTCAGACGTGACGTCCCGGCGGTGGTCGACGTGCTCGCCGCCGGGTGCGTCCCCGCAGCCAGTGGCGTACCGGGTGACCTGGCGAGCGCGAGCCGGTTGGGGACGGTGGTACCCGCTATCCGCGCGACTCGAGCAGCAGCACGCGCGTCGTGTCGCCGAGGCCGCGGCGCTGGAGCGTCAGCCGGGAGACCGGCTCCTCCGCCTCGATCCCGAGGGCGGTGAGGTAGGCGGAGAGCTCCGCGCTCGCGCCGGAGCCGTCGCGCACGAAGCAGATCGGGATCACGACGCGGGGGTCGAGCTCGCGCGTCATGCGCGCGGCGGCGCTTGCGCCGAGCGCCGACTCGCCGCCCACCGGGACTACCAGCACGTCGATGTCGGCGAGCTGCTCCATCTCCGTGTGAGTGGGCGCGATCCCCGTCCCGCCGAGGTGTGCGAGGCGGAGCTGCTCCGCCTCCAGCACGAAGACGACGTTGCGCCCCTCCGGCGCCTGCGGATCCCCGCCCCCGCCGCGACGGGCGGGGCCGAGCTGGGTGGCGACGCCGAGGAGCTGCATGCCCTCGATCTCGTACTCGCCGGGACGGCTCAGCGCGACGGGCTCCCCGCGCACGCCGGCCGTGTGGGCGTGCGCCGGGTGGTCGTGGCTGATGGTGACGATCGCGGCCGTGGGGCGGCCCATATCGACGCCGGCGGAGCGAGCGGCCGGGTCCATCACGACCGCCGCGGTGCGCGTCCGCACGCGGATCGCTGCGTGCCCGAGCCACGTGATGTCCACGACTGCCCCCTCGCGCGGAGCGCGCCCCCGCCGGGCGGCATGCTACGGCGGTGCTCCCCAAGCCGCCACGAGCGCGGGAAAGCTCCTGCTCCTGCGCCTGCGGCTACGGCTGCGCGGCGGGGGAGGCGAGAGGACCGGGAACGGCCGCGAGCCTCCCGGGCTCACGCACGCCGCTCCACTCGACGACGGTGGCGCCCCAGGTGAAGCCGCCCCCGAAGGCGACCATGAGCACGCGGTCGCCCGGGGCGAGGCGCCCCTCGGCGACCGCCTCGGCCAGAGCGATTGGGATGCTCGCCGCGGAGGTGTTCCCGTAGCGCTCGAGGTTCATGTAGACGCGCTCCTCGGAGAGTCCGAGGTTGCGCGCGAAGGCGGAGAGGATGCGCACGTTCGCCTGGTGCGGCATGCAGAGTGCGATGTCGCTCGCCGCGAGCCCCGCCCCGGCGAGGCAGGTCTGCGCGGCCTCCGTCATCGCCGTGATGGCGTGGCGGAAGACGTTCCGCCCGTCCATCACGATGCAGCTCGCGACCGCCCGCAGCGGATCGCCCGCTCCGCCGTTGGAGCCGATCCGGAGGGGGCCATGTCCGGCCTCTCCGTCGGCACGCGCGGAGGCGGGGCCGCGGGCGTACAGCAGGTCTCCGAGCGCCCCATCCGAGCGCAGGACGGGCGAGGCGAGGCCGCCCGGCTCGCCGTCTGGGGCCGGCTCCAGCACGACGGCGCCGGCGCCGTCCCCGAAGAGGACGCAGGTGCCGCGGTCCGTCCAGTCCACCACGCGGGAGAGCGTCTCCGAGCCCACCACGAGCACGCGCTCGGCGGAGCCGCTCGTCACGAACTGCGAGCCCACCGAGAGCGCCGTCAGGAAGCCGGTGCACGCGGCGTTGACGTCGAAGCTGCTGGCGCGGCCGGCGCCGATGGCGTCCTGGATGACGGTGGCGGTCGCGGGGAACATCCCGTCGGGCGTGCAGGTGGCGCCGATCACGAGGTCGATGTCGGCGCCGGTGAGCCCGGCGGAGGCGAGGGCCTCCTCCGCGGCGCGCGCGCCCATCGTGCCCGAGGTCTCGTGATCGGCGGCGATGCGGCGCTCCCGGATCCCGGAGCGCTCGACGATCCAGTCGTTGGAGGTCTCGACCATCTGCTCGAGCTCGTGGTTGGTGAGCACGCGCTCGGGGAGGTAGCGGCCGACGCCGCTGATGCGCGTGCGGAGGAGCGCTCCGGGAGCGGGCGTCATCGGCGTCCTCGTCCCGTCCCCGCGGCGCCGCGCGGGGATCGCCCCGCCTCCGGCTCGCCGCTTCCGCGCGCGAGCTCGACCTGGAGCTGGCGCAGCGTGCGGTGGTGCAGCGCCTTCACGGCCCCTTCGCTGCGGCCCATCATACGGCCGATCTCGGCGTTCGACATGCCGTGCACGTACTTGAGGGCGACGAGCCGCTGGCGGTCCTGGGCGAGCCGGCCGATAGCCTCGCGCACCTGTCCGACGCTCTCGCTGCGCAGGAGGGTCGCCTCGGGCCCCGGCGTCTCGCTCGGGATCGAGAGGGCGTCCTCAAGAGAGGCGGCCTGTGGCCTGCGGCCGCGGTCGCGGTACCAGTTCGCCAGCAGGTTGTGGGCGATCGTCATCAGCCAGGCCCCGAAGCCGGAGCCGCGCCCGCGGTACTGGCCGAGGTTCGCGAAGGCCTGCAGGAAGGTTCGCGAGGTGAGCTCCTCGGCGTCCGTCGGGCGCGAGGTGCGCGAGAGCAGGTAGCGGTAGACGCGGTCGGCGTAGGCTTCGTAGAGCTCGGCGAAGGCATCGGCGTCGGGGGCGGGCGATGCCCCCTGCCGCGTGTCCCGGGTCGTCGACATGGCCGCCCCCGCGTTCGTCGCTCGCTGCGCCGCGTGCCGCCGGGGAGGTAGCGCTCGGCCGCCGCAGTATATGTGGGACGCCGGGGTTGCCCGGCGCGCGCCCCGGCCGGCCGGGCGGCGGATCCTACTCGTTGCGGAGCGCGGCTATCGGGTCGACCGCGGTCGCGCGGTAGGCGGGGTAGCTCCCGCTCGCGAAGCCCACGACCGCCGCGACCAGGAAGGCGGCGGCGATGCTCCACGGCTGGATCAGCGTCGTCATCGCCTGGCCCCCCAGCTCGCGCCCGTCGAGGAGGAGCGAGGTGCCGATCCCGATCGCGATGCCGACCACGCCTCCGACGAGGCTCGAGGTCAGCGCCTCGATCACGAACTGGGTCACGATATCGCCCGTGGTGGCGCCCACCGCGCGGCGGATCCCGATCTCCCGCGTTCGCTCCGTCACGGAGACGAGCATGATGTTCATGACCCCGATCCCGCCGACGAGCAGCGAGATGCCGGCGACGCTCCCGAGCAGCAGGGAGAGGGTGTTGCTGACCTCGGTCGCGGCGCTGATCAGGTCGTCCTGGCTCTGGATCACAAAGTCGGGCTCGGCGGTGTCGTGGAGGAAGAGCAGCAGCTCGCCGAGTTGCTCCTTGACCCGCGTCTCGTCGGCTCCGTCCGCCGTCTGGACGTCGATCTGCGTGACCCGGAGGTCGCCGGTCGGCGTGAAGAGGAAGCGCAGCCGGTTGGCGATGCCGCCCAGGGAGACGAAGACCTGATCGTTCGCCTCGCTCGCTCCCCCCTGCTCCTTAAGCACGCCGATGACGAGGAAGGCGAGCGTGATCCGCCCGTTCGCGAAGGAGAGCCGGACCTCCTGTCCCAGCGGATCGACGCCGGGGTAGAGCGTCTCGGCGACGCGCGCCCCCAGCACCGCGACCAGCGAGCTGCTCTCGTCGTGGCGCGGCGTGATGAACGAGCCCGACCGGGTGGCCAGGTCGCGCACCTCGGCGTAGGGGCCCTCCGGACGCGGCTCGGGCGCGGATGCGTTGACCGCTCTCGGCCCCCGGCGGTAGGGTAGTGAGGCGGCAATTGGCACTCTCGACATGAGAGTGCTAGTCCGGGATGCGGTCCGGGATGCGGTCCGGGATGCGGTCCGGGATGCGGTCCGGGATGCGGTCCGGGATGCGGTCCGGGGCGGACGGCACGCGTACGCCCCGTCGCACCGCTGGATAGCGAGATGGTGGCGGGTGCTGACCGAGCGTCGTGAGTCGCTGCTGGGCCTCGTCGTCGACGAATACGTCGCGACGGCTCTTCCCGTGAGTTCGCGCGCGCTCGTGGCGCGCCACAGCCTCGGCGTCTCGCCGGCCACGGTGCGCAACGAGCTCGCCAAGCTCGAGGACGAGGGTTACATCACCCACCCCCACACCTCGGCGGGGCGCATCCCCTCGGATCGCGGTTACCGCTACTACATCGAGGTGCTGATGGCGGAGGAGCCGCTCGAGGCGGACGAGGTCCGCACGATCGCGCACCAGTTCCACCAGGCGGAGGGGAGCCTCGACGACTGGCTGGTGCTCGCGGCGGCGGTGCTCGCCGCCTCCGTGGCGAACGCGGTGGTCGTGACGCGCCCGCACAGCCCTCTGCCTCACGTCCGCAACGTGCAGCTGGTGCAGCTCCGGCGCGACGCGGCGCTGATGGTGGTGGTGCTCGACGACGGCGCCGTGCGCGAGCACGTGCTGCCGCTTCTCGGCACCACCGAGCAGGCCGACCTCCACGCCCTCGCCGAACTGCTCGGCGAGCACGTGGGGGGTCGCTCCGCCTCCGCCATCCGGCAGGAGGCCGAGTCGATGGAGGACGAGGGGCTACGGGCGCTCGCGACGGCGGTCGCCGAGCTCGCGGAGGAGCACCGCACCTGGCAGGAGACCTTCCTGGAGGGGCTCCCCGCGCTCCTCGCGCAGCCCGAGTTCCAGAGCGGGGAGCGGATGCTCGCCGCGGTGCGCCGGCTCGAGAGCTACGAGGTGGGCCGGCTGCTCGCGGCGGCGGATCCCCCCGCCCCCGGCGATACGCGCGTTGTGATCGGGAGCGAGAACCCGCACAGCGAGATGCGCGACTGGAGCATGGTCGTCTCCCGCTACGGCGACGACGACGCGACCGGGACGGTGGCGGTGGTCGGGCCCACGCGCATGCACTACGAGCGAACGATCCCGCGCGTGCGCTTCGTCGCGGCGCTGATGGGGAACCTCTTGCACGAGGCGCGGTCGTAGCGCCGCCGCCTCGGCGGCGTGGCGCTGCGGGAGGGATGAGAGATGCCGGCTGAGGCCGAGCAGGAGACGGGGGCGCCCGGGTCAGAGGCCGGGGCGCCGCCCGATGAGGCGGCGGCGTCCGCATCCGACGGCGAGTCGCCCGAGGCAGCGGGCGCGCCGGATGCAGGCGGGGCCGCTCTGGCGGCCGACGTGGAGGAGCTCCGGGGCGAGGTCGCCGACTACCGCGCGCGCTGGATGCGCGCCGTCGCCGACTACCAGAACCTGAGGCGGCGCTCCGCCGAGGAGCGCTCAGAGCTCCGGATGCAGCTCCTGGCCGGGCTGGTCGGGGGCTACCTGGGGGTGCTCGACGACCTGGACCGGGCGCTCGGCTCGCTTGAGCAGCACGAGGAGCTCTCCGGCCACCCCTGGGTGAGCGGCGTGGTGCTGGTGGGGCAGAAGTTCGCCTCGCTGCTCGAGGAGAGCGGCGTGAGTGAGATCGCGGCGGAGGGCGAGCCCTTCGACCCGAGGCGGCACGAGGCGATCGGCTACCAGCCGGGTCCGGAGGGTCTGGTGGTGGCGGTCGCGCAGCGCGGGTTCGAGGCGGGATCGCAGGTCGTGCGGCCCGCGCGGGTCGTGGTCGGAGACGGCTCCGTCGCTCTGGGCGACCCGGCGGTCGCGGGGGACGCGGACGCGCCCCCGGGGCCCGGGGGCGGTGAGCCCACCGGCGCTGCGGACGGGGACGGCGGGGGCTAGCTCGAACGCGCCGGCCGCGGTGTCGCGGTCAGGCGAAGGCGAAGGTCACAGACGGGCGCGGTCGTTCCCCCCGGGGAGCGGGCGCGCCAGGGGGAGGTGGGGACGATGGCGCAGGTGATCGGCATCGATCTGGGGACGACCAATTCCGTGGTCGCTGTGATGGAGGGCGGGGAGCCCCAGGTCATCCCCAACTCCGAGGGCGGGCGCACGACGCCTTCCGTGGTCGCGATCTCGAAGGACGGGGAGCGGCTGGTCGGCACCGTCGCCAAGAGGCAGGCGGTCACCAACCCCGACAACACCGTCTACTCCGTGAAGCGGCTGATGGGGCGGCGCGCCGAGGACGCCGAGACCGACCGCGCCCGTTCGTTCGCGAGCTACGAGATCGTGAAGCGCTCGAACGGCGACGTCGGCGTGAAGATGGGCGGCAAGGAGTACTCCGCGCCCGAGATCAGCGCCATGGTGCTGCAGAAGCTCAAGGCCGACGCGGAGGCCTACCTCGGCGAGAGCGTCGGGGAGGCGGTGATCACCGTCCCGGCCTACTTCAGCGACGCGCAGCGGCAGGCGACGAAGGACGCGGGGAAGATCGCCGGGCTCGAGGTGCTCCGCATCATCAACGAGCCGACCGCCGCCTCGCTCGCCTACGGCCTCGACAAGAAGGCCGACGAGCTGATCGCGGTCTACGACCTCGGCGGCGGCACCTTCGATGTCTCGATCCTCGAGATCGGCGAGGGGACGTTCCAGGTCAAGGCGACCAACGGCGACACCTACCTCGGCGGCGACGACTTCGACGACGTCGTGATCGGGCACCTGGTCGCCGAGTTCCAGCGCGATCAGGGCATCGACCTCAGGCAGGACCGGATGGCGCTCCAGCGCCTGAGGGAGGCGGCCGAGAAGGCGAAGATCGAGCTCTCGTCGGCGCAGCAGACGGAGGTGAACCTCCCCTTCATCACCGCCGATGCCTCCGGACCCAAGCACCTCGCGATCACGGTCACGCGTTCGAAGCTCGAGCAGCTCGTCGGCTCGCTCGTCGAGCGCACGCTCGAGCCGTGCAAGCAGGCGCTTCAAGACGCCGGCGTGGAGCCCGCCGAGATCGACGAGGTGGTGCTGGTCGGCGGGATGACGCGCATGCCGCTCGTGCAGGAGCGGGTGAAGGCGTTCTTCGGCCGGGAGCCCCACCGCGGAGTGAACCCGGACGAGGTGGTGGCGGTGGGCGCGGCGATTCAGGCCGGCGTGCTCCGGGGCGACGTGAAGGACGTGCTGCTGCTCGACGTGACGCCGCTCACGCTCGGCATCGAGACCCTGGGCGGAGTGATGACCTCTCTCATCGAGCGCAACACGACGATCCCGACGGTCGCCAACCAGACCTTCTCGACGGCCGCCGACAACCAGCCCTCGGTCGAGATCCACGTCATGCAGGGCGAGCGCCCGATGGCCGCCGACAACAAGTCGCTGGCGCGCTTCATCCTCGACGGCATCCTCCCGGCGCCGCGCGGCGTGCCGCAGGTCGAGGTCGAGTTCAACATCGACGCGAACGGCATCCTCACCGTCTCCGCGCGCGACAAGGCGACGGGGAAGGAGCAGCACGTCACGGTGCAGGCAGCGTCCGGCCTCTCCGAGGGGGAGGTCGAGAGGATGCGCGCCGAGGCGGAGCAGCACGCCGGCGAGGACGCGGAGCGCCGCCAGATGGTCGAGGCGCGCAACGTCGCCGACTCGCTTGCCTACTCCGCCGAGAAGCTGCTGGTGGATAACGCCGAGCACGTCGACGACTCCATGAAGGAGAGCGTGGAGGCGGCGATCGCCGAGGTGCGCGAGGCTCTGGCGGGCGAGGACGCAGAGCGGATGCAGGAGGCGACCGAGAAGCTCTCGGCCGCTATGCAGGAGGTGGGCCAGGCGGTCTACCAGAGGGCCGCCGCTGCAGACGCCACGAGCCAGGACGGCGCCGACGGCGCCGCTCCCGCGGGCGACTCCGAGGCCGAGGAGGCCGGCACCGTGGAGGGCGAGTTCCGCGAAGTCTAGGCAGAGCGCGCGCACTACCTTCTGGCACGCGCGGGCTCGTGTCCGCCGTCAGCGTGCTGGCGGTCAGCGTTGAGCCGTCGGAGAGGACCCGTGCGCACGGACCGGCTGATGCCCGGAGCGTGGAAGCCGGTACACTGATCGCTTGATGACCACGAAGCAGGATCTCTACGACGTGCTCGGCGTCTCCCGGGAGGCCTCCCAGGAGGAGATCAAGCGCGCCTTCCGGCGCCTCGCGATGGAGTACCACCCCGACCGCAACAAGTCGGAGGGGGCGGAGGGACGCTTCAAGGAGATTGCCGGCGCCTACGAGGTTCTCTCCGATCCGGAGAAGCGCGGGCGCTACGACCGCTTCGGCGAGGCCGGTCTCAACGGCGGGCAGGCACAGGGCTTCCAGGGCTTCGAGGGGTTCGCCGGCTTCGGCGACATCTTCGACGCCTTCTTCCGCGGGACGGCGTCGCAGCGCTCGGCGCCGCAGCGCGGCTCCGACCTCCGCCTCGAGGTCGAGCTCGACTTCGAGGAGGCCGTCTTCGGCGTCGAGCGCGAGCTGGCCTACGACCGCGTCGAGGCCTGCGACGATTGCCGGGCGACCGGCCAGCGCCGGGGGAGCGATCTCTCCACCTGTCCCGAATGCAACGGACAGGGCGAGCTCCGCCGCGTGGAGCGCTCGGTCTTCGGGCAGTTCGTGAACGTCGCCGCCTGCGGGCGCTGCCGCGGCCAGGGCCGCATCGTCACCGACCCCTGCACGACCTGCCGCGGGCGCGGCCAGCGCCGCGCGGAGTCCAGGCGCAGCGTCCGGATCCCGGCGGGCATCGACGATGGATCGCAGATCCGCCTCTCCGGCGGGGGAAGCGCGGGCAACCACGGGGGTCCTCCGGGCCACCTCTACGTGCAGGTCGCGGTGCGCCCGCACGAGGAGTTCGAGCGCGCCGGAGACGACCTGCTCTACGAGCTCCCGCTGAACGTGGCGCAGGCGGCCCTCGGCGTCACCGCGGCGGTGCCCACGCTCGAGGGCGACGACATCGAGCTCGACATCAAGGCCGGCACGCAACACGGCGCGCTCTTTCCCCTGCGCGGCCGCGGCGTCCCGCACGTGCGCGGGTCAGGCCGCGGCGACCTCATCGTGCGCGCCCACGTGGTCACGCCGACGAAGCTCTCGGCTCAGCAGCGCAACCTCATGCAGGAGCTCGCCGAGTCGCTGGGGACGCCGGCGATGCCGGCGGACGGCGGCTCCATACTGAGTCGCATTCGCGACGCCCTGGGCTAGATCCGCATGAGCGCTCCGCCCGCCGGAGACGCGGCCGCGGGTGATCCCCTCGAACAGACCACGTCCGGCAGCGATACCCCGGGCAGCGCTGCCGCTGGCGGCGTCGGCGCGGCGTCGGGGCGCTGGGTCGAGGTCCGCGTCCTGGTCGCGCCTGCCGACTCCGAGCCGGTGGCAGCGGCCCTGGGCGAGCTCGCGGGCTCGGGCGCGTCCATCGAGGAAGGTCCCCCCTCCGGAGACGACCCCGCAGGCGCCCCGGGGGGAGGTGACGGGAGCCGCGCGCTCGTGCGCGTCTGGATCCCCGTCCCGCCGGGGGCCGACGCCGGCTGGGAGCGCGAGGCCCGGAACGCGGTGGCAGCCACCCTCGCCCGGCTCACTCTCGCCGAGCCCTGCTCGCCCGAGACCGCGCTCGTTGAGCCTCCCGACTGGGCACGGGAGTGGCGCCGCTTCTACCGCCCGCTCCGCATCGGTCGCCGCCTGGTGATCTGCCCGCCGTGGGAGCGCCCCGTGCTCGCGCGGGGCGAGGTCTCCGTCGTGATCGACCCGGGCCGCGCCTTTGGCACGGGGCACCATGAGAGCACCCGGCTCTGCCTGGGGGCGCTCGAGTCGCAGCTGGTTCCGGGCTGGGACGTGATCGACCTGGGAACGGGTTCGGGGATCCTGGCCGTGGCGGCGGCCCGGCTCGGCGCCGCCTCCGTGCGGGCGCTCGACATCGATCCCGAGGCCGTGGGGGTGGCGCGGGAGAGCATGGCGCGAAACGGCGTCTCCGGGCGCGTCGTGGCGGCGGTGGGATCACTGGGCCCCGCGTGGCCCTGGCCCGCGTCCGCCGGCCGCCCGGCCGACCTCGTGCTCGCGAATCTCTCGGAGCCTCTCCTCCGCGACCTCGTCTGGGAGATCGCGCGCGTGGTGAGGCCGGGCGGACTGCTCATCGCCGCCGGCTACCTCGACCGCGACGAGCCGGCGGTTGAGGCGGCGCTCGCCTCCGCCGGGCTTCGGACTCTCCGCGTCGTGGCGGAGGGGGAGTGGCGCTGCCATGTGGCGGTGGTGGAGCCGCGGGCGCAGGAAGCCGGCCCGGGCCGCGCTCAGGGCTCGCCGTATAGTGGGCGCCGACGCGTCTGACCCATGCCACGGGCCGCGTCTCGCGGGATCCTCCGGCGCGGGCGCGATATGACGAGTGAGGCAGCGGATGCTGCTCAGCCGGCCGGGGCGATCGTGAGCCGCGCGGGCACGGCCCTGCTGCTGCGCCGATCGCCCCGGCCGCTGTGCCCGCCGGGCTACTCTCGACTCAAGGGTGGGTCGTGTGTGAAGGGGCTGATCACGGAGAGGGTATCGATGCGCTGTCCGTCGGCGAGGTCTTCCGTGAGCAGGAATTCGCAGCCAGCCCGCTGAGCGGCGGCAACGATCAGTGCATCCCAATGGGAGATCTGCGCGGCGCCGCCGATCTCAAGCGCGTTTGAGACGAGACTCGCGTTGATCGGGAGCGGGTTCCACGTGATGAGCCTATCGATGTCGGCTCGGGCATCGTCCGGCGACATCCCGGGCGCGAGCCGACCCGTGACCGTGACGTAGTACTCATTCAGCACCTGGGCACTCACACGCCCCTCGCGGGACGCCCAGAGGTGCTCCATCCACGCACGAGCCTGTTGCTGCTTGTCGGGATCATGAGTGTCCCGCGCGTACACCAGGACGTTGGTGTCAACGAAGATACTCACCGTCCGTGCAACTCGGCGCGGGATGGATAGGCAGTAGATCGGGAGCTGATGTCCGCGGGCTCTTGTGCGAGATAGGACCGCCGAGCCTGTTCGTAGAGGTCGTCACGAACTCTATGCTCCCGGAGCAGGCCGCCCACCAGTCGTGACACGCTCGTGTCCCGGCGCGCGGCCTCGATCCGCGTCCAGCGAGCGGTCTCGTCGTCGAGGGTGATGGTCACGTTTCTCACGAAGTGAGTGTAGCACGAAGATCGTGGTCCGGCATACGGTCACACCACACCCGTGCGGCACTCGCTGGTGGTCCCCCGGGGGGCGGTTGGGGGGCGCACTGCGCCATCGCCGGAGCGGTTTCGAGGCTCGCCATGCGTACGAGTGTGAAGGCGGTCGGCGGCATCCCGGCTCGGCGGGCGTCCCCGTGCGCGAGATCGAGCAGCCTCAGCGGTCCCCGCCGCCGTCCGTGCCGGCTTCAGGTGGCCCATCGCTCTTCGCGAGCAGGGGCGTCGCGGCGGGGAGGCCATCCGGGTAGAGCTCGCGGAAGGATCGGTTCACGAAGTCCGGCGCCCCGAGAATCAGGGGGACGAAGGCGCCGTCGTCGAGGGCGTAGAGGGCCGCGACGTGCCGGCCCTCCGCGCACACCACCAGCTCCGCGGCGCTCCCTCCCTCGTAGAGGACGAGGCTGAAGCCCGCGGCGACGACTCCGTGCAGGCACTCCGGCCGGGGTTCGGCTCCGCCCTCATCCCGGGGGCGACCGCCGCCGGTGTCGGGCGAGGACGGCCCGTCGCTTCGTGCGAGCAGGGGCGTGTCGGCGGGGAGGCCGCCCGCGTAGAGCTCGCGGAAGGATCGGTTCACGAAGTCCGGCGCCCCGAGGATGTAGGGGACGACGGCGCCGTCGTGCGTGGCGTAGAGGGCGGTGACCTGCCGGCCCGCGGCGCAGGGCACGAGATCCTCGACGCTCCCGCCTGCGTAGGTGAGGAAGCTGAAGCCCACGGCGACCTCGCCGCGCAGGCACACCGGGGCGGGCCCCGCCGCTTCCTCCTCGCCGAGGATCAGGCGATAGACGCGCGTGCGAGTGCCGTCCGGCGAGGTCACGGTGATGGTGATCTCGCGCCCCGGGAGCAGCCGCACGTGGTACCCGTTCTCCGGGTCGCCGTCGTGGTCCGGCGGATCGATCCCCACAGACGCGCCGGGCTGGGCCGGCGCCGCCGTCAGGGTCGCGATGTTGCCGTCGGGGATTGTGTCGCTCGCATAGTCGTACCGCAGCGGTGAGAACTCCCCGAAGTCGACGCCGCTCAGACTCAGCGACGCGAGTCGGGCGTCGGCGGCGTCCGGCATGTTGTAGCTATAGACCCTGCCGTCGCTGGCATCGGCGACGTACATGACGTCTCCGTCGGACCAGAGGCCGCGCGGGCTGTTGTTGCTGGCCCGGCTCAGCTTCCTGAACTCCTCGCCCGAGATGCGTTCGAGCGGCGTCGGCTCGGCGTCCTCCGCCACGGGCGCAGCGGGCCGCGCCGGAAGGCGGTAGGCGTGGAGCCACTTGGTGATGTGGTCCGACACCCAGACGGTGACGCCGTCGGACCAGATCCCGTGCGGGGCGTCGTTGGAGGAGTCGAGGGCGTACTCGGCGGTCCGCTCGCCGCTCTCGAGGTCGTGCGCGAAGAGCTTCTCCTGGCCGCTGTCGGAGATCCAGATGGTGCTGCGGTCGGACCAGACCCCACGCGGCGCGAGGTTGGTCTCGTCGAGCTCGAACTCGCGGTCCTCCACCCGCTCGCCGCTTGTGACGTCGTATGCGTAGATGGCGTCGTCGGCGCCCTGGCCGTTCTCGGCGATCCAGAGCGTGGCGCCATCGGACCAGGAGCCGGTGGGCTCGTCGTTGTCCGGGTCGAGCTCCTCGATGTCGCGGGTCACGTTCCACTCGAAGTCCAGGATGCTCGGGCTCGGCCCCGACGGCCCGCCGCCACCACCGCCGCCGATGGCGATGCGCGGCGCGGTCGCCTGCTCGCCGGTGGTGATGGTCACGTCAATTCCGTCGGAGTCGCCGGATGGGTCGCGGGCCGTCACGCTCACGGCGTAGGAGGGCCGGATGGCGGGGTCCAGCACGACCCCCGCGCCCACCACGATCTGACCCGTGCCCGCGTCGATGCCGAACGACGCCGCATCGGTACCGGATAGCGTGTAGACGAGCGTGTCGCCGGCATCCGGGTCCGTGGCCGCGACCGGCGCGCCGACGTGTGCACCCGGCTCGGCGGTCTTCGGGACGGCGCGGACCCCGCTCTCGGTGGAGGGGAATTCCGGCGCTTCGTTCACGTCGGTGACGGTGATGGTCACCGCGATGGTGGCGGAGGCGAGGGATGGATCGGTGGCGGTGACCGACACGGTGTGGTGGTTCCTCGACTCATGGTTGAGCGGGGCACGCGTCCACAACTGGCCGGTCCGCTCGTCGATGCCGAAGGATGCCGCATCTGCGCCGCCCAGACGGTAGGTGAGCGTGTCGCCGGGGTCCGTGGCCTCGACGCGTGCGCCGATGTCCCGGTCTGGAGGTGTGTTCTCGGGCACGCTGCGCCCCCGGGTCTCCGTGGGCGGGAACGCGGGTGCGCTGTTGCTCACGGGCACCGCCCGCACACTCTCCGAGACCCGGTCGGCGCTCTTTCCGGAGCCCTCCCGGTCGCCGTAGGAGGCGGCGACCCGCAGGTAGTGGTGCAGGTCGGTGGCGCCCGGGGTGTAGGTGCGCGACGTGGCTCCGCCGATGGGGGTCCAGCCGCTCGTCCTGTTCAGGGAACGCTCCCACGACCAGGTGATCGCCCCGGAGACGCCGTCGGGGTCGGCCAGCGTCGACGTCAGCGCGGTGTCAACCTGGGGCTGCAGCGACGAGAGGAGTACCCTCCCGGCTTCGTCGACGTTGGTGACGGTGACGGTCACCGCGAGCGTGTCCTCGCTGGTCCCGTCGGAGGCGCGAACGGTCACCTGGTAGACGTTGTCGCGGTTGGCGTCTGTCGGGTTCTCGTAGTCCGGCGTCTCGCGGAGTCTGAGCGCGCCCCGCTCGATCGTGAGGTCGCCGCTGTCGGACCCTGCCAGCGACCAGCCGATCCTGTCGCTCTCCGGGTCGGTGGCGGTGAAGGAACCGGCGAAGAGGCCGCCTCCTTCCGCGACGGTGATGCCGGGCGCCCCCCCGATGTCCGGTGCTTCGTTCACCTGGCCGACACGAACCGTGACCGCGATGCTGGCGTCCGTTGCGGGGTCGGGGTGACCGCCGGCGTCCGTGCCGTCACTGACCGACACGAAGAAGGAGTAGCTAGTCCTGGTCTCATAGTCCAGGGGGTGCACGGTCCGCAGCTGACCGGTCGTGGAGACGATCTCGAAGGGGTCCGCGCCAGCGCCGCTCACCGCGTACGTGAGCGTGTCGCCGCGGTCCGGGTCCGCGGCCGCGACGGGCGCACCGATAGCTGCGCCCGCGGGCGTGTTTTCCGGTACGGCGCGCTCGCCGCTCTCGCCGGGCGGGAACGTCGGCGCCTCGTTCACGTCGGTCACGGTGATGGTCACGGGCAGCTCGCTGGCCCTGCTCCCGTCGAAGGCGCGCACGATGACTCGATAGACGTTGTCTCCGTCGGCGTCCGCCGGGAGCTCATAGTCCAGGATCTCCGCCGTCAGCAGCTGACCGGACGCCGGGACGATGTCGAAGAGCGCGGCATCGCTCCCCACCAGGCTGTAGGTCAGCGTGTCGTCGTCGGGGTCCGTGGCCGTGACCGGCGCACCGAGGGTCGCACGCGGCCCCGTGTTCTCCACCACCGAACGCGCCGCGGCGCCACCGAACGCCGGCACGCGGTTCTCGCCGACCCTGAGTATCCGGTCCCCGCCGCCGCCGTTCGACGTGGTGACATAGAGCGCTCCGTCGGGGCCCATCATCGGGGTCCGGAGCCGGCCGTATGTCCCGTCGAGTTGCGGTACGACGACCTGGCTCACGAGGGCCCCCTCCGGGGTGAATTCGAAGAGGCGCAGCTTCTGATCCCGCAGCGTGGCCACCGCCAGACGCCCCTCCCAGATCCCCCAGTGGGCGCCCTCAAGGAAGATGCCGCCGCTGGTGGCAACGGTGGAATTCCCGGACGACCATCTGGCCTGGGCGGCGCCGGGGAACTTCACGAGGTCGGTCATGGGGACGCTCTGGTTGTAGCCGGGCACCGGATCCCATCCGTAGTTGCCGCCGGCGGCGAGCAGGTTGATCTCGTCGTCAACCGTCGGTCCGTGCTCCACCGACCACATCTGGCTGGTACCGGGACGGAGCGCCAGGCCCTGCACGTTGCGGTGGCCGTAGGTGTAGATGAGGGGTGAGGCGGGGAACGGATTCCCCGGTGCCCCGGCGCCCGTCATGGCGTCGACGCGGAGGATCTTCCCGCCGAGCGAGTTCAGGTTCTGGGGAACCGTCCCGGTTCGCGCGTCGCCGGTCGCGATCCAGAGGTAGCCCCGCGGACCGAAGCGCAGCCGGCAGCCGCCGTGGGTGCTGGCCGTGGGGATGTCTCCAACGAGGGGGTCGGCCACCCGCGTCGCCACGGCGTAGGCGGCGTCGATGGTCCAGGCGACGACCTGCACTTCCGGACCGGTATGGCTCTGGCAGGTGTAGAAGCGCCGGTTGGTGGAGAAGCGGGGATCGACGACGATCGCCATCAGCCCGACCTCGCCCCCGACGAACAGGTCGCTGACATCGGCGGAGATGGTCTGGACGGTGCCGTCGGGGAGGCGGCTGCTCAGCACGCCTGAGCGCTGGGTGAACAACATCGTCCCGTCGGGCGTGAAGGCGATGTCCCACGGGATGGACAGGCCCGAGACGAGCGTGGTGACGCGGATGTCGGGCGGGGAAGCCTCGAGCGTGGAGGCGCCCTGCGCGCTCTCGCCGGAAGCACTCTCGTCGCGGTAGCCGGTCCGCGTGACGCCGTGGTCGGAAGTGGCGCCGGCCTCGGGGTCTCCTCCGGTGATGCCGGCGCCACCGCCGGGCTCTTCCCCGGGCTGTCCCGTCGTCCCCCGCAGCAGTGGGCTGACCCTGGAGTCGTCCGTGCCGGTCGACGGGCCGGGCGTGTCCGGGGCACCGTCGGCGAGCGCCGGAGCGGCGACCGCGGTGAGCGCGGCGACGAGCAGCAGCAGGGCGACGCCGACACCCGCACGGCGCCGGGAATGCGAGAGTCGCTCTGTCGCGATCACCCCGGCTGCTCCAGCTCCGATACTCGCCCGATACAGAGAAGCGCCCCCGTCGCCCGGTCCCGCACCAGGAAGATGAAGCGCGGGCCAACGGTCAGCGTATCCCCACCGCGCCCCCGCAGCGGGTCGCGAACGAGTCAGGCGCCGATAGAGCCGGTGCCGCCGGTCATGAAGTGACACATCACATCTGCGGACGCAGTTCCGGGTGCTTGAGACCCGTACCTGTGTTGAACAGCACGATCCGCTCCTCGGGCTGGATCGTTCCTCCCGCTATCAGCAGTTCGAGCCCGACGAGCGTCGATGCGCCCTCGGGGCAGGCGTCGATCCCCTCGGTGCGGCCGAAGCGGCGCATCGCGGGCACGATCGACTCGTCGGGGATGGCGACTGCTGCGCCACCGCTCTCGCGCAGGGTGCGCAGGATCAGGTCGTCGGCGAAGGGGCGGGCACACGAATGCCGGGCGCCACCGTCGCCGCGTTGTCCCACGGCTCGGCGCGCTCGTCGCCCCTGTCCCAGGCGCGCACGATCGGTGCGCAGCCGTCGGACTGCACAACGCACATGCGAGGCCGGTCGGTGCCGATCAGCCCCATCGTCTCCAGTTCCTCGAACGCCTTCCACATCCCGATCAGCCCGGTCCCACCGCCGGTCGGATAGAGCACCACGTCCGGCAGCTCGCCATCGAGTTGCTCCCAGAGCTCGTAACCCATCGTCTTCTTGCCCTCGGTGCGGTACGGCTCCCTGAGCGTCGACATCTCGAACCAGCCGTGCTCGCGGCAGCCCTCGGCGATGAGTCGCCCGGCGTCGTTGATCAGCCCGTCGACAAGCTGGAGATCGGCGCCAAGGTTCAGCACCTCCCGGATGATCGCCGCCGGGGTGTCGACAGGCATCGCGACGTGGGCGGTCATGCCGCTATGGGCCGCGTAGGCAGCGGCGGCGGCGCCGGCGTTGCCCGCGGTCGGTATGCCGATGTCGGTCACGCCGAGGCGCCTCGCCATCGCCATCGCGGCGGCGAGGCCGCGCGCCTTGAACGATCCGGTCGGGTTACCGCCCTCGTCCTTTACCAGCAGATCGCTGCAACCGAGTTCCGCACCGAGCCGCGGCGCGGCAAGGAGCGGAGTCATGCCCTCGCCGAGGGACACCAAGCCCACCAGCTCGCTGGCAGGCAGTACCTCGGCGTAGCGCCACATCGAGGCCTCGCGCCCGCCCAGGGCCTCGCGTGTGAGCGTCTCCCTCGCGCCGTCGAGGTCGTAGCGCGCGAACAGAGCGCGGCCACACTGGCGACAGATCGTCTGCAGCTCGTCGCACTCGCAACGCGCGCCGCAGATGTCGATCGCCAGGGTCATTGATCCACGCGTCGCCACGGTCATTAGACCACCCGGGACGCCGGTAGGCGGCTTGATATCAGTGAGCGTCTAGCGCGTCAATCACCTCCCGTCTGCGCCTCGAGCAGGGCGCGGTGCGGCGAGAGCCGCTGGCGGTAGCTATCGCCCTCGATCACGATCTGGTAGCTGGCGTTGGCGAGCCGGTCGAGGGCGCTGTTGCCGAGGATCGGGTCGTCGAAGAGACCCAGCCATTCCTCCACGGCGCGGTTCGAGGTGATGACGAAGCTGGAGCTGCGGTGGCGCCCGATGACCAGCTCGTAGAGGTCGATGGACTGCTGCGCGCTGAGGCGATGGAGCCCGAGGTCGTCGAGGATGAGCAGGTCGGGCGCGAGGAAGCTTCGGAAGACCTTCTCGGCCGAGTGGTCGACGCGGGCCTGCGCCATCTCGCGGAAGTAGTGGTCGGCCGGGGCGAAGCGCACGGTGCGTCCGGAGCGGACGGCTGAGTAGCCGAGCGCCTGGGCCAGGAAGCTCTTGCCGACGCCGACGGGGCCGACGAGCAGGACGTGCTCGCGGCGATCGAGGAAGTGCAGCGAGAAGGCGGCGTCGAGCAGGCGGCGGTCGAGCCGGATGGCGGCCGCCCAGTCGAAGTCCTCGAGGCGGCAGAGCTGCTCGAAGCCGGCCTGGCGCAGGCGCAGCTCCAACCGCCCGTGGTCGCGGCGGCTCACCTCGTCGACGAGCAGGATCTGCAGGAAGTCCGCGTAGTCGAGGTGGTCGCGCCGCGCGAGGGCGATGCGCTCGGGCAGGGTGTCGAGCATACGGCCGAGCTTGAGGCGCTTGAGCAGCGGACGGAGGTCTGAGGTGGTGGCGGTCATCGTGGTGCTCCTGTCGGGGTCTGCGTGCGGGACTGTGCGAAGACGGAGCCCGAGTGGGCGAAGCGCCCCGGAGGTGGCGGCAGCTCGGGCTGGTCTGGGGTGCTCTCCTGGTCGAGGGCCTCGACGAGGATGCGCTCGAGGCGGCGCACGTCGATGAGGTCGACCTCGAGCGCGCGGCGGCAGGCGGCGTCGAGGCGGTCGGGGGAGTAGCGCTCGGCGAGCCGGAGGAGCTTGTGGCCCTGCCGCAGCTTCGCCCAGGGCAGGGAGCCCTCGAAGAGACGCTCGGCGTAGGCGCCCACGGCCTCCCCCAGCTCGGCGGCGCGGCGCTGTATCCAGTCGGGCGCCCGCCTGGTGTAGGGGGTGAGCTCGGCCGGGTAGTCGTTCGGGTCGGTGGCCCGGCCGCCCCGGCGCTGGCGCGGGTGGACCTTGATGAGCTGACCGCGGTGGTAGATGCGCACCAGCTTCGAGCCGAGCTGCACCTCGACCTTCTGGCGGGGCGGGCAGGCCGTGGACGGCACCGAGTACAGCGCGTACTGGCAGGCGATGTGGTGGTCGGGATGGACCGTGGCGGTCCGCCAGTCGGGGACCTCGTAGGGCTCGCCGTCCCACGGAGCGAGCAGAGGGAGCTCCTCCTCCCGGAAGACCTCGAGCGGCCGGCGGCGGGTCGTGCCGTGGATGCGCTGCCCCGCCACCTCGAGGCACCAGCTGCGGGCGGCGGAGCGCAGGTCGACGATGTCCCGGAAGTCGCCGCCCTTGAAGAGGCGCTCGCGCACGTAGGGGATGCTGCGCTCGACGCGCGGCTTGTCGCGGGGATGACGTACGCGCGCCGGGTCGGTGATGAAGCCTCTGTGGCGGGCGTACTCGAGGAAGCCCCGGGTGAGGCGCGGGTGGAGCGCGTCGGCCCCGGCCACGGCGGCCGGGAAGTTATCGATGACGAGGTAGCGGGGCACGCCCCCGAAGAAGGACCAGGCCTCCTCCAGGCCCTCGATCACGGCGTCCAGCGTCTGGCTGGTGGTGGGCCACACAAAGCAGTGGCGTGAGTAGCGCCAGACGACGACCAGCGCCCACACCGCGCGCCGGCGGCCGCTCTCGGGGTCCCGGATGAAGCCGAGGCGGCCGAAGTCCATCTCCGCCACCTCGCCCGGCGGCCCGTCGTCCATGCGCACGGTCGACGGCAGCCGGTGGCGCCAGCCGCGGCGCCGGATGAAACGCCGCAGCGTGGTGTAGGAGACCTCGCAGCCTCGTCCGGCGAGGAGCTCCTGGATGCGCGTCAGTTGCAGGCGGTCGGTCTCAAGCCAGCGCTCGATCTGCTCCGCCCAGGGCGAGAGCAGCTCCTCGCTCGGCGCCTCGACCTGCCGCGGGCCGGAGAGGCTCAGCGTCGCCAGCGCGGCGAGCTGCTCCTCACTCGGCTCGGGACCGCCCGGCGTGAGGCCGGCCGCCTCGGCCGCCTCGACGTAGCGGCGCACCGTCACGCGCGATAGCCCCGTGCCGCTGGCGATGCGGCGCTGGCTGAGCCCCGCCTGCCAGCGTCGAATGATCTCCTGGATCTCCACCCCGTGTACCTCCCGGTAGGCCATCGCTGCTCCCTCCGCTGGGGATGCAGGCGATGGTGGCCGTACCGGCGACCCGGGCGGGCAGGAGTCCCTGACGGGGTGGATCAATGACCCTGGCGAAGTGGATCAATGACCCTGGCGATCTGGCGATTTCGTGGTCTATAGACCTTGGCGATTCACACCGCAGATCGAGCACTCGAGGTGCGTGAGCGTGGATGCTGGCAGCTTTGTCAGCGTCTCAACCTCCAGGCGGCGGCGGTGCTCGGGCGCGCGCGAGGTGAGGCCCCCACGTCGGTTGTTGAACGCGAGCGGCTCCGCGGTCCGCATCTCCACATCGGCGCATAGAATCGCAGCACGGCCGACTTCCGCCTGCACAGGACGGTTGGGCGAGTATGGTGCCACGAATCCGCCCGGCTCTGCGCCTGCGGCTCCCGGTCCTCCTCGGCGCCGGTGCACTCCTGAGGGTCGGCCTGTCACGCGGAGTCGGGACGTCGGGGGCGTCATCATCACGCACCCGTTCGACCCAGCTGCGACTCAGCAGGGTGGGCTCGGCTGCGGTTCCGGCGACGCAGGGCTGGCGCGGCGAGTTGCGGCGACATCGGTCGCTTCGCGCCCGCCGCGCCAGCCGTCGCCCTCGGCGGTTGCCATTGGCGAGGTGGGCCGCAGGATGCACAGATGGACCGGTACACTGACCGGACGACCCGGCGTCGACTGCGACAGCCCGGTCGAGGCCGGCTCCCCCGATGCGAGTGAGGATCGGAGCGTGACCCTGCCGTTCGGCACAGCCAGCGAGCGAGGCCCGGCGACGCGATGGGCCGCCGGAGCAGTGCCCGGGCTCCTGGGCGCGGTGTTGTTCCTCGCAAGCTGCAGCTCGACCGAGCCGGCCGGCGCGCCGGCACCGGCCCCTCCACGAGCCGCCACCACCACTGCGAGCGCTCAGCCGGCGATCGTGCCCGCTCGCGCGCCGTCTGGCGCCGCCCCCCTCGCGAGCCCGCCACCCACCACCGCTGCGCCTGCCCTGTCGCCGACGCCGCAGCCCGGGGCAGGTTCAGCACCCGGGGGATCGCAGTCGCTCGGGCGGGATGATGGTTCGGCCGTCGAGCCGGGGGCCGGAGGCACCAAGTCCGGCGACGCCCGGCAGGTGAAGGGCGACTCGGCCTCCACGCCCGCCACGGGGACCGTCTACACCTGGCAGGACGGCGACCGCACCGAGCGGGTGCTGCTGCAGGCCGACCTCGTCCTGCAGAGCAATGAGGAGAACCGGAACGATGATGAGGTCGTCACCCGCGGCGACACCGCGAGCGTCGTTCGCGCGCAGCCCCGGCATGATGAGGCCGACACCGATCCCGTCTTCCGCTCGCCGGCCGGCGACCTGATGACGCTGCCCGGCGGGGTGCTGCTCGCCCTCGACGCCGGCTGGGACCAGGCGAGGGTGGACCGCTTCTTCTCGGACAACGACATCGACCGGAGCCGCGTGGAGGGGCGGGACTTCGCCGTCAACGCCTTCTTCGTGACGACTCAGCCCGGATTCCCCTCGCTCACCCTGGCCAACGAACTCGCCGCACAGGACGGCGTGTTGATCTCCAGCCCGAACTGGCGAACGGAAGCCGTTCTCCGGTGAGCCGTCGGTCGCTGCTCGCGGCCCTCGCCGCGCTGTGTCTCATGGTCGGGGCGGGGCATGTGGAGGCGAGCACGCCCGGCGCGCCCACGGTCGGCACCATCACCGCCACCACCAACTCGCTCACCGTGCCGTGGACCGCGCCCTCGGACAATGGTGGTTCGGTGATCGTCGCCTACGACCTGCGCTACATCCGCACCGACGCGACGCCTGCGCGCAAGGCGGACGACGCCAACTGGACCGTCGAGGAGGTCTGGACGACGGGCGGCGGCAGCCTCGAGACCGAGGTGAAGGATCTCTCCGACGGCGTGGAGTTCGACGTGCAGGTGCGCGCCGACAACCAGAACGGCGACATCGGCGAGTGGTCGCAGACCGCCACCGGCACCACCACCGACCACGGCGACAGCACCTCCTCGGCGACATCACTCACGCTGGGCGGCTCGGTGATCGGGCGGATCGAGCCCGCAAACGACGCGGACGTGTTCCAGATCGTCCTCACGAGCGCCGCCGACCTCTGGGTCTACGCCGACGGCGAGCTCGACTCGGTGGGCGAGCTGCTGGACTCGAGAGGCTCGCTCATCACGCGGGACCCCCGGAACGACCGGCTCGGTCCGCGAGACGGGTTCAGCCTCCGGCGGGAGGTCGAGTCGGGAACCTACTACGTTCGCGTCATCAGCTACCGGGGCTTCGCCTCAGGCTCGTACACCATCCACGCCCGCGCCGCGATCGACCCCGGCGACAGCGCGGCCACGGCGACGACCGTCACGCTCGACTCGGTGACGCCCGGACGCATCGACGCCCGGTCGGACGAGGACTACTTCAAGCTGGTCCTCGGCAGCGCCGCCGAGATCTGGGTCATGGCCGCCGGCGACCTGGACACCTACGGCGAGCTGCTCCGCGAGAACGAGACTGTCCTGGCCGAGAACGATGACGGTGGGCTGTCGGGCAACAGCCTGGGATTCGTGCTGAGTCGGGAGCTGGCGGCGGGAACCTACTACATCCGCGTCAGCGGCGTCGGCTTCGAGCCGACCGGAACCTACGCGCTGCATGTGCGGACGGTCGTCGATCCCGGCGGCGACGCGGCTACCGCGGCGCCGCTCACCCTCGGCGCGCCCGAAAGCGGCCGAATCTCCTCGTCGAGTGACGAGGACTTCTTCAGCCTCACGCTGGCAGAGGACACCTACGTCTTTGTCTACGCCCTGACCCTCGGTAGCGCGCTGCCGCTCACGGCGACGGTCCTCGACGGGACGGATACTCCCGTGTCCCTGACGCAGGTCATTCCCCACTCGACCTGGGCCGCCAACGGCAAAGAGGAGGTGAGCGTCTCGCTCTGGGGGAAGCTGGACGCCGGGACGTACCACATTCAGGTGCGGCGCTCCGGCAGCAGGAACGGGGCCTACCTCCTCCACGCCCTCGCCTCGCCCTACAACCAGGCGCTTGCGCGGTGCACCGCTCTGACCACGCCGGAGAGCGACCCCTGGTACGGATGCCAGTGGCACCTCGGCAACACCGGCCAGTTCCCCGGCGGCGCCGGGCACGACATCAACGTCGAGAGCGTCTGGGCGGGAGGAAACAAGGGCTCGGGCGTGAACATCGCCCTCGTCGACGACGGCCTCCAGAGCGACCACGTCGACCTGAGCGCGAACGTCATCGCCGCACGCAACCGCGACTATCAGGGCAACAACAACGTCTTCGATCCGCTCGACACCCACGGCACGGCCGTCGCCGGCCTCATCGCCGCGCCGGAGAATGACATCGGCGTGCGGGGCGTGGCCCCCGAGGCACGCATCTACGCCTACAACCTGATCACCCACGAGACGTCCACCTCTGACCATTTGCAAGACGCCATGACGCGCCATCTGCAGGACACGGCCGTCTCCAACAACAGCTGGGGCTTTGTCACGACCGGCCTCCCTCGGGGCTCAGGTACGGTCTGGGAGAGTGCGGTCGAGCGGGGAGTGACGGAGGGGTTCGGAGGCAAGGGCATCGTCTACGTCTGGGCAGCCGGCAACGGGCACCCGGAGAACGGCAACTCCAACTTCGACGGCCTCGCGAACTTCTACGCGGTCACAGCCGCCTGCGCGGTCGGCTACGACGACCGCCGGAGCGCGTACTCCGAGATGGGCGCCAACCTCTGGATCTGCGCGCCCTCCAACAGCGGTCGCTACGGCCTGCCGCGGATTGCGACGACCCACCAGGTCGACCGCTACCGCGAGGACTTCGGCGGCACCTCGGCAGCCACGCCCATCGTCTCGGGCGTGGTTGCCCTCATGCGCGCCGCCAACGCGGACCTCACGTGGCGCGACGTCAAGCTCATCCTCGCCGCGTCCGCGCGCCAGAACGACTCCGGGAACGGCGGGTGGGAGCAGGGCGCGCTCCGGTACGGCTCGACGACCGACCGCTACTCGTTCAATCACGAGTACGGCTTCGGCATGGTCGACGCCGCAGCCGCCGTCGCCCTCGCCGACGGCTGGACGATCGTCCCGAAGCTACGGGAATCCGGGGCCGAGTCGGGAGACATCGGACTCGCGATTCCCGACGCACCCGACGTGGGCGCACCCACCGCCCTGACCGACAGCCTGACGCTCGACTCCCATGTCGCATTCGTCGAGTTCATGGAGATCGAGATCACCCTGGAACACAACTGGTTCCGCGATCTCCAGATCGAGCTCGTGTCGCCGGCCGGCGCCGTCTCCGTGCTCTCCGTGCCCGCCCTCTCCGTCCTCCTGAGGGGGTCGTTCGACGGCAGCCATCGCTTCGGGTCGGCCAGGCACCTGGGCGAGAAGGCCGAGGGAACCTGGACGCTGCGCGTCACGGACACCCTCCACGACGATACGGGCACGCTCACGTCGTGGAAGCTCACGGCCTACGGCCACGGGTACGTCCCGATCTCCCCCGACATCGATGAGGTGGTCGAGGGCCCCGGTTCCCTCACCATCACCTGGAAGGAGCCCGAGGATGTCGGCGCGTCCGACGTCACCTCCTACGACCTTCGCCACATCCGCGACGACGCGACCGACTTCGCCGACGGCCGCTGGCGGGAGCTTCCCGGCGTCGGGAGCCTCACGGATCGGCAGCACACCGTGAGCGGGCTGGACGGGGACACGAAGTACCGGGTCGCCCTCCGGGCCCGGAACGCCGACGGCATCGGGCCCTGGTCTGACTTCGCCGCCGAGCAGACGGAGCAGGCAGTCCCGGGCAGCCCCCGCTCCGTATCGGTCGCCCCGCGCGACGCCGGCCTCGCGGTCTCGTGGCGCGTTCCGGGCTACGCCGGCGCCGGCACCCCGACGTCCTACGACGTCCGCTACATCCGGAGCGATGCCACCGACAAGGCCGACGCCTTCTGGAGCGTCGTGACCTTCGCCTGGAGGACCGGCGACGGAGACCTCCGCTATGTGATCGGCGGCCTCGACCACACTCTCAGCTACGACGTGCAGGTGCTGGCACGCAACGACGCCGACGAGGGAGCGTGGTCCACAACCGCGACGGGGACGCCGGCCCGCCCCAACACCAACAGCCCCGCCGAGTTCCCGAACAGCGAGAGCGGCCAGCGCAGCGTGATCGAGAACACCCCGACCGGGCGGGACATCGGCGATCCCGTCGCCGCCCGCGACGACGACGGCGACACGCTGACGTACTCGCTGACCGCAGGCGCCGCCAACTTCGACATCGACGAGCAGACCGGGCAGCTGCTGACGAAGGTCGCGCTCGACCGCGAGCGGACCGCGAGCTACCAGGCGACCGTCGCCGTCCACGACGGCAAGGCCGCAGACGGCACGGCGAGCACCGCCACGGACGACACGATCCGCGTGACCATCACCATCGACGACGAGGACGAGCCGCCTGTGGTCATGGGCGGCACGACCCCCGTGGTCCGGGAGAACACCACCACCGTCGGCACCTACCGCGCGCGGGATCCCGAGCGTCGGGCGAACACCTTCACGTGGTCGCTGGGCGGCGACGACGCGAGCGCCTTCGCCCTCAGCGAGAACGGCGTGCTCACCTTCGACCCCGCCCCCGACTTCGAGGCGAGGGCGGACGCAGACCGCGACAACGCCTACGAGGTCACCATCGAAGCGAACGACGGCAGCCTGACCGGCGACCTGGACGTGCGGGTCAGAGTCGAGGGCGTCGACGAGCCGCCCGAGATCAGCGGCGACTCGAGTGTCGAGTTCGCGGAGAACGGCTCGACGCGCGTCGGCCGCTACACGGCCAGCGACCCGGAGGGAGCCGCCGTCTCCTGGCAGACGCTGGCCGGGCCGGAGGCGCGCTACTTCACGTTCGACGCAGGCACCGGCAATCTGAGCTTCGCCGCCACGCCGGACTTTGAGGCCCGCAGCAGCGCGGTCTACCGGGTCACCGTGCGGGCCGCCGACGAGGGCAATCGGGTCGGCGGCCTGCCCGTGACCGTCACCCTGACCCCCGTCGATGAGCCGCCCGAGATCAGCGGGCCGGACGAGGTCACCCTCAACGAGGTCATCAACCCGACCCCGGGGCAGGTGGTGGCCGTCGGGAGTTACACCCGGCGCGATCCCGAGGGCTCCTCCACCAACTGGGGGTCGGTCGGGAGCGCCACGGTGCTCACCGGCGCCGACGCACGCGAGTTCGACTTCGACCAGCGCAGCGGCAGGCTCACCTTCCGGGCGCCGCCCGACTCCGAGAGCGGGAGCGCGTCGTACCAGGTCACGCTGAACGCCAACGACGGCGTGCTGAACGGCAGGCTCGAGGTGACCGTCCACGTCGCCAACCTCGACGAGCCCGGCGCGGTGACCCTCGACCGGAGAACCCCCGTCATCAACCGCACGGTCACGGCCACGCTTGAGGATGCCGACGGCGTGGTCAGCAAGAACTGGCAGTGGCAGCGCTCGCCGGGCCGCACGGGCCCCTGGTCGGATATCGACAGCGCCACCTCGCGCAGCTACACGCCCGCCCCCGACGACCGCGGCGCCTACCTGCGCGCGAGCGCCGAGTACGAGGACGGCCACGGCGCGGGCAAGACGGCGCCGCCGGGCGTCTCGGAGTTCCCGGCCGCCAACGTCCGCACCTCGAACACGCCGCCGGTCCTCCCGGACGCGGTCGACGACATCTCCCTCCTGGAGAACACCCCGCGGGGGCGCACCGTCGGCACCGTGCGCGCCACCGACGCGGAGAACGACCCGCTGACCTACTCGCTCACCGGGGCAAGCGAGTTCGTGATCGGCCGCACGACCGGCCAGATCCGGGTCGCCCCCGGCGCGGTCTTCGACTTCGACTCCGGCCGGATCAGCTACTCTCTCATGGTCACCGCCAGGGACATCTTCGACGCCGCCGACTACGTCGACGTCACCATCACCCTCACCGGCGTGGACGAGCCGCCGGTGGCGGAGCCCGACGCCTCTTCGACGAACGAGGACGAGCCGGTCGTCATCGACGTGCTCTCGAACGACAGCGATCCGGAGGCCGCCGACCTGGCCGTCACGGCGGTGAGCCGGCCCGGCAGCGGCACGGCGACCGCAGGTCCCGGCAGCGGGGAGATCACCTACACCCCCCGCGCCGACTACCACGGCGCCGACGGCTTCCGCTACACGGTCTCCGACGGCGCCCTGCGGGACGAGGGCACGGTCTCCGTCACCATCCGGCCGGTGAACGACCCCCCGGAGTTCCCGCCGTCCGCGGCCGAGCGCTCCGTCGCCGAGTCCGCCGGCGCCGGCGAGCCGGTCGGCGCGCCCGTCGCGGCGACGGACCGCGACGGCGACGACCCGACCTACCGCCTCTCGGGCTCGGCGGACTTCGAGATCGCGGAGGACTCCGGCCAGATCACCGTGGGGGCCGGCACGGCCTTCGACGTGTCGATTCAGGAGACCTACACGGTGACCGTCGACGCGAGCGATGGGAACGGCGGCCGGGCGAGCGTCGAGGTCACCATCACCGTGACGACGCAGCCGGTCGGGCCGACGATCGTGTTCGGGGGTGGTGGGGGCGGCGGCCCCTCGGGCCCGACGCCCAGCGAGATCGAGTTCGAGTGGAACGTCACCCGCGACATCGAGGAGCTCGACGGCGGCCACGATGTCCCCACCGGCTCCTGGTCCGACGGCGCGACGCTCTGGCTCGCCGAGAACGGCGACGGCGCCGACGACGCGGTCTACGCCTACGACCTCGCCACGGGCGAACGCGTCGAGGAGCTCGAGTTCGAGCTCGACGACGCCAACCTCGCGCCCCGTGGGGTCTGGTCCGACCTCCGCACCATCTGGATCTCCGACAGCGGCAAGGACAAGCTCTTCGCACACGACCTCGCAAGCGGCGAGCGCCTCCCCGACTCCGATCTCGCACTGCACCCCGACAACGACGACCCGCGCGGCATCTGGTCGAACGGCCCGACGCTGTGGGTGCTCGATGGCCGCGACAACGCCCTCTACGGCTACGACCTGGAGAGCGGCGAGCTGCTCGCGGGGTACGCCCTGGACGACGCCAACGACGACCCGCACGGCATCTGGTCCGACGGCACCTCCGTCTGGGTCTCCGATGACGTCGCCAAGCGCCTCTTCGCCTACCGCCTGCCCTCGCTCGAGGAGGAGGACACGAGCGCGGACGAGGAAGAGGACCTCGAGCTCGCGCGCGTGCGCGATGAGGAGTTCTGGAGGCTGAGCCGGGCCAGCAACAACAGCCCGCGCGGTCTCTGGTCCGACGGCGACGTGATGTACGTCGCCGACTCCAGCGACGGCAGGGTCTACAGCTACAACATGCCGGACGGGATCGACGCCCGGCTGGTATCGCTTGCGCTCAGCGATGTCGAGATCGGCGAGTTCTCACCCGGCCAGACGGAATACGAGGGCGTCGCGAGTGAGGGCGCTACCGAGACGACGGTCGAGGCGGCCGCGGCGCGCCGCACGGCGGTCGCCATCGACCCCCCCGACGCGGACGAGGTCGCCGACGGCCACCAGGTGGCGCTGGACGGACTCGATGAGATCACGGTGACCGTGACCTCTCCCGACGAGAGCCGCAGGGGGGTCTACCTCGTGCGCATCGGCGCTGCGGCCGAGGCGGAGCGGTCGGCGGCGCCCTGCCTGAGCGGCGCCGTGGCGGTGAGCTTCAGCATCCTCATCTACGAGGGGGGCGGCATCGGCGACCTGGTCGGCTGCGCGGAGAGCCGCCACGTCACGGCGCTCTACGCGCTCGAGGGCGGCGCCTACGTGCCCTACATCCTCGGGGCGCCCCAGTTCGTGAACAGGCCCTTCATCGAGCTGTACGCGGAGGGCGTCCCGGCCGTGACGCTCTTCATCGCCGGAAGCGACGGACCGGCCACGGCCGACCCGGCGAGCGACGGCGGCGCGGCGCAGTCCTGGCCGGAGTGCCTGCGCGGCGAGATCGCCACGGGCTTCAGCCTCGTGCTCTACGAGGGCGGGAGCGTCGAGGAGGTCGGCGCCGTGCGTGCAGGGCCGCGGCGTTACGGCGCTCTACGCGCTCGAGGGCGGCGTCTACGCGGCGTACATCCTCGGGGCGCCCGAGTTCGTGAATCGGCCGTTCTTCGAGCTGTTCGCGGACGGCCTGGCCCCGATGACACCGCTGATCGCCAAGAGCGAGGGGCCGCCGGCCGCGGTCGCGGATCGCGGGGACGTGCCCGACAACTGAGAAGGAGCGACCGGCTGCCGACGCCGGACGCCGGACGGTTCGGCAGCAGGCGGGACTCTCAGAGGCGCTCGCGAAGAGGGTCCGGTCAGGTTGTGCCGGGGAGCCGCTGCCCCGCTGACTCCGGGCTCCAGGCAACCGGGAATCGTGTGTCGTGGCGTCGCTCCGCGCCGTGCGCCGTCACAGCTGGGGCGATCACTGGGTGCACATCGGGCGCGAGCAAATCCGCCATCATCACCTCTTCGCGCTTGACACGCATGCGCGGAGGCTGGCGATGCGGGGAGATGTGCGCGCGGCCCGGTGACCTCGCCCGGCGGCACGACGACAGGAGGATCGATCGTAGACTCGACACCTTGCTCTGGTGGATTGAGCCGCCGCGCCGGGGAAGGAACGACTGGTGTCCGCGTCCGCGCCGCCGTCTCCCTCGCCGACGCCGTCGGCATCTGCCCCCGCTCCGCTCTGGCGGCGGGCGCCCGTGCTGGCGCTCGTCGTGGCGCGGCGCGCGACCGCGAACTTCATCAGTGTCGGCGCCGCGCAGATCGCGGCGGGCATCTCCTACTACGCTCTCATCTCGCTGTTCCCGCTGGCGTTGCTGGCGTTCTCGGCGTTCGGCCTCGTGCTCCGCGACGAAGAGCTGCAGCAGCGCGTGCTCGACGGGATCGTCGCGGGGATCCCGGTGGAGGCGCCGATCGTCGAGGAGGCCCTCGCCGCGCTCGCGAGCGGCGGAGCCACCATCGGGCTGGTGGCGCTGGTCGCCACGATATGGACGGGGAGCGCCCTCGCCGCCGCGCTGCGCAGGGCACTCAACACCATCTTCGAGGTGGACCGGGCCCGCCCGTTCGTGCAGGGCAAGCTCGTCGACGTCACGATCGCGCCGGTGCTCGGGTTCCTGCTGCTCGTGTCGCTCGTGCTGACGACGGGGTGGCGTCTCGCGCAGGCCGAGGCGGTGGACTTCGGGATCCTGCGGGAGCAGGGGTTCGTCTGGGAGCTCGGCGCAGTCGGAATCACCGGACTGATCAGCTTCCTCGCGTTTCTCTTCCTCTACTGGCTGCTCCCGAACTCCTCGCTGAGGCCGCGCTACCTCTGGCCCGGGGCGTTGCTCACCGCGGTGGGGTTCGAGGCGGTCAAGTTCGGGTTTGCGGCCTACCTGGCGCACTTCGGCAACTACGACGTGATCTACGGCTCGCTCGGAGGCGTCATCGCGATGCTGGTCTGGGTCTTCGTCAGCGTCAACATCATGCTCCTTGGCGCCGCGGTCTCAGCGGAGATCCCGCGAGCGTTGCGGGGGGAGGATCGTCCCGGAGACGAGAGCGCGCGCGATGTGCGCTGGCGGGAGTCGGCGCTCCTGCTGCTGCGCGGGCTGTTCTTCGGACCAGACGAGTCGACACCGGAGCCGCGGAGCCGGGGCCGCTGAGCGGGCCGCGGCGGCTCCGCGGCCGCTCGACGGCGCCGAGGCGGTCGATCGCCTCTATGCGAGAGTGAGTACCGTGGCCGGATTGTCCACAGTTATCGCTTGAATCACGTCTTCCGAGAATCCCTTGCGTCGCATTCTGGGAACGATGTTCTCGAGGATGTGGCCGTGTGCGTCCGGAAGTCGAAGGGGTGGTGACGTGATGACGTGACCGGTCCGGAGACATGCTCGTTGCTGCCAGCCGGTGAGAGTCCGGCACGGGTAACTGTCAGGAGGCCCGTTAGCAGGTCGGCGGCGTGGACGGGAAACGGTCTGCGTCGAAGCCCGACGTCAAGAGCCCTATGAGGGGGAGCAAACGTGCGGTCCGCAGCATGACGCGAAGTCTGCCGCGCCGTGAGACTCGCCTGTCTATTGACAGGACCAAGGAGGAGCCGAGCCCGGGTGGTCAGGGCGAAGGCCATGGACGAGGTGAAGATCCTGGAATGCAGCCTCAAGAAACCTCCCGGCGTATGGGACGTGGAACGTACGGAAGGTAGCGACGGGAACCGGAGAAGCCCTCCCCGGCCCGGCACCCTGTGAGAGGGCGTCGGAGCGAGGCGTCCTATAACCGGTCAGAGCCGGGAAGTGGACAGCCAGCCGGAAGGGTGGCGGAGGGGGTCGTAGTACCGCTGGAGCCGGACGGACAACATAACCGCCGGTGATGGGAAGGACCCCTACTTTGTCCGTGCATGTTGCTGGGGGTGTGGACTGGTGAGTGCCCCTCGGGGCTAGCAACCACTTGGTAGGGTTCGAGGCTCTCCGCACATGCTGTACCGGCTGGCCAAGGCACGACCCACGTTGTGGGGAGCGCTGCATGCCATCTGGTGAAGGGCATCGGTGAGCCGGATGAGGGAGAACCTCACGTCCGGTTCGATGTGGCAGGGGCTGGAGACGGACGCTGCTATGGCCGTGGAGTTGGGCACCACCGGGAAACCGGCTTGGAACTGATGCGCCACCGCCTACGGCTCGCACCGCGCCAGCCCCTGACCCTACAGCCGTGTCCTCCGTATCTGACAAGTCGGTGCTTCATGCAAATGTCCTGACCGATAACGATTCTATCGGAATAGCCGGCGTCGGCGATGTACCGAATGAAGCCCAGCCTCTGGGCGTCGCTCGGCATATCGATGTCGGCGAGTGGGTAGTACGATCCTTCATTGCCGAACAGGTCCCATTCAAGGTAACAGCCTGACGCGGCAATACTCAGAAGCGTGTCGAACTCAAACACGGTTCGATCCAGATGTCCCACGATCACCCGGGACAGATCCGCGCCGCCGTATTCGAGCACCTCCAGGATCTCCAACGGTGCATCCGGATGCCGCCCTGGATGGATCAATATCGCCGCACCCGTGTCTCTCTGCGCGATTGCCGCCGCCGACAGGGACTTGCGCTCGTTTGGCGCCAGGGGCCACGTGCAGCCAATCTCCCCGATGATGCCCGCCTTGATGCCGCTGCCTCCAACGCCGTCACAGATATCGCCGGTAATCTCCCGCGCCAGATCCTCCGCGGCCCGCTCATCCATATCTTCTGGATGGACGGCTGCGACGTAGAAGCCCGCACCCATGATGATGTGGACGCCCGATGCACGCGATATGTGGGCCAGCGCATCCGGCGAGCGTCCCATTCCCATCGAGGTGGCGTCGACAATGGCGCCGCCTCCGGCTTCGCTGAACTTGCTGACTTCTCCTATCGTTGTGTCCACATCCATCAACTGAAGGTTGGAGCGGTTGCTGTAGTAGTTGCGCCGTATCCATCCGATGTTGTCCAGGGCTATGGGCGCATCCGCCAGCTCCTGCGACGGCGAGTCCCGGGCGGGGCGATACATGAACGAGAAGTCGATATAGAGGTGTTCATGGGTCGTCGTGGCACCCAGTTCGGACGGGGGTACAGGGCCCAGCACGGTCTGGACGAGACCCCGATTTCGTTCTGATCCCACGTCCCCACTCCCTGTAGTATCGTCGCCGGAAAGGTAGCACGGCCCGTTTGGGGGCGTACAACCGGCGTCCGACAACGCCCGGACGATGGGGCATTCCGCCCGCGAATGTCCTCACGACAACCATCACCACAGGGGCGCTGAAGAACCAGGGCGAGGGAGGTCTCAGATATGAGATTCGCGGCGTTCACGACGGTGGCGGCGTCCGCCGGGGAGGCCACCAACGCCGAGCAGATGATCGACAACCTCAGGCAGCAGACGATTCTGGCCGAGGAGCTCGGCTTCGAGACCATGTGGCTCGGAGAACACCACTTTGGACCCTATGGAGTCGGCGACTTGCCGAACCCGATTCTGCTCGGCGCAGACCTCGCGGCGCGAACGTCCAGGATTCGGATCGGGCAGATGGCGAACATCGCTCCGTGGTGGCATCCCATACGGCTGGCCGAAGACCTTGCGATCCTGGACAACATGACCCGAGGGCGCGTGGAGGTTGGCTTCGGCAGGGGAATCTGGCCGTATGAGGGTCCACAGTTCCATCCTCACGCGGACCCTCGCAGGGATCAGGAGAGCAGGGAGCTGTTCCGGGAGACGGTGGATATAGTGCGCGAGATATGGAGCAACGAGTACTTCTCGTACGACGGGAACAACTACACGTTTCCAGTCGACGGCACCGTCTTCTCCCATCCGCGCTACCCGTCGAATCCCGCCTGGCAGGAGGGTGAGAAGGTCACGAAGCTCCGGGTGACGCCGGCGCCCTACCAGAAGCCGCACCCGCCGCTGTGGATGACCGTTTCCACGGACCGTTCTGTGACAACAGCGGCCGAACTCGGACTGAAGGCGTGCTACTGGCAGCCTCCCGCTCTCAGAATCAAGCAGCGAATGGAACTCTACGCGCAGGTCAGGAGCGAGCGCGACGGGAGACCCTTCCGCGTGGGAGAAGACCAGGCGGTCATGCGCTCCACGTACGTCGCCTCGTCCATGGAGGAGGCGCGCCGGGATGCGGAACAGGGGATCATGTCCTCCTTCATCTTCAATGATCCCTTTCGCGGCAGGCAGGTCTTCACCAACCCGGGCGAGGTCCTGGACCCCGGCGTGAATCTGGACTGGGATTTCCTGGAGCCGCGCACCCTGCTTGTCGGCTCCCCCGAGAATGTGGTGGAGAAGGTTCACGAGTTGCAGGAGGTATGCAACCTGGAATATCTGCTCGTCGAGTTCGCGCACATGGGGATTCCGTTACGTAAGACCCTGAAGAACCTGGAGACCTTTGCCACCGAGGTGATGCCGCGATTCGTCAGTGACGGCTGAAGCGCGCACGGAGGAGACGCCCCTCCGGCTGGCGCCCCGGACTCAACCCCTCGCATAGGGACGGCGACGCCGTGGGACAGGCCGTTCGCGCACGCGGCGGACGTGTCGCCGGCGGCTGGCGGCGGTCCGGCATCCCGGGCGGCTCGTCGTGCGCGGGGCGCTGTCGGCTTGCTCCGCCGACTCCTATTCGGCGCTCGTGACGACGAGGATGGCGAGGACGGGGGCGAGGGCGGTGAGCAGGGCGGGCGCGGGCGCAGCGCTGTATGCGCGCGCGTCGAGGACGGAGCCCTCACGCCACCTGCGCTCGAGGCGGATACGGTTGCGATCCCACCACTCGCGTTGCAGCAGCACGGTGAGGCCCACGGCGAGCAGCAGGAACCCCGCAACCGCCAGCATCAGCCAGTACGGCACCGCCTCGGACTCGCGGTTGACCCACAGGAAGCGCAGCGCGATGCCGGAGAGCGTCGCGACCGCCGAGACCGCGAGCCAGCGTGCGTTCAGCACGATCGCAACGCCGAGCAGCGCGAGACCCTCGATGAGCAGCACGAGCCCCCAGCGTGCTCCGCCCGGTTCGAATCCCTGTTCGGCCTGCGGGAGCACGAGCAGCGCCGCTCCGGCGAGTTGCAGCAACTCGTGCCAGCCGAGGTTGGGGTGCAACTTCTCGTGGGTGCGCGAGACGAGACCGACGAGGGCGAGGTAGAGCGCGGCGGGCACCGTGTATGCCTGCACGTTCCCGGGTTCCAGAGTCGCGATCGCGAGTTCGAGCGCGACCATGACCAGAGCCGACGCCGGCAGCATGGCCCAGCGGACGTCGAGTCGACGCCCATCGAACGCCGCGGCCCCGGCGAGCGGCAGCATCAGGAGCGCCACCGCCCGGAACTCGACGAGGGTCGCCGCGTCGGCATCGAGCCCGTCGAGGCGGATGTCGAGCGCGTGCATCGCCGTCAGCGGCCCGAGCACGAGGCCGGCCCACGACAGGACGTGGACGGCCACCGACGAGGACTCCGTGCCGGAGCGTCGCCACGGCGAGAGTGCCCAGAAGGTGACCGCGCCCGCCGCGGAGTAGGCGACCGCGAGTGTCCACGTCGGCCAGTCACCAACGGGCCAGAGCGCGGCCACGACCCCCAGGGCCACGGCCATCGCGGCGACGCCGGGCTCCCACTTCCGCAACCGCCACGCCTCGACGGCGATCAGCGGCGCGAGCAGCAGCACCACCAGGACGAGCGTGCGGTACTCGACCGTCGTGACCGCCTCGATCTCCGTACCCGCGACGCGCGAGCCGAGGGCGGCGCCGGCGGTGACGACGGCGGCCGCGAGCGGCAGCCACGAGAGTGCGTGGGCGGCGGCGAAAGCCTCGGCCCCGGCCGGTTCGGGCGGGTCGTACCGGCGTAGCCTGGTGAGTGCGCCGAAGAGCGGGACGGAGATCGCGGCATAGCCGACCGCGAGGCGCCACCACGGCCACGCCTGCGACTCCCACAGCGCCGCGAGCGCGAGCATGCCCAGCGCCACCGACGTGGCGGCGAGGCTCCACCGCCTGAGCGCGACGAATGCCGCGAGCACGTGCGCGGCCGGCAGCGCGAGCAGCACCGCGTCGTGTCCCCAGGACTCGTCGGCGGCGTAGACGGAGACGGCCGTCGCCAGGAGCAGCGGAGGCAGCAGGAGCCAGAGCAGCGCGGGTGCGCGCCTCGTGGCGGTGACCAGGGACGCCGACACCAGGGCCCCCACCACCGCGAACGCCCAGCCGGTGTCGGGCGGGGCGACCTCGAGCCCTCGTTGCGCGAAGCCGATGGCGACGAGCGATGCGCCGAAGGCGATCCATGCAAGCGCCGTGCGTTCGAGCGGGTGCGTCGGCCACGGATGGTCGGCCGGCGCCCGTCGCGCGAGATCCCACGTGAAGACGCCGCGACTGGCGTTGCGCCACGCGATGGCCGCGAACAGCGCGCCGGCCGCGAGGGTGGCGAGAGCCGCAATCCAGCTGTCGCCGCCCAGGTGCACGGGCATCCAGACGAAGGGCATCAGGCCGCCCGCAGCAGCGAGCAGCAGGGAACCGGGCGCGAGCCACGGGCGCCACGCGGTCCAGCGCGACCGCCCCGCGACCAGCGCTGCTCCGACGGCGAGCGGCGGGAAGCAGTACCACTGCGCGCCGACGTCGGCCGCCCAGAGCGCGGAGGTGGCCGTCGTCGCGACGAGCGCCGCAGCCGGCAGCAGCGCGAACGGCTGCCGCCATGCTCCGCCGAGCAGCGCGACCACCGCGAGCAGGAGCGCGTGCGTGACGGGCAGATGCCATCGCTCGCCGGAAGCGCCGTCGTAGTAGGAGAGGAGGTGCGCGAAGAGCAGCGCGAGGGAGGCGATGACCGCGATCGGCGCGACGGCGACGGGTTCGCGCCGGCGCGTGGCCACCAGCGCGACCGCTCCGGCGAGCGCGAAGGCCATCCACCACGGCCCACCCCACTGAAGCGGCAGCTCGACCGTGACCGCCAGGGAACCCCACGCGCTGAGCAGCGCGATGCCCGCCGGAATGATGTAGAGGCGTCCGAGACCGCGCGCGAAGAGGAAGCCGTAGAACGCCGCGCTGTAGGTCGAGGCGATGAACCACACGAGCTCGCCGGGCACCTCGCGGCCTTCGAGCACCTCGTTGTGCAGCAGCAGGAAGTTGAGCGGCGTCATGAGCGCGCCGATCGCGAGGAAGACGGGGCCGGCCTCGCGCACCCTCGGCCAGCGGCGGAGCAACCAGCCGGCGAGCAGGAAGCCGCCGGTGTAGGCGGCGAGGATCACGACGCGCCAGCCGCCGGCGCGCGTCTCGTCCTGGCTCGAGACGAAGATCAGCGCCGAGATCACGAGCAGGAACGCTCCGACGTACAGCAGCACGTCGGCCTGCCGACGCGCCGCCCAGTCGCCGATCGTGGCCGCAGGGGGGCGCCGGGCCGCCGGTGGGGGCGCAGCCATCGCCTGGCCCGTGGCGGCGGTCCCGGGGCGCACGGGCTCGGCGTCGGGGGGCGCGGTGGGTGCGCCCGGTGGGCGTGGGGGCCGGGCCATGTCCGCGCGGCGGCGGTCGTAGTGGTCGCGCAGTCGCGCGGCCGAGCCGGCGTCTATGAGCTCGGCCGCGCGCCACTCGGCGATGGCTCCGAGCAGGGCGTCGATCGCGTCGGGGCTATCGGCGAGGCCGGCGGCCTCCCGCCGCGTTCCGCAGCTGGCACAGCGGCCGGCGTCGGGAGGACGGATCGATCCGCAGGTCGGGCAGGGGGTCGGGGGCCAGTCCCGGGGAGCCGTGATGCATCACCTCTGAGGTTGTCGCCGCCTCGGCGGGGGAACTGTACAACTCCTGAGCCGGTCGGGGCCCGGTCGTCGGCGACGCGACGATGCCGGGGGCGATGACGCCCGGCTGCGTTCCGGCCCGGCGCCCATCACCCGGCGGACTTGATGCGACGGGGTCGCACGTCCAGCGGGTGGTGTGTGCCCTCGGCGGCGCGCTCCGCCGACCGCGGTCAATCCCGCGGCCAGCGCTCCCCGTCGACCTCGAGGTACGTGATGCGTGCAACGCCGTCCCGCGAGACCGCGATATGGACGTCCGGCGGGAGGGGCAGCACCCCCGTGCCCCGGGGCACGAAGTACTCGCCCAGGTCGGGATACTCGACGCGGAGCGGTGACTCGAGCACGACACGCGCGCGAACAGCGACTCGCCCGTGCTCCCACTCGTCCCGGCTGAGGTTCCGGGTGCCGAGCGCGGTCGGCTCCCAGTAGCGGCCCCGATCCTCGAACGTCACGTAGAGCTGATCGCCCTCTGCGGCGGCTCGGGCGCCCGGCAGGCCATCCACGTCCTCGGCCTGGTAGCGGAGGATCACGTAGTCGCCGCGGAGCGGATCCCGCGGGTCGACCGGCAGGGACTCGAGCACGATCTCGACGCCCGTCTGTCGCCTCTCCTCGACGAAGATGACCCCGAGCAGCAGCGCCAGCTGGAGCCCCACGATCAGCCCGAACAGTGCGAGCCGGTGCCGCCCGATCAGCGCGCGCATCTCAGCCACCCACCCCAGCGCCGCCTGCCGCGGCATCCATGCGCCGGCTCAGCCGGCGCCGGCCCAGCTCGATCAGGGAGGCAAGCACCAGGAAGAGCGCCCCGGCGCCGGCGAAGAGCGCGCCGGTCTGGGCGTAGTCGCTGAAGAGATCGAAGTACCTCGACAGGATGAACAGGCCGAGGAAGACGAGCGCGGCGTTGACCCAGGACTCCCGCCGCAGCGCGAGTCCGAGCCAGGTGATCGAACCGGCCAGCAGGCATGCCCCCAGCCAGTAGCCGAGGGTGGTGAGGATGAGCGCCTCTTCCGCGTCGCCACGGGGGTTGAGCGCCGCCGCGAGCGTCCAGGCCAGGAGGAGCAGCAGCGTCAGCTGACCCAGCAGCAGCGGCGGGCGCAGCCGGTCACCGACCGGGGGCCAGCCGAGCCGCGCCTCGGCCCGCGCGCCGGTCGCGAGCAGCGCCGGGAGCACGAGCACGAGCGGTGCGAGCAGGAGCACGGCGGCGGGGACGAGGGGGACGGTGCTCTCGATATCGAAGTGGCGGTAGAAGCCGAGCAGATAGACGGTGCCGGCGATCAGGATCCCGCCGACCAGTTCGGCGGGAGGCGAGAGCGACGCGTACGCGCCGCGCCTCTGGAGCGCGGCGAGGGCGACCAGCCACGCGCCGGCGCCGAGCAGCAGCAGCAGGACCGTCTCGGCCGGGGCTTCGAGCGGGGAGCCGCCCCGCTGGCTCTCTGCGGTGAGCCACAGCACGAACAGCACGGCCGCGACGAAGGCGTGGCTGCGCGAGGAGAAGAGGCAGGCGAACGCAAGCGCCGAGCAGAGCACCGGGAGGAGCAGCGGCGCTGGATTCAAGGCGATGTGGTACTGCTGGCTGATGAGCGCGAGGTTGCCGAGGAGGACGCCGGTGCCGAGGAGCAGCAGTGCCTCCCCGGTGCGCACCAGCCCGAGCGGTCCGTTGCGTACCCAGTAGCCGCCGCCCTGGCAGGCCAGGAGCAGCGCGATCCCCGTGGCCAGCTTCGGCGTTCTCCCGATCTGGTCCCAGTTCTGCGAGATCACGAGCACGACCCCGAGGGTGACGAGTCCGGCCCCGAGCACCGCGAGGATCGCGACGAGGCGATGACCGCGGCCGTCCGCCGCCGCTTCGAAGTCGAGGATCTGCCGCCTCTGGTCGGCCGAGAGAATCCCGGCGTCCACCCACCCTGCCGCCCGACGTTCGAGCCCCCCGCTGTGCGGCATGTCGCATCTCCCCGCGCCCGGACGGCGGCGCGCCGCGTGGTGACAGCGCCCTCACTATGCACGCCGCGCTCTCGCCGCGCCGCCCGGTGAAGGCCCACGCCTGAACACCGGCGCCGCACAGCAGCGGGGCGGGCCGCGGTGCGGCTGGAGGGCGTGCCTGAGCCCGGACCGGCCCGGCTCGGCCCGGGCCCGGATGTCGACCGCCACTGTGTCCCCACCGGATCTCGTGGTACGGTTCCCCTACGCGCCGCCGGTCTGATTCGCGCGGCGTGCCCCTCAGAACACACTCTCCCGCCACGGCCGCGTCAGGCTCGTGAGCCCGGTAGAGCGCCGCGAATGCTGGCGGGCCCGACCCGTCGGAGCGGTGGACTCTGAGCGGTTCACGAGCAGGAAGCCTGCAGGCTGGCGTGCTTCCTGCCGATACCCGCCCATCGAGGCGGTGACCATATTCGCGCTCGCGATCGCCGGCCACAGAACGGAAGCCCGTGTATATGACTACCTCCACCCCGACCATCCCCCGCGTGCCCCCGCCGGGTCCCTCACTTTCCGAGCACCCCGACGGGGTGTCCGCGTTCCGGGCGCTCGGGATTCCCGCCGAGCTCGACGCGGTGCTCAAGCGGCAGGGCATCACCGAGCCCTTCCCGATCCAGTCGCTCGCGATTGCCGACGCGCTCGCGGGCCGCGACGTCTCGGGCAGGGCCGAGACCGGCTCCGGCAAGACGCTGGCGTTCGGCCTGCCGCTGGTCGTTCGCACGCGGCGCGCGAGGCCCCGGAGGCCGCACGCGCTGGTGCTGGTGCCGACGCGCGAGCTCGCCAACCAGGTCGCGGATGAACTCACACCGTTCGCCGCCCAGCGCGGCCTGTGGCTGACTTCGATCTACGGCGGCGTCTCGATGCTGCGGCAGGTGAAAGCCCTGCGCTCCGGCGTCGATATCGTGATCGCGACTCCCGGCCGCCTCAACGACCTGCTCGAACAGCGCGAGCTGTCGGTCGCCGATGTCGGGTTCGTGGTGATCGATGAGGCCGACCAGATGGCCGACATGGGGTTCCTCCCCCAGGTCGAGCGCATCCTGGAGCAGGTCGAGGAGAAGCCGCAGACGCTGCTCTTCTCCGCGACCCTCGACGGCGCGGTGGGCGAACTCGTCCGCCGCTACCAGCAGGATCCCGTCTATCACGAGGTCCCGCAGACCGCCGGGTATATCGACGCCCTGGAGCAGCGCTTCGTCGGCGTGCGCCACGAGGATCGCCTGGGCGTCACGGCATCGATCTGCGCCGGCGCGGCGCGGGCGCTCGTGTTTGTGAGCACGACCAGGGGAGCCGACCGACTCGTGAAGCAGCTGCAGGACGAGGGCCTCGGGGCCGTCGCCATCCACGGCCGCATCTCGCAGAACAAGCGGGAGCGGGCGCTGGCTGCCTTCAGCAGGGGCACGACGCCGGTGCTGGTTGCCACGAACGTGGCGGCCCGCGGGATCCACGTCGACTCAGTCGACGTGGTCGTGCACTACGACCTGCCCGAGGACGCGAAGGTCTACGAGCATCGTTCCGGCAGGACCGCCCGCGCCGGCGACCGCGGGCTCGTCGTGACGCTGGCCCTTCCCGAGAACGACCGGGACATCACGCGCCTCATCCAGGAGCTGGGGGCCGACCAGGATGTCGTGGCGATGCGCCCCGACGACCCGCGCCTGGCGGATCTCGCAGCCTGGGAACCGCCGGCGGCGACCGTCGGGCGCGTCTCCGGAGCGTATGATATGAGGCCGCGACGCGGCCCCGTGGCGCAACGAGGCGGCCGCGGACGAAGCGCCGGCCCGCGACCGTACGCGGTCGCCGGCCGCAGCCGGCCGCCTCAGCGGCGCCGCCTCGCTCGCCCGAGAGGGGCCTGAGGCCGCCACCCGGCGCGGGGGCGCGACCGTCCGCGACGAGGGGACGCGTAATGGCTCGACGACCCAGGTATTCGTTTGAACGCTCCCAGCGGGATCGCGCGAAGGTCGCGAAGCGCGAGGCGAAGCGAGCCGCACGCGAGGCCCGCAGGGGCGGCGTCGGGACGGATGATGCTGAGGCGGGCGGCGAGCCTTCGGAATCGCCGGCGCCGGACGGGATCCCCACACCGGGGCCTGCCGCGAGCGGGCCCCCGGAGGGCGCCGACCGGCTCTCGGACTGAGGCCGCCCCCGTTGGTGGACCGTTCCGTCGGGCGTCGGGCTTCGGCCGCGCCCTCGCCCGCCCGGCCTACTGGCTGATCAGCGGCTGCCCGTGGTCGCCGCCTGCCGGATTTCGCCTCGCCTGCCGGCGCTCGGACTCACATGCCCGCGCGAGAAGGTTGAAGGAGCGTCCGCCCGGGTGTGCTGTGGCGCTCCGCGGGGCGCTCTAGCTACTGCCTAGTGTCCTGAATTGGAAATGCGATTGAGATATCCGGTGAGGTTGGTGTGTCCCGAAGTCGAAGGGCGGGTGACGTGATGACGTAACCGGTCTGGAGACATGCTCGTCGTTGCCAGCCGGTGCGAGTCCGGCACGGGTAACTGTCAGGAGGCCCGTTAGCAGGTCGGCGGCGCGGACGGGAAACGGTCCACGTCGAAGCCCGACGTCAAGAGCCCTATCAGGGGGAGCAACCAAGCGGTCCGCAGCATCAAGCGAAGCCTGCCGCGTCGTTAACGGATAGTGGAGGAGCCGAGCCCGGCAATTCAGGGCGAAGGCCATGGACGAGGTGAAGATCCTGAATGCGCGTTGCGCTGCAGCCTCAAGGAACCTCCCGGCGTAAGGGGCGTGGAACGTTTGGAAGGTAGCGACGGGAACGGGAGAAGCCCTCCCCGGCCCGGCACCCTGCGAGATGGTGTCGGAGCGAGGTGCCCTATAACCGGTCAAAGCCGGGAAGTGGGCAGCTAGCCGGAAGGGTGACGGAGGGGGTCGTAGTACCGCTTGAGCCGGACGGACAACACAACCGCCGGTGATGGGAAGGACCCCTGCTTTGCTCACGCGTGGGGAGTAGGGATGAATCGGTGAGTGCCCAAGCGGCTAACTCCATCCAAGACAAGGTCCGAACACTACAACGCACGCTTTACCGGGCGGCCAAGGCCGACCCCAATAGACGCTTTCATGCGCTCTACGACAAGGTTTATCGCAGAGACATTCTGGAGCGCGCGTGGGAGCAGGTGCGTCGCAATCGCGGCGCAGCCGGTATCGACGGCGTCACGCTCGCCGAGGTCGAGCGCTACGGCGTGGAGCGCCTGCTGGATGAACTGGCCACGGAACTGAAGGAGGGAAGCTACCGGGTGCAGCCGAGCCGCCGGGTCTGGATACCCAAGCCCGGTCGGTCGGAAGAGCGCCCGCTCTCGATTCCTTCGGTCCGCGACCGCATCGTGCAGGCGTCGCTGAAGCTCGTGACGGAGCCGGTCTTCGAGGCCGACTTCCTGCCATGCAGCTTCGGCTTCCGCCCGAAGCGTTCGGCCCATGACGCCCTGCAGGTCCTCATTGACGAGGCGTGGCGGGGCAGGCGGTGGGTAGTGGAGACGGACATCGCCTCGTGTTTCGAGTCGATACCGCGTGCGTCCGGAAGTCGAAGGGGTGGTGACGTGATGACGTGACCGGTCCGGAGACATGCTCGTTGCTGCCAGCCGGTGAGAGTCCGGCACGGGTAACTGTCAGGAGGCCCGTTAGCAGGTCGGCGGCGTGGACGGGAAACGGTCTGCGTCGAAGCCCGACGTCAAGAGCCCTATGAGGGGGAGCAAACGTGCGGTCCGCAGCATGACGCGAAGTCTGCCGCGCCGTGAGACTCGCCTGTCTATTGACAGGACCAAGGAGGAGCCGAGCCCGGGTGGTCAGGGCGAAGGCCATGGACGAGGTGAAGATCCTGGAATGCAGCCTCAAGAAACCTCCCGGCGTATGGGACGTGGAACGTACGGAAGGTAGCGACGGGAACCGGAGAAGCCCTCCCCGGCCCGGCACCCTGTGAGAGGGCGTCGGAGCGAGGCGTCCTATAACCGGTCAGAGCCGGGAAGTGGACAGCCAGCCGGAAGGGTGGCGGAGGGGGTCGTAGTACCGCTGGAGCCGGACGGACAACATAACCGCCGGTGATGGGAAGGACCCCTACTTTGTCCGTGCATGTTGCTGGGGGTGTGGACTGGTGAGTGCCCCTCGGGGCTAGCAACCACTTGGTAGGGTTCGAGGCTCTCCGCACATGCTGTACCGGCTGGCCAAGGCACGACCCACGTTGTGGGGAGCGCTGCATGCCATCTGGTGAAGGGCATCGGTGAGCCGGATGAGGGAGAACCTCACGTCCGGTTCGATGTGGCAGGGGCTGGAGACGGACGCTGCTATGGCCGTGGAGTTGGGCACCACCGGGAAACCGGCTTGGAACTGATGCGCCACCGCCTACGGCTCGCACCGCGCCAGCCCCTGACCCTACGTGCGTCCGGAAGTCGAAGGGGTGGTGACGTGATGACGTGACCGGTCCGGAGACATGCTCGTTGCTGCCAGCCGGTGAGAGTCCGGCACGGGTAACTGTCAGGAGGCCCGTTAGCAGGTCGGCGGCGTGGACGGGAAACGGTCTGCGTCGAAGCCCGACGTCAAGAGCCCTATGAGGGGGAGCAAACGTGCGGTCCGCAGCATGACGCGAAGTCTGCCGCGCCGTGAGACTCGCCTGTCTATTGACAGGACCAAGGAGGAGCCGAGCCCGGGTGGTCAGGGCGAAGGCCATGGACGAGGTGAAGATCCTGGAATGCAGCCTCAAGAAACCTCCCGGCGTATGGGACGTGGAACGTACGGAAGGTAGCGACGGGAACCGGAGAAGCCCTCCCCGGCCCGGCACCCTGTGAGAGGGCGTCGGAGCGAGGCGTCCTATAACCGGTCAGAGCCGGGAAGTGGACAGCCAGCCGGAAGGGTGGCGGAGGGGGTCGTAGTACCGCTGGAGCCGGACGGACAACATAACCGCCGGTGATGGGAAGGACCCCTACTTTGTCCGTGCATGTTGCTGGGGGTGTGGACTGGTGAGTGCCCCTCGGGGCTAGCAACCACTTGGTAGGGTTCGAGGCTCTCCGCACATGCTGTACCGGCTGGCCAAGGCACGACCCACGTTGTGGGGAGCGCTGCATGCCATCTGGTGAAGGGCATCGGTGAGCCGGATGAGGGAGAACCTCACGTCCGGTTCGATGTGGCAGGGGCTGGAGACGGACGCTGCTATGGCCGTGGAGTTGGGCACCACCGGGAAACCGGCTTGGAACTGATGCGCCACCGCCTACGGCTCGCACCGCGCCAGCCCCTGACCCTACACGACCGTCTGATGACGGCCGTCGAGGAACGGATATGCGACCGCAATCTCCTGAAGCTGGTACGGGCGATGCTGCGTGCCGGTGTGATGGAGTCGGGGGTCGTGCAGCACAGCGCGACGGGTACGCCGCAGGGCGGGGTGATGTCCCCGCTGCTGGCCAATGTCTACCTGCACCGGTTGGACCGGGACTGGGAGGCGAAGGGTGATGGCGTGCTGGTGCGCTATGCGGATGACCTCGTGGTGCTCTGCCGGAGCCGGGAGGAAGCGGAGCGGGCGTTGGCCCTGCTGCGTGACCTGCTGGGTGAGCTCGGACTGGAGCTCAAGGCGGAGAAGACGCGCATCGTGCACCTGCGGGAGGGAGGCGAGGGGCTGGAGTTCCTCGGCTTCGAGCATCGCTGGGTACGTGCGAAGCGCAACAAGAATATCCAGTTCCTCGCACGCTGGCCCTCACGGCGAGCGATGCAGCGGGCGCGGGACCGCATCCGTGAAATCACGGCGCGGTTGCGTCTGCTGCTGAGTCCCCGGCAGGTCGTGGAGGAAGTCAATCGCTACCTCCGCGGCTGGATGAGCTACTTCCGCTACGGCAACTCGGCGAGGGCGTTCGACGTCCTGCACTGGTTTGCCATGTGGAGACTCAAACTCTGGCTGGGGAAGCGGTTGCGTTGGCGGCGACGCCATCGCGGGCACCCGTTTCCCGTCGCCGACCGTCTGGGGCTCATCTCGCTAGCTGGACAGCGCGTCGTGGCACCACGGCCATATCGACCGTGGCGGGGCACCCCGCATGCCGCCCGGTGAAGGGCATCGGTGAGCCGGATGAGGGAAAACCTCACGTCCGGTTCGAGGCGGCAGGGGCTGGAGACGGACGATGCTACGGCTGTGGAGATGGGCGCCACCGGGAAACCGGCCTGGCAATATGCGCCACCGCCTACGGCTCGCACCGCGCCAGCCCCTGACCCTACTCAAGGATCTGGTCCGCGGACTTGTGCCAGATGAAGGGCCTCGGATTCTCGTTCCAGCTGGCGACCCACATCTCCACTGAGCGGATCAGATCAGGGACGCTATGGTGCGTGCCGCGCCGGAGCCACTTGCTGGTGAGCTCTGCAAACCAGCGCTCCACGAGGTTCATCCAGGAGCTGTAGGTCGGCGTGAAATGGAAGGTGAAGCGGGGATGGCGCTGGAGCCAGCGCTGGATGGCGGGCGTGCGGTGCGTGGAGACGTTGTCGAGCACGACATGCACCGCCAGCTCATGGGGAACGCTTTGGTCGATGAGGGCGAGGAACTGCTGGAACTCCCGAGCCCGGTGCCGGGGGGTCATCTCCGTGATCACGCATCCCGAGGCGACATCGAGCGCCGCGTAGAGGTTCGTCGTGCCGTGACGGATGTAGTCGTGCGTCTGGCGGGCGGGGACGCCGGGCATCATCGGCACCGTCGGCGCGGTGCGGTCGAGTGCCTGGATCTGGGTCTTCTCGTCCACGCACAGCACAACCGCCGCGTCGGGCGGGTTGAGATAGAGCCCGGCCACGTCGCGCACCTTGTCGATGAACTGCGGGTCGGGCGACAGCTTGAAGCTCTCCACGAGGTGCGGCTTCAGGCCGAAGGCGCGCCAGATCCTGAAGATCGCCGACTGCGACATCCCGACCGCGGCTGCCATCGATCGGGTCGACCAGTGCGTCGCGTTGGGAGGCTGCTCCTCCAGCGTCGTGACGATCACCGCTTCCACCTGTGCATCGGCGATCGTGCGCGGCGCCCCGGGGCGCGGCTCATCCTGTAGCCCATCGAGCCGCCCCTGCGCAAAGCGCCGGCGCCACTTGCCGACGGTGACCGGATGGCAATCGAGCGCCGCGGCGATCGCTTTATTCGATGTCCCCTCGGCCGCTGCCAGGACGATGCGACAGCGCAGCGCCAGCGCCTGGGCCGATGTCGGCCGGCGCGCCCACCGCTCCAGCGTCTCACGCTCCTCGTCGCTCAGGACGATCGCGACCGTCGGCCGTCCGATTCGGGTGCTCATGACACTCCAGAGTCTGCCCCATGGGGCAAAACCCCGCTGTGCCACCATACCCGTTATCTGTCGCTATTACGAATCAGGACACTAGGCGGCCGCGATCTCCTTCGGCCACATCGAGGCGGGAACGATGCGTGAGAACAGCCGCACCGCATCCTCGTCGCGGCGGTTCGGAGAGAGCATGTACGTGGCACGCCCCTTACCCGAGCGCGACAGCGCGAACCTGCCGTTGGCGGTGCGCCCGATGGCGATGAAGCCGCTCGCATACATCCCGCCGATCGCGATGACCCCGTTGGCGTTGCCGCCCCCGATCGCGGTGATGCCGGTCGCGTTGAGGCCCCCGAATGACACAAGCCCGATCGCGTTGCCGCTGCTGATCGCGATGACACCGATGGCATTCACCGCGCTGATCGCGACAAGCCCGATGGCGTTGACCGCGCTGATGGCCAGGATTCCGATGGCGTTGACCGTGTCTATCGACATGGCTCCCCCTCCCCGGGTTCTCCCGCGCGACGTGCGAGCCGGGCCGTACGACCGCGACCTCTAGCCCCAGCGCAGCCAGGTGCGGCGGTTCTTCTGGCGCCTGAAGCGCTCATGCCGCATCGCCACCCGCGATGCCCTGCAGTCACTGTGAAGAGGCCCTAGTCCCCTTCGCCCGCGTCCGTCTCCGCCGCGTCGTTCCCGGGCTCCGGCGGGTAGTCGGGGGCGTCCGTGAAGCGCGTGGTGGCCATCGTGTAGCCGACCCAGAACCCGAGCGCCGAGGCGATCGTGAGCAGGCCGAGCACCGGGAGCGCGAGCGCGGCGTAGGAGCGCCGCCGCATCCCGTACAGGAAGAGGACCAGCTGCAGCACCGAGGCCGCCATCAGCGACCACCCGAGGAACCGCGCTCGCCCCTCGACGCCCCCGGGCTGCCTCATGAGGTGGCGCGCATCCCGGGCGGGAGCAGGTTGGGGATGCCCTCGGTGACGGGGTAGCGCTCGTCGCACGCGGAGCAGCTCAGCGTCCCCTCGAGGACCTCGTCTTCCTCCTCGCGCTCGACGAGGAGCTCCAGGCCCCCCTTGCAGAGGGGGCAGGCGAGGATCTCCATCAGGGCGTGTTGCACGCGCGTTCCTCCGGCGCGCCTCCGATCATAGGAAGCACGCCCTCTTCGCGGCAAACCGGCTCAGGCGCGGGGCGGAGCGTTGGTAGACTCGGGCCATGGTGGTGGGCTCCGAGAAGACACCGGTCCCGCATGACGCCCGGGACGCGTCCGCGCAGGACGCGGGCCCGTCCGTCCGGCCGACCGAGCGCATCGCCCTCGCCGGCTCCGTGGCCGTGCTCCGGGCCGGCTCGATCGCGATCCGCCCGTCGCGCGCGCGGCTGCTCGGGCCTGCGGTTGAGGGCGCACTCGCCGCCTCGGCCATCCTCGCCATCGTCACGCTGCTTCCCGTGCTCCCGCTGTGGGCGCTGCTGCTGCTCCTGCTCTCCGCCATGCTGCTCGGCCCCATCGCCGTGCTCGGGTTCGTCTACAACATCGCCGGGAGCGCCGTGCTCGTCGAGCGCGAGAAGCAGTCCGTCCGCTACCAGCAGGGCCTGCTCGGCCTCGGCCTCGGCACGGCCGAGCTCGTTCCCTTCTGGCGGATCGCGCGCTACGAGCTTCAGTGCTCCGACGACGAGCCGCTCACGAGCGGCGAGCAGCAGGATCTCGTCGAGTGGGAGGTGCGACTCGTCAAGGACAACGGGCGCGTCCTCCCCGTCGCCTCGGTGGTGGCGCCCCGCCCGCTCGCGGACGAGGCGCGGGAGCGCGCCGCCCGCCTCGCCGGGGCGCTCGCGGAGATGACGGGCGCGCCCGCCAGCGCCCCCGGGGCCGGGGCGCCGGTGAGCCCCGCGGAGCCGCCCGCGAGCCCCGCGGAGACGCCGCCGGCCGCGGGCACGCGCCCGCGCGCGACCCGCCATCGTCGCCGGCGGCGAGCGGGCTAGAGCGTCCGGTGGATCCCGCGGAGCTGCCGCCGCCTCTTCGTCTCATGCGCGACGCCCGGCGCATCGCGGTGGTGGCGCGCTCCCCGCGGCTCGACCGGCCGTGGCACGACATCGCCTCCTACCTCGTGGGTGCCGGCTATGACGTCTCGCTCGTCAACCCCGCGATCGACGAGGCGCTGGGGCGGCGCTGCTACGACCGGGTGCAGGATCTGCCGGCTTTGGTCGACCTCGTCGATGTCTTCCGTCTCGCGCCGCAGACTCCCGACGTCGCCACCGACGCGGTCGCGGCCGGGGCGAGGGCGCTCTGGCTGCAGCTCGGGATCGTGAGCCACCGCGCCGGGGAGATCGCCTCAGCCGGCGGCCTCGAGGTGGTGATGGATCGCTGCACGATGGTCGAGCACCGGCGGCTGCTCGCCCTTGGCGTGGAAGCGCCGCGCGCCCCCTGACGCCCGGGCCGCGCCCCCCGCCCCCTCGCCCGGGCGCTACCGACGCTCGTGATACACTGCTATTCCCTGGCAGGGACGGGAGCGCACGTGATCCCGAGCCTCGCCGAGAAGTGTGGCGTCTTCGGTGTCTACGCGCCGGAGGAAGATGTCGCACGGCTGACCTTCTTCGGTCTCTACTCGCTCCAGCATCGCGGACAGGAATCGGCGGGCATCGCCACCACCGACGGCGAGCGGCCGCATCTCCACGCGCGCATGGGCCTGGTCTCGCAGGTCTTCGACGAGGACGTGCTCGCCTCGCTGCCGGGAACGGCCGCAGTCGGGCATACGCGCTACTCCACGACCGGATCCTCGGTCGAGGAGAACGCGCAGCCGATCGTCGCCGAGGGCGATAACGGCTGGGTCGCCGTCGCCCACAACGGCAACGTCATCAACGCTGACCTCCTGCGGGTGGAGCTTGAGGAGGAGGGCGTCAGCTTCCGCACATCGAGCGACACGGAGGTCGTCACGAAGCTCCTGGTCCGCGCCCCCGGCGCGACCTGGGAGGATCGCATCGCCCACGTCATGCGCCGGCTGAACGGCGCCTACTCGCTCACGATCCTCACGAAGGACGCGGTCTTCGCCGTGCGCGATCCGCTGGCCGTGCGCCCGCTGGCGATCGGACGCCTGGGCAACGGCTCCGACCGCGGCTGGGTCTTCGCCTCCGAGAGCTGCGCCCTCGATCACCTCGGCGCCCAGTTCGTGCGCGAGCTCGCTCCCGGCGAGATCGCGCGCGCCGACGCCGACGGGCTCACCTCGACGCAGGCGGTCCCGCCCAAGCGTCAGGCGCTCTGCATGCTCGAGTACATCTACTTCTCGCGGCCGGACTCGCGGCTGGGTGGTCAGCTGGTGCACCCGGTCCGGATGGAGATGGGCGCACGGCTCGCCAAGGAATACCCGGTCGATGCCGACCTGGTGATCGGCGTGCCGGACTCGGCGACCGCCGCCGCCGTCGGCTACGCGCGCGCCTCCGGTATCCCCTACGGCGAGGCGCTGATCAAGAACCGCTACGTCGGCCGCACGTTCATCCAGCCGGACCAGCGGCTGCGCGAGCGGGGGGTGTGGCTGAAGTTCAATCCGCTGCCCGAGCTGCTCGAGGGGCAGCGTGTGATCGTGGTGGACGACTCGATCGTGCGCGCCACCACGACGCCGCGCGTGGTGGCGATGCTGCGCCGCGCCGGCGCCACCGAGGTGCATATGCGCATCACCTCGCCCCCGATCACGCATCCCTGCTTCTACGGCGTCGACATGGCCTCGCGCTCGGAGCTCATAGCCGCGCACGAGAGCGTCGAGGGGATCCGCCGGCACATCGACGCCGACTCGCTCGGCTACCTCTCCGTCGAGAACACGGTCGCGGCGACCCGGCAGGGGCAGGATGGGCTGTGCACCGCCTGCTTCACCGGCGACTACCCCGGAGCGGTTCCGCTGCAGTTCGACAAGTTCGTGCTCGAGTCGGGCGGCGCGCGTGACCGGCACGCGGTCCCGCTGGCGCCCGCCACCCCCTGAAGCCGGCTCCGTCCCGCCCGCGGCCGGGGCGCGGGGTGTCGCTTCCCCCTAGCGGGTGCTGGACCGTACGGTTGCCCCGCCGCCGGCGGTGAGCCGGAGGCTGGCTGGCTTCTCCCCGGGACGGCGGCGGCTGGTGTCCTCCGAGCATGGGCAGAGGGATCGGATGGAGCCGGGCGCCGCCGAGGCGGCGCTCAGCTACGCCTCGGCCGGCGTCGACATCGAGGCGGCCGACATCACCGTCTCGCGCTACGCCGAGCTCGCCGCCCGCACGCGCCGCCCCGAGGTGCTCGCCGACGTCGGCCCCTTCGCCGGGCTCTTCCGCCTGCCCGCGGGGCTGCGCGACCCGGTCCTCGTGGCGAGCACCGACTCGGTCGGGACGAAGCTGCTGGTGGCGGCGGCGCTGGGTCGCTACGACACCGTGGGCAGAGACCTCGTCAACCACTGCGTGAACGACGTGCTCACGGCCGGCGCCGAGCCGCTCTTCGTCCTCGACTACGTCGCCACGGCCGACCTCTCGCAGGAGCACCGGGTGGAGCTCGTCTCGGGCGTCGCCGCCGCCTGCGAGGAGAACGGCGCCGCGCTGCTCGGCGGCGAGACGGCGGATCTGCCCGGCATCTACCTCCCGGGCACCTTCGATCTCGTCGGAACCGCCGTCGGCGTCGTGGAGCGCGATGCCCTCGTCGACGGCTCGCGCGTTCGGCGGGGCGACGCTCTCGTCGCGCTTCCCTCGAGCGGCCTGCAGACCAACGGCTACTCGCTCGTGCGCCGGCTCTGGAGCATCGGCGAGGACCCCGACCGCGACCGCGCCTTCCTCGGGGCGCACGACCCCTCGCTCGGCTGCTCGCTCGGCGAGGCGCTGCTCGCCGTCCACGGCTCCTTCCTCGAGGCGCTCCGGCCGCTGCTCGGCCGCCCCGGAGGGCCGCTCCACGGCATCGCCCACATCACCGGCGGCGGCATCGCGGGCAATCTCTCGCGCATCCTGCCGGAGGCGCTTCAGGCGCGCGTCGATCGCACGAGCTGGCGCCCGCCAGCGCTCTTTCAGCGCATCCGGCGCGACGGCGAGTTCCCCGACGGGGAGATGTGGCGCGTCTTCAACATGGGCGTGGGGCTGGTGCTCGCCGTCGACGCCTCCGAGGCGGAGTCGATCCTGGATGAGATCGAGGGGAGCTGGCGTCTCGGCGAGATCGTCGAGCGGGCGGAGGGCGCAGGGGCGGTCGCGCTGTCCCTGGCCCCGGGGCGCGGGTAAGGAGGAGGGGCGATGCGGGCGCTGCTCGCCGTCTACGACAAGCAGGGTGTCGCCGACTTCGCGCGAGGGCTCGCCGAGCTCGGCTGGGAGCTCGTCGCCACCGGGAACACGCGTCGCGTGATCGCGGAGGCGGGCGTGCCGGTGATGGAGGTCGCCGATCTCACCGGCTCGCCGGAGATGCTCGGCGGACGCGTGAAGACGCTGCACCCGATGGTGCACGGGGGGCTGCTCTACCGCCGCGGCCACGCGGGCGACGAGGCGGAGGTCGCGCGCTACCAGATCCCGGCCATCGACCTCGTGGCGTCCAACCTCTACCCCTTCGTTGCGACCGTGACCGCCGGGGAGGGCGTCCCGCTCTCGGAGGCGCTGGAGCAGATCGACATCGGCGGGCCGACGATGATCCGCGCCGCCGCCAAGAACCACCCCGCCGTGATCCCGATCACCGACCCCCGCGACTACGACGAGGTGCTCAAGGCGCTGCGCTCGGCGGGCGGCGACCCCTCCGGCGTCGCCGCCTCGCTCCGCTCGCGCCTCGCGGCGAGCGCCTTCGCGCACACCGCCCACTACGACGCCGCCATCGCCGAGTACCTGCGCCCGGCGGACCAGCCGTTCCCGGAGCAGCTCACCGTGCCGTTCACGCTCGCCGAGGAGCTGCGCTACGGGGAGAACCCGCACCAGCGCGGCGCCTTCTACCGGATGGACTCGGTGCGCGTCCCCGCCGAGGGCACGGGCGCGCTTGAGCAGCTCCACGGCAAGGCGCTCTCCTACGTCAACGTGCTCGACGCGGACGAGGCGTTCCAGCTCGTCTGCGATGCCCCGGGGCCGGCTATAGCCATCATCAAGCACACCAACCCGTGCTGCTTCGCGACCGGCGAGGCGCCGCTGGCCGAGCTCTACGAGCGTGCCCTCTCGGAGGGCGACGCCGTCTCCGCCTACGGCGGTATCGTCGCCGTGAACCGTCCCCTCGACATGGGCCTGGCGAGCGCGCTTCGGGAGTTCCCGAGCCCGGCCACCGGCGGGCGGATGTTCTTCGAGATCGTGATCGTGCCGGGCTACGAGCCCGAGGCCTTGGAGCACCTGCGGCGGAAGTCACGGGACCTGCGGATCCTCGTCGCCCCCGTCGGCGACCCGGGCCGGCCCCGCATCGAGGTGCGCGCCGTGCGCGGGGGGGCGCTGCTGCAGGAGTCCGACGTGACCGTCGAGCGGGATTTTGAGGTCGTCTCAGCCCGGCACCCCTCGGAGCGTGAGCTCGAGGATCTCCGCGTCGGCTGGATGGTCTGCAAGCACGTCAAGTCGAACGCCGTCGTCTTCGTGAGAGACGGCGTCCTGGTCGGGATGGGCGCCGGCCAGCCCAACCGCGTCGGGAGCGCGAGACTCGCCGGCGAGAGCGCTGGCGAGAGGGCTCAGGGGGCCGTCGCGGCGACCGACGCGCTGATCCCCTTCCCCGACACGGTGGAGGTCTGCGCGAGCTTCGGTGTGAGCGCGGTGCTCCACACGGGGGGCTCCATCCGCGACCAGGAGTCCGTGGAGACGGCGGATCGCCTCGGCGTCTCGCTGCTCACGACGGGGGTTCGCCACTTCCGCCACTGAGCCCGGGAGCGATCGCCCCAGGGCGGACGCACCGGCGACCACGCGGGTACACCACGACGTGCGGCTGCGGGCGTCCCGGCATGCCTGCGCGGCGAGCCCGCGGACCTTCGCGCCCACGCTCGGCTACCATCGACGGAGGCTCCGCGGAGGGCGCCATGGTCCCGCGCCGCGCATGGCACTCGCTGCCCCCGGTCGCGGCGGCGCTCGCGCTCTCGGCAGCCCTCGTGGCGTGCGTGCTCGAGCCGGCCGATGCCCCGCCGCCCGCGGCGCCGCGCTCGCCCGCGCCGACGGCTTCGGCAACGGCAACGCCTGTCTCGGACACTCCGGGAGGCTACTACGGCGCCTGTGCTTTGACGGAAAGCGGCGAGCTGTTCTGCTGGGACATGGACGACGCCGGGGAGGCGATCGTGCTGCCCGGCCGCTACATCGCGATTGACACGGCCGGGGGCAAGATCTGCGCGGTCACGGCGGGCGGCGACACCGTTTGTTGGGGCGCCGACGCGTCAGCCGCCGGCGACCCGCCGTGAGCGCCGGACGACGTCACACCTGCGCGCTGACGGAGGCCGGAGAGGACGCGGACGGCTCGCCCGGACGCGGTCCGCGGGCGCCGCGTGGTCGGTGCTCCTTTGCTCCCGCTACTCCGCTCCGAGGCGGAGCGTCTCGAGAACGTCTGAGAACTCCTCCACGTCCACCACGCCCTCAATCGGGGTGAGCGAGAACTCGCGGGCGCAGCCGCCTGCTGAGACCGGGAGCACGCGCTGGGTGACGCCGTCCGCCGTCTCAACCTCCAGCATCTGGTAGCCCCGCCCCTCCACCTCGACGATGCGCGTCACGGAGAGCGAGGCGCCGCCTGAGCGCAGCTCCTGAGCCCAGAGGCGCTGCGCCTCGCCGGGGGAGTCTGCCTCCGCCCGGCAGCCTGCGATCGTGACCGCGGGGTAGGCGAGCGCCGGCGGGCCCGTCACGCGGCGCCTCCCGCCCGGCCCGGTCGGCTCGGGCGGCGTCGGGACCTCCACGACGAGGTAGTCGAGCGAGCTGCCGCTTACGTGGCGCCAGTTCGGGGGCAGGGCGCCCGCGTAGCCCTCGGCCGCGAAGGAATGCCAGCCCTCGGGCGCCCCCGCCGGATCCGCGTCTCCGGCGAAGAGGCGGAGTGCGACGAGGAGCGCCGCGAGCGCGCCGGCGACGGTGACCCAGTGCCAGACGCGCCCCCCGACTCCCTCGAGCGGCGCCCGCGAGAGCTCGCGGTGGAGCGGCGTCGGGCGGTCGGCGCCGGGCGGGCGGCGGCGGTGGGCCGGGTGCGTGAAGCGGGCTCCGAGCGCCCAGACCGGCTGCCACGGCGCGTCCTCCTCCGTGAGCGGCCGGTCCCACTCGGAGGGGTCGCCCCCCAAGGGCGGTTCGCCCGGGCGCCCCCCGGGCGTGCGTCGCTCCGGCACCGCTCGCCCCCCATCGCCGCGAGGTGGTGTCCTCCGACTCGCGCTTCCCGCGACTGTCGCACGCCGGACGCGCCGCTTACCATCGCCGGCGATGGCCACCGTCGACCTCGTCCTCCCCGCCTACAACGAGGAGCGTCAACTCGAGGAGAGCGCGCGGATGCTGCTCGCCTGGTGCGAGGCGCATCCCGGGCACGCGTGGCGCGTGGTCGTCGCGGACAACGGCTCAACGGACGGAACCCTGGCCGTCGCGCGCGCGCTCCAGGCGGAGTACCCGGGCCGCCTGGCGGCGCTGCACGTCCCGGTGGCCGGGCGCGGCTTGGCGCTGCGCACGGCGTGGCTCACCTCGCCGGCCGACGTGGCCGCCTACATGGATGTCGACCTCTCGACCTCGCTCGACGCGCTGCCCGGGCTCGTCGACCCGCTCGCTCAGGGGGAGGCCGATCTCGCGGTCGGGAGCCGGCTGCATCCGCTCGCCCGGCGCCGCCGCGGCGTGCGTCGCGAGGTGCTCTCGCGGGGATTCGTGCTGCTGCTCAGACTGGCGCTCGGCTTCCGGCTCACCGACGCACAGTGCGGGTTCAAAGCGATTCGCCGCGAGGCGGCGCGCGCGCTGATTCCGCTCGTTCACGACAACAGCTGGTTCTTCGACGCCGAGCTCCTGATCCTCGCGCAGCACAACGGCTACCGTATCCGGGAGGTGCCCGTTTTGTGGACGGACGATCCCGCAAGCAGCGTGCGCATCGTCTCGACCGTGGTCGAGGATCTGCGCGGCATCTGGCGGCTCCGCCGGGGCGGGATCGCTCGCGTTCCGCGCCCGTGAGAAGGTCCTCCCGGGCGCTCGCCGGCGCCCTCCGCGGGACCCCCGGAAAAGCCGCGCTTTCCTTGACGCTATACGGGGGCACGGATAGCATGCGGGCCGCTCTTGTGACGTGAGGCACGGCCGCCTCCGCGGGCGCCCGCGGGCCCCGTCCGCCGATGGGGGGCACGATGCTCGGAGAGGTGGGAGAGACCCTCGAATTGGTCGGGGTGCTCCTCACGATCCTGGGCTCGCTCGGGATTATGGTCGTGCTCGGCAAGTGGTGGGAGACCTAGCGCAGGGCCGACCGCACGGCGGCGAGAGCCGCCTGCGAGCGCCGCGGGGGTGAGTGGATGGCGAGCACCGAGCGTCCGGTACGCCGAGGTGTCGGTGACCGTCTCTACGAATTCACCGTCCAGAACCGCGTCTGGCGCTCGATCGTCCGCTCCGGTTACCCGAATACCCCCCGCAACCAGATGCTCGCGGTCGCGACGAACGTCTTCCTCCACCTCCACCCGACGCGCATCCACCGCACCCACGTCAAGATCACCCACACCTTCTGCCTCGGCGGCCTCTCCTTCTTCCTGTTTCTCGGGCTGACCGTCACCGGCGTGCTTCTGATGTTCTATTACGTGCCGTCCGTCGAGCGTGCCTACGAGGACATGCTGGCGCTCGAAACCGACGTGCGGTTCGGGCTGCTGATGCGCAACCTGCATCGCTGGATGGCGCACGGGATGGTCCTCACCGTGCTGATGCACATGATGCGCGTCTTCTACACCGGCGCGTACAAGCCCCCGCGGGAGTTCAACTGGGTCGTCGGCGTGGTCCTGCTCGTGCTGACGCTCCTGCTCTCCTTCACCGGCTACCTGCTGCCCTGGGACGAGCTCGCCTTCTGGGCGATCACCGTCGGCACCGACATGGTCGGCTCGGCGCCGATCTTCGGGCAGCCGAACCGCTTCGTTCTCATCGGCGGCTACGACGTCGGCGCGAACGCGCTTATCCGCTTCTACACGTTGCACGTGATCGGGCTGCCGCTCTTGGCCGCCATCTTCATGGCGGTGCATTTCTGGCGAATCCGCCGTGATGGCGGGCTCGCCCGGCCGCTGTAGCGAGCGGACGCGGGGCCCCGTCGACGGGCCCGGCACGGGAGGCAGGGACGCATGGCGATGGCCAGAGGCGCACAGGCGGGGGTGGAGCCCGCGTCGCGCGCCGTCCGCGCCCGTCAGGTGCGACGCCGCGAGGAGGAGCTCCTCGTCTGGCCGGACCTCGTCTTCGTCGAGTTCATCGCCGCGGTCCTCTTCACGCTGACGCTCACGCTGCTCTCGATCCTCATCAACGCGCCGCTGCAGGACCGCGCGAACCCGGCGCACACGCCGAACCCGTCGAAGGCGCCGTGGTACTTCCTGAACCTGCAGGAGCTTTTGCTCCACATGCACCCGGCGCTCGCCGGCGTCGTCGTCCCGACGGTGGCGCTCGTGGTGCTCGGCGCGATCCCCTACTTCGACACCGACAACAGGAGCCAGGGCGAGTGGCTCACCACTCCCCGCGCATGGCCGAACCTCATCGTCGGCGCCGCCGTTGGCGTCATCGGGACGGCGCTCCTCATAGGCTGGGATTCCCAGCGCCACGTCCTCGCCTACGAGCGCTGGGTCGGGGAGTGGCCGCAGAGCCTCGAGTGGCTGCGCAGCGCCCGGGCGCTGCAAGGGGAGATCGCGGAGTGGCTGCCGAGCTCGTGGTCGAGCATCCCCCTGGGCGAGAAGGTGCTGCGCACGGATCTGCTCGGGCTCCCGGCGATCGACCTCAACGTCAACCTCCCCGCTGTCCTGATCGAGCAGATGCTGCCCACCTCGCTGATGGTCGGGCTTCCGATCCTGCTCTCGCTGGTCGCGTGGCGGATGGGGCTGGCCCACACGAAGCGCGACCACATGATCCTTCAGTTCTCGGGCTTCATCGCGGTCTTCATCGCTCTCACGATCAGTGGGACGGCGCTCCGCGGCGAGGGCATGGAGCTCTTCTGGCCGTGGGAGGTCCGTCCCGCGGTGAGCTAGAGCGGCGGCGCGGGGCCCGTCCGGGTCGGCCCGCGGGGGCCACACAGGGGAAGCGAGCGGGCGTAGTGGCGAACGAGATCGAGAGCACCGGGTCGGCGCCGCCCTCCATCGGTGCCTCGCCGGCCGCGGGGTCGAGCGCCGACGCGTGGCGCGCGGCGCTCAGCGCACGCCGCACCGAGGTCGTCACCGACATCGTGGTGCCGACGGCGCAGGCGCACGCGCCGCCCGACGCGGAGGTCTCGAGGCGGCGCTTCATCCTCGGCGCGTTCTGGACGGGGCTCGGTGTGACCCTCGCCGGCTCGCTCGGCGTCTTCCTCGACTTCTTCTGGCCCCGCGGAATCGTGAAGTTCGGGGGGCCCTTCCCTGTCGGCAACGTGGCGGACTTCGAGCCGGGCGGCACCCCCGAGCTCATCGCCGCGGCACAGACCTGGATCGTCAACCTCGATCCCGCCGATGCGCGCTACGGCGGATCGGACGGGGGCCAGGGCTACCTCGCGCTGTGGCGGAAGTGCCCGCACCTCGGCTGCTCGGTGCCGTGGAACCCCTCCTTCAACTTCGAGGGGCAGGTCGGCTGGTTCCGCTGTCCCTGCCACGGTTCGACCTACACCAAGGCCGGCATCCGCGTCTTCGGTCCGGCGCCGCGCTCGATGGACACCTTCGATCTCACCGTGGATGACGCCGGCAACCTCACCGTGCACACGGATCGCGTCATGTCGGGTGGCCCGGACAACGCCGACCGCGCCCGGACCGTCGAGCAGCTGCGCGAGGCAGCGGCCTCCGGATGAACACCAGCAAGCAAGTCAACGTCATGATCGGCCTCCTCTTCCTGACGGTGGCCGTGCTCTTCCTCTACTTCCTCGACGAGGGAAACCGGCAGGCGCACGCGCTGGAGGAGCAGACCGAGCGCGTCGCCGAGCGCGGCGCCCGGCTCTTCGCCGACAACTGCCGCAGCTGCCACGGACTGGAGGGCGAGGGCGGCATCGGCCAGGCGCTCAACCGCCCGGCGTTCCTCATCCTCGGCGAGGACAACGAGTTCGGGGCACCGGCGACTCCGGGTCTCGGGACGCCGGACGACCCGGGTGCCAACGAGATCGTCGCCTTCCTCGGCGACACGATTAGCTGCGGCCGCGCCGGCACCTTCATGCCGTCGTGGTCGGAAGAGTTCGGCGGCACGCTCTCCGACACGCAGATCGCCCAACTCGTAACTCTCATCACCACCGGTCGCTGGGATCTGGTGCGGAAGGCGGGCGCGGAGAGCGATGAGCAGACGGGCCTCACCCTCGAGGAGATCGTCTTCGTGGGCTCCGACGGCCTTCAGCTCACCGGCGAGAACTGCGGCCAGTACAATGCGATCCAGGCGCTGCGCTACCGCAACCGCACCGACCCGCGCACCGTGCGGGAGGTGGCGGTTCCCGGCGCGGAGGCGCCCCCGGCGCCCTCGGGTGGGGAGCCCGCCGGGCCGTCGATCCAGGGCGTGGCGGTGGGCGTCTTCTTCGGGGCGACGTGCGCCACCTGTCACGGCGCCGACCGCGGCGGCCTCCCGGATCTCGGTCTGGCGCTCTTGCCGGACGTGCTGACGGAGTCCGACGATTTCTACTTCGATACCATCAAGAATGGTCGCGAGGGCACGGTGATGCCGGCGTGGGGCCAGCAGGGTCTGACCGACGACGACATCCGGTTGCTGGTGGACTTCATCCGGAGCACACCGCCGTAGCGATGGGGACACCACGCGGTGGCGGACGGGCGCTCGCGCTCCTCCGTGCGGCGTGGCGAGGGGAGAAGGAAGATGGCAGCCGAGACGGGGAAGCGCTACCGCTGCACGACCTGCGGGGCGGAGTTCATCGTCACGCGGGGCTCTGCAGAGGGAGAGCTGCGCTGCGGCGGGGAGCCGCTGGAGCAGATCTAGCGCGGCGGGAGGAACATAATGGCGGTACAGCTGGGGAAGCGTTACCAGGACGAGTCGACCGGTATCGAGGTGCTCTGCATCAAGCCGGGCGAGTGCAATCTGAACGTCGATGGGCGCGGCATGGAGGAGCTCCAGCCGAAGGTCCTGCCTTCGGCGGACTAGGACCGCGGGCCGGCGTCGATTGACGGTCCAAAACGGCCCGGCCTACGCTCGACGCGCGGTGAGGGGCGGCCGAGAGCCGCGCGAAGGGTGGCGAAACACGTGGCGGAAGTGCAGGTTGGCGAGTCCGAGCCGCTGGACATCGCGCTCAAGCGCTTCAACAAGCGCGTGCAGGCGGACGGTATCCTGACCGACGCGAGGCGGCACGAGTACTACGAGAAGCCCTCCGAGCGGCGCAAGAAGAAGGAAGCGGCGAGGCGCCGCAAGCTGCGCAAGCTCCTGAGGCGAAAGAGCGACACCGAACTGCGGAACTAGGCGTCGAGCCCCGGAGCGATCCGGGGCTTCGGTGACCGGGGGCGCATGGCGCTGACCAGCGACGTCCGGCAGGAGATGACCGCCGCGATGCGCGCCGGCGACGCGACGCGACGCGACGCGCTGCGCCTTCTGATCGCCGCCTTCCAGAACGCGCGCATCGCCGCCGGCCACGAGCTCGCCGACAACGAGGCGACGCGCGTCCTCCAGCGCGAGGCGAAGCAGCGTCGCGAGTCCATCGCCGAGTACGAGCGGGCCCGGCGCGAGGACCTCGCCCAGCGCGAGCGGGACGAGCTCGCCATCATCGAGGGCTTCCTCCCGGCGCCGCTCAGCGAGGAGCAGCTCATCGAGCTGGCGCGCATGGTCGTCGCCGAGGTCGGCGCGTCGGGTTCCGGCGATCTCGGCCTGGTGATGCGCCCGCTCGTGGAGCGCGTCGCCGGGCGTGCCGACGGCCGGCGCGTGAACGAGATCGTGCGGGAGCTGCTCGGCGGCGCCTGATGCATCCGGCAAGCCGCCCGGCTCGCCGCCGCTCCCCGGTTCCCTCGGGCGAGCGGCGGGCCCACCTCCGGTGAGTTCGCGGCGCGCCTTCACGGGGCGTCGCGTCGTGGTGCTCGGCGCCGTGCTCGCCGCAGCGCTGGTCGCCGCGCTCTTCCCCTGGTTCCCCGGGAGCGAGGAGTCGGGCGAGGGCAGCGTCGCCCGGCGCACGATCACCGCGCCGCGGGCGGCCAGCTACGAGTCGGCGGTTCTGACGGAGGCGCTGCGCCAGGAGGCCGCCTCAGCCGTCCCCGAGGTCTACGTGCTCGACCCCGGCGTGCGCGACACGCAGCTGCGCTCGCTCGATCGCCAGCTCGCGATGATCGACGCGGTGCGGCGCGACCAGTCGGTGTCGGCCTCCGCCCGCGAATCCGCGATCCGCGCGATCGACGGCGTGGACCTCGCTCCCCTGGCCACCGCGGCGCTCGGCGCGGCCGACGACGCCAACTGGCGGGACCTCGCCGCCGAGGCGCGCAACGCTCTCGGCCGAGCGCTGACCGGAGCCGTCTCCGCCGACGACCTGCCGAGCGCGCGGGAGCGGAGCGCGGGCTTCCTCTCGCCCCGGCTCACCCAGGGACAGACGCTCGCCCTCACCCAGCTGCTCGACCCCCTGGTGGTTGCCACGCTCGTGGTCGACCGCGAGCGCACCGACTTCGTCCGCGAGGAGGCGCGCGCGGCGCAGCTCCCGGTGGAAGTCGTCGTGCAGCCGGGCGACCCCGTGGTGACCCGCGATGAGCCGATCACCGCGTCGCAGGCCGAGGCGCTCGCGATGCTCGATCTCGTCTCCCCGGACGTGCGTCCCCGGTCGGTCGTCGCGACCGTGCTCGTCGCGCTCCTCGCCTCGGCTGCCCTCGGCGGCTACCTCTTCGTGGAGCAGCCGGCGAGCGCGGTCGGCGCCCGCCGGCTCATCCTGCTGGGACTCCTCCTGATCGTGCCCGCGATCGTGGTCAAGTTCGGACTCCCGCTGACCCTCCCCGACGACGAGCGGCGCTTCCTGGTGCATGCGCTGCCGCTTGCGGCGACGCCGATCGCGGCGGCCGTGCTGCTCGACGTCCCGATCGCCGTGCTGCTCGCGGCGCTGGTGGCCGCGATCGCCTCGTTCGTCGCGCTGGAGGTTCCCGGCACCGTCGGCGTCGGCGTGGAGACCCCGACCGAGGCGGTGCGGCTCGCGTTCGTCGTGCTCGCCGCCTCGCTCGGCGGCATCCTCCCGGCCGCGCGCGCGGAGCGACAGCAGCGCTACCTGATGGCGGGGATCGGGGCAGCCGCTGCGGGCGCTGCCGCCGCGCTCGCCACGTGGATGCTGGACGCGGAGCGCTCCGGCATCGATCTCCTCTGGATCGCGGCCACGACGACCGTGGGCGGCTTCCTGGCCGCGATGATCGCGGTCGGCGCCTTCGTCGTCTTCTCGCGCCCGTTCGGCATCATCACGCGCGTCGAGCTGATGGAGCTGGCGCAGCTCAACCACCCGCTGCTCCGGCGCCTGCAGGACGAGGCGCCGGGCACCTTCCAGCACGCGGTGCTCGTCGGCAATCTCGCCGAGCGCGCCGCCGATCGTATCGGCGCGAACCCGCTCGTCGCCCGTGTCGGCGCCTACTACCACGACGTCGGGAAGCTGGTCGCGCCCTCCTTCTTCGTCGAGAACCAGACCGGGGAGAGCCCGCACGGGGGACTCGATCCCCTGCAGAGCACCCGCGTCATCCAGCAGCACGTGACGGCCGGGGTGGAGATCGCGCGCAAGAGCGGGCTCCCGGAGGCGATCGTGCAGTTCATCCCGCAGCACCACGGGACGCTGCTGGTCGCCTTCTTCTACCGCCGCGCCGCCGAGCAGAACCCGAGCATCGACCCCGAGCTCTTCCGCTACCCTGGCCCGCGCCCCCGCACGCGCGAGGCGGCGCTCGTGATGCTCGCGGACGGCTGCGAGGCCTCGGTCCGGGCGAGCGCCGACCGCTCCCCCGACCGGATCCGCACCATCGTCGAGGGGGTGATACGCGAGCGCATCGAGGAGCGGCAGTTCGACGACTGCCCGATCTCGCTGCGGGATCTCCGGGTCACCTCCGACTCGTTCGTCTCGGCGCTCGCGGCGGTCTTCCACCCGCGCGTCGAGTACCCCGAGCCCACCGAGCGCGAGCGCGCGGAGCGCCGCGGCGCCGCGGAGGCGAACGGGAGCGACGGCGTACCCGGGAGGGCCGACGGCGCCGCCGGGCCGACGCGTCGCTAGGCCCACGGGGGCGGGCTGGTACTGGCGCCCCTCGATATGATCGCTCCCGGCCCGGGCGGCGGCCGGCGTCGGGCCGGGGCGGGCTGTGGGCAGGAGTCCTCGTGCGAGCCGCGGTCGTGGTCTTCCCCGGCACGTGGAGCGACCGCGATTGCGTCCACGCCCTCGCAACGGTCGGGATCGAGTCCCGCCGCCTCTGGCACCGGGAGACGGGCATCGACGCAGACGAGCTCGTCGTGCTTCCGGGCGGCTTCTCCTACGGCGACTACCTGCGCTGCGGGGCGATCGCACGCTTCTCGCCGGTGATGGCGGCCGTGCGACGGCACGCCGATGCGGGCGGCCTCGTCATCGGCATCTGCAACGGGTTCCAGGTGCTCTGCGAGGCCGGGATGCTGCCCGGCGCGCTGATGCGCAACGATTCGCTCCGCTTCCGCTGCGAGGAGGTCCACCTGGCGCCCGCGAGCGACCGCTCGCCCTTCACGCGGGTCCTCGACCCGCAGCGGCCGCTGCGCATGCCGATCTCCCACGGCGAGGGCAACTACTACGCCGACGCCGCGACTCTCGATCGGCTGGAGGCGGAGGAGCGCGTCGCCTTCCGCTACGTCGACTCAGGGGGGTGCGCGACGCCTCAGGCGAACCCCAACGGCTCGCTCCGCAACATCGCCGGCGTGCTGAACGAGGGCGGCAACGTGCTCGGGATGATGCCCCACCCGGAGCGCGCCTGCGAGGCGCTGCTCGGCGGGGACGACGGGAACGCGATCTGGCGCTCGCTGCTCGCCGCGCCGGCTGCCCGCGCGCCCGGGGCGGCCGCGACGTGAGGGCGGGCGGGCGGCGTACCGCGGTCCCGTCCCCGCGCGGGAACGGCCGATGAGCGAGGACGTCGCGCCCGCCGGGGGCCCTGCCGCCGTCACCGAGGCGACGCTTCAGCGCATCGCGATGTCGCGTTCCGAGTACGAGCGGCTCCTGCTGCTGCTCGACCGCGACCCCTCGCCCGTCGAGCTCGGGATGGTCGCCGCGCTCTGGTCGGAGCACTGCGGCTACAAGCACTCGCGCTCGCTCTTCCACCACTTCCCGACGGAGGGGCCGCGGGTGCTCACCCGCGCCGGCGAGGAGAACGCCGGCGCGATCGATCTCGGCGACGGCTGGGTCGCCGTCTTCAAGATGGAGTCGCACAACCACCCCTCGGCGATCGAGCCCTACCAGGGCGCGGCGACCGGGGTCGGGGGCATCCTGCGCGACATCTTCGCGATGGGGATGCGCCCGGTCGCCCTGCTCGACTCGCTCCGCTTCGGGGAGCTCGGCGACCCCAGAAACCGCCACCTCTTCCGGGGCGTCGTCGCAGGCGTCGGTGGATACGGCAACTGCATCGGCGTCCCGACCGTCGGCGGCGAGGTGCAGTTCGATCCCGGCTACGACGGGAACCCCTTGGTCAACGTGATGTGCGTCGGCGTGGGCCGCAGGGAGCAGCTGCTCTCCGCCTCGGCGAAGGGCGTCGGGAACCCGCTCGTGCTGGTCGGCGCCGACACCGGCCGCGACGGCATCCACGGCGCGACCTTCGCCTCGGTCGAGCTGGACGAGGACGCAGGCGCCCAGCGCCCGGCGGTCCAGGTCGGCAACCCCTTCATGGAGAAGCTCTTGATGGAGGCGTGCGTCGAGCTCGCCGAGCGGCACCCCGAGTGGATCGAGGGACTGCAGGACCTCGGCGCCGCCGGCCTCACCTCGAGCAGCGTCGAAGCGGCCGCGCGCGCCGGCACCGGGATCACGATCGACGTGGACCGCGTCCCGCGCCGCGAGCGGGGGATGAGCGCCTACGAGGTGATGCTCTCCGAGTCACAGGAGCGGATGCTCGTCATCCCGAAACGGGAGCACCTCGACGACGTGCTGGCCCTGATGCGCCGGTGGGAACTGCGCGCCGACGTGATCGGCGAGGTGACCGCCGACGGGAGCGCCACGGTCTACGGCGCGGGCGGCACCGAGGCGCGGCTCCCGGTCGGCGTGCTGACCGACGCGCCGCTCTACCCGCCCGAGGCGCGGCGCCCCTCCGATCTCGACCGGCTGTGGGACGAGGACCTCGGGGCTCTCCCCGACGTGCCGGCATCCGGTGACGCGGTCGAGACGCTGCTCGCCCTCCTCGCCTCGCCGAACATCGCGAGCAGGAGCTGGATCTACCGCCAGTACGACCACCAGGTGCTCAACGGCACCGTCGTGCTCCCCGGCGGCGACGCCGCCGTGATCCGCGTCCCGGGCATGCGCGCCGGGCTCGCCGTGGCGACCGACTGCAACGCGCGCTTCGTGGCGCTCGATCCGCGCACCGGCGCCCAGATGGCCGTCGCCGAGGCCGCGCGCAACGTCGTCGCCACGGGCGCCGAGCCCGTCGCCCTCACCGATTGCCTGAACTTCGGCAACCCGGAGCGCCCCGAGGTGGCGTATCAGCTCGAGCAGTCGGTGATCGGGCTCTCGGAGGCGGCGCGCGCGCTCGGGACGCCGGTCGTCTCCGGCAACGCCTCCCTCTACAACGAGACGCCGCAGGGAGGCGTGCCGCCGACGCCGACTATAGGGATGCTCGGGCTGCTCCCGGACGTCGAGCGCCACCTCACGATCGCCCCCCGAGTCGGCGACACGCTCGTGCTCGTCGGTGCGCCGCTTCGGCAGGAGGCGGCGACGCTGGCCGGAAGCGAGTACCTCGTGCGTGTGCACGGACGCCTCTCGGGGCGCCCGCGGATCGACCTCGAGCACGAGCGCTCCGTGCAGCGCCTGGTGCTCGACGCGCACGAGCGGGGCCTCCTCACGGCGGCGCACGACCTCTCCGAGGGCGGCCTCGCCGTCGCGCTCGCCGAGTGTCTCCTCGCGGCGGGCTCGGGCCCCGCGGCGCCGGGAGCCGGCCTCGTACGCGCTCCCGGCACCGACCTCGGCGTTCGGCTCGACGCCGCGCTCTTCGGGGAGGCGCCCTCGCGCCTCCTCGTCGGCGTCGCGGACGGTGAGGCGCTCGCCGCGCTCCTCGATCTCGCCCGGGTGGCCGGCGTTCCCGCCGCTCCCCTCGGTGAGGTCGTGGCCGAGGAGGAGCCGCGGCTCCGGATCGGCCCGCTCGACGTCTCGTGCGCCTCGCTCCGCGACGCCTACGAGGGCGGCCTGCCGCGTGCGCTCGGCGAGGAGGGGCCGGGCGGCCCGTCCGGGTAGGGGACGCGGCGCTGGGGCGCGCGGGGGCGGGGTCACCGCCGCCGCTGGCCGGGCGCCGGTCATCTGGCGAACGCGGAGCCGTCCCCGAACATCGGCACGGCGACCCGCGCGGCACCTGGTCCTCGGGGATCGGTCGGTGCGCCTCCCCGTGTCGCGGCGATCGGGCCCCCGGCTACCCCTCGTGCCGAAGCTGCTCGACCCGCCGCAGCACGGCCGTCAGGAATCCGGACTCGCACGCACGCCCGAGGGTGTTCTCGACGAAGCGGGCCTGGCGGATCACGACCGTGAGGAGCCGCGCGAGGTCGAGCGCGGTCGCCTCCTCGATCGCCCGGCGGTCACTCCCCAGCCGCCGCGCCTCCGGTGTGTCCTTCCACACGGGCCAGTCAAAGCCGGGGAGCACCCAGCCGTCGCGGTAGGCCACGTCGTGGAACCGCTGAAGCGTGTCCGAGTACGAATACCAGGGCATCGTGAAGACGCCGGGCTCCTTCTCCTCTCCCCCCTCCCGGCTCCCGCACGAAAAGTCGGGGGCCTCGAAGGCGGGAAGGAGGGAGGCGAGGCCGTCAAGCTTTGGTTCGACCCACTCGGCCGGCTGATCGGTCATGGGGACCCCTCTTCCGGTGCCGCCCGTCGCGTCGTGCGACGTTGCGGCGGTTGCCGCTCGGGGCCGCGCCGTCCGCTCCATCCATCGTAGCGGCGGGGCTTGACCGGAACAGAACACCCGTTCTACTATGCGCACACGTTGCCCCGGGGAGGAGAGGAGGATCGGCGCCGTCGGCGACCGGTGGATTGCCCGGGCAGTGGCTCGGGGCTACGCTGATCGCCGATCCACAGAGCCATCCACGCCGGTCACGATGCGGGGCATCCGATGCACCCGCCGAATGTTGACACGGCGGTGGATAAGGGAGCTTTCGGTGCCGGGGCCCCACCTACCGTGGGCTGCGTCCCGGCTCCGATATGCCGAGAGGGTGAGTCGAGGTGAAGGTCGTTTTTCTGGAAACCGTGGAGGGGTCCGGCACCATGGGCGAGGTGAAGACTGTCGCCAATGGATTCGCCCGGAACTTCCTGTTGCCGCGCGGCCTAGCCGCACCGGCGACCGCCGCCCTCCTCGAGCGGGCTCACGAGCTCGCCCGCGAGGAGGAGAGGCGCCAGCAGGCCCAGGACGAGAGTGCCGAGGGGCTGGCTAGCCGGCTCAGAGGGCACCCGCTCGTCATGGCCGTTCGCGTCGGCGAACAGGGGAGGCTGTACGGATCGGTTACCAGTGCCGACCTCGCCGAGAAGGCTGGGGAGATTCTCGGCGAGGAACTGGACCGCCGTCGCGTCCTCTTGCCCGAGGTGATTCGGAGCGTGGGGGTGTACTCCGTGCCGCTCCGGCTGTCACGTAACGTGATGCCGGAGGTGCAGGTGGTGGTGGTGGACGCCGAGGCGCCGGAAGGCGTTGAGGCCGCCGCCGAGGCGATGCTCCACATCGCCTCTGTGGCAGCCGATGAGGCCGAGGCCGCCGCCGACCAGGACGAGCCCTCCGTGGAGACGCCGATCGCCGACGGCGTATCGGAGCCGGGGACATCCGACGATGCCGCGCCCGCGGCGCAGGCGGGCGATTCGAGCTAACCCGTGGTCACGGAGCGACGTCCGCCAGCGCTGTGGCCGGACGCAGAGACCCGCTCCGCGAGCGGGTTGCCTCCGCATGACATCGACGCCGAGGAGGCCGTGATCGCGGCGCTCCTGCTCGACGACAGCGCCTACGCCCGCGTGCTCCCGATAGTGCAGCCGGGGGACTTCTTCCGCGAGCAGAATCGCTGGTGCTACGAGGCGGCGCAGGCGCTCGCCGGGCGCTCCGAGTCCGTCACCCTGACCACGCTGGCGCACGAGCTCGAGCGCGACGGCCGCCTCGACTCCGTGGGCGGCGAGCCCTACCTGTCTGAGATCCAGGGGAAGCACTTCACGGCGCTCGGCGTGGAGGCGCACGCGCGCATCATCGCCCGCGACGCGCTCTATCGCCGGTTGATCCAGGCCGCGTCGCAGATCGCCCAGAGGGCCTACGACGGCGGCCCCGACGTGGCCCGCGTCCTGGTCGAGGCGGAGACACTCCTGCTCGCAGTGCGCTCGGCGGAGGCGTCGGGCGACTTCGTGCGCCTCCGCGAGCTGCTCGACCAGTTCCTGGAGGACGCCGGCGAGCAGGTCGAGGGCCAGCTCGTCGAGGGCGTGCGCTCCGGCTTCATGGATCTCGACGAGCTGCTCGGCGGCTTCAAGCGCGGCGACCTCGTCATCCTCGCGGCGCGGACCGGGGTGGGGAAGTCGGCGCTGCTCCTCAACTTCGCGCGCAACGCAGCCGTCGGGCAGCACGCGACGGTCGCGCTCTTCTCCCTCGAGATGTCGGGCGAGCAGCTCGCGGCACGGCTGCTCTCGGCCGAGGCCGGCGTGACCTCGACGCGCCTTCGTCTCGGCACGCACACCGAGCGCGAGGAGGCGTCGATCATGCACGCGTTCGGCGTGCTCGGTGAAGCCGCCGTCTACATCGACGACTCGCCGATGCTCTCCGTCCCCGAGATCCGCGCGAAGCTCAGGCGTCTGCAGGCCGACGGCGGCCTCGACCTCGTCGTCGTCGACTACCTGCAGCTCCTGCATGGCAGCGGCCGCGCCGACACGCGCGCCGGCGAGATCAGCCAGATCTCGCGGACGCTGAAGGAGATGGCGCGCGAGCTGAAGGTGCCGGTGATCGCGGCCGCGCAGCTCTCGCGCGCGGTCGAGCAGCGCACGCCGCACATCCCGATGCTCTCCGACCTGCGCGAGTCGGGCTCCATCGAGCAGGACGCCGACGTCGTGATGTTCATTTATCGTGAGGACGTCTACATGAAGCCCGAGGAGTGGCAGCGCCAGCACCCGGAGGCGCCCGGGAGCCAGCACCCCTCCGGCCTCGCGCAGATCATCGTGGCGAAGCACCGCAACGGCCCGATGGGTTCCGTCTCAGTGCGCTTCGTCGACCGCACCGCCTCCTTCCAGGATCTGCTGCTCCGGGGGGAGGAGCCGCCTGGAGGCGGCGGTGCCGCGTGGTGAACGCTCGCCCCTCCCGTGCCGCCCCCGGAGGCGGCGGCGCCGCGCGGGAGGCGCGCGAGGTGCGCGGCGGGGCGGCCTCCGTCCCGCGCTTCCCGGGCTTCACGACCGGGGGTGCGACCGTCGCGCTGCCGCGCGAGCTCTTCGTCGACCTGCTGCCTGCCATTGAGGATGAGGGCGAGCTCCGCGCGACCCTCTACGCGCTGGCGGCGGCCTTGCGGCCGGGGCCCGTGCGCGGCGTGAGGCGATCGCAGCTGCTCCGGGAGCGCCCGCTCCTGCGCCAGTTCGAGCGCCTGGCGCCGGGTGAGGCTCAGGCCGGGGCCGCGGCCGCGCTCTCGCGCGCCGCAGAGCGCGGCTCGCTGCTCGCCGTCGAGCTCGGAGACGGCGATCTGCTCTACCTCATGAACTCTCAGGCCGGAGGCAGGCAGCGGGACCGCCTGCTCGCCGGCGTCCTCGCTCCGCCGCCTGCGCCGAGCGGGTGGCGGCCGGGCGCCGGGGACCGACGAGCGGCGGCCGCCGCGGCCGCGGCGGTGACGACTCCCGGCGGCGCGGCGGCGCTCTACGAGAACGAGATCGGGCTCATTACGCCCGCCGTGGCGGAGGCGCTCTCCGCGGCCGAGGCCCGGTACCCGGAGGGCTGGATCGAGGATGCCCTGCGGCTGGCGGCGCTCCACAACGCGCGGTCGTGGGCGTACGCGGAGGCGGTCCTGCGGCGCTGGGAGGTCGAGGGCCGCGGGAAGGAGGGACTCGATGCGGACTCTGAGCGAGATCCTGGGGACGACCCCTACCGACGAGTCGTCCGCCGCTCCTGGCCCTGACCGCGCCGCCGCCGCGGAGGCCTCCGGCCCCGCCGACGTCTGCCCGTTCTGCGACGGCGCCCGCTTCGTTCGGGTGACGTCCGATACCGGACACCCCGCCTTCGGGCGCGCGCAGCCCTGCGCGTGCTCGACGCGCGAGGACGAGCGCGCCCGAAGGGAGCGGCTGCTGCGCTACTCGCGCCTCGGCGCGCTCGCCCGCCTGAGCTTCGGCACGCTGCTCGAGAGCGGTCGCGCCTCAGACCCGGTGGCGCGGGAGCGCTACCGCGGCGCCGTGGAGGCGGCGAGGCGCTACGCGGAGCGCCCCGAGGGCTGGCTCGTGCTCACCGGCGCTCCGGGCTGCGGCAAGACGCACCTCGCCGCCGCGATCGCCATGCACGCGATCGAGGCGGGGCGGCCGGCGCTCTTTCTGACCGTCGCCGACCTGCTCGATCGCCTGCGCGCCGCCTACGCCGACGACGCGGAGGTCGGCTACGACGACCTGCTCGCCGAGGTGCGCGACGCCCCGCTGCTCGTGCTCGACGATCTCGATTCCTACGCCGGCACGCCCTGGGCGCGCGAGAAGTTCTTCCAGATCGTCTCGCATCGCTTCAACGCGGTCGCGCCGACGATCTTCACTTGCGTGAGGCCGCCGACCGAGATCGATCGGCGCCTGGCGGCGCGCCTGACCGATCCGCAGCTCTCCCAGGTCCTCGACCTCGCGCAGTCGTCTCTCCCGCGCTATGTCGCCGTGGGCGGCATGTCCGAGGAGCGCCTCGCCTCGATGACCTTCGAGAGCTTTCGACCCGCGGGCCACGGGCTCAGGGGCCAGACACGCAGCAATCTCGAGGGCGCCTTCCGGCTCGCGCACCAGTGGGCCGAGCAGCCTGACGGCTGGCTGGTCTTGCACGGCGGCCCCGGTTGCGGGAAGACGCACCTCGCCGCGGCGATCGCGAACCACCGCCTCGCCGCCGGCGACACCGTCTGCTTCGCGACCGTCCCGGACCTGCTCGACGAGCTGCGCGCGGGCTACGCGCCCGAGGCGGACAAGAGCTTCGACGAGCTCTTCCGCCGGCTGCTCGACGTGACGCTGCTCGCGCTCGACGACCTGGGCGCGCACCACTCGAGCCCCTGGGCTGAGGAGAAGCTCTACCAGCTCCTGAACCACCGCTACCTCGGCCGCATGGCGACGGTCGTAACCCGCAACAGCGATCCCGCCGCCCAGGCCCCCGCCGAGCCGCGCCGCGGGCGCGGCCGGCGCACCGCCGCCGGCGGCGGTGCCGAGCGCGAGGGCGGGGACCTCGAGCCGCGCATCCGCTCCCGGCTCGCCGACCTGCAGGTCGCAACGAACTACGAGATCCTGGCTCCCGACTACCGCGTGGGCGGCGTGAGCTGAGGGGAGCGCGCCGCCTACGGGCGGGCGGGCGTCCCCTGCTGCCAGAGGGATCCCCCGGGACCCCATTCCCGCTTCCAGATCGGCGCCGTCTCCTTCACGCGGTCGACGAGACGGGCCGCGGCCCGGAACGCCTCCTCGCGGTGAGCGGCCGACACCGCCGCCACGATCGCCGGCTCGCCGACGGCGAGCGTGCCGATCCGGTGGTGCACCGCGACGCCGTGCAGCGGGCATCCGGCGGCCTCCGCCTCTGCGCGCACCTCCTCGATCAGGCGCGCGATCTCGCGCTCGGCCATCTCGGAGTATGCCTCGTACTCCAGCCGCTCGACGGCACGCCCCTCGTGGTGATCACGCACGACGCCCTCGAAGACCACCACCGCGCCCGAGGCGTCGGTGCGGACGAGGTCGCGGAGCGCCCGCGCGTCGAGTGGCTCGGGGGTCACGAGCACGGCGGGCGGCATTGCGCCCGGAGCGCCGCCCGCGACCGGGGGAATCAGGGCGACGCGATCGCCGTCGTGGAGCACGAGGGCCCCGTCCCGTGCGTACTCCTCATTGACTGCGATCGCGACCCCATCCAGGTGGGGCCGGAGGGCCGGGTAGCGCTCGGCGAGGCGGGCCCGGAGCTCCTCGAGCGGCACCGTCGTCGCGTCGAAGACCTCGACCACCTCGGCGCCGGCGAGCTCGCGCAACGCGGCGAAGAGCCGGATGGTGACGTGCACGCGCCTCTCCTCGAATCGCGCCTCTCAGTATAGGAGCGCGGGAGCGGGAATCCGCGGTGGCGCCGACCGCGCGCTCGGGGTGGATGAAAGCCTCCTGCGGCACCGTTCGGCGCGACCGCGACGCCTCCCTGCGGTACCGTGTGCAGGGCCGCGCCGGAAGGGTGTCGGCGCTGGCATCTGGTACCAGATGAAGGTGATCCGATGACAGCCACATCGCGCTCCGTGGCCAGGGAGGAAGCTGTCCGGCGCGATCCGGCGCTTCAGGAGGCCGACCCCGCCGTCGCGGCGGCGATCGGACGCGAGGAGGAGCGACAGCGGACGACCCTCGAGATGATTGCCTCGGAGAATTTCACCTCCCGGGCGGTGCTCGAGGCGGTCGGGAGCGTCCTCACCAACAAGTACGCCGAGGGGTACCCGGGTCGGCGCTACTACGGCGGCTGCGAGTTCATCGACGAGGTGGAGACGCTCGCGCTCGACCGCGCCCGGGCGCTCTTCGGCATGGAGCACGCCAACGTGCAGCCGCACTCCGGCGCGCAGGCCAACCTCGCCGTCTACCAGGGCCTGCTCGACCCCGGCGATCCGGTGCTCGGGATGGCGCTCGATCAGGGCGGCCACCTCACGCACGGCCACGGCGTCAACGCCTCGGGCAAGCTCTACCGCTTCGGCTCCTATGGCGTCGACCGCGAGAGCGAGACCATCGACTACGAGGCGATGCGCCGCGCGGCGCAGGAGCTGCGCCCGAAGATCCTGGTGGTGGGGGCGACGGCGTACCCCCGCACCATCGACTTCGCCCGCGCGCGTGAGATCGCCGACGAGGTCGGCGCGCTGCTCATGGTCGACATGGCGCACATCGCCGGCCTCATCGCCGCGGGAGCGCACCCCTCGCCGGCGGGGATCGCCCAGGTGCTCACGAGCTCCACGCACAAGACGCTCCGCGGCCCCCGGGGCGGCCTGATCCTCTGCGATCGGGATCTCGCCCGGCGCATCGATCGCGGCGTTTTTCCGGGCCACCAGGGCGGTCCGTTAATGCACGTCGTGGCCGGGAAGGCGGTTGCGCTCGGCGAGGCGGCGACACCGCAGTTCGCCGCCTATCAGCACCAGACCGTGGAGAACGCGCGGGCGCTCGCGGAGACGCTGTCGGAGGCGGGGCTGCGCCTCGTCTCGGGCGGCACCGACAACCACCTGATCCTCGTCGACGTGCGGCCGAAGGAGCTGACCGGGCAGGAGGCGGAGAGCGCGCTCGATCGCTGCGGCATCATCGTCAACAAGAACGCGATCCCCTACGACCCGCTTCCCCCCGCGGTCACCTCGGGCCTGCGCATCGGCACGCCGGCGCTCACCTCGCGCGGCATCGGCCCCCGGGAGATGCGCCGGGTCGGCGAGCTGATCGCGGCGGTGCTGGAGGCGCCCGGGGACGAGTCCCTCGCCGCGCGCGTCCGCGACGAGGTCTCCGCGATCTGCGCGGAGCACCCGGCGCCGGGGCTCCCCCCGGCCTAGGACCGCCCCCCGCCCGCGGCCCCCGTGGCGGCCGGCGCGTTGCGGCGCGGCGCCACGGCGCGGCATGATGCGTGGCACCCGCCACACGGCGGAGCGTCGCAGCGTCTTCATGTGCATGCGGCAGAGGCCGGGCGCGCCCGGGCCGCGTCAACGGAGGATCCCATGGACTGGCACGACAACGAGGTGCAGGCGGCGTTTCGCAGCGAGGTGCGGACGCTGATCGAGGAGAAGGTGCCGACTCGCTACAGCGAGATGGCGAAGCGCAACCACCGCGAGATGGGGTACCCGTGGCCGCAGGACCGCGCCTCCGGCGAGCCGGAGCGCGAGCAGGCCGCCGCGGAGTGGTTCGAGGCGGTCTCCGAGAAGGGCTGGATCGCGCCGCACTGGCCGAAGGAGTACGGCGGGGGCGGCTTCACGCCGATGGAGCAGTACATCTACAACGCGGAGCTCGCGACGGCGAACGTCCCCGCGCCCGGCTCTAACGTCGGCATCGGAATGCTCGGGCCGGCGCTGATCGTGCACGGCACGGATGAGCAGAAGCAGCGCTTCCTGCCCCCGATCCTGAAGGGCGAGGTCGTCTGGTCGCAGGGCTTCTCGGAGCCCGCGGCCGGCTCCGACCTCGCATCGCTGCAGACGCGGGCGGTACGCGACGGCGACGAGTACGTGGTGAACGGCCAGAAGATCTGGACCAGCCACGCGCACTACGCGGACTGGGTGCTGCTGCTCACCCGGACGGATCCGCAGGCTCCGAAGCACCGGGGCATCTCGTTCCTGCTTCTGGACATCCGCTCGCCGGGCGTCTCGGTCCGTCCGATCATCGACATGGCCTGGGGCCACGAGGTGAACGAGACGTTCTACGAGGACGTGCGCGTCCCGGCCGACCAGATGGTGGGGGAGGAGAACCGCGGCTGGTACGTCGCGATGACCCTGCTCGACAACGAGCGCTCCAACGTGACCGGCGCGATCATGATGGGGCGGCAGATCCGGCGCCTCCTCGCCGATGTTCACGGCGCGGGCGCCGCCCGCTCGCGGGTTGACCGCTACGACGCGGTCCGCCAGGAGATCGCCGAGCGCTACGTCGAGACCGGCGTGATGATGAACTTCTCGCTTCGGATTATCACCATCCAGGCCGCGAACCAGGTGCCGAACTACGAGGCCTCGGTCGCGAAGATGTTCGGGTCGGAGGCGTCGCAGCGCATCTTCCGCACCGGGATGAAGGCATTCGGGCTCTACGCCAACCTCTGGGACCCGCACGACGCTCTCTCCCCGATGGAGGCGGCGTTCACCCACGGCTACGTGCGCTCGGTGCCCGGGACGATCGCCGCCGGCAGCTCCGAGATCCAGCGCAACGTGATCGCGACGCGGGGTCTCGGCCTCCCGCGCGGTTAGGGGCGTCCCGCGGCGGCCGCTGCCCCTGCCGGGCGCCCGCGGCCGCCGCAGGCCCCCGGCGATCCCGGCCCGGGCGGCGCGCCGGCCGTTGACCGAGGGGAAAAGGCGGTCCTAGACTGATCGTGGCGGCGGGCGTGTGACGCTCCCTGCGCCTGCCCGGCTGCTGCGACGCGGCGCCGGGCAGCGTTGTGTTGGGCGGGTGCGCTGGCGGGGCGTGCCCGCGGTACCCCTTGCCGCGCGTAGGGAGTTTTAGTGAACGACTACGAGATGGTGTACATCGTGAACCCCCGGCTCACCTCTGAGGAGGCGGAGCGGGCCACGGCGTGGGTCGACGGACTCATTCGCGATGGCGGCGGCGAGCTGCTCGCCACCGACGTGTGGGGGAGGCGGCGCCTCGCCTACCCCATCAAGCACCAGTTCGAGGGCACCTACGTCTACAGCACGTTCCGCCTGGATCCCACGGCGACGCGCCGCGTCGAGTCCGAGCTCACCCTCTCCGAGGACGTGCTCCGGCACCTCATGATTCGTGGCATCGTCGAGGGTGGGAAGCCGGAGCCGCAGTCGGCGCGGGTGATGGCGGGGGGCCGGCCATACGCCGCGCCGCGCCCTCAGTCGGACGCGCCGGAGGCATCGGCAGCGCCGGAGGCGTCGGACGCACCGGAGGCATCGGCAGCGCCGGAGGCGTCGGACGCACCGGAGGCATCGGCAGCGCCGGAGGCGTCGGACGCACCGGAGGCATCGGACGCGCCGGACGCACCGGAGGCACCGGAGGCATCGGACGCGCCGGAGGCACCGGAGGCATCGGACGCGCCGGAGGCACCGGAGGCATCGGACGCGCCGGACGCACCGGAGGCACCGGAGGCGTCGGACGCACCGGAGGCACCGGACGCGCCGGAGGCACCGGAGGCATCGGACGCGCCGGACGCACCGGAGGCACCGGAGGCGTCGGACGCACCGGAGGCATCGGACGCGCCGGAGGCACCGGAGGCATCGGACGCGCCGGACGCACCGGAGGCACCGGAGGCGCCGGACGCACCGGAGGCACCGGAGGCGTCGGACGCACCGGAGGCACCGGAGGCGTCGGCTGCCCTCGCTCCCGAGGCCGAGGCGGTGCCGGATGCCGATCCGCCCGGCCCCTCCGATCTCGGTGAGACGGACGCCGCCGACTCCGAGCCCGAGGCGAAGCCCGAGCCGGCCGGCGTCGAGTAGGTGCCGCACGCGAGCGCCCGCCGGGGCGCCGACACGCAGCAGCTCCCCAGGGGAGATCGTCGATGCTGAACAAGTGCATGGTTATCGGAAACCTCGGCGCGGATCCCGAGATGCGGTACACGGCGAACGGGACGCCCGTCACGACCTTCCGCGTCGCGACGTCCCGCCAGTACTCCGGCTCCGACGGGGAGCGGCACGAGGAGACCGAGTGGTTCTCCGTGGTCACGTGGGCGCGGCTCGCGGAGACCTGCAGCCAGTACCTCTCGAAGGGTCGCCAGGTCTTCGTCGAGGGGCGGATGAGGACCCGCTCCTGGGAGGGTCAGGACGGCCAGAAGCGCTACCGCACGGAGCTGATCGCAGACACCGTGAAGTTCCTCGGCGGCCGCGACGGTGGCTCGGGTGGTGGCCCGGGTGGCGGGGGGCAGGAGCGCTTCGAGGGTGTCCCGGTGGGTCAGGACGGCGACGGCGACGTCGACCCGGACGACCTGCCCTTCTAGGCGCCGGGACGCAGTGATGGTTGCCATGGAGAGTGACGCAGCGGCCCGGCGAGGGCTCGTCGGCGGATGTAGGGAGCGGCGGTGACGAACGAACGAGAGAGGGTGGGCGCCGGCGCGCCGCGTGGCGACCGCTTCGATCGTGGCGACCGTGGCGACCGCGGCGACCGCGGCGACCGCGGCGACCGCGGCGACCGCGGCGACTACTCCGACCGCCCGGGTCGGGGAGGCCGCGGGGGCGGAGGCGGGCGCCGTCCCCGACGGCGCGGCTGCGAGTTTTGCGGCGAGGACGGCCGTCAGGTCGACTACAAGAACACGGCCATGCTCGCCCGCTACCTCACCGAGCGCGTCAAGATGGACGCCCGGCGCAAGGGTGGCGCCTGCTCCAAGCACCAGCGCGCGGTCGCCAGGGCGATCAAGCGAGCCCGCTTTCTCGCGTTGCTCCCCTACACCGCGGGGCACGTGCGCATCTCCGGCGTGAATCCCGTCCGGCGCTAGCCCCGCACCCCGTGAGGGGGCGGCTCGTTCGGTCGGCGTGGGGACAGGGGGCGCCAGCCCGTGGCCGGTAGTCGCGCGGTCCGGGTCAGTGCGCGCGAGGAGCGCGAGCGTCGCGAGCGTCGCGAGCGTCGCGTCGTGCTCGCGGGCGGCGGCGTGCTGCTGGCGGCGGCCCTCGTCGTTCTCGCCGGAATCGTGATCACGCAGTACCTTCCGCCGCGCGCCCGCGTCGCGACCATCGGCGGGGACTCCGTCTCCGCGTCGGCGCTCGTCGACCGCGCCGTGCTTCTCGCGATCCTTGAGTCGACCGTCGCGGCGCCGCCCATCGACGAGTTCGCCGCCTTCACCCTCGATCGCCTCGTCGACGAGGCGGCGCTTCGCAGCGGGGGAGCAGCCGAGTTCGGGGCTCCCACCGACGAGCAGCGCTCAGCCGAGCTGCGCGCGCTGCTCGGCGTCCCCCAGGAGGCGGACGTGGCGGAGCTCGCCGCCGCGCTGGCGAATCTCCTGTGGAGCGCCGCGTCCGGGCGGGCACTGGACGCCGTCGTGGATGCGCGGCTCCAGGAGGCTTCCCTGCGCGAACGCTTCGCGCGGGAGGTCCCGGAGGTCGCCCCCCAGATCCGCCTGCGGCGGATTCGCGTGAGCGAGGAGGCGCGCGCCGGGGAGCTGCGCGAGCGGGCGCTGGCCGGCGAGCCCTTCGGCGCCCTGGCCGCCGAGGCCTCGCTCGACGCCGCGTCGGTGCCCGGCGGCGATCTCGGCTGGACGCTCGTCGAGCGCGTCGATGCCGCCGTCGCCGCAGCGCTCTCGGGCCTCGAGCCCGGCGGGATCGCGGAGCCACTCGCCGTCGGCCCCTTCGTTGAGCTCTACCTCCTGGAGGAGCGCGACGACGCGCGCGCCCTCGAGTCGGCGCAGGTCGCCGAGATCGTGCAGGAGCGTCTGGAGGAGTGGCTCGCCGCCGAGCGCGAGGCCCTCGGGGTCGAGCACGACCTCTCGCCCGGCGAGTCGGAGTGGGTCGCCGAGCGCGTCGGACGCCGGCTGGCCGACCATCTGGCGGGCCCCTGATGGCGGCGCCGATCGGGATCGCGCTCCTGGGCGCCGGCACCGTCGGCGCGGGCGTGGCGCGCGCCCTCGCCGGCGGGGCGGAGCGCTACGCCGCCCGCGTCGGCCGGTCGCTGGCGCTGCGCGGCGTGCTCGTGCGGGAGCCGGGCCGCCCGCGGGAGGGCGTGCCCGCCGACCGTCTGACGGCCGACGTCGGCTCCATCCTGGCGGACGAGGGTACGCACGTCGTCGTCGAGTTGATGGGTGGCGAGGAGCCGGCGCGCGGGCACATCGAGAACGCGCTGCGCTCCGGGCGCCACGTCGTCACCGCCAACAAGGAGGTGATGGCGAAGCACGGCCCGGCGCTACTCGCCGTCGCCGCCGAGCGCGGTGTGCGGCTGCTCTACGAGGCGGCGGTCGGCGGCGGCATCCCGATCATCAGCCCGCTCTCGCGCGACCTGCTCGCCAACGAGATCGCGGAGGTGACCGCGATCATCAACGGCACCACCAACTTCATGCTCACGGAGATGGCGCAGCGCGGCGCCGAGTACGACGACGTGCTCGCCGAGGCGCAGCGCCTGGGCTACGCCGAGGCCGATCCGGCCGCCGACGTGGACGGCGGAGACGCGGCCTACAAGCTCGCCATCCTCTGCGGGCTCGCCTTCCACGTCGTCGTCTCACCGGAGGCGGTCTCGCGGCAGGGGATTCGCGGACTCGCCGCCCGCGACTTCGCGTATGCGGAGGAGCTCGGCTACGCGATCAAGCTGCTGGCCCAGGGATCGATGGTGCCCGGGCGGGAGGGCGAGGAGCTGATCGCGACCGTCGCGCCCACGCTGATCGCGCGCGCCGAGCCGCTTGCGACCGTGGACGGCGTCCGGAACGCGGTTCAGGTCGAGGGGGACCTCGTCGGGCGCGTGCTCTTCGAGGGCGCCGGTGCCGGCGCACGACCGACGGCGAGCGCGGTGCTCGCCGACGTGCTCGACGCGGCGCGCGACGTGGCGACCGGGCGTCTCCCCCCGGAGGCGCCGCCGTTCGCGGTCGCGAGGGTGCGTCCCCCGGAGCAGGTGGTCGCGCGCCACTACCTCAGGCTCACCGTCGCCGACCACGCGGGCGTGCTCGCGGGGATCGCCGGTATGTTCGGGCGGCACGAGATCAGCCTGGCGTCGGTGATCCAGGTGGAGTCGGACCTCAGGGCGCGCACCGCCGAGCTCGTCATCACGACGCACCCGGCGGTCACCGGGCGGCTGCGGGCGGCGCTTCAGGACATCGCCTCGCTCGACGACGACGTGCTGGAGGTGGGGAGCGTGCTGCCGATCTACGGGGACGGGGGCGACCGGTGATGCCGGGCGGAGCGGGCACGTCGCCGCCCGGCGCGTCCGACGGCGCCCGATCGACGCGAGCCGGCGAGCAGATGGAGGCCGCCCGCCAGCTCGTCGCCGAGCACGCGGAGGTCGTCCGCCAGCTCCACGCCGAGCACGCGCGGATCCTGCAGATACTGCGCGAGGAGCTCGACAGGCAGCGCGGCGAGCTCGACGGCGCGCAGCAGCAGATCCAGGTTCTCTCCGGCCGCACCGGGCGCCACGAGGCTGGCCAGCAGCTCGCGCGCGACGCCACCCGTGAGCTGGAGGCGCTGCGCGAGCGCATGGAGACCGAGTCGGCGCAGCGCCGCGAACTCGCGCAGCGGATCCTCCTCTTCATCGAGCGCGAGAGAGCCAGCGCGGCCGAGCGTGAGTCGGCGCAGCACGGGCTGATCGACCGCACGCGGGCGCTGGAGGAGAAGACCCAGATCGAGGGCGATCAGGTGCGTCGCCTGCTGGACGATGCGGCGACGCGGGGGGCCGCCGACGCCGGGATCGCGCAGCGGCTCGTCGGCGCCGAGAGCGTCGCCGCCGCGGAGCGCGATGCGACGCACCGCGCCGCCGCGCAGGTCGCCAGCCTCGTCTCTGCGGCCGGCACCCTGCGCGGTGCCGTCGACGACGTGGTGACCCGTCTCGGCGTGATCGCGGCCGAGCAGCGCCAGCTCGGCGAGGAGGTGGGATCGCTGCGCGCCTCCCGCCGGGAGGATTCGGATCTGCTTGACGTGATCGAGCAGCAGCGCACGCACCGCCACCGGCTCGAGGCCCGCCTCGCCGAGTTCGAGGATCGCCTGGTCGAGCAGAGCTCCCGATTCGATGCCCAGCAGCAGGACGTCGCGCTCGCGCGCGCCGAGGTGGCCGGCGTCGCCGAGCGACTGGGAGCACTCACCGACCTCCTGGAGGGTCAGCGCGAGGCGGTGCTGGAGCACGTACGCCAGAGCGCGCTCGCGCAGCAGGAGGCGGCCCGCCGCCACTCCGCCGAGCTCGACCGTGACGTGCGCGTGGCGAAGGAGCTGCTCGCACGGTTCGCCGAGGCCCCGGACCGGGCCGCGGAGGAGCAGGCGGAGGAGGATCCCCGGTGAGGGTGCAGCCCGGCGCGCGCGGGGAGGCGGCGTCTGCGCGCTTCATCATGGAGCGCTACGGGGACCTGCTTCCTCTCACCGACCGGACGCCGATGGTCACGCTGGGGGAGGGGGGGACGCCGCTCGTCCGCTCGCGCGTGCTCGAGGGGGAGCTCGGCCTGGGCGAACTCTGGTTCAAGCTCGAATCGACGAACCCCACCGGCTCGTTCAAGGACCGCGGCATGGTGCTGGCCGTCGCCAAGGCGGTCGAGGAGGGCGCCCGGGCGGTGCTCTGCGCCTCGACCGGGAACACCTCCGCCTCCGCGGCCGCCTACGCTGCCCGCCACGGGCTCCGCGCCTACGTCCTGGTGCCGGGGGGTCACGTCGCGATGGGGAAGCTGGCGCAGGCGGTGGCGCACGGCGCCGAGGTGGTCGCAGTCGACGGATCCTTCGACCGCTGCCTGGAGATCGCGCGTCAGCTCGCGGAGCGCGAGTCGGTGGCGCTCGTGAACTCCGTGAATCCGCACCGGATCGCCGGACAGAAGACGGCCGCCTTCGAGATCGCCGACGAACTCGGTGACGCCCCCGACCTGCTCGCGATCCCCGTCGGGAACGCGGGCAACATCACGGCCTACTGGGGGGGCTTCGTCGAGTACCGTCATCACGAGCGATCGATGCGGGTGCCGCGCATGTGGGGCTTCCAGGCGGAGGGGGCGGCGCCCCTGGTTCGGGGGGCGCCGGTCGAGCATCCGGAGACCGTGGCCACCGCCATCCGCATCGGAAACCCGGCGTCGTGGCGGGGTGCGATCGCCGCGCGCGACGATTCGGCCGGCCGCATCGAGGCGGTGAGCGACGAGCGGATCCTGGGCGCCTACCGGCGGCTCGCCTCGGACGAGGGCATCTTCTGCGAACCGGCGTCGGCCGCGTCGGTCGCCGGCCTCATGGCGGTGGTGGAGGCCGGCGAGAGCCTCGAGGGACTCACGGCGGTCTGCGTGATCACGGGCTCGGGACTGAAGGACCCGGAGACCGCGCTGAGCGTGCCGGCCGTCCGCCGCGACGTGCCCGCGGACGCCGGGGCTGTGGCCCGCGCCCTCGGCTGGAGCTAGCTCCCCGCGCCGGCCGGGCGGCACGGTGCGGCAACGGGGGCTCGTGCTACGATCCGCCATCACGCCGCGCCCGGAGCATGGCGAAAGCTGCCGGCCGGAAGGACGCAGACGATGACGCTGTCGCCTCCTCGCGACACCCCCGCGGCGCGAACCTTCGATGCCCCCGCCGTGGCGAGCATCCTCCGCGAGTTGCTCGTCGCCGTCGGCGAGGATCCCGATCGCCAGGGGCTGGTCGACACGCCGGGGCGGATGGCGCGCATGTACTACGAGCTCTTCGAGGGGCTCTTCCTCGACCCCGCGGAGGTGCTCTCGATCGGCTTCGAGGAGGGCCACGACGAGATGGTCATCCTGCGCGAGATCCCGTTCTACTCGATGTGCGAGCACCACCTGTTGCCCTTTCACGGGCAGGCGCACGTCGGCTACCTTCCGGACGGCCGCATCGTCGGGCTCTCCAAGCTCGCGCGCGCCGTCGAGATCTTCGCGAAGCGTCCACAGGTGCAGGAGCGCCTCACCACGCAGATCGCCGAGTGCATCGAGCGCGTGCTCGGCGCGCGCGGCGTCGGCGTCGTCATCGAGGCGGAGCACCTCTGCATGACGGCCCGCGGCGTCCGGAAGCCGGGGTCGCGCATGGTGACCTCGGCGATGCGCGGTGTCTTCCGGCGCGATCCGGAGAGCCGCGCGGAGTTCCTGCAGTTGATACGCGCGCAGTCGTAGCCGCCCCGTGACGTTCTCCCTGCTCGACCGAGCGCCAGCGCCGCTGCGCCGCCGACCCGCCCTCCGCGTGGCGCCGGGCCTCCCCGCCCGCCGCGTCGCGATGCTCTCGCTGCACACCTCGCCCCTCGCCGAGCCGGGCGGCCCCGTCTCGGGCGGGATGAACGTCTACGTGCGGGAGGTCGCGACCGAGCTCGGCCGCTCCGGGATCTTCGTCGATGTCTTCACGCGCCGCGAGCATGAGGCGACGCCGGAACTCCAGCCGATAGCGCCGGGCGCGCGCCTCGTGCAGGTCGAGGCGGGCCCGGTCGCGCCTCTGCTCCCCGCTCAGCTCAGCGGCCACGTCGATGCGTTCTCAGCGGGCGTCGCCGCCTTCGCCGAGCGCGACGGCGCCTGCTACGACGTCGTGCACGCGCACTACTGGCTCTCGGTGCTCGCCGGCGAACGGCTCGCCGAGCGCTGGCGCGTGCCGCAGGTCGCGATGTTCCACACGCTGGGCGAGGTGAAGCGCCGCGCCCTCGCCTCGCAGCACGAGCCCCCGGTCCGGCTCGCCTCCGAGCGCCGGCTCGTGCACGCTGCCGATCGCATCGTGGCGGCGACCGAGCACGAGGTCGGGCTGCTGCGCCGCATCTACGGCGTCGCGCCCGGCCGCACGCGCGTCGTCCCCCTCGGCGTCGACCTCGAGAGCTTCCGCCCGCGCGACGCCGCGGTGGCGCGCGCCGAACTCGGTCTGTCTCAGACGTCGCGGGTGGTGCTCGCGGTCTGCCGCATCCAGCGCCTGAAGGGTCTGGACATCCTGGTGCGCGCGCTCGCGCAGCTGCTCAGGCCGGGCGGCGTGCCCGGGGTCGAGTTCCTGGTCGCGGGCGGCGTGGAGCAGGCCTCGGAGGAGGTCGGCCGGCTGCGCGCCCTCGCGGAGGAGCTGGGGGTCGGCGGTCGCCTTCGCTTCCTCGGCGCGGTTCCGCACGAGCGCCTCCCCCTTTACTACGCCGCCGCCGATGTCGTCGCCGTTCCCTCCCTCTACGAGTCGTTCGGTCTCGTGGCCGTCGAGGCGATGGCGACGGGCGTCCCGGTCGTCGCCTCGCGTGTCGGCGGGCTGACGACGACCGTCGAGGACGGGCGCACCGGCTACCTGGTCCCGTGGCACTGCCCGGAGCCCTTCGCCGAGCGCATCGAGCTTCTGCTGCGCAACGAGCCCCTCCGCCGCTCGATGGGAGAGGCGGCCGCCCGCTCGATGCACCGCTACGCCTGGGGCGCCGTCGCCTCGGAGCTCCGCGCGCTCTACGCGGAGCTGATGAGGGAGCGCGCGCGCCCGGCCGCCGCCGCCGGCTGCTGAGCTGATGGTCGCCCCCGCCTCGCTCGCCGACGCCCCCGACCTCTTCGCGGCGCTCGCCGCGCAGGGGCCGGCGCGCGCGATGATCGTGATGGCGCACCCCGACGACAGCGAGTTCCTCTGCGGGGGGACGGTCGCCACGCTCACCCGGCGAGCGTGGGAGGTCGACATCGTGGTGGCGACCAGCGGCAACAAGGGCACGAAGGATCCCGCGGTGACGCCGCAGCACCTCGCGGGCGTGCGCGAGGAGGAGCAGCGCAGGGCCGCGGCCATCCTCGGCGCCCGGGAGCCCGTCTTCCTCGGATTCCCCGACGGCGCGCTCCGCAACGACGATGAGCTCCGGGGCCTCGTCGTCCGGCAGCTCCGCGTGCGCCGGCCGGAACTGGTCGTGACCTGGGACGGCTTCCGCCCCGGCTTTAACCACCGCGATCACCGGCGCGTCGGCCGCGCCACCTACGACGCGATCTACCCGGCGGCCGACGACCATCTCTACTACCCCCGCCACAAGGAGGAGGAGCTCGATCCGCACCGGCCGGCGGTGCTGCTGCTCGCCGGGAGCGACGCCCCCGATCTCCACGTGGACATCGAGCCGGTGCTCGCAACGAAGGTGAGAGCCGTGCTCGCGCACAGCTCGCAGATGGGCGGGCGCTCGCCTCAGGACCTCATGCGCCTGTGGCGGGAGCGCGCCCGCGAGCAGCGGCGCGCAGCGGCCGCGGCCGCCGACGCGGGCGCGGAGGAGGACGTCGATCCGCCCTTCCGCGAGTCCTTCCGGCGTGTGATCCTCAGGCGCTGAGGCACCGCCCGCGCGGCGCGAGGCGCGGGGGTGAGGGGGCGCTCCCCGGGCGGCGATGAGCGCCCCGCCCCGACCGCACGCCCGGCCCCCGCGCGTTGACACTGCACGGGGCGCGCCCTAGCATCGGTGGTCGCGCTCATCGCGGATGTACTGCGAGCCGGCCGTTTGGCCGTGGAGCGGCGAGGACCGGCGACGGGCACCCCCGATGGGGCGTCGCGGCTGGCTCACCACTCCGCCACTCGGCCGTTCTTGATGCCCAAACAGCGCGGTGCGGGGGGACGGGCCGGCGGCGAACGGGTCGCTGCCGAGCCGACCGATCGGCGAGTACCTGGAGGCGCTGTGCCGACAATCAACCAGCTGGTGCGCAAGGGACGCACGTCCACCGTGCGCAAGATGAAGGCGCCCGCTTTGCGCTACCGCCTGAACACGCTCCGCAACCGCGTCGCCCGCGAGGGCCGCGGCTCGCCGCAGAAGCGCGGCGTCTGCACGCAGGTGCGGACGGTCACGCCGAAGAAGCCGAACTCGGCGCTGCGCAAGGTCGCGCGCGTGCGGCTCACGAACGGCATCGAGGTGACTGCGTACATCCCCGGCGAGGGCCACACGCTGCAGGAGCACTCCGTGGTGCTGGTGCGCGGCGGACGGGTGAAGGATCTCCCGGGCGTGCGCTACCACATCATCCGCGGGGCGCTCGACTCGCAGGGCGTCAGCGACCGCAAGCGCAGCCGCAGCAAGTACGGAACGCGGAAGGCCTAGCGAGGTGGCGAGGCGCAACCGCTCCCCCCAGCGTCGTGTCCCGCCCGACCCGCGCTACCAGTCCGCGCTCGTGACGCGGCTGACACACCGCATCATGCACAGCGGGAAGAAGAGCGTCGCGGAGCGCATCGTCTACTCGGCGTTCGACACCATGGAGACGCAGACCGGCCGCCGCGGCGTCGACATCTTCGAGCAGGCGGTCCGCAACGCCAGCCCGGTCATCGAGGTCAAGCCGCGCCGCGTCGGCGGCGCGACCTATCAGGTGCCGATCGACGTCCGCCCCGAGCGCCGGCTCAGCCTCTCGCTGCGCTGGCTCGTGGACGGCGCCCGACGGCGTTCCGGGCGCTCGATGGCGGAGAAGCTCTCCGCGGAGTTGCTCGACGCCGCCAACAACGCCGGCGCGGCCGTACGACGCAAGGAAGAGGTCCACCGCATGGCGGAGGCGAACCGCGCCTTTGTCCACTACCGCTGGTAGCAGCAGCCTTCATGCCGCCCCCGCCCTATGAGGTGGGGGCGTCGGCTATGAGGCCCCGAGGAAACCACACGAGATGTCCCGCACCACCCCGCTCGACCGTGTGCGCAATATCGGCATCATCGCGCATATCGACGCGGGCAAGACGACTGTGACCGAGCGCGTGCTCTTCTACACCGGGCGGACCCACCGCATCGGCGAGACGCACGAGGGCACGGCCGTCATGGACTGGATGGAGCAGGAGCGCGAGCGGGGGATCACGATCACCTCCGCCGCCACCTCCGCCGAGTGGGCGGGTCACCAGGTCAACATCATCGACACCCCGGGTCACGTCGACTTCACCGTGGAGGTCGAGCGCTCGCTGCGCGTGCTCGACGGCGGCGTGGTTGTCTTCGACGGCGTCGCGGGCGTGGAGCCGCAGTCGGAGACGGTGTGGCGCCAGGCGGACCGCTACGGCGTGCCGCGCATCTGCTTCGTGAACAAGATGGATCGCGTCGGGGCCGACTTCGAGAACTGCGTGCAGATGATCATCGACCGCTTGGCGGCGACGCCCGTTCCGCTGCAGATCCCTTGGGGCCTCGAGGGCGATCACCGGGGCGTCATCGACCTCATCGAGATGGTCGCCTACGGCTTCGGCGGCGAGCGCGGTACCGACGTGGCGACGGAGCCGATCCCGCCGGAGTATCGCGCCCGAGCCGAGGCCGCCCGCGAGGCGATGATCGAGCGCATCGCCGAGAACGACGACCAGCTCATGGTCTCCTTCTTGGAGGGGCACGAGATCGGGCTCATCGAGCTCCGCAAGGCGATCCGGCGCGCCACGGTGTCCACCGCGATCGCGCCGGTGCTCTGCGGCGCCGCGCTCCGCGACAAGGGCGTGCAGCCCCTGCTCGACGCCGTGATTGACTTCCTGCCGTCGCCGCTCGACGTGCCGCCGGTGACGGCCCGCCGACTCGACGACCCGGAGCAGATGGAGGAGCGGCCGCCCGACCCGGGCGAGGCACTCACGGCGCTCGCCTTCAAGGTGGTCTCCGATCCCTTCGTCGGCCGGCTCGTCTTCTTCCGCGTCTACTCGGGCGTGGTGCGCTCGGGCGATCAGGTGCTGAACAGCACGCGCAACAGGCGCGAGCGCTTCGGCCGCATCATGAAGATGCACGCGAACTCGCGCGAGGAGGTCACCGAGGTCTACCCCGGCGACATCGCCGCCGCCATCGGCCTCAAGGACACTTTCACGGGGGACACGATCTGCGACCGCGAGCGGCCGATGCTGCTCGAGGCGATCCGCTTCCCGGAGCCGGTGATCTCCGTGGCCATTGAGCCGAAGACGCGCGATGACCAGCAGCGGATGGGGAACGCGCTGCAGCGACTCACCGAGGAGGATCCGACCTTCCGGGTGCGGCTCGACGAGGAGACCGGGCAGACCGTGATCTCCGGAATGGGCGAGCTCCACCTCGAGGTGATCGTCGACCGCATGCGGCGCGAGTACAAGGTGGGCGCGAGCGTCGGGCGCCCGCAGGTCGCCTACCGCGAGACGATCAGCCGCCCCGCCGTTGCCGAGGGCCGCTTCGTGCGCCAGACCGGCGGCCGCGGGCAGTACGGCGTCTGCACGCTGGAGGTCACGCCGGCGGAGGCCGGCTCGGGCTTCCGTTTCGAGGATCGCATCGTGGGCGGCTCCATCCCCCGGGAGTACATTCCGGCGGTTCGCCGCGGCGTGGAGAATGCCCTGACCTCGGGGCCGAAGGCGGGCTACCCCGTGGTGGACGTCCACGTCGCGCTCACCGACGGTGCCTACCACGCGGTCGACTCCTCGGAGATGGCGTTCGAGACGGCGGGCTCCATCGGCCTGCGCCTCGCCCTGCAGAAGGGCGCGCCGATACTGCTTGAGCCGGTGATGCGACTCGACGTCGTGACGCCGGAGGAGCACCTCGGGGACGTGATGGGCGACATCACCGGCCGGCGCGGCGCCGTGCAGGGGGCGGAGGCGCGCGCCAACACGCAGACCGTGCAGACGATCGTGCCGCTCGCGGAGACCTTCGGGTACTCGACGGATCTGCGATCGATGACACAGGGACGGGCGACGTACTCGATGCAGTTCGATCACTACGAGCGGGTGCCGGAGCGGGTGGCCGGGGAGATCGGCGGCCGTGCGCCGAGCAGGGCTCGTCGTGCGGGGTAGCGGGTCTGCGGGAGCGGACGAGGGAGCGTAGGGAATGGCGAAGGACAGGTTTGCGCGAACGAAGCCGCACGCGAACGTGGGGACTATTGGTCACGTCGACCACGGGAAGACGACGCTGACGGCGGCGATCACGAAGGTGCTGTCGATGCGCGGGGATGCGGAGTTCCGTCCGTTCGACTCGATCGACAACGCGCCGGAGGAACGTAAGCGGGGGATCACGATTGCTATTCAGCACGTGGAGTACGAGACGGAGAGCCGTCACTACGCGCACGTGGACTGTCCGGGGCACGCGGACTACATCAAGAACATGATCACGGGTGCGGCGCAGATGGACGGGGCGATTCTGGTGGTGGCGGCGCCGGACGGGCCGATGCCGCAGACGCGGGAGCACCTGTTGCTGGCGCGGCAGGTGCAGGTGCCGTCGGTGGTGGTGTTTCTGAACAAGGTCGACATGATGGAGGACGAGGAGCTTCTGGAGCTGGTGGAGCTGGAGCTTCGGGATCTGTTGTCGGACAACGAGTTTCCTGGTGACGACGTGCCGATCATTCGAGGGTCGGCGCTGGCGGCGCTGGAGTCGGAGTCGACGGACGTGGGTGCGACGGAGTACGCGCCGATTCTGGAGCTGATGTCGTCGGTGGACGAGTACATACCGCAGCCGGACCGACCGAAGGACCAGCCGTTCTTGATGCCGATCGAGGACGTGTTCGGGATCAAGGGTCGTGGGACGGTGGTAACGGGTCGAATCGAGCGCGGCGTGGTGAACGTGGGGGACGAGATCGAGATCGTGGGGATCCGTCCGACGCGGAAGACGACGGTGACCGGAGTGGAGATGTTCAAGAAGCTTCTTGACTCCGGGGAGGCCGGGGACAACGTGGGGGCGCTACTGCGGGGGATCGAGCGAACGGACGTGGAGCGCGGGCAGGTGCTGGCGGCGCCTGGGTCGATCACGCCGCACACGCGGTTTGCGGGCGAGGTGTACATCCTGTCGAAGGAGGAGGGGGGACGGCACACGCCGTTCTTCAGCGGGTACCGGCCGCAGTTTTACGTGCGGACGACGGACGTGACGGGAGTGGTGACGTTGCCCGAGGGGACCGAGATGGTCATGCCCGGGGATAACGTGGCGTTGAACGTGGAGCTGATCACGCCGGTGGCGGTGGAGCAGGGTCTGCGGTTTGCGATTCGGGAGGGCGGCCGCACGGTGGGTGCGGGCGTGGTGACGCAGATCATCGAGTAGGCGAGCCGGGGGACCGACGGGGCTTTCGGGAGCAGGGCCGAGGGGGAGAGCGTGGCACGCCAACGGATCCGGATTCGACTCCGGGCCTATGACCATCGTGTGCTCGACGCCTCGGCGAGGCAGATCGTCGAGTCGGCGGAGCGCACCGGCGCGGCCGTGGCCGGCCCGGTGCCGCTGCCGACGCGCATCCAGAAATACACCGTGATCCGCTCGCCCTTCATCGACAAGGATTCGCGCGATCAGTTCGAGATCCGGACGCACAAGCGCCTGATCGACATCTACGAGCCGACGTCGCGCACGATCGACACGCTGATGCGGCTGCAGTTGCCATCCGGCGTGGATATCGAGATCAAGCTTTAGCAAAGCGGGGGGGTCGCCCCCGCGGAGGAGATGGGACGTCGTGTTCGCCGGGATGATCGGCCGCAAGGTGGGGATGATGACGCTCTATGACGGCACCGGCCGTGTGCGTCCCGTCACGGCCATCGAGCTCGGCCCCAACCGCGTGACGCAGATTCGCACCGTTGAACGCGACGGCTACACGGCGATACAGGTCGGCTTCGCGCACGGGCCGAAGCGGCTGACGCAGCCCGAGCGCGGCCACCTGAGCAGGGCCGGCATTGACGAGGCGCTGGGGGCGCTGCGCGAGTTCCCGCTTCCGGCCGATGCCGACGTCGCCGTCGGCCGTGAGCTGACGGTGGCCGACATCGAGCCCGGCCACTACGTCTCGGTGACGGGCGTGAGCAAGGGACGCGGATTCTCGGGCGGCGTCCGGCGCTGGGGCTTCCACGGTGGGCCGAAGACGCACGGCCAGTCCGATCGCCACCGGGCGCCCGGCTCCGTGGGGGCCGGCACCACCCCCGGCAAGGTGTGGAAGGGCCAGAAGATGGCCGGCCGCATGGGGGCCCGCACCGACAGCCAGCTCAACCTCCTGGTCGTGACCACCGATCCGGCGCGCAACCTGGTCTTCGTGCAGGGCTCCGTCCCCGGCGCCCCGCAGGGGCTCGTCGCGGTCACGCCCGGACGGCGCTCACCGCTTGAGGGCTACGAGCCGCCGCCGCCCTTCGATCCCCCGCAGGAGCCCGAGCCCGAGCCCGAGGTCGCGCCTGAGCCCGAGGCCGCGCCCGAGCCCGAGGCCGTGAACGACGCCTCGCCCGAGGCTGCGGCCGACGGTGGTAGTGGGGAGGGCGCGGAGTGAAACTCGCCGTGACCGACCCCCGCGGGGAGGGCGCGCGTGCCATCGAGGTGGACGACGCCGTCTTCGGCGTCGAGCCCCACATCGCCGTGGTGCACCAGACGCTTCTGGCTCAGCTCGCCGCGCGCCGCGCCGGGACCGCCTCCACCAAGTCGCGGGGCGAGGTCAGGGGCTCCACGCGCAAGATCAGCCGCCAGAAGGGCCTCGGGGCGGCCCGGCAGGGTTCGAACCGCGCGCCGCACCGGCGCGGCGGCGGGGTCGTCTTCGGTCCGAAGCCGCGGAGCTTCCGGCAGAGGCTGCCGAAGCGGATGCGCCGCCTGGCGATCCGCTCGGTGCTCTCCTCGCGCGTCAGAGATGAGCGGCTGCGCGTCGTCACCGCGCTCGACGATCCGGAGGCGAACGGGCAGCCTTCCACGAAGTCCGTCATCCGGCTGCTTCACGCGCTCGGCGTCGAGCGCTCGGCGCTCATCGTCACCGGCGCCCCCGACCGCGGCACCTATCTCTCCGCGCGCAACGTGGCCGGTGCCGACGTGCTGCCGGCCGACACGATCTCGGTCGCCGACCTGCTCGCGCACCACACGCTGGTCTTGACGGTCGATGCGGTGCGCCGCTGCGAGGAGCTCTGGGGGGGCGACCGCGCCGCGGGCCGCTCCCGCCCCGTCGGCGTGTCCGGGCTGGCGGAGGTCGAGTAGATGCCGAAGCAGATCCACAGCTACGAGGTGCTGCGCCGTCCGATCGTCACCGAGAAGAGCACCGCGCTCGCAGCCTCCGGGAAGTACGTCTTCGAGGTCGCCGTCGGCGCCAACAAGCCCCAGATCCAGGAGGCCGTGGAGAAGGCCTTCGACGTCCACGTGCGCGCCGTCAACGTGATGCGCGTGCGCGGGAAGACGAAGCGGCGCGGGCGCGTCACCGGCCGTGCCCGCGACTGGAAGAAGGCGATCGTCACGCTTCAGCCGGGCGATCAAATTCAGCTGTTCGAGGGCGTCTAGATGCCGATACGTGCGTTCCGACCGACCTCGCCCGGGCGGCGAAACGCCACCGGCCATACCTTTTCCGAGATCACGAAGAAGCGGCCGGAGAAACGGCTCCTGGCGTCGAAGAAGCAGCGCGCCGGGCGCGGCGGCGACGGCCGCATCTCGATCCGGCACCGGGGCGGCGGGCACAAGAGGCGTGTACGCCTCATCGACTTCCGGCGCGACAAGGATGGCGTGCCGGGCCGCGTCGCGGCCATCGAGTACGACCCCGGACGCACCGCGCGCATCGCGCTCGTCTTCTACGTCGACGGCGACAAGCGCTACATGCTGGCGCCGGACCGCCTGGCGGTCGGCGATACCGTGATCTCCGCGAAGGACGCGCCCATCGCCCCCGGCAACTCGCTCCCGCTCTCGGCGATCCCGGTCGGGAGCCAGGTCCACTGCGTGGAGCTGCAGCCCGGCCGCGGGGGGCAGCTCGGGCGCTCGGCGGGTACCTCCATCCAGCTGATGGCGAAGGAGTCCGGCTATGCGCTGCTGCGCCTCCCGTCGGGGGAGATGCGGCAGGTGCAGGAGAGCTGCCGCGCCACCATCGGCGCCGTCGGCAACCCCGAGCACGCACAGATCAAGCTCGGCAAGGCGGGCCGCTCGCGGCATCGCGGCCGGCGGCCGCAGGTGCGCGGCTCGGCGATGAATCCCGTCGACCACCCCCACGGTGGAGGCGAGGGGAAGGCTCCGATCGGGCTCCCCGGGCCGAAGACGCCGTGGGGCAAGCCGGCGCTCGGCTACCGCACGCGCAGCAACAAGCGGACGAGCACGTTCATCGTGCGCCGTCGCGGCCGGCGCCGCCGCTAGGGCTGGGGGAGGGCGATGTCGCGATCGACGAAGAAGGGTCCCTACGTGGACGCGAAGCTGATGCGCAGGGTGGAGGCCGCGCAGCGGGGCGGTCGCCGGCAGGTGATCCGCACCTGGTCGCGCGCCTCCACCGTGATGCCGGAGATGGTGGGTCTGACGATCGCGGTGCACGACGGCCGCCGGCACATCCCGGTGCTGTGCACGGAGAACATGGTGGGGCACAAGCTCGGCGAGTTCGCGTTCACGCGGTCCTTCCGCGGGCACCGCGGGCGCTCCGAGGTCCTGACCCGCAGCCGCTAGCCAGAGAACGATGGCAATGATCGAGGTCGGAGGGGCGAGGTCGAGATGACGGAGGTCCGGGCTTTGGCCACGAACCAGCCGGTGTCGCCCCGCAAGGTGCGCCTGGTGCTGGAGACGATCCGCGGCCTGCCGGTCGCGCAGGCCCTCGACGTGCTGGCGGCGCTGCCGCAGCCCGCCGCGCGCATCGTCCGTGGCGTCGTTCGCTCCGCGGCGGCGAACGCCGAGAACAACCACGCGCTCGACCCGGACGGGCTGCGCGTGAAGTCAGCCATCGCTGGCGATGCGGCGAGGCTGCGCCGCTTCAAGGCCCGCTCTCGCGGGCGCGCGGCGCCGCGCGTGACGCGGCTTTCCCACATCGAGATCGTGGTCGAGGGCGAGGGCTACTGATGGGACGCAAGGTCCACCCGTACGGGTTCCGCCTGGGCGTGATCCGCGACTGGCAGTCGAAGTGGTACGCGAACCGCGACTACGCGGTGCTCGCGAAGGAAGACATGCTGCTCCGGCGGCTGATCATGAGGACGCTTCCCGACGCCGGCATCTCCCAGATCCTCATCGACCGGAACGCGAACCAGTTGACGATGACGCTCAAGACCGCGAAGCCCGGCATCGTGATCGGGCGCGGCGGACAGAACGCCGAGCGGCTGCGCCAGCTGCTGCAGGGCGCCACCGACCGGCGCGTGCGTCTGAACATCGACGAGATTCGCATTCCGGAGCTCGACGCCTTTCTCGTGGCGCGCTCGGTGGCCGATCAACTCGAGCGCCGCGTCGCCTTCCGCCGCGCGATGAAGCAGGCCGTGCAGCGCACGATGTCGCGTGGCGCGCTCGGCTGCCGCGTCCGGATCAGCGGCCGGCTGGGCGGCACCGAAATGTCGCGCTCGGAGCAGGAGATGCAGGGGCGAGTCCCGCTCCACACGCTGCGCGCGGACATCGACTTCGGCATCGCCGAGGCGAGGACGACCTACGGCGTCATCGGCGTGAAGTGCTGGATCTACAAGGGCGACATCGCGCCGGAGGCGTCGCCGCTCGCGGCGGCCCTCGCGATGTCGACCCCGGACTGAGAGACGCGCCATGTTGATGCCACGTCGCACCAAGTACCGCAAGCAGTTCCGGGGCCGCCGGCGAGGAGCCGCGCAGACGGGGAACGACATTGCCTTCGGCGAGTTCGGGCTGCAGGCGCGCTCCAACGGCTGGGTCGACGCGCGCCAGATCGAGGCGGCGAGGCGCTCCATCACGGGCACGCTGCGCCGCGGCGGGAAGGTGTGGATCCGCATCTTCCCGGACAAGCCCGTCTCCCAGAAGCCGGTCGAGACCCGCATGGGCAAGGGGAAGGGCGCGACCGACCGGTGGGTCGCGGTCGTCCGCCGCGGCCGCGTGATCTTCGAGGTGGCCGGCGTCCCGGAGGAGGCCGCGCGCGAGGCGTTCCGCCGTGCCCATCACAAGCTCCCTCTCGACACCAAGGTGATCACGCGCGAGGAGGTGGTGTGATGGCGAACCGCCTGGCGCAGGGGCTGCGCGAACGCAGCGACGAGCAGCTGCGCGGCGATCTGCAGAGCGCGCACGAGGAACTCTTCACGCTGCGGTTTCAGGCGTCGACCCGCCAGCTCGCCGACGTCTCGAAGATCCGGAAGACGCGCCGCCAGATCGCGCGGCTGCGCACGTTGATGAGCGAGCGCGGGCACGTCCTCGCCGGCTCCATGCCAGCGGGGGCCGTACCCACAGACGAACCGGCGGCCGAACCTCCGGCCGTGGACGAGGAGTAGCAGGTGGCCTCCAGCGAGCCGGTCCCGGTGAACCGGAAGACGCGCCTCGGCACGGTCGTCTCCGACAGGATGGAGCAAACGCTGGTCGTCGCGATCGGGCGCACGTCGCGCCATCCGCTCTACCGCAAGGTGATCCGCCGGACGAAGCGCTACCACGTGCACGACCCCGAGGGCCTCGGCACTCTTGGCGACACCGTGCGTATCGAGGAGTGCCGCCCCATCAGCCGGACGAAGAGCTGGCGGCTCGTTGAGGTGCTGACCGAGCGCGAGGTCGCCGACGTCGCCGCGGAGGAGATCGACCGCTCGCTGGTCGAGGAGATCCAGCGCTCGCCGGTCAACCGGGAGCAGGCCGAGGCCGCAGACGAGGCCGCAAGTGAGGCCACAGACGAGGCCGCAGATGAGGCCGCAAGTGAGGCCACAGACGAGGCCGCAGACGAGGCCGCGGTGGAGCCGGAGGCCAGCGACGGGCCGGCGACGGACGGGGGCGGGGAGTGATTCAGCAGGAGTCGCGCTTGCACGTCGCCGACAACTCCGGCGCCCGGGAGATCCTCTGCATCCGCGTGCTCGGAGGGACGCGCCGGCGCTATGCGCGCGTCGGCGACATCATCGTCGCGACCGTGAAGGACGCGCAGCCGAACTCGGCGGTGCGCAAGGGCGAGGTCGTGCGGGCCGTCGTCGTGCGTACCAAGAAGTCCCAGCAGCGCACCGACGGCTCCAGCATCCGCTTCGACGACAACGCCGCGGTCGTCCTCGCCGACAAGGACGGCAACCCCCGCGGCACCCGCATCTTCGGCCCGGTCGCCCGCGAGCTCAGGGACCGGCGCTACATGCGCATCATCTCGCTCGCTCCGGAGGTTCTGTGATGGCGGCGAAGATCCGGCGCAGCGATACGGTGCGCGTCATGGCCGGCAAGGATCGCGGCCGTCAGGGCGAGGTGCGCCAGGTGCTGCCCAGCAGGGGCCGCGCCGTGGTGACGGGCGTGAATATGAGCCGCCACCACCGGCGCGCGCGCTCCGCGACGGATCCCGGCGGCCTCGTCGACGTCGAATCGCCGATACACCTCTCCAACCTGCAGGTCGTCTGCCCCTCGTGCGACCGGCCGACGCGCATAGGATTCCGCTTGCTCGACGGAGGGCAGAAGGTCCGCTACTGCAAGCGCTGCGACGAGGCGGTCGACTGATGGCAGAGGCTGCCGCGAGCGTCGCCAAGCCGCGTCTGCGCGCGCGCTTCCGCGAGGAGGTGTCGCCCGCGCTGACGCGCGAATTCGGCTATACGAACGTGATGCGCGTGCCCACGCTCTCGCGGATCGTGATCAACGTCGGCCTGGGCGAGGCGCTGACCAATGCGCGCGCCGTCGAGATGGCGACCGCCGACCTGATGACGATCACCGGGCAGCGACCCGTCGTGACCCGGGCGAAGCGCGCGATATCGAACTTCCGGCTCCGCGCCGGGAATCCCATCGGTCTGAAAGTGACGCTGCGGGCGGACCGCATGTGGGAGTTCTTCGACCGCCTGGTGAACGCGGGACTCCCGCGCACCCGGGACTTCCGCGGCGTCCCGCTTGAGGCGTTCGACGGACGGGGCAACTACTCGCTCGGCATCTCGGAGCAGTTGATCTTCCCGGAGATCGACTTCGCCTCGATCGATCGCGTGCGAGGGATGCAGGTGAACATCGTGACGACAGCGCGAACGGACGAGGAGGGGCAGCGGCTTCTCACCCTCCTCGGCATGCCGTTCGCGCGGCGCGACTAGGGCGCCAGGGCAGGAAGCAGGGCGAATATGGCGAAGAAGTCGCAGATCGCGAAGGCGTTGCGGACACCGCGGTTCAGCTCCCGCATGCTGAACCGCTGCCCGGTCGTGTGGGTCGATCGTCCCTGCGGCCGGCCGCGCGCATTCATGCGGAAGTTCGGCATGTGCCGGATCTGTTTCCGCCGACTCGCGAACGAGGGGAAGCTTCCCGGCGTGCGGAAGTCGTCGTGGTAGGCGACGGAGAGCGCACCCGGTGGGAAGGGGCGAGGCTGACACCATGACGATGTCCGACCCTTTGGCCGACATGTTCACGCGCATCCGCAACAGCGCCACCGCGCGCCACGAGTGGGTCCGCGTGCCGACCTCCAACGTGAAGCGGGCGGTCGCCGGCGTGCTCCGCGACGAGGGCTTTATCGCCGCCGTCGAGGAGGAGGCGGAGGGGCCGCGCAGCTACCTCAGGCTGCGGATCACCTACGGCGAGGACCGCAAGGCCGTGCTCGGCGGGATCCGCCGCGTCTCCAAGCCGGGTCTCCGCGTCTATGTGAACCGCCGCGAGGTGCCGCGGGTTCTCGGCGGGCTCGGCATCGCGATCCTCAGCACGTCGCAGGGCGTGATGTCCGATCGCGAGGCGTGGCGCCGCAAGATTGGTGGCGAGGTCCTGTGCTACGTCTGGTAGGTCGCCTCACGGGCGGCCGGGGAGTCGGGAGCGGAGCGCGATGTCGCGTGTAGGCAAGAAGCCGGTGTCGCTGCCTGCGGGCGTCGAGGTGACGCTCGACGGGCAGCGCGTGCACGTGCGCGGCCCGCAGGGGGAGCTGGAGCACGACGTGCATCCGGCGATCCGCGTGGCGCAGGCGGACGGGGAGATCCGGGTCGAGCGCCCCGGCGATCGGCCGGAGCACAGAGCGCTCCACGGTCTCACGCGCGCGCTGATCGCGAACATGGTGACCGGCGTGACGGAGGGGTACCGCCGCTCGCTTGAGATCACCGGCACGGGCTACCGCGCGCAGCTGCGCGGGGAGAGTCTCGTTCTCAGCGTCGGCTTCTCCCATCCCGTCGAGCTCGCGCCGCTTCCTGGCGTGGCGTTCGAGGTCGAGACGCCCACGCGCATCCACGTCAGCGGCATCGACAAGCAGGCGGTGGGCCAGCAGGCCGCGCTCGTCAGGCGCGTGCGCCCACCGGAGCCCTACCGCGGCAAGGGGATTCGCTACCGCGGTGAGGTCGTCCGGCTGCGCGCCGGGAAGGCGAAGAAGTAATGGCATCTGCCGCGCGATCGACGCGCCGGGCCGCGAGGCTGCGCCGTCACCACAGCATCCGTCGCCGGCTGCAGGGCACGGCGGGGCGCCCTCGCCTCTGCGTCTTCCGCTCGAACCAGCACATCTACGCCCAGGTGATCGACGACGCGGCGGGGCGCACGCTCGCCGCCGCCTCCGACCTGGAGGAGACGATCCGCGGACAGGCGGGCACCAAGTCCGAGCGCGCCCGGCAGGTCGGGCGCGTGCTCGCCGAGCGCGCGAAGGACGTTGGCCTGACCTCCGTGGTGTTCGATCGTGGCGGCTTCTCCTACGCGGGTCGCGTGCGCGCGCTCGCCGAGGCGGCCCGCGAGGAAGGACTGGTGTTCTGATGGGTCGAGGTCGAGGTGGTGGCCGCGATCGCGGACCCCGACGCGACCGACGCGACGATGGCGACGAGCTCATCGAGAAGGTCGTCGACATTAACCGGGTGGCGAAGGTGGTCAAGGGCGGCCGGCGCTTCTCCTTCACCGCCATCGTTGTCGTCGGCGATGGCAAGGGACGCGTCGGATTCGGATTCGGCCGCGCCAACGAGGTTCCGGAGGCGATTCGCAAGGGCGGCGTGATCGCGCGGCGTTCGATGTTCCCGGTCGCGATGCGCGGCTCCACCATCGCGCACGATCAGCTCGCGGTGTTCAAGGCGTCGAAGGTCGTGCTCCGGTCCGCCTCGCCGGGGACCGGCCTCATCGCGGGCGGCCCGGCACGGGCGGTGCTGGAGGCGGCGGGCGTCTCCGACGTCCTGACGAAGTCGCTCGGCTCGAACAACCCCGTCAATGTCGTGCGCGCCACGATCGAGGGGCTGCGCGCGCTAAGGCACCCCGAGCAGGTCGTCGCCCGCCGCCACCGCCTCGCGGAGGAGCAGGCGATACACGTTGCGCAGCAGCACGCGCGCCAGGAACGAGCCAGCGCGGCGGCGGCCGCGGCGGCGGCCGGGGCGGGAGCGTAGTCGTGGCGCGTATCCGCATCACCTGGGAGCGCTCCGCCATCGGGCGGCCCGCAGACCAGGGGCAGACGATCCGCCGCCTGGGGCTGCACCGGCTCCATGAGACCGTGGAGCACGAGGACACGCCGCAGGTGCTCGGCATGGCGCACAAGGTCCGGCACCTCGTGCGTGTGGAGGAGGTCCGCTGATGGACCCGCATACGCTACGCCAGCCGCCGGGCGCCAAGCGCCCCAGGAAGCGACGCGGCCGGGGCGACGGGTCGGGGACCGGCACCTACTCCGGTCGCGGGGTCAAGGGACAGAAGGCGCGCGGCAAGGTTCCCGCGAGCTTCGAGGGCGGGCAGATGCCGCTCGTCCGGCGGCTCGGCCACCGTCGCGGCTTCCGCAACCCCACCCGCATCGAGTTCCAGGCGGTGAACGTCGGGGATCTCGCGGCCCGCTTCGAGCCCGGTGCGACCGTCGACGCGGCCGCCCTCGCCGCCGCGCGCCTCATCGACGACGACGCGACGCCGTTCAAGGTCCTGGCGCGCGGCGAGCTGGATCGCTCTCTCACCGTCGTGGCGCCCCGGCTCTCCGCCTCCGCCAAGGTGGCGATCGAGGGCGCCGGCGGCCGGTGGGAAGAGCTCGCTCCGGCACTGCACCGCGTCCGGAACCGCAAGCACCGCCGCGACGCCGCGGCCGCCAATCCTCCGGGGGGCGCCTAGCCGATGGCGCAGGCGCAGGGCGCGAGCCCCCGGTTACTCGAGGCCGCGCTGGAGGCGTTCCAGCAGCCCGACGTGCGGAAGAAGATCCTCTTCACGCTCGCGATGCTGCTGATCTTCCGCTTCGTCGCTCACGTGCCCGTCCCCGGTGTCGACGCCGACACGCTTCAGGACACCTTCGACAACAACGCGATCCTCGGATTCCTGAACATCTTCTCGGGCGGTGCGCTGCAGAACCTCTCGGTGGCAGCGCTGGGCGTCTACCCGTTCATCACCGCGACGATCGTCATGCAGCTCGCGCAGCCGCTGGTGCCGCGACTCGCCGCCCTCGCGCGCGAGGGTGAGGCCGGCCGCAACAAGATCCAGCTCTACACGCACTGGCTCACGGTGCCGTTGGCGGCCTTCCAGGGGTACGCACAGCTCCTGCTGATTCAGCAGCTCGGCGGCGTCAGCGGTATCGGCTTCACCGGGGGCGCGGCGCTCCCGACGGTCGCGACGCTCGCCTCCCTGATAGCGGGCACGATGTTCCTGGTCTGGCTCGGCGAGCGCATCTCGGAGAACGGCGTCGGCAACGGCGTCTCGCTGATCATCTTCGGCGGGATCGTCGCCGGGCTCCCCGGGATCGTCGGCCGCGGCGTCCTGACCGGGACGGGCGCGGCCATCGGCGGCATCCTCCTGCTCGCCGTGGTGACCGTGCTCATCGTCGGCTTCATCGTGATCTTCCAGGAGGCACAGCGGCGCATCCCGGTCCAGTATGCGCGGTCGAGCATTCGCGGGGGGCGGCTCTACCGCCAGCAGGGGCAATCGTTCATCCCGCTGCGGGTGAACAGCGCCGGGATGATCCCGCTCATCTTCGCCTTCTCGATCATGATCTTCCCACCGGTCGCCGCGCAGTTCCTGGCGGAGACGGCCGACGTCGCGTGGATCGTCGGCGTCGCCCGCTTCTTCGAGACCGCCCTCTCGCCGACGGGGCCCCTCTACTGGGGGCTGGTGTTCGTGATGGTGGTGCTCTTCGCCTTCTTCTACACGATGGTGATCTTCCAGCAGCAGAACCTGGCGGAGAACCTGCAGCGGCAGGGTGGATTCATACCGGGGATCCGGCCTGGTCGGCCGACGCAGGAGTACATCACGCGCGTCCTGATTCGGATCACGTGGGGCGGCGCCATCTTCCTGGGCATCGTCGCCGTGCTGCCGTTCTTCGCGACCCGCCTGACCAACGTGCAGGCGCTGCAGATCAGCGCGGCGGGGCTCCTCATCGTGGTGGGGGTCGTGATCGACACCATGCGCCAGATCGAGGCGCAGATGATGATGCGTAACTACGAGGGGTTCATCTCCTGATGCGCGTCGTGATTCTCGGGCTGATCGGGGCGGGCAAGGGGACGCAGGCGGCGTGCGTCGCCGAGGAACGCGGCATCGTCCACATCTCGACGGGCGACATGTTCCGCGCGGCGGCGGCTGCGGGGACCGAGCTCGGCCTGCGCGCCCGGGGGCACATGGAACGCGGCGAGCTGGTGCCCGATGAGGTCACCATCGGCATGCTCCTGGAACGCATCGCCGAGCCCGACGCGGAGGGGGGCTTCATCCTCGATGGCTTCCCGCGCACGGACGCCCAGGCGGAGGCGCTCTCGCGGGCGCTCAGCGAGCGGGGCCTCGGCGTGGACGTCGTGCCCCGCATCGAGGTGCCGCACGAGGAACTTCTTGCGCGCATCGCGAAGCGGGCGGAGCTGGAGGGCCGCTCCGACGACCGGCCGGAGGTGGTAGCGGAGCGGGTGAGGCTGCAGCGCGCGGGACTCGAGGACGTCGCCCGCTTCTACGATTCGCTCGGCGTGCTGGTCGACGTCGACGGCGTCGGATCCGTCGACGAGGTCACGACGCGGCTCAGGGAGGCACTGGATCAGGTGTCCTCACGCTCGGAAACGGCGTAACATATCTGATGTCTGTCGTCATCAAGTCCAGTGACGAGCTGGAGCGCATGCGGCAGTCCGGCCGGATCAACGCGGAGGTCCGCGCCGCGCTGGTCGATGCGGTGCGGCCTGGCGTCACCGGTCTCGAGCTCGACGCGCTCGCGCGCCGGGAGATCTCGGCGCGGGGGGCGGTGCCCACGTTCCCGGGCTACGCGCCGGGCGGGCGCCCGCCCTATCCGGGGGCGATCTGCTTCTCCGTGAACGAGGAGCTGGTGCACGGGATCCCGAGTGATCGCGTGCTGAGGGAGGGTGACATCGTCAGTATCGATCTCGGTGTCACCTACCGGGGTTTCGTCTCCGATGCCGCCTTCACGGTCGCCGTGGGGGCATCGAGCGCGGAGGCGGATCGCCTGCTAGACACAACGGAGGCGGCGCTGGAGTCCGGAATCCGGGCGGCGCGCGCGGGAGCGCGCGTCGGCGACATCGCGCACGCGATCGGATCGTGCGCGAACGGGTACGGCATCATCGCCGAGTACGGCGGGCACGGCGTCGGCCGTCAGATGCACGAGGAGCCGCACGTGCCCAACAAGGGCCGTCCCGGCCGGGGGCTTCGCCTCAAGCCGGGGATGGTGCTGGCGCTCGAGCCGATGTTCTGCGCGGGCCATCCCGCCACGGTGGAGCTCGCCGATCGGTGGACCGTCGTGATGCAGGACGGAGGGCTGAGCGCCCACTTTGAGGAGACCGTCGCGATCACCGACGGCGAGCCGGAGGTGTTCACCCGCATCCGCTAGAGGCGGTGCGGGGGACGCACGAGGGGGAGCTGTGGGACGAGGTCGGCGGGCGAAGCCGCAGAAGACGAAGCAGAAGAAGGAGGTCATCGAGGTCGAGGGCGTGGTGAAGGAGGCGCGGCCGAACGCGATGTTCGACATCGAGCTCGCCAACGGACACCACGTGCTGGCGAGCGTCTCCGGGCGCATGCGGATGCACTACATTCGCATCCTGCTCGGCGACCGCGTGCTGGTGGAGCTCTCGCCCTACGATCTCTCGCGCGGGCGGATCACGTACCGATTCCGCTAGAAGACGACCGGCGACGGAACGGAGCCCGGGGATGAAGGTATCGGCATCGGTGAGGCGGCGCTGCGACCGTTGCCAGATCATCCGACGACACGGGCGGCTGCGGGTGATCTGCAGCAATCCGAAGCACAAGCAGCGACAGGGCTAGGAGCACCCGGATGGCACGAGTCGCCGGCGTCGAGATTCCCGACAACAAGCAAATCTTGTTCTCGCTGCGGTATGTCTACGGCATCGGCCATACCACGGCGCGGAAGATCCTCGCGCAAGCGCAGATCGACGAGACGACGAAGGTGCGCGATCTGAGCGACGCCGAGCTCGTGCGCATGCGGGCAATCGTCGAGAACGAGCACACGGTGGAGGGGGACCTGCGCCGCGAGGTGCGGGGCAACATCCAGAGACTGGTCGAGATCAACTGTTATCGGGGCAACCGCCACCGTCGGGGTCTGCCCGTGCGCGGCCAGCGCACGAAGACCAACGCGCGGACCAGGCGCGGCGCGCGTCGAACGGTGGCCGGCAGGCGGCGGGCACCGCGGAAGTAACGCGGCGCGGGGCGGCCGAGCGGCGGCCGCCCGCGAGCGAGGGGGATATGCGTGGGACGAGGGCGAGCCACCCGTGTGCGCAGGCGCGAGCGCAAGAACGTGCCGCGCGGACGCGCCTACATCGCGTCGACGTTCAACAACACCGTGATCACCCTGACCGATCCGAACGGCAACGTGATCGCCTGGGGGAGCGGTGGCACGGCCGGCTTCACCGGCTCCCGCAAGAGCACGCCGTACGCGGCCCAGCTCGCCGCCGAGGGCGCCGCCCAGAGGGCGACGGAGCACGGCATGCGTGAGGTCGAAGTCTTCGTGAAGGGTCCGGGCTCGGGGCGCGAGGCGGCCATCCGCGCGCTGCAGGCCTCCGGGGTGCGCGTGGCCGCGATCCGCGACGTGACGCCCATCCCGCACAACGGATGCCGCGCGAGGCGCCGCCCGCGGAAGTAGGAGAAAAGATCTCGCCCCGGGCGCCCGCGAGGGCCGGGGCGGAAGACTCGGGGGTCGTATGGCGCGTTATCGGGGTCCGAAGTGTCGCAAGTGTCGCCGCTACGGCGCGTCGATCTGCGGATCGGCGCGCTGCGCCCTCACGAGGCGCTCCTACCCTCCGGGGCCCCGTCCGGCGCGCCGGCGGAAGGTCTCCGACCGGGGGCTCCAGCTGATCGAGAAGCAGAAGGTCCGCTTCGCCTACGGCGTCATGGAGAAGCAGTTCCGCCGCTACTACCTCCACGCCGTCGGGCGCCCGGGCCCGACGGGCGAGGAGTTGATGCGCCAGCTCGAGGAGCGCCTCGACAATGTCGTCTACAGAATGGGTCTCGGCAGCACCCGCGCGCAGGCGCGCCAGCTCGTCACGCACGGACACGTGGCGGTCAACGGGCGCAAGCTCGATATTCCGAGCGCGCGGGTGCACGTGGGCTGGCAGGTGGGACTGACGTCGCGCGGCGCGGGCACGGAGTACGCGAAGATCGTCACGGAGGAGATCCGCGGTCGGGAGGTCCCCGGCTGGCTGGAGGTTGACCGCGAGCAGCTCACGGGGCGCGTCGCCGCGGAGCCGGGGCCCGGCGACATCGATCCCCACTTCAACCCCAGCGCGATTGTCGAGTACTACTCACGGTGATGAGTGGCGCCCCGCAGGGGCGCGCATGTGGGGCCGCGGTGTGGCGGTCGTTCACGCGGAGAGGTGCTGAGTGGCTCACGACCTGTTGATTCCCGAGATCCGCGTCGAGGTGGAAGAGGACGACTACGCGCGCATCGTGGCCGAGCCTCTGGAACCGGGTTTCGGTACGACGCTGGGCAATTCGCTGCGGCGGATCCTGCTCTCGTCGCTCCCCGGAGCCGCCATCACGTCCGTGCGCATCGAGGGCGTCGAACATGAGTTCTCGACGCTCGAGCATATGAAGGAGGACGTCACGGAGTTCCTCCTGAACCTCAAGAGCGTGAGGCTGCGCGCCTACGCGGATCGACCCGCGCGCCTCTTCCTTGAGTCCTCGGGGGAGAGCGAGATCACGGCCGGCATGATCCAATGCACAGCCGACTATGAGGTCGTCAACCCCGACCTCCACCTCGCCTCGCTCGACGATGCGAGCGCGTCGGTGGTGGTCGACATAAATGCTGAGACGGGACGCGGCTTTGTGCCGGCCACGGTCTCGGAGGATCTGGTGATCGGCGTGATTCCGGTGGATGCGATCTTCACGCCCGTCAAGCGCGTCAACTACAACGTGTCGCACACGCGCGTCGGGCAGGCGACGAACTACGATCGCCTCGACCTCGAGGTCTGGACGGACGGCTCCGTCAGAGGGGAGGATGCCGTCGCGCTCGCGGCCGAGATCCTCCGCGAGCAGATGCTGCCGTTCCACCGTCTCGGGAGGCCCGACGCCGTCGGGCTCACGTCCGGCGAGCCCGAGCGCCCCCGAGAGGGCTACGACACTCCCGTCGAGTCGCTCGGGCTCTCGGTTCGCGCCTTCAATTGCCTGAAGCGCTCCGGCCTGACGACGGTCGGGGCGGTGCTCGAGAAGTCGGAGGAGGAGCTGCTGGCGCTCCGCAACTTCGGCGACAAGTCGTACGAGGAGCTGCGCGACAGGCTCGTCGAGCGCGGTTTCTCGCCCCCGCGGTCGGAGGCGCGCCGCGTGGTTGCGGAGGCGGCCGCGGCCTCCGAGCCCGCGGCTCCTGCCGACGAGGACGGCGCGCCGGATCTCGACGAGACTGACGCCGACGGCGTGAGCGTCTTCGGCCGCGCGCTGATCGAGGCGCTGCGCGAGGCGGGCGCCGACGGCGGGGAGCGCGGATAATGCGCCCCCGGGCGGACGCCCCCCGGGCTAGGTGAGGAGCGGGCATGCGGCATCGGGTGAGCGGTCGACGGTTCGACATGCCTACCGCGCAGCGGATGGCGATGTTCCGGAACCTGACCACGGACGTCCTGCGGCATGGCGCGGTGGAGACGACACAGGCGCGCGCGAAGGAGACGCGGCGCTTCGTCGATCGCATGATCACCCTCGGCAAGCGCGGGACGCTGCACGCGAGGCGACAGGCACTCGCCTTCATCTACGACCCGGAGGTTGTCGCGGCGCTCTTCGATGAGATCGCCCCGCGCTACCAGGAGCGCCCCGGCGGGTACACGCGCGTGACGACCCTCGGCCGGCGCCACGGCGACGCGTCGCTGATGGCCCGGCTGGAGCTCGTCTGAGGACGGAAGCAGAACCCGGTGGTGCCGGCTGGCCGGCGCTACGCGCTGCTGCTGGAGTACGACGGGACGGACTTTGCGGGATCGCAGCTGCAGCGCGGGGCCCGCACCGTGCAAGGAGAGGTGGAGGAGGCGGCTCGACGGTTCTCCGGGACTCTGGTGCGCGTGGCCTTCGCCGGGCGCACGGACTCCGGCGTGCACGCGGCGGGCCAGGTCGCGGCCCTGACGCTCCCCGGCACACACTCGCCGGAGACCGTCCGGGACGCGCTCAACCACTACCTCACGGAGGACGTGGCGGTGCGCGCCGCCGGCCTTGCGGGAGAGCGGTTCGATCCGAGGCGGGAGGCTCTGGGGAGGGTCTACCGCTATCGGCTGGTGGATGGGAGGCCGCGGTCGCCGCTCGGGCGGCGGTGGGCCTGGGAGCGCCGCGCGACACTCGATGGGTGCGCGATGGCGGAGGCGACGGCGCTGTGGCCGCGGGAGCCGACGGACTGGGCGGCCTATGCCGGACCGGTGCCGGCGGGCTATCCGACCGTCCGCACGCTGCGCCGCTGTGAGGTGCGCCGTCGGGGCGTCGGACGCCTCGACGTGACGGTGGAGGCGGACGGCTTTCTTCCCCGCCAGGTGCGCCGCATGGTCGGCGTGCTGGAGCGGGTGGGGTCGGGGCGAGAAGCGATCGGGTCGCCCGCAGCGCTGCTCGGGGCGGGGGCGGGAAGCGCCGGTCCGACGGCGCCGGCCCGCGGACTGGAGCTGTTACGGGTGCGGTACGCGCCGGAGACGGTGGATTGGGAGCCGGGGATCCCCGATGGCGGGGACCGGGGAGCCGGGATGTGCGATGACGACGACTAAGACCTACCGCCTGCGGGGCAGCGAGATGCAGCGTGCCTGGCACGTCCTCGATGCTGATTCGCGTCCGCTCGGCCGTCTCGCCTCGGAGGCGGCGTCGCTCTTGCTCGGCAAGCACAAGCCCGCCTACGAGCCCCATCTCGCGATGGGCGACTTCGTCGTCGTCGTCAACGCCGCGCGCGTCGCGGTGACGGGAGAGAAGTCGCGCCAGAAGGTCTACTACCGCCACTCGGGCTACCCGGGCGGTCTGCGCGAGCGCACGCTCGAACAGCAGCTCGCGCGCGATCCGCGCACCGTCATCGAGCGTGCCGTGCGCGGGATGCTGCCGCACAACTCCCGGGGCCGCGAGCTCTTCCGCCATCTCAAGGTGTACGCCGGAGCGGAGCACCCGCACGAGGCGCAGCTCGCCGCGGGAACGGGCGCGCGATCCCGCCGCCGCCGGAACCGGGTCGACGCCGCGCTGATCCAGGGTGATGGCGCGGCCGAGCCGATGACCGTCGCGGTGGCGGATCCGGTCGCTCCCGGGACCGAGCCGGCTCCCGAACCGGCGGCAGATCCGAGGGCTTCTGCTCCGGCGGTCGCGGGCGATGAGGGCCCCGCCGAGGCCCCGTCCGAGGCGGCCGCGGCCCGACCGTCGGGCCCGCTGAGCCGCTGGACGCGTGCTCAGCTCGACGCCGAGGCGACACGCCTCGGCGTCGTGATCGAAACAGGTTGGACGAAGCCGGATGTGATCGCCGCCATTCGCGCGCACGGCGCGTCGGAGGCCGGCGCGCAAGAACAGGACGGGTAACCAATGACCACTGATCAGCAACAGCACTACTACTACGGACTCGGCCGGCGGAAGAGTTCGATCGCGCGGGTGCGGCTCTACCCCGGCGCCGGAGCGGTCGTCGTCAACGGCCGGCCGGTCGAGGATGTGATCCCGCGCGCCTCGCTCAGGCAGGAAATGCTGCGTCCCCTCGCCGTGACGGGCGCCCTCGGCCGCTTCAACGTGCAGGTCAAGGCGACCGGGGGCGGCGTCTCCGGCTGGGCCGGCGCCATTCGCCACGGCATCGCACGGGCGCTGCTCGTCGTCGACGAGAGCAACCGCCGGCCGCTGCGGACCCAGGGGCTGCTCACGCGCGACCCACGCGTGAAGGAGCGCAAGAAGCCCGGTCTCAAGCGGGCGCGCAAGGCTCCCCAGTACACCAAGCGCTAGCGGCCAGGCTACCGACAGACACCTGTCGCTACGACTCGGTGATACGACACACTAGGCGGTGATGCCGGCGAGTTCACGTCCGGCGCGAAGCGCCGCCTGCACCTGCTCCCGCGAGGGCATCTCCGCGTAGATGCGCAGCAGCGGCTCGGTCCCACTGAAGCGTATCAGGAGCCACCAGCCCCCCTCGAGCTGGAAGCGATAGCCGTCGAGGGAGTCGATGGCGTCGACCGCGAGGCCGGCGATCTCGCGCGGCTCCGCGGAGGCGACGCGCGATCGGATCGCCTCCCTGTCCTCGCTCCGGACCACGATGTCCACGCGGTCGTACTCGTGCGGGCCGAGGTCGGCGCGGAGCCCGTCGAGGAGCTCCGACGGCGTCGTGCCGGTGCGCACCATGTAGTCGAGGAGCATCAGCCCCGAGAGCACGCCGTCTCGCTCCGGGATGTGGCCCCGGAACGCGTACCCACCGGACTCCTCCCCCGCGATCAAAGCGTCCGTCTCCATCATGCGCGGGCCGAGGAAGCGGAAGCCGACCTGCGTCTCGTGGACGGGGCAGCCGTAGGTCTCGCCGAGGCGGTCCACCATGCGCGACATCGTGACCGAGCGGACGATGGGCCCGCGCTCCCCGCGCTCGGCGAGGAGATAGCGCGTGAGCAGCGCGAAGGCCTGATGCTGCGTGACGTAACGCCCGTGCTCGTCGATGAGCCCGAAGCGATCGCCGTCGCCGTCGGTGGCGAGGCCGACGCCGTAGCCGCCGTGAGCGATCATCGTCATCGGCTCGCCGAGGTTCGATGCGATCGGCTCGGGTGCACGCAACCCGGGGAACGCCGGATTGGGCGCCCCGTGGATTTCGGTGATCCGGGTGGATGCGCCCGACCCGATCGCGGCGGCGATCCAGCCGGCCGCGGCGCCGTACATTGAGTCGACGAGCACCGAGATCCCCGCGCTGCGGATGGCCTCGATGTCGACGAAGGAACGTACCGCCTCGAGGTAGGATGTCCGTCCATCGATGCGCCGGATCGCGCCCCGCGCCTCGGCCTCCCCGGCGTCGACCCGCAGCACGCGCCCTTGGGCGCGGATGGCGGGCACGGCCTGCTCGATCTCATCCGTCACCGCGGGCACGGCGGCGCCGCCGTACGCCGGCTTCACCTTGAAGCCGTTCCACCGCGCCGGGTTGTGGCTCGCGGTGATCATGATGCCCGAGCCGGCACCGCGCTCAATCACGGCGAAGGAGAGCGCGGGGGTGGGGAGCGGAGCGTCGGAGAGGGCCACGCGGATTCCGTTTCCGGCCATCACCTCCGCGGCGGCGGCCGCAAAGGAGTCGGAGAGGAACCGCGTGTCGTAGCCGATCACGATCTCGCGGTCGGCGAGATCGTGGCCCCTGAGGTACTCGGCGGTCGCCTGCGTGAGGACGCGCACGTTGTCGAAGGTGTAGTCCTCGCCGATCACGGCGCGCCAGCCGTCCGTTCCGAAGCGGATGTCGCTCATCTCGTCCCGCCGGTCCTCTCCGCGTCCCCGAAGGTGGCGCCTGGCTCGATCGCGGCACCGCGGGGAACGGTGGCGCCGGGCGGGATCCGCGCCCCATGCGCGACGACGGCGTCGTGGACCACCGCGCCCGCGCCGACGACCGCGCCTGAGGCAAGCACGCTCCCCTCCACGCGCGCTCCCTCCCCGATGGTCACGTCGTCCCAGAGGACGGATCGCGTCACGCGCGCTCCCTCCCCGATGCTACAGCGCGGGCCGACCACGGCCGGCCCGCTCACGCGTGCGCCCTCCGCGAGCCGGCTCCCCGCGCCGATGAGGACGGGTTCCTCCCCCTCCGCCGCCGTCGCGAGATCGCCGCGTCCGTCGTCGCCCGTTCGGACGAGGTCGAGGTTCGCGCTCAGGTAGGCGCGCGGCGTGCCCACATCCGTCCAGTAGCCCTCGTGCGGCACGCCGAGGAGGGCGCGGCCGGCGTCGGCCAGGGAGGGGAAGAGGTCCTCCTCCACACGGTGGAAGCGATCGGAATCCATCTCGTCGAGCAGCGCGGGGTCGAAGATCCACATCCCGGCGTTGATCCAGTGCGAGGGCGCGCTCCCCGGCGGAGGCTTCTCCACGAAGCGCTCGATCAGCGCGGGGCCCCGGGCCCCCCGGTCGGCCCCCCTGCCCCGGAGCACGGCGACGCCGAAGGGCGAGGGATCCTCGACGGAGACCAGCCCGATCGAGAGCTCGGCGCGCCGCGCGCGGTGTGCCGCGGCCATCGCCCCGATGTCGAAGTCCGTCAGGATGTCGCCGTTCAGCACGAGGAAGGGCTCGCTCGACAGGGTTCCCTCGTCGCGCCAGCCACGGGCGACGCGCGCGATCGCGCCTCCCGAGCCGAGCGGCGTCTCCTCGTAGGCGTAGCCGAGCTCGACGCCGAGCGCGGAGCCGCTTCCGAGCGCCTCGCGCATCGATTCGGTTCGGTGCGTCATGGCCAGCGTGACGCGCCGCACGCCGTGACGGTGGAGATGGCGCAGCAGATGCTCGAGGAGGGGGCGGTTGGCGATGGGCACCAGCTGCTTCGGTGTACGCCACGTGAGCGGTCGCAACCGCGTGCCCTCGCCACCGACGAGAACGATTGCGCGCATCGAGGGGATCGTAGGGCAGCGCCCGGGACCGAACAACCGGGACGCCCCCGGGGTCACCCCGGGGGCGCCGCGAGCGAGCGGGTCAGTCGGCAGCGGCCCGCAGATCCTCGACGCGGTCGAGGCGCTCCCACGGTGCCTCGCTCTCATCGCGTCCGAAGTGTCCGTAGGCGGCGAGCGGGCGGTAGATGGGTCGCCACAGTCCCAGCGTCTCGATGATGGCCCGCGGGCGCAGGTCGAAGTGCTCGCGCACGAGTCGGGCCAGCGTCTCGTGGTCGAGGCGGCTCGTCCCGAAGCTCTCCACGCTCACCGAGGTGGGCCGCGCCACGCCGATCCCGTAGGAGAGCTGCACCTCGAGCCGCTCGGCGAGTCCGGCGGCGACCAGGTTCTTGGCGATGTAGCGCGCGGCGTAGGCGGCGGAACGGTCGACCTTCGACGGATCTTTCCCGGAGAAGGCGCCCCCGCCGTGCCGGGCGATGCCGCCGTAGGTGTCGACGATGATCTTGCGTCCCGTGAGGCCGGCGTCCCCCATCGGCCCCCCCGTCACGAAACGCCCCGTCGGGTTCACGAGGATGCGAGTGGGGCGATCCACGTCCAGGAGCTCCGGCGGGCAGATGGCTCGGATCACGTGGCTCTCCACGTCGCGCCTCAGTTCGGCCGTGTCGACGTCGGGCTCGTGCTGCGTCGAAATGACCACCGTATCGATGCGTCGCGGGACGCCGTGGGCGTACTCGACCGTCACCTGCGACTTCCCGTCGGGACGGAGGTAGGGGAGAGTGTCCGCCCTGCGGAGTTCCGCGAGGCGCCGCACGAGTCGGTGCGCGAGCGTGATCGTGAGCGGCATGTACTCCGGCGTCTCGTTGCAGGCGAAGCCGACCATCATTCCCTGATCGCCGGCGCCGAGCAGATCGAGAGGGTCGACCCCGTCCTCCCGCCCGCGCGCCTCCAGCGCGTGCTCGACGCCGAGGGCGATGTCCTGTGACTGCTCCTTGATCGCGTTCAGGACGCCGCACGTCTCCCAGTCGAAGCCGAGGCTGGAGCGGTCGTAGCCGATCTCGCGCACCGTGTTGCGGACGATGGCCTGCAGATCGACGTAGGCGGACGTCGTGATCTCGCCGAAGACGAGAACGAACCCGGTCGTCGTGGCCGCCTCGCAGGCGACGCGCGCGTTGGGATCCTCCGCGAGGATCGCGTCGAGCACGGCGTCCGCGACCTGATCGCAGAGCTTGTCGGGATGGCCCTCCGTCACCGACTCGCTCGTCAGCAGCAGAGAGGGTGAGACCTGGAAACTCGTCGCCACGACGCCCTCGCCTTCTCGATTCGCCCCCGGCTCGGGGCCTACGCCTCGGGGTCCGCGGGGACGGCGGCGTCCCACGTGTTCAGGTAGCGGCGCTGCGCGTCGGTGAGAGTGTCGATCCTGATGCCCATCGCCTCGAGCTTCAGCCGCGCGACCTCCTGGTCGATCTCGAGCGGGACGTCGAGCACGCGCGACTCCATCCCGGCGTGCTCGTTCACCACGTACTCGGCACAGAGCGCTTGGTTCGCGAACGACATGTCCATCACCGAGGCGGGGTGTCCCTCGGCGGCGCCGAGGTTGACGAGGCGGCCGCCGGCGAGCACGACGAGGTGCCGGCCATCCTGAAGCGTGTACTCCTCGACGTTGTCGCGGAGCGTGCGCCGCGCCTCGGTCAGGGCCTCGAGCGCGGGCAGGTTGATCTCCGAGTCGAAGTGCCCCGAGTTGGCGAGGATCGCGCCCGACTTCATGCGGGCGAACGCGGCCTCGTCGATCACGTTGATGTTCCCGGTCACGGTGATGAAGATGTCTCCCGCGGCGGCCGCCTCCGCGATCGGCATGACGCGGAAGCCGTCCATCGCCGCCTCCAGGGCGGGGAGCGGCTCCACCTCCGTGACGACCACCTGCGCTCCCATCCCCCGTGCACGGCTCGCGAGGCCGCGACCGCACCACCCGTATCCGCAGACGACCAGCGTCTTGCCGGCGAGCAGCACGTTGGTGGCGCGGATGACGCCGTCGAGCGTGGACTGGCCCGTTCCGTAGCGGTTGTCGAAGAAGTGCTTGGTAGCGGCGTCGTTGACGGCGACGATCGGGTAGGCGAGCAGCCCCTCCGCGGAGAGCGCGCGCAGCCGGACCACGCCGGTCGTGGTCTCCTCCAGTCCACCGATGACATCCGGGAGGAGGTCGCGGCGCGAGGTGTGCAAGAGCGCCGTGAGATCGGCGCCGTCGTCGATGATGAGCTGTGGCCCGTGCCCGGTGACCTCCTCGAGGTGCCGCGCGTAGGTGGCGGCGTCCTCCCCCCGGAAGGCGAAAGTGGGAATGCCGTGCGCGTGGACCAGGGCGGCGGCGACCTCGTCCTGCGTGGAGAGCGGGTTGGAGGCGCAGAGCCGGATGTCGGCTCCCGCGTCCCCGAGCGTGAGCATCAGGTTCGCCGTCTCCGACGTGACGTGCAGGCAGCAGGCGATGCGCACTCCGGCGAGTGGCCGCTCGCGCGCGAACCGGCGCCGGATCTCCTCGATGACCGGCATCTCTCGCGCCGCCCACTCGATGCGGCGCACACCGGCCAGCGCCAGCGAGCCGTCCGCGATCTCATGGGGCGTATCGACATCGCTGCGCGTCGTCATCGCGCTCCTCCTTCGTCCGCGTCGTGCGGGTGGCGGCGGGGCCTCTCGACCCACTCTTCGGCGTGCCCCCCGGACGCCGCCGCGCGGATCCCCGCTCGCCGCCGCGCGCGGAGGCGCCGCCACCACGAGCGGACGCCCTCAGCCGGGCGCCGCACGAGCCGCGCCTCGACCACATCGGCACCTCTCTCGTAGCCGAGGCGCCGGTAGGCGCGGACGGCGCGGGTGTTCGTGGGATCGACGGTGAGCACGATGAGCCCCAGTCCCTGGGCCAGCAGCGTGGCCGTGACGGCGCCGGTGACCCTCGTTCCGAGTCCGCGCGAGCGGTAGGACGGGTGCGTCATCACGTTGCCGACCACGCCGACGCCCCGCCCCGGCGAGACGACGTGGGTGCCGGCGACCGCCGCCAGCCGCCGCCCGTCGAACGCTCCCCAGTAGGGGAGGCGCTGCACGTCGGAGGCGGTGTAGTGGGCCGGGGCGCCGCCCGCCCGGTAGAGCTGGTTGAGCGCCGGGACATCGACGTCGCTCAGCCGGCGCAGCGGCAGCACGCCGGGATCGGCCGGCGCGTCCGGTGCCGGCCGGAACGAATCGGCGGTCGTCTGCATGCGGTGCATGACCAGTCGATCGGTTGCCTGATGGGTCTTCTCCAGGGCCGGAAGATGCTCGGGGGCGGCCGTGGCGAGGTACGAGGCCGACGGCCCCGGGTGCAGCGCGAGCGCGGCACCCACCGCCGTCGGGTTGCCGATCAGGAGCATCGTCCGCCCATTCCCGCGCGCCTGCACCACGATCCCACTCGCCCCGTCGGCGCGCTGCGCCAGCCAGAAGCGCGCCCGCCCGAATCGAGCCGGGTCGAGCTGCGCGAGGGCGTACGCGCAGTACGCGCGGTCGCCGCCCATCGCCGTCTCCAGCTCGCCCGGATCGCGGCTCTCGCGGACGCGCACGAACTCGCTCTCCGCCCGGCGTCCCGGGGCTGCGGTCATCGTCGGCGAGCGGCCGTTCGGCCGGGGACGCAGCAGCGAGCGCCCGCAGCGCTCCCCGGCACCCCGCGCCCGAGCCGCGGTGGCCGCTCGCTCGCCCACTCGATGCGGACGGAGTGGCTGGTCGCGCCGCGTACTCTCGACGCGGCGCGGGGCGCCTCTGCCACCAGCGCTCCTTCGCCGCCCCCGGACGTCCCTCGCGCGACGCGCTCCCTGTGCGACGCCCGCCGTCGTCGACCGGAATAGAATAGCGGTGCGGCTGTGCTCGCGCCCGAGGGCGCCCATCTTCTCGGCAGCGTGTAGCATCGCGCGCGTGGAGGCCACCCCGCGACCCGTCGGCGGCGATCGGCCGCGCCCCGCTCGAGGCGCGGCGGCTGATCTGTTCTCCGCGCTGGTCCCCTTCTACGACCTCGACGTTGTGGGCTACGACGCCGATGTCGAGCTCTACGAGGTACTGGCGGGGCAGGTCAGCCGGTCCCCCGACAGACCCGCCCGCGTCCTGGAGCTCGGCTGCGGGACGGGACGCGTGGCGGCGGCGCTCGCCGCTGCCGGTCACCCGGTCACGGCGGTCGATGTGAGCAGGGCGATGCTCGCGCGGTGCCGGGAGCGCTGCGCCGGTCTCCCCGTGCGGATCCTGCACGGCGACATGCGCACGCTGGACCTCGACGAGCGCTTCCGACTCGTGCTCGTGCCGCTCGGCGGGCTGGAGCACCTGAAGAGCGCGGCCGATCTCGTGGGAGCGCTCACGACCGTGGAGCATCACCTCGCACCCGGCGGGCTCGCCGTCGTCGATGTGGCAGCGCCGCAACCGGAGGATCTGGCGCCGGGAGTGCAGCCGCTGCTGGAGCAGTGGACGCGCGACCTTCCCGCTGCTGGCGGAGATCCCGGCGCCCGCGTGTCCAAGTTGGTCTCCGTGGAATCGCGGCCGTCGGAGAGCCTTCGCGACGTGACGTGGCATTTCGACGTGCAGCCGCCCGGCGGTGCGCTCAGGCGCACCACCCTGCGCTTCGCACTCCGTATGATCACCGCGGGAGAGCTCGAACTCGCGGCGGTGCTCGCAGGGCTTCGGGTGACGGGGTGGTACGAAGACTACGATCTCACGCCGCTCTCCGACGGCGCGGAACGTATCGTCGTGGCGCTGCGCCGGTCGCGGCGGCGGGGGCGCTCATGAGGGGATGGCCGTGTCGCGGGTAGCGCTTGACGCGATGGGTGGCGACGACGCCCCCGCTGTGACCGTGGCGGGAGCGCTGCGCGCCGCGGCGGCGGGGATCGACGTGGCTCTCGTCGGCGACGAGGCAGAGGTGGAGCGGGAGCTCGACCGAGCTCTCGCGGACGCGGATGCGGGCGGGCAGGACGCGGGTGGGGCGAGGGAGCGCCTCCGCATCGTCCACGCGCCCGATCGCATCGGGATGGAGGAGCACTCCGCCCGCGAGGCGCGCTCGCGGCGCGATTCCTCGATCTACGTTGGCACCGATCTCGTGCAGCGCGGCGAGGCCGACGCCTTCGTCTCCGCCGGCAACACCGGGGCGGTGCTCGCGACCGCCCTGGTGTTGCTCGGGCGTCTCCCGGGCGTGGAGCGGCCGGCGCTTGGCGTGGTGCTCCCCACGACGAGCGGCCCGCGTCTGCTGGTGGACGCCGGCGCGAACGCCGAGTCGCGTGCGTCCCACCTCGTGCAGTTCGCCCACCTGGGCGACGCGTACGCGCGCGTCGCGCTCGGCGTGACGCGACCGCGCGTGGCGTTGCTCTCGATCGGCGGCGAGGCGAGCAAGGGTTCGTCGACGGTCGTGGACGCGCACGCCGCGCTCGCCGCGACGGACCTCCACTTCGTCGGCAATGTCGAGGGACACGACCTGATCGCCACGAGTGCGGCCGATGTGATCGTTGCCGACGGCTTCTCGGGCAACGTCGCCCTGAAGTCGATAGAGGGCGTCATCGCGATGCTCTGGGAGGAACTGGCGTCCGTCGCACGCTCCTCCGCGCGGGGGCGGCTCGGCGGCTGGTTGCTCATGCCGGAACTGCGGACCACGATGCGGCGGCTCGACTACCGCCGCTACGGCGGCGCGCCGCTGCTCGGCGTGGGCGGGCTCGTCTATGTCGCGCACGGTCGCTCGGACGCGCGCGCGATCGAGAGCGCCCTGCGCAGCGCGTCGGAGGGCGTGCGCTCGGGACTGCTCGCGACGATCGCCGGTTCGGTGGCGCCGGCCGCCTCGTCGTAGGGGCGGCCCCTCGTGTCGTGGGATCGGCGAAGAGGCCGGCCGGCGGCCGGGCGAGGTCCTGCTACTCGGGCTGGATCGGAATCGCCTCGACGGTGCCGGGTACCTCGTTGAGCCCGAGGCCCCCCGATCCGGGGGCGAAGCGCCACCACAGCCGCATCGAGTCGCGCAGCGCGTCCACCTGATCTGTCGGATCGTCACCGGGAAGACAGTTGCCGAGGTGGTCGTCCAGCACGAGCGCGCCGACCGTGTCGATGCCGGAGCGTATCGCCATGAGCTGCGTCACGACCTCCTCGCAGGATCGATCATCGTCGAGCATTCTCGCGATGCCGCGGACCTGGCCCTCGATGCGGCGCAGCCGCGCGCGCATCGGATCCGGACGGGTGCCATCGGTCATGATCCATCCCTCGTTCGCCGCCGGGCCCGCGGGGCCCCGTCCTCGCCCGGCCCACCGCATGCTGCCGGTTGACATACCCCTTAGGGGTATCTAGAATACTAGGCGACCACCTCGCGCCTGTCAATCACGCTCGTGACCGTCTCGGCGGGCGGGGGCTGTGAGATGATCCGGTACACTGGTCCGCGACAAGCGCCCATGGCACGGAAGGACAGATGATGGCTCATCCTGCCGACACGACAGACGACACGTTCGACCAGGACGTCGTGCAGAGCGATCTCCCCGTGATGGTCGACTTCTGGGCGCCGTGGTGTGGGCCGTGCCGCATGGTCGCGCCGCTCGTAGAGGAACTCGCCGACGAGTACGACGGACGCGTGAAATTCGTGAAGCTCAACACGGACGAGAACCCGCGCGTCGCCGGGCAGTTCGGGATCCGCTCGATTCCCACGCTTCTGGTGTTCAAGGGCGGCAAGCCGGTGGGGCAGATCGTGGGCTTCCGGCCGAAGAGCGACCTCGCCAAGCATCTCGAGGCGGCGCTGGTCTAGCAGGTCAGTCCGGGGCGACACCGGGGAACGGGTCCGACCAGAGACGCCGGGTCCGGCGCCGCTACGTGAGTTGGCGGTCGGCCCGGGTCGACTTGTCGATGCGGCGCCCCTGCTTCTCTTCCGCCCGTGCCAGCGCGCGACCGCGCTCCGGGTTCGGATCCGGAAGCACGCCGTAGATCGCGCGTCCCTCGTGGTCCGCGGGAAGATGCTCGGTGACCGGAAGACCTTCCGGCGTGCAGAACAGCAGTCAGTGGCAGTACTTCCACCGCTGCATCTCCTCGCAGGGGCAGATCCACGTCGAGCGCGTCGCCTCCTCTGCCTTGTCGGTGTAGAAGTTGCACGGGCAGAGGGGACGCCCCACCTCGTCGATGTGCTTCGCGAGCCCGATGACGAGGAACTCGGTGATCTCGCGCTGCGGGTGCAGGTAGCTCCCGCTCTTGCGGGCGAACGACGTCACGAAGCGGGACATCTTCTCGATGTTGCGGGGGTCGGCCTGCGCGCGATCGGCGTCGGTGACCTGATCGACAGCGTATGCCTGGGCGTCACCCGATCCGGTGCTGTCGCTCACCGGCCGCTCCCCCGTTGCACGCGGTGCCTGTCAGTATGGTGACGGCCGGACGTGAGGCACAAGCGGGACCGTGGCGGCGTGGTGCGCGGGGACCCGGGCTCCGCGGTCGGTCCACAGTGGGCCGTGACTCGGACCGGCGGGTGCCCGGCGGCGGGTGGAAGCGGGGACGGTGATCCCGTGGACGATATCGACATCGCTATCGTGGGCGGGGGGCCGACCGGACTCGCCGCGGGCCTCTACGCTGCGCGGGCGCGCCGCCGTACGGTGCTCTGGGAGCGGGCCGTGCTCGGCGGGCAGATCGCGCTCACCTCGCTGGTTGAGAACTATCCGGGTTTCGCCGACGGCGTCCTGGGTCCGGACCTCAGCATCGACATGCACCACCAGGCCGAGAAGTTCGGCATGGAGACGCTCTACGGCAGCGTCGACGGGCTGCGTCGCGAGCCGCCCCACTACGTGCTCAGCACCTCGGACGGCGAGGTGCGTGCGAAGACGGTGATCGTCGCGGCCGGGGCGGATCCCGTGAAGCTGGGCGTGCCGGGCGAGGAGGCGCTCACCGGCCGCGGCGTCTCCTACTGCGCGACGTGCGATGCGGCCTTCTTCGCAGACGAGGTCGTCGCGGTCGTCGGCGGCGGCGACGCCGCGGTGGAGGAAGCGATCTTCACCACGCGCTACGCCCGCCGCGTCTACCTCATCCACCGTCGCGATCGGCTCCGTGCCTCGACGATCCTCCAGCAGCGCGGGCTCTCCAACGAGAAGATCGAGCCGATCTGGAGCACGGTGGTCGAGGAGATCCGGGGCACAGGGGATGCCCAGGTCGCGGCGCTGGCGCTCCGCCACGTCGTGAGCGGTGAGACGCGGGATCTGCCCGTCGCGGGCGTCTTCATCTTCATTGGGCACCGCCCCAGTACGGAGCTGCTGGCGGGCCTGGTGCCGCTGGATGGAGGCGGCCACGCCTACGTCAACCTCTGGATGGAGACCGGGCAGCCGGGTCTGTTCGCGGCCGGCGACGTGCGCGTCGACTCGGCGCGCCAACTCGCGACAGCCGCCGGAGACGGCGTGACCGCGGCCGTACGGGCCGAGCACTACCTGCAACAACACTTCGACTAGCGGCTCGCCGGTGGGGACCGAGCGACGGCGGCCGATCGCCGCATCCGTCGCGGCGCCGCCGGCGAGCACAGCCCCGCGTCCGGGTTCCGCCTCCCCGTCGCTCCTTAACGGGGCCTTAACTGGCCGTGCCGAGACTCGCAGGTGTGGGTGGGCGAAACAATACGGAGTGGTGAGAAGGAGGGGACTCTTGATGAGAGTGGTTCGGAGCCTCCGGCGACTGGAGCGCCTGCTCCTGCTGATGCTGGTGGGGGCAGCGCTGTCGCTGGCCGCCGCCTGCGACGGTGATGACGACACGGGCAGCACAGGGACCTCTGGCGCGAGCAGCGCTGCGCCCTCGCTCTCCGGCGCGGTCACCCTTGATGGTTCCAGCACCGTCTTCCCTGTGTCCGAAGCGGTTGCTGAGGAGTTCGGCAAGCGCCACTCGGACGTTCGCGTGACCGTGGGTGTGTCGGGCACCGGCGGTGGCTTCCAGAAGTTCTGCGCCGGCGAGACTGACATCTCCGACGCGTCGCGGCCGATCGAGGACTCGGAGCGTGAGGCGTGCGCCGCGGCGGGGATCGACTTCATCGAGCTGCGCGTGGGCCTCGATGGGCTCGCCGTGGTCGCCAACCCCGAGGCCGACTGGCTGACCGGCATCACGCTCGGGGAGCTCAACATCCTCTGGGGTCCGGAGGCCGAGGGGACCATCACCCGCTGGAACCAGGTGCGCGCGAGCTGGCCGGATGAGGAGATCACGCTTTTCGGGCCGGACGTCGATTCGGGGACGTTCGACTTCTTCACCGAGGAAGTGAACGGCGAGTCCAAGGCGTCGCGGGCCGACTACACGAACTCGGCGGCTGACAACGTGCTCGTCATCGGCATCTCGGGCTCGAAGGGCGCGGCCGGCTACTTCGGCTACGCGTACTACGCGGAGAACGCGGACAAGCTCCGCATCGTCCCGGTCGAGGGCGTGACCCCGTCCGACGCGACGGTCGGAGACGGCAGCTACCCGCTCGCCCGGCCGCTCTTCATCTACGTCACGAAGCAGTCGCTCACGAAGCCGCAGGTGCGGGAGTTCGTGCGCTACTACCTGAGCGACGAGGGCATCCCGCTCGTCTCCGATGTGGGCTACACGAACATCCCCACCTCTGAACTCGAGCAGGCACGGGCGACGCTTGAGGCTGCGATCGCGGAGGTGAGCTAGCCCGAACGGACTCCACCCGGACGGTCACTCACTGGGTCCCCGGCACGCGGGACGACCGCGTGCCGGGGGTCTCCTCCATCTGCGGTACATGTCTGGCGCGCGCCTGAATCTTTCACCACCGCCGCGACAGGGTCGGTGTTCTCCCCGCAGGTGGGACGCGCTCGATTCGGCGTGCTCGCGGCTGGGCCGGGGCGAGATCGGCGGCAGGCCGGGCGATCACTCCGCGATCGGATGCTCAGCGTCCGATCCTCGCTCGCCACTGGTGACCGCGCTGCGATAGCGTGTGGGTGGCTGGCGCGGCCCGGTGCGCGCCGCCTGGCGGAGCCGGAGGTAGGCGTGGTCGACTGGCGTGGTTTCGGGACCGAGGAGTGGGGCGCCGGCCGGCCGGCGGAGAGCCCCGCTGCGAGCGTCCCCGACTCATCGCCGGAGCAACCCGAACCCTCTCCCGGCGACGGGGAGGGCATGGAGGCGGCGTCGCCCCAGCCCGACGAAAGCCGGGAGGAGCCGGGTGAGACCGTCGCCGGGACCCTGGTCACCGGGGATGAGGCGCAGTTCCTGCGGGAGCGCATCGAGCAACTGGAGCGCTCGGTCGACCGGTTGGAGCAGCTGGTCGGGCGAGCGCAGGAGCTGCACCTCGCCGAGCAGCGCGCCCACGATGAGACGCGGCACCAGCTCACGGAGGCACAGGCACGCGTGATCGGGCTGCTTGAGGCTCCCCGCGAGGCGCCTACGCCATCACCCGGCGGCGGCGCGCCGACGGCATCCGCGACGCGGTCACACTCGGCGCCGCTCGCGTCGAGCGCGGCCGCAATCGTGACGCGGGACCTGCGCGTCGGATTGATACGCCTCTCGCGCTGGCTGCGGGGGTAGCCGGAGCTGCACACAGCTCTGGCTGCAGCGCCACGCTGCGGCGTTGGGTCCGACCTGAGCGAGACCTGCGGTGGAGGACCGGCCTGCCGTGGGCGGCCGGCCCATCCGCCGTCAGGCGGCGGGGGGCGGTCCCGCGTCGGTGTCCCGTGGTCCGTCTCCGGCACGCGCCTCTCGCTCCTCCGCCTCGGCGAGGATCGACTCAATCCCGCGACCCATGTCGCCGCGTGCCGACCTGAGCACGTCGTCCACAAACGTCCGTACGTCCGCGTGCTCGGCGCCGAGGTGATCGAGGACGCGCGTTGCCACCTCAAGACCCGACTCCAGTTCCTCGTGCACGACGAGATCGGCACCCAGCCGCAGGAGCGCCGCGCGATCGGCGACGTAGCGTGAGCGCACGACTATGAAGACGTCTGGCGCGAGTCGTCGGGCGACGGCGACGGCGCGCCGCGCCGCATCGCATCGGGGTCGTTGATCAGCAGAACGAGGACGCGCGAGCGCTCGATCCCGGCATAGCTCAGAGTCTCCAGGCTCGACGGGTCGCCGTAGTAGACCGGCGCCCCCGACGCATGCGCGCTCCTCACGCGCTCGGCGCTGAGTTCCAGGACGATGCGAGGGACCCCGGCCTCCCCCAGAGCGTGGCTGAGCAGGCGTCCGGCCACGCCGAAGCCCGCCAGCACGACATGACCGTGCATCGAGCGGACGACGGGTGCTGCCATCGTCGATGGATCGCGTTCTCATGAGCCGCTCGAGCGGCCGCAGAGCGGCTTCTCCGGCCCGCAGCCGCGGTGCGAGCCCCATCGCGACACGCGAGGCCACCATCGACACGACGCCGGCGGTGACGACGAGCCGCACCTCTCCGGAGCTGATCAACGCGTGGTCTTCGGCCAGGACCAGGATGACGAACCCGAATTCTCCGAACTGTGCGAGGCTCACGGCCGCAAGCTAGGCGGCGCGCGGCGGGTAGCGCATCAGCGTCGCCGTGACGGCGGTCACGACGGTCTTCCCGAGGAGGAGCGCCGCAACTATCGCGAGGATCGTCACCGGCTCGTCGAGGAAGAGCCCGGGGTCCACGAGCATCCCCAGTGAGACGAAGAAGATGCTCAGCAGCACGTCGCGTAGCGGCAGCGCCGTGGCGACTGCGCGCTCTCCGTAGCCGGCGTCGGCGAGCATCATCCCTGCGAGCAGAGCCCCGAGCGAGAGAGAGAGGCCGATAGCGGACATGGCCCACGCTGTCCTGAGCCCGACGCTGAGAACCGCCAGCAGGAAGATCTCGCGACTCTGGGCGGCGTCGATGAGGCGGAACAATCGGGGCACGACGATGCGCGCGCCGACCATCGTGGCCGAGATGGCGACCACCGCGGTGAGCAGCGCCACCCCCCCGGCACGGAACGCCGCCGGACCGCTCTCCCCGGCGAGCACCGGCACGAGCAAGATGAGCGGCACGACGACGACCGCCAACCAGCCGACGATCGCGAGATCGCGGACGAGGGTCGTGTCTTCCACTGCCACCGCCTCGGTTCACCGCCCGTCGGCCGGGTTCACGGAGCGTGCATGAGGGATTGCCGCGAGACGCGCGCGTCGCCGATTGGGGAGCGCCCAGAGAGCCCCGACTCGAGTCCGACGGCCTGTCGCAGCGGATGGCGTTCTAGCCGCTGCCGACCTTCTTCCAGTACAGGACCTGCTGCTTCGAATCCTCCCACGATGACCGGATCCGGATGCTGGACCGGCGTGCCGCATCTTGCAGCAGTCGCTTCACGGACGCTGGATTCTCGCCTCGCTCAAGTTCGATTCTCCCGGCGTGGCCCGCCTGCAGTGCTTCGATGTACGGCTTGCGGGCTTCCTGAGCTGATCGGCCGCGGCCCACGCCCACATCACTCGGGTTGAGTCTCGTGAAAACCGGCATCGAATCCTCCCAACAAGATCGCACCACACCATATGGTGCAATGGACGGAAACAGACCGCTAAAGCGACTCTCCGCCCACCATTTGCTATCGAGGATATCACATCCTATTCACGCGGCGATACGTACACGTTCCAGCGCTAAACTCAGGTGAGATCATCGTGCATTGTCGGTTGTCAGTACTAACTCGCGGGGTGGGTGGGTTCGCCCGGTGTCGATCGCCAGGGTCATTGAGCCACGCGTCGCCACGGTCATTGGACCACCCGGGACGCCGGTAGGCGGCTTGATATCAGTGAGCGTCTAGCGCGTCAATCACCTCCCGTCTGCGCCTCGAGCAGGGCGCGGTGCGGCGAGAGCCGCTGGCGGTAGCTATCGCCCTCGATCACGATCTGGTAGCTGGCGTTCGCGAGCCGGTCGAGGGCGCTGTTGCCGAGGATCGGGTCGTCGAAGAGACCCAGCCATTCCTCCACGGCGCGGTTCGAGGTGATCACGAAGCTCGAGCTGCGGTGGCGCCCGATGACCAGCTCGTAGAGGTCGATGGACTGCTGCGCGCTGAGGCGATGGAGCCCGAGGTCGTCGAGGATGAGCAGGTCGGGCGCGAGGAAGCTTCGGAAGACCTTCTCGGCCGAGTGGTCGACGCGGGCCTGCGCCATCTCGCGGAAGTAGTGGTCGGCCGGGGCGAAGCGCACGGTGCGTCCGGAGCGGACGGCTGAGTAGCCGAGCGCCTGGGCTAAGAAGCTCTTGCCGACGCCGACGGGGCCGACGAGCAGGACGTGCTCGCGGCGGTCGAGGAAGTGCAGCGAGAAGGCGGCGTCGAGCAGGCGGCGGTCGAGCCGGATGGCGGCCGCCCAGTCGAAGTCCTCGAGGCGGCAGAGCTGCTCGAAGCCGGCCTGGCGCAGGCGCAGCTCCAACCGCCCGTGGTCGCGGCGGCTCACCTCGTCGACGAGCAGGATCTGCAGGAAGTCCGCGTAGTCGAGGTGGTCGCGCCGCGCGAGGGCGATGCGCTCGGGCAACGTGTCGAGCATACGGCCGAGCTTGAGGCGCTTGAGCAGCGGACGGAGGTCTGAGGTGGTGGCGGTCATCGTGGTGCTCCTGTCGGGGTCTGCGTGCGGGACTGTGCGAAGACGGAGCCCGAGTGGGCGAAGCGCCCCGGAGGCGGCGGCAGCTCGGGCTGGTCTGGGGTGCTCTCCTGGTCGAGGGCCTCGACGAGGATGCGCTCGAGGCGGCGCACGTCGATGAGGTCGACCTCGAGCGCGCGGCGGCAGGCGGCGTCGAGGCGGTCCGGGGAGTAGCGCTCGGCGAGGCGCAGCAGCTTGTGGCCCTGCCGCAGCTTCGCCCAGGGCAGGGAGCCCTCGAAGAGACGCTCGGCGTAGGCGCCCACGGCCTCCCCCAGCTCGGCGGCGCGGCGCTGTATCCAGTCGGGCGCCCGCCTGGTGTAGGGGGTGAGCTCGGCCGGGTAGTCGTTCGGGTCGGTGGCGCGGCCGCCCCGGCGCTGGCGCGGGTGGACCTTGATGAGCTGACCGCGGTGGTAGATGCGCACCAGCTTCGAGCCGAGCTGCACCTCGACCTTCTGGCGGGGCGGGCAGGCCGTGGACGGCACCGAGTACAGCGCGTACTGGCAGGCGATGTGGTGGTCGGGATGGACCGTGGCGGTCCGCCAGTCGGGGACCTCGTAGGGCTCGCCGTCCCAGGGAGCGAGGAGAGGGAGCTCCTCCTCCCGGAAGACCTCGAGCGGCCGGCGGCGGGTCGTGCCGTGGATGCGCTGTCCCGCCACCTCCAGGCACCAGCTGCGGGCGGCGGAGCGCAGGTCGACGACGTCCCGGAAGTCGCCGCCCTTGAAGAGGCGCTCGCGCACGTAGGGGATGCTGCGCTCGACGCGCGGCTTGTCGCGGGGATGACGCACGCGCGCGGGGTCGGTGATGAAGCCTCTGTGGCGGGCGTACTCGAGGAAGCCCCGCGTGAAGCGCGGGTGCAGCGCGTCGGCCCCGGCGACGGCGGCCGGGAAGTTATCGATGACGAGGTAGCGGGGCACGCCCCCGAAGAAGGCCCAGGCCTCCTCCAGGCCCTCGATCACAGCGTCCAGCGTCTGGCTGGTGGTGGGCCACACAAAGCAGTGGCGTGAGTAGCGCCAGACGACGACCAGCGCCCACACCGCGCGCCGGCGGCCGCTCTCGGGGTCCCGGATGAAGCCGAGGCGGCCGAAGTCCATCTCCGCCACCTCGCCCGGCGGCCCGTCGTCCATGCGCACGGTCGACGGCAGCCGGTGGCGCCAGCCGCGGCGCCGGATGAAACGCCGCAGCGTGGTGTAGGAGACCTCGCAGCCTCGTCCGGCGAGGAGCTCCTGGATGCGCGTCAGTTGCAGGCGGTCGGTCTCAAGCCAGCGCTCGATCTGCTCCGCCCAGGGCGAGAGCAGCTCTTCGCTCGGCGCCTCGACCTGCCGCGGGCCGGAGAGGCTCAGCGTCGCCAGCGCGGCGAGCTGCTCCTCACTCGGCTCGGGACCGTCAGGTGTGAGGCCGGCCGCTTCGGCCGCGTCGATGTAGCGGCGGACCGTCTGACGCGACAACCCCATCCCGCTGGCGATGCGGCGCTGGCTGAGCCCCGCCTGCCAGCGACGAATGATCTCCTGAATCTCCACCCCGTGTACCTCCCGGTAGGCCATCGCTGCTCCCTCCGCTGGGGATGCAGGCGATGGTGGCCGTACCGGCGGCCCGAGTGGTCAGACCCCCCGGAGGGGTGGCTCAATGACCTTGGCGAAGTGGCACATAGACCCTGGCGATCTCGCCGTTTGCTGGTCTATAGATCCTGGCGATTCACACGCCCGGTGTGGGCGCATGTCGGCCGGGCCGGCCTCGGGGCCACCGACCGGTGAGACCCCCCGGGGGCAGTCACCAAGATGGCCTGTGACGGACCCCGGCGCCAGCGCGGCACATCCACGAGAGGACCGAGACACGTAGTATGTAACAGTGGGTGCACCGTCGGTGGCTGGTGTGTCCTGTCGAGATCGGCGAGCCAGCAGCGATGGCAGGAGCAGGTCCCTCCGCACGTGCTCTAGCAGCGGCACGACAATCGTTGTAGGCTCCACGTACCAATAGGCCTGAGTGCCTTAGGCGGGGAAGGAAGTACACGATGGGTATGGAGTTCTTGCATAGTCGTGTTTCGAGGCGCGCCCTGATCCGGGGAGGTGCCCTGGGCGGCGTGGGTCTCGCCACGGCGGCCGTCATCGGATGCGGCGACGACGACGACGACGACGACGCGCCGGCGGTACAGGCGACTCCCACCGCCACAGCAGCCGCCGGAGCGACGGTGGCACCGACCGCCGCACCGACGGCGGCGCCCACGGAGGCGCCCAGCGCGGCAATGGTGCAGGGCCGACAGAACAAGGCACCATCGATGGACCCGAACACGACGGCTCTGGCACCTGCCGAGTATTACGCCGTGTACGACCCGCTCACGCGACTCGACGTCACCGGCGGCGTCGTCACGCCGGCACTCGCGGAGTCCTGGGAGCCGCAGGGCCGGGACTGGATCTTCAATCTCCGCGAGGCGGAGTGGTCCGACGGCATGCCGTTCACGGCTGCGGACGTGAAGTTCAGCTTCGAGTACTACGCGAACCCGGACAACATGTCGCGGCTCATCTCCCGCGTCAACACACAGGAGTCGGTGGTCGCCGTCGACGATCGCACCGTGCGGATCCGGGCAACGGGGACCGACCCGATCATGCCGCGGCGCGCCGCGCTCCCGTACGTTCTGCCGAAGCACGTGTACGAGGCGACCGGTAGCCAGACGACGTTCTCCGAGGCGCTCGCGAAGAACCCGGTGGGTACCGCTTCCTACGTCACGACGAACATCGTGCAGGACCAGTCGATCGACTTCATGGCGAGCCCGTCGTCCTGGCGCGGCAACAAGGGCTTCACGCAGGCGAAGCTCAACATCATCGAGGAGTTCACGACACTGGTCGCGGCGCTGGAGACTCGGGAGCTCGACTTCATGTCGAGGGTGCCGGCCACCGAGGTGGCGCGCGTGAACACCTTCAGCGATATCACGACGGGCGGCCCGGCATCGCTCGGCGCGCAGCACTGGGACTTCAACAACCGTCTCGCCGAGCAGAACCCCACGAACGATGTGCGCGTACGGCGGGCGCTGATCAACGCGATCGACGCGCCGCTCGTCATCGAAGCGGTCTACCGCTCGCTGGGATCGCCGGCACTGAACCAGATCCCGAGCGAGCCCGTGTTCGGCTTCAGCCCGGAGAAGACGCCGATCCCCTACGACCCCGACAAGTCGCGCCAGTTGCTGAAGGACGCCGGTTTCCCGAACGGCTTCCGCATGCAGGTCGACAGCCGGCTCGCCGGCGATGCCAAGGCGGAGGTCGAGGCAACCACTGGCTTCTGGAACGAAATCGGACTCGACACCAGCATCAACGTGCTGGAGATCAACATCTGGCGCGACCGGCTCTACGGTCGCGAGCAGGCCGCGTGGCCCGGCGCCTTCAACGCCGGCTGGGTTGCCTACCTCTACGACGCCTCGTTCCTCTACGACTGGTACGAGGGTGCCGGGGCGTACCGCCTGTGGGATGGGCCCGAGGACGCGACCGCGAAGCGCTTCGACGAACTCTACGCCGCGGCGATCGTGGAGCTCGACGAGGAGGCGCGTGCGGGCCTCTACAGGCAGATCAACGATCTCTTCTCGTACGAGGGGGACGCGCCTGTCGGGCCGACGCGCTACGGGGTCAGCCCGAATGCGTGGTACACGGACGTGATCTCGGACTACGTGCCGCGAAGCTTCCCCGAGATCAACTACGACGAGGTTACGCCGGCGTAGGAGTCGTTCGGGGCACGCACGCGAATGACGTGGCGCTAGGGGAGGCGAGAGCCTCCCCTAGTCATGCCATGCGCGGCGGCGAGCTCAGGCGCCTTCGCGTCACGTGCGGATCACACGGGTCAGCGCCAACAAGAAGACGAGGCGTTCTTCGTTGCCCGGCAGAGAGCCGTGGGCTCCCCGAGTCCCGGCGCTTTGCGGGGGGTTGCCCCACGGGATGGGTGGATGTCCGGGACGTCCTGGCCGCCCCGGGTGAGAATTCCGCGGCGTAGACTCCCGACGTGCGCCTTCTCCTCTTCGATATCGACGGTACGCTGATCGAGAGCGGAGGCGCTGGTCGGGCAGCTCTGGCCGAGGCCAGCGCCTCCGAACTGGGTCTCCCCGGGCTCGATGGCGTCGCCTTCGCCGGGCGATCGGATCGTGCCATCGTCCGGGATGTGCTCGTGCGCGCGGGCGTTCCTCCCACAGCGGCCGCGCGCGACCGCATCGTCACCGCCTATCTGGCGCGCCTCCCGGAGGCTCTCGTGAGCCACGACGGCCACATCCTGGACGGCGTCGTGGAGCTGCTCGATGCGCTGGCGGACTCGCACGCCTCGGTGGGCCTCGCGACGGGCAACCTGAGGCGGGGCGCCGAGCTCAAGCTACGCCACTACGGCCTCTGGGAGCGCTTTCGTGCGGGTGGCTTCGGCGATGTCTCTTCCGACCGGGCGGAGATCGTTGCGGTTGCGATCGAAGCACTCGCCGAGGCCTCCGGCGTCGATGCATCCTCCGCTCGCCCGGTCGTCATCGGGGACACCCCACACGACGTCACCGCCGGACGCGCCGCCGGCGCTCGTGTTCTCGCGGTGGCGACCGGGACGTACGGCGAGGACGCCCTGCGCCGGAGTGGAGCCGATCTCGTCCTCGGCGACCTGACCGAGACCGCATCGGCCCTCGATTTCCTCTTGGCGTAGCGCCGCGGTGGACCAGAGATCACGCCCCGTGCCGGGCGGCTCACGGTGTTCCCGGGCAGAACCCGGAAGGGCTCAGCGGTTCGTCACTGTCGCGGCTCGGCCGGCCTTGCCTTGGGGCTTGGCGGGAGTGCGTGGGAGTCGAACCCACCCAGGACTGCGACGCAGCCCCACAACGGTTTTGAAGTTCCGACCGGTACGTCCCGCCGCGTGTTGGCACGTCCCCTCTCAAACCTGAGAGTCCGCAAAATCAGCGTCTCTCGTGCCCGTCTGTCCTGCCTCATTTCGTTCCGTGGTGACAGATTTGACGCCAAATTGACGCCAACGGCCAAGTGGATCGCCGGTGGCGTCGGCGCTGGCGAGGTCGCCTGCTGGGGCACCCATGAGGACGGTGGGAGCGCATTCGTACCCACCTTGCCCGTTACGGGGAGCGAGGGGAGTCGCTTAGAGCGGTCAGATCAGGGCGATACAGTCGTCGAGGAAGGAGTGGACATCGGCGTTGGGCACCCCCCAACCGAGACTCTCGAGCACCAATTGCTTGAGGTCGGCCTTCTTCATCGCCGGCTCCGCCTCCAGTAGTTGACGGAGGAGGGCGAGTACCTCGTCGGGCGGCATCTCGTCCACTCGGCGCTCCCCGCGCTTCCGGACGACTGCCTCTTTCGCCCCCGGTAGCCATAGCACGCGCAGCGCCTGACCTGGCCGGCCTAGGATGTCCGTGGCCTCGACGAGTCCCTGTCGCTCTGCTGCTGAGCAGGCCCGGTTCAGCGCTCGACGGGCGCGCTGTGTAACGTACTGCTTGCCCGAAGCGCGCACGATCACTCGATAGGCGCGACGAGCGACAACGGGGCCCTCGATCGCCACGATCTCGGTCAGCAGGTCTACGAGATGCTCCGTGCTGATGCTTTCCGCCTCGGGGATAGCACCCGACGGGTGCCACGACACGTAGGCGGCGAGCACGTGGGCAGGCAGCACATGCTCGCCCGAAGCCTGGTGACCAGCGGGCGGTAGCGGCAGTTGCTGGTCGCGGCCCGCGACCGGAGCCTCGGCCGATCGCGGGTCTTGGCCGGCCGCGACGTTCCCACCAGCGGGCGCCTCCCCGGACCCGCGCGGGAGATCCCTTGGCACGCGATCGCCTGCAGAATCTCGTGGGGAGGCTTCGTCGTCGCCACGCGCTGAAGAGGATGGCTCCGGCGCCGCCTCGTTCGGAGACACGTCCACGCGGGACGCGCCTCGTGTTCCGGACGAACGATTGGATGGGTCCCCTGCGGGGTTCTCCCGAGTAGCATCATGGCCGTCGCGAGCGGTCTCGCCATGTAGATCCTCCGATCGCTCGGCTTCGTCGCCGCCCGCAGATTGCGTCGCTCGGGCCCGTTCCAGGGCCTCTTCGATTGCTGCCACCTCGGCGTCTGGATCCCGGATCCACGCCGTCGACCACACGCGGTGGATGCGCCACCCGAGGCCTTCGAGCACGTTCTGGCGGAGCCAGTCACGGTCGCGCGCGGCCGGGGAGCTGTGATAGGTCGCGCCGTCGCACTCGATTCCCAGGTCGAAGCCCGGCCCGCTCTCGGAACGAATCGCCAGGTCGATGCGGTACCCCGACACTCCGACCTGCGAATCGACACGGTGGCCGCGACGCCGGAGCGCATCGCGCACCGCCTCCTCGAAGGGGCTCTCCGGCTCACCCAGGCCCGTGACTTCGCTGTCGAGCGCAGTCTCCGGCTTCTGGACGTACTCGAGGTATCGGCGAAGCTGCCGCGCGCCGGGTGTGGTCGACGTGATGCTCTCCGGTCGTAGCGAGCGTACGACGGTCATCGACCTGCGAGCGCGCGTCACCGCAACGTTGAGGCGGCGTTCGCCGCCTGCCCGATTGAGGGGTCCGAAGTTGTTCCGCACGACGCCCGCTGCGGTCGGCCCGTAGCCGATGGAGAGCACCACGTGGTCCCGCTCGTCGCCCTGCACGTTCTCGAGGTTCTTGACGAAGAATCGCTCCGGCACGTCCTCGCGGAACCGATCGTCGAGGTGACGGCGCCTGATCCTCTCGAGGTCGATGAGGCTCTGGATGAGATCGGCCTGCGGGCGCGAGAGCGCGCCGGCGTTCGCCCGAGCCGGCTTCACACAGCAGCTCGCGCAGGACCGACTCGTTCCACTCGCGCGACGCGACCAGCGAGCGCAGCGCTTCCATGTCTGCGTCGATCGCCACCCAGTCGGTCTCCCGTCCCCGGAATCGCCTACCGATCTCGGCACCAAGGCTGCCCTCGAGCTCCCGCCAGCGCTGCCGGCCGCGTTCCACCTCGAGGGCGCCTCGGACCGCTTCCAGCGACTCGGCAAGTGTCAGCCGGGCGGGAGAGCGCAGCTGACCCCGGATCACGCGCTGATCCCTGCGGTACGCACCGCCGACGAGTCGCTTCCAGCGGCTCTGGTGGTCGGTGCGGTAGCGCACGAGCATCTCGTCGTCCACGAGATCGACCAGCGTCTCGGCGTAGCGCTCAGTGAGGGCGGCCTCGTCGGCGCCGAGTCGCTCGAGCAGCGAGCTCGCGTCCTTGCACGCGGCTTCCGCTTCGTCTCGTCGCTCGGCATCGAGCCAGTGCTCCGGCACGGGACGGAGGCCGACGATGGCCTCCGCCACGCCCCCTGCATCCTCGAGGTCGCGCAGTGTCCGCGGACCTTCCTGGTCGAGCGCGGCGGCGATGGATGCCGCGCTCGACCCGAACCGGCCGAACGCGTCGGCGATCGCCTCGGCCTGGTCGGCGAGGGGGCCGGGGTCCTTGCTCAGGGCGCCGGACCAACCCGGCCCGGCCGCGACTGCTATGACCTCCTCCTCCGCGGGTGCGAGGACGAGCCTCTCGCGCATCGTCCGATAGTCGAGAGTCGGCGCCGCGCCGCCACAGGCCGAGGCGAGCCTCTCCTCGAGTTGCCGACGCACTTGTTGTTGCTGCTGTTGCTCGCCTACGACCTTGCGCAGGCGTCCGACGACGCCGCGCTCCAGCCACGGCCCGGGCACGGCATGCCCTCTCGCCAGCGTCGCCAGTAGGTCGATCTGGCGGCTCGCGTCTCCCACAGACCGAACGTCCCCCGCTCCCAGCCAGTCGGCGTGGCCGCTCAGGTGCTCACGAAGCCGCGCGATGGCCTCCAATGCCTGTTCGAGATCCGCCCGGATGCGGCCGATGAGTTGCAGCGAGCCCTGCGATGACCTGAGCGCTCTCCACGGGCTCGACTCGTGGGCACGGAACTCGTCGGGCCGGCGCGCGACGCGGGCGGCGGTCTCACGAACTTCCCAGATCCACTGCTGGTCGAGTTCGGAGGCCGGGGGCGTCGTGAAGGAGTCGAAGCGCGCCGTCCCGTGAAGGCGCGCGTACTCACCCTGTACTTGGTGGATCGAGAGGCCGAGCGGCTCGCGCCTCTGGTGGAGGAGCCGCACGACGCGGTTGAGACGGTTCCGGTGGGCTGCCAGATCCTCGATGGTGCTGGTGTCCGGTGTGTGCTCCCTTCGCTGAGAATCGTCCACTGCGCGTCGGAGCTGGACGTAGACCTCGCGCTTGCGTCCCCTGTCGCTGTGCAGATCGAGGCAGAAGATGCCGAGCCCGCATTCCTCCAGTCGGCGCTTCACCACGTCGAGTGCCGACGTCTTCTCGCTCACGAAGAGAACGCGCTTCCCGTCGGCGATCAGCGTCGCGATCAGGTTCGCGATCGTCTGGCTCTTCCCCGTGCCCGGGGGGCCGTGGATGACCAGGTGCTCCCCATCGCGTCCCGCCTCGATGGCTTCGAGTTGGCTGTAGTCTGCCGGTAGCACCGTGTACTGGTCTCGGAGATCCAGCAGATCATCGAGGCGCCCGCCGGCCAGATCCCCGATGCTCGGCGCCGCGTAGCCATCGCCGCGCGGCTCCGACGGGCCCGCCTCGTCTCCGCCCGCCGCCAGCAGCCGCGTGAGTCCACTGCGGGGCCCGTGCTGCCGCATCTGCTCCAGATCCTCGTGCATGGCGAGCTTCGAGTAGGAGAAGGTGCCAAGCACGAGGGAATCATCAACTGCCCAGTCCTGCCGGTCTCCGATTCGCTCGCGCACTCGTCCGAGATACGCCTCGATCGATTCCGCCTCGGCCGCTTCGTCATCCAGGTCGGGTACCTCGACGCCGAGCTTCGCGAGGGAGTGGCGCAGCGTGGGATTGACGATCCGCTCGTCGTCCTCGCGAACGAGGCGGAAGGGATCGCGCGGAGACTTCCGCTCGAGATCACAGGGAATCAGGACTAAGGGAGCCCGTCCCCTCACGCCCTCGGAGTCGACCCAGTCAAGAAACCCGGCTGCGAGGAAGAGTACGTTGATCCCCTGCTCCTCCTCCCACTCGCGATCGCGGCGACGGAGGTTGCCGAGTCTCCGCTGCAAGTCGCCGACCTCGCAGTCGGTTTCGAGGTCCCCGGTAATGACGACCGGTTCCTCCTCTTGCTGCTCGTCTGACCCGGCTCGATTCGTGAAGCCCGGTCGCGACGTCGCCCGTGGTGGCGCGTAGGGAAACTCAAGGCCGCGTCGCGACCGGCGAAGTCTGGCGTCGAGCTCGTCGGCCGTGATGCCGGTGATACCGGCGGCACTTCGCCCGGGTTTGAAGTAGATGAGGTTGTTGCGGCGGTTCAGCTGAAGCAGCCGCGTCTGCCACTCGCCGATTCTGTGTGCGATGCGATCGCTGCGCGCGTCCACGCCCGGCGGGGCGTTCGTCGTGTCGCCCGCATCGCTTCGAATCATCCCTCGGCTCCCCCGCTCCCGGTGGAATGATAGGGAGATCACGGACTGTGTCGATGCCGAGCCTAGGAACGCGCAGGCGAGGCTCCTGGACCCAGGGCACCGACGCTAGGCACAGCGGAAGCACGACTACCCCTTGGAGGCCTCGTGCGCTGCGCCCGCTGCGACGAGGCGACGGTTGGCCAGACGTCGATGGGCAAGTACCGCTCCTACCGCTGCCGCCGGGCCTACAGCGGTCCGCGCCACGACTGCTGTCCGACGCGCTACGCTCGCGCGGGTGACCTCGAGCGTGCGGTGGTGCGCGAACTCACCACGGTGCTTGCCCTGCCGGACGTGGTGCTGGCAGAGCTGGAGCATGCGTCGTCAAACGACGCGCGAAACGATGACCTGACTGCGCTTAGCAACTCCTCGCGTCGCTCGACAATCAGCGACAACGGGTGCTCAAGCTCGTCCAGATGGGCGACGTCGATGAGGCGTACGTGTAGATGGAACTCGAGTCCCTCCGCGTCCGACGCTCGCCGTCAGAGGCGACCATCGCTCGACTGAAGCCGGGCGGGCGGGCTCGGCCCCCAAACGCTGCCTGAATGCCCGTCTCGACGACTTCGGGCGGTCAAGACTTTCAGGTGGTGCGCCAGGGCGGCAGCGGACGCCATGGCCGCCGCTTCGGGGATCCGCCGCGCTACCATGCACAGCCGTGCGTCTGCAGACGCACGGCTTCCCGCCTTGCCAAGAGCGGGCTTCGCGGCGGTGGCGCTGCCGTGCGCCGGCCGGGCCGGACGAATAGGGCGTGCGGTGCATGGTGAGTGGTGCAGCTCAGCGCGGGTGATCGTGGGCGCTGTCGCGGTGGCGCTGGTGGCTCTTGCCTGCGGCGGCGGGACCGGAGACACCAGCGAAGGCGGCCTCGCCGAGAGGATCGCGGCGCTGGAGGTGGCCGCCGTCGAGACACCATCTCCATCTCCACAGCCCGTCGCGACGGATTTGCCGCCAACCGGGACGCCGACGGCTGCACCCGCGCCATCGCCGCAGGCCCCGCGGCCGCTCCCGACGGTGGCCGCCACCGCCGAGACGGTCATGCCGCCCCAGGTCCGATACGTCTCGGATACGGGCGGCTCCGGAGTCAGCCACCGGGACGACTGCCGCGAGACGGCGCGCACCGGGCAGGCGGGACTGTCCGAAGGCCAGCGGGTGCTGCGCGAGGCCAGGGGCATCGGTCGCTGCGATGGCTGGTCCCTCGTGCGGGCCAGCGGACGCGCGAGCTGGGTCCGCACCGGCTACCTGAGCGAGGCGCCGCTGCAGGTGACGCCGCCTCGCATCGCCACCGTGGCGCCTGTCCACACGGCCACCGCGGCGCCGCCCCCTGCGGCCTGCCGGATCGAGGATGCCGCTGCCCGGGTCGTCGGCAGCACGGCGCTGGTCGTCGGGGCCGAGGGAGGCCGGGGCACTGCGTTCTACGTCGGGAATGGCGAGTGGGTCACGGCCGCGCATGTGGTCGAGGACGTGCTCTCCGTCACGCTTCGCTCCGCGAGCGTCGACCTGCGAGCGGAGGTGCGCGGGCTGCATCCCACGAGCGACATTGCGATTCTCGGCGCCGCGTCGGATCTCCCCGCGCTGCGGTGGGGCAGTCTGCCGAGCGTAGGGGCGCCGGTCGCGACGGCCGGATACCCGCGGGGCGTCGGCACCATCGCGTCTCTCACGAGGGGGCACGTCTCACGCCTCGTCAGGTTCGACTCGGATATCCACATACAGACCGACACGGCGATGAGCCCCGGCAACAGCGGGGGGCCGCTCTTCGACGCGTGCGGCGATGTCGTGGGCGTGGTGACGTCCAAGTGGGTCGACGAGGCCATAGAGGGGGTCGGCTTCGCCCTCGCCAACCCGACCGCCGAGGAGCGCCTCGCCGTCGTTCGCTCGGGGCCGACGGCCGAGGAGGTGGGCGAGCTGCTCGTGGCGGTCTTCGATGGCTGGCGCACGGCCAATGAGGAGCTGGACGCGCTCACTGCCGAGTGGAACGCCGTGGCGGAGGCCGCACGCCTTCCCTCCGCCGCGCTCGAGACGATCGCCGCGCGCCGCACCGTGGCGGCTCAGCGCATGTTCGAGCTGCTGCGCGGCCGCGAGGGCGATCCGGCGCTGGGCGTGCCGGCGATGCGCAGGTGGTGGGCGCACGCGCTTGCCTACTGGCGGGACGAGACCTACCTCGGCGTCATCATGCAGCGGCGTGCGCAGGCGACAACCGATGTGGCGGCTTTCGAGGCCGCACGGGCCGTAACGAGTGCGGCCTTCGGCTCGTACGAGGACGCGGAGTGCGCCGTTGCGGAGCACTTCGAACTCTCCGGCTGGACGCGCGAAGACGGCTCGCCCTGCTACTAGCGGCTCTCCTGAACCGGGGCGGGCCGCGAGGCTCGGTGGGGCATTGCTCCCCCGGCGCTGCGGATCTCGACGCGCGGGCGGTGCCTTTGCTCCCGGACGCGCGCCTGCGGACCGGATTCCCCTTTTGCTGCTCCCGGACGGTCGGAGGGAGAGCGCGGCAACAACGCCGAAATGATCTGAGAGCTTCCGCTCATCGAGGACATGGCTGATCACGTCCACCCGCTCTACCGTGAGATCCTCGCTGAGCGCAATGTGGTCGATACTCTTGCGACCTTGGAAGGTAACGGGACCGGTCGCGATCGTGATGTCCGATGGCTTCCCGGCGCTGGCCCTCCTGATCATTCTGTTCATCGTCGGCTCGGTATCCGAGCCGAGCGAGCCCGTCCCGCCCGCCACGCCGACGCCCGGGGTGTTCGCGCGCGCGGTGGCTGAGTCCACGCCCGACCGAGCCTACGGCCGGAGGGTTGGTGCCCGAGCAGGACGATCCAGGTGCCGAGGCCAGCCGCGACACCGCGCCCACCCGCGCCAGCCGCGCTCCCGTGGTGGCAGCGGCTCCCGTGGCCCTTGCCGAACCCGCCGCATAACGAGGGTCAGGTGGGCGCGAGGCTTGCGGCGTCCCCTTGCGCGTTCCCCCGCACCCACCGCTAGCATGGGGGAAGCCCGGGGAGGGAAGCGCCATGCGCCGCCGCTATGGGCGGTACTCGTTGCCACTGCTCGCGGCCGTGCTCGCGCTCTCGGCAGCACCGACCGCCTGCAGCAGCGAGCCGGCCCGTGCCCCGGCGCCCGCGGTGGCCACGGTCGCGCCTTCGCGCGAGGCGCCGAGCCTGCCCGGGCCGACACCTCCGGCGACGGCGACGCCCCTGCCGACGCTCACAGCCAGCGCGACGCCGACGCCGGCCCTCCCGCCGACCGATTCGCCTTCGCCAACTCCGACTGTGGCGCCCCCGCCGACGGCGATTCCTACGCCGATCCCCACGCCGGCGACCACTCCGACGATTTCCGATCGGGCGGTCATCGAGGTCGTTGTCGACACCTGCCTGAACCTGCGCGAGGAGCCCTCGCTCGACGCGGCGGTCCGCACGTGCCTTCCGAACGGCGCCACCGTGAAGATCGCCGCGCCGCCATGGGAACACGGCAGAGCGAGCGATCTCCCGTGGCTGTACATCCGCACGAATGACGGGCTCGAGGGCTGGGCGAGCGCGGAGTATCTGCGCCGGCACCGCGACGGCGCTCGGCTGGAGGAGGCGCCGGCACCCACGTTGCCGCCCGCGGGCGCCGGGCTGGCCACACCACCGGGCGTCTTCGCGGCGGTCGCCCTGGGTGGCCACTACGACGCCTGTGTGCTCACGGCGGCCAGGGAGGCAGTCTGCTGGGATATGAACGCCGCCGAGGAGGCAGTCGCCCTGCCTGGTCCGTACATCGCGATCGACGCGGCCGGGGGGACCACCTGCGCGGTCACGGCAGGCGGCGAGCCCGTCTGCTGGGGCAGCGACGAGTCAGCCGCCGACGCCCCGCCTGGCCGGTATACGACGGTCAGCACGACCGAGGGCTACACGTGCGGGCTGACCGAGGCCGGCGAGGCGGTCTGCTGGGGCAGCCACAGCGAGCGTGCCCACAGGCAACGGGCCGAGGAGGGTGATACCGAGTGGTCCGGCTGGCCCCTGGGAAGGATGCCCGACCCCCCGCCCGACACCTACGTCGCGATCACCGTCGGCTACTCGGGCTATCTCGACGGCAGCGTGTTGTCGGCCTGCGCCGCGCGGGCCGGCGGAGGACGTGCATGCTGGAGTTCGAGCGGGAAGTACGACTACGACGAGGAGAGGCTCATCTGGGTCGGGGGCGGCGACCCGGCGGTGCCCGTGATCAACGGAGATTTCTGCTCCGTGAATGGGTGGGGACCTCCCTCCTGCAACTCGTATGGCCGCGGCTACACGGCGATCAGCGAGGGGGGAAGCCACACCTGCGCCATCACCCTCGACGGGGCTGCTGAGTGCTGGTCGTTCGAAGTCGGTGTCGGAGCGCTCGATGTGATGCACCCGCCCGATCCCTCGCCTGCCCGCTACGCGGCGATCAGCACGGATGGCCCCTACGGCTGCGCCGTGACGGATGCCGGGGATCTCGCCTGCTGGGAGTCGGAGCGAAATGTGACGCCATCGCCCGACCCCGCGCCGGGCCCTTACGTGTCTGTGAGCGACGGAACGAGCCATACCTGCGCGCTGACGGAGGCGGGCGAGGCGGTCTGCTGGGGCCTCACAAACCACGGGCAGACCCACGTGCCCCCCGGTGAGTACACAGCGATCAGCGCGGGTGAGTTCCACACATGTGCCCTGACCGTGACCGGCGAAGCGGTCTGCTGGGGCGCGATCTACGCCGACGCGCCTGCGGGGAGGTACGCAGCGCTCAGCGCGGGCTCGCCCGAGACCGGGGGCACCGCCTGCGCGCTGACGTATGCCGGGGAGCCGATCTGCTGGGGTGATCCGTACGGCATAGAGCCCCCGGCGGGTCGCTACGTGGCGATCGATGTACGCGATCAGCGTGGCTGCGCGCTCACCGAGGCAGGCGAAGCGGTTTGCTGGAATCGCAATGGCTCGCGAAACCTTGATGTCCCGTCGGATCCCTTCGCGGCGATCGGGGTGGGCGGTGGACGAACCTGCGCGCTCACGGCGCTCGGCGGGGTTCTCTGCTGGGACCGTGATGGCACGGTGATGACCGGTACCCCCTCGGGTCATCACGTAGCCTTGGCCGTCGGCTGGAACCACGCCTGCGCGCTCACCGAGGGAGGCGAGGCGGCCTGCTGGGCATGGCGGTACAGCCGGTACAGGGGCCTGGAGGAGGAGGGTCCCTACGAGGGCGAGTTGACGCAGCCTCCACCCGGGCACTATATCGCGATCAGCGCGAGCGAGTACCGGTCGTGCGCGCTCACCGAGGCAGGCGATGTCGTGTGCTGGGGCGACGCGGCGTACACGCGCATCCCCCGCCCGCTCAGCATCGAGTGACGCCGCTGGCCGAATTGTCCGGACGCGGTCATCTGGTGTCGCGCGTTCGCCGCTCCGGTCTGGACGGCGCCGCTCATCGCCGGGGTGCGGGGACTTCCAGCCTGAACCGCCTCAACGTCGCGACCAGTCGCGCGCAGTGCCTCGCCGTCGTCGTGGCCGGCCCGGGCCTGCTCGGGGCGCTCTGCCGCACGCCGCGGCAGATGCAGCTGGCGAACGCGTTGTCGAGGCTCGTCGAAGTTTCGCCGTAGGTTAGAATGCGCACCGAAGTCGTGCACGTACGTCTGTTCACAGTCGCAGATGAACCGGGGTCCACCGCTGCTCCTCGCAAATAGAGGTCTGCGCATCGCGTGACGGCGCCGCGGCCATTGGCGGCTGGGACGTAGGCGCCTCATGGTGTCTTGGAAGAAACGGACGCGAAGATGGACGCCAACCCTTACCCGCTGAGGCAGATCCTCGCCCTGGAGCGGCGATACGTGGTTCCCACCTTTCAGCGTGACTACGAGTGGACGAAGGACGGCCAGTGGGAACTGCTCTTCGACGACCTCGATGCGATCGCCCAGCGGCTTGGAGGAGCACGGCGCCTCGCTGCCCAGGAGGGGCGAGAGGCTGCCGAGGCTGACAGGGATGTCTCGCCGCACTTTCTCGGGGCGGTCGTTCTTGATCAGTTGCCGTCGCCTGCCGGTGGAATCGGCATGCGTGCCGTTATCGATGGGCAACAGCGGATCACCACACTGCAGCTTCTCATCAGGGGTCTCCTCGATGTCCTTCTGGAGTATGAGTCCCCGCGACGGGGAATGGTGCGGCGGCTCCTTAGAAACCCGGACGACGTCGTCGCCAGCCCAGACGAGGCTCACAAACTCTGGCCGCGCAAGCGCGACCGTGAGGCTTGGCGAGAGGTGATGCAGGACGAGCAACCGGAGATCAATCATCCCTATGCGGACGCGCGCGTCTACTTTGCCGACCGGGTCCGCGATGCCGTAATCGCCGGCGACGCGGAACCCCGTGCAACGCTCGATCTTCTCGTGGACGGGTGCCTAGACCTCTTCCGACTCGTCGTGATCGACCTCGATCCGAACGACGACGCTCAGGTAATCTTCGAAGTATTGAATGGCCGACAGACGCCACTCTCATCGGCAGACCTCGTAAAAAACCTGCTCTTCCTCCGCGCTGAATCGAGTAGCCCATCAGAGATCGACCGACTGTATGACCGCTATTGGTCGAGGTTCGACGATGAATGGTGGAAGCATGAGGTGGGGCGCGGGCATGCCGCACGTCGGCACACAGACGTGATGCTCGCTGCATGGCTGACTGCGACCGACGAGGAGCCCGGTCACCCAGACCGGCTCTACGGGCACGTTCGCCGCCTCGTCGATCGCCGGCACATCAGCATTCCCGACTTGCTGGAGGGGATCGGGAGGTACGCAGAGCATTATCGGAACTTCCGGGGAGCGCGACCGGTCGAGGACCTCCGCATCCGGACTGCATACGAACGGCTGCAGGCGCTGGGGGCGGTTACAGCGCTGCCGCTCGTTCTTTGGCTGCGTGACCTGCGACTCTCGGCGGCAACGGAGAGGAGGGCTGTCGTCGCGCTGGAGTCCTACCTAGTTCGTCGCGCAGCGATTGGAGCGAGCACGCGCGCGTACCAGCAAGTCTTTCGCGACGTCTTATCTGGTGCTAAGGAAGCCCTCAATACGGGAGAGTCTCCCGATATGGCGGTCGAGAAGAGCCTCCTGGCGCTCGAGGCAAACGCCTGGCCGCGGGACGAGGAGGTCCGTGAGGCGTTCGTCAGCAGACGTTATTATGGGGTCGTTGCCCAGTACCTGATCCGATTACTGTTCGCGGCGATCGAAGAGCGTCTGAAGACTGAGAACAGACTCACAGAGCAGACGGCGGTTCCTTACGACGCCTTGACCATCGAACACATCATGCCGCAGTCCTGGCGCGAGAACTGGCCGATCAGCGCGGCGAACGAGGCGGAGCAAACGCTCGCCGAACAACGGCGCGACACACATCTGCACAGACTAGGTAATCTGACCTTGCTGAACGGATCGTTGAACACGCTCCAGTCCAACGCACCGTGGTCCGAGAAGCGATTGGCGCTTGCCAAACACTCAGCGTTGCGCCTAAACGCTGACTTGGTGACGAACGCAGTGTGGCGTACGTGGGACGAGCAGAAGATCGTAGAACGCGGCGAGTACCTGGCAGCTGTGGCCTGCCGGGCGTGGCCACGGCCGACTGACTGACGGACTTCGGCATGTGGACGGGCGAGCCGAAGCTTCGCCCCTCAGATTCGCTTGAGTGGATTCGCCGGAGCGCCCGCGACGCTTATCGACAACACCATCTGTCATGCCAACACCTCGCGGTTCCCGGGCGCGCTGTAGCTGCGAGATCGGTAGGTGCGACCTGGATGGCCCAGCCACGCGCCAGTAGCGAGCTGATCAGAGTTGTCACATAAGTGACCTGCCGTCGTTAAGGCTAGCGAGCGCTCCGCGGACCGGCTTCGGTAGGTCTCGCCAAGGCGGAAGCACGTAGCCGATGTGGAGCGAGCGATGATTTCGAGGTGGCGAGCCGGATCGCCACCGAATACCGCACGCAGGGGTCCGAACAGGGCGCCCGCGACCTCCTCAACCGAATATTTCGCCCGTCGCGGTCCGAAGGCCGCAGGCGCACGGACCGCCGCCCACAGCCCACGTTCGTCCTACTTGGCCGAAAGGGCGGAAGCGATCATCGTCATGGACTCTGACCTACGGAGCCGGTGAGAGGGAGGGGCGAGCATGTCCATTCGCGACGGACACAGGCAGTAGCGTCCCAGCAAGTGGTGTCACAGGCGGGGAGACGGTCTCCGCAGGGGGACCTACTACCGACCACGGTGCCCATGCAGGTGGACGTAAGAGACCACCGCATCATCCTTCACGAAGTTATGACGAACGTGGAGGAGGACGACGGTGGTCAGAGAGAGCGTGGACGTGTTGGAACTGCTCCGCAAGCAGGCATCGGGAGCTGACCTCGATTTCCTGCGCGAAGCGGTGGCTGTGCTCGCCGAGGCGGTCATGGACCAGGAGGTCTCGGCGCAGGTCGGCGCCGGCTACGGCGAGCGCAGCGAGATGCGCACCACCCGGCGCAACGGCTACAGGCAAAGACGCTGGGACACGCGGGTGGGCAGCATCGACCTGCAGATCCCGAAGCTCCGCCAGGGGTCCTACTTCCCGGCGCTGCTCGAGCCCCGGCGCCGCTCAGAGCGCGCCTTGCTAGCCGTCGTCCAGCAAGCGTACGTGGAGGGCGTCTCCACTCGCCGCGTCGACGACCTCGTGCGCTCGCTCGGCTGCGAGGGCATCTCCAAGAGCCAGGTCTCGCGTATCTGCTCGGAGCTCGACACGGTCGTCACAAGTTTCCTCGGCCGGCCCCTGGACTCCGGCCCCTACCGATACCTCTGGCTCGACGCGCTCACCCAGCGGGTGCGCGAGGAGGGCCGCATCGCCCAGGTGAGCGTCGTCGTCGCCACCGCGGTCAACGTGGAGGGGAAGCGCGAGGTGCTGGGCATCGACGTCGGTACCAGCGAGGACGGGGCCTTCTGGCTGGCATTTCTCCGCGGCCTCGTAGCACGAGGGCTCTCCGGCGTGGAGCTGGTGACCTCCGACGCCCACCAGGGCCTGAGGGGAGCGATCGCGACCGTCTTCGGCGGCGCCTCCTGGCAGCGCTGCCGTACCCACTTCATGCGGAACCTGCTCACACGCGTGCCGAAGAGCGCCGAGGCGCTGGTGGCGACGACCGTGCGCACCATCTACCAGCAGCCCTCGGCCTCCGAGGTGCACGCCCAGCACACGCGGGTCGTGGAGCAGCTCGGTGCGCGCTTCCCGCAGGCCGCGGCAATGCTCGCCGACGCCGCGGAGGAGATCCTGGCGTTCACGGCCTTCCCGGTGGCGCACTGGCGGCAGATCTGGTCGAACAACCCCCAGGAGCGGCTCAACAAGGAGATCCGCCGGCGCACCAACGTGGTCGGCATCTTCCCCAACCGCTCAGCGGTCATCCGGCTCATCGGTGCGGTGCTCTCCGAGCAGCACGACGAGTGGGCCGTGGGGCGGCGCTACATGACGATGATGACGCTGCTCTCCCCGCCGGGGAGTGAGCTCACGTCAGGCAAGGAGGTGCTGCTGCAGGCTGCCGGCTAACAAATGATAAGGATGATGCGCAGTGACACCACTTGCCGGGACGTGACCCGGAGACGCTCGATCGCCTGTTCGACGCGCTCTTCGGCGACGAGCCGGAGGAGACGCGCGCCGAGATCCGCCGGCGCTACGCGAACAAGGAGCGGATCGCGGGGGCCGCGAAACGGATCGAGGCGATCGCGCTCGACATCGCCGAGCACTTCAGGGCGAAGATCCAGCCAAACGGGTTCAAGGCGCAGGTCGTCGTGCCGAGCCGGCAGGCCGCGCTGCGCTACGCCGAGCATCTCAACGCCTTCGGCCTCCCCGCTTACCCGGTTATCACGACCACCAACAACGACGGCTCCGAATTCCAGGTGGCCCGCGACCTGAACGAGGATGAGATCGTCGGGGCGTTCACCGACCCCGACGGCGAGCCGCAGGTCATCGTTGTCGTCGACAAGCTGATCACCGGCTTCGACGCGCCCGTCGAGCAGGTGCTCTACCTCGACCGCGCGATCCGCGAGCACACGCTGCTGCAGGCGATCGCGCGCGTGAACCGCCCCTACTCCCGCACGCGGGAAGGCGTCACGACCGAGAAGACCTACGGCCTCGTGGTCGACTACCATGGCGTCTCGCGCGAACTCGAGAGCGCCCTCGCGATCTTCGACCACAGCGACGTCCAGGAGGCGCTGACAGAGCTGCCCGAGGATCCCGGGCCCGCCATCCAGGCGGCGGCCGATCGCGCGGAGTCGCACTTCCGCGGACTCCACCTCGACGACCCATGGGCCTGCGTTCACTCCTTCGATGCCGACGCGGAGACGGACGGCGACTACAAGGTGGACGCCTACGAGCACTTCGATCGCGACTACCGCGACTTGTCGACGCTGATGGACCGCTTCCTGCCCGACAAGGCCGCCCGCGCCTACCTCGACCGACTGCGCCGGCTGACCGTGATCCGCTCGTACGCGAGGGCGGTCTTCCTGCGCGAGCGCGCCGACATCGACTGGACCGCGGTCGGCGCCAAGGTGAAGCAGCTGCTCGACTCGCGCATCGACGCGACCGTCCGCACGCTGATGGCGCCCGTCTCCATCCTCGATGCCGACTTCGAGCAGAAGATCGAGCGACTCCCTCACGACGAGGCACGCGCCTCGGTCATGGAGCACGCGCTCCGGGCGCAGATCAAGGAGCGCGTCGCCGAGAATCCGGCGTTCTACGAGCGGCTCTCGGAGGCCCTCGAGCGGATCATCCGCGAGCTGCGCGCGAAGCTGATCGACGCTGCCGAGGGGTGCAAGCAGATGGCGGTGCTCCGCGCCCGGATCGGGCGCGAGGAGGCGATCGCCTCTGAGCAGGGCCTAACGCCGGTCGCGTTCGCCGTCTACGGTCTTCTCGCCGGCGGCGCGTCCAACGGCGCCGGCAGGGGCGGGGCGGACCGCTTCTCGGAAGAGAGCCCGGAAGTCCACATCGAGTTCGACGGTCCGCTGAAGGACGCCGCCCGCGAGATCGACGCGATCGTCGAGCAGCACAGCTCGATCATCGACTGGTGGGAGAACCTCGACGTCCAGCGCGAGATGCGGCGAGACATCAAGCGGCTGCTGCGCGAGACGAAGCGCTACGAGGAGGGCGAACTCGACGAGCTCGTGAGGCAGGTCGTCGAAGTGGCTCGGCGGCGCCTCGCATGACCGAGGGCGGCGAGGTCCGCTTCGGCGACGCCCGCATCCGCTACCAGGTCGTGCGCAGCCCGAGGCGGCACAAGACGATCGAGATCACGGTCGATGAGCCGGGGCTGGTCACCGTCGCGGCGCCAGCGGGCACACCGGCCGCCGACCTCGAATCTGCCGTGCGCCGCCGCGCCGGCTGGATCATCCGGCACGACGGCGCGGCTTCGGCAGCTCTGCCGCCTCGCCGTTTCGTGAGCGGAGAGTCGCTACCGTACCTCGGGCGGTCCGTACTGATGGCGGTCCACCCGACCGACGGTGACGAGGTCGCCGTCCGCTTCCACCACTGGCAGTTCGATGTGGACGTACCACGCTCCTTCCAAGGGGACGATCGTCGTGCGAAGGTGCGCGCGGCCTTTGAGGCGTGGTACCGCGAGCGCGCCGGCATGAAGCTCTCGCCGCGCGTCGAGCGCATCGGGGGGCTCCTCGGCGTCCGGCCGAAGGCGGTCCTGATCCGGAGCCCGCGCAAGCGTTGGGCGAGTTGCGCTCCGGACGGGACGCTGCGCTTCAACTGGCGCGCGATCATGGCTCCGCCCGCGCTCCTCGACTACGTCGTCGCCCACGAGCTCGCCCACCTCCGCGTCCGGGGCCACACCCCCGAGTACTGGGCCATCGTCGCGCAAGCCGTCCCGGACTACCGCCTCCGCCGCAAGCGCCTCCGCGAGGTTGGGCCGCAGCTGGGTATCTGAGCTCGAGCTGACGGGGCGTTCTCGGAGACGTGGGGATGGCTCCGAGCCACCCGATCCGCAACACTCGTTAACGGTGGCTTACACCGCGTCCGTATCGCAATGAAATCGAAAGGCTCCCGCGGTGCCACGTGGCTTCGATAGCGTGGTTCTCGTCCTGCTGGACGAGCGCTACGAGACCGTGGAGATTCTTGAGGCATCGCGCGGCGCGGTCGAGGAACATCTGAAGCGCCCAAGTTCAGGGGCACGCAACGGACGAGGCCAGATGGCGGTCACGGCGTTCCGCACTTTCGCACAGAAGTGCTGGCCAACGTAGCCGATCCGTCACCTGCGTCCGCGAACCGGTGGGGACCGGGCGGCAGATGCCCCACGGGACGGTGTGAGCCGCGCCGGACATCGACCTAGCGGCCCGGCGGCGCCCCGAACTTCGCCTGAACTGCCACGCGGTCCCTGCGGTGATACCTTCCCACCCCCGTACGATCTCGTTCGACACCCACCCGGTGGCCGCAGTGGCCGAATGCCGTTCTGATCGGAGCCGCAGGTGAAGCGTGATGCCTACCTGGCCGAGCCGGAAGTGCGCTCCTTCCTGAAGTGGGCTCGCCCGTTCGTGACCGGGGACCGTGAGCTCATCCACGGGTGGAGCGGCAAGCGGGGCGCGTTTGGCTGCCGGTCCCTGTTCGAGGCATACCGCCAGTTCGAGTGGGCGTTCAGAGTGCAGCTTCCCGGCGAGTCGAACACGTCCTGCGGGCGATCGCTCGACGACAATTTCGCCGTGCTCGGTCGCTTGTCCCGCCTGCTACGGGAAGCCCGCGACCAGGGGAACGCGCCGGCGTTCTTGACGGCGGCCATCGCCGTGGTCGAGTGGGGAGGCGCGGGGGTGCGGCGGAACCGTGCCAGGTTGGAGGAGCGCGGAGCGGATGCGCTCGCGGACATTCGCGCGGACGCCGCTCGACTCGACCCGGCGCGCGCGGACCTCAGCCGACTGGACAAGGTCGGCTATCTGAACTCTGGATTCAGTAAGATCCACGCGCTTCTCATCGACGATTTCCCCATATACGACAGCAGAGTCGCCTGTGCCCTCGCGAGCATGGTGCGGCGCTACTGCGAGGAGAGCGGCCGCGCCGCTGTCCCGTGGCAACTCGCCTTCAGCATTCCGCCGTCCCAGGGACGGATCGTGCGGGATCCGTCCTGTGGCACCCTGCATTTCCGGAAGATGCGGTGGCGCGATACGAAGCAGTACGCGAGCTCGAACGTGATCGCCGCATGGCTACTTGCGGCGCTCGCGGCTCACGGACCGTTTGGTGACCTTCCGCGCGACCAACGCCTGCCCGCCCTCCAGTCCGCCATGTTCATGCTCGGCTACCGTCCTGTTGTGGGCGGCGCGGGGTTCCCCGTCGACTGAGGGGTTCGCCGCCGACACCCGACCCGCGGCACGCGCGGGGCGATACCGCAGCTCGCCTCTGCGAGGTCTCGGGTCTCAGTCGTCGCTAGTGGTCGCCTCTACGCGAACCGGGGCCGGTCCGCTTCATTCGTCTTCCTCGGGTGGCCTCTTCCGTCTGTCGAACCTCCCGGTCCGCCACGTCGCTGTCTCGCTGCCTTCCCTGCTGCTCGTGCACCTCCTCTACCGTCGTTCGACCCCGGGTTGTCCTGTCTGCTCGATTCGACGCCTGCCGCGGAGAGCGCTGCTCGTTGCCTCGGGTGAGGGTGATCCGTGCCTGCGTCCCGGATGAGCGAGCCGTGCCGGTTTCTCTTCTCCCTGGAGTTGGTGGTACCGGCAAACGCACTGCTGACGGGGGACAGGCTACGCAGGAGGGGTCCACGGGAAGTCCAGCGCAGGTCCAAAATCGGTCCAAAAGGTCCAGCACAGATCCAGAATCGGTCCAAATCCGCGTGCACGGTTCCTGGGCTCGGCCGTATTCCCGGCGATCGGCTCCGTCAGGAAACGGTAGCTTTTCACAGGTTTGCACGCCGTTTGGACCAAATCTGGACCGAAATTGCCCACGGATCATTGTGATCTGGTTCTTCAACGTGGTTGTTCGTGAACAGGTGAAGCCGGGCTGCCTCGTCGATTCCCTCGACCCACCAGTCAGGCTCGTCCTTCCGAGGATTCTCTTCACGAGCATGTCGTGGCCAGTCCGCTGTCGATACGAATCTACTGATGCTGCGATGGCAGTGACGATCGCACGCCAGCGGACATGAGCTGCCGCACCTCGGCGGGGTCGATCGTTTCGGCCCACGCGGATTCGGTGATGAAGACATCGTGGAACTCGGACCGTTTCACGGCGCCGGTCCATCCCGCCGGCACCAACTAGGCCGTCCCATGCACGATCGGCACCCGCAGGGAGGCCCCGCCCAGGACCGGCAGGTCGCCCCAGTCGAGGCTGACGGCGGCCTCTGCGGGGACCGCGCCGCCGCAGCCCGTGAAGGCGTGGGTCATCCGCTCCGCGCCGGGGAGCGCGGGACGGTGCCGGCCGGGTCGGGCTGAACCTCCGTCATTTCGTGGCGCGCGAGGCAGTCGTCGCTCTCACGCCACTCGAAGAGGTCGCCCGCCTCCAGCGAGTCGTAGTGGGCCGCCCGCGACACGCCGTCGGCGTCGGACGTATGGATGAGGAGCCCCGTGGGGTTCGGAGGTCGCTGGCATCTACGGGCGCTGGCGTCGGCCGTCGGGACCTCCGGGTTCGGGAAGGCGAAGCGCGACCGACGGCTGCCCCCATACCATGGCGAACGTCGGGTGATCGGCGCGGGCGGGGGCAAACACCGCCGGTCCCTGCGCGGAAGGCAGGCGGCCAAGCATGGCGGGGACGGACAGCCGGGAACCCTTTCCCGAGCCGACTGCGCGCGACCTCGCGGAGGCGGTGGTTCGTACGAGCCTTTCCCTCGTCGCGGTGGTCGGCGGGCCGGCAAACCGGGTTCTCGATCTCGCGATCGTTCCGGCGTACGAGCGGCGGCGGGCGGACTGGTTCCGTCGGCTAGACGATCGCCTGAAGTGCCTCGAACAGGCGGTGGAGGGACTCACCGTTGAATCGCTGAGAGACGATGATGACTTCATCAGCGCGGTGACCACCGCAACCCTGATCGGGCTCCGCACCCACGACGAGGAGAAGCTCGCGGCGCTTCAGAATGCCGTGGTCAACGTGGCGCTGGGCCGCGAATCCGCCCCGAACCTGCAGTCCGTGTTTCTCAGCCTCGTGGACTACCTGACCCCGCTGCACATGCGATTGCTGCGCTTCTTCCAGGACCCGCGAGTGTTTGGCGAGACCCCGGGAAGACTGTCATCCGGGCTCACCACGCGCGACATCGTGCTGGCTGCCTTGCCGGACATACCCCCGACCGCCTACGACCTGCTCTCCGGGGACCTCGAGAGCCGAGGCCTGATCGCCCGTCCGAAGACTCCCGGGATTGGCCTCACTAGCGAGCAAACGACCGAGCTCGGGGCCAGGTTCCTGCGTTTCATCAGCGAGCAGCAGCCGGGCTAGGCACATCGCGGGTTGCGGTGCCCGGAGCGACGTCGCTGGCGAGCGGCCCACGCGAGAGCAGATCGAGATCCCGGACGCGACGCCCGCGATCGTGGGTACCGCTCTCTGAGAGCGGGTTCAGGAGATCCTGGATGACCCGGCGCGAGCGGATCGCAGACCCGTCGCGCAGCGGCACTACACGCTGAGCGGCCGTCCTCGGCGAGGCGGGAGATCCACGCCCGCAGCTCCGCCGTCTCTCGGTCGTCGGCGCGTGAGCGGTGAGCGCGGCGCTCTCCCGGCTGCGGGCCACGGGGCTGGACGTGGCGGAGGTCGACGGCGCCACGCTGTGGCTCCCCCCCGGGGTGACCGTGGATGCGTGGGAACTGGAGGAGCTGGCTGTCGGCGTCGCCGCGCATTCGGTGTCCCCCGCGAGCATTTCGAGCGCCTTGCACGCGCGTTCCTGCCCGGCTGGGACGATCCCTGGGTGAGGGTCGAGCGCGAGCGGCTGCGCGATCTCGCCCTGGAGGCGCTGGAGGCGGACGTGCGTCGGGCGGCGGCGAGCGGCGATAGGGATCGCGCACTGACTGCCGCCTACGCGGCGGTGCGTATCGCTCCGCTCCGCGACAGCAGCGTCGGCGTGCTGATCCAGATCCTTCTCTCGCGGGGAAGCCCCGCCGTGGCGCTGCGGACCTACCATGGCTTCTATCGGCGCCTCAAGGCCATCGGGAGCGCGGCCCTCGGAGGCGACGCGAGCGCTGGTCGCGCCGATGCTGGGTAGCGCCCTCTGGCGGATGATCGAGGGCCGGTCGCCCTCGCGGTAGCGAGCGGCACCGACGAGGGGCCGAGCACGATCTGGGTCCGCGTGGCGGTGCCGGCAGCGCAGCGGCTCGGGCCAAGTCACGTACTGGACGCTTGACGAGTGAGAGCCGTGCACCCTGTGCACCCATGCACTAGGGAATACAGGATGTGTACACCACACGTACTCCTAGGGAGCAGGATGCACAGGGTGCACGAGGGAGACGGGCGGGACGCGAGGAGGAGGGACGGCGAGCATGGAGACAGAGGCCGCGGGACTGGTCACGTTTTCGCTGATGAGCAGGCAGGGCGGCGATCGGTGGCATTTGATCTGCGCCCGTTGCGGCCGCGGTCGGGTGCGCTCGGCCGTCGAGGTGTCGTGGCGTCGCGTGCGGCTGCTGCCAGCGCTCGGGGAGGTCTGGCAGGTGGACGGGAGTGATGCCGCGCTAGCGGCCGCCGTCGAGCACGAGCGGGAGCACGCCGCGGAAGGGGGCGCGCCTGATGGAGAAGGAACACGGCCATGACCAAGGCGGGGCCGATCGTGGTTCTCAAGGTCGAGATCCACGACTCGACGGGGCGCGAGGCATCGAGGCCGGGCGCGTTCATGGTGCGGCCTGACGAGGCCGAGAGAGCCGGGCTGGTGGTCGGCGTGACGCCGCATATGCACTTGGTCTTGCGTGGCCGGTCGCCGCTGGCGGTCGCCGTGTTCGAGCCCGACGCCGCGGAGCGGGCCGCCGCCCTGTCCATCGCCGCCATCCCGGGCGTGTTCGCAGACGGGAGGGTGACATCCGGCGGCCTCCCGCTGGTCGAGGTGGATGGCACGCGCTGGCACTGTGCCTCGGCTGAGGCGGACGCGGCGCGCGTCGTGCTGAGGCGTGAGCTTGGCCCTCGGTGGCGCTGGCCGTGTGAGATCGTGAAGGGGCTCGCCGCCGACTGATAGCGGAGGCGCTCGCGGGGGCGTAAGCCCTATCCCGCGCCTGATGGCACCGCCGGGCGCGCTTGGGGTGCCTAGGGGCGAAGCGGGGGTCTTCCTGCCACACACAGGACCGATCGCGGCCGAGGTGGCTACCTACCTCGAGGGGCTCACCATCCGGGGCGGCGACCTCGACGGCGAGCCGTTCCGGGTGCTCCCGTGGGAGCGCCGATTCCTGCGGGAGGACTCCCGAGCCTCGAACCAGACGAGCACCACGGCGCGAGCACAGGCATCGCCAAGGCGCTCTGCCTCTCGCGTCGGAAGGAACCTCGACCTGTGGCTGACGAGATTGCGAGTGCCGACGGCTGCCGCCAGCGTATTCGCGACCATTTGGTCGCGGTCGATGCCGGGTGTAGCGGCATGGACCGCCCTCTCAACGCTTCGCTCGGCTAGGTCTCCGGCCCCATCCCCCGTCTTCAGCGGTTTGAAGTGGGGAAGCCACGCAGAGTCTCTCCCCAGGATCTGCACCATCGGCCGCAGCGTCTTGTTGTGAGGGCAATCGTCCTGGTGAGGCGTGTGACTGCACGGCGACTCGACTTCAAGGAGGGCGCGGAGGAGTTGCTCGACTGCTAGTGCTAGCGGCCTGAGCCTCCGATTGAGGAAGCCGGGGAAGCGGTCACGGCGCTGATCATCGTCGGTGAACGACTCGTGCTGGAGGCTGCGCAGGACCTCGAAGAGGTCGTTCTCTTGGCAGAACGCCACGATCTCATCGGGCACGCTGTTGAGAGTGCCCCGACCGGCGATGCTCGCGAGAGGCTCTGCACCAACCATGAACCTCAGGTTCTCCCGTGCGTCGTCAGCAGCCGCGTCGACCGGATCGAGACGGCGCAAACCCGCGACCAGCGCCGGTCCGCGATGCCTCTCGGCGGAAGCGAGGAAGCTATCCCAGTCGTGTCCGAACGCATATCCGGCGAGTGCTTGGGCGTCGAGCAGGTATTGCTCCGCGTCCTCGGCCAGAGCGATGCGCTCGTCGGCACGGTACTCATTGATCAATCCGACAAGTCTTCCGAGGAACTCGAAGAAGGCCGGCTCGGCTACGCCTGACATCTCGAGGGCCCGCTGCGCCCAATCGGTCAGGACCGTCCGGAGTTGGTCGCGCGCCGGCTTCGAAAGCGATTCTCCTGAGAGCATGCCGTCGAACGCTTCGTTAAGAGCAGCTTGGTCCGCGTAGAGAAACCTCTCCAACGCGTCGAAGCCAGCGGCCATCCCTCGGAGTGAACGGATCTCCTCGGTGTTATCGGGGAGGCGGTACCGACTCTGGAGTTCATGTGCCGGGTCTAGGTGTCGCAAGAATCGTGAGTGGACGTAGTAGTACTTCTGGCGGAGCAGTAGTTCGAGGACATGGACCTGCCAGGGGTGGTAGTACCGCTCGACAGCCGGGTGCCTTCTTACTTTTCGATCCGGCCCGGTGACGGCAACCTTGCCGGCGTCCCACGGCTCGAAGGTCGCGCAGTCGGGTGTGACGAGGAACGGATTGCGGCCACGCTCAGCGTCGAAGGAGTGGAGGCCGTCCGCATGGCGTAGCTGCAGCCTCCGCAATGCCTCGGGAGATGTCAGGTCTTCCGGGTTCGTGATGGGCACCCCGGAACCCATCTCGGCCGCCGCGATGACGTAGGCGGTTGGTCGGTGGACCCGGGCAGCGGGCAAGAGCAGGCAGTGTTGCTCATAGAACTCCAACTCCGAATCACTCGGCCAGCCCACGTTGAGCGAATTGGCATAGGACCTGAAGTTGCGGGCCGTGATGAAGCGTTCGCCGTGCCGATTCATGGGTCTCCTGCAGCAGGATGCTGCTTGCGCGCTCGAGGGTAGCAGCGATTGCAGAACGGTCACGTGGAGACCGGAGTTGTTGCTCGTCGTCGGCTCGGCCGCTGAGTGGCTGTGTGGCTCCACTGTGCCTGAATCGGTCGGCCTAGGCCTCCGTCTAGCCAAACAGCACCGCGGCGACCTTCTGCCACGGGCCGCGGAGGCTGGACGTTGACTCGTCTTCGACGAGGCCGTCCTCCCCGGCTAGTGTCCTCGATCCCTGAGATTTACGGGGAAGTTCGCTCCCGAGAGCCCCACCTCACACGGTTCCGCGCGGGCTGCGCAGCAACTGCCCACCACTGGGATATCCCCCGGGCGGCTAGGGCCGACGGCCTTGGCCGGAGGGCAGCCTCGACCGGAGCATGCGTCGCACCTCCGTGGTGGCTTAGCGCGGTTCGGGATGGGAGACTCACTCCGAAGAGTAGGCTGCCATCACCTAGATCCGGTGGCAGCGCGGCGTCTCGGGAGACAGGGCGGACCGGTAGCCGTGGATGACTACGGAAGGCATCACGACTTGGGAGAACGCCCGCCGGCGAAGGTTGCTGAGCGACTTCCGGGACAATGTTGAACGGTACTTCGGTGCAGCCACTGACGAGGACGACGGCGCCGTTCGTCGTGAGCTTAATCGAGCCTTACCCGAAGTCCGGAGCGTCGTTGCTACCGCGGGGATAGTACCAATGCTCCGCTGGAATCCTCCGAGACTGATGGGCGGTCCCGCGATGGATGTCCACCTCCTCCGCGATCTGTTCCATCTCAAGCAGTTGTGGATCAGTCACACTCTTGTGTTGGACGAGCTAGACCGCTCTCTGGGCGTCTACGAAGCCGATAGACGTGGAGCACTCGCACGGACCTGGAACCCCTTTTGGTGGCTCCAGCGAGGGCTGAGTTGGCTTGGTCGGATTCCCTTCCGCGTACTGCGTGCCGTTGGCATCAACACCACTCGCCTTGAAGGCACCGGGGTTGGGTCGGTCATTGGACTCGTCACCGCTTTGGCCGCTCTGGCGGCGGCCCTTCTCACTATCGGTAATGAGATCCGTTGAGCTCCAAGCCGGCCTAGCCAAACAGCACCGCCGCGACCTTCTCGCTCGCTTCGCGCTGCATGTCGGGCAGCACGTGGGAGTAGAGGTCGCTTGTTGTGCTCATCTGCGTGTGGGGCTCGGGCTACGCGCCACCACCTACGGTTCGGACCGCGCCAGCCCCTTACCCAACCCACCCTCGACAACTCCTTTCCCTCCGCTGCGGGGAAGTCAGACTCCACCGAGCGTAGGCACTGGGCGGTCGGGGGTGGTGTCCCCATGTTCTTTGTCAAGGGCCAGCGCCACTGATCCGGGATGGCCGGCGCAGCGTCAGGTAGCCACCGACCCGTGACGAGGAGCCTCCTCGGCGCGGTACGGTTCGCGCGAGCGCAGCATGGCCAGGATGACGTCGCAGCGACGACGCGCGAGGCAGATGACGGCTGCGGTGTGTTTCTTCCCCTCGGCCCGCTTGCGGTCGTAGAACGCCCGCGAGACGGGGTCGCGCAGCGAGGCGAAGGCGGAGAGGTACATCGCGTTCTTGAGCCGGTGATTCCCGCGGCGGCTCCGCGTCTGGCCCCGGATGCTGCTGCCGGATTGGCGGGTGACCGGGGCAGGGCCGGCGTAGCTGGCCAGCCTCGATCCGTTCGCGAAGCGAGAGATGTCACCGATCTCGGCGAGCATCCGCGCCCCCGTCGTCGGCCCGACCCCCGGCAGGGAGCCGAGGATGAGGCCGAAAGGGTGGGCCTCGAAGAGCTCCCCGATCTCCGCGCCGAGCCGCTCCCGCCGCTGCTGCGTGCGATCCAGCTCGGTCGCGACCTCGGCGATCACCCGACCCATCGCGACCGAGCCGGGTACGACCACGGTCTGGGCGCCGAGGGCCCCGGTGACGGCCTCGGTGAGCGCCTTCGCGAGGCGCGGCGAGCGCTTCCGGAGCGTCCGCGCGATGCGGCCGCGACCCGCCGTGGCCAGCGCCTGCGGTGTCGGGTAGCGGGCGAGCAGGTCCCGTGCCCCCGCATTGTGGAGCCTGGGGCCCAGTACGCGCTCCAGGGCCGGGGAGAGACCGGTGAGGGCGTCGCGGAGCCGGTTCGTGAGCCGCGTGGCATCGGCGGCGAGGTCGATGTCGTAGCCGTCGAGAACGCGCAGCTGCTCCAGGAGTTCGTCGTTGCCGGCGTCGAGCCAGTGCACCTGGTGGCGCCGGGTGCGGCCGGTGTCGGCCAGCACGAACGCGTCGCGACGGTCGGTCTTGGACTCACCCGGGTAGAGGTCGGCGGCACGGCGCATGACCAGCCCCGGCACGTACGCCACCGGCACGCCGCGGCGGGCGGCGACGGCGAGCACGAGCCGGGCCAGCGAGCCGGGCTGGTCGACGACCAGTGCCGCGGAGCCGAAGGACTCCGCGCGAGCGAGGAGCGCCTCGATGTCGGCCTCGTCGTTCGCGACGGCGACGGCGAACAGCGGCGAGCCTGCCGCGTCCAGCACATCGGCGAAGTGCTCGGTCTTGCCGATGTCGAGGCCGATCCACACGGTGGTTTCGTCGGGCGTACCCACTGCAACTCCTTCCGGGGTTTCTCCCTCATTCCAGCAGGAAGGCCGCAGGCGCGCTCGCCGTCATCCACCTTACAAATCAGCGATTGGCTCGCATGTCCCCATCAGAGGTTCATGCGCCGAACAGTGCCGGTGGCAACACCACCTGGGCCGTCCGTTGCGGCAGGGCCACTTGAGCCATGCCGGCACTGCTGGGCTTCCCGGGCTCAGAGGTTACTGAGCTCGTTTGAAGAAGGTAAGGGGCCACTTCAGAGCATCACTCCCAACCCCATGTCCATACAGTGCGAGTGGCCGACCTCGGTGGCCGTGGGGTTCTCGTCGCGGGGGCGGGCGGGTATGCCGACGATCGGCCGACGCGCGAGTACATCCGCGAGTCGCGGGTGCGCCATCACGCCTCGATGCCCCGGACGTGGCAATCGACCCCAGAGATACGATGCCTGTCCCGGAGCAGGAGATGAATCGGGCCTCGGCTTGAGTCGGCGAGCAGATAGCGGCGTCCGAGTAGACACGGCATCGCGATGTGCCGAGCAAGACAATCGCATGGCGCGAGTGGCCGAGCGCGAGGTTCGACCCGTGCATGAAGAAAAAGATCATATGATCCGCTATCAATTCCCGCTCACGATCCGCTCGATCGTTCCCACGGCGCATCTGTGGAGCGCCGTCGGGTACCTACTCAAGCGGCGTCGGCGCTCGCGGGCACTCGCGACTCGGGAGCTTGAGCGAGGAATGGGACGCGCCGTCAGGCTGCCCTCCAGTGTCGACGTGGATCTCGTAGGGGCGAAGGAAGGCGCGCTTCACGAACGTGAGGTGGCGCTCGCTGCTGCCGGCCAGGTGAGAGCCCGGCGTCGCCGTCGCGCCACGCAGGCGCGCGGGGCCGCGGTCCCGGGAAGCACGCGGGCGCCAACGGCAGCCGCCCGAGCAACCGCGGCCGGCGCGGGCAGAGGCACCGCGAGGGGATGCTGCCCGAGTTCGATGCTCGACGGGATTCGAACCCGCGACCCGTGGACCTGGCGGCTGATCGGGAGTTGATTGCGCTTCGTGCGCGACTCGCGGCACTGAGCAGATCCTGAGCGACGTGTGAGCGAATCCTGAGCACCCCTGATCGCAGAATGGCCCTGCATCGCCGCACGGCGCCACCCGAGCGAGCGTGCGGAGACGCGGAAGGGGCTCGCCGTGCGGTGCGCACTCCTCGCCGTCTTCACAGCGCTCGCTTGCCGGCGCCGCCGCCGGGGCCGGGTAGCCAGAGCACTCACCCGCATGTCCAGACTCGCAAGTCCTCCTGCCACCCCCCTCGCGGAGGTGCGCCCGGCGCACGACGCACTGGAGGACGGGGCAAACGCCGGTGCCTGAAGGGGCCGTCTTGCTGACGGTGCACGAGGCGGCTGCGCCGCTGCGGATCTCCCGCAACCTCGCCTACGAAGTCGTGGCGAGGGGCGAGCTCCCGGCGATTCGCCTCGGCCGCGTCATCCGCGTCCCGCGCGCGGCGCTTGAGTACGACCGCGGAACGATGCATGCCACGGACTACCGGGCGAAGCTCGCTGGCTACCACCGGTACTACGACTCCCGCCAGTTCGAGGATGACTTCGGCGAGCCGCCCGTCTTGCTGGTGGTGGCTCAGGGCGACCGGGCCGAGGAGCACGTTGCGCGGGCGGCTCGCCTCGCTGCCCGCGTGTGCGGGTCCAGGCTTCCGTTGATCTTGACCGCCGAGTGGCGGTTCGCACGCGATCCGTCCAACGCCCGTGGACTGCCCGGGCCATCTGGCGGACGGTCGATGGACCGGAGCCCCGCCGGCCATGGCCGGACAGGACGCGCGCTGTGGAGCGCCGCGGTGGGAGCGGGACTCCGACTGAAGGAGGTGAACGATGAGCGACGATCAGCCGTTGGCGGCGACCGAGGCTGCAAGAGTTGCTGCGCATCTCGCGCAACCTTGCCTCCGAGTTGGTAGCGCGAGGGGCCGTCGGGAAAGTTAGGAAGGATTCCGGAACGATTCTGGAACGTCTAGAACTCTTGTAGAACGCAGCCGGAACTTCCTGTGAACGCTCGATCGCAGGCTAGCCTTGCATCGTCGCACCACGCCCATCGAGGCGAGCGCGCATGGATGCGGAAGGGGCTTGGCCGTGCGGGATCCGTTGCTCGCCGTCGCCGCTGCGCTCGTCTTGCCGGCTGCTGCCTGCCGCGCCCGCCCGCGCCAGGCGGCCGATCCACTCGCGGCTCTCGCCCGCCCGCCTCCGGCGTGCGCGCACGCGGCACGGGGTTGCACCCGCTCCTCCTCGAGTACGGCCGCGGAACCCTCGACTCGGGCGACTACCGCGCGAAGTTCGAGGGGTACCGCCGGTACGACGCCGCACGGAAGTGGGAAGACCACCTCCCGCGTCCGCCTACGTTGCGGCGAGCAACGCGCGGGGCACGGCGTCCGGCGAGCTGCACACGGGTGGGCCGGGCACGCCGGGGCGCTCACGACCACGGTATCGCGGATCGACCCCGGGGACGGCACACGCGTGGCCCGGCGGTGCCGTCTGGCGGCCGATTCACGGCCGCCGCCGGTCAGGCGAGGGGAGGATGGCCTGGATGATCACACGAGGATTGCTGAAGCCGGGCCGGCTCCGGCCGCGGTCCAGCGACACGCAACTGCGTGGTCTGGCGCAGCGCGCGAGGCCGCCCACGAGGGGTGACCAGTGAATGACGACCCACTGCTGCTGACGGTCCCCGAGACCGCGAGGCTGCTTCGAATCTCGCGCAACCTCGCCTATGAACTGGTGGCGCGGGGGGAGCTGCCTTCCGTCCGGTTCGGCAGGGTGATTCGAATACCCCGGAGGGTGCTCACCGACTGGGTCCGGGAGTCGGTCGGCCGGCGCGACACGGGTGCGCGCGCGGAGAACGAAACATCGGAGAGCCGCTGACAGAACGCCTGTTCTGCTAGAATGAATTCGGCTGTGCGCTTCACGCCGTCGGCACGGCGCGGGCATCGTGGAGCGCGGCAGAGGAGGCAGCCCATGGGCAAGCGTGACTACGGTAGCGGTGCCCTCAGGAAGCGCGGGAAGGGCTGGCAGGCCACGCTCTGGCTCCCGCGTGATCCGGTCACCGGCAGGCGCACGCGCAAGACGTTCACGGCTGCGACGAGGAAGGAGGCTGTGGGGCTGCGCAGCGCATTCCAGCGTCGGCTCGAGCACGGCCTGGACGTGGTGGGAGCAGAGTCACCACTCGGCGACTACTTCGAGCGCTGGTTGCGCGAGCACGCGGCCCGATCCGTTTCGGCACGGACACTGTCCGTCTACCGGCAGACCGGTCGTGTGTTCGTGGCTCCGATTGCCTCGGTGCGCTTGTCGGACGTCCGCCCGCCGCACATCGAGAGAGCGCTCGATGCGTACCTGCGGTCCGGTGCGGGCAACCGCACCGCCGCCAAGCACCTGACCGTCCTGAAGTCGGCGCTCGCCCGGGCGGTGAGGCTGGAGTTGATCTCGCGCAACCCGGCGGACGCGGTGACGAAGCCGCGCGCAACCCGCCGCGAGATGCGCGTGGCCGACATGGAGACACTTGCCGCCATCCTGGGCGCCTGCGCGGATCCCGATTTCAGGCGCCTGATCAATCTTGCCGTCCACACGGGCCTCCGGGCCGGGGAACTGCTCGGCCTGAGGTGGGCCGATGTCTCCTGGGAGCACTCGCTGCTGCAGGTGAAGCGCTCCCGCAACCTGTTCGCCGAATCCGGGTTTGCCGAGCCGAAGACGGCCGCGGGTCGCAGGGCGATCGCGCTCTCTGAGCGGGAGATAGCGCTTCTTCGCGAACATCGCTCTGCCCAGGCTGAGAGACGCCTCTCGCTCGGGCCGGCATGGCCGGGCACTGACCTCGTGTTTCCCCGCGCGGATGGGAAGCCGGAGAACGTCGAGCGTCTCGCCCGGCAGTGGCGCGAACTCTGTCGCCGTGCCGGCGTGTCGGGACTGCGATTCCACGATCTCCGCCACACGAGTGCGACGATCGCCCTCACCAGCGGCGTCCACCCGAAGGTGGTTCAGGAGCGTCTGGGGCACTCGACCATCAGCGTCACGCTGGACACGTATTCCCACGTCCTCCCGTCCATGCAGGAAGACGCGGCGCACCGGATCGAGGAGGCGATGTCCGTCCTCGACGGCCGGGATCGCGTTCGAACGAATTGACGACAATTGCTCATCTGGCCAGCGGAGAGGAACCATCGCGGGCGTGAGCGCCCGGCATGAATCGTGCTGGTTGGCGCCACGCCCCGACCGATCGGTGGATTCGGGCTAGTCTGGCTTTGGCGGGTACGCTGCGATCCGGGGTTCTCGGCATGCCTACGTGGCCGCTCGGTACCGGACTGTCACGCGGATATCCCTGAAGTGACGGAGGCAGTGTCGAGCGTTGCGGCCCTTCTCCATGTCTCGGCACGTCTTGGTACGCCGCCCACGCCCGCCGCAGCTGGGACGAAGACGACCTGCGCCGCACCTTCGAGGCACAGCCGGACTCGGACGACACACTGTTCCGCGGTGGAGATCAAACGCTGCGTCGGCGGCGGCCGCGAGACCTTGTCCCGCGCGTCATCGGCCGCTCGGTCAAGCCGCGAGCTGTGGGCACCAGCCCTGCGCTGGACGGGATCGTCGCCCGGTTCTCCGAGGGGCCGGTCCGGGAGACGGCCCGACACCTCATTGATCGCGCCCGCGCCGCTGGGGCGACGTTCGAGCCCGGATCGGGCGGCTTCAGTATCCGCGGCACCTGCGAGCTCTGGCCTCAGCCCGTCACCGTGGCCTGGCTCTACCCCTCCGCGACCGGCTGGGCGCGCACGGCTCACTTCTCGTTCGGTGCGGGCATCCTCGGCGGCTACGATCCGCTGGCGCCGGAGGCGCCGAGCGCCCTGCTCCGTCGCTACGCTGGTCAATTGGAGGCCGATCCGTATGCGCACGACGTGTCGAGCACGGGCGTCGTTGCCTGGTGTGTCGAACCAGACGACGCGGCGAAGGACATCGGCGTGCTCGCGGAGCGTGTCGAACGGGTGCTCGCCGACCTCAAGGCTCTGAAGCCGCAGAGCGGCGCGGGGAACCCGGTGGGGCACGACGCGTAGGCTCGTGATCGCGCAGCCCTTCGACTTCGAACGGCGCCGAGAACGACGCGTCGGAGGACGAGGCCAACGCGAGTGGCTCTACTGAGCCATGTACGCGCGGACTCCATCCAACGCGCAGCACCTCCTCACCCTGCAAGAGTTCAAGGCTGCCACTGCTGATCTGCCGGACGACCACGACCATCTTCCGGTGCTTGTCGAGGCCGAGATCCGGCTCCTACAGCCCCTCCTCGCCGGCCTCCAGGATGCGCTCGACCGTAAGAACGGAACGGCGCACGTCGGTGCCGAGCCTCAGGACGTTCGTGCAGCTCGACTGGCAGGATCTTGAGGACGTCGGGCGGCCGCAACTCGCCCAGCTCGCGGCCTGCTAGCAGCATCATCCCGACTAGGATTGGAGCCACCGAGATCTTTCCGCACCTCGGTCGATGGACCTGGGGCTGCTGAGCGTCCTTCACCAGAGGAGGGCGCCCACCCGTACTCGATCAAGCGCTTCCGCGCCTTCTGGATATGCGCAACTCTGAAGAGGCGTCGCTTCCGAGCATTCCACCCGCGGAAGCGACGCACGAACTCGTCGGCCTCGAAGGGGTCAACGCCCTCATGAGCGATCAACCAGTGCGCCGTGGCTAGCAGCTCAAGACCGTAGGGCGACTCGTAGCCTTCGATCAGCACGGCGACGCGGTCGATCCGACTCGCTAGATCGGGATGGACCCCGATGACTTCTTGCGCCTTCGGGAGGGCGCCTTCAGCGAGTGTGATCGCCGGGGGGCTGGTGCGATCGCCGTAGCCGCGCGTGAACTGGCCCTCCATAGCCCGCAGCACATCGTTGACGGTCTCCGTGTAAGGACCGTAGACGTGCACGCCAAATCGCAGCTTCAGTCGCTGACCAGCCTCCTGCAGGAAGTAGGCGAGCTTCTGAATCTCGATCGTAGACGCCTCGTAGCCCGGCTCGAGGTACTTGGCGAGCAGACCAACGATTGCGGCACGTCTCAGGGTCAAGCCTGGCTCCTTGTTGGCAACCGGAATCGCCGCACCCGCTGGCGCTCCAGCAGGCTCGTACACCTCAACCCTCACATCCGGCAACGCCGCGAAAGCCGCCTCAATTCGCGGACGCACGTCCGCCCAGTCAAGACCACCGTTGCCGCAACCCAACGGCGGCACGGCAATCGAGCCGATCTGGAGGTCGCGGACTTGGCGCACAAGATCGTCAAGCCCTGATTCGATGTCTTTCAGTTTCGACCTCGCTCGCCAGTGTCGCTTCGTTGGGAAGTTGATGATGTACCGGGGGTCACCCAGCATCGAGACGACAAGAACCCGCCCGATACTGACGTCACCGCGCCGGCAGGCACGCTCGTAGATGCGGTAGTTCTCAGGGAAAGCCTGCTTGAACTGGAGAGCGATCCCCTTGCCCATCACACCTACGGTGTTGACCGTGTTGACGATGGCTTCGGTCTTCGCGTTCAGGAGATTGCCGTGCTGCAAGTGAATCATCAGTAGTACCAGTGAGGGCACGCCGCAACGGGGATGGACTTCGTGCCGTTCCGAGCGCCGGGGAGAAGGTCCCGTACCTTCTGCTGCATCGCCACGTCGACGACTCCTATGCCGATGACACTACTCCACGGTGCGTATCCGTGCACGAGGAACTCGGCCTGACGCCGGCGAGGCCGGTCGGGATCGCTCGGAATCGAGTTCCAGTACGTCACAGGGGTGCTCGACGACTTGAGGGTCGTCGGTTGGCCGTCCCACATCAGATTCCAGTCAACCTTGTTCAGATCCCCCAGCTCTTCATAGAACTCAGTGATCGCCATGTCCGCGTGGCCGTCGGTGAATGCAGTCGGGCGCTCGCCATTCAGGCCCTGCGCCGTACAGACCAGATGAACGACCGTGCGTTGCCGCGCGTCTGCGACTCTTCCTTGGCTAATCGGGAAGAGCATCGGGGGCCGCGGCGCGAAGAAGAACCGGGCATAGTCGGTGAGTACGCCACCAGATCCAGTCGGGATCGGCCGGCGGCGAGCCCTTTCAACGATGTGCCGGTAGGCAATATTGGTGAACTCCTCGGGTGTCTGCTTGCGGCACAGGATGCGTCCGTCCTCGACAATCGAAGGCAGGTTTGCCACGTCGGTGAGATGAAAGACCCACGTAGGGTGAGGAATCCGCCCGGGCAGTTCGCGTACTCCACTAAGGCAAGCTTCGCCGAGCGCTTCCCAAGTCCAGCTGTCCTCGGCAACTCGCCACCACGATGGTAGCGCACTTGGCGCGCGGCACGATCGCGCCGATTCGCTGTCTCGCCGCCTTCCTTGCCGCTCGTCTACCTCCTCTGCCGTTGCTCGTCCACGAGTTGCCCTGTCTGCTCGATTCGACGCCTGTAGCGGAGGGCGCTGCTCGTTGCCTCTGGTGAGGGTGATCCGTTCCGGTGTTTCGGATGAGCGATCCATGCCGGATTCTCTGCTCCCTGGAGTCAGCGGTACCGACGGAACGCACTGCTGACGAAGGGCAGGCTACGAAGGGTCCGTCCTATCCCCACGCCTTGCTACGGGCCCATTCGTCGACAGCTGCCTTCGACGCCTGCAGTCGTGCCGTGTCGCCTCCGAACATCCCGGCTGCCAGCGGCAACCAAGCGTGGCCGTCACGTTTCACTTCAACAGCGACGACAACCGGGAGCCATTCGGACGACCAGGGCCCGCGACGCCATGCGAAGCGGCCCCCCGAGAAGCGCGCCGACTCTCCAGAGGTCAACCACCAATCGGCCTCCGCGAGAGACAGCACGTACTCGAACCTGTCGAACAGGTCCGTGTATTCCTCGTCCGAGGGGATGATCTCGCTGAAGGACTCGCGGAGCGCTCCGTGCAGTTCATCGCTCAGGGGAGTGCGCCCGCCCTTCCCGGCTCCCCGCAACTCCTGAGCGACGCGGTCGTCGACCACGCTGCGGGGCGAGAGTGCCTGAAGGATGGGGCCGCGTTCGTTGTCGGTGCGCACTTCGAGGGAGAGAGAGGTGCTGAGCCCGGAGTAGTTCTCGCGAGCGACCATCGCGATTCCGGCCGCATATAGCGCCAGGAGTGCCGGATAGCGCACCAGTTCGAGGAACACGGTTTGCCCCGAGCGACCGTGAGGTGCCTCGGCCAGGCGGCGCAGCAAGACAGTGAGCTCTCGCCCGTGCGCTTCTTCCTCGCCCCAGTACGCAGCGCCAGCGACGAGATGCATCACACGGTCCGCCAGACCCGCATAGCGGCGCGCACGGTCGGGAAGTCGACTCCTACCGCTGCGGGCGCTGCCGCCTGGCGCGCTTCGGAGTCGGGCACGGCGCCGCAGGGGAGACGTCGACCGCGGCCGAGTCCTCGTTGAGCGTGCGGCGCCGAACGATGAGGCCGCTGCTGGTCACGAGGACGCCTAGGTCGCCGCCCGCGTCGCGGATCGCCTTCATTGCCGCTTCGCGCGTGATGGCGATCGCGACGTAGGAGCCCGGCCGCAAATCCCACGCGAGCCACACGTGCATCTTCCGACGATTCTGGATCGCCCGAATCGCGGCCCTCACCAACTCGCGGGAGGTCGGCTGCGGGGCCGCGTCGTCAACCACGCTCCGATCCGGCGTCGTCACCCTGTCCTATTCCCGCACAGGAGAGCGCCGCAGCGCGCCGAGAGACTGTGCACACGATCGGGGCTCTGCGCGTGGCGGCCTAGGACGGGCGCGGCTGCGGGCGGCGTGACTCGCCGCCGCTCACGGAGTGCTGACGGGGGACAGGCTACGAGCGGACATTCGCATGGCGTTCCCACTGTTCTCACAGGATCCCCACCGTTTCCCATTCGCCGCGAATCCCCCCGCCCGGACCCAGGGGGCAACTCGACGCGAACTGCGAGCAGCGCCCCAGTAGCGTACTTCGGCCGATTCCGTGGGACTCTCGTGGAACGCTCAGGGAACAAATCGGGGATCGATGATCCACGCGACCGGACAGGCGGCCTGCACCCGTTTACACGGCGCTCTGCCGAGACGCTCTCCCACGGCTTGCCCAGCGCTCCGTGGCCCCGAAGTCCAGTGCCCGGGCGGGCGTACCCGGGCGACCGCAGTCTGTCCGCCCTTGACTTTCACCGTGCGGTTCCGCTAATCAGAGGTGCCCCTGTGGGGGCTAATCCTCCCCGCCGTCCGCCGCTTCTTGTGGCGAACTGGCGGGGTTATTCTTTGGACGCCTCCCATGGCCGACCGAGTCGTCGTGTACGTCGATGCGCAGAACGTCCTCCACCAGGCGCGTCGCTGCTTCCACGCGGAATCCGGACACCACACCGACGGCCAGATCGACCCGTTCGCGCTCGGAGAGTTGATCTGCAGCCGCGCCCCGCCGGGTTACACGCGGACCCTGAGCGAGGTGCGCATGTACACCGGGCGCCCGGACTCGAGCAGGGAGCCGCGGACATACGGCGCTCACAGGCGTCAGTGCCAGGCGTGGGAGCGCGCCGGGGGCGTCGTGATCCCGCAAGCGGTGCGCTACCCGATGGACTGGCCCGCGAGCAGGGCCGAGCAGAAGGGCGTGGACGTCCAACTTGCGATCGACTTCATCGCCGGAGCCCTCGACGATCGCTACGAGGTCGACATCCCCGAGGGCGACCTGGCGGCGGAAGGCGGCGGGGGTGGGCGGGCTCGCCGGGCCCCAGGCCCGGGAGCGGCTCCAGCGCCGTGCCGCTCCCCTCGGGCTGCCCGTCCAGGAGTCCGCGAGCGTCCCGTCGCCCGGTCGTGCGTGGCCCCGATGGCGGCGCGGCGTGCGGGATCCGGCCGCGGAGCCGGGCCCGCGGTGGCGCCCTCCGCGGAGACCCGATGAACGAGGCCGGCGAGACCTGGTGGGTCTACGAGGACGATATCGCCGCGCACGCGCGCGTCCACAAGGCGAGCTGCTGGCACTGCAACAACGGACGCGGCCACAGTCGCCTTCCCAGCAACCGCTGGCATGGCCCGTACGCGAGCGAAGCGGAGGCGCTCCGTCTCCGACAGGGAGACCTGATTCCCGTGTCGCTCTTCGCAGGGAGATGACATGAACCACAGCAGGCACATCGTGGTGCCGAGCGCGACCCCGGCCGCCGGCCGCCGGAGCATCTCTACGTGCCCCCGAACAGGCTGCGGGCGATCGCGATTCAGGGGATCGATCCTGTCGTCGCGAACGTCACCGTCGATTCCGATCAGGCAGTACTCGCTCTGCGTCGCAGCGTCGTAGACCCAGACCCTGGTGAAGGCGATGTCGTTGTGGTTCGGGCCCGGCAGGAGACCGTGGTGAGTCTGGCTTGCCCCGCTCGCGGCGCCCGGGACGTCGTGTACGCGTCACCGCCGCCGTCCTCCGCATGGAGTGATGGACCACGCCTGAGCCACGACCGCACCCGCTTCCGACGGCCGCCCCGATCTGGCCGGGTCGCCGCCCGCCGCCAGAGGTGATCGCCGCCGTCCGCTCCGTGGGTGCTGCGGGAGCCACGCACGCCATCCATTGGTGATCACGTCCCGCGACGGCCGGACCCCATACGGCTCTTGACCCCAGCACGCGACGGCGCCGCCGGCCCTGACGCCGCACGTGAGATCCACTCCGGCGCCGACGGACGTGCATGTCCCGCCGGGCGGCGTGGCCTGGCCGGGGTCATCGCCGCCCCAGCAGGCGCCGGTGCCGAGTCGCGCCGCCCATCTCGCGGGCGGTACTCCGCAGCCGGGCGGCACCCGACGCGGCCGCCCGCGCGCGCCCGGCTTCGCGCGCCCGCCGCCGCGGGCGGGCAGGTAGTGCAGTTCGTCGAGCGCCCGAACGCCTCCGCCTCGAGTGCCTCGCGCTTCCCCGGCTCCCGTGCCCGCCAGGCCGTGGAGTACTCCGGCCCTGCCGGCCGTTCCCTCCGGCTCGACGCGGCGTCCGTGCGGCCATGGCGCACGGTTCGGCGCTCTGATCCGCCGTCTCCGGCCGCCAGCGGGAGCCTCGGTCGCGCAGCGTACAGCGGCCTCCCCGCTGCTCACGGCGCCGGCCCTGCTACTCCCGGCACCTGGCCCCGGTGAACCGGCGGGGTGGTTCGCGATCCGGGCCGCTATGCTCGCCTCGTGGATCGTCGACTCCTCGCATGGCTGGCGGCGATACTCGTCCTGCTGGCGCTGTCGTGTCAGAGCGACCCTCCGCAATCCACCCGGACGACGACCCCGATCCCCGCCACCCCTACGCAGGGCGCGGCCGCGACCACCGTGGCGACCACGGCCTCCACACCCTCCCCCACAGCGACCGCCGCCCCGATCCCGGCGCGCTCCCCCACGGCGACCGCCGCCCCGACCCCGGCACCCTCGCCGACGGCGACCGCAACCCTCACCTCCGAGCCCGCACCACCCGCCGTCAGCGTCGTCGGCCCGCTGCTCGTCTTCTCCGAGCGACTGGCGCCGCCCGGCGCGGCCGCCGGCGGGCAGGGAGACACGCGGCGCGTGTACGTGTACGACCTCGGGCTCGGGGTCTACTGGGCTGCGCTCGACTACGAGGAGACGGATCGGTCATCGGTGCAGCCGGCGGGCCCGGGGCTCATCGCGTGGAGCGACGGTCAGGTCCGACGCGTGGGCCTCGGAGGTCAGACGGAGGCCACCCTTCTCGAAGGTCGCACCATCGGGTCCGTTCGCGTTTCGCCCGACGGCGCGAAGGTGGCGCTCATGCTCGAGGGGCCGCCGACCGTCCTCGTCCTCGACATCGCCAGCGGTGAGGAGCTGCTTCGGGCCACGAGCGCGGGTTCACTGCTTGCGCCCCTGCGTGAGGCGACATCGGAGCCCGGACCGGTTCTCGGTAGCTGGAGCCACGACAGCGCCGGGCTGGGCGTGGTCTGGGGCGAACGCACCGCGCTGCTCTCGATCGCCGGGGACCTGCGCCTGCTGCCGGTCGACTGGCACGTGTCGCCTCATCTCCGCTACGCCCTGCGCCTTGGCGAGAGTGCCGAGACCGCCTGTCTGAACCGCCACGACTGCAGGGAGACATGGAAGAGCTTCGATGCGATCGACATCGTGACGGCGAACGTGCTGTGGACCGTAACCGGCGCCGAGGGGGCCGGCCTGACGTGGTACTCAGGGGACCATGATGACCGCTGGTGGAGGCCCACCGGCCCGGGATGGTCGGGCGAGCCCCGATTCGTCGCCTTCCGTGACATGGCGGGCGGTCCGCGGATGCTGGACGCCGCCTCGGGGGAGACATATCCGGTCCAGTTCTACCGGAACTCGGTGCCCCGGGAGGCGAGGGGGCTGCTCGAAGGCGGAGCGTGGAGCAACTGCCGCGGAGGCGACGGGCGGGGTCGCAGCTATCCGTGCCAGGTCTGGTACGACGAGCGCGTCGTGTGGGAGGGGGCGGGGGGGTGGACTCGCTACCTCGGATTCGTGGAGTCGGCAGCCGGACTGGCGCTCCACGGGGTGAGAACGATCGAGGTGGGACCGGAGCCCCCTGCCGGGGAGCCCCCGGCCCGGGAGGCGATGGTCGGGCCGCTCCTGCTGTACGCGGTGTGGGGCGGACCCGCGTACGCGGACGAGGGCGCCGGTCTCGACATCTTCTCAACCTCCGACGTCGAGGCAGTCGCCACCTGGCGTGTGATGGCCTACGACGCAGGCACGGGACGGAGCTGGCCGGCCCACGAGGATCGGTACCACTTCTCCTGGTGGGGATCCTCCTGGGGCGACTGGGACGACCAGGTGCAGGGAGCGCGGGACGGTCTCGTCACCGGCGGACCGGGAGGGATGCGCCACATCGCCCCCGGCGGCCAGGCGGAGAGGTTGCTGACCGAGCACTGGCCGGCCGAATTCCGCGTCTCCCCGGATGGACGCCGGGTCGCCGCCCGCTTCCACGGCGGAGGTCGTGGGCCTGATGGGCGCTACAACCCTGCCCGCACCGTCGTCTTCGACCTTCGCTCCGGGGAAGAGATCCTGCGTGTCGTGCACGACGAGATTCCCACCGCCGTTGGACTACGTTCTGCCGGGTCCGCCTGGACCGTCTGGGGACAGGCATGGACCTCGGACTCCAGCGCCCTCGTGCTGGACGTCGTGGACGACCCCATGGGGCACGGGGGTCCGGCGGTCGGGGTCATCGCACGGCTCGACGGCGCGATTCACCGCCTTCCCTGTCCGGGGAACCCTTATTCCGAATCGGGGAGGTGCGACGCACCCGACGGCAGGCATGTCGTGCGGGGGCGCCAGACGGAGTCGGGGCCGTACACCGAGTCGAACTGGCGATCCATCGACATCATCGCCGTCGAGTCCGGGGACATCCTCCGGTCCGTCGCGTCGCCCGTCCGTCTCGGTGACTGGGACTGGGAGTGGGCCTCCCCCGACCACTTCGCCTGGTCGGATGCCCTCCTGCCCCGCGTCTACCCTTCCGAGTTCGCCGCCCGCACCAGGGCGGGCAAGCATGCGGACGTCTCGGTTCTGAACATCCGCACGGGCGAGACCGCCATGCTGGACATACAGGAGTACCTCGCGCGCTTCCACCCGCCCCCCCGGGCGATCACCGACTGCCCCGAGAACCCCGGACACCCGTGCCGCATCCTTCTCGACGGCGAGGTCGTGGGGGAGGGGCGCTGGCCCACCATCATCGGCTTCGCCGAGCTCGACTGAACCTGTCCCCTCGCCGTGTCCACCGCGCGCTCGCCAACAGGGAGACCGCGGTCATCCTCAACACGCTCTTCGATCGTCTCTACGTCCTCCGCATCCAGCTCATGCACGGCGGGGCGACGTGGCAGAGTTCCGTCAACCGCGACCAGGTCCGCGACGGGTCGCGGATCCTGGCGTTCCTCGTGCCCCTGTATCGTCCGGGCCTGCAATTCCTCCGGCTGCTCCGCGTTCAGCGCCGCGGTCGCGGAAAACTAGCACCCCGTCGATGTCACGCCGGCCACGCCCCCTGAGGCCGGGTGACGCGAGGGGAGCCCCCACGGCAGTCCGCGCTCCGGCGAGCGGCGGCGCTCCCCGACGCGGACGCGCTCGCGGAGTTACGAGAGCGCCGCGGCGCTCTGCCGGGGAGACTTCCTCGAGGGGGAGCCGTTCCCGTGGCTCGACGCCTACCGGGCCAACTACCGCCGGCGCCTGGCCGAGGGCGCGAGCGGGGCGCGGCCGTGGCCGAACGGCTCGGGGAACCGGAGCGGGCGGCCCGCCTCTACCAGGCGGTCCTGGATCAGGAGCCGGCGGACGAGGCGGCGGCGCGCGGGCGGATGCGCCTGCTCGCGGCGGCCGGGGACAGCACCGGCGTCCGCCGGGTCTTCAAGGCGCTGACCGAGGCGCTGCGGCGGGAGCTGGACGACCCGCGGGTCGCGCCCGCGCGGGAGACGAGGGAGTTGCTCGCCGAGCTCTGGCCGGGGAGCAGGGAGCGGGGGTGTGATCATGCCGCTCGCCCGGGTGCGACGCGCGGGTCGGATGGGCGGCCGCGGTGCGTGGGGCGCCTGCCCGGCGCTCGCGGGAGCGGCGCTCCTGCTGGCGGCGATCCTCGGCGTGCGCAGGCGGGAGCCGGCGGACATCGCCTGGGGCGCGGGCTTTGGCGCCTGCTTCCTGGCGCTGGCCTGGTCGGATCTCCGCAGCCGCGTGATCCCGAACCGGATCGTCTGCCCGGCGCTGGTGCTGGCGCTCGCCGCCTCCGGCGCCTGGCCCGACCGCGCCTTCGCCGAGGCGCTCACGGGCGGGCTCGGCGCGCTGGCCGCCGCGATCGCCGTCGCCGGCCTGAGCGGAGGCGGGCTCGGCGGCGGGGACGTGAAGATGGCCGCTCTTGTCGGGGCGGTCGTGGGCTACCCGGCGGTGCTGCCGGCCGGCCTCGTGACCGTGTTGGCGGGAGGCGCGACGGCCGCGGTGCTGCTCGTCACGCGGCGCGTTGGGCGGGGTGACCGCATGCCGTACGGGCCGTTCATCGCGGCCGGCGCGGTCGCAGCGCTGCTGGCCTGATGCCGTTGGGGGGCGCCGGCGGATGGCACCGGCGACGGTGTCGGGGGTGGGCGGATCAGCGCGAGATCGTTCGAGCCCCGTTTGGTGGGCCTGGTGCGAACGCCGAGCAGCGCGGGCGTCGGCCGGCCGCCCGCCTCACTCCCCGAAGAAGTAGCTGGTGCCGTAGCGCTCGCCAATGGCGATGATGTCGTGGGGGCGCTCACCCAGCTCGTCGAAGAGGCCCTCGATGCCCGCTGGGGCGAACCAGAAGATCATCTCGGCCTCGCTGTCCGAGTCGTTGCGGAAGCCGTGCCTGGTACCGCGCGGGATGTTCAGGAACGTACCGGGCCCCGCTTCGACCAGGCGGTCGTCGAGGCGGAAGGTGAGCCGTCCGCGCAGCACGAAGAAGGCCTCTTCCTCGCGACTGTGCACATGCGCGGCCGGCCCGCCACCGGGCGGCACGATCGCGTGCGTGAGGAAGTAGCTGCCGTGCGTGTGCTCGCCCCGCGCGAGCGTCGCGTAGATGTCGCCGCCGGCCGCCGTCGCCTGACCCCGACGATCCTCGGGTCGGACGATGCGAGGCTCAATCGGTTCGTTCATGACTCCTCCGTCAGCGCTCTGGTGCCCCAGGACGGCGGCGCGACAGCCCTGACCCGAGACCTGTAGGCCGAAGCACGATTGTGCCAGACGTAGCGACATGCTGGCTTCCGTCGCCCGGATGGACGAGTCGATCCGCTGAGCAAAGACTGGGCCCTGCCCCACCCCGTCGTGCACTTCGAGCTCGGGGGCGCCACCGGCACCGCGCTCTAGCGGTTCTACGCGGCTGCCATCGGGTGGGAGGTCAACGTCGACCACCACACAGGCATCGACGGCGGGATCGCCGCCGCGGAGCAGCAGCGGATGGTGACGATCGCGCTGTTCGCCGACCCCAGGGGCAACTTCATCGGGCTGGTCCAGCCGGAGACGCCTCCCGCGTAGGGTAGCCTTGGTACCCGGTGGCTGCGAAGGTGCGGCGATCTGGAGTAGGGACAGGCGGGCCATCCCCCGCTGTCCAACACGGGAGCGATTCACGCCGCGACGCCGCGACGCGGGCCCGCTCCGCCGGGCTCGCGACCGGGCGGCGCGGGGATCACGCCGGCGGTCGCCGTTCTGCGTGATCGCTTAAGCCGTGCGTAGACTGCACGCGCGAGCGGGCGGAGCGTGAGGCGGGACTGACCGACGGGTCCGGGGGCGACTGGCGGCGCGAGGCGAAAGCCCCCTCGCGACGCGCCCCACCCACCACGACCGGATCGTGAGAGAGCGTGGCGATGGCGACCGCTCATGGGATCGCGCCCGGGGAGCTGCGGGAGTGAATGGCATGCCGCGAGCTCACGGTGGGAGGCCGGCGGCGCCGCTCGACGTGGGGGTGATAACGCCGCCTCGCCGGCGAACGGGCACTGCGCGCCCGGCGTGCCTGCCGCCGGCGCTGCAGGCGGCAGGTGCCGACGGCTGCGCGCCCGCGCCGGCGGAGGGCCGGTCCACCGACGGCCCCGCCACGGCCGCCCGGCGCGGCCCGCCCGCGAGCCCTGAGCCGTGGCCCTCGACTCGCCGGGGTCCCCGGGAGGGAGAGGGAGCGGCCTGGATCCCCGAGGGCGACCTGACGGCGGACGGCGGCGGGGGTGGGCGGGCTCGCCGGGCACCAGGCCCGGGAGCGGCTCCAGCGCCGTGCCGCTCTCGTCGAGCTGCCCGTCCAGGAGCCCGCGAGCGTCCCGTCGCCCGGTCGTGCGTGGCCCCGATGGCGGCGCGGCGTGCGGGATCCGGCCGCGGAGCCGGGCCCGCGGTGGCGCCCTCGCCGGAGACCCGATGAGCGAGGCCGGCGAGACCTGGTGGGTCTACGAGGACGATATCGCCGCGCACGCGCGCGTCCACAAGGCGAGCTGCTGGCACTGCAACAACGGCCGCGGCCACAGCCGTCTTCCCAGCAACCGCTGGCATGGCCCGTACGCGAGCGAAGCGGAGGCGCTCCGTCTCGCCGTGCGCCTCTGGCCGGACGACGCCCGCGTGTGCAACCGGTGTGCGGGTCGCGGCACGGCGACCGCGGCCGAGGCGCGCACGCCGGCCACGTGGACGGCCTACGGCTCCGCCTGGCGCCGCTTCAGCGCCTGGTGCGAGGAGCGGGGAGCCCAGGCGCTGCCGGCCACCTCCGAGGACGTCGGCAGCTACCTGCTCGAGCGCATCGCCCAGGGCCGCACGCCCTCGACCGTCAACGTCGACGCCGGTGCGATCTCCGCGCAGCACCGCGACGCCGGACTCCCCGATCCGACGCGGGCGGAGAGCGTGCTCCGCCTGGTCGGCGAGCAGCGGAGCCGGCGGCGCGGCGCGGCGCGGCGCGGCGACCCGCTCACGGCCGCCCGACTCGACCAGGTGCTTCAGGCGATCCCCGACACGGCGATCGGCCGGCGCGACCGCGCGCTGCTGCTGGTGATGCGCGACTGCCGGCTGCGGCCGTTCGAAGCCGCGGCGCTGAGGTGGAGGGACGTCGCGGCCGGCGGCGTGGCGATCGCGGTGCGCCTCACCCAGGTCCGCGGGAGCGTCACGGTCGACCTGTGGCTGATCAGCGAGCGAGCGCGCCAGGCGCTCGCCGCCCTCCTCCCGGACGCGGAGCGCGATCCCGAGCAGCACGTCTTCCTGGTGGTCACCGCCCCGCGGCGCGGTCAGCCGCTGAGCGGGGACACCGTCAGCGACATCGTCCGGCGCCGCGTGAAGGCCGCCGGGATCGAGGGGAGACACCCCATGTCCGTAACGCGCAAGGGGCGCCCCCACCCGGGCAGCGAATCGGGGTGTCGGGTGCGCGATGCGCAAGGAGATCGTGAGCAGTCGGAGCGCCGTGTTAGAGCCGTGCGCGCGGCGGTGTTCCGAGGTCGACGCCGCCGCAGAGAATGGTCTTGGCCGGCGTGAGATGGGTGTCGGCTTCTGCGGACATGCGGTGGCTGGCCGACCGCTGCCGGTCGCCCGTGACGCGGGGTGCGCAGGTACTCGCCTCGCCGAGTTGCGCCCTCAACGAGCTCCAGACCCTGGATGAGTCGCGGCCCGCCGAGGCGCTCCGCGACCTCCGTCAGGCGGCGAGCTCAGCGTCCTCGGTGCCCAGGCCGCCCCAGGCAGTCTCCTCGTCGTAGAGCCGGCGCTTGTGCAGGCAGCCGTGCAGGAACGCGACCAGGCGGTTGGCGAGGGCGCGCAGCGCCTGGTTGTGCCCGTCGCCGAGCGCCCGCCGCTGCTGGTAGTACGCCCGGCACCCGGGACTCGCCTGGAGCGAGCAGAACGCCCACATGTGTATCGCGTCGTAGAGGCGCCGGTTCCGCACGTGGCGCGCGGTGACCGCCCGCTTCCGCCCCGATGATATGGTGAGCGGCGACGTGCCCGCGTAGTTCCTGCGGGACTTCGCGGACACGAAGCGTTCGGGGTCATCCCCGAACTCGCCCAGCACCCGGGCGCCGAGCACGGGCCCCAGGCCCGGCATCGACAGGTAAATCGCGGCGTCCGGGTGCTCCTCAAGAGACGCGGCCAGCTTCGACTCCAGTACCTCGAGTTGCCGGTTGATCTCCTGGAGCTGGGCAACCTGGGCGAGCACGCTGTCGGCGAACGCCTCGCTGAGCGCGGGCGCGACCGGGAGCGTGCGGAGCCGGAGTACCTCGCGTATCTCTTCCGCCCGCGTGTCCAGGTTGCGCTTGCGGCCTCCGCGCCTGAGCGCCGCGCGGAGCTGCGTCCGCGTCAGCTTCGCCGCCGCGAGCGGCTCCGGGGCGACGGCCAGCACCGAGAGCGCATCGGGATGCGTGAGGTCGGGGAAGGCCTGGAGTGCGGCCGGGAAGTACTGCAGCAGCGCGCTGCGCAGCCGGTTGCTCTCGCGGGTGCGATTCCAGACCAGCTGCTGCTGGGCGCGGGCGCGCACCTGCACGGCGGAGGCGAGGGCGCTGTCGCCCGCGACCGGCCGGTGGTTGTGGCTGTCGGTGCGAACGAGGTTCGCGAGCATGCGCGCATCGCCCCGGTCCGACTTCCCGCCGCCGACCTGGTGTCGCTCGCGGTAGAGGGCCGCCACCCGCGGATTGATGGCGTAGACCCGGTAGCCCGCGCCGATGAGCGCTGCGACCCACGGGCCGCGGTCGGTCTCGATGCCGACCACGACCTGGCCGGCCTCCTGTGCATGCTCGGCGAGCAGCGCATGGAGCGCGGTCATGCCCTCCGCTCCCTCGGGGAGTCGCTTCGCCGCGAGGCTCTCGCCCTCCTCGTTCATGACATGGACATCGTGATGGTCCTCGGCCCAGTCGTCGCCCACGTACACCGTCAACCCGTGCTCCCTTCCTGCTCGACCCTGCTGGCTAAACCCACGGGCCTGCTCCGCAACGAGCTAATGGCACGGTGCTCTACAGGCACGACACCCCATCAGTGCATCGCAGGCCCGGACGAACCAGCCGGGGCACGGTCTACCTGTGGAGGTCGCAAGCGCCTCAGCGTTGGTCAGTGCTCTCCGACTGGCGGGTCCGGAACCATCCTCCCAGATCGCTCTGGTCCTCTGGTTCGGCTCCCATTAGCGGAGGATCTCTCCGTCCTCGGTGATGCGCTCCGACACGAGTGCCGGGTCGAGCGGATGTGCCAGCTGCTCAAGCGCGGCCCGGCTCAGGCGGCGCGATCGCGTCGCCCTGCGTCTGACTTCAGCCATGATTCCTTCTCTCTTGCGTGTGCCTCGTGGAGCGAACGCAGGAACGCCGCGCGTCCGTCGCGGCGCCGTCCCAGTTCGCTGAGGTCGTGCGCCCCACCGGGGAGCGGCACGACGGTCGCCCGCTCCGCGAGCGCGGAGATGAGGCGGTCGGCGGCCTGACGGCCGGGGTGGTCGGCGTCGAGCGCGAGGTAGACGCGCCCGAGCGAGCGGAGGGCTGAGAGCGCCTCCCGCGAGACGTGGGTGCCGAGCAGCGCGACGGCCGGCAGCCGCCACGCGCAGAGGGTCAGCCAGTCGAAGGGACCCTCGGTCACGACGGCGGCCGCGGCCCCGGCCCGGCGTACCTGCTCCAGGCCGAGCAGCGGCGACGGCAGGCGCAGGTTGAGGTAGCGAGGCTCCCGGCCGTCGAGCGACCGCGCGGTGAGCCAGGTCGCCAGGCCCCGGGCGTCCAGGTCCGGGACGACGATCCGCCCGGCGAGCGCGTCGCGATCGCCGCTCAGGAGCCCGAGCCCCCGGGCCGTGTCGAGCCCGAGCCTCGAGCGCTCCAGGTGACGGGCGAGCCCGCCGCCCGCGAAGCCGACGCGCAGCCCGGAAGCCACGCCCTCGTCGATACCGCGGCCGCGGACGTACGAGCGGGCCTCGCGGCTGCGCCCGTACTGCCCGGCGTAGAGGGAGGCGGCGGCCTCGATGACCGCCGCCTCGTCCGCGGCCACCGCCCGGACCGCTCGCCGAAGCGGGGATCGCGGCGCGGCGGCGGGCGCCGGGTGACCCCCAGCGGCGCTTCCTGCGAGCAGGGCGGCCGTCTCCCGGAACCCGATTCCCTGCAGGCGGCCGACGAAGTCGAAGACGTCGCCGCCCGCGTCGCAGCCGAAGCAGAAATAGCTGCCCGACTCCTCGTAGACCACGAGGCTCGGGGTGCGGTCCTCGTGGAACGGGCAGAGCCCGACGAGGCGGCGGCCCGAGCGCCGGAGCTCCACTCCGGCGCCCGAGACCGCGTGCGCGATCGGGTGTTGAGCCCGGATCGCCTCGATGTCGTAGAGCTCAGCCACCGCGGGTGAGCTCGAGCAGGCGCCGCCGGAAGCAGGCCTCCTCGAGCGTGAGCCTCGCGCCGGCGCCCCATCCGCCCGGCAGGTGCCGCCCGAGCAGCACCCCCGGCGGGTCACCGGACTCCCAGTAGCGGAGATGAAGCTCCGCCTCGCTGTCGCACTCGCCCAGCCGGGCGAGCAGTGCCGAGACGGCGGGCTTCGCCGCCTCGCGTCGCTCCTCGGGCCACCCGAGGTACTGCTCGTAGCTGCGTTCCCAGACGGCTCGCACCGCCTGCCGGAAGCGATTCTCCCTCTGCATGTCGCACTCCTTCCTCGGACACTCGCTGGACACCAGCCGATCGCTTCGCGCCCGCGGGCGGACGCATCTCGCCCACGCATGGACACGACGACATCGGGGCCGCCCGAAGGCGGCCCCGAAGATGACGGCGGTGCCGGTGGCTACGAGGGGGTCAGGCGAGCGGGCGTGCACCCCGGAGCGCCTGCGGGGCGAAGCGTCGGCCGCGCTCCCATCGCCTGAGGCCGAGCGCCGAGACGACCTCCCAGCCGCCGTCCGCAGTGGGGATCAGCACGGCCCCCCGGCCGAAGCCGGCGCGGTAGTGGATCGCCGCCAGGAGGTCGAGACGGCGGCAGGCGGTGAGCCAGCAGCCGTAGAGGTGGCGTGCCAGCTCGTCCGGCAGCCCGTCCAGCTCGGCGGATTCGAGCAGCTCGATCGCCCGGGCCGGCTCGCGCCGGTACAGGCGCCGCGCCTCGCGGAGCGCCGCCTCCGCGGCCCTCGTCTTGACGTCCTGTTCGCGCCGCCGTAGCGTTACGAACGTACGTTCGAGGTCCGGCACGCTGCTGATTGTCTTTCCTACGGATGACAGCAGCCGCCGGGCCTCACCAATCCTTCCGCCGTCCAGGTGGTCCCCGGCCAGCTCCAGCTCATCCCGCATCCGCGCCTCCTCTTCCTGCGCCTGCTCCTCCGCCAGCAGTCGGGCGATGTCCTCACGCCCGGCGAGCGTCGCAGCCTCTCGTTCCAGCACGGCGGCGTGCGCCTCGGCCTGGTTCACGAGCCGCTGAGCCGCCCCCGCCACGCCCTCCGCCCGCTGCCCGGCGGCGGGCTCGAAGGCCGACCGCGCGAGTGCGCCGGCACGGCCCGCGGCCTCGCCCAGCTCCGAGGCGACCCCCCGCAGCCGTGCGGCCTCGCTCCGGAGCGCCCTGAGGCGGCCGAGACCCTGCTCCGCCTCCCGGCGGCGCTCGCCGTCACGGGCGAGCAGCACCTGCAGCTCGTCGAGCGCCCGCCGCGCCGCCCGCGTGAGCGCCTCGATCTCCTCCGGTCCGCTGCGCCGGATCACGGGCACGAGCGCCCGCGTCCCGGGGACCGGCCCCGCCTCGGCGAACAACCCGCGGACTCCTGCCAGCTCACCCAGACTCGTCAGCACGATTTCCTGCGTCACCTTCCATCACTCCTTCCCGCCGCTGCGGCGAATCCGCCGTTGCGGCCCTCGAACGCCTCCAGGGGCGATGCTTCCTTCTCGAACGGGCCCACCCACGGGGTCGGTTCCGCCGGTGCCGGCTCCGGCGCCGGCTCCTGCTCGGGCCGAACCCGCTCCGGCTCCCGCGGCATGCTCACGGGCGTTCCGAGCTGTGGGGCCACGACGCGCTGGAGCTGCTGCCTGAGGGTCGCCAGCAGCTCCTCGTCGTCCACGTCCCGGCCTGATGCCGTCAGCGCGAGGAAGAGCACGTGCCGCCTGTGGCCCTCTGCGTCCTCGAACACCTGCAGCAGCGACTCCAGCGGACGCTCCTCGAGCGTGACCGTGCGCTGCACCACCACGAGCAGGTGCCCGGGCGGTGCCACGCCGAGTCCGCGGAGGTGATCCCGCGTCACGCGTGTGATCGCACGCCTGAGGCGTCGCCCCTGTCTTCCGTCCACGTCCGCCTCGACCGTCGGGCGCCACGGCCGCCTGCGTGCGGCACACGCGCTCCGCATCGCCGTGAACCGCCGGCCGCACCCGTTCCGCATGCGGGCCACCGGCCCCGCGGCCCGGCCCCTCCGGCCCTTCTTCCTGCCTGCCATCCGACTCTCTCCTTCTGCTGCTCCGTCCCGGCTCATCGCGGCGGGACGGCCCTTAACTCGATCGCCGAGTCCTCCCCGGCACAGAAAAGCCCCGTGGCACGGGAGCCGTACGGGGCTGCTTCGCCGCCGACACCCGACCCGCGGCACGCGCGGGGCGATGCCGCAGCTCGCCTCTGCGAGGCCTCGGGTCTCAGTCGTCGCTCGTGGTCGCCTCTATGCGAACCGGGGCCGGTCCGCTTCATTCGTCTTCCTCGGTGGTCCTCCTCCGTCTGTCGAACCTCTCGGTCCGCCACGTCGCTGTCTCGCTGCCTTCCCTGCTGCTCGTGCACCTCCTCTACCGTCGTTCGTCTCTGGGTTGCCCTGTCTGCTCGATTCGATGCCTGCCGCGGAGAGCGCTGCTCGTTGCCTCGGGTGAGGGTGATCCGTGCCTGCGTCCCGGATGAGCGATCCGTGCCGGTTTCTCTTCTCCCTGGAGTTGGCGGTACCGGCGAAACGCACTGCTGACGAGGGGAAGGCTACGCCCAGACGTTCACAGAAAGTTCCGGCTGCGTTCCATGAGAGTTCCAAACGTTCCGGATTTCTTCCGGATTTGTTCCTTTTCCGCCGTGCGGGGCCGATTGGCGCCGCCAGCCCCGTCCCGGAGGGCGCCGCGACTCCCGGGCTGCGGGAATGACCCGGAACGATGGGCACGGTGGCAGCCGCACGGCCGTGGACGCGGCTCGACCCCGGTCCAGGCTGGTCGCACGAGCGATCAGCCGCGTGCCGACGGTCCGCTACCTCAGCAGCGCATGGATTGAATCTGGCCACGCGACCGTCGGAACCTCTCCCGGGGCCCCTGCCTGTGGCCCACGCCGTCCGGTCAGGGCCGTGCGGACCCGCTTGGGCGCCCGCGCACGGGCCGGCCGCGGGCCGGCGGCTTCGCCCGGGCAGGCGACTCCGCCTTCGGGTCGCAGGAACGCCCTGTGAACAAATCCGGAACAAATTAGGAGCGGATCTTTGTATTTTGTTTTCTTGAACGGGGTGTGCAGGTCGCGTTCTGGCTCGCTCACGGACGATCCGTGCATCCCCACAGCGAGCAGCACGTCCCGGCAGTCGGCTCTGTCCTCAGTGGTAGTGATCCCGCCTCAGCAGACGTGCGGCTTCTTGCGAACTCACGGGTGCTGGACGAGTTCACTGCTGGAGTCGGTACCGGTCGGTCGCATGGCGACTCCAGTCACGGGCATGCACGCTCGGCAGAGTGCCGTTCTCGAAGCGCCCACGGACGAGATGTCAGGAGTGGCGACGACCCTCGTCCTGCTGCGCGAGCGCACCCACGACGTCGTGGTACCGCTGGCCGAGCAGCGCCGCCGACCGAAGGCTCCGCAGGTGCGCACGACGCCGGCCTGCTCCCCCGAAAGGGGACGTGTTCGCGCGGTGTACGCCATCGCCGTAGCCCAGACCGCTGCCGGCAGCACCTGCCCGGCACGGCTCCACCGAAGGTCCGGTCCGACGTGGATGCGGGGAGATGCACAGAGGTGCCTCGCTGACTCTGGGATAATGATGTCTGACGGCCTTCCGCCCCTGACGCCGCTGATCGCCAGGAGTGGCGATCCGCCGGCCATACCGGGGCGGGCGCGCCGAGGAACCGCATTCCGGGACAAGAGGAGAGGATCTGATGCCCACATTCACGAAGATGGACCCTGCTGATGTCGCCGTCGGCCGCGGGCGCGCCGCCGCGGAGATGCGGAAGCCCTACATCGAGGCGCTGAACGCGGGCGACGCGGGGAGCGTGGAGCTTGAGCGCGGCGAGAAGCCGGCGACCGTGAAGCGGCTGCTTCAGGAAGCGGCACGTCAGGCGAACGTCCGCATCCGCTGCTCGTGGGCGGACAGCCAGCAGCGCATGCTGGTGTGGAAGAAGGTTGGCACGCGCTGACGCGGCGCGCGCGGCACCGGAGGGGCTCCAGCGGATCCCGCCTCGCGGTCGGGACTCCGCCCCGACCTTGCCGCGCGGGGACGTTACGTACATTCCTCTTCACGGCGCTCGCCGGCACGACCGTCCGACGCCGTTGATCCAGGCCTATGCCCGGCCCAGTGGAGCGCGTGCAAGCGCGCTCGATGACTCGCGACCTGACGCCCCCCGGTGCGGCGCGCGCCGCTTCAGCACTTGGCGGGTCGGGGACGGTGCCGGGTGCGTTGCTCCGGCGGCCCACCGATCGTGCGGGCGGGGCACCGAAGGGATCGTGTTTCTGAGTGCCGCCCACGAAGAAGATGGCGACCGCCCGGGAGGACGAGAACGGGGAGGCCGGAGGATGACCGGGGCCTTCTTCGTCAACGAGGACAAGCCGACCGGCTCGGCGACGGTCCACCAGGCGGGGGGCCCCTGCCGTGTCCCCCAGCGGAAGCGGGCACGAGATGGGCAATGGCACGGCCCGTTTCGACTCAAGGAGGGGGCCCTGCGAGTTGCCCGTGACGTCGGCCGCGACGTCTACGAATGCCAGCGCTGTAACCCCTGAGGCCGCGTCCGCCGTCCTCCCGTGGGCGCGCCCGGGCGGGGTGCTCGGCTGCACATGGCGATTCGTCGTTCCCGCGGTTGCGTCCGTTGCTCTCGACACGACACGTCCGGTGGCAGGCAGACACGGGGACTGGCGGGTCAGCGGCCGGCCATCCGGTCGCCGCCGGCCGCCGCCACGTCGAAGGGCACATCGATCGTGACGGCCGGCCACAGTCCGATCGAACGGAGGTAGCCGACCACCCGACGCCAGGCCTCGTCGGCGCCGACGGTCAGCTGCATCATCGCGTTCTGCGGATTGGGAAAGTGCACACCGAACAGCTGGTTGATGAACGGCCGCGCAAACCCTGTCATCTGCGGCGCGCGGAAGGGTGTGCACGGCACGAACGAGAACGGTGCGGTCGTGATCTGATCGAGCATCCGCCCGTTGTACAGAACCCGGTGCCCGAACTCGACGGAGGCGTTGCCCCGCATGAGCGAGGTCTCTACGTAGAACCCGTCGATTGCGGCCTCGTCGGCGATGTCGCAGCCGCGACGGCTCATGCCGTACGGGAAGCGCTCCGCAACGACGAAGGCGGTATCGAGCATGAAGTCGAACCCGGCCTCGCCCGCGCGGACCGAGCCGAAGAAGATGACATCCCCGTCATCGAGGTCCCGAAGTACCGGTCGCGCCTCCTGCCGGCAGATCGCGTACCGCATCTGCGACCCGAAGACCCACGGGTCCGTGTTCTGGGCACGCGGCGGTGGCTTTCCCGGTGTGACGAGGCGGTGTAGCTGCGTCGGTAGTCCTGACTCGCGGGCCGAGAGCGACGTGACGCTCGTCGGAGCTTCCCACTCGCCCCAGAACCCGATCGACTGCGCCGCGGGCCGGCGCATCCACCGGCCGTCGTCACCGACCGGGATCGCGAGTCGGGCGTCTGCGTTGATGAACTTGCGTGTGTGACCGCGACCCGTGTTCCAGGCGCACCGATCATCCTGGAGGGAGCGTGCCGACGGCTCACCGCCGGGATGATTGAAGAGGATCGCGCGTCCCATCTGCGGGCTCCCTCCGCGCCGTCCCGGGGAGTCTACGCCCGGTCCGGGGTCCCGCGCGCACGAGCCGAGCTCCTCGACGCTCCCGCCCTCGTAGAGGACGAGGCTGACGCCCGAGGCGATCTCTCCGCGCAGGCAGCCCGGCCAGGACTGCGCCGCCACGCCGTCGCGCGACGGGTCGGCCGTGGCCGGTCCGTCGCTCCGGGCGATCACGAGCGCCGTGGCCGGGACGCCCTCCGCGTACAGCTCGAGGGAGGAGCGGTTCACGAATTCCGGCGCCCCGAGGATGTAGGAGACGTAGGCGCCGCCCTCGAGCTCGTAGAGCGCCGTGACGTGCCGGCTCTCGGCGCAGCCGACCAGGTCGCCGACGCTTCCCCCCTCGTAGATTGAGGATGCTGAAGCCCACCGCCACGGCGCCCCGCAGGCAGTCCGGCGCCGGCCCCGCCTCCTCGAACCCGACGTGGTAGACGCGCGTGCGGCTGCCGTCCCCCGAGGTCACCCGTCACCGTGATCTCGCGGAGGTCCTCCAGGGCAACCTGGTGGCCCTCCGCCTCCTCGTCGGCATCGGGCGGGTCGATGTCGACGTCGCCGAGGCGATGCAGCGCCTCGGCGGTGACGGTCGTCTCGCTCACGCCGTCGTCCGCTGCGCCCTCGTAGCCGGTGGTGCCGGGGTCGAACTCCCCGATGTCGACGTCGCTCAGCGTGAGCGAGCTGAGGCGAGCAATGGCGTCGGGCATGTTGTAGGTGTAGACGCGATCGTCGCTCTCGACGGCGACGTACATCACGTCGCCGTCGGACCAGATGCCTCGCGGGCTGTTGTTGCTGGCCTTCTTCAGTTCCCTGGACTCTCCGAACTCCTCGTCGCGGACGCGCTCCAGCTCCTGTGGGAGATCGCGCGGCGCTGCTACGGCGACGGCAGCCGCTTCGTCGAGATCTTCGAGGCGAGCCGCGGCCTGCCGATGGAGGGCGGCGAACACTTCAGCGACCCGCGGGTCATCCGGCCCGGCTGGGTGCTGCGCGTGCCGCTGCCCGCGCTCAACGTGGACGCCGGGGACGACGTCACGACCTACCGCGTGCGCCGCGGCGACCACCTCTGGGGGATCGCCGAGCGCTTCCTCGGCGACGGCTTCCGCTGGATCGAGATCTGGGAGCACAACAGCGGGCGGGAGGTGGACGCGGGCTCCCGGCTCACCGACCCGAACCAGATCCACCCGGGATGGCTGCTGGAGCTGCCGCTGCGGGACGGCGAGGCGGCGCTGCGGGCAGAGGCCCGGGCCCCGGCGGCACCCCCCGCGCCTCTCCCGGTGGAGAGCGCGGTCCGGCCGGCCTTCGCGGACGCCATGGCTGGTGCTGCCACCCGCGCCGGCACCGTGGCCGCCGGGGACGCCGATGCAGACGCCGGCGTTGCGGATGGCGGTGGTGGCTGGGACTGGGAATGGCCGCAGGTGCCGCGAACGGTCACCTGGAGCGCGGCGGGCTTCGCGGTGATCGGCGGCACGGCCATCTTCGTGCAGCGGCTGCACCGCGGAGGCCGGCTGCGGTTCCGCCCCGGCGGGGGCCGCGGCGGGGACGGTCCGGGCGACGCCGGGCGCGTGGCGCTCGCCACCGGTGCGCTCGGGACGGCGCTCGCGGACCTTGGCTTCGCTGGCTCGATGCCGCTGCTCGTGCTCGAAGGGGGCTCGGTGCTCGAGTTCACGGTGGCGTGCCCGCCCGGTGACGCCGGCGCCCTCCTCGCGGCGCGCCATGACCTCGAGCGCCGCCTCGGCTGCGATGTCGAGGCCGCGGCGCACGGCCCCACGCGCGTCGCACTGACGCTGGGTGCGTCCGGGCGGCCTCCGGGCGGGCTCGGCGAGGCACCGTACGCCTCGCCGGCGCTCGTGGTGCCGGTCGGCGCGACCGACGCGGGCGTCGTCTACCTCAACCTCGCGGCCGCGGGCAGCGTGACCGTGACCGGCCCGGCCGGGGAGCGGCGGGCACGGCTGCGCTCGTGGGTCGCGACGCTCCAGACGACCTGTAGCCCGGACCAGCTCTCATTCCGCGTGGACTCCGCCGCCGCCGGGCTGCTCGATGCGGATGAGGGTCTCCTCTACTTCGGCGACGCGGCCGGCGCCCATGGCGCCGCGGACCTGGCGGACGAACTGGATGAGATCATCCAGAGCCGGAACTCGGGTCATGGGATGAGCCGGCCGCTCGTCGCCGTCTTCGATCTGACCGGAAGCGGCGACGATGTGCCGGCCGGAGCGATGCGCCACGGGCCGGCGGCCGGGTCATCGTGATCCGCTGCCTGCCGCCGGGCGAATCCGCGGATCCGCTCACGGACTCCGGAGGGCTGGTCGCCTTCCGCGGGGCGGGAGACGGAGCGGACGGAGACGCGGACGCAGTCCCGCCCGGTGCGATCGTCCTGAGGATCGGCCGGGACGGGCCGCTGCTGCTCGAGCGGTGCACGTGCGGCGGGACACGTCGGCCAGGTGGAGCGAGAGCGCGGACCCGGCCGCGCTGACAGACGTGCTCGACCGGATGGCCGGGGATCTGCCACCTCCACGGGAGGCGGACGTGAGCACCTCGGCCGACGGACGACCACGGACCGGCGCCGCTCGCGAGGGCGATGCCGAAGGTGTGGGCGCCGCCCTCGCGCACCCGGTGATGCCCCGCGACCCGCTCGCCGCGTTCGCGGCGGACGACGGCGTCGGGGACCAGGACGCGGCCTGTGCACCCGTCCAGCCGGACGGCGAGGCCGAGCCGGATCCTCCCGGGCCCGTGGAGCCTGCGGTCGGGCACGATACCGGGTGCGAGGACGGGTGCGCGTGGCCAGCCGTCCCCGCGGAGCAGGCTGAAGAGGATGTCTCGCCGCAGGCCGGTGAGGCGCCCGACGAAGCGATCCTCTCCGGCGAAGCCCTGCGGGCCGAGGGCCCGGTGACGCCGCCGGAGCCGCAACCGGTGGCGGCGCCGGGCGGTGTCAGCCAGCCCGCGGCCGCGATCCGCCAGTCGGCGCTGCTCACGCACGACGGCCTCCCCGCGGCGGCGGTGGATGCCCCGACCGCCGCGCAGGCGGTCTTCACGGTGCGGTCTTCGAGCTGCAGCTCGGAACCACGACCGTCGCGGGCTGGCCCATAGCGAAGTCCCGCGAACTGCTGGCGTTCCTCGCCACGCATGGCGGAACGCCCGTGCCACGCGAGTTCGTCGCCGAGGCGCTGTGGCCGGACCTACCCCTGGGATGCGAGCCTCCGGCACACCATCGCGAATGCCGTGAGCAGCCTGCGGGGAGTCGTGCGGTCCGCGGCAGGCAGCGATGAACTTGCAGCCGGTGGTCACCGCCCGCCAGCGATACCAGCTCCAGACCGCTCTCTTCCGCATCGACCTCGACGAATTCGAGTCCGCGCTCAGGCGCGCGGCCGTGCTCCCCGATGTGGACGCGCTTGCCGAGTACGAGCGCGCCGCGGCGCTCTGCCGGGGAGACTTGATCGAGGGAGAGCCGTTCCCGTGGCTCGACGCCTGCCGGGCCGACTACCGCCGGCGAGCGGCCGAAGGGGCGAGCCGCGGCGCGGTGATCGCCGCACGGCTCGGGGAGCGGGAGCGGGCTGCGCTTCTCTACGGGGGAGGCATGGGAGGCGCAGCGGGAGGCGGGCGAGGGAGGAACTCCCGAATCCGCCGACCGCTAGTTCGTTCTATGCGCTCGCTTCCCAACGGATCATGTCCGCCTCGTGGGGGCGTGGCGACCGGCGGAGGAACGGTCCCCTGAGGAACGCGGGTGACCAGCATGCCCGCTCCGCACTGATCGCGAATGACGCCGGGCACGACCTGTGGCGCCCGTGGGGCGCGGTCGAGCGGGTCGCCCACGGGGTCACCAACCGCAGGGCGTGGTGATGGGCTCGCGAGCGTCGGACGCCTCCACCGCGTGATCCTCACGCACGAGCCGACCGGCGAGGCGGCGGCGCGCGGGCTGGTGTGCCAGCTCGAGGCTACGGGGCGGGGCACGGCGACGACCTTCACCGGGCCGGCGCGCCGAAACGGGATCGCTGAGCGCAATCCTAGCGAATAGGCTGCGATCAGCCCCGAGCATAGCTTCTTCCTGAGAATCGTTACCGAACTGCCACTAGAAGGGGGCCGATTGTCCACTGAACGTTCATAGCTAGTTGGTACGCTGCCATGAATGGACCCCGTGCTCCGGGAGGCATTGACGTGGCGCTCGACAGACCAGTCCATGCACCTGAGATGGTGGGCGGAACGACGGCCCGTGCCGTCGCTCTGGGGTCTCCTGTGCAGGGCGACCTAGCACATACCCCCCTCCCCCCACTTCTGTATCGCCCATGCTTCATCGCGCTTCCTCCTGCATCCCGTCCCGCCGGGCCGTGCTTCGACGCGGCTCGTGCCGCTTGCGATCGTCGCCGGCCTCACGGGCCGTTCGCGGCGGTGGGCGCGGGCAACGCCGACCGGGCGGAACACCCCGCGGGTTCTCACTGACCACTCGCCCCCTGCGCCCGCACGGTCCGGTGCCGGCACCGAGGGAGCACGCGTGACCATGCGGGAACGGCCACCGGTCGGCTACGCGGTCCCTGACTCACGGGCAGCACCGTCGCACGTCCCGGTCGGGGCGATGCCGACAGCGCGCCGTGCCACTTGGCACGTCGGTGGGGGAATGGCGGACCGGTGAACAGACGCGATCTCTGGTGGCTCGGTCTCGCGGTCGTCGCCGGCCTGGCGGTGGGGATGGTCATCCGCCAGACGTACGAGCCGTTCGCGGCGGTGGCGTCCCATCTGGACGCCGCCGGGACACTGCCCCCGATCGTGGCTCAGGGTACGACGTCTTCGGCGATTCGGGCCGCGGAGCGGGCGCTGTGCGTGAGCGGCTCGGCGGTGGGCGCGGGCAACGAGGGTCTGCTCGACGACTGCGCGGTGCTGCTTCAGGCGAGGGACACGCTGCGCGGCACGGCGACGCTCAACTGGAGCGCCGACACCGCGATCGCGGACTGGACTGGCATCGCCCTATCCGGGACGCCGCAGCGCGTGACGGAACTGACGCCGACGTACGCCGGTCTCAACGGCAGCATCCCGCCCGTGTTGGGCAGTCTCCCCGGGCTGGAGGACCTGCAACTCTCCAACAATGCGCTGACGGGCTCGATTCCCGCGGAGCTGGGCTCGCTGAGTGAGCTGGACATCCTCTACCTCCACAACAACCAGCTTGAGGGCGCGATTCCCGCGGAGCTGGGGAACCTCGCGAAGCTGCGATTCCTGGGCCTGCGCAACAACCAGCTCACGGGCACGATCCCGGCCGCGTTCGCCAGCCTGTGGGAACTGCAGGACCTCTACCTCAACAACAACCAGCTCACGGGCGCGATTCCGGCCCTGCTGGGCGACCTCGACCTGCGCATCCTCTACGTGGCGGGCAACAGCGGGCTCACGGGCTGCATCCCTGCGGCGCTGAGCAGCGTCACCTTCAGCGACCTCGCGACGCTGAGCCTGGAGGATTGTGAGGCGGAGCCCACGCACACGCTGACGACATCGAGGACCGGCATCGGCAGCATCTCTCCGGCGCCGGGCGCGCACAGCCACCGCAGCGGGGCGCTCGTGCGCGTGGAGGTGACTCCGGGAGACGGGTATCGCGTGGCGTCGTGGGGCGGCGACTGCAGCGGAAACGGCCGGGCGACGGAGTGCATCCTCACGCTGGACGCCGCCAGGACGGCGAGCGTGACCTTTGAGGCGGGAGAGCCCATCGCGACGTACACGCTGACGACGTCGGCGGGGTCGAACGGGAGCATCTCGCCCGCAGCGGGCACGCACATCTACGACGAAGACACGAGCGTGACGGTGACGGCGGCGCCGGGGGAAGGCTACCGCGTGGGGGCCTGGGGCGGCGACTGCAGCGGCGCGGCCCTGACCTGCGTGCTGACGATGGACGCGGACAAGACGGCGAGCGTGACCTTCGAGCGGACGGCGCACACGCTCACGACCTCGGCGGGAGCGAACGGGAGCATCTCGCCCGCGGCGGGCTCGCACAGCTACGACGAGGACACGAGCGTCACCATCACGGCGACGCCGGATGAGGGCTACGGCGTCGACTCGTGGGGTGGCGACTGCAGCGGCACGGCCCTGACGTGCGTGCTGACGATGGACGCGGACAAGGCCGCGCGCGTCGTGTTCGCGCCGTCGGGTGCGGTCTGCACAACCGCCACGGACGCGACCTGCGTCCGGGCCGTCTACACCGGCGCGCCGGGCGACTACAGCTCCATCGCGGACATCCCCGCGGACGCGCTCATCACGCCGGACGCGGCCGGCCGCTACCACGTGGAGCGGGGCGAGCAGGTGACGGTCATCACGGCCGCCACGGTGCCCACGGGCTACACGCGCTTCTACCTGCAGTGGCGGCCTGAGGGGACCCCCCCGCCGACCTCGTTCACGCGGCTGATCCCCCCCGTGGGGACGACGTACACGTTCACGCCGACGGAGGACGAGGCCGGGTCGACGCTGATCACGTTCGACCTGACGGCGGCGCGGCCGCGGCCGCTCTCAATCGGCGACAAGCCCGAGCTGGGGGACGTGGTGGCGACGACCGTCTTCCAGGTGGTCTCGTGTGGGTCGGGTGTCGCCGTGCCTGCTCCGACGACGAACGGGGAACTGGTCGGGGACTGCGAACAACTCTTGGCGCTCCGGGACACGCTGGAGGGCGCGGCAGCGCTGAACTGGAGCGCGAGGAGGGCCATGACGAGTTGGGCCGGCGTGACGATGTCGGGCACGCCCCGGCACGTGACGGAGCTGGAGCTGGCGAACAGCGGGTTGACGGGCGAGCTAACGGGCCTGCTGGGCACGCTCACGGCGCTGACGGAGCTGCGGCTCGATGGGAACGCCCTCACGGGCATGGTCCCGTCGAAGCTTGGCCAGTTGGCGGACCTGACGCATGTCTACCTGGCCGGGAACAACCTGACGGGCTGCGTGCCGACGTCGCTGAGGGCGGTGGCGAACAACGACATCCCCCTGTTGAACTTGGCAGACTGCGGCGCGCCGGCCGACGTTTCCGACCGAACGCGAGGGGATCCGCTCCCGGTCGGCACCTACCAGTTCGACTTTTCCTCTCAGCACGGACCTCTTGTGTTCGACATCCCACCTGGTGCCAGCGTGGAGTTGGATTACTTGGTCGTCAGCGAGCCACAGGAAGGGACTGGCGATTCCACTGAGGGTCTCCTTCTGCAAGACGAAGCCACAAAATCTTGGGTCTGTCTCGATCTAGTACGGGCCATCGAATGTAATCGATGGGTGAGCGGTCAGAGTGTAGACGTGACCTTTGACCGTATCATCGAATCGCTCTGGGTAGCTGAGTAGCGCGCGGTGATGGTACTTCAGCATGCCCCCAAGCCGATCGTAAAGGTTATCGCCACACTGCTTCTTGCTTTGGCCTCCACCGGGTTGTCACTCTTCCTACCCGTCGTAGTTTCCCCGGAGCTCTCCCAGATGGCGTTTGCGGATATCGACACTACAGCCGCAAACGTGCTGTGGGCTAACGTAAGTCGAGAGACGATCGAGGGTGAGAGCGTTACTGTTTGCTCCGACACGCATCGGAACGCCGCGCAGGACGCAGTACAGATGTGGAACAGCGGCCTGCGGGACAAGGGCTTCGTGGAATTCGACGTGTTCACCTTCGCCGACACGTGCCCCAGTGTCGCCGCCGAGTCAACGGTCAGTGTCGATCACATACTCGTACGGGGTTTGCCCGAGACTGACCCGGACTTCCGATGTCCCACATACTCGGATGGCACTGGCGCTACTGGTTGTGCGCTGTTGGTGGCTCAGAGAGGTGTCCAGAACAATTTTGTTGGGATTCTCGAACTGCGATTGAATACTGACAAGAGACCCGTCGCGCACGAGAATCCGTCGCATCCAGGCTACACCGTGGCGGGGTTTGAGGCCAATCGACGCACGGTAGCCCACGAGTTGGGTCATGCACTCGGCATGGATCACCCTAGCGCAGCGGCACGTCCCGGACGAGCAGCACGTGCACGCTCACGATGAGCGGTAACCGCAGCGCGAGCGTCAGCTTCATCCGGCAGTACAGGCTGACGACATCGGCGGGAGCGAACGGGAGCATCTCCCCTGCGACGGGCAGCCACGACAGCGGCGCGTCCGTGACTGTGAGGGCGACGCCGACGAACGCCAACTACGCCATCAGTTCGTGGGGCGGGAACTGCAGCGGCACGTCCCGGACGAGCAGCACGTGCACGCTCACGATGAGCGGTAACCGCAGCGCGAGCGTCAGCTTCATCCGGCAGTACAGGCTGACGACATCGGCGGGAGCGAACGGGAGCATCTCCCCTGCGACGGGCAGCCACGACAGCGGCGCGTCCGTGACTGTGAGGGCGACGCCGACGAACGCCAACTACGCCATCAGTTCGTGGGGCGGGAACTGCAGCGGCACGTCCCGGACGAGCAGCACGTGCACGCTCACGATGAGCGGTAACCGCAGCGCGAGCGTCAGCTTCGCGAGGGTGCCGGTCACGTACACGCTGAGCACGTCGGTGAGGCCGTCGGGAATCGGGTCGATCAGCGTCAGCCCGGCGGGGCCGTACAGTCCGGGGACAAGCGTGAGCGCGTCGGCCACATCGAACTATCCGGACTATCGGTTCTCCCACTGGGTGGGTCCGGGATCGGGCGTCTCGCCGCGGACCATCACGATGAACGGGCACTATAGCCTGACGGCCGTCTTCGTGCCGATCACCGAGTGCACGCCGGGCGTGGACTGCCGCCGGAGCGACGACGGCGAGGGCGAGGAGGGGAGCACGCCCGCGCCGTAGCGACGCCGCTGGGGCGACAATCGCTTCGGGCAGGCCGATGCGCCCGTGGGCCTCTAGCAGGGTTGTGATTTTCTCCCTGGGTGCCCGGAGCATGGCCGGCGGTGCCCCGCGGGTGCAACAAACGCCCCCGGTAGCTGTCAGAAGCCCCAGGTAGTGGTCGACTGTAACTGATAAGACGAGTACACTAACGATCATACAAGAGGGACCCCCACGAGGGAGGATATCGATGCGAGGACAGAGCGAGGACCAGGGCCGCGCCACTCTCACCTACCCGGAGATGTTCGTCCCCAGCGACCACCCGCTCCGACGCATCAAGCCCATCGTCGACCGGGCGCTCGCCAATCTCTCCCCGCGCTTCGACGGTCTCTACAGCGAGTCCGGGCGACCGTCGATTCCGCCCGAGACGCTGCTCAAGTCGACACTCCTCATCGCCTTCTTCTCGATTCGTAGCGAGAGCCAGTTCTGCGAGCGGCTGCGGTCCGACATGGCGTTCAAGTGGTTCCTCGACCTCCCGGGAGACCCCGGTTCCTTCGACCGCTCCACGTTCTCGAAGAACCGCTCCCGGCTCCTTGACGGCGACATCGCCCGGGGGTTCTTCGAGGAAGTCGTGAGGGAGGCGAGGGAGCGGAACCTGCTGTCCGAGGAGCACTTCACGGTCGACGGGTCGCAGCTCGAGGCGTGGGCGTCGCACAAGAGCTACCGGTCACGCGACGAGCAGGACGGGGACAAGCCTGCGGGCCGCAATCCGGACGTCGACTTCCGCGGCGAGCGCCGGCACCGGGACACCCACGTCAGCACGACCGATCCCGGCGCGCACCTGTACCGGAAGGGGAACGGGCAGGCGGCGCGCCCGAGCTACATCGGGCATGTGATGACGGAGAACCGCAACGGGCTCATCGTCGATGTCGAGCTCACGACGGCGCACGGGCGGGCGGAGCGGGATGCGGCGCTGGCCATGGCCGAGCGCAGCCTGACACCGGGGGCGACGCTGGGCGCCGACAAGGGATACGACGCGAAGCACTTCGTGGAGGGGCTGTGCGAACTCGGGGTCGTGCCGCACGTGGCACGGCGAGCGAAGCACAGCGCCATCCCCGAGGAGGTGGCGCAGACGCCCGGCTACGAGGTGAGTCAGCGCCGGCGCAAGATGGTGGAGGAGAGCTTCGGGTGGCTGAAGACCGTGGGGGGCGGGCGCAAGCTCCGCTACATCGGCGAACAGGTCAACGGTTTCTGGATGGAGATGGGCGCTGCCGCGTACAACCTGGTGCGCGTGGCCAATATCGACGCCGCGCTGTCACGGGCGTAGTGCGCCCGGAGTAGGTCCCGGGGCGCCCGGACGGGGTGAGAGAGCCCCGGAGGGGGCCAGAATCGGCCCCGAAATGACGCCGCATACGCCCTCTTGGCGGTGATTCGCTCCGTGGCCGCGCCAAAGGGGGCCTTTTTCCCGACCCTGCTAGGCGGCGATCAGCGCCAGCCCGGAGTGCACCTGCGCTCTCGCACGTCGGCGATGTCGTGTGTTGGGGGGAAACGCGGTACGGGAAGGAGTTGTTGATTCTCCCGTAAGCGGGGCGAAGGCCGCTCGCATATTCGGGCCGAGAGCTGAGCAGAAGGCGGATTCATGGAGATCGACTTTGGCGTATGGAACGCCGTGGCGGCGGACGGCCGGCCTTATCCTGACCCCCTCACGCTGGCCGAGCAGCGCGTGCTGGAGGAACTGCGCAAGGGTGGAACGAACGGCGAGATCGCTGAGCGACTGGGGCTCGCCCCGGAGACGGTCCAGACTCACGTTGCGAGAATGCTCTCGAAGCTCGATCTCGACACCCGCCGACAGCTCACCGCGTGGCAACCCGAGCGACCCGGAGTCCGAAGACGGGTGCGCTCCCTGCTCGCGCCGCTGGCGTTCTGGATGCCCGGGTCTACAGTCAGCCAATACTTGGGGCGGCGTTGCCGCGTCGCGGGAGAAGTGCGATGAGAGTACGGCATCGAGGTCTCGGGGTTGCGGCTCTGGTGCTGACGCTGGTCGTGGGGGCTGCCTGTGGGTCGGCTACCCCTCAGCCGTCGCCGGTAGGCACGGCTCCACTGGCACCTGCCGCTCTGTCTAGCCCCAGCGCCGAGCCCACGGCGACTGCCGAGCCCACGGCGACCGCCGAGCCCACGGCGACTGCCGAGCCCACGGCGACCGCGACACCCACGGCGACTGCCGAGCCCACGGCGACCGCGACACCCACGGCGACCGCCGAGCCCACGGCGACCGCGACACCCACGGCGACTGCGGAGCCCACGGCGACTGCGGAGCCCACGGCGACCGCGACACCCACGGCGACTGCGGAGCCCACGGCGACTGCGGAGCCCACGGCGACTGCGGAGCCCACGGCGACTGCGACACCCACTCCGACCACACCTGTCCAGGTTGCGTCGTGCGCGTCAGGGATCGCGGTCCCGAATCCGACCACGAACGAGCAACTCGTGGGGGAATGCGCCCATCTGCTAGCGCTCAGGGACACACTCGCGGGAACAAGGACGCTCAACTGGAGCACCACGAGGGATATGGCAAGCTGGACCGGCGTGACGGTGGAGGGGACGCCCCGACGGGTGGTGAAACTGGATCTGGCGAATAGCGGGTTGACGGGCGAACTCTCGGGCCTGCTGGGCACGCTCACCTCGCTAACGGAACTGCGGCTGGACGGGAACGCCCTCACGGGCCGGATCCCGTCGAAGGTCATCAGGTTGACGCGCCTGACGGATGCCTACCTGGCCAGCAACAACCTGACTGGCTGTGTGCCGCCGTCGCTCCGGCTAGTGGGGAACAACGACATGCCCTCCCTCGGCCTGGGGGACTGCGACGCACCAACAGACGTCTCCGACCGAACTCGAGGGGATCCGCTCCCGGTCGGCACCTATCAATACAAGGCGTCATCGCGGCACGTGCCTCTTGTATTCGATATCCCGCCCGGAGCCAGCATGGCGTTGGATGACCTTGTGGCCACCGAGCCAGAGGAAGGGACCGGATACTCCACTCAGGGTCTCCTTCTGCAAGACGAAGCCACACAATCCTGGCTGTGCCTCGACCTACTCCGCGCAATCGAATGCAATCGGTGGGTGCTGCAGACGGGTCAGGGTCCGGCGTTATCGGGCGAGCCTAGTCTCGATGTGATCTTTGACCGCATCGTCGAATCCCTATGGTTGGCCGAGCGGAGCGAAGGGTGACGCTACGAGATGGCTCCAGCGCAGATCGCAGGATGCATCACCGGTGGTACGACAGCGGTGCGTCGGTGACGGTAACGGCGAGGCCGAACGCCAACTAGGCCATCGCCTCCTGGGGCGGGAACTGCAGCGGCACGTCCTCCACGAGCAGCACGTGCACGCTCACGATGAGCGGTAACCGCAGCGCGAGCGTCGGCTTCGCGCGGGTGCCGGTCACGTACACGCTGAGCACGTCGGTGAGGCCGTCGGGAATCGGGTCGATCAGCGTCAGCCCGGCGGGGCCGTACGGTCCGGGGACAAGCGTGAGCGCATCGGCCACATCGAACTATCCGGACTATCGATTCTCCCACTGGGTGGGTCCGGGATCGGGCGTCTCGCCGCGGACCATCACGATGAACGGGCACTACAGTCTGACGGCCGTCTTCGTGCCGATCACCGAGTGCACGCCGGGCGTGGAGCAGGTGGAGCTGCCCCCGGAGCGGCGGCGGCGGGTCGTGGTGCTGGTCGACGAGTCGAGCACGCTCGCGGCGGTCGACTACAGCCGGATGCTCTCCGAGCCTGGGAAGTAGGGAGCGAGCTTCGTGCTGGTCACGCAGGGCCTGGCGAAGCTCGATGCCGTCGACCGGTCGCTGGCGCCGACGATCTTCTCGAACATCGACGGCCTCACCGTCTTCCAGGTCAGCGCCGAGGACGCCCGCCGGCTGGCGCCGGAACTCGGGGGCGACCTCGAGGTCGAGGACTTGACCGGCCTCGACGATTTCGCGTGCTACGCGCGTTGGTGGGACGGCGCCGCGCGGCCGGCCGCGTTCTCGTTCCGCGTGGACCCGCCGGCCGCGGTGGCGGCGGAGCGGGTGCGCGCGGTGGCGGGACGCTCGGCGCTGCGCTTCGGCCGGCCGCGAGAGACCGTCGCAGCCGAGGTCGCGCTCGCTCTTGAGGCCACGGGCTCGCCCGCGCCGTGAGGGGCCGAGAGCGGTCGGGCGCGGCCGGACCGCTCCGGCCCGTGGGCGGCAGAGTGGACCGGGCGGTTTGGCCGTGGCCTCAATGCTGAAGGGGGACAGGTCCCGGAGCAGATCAGGTAGTCGACCGGAAGCTCGAAGCGCTCTCGAGCCAGACCAGTCGGCTGATGGAGGAACACCAGGACTTGTGTGCGGGCGGAGGTGGTCGGGCAGGTTCTGCCTCGTCCGGCCACATCCACGAGCGAATCGCTCAGAGCCGCCACGCGGGCGACTCGCCGTCGTTGAGGGCGACGAGCGCGTCGCGCACGGGCTCAGGGAGGCTCTCCCAGGGCGGCAGTGTGTAGCCGTCGAACTCGGCGACGGGCACCCACTCCTCCGGCGCGACCTCCTTCTCGATCGCTTCGATCCCGTAGTTGTGCAGCCCCCAGATCTGGGTACGGCAGCGGTAGGGGCCAGCCGCCTCGATGGCGGCGGCGACCTCGTCGGTGAAGTTGGGTCCGTCCCCGTCGTCGAAGCCGAACTTCGAGAACGCGTCGGTGATCTCCCAGCAGATGATCCGTCGTGGCATCAGGTTCTCCCTCTCTCGGTGCTGCAGAGGTGCTCGGCCGGATGGCCGGGGATCCTCCGCCTCCCCGGGAGGCGGAGGCGCGCACCCCGGCCGGCGGACGGCCGCGGACCGGCGACGATCGCGGGGGCGATGCCGCCGGTGTGGGCGCCACCCTCGCGCACCCGGTCGTGCCCCCGGTCGTGCCCCACGACCCGCCCGGGTTCGCAGCACGCGGCGGCGGCGGGCGAGACGCCGTGTCCTCTGCGCCCGTCCGACCGGGCGGCGAGCCGGATCTGGATCTGGATCCGGATCTGCCCGAGCCCGTGCCCGCGGCCCCGCAGGATGCCGGGTGCGAGGACGGTCGGGTGCGGTCGGCGGCCCCCCCGGAGCCGCCCGGCGGGGCGGCCGCGGGCGCGATCCTCTCCGGCGGATCCCCGCAGGCACACGGCCCGGCGCCGGCGATCCGCCAGTCGGCGCTGCTCACTCACACCGACCTCTCCCCGGCGGCGGCGGATGGCCCGCCCGCCGCGCAGGCGGTCTTCACGGTGCGGTGCCTCGGCCCCTTCGAGCTGCGGCTCGGAGCCACCCCCGTCGCGAGCTGGCCCGTCACGAAGTCCCGCGAGCTGCTGGCGTTCCTCGCCACGCAGGGCGGAAGGCCCGTGCCGCGCGAGTCCGTCGCCGAGGCGCTGTGGCCGGACTACCTCTGGGACGCGAGCCTCCGGCACACGATCGCGAATGCCGTGAGCAGCCTGCGGGGAGTCGTGCGGTCCGCGGCAGGCAGCGATGAACTTGCAGCCGGTGGTCACCGCCCGCCAGCGATACCAGCTCCAGACCGCCCTCTTCCGCATCGACCTCGACGAATTCGAGTCCGCGCTCAGGCGCGCGGCCGTGCTCCCCGATGTGGACGCGCTTGCCGAGTACGAGCGCGCCGCGGCGCTCTGCCGGGGAGACTTCCTCGAGGGGGAGCCGTTCCCGTGGCTCGACGCCTACCGGGCCGACTACCGCCGGCGAGTGTCCGACGGGGCGAGCCGCGGCGCAGCGGTCGCCGAACGGCTCGGGGAGCGGGAGCGGGCGTCGCTCCTCTACCGGGTGGTCCTGGAGCAGGAGCCGACCGACGAGGCGGCCGCGCGGGGACTGATGCGCCATCTCGCGGCGGCCCGGGACGCCAACGGGGTCCGCAAGGTCTTCAAGGTGCTGTCCGAGGCGTTGAAACGGGAGCTGGACGACCCGCAGGCGGCGCCCGGGCAGGAGACGCGGGAGCTGCTCGCCGCGCTCCTGGCCCGGGAGCCGGGAGCGGTGGTGTGACGGGGCGCATCGCCGGCGTGCGCCCCGCTTGGCTGGTGAGGGACCGGGAGCCGCGGGCAGCGTACCCGGCGCTCGCGGGAGCGGCTCTCGTGGTCGGGGCGATCCTCGCGCTGCGCGGGCGGGAGCCGGCGGAGATCGTCCTGGGTTCGGGCTTCGGTGTCTGCTTCCTGGCGCTGGCCTGGTCGGACCTCCGGCGCCGCGTCATCCCGAACCGGCTCGTCTACCCGGCGCTGGTCCTGGCGATCGCCGTCTCCGGCGCCTGGCCCGACCGCGGGGTGGTCGAGGCGCTCACGGGCGGGCTCGGCGCGCTTGTCGTCGCGATCGCCATCCGCGGACTGAGCGGGGGCGGCCTCGGCGGCGGGGACGTGAAGATGGTTGCGCTTGTTGGGGCGGTCGTGGGCTACCCGGGCGTGCTGTCGGCCGGATTCTGGGCCGCGCTCGCGGGAGGCGTGACGGCCGCGGCGCTGCTGGTCACGCGGCGAGCCGGCCGCGGTGACCGCGTGCCCTACGGGCCGTGCATCGCGCTCGGCGCGGTTGCGGCGCTGCTGGGCTGATGGTGCCCGTAGGCATCAGCGAACAGTCGCGGAGATCGTGTGACCCACCCCGACTTGCCTCTCTGCATGGCCACGCGAATCGGAGTCGGGTCGGATGGGCGCGAAGTCGTTCGAGCGTTGTGTGGTGGGCCTAACTTGGGGATTATATAGTTCGTCACCCTTGACGCCGCGAACCTGTGGTACGGTCGAGGCGCTCACCACAGATTGACTGCTCACCGCATAGGCGGCTCTCCATGCCTCCCTGCGGAGTGTGAGTTGTCTGCTGTGGTGAGCGGCCAGCCGTCCACCGCAGGGAGGCACCCCACTACGTAGTCACCCAGGCAACGGTCCTTCCTGCACCACAGGAAGGAGAAGGAGAATGACCCATCGTTTCCCGGATAGTGACTGCACTCGCGCTGGCCACGCTGGCGCTGGCGGTACTCGGAGTCCGGACGACCGCCACACCCAACGAAGCGCGCATTCCTCTAGACGCCGTGGCCGCAGTCCACGTCAAGGAGCGCGACTCAAGCTGGATGTCCTACATCGCCGGGGCACCGCCACTCGTCAACCGCGACTTCATGAGCCGCTACGGCCCGCCGGTCACCCCGACGCCCGAGCCGCCAGCGGTCGACGGCTTCACCGTCAGCGGCGTAGGCCCGGAGACACACACCTTCGAGGCAAGCGGCATTCTCTCCTGCTCCGTCGACTATGAACGCCCACGATCTGCTGCGGGCATCAGCGTTGATGTGCGGATAGCCGGCGATAGTGGCACGCCGTGGAGGACTGGCCCGAGCGGAACCACCAGCCCGGTGAGTCAGCTCAGCAGCACGCAACACAGAGAGATCTACTTCGGGGACCGCTACCCGGACCTTGAGGGCCGCTTCCTGAGTGGCGGGGACCGCTTCCTCCCGCCCTACTCAGTGGTGGTCCTGACTGCCGAGTACAGCGTGTTCGCGAGGGGGATCTACGTTTGGCGGCCCCTCCCATGGACTGTCGAGTGCCGACCGTGAGCCCGCTGGCAGCGTGCGCCGTACCGGATTCTGATACGCTGAGCCCGGGATAGGGAGGCGAAGCATGGCGAGGCAACCGAAGGATCTACGGATACCCACCACGCCCGAGAAGCTCCTACAGGCGGTGCTGAAACCGCCGAAGAAGCCGCCCGCGCGGTAATCTCCCACTGGCTGTTGGAGGCCCCGGCGGGATTCGAACCCGCGTCTCGCGATTTTCAGTCGCGTGTCTTGCCCAGACTTGACTACGGGGCCTCTGATGCACGCAGCGGCGCGGTTGAATCCGACCGCTGCTCGGGCTACGATGGGGGCCGCGAGGCACTCCATCGTGAACCGAAGAAGCGGCCCCGCCCGGCAAGGCGGGGTCGCTTCACGTCTGGGGCCATTATAGGGGAAGGCACAGAACGCGCGTTCTGTGCCGTGTGCTGCGGGTGGCGGGATCTGCTGCGGGCGATACAGACCTAGCGGATCAGTTCCCCGTACTGGAGGCGCTTCCCGACCAGCCCGCGCACGACGGCGCGCATCTGGTCGATGGTGTCCATCGGGCGGGCGTTGTGCCGCCCGGCGAACTCCGTCACGTAGCGGTCCAGGTGCTTCACGCTCATGTGGTGGAGCGTGCCCTGATACCCGCGCTTGAACATCGACCACAGCGACTCGATGCCGTTGGTGTGGGTGTTCCCGATCACGTATGTCCCGACCGAGTGCTGGACCGCGTCGTGCTTGTACTCGCCCGCCAGCGGGACGTAGGCCGCGTGGCCGTCGGAGTACACCTGAGCGCCGCGGGCGGCGTGCTCGCGCACGAAGTCGCGCAGGGTGTCGCCGTCCGTCGAGGCGATCGCTCGGGCGCTGACGCGGTTGGTCGCGCGGTCCTTGACGCCGACGACGGCGGCCTTGTCGGAGAGCACGCCGCGTGGGTGGATGCGATCGCGCTCGGAGGCGTGCTTGTTCTTCGCCAGCCCGCCCACGTAGGTCTCGTCGACCTCGACCGGGCCGTCGAACGGATCGCCGCCGTTCTCCTCCCACGCTTGCCGGAGCCGGTGTGCGAAGTCGGTGCAGCCAGCGCCTACGCGGTTGACGCCCAAACAGAGGCGAGGGTTGCAGCATGCCGGCTGCAGGACGATGCCCTCAAGCTAGTTCATCGTTACCTTGTCCGGCGTGATCCTCAGGATGACGCGTTTGTCGGCGTCGAGCTGCGTGTGGCCCCAGGGGAGAACCCCTTGATTCGCTAGGCTTCCCTACGAACTCGAAATGCGAAGGGAAGCCCGATGAAGATCGTCATCGAGCAAGAGGGGTGGGGCGAGACGGGGCAATACCACCTCAACGCGGCCGCTACCACCAATGGCCCCTTGTTCAGACCTTTCTTAGCGGCCGGCGGCGCCATTCTTGGTACTGGCCGGCGACGGCTCTGGCGTCGGCGCCTTCGAGGAGGCTAAGACCGAGGCTTGAAGGTGTGGCACTTGTCCGCAGTTGACGGCGACTTCCGCTACAGGAGGCGGGAACGCGATGGCCGCCTGTTGATGCCCGATAACGCAGAGCGGCTAGTGGGGGGCGCGCTGTTCCAGCGGCTTTGGCGCAAGGCGTTGTCGCCCCGGCAGTTCGTTTGAGCATCCCACTGGAGTCCTCGAACAGCCAGCATGTGACAAGATGCTGGCGTAGCTCGCGTCACAAGCGGGTTCCACCAAGGGGCGGACGTGACCCGGCGGAACGCAAGCGTGAAACCCACGGTGTGCTACACTTGTGGACACAATGAAGGAGCCAGTAGATGCCAAGCGCAAGCGACCTTAAATGGATCACTCGTGGACCCAACGATGTCCAACAGTTTCGGCAAGCAGAGTGGAACGGTATTTCCATGAGGATTACAGCTATCGGTCTGGATAGTTGTGAAGTTTTTGTCACCGATGGTGGTGAGCACAAGAAAGAGAGCGGGCTCTCTCCGTGCGACGCTGTCAAGTGGGCTGTGGAGCAGGCGGAGGTCATCCACAAGGACTATCTGGAGCGGCTTCAAAAGGACAAGCTGGAAACCATCCAGGCAGTGGATAAGTGCATTAGTGCCTGAGCACTACACTAGATACAGCCATCAGGCTCTCTTCACACTCTGTTAGTGGCTTGACGTGCTGATCGTAGACACGATGAAACCTCACACACAAGGGAAGACTGGGGAGGCCACCGCTCGCACGGAGTGGTAGCCTCCCCCCTGGCAGTGGAGCCTAGCGGTCTGCCCCGGCCGGCTCTGCCTCCCGCTCCAGCGCCCACTCGAGGAGCGAGATGGACGCGGGCTCGGGCATGCGGCTGCGGCGCTTCGGGTTGACCGGATCCTCGGCCATGAACTCCGCCCACGAGAACAGTGTCCGCTGCGCCTCGCGGGCATTGGCGCCACGGCCGCCCTCGCCGACCGTGGCGACCTCCTCCGCCATCGGCTCCGGAGCAGCCCATCCCGCGTCCACCAGTAGCGCCTCGGCTTCCGCCGCGACCGGCTGCGCTGAACACCTGCGCCCGACCCAATCTTGAGCACTTCCGTGGGGACCAACTCTGGCGCGTGCCTGCCATCGTCGACGGGCAGTAGCTACGGCCTCAGGTTCAACTTGCCGAGGAGCGCCTCAACCGTCATGGCGTTCTTTGGTATGAACTTTCTCGCACCGTCGGCTGGATCCTCACGTTTGATGAAGTAACGATCGAAGGCCCGGACATCACTCGTCTTGCCTGTCCTGTATGACTCGTACAACCATCGGATTAGAGCGCGAAGCCGCCGCCAGTGCGCCGCGCCGTTGCGCCTGGGGCAGCTCGCCCTGCTCGCGGATGACGGCGTCCGTGAGGTTGAGGCCGGAGGCACCCACGAGCGCGGCGACGTCCTTCCCGGCCGCGCCCTGCGCGGTGGAGACGAGCAGCACGCCCCGTCGAGGATCGTGCGCCTGAGGTCGATAGTGGAGCGGGGCTGGCCGAGGATGGCGCGCGCCCGCTTCGAGGAGGCGTAGTAGGAGAGCCGCGTCTGGACGGGGGCGAGGGCGTCGGCGCGGTACTCGCGGCGCCGGCCCTTGAAGTCGCGCTCCCACCAGTCCAGCAGGAACTCGTCGCTCACCCGCTTCAGCACCAGCGTGCGGAAGCGGTCGTCGGAGAGCAGGCGCAGCCCGTCGAGGATCGTGCACTGCTCCTCGGCGGCGGTGGCGGGATGGGCGTTGTGCTCGTGCCGGGTCTTCACGACCTGCTCGAGGATCGACTGCATGCGCGGCCCCCACTGCTCCCAGATCCCCTTCGCCACGCGCACGACCGAGTCGGCGGTGCGGTCGCGGTCGCTGAAGACGCGCGTGTCGAGCAGGTTGATGCCGGGGTAGCCGCGCTCGCCCGCGAGGTCGAGGAGGCGGACCTGCCCCGCCAGCGACTCGGGGACCTGCTGGAGGATGTCGGCGACGAGGTCGGCGTGGGGGTCGACGACGACGATCGCGTCGCCGTCGCGGCCCGCCGCCTTCTCGCGCAGCCTGTGCGCGACGAGGTGCTGCATGAGCGTGGACTTGCCCATGCGCGTGCGCGCGACGTAGAGGTGGTGGCGGCGCAGCAGGTCGTCGGGGAAGCGGATCTCCCGCGGCGCGCCCGCCGTCGTCTGGCCGACGAGCGCCCCGCCGCTTACGTCCCTCGCCTGGGGGACGTGCACCCGCGCCCCGGACCGCGCCACGAGCGGCGTCTCGTCCTTCGCGCCGGGCGGGTGCCAGAGCGCCGCGGCCTCGCGCACGCCGAGCACGCGCAGGCCCACCGCCTACGGGGACGAGGTCGACGACCTGATGCTGGCGCTCGCCGGGAAGATCGTCGCCGGCGGGGAGGACGCCGCCTCGGTCGAGTCGGTCTTCGCCCGGGCCCCGGGCCGGCAGCGGTCTCTGTTCTCCTGGGCGGAGTTCATGTGGGCATGTGGGCGTCGCCCCATGTGTCCGCAGCATGCGGAAACGCCGCCCGGACCCGCGTTGAGCCGATTCTGGCGTGTTCGGAACGAATCCGGAACAAATCCGGAACAAATCCGGAACGTTTGGAACTCTCGTGGAACGAATCCGGAACTTTCTGTGAACGCCTGATCGCACCCTAGCCCTGCATCGCCGCACGCCGCCAATCGAGGCGAGCGCTCGCCGATGCGGAAGGGGCTGGCCGTGCGGGGTCCGCTGCTCGCCGTCGCCGGAGCGCTCGTCTGCTGGCTACTGCTGGCCGTGCCCGCCCACGCGGAGCAGGCGGCGGATCCGCTCGCGGCCCTCACCCGGGCCGGCGCACCTCTCGTCGCCGCGGCGGCGCCCCCATCCGCCGGCCCCACACCAGAGGCGAGGCCGATGGCGGCCGCCGCGACGGCCCCGGTCGCAGCACAGCCCGGCACCGCCCCCGCGATCGGCATTCCCGGGCTCCCGAGCCCCTCCGACCTGCTGAGCGGGCTCGACCCGCGCGAGTGGGCGGCCTCGATCCTCGACGGCGTCGTGAGCGCGCTCGGGCGGGAGCTGCTCGGGGCGATGCGCAGCTTCATCGACTGGGCGCTCGGCTTCGGGGGCTCCTCGCTCAACTTCGTCACGCGCACCCCCGCAGCGGGCTCCTACGAGAGCCCGACCGTGCGCTCCCTCTGGGACTTCTCGCGCGCCATCGCCAACGCCGGCCTCGCCGTGGTGGTGATGTGGGGCGGCTTCAACGTCATCGTCCGGCGGCACATCGGCAGCCCCTACCACGGGGCGATGGAACTGCTTCCCCGCGTCATCCTCGCCGCCCTCGCCGTGAACCTCACGCTCGAGTTCGCGGGCCTCCTGATCGAGGTCAACAACGCCTTCGCCTCAGCCGTCGGCCAGGTCGGCCTGCCCGGCTACGAGCAGGCGAACGTCGCGCAGGAGGGGATCGCTCTCGTCTTCGTGGCGATCGCGTACGCCGTGATGGCGCTCCTGCTGGTCTTCCAGATGCTGATGCGGCTCGCACTCCTGGACGTATTGATCGTGCTGTCGCCGCTGATGGTGCTCTGCTGGGTGCTGCCCCAGACGCAGGGCTGGACGCGCTGGTGGGCGCACCTCTTCCCGATCGTGGTCTTCCAGCAGGCGGTCCAGCTCGTCGTGCTGCGCCTCGGCGCGGCGCTGATGGTCGAGCTGGTGCCCGGCGGCGCCGCGGACGCGCTGCTGACCCTGCTCCTCGGCATCGCCATCGCCGCCCTGACGCTCCGGGTGCCCTCGCTCCTCCACGGCCAGGTCCAGCAATCGGGCACCGGGGCGGCCGTCGCGCTCGTCGTGGCCGGCCGCGTCGCCGCCGGCGTCGCCGGGCGCGGTAGCGCCGCCGCCGGCGCGGTGGGGAGGTAGCCCGTGCTCCAGGCCGCGCTCATCGCCAGTTCGCTGCTCGGCGACCTCCCGCGCGAGGCGCTCCGCATCGCCGGCGCGCTCCTGCTGCTCGTCCTCGCCTCCGTGCTCGTGGTGGTGATCGCCGTGGCGGCGCTGGCGGCGACGCTGCTCGCGGCACTTCCCGGCGTCGGCGGTCCCGAACCGCCTCCGCCTCCGCCCGAACACGCCACCGCCATCTCCAGAGACGGCGCTGCGCACGGCGTGCCCGCGGAGCTGCCGGTAGTGGCGATCACCCCGGTGGGGCGCGGCTTCGGCGCCCGCACCAAGGCGCCAGCGGCCGCCGTGGCGCCGGCGCCCGCCCGCGAGAGCTATGCCGCCGCCGAGCTCATGACGGCACCGCCGCCCGTGCCGGCCGCGTTTGCCGGGGCAGCGTCGTGACCGGGCGCGGACCGGGCTACGCGCTGCTCGCGCTCGCCGCGCTGCTCTTGGCGGTCGCCGTCGCCTCCGCCTGGAGCGGGGCCTCGCGCCTCGCCGGGCGCGGTGAGGACGGCGCCGCGCGCAGGGCGGCCGATGCCGCCTCCGTGGAGGCCGCGGCGTCCGCGTTCGTGTCCGCCTACGGCGGCTTCGACTACCGCGACGCAGACAGCTATATGGCGCGCCTCGCCGCGCTCACCTCAGGCGAACTCCGCGCGGCGCTCGCGGGAGCGGCGGTCGATCCGGCCGCCATCGCCGGGGGCCGCCGGAGCCGCGCGGCCGTCCAGTCGGTCTCGGTCGCCGCGCTCACCGCCGCTGTCGCGGAGGCGACGGTCCGCTCGCTGCACGAGCGGAGCTGGCTGGACCCGGCGTCCGGACGCGCCGCCCGGGAAGAGGTCACCCAGCACGTCCGCCTGCGGCTCGTCCGCGAGGGCGGCCGCTGGCTGGTGACGGAGGTGCTTGTGATGAGCGAGGAGCCGGCCGGCGCACGGGGCGCCGGCCGAGAAGGGAGCCAGTGATGGAAGAGATCAACGTGCTGTTCGGGAACCTGCTCGACATCGGCATCGGTGTGGCGGCGGCGGTCTCGGCGTTCTTCGTGATGTGGGGGGCATTCCTCTACATGTCGGCGTCCGGGTCGCCCCGCCAGATGGAGGCGGGCAAGACGGCGATCCTCAACGCGCTCGCGGGGTTCGCGATCGTGCTGCTCGCGCGCGCGATCGCCGGCATCGTGCAGGGGGCGATGGCGTGATGGGGCGCCACGAGATCCCGACCCACCTCGGCGTCGCCGACAAGGCCGTCCTCGGCCTGACGATGCGCCAGCTGCTCTCGGCCGCCGCCGGCCTCTCGCTGGCCTACGGCGCCGCGGGCGACCTGCCGCTGCCGCTGCCCGTCCGCCTCTGTGCGGCCGCGCTGGTGCTGGCCGCGGTGCTGCCGCTGGTCTTCTGGCGGCCCGCCGGACGCCCGCTCGAGGAGTGGGTATTCGTGCTGCTGCGCTACCGGGCCGTGCCCCGCACCGCCGTCTGGAGGCCGCGCGAGCGCTCCGTGCCTCCGCGCGCGGCTCGCGAGGTGGTGCTGCGCCCGCTCGCGGCGCCGCCCGTCCACCCGGTGACGAGGAGGGGAGACGTGCATGCGACCGCGTCCTGACCGGAGACGGCGGTGGCGGCCGTTCGGGAAGAGCGCTCACCCGGCCGAGCAGCGGGCCGAGCAGCGGGCCCATCAGCGGGCCCGACGGGAAGCACGCAGGCAATCGCACCGGATCAGGAGACGCACGTGGCGAGCACGCATGAGGCGCTACCGCTGATGGAACGCGGAGCCCGGGTGGTGGCGAGGAAGGGAGTGGCACATGTGGTCACGCGGTAGCAGGAGGCGGCGCCTCGCGAGCGTGCAGGAAATCCTGCCGCTGGAGGAGATATCGGGCGACATCGTGCGCCTGCGCGGCGGCGACTACCGCTGCGTGCTCGAGGCCCAGGGCATCCACTTCGCGCTGAAGTCGGAGCCGGAGCAGGAGGCGATCCTCGCCGGGTACCGGCGCTTCCTGAACGGACTCACCTACCCGCTGCAGGTGCTGGTGCGCCTGGTCCCGGCCGACGTCGAGGGCTACCTCGCCGGTCTCGGGGGCGCCCGCGCGGGCACGGAGACGCTGCGGCGGCTCGCGCTCGACCACGAGGCGTTCGTGCGGCGCATCGCCCGCGAGCGGACGCTGCTCGACCGCCGCTTCTACGTGGTCGTCCCGGCGGACGTGGACGCAGCACCCGGGCGGGCCGCGCCGGGCTGGCCGTGGCGCCGCGGCCTGCAAGCGCAGGGGCAGAGCGACCTCGCCCGGGCGCGGCGCACGCTCTCCTTGCGCTCAGGCGAGGTGGCGCAAGGCCTCGGCTCATTCGGCGTGAGCACGCGGCGGCTGGGCGGCGAGGAACTGGCGGCGCTCTGGCGCGCCGCGCTCGGCGGTGTCTCAGGCGGCACCGCCAGTCGTGAGGCTCTGGTCGCCACACCGGTCGTCACATCGCCCGCCGCCTTCTCCGGGCTCCGGCAGGCGGTCTCCCGTGCGTAGCCCCGCGGCACTCCTGCGGCGCCGGGATCGCGGCGCGGGCTCGTCCGGTGCGCATCGCTTCGCAGCGGGCGAGCGCTCCACCGCCGACCTGATCGCGCCCACGGCGATCGAGGAGGCGCGAGACTGCCTCGCCATCGACGGGCGGCTCACGCGCGTGCTGGCGCTCACCGGCTACCCGCGCCACGTCGCCCCGAACTGGCTCGGGCGGCTCATCGACCAGGGCGAGCCGCTCGACCTCAGCCTGCACCTCGAGCCGCTGGACTCGGGGGACGCGGTGCGCGGCCTGACCCACCGCCTGGTGGAGCTCCAGTCATCGCGCCTGCTCGACGCCAGGGGCGGGCGCATCGCCTCCGCCGAGCGCGAGGTCGCCTACGAGGATGCCGAGCGGCTGCGCGACGCGCTGGAGCGCGGCGACGAGCGCGTCTTCTCGGGAAGCCTCTACGTCCGGGTGCACGGCCGCTCGGTTCAGGAGCTCGACCGGGCCGCGGCGCGCGTCCAGGGGACGCTCGCCGGGATGATGGCGGGAGTCCGGCCGGCTCTCTACGAGATGATGCCGGGCCTGCTCTCGTGCCTCCCGGCCGGGCAGGACCACCTGGGGCGCCGCCGCAACCTCGACACGTCGAGCGTGGCGACGATGATCCCCTTCACCTCGAGCGCTCTCTCCGCCGGCCGCGGGCTGCTCTACGGCGAGAGCGTCCACAACAGCTCGCTGGTGGTCTTCGACCCCTTCGGACCCGACCAGGAGAACGCCAACAAGGTCGTCTTCGCGAAGAGCGGGGCCGGTAAGTCCTACGCCTGCAAGGTGGAGGCGCTGCGGGCGCTGCTGCTCGGCGTCGAGTACTACGTGATCGACCCCGAGGACGAGTACGGCCGCATCTGCGAGGCGGTCGGCGGGCAGATGGTCCGCCTCTCCGGCGGCTCGCCCGTCCGCATCAACCCCTTCGACCTGCCACCGTGGGCGCCGGAGCCGGACCGGGCGGATCCCGACGCGCGCGATCCGCTCGCCGAGCGCGTCCTGGCGCTTCAGGGACTGCTCGCGCTGATGCTGGCGGGGCCCGGTCAATCGCTCGGGCAGCGCGAGCAGGGCGTGCTCGACCGGGCGCTCTACGAGAGCTACCGGCGGGCCGGCATCACCGCCGACCCGGCGACGCACGACCGCCCTGCGCCGGTGCTGCGCGACCTGGTCCGGGTGCTGGCGGGCTCAGGCGATGAGCACGGGCTCGCCGGGCGCCTGGAGCGCTACGTCTCGGGCAGCCTCGGCCGCGTCTTCTCGGAGCGCACGACGGCCTCACTCGACCGCCCCTTCGTCGTCTTCAACGTGGAGGGCCTCGAGGAGGAGCTGCGCCCGCTCGCCACCTACCTCATCGCGGATCACATCTGGGGGCGGGTGACGCGCGACCCGAGACCCCGCGTGCTCCTGATCGACGAGGCGTGGTCCCTGATGCGCTACCCCGAGGGGGCGCGCTTCCTGGCGCAGCTCGCGCGCCGGGCGCGCAAGCGCTGGCTCGGCCTCACGACGGTCACGCAGGACGTGGGGGACTTCCTGGCCTCGCCGGAGGGTCACACCGTGCTCGCCAACAGCTCGGTGCAGCTCCTGATGCGGCAGGACAGCTCCACGGCCGGGCTCGTCGCGGAGACCTTCGGGCTCTCGGCCGCGGAGCGGGAGTTCCTGCTCGCCTGCCGCAGGGGCGAGGGCCTCTTCCTGGCCCGCGGCAACCACATCGCGCTGCGCGTCGAGGCGAGCCCGCTCGAGCACGCGCTGGCGACGACAGACCCCGCGGAACGCGCTGCCGACAGGACGGAGGTGCAGCCATGAGCCACATCGACATCGATCAGCTGAAGCGCCGCAACCCGCTCGCCGACATCGTCCGGCGCCACGGGGTCGAGCTGCGCGGGCAGGGGAGGCGACTGACGGGGCGCTGCCCGTTCCACGAGGACCGGACCCCGAGCCTCTGCGTCTATCCCGAGACGGAGTCCTTCCACTGCTTCGGCTGCGGCGCCTCGGGCGACGTGATCGACTTCATACGCCGCACAGAGGGCCTGAGCTTCCGCGAGGCCGTCGTGCGGCTCGGAGGCGGAGCCGTGGGCGCCGCCGCCGGCAGGGCACCCGCGCCCCCGGGGCAGGCCCGTCCGTCGCACGAGAGCGAGCAGGTCCCGGTGCTCTCGCTCGACGACCGGCTGATCCTCACGGCGGCCTGCGAGCTCTACCACGAGACGCTGCTTGAGACGCCCGCGGCGCTGCGCTACCTGGATGAGCGGGGAGTGCAGCCCTGGGTCGCGAAGCGCTGCCGGCTCGGCACGAGCGACGGCCGGAGGCTCGTGCCCTACCTGAAGCGGCGCCGGCTCAGCCTGAAGCGCGCCGGGGAGCTCGGCCTCCTCTTCGCTTCCGGCGACGAGGCGATGGCCGGCCGCCTCGTGATCCCGGAGCTGCGAGGCGCGCACTGCGGCTGGATGGTCGGGCGCGCCCCGGACGGCGCCGGAGGGCCGAAGTACCGCGGGCTCTCGCTCCCGAAGCCGTTGCTCGGTTACGAGCGCGGCAGGCGGCGCCTCTTCCTCACCGAGGGGCCGTTCGACTGGCTGACGCTCACGGGATGGGGGCTGCCGGCGTGCGCGCTGCTCGGGACGCAGCCCGGCCGGGGCGTGCTGCGGCTGCTCGAACGCGCTCGCTCGGTCGTGCTCGTGATGGACTCAGACGAGGCAGGCAGAGGCGCCGCGCAGCGGCTCTCCGCCGAGCTCGAAGGGCGCGCGCGGGTGCTCGAGCTGCCCGCGGGCGTCAAGGACGTGAGCGAGCTCGGCGCGCGTCCCGGCGGCCGCGACACCTTCTTCCGGCTGCTGGGCGCGGAGAGGAGGGACGCGGATGTCGCGATCACGCACTGAACTCTCGTACCTGGCAGAGGTCGTCGCGCCCCGCGATCTGGAGGCGAGCGTCGCCTCGGCGCGGGGGATGTTCGGCGCGCTGGCCGGCGAGTCGATCTCGCTCGAGATCGCGACGGGCGCGGCCGGCCCGCGCTGGTACGTGCGCTCCGGCACGGAATCGGGCCTCGATCGCGCGCTCGCGCAGCTGCGCGCGGCCTACCCGCAGGCCCGGGCCGAGCGCATCGCGCCGGACCGCGCCGACCTCGATCCGGTCCGCGTGCTGGGGGCGGAGCAGGCCGCAGTGGTCGAGCTGAGGCCCTCCGCCGGGAACATCCTCTCGCTCCGCAGCGACTGGCGGAACGAGCCCTCACCGCTGACCGGGGTGCTGGCGCGGGCGGCGCCGCGGGGAGACGAGCGGGTCGTCTGCCGGCTGACACTCGGCCCGGCGCCGGCCGGAGCCGCGGGCCGCATCCACCGCCGGGCGGCGCCCGCCGGCGCGCCGCGGCGCGAACCTGCCGGAGACACGGGGCCGAGCCCGGTCCCGCTCGTCGGGGCGCTCGCGATCGCCGCGGCGGGCCTGCTGGGACGACAGTGGTACCTCGATGGGGAGTGGCCGCTGCTGCTCGCGGGCGGCATCGGCGCCTTCGTCGGGCTGCCGCTCGCGGGAGCGCTCGCCATGCGCATGCTGCGCTCCCCCGAACCGCTCCCGCCGAGGGTGGTGGAGCAGAAGCTCGGCTCGCCCCTGGTGAGCGCGAGCCTCGAGGTCCACGCGATCGGCTGGCATGACTCGGGCCCCGAGCGCCTGCGCCTGCTCGCTCGTGAGACCGCGGCGGCCTACGGCGCCTACGACTCGGCGGGCGGGGGACTGCGCCCCGCGGCTCCGCACGCGCCGCGCCGCAGGCCGGACCGGAAGCTGCCGCTCCTTCTGAACACCGCCGAGCTCGCCGGCCTCTGGCACCTGCCCGACCAGGCGGGCGCCCCGGCCGGGATCCGCCGTACCACCGCGCAGCGGCTCCCGCCGGCGCCCGGCCACGCGGCGCGCGGCGCGCGCGTCGGCACCTCAGATGCGGACGGCGGCGACGCTCCCGTCCACCTCCCCGCGCCGCTCCTGCACCGCAACCAGCTGATCGTGGCGAAGACGCGGCGCGGCAAGTCGACGCTGCTCAGGCACCTCGCGGCCCGCGTGATGGAGGGGGCAGGCGGGGGATCGGACGGGACGGCGCTGGTGGTGGTCGACCCCCACCAGGACCTCGCCGAGGCGGTGCTGGACGCCGTGCCGCCGGAACTCGCGGACCGCACGACTTACCTCGACTTCGCAAACCTGGAGCGTCCGGTCGGCCTCAACCTGCTCGACGTCTCGCTCTTCCCGGACCGCGACCGGACGACCGAGCACATCGTCACGATGATGAACCGCCTCTGGCCGGCCAACTGGGGGCCGCGCATGGAGGGAGCGCTGCGGGCCTCGCTGCTCGCGCTGCTCGACGCGAACCGCCACTACGAGCGGGAGGCGCAGTTCACGCTGCTCGACGTCGCGCCGATGCTCACCGACCGGGAGCTGCGCGAGCGCGTGCTCGACCAGGTGCAGGATCCGGCGGTGCGCGCCTGGTGGCGGGACAACTACGACCGCGCGGGGCGCGTGCTGCAGCAGCAGACCGCGAACCCCGTCACCTCGAAGATCGGCCGCTTCACGGTCACGGAGGCATCGCGCCTGGTCTTCGGGCAGGCGCGCTCCACCTTCGATCCGCGCGCGATCGTGCGCGACGGCGGCGTGCTCGTCGTCAACACCGCCGTCGGCGCGCTCGGCGAGGGCGCCGCCTCGCTCGTGGGGGCGACGCTGCTCAACCTGCTCGGTCTCCTGATCGAGGAGCAGGTGGCGCTGCCGCCTCAGCACCGGCGGAAGGTGATCGGGCTCATCGACGAGTCGAGCACGCTCGGCGCCGTCGACTACACGCGCATGCTCTCCGAGCTCGGCAAGTACGGCGCGAGCTTCGTGCTGGTGACGCAGTCGCTCGCCAAGCTCGACGCCATCGACCGCAACCTCGCCCCGACGATCTTCGCCAACTCCGACGGCCTCACCGTCTTCGGGGTCAGCGCCGAGGACGCCCGCCGGCTCACGCCGGAGCTGGGAGGCGGGATCGAGGTCCCCGACCTGGTCTCGCTCGACGACTTCACCTGCTACGCGCGCTGGTGGGACGGCCGCGCCCGCCCGCCCGCGTTCTCGTTCCGGGTCGACCCGCCGCCGCCGACCGTCCCGGGTCGGGCCCGGGCGATCGCGGCGCGCTCCGCCGAGCGCGTCGGCAGGCCGCGCGAGCAGGTGGTCGAGGAGATCACGCAGGCGCTCTCGGAGCACTCGCCGTCGAGGTCGTCGGACCGCCGCGGGCGGAAGTCCCAGGAGGAAGTGGCGGAGGCAGGGCAGGGGAGTGCCGCGGGAGCGGGTGACGACCTCGGAACCCCGACGGGCAGGGCGGAGCGGCGCGAGAGTCCGGGGACCGCAGGACGGTCGTCCCGCGGCAACGACCACCGCGGCCGCGGCCCCCACCCCCGGGGGCGCCATGCGTGACGAACCGGCGCGTCTCGCACGGGCCCTGGAGTGGATCGCCCGGCTCCCGCTCTGCGGCGAGCCGGAGCTGGCCCGGCTGCTCGGCGTGGATGAGCACGACGCCCGCCGGCTCATCCACCTGCTTTCCGCGCAGGGATGGGTCGAGACCGTCGCGGCAGCCTCGCCGGAGCTGGAACCGCGGCGACTCGCCGTCCTGCGGGACGAGGCGGTGCCGGCCCTGGCGACCGCGTGCGGACGGGATCTCGCCTCGCTCGCGGGCGCCGTCCCGGTCCGCCCGCGCGATCTCTCAAGCCGGGTGGCCCGCCTCGAGATCACCGCCTGCGTGAATCGCTTCCTGGCCGACCTCGCCGACGATCTGGAGAGCTCCGGTATCGCCGAGCTCGCCGACGCGCGGTCGCTCCCGCTCGCCCTGCCTCCGGCCGAGCGCTGGTGGCTCCCGGACATCGAGGGCTACGGCTGCCTGCGCTCGGGTCCGATCCACGCGCCCTTCCTCGTGGCGTGGGACCGCGCGGCGGCGCCGGACGTCCATCGCCGCAGGCGGCTGGCCGGGTGGTTCGCGGCGAGCGCCCGTGTCGACAGGCGGTGGGGCACCGAAGGGCTCCCGCCCGTGCTCGTGATCTGCCCGTCGCCCCGGGAGCGGCGGGTGTGGGAGGACGCACTCGCGAAGCGGGACGGGGCAGGCTCCGGGTGTCTCGACCTGCTCCTCACCACCCGCGAGGAGCTGCACGCAGCCGGCGCGGGCGATGCGCGGTGGTCGCGGCCCGGCCGCGCGCCGGCGCCGCTCGTCGAGCAGGTCGGATGGGGGGAGGCACCGGTCCTGGGCGCCGTCCCGATCGAACGGCCGCTCGACGACTGCCGGCCGCCGGCCCGCCGCGACGGAACATCGCTTGGCAGGCGTGCGTTCGATCAGGCGACGAGCGGGCAGGTGGGGCCGGACCGGCAACGTCTTGCCCGCCTCGCGCGCGCGACCAGCCCGGCTGAGAAGACCCTCATCGAGTGGGTGGCGCGGCATCCGCTCCTCACCGCCGCCGATCTCGCGGCGCTCACGAGCGAACCGGCGGGACTGATCAGGCGCCGACTGGAGCGGCTCACGAGCTGCGGCGCGATCGGTGCGGACGCGGAATCCGTGGAGACGGGGAGGAACTCCCGTATGAACAGAGCCGACGACCTCGAGTCGCGGTACCTGCTGACCGAGCTGGGAATGCGTTGGCTCGCCGCTCGGGCCGGCGTGCCTCCGGCCATCTTCGCCAACCACGGGGGAGTCACGTTCGCCTCCGGGGAGCGGACATCCTCCCGGCGAGTGGTCCGGCACCGCGAGCACACGCTCGGCGTGAACCGGTTCGCCGCTCGTCTGGCCCTAGATGCCAGGGCCGCCGGCTGGCGCCTCGCGGAGTGGCGAAACGAGGCGGAGTCGACGCACCGCTTCGTGGCGGAGGACGGGCGGATCGCCTGGGTCCGCCCAGACGCTTCGGGTGTGCTCGTGCGCGGCGCGGAGGCGCGACCGTTCCTCCTTGAGTACGACCGCGGAACGCTCGACTCGGGCGATTACCGCGCGAAGTTCGAGGGGTACCGGCGCTATTACGCCGCCGGGGAGTGGGGGGACCACTTCCCCCGCGAGCCCGCCTTGCTCTTCGTGTGCAGCGATCGCCGCGCGGAGCACCGCGTCGGGCGAGCGGTGAACGAGTGGACGGGCCAGGCGCGCGTGCTCGTGGCCGCTGAATGGGGGATCGAGCCGCGGGGCGGTACCAGCGTGGCCCGCTTGCTCGCGTCTGGCGGCCGATCAGGCGAAGGAGGGAACGACCTGGAAGACCAGCGAGGCTCGCTGAAGACGGGCCGGCTCCGGCCGCGGTCCGGCGACACACAACTGCATGGCTTGGCGCCGCGCGCGAGGCCGCTCACCGGGGGTGACAGGTGAACGACGACTCACTGCTGCTGACAGTCCCCGAGACCGCGAAGCTGCTTCGGATCTCGCGCAACCTCGCCTATGAACTGGTGGCGCGGGGAGAGCTGCCGGCCGTTCGGTTGGGAAGGGTGATCCGGATACCCCGGGACGAGCTTAGAGCCCGGATCAAGGCGAAGGCCAGCGACGACTGAACAAGGCCGGGTAACAGCACTAACGTTCGGATAGAATGGATGTTCTGACCGGGGGACTCGTGGTTGGAGCGGACACGACCGGCCGGTCGCGCCGAGGAAGCGGGAGATGATGACTGGTCACATAGAGCGCCGCGGGAAGGGCAGTTGGCGGATCACCGTGGAACTGGCACCTGATCCCGTCATTCACCGGCGCCGCAAGCGCACGTTCACGATTCGCGGGACGAAGAAGGAGGCGGGGCGTGCGCTGACCGAGGCGCTGAGGCTGCGGGACCAGGGGATCGACATTGCGCCGAGCCGCATCACCGTCGCGGAGTACCTCGAACGCTGGCTGAGCGACTACGCCGAGCCGAACGTCGCACCATCGACGCTCCAGCGCTACCAGCAGATATGCAGGCGGCTCGCTGAACACCTCGGCGCGCTGAGACTACAGGCCCTGCGGCCGGCACACATCCAGACGACGTACTCGCGGCTCCGGGAGCACGCCCTGGCTCCCCGCACCATCCTCCACCACCATCGCGTCCTGAAGGAGGCCCTGCGCCACGCGGTCGGCTGGCAGCTTCTTGAACGTAGTCCGGCGGATGCCGTGTCGGCGCCTCGTCCCGAGCGGACGGAGATGCGGGCGCTCGACGCGGATGAGGTCGAGCGGCTGGTGAATGCCTGCGAAGACGACGACCTGCGCCGTCTGGTCTTTGTTGCGGTGTCGACGGGTCTCCGGCTCGGTGAGCTGCTCGGTCTGCGGTGGGCAGACCTCGATCTGGAGGCGGGAACGGCAGCCGTTCGGCGGACTTCCCAGTACCTGGGACCGGACGGGGTGAAGCTGCGGACACCCAAGACGGCGCGGAGCCGGCGCACGATCTCGCTGTCGCCGTCGACGGTTGTCGTGCTCCGTGAGCACAGGGTTGCGCAGAACGAGCGACGGCTGCGCATGGGACCTTCATACGGGGACCATGGGGTCGTCTTTGCTGCGGACGATGGCCGGCTAGTGGCGCCCTACTCCGCGTCCGCCGAGTTCCGGAAGGTCGTGCGGAGGCTCGGACTCACCGGCTTCCGCTTCCACGATCTGCGACACACGTCGGCAACGCTGGCGCTGCAGGCCGGCGTGCCCGCGAAGGTCGTCTCAGAACGCCTCGGGCATGCGAGCGTTGCGTTCACGCTCGATACGTACGCGCACGTCCTTCCCGATCAGCAGCGCCAGGCTGCGGATCTGATGGACTCGCTGCTGCCCGTACCTCGCAGAAGCGCCCGTTAGCGCACTCACCGACCATGGCCTAGGCTGCGCGATCGGCGGTGTCGAGGCCGGCGCCGTGAGCCACGCGCCTTGGTAGCGATCGGCATCTTTTGGGCGGAACTCGGGGGGTGGCCGCTCTGGGAATGGGCGTCTGTCGTGCCCGTCTGTCCTGCCTCATTTCGTTCCGTGGTGACCGGTTTGACGCCAAAGATCCTCCGGTGCTCAAGCGCTACCTTGCGCGCGAGGTCCATCGCTGGCGTCGGCGCCATCGTCGATCCGCCTGGGCGATGCGGACGCACGCCCGAGTCGATCGCGGCGATGAGGTTTCGGCGTAGCAGGACATACTTTTATGGGACCATTGTGGTCCATGTGCTGACGCGATGTGCTATTATGGTCTCATGGAAGAGTCGCTGCGGCGTCTAGCACCTGAAGAAATCCGCGCGATCCGAGATCGTCTCGGACTCACGCAGGTGGAGGCTGGCGAACTGATCGGTGGAGGCCCGCGCGCGTTCACCAAGTACGAGGCTGGGACGATCACCCCCGCAGCCTCCGTGGATACGTTACTGCGGCTCTTGGACGCGAATCCCGCGACGATCCGGTTGCTGAGCCCTGGCAGAGCTCTTCCGCAAGCAGCTGGCATGCGTTTCCCGTTCGAGGCGGGAGCTTCAGATGTCGCCACACTGAACGAGCGGGAATTGCCCGCTCTCTTGAGGCGCCTCCTCCGGGCAGAGGCAGTAGCTCACAGCGTCTCGCCCGCCGGGATCCACGTGGCCGAGAACATTCATGCCCCGGATGGGGGCGAGGACGGCCGCATTGAGTGGCAGGGAGCGCCGGAGCGAACCAGGTTCCTTCCCGGCCGACTCGTCCAGTTCCAGGCGAAGGCCGGACCGATGCCACCGAGTGCCGCGATTCGGGACGTCTTGGCGGCCAATGGCGAGGTAAAGGCCGCACTGCGGACCGGACTCGCTGGGGGTGGGTATTACATCATGCTGTGCGCGCACCCCTACACCCGAAAGCAGATCCGGGAGCGAGAAGCTGGGCTTCGGGCCGCAGTGCGGGACGCCGGCGTGGCAATCGCCGCCGAGCAGATCCAATTCTGGGATGCGGGCCAGATCGCTGAGTGGGCCAACTCCTACCCGTCGATTGTCATCTGGATCAAGGAGCGCACGTCTCCCGGTACCATCGGTCCCTTCCGGTCGTGGAGCCACTGGGCCGCACGGAGCGAGCACGACCAGTCACTCTGGCTTGACGACGGCCGCCTGCCTGCTCTTAGAGCCCGACTACTTGAGCGCGTGGCCGAGCAGCGTAGCGCCTTCCGCGTGGTGGGGCTTCCTGGTGTCGGCAAGTCACGTCTCGTGCTCGAGGCTCTCGGTCGAGAGACCGAGGCGAGTGACCACTCGCTCAGCGACTTTGTGCTCTACGCCGTCCAGTCCGAGGTCGGTTGGGAGTCCATCGGCAGGACCGTCCAGACCCTGGTTGACGATGGGCAGCGTGCGATCCTGGTCGTCGACGATTGCGGACCCCAGTCGCATGGGGCCCTCGTTCGTATGATCTTGCGAAGGGGCAGCCGCCTCTCTCTGGTCACGATCGACAATGAGATTCCCGCCGGAACGCTGGATCGGAGCACCTTCCTGGTGCCCGAGGCGCCGCCCGCAGTCACCGAGGGCATCATTGGTCAGCTCCTGCCCGGGCTGCCCTACGAGGACGGGCAACGGCTGGCTCGCTTCTCTAGGGGCTTTCCGGGAATCGCGATCCGCGTCGGGCACGTGTGGCTGGAATCTCGCCCCCTTGCCGATGCCGCCGATGAAGCTCTTGTCGGCGCTTTCGTATTGGGTCGCAACAGGAGAGACAGCGAGTCGCTACTGAAGTCTGCACAGCTGCTGGCCTCCTTCGGCCTGGTCGGAGTGAGGGATCAGGGGGAGCTGCGCGAACTCGCGGCGCTAGTGGGTAGCCTCAGCGCCGACAACTTCCACGCGGACTGCGCCACGCTCGCAGACCGCGGCGTTGCGAAGTATCGGGGGGCAAAGGTCGCTCTGCAGTCAGGACCAATCGCCTTCAAGTTGGCAGAGAGCCAGTGGCGAGAGTGGCCGCGGGACACGTGGGACCTGGTTCTGGCCGGCAGAATCGGTCCTGACCTGAAGAGGCAGGCTGCACGACGACTTGCGGAACTCAATACCACCGATATCGCTGTGACGGTCGCGGAGCATGTCTGCAGGGTAGGCGGCCCCCTTGATGGATTCCAGAAGGCGAGTGCGGAGGGCCTCGGGGATGTCCTGTCGAGCCTCGCCGAGATCAGCCCGGAGATGGTCGGAGAGAGAATCGAGAGCGCCCTGGATGATGCCGCAGACCTGAGCAGGGTCGACGGCGACCTGCGCCGAGGCCTTGTCATGGCGCTCGAGAGGGTCGCCTTCCACGCCAGGACCTTCGAGACCGGAGCCTTGCTCCTGTTACGGCTGGCAGTAGCCGAGAAGGAGCCTTGGAGCAACAACGCGGCGGGTCGATTCACCGAGCTCTTCCCCGTCCTAGAGGGCGGCACCGAGGCCGACGGCAGCGCCAGGATCGCAGTTCTGGATGGATTGGCGGCCACCAACGATCCCACTCAACGTGCCATCGTCGTCGCGGCTCTCGCTGCCGGTTCAGAGACCGCCACCTTCCAGCGCACGCTGGGGGCCGAGTCCCACGGGACCCGGCCTGCCTTGGCGCCATGGTTTCCGCCCACGCGGAAGGATGCCACGGACTACATTCGGGATTGTGTGACGCGCCTCGGGTATCTCGCTGAGTCGGATGACGCGGCGGGCAAGGCTGCGAGAGCTGCGTTCAGCAACGGCCTCGGGGAATGGGTGCAGGAGGGCTTGCTCGATGTCGTGGAGGGTGCCGTTCGGCGAATAGCTCCCGCGGTGGGCTATTGGCCTGAGGCAGCCGCGACCTTGGGAGACTTGCTCGCGGATGGCGTGGACGGCCTCGACCCAGACGCGCTCAAGCGTATCGAGGCGCTTATCGGGTCTCTCCAGCCGAGAACCATGGACGCGCTCATCCGTGCTCGAATCTCCACTGTTGCCTGGAACCCCGGGAAGGGCGAGGACATCGAGGCACAACACCAGCGCGCAGCTGGCGACGTTCGGGATCTGGTTAAGGAATTGATCGAACAGCCGGCTCTGCTTGAGTCCTACCTTCCTCGACTGAGCTGCGGCCACCACCAGATGGCGCGTGTATTCGGAGAGGCTGTCGCCGATCTCACTCACGGATCCCCCGACTGGCTCCAGAGGTTCGAGGCGGCGGTCGCGGGGGTGCCCGCGGGCGAGCGCAGCTTCGATCTCCTGTCGGGGTACGTCGGATGGCTGCGCACAAACCGTCCGGCCGCAGCCGAGGCGTTCCAGCGGCGTGTGGCGGAGTCGCGGGAGCTGGCGATCGCCCTCCCGGAATTGTGCGTTTCTCCGGGGATCGCCACGTCCGACATCCCGGTGGTGATCGCTGCTCTGGAATCCGGGCTGGTCCCGCCTTCGGGGTTGCGCTGTTGGGGCTTCGGCGGCGTGCTGCAGAAACTGCCACCGTCCGCTGTCGTGCCCCTGTTCGACGCACTGCTCGACCAAGATGCCGAGGGGCTCGCCGTAACCGCGGACCTCATGGGGATGTACGCGTTCGGTCAGGTCGACCGACTCGACGCACTGCGGCCTCAGGTTGTGAGGCTCGCCTCGAACGTCGGCAGCTGGCGCCGAGAGTCAAGTGAGCGGTCCGACTCTTACCATCTGGAGCAGGTCATGGAATGGATTCTCGCCAAGGGGAGGGCGGATCCGGATGCCACCGCCTCGGCCCTCGCCCTCGCACGGGGACTGGTCACGGGGACATTCGATGGCGCCCAGAGGGTTCGGCCCCTGATTCGAACGCTGTTGTCGGGATTCCCAGAGGTCGTGTGGCCACTCATCGGTCAGGCGATCGTGTCCAATCCGCGAGCAGCGCGGCGCGCGGAGCTGCTCCTCGGGGACTCGCCGTCATTACGTCGAGGGCAACCCCCGATCCTCGATCTGCCCGAGGACAGCCTGTTCGCGTGGTGTCACGCCCACCCGGACACTGCTCCGGCGTGCGCGGCCAGGATCATCCCGGTGCTGGACCCAGTGGACGCCGTCCCCAACGAGCGCTCGTTGCATCCCATCATGGCACGGTTGCTCGACGAGTTCGGACACCGGGATGACGTGCTACGAGCGATTGAACTGAACGTCTGCAACTTCGGTTGGTGGGGGTCGGTGGCAGCCTACTACCGACAGTACGATATGCCGCTAGACGGGTTGTCGAAGCACCCGCGGCCTGAGGTGCGACGGTGGGCGAGGTCAATGCTCAGGAAGCTCCATGCCTCCATCGAGCAGGCCCGTGAAGAGGAAGAGGAGACGCGATGGGACGTCTAGTTGGACCGGCGACGGGTCAGGGCCTTGTGGCGGACGTTTCCCGTAGCGCACTCTGGCCTACTCGATGAGCAGGGTCATGGTGTTCATTGATGGCAGCAACCTCTACTACAGCCTACGAGAGCATCACGGTCGCACCGATGGCACACCGCATCCGCGAGGCGTGGGGCGAGCACGGACCGCAGGCTCCGTTCTTCGGCCCGGTGGAGGTAGACGAGACCTACGTCGGCGGGTGGGAATGATGCTTACATCTGGCCCCACTTTGATCCTCTGATCTGGCCCCACCCCCGGGGACCGGGATCAGGTCGTTGGGGCACCTCCTCTCGGGGAGGTCGAGGCCCGGAGCCGGTAGGACTCGGTGCCGGTCTCGATGATATGGGCACGGTAGGTGAGGCGGTCAACGACGGCCGCGGCGAGACGAGGGTCGGTGAAGATGCGGCCCCACTCGGAGAACGGGGAGTTGGAGGCGACGGCGACCGATGCCCGTTCCTCGCGCTCGGTCAGGATCTGGAACAGCATTTCGGCACCGCGCGGGTCGAGGTGGACGTACCCGAACTCATCCAGGCAGAGCAGGTCGAGGCGGCCGTAGCGGGCGACGAGGCGTGAGAGCGCGCGATCATCCGACGCTTCGGCCAGTTCATTCACCAGGGCGGCCGTGGTCATGTACCGCACGCGCAGCCCCAGGTGGCAGGCGGCCATGCCGAGGCCGATGAGCAGGTGTGACTTCCCGGTGCCGCTGTCACCGAGCAGGACGACGGGCTCGCCCCTTTCGACCCAGTCGCAGCGCTCCAGCGTGGCGAGCGCCGGCGCGTCGACTGTCGGCGCCGCCTCGAGGTCGAAGTCGGCGAGGTACTTGAAACGCGGGAACCGCGCCTCGACGATACGGCGCTGACGGCGCCGCTCCTCACGGTCATCGCGTTCGGCTCCCAGCACTTCGGCGAGATAGCCCAGATGGGTGATCCGGTCTCGGACCGCGGCTTCGGCGAGCGGGAGCGCCTGCTTCCTGACGGTGGGGAGACGGAGCTCGCGGCAGATCGCCTCGATTGTCAGCTCCGCGGCCTGGTCGGTGAGGGGTGCTGTCATCGGGTGCCTCCTGTGGTCAGCGTGCCGTCGACACCGCAGCGGTGACGGCGGTTGTGGTGGTGTGCGACGCGTTCTCGGCAGACCGCGGAGCGCGGGAGCGCCCGCCCGGCGACGTGCCGGGCCATCGGGAATCACCCGAGAGCAGCGCATCGTAGCCATCGAGGAGCGGGGCAGGTCGGTCGTAGCGCTCCAGGTGCGGTCTCTCGACGGCGGCGTCTGGTGGCCTGCGGTCGGCGAGACGGCGCGCCTCGATGGCGACCAGTTCGGGGTTCACCGACTGGATCCTGTTGACCGTCCCGAGCGCGGCGTGCACCGCCGTGAAGGGAAGATGGCGATGCAGGAGCAGGACCTCGATGTACGCCTGCGTGCCCGCGCGGTCGCCGAGCTTGCGGCGGGCGCGGTCCCAGAAGCGCTGATGCTCGGCTGTGACGTGTCCCTTCGCACGCGCCTGCTGGAGCGCCACCGAGCCCGGGACCGCCCCGGGCTTGCGCGCGAGCACCTCCAGATAGTGGTCGAGCAGCAGGACCTCTGCTCCGGTGCGGGCGCTGCGCTCGTGGTGGGCGACTTCACGCCCCTCGGCCCACACGGTCAGGCTGTTCCCGGACAGCCGCACGTCCAGCTTCCGGCCTGCATAGGCCGCCGGGACCGAGTAGCGGGAGCTACGCACGGCGATGCGCGCCTTGCGGTCGACCTTCGCGCGCAGCGGGATTGACGGGTCGAAGCGCTCCGCCGGAAGCGGACGCAGCGAGGCCTTCTCGTTCTCTCCCATCTCGCCGACGGTGGCGAGGCGGCTCTCGATGTGCCGGGCGTCGTCGGTGCGGTCCGCCTCCCGCACTCGTTCGTTCAGCTCGCCGAGGGTCGCCACCTTCGGGACCGGCACGAAGTGCCGCCGGCGGAAGCGGCCGACCTCGCCCTCCACACCGCCCTTCTCGTGCGCGCCCTCGATGCCGGGCTCACAGAAGAAGCTGTCGAAGCCGTAATGCGAGCGGAGCGCGATGAAGCGCTCGGTCTGCAGGCGCTCGCGTCCCTGCAGCACGGTGGTGACGGCCGCCGTCAGATTGTCGTAGCGGATGCGCCGCGGCACTCCGCCGAGCCGCTCGAAGGCGACCACGTGCCCCTCGAGCAGAGACTCCTGGCCCTCGCCGACGAAGCAGACGTGCGCCGCCCGCCCCGAATGCGAGAGCCGCATCACGAACATCGCCAGCCGGGTCTCGACGCCCTCCAGCCACACCGTCACCGTGCCGAAGTCGACCTCCGCCTCCTCGCCGGGAGGATGGACCTGCGGGATCGTCACAACCGCGCGCCCGCCCTGGATCTCGCGACGCAGGCGCGCGACGCAGGCGCGGACCGTGGGCTCGGCCACCGTCGCCCCGTGTTCGTCGACGAGGCGCTCCCAGATGCGCCGGGCCGTGTGCCGCTGCTTGCGCGGCGCGCTGAGGTCGTCCACGAGCCAGCCCCGGATGACCGAGACGTACGGCCCGAGCTTCGGGGCCACGCGGGTCGCCTGCTTGCGTTCCGGGGGTATCGCCGACCCAAGAGCCTGCCGCACCGTGCGCCGGTGCACGCCATGCCGGCGTCCCAGCTCATGGATCGACAGCTCCTCCTCCCTCGCCATCCGTCGGATAGACTCGAACAGCTCCACTCTCGACACACTCCTCTTCCCTCGCTCCGGGAGTCATGCAGTCACCCGAGCGTAGGTCCTGGATGGGTCGGGGGTGGGGCCAATTCAAAGGATCAAAACGGCTCCAGGTGGGGCCAATTCAGAGCATCATTCCCAGGCGGGCTCGCGAAGAACAAGCACGCCTCGGAGCGCGACCGCATCGGCAAGTGTGGCGGGCTCTCGACCAAGGCGGCCGTGATCGGCGTGAAGGACCGCGAGACCGGACAGGTGCGCGCGCAGGCGATCGCAGACACCGTTGGCGACACGCTGCGCGAGTTCTTGCGCGACAACACCCGCCCCGGCGCGCAGGTGTACTCAGACGGCCACGGCGCATACCTCGGCCTCGCTGGCGAGTACAAGCACGCTGCCGTGCAGCACAGCGCGGGGACGTACGTCATCGCGCAGGTGCACACCAACGGCCTCGAGAGCTTTTGGTCGATGCTGAAGCGCGGCTACATCGGCACGTTCCACCAGATGAGCGAGAAGCACCTGGGTCGCTACGTTTCTGAGTTCGCTGGCCGCCACAACGCTCGCCCGATAGACACTATCGACCAGATGCGCGTCGCCGTGCGCGGGATGGTCGGGCGCAGGCTGCGCTACTCGGACCTCATCAACTAGAGTGTGGTTGGGTACTCACGGGACCGCCGGGGCGCGCCTTGTCACCGGTGGCACGCGCCAGTACGCTGCGGCAGTCTGGCCGGTGGCCACTCCCTGACTTCTCGAATCGAGTACTATGTATAGTTGGACAAAGGGAGATGCGAATGCAAGATGCACGTGCTGTGGCCAACTGGCTAATCGATAAGGCCATTAAGGACGGCAGGCCGCTCACTCCACTGCAAGTCATCAAGTTGGTCTACTTCGCGCACGGCTGGACGCTGGCCTATTGCAGTCGTGCGCTGTTCCGGCAGCCTGTCGAGGCGTGGCCCCTCGGTCCGGTCATTGCTGATGTCTATCACGCTCTCAAGCAGTACCGGGCCAATCCCATCGACCACGTTATCCCGGGTGTCGCGCCGGCGGCGCTTTCCGACGAAGAATCCAGTGTGCTGGAGGGCGTATACGCATCCTACGGCAGCATCGACGGCGTCCGGCTCTCGACCCTCACTCACCATGATGGCTCGCCGTGGCAGAAGACCATCAAGAAGCGTGGGCGTGGCACTACCATCGCCAACGCTCTCATCGAGGAGCACTTCCAGGAGCTGAAGCCGGTTGGCTAATATTTGGATTCCGCCGCCTGCCGATAGGGAGCCAACTCGGCAGGCTGCACGCGAGGCTGAACGGTTCGGCGATGAGCGGGCACTCGGCCGCGCGACTAGGGAAGATGACAGGCGGGAACGCCTTCAGGCTATCCTTTACTGGCTGGCGGCCTTTGGAGTGGCCGTACTAGGTGCCGCGATTCTCTTTGGCATTGTCGCTCTGTCGTTGCACTACCTTGCTCCAGCGCGCATGCACTGGCTGGCCGACCAGCAACTACGTGACTTGCAAACGATAGCAACCACCGGAGTGGGGGCAACCCTGCTGGGCGAGATTGCGCGTCGGTACCCTTTACGTAAGTAACTTGCCTCTCCGAGTTTTCAGCGCCACCGCCTAGTCGGGATGGCGTAGGTATGTAATCCCCAACGTGACCGGACTGACCGGACCCCGTTCGCGAGACCACCGCTTATGAGAGTCCAACCAGTTGTTCCGCCCTGCGTTGCTCGGCCACGAGTAGGGCGACGAAGGGTCGAGAAAGACGGGTGCCCATGCCCTTCTTGCCACGTGATAGAGATTCTGGATGTCAATCAGGACGAGAGTGCGCATAAGAGAACACCCGCCCGGGGACGGGACCTAAGGTCGCCGCCCAGCGGGCGGGGATGAGATACGAGCACATTGTCTCTCCAAGAAGCCGCCTGTCAAAGCAACGGGGACTACCAAGTTGGGTGGCTGGACGGGGATCCTACTCGTCCGGGCCGGGGGGTCGGCAGAGCCTGCAGGAAGTCCTCGACGCGGCGGGGCGGCGGTTCGCCCCTCGCCTGCGCCAGCAGGTTTGTCGATCGCCAGGGTCATTGAGCCACGCGTCGCCACGGTCATTGGACCACCCGGGACGCCGGTAGGCGGCTTGATATCAGCGAGCGTCTAGCTCGTCAATCACCTCCCGTCTGCGCCTCGAGCAGGGCGCGGTGCGGCGAGAGCCGCTGGCGGTAGCTATCGCCCTCGATCACGATCTGGTAGCTGGCGTTGGCGAGGCGGTCGAGGGCGCTGTTGCCGAGGATCGGGTCGTCGAAGAGACCCAGCCATTCCTCCACGGCGCGGTTCGAGGTGATGACGAAGCTCGAGCTGCGGTGGCGCCCGATGACCAGCTCGTAGAGGTCGATGGACTGCTGCGCGCTGAGGCGATGGAGCCCGAGGTCGTCGAGGATGAGCAGGTCGGGGGCGAGGAAGCTTCGGAAGACCTTCTCGGCCGAGTGGTCGACGCGGGCCTGCGCCATCTCGCGGAAGTAGTGGTCGGCCGGGGCGAAGCGCACGCTGCGTCCGGAGCGGACGGCTGAGTAGCCGAGCGCCTGGGCTAAGAAGCTCTTGCCGACGCCGACGGGGCCGACGAGCAGGACGTGTTCGCGGCGATCGAGGAAGTGCAGCGAGAAGGCGGCGTCGAACAGGCGGCGGTCGAGCCGGATGGCGGCCGCCCAGTCGAAGTCCTCGAGGCGGCAGAGCTGCTCGAAGCCGGCCTGGCGCAACCGCAGCTCCAACCGCCCGTGGTCGCGGCGGCTCACCTCGTCGACGAGCAGGATCTGCAGGAAGTCCGCGTAGTCGAGGTGGTCGCGCCGCGCGAGGGCGATGCGCTCGGGCAACGTGTCGAGCATGCGGCCGAGCTTGAGGCGCTTGAGCAGCGGACGGAGGTCTGAGGTGGTGGCGGTCATCGTGGTGCTCCTGTCGGGGTCTGCGTGCGGGACTGTGCGAAGACGGAGCCCGAGTGGGCGAAGCGCCCCGGAGGCGGCGGCAGCTCGGGCTGGTCTGGGGTGCTCTCCTGGTCGAGGGCCTCGACGAGGATGCGCTCGAGGCGGCGCACGTCGATGAGGTCGACCTCGAGCGCGCGGCGGCAGGCGGCGTCGAGGCGGGCGGGGGAGTAGCGCTCGGCGAGGCGGAGCAGCTTGTGGCCCTGCCGGAGCTTCGCCCAGGGCAGGGAGCCCTCGAAGAGACGCTCGGCGTAGGCGCCCACGGCCTCCCCCAGCTCGGCGGCGCGGCGCTGTATCCAGTCGGGCGCCCGCCTGGTGTAGGGGGTGAGCTCGGCCGGGTAGTCGTTCGGGTCGGTGGCGCGGCCGCCCCGGCGCTGGCGCGGGTGGACCTTGATGAGCTGACCGCGGTGGTAGATGCGCACCAGCTTCGAGCCGAGCTGCACCTCGACCTTCTGGCGGGGCGGGCAGGCCGTGGACGGCACCGAGTACAGCGCGTACTGGCAGGCGATGTGGTGGTCGGGATGGACCGTGGCGGTCCGCCAGTCGGGGACCTCGTAGGGCTCGCCGTCCCAGGGAGCGAGGAGAGGGAGCTCCTCCTCCCGGAAGACCTCGAGCGGCCGGCGGCGGGTCGTGCCGTGGATGCGCTGTCCCGCCACCTCCAGGCACCAGCTGCGGGCGGCGGAGCGCAGGTCGACGACGTCCCGGAAGTCGCCGCCCTTGAAGAGGCGCTCGCGCACGTAGGGGATGCTGCGCTCGACGCGCGGCTTGTCGCGGGGATGACGCACGCGCGCGGGGTCGGTGATGAAGCCGCGGTGGCGGGCGTACTCGAGGAAGCCCCGCGTGAAGCGCGGGTGCAGCGCGTCGGCCCCGGCGACGGCGGCCGGGAAGTTATCGATGACGAGGTAGCGGGGCACTCCCCCGAAGAAGGCCCAGGCCTCCTCCAGGCCCTCGATCACAGCGTCCAGCTTCTGGCTGGTGGTGGGCCACACAAAGCAGTGGCGGGAGTAGCGCCAGACGACGACCAGCGCCCACACCGCGCGCCGACGGCCGCTCTCGGGGTCCCGGATGAAGCCGAGGCGGCCGAAGTCCATCTCCGCCACCTCGCCCGGCGGCCCGTCGTCCATGCGCACGGTCGACGGCAGCCGGTGGCGCCAGCCGCGGCGCCGGATGAAACGCCGCAGCGTGGTGTAGGAGACCTCGCAGCCTCGTCCGGCGAGGAGCTCCTGGATGCGCGTCAGTTGCAGGCGGTCGGTCTCAAGCCAGCGCTCGATCTGCTCCGCCCAGGGCGAGAGCAGCTCTTCGCTCGGCGCCTCGACCTGCCGCGGGCCGGAGAGGCTCAGCGTCGCCAGCGCGGCGAGCTGCTCCTCACTCGGCTCGGGACCGTCAGGTGTGAGGCCGGCCGCTTCGGCCGCGTCGATGTAGCGGCGGACCGTCTGACGCGACAACCCCATCCCGCTGGCGATGCGGCGCTGGCTGAGCCCCGCCTGCCAGCGACGAATGATCTCCTGGATCTCCACCCCGTGTACCTCCCGGTAGGCCATCGCTGCTCCCTCCGCTGGGGATGCAGGCGATGGTGGCCGTACCGGCGGCCCGAGTGGTCAGACCCCCCGGAGGGGTGGCTCAATGACCTTGGCGAAGTGGCACATAGACCCTGGCGATCTCGCCGTTTGCTGGTCTATAGATCCTGGCGATTCACACCCCCGGATCGCGGGAGCCACGCTCTACTCCCACGCGCCGCACGCACGCTTCACTTCCCACGTGTCACACGAGCACGTATCCGATGTGTTCGGAAATCCTGCTCCACGTTGAGCGTTGCCGAGAGGTCGACGGACGTGTCGATCGCGATGTGGTGGCGCTCGACCTCTCCGGCACGCTCGAGGAGGTGCTGGGGCGCGTCGGCTACGTCGCCGAGAGGGTGCGGGCCCTGTGGAATGAGGCGATTCGCTCGAGCCGCGTCGCGTAGCGCGGCGGGTTGGGGGCAGGCACCCGCTTGCGTGGAGGCAGTCGTCACACCGGAGAGCTTATGGTGACCCCTACCGCGACCGTCGGAGAGAGAGATCGGCAACGACGCCGAAGTGATCTGAGAGCTCCCGCTCCTCGAGCATATTACTGATCACGTACACGTGCTCGACCGTCAGATCCTCGCTGAGCGCGATGTGGTCGATGCTCTTGCGGTCATTGTGGGTAACCGGACCGGTCGCGATCGTGATATCCGAGGAGAAGCACTCGCGGAGCGCCGACCTGGTCCTGGCCGGCGCTCGGCCGCCCGGACCGACGACCTGATTGAAGTCGCCCATCACGATGAGGCGCTCTGAAGTCCCCCGCCTCAGGATCGCCGTGAGACCGGCCACGTACCGCTCGTGGTCCTCCCACCGCCGCTTGCGCCCCGGCCCGCGGCGCTCCTCGGTCCGCGACCCGAACCAGGGGATGCAGACCCCGATCACGGTGACGGGTCCCAGTGATGTCCGGGTGATGCCGGACACGTACCGCCCGGGCGGCATCGAGGTGAGGCCCGCGTCGTCGACGTGCTCCCACGGCTCCCGGGACCAGAGCATGACTTTCCGGCGGTGCTCCCGGATCGGGTAGCCGTAGTCGGGCCCTGAGCGGGCGACGCATCCGTCTGGAGCAAGCAGCTCGTCATGGGTCTCGGTGAGGCAGAGCACCTCGGGATCCCAGCCGGCAATGCGGCGCAGGATCTCCGGCGTTCGCCGCGATCTGGGAGTCGCCCACCTGACATTCCACGTCGCCACCCTCAGCTGCACGCTCGACTCCTTCGGGTGTGCGCCTTGAAGTTGAAGGACGGTGCAGGATGACCTGACCAGTCTGGAGACGTGCTCGTTGTCGCCAACCGGTGCAAGTCCGGTCCGGGTAACTATCAGGAGGCTCGGTAGCAGGTCGGCGGCTTGGTCTGGAAACGGACCGGGTCGGAGCCCGACGTCGAAAGCCCTTTCAGGGGAAGCAAACACACGGTCCGCAGCATAAAGCGAAGCCTGCCGCGTCGTAAGAGTCCCCGCCATTGGCGGGAAAGAGGAAGAGCCGAGCCCCGACCCTCAGGGCGAAGGCCATGGAAGAGATGAAGACCTGGAATCGCAATCTCGAAGAACTTCCCGGCGTAAGGGGCGTGGAACGTGTGGAAGGTGACAACGGGAACAAGGGAGGCCCTCCCCGGCCCGGTACCTGCGGAATGGTGTCGGAGTGAGGCGTCCTATAACCGGTGATGAGCCGGGAAGTGGGCGACCTGCCGGGAGGGAGTCGGAGGCGGCCATATTACCGACTGAGCCGAGCGGACAACAGAACCGCCGGTGAGGGAAGGGCCGCTACTTCGCCTGTGCGTGTTGCTTGGGGAAGGATCGGTGAGTGCCCGTGGAGGCTAGACCCGCCAAGGAAACGGTCCGAGAACTACAGCGCACGCTCTACCGGGCGGCCAAGGCCGAGCCCGGACGACGTTTTCATGCGCTCTACGACAAGGTCCACCGCAGGGACGTTCTGGAGCGCGGGTGGGGGCAAGTGCGTCGCAATCGCGGCGCAGCCGGCATCGACGGCATCACCCTTGCCGAGGTCGAACGCTACGGCGTGGACCGACTGCTTGACGAACTGTCCGTGGAACTGAAGGCGGAGAGCTATCGCGTGCAGCCGAGCCGCCGGGTCTGGATTCCCAAGCCCGGACGGTCGGAGCGACGACCGCTCTCTATCCCGACGGTCCACGACCGCATCGTACAGGCAGCGCTGAAGCTGGTGGCGGAGCCGGTCTTTGAGGCCGACTTTCTGCCGTGTAGCTTTGGCTTTCGCCCGAAGCGTGCGGCGCATGATGCCCTGCAAGTGCTCATTGATGAGACGTGGCGGGGTCGGCGATGGGTGGTGGAGACGGATATCGCCTCGTGTTTCGAGTCGATACCGCGTGCGTCCGGAAGTCGAAGGGGTGGTGACGTGATGACGTGACCGGTCCGGAGACATGCTCGTTGCTGCCAGCCGGTGAGAGTCCGGCACGGGTAACTGTCAGGAGGCCCGTTAGCAGGTCGGCGGCGTGGACGGGAAACGGTCTGCGTCGAAGCCCGACGTCAAGAGCCCTATGAGGGGGAGCAAACGTGCGGTCCGCAGCATGACGCGAAGTCTGCCGCGCCGTGAGACTCGCCTGTCTATTGACAGGACCAAGGAGGAGCCGAGCCCGGGTGGTCAGGGCGAAGGCCATGGACGAGGTGAAGATCCTGGAATGCAGCCTCAAGAAACCTCCCGGCGTATGGGACGTGGAACGTACGGAAGGTAGCGACGGGAACCGGAGAAGCCCTCCCCGGCCCGGCACCCTGTGAGAGGGCGTCGGAGCGAGGCGTCCTATAACCGGTCAGAGCCGGGAAGTGGACAGCCAGCCGGAAGGGTGGCGGAGGGGGTCGTAGTACCGCTGGAGCCGGACGGACAACATAACCGCCGGTGATGGGAAGGACCCCTACTTTGTCCGTGCATGTTGCTGGGGGTGTGGACTGGTGAGTGCCCCTCGGGGCTAGCAACCACTTGGTAGGGTTCGAGGCTCTCCGCACATGCTGTACCGGCTGGCCAAGGCACGACCCACGTTGTGGGGAGCGCTGCATGCCATCTGGTGAAGGGCATCGGTGAGCCGGATGAGGGGTGCGCCAAGCTAACTGGTGTTTGGACAGGGGGTGAAAGTCCGCCGCGGTGAAGGGGCTAGCCACCCTACACCGCTCCCCGAGCCGTGCGTGGGTCGCTGCGAGGCGGCACGCGAAGCGTCGGTAGGGGTACATGTGGGCAAGGCTATAGAGCGCCGAAAGTGGCATCGTTCGGAGTGCCGAGGCTTTCTCGCAGGTCGAAGGCAACAGCGGCGGCGGCGTTTTTTTTTGGCGAGCCGTCGCCGTCTCCGCGGCGTCTAAGAACCATTGCACGCATGCACGTCCATCACCGGGACTTGGGAGAGCTGCGCGCCGCCCCGGCGAGTCGTACGTCGGGGCCGCGTCGGGAAGGGAGGCAACCGTAGCCGATGATGAACGACGCGCAGCAGTCTGATGGGGCCGTACGAGCGATGAAGGCGGCGAACAAAGGGGCGCGAGCCCTGGCGGAGTCGCTGGAGCAAAGGGCCCCAGCCGAGAGGAATCGGCGACGCTCCGGCACAGTCCGGTCTCAGAATCGGGGAGCTGTGTCACCCGGAGCGGAGCGGATACGGCAGCTCGCAGAGAAGAAGCCGGGAGAGAAACTCATCGCGCTCCTGCACCACATCACGCCGGAAACACTCAAGGAGGCGTACCACGCTTTGAAGCGGGACGCGGCTCCGGGCGTGGACGGGGTGACGTGGCGGGAGTACGGGGACGGGCTGGAAGAGCGACTGCTCGACCTGCACGGCCGCGTGCACCGGGGAGCGTATCGGGCGAAGCCCGTGCGGCGGGTAGAGATACCAAAGCCGGACGGGGGCATACGACTGCTCGGTATCGTCACGCTGGAGGACAAGATCGTTCAGCGGGCAGTGGTGGACAATCTCTTGAATCCGATATTCGAGTCGGAGTTCTGCGGCTTCTCGTATGGCTTCAGGCCGGGGCGCTCGGCGCATGACGCGCTGGACGCCCTGGCCTACGCGGTCGAACGGCGCAAGGTCAGTTGGGTTGTCGAGGTGGACATCCGGCAGTTCTTCGACAGCATCGACCGGGAGCGGCTGATGTCGTTTCTGGAGATGCGCATCGGGGACCGGCGGGTGCTGCGCCTGATACGAAAGTGGCTGAACGCCGGCGTCATGGACGCGGAGACGGAAGTCGACTTTGTGCGGGGGACGCCGCAGGGAGCGCCGATATCGCCGCTGCTTGCGAACGTGTACCTGCATAACGTGCTCGACGACTGGTTCGCGCGTGTGTGGCGACCGCAGGAGGCCCAGGGCGAGGCGTACATCGTGCGGTATGCCGATGACTTCATCCTGGGGTTTCAGCATCGCAGCGATGCGATGCGGTTCATGGAGGCACTCCGGGAGCGGTTCGCGGCCTACGGGCTAGAACTGCACCCGGAGAAAACCCGCCTGCTGTCGTTCGGTAGGTTCGCAGCGGCGAACAGGCGGCAGCATGGGGAGGGGCGACCGGAGACGTTCGACTTCCTCGGCATGACGCACTACTGCCGGACGATGCAGAACGGGCGATTCGGGTTGGGGCGTAAGCCCTCAGCGAAGCGTATGCACCGCACGCTCAAGGCCATTAGGGCCGAGTTGCGGCGGCGCATGCACCACAACCCGGTGAGCGTGGCGCAGTGGCTAGCGCGGGTACTGCGTGGGTGGCTTGGCTACTACGCGGTGCCGACGAGTTATCGGTTCCTCCACCGCTTTGTGCAGACCTTGCTTCGCATGTGGTGGCAGGTCTTGCGGCGGCGGTCGCAACGGGACCGTTTCTCGTGGGAGCGCCTCGATGCCCTGTGCCGGGACTACTGGCCCCGAGTCTCCATCCTCCACCCGTGGCCAACGCAGCGATTTACCGTCAGGACTCAAGGCAGGAGCCGGATGCACTAGCGTGCATGTCCGGATCCGTGCGGGGGGTGCCGGGTAACCGGCATCCCTACCGCGAAAGAACCTCACGTCCGGTTCGATGTGGCAGGGGCTGGAGACGGACGCTGCTATGGCCGTGGAGTTGGGCACCACCGGGAAACCGGCTTGGAACTGATGCGCCACCGCCTACGGCTCGCACCGCGCCAGCCCCTGACCCTACACGACCGGTTGATGGAGGCGGTGGAGGAGCGGATATATGACCGGAAGCTCCTGAAGCTGGTGCGGGCGATGCTCCGTGCCGGGGTGATGGAGTCCGGGGCCGTGCGGCACAGCGTGACGGGTACGCCACAGGGCGGGGTAGTATCCCCGCTTCTGGCCAACGTCTATCTGCACCGGGTTGACCGGGAATGGGAGACGAGGGGCCGGGGAGTGCTGGTGCGATATGCCGACGACCTTGTGGTGCTCTGCGGAACGCAGCGGGAAGCGGATGCGGCGCTGGCGCTGCTCCGTGAGCTGGTCGCCGAGCTCGGACTGGAGCTGAAGGCGGAGAAGACCCGCATCGTGCACCTGGCGGAAGGAGGCGAGGGGCTGGAGTTCCTCGGCTTTGAACACCGGTGGGTACGGGCTAGGCGGGGTTCGAATCTCCGATTCCTTGCACGCTTTCCCTCGCGACGAGCGATGCAGCATGCACGTGACCGCATCCGTGAGATGACGGTGCGGTCACGGTTGGTGTTGAGCGTGGAGCGCATCGTGCAGGAGGTGAACCGCCTCCTGCGCGGCTGGGCGGGCTATTTTCGTTACGGGAACGTGGCGAAGTCGTTCCGCAAGCTCAGTGCGTACGCCGCGTTGCGGCTGGTGGTGTGGTGGGGTAAGCGTCGGCGCAGTCGGCAACGTCTGCGGTACGGCGTGTCATACCGCCATGCGACCCGCCTCGGTCTGCTCTCGCTCAGTGGATGGGTTGTCGCACCGCGGCCGAACCGGTCGTGGCGGGTGAAACCGAATGCCGTCCGGTGAAGGGCGTCGGTAAGCCGGATGCGGGAGAACCGCCTGTCCGGTTTGACGGGGAGGAGCTGGAAACGGGCGATATGCCATGGCCGTGGGATTGGGCACCGCGGGGAAACCTGCTCGGAACAAGAGCGCCACCGGCCTACAGCGCGTACCGCGCCAGCTCCTCACCCTACTCGTCCGGAAGTCCGAAACGCGAGTCATGCCCTCGGCTCCCGGATACCGTCCCGAGTTCTCACGACAACGACCGACGCGCGGCGGGGCCGATCCCGACGGTTGGGGAAAGCCCCGCTTCCCCGGCATCGTCGCATCCTGCGCCACCGGCTGGCGGAGCCAGCGTTCGCTCGGCTCCTCGTCCCTGAGGGCATCTCTGCTTCGGCGTGTACGGCCGTGCGCGCCGCCCTCTGCGCTCAGGTGCCGGGAGCGCCGGGGTGCCGGCCGCCGGACAGCCGTGGGGGTGAGGCATGACAGAATGCGCGCCATGGTCGCCACGCTCCCCATCACGACGCTGATTGCTCGTGCCCCGTGGCGCGAGGCGGTGACGTACCGCGAGACATGGCCCCACGAGTACGTCGTGGTCCGCCGCGACGGGCAGCAGGCGTTGCTCGCCGCCTTCTGTGCCCGCATCGCGCGCGGGGAGGGTGTCGAGTGCCGCTTCTTCGGGGAGACGCGGCGCTATCTCTTCCTCGGCGATCACAAGTACTGGACGATGACCGACTGCGCCGACATCGACGTCGACGCCGACGACTACGTCCTCAACCGCGCGCGGCTCTACCGCGACCGCCGCGACTTCGACTTTCGGCCGGGCGACCACGGCACGCGGGACGGGTAGCCTTCCCGTGCCCGACGCCCACGACGCCGCCGCCGAACGGTTGGCCGTTCACTCGCTGTGGCACCACGAGGCACTCGACTTCACGCGATGGCTGGCCGCGAACCTCGGCGTGCTCGGCGACGCGATCGGGCTGCGGCTCGAGCTCCTGGAGCGCGAGCACGCGGTCGGCCAGCTCTGGCTCGACATCCTCGCGTGCGACGCCGACGCAGACGTGAAGGTGGCGATCGAGAACCAGCTCGCGGCGGCCGACCTCTCGCACCTCGGCCAGCTCATCACCTATGCGACGGGGAGCGACGCCCCCACCGCCGTCTGGGTCGCGACGGCGTTCCGGCGCGAGCTCGCCGACGCGCTGGACCTCCTGAACGCCTGGACCCGCGACGACGTCCGCTTCTACGCCGTCCAGGTGGAGGTCGTGAGGCGCACCGGGGACGGCGATCCGGTGCCCCGGTTCCGCAGGGTCGTCTGGCCCGGCGGACGGGACGAGTCGCTCGTGCTGGCCGCCGCGGAGCCGTCGCCCGAGGCCCGGCGCTACCAGGAGTTCTTCGAGCCGTTGATCGCGGAACTGCTGCGGACGGGCTTCGCCGGGCGCGCCGTGCAGCACTTTGACCACACGGGGCGGTTCTTCCGCTCGCGCCTCGATCCCGGCATCGGCTACGCGGCGTCGTTCTGGAGGGGTGCCGCGTTTGTCGGGCTCCACATCCGCATGGACGACACTGCCCACACCAAGCGCGTCTTCGACGCGCTGCACGCCGACCGGGCAGGCATCGAGGCCGACCTTCCCGCGCCAGGCGGGTCGGAGTGGTCGTGGCTGCGGCACGACGCCTACACGTTCTCCAGCATCAACCTCCGCCGCGACGGCGCGATCCACGACCCTCCGGACCGCCTCGCCGAGACGCGGGAGTGGATGCTCGACACGCTGCCGCGGCTTCGCGCCATCTTCGACCCGCGCCTCGCGGTGATCCTCGAAGGCGTCCGCGCGCCGAACGGTGAGTAGCGCCGCGGGCGAGACGGCCGCCCGTGGCGGCAACGTCTCGTGGCTCTGCCACGCGACCAGGAGCGCACGCCCGCACCGCCTGAGTCGCTGCCGCGCCGGACCGCTCCGCCCGTTCGGGCTCCGCCCTCGCACGGCCCACACCCCGTCACCGATAGGCGGATTACGGTCACCGGCACGACCTGGGAGGTCCGTCCGCTGGTCGGTCGACTCATCCTCACCATTGAGGACGCGTGGCGTTCGCGCTCGATACCTCCCGAACGTCCTTTCTGCTCCGGCCAAACCGGAGACCGTGGACGCGCCGCGGCGACCCTCGACGCCGCGCGTAGCGGGGATCGTCCCGCCGGAGACGTGGAACCGATTCGGTCGGACGATTCTCCCGAAGCTCCAGGCGGGTGAGAATCTGCGTGTCGACATTCAGATGTTGGTGGATGCCGACGGTCAATCGATGGGAAGCCTGGAGGCGGACATCACGCGGGCGATCAGCGAATTGGCACTGAGCGATCGGCTTCGCGTTGAGCGCGAGGATCCCCGGACGTAGAGGGGCGGGAACGACCCACCCGAGACACAGCTCCAGTGAGCGACGGCTGCCCGCGGTGATCGAGGCCCGCTCGCGCTACCCGGGCGGGTAGCCGGCGGCCACCGCAGCGACCGCTCGTCCGCCGCCGCTATCAGATGGTCGCGAGCCGGCCGGACACGGACCGTGCATCGACGGCATCACTCGCGCCACCCGAAGTGTTACAGCCAGCGGTCGTGCTGCTGGGACAGTTGATCGCTCATTCCGATGTAGCCGAGGCGGAGCATGTCGTCGATCACGTCGAGCACGCGCCTTCGGAGACCGGGATCTCTGGTCTCCTCGTGCAACCGCACGACGAGCGGTACGAGATCGTAGGCTGGTGCGGCGTCTCGTGATGTGACGCCCCCGGCCCTCGACCCGTAGGCGTCGACCGCACGTTCAGCCAACTCACAAACCTCGAGGGGGAGCGGTTCATGGGACCGCTGCAAGGCGTGGGCAAGGCCCGCCACATCGGCGTCGAGACCGATCGATCGCACGTACGCACCGAGCAGCGATCCGCGCTTCGCCACGTCGTCCGGCTCCAGTACGTCCCAGCACTGAGCCGCGGCGTGGCGCACAGGCCGGCTCTCATCCCCAAAGAGAGCCTTCAGGCGCTCCTCGCACTCCGCGCCGGTCGTCGGGTCCGCAACGTTCTCGGCATAGACAATGGCAGCGCCGACTCGGGCGTTCTCACCGAGGCCGAGTACGAGATCGGCGTCCTCGCGTGCCTCCTCTACCCTGAGGCTCGCGAGCGTCATCTGTCTCGCGCCCGCCTCGAGAGTCGTCGGCTCTGAGCATGCAAGCGTCCTCAAGAGCGTCGGTCGGATTGCTAGGTAGTCGCGGTACATCGCGAAGTGGACGAACCTCTGCACGAGCCCGCTCCCAAGGATCGGTTCCGCTCCGTCGATCAACCGCTCGAAGCCAAGAAGAGCTTCCTCGCGATGGGTGTCCAGGATGGCGAGGAGGCACTCCACCGCCACCGACCGCACGGCGAGCACTGAATCGACAGTGAGCTTCTCGACCGTGGGCTTGAGGGCCGACCAGCGATTCCTGTCCGCAAAGAGCAGCGTGGCCAGCGACTGCGCGGCCCTTCCTCGGGCTGAGTTGATGGCCTGAGTGATCGGGGCCACCTCGCGATCACCGTTCTCATCGGCCAGCCAATCATCCTCTAGTGTCCTGATTCGTAATAGCGACAGATAACGGGTATGGTGGCACAGCGGGGTTTTGCCCCATGGGGCAGACTCTGGAGTGTCATGAGCACCCGAATCGGACGGCCGACGGTCGCGATCGTCCTGAGCGACGAGGAGCGTGAGACGCTGGAGCGGTGGGCGCGCCGGCCGACATCGGCCCAGGCGCTGGCGCTGCGCTGTCGCATCGTCCTGGCAGCGGCCGAGGGGACATCGAATAAAGCGATCGCCGCGGCGCTCGATTGCCATCCGGTCACCGTCGGCAAGTGGCGCCGGCGCTTTGCGCAGGGGCGGCTCGATGGGCTACAGGATGAGCCGCGCCCCGGGGCGCCGCGCACGATCGCCGATGCACAGGTGGAAGCGGTGATCGTCACGACGCTGGAGGAGCAGCCTCCCAACGCGACGCACTGGTCGACCCGATCGATGGCAGCCGCGGTCGGGATGTCGCAGTCGGCGATCTTCAGGATCTGGCGCGCCTTCGGCCTGAAGCCGCACCTCGTGGAGAGCTTCAAGCTGTCGCCCGACCCGCAGTTCATCGACAAGGTGCGCGACGTGGCCGGGCTCTATCTCAACCCGCCCGACGCGGCGGTTGTGCTGTGCGTGGACGAGAAGACCCAGATCCAGGCACTCGACCGCACCGCGCCGACGGTGCCGATGATGCCCGGCGTCCCCGCCCGCCAGACGCACGACTACATCCGTCACGGCACGACGAACCTCTACGCGGCGCTCGATGTCGCCTCGGGATGCGTGATCACGGAGATGACCCCCCGGCACCGGGCTCGGGAGTTCCAGCAGTTCCTCGCCCTCATCGACCAAAGCGTTCCCCGTGAGCTGGCGGTGCATGTCGTGCTCGACAACGTCTCCACGCACCGCACGCCCGCCATCCAGCGCTGGCTCCAGCGCCATCCCCGCTTCACCTTCCATTTCACGCCGACCTACAGCTCCTGGATGAACCTCGTGGAGCGCTGGTTTGCAGAGCTCACCAGCAAGTGGCTCCGGCGCGGCACGCACCATAGCGTCCCTGATCTGATCCGCTCAGTGGAGATGTGGGTCGCCAGCTGGAACGAGAATCCGAGGCCCTTCATCTGGCACAAGTCCGCGGACCAGATCCTTGACAACCTCGCCGGATATCTAGAGCGCATCCCTGAATCGGGACACTAGGGGTTCTCTGAACAGGTCGCCGCGTCGTTACTGGAGCACATGCACACTCCGATGACTATATGCGATCATGGCACTCCTCCGGGAAAGGGGAGCGCTGCCATGCATCAGCCGACATTCGCGAGAGTCGAGTTCGAGCGGGATGGCTACAAGACGCGCCGCCAGAAGTTCCTCGAACGGCTGGATGGCCTCGTCCCGTGGCAGAGGTTCGAAGCAGCCATCGAGCCCCACTACCCGAAACCGGGCCGCGGGCGGAGGCCCTACCCGCTCTCCGTGATGCTGCGCATCCATACCGTGCAACTCTGCTACAACCTCAGCGACCCCGGCATGGAGGATCTGCTCCACGAGGCCGAGTCGGTGCGAGCCTTTTGCTTCCTCACGCTCTCCGAGCCCATCCCCGACGAGACGACGATCCTCAACTTCCGGCACCTGCTCGAGCGCCACTCCCTGGGTAGCAGGATCCTCCAACTCATCAACGAGCACCTCACGAGCAAGGGATTGAAGCTGAGCGAGGGCAGCATCGTGGATGCGACCATCATCTCGGCGCCATCGTCGACGAAGAATCGCGGGCGGGCGCGGGACCCGGAGATGCATCAGACCAAGAAGGGGAAACAGTGGTTCTTCGGGATGAAGCTGCACATCGGCGCCGACAGGGATACTGGACTGGTCCACAACTTCACGACCACGCCTGCGAACGTGTCGGACGTGTCTGAGACGCACCGCCTGCTGCACGGCGAGGAAGCCGAGGTCTACGGCGACGCCGGGTACCGGGGCGTGCAGAAGAGACCCGAGAACGCGGACTCCAGGGTCAAGGACTGGAACGTGGCGATGCGCCCGGGCCTCCGGCGTGCGCTCGACCCGGAGAGTCCTGAGGCCGTCGAGGAGAAGCGGAAGGCATCGGTGCGAGCGCTGGTGGAGCACCCGTTCTACAGCGTGAAGCGGCGCTTCGGCTACGCCAAGGTGCGGTACCGGGGTCTCTTCAAGAACCACGAGCGGTGTGCGGTCTTGCTGGGGTTCCACAACCTGCTCACCGCGAAGCCGCACCGTGCCTGACCGTGGGTGGAGTGCGCCCTCCCCGCCCCACACGGGGCGAGGAGGGGAGCCACAGGGGCCCGCGAGGGGGCGGATATGACCACTGTCATCGGGAATCCGCCTGAGAGCGCCTGACCGCGGCGAAACTGGGTCGCTAGACCCACCTGATCAGACTTGCCCTAGGATGAGGCGCCGTCTCCGCGATCTCGCAGAGCATCTGGACGATATCCTCGGGCACCTCCTCGTCCGCCAGAGTTCCAATCGCATCTGCGAGTGTGTCCTCTATCCCCGTAACCCCGATGGCGGCGATGCGCCGCAGGATGCTGCATACCTGATCGCGTGTCCCGGGCCGCTCCGCCCCTGGCGGCCCGGTGAGTCCGCGCAGAATCGCTGCGAAGTAGGCGGAGTGATACGAACCATCCATCTGCTCAGGAAGACGCGCGAAGCGGCCCGGATCCTCGCGGACGAGTTCCTCAAGCCCGCGAGACAGCTCATGAGCGCCGCCGACGATCCGCCCGCCGCGAGCCGCACCCTCTCGGTCATGACGGTAACGTGCCATCGCCGCAAGCCACTGCGCATCCGTCATGAGTCGCTGACTCGCCGGCGAGATCGGCGGGCCCACCCACTGCGGCTTGAAGTCCTCGTGCGATGGTGGTCGCGGGGCTCCGCGCTCAGCAGCGTCCGTGTAGCGTCGTTCGAGCTCCTCGATCCGGCGGCGCGCGATCTCGCTGAGCCGCTTCTCGTCCATGGCGCAGAGGAGAGCCAACGCCGTGCGGCCAACGAACCGGTGCTGCCGTTCCCAATTGGGAGTGAACTCCAAGATGGCGGACTCTAGGTCGGCAAACGACTTGTCGGAGCACTGAGGCGAGGCCGCGGCAATCGCCGTGCGGCTAATCGCCGCGAGCATGTCTGTCCCGCCGGCGGCACTGCTGTACCCGATGTCGAGCCGGCGGTCTGGTGAGTCCAGGAGGAACCGTACCACTCGTTCGGCATACCGCTCCGGGTTGGCACTCCAAGCTCGGAGCAGAAGCGCCGACATCCACTTGCTATTCCCCAGTCGCTCCGCCTCGACGAGGGCATCGAGTGCCTCAGGATCCTCGCGGGCGACCCGGCCCATCGCATCCACGAGGGCGTCTCGGAGTTGCTGGTCTGGACCGCCCCACCGGCTCGGTGCCGCGATCCGCTCCTTCGGGACGGCTAGGTCGAAGCGCGCTAGCCGCGGGAAGAGCTCCCTGGCGAATTGCACTGGGGCCGCTTCGGCGCACGTGCGGATCAGGTCGCCGCTGTACTGGCTATGTGGTACCAGTTTGAGGCCGTACTGGAATGGGTCACCCTCACCGAGCCCCGCGGCGCGTGCGATCTGCCGGTCAAACCACGTACCGAGCACCCTGATGGCGAACTCCGCTTGTTCGGTACCCAGTCCGCGCCACATCAACCACCAGTCGTCGTTGCCAGCGATTCCCGGACGGGCATCGTCGAGCGTGCCATCCCGGATGAGCGCGACAGCGAGCTCTTGCATTTCCGCGCTGGTGCGGCCGTGCCGACCCTCAATGAGCCACCGGAGCCGCCCGCTCCACTCCTTGGAGGTGCCTCGGAATCCTCGGACCAGCGCCGCGACCTCCGCGGACCTCTCGTCCAGCACATGGGGCATGCGGAGCAGCCACAGGGCGCGGTTGACCTGCAGTTCGTCGGATTTGAGCCATTCCTCCCAGCGTCCCATCGCCTGCAGGATGTCGAACCAGGGCACGGAGTTCCGCGCGACTGTCCACGCGTGATCGCCGAGCGTCTCGGCGAGCCCCTCAACCACTCGCCACTCATCCGACGTGGGATCGGGAAGCCCGCCGAGCCAATCGAGCACGAGCTGCTTGATGTGGAAGCGGGTGTCACTGTGGCTCAGCAATCCCCTGAGTGCTGTCAGATAGGAACGTCGATCGGACTCACGATCACGCAGAAACGCCAGCACCTGCCGGACTTGCGACCGTTTGAAGAGGTGCTGCTCGTCCTCAAGTAGCCACTGGACGATATTCTTGTTCGAGCGCACGAAGGCCCTCGAGAACGCGTAGTCGAAGAACGACTCGTGGAAGAAGCCGACATAGTCGTTCTGGACGTAGACGACGCTCTCGGACGCCAACACGCTGAGTGCCTCGCCGTACTCGTCCAGGACGAACGCGGGCGCGACGAGCGATTCGCGCCGGCTGAGTTCATCAGACAGGCGCCCAAGTGCATGAGACCAGATCCTCATGTCGCCATGGAGCCGTTGGGAGACGGCGGCTGACTTGTGCTCCCAGAACGCATCGTAGAGGTCTGCAGCGCTTGCGAATTCGATGTGGTGGGAGTCGGTCGACTCCAGCAGAAGGCGCAGGTGCAGAGGGGTCGAGAGGATCGCGATCTGCTTCTGGCTCAACCCCGCTGGGTCGAGCCCCGCAGCCGCGATCGCCGACCGGATGACCTCTTCCTTGAGCGGCCCGACAGCAATGCGTGCGACACGCTCCCGATCTTCGGCGAGCCCGCGCAGTCGGGGGTCGCGGTCGAAGTCGAAGGAGCGGCACGCAAAAAGGATGCGCATGTTCGGGTACGTTGTCCGGGCCTCTTCGAGCGTTTCGTTGAAGGCACCCCAGACAGCCTGGTTGCGAGCGGACACGACGCTCATCGCGTCGAGTTGGTCGACGACCAGAACAGATGGCCGGCCGCCCGCGAACTCCCCCAAAGTGATCGCTGGGGACGCCGGCAGCCCGAGCCGTGTGCCGATTGCCTGAGCGTGTTGATCGCCGCTCTCAAGCGTGTCCAGCCGAACGACGAGATACGGAACGTTCTCCGCCTCAAGTTGCTCCATCAGCTGCACCAGCACACAGCTCTTCCCGCTACCGGCCGCTCCTTCCAGCACGACCGACTTCCGCTGCTCGAGCAGAGCATCTAGTGCGGTCGCCGCCTCGTCCCGAATGATCTGGTCGCGATTGATGAGGCGAGACCGCACGTCCTCCAAGTGGGAGCGGTTGCGCCGCTGGATTTGCCCACGTACGTCCGCGTCACCCACGAGTCGCGACCTCAAGAGTCCGTGCGCTGCAAGATCGTCGAGGACCGCCTCGCCAGTGAGACGCCTGCCGAGGTTGTCAGTCAGGAAGTCGCCGATCAGGAGCTTCGCGGCCCGAGGATCGACGGGCCGTCCATCCGCAGCCCTGAGCAGGGCGCGGACACGCGTCTCCACGGTCGCCCGGAGCATTGCCTCATTGACTGTCCGCACGCTCAGCCGGCGAAGTGCGGACCAAGCTCGGTGCTCGCTACCGCAGATCGGGACGACGTGCTTGACGAACTGCCCGGAAAGCACGGCGTTTTGCTCGATGCGCGCACCGAAATCGTCGAACGACTCAGTCGCGCTAGACTGGTCAATCAGCCTCTCGACTTCGCTTGCGCTAGTGCCGGAGCTGAAAACTCCCTCGGCCCCACTGTCGACCTTCGCGATGAGGTCGCCGAGGATGCTCCTCCCCGTGCGCCCCTCCTCGGTGAGACGACTGAGTGTCCAGTTGCCCTTCCCCTGCTGTCGCTTGATGGAGTGGTACTCGAGGGCACCGGAGCGTTTCGTCCGAACGAACTCGACCCCGGCGGCTTCGTCACCGATCGCTTCGATTGTCAGGTCGACGTATTGGCCGTCGATGAGGTCCAGTGCAGCATGAACCGCCCACAGGCCCTCGTATCGGTTCCCCAGCTTGTCAGCCTCGCCGCCGGATCTAGGCATTGTCTCCGCGGTCCACACGCATGGAGGTGATCGCAGGCTCCGGTCAAGATGGGGCTATCCTCGCCGACGCTGTCTGCAGGGAGGAAGCGGCTGCCGATGCCGCCGTGCGGCCGCCACGCATTGTAGCGACGGAGCCAGCGCGGGAGCTCGTGGCGGCGCGTCTCGCGCAGCCGCTCCCGCACCGGCGAGTCGTGGAAGCCCCCGTGAGACGCACTCAACTTGAAACACGACGCCGATCTGCAAGGCGCGGACATAATGCCGATCACGCTCCGCACCCGCAGATTCCCGTCCCCAATCCGTCCCCAATTGCTTATGTACTCAGCAGTTGGCCATCGGGTCGACACCCGATGCTGAGGCGGATCTGAACCTGAGGTGGTGGCGGGAGTGCGTGGGAGTCGAACCCACCCAGGACTGCGACGCAGCCCCACGACGGTTTTGAAGACCGCGGGCACCACCGGACACCATCCACTCCCACGGCCATTCTCGCGATCGGACCGGCTGCTGTCACCGTTCGTGTGCATTCGCCGAGCGGGCGTGCCACGATCGGCCTCACCGGCACCCGTCTCGCCCGGCACACTCGCGTGAGGCCGCGCGGGAAGAGCCTCGGGAGCTCGTCGCGGAGTGGCGCGATCCGAGGGGAGCGCCCGTGACGATCGAAGGACGGGATCCGGCCTCACCCGCGGCCCGTCCCGGGCTCCTCGCGTCGTTCGAGGAGCCCGTCTTCCGGACGACCTGGCTCGGCGCCGTTCTCTTCGGCCTCGGCGTGTCGATGGAGCGGCTCGCGATCGGGTGGTTCGTACTCGACGAGACCGGCTCGATCCTCCTCGCCGCACTCTCCTTCGCGATCCGCACCGTGCCCAATCTCGTCATCGGTCCGATCGCCGGGGCCGTCTCCGACCGGTGGTCGCGCGCTCGCGTTCTGGCCGTGGCCGCCGCCGTGCGCATGGTCGCGGCGACCTTGATGGCGGTCACCGTCGCGGTCGATGTTACCGTGGTGCCGCTTCTCATCGCGCTCGCCGCCGTCTCGGGGTCGACGAACGCCTTCCAGATTACAGCGCTCCAGCCCCTGCAGGCCGACATCGTCGGTCGGGAGCGGCTCGGGAACGCCATCAGCCTGACCTCACTCGGTCAGAGGTCGATCGGCGTCGCCGGTGCCCTGAGCGGTGGCGTGCTCATCGGCTGGCTCGGCCCGGCGCCGGCCCTGCTCGTAAGTGTCGTGCCGCTCGCGCTGGCTGCACTGCTGTTCGCGCGCGCTCACCGCAAGGCGGCCCGCCCGAGGCCGGACGCGCGCTTCGCCGCGGAGGTCGTCGAGGGGTTGCGCCTGCTCGTGACCACGCCGATGGTGCGGCTGCTGCTCGGGATGATGATCGTCATCGAGATTTTCGGGTTCGCCTACATGGGCCTGCTCCCCGCCGTCGCCGATCTCGTTCTGAGCGTCGGGCCCGAGGGCCTCGGCGTGCTGACGGCGGGCGCAGCCGTGGGCTCGATGCTGGGGATGCTGTTCCTGGTCGCTGTGGCAGATCGCCTGCGCCGTGGTCCGATGCTGATCGGCGTGTTCGCGCTGTTCGGCGCGCTCCTTCTCGTGCTGGGGAACTCGACGCTCTTCTGGCTCTCCCTGGGGGCCGCCGCCGGGATCGGGGCCGCGGCGGCGATGGTCGACACGCTCGAGTGGATCATGCTGCAGCACGCCGTGCCCGCGTCGCTGCGCGGTCGGGCGGTCGGGGGCTGGAACTTCGCCATCGGCTGGGGATGGATCGGACCGATCACGCTGGGCGCCGTCGCCGAGGCGACCAACGTCTCGACCGCACTCACCGTCGGCGGGACGGTCCTTCTCGTCTCGGCGGTGGCGGTGTGGTTCGCCGCGGGGAGCATCCGGGCGCGGTGAGCCGAGGCCGCCGCCGGCGCTCTCGGCGAGGGCCTGTGTTTCAATGGCGAGCGCGCAGGGGGCGGGTCGGATGACGGTGAGGCGCCGATGACGGAACCGAGCTCCGTGCGCGTCGGCGCCATCGAGGTCGTCGCGCTCTACGACACGCCGCTCCGGCGCGCGTTCGGCTGGACCTTCCCCGACGTTCCGGCCGAGGCGTGGTCGTCGTACCGTGAGCTCTACCCGGCCGCGGGCTCGGGCGAGAACTTCACCTTCAATACGCAGGGGTTTCTGCTGAGGACGCCGGAGCGGACGATCGTCGTCGACACAGGGTTGGGGCCCGGACCGCACGAGCGCCTCGGAGGCGTGCGCGGTCGCCTGCTCGATGAGCTGAGAGCGGCCGGCGTCACGCCGGGTGAGGTCGATATCGTGCTCTTCACGCACCTCCACGGCGACCACGTCGGCTGGAACGTGGTCGCCGGCGAGCCGTCCTTCTCCCGCGCGCGCCATCTCGTGCCCGAGCAGGACTGGCGCTACTTCGGGGATCCGGACCGCTCCGAGCGCTACCCCCATATCGCGCAGCAGGTAACGCCGCTTCAGGAGCGGGGCATGCTCGAGATGACGAGCGGCGAGGAGCAGCTCGCGCCGGGGGTGCGGCTACTTCCAACGCCCGGCCACACGCCCGGCCACCAGAGCCTGCTGCTTGAGTCCGGCGGCGAGCGGGCGGTCTTGATCGGAGACGTCGCGCACCACCCGGCGCAGGTGCAGGAGACGTCGTGGGGCCCGCGCTTCGACGAGGACTCGCAGGCGGCCGCCCGGACGCGGCGCCGGGTCATGGAGCAGCTCGAGTCGGAGTCCCCCCTCGTCATCGCCGGTCATTTCCCCGCTCCGGGCTTCGGGCGCGTCGTACGCCTCGAGGGCCGGCGCATCTTCCGGGCCCTCTAACGCCCGGGTCCGGATCGCCGCGGGGCGAGGAGGTGCGCTTCCGGGACGTCCCAGGCGGCCCCGGTCGGCCCTCGGGCGGGCGCGGCGCAAGGCCTCGCATCTTCTTCGGCTGGTACATCGTCGCCGCCGGTCTCGTCACCAATCTCGTGATGGGCGCCGGACTCGTCGGCTACGTCCCGGGCGTCTTCCTGGAGCCGATGACCGAGGAGCTGGGCTGGACACGCACGGAGTTCATCGTCGCCTTCATCGGAGGCCAGGTCGTCATGGCGTTCTCCGGCCTCGCCGTGGGCGGGCTGATCGACCGGCACGGCGGCCGTCCCCTGGTGCTCGCCGGCAGTGCCATCACCATCGTGACCCTGCTCCTGACCGCCGAGGTGCGTGAGCTGTGGCAGTGGTGGCTGTTGCGCGGACTGCTGCAGTCCACGGGGATCGCCATTGCGGGATCTCTGGTCGTCAGCGTCACGCTCTCGAAGTGGTTCGTGGCGCGCCGGGGCCGTGCGATCGCGATCGCGGCGATGGGTCTCTCGCTCGCGGGAGTGGTGGTGCCGAACGCGCTCACGCCGGTCGTCGACGAGTTCGGCTGGCGCGCCGGCTGGCGCGTGCTCGCGCTCGCGACGGCGGTGCTCGTGATACCGGCGGCGCTCGCGATGAGGCGTCAGCCGGAGGATCAGGGGCTTCTGCCCGATGGCCGCCGGCAGGACGACTCAGACAGCGCGTCGGCTGCGATCGCCCGTCGGGACTTCGCGCGCTCGCTGACGCGGTCGCAGGCGCTGCGGACGTCGGCGTTCTGGCTGCTGATCGTCGCGTTCGGTCTCGTCGGCCTGAACGTGCTCTCGCTGGCGACGCAGGGGATCCCCTTCCTGACAGACGTCGGCTTCTCGCGCGGGACGGCGGCGCTCATGCTGTCGCTCCTGGCACTGCCGGGCCTGCTCACGCGCCCGCTGTGGGGGCTGGCGGCCGAACGGATCTCCGTGCGACTGCTCGCGACGGCGGCGTTCGTCGCGGTCGCTGTGGGGATGCTCGCCGTCGTGGCGACCGCGCGGGCGGGGAGCACCCCCCTGGTCGCGGCCAGCTTCCTCACCGTCGGTCTCGGGATGGCCGGCTTCGCCCCCCTGAACGAGCTGCTCTGGGCCACGCTGTTCGGGCGCCGCTACCTGGGCGCCGTGCGCGGCGTCGTGATGCCCTTTTCGGTGGTCTTCGGCGCGGCGGGTCCGCTCGGTCTCGCGCTCTACCACGACATCGTGGGGAACTACGACGGCATCCTCGTCGTCATGGGAGGGCTCGCCGTGCTCGCAGCCGTCCTGATGCAGTTCGTGCGCGATCCGTCCGCTCCCGGGTGACCGGCCGCCCCGCTAGCCGCCGCCCCGCGGCGGCGGGTCGGGGTAGCGATCGCCGATCACGTCTCCCTGCGCGAGTGCGTCGATCTCGGGGTCGCTGTAGCCGACTTCGCGGAGAACCTCGCGGTTGTGCTCGCCGAGGAGGCCGCAGCGGCGATCCCAGCTCGGCGCATCGGGCGAGAGCCGCCACAGGAAGCCGCCCAGCAACCGGTTCGGCAGATAGGGGTGGTCGACGCTCTGGAACCACTCTCGCTCGTGTAGCTGGGGGGAGTAGAGCGGACCCTCCGGAGGATTCGCGGGAGCGCCGATCGCCCCGGCCGCCTGCACGCGGTCCGCGATCTCGTAGGGATCGCCGCTTCGCGCGAACTCGCCGACCGCCCGATCGACGGCCGCGCGCTCGCGAAGGCGCCCCGTGAGCGTCGCCCACGGGTGTCCGTCGGCGGCCCACTCCGGGTGGCCCATCGTGCGGGCGAGCGCCTCCCATTGCGCATCGTTCTCCGCCGCGATCACCACCCACCCGTCCTCCGTCGCGGCCCGGTAGCACCCGTGCGGCACCACGTGGGCTTCGGCGTTGCCCAGGCGCGGTGGCACGCGGCCGTTGAGCGTCCACTCCCCGAGCACGCCGGGGATCTGCGTCGCGAGCTCCTCGATCTGGGCGAGGTCGATGTAGCTCCCCGTGCCGGTCTCCTCGCGGCGTATAGACGCCGTGACGACGGCGAAGATGAGCGCGAGCGGCACGGTGGAGTCCGAGTGCAGCGTCGGGATCATCTCCTCGACGGGCGCGTCGGGATAACCGCGGACGGAGGCGAGCCCGGACATCGCCTCGAAGCCGACGCCGTACATCACGTAGCCCTGGTACGGCCCCTCCTGTCCCCAGCCGGCGAGGGAGATCATCGTGAGCCGGGGGTTCAGCGCGTGCACCGCCTGCCAGCCGAATCCGAGCCGCGTGATGGTGCCCGCCGAGAAGCTCTCCACCAGCACGTCTCCCCACCGCACGAGCCGGCGGAGCACCTCCGCGCCCTCGGGCGTGCGGACGTCGACGGCGATGTTGCGCTTGTTGCGGTTGCCGTGGTGGTGCGTGTTGGCACGCTCGTAGACGGGTCCGGGACCGTCGGCGACCCGGGCGTCCGGGACGGTGAGCGGTCGTGTCGTGGAGGTCCGCGGGTAGCTCTCGAGCTTGATGACCTCGGCGCCGAGATCCCCCAGTAGCGAGCAGCCGAACGGTCCCGCCCAGACCTCGGCGAGCTCGATGACGCGCAGGCCCCGCAGCGCCTCGCTGCTCATCAGGGCTCCTTCCGCCCGCGCATCATCCGGTCACGCCCGCCCGGAAGAGGGCTATCTGCTCGTCGGCGGAATAGCCGTGCTCGCCGAGAATCTCCGCGCCGTGCTCGCCGAGCGTCGGCGAGGGCCGCGCCCGCCAGGCGTCGCCGGTCACGCCGTCGAGGCGGAAGGGCGCACCGGCTATGGTCACGGTACCGACGCCGGGCTGCTCCACCTCCACGTAGGAGCGTCTGGCCACCATCTGCGGATCCGCCATCACCTCGGAGGCGTCGAGCAGCGGCACGGCCATCGCCTGGTAACGCTGCATGTGCTCGAAGACCTCGTACTTCGTCCGCGAGGCGAGCCACTCGCGCAGGTGGGGCGCGAATTCATCGAAGTGCAGCGGCTTCTGTGAGAGGTCGGCGAAGCGCGGGTCGGCCGCGATCTCCGGCTTGCCGATCGCCTCGCAGACGCGGCTGAAGAAGGGCTCCCGACCCGCGGAGAAGAGCATGTGGCCATCGCGGCAGGGCCAGGCTCCCGCCGGGTACATCGCCCGCGACTGGCCCCCGGCCCGCGGCTGCACGGCGCCGTTGACCGCCCACAGGAAGAACGAGGTGTCGACGTTGCCCGTGATCGCCTCCACCGCCGAGATCTCGGCATCGCGTCGCCGCCCGTCCTGACGCCGGCCCCACAGGGCCGCGATCCCCACCGCCGCAGCTGTGGAGCCGACCTGGGCCATCCCCAGGAACGGCGCGTAGCGCAGGGGCTCGCGGCCCTGGATGGAGTGGCGGTGCGCCCGCGTCGACCAGGCGAAGAGCGAGAGGTCGTTCTCGATCCGTCCCTCGTAGGGGCCGTCCATGCCGTGCGGGGTGATGACGACGGTGCATGGCCCCTCGTCGGGGTCGACCAGGGCGAGGATCCTGCGTGCGTCGGCGGGGGGCAGGTCGAGGATGAGCAGCTCGCACGCGGTCGCGAGGCGGCCGACGACCTCCCGACCCGAGGGCGTGCGGTGATCCAGGACCAGTGAGCGCTTTCCCGTGTTGAAGGCGAGGTGGAACGCGCCCGCATCGATGTGCGGGCGATCCCCCGGGAACGGCGGGACGCGCCGCGCCTCGCCCCCGCCCGGTGGCTCGACCAGGATCACGGATCCGCCGAAATCGGAGAATCGCTTGGTGGCGGCGGCCGCCGCCACCGTGCCGCCCACCTCGACGACGCGCAGACCCTCAAGCGGCTGTCCCACGCACTCTCCCGTCACGCACCTGTCGCTCGCCCGTGCTCCCCGCTCGCGCTCGCCGGATCATACGGCAGCGCACTCGGAGCCGGGCCCCGCACCGCGCCCGCCCGCCGCGACGGCTGGCCGCGCCCCCGGAGGCAGTCGGCCTGCCCGCGCCGTCGTCTCGGTCGCCCCGGCGGCGCGTCGCCCTCACGCCCCTCCCCGGCCGCCGTCGGCAGGGGAGGGGCAGAGCGCCTGCGCGAGGAGCTCCGCGCTGTGGAGCGGGGATCGCGTCGTGAAGTGGGTGATCTGCTGGCGGCACGAGACACCCGTCACGGCGATGGCAGTGCCCTCCGGCGCGCTCTCGACGGCCGGAAAGAGCCGACGTTCCCCCATCTCGCGGGAGATCGCGTAGTGCTCGGCCTCGAAGCCGAAGGAGCCGGCCATGCCGCAGCAGGCGGAATCGATCAGCTCGGGCGCGTAGCCTGAGGCGGCGAGAGCGTCGAGGGTGGCGTCCATGCCGACCAGCGCCTTCTGGTGGCAGTGTCCGTGCACGAGGACGCGCCCCGGCGCGCCTTCGGCCTCGCGGCCGGCGCGCAGGGCAGCCATCGCCTCGGGGTCCTCTGCGGACACGCGCGCGACGAGCTCGTCGAGCAGCACGGCCTCGCGCGCCACGGTGGCCGCCGCTTCGTCGCGGAGGATGTCGGGGTACTCGTCGCGTAGCGCCAGCAGGCACGAGGGCTCGGTGCCGACGATCGGGACCCCACGCCGCGCGTATGGCGCGAGCGCGTCGACGTTGCGCCGCGCCCAGCGCCGCGCTGTGGGGAGCAGACCCTTGGAGATGGCGGGTCGGCCGCAGCAGCCCAGCCGCCTTACCAGGGTCACGCGGTACCCGAGCGCCTCGAGTACGCGCGTGGCGGCGGCCCCGACCTCCGGGTGGTGGAAGCGAGTGAAGGTGTCGTCGAAGAGCACGGCGTCGCCGCGCGCCGCCAGCCGCGTCGGATCCACGTCGCGGGTGTGCTCGGCGAACCAGCGGCGGAACCCTCGCCGCGCCAGCCGGGGAAACGGCCGCTCGCGGTGGACGCCGAGGAAGCGATGGGCGGCGTGCCGCGCCGGCCACGTCGCCGCGAGGGCGTTCGCGAGCGGGGCGACGCGGCTCCCCCACGCCGCGAGCCGGTGGACGTGCGCGAAGAGTCGGTCACGGTGCGGGATGCCGTGCTCTTCGTGGTAGAGCGCCAGCACCTCGCCCTTGAGCTTCGCCATATCGACGCCGGAGGGGCACTCGCTCTTGCACGCCTTGCACTCGACGCAGAGATCGAGCGCCTCGTGCACCCGCTCGCCGCGGAGCGCGGTGCGCGGGAGATCCCCCGCGAGGATGGCGCGCAGGAGGTTGGCGCGGCCGCGCGTGGAGTGCTCCTCGTCGCGCGTCACCATGTAGGAGGGGCACATCGCGCCGTCCTCCTTGCGGCAGGTTCCCTGCCCGTTGCACAGCTCGACGGCGCGCGCGAGGCCCCCCTGCGCCGAGAAGTCGAACACGGTCTGCGGCTCGCGGTTCTGCGTGGTCGGCGAGAGACGCAGGTTGGACGCGAAGGGAGGCGTGTCCACGATCTTGCCGGGGTTGAGCAGCCCATGCGGATCGAAGGTGCGCTTGACGGCGCGGAACGCCTCGGTGAGCTCTGCGCCGAACATCCGCTCCACGAAGGCGCCGCGCAGGATGCCGTCTCCGTGCTCCCCGGAGAGCGAGCCGCCGAACTCCAGCACGAGATCGGCGATCGCCGAGGCGAGCGACTCCATCGTCTCAAGGCCCGCGGCCCGCTTCACGTTCACCAGCGGGCGGATGTGGAGGCAGCCGACGGAGGCGTGACCGTAGTAGCCGGCGGTCGTGCCGTGGCGTGCCACCACCTCCTGGAAGCGCCGCACGAAGGCCGGGAGGCGCTCGGGCGCGACCGCCGCGTCCTCGACGAAGGCGAGCGGCTTGGCGTCGCCGGTCACGCTCATGAGGAGGCCCAGCCCCGCCTCGCGCACCCCCCACATGCGGCGCTGCCTCGCCGGATCGAGCTCCGTGACGGTGGCGTAGCCCAGGCCGCGCGCCGAGAAGTCCTCCGTGAGCGCGGCGAGCCGCGACGACAGCTCCTCCTCCGTGTCCCCGAAGAACTCGATCAGGAGCAGCGCTCCGGGATCACCCTGGATGTAGTCGGCGAGCGCGCGGTAGCCGGAGCTCTCCCGGCAGCGTTGCACGATCGTGTCGTCGATGAGCTCGACCGCGGCGGGTCGGTGTGCGAGGGAGGCGACGGTCGCCTCCGTCGCCTCGATCACGCTGTCGAAGTGCACGGCGGCGAGCGCGCGACGCGCCGGGAGCGGCGCCAGCCTCACGCGGGCCTCGGTGACGACCGCGAGCGTTCCCTCCGATCCGACCACGAGTCGCGAGAGGTCGACCTCTTCTCCGAGCAGCTCGTCGAGGTTGTAGCCGGAGACGCGGCGCTGGATACGCGGGAATCGCTCCGCGATCGCTCCGGCGTGCCGGCGCGCGATGGCCGGGATCTCGCGGTAGATCTCCCCCTCGAGGCCCGCGGTCCGGCGTCTCGCCTCGAGCGCATCGCCGGAGAGCGGCTGGAGCGTCGCCCGGCTGCCGTCTGACAGCACGACCTCGAGGGAGAGCACCTGGTCGATCGTCTTGCCGTAGAGCGGTGAGTGCGCGCCGCAGGAGTTGTTACCGATGCCGCCCCCGATCGTCGCGCGGTTCCGCGTCGAGGGATCGATGGGGTAGTGGAGGCCGTGGGGCGCTGCGGCGCGGTTGAGAGCGTCGAGGACCAGTCCCGGCTGCACGCGGGCCCAGCCCTCCGTGGCGTTGATCTCCAGTACCTCCCCCATGTGCGGCGTGAAGTCGAGCACGATGGCGTGGTTGACGCCCTGGCCGGCCAGGCTGGTCCCGCCGCCGCGGGGAAGCACGGGCACGCCGTAGAGCGCGGCGACGCCCAGGACGTACTCCACGTCCTCGGTCGTGCGCGGGAAGACCACGCACACCGGCTCCATCTGGTAGATCGAGGCATCGGTCGCGTAGATCCGTCGGGAGGCGCGGTCGGCGCGCACGTCCGATGCGCCGCCGCTGAGCCCATCGGCGAGGTCGCCACCGAGGGCGAGGATCCCCTCCTCGCCGAGGGCGAGGGCGGTGGCAACGCTCGCGTGATGCACCCCCGGGGGTGGGATGCTCGCGGTCACGCCCGGCCTCCCGCTTCCTTGAGCCCTGCTCGGGCGCCGAGCGTAGCATGAGAGCCGCGGCAGCCCGCGAGCTGGAACGGAGGGGCGGCGCGATGGCAGCAGCAGGCGACCCCTGTGCGAGCTACGACGCGGTGCTCGTGAGCAACGCCGGGATGCGGGCGCGGGACGGCACCTGGCTCGCGACCGACGTGTGGCGTCCCGCGCGAGACGGCGAGCCGCTCCCCGGCCCGTTTCCCGCGATTGTCACCCGCACGCCCTACAGCCGCCGGGCCGGGCCCGGGCGCTCGCCCCACGGCACGGGGATGGCGTGGAACAGCGGCGAGTTCTGGGCGCGCCACGGCTACCTCGGCGTCGTGCAGGACGTGCGCGGTCGCTTCGACTCCGAGGGCGAGTTCGTGCTGATCGCCAACGAGGGTCCGGACGGCTACGACGCCGTGGAATGGACGGCGGCGCTCCCCTACTGCGACGGCAACGTCGGGACGATGGGCACCTCCTACATGGGCTGGACGCAGTCGGCTGCGGCCGTCGAGCGTCCTCCCCACCTGCGCGCGATGTGGGTGAACCAGGGGGGGAGCGACGGCCGCGTGAGCGCCATCCGCCACAACGGCGCGATGGAGCTGCGGTGGCTCGCGTGGGCGGTGTGCTTCGGCTCCGTCTCGCGCGAGGCGCTGGCCGACCCCTCTCTCGGTGCGGAGCTCGCCGAGCACGGGCGGGCGATGGGCGAGTGGCTCAGGCGCCTGCCGTGGCCGGCCGAGGGTGGCCCGCTCGCGCGCCTGCCGTCCTATGATCGCTGGGCGCGCGCCCTCTACGAGGGGGTCGACGACGAGGCGCTCTGGGCCGGCTCGGGCCTCGCTCCGGCCCGCCACTACGACCGGACCGCGGATGTGCCCACGGTCTATTCGGGTGGCTGGTACGACTCCTACACGCGCGCGACCACCGACTCCTACGCGGCGCTCGCCCCCCGGCTCGCCGGGCAGCGGCTGCTGATGGGGCCGTGGAACCACGGCGCGCGCACAATGGACCTCGAGAGCGCCGGCGACGTCGACTTCGGGCCTGGGGCGACGATCGCGGGCTCGGGACTGCTGCCGCCCGGAGAGGGGCCCGTCGAGGGACAGCTTCACCTGCACCGGCGCTGGTTCGACCGCTGGCTGCGCGGCGTCGACAACGGCGTCGACCGCGAACCGCCGGTGCGTCTCTTCGTGATGGGGGGCGGGGACGGCGGCCGCACGCCCGAGGGGCGGCTGCGTCACGGCGGCTCCTGGCGCGACGAGGCACAGTGGCCGCCGGAGCGCGCCGTGCCGACGCGCTTCTACCTGCAGCCCGGTGGTCAGCTCGCGCAGGGGCGGCCGCCCACGGGTGGCGGCGCCTCCGAGCTGCGCTTCGATCCGCTCGACCCGCTGCCGACGGTCTCGGCGAACACCTCCTCGCTCTATGAGCTGCTCGCACCGCCTGAGCGGGTGACTCTCGACTCGCCTCTCGTGCTGCTCCGCTCGCTCGTGACGATGGGCGGCTCCGACCAGAGGACCCGCCCCGGCGTCTTCGGAGCGCGCGCGCCGTACGGCCCGCTCTCCGATCGCGCCGACGTGCTCTCCTTCGCGAGCCCACCGCTTGAGCGCGATGTCGAGGTGGTCGGTCCCGTCGAGGCGGAGCTATATGTCTCGACCGATGTCCCGGACACGGACATCTTCGTGATGCTGCTCGACCTCTACCCGCCCTCTCCGGAGTGGCCGGAGGGCTACCGGCTCAACGTCGCCGATGGGCTGCTCAGGCTCCGCTACCGCGAGGGCTTCGATCCGCGGCCTCTCCGGGCAGGCGAGCGCTACCGGGTCGCCGTGCCCCTCTACCCGACGGCGAACCGCTTCCGGGCCGGGCATCGCATCGGCCTCTGGGTCTCGTCGTCGTCGTTCCCCCGCTTCGACGTGAATCCGAACACGGGCGAGCCGCCGGGCCGGCACACGCAGACGCGCGTCGCGCACACGCGCATCCACCACGCCGCCGAGGCGCCGTCGATGGTGCGGCTCCCCGTCGTGCCGGCGTAGTGGGTCTGGGGCCGTGGAGCTCGCACCGGCGCTCGTCGCCTTCCTCGAGGAACAGCGCGTCGCCCGCTTCGCGACCATCGATGGCGACGGGCTCCCGCACGTGCTCCCGGTCTGCTACGCGCTCCTGCGAGGCCCTGACGAAGACTCCCTCTACTCGGTCGTCGACGAGAAGCCGAAGCGGGGCGAGCCCCGCCGGCTGGCACGGCTGCGTCACCTGCTCCTCCATCCCCGTGCGGCGCTCCTGGTCGACGTCTGGGACGAGGAGTGGAGCCGCCTCGGCTGGGTGATGGTGCAGGGCGAGGTCGCCGTCTTCCACGGGGAGGAGGGCCTCGTCCCCGCGCCCGGCGAGGAGGAGCGCGCCCTCCAGGCATTGCGCCGCCGCTACCCGCAGTACCGCGCGATGGCCCTGGAGGGGCGGCCCCTCATCCGGTTGCGTCCCGGGCGCGTGCTGCACTGGGGCGGGGAGGAGAGCGCGCTCGCCCGCACCCGCGAGCCCCGCTGAGTCCTACTCGACGACCGCCGTCGCCTCCACCTCGCAGAGGAAATCGGTCGAGGCGAGCCGTTCCACGCCGAGGAGCGTCGATGCCGGGCGCTTCGCGGTCGGGAGGAACTCGTCGCGGACGGCACGGCCGGCGGTGCGCGCCTCGTCGGAGAGCGAGACGACGTACACGGTGACGCGCAGCACGTCCTCCCAGCCCGCCCCGGCCGCTTCGAGCGCGAGCTGCACGTTGCGGTAGCACTGCCGCATCTGTGCGAGCAGGTCGCCGGCGCCCACGACCTGCCCGCTCGCGTCCAGCGGCACCTGGCCTGCGGTCATGACCAGGCGCCCAGGTCCGGAGGAGACGACCTGGCTGAATTGTCCTCCGGGCGGCGGCGCGAGCCCTGGCGGATCGACGTGCTGCTTCGGCATCCGTCCTCATCCCTGGTGCCGGCGTCGGCGTGGACGCATCCGGCGCGTTCGCGCAGTATACGCCCGCCTCGGTGGCGGTCCCTGTCCGCCGGGGCGCTGCGAGGCGGGGGGATCTGATGGCCGTGCTCTCGGGCAAGGTGGCGCTGGTCACGGGGGGCGGCCGCGGCATCGGTCGCTGCGTCGCGCTCCGCTTCGCACGCGAGGGGGCCGAGGTCGCGGTCACGGGGCGCACGGCCGACGAGGTGGAGGAGACGGCCGCTCAGGCGCGCACCCTCGGCGTGCGCGCCGTAGCGATCGTCGGCGACCAGTCGCACGAGGACGATGCCCGCCGCATGGTGGAGCAGGCGGAGCACCAGCTGGGGCCGCTCGATGTCCTCGTCAACAACGCCGCTGTCGGGATCCGCTATGTGCCCGATCCGGAGATGCGCTGGGCGCACACGCTGAGCGTCGAGGACTGGGACGCGGTCATCGCGATCAACCTGCGGGGCGTCTTCCTGGTGACGCGCTTCGCGTTGCCGGGGATGCGCTCGCGCGGGCGGGGGTCGATCGTCATGGTCTCCTCCGGTCTCGGCCGCCGCGGCGGACGCCAGTACGGGCCCTACAGCGTGTCGAAGTTCGGCGTCGAGGGGCTGATGCAGGTGATCGCCGTCGAGAACGACGGGAGCGGCGTCCGCTGCAACTCGCTCGCCACCGGGGGCCTCACCAACAGCTCGGAAAAGTTCCTCGGGAAGCTCCCGTCCGAGCGACTCGCCGAGATCCTCCCGGCGAACATCTGCGAGGACTCGGTGCTCTACCTCGCGAGCGACGAGTCGGCGGGCGTGAGCGGGCAGGCACTCACCGCCGCGCTCTGGAACGCCGAGCACGGGATCACGGTCGAGGCGCTGCGCGAGCGCCTGGCGCGCGAGTAGCGCCCCCGGCGGGGCGAAGGCGGCGGGCGGCCCTGTGAGCGAGCACTCGGATCGGGAGGTGGTCCGCGCGCACTACGAGGAGCTCCCGTACCCCGCGCGCGACCCGGAGGACGAGCGTCGGCGGCTGGTCCAGGACCCTCTCTCGCAGCTCGCGCTCGTCGATCACCTCTTCTGGGGTGGTCGGTGGCACGAGGGCGGCGGTCTCCGCGTGCTCGACGCGGGGTGTGGGACCGGCGACTCCGTGATCTGCCTTGCTGAGCAGCTCCGGGGGAGCGCCGGCCAGATCGTCGCGCTCGATGTCTCGGAGGCCTCGCTTGCCGTGGCGGCGGCACGGGCCCGCGTGCGCGGACTCGAGGGGATCGAGTTCGTCCACGGCAGCATCGAGGATCTCCCCTCGCTCGGACTCGGGGAGTTCGACTACATCGTGGCACCGGGGGTGCTGCACCACCTCGCCTCGCCCGAGGAGGGTCTGAGCCGGCTCGCGGAGACCCTGGCGCCGGACGGCGGGCTCGGAGTCAGGGTGTACGGGCGCTACGGGCGCACCGGCGTCTCCCAGGTGCGGGAGCTGCTCCGGATCCTCGCGCCGCCGGGTGAACCCACCAGTGCGCGCCTGCACACGGCTAGGCGTCTCCTCGCGCGGCTGCGCCGGGAGCATCCGGCCAGGGTGTACGCCGATGAGTGGGAGCGCGAACTCAGAGAGAACGGAGGCACCGACGGAGATGCGGCCCTCGGCGATCTCTTCCTGCACCCACGGGAGCGCGCGTACACGGTCCCGGAGCTCTACGACTGGCTCGTAGGCTCCGGGCTGCGCCTCACTGCGTTCGACCCGCCCGGAGCCTACGAGCCGGGTTCCGAGCTCGACGCCACGCGCCTCTCCGTGCCGGAGCGGCATGCCCTCGCCGAGCTCCTGAACGGGCGCATGGGGCACCACCGCTTCTTCGCGCAACGCGCGACGGCACCTGCGCCGCCCCGGGCGCGCTGGGACGACGAATCGGCCGTCCCGACGTGGGGTCGATTCGACCCGGAGGGGGAGCGTGACCGCCTCCTGGAGGAGGGAGTCGCGGTGACGGGGTATTCCGGCGAGACCCGAACACGGGTGCCGCTGACCCCCGTCGGCGTCGAGATCCTGCGGCGAGTCGACGGACAGCGTCCCCTTCGCGACATTCTCGATCGTATCGGTGCCGTCTCGGGAACGGCCGCTCGGAGCCGAGCCCGCCGGGAGTGGGAGCGTCTCCATCGGGAGCTCGGCGCCGTGAGCTATCTCGTGCTGAACCCGCCCCCGGATGCCGCGCGGTCCACGACGTTGTCGGCGTGAGCAAGGTCCGGCGGCCGGGACCTCCTGGCTCGCCCGACCCCACGTAGCGCCCTCGGGGTCGGCCTGCGACGGGGAGTGGTGAGTCCCCGAGCACGACCGCCCGCCGATGTTGGGTTGTGTGTCGTGCCGCCGCCGCGGCAAGTCACGCCTACAGTGCCTGTGCGATGCAGCAGAATCACTGGGCCCCGCCCGACTTCAGCGACATCGGCCTTCTCGCCACGGCGCGCGACAGCGTCTGCACGTCCGCCGCTCCGGTCGGGCGGTTGCGCGTCGTCGGTGAGGGCTTCTTCAGCGTCGCATTCGCCTCCGAGTCCGGCCACATCTTCCGTCTCGGCACGAGCCCCGACGTCGTCGCGCGCTACCGGAAGGAGTGGGACGTCCTGCCATGGCTGGCCGCCACGGGGCTCCCGGCCGCGAGCCCCGCGCCGTCGTGCCTCCTCGAGCCCGGGGAGAGCTTTCCGTTCGGTGGCATGAGCTACCCGATGCTCTCCGGCCGCGAGCTTCTCCCCGACGTCCTCGCCCGCTCGGATCGCGGCGCGCTGGCGCGGCAGATCGCCGCCTTCAACATCGCGATGCACCGGCTCCCGGTCGACGAGGGGTTCGGCGCCGGTCTCCCGGACGGGCGCGAGGTCGACCGAGCGTGGCTGAAGGCCTACCAGGGCTCTTCGGTCGATGCGCTCCGCGGCGTCCTCGATCCGGTCGAGCACGCGAAGCTCGTCCGCTGGTGGGACGACATGCTCACCGACCGGCGCCTGAGCGACTACGAGCCGGTGGTCGTCCACGGCGACGTCGGGGACGAGAACCTGCTCGTGGACGACGACGGTCACCTCATCGGCGTCCTCGACTTCGAGCACGCCGCGGTCGGCGATCCGATCCACGACTTCCGCCAGCTCCGTTACATCGACGAGAGCTTCATGGAGGAGGTCATCGCCGCGTACGTGACGCTCGGCGGGCAGATCGACGATGGGTTTCGCTACCGGATGGAGTGTGAGCGCCAGCTCGGCCCGTTCGGCGACATCCGGCGCGCGTGGGGCCGGGACGAGCATGCGCCGATCGAGCGCGCCCCGGCTCAGCTTCGGGCTGTGGGGGTGATTTAGCGGCGGCGGCGGCCCCCGAAGAAGGAGCGCACCGAGTTCCAGGCGCCGCCGCCGCCGACTCCGTCGAGGAAGTCTTTCCAGGCCTCCTCGGCGGATGCCGCGCGCCTGAGGCCGCGCACGCGCTCGTCGATGATGTCGCGGACCCGCCCGTCCTCGCCGGCATCGAGCCAGAAGCCATGCTCCTCTTCGCAGACGTCGAGCTCGAGGTCGTATCCGCGGTAGTTGAAGGCGCTCATCTGCCGCTGGCACACCGGGCAAAGCAGATCGGACTGGCGGTCGGCGTAGCGGATCGTGGCGCGGCGCACCCCCTCATCTGAGACGCGGGTCGCCTCCAGGTCGTCGAGCTCGTGGTGGTCGAGCCAGCGTCCGTTGCAGGTCGAGCAGTGGTCGACCTCGATGCCGTGGATTTGCGTCTCGACGAGCGCCGAGTTGTCCCGCGGGCAGCGAAGATCGGTCATGGGCGGGTCTCCTCTTCGGCGTCTCGTCGACCGGCCCCGGGTGGAGGCCGGTTTCCCACCGTCGATTCTATCGGAGCTTCGCCTGTTTCCTGAGCCCACCTGCGATCGCCGGGCCGTTGGGGGAGCTCGACCTGCTACGATGCGGCCATGACGAGTCCCGTCGACGCGCGGCTCTATCGCGACGCGATCGGGCGCTTCGCCACGGGTGTCACGGTCGTCACCGTCGACGACGGGCAGGAGCCCCGTGGGATGACGGCGAATGCCATCACGTCGGTGTCGCTGGATCCCGTCCTGCTGTTGGTCTGCGTCGCCAAGAGCGCCCGATCGCACGAGGCGCTCGCGATCCCACGCTCCTTCGGGGTCAACGTGCTCGCCGCGGATCAGCGCGAGCTCTCCGACTTCTTCGCGCGCTCGTCGACCGATGCGGAGACGCCGATGGGGGGCTGGCCCTATCGGACCGGATCGACGGGCGCGCCGATACTCGAGGGCGCCCTCGCGTGGTTCGAGTGCCGCGTCGCGGACTGGTTCCCCGGCGGCGACCACTCGATTGTGGTGGGCGAAGTCGTCGACCTCGCGCTCGAGCGCCCCGACGCCGAGCCGCTGCTCTTCCACGCCGGCGCCTACCGCCGACTCGGCGACCCCCTGTAGCGCCGTCCCGGGGCCGCCACCTGTCCGCCGTCGCCGCCCACGGGAAGCCCGTGTAGACTCGGTGATGTCTGCGCGCACTGTGTCGCAGTCGTTCGCGGTGGGTGTCGCCTAGCGGTTAAGGCGCCAGGTTGTGGCCCTGGAGACCGGGGGTTCGAATCCCCTCACCCACCCCAAAACAGGTCCGGTGCGCGGGGCGTCGTGGGCGCATGCTACGATCGATCGGCGCCCCCTTTCGCCGAGATCGGAGGCCCGATGCGTGCGGCCCCGCTCGCGTTGACTCTCCTGGCAGCCGCGCTGCTCCTCCCCGTGCTGCTCGCCGCCTGCGGCGGCGGCGAGGACTCGGTTCAGGGCGACCTCCTCTCCGAGCGCTTCCTGCGCCTCGGCGAGGATCTGGAGACCGAGGTCGAGGTTTACGACGGCGCCCTCCCGCCGGCTCTCTCGGACGCGCTCAACCCCGGCAGGACGGAGGAGACCCCCGACGAGGATCTGGTGGCGCTGCCAGTGCACCCGAACGGCGTGCTGCTGGGGTCGTACCGGCTGAGGCGGGACGACGGGATCAACACCTTCATCCTCTTCTACGACGTGGACGGCGACGATCGAACGGTCGAGACGGCGCTCCGCGAGCAGCTCGACCAGTCGCCGTGGCAGGTGATCGGCGGGCAGTCGACCGAGTCCCTCTCCTGGGTGAGCTTCCAGAGCACCATCTCCGGTGACGTCGACGGCCAGGCCGCCATCACGCCGCTCCCGCCGGTCGAGAGCGAGGACGGCGGCACCCTCACGCTCTCCAACATCGTCTACTTCCTCAACGTCCAGCCAGCCATCCCGCCCGACCCGCGCCCCTTTGTGCTCCCGCCCTCGCGCGAGCCGCCCGCCGACTTCCCGTTGCCGTTCCTGCTCGAGGGGATGGACGTCCTGAGCATGGCGTGGCTCACGCAGCCAGGCTCGACGCTCTACCAGGCGACGTTGCTCTCTCGGGAGTCGTCGTTCGACGTGGCGGAGCGCTACCGGCAGGCCTTCACGTCTGCCGGCTGGGAGGTGCAGGAGGACCGCGCTGTCGGCTTCGCGACCGTGGTCTCCTTCGCCTCCGAGGACGGAACGGCGGTGGCGCAGCTCACCATCGACTCCTTCGAGGAGGATGACTCCTACACGGCGGTGCGGCTCCAGCTCCAGGAGGGAAGCTAGCCCCGCTTCCGAGGAGCGGTGCCGTCGTCCGGCGCCTGCCGTGCGAGCGTCGACGCCGCTCGCCGCGTGCGACAATCGCGCCGTGGTCGTGCCGATCGACGAACAGTGCGCCCATCGCCTCGGGCTCTTTCGCCCGGGTTGCGGTCGCGACGCCGTGGCCGCCTGCGTCTACTGCGGTGCTCCCTTCTGCGAGGAGCACGGCGAGAGGCACGAGGACTACGCCGACGTCTGCCTCAGGAAGCGCTGCCGGACGAAGTACGGTGACGTGCACGAGCACCGGGAGTTCGTCCGCCGCCACTCCAACTCCAACCGCATGTCGGTCTGCGCGCATCAGGACTGCCGCGAGCGGATGCAGCACCGCTGCGCGCGCTGCCTCCTCCAGTTCTGCGACGAGCACGTCGGGGAGCGCGACACCATCGACACGAACAATCCGAAGCGCGCCGAGGTGCGGGCGCTCGTCTGCGATCACTGCCACGATCGGCGCAAGCTCTGGCGCTAGTCCTGCGGGCGCGGCGGCCCTGGTCGCCCGGGTCTAGCCGGCGACGACGGGGTTGCTGAGGACGCCGACGCCCTCGACCTCCACCTCCACCACGTCGCCGGGGTGCAGTTCGACCGTCGTTCCGGGCGTCCCGGTGAAGAGCAGGTCACCGCGCTCGAGCGTCATGTACTGCGAGATGAAGGAGATCGATCGCCGGATCGAGTGGACGAGATCCGCCGTGTGCGCCTCCTGCACGAGCTCCCCGTTGACCCGGCCCACGAAGCCGATGTCGGATCCGTGTTGGATCTCCGTCTCCACCCACGGACCGATCGGGGAGAAGGAGTTCGCCGACTTCGCGCGCCACCACTGCGTGTCGTCGCGTTGCCAGTGGCGCGCCGAGACGTCGTTGCCGGCGGTGTAGCCGAAGATGTGGTGGTCGACCTCCGCCTCCGAGATGCGGTGCGCGCGCCGTCCGATGACGACCACCACTTCCGCCTCCTCGTCGACGCGACCGGCATCCGGCGGCAGCACGATCGGTTCGCCCGGGCCGATGATCGACGACGGCGTCTTGAGGAAGGGCTGCGGGGTCGGCGAGAGGGAGGCCTGCCCGCGGGCTCCCTGCGCGTGGCTGACGTAGTTCACGGCCATCGCGATGATCTTGCCCGGCTGCACGGGCGCGAGCAGCCGGATCTCGGAGAGGGGATGGCTCTCGCCGGTCGGCTCCAGCGATCCGAAGAGGCCGCCGCGGACGAGGTGCACCATGGACTCGGAGACGCGGGCGTAGCTGGTCTTGCGCCCCACACGGACTCGGGCGATGCGCACGTTGTACTCCCTCACTGAACGTCGGCCTCATGCCCCGGGCGGTCATCGCGGAGCGCGCGGGAGCGTACCATCGGCGGTGCGCGGCGGCGAGGCTGCGGTCGGCCCGTGCCCGGGTGCGTGCTAGGATGGCCTGCCTCGTCCGCCCGCTGAGAGAGTCGGAGCCCGGCGCTGCTGCGCATCTACAACACGCTCACCGGACGCGCCGAGACCTTCCGGCCGCTGGAGCGCGGCATCGCGCGCATGTACGTCTGCGGCGTCACTCCCTACGACGTCGGGCACCTCGGTCACGCGCTCACCTTCGCCGTCTTCGACACGGTGAGGCGCTACCTCGAGTTCCAGGCCTTTGAGGTCGAGCACATCCAGAACATCACCGACGTCGACGACGACATGGTCCGCGTCTCACGCGAGCGCGGTCTCTCAATAGCCCGTCTCACCGAGGACAACCACCAGGTACACCTGCGCGAGATGGACGCGCTCCACGTCCTGAGGCCGGCGGGGTTTCCGCGCGCCTCCGAGCACGTCGGGTCGATCGTGGAGATGGTCCAGGAACTCCTAGCGCGCGGCCACGCCTACGAGTCCGGGGGCCACGTCTTCTTCTCGGCGGCGAGCGCAGAGCACTTCGGGGAGCTGGCGGGACGAACCCATGCCGAGCTCCGAGCGGCCCCGCGGACGGACTCGATGCCGGAGGAGCCCGAGCACCTCAAGCGCGACCCGCTCGACTTCCTGCTGTGGCAGCCGGGAACAGATCCGGGGGCGAGCTTCGACTCGCCGTGGGGCGCTGGGCGTCCCGGATGGCACGTCGAATGCTCCGCGATGGTGCGCGTCACGCTGGGTGATCAGATAGACATCCACGGCGGAGGCGCGGATCTCGTCTACCCGCATCACGAGAGCGAGATCGCGCAGTCGGAGGGCGCGACGGGACGCCGCCCCTTCGCCGGCACCTGGATGCACGTCGGCACGATGCGGCTCGACGGCGTCAAGATGTCGAAGTCGCTCGGGAACCTGGTGAAGGTGAGCGAGCTGATCGAGCGGGGCCACGACCCGAACGCGCTCCGCCTCACCCTGCTCTCGCGCCACTACCGCGACGACCACGACTTTACCGAGGGGGCGCTCGTGGCCCACGGGGAGCAGATCGCGACGTGGCGACGCGCGCTGGCGTGTGCGGGCGGACCGCCGGATGCGCTGAGCGTGCAGCCGTGGCGCAATGGCTTCATGGATGCGCTGGACGACGATTTCGACACGCCGGGGGCCATCGCGGCGCTCGATGGCATCGCCGAGGGGCTTCTCGGCGGGCGGCTGGAGGCTGCGACTGCGCAGCCGACGCTTCGCGAGCTCTCGGCCGTGCTCGGTATCGAGTTCAACGAGGACTGCGCGGGCTAGCCGCCGTCCGGCGCTGTAGTACGCTCGCCCGGGCCGGCGCGAGCGCGCAGGGGGGGCTTGGTGCTGGAGACCAGCGGCGGGTTGGTCGCCCTGCTGCTCCTCGTGCTCCTCAATGGCTTCTTCGTCGCGTCCGAGTTCGCGCTGGTGACACTGCGGCGGACGCGCGTGGAGCAGATCGCCGAGCAGCGGCGCCCCGGCTGGCGCAGCCTCAACGACGCCGTCGAGCACCTTGACTCCTACATCGCGGCCTGCCAGCTCGGCATCACCATCGCCAGTCTCGCGCTGGGCTGGATCGGGGAGCCGGCGCTGGCCGGGCTGCTCGAGCCGGTCTTCGGGGCCATAGGCGCGCACGCGCTCGGCGTCGCGTTCGCGTTCGCCATCATCACCGCTCTCCACGTGGTCGCGGGCGAGCTCGCCCCGAAGGGGATCGCGCTCCAGTACCCCGAGGGCGTCTCGCTCGTCGTGGTCGGCCCGCTGCGCGCCTTTCGCGCACTCTTCCGGCCGGTCATCTGGCTGCTGAACGAGAGCGGGTGGTTGGTGGCGAGCATGGTGGGCGTCCGCCGCGACGCGGATCAGACGAGCCATATCGGCGGCGAGGAGCTGGCGCTGCTCGTGCGCTCGAGCGCCGAGGCGGGCGCGCTGGCTGTGGATGAGCGCTTCCTGCTCGAGCGCGTGCTCCGCTTCAGCGGTCTCACGGCCGCGAGCGTGATGGTGCCCCGGACGGAGGTCGTGGGCCTCTCCGAGGGAACCCCGGTCGCCAGCGCCCGCCAGCTCGTGTACGAGCAGCGCTACTCCCGCTACCCAGTCTTTCGCGCCAGCCTCGACAACGTGCTCGGTGTCCTCCACGTGAAGGACCTGATGGCCGCCTCGGAGGACGCCTCGCTCAAGGATCTGGTGCGGCAGCCGCTCGTCGTCCCGACGCAGATCGGCGTGAACGAGCTGCTGCGGCTGATGCGCGCGCGCCGCGTGCACTTCGCCGTCGCCGTCGATGAGTACGGCGGGACCGACGGGATCGTGACGCTTGAGGATGTCCTGGAGGAGATCGTTGGGGAGCTCGAGGACGAGTTCGAGCAGCCGCACCCCCCCGCACCCGTCGCTCGCGACACCGTGCACCTCGAGGGGCTCGACTCCGTCGACATGCTCGCCGAGCGGATCGGCGTCACTGTCCCCGAGGGGCCGTACAAGACGGTGGCGGGCTACGTGCTGGCCAGGCTCGGCCGCATCCCGCGCCTCGGCGACTCCGTGGAGGTCGACGGCCACCGGTTGACGGTGGTTGCGATGGACGGGATGCGGATCGCGGAGCTCGAGGCGCGGGCCGACGCCTCCGGCCTTCCGGGTGAGCTTCCCGCGGGCACCCCCGGCGGGATCGAGCAGGGGTGAGCCTGCTCGTCCGGCGCACGCCGCTCTACTACGGCTGGGCCATCGTTACGGCCGGCGTATTCGGCAACGCGACGTCGGCGGGCTTCATCTTCTGGGCCACGGCCGTCTACATCCCCGCCGTTTCGGACGGCCTCGGTATCGGACGCTTCCCGGTCGTCGCCGCCTTCGTTGCGGGGCAGGCGGTCTCCGCCGCCGTCGGACCGGTGGCGGGCTGGTACATGGACCGTCACGGCGCGAGACGCGCGCTCGCGATCGGCACCGTGATCGCTCCTCTCGGACTCGTGATGGCCTCGTTCGCGACGGAGCTCTGGCATCTCTACGCGGCGTGGGCGGTCGTGGGCGTGGGGCGCCCGTTTCTGCTCCCCACCACCTACAACTGGCTCGCTACGCGCTGGTTCGACCGCCGCCGCCAGTCGGCGCTGGGGCTCGTCACCGTCGGCCTCGGCATCGGCGGCGTGCTGCTGCCGCTCATCGCGATGCTCGAGGCCGCGTTCGGGTGGCAGGGAACGATGCGCATCACGGGCGTGGTCCTCGCGGTGGTGCAGGGCCTCACGGCGCTGCTCGTCGTACGGGACACGCCCCAGGAGCTGGGGCTCGCCATGGAGGGCGGGAGCACGGCCGGCGGGCCGTCGCCGGTCGCCGCCCCGCTCACGGGATTCACTCTCTCAGACGCGATGCGCGGCCCGACCTTCTGGCTCATCGCCGCGGGGATGGCGCTCTTCTTCATGGGGCAGGGCGCGGTCAACGTGCTGGGCGTCGACTTCTTCGACAGCCGGGGCGTCGCGGGTGGGGCGACGATACTCGGCATCGCAGCGTTGATCCGGGCGGCAGGCCGGCTGCCGGTCGGGCTGCTGCTTTCCCGCGTCCACCGAGTCTTCGCGCTCGCGGCGCTGGTGGCGGTCTCGCAGGCGTTCGCCCTCGCGGTCGTGATCCCGGGAACGGCGATGCCGGCGGTGACCGCCTTCATCGTGCTGTGGGGCGGGGGCGGGATCTTCGTGCCGATGATCGACGCGCTGCTCCTGACGCGCGCCTTCGGCGTTCGCCACTACGGGTCGATCTCCGGCGCCGCCCTCGGCGTCGCCTTCGGCGGGCAGCTGATCGCACCGACCGCGGGCTCGGCGATCTTCGACGCCACCGGGTCCTACACCCCTGCGTTCACGCTCTACGCCGCCGTCTCGGCGGGCGCGGGTCTTCTCTTCTGGGCGGCCGCGCTCACGGTTCGCGGGGCGCGACACCGCCGGCTCATGACCGCGCTCGGCATGGACCCACGCGGAGCGGCGGGGCGCACGGGCGCGCGCCGGTCTCCGCGACCGACCGAGGGGGACTACACCTAGCGGCGCGCCGTCTCCCCGTCCGGGGGCGGTGTGGCCGGATCTGTCTCCGGCTCGCCGGAGGCGTCGGGCGGGCGCTCCGGCGCGGTCGCCTCGTGGTCGGCCCTCAGGCTCTGCTCCAAGGCGTCGAGGGCCGGACGCAGCGGGGCAGGCGCTGCGATGCGCGCCGCGGCGCCTGCCCCGGCGGCGGCGGCCCGGCGCAACTCCTGCTCGTGCTCGCGCGTGTAGCGGGCCGTGTCACGGAGCGCCTGCTCCGCCAGCGGCCGCGCCGTGCTCGCGGCGTCGCGCGCCCGCCGCGAGAGCTCCTCGGCGTGCGGCCGTGCGGCGGCGGCGGCCCGGCGCGCCTCATCGCCCGCCCGCCTGGCGGCCTCCTCGACGTGGGGCCGCGCCACCTCGGCGACATCGCGCGCCGTCTCCTGTGCCGCCTGGGCGAGCTGCCGGAGCGCCTGGCCGAGCGCGGGCCGCTTGGCAACCGCGCCCTGCGCCTCCTCACCTGGGTCCTGATCCTCGCCGTCTGCCGCCGGCTCCCCTCCGCGCGTGTTCATCTGCCCGCTCCCGTTCCCTCTGCGCCGCCCGCCTTGTCCCCCGTCTTTCCCGCGCCCCCCACGAGGCGGTAGCGGAAGTCACAGTGCGCGGCACCCTCCATGATCGTCTGCGTTCGCTCCAGCTCGAGCCGCTCGGAGTAGCCTGTGGAGAGCGTGAAGTCACGGGCACAGGAGAGCACGAAACCGAGATCGGCCGCGCCGAGGTGGCGGTACATCTCGGCGAAGCGGCAACCGGTGACGTTGAAGTGTAGCGCGTCATCGTCGTCGTGCAGCGTCTCGATCGTGAGGTCGCCCCCCGCGCCGCCCCACGAGTCCCTCACCTCGCGGAATCCGACCAGATCGTCGCGCCCGATCGCGCGCGCCACGGCCGATCCCTGCTCGCGCGCGATCTGCTCGATCGTCTCGCGTGCGATCGCGTGCGCCCTCTCCCGTCCGAGCTCTTGCTCCAGTCGGCGGATCAGGGGGATCAGCACCTCGGCCTCGATGCCGCGGCGTTGCAACAGGCTCAACGGCTGCTCGGCCATCGTGCTTACCCTTCCCGGCTGCCCGCCCCCGCAGGCGGCGCTGCGGTCGCGACCGCCGCTCTATGGTGCCAGATGATCGCGCGCTCGACGCGCGGGCGGTTCGCCGTCAGCCGCCGGGGAGCGCGATGCCGCGACCGCTCCGCCACGCCTCGACGATCGCCTGATCGTGCGGGAACGCAAGGTCAGGGATCTCCTCTACCTCGAACCAGCGCACCTCGAATGCCTCCTCGCCCGCCCGGGCCTCCCCCTCGAGGGCCTCGCCGGCATAGGCGATGAAGACCACCTGCTCACCGGCGGCGCTGTAGACCCCGAGCAGTCGCGTGAGCCTGACGCGAAGTGCGGTTTCCTCGTGGACCTCGCGCACCGCGGCGGCCTCGATGACCTCGCCCGCGTCGACGTAGCCGGAGGGGAACGACCAGCGGCCGAGCTCGGGCTCGTGATTGCGGCGCACGAGCAAGAGACGGCCGCCTCGCGCGACGAGGACGCCGGTGGCGATCTTGGGGTCGGGGTAGGCGATGTGGCCGCAGCGGAGGCAGCGTGGCGGCCGCTGCCCCGGCCCCGGGGCGAGGGCGGCGCCGCACCGCGGGCAGAAGCGCGCGGCGGGTGCGAGCGGGCTCACCGGATCAGAACCACAGCCGCACCCGCCGGAAGCGCTCGACGTAGCGCCCGTCCTCCTCGCTCCACCGCTCGCGCAGGAGGGCACGGAAGTCGTCGTCGACGGTGAATTGGCTCACGTGCGCGGCGAGGGCCGCGATCTTCGTGTCGAGCACCGTCGAGATGTCGACGGTCTGGTTCGGCGCGTGCGTTCCGAAGAGGTAGAGCTCGCGCACCTTGTGCGTCTCCAGCCCCTCGGCGATCTGCTCCGGGAAGTTCAGGTGATCGCGCGCCGCAGGGTAGACGGCGTCGACGGTGGCGAGTCCGGTCGCGCGGTGATCGGAGTGGTTGACGAAGGAGTTCTCGAGAATCACGGGTTCGGGGTCGTGCGTGTAGACGGCGAAGGGGTGGAAGGAGCGGATCTCGCGCGTGATCGCGCCCAGCAGCTCGCGTCCGGTCCCGAGCTCCCCGTCGGGGAAGCCGAGGAAGCCGACGGAGTGAACGCCGAGCAGCCGCGCGGCCTCCTCCTGCTCGGCACGCCGCATCTCGACGAGCTGCTCGGGCGTGAGGGTGCGATCCTCGGAGCCCTTCGATCCACTCGTCACGACCACGTAGCGCACGGACCACCCGGCATCGGCGAGGAGCGCGACGGTCCCGGCCGCGCCGAAGTCGGCGTCGTCGGGATGCGCCGCGACGACGAGCGCCCGACGCGCGTCGCCCGTCGGCTCGTCCGCTCCCCCCGGCGGCTCGCCACCGAAGAGGTCCTCGAGGCTCGCCGCCATCGCGCCCCCCGCTCCCGCGACCCCGGGGGCCGCGCCCATCGCCGTGTGCCGTCGTCCGGATCCTACGCGTCGCGCCGCCGATTGACCGTGATCCCAGTGTTCTCCTATAGTTCGGAACATATGTGCCGTCCCGCCGCCAACATCGCGTCGCGTCAGGTGCGGGGGACGGGTCGGCCCGCGACGCGACGTTTGGGAGGAAGTCGATGTCCGAGGATCTCTCCGCGAGGCAGCAGCGCATCCTTCAGTTCCTGAAGGACTTCATCGACGAGAAGAACTACCCGCCCTCGATCCGCGATATCCAGCAAGGGTGTGGCGTCTCCTCGACCTCCGTCGTCGACTACAACCTGAAGAAGCTCGAGGAAAAGGGCCACATCCGCCGCGACCGCGAGGTCTCTCGGGCGATCGAACTGCTCGGGGCGTCGGCCTCGCGACGGACCGAGCAGTTCTCGGTGCCGCTCCTCGGGACGATCGCGGCCGGCCAGCCGATCCCCACGCCGCCCGACACCGTCAGCCCCGGCGCGTACGAGGATCGGGTCGAGGTCACGGAGGAACAGATCGGGGGCCGGCGCAACGTCTTCGCGCTGCGCGTCGAGGGGGACTCGATGATCGATGCCCTGATCCAGGACGGCGACATCGTCATCCTCGAGGCCACCCGCTCCGTCGACGACGGCGACACGGTGGCCGTCTGGCTTCGCGACGAGAACGAGACCACCCTCAAGCGCTTCTACCACGAGGGCGAGCGCGTCCGGCTGCAGCCGATGAACAGGACGATGGAGCCGATCTACGCGGCGGCCGACAACATCGAGGTGCAGGGGCGCGTCGTCGCTATCCGCCGGAGCTTCTGACGGAAGGGCGCCTCCGGCTCGCCGCGCGGGCTCGCGCGGCGACATCGAGCAGCAGCAGTTCGAGCGAGAGCGCCTCGGCGATCCGCCCGCTCTTCACCGCGTGGTCGGCGCGCTCCACGGCGCGCAGGCCCCACTCCGCCACCTCGCGCCGTGTCTCCCGCGCCTGCCGGACGAGCTTGGTGCGCGCGTAACCCTGCGCCCCGGTCGCCTCGCCGATCTCCTGCTCGCTCCCGCCCGCCTCCATGCGCTCGGTGGCGCGCACGAGCTGGCCCAGGTGCCGCCCGAGCTGAAACTGCACGCGCCCGGGGGTCTCGGATCCCTCGGCGAGCATGCGGTCGAGGAGCGTGATCGCCACCGCGCCCCGCCCCTCGATCGCCGCGTCGACAAGCGTAAAGAGGCTCTGCTCGCGCGCCTCGGGCGTGAGCAGACGCACGTCGGCCTCGGTGATCGCCCGCCCGCGGGCGTAGTGCGCGAGCTTGGAGATTTCGCCGTCGAGCGTGCGCAGGTCGGCGCCGACGAGATCGACGAGCGCGGAGACGGCGCGCGGCTCGATCGCCACCTGCTTTGCCTCGGCTCGCGTGCGCAGCCAGCGCGCGACCTCGCTCTCGCCGCCGCGCCCGTAGACGGAGAGCGGGCGGAACTCCCGCACCTCGACTGAGTCGAGGGCGGCAAGCTCGCGCGCGAGCGGCCAGGTCGCGATCGATTCGCGGCGTCCCCCGCGTCGCGGTGCCGGTGGCTCGCGCAGCACGAGGGTCGTCGACTCGGGCAAGGTCGGGAGGGCGTCGAGGAGGGGCTGCCAGCGCTCGCCGGCCGCGCGGCCGCGGCCGGCCGCCGTGATCAGGCCCTCGACGAGCACGAAGCGGGCCGAGCCCAGGAAGGGGAGCGCGGCGGCATGCTGCAGGAGCTCGGTCGGCGTGACACGGCGTCCGTCGAGGACGCTGGTGTTCGTCGCGAGCATGCCGTCGGTGTCGAGCCCGTGCCGCAGCGAACGCTGCGCCTCCTCGACGCGGAACTCGTCGTCGCCGTAGAGCACGTGCAGCATCGGCCCTCCCCGCCGTGCTCAGTCGATCTCGAGCTGCCAGCCGAGAAAGGTGGCGAGCGTCGCCAGCACCACGATTGCGGGGCCGGGCCAGAGGATGGCGCCGACGAAGGCGGCACCGGCTCCGCCGTCTGAGCTCACCGCCTGCCAGGCACCCCAGCAGAGGGCGAGCCCGGCGCCGGGGAGCGGCAGCCACCACGGGAAGCGCGGGTCGTCGTCGTTGACGAGCGCTGAGCGCGCGAGATCCCGCGCACGGGTGCGATCCGCCGGCGGGCCCCCGGAAGCCCGCTCAGGGGCCGCATCCCGATCCCGGCCGTGCCGGATGCCGTCTGGATCGCCCGCCGCCATTATCCCCCTCCGAAACCGATGCTACGCCTCTCGCTCGCGCGTTGGCGAGGTGTCCTCCCCCTCCTCCTGCGGCGGCCAGGTCGGCGCGATGCGGAGCTCTCCGCCGGCGCGCCACAGCATGTAGCCAGCGGCGAGCACCAGCGAGAGCGCCGCCGCCGCGGCGAGCAGGGCGGAGCCGGTTCCCCGCTCGTCGACGAGGAGGGCGACTGCCGGCATCGCGATCACCGTGGCGAGCTGCGACGCCATCGAGTTGAGAGAGAGCACGGTCGCGCGCTCGCGATCGGGGGCACGCCGCGCGAGGTAGTCGGCGACCAGCGGGTGCAGCACGTTCCAGGCCAGCGGTGAGAGCAGGATCAGGGGGAAGAGTGCCCGCGTCCCGGCGGCGCCGGCAAGGAGCGCCACCATCGCCCCGAGCCCGGCCGCCGCGAGCGTCCTCGGGAGTCCGAACCGTCGCTCCGTGGCGGCGGCCATCCAGCCCCCGAACGCGGAGGAGATCGTCATCGTCGCGGCGATCGCCCCGAGCGACCACAGCGGCGCCCCCAGCTCCGTCGCGATCGGCTGGAAGACGGTAAAGACCAGCGCGGCCGAGACGAGCACAGCTGCGAAGAAGACGATGATCGACCAGATCTCACGCTGCCCGAGCACGCGCCTCGCCGCGCGCGTGCCTATGCGCAGGAAGGGCACCGGATCGCCGCGGGCGGGCGGCTCCGTGAAGCGCAGCGCGAGGAAGGCGGCCACCACCCCGAAGACGCCCGAGATCGCGATGGGGAGCGCGAGCGATGTGACCTGCGCCAGGGCGGCGCCGACGAGGGCGGTCGCCGCGTTCACGCCCCACGCCATCGCGTTGAGGCGCCCGGCGCGCCGGGCGAACTCGCCGCCGCGCCCGAGCGGGGTGAGCGAGTCGAAGAGCATCGCGTCGTCGGCGCCCGACATCAGCGAGAGGCCGGTGCCGAAGAGGGCGAAGGCGAGCAGCAGCAGCTCGAAGCTATCCGCGAGCCCGAAGACGGTGAGCCCGAGCGCGGTGAGGAGACCCGAGGCGAGCAGCGAGAGACGCCGGCCCCAGCGGTCAGCGACCATCCCGGTCGGGACCTCGGCGACGACGGTGATGGCAGCGAAGACCGACTCGAAGAGCAGGACCTGGCCGAGCGTCAGCCCCCGCTCCTGCAGCAGGTAGAGCACCCAGATGCCCTCGCCGAGCCAGAGCCAGCGCGCCACCCACCACCACGGGAGCAGGCGGAGGTTGCGCTCGAGCCCGGCGCGTTCCTCGGTGGTCACTGTGCCCGGTGAGCGTGACGTGTCCCGGGCGACCGCCGCATCAGGGGAAGAGATCGAGCTCGGGGCCGCGGACGATATCAGTGGCGGCGCCGTCGGCCGGCTCGAAGCGAAAGCCGCGCACGATGACGGCGGGGATGCCGTCGAGCTTGTTCATCACCAGCTCGGAGGCGCCGGCTAGCTCGTCGGCGACGCAAATCTCGGTGACGCGCAGCTCAACGCCGTCCATGTCGGGGAGTCCGACGTAGTTGCGGAGCGGGGAGATGCCGGCGACGCCGATGGCGATGTTGGTCTGCCCGTTCCGCCACGGGCGCCCGAACGTGTCGGTCATGATCACCGCGACTTCGACCCCCGCGAGCTGCCGCAGCCGATCGCGCAGGGCGTGGCAGGAGGCGTCCGGATCGACCGGAAGCAGCGAGAGCCACTCCTCGCCGCCCACGTTGGAGCAGTCGACGCCGGAGTTGGCACAGACGAGGCCGTGGCGGGTCTCTGTGATCAGGACGCCGCGCAGCTGCCGGACCACGCGCACGGACTCCGAGAGCACGGCCTCCGTCACGTGAGGGTCCTTCCCCCATCGTTCGGACCAGGCGAGGGCGTAGGGGCTGGGCTCGAAGTGCGCGCGCGGGAGGATACGTCCCTCCGACGCCGAGACGACGCGCTGCGTGAGGACCAGGACGTCGCCCTCCGAGAGGGGCGTCTCCTGCGCCCGGGCTGCCTCCACGAGGAGCGCGGCGAGATCGTCCCCATCCTGGACGCGGGGGAGCCCGGCGATCCCGATCACGCGAATCTCTGGTGGCGCCATCACGGCCCGATCATCGCACGCCGTTCGCCCAAGCGGTGCGCCTCCCCGCCGGGGAGGCGGCCGCCCACTCCGCCGGCTCCTACTCTCCCTCGGGCAGGCCCGCGATCCGGATGCCGGTGTGGGCGCCGTGCCGGCCGTTGATGCCGATCAGCAGGATCGTGAGCCCCTCCACGAACCGCGAGTAGCGCAGCGGGCCGGCGTCGACGGCGCGCACGCCGGCTATCTGCTCGGCGAGGGCGCCGGCGTGCCTCTTCCCCTCGGCGCCTCCCGTGAGCAGGACGTCGGCGTCCACCGAGGCCTCCGGGTCGAGCAGCGTCTCGGCGTCGAGGTTGTGGAAGGCGCCGACCACGGTCGAGTCGGGCAGGAGCGCCGCCGCCTCCTCCGTCGCCGATCCGGCCGCGACCTCGATGGGGCGGGGCCCGCGCTCGAAGCGCACCGGCACCACGGCGTCGATGACGAGCTTCCCGGCGAGGGGACGCCTCAGCGCCTCGAGCGTGGCGGCGTGGGCGGTGTACGGCACGGTGACGATCGCGAGCGTCGCCTCAGCGCAGGCCTCGTCGTTGCCGCCGCCGCGCAGGTCGCCGGCACCGGCGCGCCCCGGGAGCGACGATGCGAGCTCGGCGGCGATGGCCGCGCCGCGCTCCGCGTCGCGGCTGCCGATGATCACGGCGTGCCCCGCCAGCACCAGTCGCGTCGCCAAGCCCCGGCCCTCCGGCCCCGTTCCGCCGATGATCGCGATCGTCTCGCTCACCGCTTGCCTCCCCCTCGTCGGCTCTCTCCCGCGCGTTCTCCCCGGCCGGGGCACCATACAATGAGCGCCGTGTGTGTCCCCGGAGCCGACCGGGCGGGGGCCGTGCCGGAGACCCGAGCGCTACCGCAGGCCGGGGCAGGGGGAAGGCCGATGGCGGCGCCAGCCACCGCATCCGGGGCGGCCGCCCCGAGCGCGCCCCCGCCGGCCCTGCTCGTTCAGTCCCTCTCCCACCGCTACCGCTCGACCGCCGGGAACATACTGGCGCTCGACGGGGCCGCGCTTGAGGTGGGAGCCGGCGAGTTCGTCTCCCTGGTCGGCCCCTCCGGCTGCGGCAAGACGACCCTGCTCCGCATCGCCGCCGGTCTCCTCGCTGCCTGCCCGGGCCCGGGCGCCCCCGCCCCCACGGTTGAGGTCTTCGGCTCCTCCCCAGCCGCCGCCCGCCGCGGGCGCTGGCTTGGCCTCGTGCAGCAGGAGTCGGGGCTTCTGCCGTGGCTCTCGGTGGAGCGCAACGTGGGACTCGTCGCGGAGCTCGCGGGCGTGCAGGCGGACGTCTCCGCGCTGCTCCGGCGCGTCGGGGTCGCCGAGTTCGCCCGTCACTATCCCCACGAGCTCTCCGGCGGCATGCGGCAGCGCGTGGCGCTGGCGCGCGCCCTCTCGCACGGCCCGCGCCTCCTGCTGATGGACGAGCCGCTCGGGGCCCTGGACGAGCTCTCGCGGGAGGCGCTGCGGCTGGAGCTGCTCGGGCTCTGGGAGCGCGACCGGGTCTCCGTGCTCCTCGTGACGCACTCCATCCGGGAGGCGGTGCTGCTCTCCGATCGCGTTTTCGTCATGGGTGAGAGGCCCGGGAGCGTCCTCGCCGAGTTCCCGCTCGCGCTCCCGCGCCCGCGTGGCGAGGAGCTGGTGACGACGCCCGCCTTCGCCGAGCTCGAGGCCGAGGTGCGGGCGGCGCTGAGCCAGGGGCGGGTGCTCCGGTGAGCGGGCGGAGCCTCCCCGTCGATCCCCCCGCGGGCAGGCGCCGCCGCGCCTCCGCCGCGGGGGCGATCGCGCGGTCCGCGGTCGCGCCGCTGCTCGCGCTGGCGGTGCTCATCGCGCTCTGGGAGAGCTGGGTGCGACTCGCGGACGTGCACGAGTACCTGCTGCCGGCGCCGTCGGCCGTGGGGGCCGCTCTCGTCGACGAGCCGGGGCGCTACGCCTCAGCTGCGGCGGAGACGGCGGCCGCGGCGGCGGGGGGGCTCGTGCTCGCCACGGTGGGGGCGCTCCTCCTGGCGGTGGCGATGGCGCACTCGCGCGCCGTGGAGCGCGCCCTCTATCCGCCGGCGCTCGTCCTCAAGCTCACGCCGATCGTCGCCGTCTACCCGCTGTTCACGATCTGGTTCGGATTCGGGCTTTGGCCGAAGATGCTGGTGGCGGCCCTGATCACTTTCTTTCCGACGCTCGTCAACGCGGTCATCGGGCTCAGGTCGGTCGACCCGGCGGCGCTCGACCTGCTGCGCTCCCTCAACGCCTCGCCCCAGCAGGTGCTCTGGAGGTTGAGGCTCCCCTCGGCTCTTCCCTATCTCTTCGCGGCGCTGCGCATCTCCGTCCCGCTCGCACTGATCGGGGCGGTCGTGGCGGAGTTCCTCTCCGGTGACGGGGGGATGGGGCAGCTCATCCTGATCGCGAACGGCGATCTCGACACGGCGACGCTGTTTGCGGCCGTTGTTGTGCTGGTGGCGATGGGTGTGCTCCTCACTGGACTGCTCGCGTATAGTGAGCGGCGCGTGCTCTTCTGGCACGCCTCCACGAGCGACGTGTAGCGCCAGCGGCACACCGCTGATGCACGTCGCCTCCGCGGCCGGGCACCGATGCCGGCGGGGGACGTTCGGTACACGGCGTGCAGCGCCCGCGACCGCGTCGCGGATGCGCGCCACGGATCACCGGGGTCGGCTCATCATGCCCAGAGGATCGATGTGTCTGGTGGCCGCGCTCGCGGCGCTTGCCCTGCTCGGGGCCTCCTGCGGCGGCGACGGCGACGAGAACCTGCGGGAGGTCACCTTCATGGCGGGCTTCCGCCCGCAGGCGAATCTCCCGTTCGTCGCGGTCTACATCGCCGACGCCAACGGCTACTTCGCGGAGGAGGGGCTCGCCGTCACCATCCGCCACTCCGCGGGCGCCGACGAGCACATCAAGCTCTTGCTCGAGGGCGATGTCGCGTTCACGACCGGCACGGCGGCGCAGTCCCTCAGGCAACACGCCGACGGGCTTCCCCTCCGCGCGATCGCCCTCTTCGGCCAGAGGGGCGATCAGGGCTTCGTGACGCGCGCCGAGTCGGGTATCCGCTCGCCGTCGGGATTCCGCAACCGTAGCGTCGGCTTCAAGGCGGGTGTCGTGCCGGCGGAGCTCCACGCGCTTCTCGCGACGGCGGGGCTCTCGGTGGACGACGTGCAGTTGCAGGCCGTGGGCTTCGATCCGCGCGTCTTCATCGAGGGGCAGGTCGACGTCTACCCCGTCTTCCTCAACAACGAGCCAGACACCATCCGCCGCGCCGGCGTCGAGATCATCGTGATCGATCCGCACGACTACGGCGTCCCGACTCTCGGTGTGGTCTACCTCGCGCACGAACAGACGCTGGCCGAGGATCCGGATCTGGTGGAGCGCTTCCTCCGCGCGACGCTCCGGGGTGTGGCCTGGGCCCGCGATCACGTCGACGAGGCGGTGGAGATCACGCTCACCTTCGCGGAGGGCGCCTCCGCCGATCACCAGCGCTTCCTCCTCGAGACCGACCTCGCGAACGCTCAGCGCGAGGACGGCATCGGGCGTTCCACGCCCGATCAGTGGGAGGCGCTTGCGCGGGTGCTCCAGCGCTACGGCTTGCTCGAGACCCCGCTCGACGCGGCCGCCGTCGTCGACGAGGAGGCGGTCGAGCGCATCTACGCCGACGGGCTGGATTGATGAGACGGCCTCCGGGGGGAGGCCGCCGGTTGAGCGTGACGTCCCGACCCCCCGCGCTCGCCGGCGGCCGAGCCCGGCCCGCTCACTGGAGTTCGGTGCCGCCGGCGCCGGCCCGCTTGGCGTCGAAGTAGATCTCGAACTCCCAACTGCCCTCGCCCAGCGGCCCGTCGGCGTGGTGGCCGACCCACCAGCGCCCGCTGTCGCCCCCCAGCCAGAGCGAGGGCGGTGACTCGTACACGACGTCGCCGTCGTGGAAGACGACCCAGTGCAGCCACAGCACGCCGCCGGCCCCCTCGTACTCGAAGAAGCCGAAGAGCCTCGACGCGCTGCCGGCGGGCGGCGACCCGGGATCCCCGTCGGCCCCGACCGTCGAGCCGAAGGTGAGCTCCCCGATGGTGGTCTCCGGCGGTTCGATGCCGATGTAGGCGAGGCCCGTGGCCGCGAGCGATTCGTCGACCCACACCTCAAGCCGCCACTGCCCGGCGGGGACCCCGTTCGGGTTCGGCGCGAGCAGCCGGTCGGTCACCACCGCGAAGTCGCCCTCGGTCCACGTGTAGGCCGAGGAGAGCGCGTCCTGGAGAACGTCCTCCAGGAACCACCTCTCCTCGACGAGCGTGCCATCGGGGATGCCCTGGGCGGCGAACTCGTAGTAGAGCGCGGGGAGGCCGCCCACGGGGAATCGCGTGTAGTCGAAGAGGGAGGTCCGCCCCCCGCCGGCGAGCGCGTTCTCGGCGAAGGCGGGTCCGCGGATCGCGACGCCCGACGCGGCGGGGTCGGGCGAGTTGCGGGCCGGCCGCGGGTGCTGAAGCAGGGCGTGGTAGCTGGCTCGCGGCTCGGCCGAGCGGGCCGCCTCGATCAGAGGCTCGGCGAGCGCGGCCGGGCGTGCGGTGCCGATCGAGACCGCCTCGTCGTGACGGAGCTGGACCAGCACGCCGACGAGGCCACCCGCCTGGGAGAAGACGCCGCCTCCGTCCATCCCGGCCGGGAGCCGGGCGTCCATGTCGAGCCAGGCCCGGCCGTCCACGCCGGATGCGGATCGCGTTCCGAGTAGCGTCGCGTGCGCACCGGTCGCGGCGGCGCGCTCGCCCTCGCCGGCGTAGCCGAAGAGGCGCAGCTTCTCCCGCGTCTCGATGGTGGCGGAGTTCCCGAGGCGTACCGCCGGCGCCGAGAACTCGCCCGCGACGAGCGGCGCTTCGCGGTAGGCGCTCACGGCGCGGAGCACGGCGAGATCGTGATCCGGTGCCGCGGTCACGATCTCCGCCTCGTAGAGCAGCACGGCCGGATCACCGGCCTCCGCGCTGAGACCGACCGCCAGCGTCGTGTACGCCGGGCTGCCGTCGGAGAGGAAGGGATCCACGAGCGGGTAACTGGTCAGGATCAGCGCCCGCTCGCCGTCGACGACCACCCCGGAGCCGCGCCTCACCGCCCGCTCGACGCCGCTTCCCGCATCGAGCGCGACGATCTGCACGACGGATTGCGCGAAGACGGCATCGGGGATCGCATCGGCCTCGCCGGCGGCGGGGGCGCCGGTGACGCCGATATGGGTCGGCGGCACGATCGCGGTCGGCGCCACGATTGGTGTCGGCGTCAGCGTCGGCGTCGGCGTCGGGATCGCGGTGGCGGTGCCCGGGATCAACTCCGCGGTCCGACCGCACGCGGCGGCGAGGAGCGCGACGAGGGCGAGCAGGGAGAGTGAGAGAGTCTTCATCGATCGCTCCACACGCCGATGCCCCCGCCCGCCGCGCGGGGCTCGCGATTCCATGCTGCTCGCTGACAGCATGTTGCGTCGACGCCGATCATCGGCGCTCGGTGCCGTGAAGGACCTGAGCGGCTCCCCGTCGCGGGCCGGCACCCTGCGGCGCTCCGGCGATTGTCCATCGCGGGGCGGCGGCATGGCGAGCGATCCGCTACGGGACGTCGGCGGGCGGAAGCTCGAGGGCGCGCCCGGCGACGAGCAGCCACGCGCGGTCGGCCGCGCCGGCGACCCGCTGGTTGGCGCTCCCCAGCACGTCGCGAAAGAGCCGGCCGAGAGCCGTCGGCGGCACGACGCCGCCGCCCACCTCGTTGCTGACGACGAGCGTCGTGCCCGCGCGCGCCGCGATCGCCGCAAGCAGAGTGTCGACCTCCTCCCCGATACGAGCCTCGAGCCGCGCTTGGGCGTCGGTCGGGATCGAGGCCGGCAGGGCGCCCTCGTCGGTTGCAGGATCGGCGTGAAGCGCCGCAAGGAGCATGTTCGAGACCCAGAGCGAGAGGCAGTCGAGGAGAACGCAGACCCCGTCCGACGCGCCGCGCACAGCCGGCGCCGGGGCGAGCGGCGCCTCGACGGTGCTCCACGCCCGTGGTCTCGCGGCGCGGTGCCGCGCCACGCGCGTCTGAAGCTCGGCGTCGCGTGCCTCCATCGTCGCGACGAAGACGACCGGGCGGCCGCGCCCGGCCTCGGCCTCGGCGAGCCGCACGGCGAAGCGGCTCTTCCCCGAGCGGGCGCCGCCGGTCACGAAGTAGAGCGCGCCCATCACACCCCCCGGTCCGTCGCGGCGTTCACGGGAGTTCCGTGGGCACGAGCCAGCCTCGGGCCGCACCGGCGACGATCGCGAGCCAGACGACGGTCTGCGCCAGCTCGACGGCCGCGCCGTAGGTGTCGCCGGTGATGCCCCCCAACATCCGGGCCGACGCCGCCGCCGTGATCAGCGCGGCGCCGGCGGCGAGGGCGAGCAGTGCCAGTCCCGCAGCACCGAAGAGCACGATCGCGGTCGCCGCGGCGGTCGCGGTCGCGAACGGGGCGGCGAATGGCCAGAGCGCCGTGGCGACCGCGTGCCCGAGCCCGGAGGGGCGTGCCGGGCGGTAGGCAACGGCCGCCGGCACCACCGCCCAGCGCGCGAGTGCCGGCGCGAGCAGTAGCGCCGCGGGGCGCGCGGCGCCCTCGAGAGCGGCGAGGGCTGACCACTGCGCGATCAGCAGCAGGACGAGCGCCATCACGCCCGCCGGTCCCGTGGTGCCCTCGCGCATGATCGCGAGTCGCGTCTCGCGCCCTCGCTGCGCCGCGAGGCCGTCCGCGGTGTCTGCGACCCCGTCGAGGTGAAGGCCGCCGGTGGCGAGCGCGAGCGCCGCGAGCAGGACCGCCGCGACCGGGGCCCCGGGCAGGAGTTCCGAGAGGGCGTGGTCGAGCCCCCAGAGCGCGCCGCCGAGCACGAGGCCGACCGCCGGAAACCATGCCAGGGCCGAGCCGAAGCGCGCGTCGTCCCACGTGTGGACGCGCCTGAGCCGGAGCGTCGTCAGGAACTCCAGCGCGATCAGCGGGCCGTTCCAGGCACCGCCCCCGGCCGCCACGTCAGGCCTCCGGCCGGACGGCGTTCGGTGCATCGCTGATGCTCGCCTCCTCGAAGGTCGCCATCTCGTCCAGCAGCCGGCAGGCCGCGACACAGAGCGTGATCCCGAGCGCGGCCCCCGTCCCCTCCCCGAGCCGGAGGCCGAGGTCGAGGAGCGGATCGAGCCCGAGCCACTCCAGGGCGATGCCGTGACCCGGCTCGGCCGAGCGATGCGCCGCCACCATGTAGGGGACGCAGGCCGGGGCCATCTCGGCTGCGACGAGCGCCGCTGCGCCCGCGATCAGGCCGTCAACGACCGCGGGGATGCGCCAGGCCGCCGCCCCGATGTAGATGCCCGCCAGCACGCCGATCTCGAGCCCGCCGAGCGAGGCGAGGAGCCCGATGCCGTCGGAGGCGCCGGCGCCGCCGGCGCCCGCCGCGTGGTGCCGCGCGAGAGCGAGCTCCACGGCGTCGAGCTTGCGGCCGTAGCCGGCGTCGTCCACGCCGGTGCCCCGGCCGGTGACGGCGGCTGCCGAGCGCCCTGTGGTGGCGGCGACGAGGGCGGCCGCCGCCGTGGAGTTGCCGATCCCCATCTCGCCGCAGCCGACGATGTCGACGCCGGCCCCTGCCCGCTCCTCCTCGATCAGCGCGATGCCCGCGGCGACGGCCCGTTCAGCGACATCCCGCCCCATCGCCGGGTGCTCGGCGATATCGCCGGTCGCCCCGCCGAGGCGCAGTCGCCACAGCGCCGGGTCGTCCGGCGTCCGGCCGGATACGCCGGCGTCGACGACGCGGACGCGGGCGCCCGCGTGCCGGGCGAGCACGTTGATGGCGGCACCGCCCATGAGGAAGTTGGCGACCATCTGTGCCGTGACCTCCGCGGGGTAGGCGGAGACTCCGCGCGCGGCCACGCCGTGATCGCCGGCCGCCACGACGATCAGCCGCCGGTCGAGGCGGGGACGCGGCCGGCCGGTGGCGGCGGCGATGTGCTCGGCGAGCGCCTCCAGCCGCCCGAGCGCCCCCGGCGGCTTGGTGAGACGGTGCTGCCGCTCGCGAGCGGCGCGGGCGGCAGCGCCGTCCGGCGGCGCGATCCGACCGGTGGCGGAGGCGATGCGCGCGGCGGCCTCCGGGTCGACGTCCCGCTTCAGGTCCGCGCTCAGTAGTCGATCCCCGGCTGCGCCTTGATGCCGCCCTGGTAGGGGTGCTTGATCTCGGTCATCTCCGTGACGAGGTCGGCGAACTCGACCAGCTCCGGCACCGCGCCGCGGCCGGTGAGGATGAGGTGCACGTTGGGTGGGCGCGCGGCGAGCGCTGAGACGACGGCCTCAACGTCCAGCCAGCCGTAGCTGATCGGGTAGGTGATCTCGTCAAGCACGACGAGATCGTAGCGGCCGGACTCGATCTTCTCCCGCGCGAGCGCCCAGCACTCCCGCGCGAGGGCTTTGTCCTTCTCGATGTCGGTGGAGAGCCAGGTGAAGCCGTCGCCCAGGGGGGTCATCTCGATCCCCATCGCCTGCGCGGCGCGCGTCTCGCCGAAGTTGGAGGTGGATGACTTGATGAACTGGAGCCAGCAGATCGACCAGCCGCGCCCCCAGGCGCGCATCGTCACGCCGAGCGCGGAGCTCGTCTTCCCCTTGCCGTCGCCGGTGTAGAGGAGGACCAGTGGGTGCCGCTTGCGGAAGAGGCCCCTCCACTGCTTCGGCGGCTGCGGGACCGCCGCCTGGCCGGCGTGCTCCTCCGATGCGCTGACATCGTGCTCGTCGCGACTCTCTGGCACCGGTCACACCCCTCGGCGCGTACGGTACACCGGGGGCGCGCAGCGGGAGCGTCGGCCCGGCTCGCAGCGGCCGGGCATCGACGCTACCGTCGGTTTCGGCGCACGGATGCGGAGGGGGAGAGGTCCGACGTGGAGCACGGCAGCGGCGTGCCCGGCGATCCCTGCGCGCCCGTCGAGGTGCGCGACGCCCGCAGGGAGGATCTCCCCCAGCTGCTCGCGATCTACAACCACTGGGTTCGCACGAGTGCGGCCACCTTCGATCTTGAGCCCCTCACGACTGAGGCGTGGGAGCGCTGGTTCGAGGGGCACCGGGATCCCGCCCGCCCCGTCCTCGTTGCCGAGGGGACGGGGACCGGCGGCGAGGGCCGCGAGCTGCTGGGCGGGGCGTGGCTCTCGGGATGGCGCCCGCGCCTTGGCTTCGCCCGCACGGCAGAGTCCTCGATCTACCTCCACCCGAGCGCGCGTCAGCAGGGCGTCGGGCGCTCGCTCTACTCAGCGCTCATCACGCGTGCCCGCTCGCTCGCGCTCCACACGCTGATCGCTATTATCACGCCGCCCAATGCCGCCTCCACCGCGCTGCACCGGAGCCTCGGCTACGAGCGCGTGGGGGTGACGCGCGAGGTCGGGTGGAAGTTCGAACGCTGGCAGGACAGCGAGATCTGGCAGCTCATGCTCGATCGCGAACCGCGTTCCGGCGAGCGCCGCGCCGGGCGTTGACAAGCGCTCCCGCGCCTGTATGCTAATTTCGTCACAATCACGTATGGAAGGCATGCGTACGTGACGATGCCCTTTCAGGGCACTGCCAAATCTCCCTTCGGGGAGACCGGGGGAACCACTCTTGGGGTGAACCCTCTTCGGAGGGCGGGTGAGTCTGCTCCACCCGAACCCGTCAGCTTACCCCGGCGGCAGACGAGCAGCCCCGGCCGGTGGGATGCCGGCACGGACCCTCCCGCTTGGGAGGTTCGCGCCACCCGGTGGCGCGAGGAGGCTTGGCTGCTGTGATCCACTCTCCACCACCCCGGAACTGCCCGCGCTGCCGGGGCCTGATCATCGTCGAAGACGACTGGTACGGCTCCTTCGGCACCTGCGTGACCTGCGGCTACGTCCACGAGACGCAGCGCGCCGATCCCGCGGATCTGCTGGCCGAGGAGCAGCTCGCCGCTGGCAAGCAGCGCCGACGCCAGCCCTCGCACGGGAAGCTACGCCTCTAGGCACCAGCCGCCTGTGAGGGACGGGCTCGCCCGCCGCACGCCGGGGGGCGGCTCTGGCGTCGCGTGTGCGCCCCCGGGGGGAGGCGGATGTCCGCCGACCCCGGCTCAGCCCCGCGCTGCCGGCGCGCCGGCGCCCTCCGGCCCGCGTCTGTGGTGGAAGAGCCAGTACTCGTACGCGTCCTGCAACGCCATCCAGGAGGCCTCGATCACGTCGGTCGAGGCTCCCACGGTCCGCCAGAGCGAGAGACCGTCGCTCGACTCTATGAGGACGCGCACTGCGGCGTTCGCACCCCCGCCGGGGTTGATGATGCGCACCTTGTAGTCGAGGAGGTGGACGCGCTCGAGCTCTGGGTAGGACTCGAGCAGGGCGCGGCGCACGGCGAGGTCGAGGGCGGAGACGGGGCCGTTGCCGTCGGCGGCGGTCTGCGAAAGCCGGTCGCCGACCCGCACCTTCACCATCGCCTCGGCCTGCATGTCATTCTCGTCGTCCCCGCGCCCGAGGCGGCGGCGCTCCACGATCAGGAAGTCCTCGAGGTCGAAGGGCGCCTGGTACGCGCTGAGGGAGCGGCGCACCAGCAGCTCGAAGGAGGCCTCGGATGACTCGTATTGGAAGCCGCGCGCCTCCTGCTCCTTCACGTGCGCGAGCACGACGCGCGCCTGATCCTCGGTCAGCTCGAGCTCGACGCCCTGCTCGCGCAGCTTCTCGACGATGTTGCGGCGGCCGGAGAGCTCGGAGACGAGCACGCGCTCGGTATTCCCCACACGCCCCGGCTCGACGTGCGTGTAGGAACCGGCGGACTTTGTGATCGCGGCGACGTGCAGTCCCGCCTTGTGCGCGAAGGCGCTCTGCCCCACGTAGGGCTGGCTCTTGTCCGGGATCATGTTTGCGAGCTCGTCGGCGAAGCGCGCCGTCTCCGTGAGCCTGGCGAGCTGTTCGTCGCTCACGACGTCGATGCCGAGCTTCAGCTTCAGGTTCGCCACGACCGAGATCATGTTCGCGTTCCCGGTGCGCTCCCCCCACCCGTTCACGCACGCCTGGACCTGCGTCGCGCCGGCCTGCACCGCCAGCAGCGTGTTGGCGACGGCGATGTCGGCGTCGTTGTGGACGTGGATGCCGATCTCGCAGTCGACGACGCCCAGTGCGGCGCGCACGCCCTCCACCACCTGGCCGGGGAGCGAGCCGCCGTTGGTGTCGCAGAGCGTCACGGTGTGGGCACCCGCGCCCTCGGCGGCGCGCAGGGTCGCGATCGCGTACTCGGGGTCGTCCCGAAAGCCGTCGAAGTAGTGCTCGGCGTCGAAGACGACCTCGCGCCCCTGCGCGACGAGATGCCGCACGGAGTCCGTGATCATCGCGAGGTTTTCCTCCTCGGTCGTCTCGAGCACCTCGACGACCTGACGTGCCGACGACTTCCCGACGATGGTGATGACCGGCGTGTCGGCCTCGAGGACCGCGGCGATCGCGGGGTCGGTGGAGGCGTCCCCGCCCGCGCGCCGCGTCGAACCGAACGCGACCAGCTTCGCGTGGCGCAGCCCCAGCTCGCCCGCGCGGCGGAAGAAATCCGCATCCTTCGGGTTCGAACCGGGGTAGCCGCCCTCGATGTAGTGCATGCCCAGCTCATCGAGCTTTCGCGCCAGCACGAGCTTGTCCTCGAGCGAGAGGGAGATCCCTTCCATGCCGAGGCCGTCCCGGAGCGTGGTGTCGTAGAGGCGTATCGGGAAGCGCCGCCGTCGCTCCGCGGCCACCGGGTCGGGCGAGCCCGGGTGAATGGCGGTGGGATCGGCGTGTGTCGGGTCGGTCGCGGTCATCGGCGTGGCTCGCAGGGCTAGGCGTCACCCCGCTCGTAGGGCCGCCGCTCGTGCCGGGTGGCGCTCAGAGTTGCTCAGCGGCGCGGGGTGAGGATTCGTTGCATCGGTCGGGCCGTCGCTGCAGCGGGGCGCACGATGACACCCGCCGCCGGCCTCTGGGGCCGGACGGCGCGCACCACCTCGACGACGCTTGGCACACATCCCACGACGTATCGATTCTAGGCACCATTCTGCGGCACCTACAAGGTCGCCGTTCCGCGGTTGCGCCAGGGCACCGTGGTGGGGGCGGCAGTCGCTCCCGCGGTGGGGTTCTCCCCGGGGGCGCGGCGCGCGCGATCCGAACAGCGTCTCCTCAGCGGTTCATGCCCGAGGGTGCCGGATCAGGCCGGGGACACACTGTCGAAGTGGATCGACGGGTTGCTCCATGGCGTGTAGTCGGCGCCGATGGCGTCGGTTCGCCACCCGAATAGGATCGGCCGCTCGACGAACCACGCCGCCGGAACGAGGTCACCCTCCACTCGCAGCATCTCGGTGAGCTCCCAGTACATGCCGATACGCTTCTCCGTGTCCGTCTCCTGGCGGGCGCGTGCCAGGGTCGCATCGAAGTCGTCGCTGTTGAGTCCCGCCGCATAGGCGTTGCCGTCCTCGTACCACGTGAACGCCGATTCGGCCTCGTACTGGAATGAGCCGGAGGCCTTCAGGAACGCGCCCGGGCGCGGTCGCGTCTCGCGGCCGTAGAGGCGATCTCGCCAGACGTTGGTCTCCAGTGTTCGGAGATCGATCGACACCCCGACGTCTTCCCAGAAGCCGAGCGAGGACTCGGCGGCACCCTTGAGTTCCGGCGCGAGGGCCAGCGGTCCCTCGACGGTGACCGTCGCCCCTTCCACGCCGGCGTCCTTGATCAGCTGCCGTGCCTTGTCGGGGTCGTACGGCACAGGAGAGAGGTTCGGGTTGTGACCCACGGCCGCCTTCGTGATGAGCTGATCCCTGGAGAGGTTGCTGAGGCCCGCGTAGACAGTGTTGTGCATGAGCTCGCGATCGAGGGCGTAGTTCATCGCCTGCCGCACGCGGGGGTCGTTGGTCGGACCGGGGTCGGCGCTCGGGTCGATGCCGAGATCCCACCCCTGCATGCCGGTCGCCGCCGCCGGCTGGACCGTGATGCTCTGGAGACCCCCGATGCGCGCCGCCTCGATCGTTGGCACCGAGCTGTTGAATTGGATCTCTCCGGCCTCGAGGGCTGAGAGGCGGGTGGTTCCCTCACCGATGTACTTCACATCGATCGAGTCGAGCCCGCGAGTCGTCCGCCAGGTCGAGGCGCTCTTGCGGAGATCGACGCTGACCTTGTCGAGGAAGTTGCTCGCCGTGTAGGCACCTGTCCCGACCGGCGTCTGCCCCATGAACGTGACGAAGTCCTTTGCCGGATCGTCTGCGATGTGCTTCGGGAGCATGAACACGAGCCCGGAGCGCCGTGGAAGGATCGGGTCGCCGTTGGTCGTGGTGATCGCGATCGTACGATCATCCACGACTTTCGCGGACGCGAATGTATTCACCCTCGAGATGAGACGCGACATGTTCTCGGGGTCGGCGTAGTACTCATAGCTGAACTTGACATCCTCGGCGGTAGCCTTCTCGCCGTCGGACCACTCCAGCTCGCGGAGGCTGAACACCCACGTCTTGGGGTCGGCGTCGTCGAGCTCCCACGCTTCCGCGAAGGCCGGCTCCAGCTGGCCGCCACCGGGTGCCGGAGCGAGCCGCACGAGCGGATCGTAGATGGCGTGGAATTCCGCGAAGCTACCCGCCGTCGAGTTCGGGTCCATCGTCGGCGGCGGCAGGTGCCGACCCATCACGAGGCGCCCGGAGGGGTTGAGACGCGCGGCGGCAGTCGGGGCGGCAGTCGGGGCGGCAGGCGCGACGGTAGTTCCCGTCCCGTCCTCATCGTCATCGCCGCAGCCGATCACCGCCGCCGTGGCGAGGCCAACCCCGCCCAGGGTGATGCCACGCAGGAACACGCGGCGCGAGACCTTCTGCTTGAGTACTGTGAATTGACTGTCCACGCTGCCCCCTTGCGGACGATGGCACGGCGGCGCCGACCCCATTTCGTCCGATAACACTTGGAATAGACTCGATCCCGTGCGGCGCGTCAAGCGCCCCGCTCCCTCCAGCGCGGCGAGGGTATGCGACAGTCGCACCGATCATGGATCGCGGAGCTGCTGCCCCCGCTTCGCGCTGGCGACTTCCGCCGGTGCCGATCGTCGTCGGGCTCTGGGCTAGCCGGCGCTCACCGCGGCGATCACGGCGTCCGCCATCTCGCGAGTACCGATCGCGCGCTCGTCGGGCGAAGCGATGTCGGCGGTGCGCAAACCCCCGGCGAGCACGGCCGCCACCGCGGCCTCGACCGCGTCTCCCTCGTGCTCGAGCCCGAGGGAGTGCCTGAGCAGCATCCCGACGCAGAGGCACATCGCCAGCGGGTTCGCCGATCCCTCTCCCGCGATGTCCGGCGCGGAGCCGTGAATCGGCTCGTACATGCCGAGGCCCGTCCCGTCTTCGAGCCGCTCGCCGATGCTCGCCGACGGGAGCATCCCCAGGGAGCCGGCGAGCATCGAGGCCTCGTCCGTGAGGATGTCGCCAAAGAGGTTGGAGGCGATCACCACGTCGAAGTCGGAGGGGCGGCGGATGAGGTGCATCGCCGCCGCGTCCACGAGCATGTCTGAGTACTCGACGTCGGGATAGCCGGCGCGCACCTCGTGCACGACCTCCCGCCAGAGGCGCGAGGACTCCAGAACGTTCGCCTTGTCGATGGAGTGGAGCCTCCGGCGGCGCCCGCGAGCCAGCTCGAAGCCGAGGCGCGCGACGCGGCCGATCTCCTCCTCGTTGTAATAGATGGTGTCGACCGCCTCGCGGCGGCCGTCGGCTATCCGTCGCTCCTGCGGCCTGCCGAAGTAGGCGCCCGAGGTCAGCTCGCGCACCACCAGCAGGTCGACGCCCGCGAGCACGTCCGGGCGGAGCGGCGAGGAGGCGGCGAGTGCCGGGTCGACGACAACCGGGCGCAGATTCGCCCACAGGCCGAGCTCGCGGCGGATGCGGAGCAGTCCCTGCTCGGGTCGCACCGGCGCCGTGGGGTCGTCCCATTTCGGGCCGCCGACGGCGCCCCACAGCACGGCGTGCGAGGCGCGCGCCTGCTCGATGGTCTCGTCCCGGATCGCGACCCCGTATGCCTCGATGGCGGCACCGCCGACCAGGTCCTCGGTGACGCGGAAGGAGTGCTCGAAGCGCTCCCCCACGGCGGTGAGCAGCCGCACGCCCTCGGCGGTGACCTCGGGGCCGATGCCGTCGCCCGGAAGCACCAGGATCTCGTAGTCGGCCACGCCACCTCTCCCTCGCCGCGGTCGCTCTGCTCGCGCTGAGGCTACTGCGCCCGCGCCTGACGCGCTTCCCGGGCGGCGCGGGCCGCCCTTGCTGCGACCCGTCGCCGACCCGTCGCGACCTGCTCCCGGCCGGCCGCGCCCCCGAGCATCCAGCCGTCCCGCACCTGGTAGAGCGGCTCGAGCGCGAGGTAGAACCGGATGCGCCGGTTGAGCCCCGCGTCGCGCGCCACGAGGGCGGCGCGCCCCTCCTCCCTCGCGTAGCTCGCGATCACCCGGCGCAGGAACGGGGGCCGGAAGCCCCGCAGCCGGCCGAAGCCGGAGAGCAGGCCCGCGAGATCGAACGCGGGATCGGCGATCATCGCGTCGCCCCAGTCGATCACGCCCCGCAGGGTGCCGTCGGGGCCGGCGAGCAGGTGCGCGATTGAAATGTCGCCGTGCACAAGGGCGCGCGGCGTCCGGTCGGACCCCCCCTGTCCCAGGAAGCGGCCGAGCGTCTCCTCCACCCAGTCGCGGCTCCGGGGCCCGAGCTCGGGGAGAGACTCCTCGACGAGCGGCGTGTAGACCTCTCGGCCGAGGTCGACGGAGCGTAGACCCCGCGTGCGGGCCGCCTCAGCAGGCGTCGCGTGCAGCGTCGCGAGGAAGCGCCCGACCTGTTCGGCGAGCCGGTGCCTCGGACGGCCGCGCAGCGCTGCGCCCCCGGGTCCCGCGCTTCCCGCTGGCTCGCCCTCGATGTAGCGATAGAGCGTGGCGAGCGGCCGCCCGCTCCCCTCGCGCAGCACGCGCGCCTCTTGGGGTACAGCGAGCCCGCACGCGGCCAGCAGCTCGAGCAGGCGAGGTTCGCGCTCGTAGCCGGCGACGGTCTCCTGGGGGATGCCCGGGCGCAGCACCCGCAGGACGTGGTCGCCGGCCCGGTAGGCGACCGTCCCGTATCCGGATCCGATCAGGCGGGGGCGGCCCGGCAGCCCGGCGTCGCGCAGGAGCGCCGCGGGCGAGCGCGCGGGACGCCGGGTGGCTACGGCGCGGTCCTCGGATACCCCTCGTCGTCGCGCTCTGCCTCGAAGGCGGCGACGTCGCGCTCATACGCGAGCGTCATGCCGATGTCGTCGAGCCCGCCGAGGAGCCGGTGCTTCTTGAAGGGATCGATTTCGAAGCGCCGGCTCCACGATCCGTCGGCGGTGGAGACGCTCTGCGACTCCAGGTCGATGACCAGCTCCGACTCGGGGAGCTCCTCGGCGCGGGCCATCAGGTAGTCGACGTCCTCGTCAGGCAGCTCGATGGTGAGCACGCCGCCCTGAAAGCAGTTCCCCTTGAAGATGTCGGCGAAGGAGGGCGCGATGAGCGCCCCGATGCCGAGACCCTGGATCGCCCAGACCGCGTGCTCCCGGCTCGAGCCGGAGCCGAAGTTCTGGCGGCTGAGGAGGATGCGTGCGCCGCCGTACGCCGGGTTGTTGAGCACGAAGTCCGGGTCGGCGCGCCACGCCTCGAAGGCGAAGGGGCCGTACCCCGTGCGCTCGATGCGCTTGAGGTGCTTGGCGGGGATGATCTGGTCGGTGTCGACGTTCGGACGGTCCAGCGGGATCGCCTTTCCCCGTACCCTGCTCACCGGCTCCATGACATCATCTCCCTGACGTCGACGAAGTGGCCCGCGACAGCCGCCGCCGCCGCCATCTCGGGCGAGACGAGGTGGGTGCGTCCCCCGGGTCCCTGGCGCCCCTCGAAGTTGCGGTTCGACGTGGAGGCGCTGCGCTCGCCCGGGAGGAGGATGTCGGGATTCATCCCGAGGCACATCGAGCACCCGGCGTCGCGCCACTCGAAGCCGGCCCGCGTGAAGACGGCGTCGAGTCCCTCCCGCTCGGCCTGCTGCTTCACGAGGCCCGAGCCCGGCACCACCATCGCCCGCACGCCCTCGGCGACGCGCTTGCCGGCGACGACCCTGGCCGCGGAGCGGAGGTCCTCGATGCGCCCGTTGGTGCAGGAGCCGAGGAAGACGCGATCGATGCGGATCTCCCGGATCGGCGTCCCGGCCTCGAGGTCCATGTACTCGAGCGCCCGCCGGATCGCCTCGCGCTGGGTGTCGGTGGGCATGCTCTGTGGGTCAGGCACGCGGTCGTTCACGGTCACGCTCTGCGACGGGTTGGTGCCCCACGTGACGTAAGGGGCGATCTGCGAGCCATCCACGATGACCTCGGTATCGAAGACCGCCCCGTCGTCGGTGACGAGCTCGGACCAGCGGGCGAGGGCCGACTCCCACTGCTCGCCGCTGGGCACGTGGGGGCGGTCCTTCATGTAGGCGAAGGTCGTCTCGTCCGGCGCGATCAAACCAGCGCGCGCCCCCGCCTCGATGGACATGTTGCAGACCGTCATGCGCCCCTCCATGGAGAGCGCGCGGATCACGGGCCCGCGATACTCGATGATGTGGCCGATGCCGCCGTGCACCCCGATCTTGTGGATGATCGCGAGGATCACGTCCTTTGCCGTCACTCCGGGGCCGAGCTCGCCGGTGACGTCCACCGACATCATCCTGGGGCGGACCTGCCTGAGGGTCTGCGTGGCGAGCACATGCTCCACCTCGGAGGTGCCGATCCCGAACGCGAGGGAGCCGAAGGCGCCGTGCGTGGAGGTGTGGCTGTCCCCGCAGACGATGGTCATGCCGGGCTGCGTGTAGCCTTGCTCCGGCCCGATGATGTGCACGATCCCCTGGCGGATATCGAAGATGTCGAAGAGCGGGACGCCGAACTCCCTGGCGTTGCCCTGAAGCGTCGCGATCTGCGTCGCCGAGACGGGGTCGGGGTTCGGCTGGTCGCGGCCGATCGTCGGGACGTTGTGGTCGACGGTCGCGAGCGTGAGATCCGGGCGCCTCACGCTCCGCCCTGCCGTCCGCAGCCCCTCGAACGCCTGCGCAGACGTCACCTCGTGCACCAGGTGCAGGTCGATGTAGAGGAGGTCGGGGCGCTCCCCCTGCGCCGCCTCCGGCGTGTCGCCGAGCGCGGTGAGGCGGGCCTGCTCCTGCAGCGGGCTAGGAACGGCATGCTGCTCCCAGAGCTTATCTGCCAGGGTCTTCGGCTCGCTCACGTTCCCCCCTCGCCGTGGCGACGTCGGCCGCCGCTCTCCCTCGCTTACGGGCCCCGCGCTCACGCTTTCGTGGCAGCGGTGTGGCGGTTCAGCGCGTAGACGTAGGCGCGCGCGGAGGCGACCAGGATGTCGGTGTCGGAGGCGCGGCCGACGTAGCTGGCCCCGTCCGCCTCGATCCGGATCGTGACCTCGCCCTGCGCGTCTATTCCCTCCGTCACCGATTTCACGCTGAACTCGGCGAGCTGGTTGGTGACGCCGGTCACGCGGTTGATGGCGCGGTAGATGGCGTCGACGGGGCCGTCGCCGATGGCGGCGTCCTCCCGCATCTCCCCGTCGGGGCCGACGAGGCGCACGGTTGCCGTCGGCCGCCCACGATCGCCGGTCGACACCTGCAGGAGGTCGAGGCTCCAGCTCGCCTCCGCCCGCTGCTGGGTTTGTTCGGAGAGGATCGCCTCGAGGTCGCGGTCGTCCACCTCGTTCTTGCGGTCGGCGACATCTTTGAAGGCGCCGAAGACACGTTCGAACTCCTCGGGATCGAGCGTGACGCCGAGCGCCTCAAGGCGCGCGCGCACCCCGTGGCGGCCGGAGACCTTGGTGAGGACGATCGAGTCCCCGGAGGGGACGCCGATGGCGGCGGGATCCATGATCTCGTAGGTCTCGCGCATCTTCAGCACGCCGTCCTGGTGGATGCCGGAGGAGTGTCGGAAGGCGTTGCGCCCGACGATCGCCTTGTGCGGCTGCACGACCATCCCGGAGAGCCTCTCCACGAGCTTGCTCGACGCGTAGATCTCCCGGGCGTTCACGTCGGTGTGCACGTGCATCAGGTCGCGGCGCGTCTGAATGGCGAGGATGACCTCTTCCAGCGAGGCGTTGCCGGCGCGCTCCCCGATGCCGTTGATCGTGCCCTCGACCTGCCGGGCGCCCGCGAGCACGCCGGAGAGCGAGTTCGCCGTCGCGAGGCCGAGATCGTTCTGGCAGTGCACGGAGAGCCGCGCCCGGTGGATGTTGGGTACGCGCTCCTGCAGGTCGGTCAAGAACGCGCCGAACTCCGCCGGGATCGCGTAGCCGACGGTGTCGGGGATGTTGATGGTGGTGGCGCCCTCGTTGATCGCCGCCTCGACGAGCTCGTAGACGAACGTGGGGTCGGAGCGCGTCGCGTCCATCGGCGAGAACTCGACCTCGGTGCAGTAGCCGGCGGCACGCGCCACGGAGGCGCGCGCGAGTTCCAGCACGTCCTCCTTGTTCTTGTGCAGTTGCTGCGCCATGTGGATGGCGCTCGAGGAGATGAAGACGTGGATGCGCGGCGTCTCGGCGTGCTGGACGGCCTCCCAGACGGCGTCGATGTCTGAGGCGTTGGCGCGGGCGAGACCGCAGATGATCGGCCCGCGCACCTCACGCGCGATCGCCCTCACGGCCTCCAGGTCGCCGGGCGATGAGGCGGGGAAGCCCGCCTCGATGATGTCCACGCCGAGCCGCTCCAGCTGCCTGGCGATCGCGAGCTTGTCCTCGATGGTGAAGCCGATGCCCGCGGACTGCTCCCCGTCGCGCAGCGTCGTGTCGAAGATGTGGACCTTCTCGCCGGCGCCGGCATCCTCGCTAGTGCTCATCGCCTCGTCCGTTCTCACCCTGCGTCGGGGTGCCGCAATCTCCCTCGCCACGCTGTGGCCTCGCCCGAATCGGCCCTCTGCGCCCGGTGGGCGGCGGAGGGCCCGGTCAGGAGGAGGCCGGGCAGGCCCCCCGCGGGGCGGATCGGCCTCCGTGCGACGAGGGGATGCATCGGGACGATCACCCCTCGCGCTCGCGGAGCCACGACATCATCGCGCGGATCTCGCGCCCGACCTCGGCGATCGGGTGCGCAGCGCTCTGGCGGCGCAGTGCGTTGAAGCGCGGCCGCCCCGCCTGGTTCTCCAGGATCCACTCGCGCGCGAACTCCCCCGACTGGATCTCGTCGAGGATGGTCCGCATCTCCCGCTTCGTCTCGGCCGTGATGACGCGCGGGCCGCGCGTGTAGTCTCCGTACTCCGCCGTGTCGGAGACGGAGTAGCGCATGTACTCCATCCCTCCCTCGTAGAGCAGGTCGACGATCAGCTTCAACTCGTGCAGCGTCTCGAAGTAGGCCGACTCGGGCTGGTAGCCCGCCTCGACCAGGGTCTCGTAGGCCGCGGTGATGAGCGCCGTCACGCCCCCGCAGAGGATCGTCTGCTCGCCGAACAGGTCGGTCTCGGTCTCCTCACGGAAGGTGGTCTCGAGAATCCCGGCCCGGGTCGCGCCGATGCCCCGGCCGTATGCGAGCGCCGTCGCGAGCGCCGATTCGGTTGCGTTCTGCTCGATGGCGAGGAGCGCCGGAACGCCCCCGCCCTCGGTGTAGACGCGCCGGACGAGGTGCCCGGGCCCCTTGGGCGCGATCATCGAGACGTCGACGCCCTCCGGCGCCGCGATCTGGCTGAAGTGGACGTTGAAGCCGTGCGCGAACATCAGCGTCTTGCCGGCCGAGAGGTGCGGGGCCACGTGATCCTCGTAGACCGCGCGCTGCACCTGATCGGGCACCAGCATCATGATCACGTCGGAGCCGCGCGCCACGTCGTCCACCGAGCCGACCCGGAGGCCCTCTGCGCGCGCCTTCTCCCACGAGGGCGAGCCGGGGTAGAGCCCCACGGCGACCTCGACGCCGGAGTCGCGCAGGTTCAGGGCGTGGGCGTGCCCCTGCGAGCCGTAACCGATGACGCCGACGGTCCGGCCCGCGAGCACGCCGGGATCCGCATCGGAGTCGTAGTAGATCTTCGCCACCGGCACCCGCCTCTCGTTGCTTCCGGCCCAACCCGTCTCAGTCACCGCCCGGGTCGTTGCCTCAGTCGCTCACGTAGGGTAGCTCGCCCTCCGGCAAGCGCCCCGCCTCGTGGTGGAAGCGGTGCATCTCCTCGCTCTCGCCGTTCTGGTCCCCGTAGGCGGTGACCCGCGCCCCGCGGCGCATCGAGACCCGACCCGTGCGCATCAGCTCCATGATTCCGTACGGGCGCAGGTTGTCGAGCAGCCCGTTGACGCGGTCGCGCTGCGCCACCGCCTGCAGGGTCACGCTCACGGGCGAGAGATCCACGGCTTGCGCGCGGAAGATCGTGGCGATCTCCAGCACCTCGCGACGGTTCTCGGCCGTGCAGCGCACCTTGATCAGCGCCAGCTCGCGGTTGACCGCCTCGGCGTTGGTCAGATCCTCCACCTTGATCACGTCGACGAGCTTGATGAGTTGCTTCTCGACCTGGTCCACGATGCCCTCGTGGCCGTCGACGATGATCGTCATCCGCGATATGCCGTCCTCGTGCGTCGTGCCGACGGCGAGCGACTCGATGTTGAACCCGCGCCGCCGGAAGAGGCTCGTGACCCGGTTCAGGACGCCGGGGCGGTCCTCGACCAGCGCGACGACTGTGTGCAGCATCGCCCTCACACCATCCCGTCCGTGCTCTCGACGGTCTCGGAGAGCGCCGCGCCCGCCGGCACCATCGGCCAGACGTTGTCGTCGGCGGTGACGCGGAAGTCAATCAGGACCGGGCCGGGGTGCGCGTCGGCCTCGCGTATCGCCTCGTCGACCTGGCCGGGCTCGTCGACGCGGATGCCCTTGATGCCGTAGGCCTCGGCGATCTTAGTGAAGTCGGGCTGCGACATCGAGACCGCGACGTAGTTGTCCTTGTAGAAGAGCTCCTGCCACTGGCGCACCATGCCGAGGTAGCCGTTGTTCATGATCGCGAGTTTCACCGGGGTCTGCTCGTCGACCATGGTGGCGATCTCCTGGAACGTCATCTGGAATCCGCCGTCGCCGCAGATCGCCCAGACGCTCGCGTCAGGCCGCGCCACCTGCGCGCCGAGGGCGGCCGGCACCTCGAAGCCCATCGTGCCGAGCCCGCCCGACGTGATCAGCTGACGCGGACGCGAGATGCTCATGTGCTGCGCCGCCCACATCTGGTGCTGGCCGACGCCGGTCACGATGATCGCGTCCTCGTCGTTGGCGTGCGCGCGCGCGATGCGCTGCACCACGAACTGGACCGTGAGTTCCGGCCCCTCCGGGACGGCGAGCGAGGCCGCGTGTGCGCGGGCGAGGTCGTCGATCCAGCGCACCCACTCCGGCTGGCTCGAGCGCTTCACCGCCGCCGTCAGCTGTGGCAGTACGTCCTTGACGTCACCGGTGATCGGGACGGCGGTGTCGATGTTCTTGTTGTGCTCGGCCGGATCGATGTCGACGTGAATCACGGTTGCCGTCGGGTTGAGATCGGCGAAGCGCCCGAGCGCGCGGTCGTCCATGCGCATGCCGAGCCCGATGATCAGGTCGGCGTTGGAGGCGGCCATGTTCGCGTGGTAGGAGCCGTGCATCCCCATCATCCCGTAGGAGAGGGCGTGCCGCTGGTCAAGGACGCCGAGGCCGAGCAGCGTCGTCAGCACGGGGATACCGGTGCGCTCCGCGAAGGCGCGCAGCTCCTCGCTCGCGTTCGCGATCACGATGCCGTGCCCGGCGAAGATGATCGGCCGCTTCGAGGCGTCGATCCGCTCGGCGGCGGCGCGGATCTCCTCCTCGGCGGCGGCGGCGGGGACCTCGTAGCCGCGCACGCGAACGCGCTCGGGCCAGCGGAACTCGGCCTCCTCTAGGAAGACGTCCTTGGGGATGTCGATGTGCACGGGACCGGGGCGCCCCGTCGTCGCGATGTAGATCGCTTCGGCGAACGTTGGTGCGAGATCCTGCGCCCGCATCACCAGGTAGTTGTGCTTGACGGCCGGCATCAGGATGCCGGTCGCGTCGGCCTCCTGGAAGCCGTCCCGCCCGATCATGTTGCGGGCGACGTTGCCGGTGATGAAGAGCACGGGGACGGAGTCCATCATCGCGTTCTGCACGGCGGTGACGAGGTTGGTGGCGCCCGGGCCCGAGGTGGCGAGCGCGACGCCGAGCTCGCCGGTGGCGCGCGCGTAGCCATCCGCCGCGTGGCCGCCGCCCTGCTCGTGCCTCACGAGGATGTGTCGCACCTTCGGGTGCGCGGGCAGCCGGTCGTAGAGCGGAAGCACCACGCCGCCGGGATAGCCGAAGACCGTGGTCGCGCCGGCGTGCGTCAGGCTCTCGAGGACGATGTCTGCGCCCGAGAGCACGCGTCCCTGCGCCTGCGGCACCGTGGTCGCGTCGGCCTGAGCGCTCCTGCGGGCGGGCGGCCGCTGGGTTGTGGTCATGTCGCTCTCCTCGCGTCAGCCCCACCTTGCGGGCGGGGCTCTCTCGCCGGCACCGGGGCGGCGGCCCGGGACTTCTCGCCCAGGCGTCTCTCACTCGGTGGATGGAGGTCGCCCGGCACGCGGGCGGGGGGCGGAGGCCGCATGGGGCGGCGCCGCCCTAGGACAGTACGAGTACGCGGCGGGGCGCGCCCGGACGGGCGGCCGAAAGAAGGGCGTCGAGCATCTGTCTTGGCGCCATGGTGCTGGCAGTATCGGCGCGCCGGAGATCGAGCGTCAAGCCTGCGGATCGCATCGCAACCCCTGTTACCGAAATGACCGTGGCCGCAGGCGAGTCGATGCGGGGGTCGAGAAAGGACCCGCACAGCTACTGCCCCCGTCATGCGCGAGCGGGCCGAGTTCCGTTCGATGGTCGTGTGACCGCTCGGGCTCAGCGAGATGTGGCCGAGTGTGATGCCGTGGTTCCGCCGAACGCGGCGACGACCTCGCAACCGCCGTGATGTGGTGCGCCATCTCCGCAGCAACCACGATGTGAGCGAACGTCGCGCCGTGGACGGACATGATCCAGTGCAGCGATAGCTGTCCAATAAATGGGGGTTATATGCTTGGGTTGACGGCGCGTGCTACTCGCGTTTGGGCTTCGGGCGTGGCGTGAGCAGCGCCTTCGCCAATTGTGCTGTGGAGCGTGGACACGCAGGACTGGCGGCGGCCGGGCGAGGACCAGATCGCCTCGCACGTGCTCTCCAACGTGCGGCCCGGTGCGATCGTCCTGATGCACGACGGTGGCGGCGAACGCTCGCAGACCGTGGCCGCCCTCGATACCGTGCTCGACGGGCTGACCGGGCGTCGGTACGCCTTCGGCCTGCTCTGTAGCTGATCTGTAGCTGACACCCGACCGCGAGGGAGCCGGATATGTCGATGCGAGTCTGGACCCGGCGTGCTGCTCGACGCGTGACGGCCGTGGGTGCACTGCTCTTCGCAGCTACGCTGCTGGCGTCCTGCGAGGGGATAGCCGACAACGATCTGGCAGCGCCGGACAGAGTGTCCATCGAGCGGGCCACCATCCTGACCGAGCACACCGACGCGGGCATGGCCACGCTCAAGGACGGCGAGTTCCGGGCGCCGGTCGCGCCCGGCTCGGCCAGCGATCTCGAGATCCGCCTCGCCCAGTCGAGGGTCGGCGACCTCGACGGCAACGGCATCCCGGACGCCGCCGCGATCACGATCGAGAACCCGGGCGGCAGCGGGAACTTCCGCTACCTGCACGCGCTGCTCTACGAGGAAGGTGAGCTCCGCGACGCCGACGCCGTCTTCCTCGGCGACCGCATCCGCGTCGCGGGCCTCTCCATCCACGAAGGCGTCATCACGGTGGCTACCGTCGACCGGCCGCCGGACGCACCGTTCAGCGAGACTCCCTCGATCCTCGCGCTTCGCCAGTTCCGCCTCGCGGGCGAGACGTTCGAGGAGATCGCGGGCATCAGCAGTGCTGACGCGTTCGCGTGTGACGACGGCCTCCCCGACGCTGCGCTCGTGATCGTGCTCTCGCCCGCGGGCGGCGAGGAGGTCGCGAACGGGTTCACGGTCCGCGGCTGCTCGCGCACGTTCGAGTCGAACGTGCAGTGGCGGCTGCTCGACCGCGCGGGCGAGGTGCTGGCGAGCGGTTTCGCGATGGGCGGTGGGGTGGACGGCCCGGCGCCCTTCACCTTCACGGTCACGTACGAAGCCGCCGAGCGCCAACTCGCGCACCTCGAGGTGTACGAGGAGGACGTGTCGGAGGGCGAGGGCTTCCCGCCACCGCGCACCGTCGTGCCGGTGGTGATCGCCGCAGCCGAGTGAGCCGCGAGGCGGCACCCATGCCCGCACAGCTACATTCACACGCATGACTACGACACAGATAGAGGCCGTCGAGCCGCGCTCGTGCGCAAGACGCCCTCGGCTGGTGGCGATGCTTCATGACCCGCAAGCAACGCGCGTCGCGCGTGCTGCTTGCGGGTGCGGTGCGGGAACTCATCAACCGCCTCAATATGAGCCAGGGGGATCGCACGCCGCGCCGACATCACACCCGGCTATCTCTCGCAGCTCCTGAGCGGCCAGCGCTGCCCCAGATCACGCCACGAGATCGAGTCCCCAACGCACAGATCCTCGGTAACAGGTTCTGATGCACAGAGGGATATCCTCAGTAACACCCATTTATGATGCATTGCGGCCTGAGTGTCGATCGCCAGGGTCATTGAGCCACGCGTCGCCACGGTCATTGGACCACCCGGGACGCCGGTAGGCGGCTTGATATCAGTGAGCGTCTAGCGCGTCAATCACCTCCCGTCTGCGCCTCGAGCAGGGCGCGGTGCGGCGAGAGCCGCTGGCGGTAGCTATCGCCCTCGATCACGATCTGGTAGCTGGCGTTCGCGAGCCGGTCGAGGGCGCTGTTGCCGAGGATCGGGTCGTCGAAGAGACCCAGCCATTCCTCCACGGCGCGGTTCGAGGTGATCACGAAGCTCGAGCTGCGGTGGCGCCCGATGACCAGCTCGTAGAGGTCGATGGACTGCTGCGCGCTGAGGCGATGGAGCCCGAGGTCGTCGAGGATGAGCAGGTCGGGCGCGAGGAAGCTTCGGAAGACCTTCTCGGCCGAGTGGTCGACGCGGGCCTGCGCCATCTCGCGGAAGTAGTGGTCGGCCGGGGCGAAGCGCACGGTGCGTCCGGAGCGGACGGCTGAGTAGCCGAGCGCCTGGGCTAAGAAGCTCTTGCCGACGCCGACGGGGCCGACGAGCAGGACGTGCTCGCGGCGGTCGAGGAAGTGCAGCGAGAAGGCGGCGTCGAGCAGGCGGCGGTCGAGCCGGATGGCGGCCGCCCAGTCGAAGTCCTCGAGGCGGCAGAGCTGCTCGAAGCCGGCCTGGCGCAGGCGCAGCTCCAACCGCCCGTGGTCGCGGCGGCTCACCTCGTCGACGAGCAGGATCTGCAGGAAGTCCGCGTAGTCGAGGTGGTCGCGCCGCGCGAGGGCGATGCGCTCGGGCAACGTGTCGAGCATACGGCCGAGCTTGAGGCGCTTGAGCAGCGGACGGAGGTCTGAGGTGGTGGCGGTCATCGTGGTGCTCCTGTCGGGGTCTGCGTGCGGGACTGTGCGAAGACGGAGCCCGAGTGGGCGAAGCGCCCCGGAGGCGGCGGCAGCTCGGGCTGGTCTGGGGTGCTCTCCTGGTCGAGGGCCTCGACGAGGATGCGCTCGAGGCGGCGCACGTCGATGAGGTCGACCTCGAGCGCGCGGCGGCAGGCGGCGTCGAGGCGGTCCGGGGAGTAGCGCTCGGCGAGGCGCAGCAGCTTGTGGCCCTGCCGCAGCTTCGCCCAGGGCAGGGAGCCCTCGAAGAGACGCTCGGCGTAGGCGCCCACGGCCTCCCCCAGCTCGGCGGCGCGGCGCTGTATCCAGTCGGGCGCCCGCCTGGTGTAGGGGGTGAGCTCGGCCGGGTAGTCGTTCGGGTCGGTGGCGCGGCCGCCCCGGCGCTGGCGCGGGTGGACCTTGATGAGCTGACCGCGGTGGTAGATGCGCACCAGCTTCGAGCCGAGCTGCACCTCGACCTTCTGGCGGGGCGGGCAGGCCGTGGACGGCACCGAGTACAGCGCGTACTGGCAGGCGATGTGGTGGTCGGGATGGACCGTGGCGGTCCGCCAGTCGGGGACCTCGTAGGGCTCGCCGTCCCAGGGAGCGAGGAGAGGGAGCTCCTCCTCCCGGAAGACCTCGAGCGGCCGGCGGCGGGTCGTGCCGTGGATGCGCTGTCCCGCCACCTCCAGGCACCAGCTGCGGGCGGCGGAGCGCAGGTCGACGACGTCCCGGAAGTCGCCGCCCTTGAAGAGGCGCTCGCGCACGTAGGGGATGCTGCGCTCGACGCGCGGCTTGTCGCGGGGATGACGCACGCGCGCGGGGTCGGTGATGAAGCCGCGGTGGCGGGCGTACTCGAGGAAGCCCCGCGTGAAGCGCGGGTGCAGCGCGTCGGCCCCGGCGACGGCGGCCGGGAAGTTATCGATGACGAGGTAGCGGGGCACGCCCCCGAAGAAGGACCAGGCCTCCTCCAGGCCCTCGATCACAGCGTCCAGCTTCTGGCTGGTGGTGGGCCACACAAAGCAGTGGCGGGAGTAGCGCCAGACGACGACCAGCGCCCACACCGCGCGCCGGCGGCCGCTCTCGGGGTCCCGGATGAAGCCGAGGCGGCCGAAGTCCATCTCCGCCACCTCGCCCGGCGGCCCGTCGTCCATGCGCACGGTCGACGGCAGCCGGTGGCGCCAGCCGCGGCGCCGGATGAAACGCCGCAGCGTGGTGTAGGAGACCTCGCAGCCTCGTCCGGCGAGGAGCTCCTGGATGCGCGTCAGTTGCAGGCGGTCGGTCTCAAGCCAGCGCTCGATCTGCTCCGCCCAGGGCGAGAGCAGCTCTTCGCTCGGCGCCTCGACCTGCCGCGGGCCGGAGAGGCTCAGCGTCGCCAGCGCGGCGAGCTGCTCCTCACTCGGCTCGGGACCGTCAGGTGTGAGGCCGGCCGCTTCGGCCGCGTCGATGTAGCGGCGGACCGTCTGACGCGACAACCCCATCCCGCTGGCGATGCGGCGCTGGCTGAGCCCCGCCTGCCAGCGACGAATGATCTCCTGAATCTCCACCCCGTGTACCTCCCGGTAGGCCATCGCTGCTCCCTCCGCTGGGGATGCAGGCGATGGTGGCCGTACCGGCGGCCCGAGTGGTCAGACCCCCCGGAGGGGTGGCTCAATGACCTTGGCGAAGTGGCACATAGACCCTGGCGATCTCGCCGTTTGCTGGTCTATAGATCCTGGCGATTCACAGCCTGAGCCCGCCGCCGGCCGGGGGGATCAGCCGCCGCTAATCGTGGTCTCGGGCAGCGCCGCCGCCCACGCGAACCAGTACGCCGTGCGCGTGGGAACGCTCGCGCGGCGGGTGCCGTCGAGCGTCGAGACGAGCCCCTCCTCGGAGACGAACCAGCGATGGCCGTCGGAGTCCACGGCGAGAAGGCCCAGGGAGTCGGTCATCACCAGCCGGTCGATCCGAGTCGGGGGCGCGCGGTAGGCGGCCACTCCGGATCCGGGCCCGCGTGAGAGCAGGACGAGCTCTGATCCGTCCAGGGTCAGTGCGGTGATGCCCGAGGTCTCGACGCCTGCGAGCGGGAGGGCGTGCACGGCGCGGCTCCCCCCGCTCGCGAGCTCGATGCCCACCACCCGCTCCTTCGGGGGGAGGCGGCCGTCGAGCGGCTGAGCTGGGTAGAGCGGCCCGGGCACGGCGTCGTCCGCCGCGAGCGCGGCCCCCGGATCGTAGTCACGCAGGAAGCCGGTCTCGAGCGCCAGCACGCGCGTCGCCGGGTGCATCGCCGACCACTCCTCCCACGTGGCGCGGCGCAGGGGGAGGGGGGTGAGCCGCTCCCCGGCCTCGAAGGCCGGGCCGGTGACCGCGCGCCCGCTCACCGGATCCCACAGCGAGCCCGTCTCCTCGTCGACGAAGAGCATCCGCGAGCGGTAGACGAGCCCCGAGGCGACGAGGAGACGCTCGCCGCCCGAGGCCTCCGCCTCAAACGCCGCCGCCGAGCCGCAGGGGACGCAGTGCAGGATCATCACGCGGGTTCCGCCGACCTCGTCGTGCACCGCGCCGTGCCAGGCGACGATGCGTTCCGGGTAGGCCCGGGGCTCGCCGTCTACCTGGAGGCCGAAGACCACGTCGTCGTCCTCCAGGTAGCGCTCCTCCACACGGTGCACGGTGGCGGGTGCCTCGAGCGGCGGGAGGCCGCCCACGCGCACCCTCGTCCAGAGCAGCTCATCGATCCGCGGCTCGTGGGCGCGACCGTCTGCGAGAACCGCGGCGAAGCGCGGATCGACGATCGAGAGGAGACGACCCTTCCACTCCTGGTAGACCTCCGGGAGCGGCGGCGGCTCCTCGGCGATCCAGGCCGCCCAGCTCGCGGCGTCGGGGAGCCTCTGGCCGATGATTGCCTCCAGGGCATCCTCCACCCATCGCGCCCAGCCCACCTCCACCCAGAGCATGTCGACGAGGGGCGCCGCGAAGCGCGCATCGCCCGAGCGCCCGAGCTCCTCGATCACCCGCGTGGAGGCCTCCGTGGGCGGCACGCATTCCGCCGCGCGCGCCGGGTTGTCGTACCAGCAGATGGCGCGGCGCAAGAGCTCGGCGACGCCGGCCTCGTCGAGGTCACCGGGCGGCGCGGGCGACGGCGTTGCACCGGGCGTTGCAGCAGACGTTGCACCGGGCGTTGCGGCAGACGTTGCACCGGGCGTTGCGTCGGGTCGGGGCTCGGCGGCCACGCAGCCGGCCGCCGCCAGCGCCAGCGCGACGACCGCCGGGAGGAGGGAGAGCCGGAGGCGCCCGCTCAGGCGGCCGCCCGCGGTCGTGGTCACCGCCCGCGTTGGGGGCGGCCGCCGATCGCGCCCGCGACGCGCGCCGCCAGCCGCAGCATCGGGGGCCCCCACGGCCCGCGGGATCGCACCAGGTCGTCGTAGCCGGCCTCCTCGCACAGGATCTCGCAGAGGTGGCGCCAGAAGTGGTCCGAGCGCCGCATCAGCGAGACGGCGGGCGCGGGCAGCACGTGGAAGACCTCCATCAGCTGCCTCGACGTGACGAGCTCGGGGACGAGCTCCCGGGCGAGCGTGAGCCCGTAGCCGTCGAGGTCGGAGACGGCCCCGTCCAAGTAGTCGTCGACGCAGGGAGCGACCGCCACCCCCGAGAGGATCGCCGCGTGGATGCCCTCGCCGGAGAGGGGGTCGAGCAGGCTGGCCGCGTCCCCGACGAGCGCGGCGCCGCCGACCGAGACCGGCGCGCCGGGCCGCTGCATCGGCAGGCGGTGACCGCGCAGATCGGTCATCCGGGTCGGGTCGAAGCCGTAGGCGAGGCAGAGCGCGTCGAGCGCCTCCCGGAGCCTCGTCCCCGCCACCCGCGTCCGGCCTCCGATGCCGACGTTGATGTGCCCCGCCTTCGGGAAGACCCACCCGTAGCCGCCGGGAAGCACGGAGAGAGCGAGCGCCACGCGGCCCTCGATCCAGGACGGGATCCCCTCGGGGCAGTCGATGTTCGCCTCGATCGCCACCGCCGTCTCCATCGGCGGCTCGAAGCCGAGCGTCTTCGCGACGACGCCGTTGGCGCCGTCCGCGCCGACGACCACGCGGCAGCGGTGCTCGCCGCCAGCCGTGCGCACGACGTAGCCGTCGGCGACCGCCGCGACCTCCCGTACGCGCTCGCCGTCTCGGAACTCGACCCCGGCCTCCTGCGCCTTCTCGACGAGGAAGGCATCGAGCCGGCGCCTTTGCGTCATGTAGGTGAGCGGGCGTCCGGCGTCGCGCACGAAGTCCGAGCCGCCCTTCAGCCGGACCATCGCGCCGGCGACCACCTGCTCCACGACCGGCGTCAACTCGAAGGGAAGGAGTGCGGCTGCGCGAACCGTCACCCCGCCGCCGCAGGGCTTGTCCCGCGGGAAGCGGTGGCGCTCGAGCAGCAGCACCTCGTGCCCGCGCGCGGCGATCTCGCGCGCGGCGGTGCTTCCCGCCGGGCCCGCGCCCACGACCACGACCACGACCGTTTGCTCGGTGGTCACCATCGCGGCGATCCTATGCCAGCTCCCCGTTTGGGACCGGGGACGGGGCGATCGCTAGGCGAGGGCGACAGCAAAGGCCGCGAGGAACGCGATCTGCACGCCGGCTGCGGCGAGGAACAGCACGTACGCGGCCGCCCGGTTCCGGGCGTGCGCGAGCGCGCCGAGCATGAGGTTGACGACGAGCATCGCCGTGGCGACCCGCGGCATCTCGAGGATCGCGCTCCGCTCCACGACCGTGAGGCGCTCGACGCCGCTCGTGGGGGGAAAGGCGATGTCGAGGGTCGGCGGAAGGCCGGGGTAGCGGGCCACCACCTGCCCCCACATCGCCACCGCCGCAGCGAGCGCCACCACGAGCAGCACCAGCGCCCGCCGGTCCTGCCACAGCGGCTGCGCGGAGACGCCCCATCGCTCCGCGTGGTGCGCGACGACGGCGGTGGGGCCCAGTTCCTGCCGCCTCTGCACCTCCTCCGCGAAGCGGACGGGATCCTCGACCGAGATCGCGTAGGTGCGCTCGCTCGTCATCACGTAGAGCAGCTCCTCCGGCGACTGGTGCGCGGAGTAGACGAGCACGTCGCCGATCCGGGCGAGCTCGGCGCGTCCGACGTGGCAGCCAGGCCAGGAGATGCCGCGGACGCGGGGCGTGTCGTCGAGTGATCGCTCGGGGACGAGTCGCTCGATAGAGCCCAGCGGGATCACCTGGCGCGTCGTCCCCCACTCGATCACGAGCCCGTTGCGATCGACGCGGTAGGCGAGCGTCGCGAGTCCGTAGCACCAGTAGGCGAAGAGCAGCGCGATCGCTGCCGCCACGGCGGCGCCGCCGTAGGCCGCGAGCTGCGCCGGTCCGACCCCGGCGGTGATCCCCGCGTTGAGCAGGAGCACGCCGATGGCAGCCGACCAGGACGCGAGTACCGCGCCCACCAGCAGCCCGAGCGTGCGGCGTGGCTGGTAGTGCACCGTCGGCGCGGCCGGGGCGCCCGGGGCCTAGCCCTGGGCGCCGACCGCGGCGGCGGAGTAGATGGGCGTGAGCCAGTCGCGGTAGCCGGGCAGCCCCCCGGTGATCGCGGCGAAGTAGCGTCGCTGCAACTCCACGGATACCGGCCCGGGCCGCCCGTCGCCGACCGGCACGCGGTCCACCTCCGTGACGGGGGTGACGTGCGCCGCCGTCCCGGTCATGAAGATCTCGTCGGCGATGTAGAGCTCGGAGCGGTCGACCGTGCGCCGCTCGACCTCGAGACCGAGCTCCTCGCGCGCGATCATGAGCGCCGTGTCGAGCGTGATCCCCTCGAGGATGTTGTCATGGGGCGCGGGGCTCACCAGCCGCCCGTTTCGCAGCAGCACGATGTTCTCGCCCGACCCCTCCGAGACGTGACCATCGGCGTTGAGCAGGATCGCCTCGTCGAAACCGGAGAGCTGCGCCTCCGTCTTGGCGAGCGCGTTGTTCACGTAGAGCCCGGTTACCTTGGCGCGCGCCGGGATCATGGTGTCGTCGATGCGACGCCAGCTCGACGTCATGCAGCGGACGCCGGCGTCCGGATCGAGGTAGGCGCCGAAGGGCGTGACGAACACCAGGAAGTCGTCGTCCAGGTTGTGGAGGCGCACCCCGATCTGCTGCGACGACTTGTAGATGATCGGCCGGACGTAGATGTCCTCCCGGTAGTCGTTCCGCCGCACGAGATCGGTGATGACCTCCACCATCACGTCCTCGTCGAGCGGGGTGGAGAGTCGCATGATCTTCGCGCTCTGCCGGATGCGCTGGACGTGCTCGCGCAGCTTGAAGAGGTAGAGTTCGCCGTGCGCCTCGTTCCAGTTCCCGCGCACCCCCTCGAAGACGGCCGTCCCGTAGTTGAAGGCGTGCGTCATGACGCCAACCTTCGCCTCCGAGAGCGGGACGAATCGCTTCTCGAAGTACGCAGTCGGTGTCGGCATGATCGCTCCTCGAGGTCGAGACCCCGGGCCGGCGCGGCTCGCGGAGAGCCGCCGGGCGTGCGGGGGCGTGGCTGCGATGATAGGTCTCGGCGCGAAAGGGCGGCAAGCACGCGCGGGGAGGCCGACCGGGACGTTATGCTCCGGCGCGAAGCGGTCGGGCGATGGGGGGTGAGATGACGCGTCTCGTGGCGAGCTTCGTGGTGGGCGCGCTGGAGGTCACGCAGCTCTCGGACGGCTCCTTCCACCGTCCGCTCGGCGGCTTCTTCGACGGCGTGGATCCCGCCGAGTGGATGCCGGTCGCGGGGGTCTCCTCTCCGGATGAGGGTGCGCCGTTCAACTTCTCCGCGATGCTGGTGCGCGGCGATGGACACACGACCTTGATCGACACCGCGAACGGCACGCGCGGCGTCGAGGACTCATGGGAGGGCGCCGCGGAGCTGCTCGTCCGACTCGCCGAGGCGGGCGTCGAGCCCCAGGACGTCGATACCGTCGTCCACTCGCACCTGCACCCCGACCACATCGGCTGGAATCTCACGCCGGAGGGCCGGCCGGTCTTCCCCAACGCCACCTTCCACCTCTCCGAGCCGGAGTTCGACTGGTGGCTGCGCTACGACGGGAACGACCATCCGATGCGCGACTACGCGCGTCAGCAGATGGAACCCCTGGTCGAGGCGGGCCAGGTCGAGAGCTTCGTCGGCGACCGGCAGGTCACGCCGTCGCTCACGATGGTGTACGCGCCGGGCCACACGCCCGGGCACTGCGTGCAGCTGCTGGAGTCGGAGGGGGAGGCGGCCCTCATCGTCGGCGACTCGGCGCACCATCCCGCCCACCTTACGCAGCAGGGCTGGCACTCGACCTTCGACTGGAACCGCGACCAGGCGCGCGCCGCCCGGCGCAAGCTCGCCGAGATCGCGATCGCGAAGGAGGCGCTGGTGACCGGCGTGCACTTCCCGATCCTGACGCTCGGGAGGATCGAACGCGCCGGCGCGGGCGGTTACCGCTACATCGTCGCGGAGGCGCCGGACCGGGTGCCGGGAGGCGCCCCGTAGCGGGGGAGCCGCCCGCGGCCGTCCGCACGCGGACCCTGCCGCTTGCGCCGCTGCACCACCAGGCGGGCTGGCGCGCGGCGCCTCAGCACGGCTGGACGCTCCCGCTCTGGTACGAGACGAGCGGAGGCCCCCTCGAGGAGCAGGTCGCCGCGCGCTCCGGAGCCGTGGTCGCCGATCGCTCGCACCTGGGCCGGTTTTACGTGACCGGCGAGCGCGCGGCCGGGGTGCTGGCGGGCGCGCTCGCGACGGATGCGCGCCGGCTTCCACGCGGGCGCGTCGCCCGCGCCGTGGCCTGCCGGGAGGACGGCAGCGTGCTCGACGTCCCGTGGCTCTGGCATCTCGACGAGGGTCGCTGGCTCGTGATCAGCGGGCCGCGCACGCAGGAGCGGTTGCTCTCGCGCGTGACGGCGCAGGCCTCGGCCGGTGGCGCGGCCGCAGGCGTCGCGCTGCACGACCGCCTCGCGGTGACGGTCCTGCTCTCGCTGCAGGGGCCGCGTTCTGAGGAACTCCTCGCGGAGATCGTCGGGCCGACGATCCCCCGGGCGCTTGAGCCCGGCGCCTGCCGCGAACTCTTGCTCGGCAACTACCGTGCCGCCGTGGCGCGCGCCTCGGCCGTCGGGGAGGACGGCTACTGGATGCTCGTCTCGCCCGACGTCGGTGAGCAGGTGTGGAACGGCGCCCTCACCTCGGGGATGGTCCCCTTGGGGCTCGCGGCGCACGACGCGCTTCGCCTCGAGGCGGGCGTGCTCGAGGCGCCGCTGGAGGTACCCCGCCCGGCGACGCCGGAGGCCGCCGGCCTGGGCGCCCTGGTCGACCTCGATCCGCCCGCCGGGCTCGGCCCCCGCGATTTCCCGGGACGGGCTGAGCTCGCCGCCGAGAGACTCCGCGGTGGGCCCGAGCGCCGGGCCACCTGGCTCCGCCTCGCCGGCCGCAAGCCGGCGAGGCCCGGCGCACCGGTGCTCGCCTCAGGCGAGGTGGTCGGTGCGTGCGTCGCGGCCTGGTACTCGGCGGCACTCGCGGCGCCCCTCGCCCTCGCCTATCTCGCCCCGCCGGTGCTCGGTGGATCGCTTGCCGTCGAGGTCGGAGGCGGCGCCGCGCCAGCGGAGGCGCTTCAGTCGCCGCCCGCGTCGCCGGGTGGCGCGGCGGCGCTCTGATCGCTCTGATCACGCCCGGTGGCGCTCGGGGACGCGTACGCCCGCCGGATCTCCTCGAGCTCCTCCTCCGAGCGAACGTGGAAGAGCACGAGGCGCGCGCTCTGCTCGCTCCCTGAGCGCCGGCCGCCGGGATCGACGATCTCGTAGCGGGCATGGAGCTGCATCGGGTGGAGCCGTACGTCGAGATACCAGCCGGGGGGCTCGCCGAGCGTCACGACGGCGCGCCCGCCGGCCGCGATCGGCGTGTCGTGGCTCCCGGCGACCTCGATCACCGGCGGGCCCTCTCCGCCATAGTCATTCTCCGCGTCGTACCCTGGGACGAAGCTCATCGCCCAGGCGACCTCGCTGAGCGTCCGCCCGCCCCTGTTCGCGAGCGTGCCCCGGAGTTCGCCGCCGAGCACCCACAGGTCGAGGAGCTCGACCGTGGGACCGACTGCGGCCGCTCCGACCACGTCGGGGACCGCCTCGCCCGCGCCGGCTGCAGCGCCAGGCGCGGCGGCCGGCGCCCCGGCGCCGCCGGCCCTCGCCTCGCCCGCGGGCGCCGGGGCGGCCGCGGGACCACGGTCGCGCAGGAGCCAGGCGAGGAGGGCGATCGCGCCGCCGAGCACGCCGGCGAACGTGATTGCGCGCGTCCACCCGCCGCCTGAGGGGCGCGTCTCGGGCGTCCATCCGCCGCTTCGCGGGTCCTTGGACATGTGCTGAGACTACACGCGCGTCGGCGGGAAGCGGGAGTCTTCAGGCCGCTCAAGACGCCTTTCGGCGAACGCGCCGGGTCGCTCTCTGGCGGGATCGCTCGCTCTCCGCGTAGCCTCGACGGAGATGATCGAGCTCGTTCGCGCCGTCGTGCTCGGAGCCGTGCAGGCGCTCACGGAGTTCCTCCCGATCTCGTCGTCGGGACACCTGATCCTCGCCTCCCGGGCGATGGGGAGCTCGGTCGATTCGCTTACCTTCGACGTCGGGTTGCACCTCGGCACGGCGGGGGCCGTGCTCGCCTACTTCTGGCGCGACTGGCTCGGAATCGCTCGCTCCGGCCTCTCCGGCAGCCTCACCCACGGGCTCCGCGTCTCGCGCTGGGAGGGGCAGGCGCAGCTGGGCATCTGGATCCTCCTCGGCACGGCGCCGGCGGCCATCGCCGGGTTGCTCTTCACCGACGCGATCGAGCGGGATCTGCGCAACCCGACGGTCATCGGCGTGACGCTGATGCTCGGGGGGATCCTGATCGGCGCCGCCGATCGATGGGGCGGCACGCTCCGCCGGCTCCCCGCCATGCGGTGCGGACCGGCGCTCCTCGTTGGCCTGGCGCAGGCGAGTGCCCTCGTGCCCGGCGTCTCGCGCTCCGGCATCACGATCGCCACCGCGCGAGGCCTCGGCTTCGAGCGCTACGCGGCGACGCGCTTCTCGTTCCTGCTCTCGATGCCGATCGTCATGGCGGCGGGCCTCTACCGCTTCGCCTCGGCGCTCACGGGCGAGGAGCACGTGGAGTGGGGCCCGCTCGTGGTCGGCGCCGTCGCGGCGCTCGTGGTCGGCGCCGCGGTGATCCACTTCCTGCTCGGCTTCGTGCAGGGACACTCCCTGCTTCCCTTCGTCCTCTACCGCGTCGCGCTCGGGGCGCTCACGCTGGGGCTCGTCGCCGCGGGGGCGTTCTGAGCGCCGCCGCCGTCCGGGCGGGCCGGCGGGTATACGATCGGATACGCCCGCCGCGCCTCGGGAGGGGGCCATGAGCGAATCCGCAGCACCCGGCCCACGCCCGATCCCTCCGGCCGCCGATCCTCCGCTCGCGGGCCGCCGCGCCGCGGTCGTGGGCGTGGAGAGCGCGTCCGGGGCCGCCATCGCGCGCGCGCTCGGCGCAGCGGGCGCCGATGTCGCGCTCTGCGCACTCCGGCCCGACGAGGGCGTGCTCGTCGCGCGCCGCGTCCAGCGCGAACTCACTCAGGCCGGCCGCCGCGCCGCGAGCTACGTGATGGACGTGACGCTCGGGCGCAACGTCCAGGTCACCACGCGCCAGATCGCGAAGGAGCTCGGAGGGCTCGACCTCGTCGTTTCGGCGCCCGTGCTGCCCCTGTACGGTCCCCTCTCGCGGCTCGCCGACGTCGAGCTGGCGCAGGTGCTCGCGCTCAACTTCTCGGCGCACCTCTTTCTCGTGCGCTCGGCGGCACCGGAACTCGCCCGCGCGGGTGGCGGGACGCTGCTCCTGCTCACCCACGAGGCCGGCTCCCGGGGCGACCCCGGAGCGCCGGCCTTCGCCGCCGCGCAGGCGGCGACGCAGAGCCTCGTCGCCTCGCTCGCGGGGACGCTCGTGACCGAGGGGGTGGCCCTCGCCGCCATCTCGCTCGCCTCGCCGGTCGACGCCGCCGGCGCGGCGGACGGGGAGGCCGAAGCCGAGGCTGCGCGCGCCGCCGCCCACGCCGTGGAGCTCGCGACCCTGGGCGAGGAGGCGGCCGGGCGCATCGTCGGCGCCGGGCCGCCTCTCAGCGCGGCGAGCCCGGCGGGGGAGGAAACGGCGTGAGCCTCCCGGGGTTCGATCTCTCCGGTCGTGTGGCGATCGTGACCGGCGCGGGCGGCGGGTTCGGGCGGGAGATCGCGTTCTCGCTCGCGCGCGTTGGCTGTGACGTCGTCGCTGCGGGCCGACGCGAGCCTCCGCTTCAGCGCGCGGCGGCTGCCGTCCGGGAGCTGGGCCGCCGAGCGCTCGTGCGCCCGACCGACGTCACCGACTCGGCGCAGGTGAACGCTCTCGTTCAGGAGACGATCGCGGAGTTCGGGCGCGTCGATGTGCTCGTGAACAACGCCGGATCCTACGCCGGGATCGCCGCGGGCCCGCTCGCTCAACTCACCGACGAGGAGTGGCGGGCCGGTCTCGACGCCAACCTCACGGGGGCCCTCTACTGCGCGCGCGCCGTGCTGCCGAATATGATCGCGCGCCGCAGCGGCCGCATCGTCTCCATCGCCTCCGGGCTCGGTCTCCGCGCGCGCCGTGACGACTACGTCTACTCGGTGGCGAAGGCGGGTGTGATACAGCTGACGCGCGCGCTCGCCGCCTCCCACGGACGCGACGGCGTCTGCGCGACTGCGGTGGCGCCCGGCCTCTTCCCGCTCGACGCCGGCGAGGAGGAGCGCGCGCGCCTGGGCGAGCGGCAGGTCGCGGGGCGCGTCGGGCGGCCGGAGGAAGTCGGACCGGTCGTCGCCTTCCTCGCCTCGGACGCCTCCGCCTATCTCAACGGCACCACGCTCTCGCTCGACGGCGGGGCGTCGGCGGGCGGGCTCGTCCCCGCCGGCCTGGCCGCGACGCACGCCGCGGCCGGGAGGACGGCACCGTGACGTCCTGGCCGCCCGCGGAGCTGGCGGGGCGCACTGCGCTGGTGACGGCGGCGGTGGGCCCTCTGGGCCGGGCGCTCGCCGTCGGGCTCGCCGAGGCCGGGCTGAACGTCTCGGTGACGACCCTCACCGGCGTGTGCGAGGAGGAGTTCCAGGCGAACTCGATCCTCAACGAGTGCTGGTCGCTCGGCCGCCGCGGGGGGGCGTACGCGCTCGATCTCGCCGACCCCGGCGCGGTCGAATCGGCGCTCGATGCCGTGGAAAGCGCAGCGGGCCCCATCGCGGTGCTCGTGAACGCCGCGCAGGCCGCGCAGGCCGTGCCGGTCGTCCCGGCCGTGGAGGCCGATGCCGTCGCGTGGGAGCGCGCCCTCCGGCTCGGGGCGACGGCGATCTTCGTGCCGACCCTCGCCGCGGGGAGGCGGATGCTGGCGCAAGGACACGGGCGCGTCGTCAGCGTTGTCTCCGTGCTGCACGACCGCGGCGCGCCGGGCGGGTCGATGGTCGGCGCGGCGTCGGGCGCGGTCGCGGCCCTCACGAGGTCGCTCGGCGTGGAGTGGGCGCGCAGCGGCGTGACCGTGAACGCGCTCGCCGTCGGGCTGATCGAGGGTCTTCCGGGGCCGCACGCCGACGCCGAGACGCGCGCGGCGCTCGAGCGCTACATCCCGTCGCGCCGCATCGGCCGGCCCGACGACCTCGTCGGCGCGCTGCTCTACCTTGTTTCGGACGCGGCCGCCTACGTGAACGCCGAGGTGCTGGCGGTCGACGGCGGACTGGCGGTCCACGCGTGAGCTCGCCCGCAGCGGACGGCGCGTTGCGCGGGGGGCACCGCCGCGCCCGGGCCCCCGCGCCGCTCGGCCGGCCCGGTCCCTCCTGGGACGGGAGCGGTCTCCTCGGCCGCCCCGCGCCGCACCAGGCAGCCGACGCTGCCCGGACGCGCCCGCCCCCGGACGTCGCCAGCCCCCCGCGGCCCGCCCTGGAGGGGCTGGACCTCCGGCGCGACGGCTCCGTCGCCGGACTCGGACGTCGCGCCGTCGGCTTCATCGCCGATGAGTTCACGCACCGGCTCATCCTGCTGGTCGTGCTGATCGTCACCGGCGCCGACGTCGACTCTCCCGGCTTCTTCGCGCTCGCGATCGCGATCCCGGTCGCCTACCACTGGACCTTCGACTCGCTCGGCTGGTCGCCGGGGAAGCGCGCCGCGGGGCTACGCTTGATCAACGACCGCGGAGAGCCGCCGGGGTCCCTCGCCGGCGGCGTCCGCGCGGTGGTCGTGCTGCTGATCCCGTTCTACCTGAGCTACGTCTGGGCCGTCTGGGATTCCCGCGTGCAGACCCTGCACGACAAGGCCGCCCGCACCTACGTGGTGCCGCTCTCCGAGCTATCTCGGGAGGACGCCGAGCGGCGGTAGCGTGGGATCCTCGGCCGACCCCCCGGCGACCGGTCTCAGGGGCTTACCAGGGGAGCGAGCGGGGCTGGAGGACCTGGCGGACCTGCCCGTCGCCGACGAGCGCAATGAGGTCGAGCGAGCCGTACGTCGCCGGGCTCATCCCGCGCAGCGCGGCCGTGACCAACTCCTCCTCCATGTGGCCAATCGCCGTGATCACCAGGAGCACGGCGAGATCGACCTCCCGCTCGGCGCGCTGGGAGACAGCGCGCGCCACGGCGCGGCGGAAGAGGCGGCGCACGAGCGATCCGTCAAGCGGCCAGAACCTCGGGGGCGCGCCGACGAGCGTGACACCGATCGGCGCATCGCCCGGCAGGCGGGAGAGCAGCCAGTAGTCGTGGAGTGGGACGGCGCTCACCTCCCCGGCGGCGAGCAGCTCGGCGCGGTCGCGCACGCGGGAGATCAGGATCGCCTGCTCCGCCTCCTGCTCCGGGAGGCGGCGCAGCGGCCGCGAATCGAGGTGGAACGCCCCCGATACGCCCTCCGAGAGATGGGTCCATAGCGGGGACATGCCACCGGCGACGGAGACGTACGAGCCCTGCTCATCTACCTTCGCGAGCTGAAGCGTGACGGGTATGCGCACCTCGCGGCGCTCGCCGGGGGCGAGTCCGGTGAGGCCGCGCGCGAGGAGGAGGCGTAGCTGGGAGCGAGCGGGCTCGCCGTCGGGCAGCTCGGCTCCCGGCGGCACCCAGACGACGTAGGCGCCGCCCCCCTCCGCGGGCCCGGCGGCCGCGGCATCGGCGCTCAGCAGGCCCTCCATCGCCTCGGCGCCGGGCGGGAGGCCGGGCGGATCGCAGAGCACGGCGACCGAGACCCCGACGGTCCGCTCCCGCTGCTGGAGCGTCGCGTCGAAGGGCGACGGCTCCCCGGCCCCGGGCCGGAACGTCCGGTAGTAGCGCTCGCTCATCCACGCGGTGAGCATCGCCAGGCCCGCGTGCTCGACCCGGGTGAGCTCGCTGCCGGAGGCGGCGTCGGGCGGCGATCTCACGCCGGGATACGCCGTGCCCGGTGAGATGGCCGGCGGAGGCTCAGCCCCCGGCCTCCGCCTCGGTGGCGGCCCTCTGTCGCGCCTCCCGGCGGTCGAGCCACGGCATGACCGCGTTCAGCAGCACCTCCCACGCGACGGCGAGGTTGAGGAGGAGGAAGCTCACCACGCCGACCCACTTGAATACGGTCGCGAGCGCGGTCGTCCCGTCGCCCGTTCGGTGCAGCCAGTTGACGGCGATCACCATCAGCACGATGAGAGCGAGCAGCCCGAGCACGGCGTCCCAGCGGCGGATGAAGCGGCTGAGAAGGGCGATCACGGCCGCCCCGATGGCGATGTTCTGCGAGAGCCCCGCCAGCAGCACGGTGTGACGGTGATCCCAGAGCTCGTACGAGGCGAGGAAGAGTAGGAAGAGGAGGGGCCCGCCGAGCGTGGCGATGGCGATGCCCACCAGATCCCGTCGTGTGAACCGCATCCGCGCCCCCTGCCGGCTCCGGCCCTTCCACGTGCGTTCGGTCCGCCGGCCCGATGGTAGCGCGATTCGCCGGAGGGTGGAGCACGCTGTGCGCCCCGCCGACGTCCGACGGCCGCCGCTCTGCGGTCTAGATGTTCGAGCGCGACTGGCCCCCGTCGACGTTGAGGGCCGCGCCCATCACCCACGAGGCTCGCGGCGAGGCGAGGAAGACCGCCGCCTGGGCCACCTCCTCCGGCCGACCGAAGCGCCCCGCGGGAATCTCCCGCTCGACGAACTCCCGCATCGCCTCCGGCTCCCTTCGCAGCCGTTCGCCCCAGGAGCCGCCCTCGAAGGCGATGGAGCCCGGCGCCACGACGTTGACGCGGATGCCCGCCTTGGCCCAGGCGAGCGCGTAGGCCTTGCTCGCGGCGATGAGCGCGGACTTCGTCGCGTTGTACGCCGCCGATCCGCCCGCCTCGCGGCCGTAGATCGAGGCCACGTTCACGATGGCGGCGCCGCCCGGGCGCTCGGCGGCGCGGCGCGCGAGGTGGGGGTGGCAGAGTTCCATCAGCCGTACCGGGGCGAGCAGGTTCGTCTCGTACGAGCGTCCCCACCTCTCGTCGAGCCCGTCGTCGCGGAAGGATCCGCCCGCGTTGTTAACGAGCACGTCGACGCCGCCGAGCCGGGCGGCGGCGGTCTGGACCAGGCGGTCGCAGTCGGCCGGGTCGGTGACGTCGGCGGCGATCGGGATCGCCTCGGGCGCGCCGGCTGCCCGCACGCGCTCCGCGGCGGCATCGAGCGCGGCGGAGTCCCGCGCACAGAGGGCGAGGCGGGCGCCCTCGCCCGCCAGCGCCTCGGCGATGGCGAGGCCGATGCCGCGGCTGGCGCCGGTCACGATAGCGGCGGCGCCAGCCAGTCCGAGATCCATGACCGCCCCCTTCTCTCCCGCCCGTAGGCCGGCGCGGCGAGCGGTGCGATCGTGGCGGGAGGGGCCGGCGGCGTCCACCCCGCGGCCTCCCGGTGCTACGGTTTTGGGGAAGGGGGCTCGCATGAGCGGCGGGACCACGTCTCAGGCGGTGCGTGTGTCGGTCGAGGACGGCGTCGCGACGATGGCGCTCGGCCCGCCCGGCTGCCGCTTCGATCGCGCGACGCTCGACGCGATCGCGGCGACGTGCGCCTCGCTCGCGGACGAGCGGGATCAGGTCCACGTCGTCGTCGTCGCGGCATCGGGCGCGGATCTCGGTCTCGGCTGGGGGCCGGACGCCGTGGCCGGGACGGACCCCCGCAGGGCAGGCGCGCCGCTCGGCGCGGCGTTCGAGGTTTTGGCGGAGTTGCCGCAGCCGACCGTCTGCGCAATGCGGGGGCGCGCGTTCTCCGCCGGGCTCGAGCTGGCGCTCGCCTGCGATCTACGCATCGCCGAGCAGGGCTCCCGCTTCGCGTTTCCTGATGTCGCCGACGGCCGCGTCCCGCGCGGCGGGGGCACGCAGCGCCTGCCGCGGGCCGTCGGGATCTCGCAGGCGCTGCGGCTCCTCCTGACCGCCGAGGAGATCGACGCCGACGAGGCGCTGCGCATCGGGCTCGTCTCGGAGGTCGCCCCGGCGGGCGCGGCGGCCTCGGCCGCTCGGGCCGTCGCGTGCCGCATCGCCTCGCGCGGCCCCGTGGCGATCCGCTTCGCGAAGGAGGCGGTGGCGCGGGGAATCGAGCTGCCCCTCCCCCAGGCGCTGCGCCTGGAGCACGATCTCACCGTTCTGCTGCAGGCGACGGCGGACCGCGAGGAGGGCGTCCGGGCCTTCCTCGAGCGCCGCCCCCCGCGCTTCGAGGGCCGCTAGGGGATGGCGGCACACAGGCGCGTGCTGCGGTGCGTCCGGGCGGCCACGGGAGGACGGGGTGGCTAGCGGCGTCGCCCTCGATCGCCGGGACGACGCGCTCTGGGTGCGGCTCGACCGGCCGGAGAAGCTGAACGCGATCAACCTCGAGCTGCGCGACGCGTTGTGGGAAGCGCTGACGCTCGTGCGCGACGACCCGACACTCCGCGTCGTCGTCTTCGAGGGAGCGGGGGAGCGGGCCTTCAGCGCCGGCGCCGATATCTCCGAGTTCGGCACCGCCCCCTCGTTGCTCGACGCGCGTGCTGCGCGCCTTCGGCGCGACATCTGGGGCCTGCTCGGCGCGCTCGACCTCCCCCTCGTCGCCGCGCTCCACGGCGTCGTCTTCGGAGCCGGCCTCGAGCTGGCGCTCGCCTGCGATCTGCGCGTCGCCGCAGAGGACGCCCTGCTCGCGCTTCCGGAGGTGGGCCTCGGCTACATCCCCTCGGCGGGCGGCACGCAGCTGCTGCCGCGCCATCTCCCGGCCGGCGAGGCGGCGCGCATGATCCTGACGGGCGATCCGATCGACGCGGAGCGCGCGTATGCGCTCGGTCTCGTGCACGCTGTCGTGTCGCCGGCCGAGCTCGCCGAGGCCGCGGGTGTGTGGGCGGCGCGTCTGGCCACGGCCGATCCGCTCGCCCTGCGCCTGACGAAGCGCGCGGTCCTCTCCGGCAGCGACCTCCCCCTCGGAGAGGGGATCGCGCTGGAGCGCCGGCTCGCCGCGGTCGCGTCGGCGACGAGCCCTCGGCGGGGCCCGTGAGTGCCGGCGCGCCGGAGGGCGTCCCGGGCCCGCCCGCCGCCAGCGGGTGGCGGGCGGTGCCGGAGCGGCTCCGCCGGATTGCGTGGGGCCCCCTCGCGCTCCTTCTGGTCTCGGCGATCGCGGTCGGGACGGTGATCGTGGGCAACGTCCGCGGTCCGGGGATCACGGTGCGCTACGTCGATGCCGGGCCGCTCTCCGACTACGAGGTGGCGAAGGTCGTCTTCCTGCCGGCCGAGAATATCTACGTGGTCGGCCTTGCCGACGGCCGGCTGCGCGCCGTCGATGGCGAGGTGGAGGGCTCCCGGTGCTCCGTGCGCTACCTGCCGGAGGACGGGCGCGGCCGTGCGCGCAACCCGCTCGGCGTCAGCGGCGTCTTCGAGGATCCCTGCGCGGGCTCGCTCTGGGCGGTGACCGGGGATGGGCTCGCCGGGGAGGCGGAGCCGCTGCGCACGCGCTTCGTGTGGATCAGGACGGCCGAGGACGGTGTGCAGCACGTCTTCGTGGAGGTAGCCGACGTGGATCGTTAGCCGAGGCGGCCCCCTCCGGTGGTCTCGTCGCGATTGACCGGCCTCGGTATAGTTGCGCGGCTCTGCGGTCGAGCAGGCGCGATGCGGCGGGGGAGAACGGCAGGGGGTGAGGGCTGGCGACGCCGCACGAGCAGCCGACTGGCGTCAAGCCCGGCTGTCTTGTCGCAGGGGGGCTCTTCGTCGCCGGCGCGCTGGCAGCGATCGTCGTCGTCGCGCTGCTTCCGCTCCTCGACGACGGCGCGATCGATCTCGGGCGCATCGACGGCTATCGGCCCGGCTCGGTGGTGTACCGCGCCACGGACGGCTTGTACGTGGTGCGCTCCGCGGAGGGGGAGCTGCTGGCACTGTCGGACGTCGACCCCCACAACCGGCCGGCGCGGAGCGACTGCCGGGTGACGTTCCGCCCTGATCTCGCCCCCGCGGCGGGCGTCGCCGGGGCGACGGGAGTGGGTGTCTTCTTTGATGCCTGCACTGGATCGATGTATGACATCTCCGGGCGGGGGCTGTCGGGAGACGGGTTCGACCTCAGGCGGATCGAGATCGAGCGTTCCGGCGACTCCTTCTCGGTGTCGCCGGAGGCGATCCAGGAGTAGCCTCGCCGCGCCCCTCGAGGGCGAAGGGAGACGATGAACACCGCGGATTTCCTCACCATCACGGCGGGGAGCGTGCCGGATCGGGTCGCGGTGAGCGACCCCGACGAGAACGTGACGTATCCGACATTGCTCGAGCGCGCCCAGCGGCTCGCGCACGCTTTCGCCGATCTGGGCGTTGGCAAGGGGCACAACGTCGGCGCGATGTCGGTGAACAGTGCCGCGTTCCCGGAGATCTACTACGCGACGGCGATGGTTGGCGCGACCTTCGTGCCCCTCAACTACCGGGCGCGGTCCGACGAGCTCGAGTACATGCTCTCGGCGGCGGACGTGAACGTGCTCTTCGTTGCGGGGCGCTACTCCCCGCTGCTCGGAAGCGTGAGGCCATCCCTCCCCGGCCTTGAGCACGTCTTCGGGCTCGATTTCACCCCCGACGGCGGGGAGACGCTCCCCGAGCTGCGCGAGAGGGGCGCTGCGGAGCCGTTCTATCGGGAGGTCGACGACGCGGACCCCGTTCTCATCATTTACACCTCGGGGACAACGGCTCAGCCGAAGGGCGTCGTGCTAACCCACAAGACCCTCACCGCCTACGTCATCAACACGCAGGCCCCGGCGGACCCCTCCGCTCAGCAGGAGGTCACGCTCGTCTCCGTCCCGTTCTTTCATATCGCCGGGGCGACGACGATGCTGGGATCGGTCTGGTCGGGACGGCGGCTCGCGATCCTGCCGCAGTTCAACCCGCAGGACTGGCTCGAGACCGTCGAGCGCGAGCGCGTCACGCACGCCTTCGTGGTCCCGACGATGCTCAAGCGCCTCATGGAAGTTGACGACTTCGACCGCTTCGACCTCTCCTCGCTCCAGCTCATCACCTACGGTGCCGCGCCGATGCCCTTCGAGGTCGTCCGCCGTGCCTGCGAGGTCTTCGACTGCGGCCTGATGAACGCCTACGGGCAGACCGAGTCGACCTCGACCCTCACGTACCTCTCCCCGGACGATCACCGGCTCGACGGCACGCCGGAGCAGGTCGAGCGCAAGCTGGAGCGGCTCCGCTCCGTCGGGCGCCCGATGCCCGATCTCGATGTCGCCGTGCTGGCGCCGGACGGTCGCCGACTTCCGGCCGGCGAGGAGGGCGAGATCTGCGTCCGGGGCGACCGCGTTATGCGCGAGTACCAGGGACGCGGCGAGGAGACGGCCGCGGCGCTTGCCCAGGGCTGGCTGCACACGGGCGACGTCGGTCGTTTCGATGAGGACGGGTATCTCTTCATCACCGGTCGCGTGAAGGACATGATCATCCGAGGCGGCGAGAACATCGCGCCGGCGGAGATCGAGCAGGTGCTGGAGGATCACCCCGCCGTCGCCGAGGCCGCCGTGATCGGCGTGTCCGACGTGGAGTGGGGCGAGATCGTGAAGGCGGTTCTCGTGCCCGTTTGGGGCGCGGAGGCAGGGGAGGCCGAGCTCACGGAGTACGTGAAGAGCCGCCTCGCCTCCTACAAGGCGCCGGCGCTCTATGAATGGGTGTCGGAGCTGCCGCGCAACCACCTCGGGAAGATCCTGAAGAACGAACTGCGCGGGGAGTCCACGACGGGCTAGCGAATCCCCCGCTCGGCCCGGGCCGAGCGGGGGATCGAGCAGGGGTTAGAGAGGGAGCGCGAGATGCAGGACGCCTCCGCGGCGATTTCGGGCGGCGAGCTCTCGGCCGATGGACGGGCCGGCGCGCCGGCGATGACGGTGCGCCGCAGCCTCGACCGGCTGTGGGGCCCGGCGGCGGCGATCGCGGGTGCGGGGCTGATCGCCGCGGCCGCGGTCGCGGCCGCCGTCGCCACTGAGGCGCCGAACGCCGATCGCGAGATCTTCTTCAACGTCAGCCAGGCGTGGGCTGTCTATGTCTTCCTCGCCGCGCTCACGGGGCTCCTCGTCTACGGCTTCGGGCGGCACGCAACGCTGTGGGCGCTTGGGCAGCCGGTTCCCGGCGTCTTCGAGGGGATCGGGCGGCGGCTCTGGAACGCGGTCCGCCTCGGGCTGGCGCAGGATCGCCTGCGCCGGGACCGCTACGCCGGGATCGCGCACTGGGCGATCTTCTCCTCGATCGTCGTCCTGACCGCCGTCACCGCTCAGGTTGCGCTTCAGGACGACACCCCCCTGGACTTCCTGCGGGGCGACTACTACCTCTTCTTCTCCTTCTACGGCGATCTCTTCGGGCTCATCGGGCTCATCGGCGTCGGGATGATGATCTACCGACGCTACTTCGACGACTTCGCCCGCGTGCGCTGGGATGAGCGTCTCGAGGATCACCTGATCCTGTTCGGGCTCGCCCTCGTGCTGGTGACGGGCTTCGTGGTCGAGGCTATGCGCATCACCGCCGACGAGCTGGTGGCGCACCCGGATTGGGCTCGCTGGTCCTTCGTCTCCTGGGGCCTCGCCGAGCTTCTCCACCTCTTCGAGTTCCGTGAGGATCACCTGCTGACGGCGCACCGCCTCGCCTGGTGGACCCACGTCGCGCTCGCCTTCGGATGGCTCGCGCTGATCGTCTTCACCAAGCTCGATCACATCGTCTTCGCACCCATCAACGCCTATCTGTTGCGCAGCGACGCTCCCGGGCGCCTTACCACCATCGAGAACATCGAGGAGCGTGAGGTCTTCGGCGTCGGCCAGATCCAGGACTTCACCTGGAAGCAGCTCTTCGAGCTCGACGCCTGCGTCCGCTGTGGGCGCTGCACCGCCGTTTGCCCGGCCAACATCGCGGGGCAACCGCTCTCGCCGATGCACCTGATCCAGGATCTCAAGGCTCACCTCGCCGAGGTGGGGCCCGCCCTGCAGCGCGTCGGTCACGAGGGCGGCGATGTCCGCTCGGTGTCGCCGGTGGAGATGGTCGGCGAGGTGATACGCGACGAGACGCTGTGGGCCTGCCGCACCTGCGGCGCCTGCGTGCAGGAGTGCCCGGTGCTCATCGAGCACGTCCCGACGATCGTCGACATGCGGCGCTACCTCGTGATGGACGAGGCGCGCGTCCCGCAGACGGCGCAGGCGGCTCTCGAGAACATGGAGACGCGGGGCCACCCCTGGCGCGGGACCGCGCTGGAGCGTACCAGCTGGATGGAGGGCCTCGGCGACGTCCCGATCTTCGACGGCTCGCAGGAGTACCTCTACTGGGTCGGCTGCTCCGGCTCGCTGGTGGAGCGCAACCTGCCGATCACGCAGTCCGTCTTCCGCCTCCTGCGGGAGTCTGGCTCCTCCTTCGGCGTGCTGGGGCAGGAGGAGACCTGCAACGGCGACCCGGCCCGACGCCTGGGCAACGAGTACCTCTACCAGATACTCGCGCAGCAGCTCGTGGAGACGTTCCAGCAGAAGGGCGTGCAGAAGGTCATCACCAACTGTCCACACTGCTTCAACACCTTCAAGAATGAGTACCCGCAGTGGGGCGCTCACTTCGAGGTGCTGCACCACACGGAGTTCCTCGCCCAGGCGCTCTCCGAGGGTTCGCTCACCGCGACGCACGAGGTGGACACGAGCGTCACCTACCACGACTCCTGCTACCTCGGCCGGCTGAACGGCGTCTACGAGGCGCCGCGCGAGATCCTCGCCGTCATCCCCGGCGCATCGGTGAGCGAGATGGAGCGCTCCCGCAGCCGCGGGCTCTGCTGCGGCGCGGGCGGCGGCAACATGTGGCAGGAGGAGATCGGCGAGCGGCGCGTCAACCACGTCCGCTCCGAGGAGGCGATCGCCACCGGCGCCGGCGAGGTGATCTCCAACTGCCCGTTCTGCATCCAGATGTTCGAGGACGGCGTTCCGGCCGTGCAGTCGGAGGAGGCGGGACGCATCCGCCCCTTCGACATCGCCGAGTTGCTCGAGCGATCCGTGCTGGGCACGGGCGCCGGGCGGGCGGACGGGGGCACGTCCTCCGAGTAGTCGCGGAGCGGTGCGGCGTCGCCGCACCCGGACCGCGTCGACAAGGGGCAGGGGCGGCGCTGTCGCCCGCAGGAGGACCCGGGAGGGTCCGCGACAAGGAGCGTGCTGATGCACTTCGTGGTCTGCGCCAAGCAGATTCCGGACCCGGAGACGCCGCCGTCGGCGTTCAGGATCGACGAGTCGACGAACGCCGTGGTGCCGGCGCCCGGCATCGCGCCGGTGCTCTCTCAGTTCGATGCGATCGCCGCGGAGGCGGCGCTGCGCATCAAGGAGGCGTCGGAGGACGTGAAGATCACCGTCATCTCGATGGGCCAGGAAAGCGCCCAGGCGGCGATCAAGCAGGTCCTGGCGATGGGCGCCGACGAGGGGCTGCTCCTGGACGATCCCGCTTTCCTGGGCGGCGACTCCTACACGACAGCACGGGTGCTCTCGACGGCGGTCGAAAAGCTCGGCGACGTGGATGCTGTCTTCTGCGGCCGGCAGGCCGCCGACTGGGACATGGGGCAGGTTGGCCTCGGCATCGCGACCCTGCTCGGCTGGCCCGCCGCGATCATCGCCAAGGACGTACAGGTGACGGTTGGCCGGATGGCGGCGACTCGCGTGGTGGCGGACGGCTTCGAGACGGTCGAGATGCCGCTTCCCGCCGTCGTCACCGTCTCCAACGAGCTCGGCGACCCGCGCTACCCGAAGCTGCAGCAGATCATGCGAGCGGCGCGCAAGACGGTGACGAGCTGGGGCGCGGCCGATCTCGATCTCGATCCGGCGACGGTCGGTGAGGCGGGATCGCGCCTCAAGCTCGAGCGCCTCTTCATCCCGGAGGTCGGCGGTGAGGTCGAGCTGATCGAGGGCGAGACGGTGCAGGAAAAGGCGGCGGGTCTCGTCGGGAAGCTGCGCGAGGCGAAGATCCTCTAGGAGCGGGCCCGGCCGAGGGCGCTCAGAAAGGACGAACGGATGGCACGCAACGTGCTGGTGGTGGGAGAACTCGAGGGCGGGGAGATCAACTCCACGACGGCCGAGCTGCTGGGGGCGGCGAGCCGCCTCGCCGGCGGGGGCAGCGTCTCCGTGACTCTGCTCGGTGAGCAGGCCGGCCCGGCGGCCCCGGGCGCCTTCGCGGCGGGAGCGGGGCGCGCCTTCGTCTGCGGCGACGGCGCCTACGACGAGTTCCGGCCGGACCAGTGGACGGAGGCCGTGCGCGAGGTCGTGGGGCAGTGCTCCGCGGATGTCGTGCTCATGGCGCAGTCCAGCGTCGGCCGCGATCTCGGACCCCGCCTCGCTTTCGGGCTCGACACGGCGGTCGGGATGGACTGCATCGCGGTGGAGGACGACGGTGGGGCGCTCACGGTGACGCGCCCCTGCTACGGCGGGAACGCGAACGGGACGTACAGTTTCGCGACCGCGCCGGCGATCGCCACGGTCCGCGCGAAGTCACAGGATCCGCTTGAGCCGCAGGAGGGCGCCTCCGGCGAGATCGTCGAGCTGCCCGCGGCCGGCGGGAGCCGAGCCGAGATCACGGGGCGCGAGGTGGCGGTCGCTGAGGGGCTGCAGCTGCAGGAGGCGCCGATCGTGGTCTCCGGCGGGCGCGGGCTCGGCGGACCCGAGGGCTTCGGCGTCGTGGAGGAACTGGCGGCGACCATCGGCACGGATAAGACGGCGGTCGGCGCTTCGCGCGCCGCCTGCGACCTCGGCTGGTACCCGGTCTCGCAGCAGGTGGGGCTTACCGGCAAGGTCGTGACGCCGGATCTCTACATCGCGATCGCGATCTCGGGCGCGAGCCAGCACATGGCCGGCTGCAGCGGCTCCAAGACCATCGTCGCCGTGAACCGCGATCCGGAGGCGAACATCTTCAAGGCGTCGCGGTGGGGCATCGTCGGCGACTACAAGGATGTCGTCCCGGCCCTGATCGAGGCGCTAAGGGAGTAGCCCGGGGGCCCGGGCCCACCCCCGTTGACGCCCGGGCCGGCGCGGCCCGGAGCCCCGGACGCCGCCACGGCGCGTCTGGCGGTGCCTCGTGGCGTCGTCTACAATCACATAACACTCTCGTCCCCGGCCCTGCTGGGTGGTTGTGGGCGTCCTCACCGGGGAGCAGTAGATGACGACGATCGGACTCACCGGCGGCATCGCGTCCGGAAAATCGGCGGTCGCCGAGCACTTGAAGTCGCTTGGCGCGATCGTGATCGACGCCGACCGGCTCGGTCACCGTGTCTACGAGCCCGGCTCGTCCGGTTTCGAGAAGGTCGTCAACGCCTTCGGGCACGAGGTTGTCGCTCCGGACGGGACGATCAACCGTCGCGTGCTGGGCGGCAAGGTCTTCGGCGATCCCGCGCAGATGAAGCGTCTCACCGATATCAGCTGGCCCGAGATCCAGAGGCTGGCCGACGAGGAGATCGCCGCGTACCGTCAGCGCGACCCCGATGGGGTGATCGTGCTCGAGGCGGCGGTCTTGATAGAGGCGGAGTGGACGACCCTGGTGGACGAGGTGTGGGTCGTCACCACGACGATCGGGCGTGCCGTCGACAGGCTGCGCAAGCGCAACGGGATGTCCGTGGAGGCGGCACGCGCTCGCATCGACTCCCAGATCTCGAACAGGGAGCGGCTGGAGCGCGCCGACATTCGCATCAAGAACACGGAGACGCCCAAGCGGCTCGAGTCGCGCGTGCTCTACCACTGGCGACGGCTTAAGAAGCGCATCGAGAGGCAGAGCGCCGAGGCCACGCAGGCCGTTCGCTAGCGCAACCCCTCGGGCGGGGCTAGCCTCCGGGCGCGGCGTGACGCAGGGTATCGCGACGTGCGCTGAGGCAGACGGATAGAAGTAGGTCCGGCGTGACGATTACACACGAAGAGATCTCGCAGACGGGGATCGGGGGCGGCTTCCGGCGGCTCGCCGTCGAGGAGTTCCGTCTCACTTCCGAGCCCTACTACCTCCCGATTGGGGACGAGGTGGCGCTCTTCGAGCACGCCTACCGGGAGAAGATCCCCGTCCTGCTCAAGGGCCCGACGGGCTCGGGCAAGACCCGGTTCGTGGAGTACATGTCGTGGCGGCTGCACGAGCGAGCGCCGGAGGGGGTGGCGGAGGAGGGGGTTCCCCTGATCACCGTCGCCTGCCACGAGGACCTCACTGCCTCCGACCTGGTCGGGCGCTACCTGATCGAGGGCAGTGAGACGCGCTGGATCGACGGTCCGATCACGCGCGCCGTGCGGGTGGGAGCGATCTGCTACCTCGACGAAATCGTGGAGGCTCGCAAGGACACGACCGTCCTGATCCACCCGCTCACGGACTACCGTCGGCTGCTCCCCGTCGAGAAGCGGGGAGAGCTGCTCGAGGCCGCCGACGGCTTCCTGCTCGTGCTCTCCTACAACCCGGGCTATCAGTCGGCGTTGAAGGATCTCAAGCACTCGACGCGCCAGCGCTTCATCGCGATTGAGTTCACCTACCCACCCCGCGACCGGGAGGCGGAGATCGTGTGTGTGGAGGCGGGCTGCTCCGCCGACGTCGCCGCCGAGCTCGCGAAGCTCGGTGAGAAGGTGCGCAACCTCAAGGAGCACGGCCTCGCGGAGGGGGTCTCGACGCGGCTCCTCGTCTACGCGGGGAAGCTGATCGCGCGCGGTATCCCCGCGCGCTTGGCCTGTCAGACGGCAGTGGTCTGGGCTCTCACGGACGACGTGGAGATCCAGCGATCGATCGAAGAGGTCGTCTCCTCGATCTTCCCGGAGTAGGTGGTGTTCCGGTGAGGGCACGACCGTGAGCGTCGCTGCCAGCGTGGTCGCGCGTCACGAGCCGGAGCTGCGCAAGTTCGGGCAGGCGCTGCCGGAGGATCTGGCAGCCGCCGCGACTGCGCTTGAGGCACGCCTCTCCGCCGAGGACCTCGAGCGGTGGGCGGAGGCGGGCGTCCGGCTGGCCCGCCGCTCGCTGCGCTCGTGGGAGGCGGCCGCGGAGTATTTCCGCGCCAGCCCCGCCACCGCCGGGAAGCTCACGGCCTCGGAGCTCCTCGCGTGGGGTGAGACCGCCGCCGCGCTTGCCGACCGCTCCTCCCTGGTCGCCTCCGCCTACCTGCGCGCCACCCCCGGAGTGCTGCTCTCGCTGCCCGCCGCCGACGTGGAGCCGTGGTCGCGCCTCGGCGACCGGCTCTGCCGGGGGAGCTGGAAGTCGATCGCGCTCGCCACCTCCTTCTACCAGTCGAGCCCGGAGCTCTTGGAATCGCTCACGCTCCGCCAGCTCGGGCGACTGGTCGACATCATCGAGGCACTGGCCGAGCGCTCCTATGAGCTGGCCACGCGCTGCTTCGAGGCGGCGGCGCCGGTGCTCGCACCCCTTTCGCCCGCCGATCGCGAGCCCTTCCTGGAGTTCGCCTGGATGCTGACGCGCGCCTCCTGGGCGGACACGCGCATCTATTTCGAGCGTGCGCCGGCCCTGCTCGCCCCGATCGATTCTGCCGAGCGTGCGGGGTTCCTCGATCTCGCCGCGCAAGTCACCGCGAGCGTCGGCCGGGCCGGCTTCCCCCTCTTCGCCGCGGCGGCCGACGGGCTGCGCAGCGTCGGCCGGGCGGAGCACCCGCGTCTGCTCGGATTCGCGCACCGTCTCGCCCAGGCCTCGCCGACGGCGGCGATGGAATACCTCAAGTCGGCGCCGGTCGTGCACGAGCGCCTGACCGCGGAGCAGATGGCGCGATGGAGCGACGTTGGGCTCGAGATCCTCCTCGACCAGCGCAACGTGGAGGGCGCGGAGGCCTTCTTCCGCCTGGAGTCGGCGCGCGCGGAGAGGCTCCTCGCCTCGCTCTCGGCGCGCGTCGAGCTGACGGCGGTGAGCCCGGTGCTGCGTCTCTACGCGAAGGCGCTGACCGGCCAGACGATAGCGGTGCATCCGGTGGAGGAGCTCACCGAGAAGGGAATCGGCTGGGTCGCCGGCCAGGCGACGACGGAGGGCACGGCGATCTACCTGCCGTCGTCGGTTTCGACCTTTCTGGAGCAGCGCGACAACGTCCAGGTCTACAAGGTCTTCGCCACGCACCAGACGGGCCGCATCGAGTTTGGCTCGTTTGGCTACCGCCACGGCGACCCTGGAGCGCACACACCGCCGCTCGAGCTCTTCGCCGCGTCCCCCCCGCCCGATGCGGACGGCGGAGAGCGCCCCGACGGGGGTCGAGCCGCGCCGATCACGGAGATGCAGCGCCTCTACGACGGCTTCTCGGACCGATCGCTCATCTCGGCGCTCTTCACCGTCGTCGAGGACACTCGGGTCGATGCGTACACGGCGCGCGAGTACGGGGGTATACGAAGCTGGCTGCGGCGCGTGCAGGAACAGGCGGCCGCGGACCGCCCCGACGCGCGGTCGATGCCGCTCCGGAGCGCCTACGTCGAAGCGCTGGTGCGTGCCTCGCTCGGGAGCCCCGAGGGCATCGAGTGGCCGGCGACGCACCGGCAGTCTTTGGCACACGGCCTTGCGGCGCTGCGGGTCGTGGAGCAGCCGGGAGCCACCGTGCAGGACTCCGCGGCGGTCGCCGCGGCGATCTACCGGCTCGCCGCGGCGCTCCCCAACGAGCGCCTCGGCGGCGAGGAGGAGTGGGTCGCGCCCGACGAGGAGATGCTGACGGTCGCGCCGGCGATGCCCGGGGGTGACGGCGCCGACGGCGCGCCGCAGGCAGCGCCGGAGGGGGAGGCCTTCGAGAGCCCGCCCCAGCCCGAGTTCCGCGGCGACTTCAAGCCGGAGCTCGTCCAGCTCCTGATGCGCCTCCGAGAGGGTGCGGGCGAGGGGGAGGGGGACGGTCGCGGCACCCCGCTCACCGCCGAGCAGCTGCAGGAGTTGCTCGAGAACTCGACCGAGATCCTGATCTCGGAGATGGCCGATGGGGATCTCGCCTCCACCGTGAGCCTCTTCCTCACCAATCTCGAGCGGGAGACCAGCCTCCCCTCGGGCGGACGGGAGTCGCCGGTGCGCGAGCGTGGAGGCGACTCCTCCGGCGAGGACGAGGAGCCGCCGCCGGAGGAGCCCACCGCCCCTGCGATCGAGTACTTCCAGTACGACGAGTGGGACTTCCGGGCCGGCGACTATCGCCCGCGCTGGTGCACCGTGGTGCAGCGTCCCTACGAGGAGGGCGAGATCGACTTCTACGAGGAGACGCTGATTCGTCACCACGGTCTGGTCACGGAGACGCGCCGGCAGTTCGAGCTCATGCGGCCCGAGTCCTTCCGCAAGATCAAGCGGCTCGAGGACGGCGAGGAGATCGACCTCGACCAGGCGATCGAGTTCCTCGTCGACAAGCGGGCCGGCGCCGGCCCGCTCGCCCGCTTCTACTACCGGCGCAACAAGGTCGAGCGGGATGTCGCGGTCTCGTTCCTGCTCGACATGTCGGCGTCGACGGACGAGGAGATCGACAAGCAACGGAAGAAGTACGACGAGGAGGACGACTTCGACGGCGATCCCGCGAAGTACTTCCAGTGGCTGGCGCAGCGCCGATCGCTCCGCGCCGCCGACCCGCCGAAGCGGATCGTCGACCTCGAGAAGGAGTCGGCGGTCCTGCTGGTGGAGGCGCTAGAGGCTATAGGCGACTCATACGGCATCTACGGCTTCTCCGGCTACGGGCGCGAGAACGTCGAGTTCTACGTGGTGAAGGATCTCGACGAGCCGTTCAGCGACCGGGTCCGCCGCCGCATCGCAAAGATCGAGCCCGTCCGCTCCACGCGCATGGGACCGGCGATCCGCCACGCCACGTACAAGCTCACGCTCCACGAGGCGAAGGTGCGCATCCTCGTCCTAGTCTCGGACGGGCGTCCCCAGGATCATGGCTACGGCCGCGATCGCACCGAGAAGGAGTACGCCGTCCACGACACCAAGCAGGCCCTGCTGGAGGCCCGTCGCGCCGGCATCACGCCGTTCCTGATCACGGTCGACAAGGACGGGCACGACTACCTGAAGCAGATGTGCGACGACATCGGTTACGAGGTCGTCACCGACATCGAGCAGCTCCCGCGTCGTCTCACGACGCTCTACCGGGTCCTCGCCGGCGACTGAGCCGCCTGGACCGCGCCGCCCGGGTCAGCGCGCGTCGCCGCCCTCGGCGGACGCGAAGCGCCAGGGCCCGTCATCCTCCTCCTCGCGCCGGACCACGCCCTCCTGCACGCCGACATCGAGATGGCCGATCACCTCCGTCATCGCCTGGCCGACGCGCTCCTCCGGGAGGCGCGGGAAGAGCCTGCGCGCGAGCTCGTAGGCGGTGGCGGGCCCGCGCGTCAGGGCGGTTCCGAGCTGGCGCTGCCGGCGGTGGCAGTGGGCGAGGAACCTTCGGGCCTCCGCGGCGGGGTCGAGCGGCCCGTCGTCGGTCCTGTGGTCGTGGGCTGGGAGGAGCCGCGTCAGCGGGAGGCTTCCGACCCACTCGACGGAGCGGATATACGGGGGGAGCGACGGCCAGCGCGGCGTTCCCGTGCTCGAGTGGAAGTGCAGCCCGGCCGAGGGGATGCGGCCTGGGAGCAGCGTGTCACCGCCGTAGAACTCCCCCGTCTCCTCCACGATCGCGCCGAGGTTGCCCGGGGTGTGGCCGGCGGCGGCGACGATGCGCAGCGAGCTCTCCCCCTTCGGCCCCTCGATCGGGAAGACGTGGTCGCCGACGGTGGGAGCGACCGAGCCCCACGGCGCGCCCTTCCAGCGTAGCGTGGTCGAGCGTTCGCGCCGGATCTCCTCGAGGCGCGCGATGCTTGAGGGCGGGCAGCCGTGGCGGCGCAACTCCTCGCGTCCGCGGCGCGCCTGGTGCTCGCGCCAGCCGTCGCCCGAGGTCAGGGCGGTCATGTCGGGGGCAAGGGCGAAGATGCGCGCGCCCGCCTCCGCCCAGCGGTGCGCGAGTCCGGCGTGGTCGGCGTGGCCGTGGGTGACGATCACCGCGCGCACCTGCTCCGGCGCGAAGCCGAGCGCGTACCCTTGCCCGGCGGCCTCCTCCCAGGCGCCCTCGTAGTCGGGCCCCGCGTCCAGCAGCAGTCGCCCCCCGCCGACCCGATCGGCGACGCGGAAGGAGTAGATGCGGTTCGAGCGCAGCGAGATCACGTCCGCGGTGGTCGGGGCTGGCATCGACGGCTCCTCGCTCGCTGGCCGCCCGGTCGAGATGCCGCCGGGCCCGCGGCGTCCCGATAGTAGCGGCTCCCGTGCCGCGGCCTACGCCCGGCGCTCGCCGCTCGTCCGGGGGTCGACGCCTGAGCTCAGTCCTAGCAGGTGACGCCTCAGCATCGAAAGTACCTGCTGCTGCACCCGTCGCTTCGTCGCCACGCGGCCCTGGTAGTAGCGCCAGTACGCGTACTCGACGGCGGCGTCGTGCGCGAGCGCGATGTGCATCGTCCCCGGCGGCTGCCCCTCGACGGGGCTGCCCCCGGCGATGCCGGTGATGCCCACGCCGATGTCGGCCTGAAGCGTCCGGCGGACCGTCGCCGCCATCGCCTCGGCCGTCTCACGCGAGATCACCCCGTGGCGCTCCACGACCTCGGCCGGGACCCCCATCTGGACCTTCGCGCCGGTGGCGTAGGTCACCAGTCCCCCGCGGAAGTAGTCGGACGAGCCGTCGACGTCGGTGATGGCGTCGGAGACCGCCCCGCCCGTCGCCGACTCCATCACCGCGAGCGTGAGGTCCCGGTCCCGGAGCAGCCGGCCGACGGCGGCCGAGAGCGACTCGTCGTCGACGCCCCAGACGTAGGGGCCGAGCAGCCGCCTGGCCTCGGCCTCCACCGGCGCGATGAGCGCCTCCGCCTCATCGCGCGTCGACGCCTTCGCGGCGAGGCGGGCATGGACGCCGTCGTGGCGGTGGTAGACGCCGATCGAGGGGTTCGCGGATGCGAGCAGCGGCGAGAGCAGCTCGTCGACGGCGGACTCGCCGAGCTCGGTGGTCTTCAGCGTGCGGCTGACCAGCACCGCGCTCGACCGTCGGTCGAGCGCGGGTGCGACCTCGTGCTCCCACATGCGCGTCATCTCGGCCGGCGGCCCGGGCATGACCACCATTGCGCGGCCGTCGCGCTCCACCCACCACCCGGGCGCTGTGCCGCGGGGGTTCGGGATCGCACGCGCGGAGGGTATGAGGTGCGCCTGCTTGAGGTTGCGCGCGGGCATCGGCCGGTCCCGGCCGCGCCAGAAGGATCCCAGGATGCGCTCCTGCTCGGGATCGGCACGAAGCGTCTCGCCGAGGACGGAGGCCACCGTCTCCCTGGTGATGTCGTCCTCGGTGGGGCCGAGACCGCCGGTCGTGAAGACGATGTCGGAGCGCCCCCACGCGCGCGCGAGCACGTCCCCGAGCCGCTCCACGTTATCGCCGACCTGCGTGACGTAGTTGAGATCGATCCCGAGGGCGGGAAGCCGGCCGGCGATGAAGGCGGCGTTGGTATCTGTGATCTCGCCGAGCAGGATCTCGGTGCCGATCGAGACGATCTCGGCGCGCACGCGGCCCCCGTCGGTCCTACCGGCGCCGCCCGCTCCCGGCGGGCGTGCGGGGGCCATTATGCGGGGCGAGCATGCTCCTGCGGGCGCGCGGGACCTGCGCCGGGAGGAAGCGCCGCCCGCAACGCTCGGATGGCCGTGCGCTCCTGCTCGATTCGATCGGCGAGCAGGTCGTTGGCGCTCATCGCCTCGCTCCCCTCCACCTCGATCGGCCGATCGAGCAGGCGGGCGTGGGCTCGGAGCGCCGTCTCCGCCTCGGCGTGCGTCTCCTCAAGCAGCCTCTGAAGACCCTCCCGCCGGAGCATGTGCGCGCCGTACATGATCTCGCCGCGCAGCCGCCTGAGATGAAAGCGCGCAGCCGCCTGAGGCTCCGCCGCGAACGAGCCGAGCACGTGGGCGAGCACGCGATCGGCCGCCGCCACCGCGCCCAGCGCGTGCCGGAGCGTCCACCCCTCGCGGCCGACGGGGCGGTTCAGCCGCGTCTCCGTGATCGCGCCGAGCAGCGAGAGTAGCTCGCCGCGATCGGCCGCCTCCGTGATCTGCTCCCCGGCTCGCCCGTCCATGCGGGCGACGCTAGCTGCCGTGTGGTCGCCCGGCAAGCCCGCGCCGGGCGGGCCCGCACGGGCGATGGCGGTGCGCTATCCTCCAGCCGGTCCCACTCCGCGGGAACGAACGCCGTGAGGGTGCCGTGCAGGAACCGACCGCCGCCAGGAGCCGAGGGTCGGCCCCGATCTCGCCCGCCGCTGGAGCCGCCGGGGCGGGGGGGGCCGCCGCCGCCGCCGCGATCGCCCGCACCGCCGACATCGTTCGACAGAACGTCGGGCGCGTCGTCGTCGGAGCGGAGGAGACCCTCTCCCTTGTGATGGTGGCGCTCCTCACAGGTGGCCACGTCCTGATCGAGGACGTGCCGGGGACCGGGAAGACGACGCTCGCGCGCGCCGTGGCGCGGTCGCTCGGGGCGAGCTTCAGTCGCATCCAGTTCACGCCGGACCTGATGCCCTCCGACATCGTCGGCATCAACTACTACTCGCAGAAAAGCGGCGATTTCGAGTACCGACCCGGGCCGCTGCACGCGAACGTGGTCCTCGCCGACGAGATCAACCGTGCGACGCCGCGGACGCAATCGGCCCTGCTCGAGGCGATGCAGGAGCACACGGTGACGGTCGACGGCGACACACGTGCGCTGCCGCAGCCCTTCGTGGTGATGGCCACGCAGAATCCGGTGGAGCTCGAGGGCACCTTCCCGCTGCCCGAGGCGCAGCTCGATCGCTTCCTACTCCGGCTGCGCATCGGCTACCCCGACGACGACGGTGAGCTCGAGATACTTCGTCGCTTCCGCGAGCGCTCGCCGCTCGACACGCTCTCCCCCGTGCTCAAGGCGGAGGAGCTCCGTGCGCTCTCTCAGCGGCTGCCTCTGATCCACGTCGAAGACGATGTCGCGCGCTACATCACCCGGATCTGTCGCGCCACGCGCGAGCACGAGGCATTCGAGCTCGGCGCCAGCCCGCGCGCCTCGCTCGCGCTGTTCGAGGCCGCTCGCGCCCGCGCCGCGATCGCGGGTCGCGACTTCGTGAGGCCGGACGACGTCAAGGCACTGGTGCACCCGGTCCTGGCCCACCGCGTCCTGCTCTCCTCGCAGACGCGGCTGCGGGGGGGATCCGTCGACGACGTCCTCGATGACATCCTGCGCGAACTGCCAGTGCCCGTCGTGGACGCGGAAGCGGGTCGAGGCTAGGGCGCGTGCGCGCCCTCGTCACCGAGGCGTGGCTGGTCGCCTCGGGCGGCCTCGTCCTGATCGGACTCCTGGCGCAGGCCGACGCGATCGTCGTGCTCGGCGTCCTCCTGCTCGCGTCGGGCGGGCTCTCCCGGCTGTGGTCGCGGCTCGCGCTGGAAGAGCTCTACTACGAGCGGCGGCTCGAGCACACGCGCATCTTCGTCGGCGAGAGCACGCAGCTCCGCCTCTCGCTCGCCAACCGCAAGCTCCTCCCCGTCCCGTGGCTTGAGGTGCAGGAGCGCTTCGCGACGCCGATGGAGGTCCTGGGCGGTGCCGTGCACCCCTCCGGCGTCCCGCGGACGGTCGTCCTCTACCGGAACACCTCGCTGGCGCCGAACGAGGAGATCTCGTGGCCGCTCACGCTACGCGCCGTGGAGCGCGGCTACTACCGGATCGGCGCCACCAGGCTGCGCTCCGGCGACCTCTTCGGCTTCTTCGATCGCGAGCGCGAGGTCGGGGGCCGCAGCGCGCTCGTCGTCTATCCGCAGACGGTCCCGCTGCCCCAGCTCACCCTGGTGCACGCCCGCCCGTTCGGGGAGCAGCGCGGCGGACACCCCGTCTTCGAGGATCCCGAGCGGGTGGTCGGGCTCCGCGACTACCTCCCCGGCGACCCGCTGAAGCGGGTCGACTGGAAGGCGACGGCGCGCGCTGCCCGGCTCGTCTCCCGGGTCTACGAACCGTCGCGCACGCGGGCGGTGGTGGTCGCGCTCAACATCACCACCCTCCCGGGGAACACCTTCGGCTCGAACCTGCGGCTGCTCGAGCGCGGCGTCGCCGTCGCGGCGTCGGTGGCCGTGGCCGCGTTCGCGGAGCGCTCGGCGCTGGGCCTCGTCGCCAACGGCTCCTTTCAGGACGCCGACCGTCCGATCCGGATCGGGGCCGGTCGCTCGCCCGAGCAGCTGAACCGCGTGCTCGAGGCGCTGGCGATGATCTCGGGCTTCACCACGTCGCGGCTCGCCGACGAGTTGACCGGACGCGCGCGGGCCCTCCCGGCCGGCGCCACCGTCGTCGTCGTGAGCGCCGTGCTCGACGAGGCGCTCGCCGCGGCGCTGAGGCGACTGCGGGGAGAGGGGCACGACGTGCTCGTCCTCAAGGTGGCGCCGGGTGAGTGGGAGCACCGTGCGGAGCTCGGACCGATCCGGGTGATCTCCCTCGACCAGCACCTCCAGGAGCTGGAGGACAGCGGTGAGATGCGCGTCCCGGAGACCTTGGCGAACTCATTGCCCCTCCCCCCGCCGCCCGGCGGCGAGGGAGGCACCCTCCCTGATCCGCGTCCCGCCGCGCGGGTCCGGCCGGATCCGGTCAGCACCGTGCGGGACCGGGGGCCGAGGCGGTGAGCGGCGAGCGGAGTGTCGGCAGCCGCGCGGCGTCGATGGGCGCGGCGGTCACGGCGTGGGGGACCCCGCGCTGGCAGCGAACCGCCGCGACCACGCTCTTCCTGCTCACCGAGGCGCTCGCGTGGTTCGTCGTGCTGCGCGTCCTCGCCACGGCGGTCGAGCGCGCCGCCTACACCGGCCTCGCGGCGGATCTCGAGCTCATGCTGCTGCGCGGCCTTCCGATCGACCGCGAGGCCACCCTGCGGGCGGCGTCGCTCTTGCGCGACGCGACCGCGAACGTCTCCGCCGGCCCGGCGTGGTGGATCGTCGTGGCGGGGGCTGGCTCCGCCTTTCTGCTCGCTCACTACGTGACGCGGATCGGCCTGCCGGGCGGGCTCGCGGCCGTGGTCGGCGTCCTCGCCTCGATCCTAGGCCTCAACGCGCTGGCGCACATCGCGATCGCCGGGGACCTGCAGGTGTGGAGCGGGGCGACGATCTCGCAGTTCCCGTTCGAGGGCGCCCCGGTCGCGGAAGACTATCTCGCCGACGTGGATCCGGCCCGCGCCGCCGGCGGAGCGCACAGCATGATCGTGCTCGGGATGGTGCTGCTGTGGCTGCGATTCCTCTGGCTCGGACGGTCGCCGGTTACGTTCGAGAGGGTGATCTGGTCGTTCACGACCGGCTTCATGGCGGTGCTGATCGCGGCGCTGGTCGCAACCGGGCGCGGATCGGCCGGTCCGGGACTGCTTGCGGTTCTCTACTTCGTGATGGGGATGCTCACGCTCGCGATCTCGAACGCGGCGAGGGCGTCCGCGCAGACGCGGGGGATGGAGCGAAGCGGCCCCTGGGCCGCCTCGGTCGTCGCCACGGTGGCGCTCCTCGGCATCACGGGGCTCGTCTTCGGCATTCTGACCATCCTCGACGTCGAACGTGTGATCTCGCCGCTCGGCGGTCTGCTACCCCGCTTCATCTCGTGGCTGCTAGTCTTGATCCTGACGCCGATCTTCTGGCTGCTCGGCATCCTGCTCTCGCCGCTCGCGGGCCTCCTGAGCGGCATCGACCTGCGCTTCGACGAGGTGTTCCAGGCGATCGGGCGGGCGCTCTTCGTCGATCCGGAGACGCGGGACGAGCTCTCGGACAACCGCCCGCCGGCGTGGCTGCGCGAGGGCGCGAGGCTGCTCGCCGCAGCGGCCATCATCGCCGGCCTCTACTTCGGCGGGAGGCTCCTGTTCCGCCGCGTCCGGAAGTCACGGCGGCGTGAGGCGGGCTACGACGAGCTGCGCTCGACGTCCGAGGGGGCGGGGGTCGGGCTCGGCGCCCTCTTGCGCTCGGTCCTGCCGCGCTCCCGCGCCGACGGCGGGTCGGCGGGCTGGCTGCGCGGGGAGGCCATCTATCGCCTCTACGCCCGCTTCGCCGCCGCCGCGCGGGAGCGCGGGTTCCCGAGACGCGCCGGCGAGACGCCCCTGGAGTACGCCGAGGCCGCGAGCCGGGTCTTCGCCACGTCGCACTTCCGGGACGTCGCCCTGTTCTTCGACGGCGCCCGCTACGGTCGCCACTACCCCGAGGCGGCGCGCGTCGCGGCGCTCGACGCCGAGCTCGAGCGTTGGGAGGTCGCAAACCCGGCCACCGACGAACTGCGCAGCCGCGTCGGGCGCAAGGGCCTGGCGGGGCCGGAACTCGACTCACGCGGCCGCGAGCACGCGGTCGCTCCCACCTTCGAAGAGCCGGCCCTCCCGGCGGGGACGGACTTCCCGGAGCGCATCTAAGAGAACTCCCCGCGTCCCGGCGCGGCCGGGGTGCTACGCTGGGACCGAGCGGCGGGGAGGAGCGACCGCGGGGTTGTCATGACCACCACCGTCGGCATCCTCGACTCCGGTGTCGGGGGTCTGACCGTTGCCGCCGCGCTACATCGTTTGCTCCCCGCTCTTCCCATCTGCTACGTCGCCGACACCGCCGCCTTCCCCTACGGCGACCGTTCCGAACCCGGCGTCACGGAGCGCGTGCTCGCCATCGGCGGATGGCTGGTCGACGAGGGGTGTGGGCTCCTCGTCGTTGCGTGCAACACGGCCTCTTCCGCGGCGCTCGAGGCGCTGCGCGTGCGCGTCGCCGTTCCGGTCGTCGGGATGGAGCCGCCGCTCAAACCCGCCGTGGAGGCGAGCGCGACGGGGCGCGTGGCGGTGCTCGCGACGCCCGTCACGGCGCGCGGCGCGCGCCTGGCGCGGCTCGAGCGCGTCCACGGGGGCGGTGCGCGCGTCGAGACGGTGCCGATGCCCGGCCTCGCGGACCTCGTGGAGCGAGGCGTCGTGGATAGTGCCGAGGTCAGGCGCGTGCTGCGGTCCTCGCTCGCGGGGCCGCTCGCCCGCGGCGTCGACGTGATCGCGCTGGGCTGCACCCACTACGGGTTCCTGCGCCAGGCTCTCGGCCGCGTGCTCCCTCCCGGCGTGCGGGCGCTCGACGCGGCGGAGCCGGTGGCGCGCCGCTGCCGGGAGCTCCTCGCGGAGTCCGGCGGGTTGCCGGCCGAGGCGGCGGCCGAAGTGGCGGTAGACTGCTCGGCGACGGGTGACGTGAGCGCGCTGGCGGCGGCTCTCGGCCGGCTGCTGGATTCAGGCGCCGAGCTGCCGCCGCTCGAGCTGAGGGAGGATCCCCTCCCGCTCCCGGTTGGCGACGGGGTCGGCCCGGGCCTCTCATCAGGATTGGGGACGCGATGAGCTTCCGCGAGAAGTACGAGGCGGCCTCGAGTGCGCACCGCTCGCTGCTGTGCATCGGGCTCGATCCCGACGAGTCCCGGCTGCCGGCGGGCGTTCCCGTCGCCCGCTATCTCCAGCACATCGTCGAGGCGACCGCCGACCTCGCCTGCTGCTTCAAGCCCAACGCGGCGTTCTTCGAGCCACGCGGCGCTGCAGGCTGGCGGGATCTGCGAGCGACCATCGACGCCGTGCCCCGTGGTGTGCCTGTGCTGCTCGACGCCAAGCGTGGTGATGTCGGATCCACGGCGGTCGCCTACTCCCGCGCCGTCTTCGAGGCGCTGGGTGCCGACGCCGTCACCCTCAATCCGTGGGGCGGGAGCGACGCCGTCGAGCCGTTCCTCGCCTACGAGGACCGGCATTCGTTCATCTGGTGCCGTTCCTCCAATCCCGGGGGTGGCGAGCTGCAGGACGTCGAGCTCGCCGACGGGGGCCTGCTCTACGAGCGGGTGGCCTCGCTGGCGGTGGGCTGGAACACGCGGGGCAACGTCGGACTCGTCGCCGGCGCAACCTACCCCGAACAGGCGGCGCGCCTGCGTGAGCTCGCTCCGGAGCTGCTGCTGCTGATCCCGGGTGTCGGCGCCCAGCAGGGTGCGGTGGCCAAAGCTGTGCGCGCGGCTGCGGACGCGGGCGGCGGCGGGATCCTCGTGGCGGCGTCGAGAAGCGTGCTCTACGCGGGGGAGGCGGCCGGTGCGCGCGACCTGGCCGGCTACGTCGAGGCCGCCCGGGCGGCGGCGACGACGCTCCGCGACGAGATCGAGGCCGCCCGCCCGGTCCACGCCTGAGGCGGAGCACGCGCCGGCACCCTCCCTGATCCGGGGGGCGCTCCCCGTTGGCCGCCCGGGGAGTGTCGGTGGCGCGGCGCGCGTTGACTCGCCGATCCGGCGACTCCTACACTCGAAACGGCGATGCGGGAGGCATTCCCAGCCGAGCCCGCTGGGGCCGGTCGGGACGCCGGGTCGGAGTCGGGTCACCGAGCCGAGGGGTCGTGCCGTGATCGAGCTCGTGATCGACAGCATCCGCGTGAGCCTGCGCCATTTCCAGCGCGTCGTGATCCTGCGCGAGAAGGAGGAGGGCCGCTTCCTCCCGATCTGGATCGGCGCCGACGTGGCGGAGGCGATCGCCCTGAGGCTGCAGGATGTCGCGGTACCTCGCCCTCAGACACACGACCTGCTGCACACGGTGATCAAGGACCTGGGCGGCAGCGTGCGATCGGTCGTCGTCAACGACCTCTTGAACGACACGTTCTACGCGCGCATTCACGTGGAGCAGGATGGCCGCGTCACGGAGGTCGACTCGCGTCCCTCGGATGCGATTGCCATAGCGGTGCGTGCCCAGGTCCCGATCTTCGTTGAAGAGTCGGTTCTCGACCGCGCTGGCGTGGTCCTCGACGCGGAGGGGCAGCCGGTCGAGGGGGAGGCGGGCACCGCGCACCGCGCCCGCGTCACGCAGGAGGAACTGAAGCGCCTCTCGGCGTTCACGGACTTCGTCTCGGAGCTCGATCTCGACGACTTCGACGAGCGCGCGTCGAGCTGAACGCCGCATCTCGCCGCTGGCCGGGGGCCACGTCCGCCCGGTTCGTTACTGGCATCACAAGTTATTGATCGGCCGATCAGGTCGTGTTAGAGTCCCCGCGGTCCCGGAGGGCGGAATCCTGTGTGGGCTTCGCCGGCGCTCGGGCTGGTAGGGATCGGTTTCTACCTCGCGACATCGATCGTGGGGTTGACGTTCGTGGGGAGTCTGCTGGACGGGCATTTCGCGACGAGGCCGGTCCTCACGCTTGTCTTTCTGGTGCTGGGGCTTCTGGTGGGATTCGTGGGGGCATACGGGCAGTTGAAGGACGTGATCGCGCGCGCCTCCCACACGCCACAGAACGGTGGCGACGGCGGTGGCGAGCCGCGCGGGGGTGACCGCCCATGAGGGGCGTGCTGATCGCCCTGCTGGCGGTGGCGGTCCTCGCGGTCGGGATGCTCGTCCTCACACCGCCCCCCCCCGCGATCATAGTGGCGCCCGAGACGGTCTTCCATCTCGGACCGCTCGACGTCACCAACACGATGTTCACGTCGTGGGTCGTCCTGGCGCTGATGACGATCGTGGCGATCGTCGCGGCGCGCGGCTTCTCGGTCGTGCCGTCCGGTTTCAGCGGCGCCGTCGAGGCGGCGGTCGGCGGCTTCTACAACGTCGTCATCGGGGTCGTGGGCGAGAAGAAGGGCCGCCGCTTCTTTTGGGTGATCAGCACGATCTTCTTCTGGGTGCTGCTCAACAATTACATGGGACTGCTGCCGGGGAACCTCTACGTCGGCGTCCCCGAGCCGGGCCACGGCGACACGCAGGCCGTCTTCGAGCAGGCCTCGCTCCTCGGCGTCGACGTCGCGTTCATCCCGCTCGGCGCCGAGTCGGTCGATGTGGGGGCCGGCGAGGAGCCGATCCACGCCGAGGGGAGCGGCGATCCGTTCTCCGGCATCATCGCGCCCCTGCTGCGTTCAGTGATGACCGACGTGAACGCGCCGCTCGCGATCGCCATCTTCTCCTTCATCTTCGTGGAGTACTGGGGGATCTCGACACTGGGGGTCGGCTACCTCGGGAAGTTCTTCAACGTCCGGCGCCTGCTGCGCGGCAACCCGATGGGCCTGATCGACGTCTTCGTCGGCATCCTCGAGCTCATATCGGAGTTCATCCGCGTCGTCTCGTTCACCTTCCGTCTCTTCGGCAACATCTTCGCCGGCGAGGTGCTGATCGTGATGATGAGTTTCCTGGTGCCGCTGTTGCTGGTCACCGTGTTCTATGGCCTGGAGCTCTTCGTGGGGCTGATCCAGGCCTTCGTGTTCGCGATGCTCACGCTGGTGTTTGCTCAGATGGCGGTCGCACACCACGGCGACGGCGATGAGGGGCACGAGGCGGCCGGCCACTAGAGCGGCCGCGGCCCGGCGGGGGATGATGTCGGAGGTCGGCGGGGGAAGGCTGTAGCGCGTGTCCACCCACGACACGCGGTCGGGAGAGGGAGGCGAGATGACTGTTGGAGTGGTGGTTCGCCGGGGGCTGGTCGCCTCCGCGGTCGCGGCGGGGCTGTTCCTGCTGGCGACGGGCGTCGCCGGTGCGCAGGAGGCCGCGGTGGACAACGAGTTCACCGCGGACGCGATGAAGTTCCTGGCCGCGGGAATCGCGATGGGTCTCGGGGCGCTTGGTCCGGCCATCGGCATCGGCTTCCTCGGTGGGAAGGCGATGGAGGCCTTGGGGCGCAACCCCGAGGCCGCGGGTGCGATCCAGACCAACATGATCCTGGCGATCGCCTTCGCGGAGGCGATCGGGATCTACGCGCTGGTCGTCGCCATTCTCATCGGCTTCGTCTTCTAGAGGCGGTCCCGCCGTCAGCCGGCCGCCGTCGGGCGGCCGGCCCGGGGGGTGCGAGAGGGGCGCAGGTGCCACGCTTCATACGTGTGCTCGGGCTGTCGGCGCTGCTCGCGACGTTCGCATGGACTCTGCAGTCCGGAACCGGTGTCGCGTACGCTGCCGAGGAAGGCGGGGGCGGCATCGCCGCGCTCGGATTCAACCTGCCCGGGCTGATCGCGCAACTCATCAACTTCGGTCTGCTGCTGCTCATCCTCAGGCTCTTCCTCTACCGGCCCCTGATGCGGGTGCTGGACGAGCGCAAGCGACGGATCCAGGAAGGCCTGGACCGCGCCGAGCAGGCGGCTGAGCAGGCGCAGGCCTCCGAGGGCGAGGCACGTCGCCTGACCGAGGAGGCGCGCGAGGAGGCACGCGAGATCGTGGCCCGCTCGCAGGAGACGGCGCAGCGCCTGCGCGAGGAGCTCGAGCAGCGTGCGCGTGCCGAGTCCGAGCAGATCGTGTCGAGTGCCCGTCAGGAGATCGAGCGGGAGCGGGATCAGGTGATCGAGTCGCTGCGCGGCGAGTTCGCCGACCTGACGATCCAGGCCGCGGAGCGTGTGATCGGCCAGGCGCTCGATCGGGACGCGCACCAGCGCCTGATCGACGAGGTCATCGTCTCGAGCGAGTTCGGACGGGGTCCCGACAATTAGCACTATCGCGACCGGCGGTGTCCGCAGGGGGGCGGTGACACCGTGGCGGTGACGCGTGACGTCGCCGGACGGCGCTACGCCGCTGCGGTCGCCGATCTCGCGCGCGAGCACGGCGACTGGGAGACGTGGGCTGGCGCGCTGGAGACGTTGGCGCTCCTCACGCAGGATCCCGGATCCGTCGCTGCGCTCGCCGCCGAGGATGTCGGTGACGACCGCTTCCTTCAGATCATGTGGGAGGCGGTCCCTGAGGCCGGGCCGCTTCAGGTCAACCTCTTCCGCCTCCTGAGACAGAAGCGGCGCCTCGCGCTGGGCCCCTCGATCGCGTCGTACTTCTCTGAGATCTGGGACTCGGAGCGCGACGTCGTACGCGCCGAGCTGCGGACGGCCGTGGCGGTTCCTGAGGAGCGACGGGAGAGGATCGCCGCCGACCTGGCGGAGCGTCGTGGCGGGGGCACGGTGGTGCTGGCCGCGACGGTGGACCCGGAGCTCTTGGGCGGCGCCGTCGTTCGCGTCGGCGACCAGCTGATCGACGGTTCAACCCGCACACGGTTGCGCGCCCTTCGCGCGCGGCTCGTGGCGGGCGGGTAGGAGCGATGACGGCGGCGCGCGCCGGGGAGCGGCGCACCGGGTACCTCAAGCGTGGGTGGAGGAACTGATGGCGACACGTGCGGACGAGATCGCGGCGATCCTCAGGCGCCAGATCGAGGGCTTCGATCAGGGGGTGACGGAGACCAACGTCGGCACCGTGATCGAGGCCTCGGACGGCATTGCGCGCATCCACGGGCTGCAGCGCTGTGTCTCATCGGAGCTGATCGAATTCGCGAGCGGCGTGCGCGGCCTCGCGCTCAACCTCGAGGAAGAGACGGTCGGTGCGATCGTCCTCGGCGACCACACCGAGATCGCCGAGGGCGACGAGGTGCGGACGACCGGTCAGGTCGCCTCCGTCCCGGTCGGTGATGCCCTCCTTGGCCGCGTGGTCAACGCGCTCGGCGATCCCATCGACGAGCGCGGCCCGGTGGCGACGAGCGACAGGCAACCCGTCGAGCGCATCGCCCCCAACGTGGTCTCACGCAAGAGCGTCAACGTGCCGCTGCAGACGGGCGTGAAGGCGATCGACGCGATGATCCCGATCGGTCGTGGCCAGCGTGAACTGATCATTGGCGATCGCTCCACGGGGAAGAGCGCGATTGCCATCGACGCCATCATCAACCAGCGCGGCACGGGCGTGATCTGCGTCTACGTCGCCATCGGCCAGAAGGACTCGAAGGTGGCGCAGACCGTCGCCACCCTTGAGGAACACGGCGCGATGGAGCACACCATCGTCGTCGTGTCGTCCGCGTCGGAGTCGGCGGCGCTCCAGTATCTCGCGCCGTATGCCGGCTGCGCGATGGCCGAGAACTTCATGGAGCAGGGCCGGGACGTGCTGATCGTCTACGATGACCTCTCCAAGCACGCCTGGGCCTACCGGCAGGTCTCGTTGCTCCTGCGCCGCCCTCCCGGCCGCGAGGCCTACCCCGGCGATGTCTTCTACCTCCACTCGCGGCTGCTCGAGCGCGCGGCGCGGATGGACGAGGAGCACGGTGGCGGCTCGGTGACCGCGCTCCCGATCATCGAGACGCAGGCCGGCGACGTCTCCGCCTATATCCCGACCAACGTGATCTCGATCACCGACGGGCAGATCATCCTCGAGCTGGACCTCTTCAACGCCGGGCAGAGGCCGGCGACCAATCCCGGTATCTCGGTGTCACGTGTGGGGGGCTCCGCGCAGACGCGCGCGATGAAGTCGGTGGCCGGCACCCTGCGCCTCGATCTCTCGCAGTACCGGGAGCTTCAGGCGTTCGCTCAGTTCGGCACGGAGGATCTGGACGCCGCGACCAGGCGCCAGCTGGAGCGCGGTGCCCGGCTCACGGAGCTCCTCAAGCAGCCGCAGTACGCGCCGCAGTCCCTCGCACAGCAGGTGACGATCCTTTTCGCGGGGACGCGCGGCCTGCTCGACGACGTCCCGGTGGAGAAGATCGGCGACTTCGAGCGCGTCTTCCACGAGCACATGGCGGCGAGTCATCAGCCGATCATCGAGACGATCAACGAGACGGGCGAGATCTCCGACGAGGTCGGGGCCGAGCTGACCGAGGCGATCCGGAACTTCAAGACGACGGTCGCCTACTAGCCGGTCGGGCCGGGTGACCGGCGCGGTCAGGCAGCGGGAGAGGATGTAGCCGAAGATGGCGGGAGCCGGCGAGGTCCGCAAGCTCCGCGGACGCATCCGCTCTGTTGCCAATACCGCCAAGGTGACGCGGGCGATGGAGCTCGTCTCCGCGTCGAAGATGCGCCGCGCGCAGGATCGCGCGCTCGCCGCACGCCCCTACGCGGAGCTGATGCGCGGCGTGCTCGCGCGCCTCTCCGGCTACGCGGCCACGGCCGATTCCGAGACCCTGCACCCCCTGCTGCGCGAGCGCCGCGTGCGCCGCTTTGCGCTGATCCACATCACGGCTGACCGCGGGCTGGCTGGCGGACTGAACGCCAACATGAACCGTCGCGGCGCCTCGCTCGCGCTCGAGCACCAGCCGCGCGTGGACGAGGTCTCCGTGCTCACGGTCGGGCGCAAGGGACGCGACTTCTTCCGTCGCGCCGGGTTCCCGCTCCTCGCGGAGTTCACGGCGATCGGCGATCGACCCGGCCAGGCGGAGGTGCTGCCGGTCGCGCGCATCGTCATGGAGGACTACGTCGCGGAGCGGCTCGATCAGGTCTATATCGGCTACCAGCGCTTCGTCTCCACGGGGGTTCAGCGCCCCACCGTGCGCCAGGTCCTGCCGGTGCGTGCGCCCGAGGGCGACGATGCGGAAGCGGCCCCGGATCTCGCGCGCGAGATCCTCTTTGAGCCGTCGCCGCAGGAGCTGCTGGAGTCGCTGCTGCCGCGTTACATCGAGATGCAGATCCTCGAGGCGCTCTTGGACTCGGTCGCCTCCGAGCACTCCGCGCGGATGGTCGCGATGCACCAGGCGACGGAGGCGGCCCAGGAGATGGGCACGGAGCTCACGCTCACCTACAACAAGGCGCGCCAGGACCAGATCACGAGCGAGCTACTCGATATAGTCGGCGGCACGGCCGCCGTCGAGGCATAGGCAGGGACGGCAGGAGGACCCGGATGGCCACAGGGACCGTGCGGCAGGTGATTGGGACCGTCGTCGACGTGGAGTTTCCGCCGGGCGATCTGCCGGCTATCTACAATGCCGTGCTGATCAACTTGAGCGGCTCCGGTCGGATCGTCACCGAGGTGCAGCAGCACCTCGGCAACAACTGGGTGCGCTGCCTCGCGCTCGACTCGACGGACGGTCTGGCGCGCGGCGCGGCGGCCGAGGACACAGGCGGGCCGATCAAGGTGCCGGTCGGGCCGCAGACGCTCGGCCGCATCTTCAACGTCGTGGGCGAGCCCCTCGACCCGGGCCCCGCCATCACCGCCGACCCGGCGCCTTGGCCGATTCACCGCGACCCGCCGAAGTACGCCGAGCAGGAGACGACGGCGCAGATGTTCGAGACCGGCATCAAGGTCGTCGACCTGATCGCACCACTCGCGCGCGGCGGGAAGGTCGGTCTCTTCGGCGGCGCCGGCACCGGCAAGACCGTCATCAATACCGAGCTGATCCGCAATCTCGCTACCGAGCACGGCGGTCTCTCCGTCTTCGCGGGAGTCGGCGAGCGCTCGCGCGAGGGCAACGACCTCTGGAACGAGATGCGCGAGTCGGGCGTGCTCGACAAGACCGCCCTCGTCTTCGGGCAGATGAACGAGCCGCCCGGCGTACGCCTCCGTGTCGCGCTCACGGGCCTGACGATGGCCGAGTACTTCCGGGACGAGGAGGGGCGCGACGTCCTCCTCTTCATCGACAACATCTACCGCTACACGCTGGCGGGCATGGAGGTCTCGGCACTGCTCGGACGCATGCCGTCGGCGGTCGGCTATCAGCCGACGCTCGCCACCGAGGTCGGCGAGCTGGAGGAGCGCATCACGTCCACCAACAAGGGTTCGATTACCTCCTTCCAGGCGATCTACGTGCCCGCAGACGACTACACCGATCCCGGCGTGGCCACGACTTTCGGCCACCTTGACTCGACGGTGGCGCTCGACCGCGCGCTCGTGGAGCAGGGGCTTTACCCTGCGGTCGACCCGCTCTCCTCCACCAGCCGCGTCCTCGAGCCGCGGGTGGTGGGGCAGGAGCACTACGACGCGGCCTCGAGCGTGATCCGCACGCTCCAGCGCTACAAGGACCTGCAGGACATCATTGCGATCCTCGGCATCGAGGAGCTCGCCGACGACGACAAGCTGACCGTCGCGCGCGCGCGGCGCGTGCAGCGCTTTCTCACCCAGCCGTTCTTCGTCGCAGAGCAGTTCACCGGCCGCGGGGGCCGCTACGTCCCCGTGGCGGAGACGGTCCGCGGCTTCACCGAGATTCTCGAGGGCCGGTACGACGACCTGCCGGAGAACGCGTTCTACATGGTCGGCACCATCGATGAGGCTGTGGAGAAGGCGGCGGAGCTCCGCGCCGAAGAGGCCGACTAGCCTCCGCCGCGCGGGACGAGGGGAGAGCGCGTGCCGCTCAGCCTGAACGTTGTCACCCCGGAGCGAACGCTGCTCGCGCGTGAGGACGTGGCGCGGATCACCGCGCCCGCCACCGAGGGCCAGATCACGATCCTGCCCCGGCATGCAGCGCTGATGACGAGCCTCGGCATCGGTGAACTGACAGTCGTGACGTCCGAGGGCCCGATGGACATGGCGGTATACGGCGGCTTCCTGCAGGTCTCCGACAACCACGTGAGCCTGCTCGCCGATACCGCGGAGCGCGCCGACGAGATCGACGAGGAGCGGGCCGAGGCCGCTCGCCGACGGGCCGCGGAACGCATGGCCGGCCCCCGCGATGCCGCCGAAGCGGTCGATCTCCTCAGGGCGCAGGCCGCGCTCAGGCGGGCGCTGCTGCGCCTCCGTGTACGCCGACACCGCTCCGGGTAGGGCCTCCCCCGCCGAGCGCTAACCGCTGCCGCGGCTGACGGAGCAGCCGGCGGCGCGCCGGCGCGCCGCTCCCCGATGACCGCCGACGGCGCTACCCGATTGCGCCAAAGTCCGTATCCTCGGGGTGTGAACACAAGCGAGACCCCGTTGTCGGCCCCCGCAGCGGACGCCGCGCCCTCCGGGGGTGATCGGCTGCTGCTTCGTGGCGGCCGCCCGCTCCGGGGCCGCGTCGCCTGCGCAGGGTCGAAGAACGCGTCTCTCTACGCGCTCGCTGCCGCCCTCCTCTCACCGGAGCCGGTCACCGTCCGCAACCTCCCGGTCATTGCCGACATCGGCCAGATGCTGGGACTGCTCGCCGATCTCGGGGCGCGCGTCGAGCAGGTGGGCGACGCAGCTCACATCGACGCCTCCGGCCTGAGCGAGACGCTCGCTCCGACAGCGCGGGCGACGGCGCTCCGGGCCTCCTTCCTTGTGATGGGACCGTTGCTCGCCCGCCTCGGAGAGGCCGCGTGCGCACCGCCGGGCGGCGACGTCATCGGCGTGCGCCCGCTCGACGTGCACCTCGCCGGCTTCCGCGCACTCGGCGCCACGGTCGCCCGCGAGGGGGGGACGTGGGTCGCGCGGGCGGAGGCCGGCGGCCTGCGGGGAACGCGGGTCTTCCTCGACTACCCGAGCGTTCTCGGGACGGTCAACGTGCTGTTCGCGGCGACGCGGGCCCGCGGCAGGACGGTCATCGTCAACGCCGCCGCAGAGCCGGAGGTGGCGATGGTCGCGGAGATGCTGCGCAGCATGGGCGCACGCATCAGCGGCCACGGCTCGCAGATCGTCGAGATCGAGGGTGTGGAGCGCCTCCACGGCACCGATTTCACCATCATCCCCGACCGTATAGAGGCGGGCACGTTCCTGCTCGCCGCGGCCGCGACGGGTGGGGCGGTGGAGGTCGACGGCGTGTTCCCCCCGCACATGGATGGCGTGCTCACCAAGCTCGCGGAGGCCGGCGCACGACTCGCCGTCACGGCACGCTCCGTCGCCATCGACTGCGCGCAGGGACTGGATGCCGTGCAACTGCAGGCGGTCCCCTACCCGGGCTTTCCGACGGATCTCCATGCGCCGATCGCGGCAGCGCTGACCCAGGCGGACGGTGTCTCGATCATCCACGAGCGGGTCTTCGACAACCGGCTGCTCTACGTGGGCGAGCTGCGGGCGATGGGTGCGCGGCTGACGACCGGCGGGCAGAGTGTGATCATCGAGGGGCCGACGCGCCTCATCGGTACGCCCGTTCGGGCGCTCGACGTGCGGGCCGGAGCCGCGGTCGTGATTGCGGCGCTCGCGGCGGATGGGGAAACCGAGGTGCGTGGCCTCGAGCATATCGACCGCGGCTACCAGCACCTGGTCGCCCGCCTCGGCGCGCTCGGCGCCGATGTGGAGCGGGTGGGAGCAGCGGCGTAGCGGCGTACTGGCGCCGCTCGGTGTGCGGTGAGAGGGTAGTGGGCGCGGCGTAGCGGCGTCGCCCATCTCGGTCTCGGATCCCGGGGGTTGCGTGCTCGGAAAGCGCATCGGCATCGATCTCGGAACGGCGAACGTGGTCGTCGTGGAGCACGGCCGCGGCGTCGTGCTCGACGAGCCCGCGGTGGTGGCGCTGACGGAGCGCGACAATGTCGTCGTCGCGGTCGGCGACGAAGCGCGCGCGATGATCGGGCGGCACCCGGGATCGATCCAGGTGATCCGCCCGATGCGCGAGGGCGTGATCGCCGACTACCTGATTACCGAGGCGATGCTGCGGTACTTCATCGGCCGCGTCACCGGGCGCGTCTCCCTCGTCAAGCCGGAGGTGATGATCTGCGTCCCGGTCGGGGTGACCGGAGTCGAGCAGCGCGCCGTGCGCGACGCGGCGGAGGCGGCGGGCGCGCGCCGGCCGGCGCACCTCATCCCCGAGCCGCTCGCGGCGGCGATCGGTGCGGAGATCCCGATCGGCTCCGCGCGCGGCCACATGGTCGTTGATGTCGGCGGGGGGCGAACGGAGGCGGCGGTCGTCTCGATGTTCGGGATCGTCGCCAGCGAGTCGATCCGCGTCGGCGGCGATCGGCTCGACGAGGCGATCTCGCAGTACGTGAAGCGCCGCAACAACCTGCTGATCGGCGAGCGGACCGCCGAGGAGGTGAAGATCGCCATCGGATCGGCGCTGGTGACCGAGCCGGACCGCACGATCGGGGTGCGCGGTCGCGATCAGATCACGGGTCTCCCACGCACCATCGAACTGCGCTCATCGGACGTCACGGCGGCGTTGCAGGAGGCGCTGGCGGCCGTCGTGCAGACGGTGCGGGTCGTGCTTGAGCGCACGCCGCCCGACCTGGCATCGGATGTGATCGATCGGGGCATCGTGCTCACGGGTGGCGGCGCCCTGCTACCGCACCTCGACGACCTTCTGCTCTACGAGACCGGCGTTCCCGTCCACATCGCCGACGATCCGCTCGAGTGCGTCGCCAAGGGTGCAGGCGCCGCGCTCGACTACATGGAGGTGGTGGCGCGCGCTCTGCCGACGCCGGAGGAGTCCCTGCTCGCCGAGCACGTGTAGGAACGAGCCCGCGCGCGGTCTCGTCGCCGCTACAGGACCGCCTCGGGTGCGGGTTCCGGCTCCTCACTCTTGAGGTAGTAGGTCATGCTCTGGAGCGCGGCGGCGGGGTCGATTTGACGCACCCGCACGTGCCCGGGCGCTTGCACCGAGCGCGGCGCGTAGTTCAGGATCGCGTGCACGCCGGCACCGACCAACTGGTCGATCACCCCCTGCGCGTGCTCGGCGGGGACGGCGACGATGCCGATCTCCACGGGGCGCTCCCGGAGTCGCTGCTCCATCGTGTCGACATGCTCGACGACCTGCCCGGCGACGGTGGTGCCGACGACCGCGGGCGAGGCATCGAAGATCGCGGCGAGATCGAAGCCCTGCGGACCGAAGCCTCGGTACGATGCGATCGCCCGCCCGAGCTGGCCGGCGCCGACGAGCGCCATGCTCCAGCGTCGCTCCAGGCCGAGGATCTGCCGCAGTTCGCCGATCAGCCGCTGGATGGCATAGCCGCGCCCCTGCTTGCCGAAGCGGCCGAAGTAGGAGAGATCCTTGCGAATCTGTGCAGGCGTCACCCCGAGTTCCGCGCCGAGGTCCTGCGAGGAGATCACGGAATGCCCGTCGCTCTGGAGCCGGTTGAGCACGCGCAGATAGACGGGAAGCCGCTCGATCACCACCTCGGGGATATCAAGCGGGATCAGTGCCTCCTCGGTCGCTCGCCACGCCGGCACCGCAGGGGAACATAGTAGGGACCGAGACGGCTCACGCAAGCGTCTATGGTTGCGCCCCCGTCGTCGGCTTCGGCCCGTTCTCGCGCTCTCCGCGGGCTTCCCGTGAGTCGCCCCGTGGGCGCAGCACGGCCCGGAGCACGGGGCCGGCGAGCAGGAACCCGAGCACCCCTCCCACCATGTTCGTGACCCAGTCGCCGAGCTGCGGCTCCCGACCCGGGATCTGCTCCTGCAGGAGCTCCGTCGACCCGGCGAACAGCCAGATGGCGAGCAGCACCATCGCCAGCACGCGGCGGGGTGAGTGCCGCGCGGCGTCGCTCGTGGCGTAGGCGAGTGCGAGAGAGGCGCCGAACCCGGCGAAGACGATCGCGTGCCACGCCGTGTCGGGGATGGACGACGGCAGGGCGACCCAGTCTCCGGGCGCCAACGTGATGGCGAGCGCGATCGCGCCGCCTACGACGACCGCGACCCGCGAGATCGCGCGCAGACGACGTGGGCCCACGAGTGCCTCCGCTCGGGCTCGGACGACTGACGGGACAGCGCGCGCCCGCCCCCTCGTACACCGCGCCGCGTGTGGCGGCAAGAGCGGCGAAGGCGGGCGGCAAGCGGCGGGGGTCATGGAGAGGGTACGGTGGCTTCCGCGTCATCCGGCGCCAGGACCGCCGCGCCCGGGCGCACAACGCACGGCGGTGTCGGCGGCTCCGGCAGCACCGGACGCGCGTATGCTGCCCTCGTGGGAGAAGGCGCGGTCCGGCACCCTGTTTCCCCGCTCGCCGGGCAGATGGCGCGGGCGCTCGGCTCGCCGTTCCTCCCCGGCGTGCTGGAGGAGCTCGGGGGAGCCGGCGACTACCTCGCGTGCGTCTGGCCGCAACTCGAGCCCAGCGTGGCGACGCAGGGCTTCCTGAACAGCGCTCTCTACATGGCGGACATGGCGAGCGACGGGATCGAGGAGAGCTACGAGCCCGAGCTCTCGCGCGAGGCGCTCCTTGCCGGCGGCATCACGTCCGCGGAGCTGGAGCGCCTGCTCGCGGTGCTCGACGTGTTCCAGTGGCTCCAGCCGCAGTTGCTGCTGCTTCTCAGCGCGCTGGCGGAGGCCTGGGATGAGCCGGTCGTCGGGGGCCGGGGCCGCACCGAACCGCGTGAGTTCGGCGAGCGGGCACGTGCCCACCTCGCGACCGAGATCCTCCTCGCCCCGCCCGTGGAGCCGCCCCTGGCGGATGTCGCCCGGGCGATCGGGCTTCAGGCTCCCCCCGAGCTCTACCGCGCCGTCGCGCGCTGGCCGCGCTACGTCGCGCCCGCCTGGGAAGAGCTCGAGCATCTCGCGGCGTACCCACCGATCCGCCGTCGGGGGCGCGCCCTCTACTTCTACGCCCGCTCCTCCACGCGCTTTCTTGCACACCCGTTACGGGCGAGCAGGGCGGAGCTGCGTGCCCGGGGCGTGTCGTCCGCCTCGCTCGATCAGGCGCGCACGCTGATCGACGCGTCGCTGCCGGCGCTCTCGACGATGATGATGCACCTGGCTGCGATGCGGTGGGGACTCGGCGTGCGCGATCGCGAGGTGGTGAAGCGGGCATAGTCCCCGTCCGCGCTGTCCACGACGTGTGGCTCCTCCCATCTACACTGGACGCAGTATCGGGTGGCAGGCGCCGGTCGCGGCATCTGGTGGGGGCGCAATGGATCACCCTCGGGGATGGGTGCTTCCCGCGCTCTGGCGGCCCGATCGGACGGGCGTGCTCGAGGCGCTCCGCGAGGCCGAGATCGGGGAGCTGCATCTCGTCCCGGAGTCGTCGAACTACGTCTTCGTGGCGGAGCTGACGCACGCCGAGCTGGGCGCGGGCCTCGGGGTCTACAAGCCGAGTCGCGGTGAGCGACCCCTCTACGACTTCCCCGGCGGCACGCTGCATGGTCGCGAGATCGCCGCCTTCGAATTCTCGCGCCTGCTCGGATGGGGGCTGGTACCTCCTACCGTCGAGCGCGAGGGAGAGCACGGCCCGGGTTCGCTGCAACTCTTCGTCGAGCACGATCCGACGCAGCATTACTTCGTCCTGCGCGAGCGAGCAGATCTCGTCGCCCAGCACGTGCGGATAGCGGCCTTCGATCTCGTCGCGAACAACGCCGATCGCAAGGCCGGGCACGTCCTTCTGGGCACGGACAATCGACTCTGGGCGATCGACAATGCGCTCTGCTTCCACCGCGACGGGAAGCTGCGCACGGTGATCTGGGACTTCGCGGAACACGAAATCGACGGCGACGGGGTCCGCGACCTCGTACGCGTGCACGAGCAGCTCCGCGCCGGCGCCCCGGAGGCCGACGCTCTCTCAGAATGCGTGACGGGCGCGGAGCGCGAGGCGCTGGTGGAGAGGCTGGGCGATCTGATCGCGCAGCCGGTATTGCCCCAGATGTTCCCCTGGCGCTGCTGGCCCTGGCCGCTGATCTGAGGGGGCGGCGGGGCGCGGGCTAGGTGCCCCCACGCCGGCGGAGCCACGACACGGCGCGGCGCCGCCAGCGGGTCCACCTCCACCGCCATCGGCGCTGACGTTGCCGCCTGCGGACCGTCTCCGTCGCCTCGGCGGTGCCAATCACGAGCGGCATGCGCCAGTCTCGGAGGGAGGGTCTGCGCGGCGCTCGTTGCCCTCCCCGGATGCGGGGGATCTTCCTCGGGGACTCGAACCGCTCGAAGGGGTGCCACGAGCGCCCGTCGTACATCCAGACCTCGCGGCCGGCCGCCTGAACGAGCAGGACGCCCGCCGCGACGTCCCAGATGTGGAGCCCCCAGAAGAACGCGCTCTGGAAGATCCCGGTCGCGACGAACACGCACTCGGCGACGGCGCTCCCCGTCGTGCGGTGGTCCCAGCGCTGCTCGCGTCCGGGCGAGCCGCCGGGAGCAGCCGACAGCCCGCGGCGCACGGTGCCGCTCCCGCTGGGCGGTCGCGGCGCGATCGCCTCACCCTCGAAGCACAGCGGTCCGTTGCGGTGCGCGTGGTAGACGCCGGGGCGCAGCGCGTGGCCCGTGGAGCACCAGACCGCCCCGATCACCGGCTGCCCGCGGTGGAGGATCCCGATGGAGCAGCCGAAGAGGGGGAAGCCGTTGATGAAATTCGTCGTGCCGTCGACCGGGTCGATCACCCAGACGTAGTCAGGGTCGCCGACGGGCTCCCCCGCCCCCTCCTCGCCGATGAGGCCGTGAGCGGGGAACAACGCCCCGACCCGCTCGCGCACCAGTCGCTCGATGGCGTGGTCCACGTCGGAGACGGGATCGGTGGGGGCATTCTCCCCTCGCGCCTCGCCCTTGTACTGGACCTGGATCTCGCCCTGCAGCGCGCCGGCGATCGTCCGGCCGCCCTCGCGGGCGAGCTCGACGGCGAGCGCCTCGATCGCGGCGAGCAGCTCATCGGGAGGCACCCCATCGGGATCGGCCTCCCCGGCCGGCGCTCCTCGGAGCGGCGGTGCCGTCACCATGCCTCCCCTCCCGGGCGCCCGGGCTGCGTGATCAGGCGTCACCGGTGCGCCCGGCGAGCATAGCGCGGGTGACGGATGTGGCGACCCGCGCTAGTCTCGCCGGGCGCCGCACCGTCGCCCCGCGGAGGGCACGGGGCGCGCGTGCACGGGAGGGGCGGCGTGGGCGAGAGCAGCGGTTGGGGCTACTCGACCGAGGGCGATCTCGACTCGGACCTCTCGGAGGAGACGGCCTACTCCTCCAGGGATCTGCAGCCGGGCCGGTTCTGGCAGCTCGCCTACCGTGCGCTCCTCGCCGCCGGGCTCGTGGTGCTGCTGGTTCCGCTCGTGCTCACCGTGTTGCGCTAGGGGATCCGAGTGGCCGAGCCGCTGATGCCCGAGCCGACGCCCGAGAGCGCTGAGTTCTGGGCGGGGCTCAGGCGGCACGAGCTGCGTATCCAGCGCTGCCGCGCCTGCGCGCGGTGCTATTTCTACCCGCGGCCCTTCTGCCCCCACTGCTGGTCGACCGATGTGGAGTGGGAAACGGTCTCGGGACACGCCACGCTCGAGAGCTACGTCGTCAGCTATCGACCCGCGCCCGGCTTCGAGGGCCGCGTGCCCTACGTGATCGCGATCGTGACCCTCGAGGAGGGCCCCCGCATGATGAGCAACGTCGTGGGCGCCGGCGTCGATGGCGACACGCCGGCCGAGAGCATCCCGCGGCTGATTCCCGCCGGTTTGCCGCTGGAGGTCGTCTTCGAGGAGAGGGGGAGGCTCGACGACGGCACCGCGCACGTGCTGCCTCTGTTCCGCCCGAGGGAGCCCCGCCCCGCGGAGGGAGCCTCCACCGGTGACTGATCCGCGCGCCTTGCGGCGCGCCGCCGCCATCGTCGGCGCGGCCGAGACGGCGCGTGTCGACGTGCAGCCCGATCGATCCGAGCTCTCGCTGCACGCCGAGGCGGCGCTCGCGGCGCTCGCCGACGCGGGGCTCTCCCCGGCCGATGTGGACGGGCTCGCCACGGCGGGCCCCCGCCCCTCCCAGATCGCCGAGTATCTCGGGATCGTGCCGCGGTGGTTCGATGGCACGGCCGTCGGCGGCTGCTCGTTCCTCGTGCATGTCGGGCACGCGGCCGCAGCGATTGCGGCTGGCTACGCCTCCACCGTGCTGGTCACGCACGGCGAATCGGGGCGCTCGCGCGTCGGCGTGGAGAGGCGGGTGCCGAGCCCGGCCACGCCGTGGGGTCAGTTCGAGATGCCGTACGGCGTCTTCGGGCCGCCGACGATGTTCGCGCTGCCGGTGGTCCGGCACATGGCTCGCTACGGAAGCACGGAGGAGCACTTCGCCGCCGTCGCCGTGGCGACGCGGCGGTGGGCGGCGCTGAACCCAAAGGCGACGATGCGAGCACCCCTGAGCGTGGACGATGTGCTGGCATCGAGGCTGATCGCGTGGCCGCTGCGCCTCCTCAACTGCTGCCTGGTCACGGACGCCGGGGGCGCCCTGGTCGTGGTCGGCGGCGAGCGAGCGCGCGACTTCCCCAGACCGCCGGTGTGGGTGCTGGGGCGGGGCGAGGCGGTCGCGCATCAGAACGTCTCGCAGATGGCCGATCTCGCCGAGAGTGAGGCCTACCGGGTCGCCGGCGAAGAGGCGTTCCGGATGGCGGGAGTCGGCCCCTCGGAGATCGATCACGCGATGCTCTACGACGCCTTCACGCACACGCCGGTCTACATGCTGGAGGCGCTGGGGTTCGTGGAACGGGGCGCCGGCGGCCCCTTTTTCGCGGAGATGCGCACGGCCCCTGGTGGCGAACTCCCCATCAACACCAACGGCGGCGGGCTCTCGCACACCCACACCGGGATGTACGGGATGTTCGCGATTCTCGAGTCGGTGGTGCAGCTACGCGGTGACGGAGGAGCGCGTCAGGTCGAGGGTGTCGAGCTGTCGTTGGCGCACGGGGCGGGCGGCATGTTCGCAGCGGGCGCGACGCTCATCCTGACCAACCAGCCCTGAGGTATCGGCCCCTCGGAGCCGCTACTCCGTGTCGATGCCGGCCGGGGCAAGGCAGGTGGGGTGGTTGCAGAAGCAGAGCTCGGCGGCCTGGCTGCAGTCGCAGCTCATGTCACAGCCCTGCCCGCCGAGCGCCCCGAGGCGCCTGAGACCTGCGACGACGAGGCCGAGGAGCATGCCGACGATCAGGATCCGGCTCAGGCTGCGTCGCATTCGGTGTTCCCCGTCCCGGTCCGCACCGCCGCCGTCGCCTGGGCGACCGCGGGTCGCCGCCCCGACGAAGCCGGGTGCGCCACGGTCCCGCGACGAACATTCTACGCTGCAGCCCTCCGCTCCGCCGCCGCACGACCAGATCTCCGCGGGCTTTCGCCCGCCGACCGGGCCGTGCTTCGATGCCGGGTGAGAGAGGTCGTTCGGGAACGGGGGCGTGATGGTGGCGCAGGGTGGGAGCGGATCCGGGGCGACGGGGGGAGCGGACGGTCCGATCGGCTACGTCGGACTCGGCATTATGGGCCTGCCCATGGTGCGGAACCTGCTTGGCGCCGGGTGGGCGGTCGTGGCATGGAATCGCTCGCCGTCGCGGCTGGCCGAGGCCGTCCGGGCGGGTGCCGAGGCGGTGAACTCGGCGGCGGAGGTGGCCGCCCGCGCGCGCGTCGTGATCGTGTGCGTCACCGCGAGCGCCGACGTCGAGGAGGTCGTGCTCGGAGCCGGCGGCGTCGCCGAGGGGCTGCGGCCGGGCACGGTGGTGGTCGACATGTCGACGATCTCGCCGTCGGTGACGCGCCGGCTCGCGGGGGTACTGGCCGATCGCGGTGCGACGCTGCTCGACGCGCCTGTCTCGGGCGGAGAGCAAGGCGCGGTGGCCGGGACGCTCTCGATCATGGTCGGCGGTCCCGCGGAGGCACTCGATCGCGTGCGGCCGCTGCTCGGCGCCCTGGGTGAGACGATTACGCACTGCGGTCCGGTCGGCAGCGGCCAGACGGTCAAGCTCTGCAACCAGGTGGCGGTGGCGCTGAACAACCTGGCGATGGCCGAGGCGCTGCTGCTCTGCGCCGGCTCCGGCGTGGACCCTCGCGTGATGCTGGCGGCGATTACACGGGGCGCGGCCGCGTCCTGGCAGCTCTCGAACCTCGGGCCGCGCATCGTCGAGCGCGACTTCTCGCCCGGCTTCAAGGTGTCGCTGCAGCAGAAGGACCTGCGCCTCGCCCTCGAGGCGGCGTCGGAGCTCTCGCTGCCGCTCGCCGGGACCTCGCTGGTGCATCAGCTCTTCGCAGCGGTCGAGCGCCGCTCCGGCGGCGATGCGGGAACGCAGGCGCTCGTCACGGTGCTGGAGGCGATCTCCGGCATCGATGTCGCGGCACAAAACGATTAGGCGTTTACCCTCGTTACTAATTGATGTACGCTCACCCGGCCGGGCCCCGGTGGTGGCGAACGGCGTCGAGTGCACGAACGGGACGGCCGCGGTTCTGACCCACCGCGCTTCAACGCTCGCCGCTGCTCTCCCCGGGGCGACGAGATCGTGCTCGTTGCAGCCCTCGGTCGCCGATCCACCCCCGGCCGGCGGTGTACCGGCCGCGGCCGTCAGGCGCCGTCGCCGGCCGATCCGATCCGGATCGCCATGCTCCCGGGCTCATGCCGGTTCTCGTGCATCAGCTGGTGGGCCTCGCCTATCTCTTCGAGGGGGAACGAGCGCGCCAGCACCGGCGTCACGCGGCCGTCGGTGACCAAGGCGTTGAGGGCGGCGCAGTCCTCGGGGTTCGCGAAGTGCGAGCCCTGGAGGCGCTTCTGGCGTACCCAGAGGTAGCGGAGGTCGACATCGGCGTTGTATCCGCTGGTTCCGCCGCAGATCACCACCATCCCCGCGGTGTCGCAGACGTAGATGGACGTGGGCAGCGTCGCCTCGCCGGGGTGCTCGAGCACGATGCGCGGCGCCCCGCTCCCGCCCATCGCTTCGCGCAGCGCCCGTCCGAAGGCGCGTGCGCCGCGCATCCACTCGCCGAACGCATCGGCGTCGTCGATGTTGGGCAGGCGGCCCCAGTGGTCGAACTCGCGGCGGTCGATGGCTCCCTCCGCGCCGAGCGCGCGGCAGAATGCCGCCTTCTCCTCGCCGGAGACGACGGCGACCGGTATTCCGCCGAGGGCGCGGGTGATCTGGATCGCCATCGATCCGAGCCCGCCCGCCCCTCCCCACACTAGGACGCCGTCGCCGGGCTGAACGGTGTGCGGCGGGAAGCCGGCGAGCTGCCGATAGGCGGTGGCACCGGTCAGCATGTACACCGACGCCTCCTCCCAGGTCAGGCCCGGGGGCTTCGGATAGCACTGGTACTGCTCCACCCGCGCGAACTGCGCGAACGAGCCGAAGCTGACGTCGTAGCCCCAGATGCCGGCGCTCTGCGACCCCATCGGCCCGGCCGGGCCGTCGAGATCCTCCGCGGACTCGTCCCACACCCCGCAGGAGAGCACGACCTCATCGCCCGGGCGCAGTCCCGTTACTTCCTCGCCGACGGCCCACGCGATGCCGGCCCCGTCGGAGCCGCCGATGTGGTACTCCTCCGCGGCGCCGCGCCGCCGGGCGGCCGCGATGACGTCGACCGGGTGTCCGAGCGCCGCCCAGACGACGTCGTAGTTGACGCCCGCGGCCATCACGGCCACGAGCACCTGCCGCGGCCCGAGCGGCGGCACGGGGACCTGCTCGACGGCGAAGGCGTCGCGGGGCTCGCCGTAGCGATCCTGGCGGAGCGTGGCGGCGTGCATCAGGCGCGGCACCACGCCCGTGCGTGGCAACTCCCCGGCCGGCACGATTTCGGGGACGACACTCATCAATGCTTCCTCTCGCCCGCAGCACTCCCGCCGATGCCGCAGCGTCTATGGTAGGCGGCGTTCGCGGGCGCTGCAGGCGCCGCCCGGGGCGCGCGCGGGAGGGAGCGGAGTGATGCCTCCCGCAAGGCCGGGAGCCGGTGCGGCGGATGCGGACGGCGGACTCGGACCGCCCGCTGCGCGCATCCGCGCCCTGGCGCTCGCCGTCGTTCTCGATCGCGACCACGCGCTCTTTGCCGAGGGGATCGACCCCGTCAAGGGCCAGCACTTCCTGCGCCCCCTCGGCGGCGAGATCGAGTTCGGGGAGCGCGCCGAGGCTGCTGCGGCGCGTGAGCTCCGCGAGGAACTCGCCCGCGAGGTGCGGGTGGGCGCGCTCCTGGGCGTCACCGAGAACCTCTTCGAGTATCGCGGCGGGCGGGGCCACGAGATCGTCTTTGAATTCGTGGCGGAGTGGTTGCCCGGCGCCGAGCCGCCAGATCTCGCGCCGCTCGTGGCCAGGGAGGGCGCCGCGACCTTCCAGGCCCGGTGGGTGCCCCTCGCGGAGATCCTCGGCGGGATGCACCGCGTCTACCCCGACGGACTGCCGGCGCGCCTCGCCGCGTGGCTCAACATCCTCTAGCGGCGTCAGCCCGCACCGCGCGTCGTGGCGACGGGCATGGGGCGTGGCCCACCGGCGCGGGGCGCCGGCACTACGTCGCCTCGGCCTCCTCCGGCGTGATGTCGAGGGCGGCGATCGCCTCCGTCACCTCGGTGCGGACGCTCTCGATCTCCTCCGGCTCCGTGATACGCCGGCCGTTCTCGCTCTGCACGTAGAAGGTGTCGACGACCTCCGCGCCCCACGTGTCGACCTTGGCGAGGTAGATGTCCAGCGCGAGGCGGTTGAGCGCGCGCGCGATGGCGTAAAGGATCCCGGGCCGGTCGGCGACGCTGACCTCAACGATCGAATAGCGATCCGATCCTGTGTTGTCGACGCGGACGGTCGTCGCGATGCGGGGTGCGGCGGACTCATGAACGCGGCGCGCCTCCCCGTTCCGCGTGCGCGGGCGGTCCCCGTAGGTGGCTCGTGTCTGAATGAGCCTCTGCTCGATCGGGAATCGGCCAGCGAGCGCGAGCGGGATGTTCCGCTCGATACGCTTCCAGCGCTCCGCGTCGATGCCGTGTCCGAGCGCGTCGTCGACGCTGACGACGTCGATGGCCCACCCGTCCTCCCGCGTGTAGCAGGCGCCGCCGAGCACCGTCGCGCTGTGCGCCGCTAGCGCGCCGGCGAGCGTGGCGAGAACGCCCGGGCGGTCGCGCGTGACGATGGTGAGGCGCTCGACGCCTGCGGTGCGGCTCCGCGTGAGGGCGGTGTTGGTGGTTGCCGCCGCCGCGTTGTCGATCAGCGCGAGATGCGCGGCAATCTCGGCCGGCGGCGTAGTGAGGTACGGCGGCGGGAGCGCGTCGACGTGACGGCGCACGACCTCGCGCATCGGTCCGCCGTCCAGCGCCGCCACCGCCGCGATCGTCGCATCGCGGCGGGCCAGCTCGGCGTCGCCTGCGGCCTCCTCCCCTTCCCCCGCCTCGATTCGCGCCAGCACGCGGTGGTAGAGCAGCCGCATCAGCTGCGCCTTCCACTGTCCCCACGCCTCGGGCCCGGTCGCGCGGGCGTCGGCGACCGCGAGCACGTAGAGCAGGTGGAGCGTGCGAGCGTCGCCGACCGTCCGCGCCACCTCCGCGATCACGCGGGCGTCGGCGATGTCGCGGCGTGTGGCGATGGTGGGGAGCAGTAGATGGTGGCGTACCGCCGCGATCAGCCGCCGGCTGCGCTCCGCGTCGAGCCGCAGTCGTCGGGCGACGCGTTCGGCGATCGTGGCGCCGGCCTCGGCGTGATCGCCGACGTCGCCCTTCCCGATGTCGTGGAGCAGCGCGGCGAGCAGCAGCAGCTCCATGTCGTCGAGGGCGGCGGCCGCCGCGACGGTTCCCGTGTCCTCTTCCTCGATGCGCGCGGCTCGCGAGGCCTCGGCCACCGAGCACGCCGCGTGGACGTCGACCGGGTAGAGATGGAAGGAGACGGTGTGCTGCTGGCATCTCAGCTCCTCCCACTCCGGCAGGAGCTCCGCGAGCCACGCCGCGGGAGGAAGCGGATCGAGGGGCGGCGGCGAGTGGCCTTCGTCGCCGGCGTCTCCTCCCGCGTCGCCGAGCGCGGCGAGCGCGGCCGCGAGCTGCCCGGGGGCGTCGCCGTGCACATCCCCCGCGTCGGCGGGAAGCGGGCGGTCGCCCCCGCCCCCCCTCTCGCCCCGGAGTGCGCCCAGCCAGCGCCTCAGCATGGGAGTCCGCCCGGAAGTCACGCGGTCGAGGCGGCCGTCGGCGGCGGCATCGACCGTGCGCATCGCGCCGAGCAGGCGGACACACCACGCTGCGCTCTCCTCGCCGAGCCATCCGGCCACTGCCGGCGCGAGGTCGTGGTAGACCCGGTCGGTCGGGCGATCGCTCAGGGCGTGCAGCGCCGTGCGCGTCGCGAGCAGCGTCTCGCGAGCCGCATCATCTCCGCGCGCGATCGCCTCCAGGGCGTCGAGCCACCGGGGCGCGTGCAGATCGCGCAGGCCGCCGCGGCCCGTCTTGAGCTGGGGCGAGGCGAGCTGCCATCTCTCGGCCGTGACCCGCTCGCGCCGCCGTGCGGCGAGTTCGTCCGCAAGCCAGTGCCCCTGCCGCCTCGCGAGCGCGCGGTGCGCCTCCAGGAAGCGGGCGAAGAGCGCGGCGTTGCCGGCGACGAGCCGCGCGTCGATCAGGGCCGTCGCCGTCTCGACGCTCTGCATCGCGGCGTCGAGCGCCTGGTCGACGTCGCGGACGGAGTGGCCGAGGCTGAGCTTCGCGTCCCAGAGCGGGTAGAGGAGGGCGGTCGCTGCCTCGTGGCTCTCCCTCTCCGCGAGCAGCATCAGGTCGACGTCCGAGTGCCGGCATAGCTCACGCCGCCCGTAGCCCCCGACGGCGATCACCGCGACGTCGGGACCGACCCGCGACGAGGCCAGCTCGGAAAGGGCTGCGTCGAGGAGCGCGGTGAGCTCGGCGCAGGCCTGGCTCCCCGCCTCGCTCGCCTGCCGCGGCGCCCGCTCCTCACGCGCCTTCAGGAAGCGCGTGAGCGCGACCGTGTCACTCATCGGCGCTCCGATCGAGCCGCGCGCTCGCTGACGCGGAGCGGCGCCGCTCGTCCCCGTGCGGGAACTCCGCGGCGCCGCCACGTACGCCCGGTCGCCGTGCCGTGCACGGCGCGACCCTCCGTCAGAGGGCGTCCTCGCCGCGCTCGCCCGTGCGGATGCGGATGACGTCCTCGACGGGGAGCACGGCGATCTTGCCGTCTCCAACCGAGCCGGTGCGCGCGGTCTGCTCGACCGTCGAGATCACGGTGGGCGCGAGCGTCTCGTCGACGAGTACCTCGATCCGCACCTTCGGCACGAACTCGACATCGTACTCGGCGCCCCGGTAGATCTCCCGGTGTCCGCCCTGCCGCCCGAATCCCTGGATCGTCGCGATCGAGAGCCCCGTGACGCCCGCTTCCTTGAGCGCGTCACGCACCTCGTCCAGCTTGTAGGGGTTGATGTAGGCGATGATCATCTTCACTTGCGTGCCCCGTTTCCTCGTCCTCGCCGGCCCACCTGTTGCTCCGTGCCGCGAACGCTAGTCGGAGAGCACATACGCCTGCTCGTCGTGCAGCGACAGGTCCAGACCTCTCCGCTCTTCCTCCTCGGTGACGCGGAGGCCGATCGTCGCCTTGATGATGCGGAGCAGCGCGTAGGAGACGACGAAGGAGTACACGACGGCGATGACCACGGAGGCCGCTTGGCGCAGCAGCTGGTCGAATCCGCCCGCGACCCCGCCGATGTCGGCGTCGGCGAGCACGCCCAGGAGGATCGAGCCGACGATGCCTCCCACGAGGTGCACAGCCACGACGTCGAGCGAGTCGTCGAAGCCGAAGCGGAACTTGATCCGCAGCGCCCAGTAGCAGCCCGCGCCAGCCGCGATCCCGATCAGGATCGCCGCCAGCGGGCCGACGAAGCCGGCGGCCGGGGTGATCGCGACGAGGCCGGCGACCGCGCCCGAGGCGACGCCGAGCGTGGTCGGCTTCCCGGAGGTCAGCCACTCCACGATGATCCACGTGGTGGCGGCGACGGCCGCCGCGACCTGCGTCGTCACGAACGCGTTCGCGGCGGCGCCGTCGGCGGCGAGCGCCGAGCCGGCGTTGAAGCCAAACCAGCCGAACCAGAGGATCCCCGTTCCGAGCAAGGTCAGGGGCAGAGCGTGCGGGCGCATCAGGTCGCGGGGGAAGCCGATTCGCGGTCCGAGCACAAGGACCGCGGCGAGCGCGGCCGCCCCGGCGTTGATGTGCACGACCAGGCCGCCGGCGAAGTCGATGGCCCCGAGGTCGCCGCCGATGATGCCGCCGCCCCAGACCCAGTGCGCCATCGGCGCGTAGACGACCACCGACCACACGGCGATGAAGATCATCCAGGCCGAGAGTTTCATGCGCCCGGCGACGGCTCCCGAGATCAGGGCGGGCGTGATGATGGCGAACATCATCTGGAACGCCATGAACAGCATGTCCGGGATGTCGTAGCCGTGGATCGAATTCCCCGAGCCGACCTTCTCGAGACCGATGTAGTCGAGCGCGCCGAAGAGCCCCCAGCCCCCGACGGAGGGACCGAAGGCGACCGTGTATCCGATCACGATCCACGTCACCGTGACGATGCCCATCGCCACGAAGTTGTTCATCAGCATCGCGAGCGCGTTCCGCACTCGCACCATGCCGCCGTAGAACAGTGCCAGTCCCGGCGTCATGAACAGCACCAGAGCGGAGCTGGTGAGCACCCAAGCGGTGGCGCCCGAGTCCATGGCTTCTCCTTCCGGGCGTCTCTCCCCCCGGGTTCGGTCGCCGATGACCTCACCCGGCTGGCCCGAGCAATGTCGGATCCGATGCCCGGCCCGAGCATGGCAGCGCGATGTTTCCCGTGCTTTGCGCATGTGTTTCAAAGAGGTTGCATCGTGATTGCCATCGCGTTTCTCCCGATGACGCCGACCTCCGGAACGCTCCCCGCGTCCCCGCCGGGCGCCCCCGGCGCGCAGGCGCTAGAATCGGGCACGTCTCCCCACGGGACGGAATACGCATGACCGCGCCGCCTCCGGGCGCCGGGAAACGCACGCCCAGCCCCGGCACGGCGGCGGCGTCTGCGGGCACGCAGGCGCCGGACGCCCGGGGCGCCCGCAACGCGACACGTGCAGTCCTGCGCCCCTCCCTGCGCCCCTTCCTCAAGTGGGCGGGGGGGAAGGGCCAGCTCCGCCGTGAGCTGCTGAGCCGCGTTCCCGGGGAGATCGGCTGCTACTTCGAGCCGATGGTCGGCGGGGGTGCGCTCTTCTTCGCGCTGGCGGGGAGCGAGGATCGCCCAATCGGGCGCGTCGTCCTCAACGATGCGAACGAGGAGCTAATGGCCGCCTACGGTGTCGTCCGGAACCGTGTGGAGCCCCTGATCGAGCGACTCGGTGCGTACGCGTGCGACTACCTGCAGGGGGACGTCGAGGAGCGCGATCGCTACTACTATGACGTGCGGGCCTCCGCGCCCGCGGACGAGCTGGAACGCGCGGCGCGGATGCTCTTCCTCAACCGCACCTGCTACAACGGCCTCTACCGCGTGAACCGCTCCGGGCAGTTCAACGTGCCGCACGGGCGGTACGCGCGGCCGCGGATCCTCGACGAAGAAGCCCTCAGGAGCGCCTCCCGCGCACTGGCGGAGGTCGAGCTGCGCTCGGGCGACGTCGCCGATTCCTGCGCCGATGCGGAAGCGGGCGACTTCGTCTACCTCGACCCGCCCTTCTTCCCGCTCAACCCGACGTCGAACTTCACCGACTACACGATGGCCAGGTTCGGCGTCGCCGAGCAGCGCCAGCTGCGCTGGCTCATAGACGACCTGACCGAGCGCGGGGTGCTCGTCATGCTCTCGAACTCGGATGTCGACTGGGTGCACGCCGCGTACGAGACGGCCCGCTACGCGGTCGGCGACTCGGCCGGGGGGCGGAGGGGCCCCGCGGGCGCGGAGTACGCGCACCACCGTATCGACTCGGTGCCGGCGCGGCGCATGATCAACTCCCGGGGCGATCGGCGGTCGGCGATCGCGGAGCTCGTCGTGATGAACCCGCCCTTGGTCGAGGCGCTTGAGCGCGGCGCGGCGTCCTAGGGCCCGGACCGTGCGTCGGCGCTCCTACCCTTGCCTACTCTCCGATCAGGAAGTAGAGGCGCAGCCACGCCTCGAGATCGGGGAGCTCCACGCCCTTGCCGGTGGAGAGGATGTAGTAGCGGATGTGATCCGTGAATCCGGCCCCGGCGAAGCAAATCAGCCCGTCGATGGGCCAGGCGGCGATGTCTTGGATCGTCGCGGGGATCTTCTCCTCCGCGGTGCCCTTGCTGTTCTGGAACTTGCACTCGATGCCGAGCGCGCGGCGGCTCTCGCGATCGGTCAGCACCACGTCGATCCTGCGGCGGGCGCCCCAGATGCGGCGTCCGACGGGGAGCTGCCGCCGAACCTCCAGGCCCAGCCTCGCCCCGAGATCGGCGCAGTGATCCTCCAGCTCGCGCGCGTTCGTAGGCTCGGGATGCGGACCCCGCACGCCGGCCCCCCGCCAGCGCCTCTAGCCCGCCCCGGGCGCCGGGACCAGATCGCGCAGCGACGCGATCTCGGCGGCGCCCGTGCGCAGGAAGCGGCTGTCGGCGCCGAGCATCACCATCTGGAAGCCGTCCTCGATGTAGCGGCGCGAGTACGTGGCGCTATGCGTGTGGATGCCGGGTGTGACGCCGTGGCGCCGGCACGCCTCCAGGACCGCCGCGACGGCCGCGACGTGCCTGGGGTCGGCATTGTCGCCGGTCGGCTGGATCCCGAGCGCGTAGGCGAGGTCCGACGGCCCGACGTATGCGGCGTCCACGCCCGGCGTCGCGAGGATCGCATCGAGGTTCACGAGCGCCTCGGCAGTCTCGATCATCACCACGCAGGCGACCTCCGCGTTTGCGTGCTCGGCGTAGCCGTCGCCGCCGTAGAGGGAACCGCGCGCGGCGCCGGAGGAGCGGATCCCGTCCGGCGGGTAGCGACAGGCGGCGACGGCTCGCTCTGCCTCCGCCGCGGTCGAGACCAGGGGCACGATCACGCCGTAGGCGCCCGCGTCGAGCGCCTGCATGATCGGCGCCGGATCGTTCCACGGCACGCGCACGAGCGGGACGACGTCGGTGGTCGAGATGGCCTGCAGCATGGTGACGCCGTCGCCGAAGTCGATGAGGCCGTGCTGCATGTCGACGCAGAGCCAGTCGAAGCCTTGATGGGCCATCAACTCCGCCGAGAACGCGGAATCGATGGTGAGCCAGCCACCCAGGGTGGCGCGGCCGTCGCGCCAGGCAGCCTTCAGGTGGTTCGGTCGGATGGGTGCTCGCCCCTTTCGCTCGCGGTCGCCCGCCTCGGCCGTCTGCGGGAGCATCGACAGGGGGCGCCCCTCTGTCAATCGAAGGCGGGCGCGGGCGCGCCGCCGCCGGGGGAGGGGAGGACCACTAGTGACGACCACTGAGACGATCCTCGAGACCGGGATCGGGCCGCTCTTCATCGGGGCGTCGGGCGCGGGCCTGCACCGCGTCGACTTCGTCCGCGAGGGACGGGACAGGGCGTGGCTCGACGCCGCCCTCCAGCGCGACGCCGCCCATGCCGCTGGCGGCGCGGGCGCCGCCGCCAGCGCGATCGTCGGCGAGGCGGCGCGGTGTCTTGACGCCTATTTCGCGGGTCGTCCCGTCGACTTCGCGCTGCCTCTCGCACCGCGAGGGACGGCGTTCCAGCTCGCCGTGTGGTCGGCGCTGCGTGCAATCCCCGCCGGCGAGACCCGGAGCTACGCGCAGGTCGCCTCCGCGGTCGGCCGCCCGGCCGCCGTGCGCGCGGTGGGGCAGGCCGTGGGCCGCAACCCGATCGCCGTTATCGTCCCCTGCCACCGCGTCGTGGGTTCGGACGGCTCGCTCACCGGGTATGCGGGCGGGATGGAGCGCAAGCGGTGGCTGCTCGCGCGGGAGGCGGGGGCGAGCAGCGAGACGAACCGGCCCACCGAGGCCAGCGTCCGAGTCCCCGCCTCCGGGCCCGCTGGACCCCCGGCGGGCGCCTGAGGTTCATTCAGCGTGGGTACGACCGCCTGTCAACGAGGACGGGGCGTGCCGCTGACGGGCCCGGCCGGGGGCGCTCGCGTCGGGGGCGCGTGGTCCCGATAATCGCCGCTCGGGGGGCGCTTCGCACCGGCCGCGCGCGGGCTCTGCTAGCCCCGGGCGCATGAGCCGACGAGGACCGCGGATCAACGGAGGCACGATGGAGCGTCGCGTCGTGATCGCGGCCATCGTCGCGCATGCCATGACCCACGGGATGGAAGTGGCGTTCGCCGCGCTGCTCCTGCGCATAGGCGCCGAGTTCGGCGCTGGTCTCGCGGCGCTCGGGGTCGTCGCGAACGCCGGGACGATCACCTTCGGAAGCACCGCGATTCCCGCGGGCTACCTCTCCGACCGCTACGGCGAGCGCGCGGTGATCTCCTTCGCGATGGCCGGCGGAGCCGGCCTCTGCGTTCTCGCGGCGGCGGCGCCGAACCTGACGCTGCTCGCGGTGGCCCTCGCCCTGCTGGGCGCGGCCATCGGGCTTTACCACCCGCCCGGTACGGCGATGGTGGCGACGCTCGCGGAGCGCCGGGGCCGCGCGCTCGCCCGCCACGGGGTCGGCGGCAATATCGGACTCGGTGTCGCGCCGGCGCTCGTGACGGTCGTCGCGATCGCGGCCGACTGGCGCGCCGCCTATCTCGTGCTCGGCGCGCTCGCGCTGATCGCGGCCGTCGTCGTGTGGCGACTCGTGCCGGGTCGTGACGAGGCGGAGCGGGAGCGACGCCGGCTGCGTGCTCGCGAGCTGACCGATCCGCGCCGCCGCGCTGGCTCGACCCCGCCTCGCGAGCGTTCCTGGATGATGCCGTCTCTGCTCCTGGTCTACTTCGCCGCCGTGGGGCAGGGCTTCGTTTACCGCGGCGCGATCACATTCCTCCCGGCGCACCTCGAGCAGAACCTCAGGCTCTCGGTTTTGGGTTGGGACGCCGAGGCGATGGCCGGGGCCACCACGACGCTCGTTCTCCTCATCGGCATCGGCGGACAACTCATGGGTGGGCGGCTGATCGACCGCATGTTGGCCGAGCGCGCCGCCCTCCTGTTCACCGTGGCGCTTGTTCCGGCCCTGCTGCTGATGGCGCCCGCGACGGGATGGTGGCTGGTGCTCGCGTCGATCGGCTTCGTGCTCGCGAACTGGGGCCAGCAGCCGGTCTTCAACTCGCTGATGGCCGACTACGCCCCCGGGGGGGCGCTCGGCCGGGCCTTCGGGTTCCAGTTCTTCATGGCCTTCGGGCTCGGCTCTGTCTCGGGCTCGTTGTCGGGGATCGTCGCCGAGCGCGCCGGCACTGGGGCCGCCTTTGTTCTGCTGGGCGCTGCCGCCCTGGCGATGCTGGTCGCCCTCGCCCTCGTACTCGCGGGCTCGGAGCGGCGCCGCTCCAAGAGCGCGTCGGCGCTCGCCGCGCAGGAGGGTGCCTAGCCGCGCGTCGTGTGGTGAGTGGGGCCGTCGGCCGGTCGGGTGCCCTCAACTCCAGCCGTCGATGAGGGGCACGAGGTCCGGCAGGCGGTCGATCACGGCGTCCGGTTCCACGTCGTAGGGCGGGACGCTCGGGTTCGGGCGCAGCACCGTCTTCATCCCGACGGAGCGCGCCCCGTGCACGTCGTCGAAGGGCCGGTCTCCCACGAAGACCGTGGACGCCGGATCAGGGCCGCCGAGCGCGTCGAGCGCCGCGCGGAAGGCGAGCTCGTGCGGCTTCATGTACGGGAGCTCGCTCGTGTACACACGCGCGTCGATGAGCGCGGCGAGGTGATCGCGCTCCAGGAATCGCTCGTGGAAGGCCCGCGGCCAGTGCGTGTTGGAGAGCATCCCGATGGCGATGCCGCGCTCGCGGAGAGCCGAGAGCGTCTCCGCCGCGTCCGGGTCGTGGACGATGTGCGGTGTCCAGGTGTCGAGGTAGCGCAGCGCGGCCTCCTCGAGCACCGCTCCCGCCACGTCGACACCGAGGTCGCGTGCGGCCATCGCCAGGATCTCGGCGAGCGTACCGGAGCGCTGATCGGTCGCTGTCCGCGACCAGAACGCCTCCTCGACGGCGCCGAGGCGCCGCCTGACCTGATCCGCGTCGAGCCGGGCACCGGATGCCGCCACCGGATGGGTGGAGGCGATGTGCCTGGCGGCGAGCGCCCACATGTCGTCGAGCTCCACGGGGGCGTAGGTCGCAAGGGTTCCGCCCCAGTCGAAGATGACGGCGTGGACGCCGTTTCTCATGGCCACCCCGTCTCCCCTCAGGCCCCGGGCTCCCGGGCACGCCGGGCCGCGTCACCCCGCACCGGCGCGTGGACTCATCGGTCGGGCGATCATGGATCATCGCGCGCCAGCGCGCCCGCCCCCGTCGCCTCGGGCAAGCCGGCGCGCGACCGGGTGTCTAGAGCGCCCGGTAGGCGTCGGAGAGCGTGCCGGAATCGAAGCCCAGGGGCGCCTCGCCGTTCGCGAACTCGTAGAGGGCCGCCTTGAAGATGCCCTCGAGCGCCTGAACGGTGGCGACCGTCAGCCCCACGATCACGGCCCCGGCGGCGAGCCCCGCTATCGGGCTCACGGCGAAGATCGCGGCGGCGGGGAGAAAGGCCACGAGAACGACGAGGATGTAGACGAGCCCGAAGCCGAAGGAGGCCGCGACCTGCTGGCCCCACGTGCGACGGAAGAGGCTGCCCGATCGGCGGATCGCCGCGATCGGCCCGAGACCCTCGGCGACCAGGACCGGCACCACGAAGAAGGTCAGGTACGCCCACACGCCGCCCACGATCGCGAGCGCCACGCGCCCGAGGAAATTGTCGGTGCGTCCCCGGGCGAGCTGGAGAATGAGTCCCACGGTCGCGGCGATGATCGCCCATCCCAGAATCTGCGGGAGATGCGTCGCGGCGGCACGCAGCCCCGAGCCGACGTTGGGATCGCCACCCCGCAGACGCTCGAGCGCGGCGGCGACCAGCGCGGCGTTGAAGAAGATGACGATGAAGTAGCCCGCGACGTAGAGGGCAAGCGAGAGCGCGATGTCGAGGGCTCCCGGGCTCGTGTCCGCTCCCTCCGCGGCGATCCTGTCGAGCGTTCCGGTCACGCTCGCGATGAGGAAAAAGGCGCCGGCGGCGATAAGCACGCCGATCCCGGAGAGGATCGGGAATACGATCAGCTCGCGGTCCTTCATCAGGACGCGCCAGCTCATCCTCATCAGCTCGATGGTGTGCCCGATGGTGCGCATGCCGGATGGAGTATAGGAGCTCGCGACGGGGGGCGCCGGAGGTCCGGCGGCGCGCCGGCATCGGGGGTGGGAGGAACGTGGCCGGCGCATGCGGCTACGATCGCGCCGATGACGCTCCCTCCCGAATTCGACGAACCGGCCGGCCGCACGATACGGCGTGAGATCGCGCGCACCGCCGCCGGCCTCGACGCGGGGCAGCGCCGCGTCTTCCGCGTGCTCTGGTTCATGGTTCCGCCGGGCTCGGTGGTCTGGAACGTGCAGTTCCAGGCGTTGCTCGCCTCGCGCTTCCTGAGCGACGTGGCCCTGCAGGCGCTGCTCTACAGCGTCCTGATAGACCGCGCCCGATCCGGCGGCGGCGCCGTCGACGCCGCGCTGGTGGGCGTGGCCTTCCTGCTCCCGGGCGTCGTGCTGGGCATGTACGGGGGTGCGGTCGCGGATGCGCTGCCGAAGCGGGCCGCTCTCGCCGGCGCCTACGTGGCCATGGGCGTGCTCGCCTTCCTCATCCCGGGCCTCTTCGGCACTGACCTGCTGCCGCTTCTCGTCGTGCTGTTCGCGGTGCGCGTCGCCTATCAGGTCTCGCAGCCCTCGGAGGCGTCCACGCTGCCCCTGGTCGCGACCGAGGCGGAGCTGGCGTCGGCGACCTCGTTCCTCTCTTTCGTCTCGTCCGTCGGGGAGGTCGTGGGGAAGGCGCTGCTCGCGCCGGTGGTCGTCGTGCTGTGGGGCGTGCGCGTCGTCACGGTGATAGCGAGCCTGCTCTTCCTGCTCTCGGCGACGCGCGTTCTCGATCTGCGCCTCGGCTCCGAGCCGCCTCGGGCGGTGTCCGGCGGCGGGGAGGCCCGCCGGGTTCGTGCCTCCGCGCGCTCAGAGGTCGGTCGCTACGCCCGCGCCGGCCAGTCGCTCCTGCTGACGATGCACAGCGCCACCCGGGAGATGCTCCCGTGGCTCTCGGGGCAGCCCGCGGTGCTCTGGACGCTGCTGCTCGCGGCGATGGCGAGCACCGTCTCCGTCTGCGTCGGCATCCTCGGGCCGCAGTACACCAGCGAGGTGCTGGGGGTCGACCCGGAGAACGCTCTCTACGTCTTCGCGCCCGCCGCGCTCGGCCTCGTCGTCGCGCTCCTCATCACGCCGCTCTCGATCCGGCTCGTGGGTGAGCGCGTATCGGCGGCGGCCGGCTTCGCCTCGGCGGCCGCCGGCATGACCGCGCTCGGTGCCGTCGGTGCCGTGACGGAGAGGGTGGGCTGGCTCGTGGTCATCGACCTTCCCGGCGTGCCCGAGGAGGTCGAGGTGGCGGCTCTGCTCTCGATCTCGCTCGGCTTCGGCCTCACGCTCGCCGCCGCCTCGACGCAGACCTACGTGAGCAAGTACGTGCCGCCGGCGATCCAGGGCCGCACCTTCGCGCTGCTCGGGGTGCTTCGAGACGGACTCGCGGGCGTGTCGCTGCTCCTTCTCGGCGTGGTCGCCGACGCCGTGGGAACGGCGACCGTACTCACGGTCGCGCCCGCCGTGCTGGTGGCTCTCGCCTGGGCCGTGGCGTGGCTCGCCGGCCGCGTCCGCGAGCCCGCCCGCGCCTAGGGATACAGGGGGAGGCGCGAGAGCCCGTCGGCGGTATCGCGGCCGAACATCAGGTTGAGGTTCTGGAGCGCGTTCCCGCTCTGCCCCTTCATCAGGTTGTCGATCGAGGCGATCACGACGACCCGCCGCCCATCCGCGGAGGTCACCAGCGAGATGTCGCAGTAGTTCGAGCCGGCCGTCCCCTTGAGGGTTGGCGGGGTCTCAAGCACCCGCACGAAGGGCTGCTCGGCGTAGCGCTCGCGGTAGAGGGCGAGCAGCGCGTCCCGCGACGTCGGGCGTGCCAGGCGCGCGTGCATGGTGGAGAGGATGCCGCGCGTGGTACCGAGCAGGTGGGGGACGAAGTGGAGCGAGGCCCCGCCACCAGAGCCGAGTCGGCCCAGCGTCAGCTCCGCCTCCACCACGTGCTGGTGCGCGAAGACGCGGTACGGGACGACGTTGTCCGAGAGGTGCGAGAAGTGCTGAGCTGCCGACGGCTTCTTGCCGGCGCCCGAGGAGCCGGTCAGGCCGTCGATGGTGACCTCCCGGTCCGCCAGGAGATCGCGCTCGAAGAGCGGCGCGAGGCCGAGGATGATCCCGATGGCGAAGCAGCCCGGGTTGCCGACGATCGGGGCCTCGCGTATCTCGTCGGCGCGTAGCTCGGGGACGCCGTAGACCGCGCGCCCAAGCAGCGCCTCCGCCGCGTGCGCTTCCTCGGCGATGCCGGGATGGGCGCGCGCGTAAAGCGCGTAGTCCTGACTCGAACCGAAGCGGAAGTCCCCGGAGTAGTCGAGGAAGCGAATTCCCGCGTCTGCGAGCGCGGGCGCATAGCTCTGGGAGACGCGGTCGGGCGTCGCGAAGACGACGACGTCGCAGCTCGAGCCGATCGCCGCCGGCTCGGGACGCTGGACGACGAGGTCGCATCGCCCCGCCAGGTGCGGGTAGACTTCATCGATGCGGCGCCCGGCGTCGTCGCGTGCGAGCAGAGCGGTGACGTCGAAGCCGGGGTGTCCCAGGAAGAGCTCGAGAATGCCGAGTCCACCGTAGCCGGTGGCCCCGACGATCTGAGCCCTCAGCGGCCCCTCGGTCATTCCCGCTGCCTCTCCCGCCAGGCGCCCGGCCCATCCCGGGCCGCCCGTGAGGCTACCGCCTGTTCGCCCGGGCGTCCGCCCATGGCGCGGACCCTCCGCCGGGTGCGCCCGCCCGCGCGCGTCGGCTGCTAGCGTACGGGAGATGAGCGCCCCGGGCATGAGTCCGACGTGGCGGGAGCTGTTGCCGCTCTCGGATGAGGCGTTGCTCGCGCAGTGCGATGTCGATCGCTACCGGGCGAGCGGGCCCGGCGGGCAGAAGCGCAACGTCACGGACTCGGCGGTGAGGCTCAGACACCGCCCGAGCGGCCTCGTGGCGCAGGCGCACGAGTCGCGCTCGCAGCACGAGAACAGGGCTCGCGCCCTCAGGCGGTTGCGCCGCGCGATCGCGCTCGGGGCGCGCGCGCCCGTCGCCGCTCCCGGAGAGGCTCCGCCGCCCGAGCTCCGCCCGCTCGCGGCCGGCGGGCGGGCGGGGACGCTCCACCGTCGCGATGCCCGCTACCTGCCGGCCGTCGCGGCGCTTCTCGACCTGCTGGTGGCACACGACGGAGAGCTGGCGACGGCGGCGGCGGCCGGGGGGATCGGGAGCGCGCGCGCCGCGCGACTGCTCGCCCGCGAACCGGCCGCGCTCGCCGCGGCGAACGCCGTGCGCACACGCCGCGGCCTGCGCCCGCTGCGCGAGCGCTAGCAGGGTCGGGAAAAAGGCCCCCTTTGGCGCGGCCACGGAGCGAATCACCGCCAAGAGGGCGTATGCGGCGTCATTTCGGGGCCGATTCTGGCCCCCTCCGGGGCTCTCTCAGCCCGTCCGGGCGCCCCGGGACCTACTCCGGGCGCACTACGCCCGTGACAGCGCGGCGTCGATATTGGCCACGCGCACCAGGTTGTACGCGGCAGCGCCCATCTCCATCCAGAAACCGTTGACCTGTTCGCCGATGTAGCGGAGCTTGCGCCCGCCCCCCACGGTCTTCAGCCACCCGAAGCTCTCCTCCACCATCTTGCGCCGGCGCTGACTCACCTCGTAGCCGGGCGTCTGCGCCACCTCCTCGGGGATGGCGCTGTGCTTCGCTCGCCGTGCCACGTGCGGCACGACCCCGAGTTCGCACAGCCCCTCCACGAAGTGCTTCGCGTCGTATCCCTTGTCGGCGCCCAGCGTCGCCCCCGGTGTCAGGCTGCGCTCGGCCATGGCCAGCGCCGCATCCCGCTCCGCCCGCCCGTGCGCCGTCGTGAGCTCGACATCGACGATGAGCCCGTTGCGGTTCTCCGTCATCACATGCCCGATGTAGCTCGGGCGCGCCGCCTGCCCGTTCCCCTTCCGGTACAGGTGCGCGCCGGGATCGGTCGTGCTGACGTGGGTGTCCCGGTGCCGGCGCTCGCCGCGGAAGTCGACGTCCGGATTGCGGCCCGCAGGCTTGTCCCCGTCCTGCTCGTCGCGTGACCGGTAGCTCTTGTGCGACGCCCACGCCTCGAGCTGCGACCCGTCGACCGTGAAGTGCTCCTCGGACAGCAGGTTCCGCTCCCTCGCCTCCCTCACGACTTCCTCGAAGAACCCCCGGGCGATGTCGCCGTCAAGGAGCCGGGAGCGGTTCTTCGAGAACGTGGAGCGGTCGAAGGAACCGGGGTCTCCCGGGAGGTCGAGGAACCACTTGAACGCCATGTCGGACCGCAGCCGCTCGCAGAACTGGCTCTCGCTACGAATCGAGAAGAAGGCGATGAGGAGTGTCGACTTGAGCAGCGTCTCGGGCGGAATCGACGGTCGCCCGGACTCGCTGTAGAGACCGTCGAAGCGCGGGGAGAGATTGGCGAGCGCCCGGTCGACGATGGGCTTGATGCGTCGGAGCGGGTGGTCGCTGGGGACGAACATCTCCGGGCAGGTGAGAGTGGCGCGGCCCTGGTCCTCGCTCTGTCCTCGCATCGATATCCTCCCTCGTGGGGGTCCCTCTTGTATGATCGTTAGTATACTCGTCTTATCAGTTACAGTCGACCACTACCTGGGGCTTCTGACAGCTACCGGGGGCGTTTGTTGCACCCGCGGGGCACCGCCGGCCATGCTCCGGGCACCCAGGGAGAAAATCACAACCCTGCTAGGGGGCCTCGGCCGTCCCGTCCGGCCCTCAGCGGGTGCCGGTGAGTCGGTGGTCCCAGCTGCGATAGCGCTCCGCGTGGATGCGCAGCACGATGCGCTTCGGCGCCTGGCGTGCGGGCCGGGCCGCCTCCGGCGAGGCGTCGGCGCCGTAGCGGCGCCCGATCGCCTCCATCACGGCGCGCGTGCGCTCCGGGTCGCCCTCGATCAGCTCGCAGCGGCCGTCGATCACGACGCCGCGCAGCTCCCCGTAGCCCGTCCCCGCCTCGACGAGCGCGGTGACGCGGGGATCGCGCCTGATGTTCTGCACCTTCTGCGAGCGGGCGTAGCTCGTGATCAGCGGCAGGCCCTCGGCGTCGAGGACGAACCACATCGGGACGACGTGCGGCCGCCCGTCCCGCCCGATCGTCCCGAGTACGAGGGTGCGCGCCTCCTCGAGCAGCGCGCGCCGCCCGCTCTCGTCCAGCGCGATGTCAGACCGCCGGCTCGCCATGCCCTCTCCGCTCCGTCCCGAGCCTACCAGTTCGTCCCCGTCCGCCGGCGGGGTGCGGGTGCGCGAGCTCTCCACGGGCGACTCCCGCTCTGTTACATAAGGGGCCGCTACGTTGACGCGCCCACAGGGGCGTGGTAGCAGGGGCGCACCGTCGGCGGAGGGAGAGTCATGCAGCCGCTTCACGGGATTCGCGTGATCGAAGTGGGTGCCAGCGTTGCGTCGGCCGCCGCGACGAAGACGTTCTCCGACTACGGTGCCGATGTCGTGACGGTGGAGCCCCCGACGGTCGGCTCACTCAGGCGCCTTCCGCCATTTCCGGAGGACCGACCACACGTCGACCACGGCGCTTACCACCTCGCGTTCAACACCGGTAAGCGGTCTCTCGCGCTCGATCTCGCCACGGCCTCGGGCCGCGAGGTGTTGACGCGGCTGCTCCACACCGCGCAGCTCGCCATCTTCGACGGGGCACCGCCCGAGATCCGGCGCCTGCGCGCGCTCGTCGATGCCGAGGAGGGGCCGAGCACGGTTGCGATCACACCGCACGGACTCGACGGTCCCTACGCCGAGCGTCGCGAGAACGACCTCTCCGTGCTGTCGTGGACGACACGCGTCCACCGCAACGCCATCGAGGGCCGCGAGCCGCTCCGCTACGCGCCCGAGGCGGGGCACGTGCAGGCCGCCCACACCGCCGCCGCCGCCGGATTCGCGGTGTGCTGGGGGCTGCGCCACGGCGGCGTGAGGCGCGACGTCGACGTCTCCCAGGTCGAGGCGATCCTCGGCAACGTCGACACCTCGTTTGTCCCCTGGGCCTTCAGTGGCGCCGAGTGGGCGCGCACCGGGGGGCAGTCCCACGTGGTCTACCCGACGGGCAACTACCGCTGCCGCGACGGCTATCTCACCATCTCGGCGCACATGGAGCCGTGGTTCAGCCGGCTATGCTCAGCCATCGGCCACCCGGAGATGCGGGACGATCCGAGGTTCCGCCCCGAACAGCGCGGCGGCCACTGGGACGACTTCATGGAGTACTTCGGCCCCTACCTCGCCTCGCGCACGAGGCAGGAGGCGTTCGAGGAACTGCAGGACGCGGGCGTGATGGTCGCCCCGCTGCTCGACGTGTCGGAGGCTCTGACCGAGCCGCAGGCGGTCGCGCGCGGCTCGTTCGTTGAGGTGGAGCAACCCGGCGTCGGCACCCTCACGCTCGCGGGCGCGCCGTATCGCACGGGAGGGCTCGACTCCGCCGCGTGGAGTGCCCGCCCCTCCCCGCGCTTCGGGGAGCACACGGCCGAGCTGCTGGGTGAGCTCGGCTACGGAGCCGACGAGCAGATCGCGCTCTTCCGCGCCGGCGTGACGCGATGAGCGCCGCCGCCGTCCGGCCGCGAGCGCGCCCGCCGCGCGCCGGCCGCCGCGGCCCGGAGTGGGGCCGGGGGCGCCTCACGGGGGGGCCACGATGACGACGCAGGCGCTGGCGGGGCTGCGCGTGGTCGAGATGACGGAGGCGTGGGCCGGCCCGGTCGGCGCCTCTCTGCTCGGCGACATGGGCGCCGACGTGGTGAAGGTCGAGTCGTACCCCCGAAGCTCGATGACGCGCCCCGTGCGCCGGCGCGAGGGGACCATGCCGGGGGACGGTCCCCCCTACGAGCGCGACGCGCTCCACCACCAGGGGAACCGCAACAAGCGCAACGTCTGTCTCGACGTCCGCACCCCGGGTGGCGCCGAGGTCCTGCGCCGACTGATCGCGGGCGCCGACCTCTTCATCGAGGGCTACTCCTCCGGCACCATCGCGAAGCTCGGCTTCGGATGGGAGGTCGTGCACACCCTGAACCCCCGCACCTGCATGATCTCGCTCGCCGGCTGGGGGGTGGCGGGGCTTTACGCCGGGAAGGTGACGCTCGGCGCCGGGCTCGACGCCACCAGTGGGCACATGGCCGTGCGCGGCTACGCGGACGGGCCGATGGAGGATGTGCGTTCCAATTTCCATTCTGACGCGACCGGCGCCGCCACCACCGTCTGCGCCGCGATCACGGCGCTCGAGGAGCGCGATCGGACCGGCGAGGGGTGCTTCACCGATCTCTCGCAGTGGGAGGGGCTCGTCTGGCAGTTTCCGGGGCTTCTCGGAGAGTGGACGATGAACGGGCGCCTGCCGGCCCGCCTCGGCAACCGCGATCCGCATGTGGTGCCGCACGGCGTCTACCGCGCCGCCGGGGACGACGAGTGGGTCGCCGTCGCCGCCGAGGACGACGCGCAGTGGGCGGCCATCGCGGGCGCGCTCGGGCGCGGCGAGTGGGCGCAGGAGGGCCACCCCTGGTCGACGCTAACGGGGCGCCTCCGCGAGCGCGGGGCCGTCGATGAGGCGATCACCGCCTGCACGCGTGAACGCGCCGCCTTCGAGATCGCCGACGCCGTGCAGGCCGCGGGCGCCATCGCCGCACCGGTCACCTCCGCCTCGCAGGTGCTGATGTCGCCGCAGCTGCAGGCGCGCGAGTGGAACCACACCATCGAGCACCGCTGGACCGGCCCGGCGATGGTCGGCGGTTTCCTGTGGCAGGTCGAACCGGACCCGCTGAGCTGGGATCGGCCGACGGCGCTCGTCGGCGAGCACAACGAGGAGATCCTCACGGAGCTGGGCTACAGTGCCGACGAGATCGCCGACCTACTGTGCCAGGGGGCGATTGCCGATAGCTACCCCGCTCCCGGAGAGACACGGGAGTCTGTCGGGTTGCCGCCGCGGGCCGAGGCTACGTAGGGTGACATACGGTCCGGCGGGAATGCTGGCGGGGCGCGTGCGAGGTCGCCGATGCAGCCACTCGTAGGCCTGCGGGTCGTGGAAGTCGGCGGGACGCTTGCGGCTGGCGCCGCCACCAAGCGGTATTCGGATTTCGGCGCGCGGGTCACCAAGGTCGAGCCGCCTACAGGCGGCGAGATCCGGCGCCTGGCACCGTTCCCCGCAGACCGCCCGCACCTCGATACCGGCGCGATGCACATGGCGTTCGACACCGGGAAGCGCTCGCTTGCGCTCGATCTCGCGACGCCGTCGGGGCGAGAGGTGCTCAACCGGTTGCTCGCCGACGCCGACCTGCTGATAGCGCACCAGCCGGTGCCGGAGCTGCGCGACCTCCTCGATCGCATCGACCCGGAGGGAGGTCCCTGCACCGTCGTGATCACCGCCCACGGCATGGACGGGCCCTACGCGGAGCGGGCGGAGAACGATCTGACGCTCTTCGGGTGGTCGACGCGCGCGCATCGCCACTCCATCCAGGGGCGCGAGCCGCTGCGCTACGCGCCGCATGCGGGGATGATCCAGGTGGCGAACACTGCCGGGATGCTCGGCCTCGTCGCCATCTGGGGACGCCGGCAGGACGGACGGCGCCGCGACGTGGAGGTGGCTGGCGTCGAGGCGCTAATGGGCAACGTCGACAGCTCGTTCTTCCTCTGGGCCGTCAACGGCGCGGTCCAGCCGCGCTCGGGCGGGCAGTCCCGCAGGATCTATCCGATGGGCGCGTACCCCTGCAAGGACGGGCACGTGCTCTTCTCGGCGGCGCGGCATCCCTTCTTCACCAATCTCTGTCGGGTGATCGGACATCCCGAGGCGGCGTTCGACCCGCGCTTCACCGATCCGACGCAGCGCGCCGATCACTTCGACGAGTTCCACGGACTCCTGGTGCCGTGGCTCGCGACCCGTACGAAGTACGATATCTTCCATGAGATGCAGGCGGCGGGCGTGATGTGCGCGCCGGTGCTCGACGCCTCGGAGGTGATGACCGACCCGCAGTCTGAGGCGCGGAGGTCCTACGTGACGCTCGCGCAGCCGGGGCCGGGCGGCGAGCCGGTCGGGGTGACGATTCCCGGTGCTCCGTACCGGATGAACGGCCTCCAGTCGGAGGCGTGGCAGGCGCGCCCGGCGCCGCGCCTCGGCGAGCACACTGGCGAGCTTCTCGACGAGCTGGGCTACTCGAGGGACGAGCAGATCGCGCTCTTCCGGGCGGGGGTGACGGGATGAGCGGCGAGGCGCTCTCAGGCCTGCGCGTCGTGGAACTCTCCGAGGTCTGGGCGGGCCCCTTCGGCTGCTCGCTGCTCGGCGATCTCGGCGCCGACGTGATCAAGCTCGAGACCTACCCGCGCAACTCGGAGACGCGCCCCCTGCGCGAGCCGGATCCCCGCGTGGCGGACGGAGAGGGCCCCGTCTACGAGCGCGTCAACACGCACCACCACGGCAACCGCAACAAGCGCAACATCGCCGTCGACATCCGCACCGAGGAGGGCGCCGAGATCCTCCGGCGGTTGATCCGCTGGGGGGATGTCCTGGTCGAGAGCTTCTCCGCTGGGACCCTGGCCCGCATGGGCTTCGGCTGGGACGCGGTGCACGCGCTCAACTCACGGATCACGCTGGTCTCCCTCGCCGGCTGGGGGCAGGAGGGGCCCTACGGTGGCTACCGCATGTTCGGCGTCGGCTTCGACGCGATGACCGGCCACGCCTCCGTGCGCGGCTACCCCGACGGGACGATGTCGGACATGATCCCCATCCTCCACTCGGACGCGACCGTGCCGCTGGCGTGGATCTTCGGCGTGGTGGGCGCGCTGACGGAGCGCGAGCGGACCGGCGAGGGAAGCTACCTCGACCTCGCGCAGATCGAAGAGCTCTCCACGAACGTCCCGCATCTGATCGCGGAGTGGACGCTGAATCACCGCCTGCCGCGACGCCTGGGGGACAGCGACCCGCACGTTGTCCCCCATGGCTGCTACCGGGCGGCGGGCGACGACTCCTGGGTGAACATCGCCGCCGAGAACGATCGCCAGTGGGCCGCACTCGCGGCAGCCGCCGGCCATCCCGAGTGGGCGGAGGACGGGCACGTGTGGGCGTCGGCGGCGGGGCGCCTCCGTGAGCGCGACGCCGTGGACGCCGCCGTCTCGGAGTACGCCGCGAGCGCCGACGCGTGGGCTGTCGCGGATGTCCTGCAGGCCGCGGGCGTGATCGCGGCGCCGGTGCTCGCCCCGGGCGGTCCGCTGCTGTCGCCGCAGCTGCACGCCCGCGAGTGGTTCCAGGCGGTCGATCACCCGTACCTGCCGAACCGGCTGCTCGGCGGCTTCCTCTGGCGCATGCGGCCGGATGCCCCCTCGTGGGACCGTCGCGCGGCGCTCGTGGGCGAGCACAACGGGGAGGTCCTGCAGCAGCTCGGCTACGACGCGGTTGAGATCGAACGGCTGCGCTCAGCGGACGTCATCGGCGACCGTTATCCCGACCCCTCCTAGCGCCCTCACCCACCCGTCGCGGCGTGATCGTCACGACGGCGCGAGCTAAGCTCGACCCGCCGGGTGGGCGCGAGTCCCCCGCGCTGTCGGAGGGAGCGTATGGCGACCGAGGATTCGCCGCAGGAGCGCGAACGGCCGTCGCCGGCGGGTGACCGGCCGGACGATGTCTCGGCGGAGGCGCTCGCCGAGAGGAACCTCTCCGACCCCCGGCAGGCGAGGCGCCACGCGCAGGTCCGCCGCTTCGTGCGCCCGGTGGAGCGCTTCATCCGGCTGGAGGTTGCCGGCGGCGTCGTCATCGTCGTCGCCGTGCTTCAGGCACTCGTCTGGGCGAACTCGCCCTGGTCCGAGAGCTACCACGAGCTCTTCGACATCCACTTCGCCGTGGACGTCTGGCTGTGGGCCTTCGACGAGTCCCTGAAGCACTGGATCGACGACGCGGCGATGGTCGTCTTCTTCTTCCTGGTCGGGCTCGAAATCAAGCGCGAGATCGTCCTCGGCGAGCTCGCCTCGCCCCGGCGACTCGCGGTGCCGCTGGCCGCTGCGTTCGGCGGCATAGTGGTTCCGGTGTTGATCTTCCTTGTCTTCGTGGACGGCGAGGAGGCGAGGCGCGGGTGGGCGATCCCGATGGCCACCGACATCGCGATCGCGCTCGGCGTGCTGACGCTGCTCGGCTCCCGGATCCCGGCGGGCCTCAAGGTGCTGCTGCTCGGTGTCGCCGTCGTCGACGACATCGGCGGCGTGCTGGTGATCGCCGCCTTCTACACCGAGGGGCTCAACTACACGGCGCTCATGATCGTCGGCGCCGTGCTGGTCACGGTGGCACTCTTCAAGCGCTACGGCGTGCGGCCCGTCTACGTCTACGTCGCGCTCGGCGTTGTTGGGTGGGGGGCGACGTATGCCTCCGGCATCCACCCCACGATTTTCGGCGTGATCATGGGTCTGATGACGCCGTCGCGTCCTCTCTACGACCCCGCCGCGTTCGGGGCGGTGGCCGAGCGGCTGATCGCGCAGTTCTGGCGCGCCCACGAGATCCCCGACAGGCACTTCCGCCGGGAGCACGAGGCGGATGCCCTGCACTCGCTGTCGACGAGTGCGACTGAGACGGTCGCGCCGCTCGACCGGCTGGAGCGCAGCCTGCTGCCGTGGTCGGCTTTCCTCGTGGTTCCGCTGTTCGCCTTCGCCAACGCCGGCGTCGACCTCCGCGACGGGGCGCTCGAGGCCGCTCTCGGCTCGTCGCTCGCGCTCGGCGTGGGGATGGGCCTGGTGGTGGGGAAGCCGCTCGGCGTGACGCTCGGCGCGTGGATCGCGGTCCGGTTCGGCGCGTCGCTTCCGAGCGGCGTGACGTGGACGCAGCTGGCGGCGATGGGGGTGATCGCTGGCATCGGGTTCACGGTGGCGCTCTTCATCACCGAGCTCTCCTACCCGGCCGAGGTGCTCGGCGTCGAGGCGGCGGATGAGCTGCTCCGCGAGGCGAAGGTCGGCATCCTGATCGGCTCGGTTGTGGCGGCCCTGGCCGGCCTGCTCACGCTCGCGGTCGCGTCGAGGTCCGAGCGCGGATGATGCGGCCTCAGGCGGCCGGGAGCGGCGCCCCCTCGCGGGGCCACGCCGGCCCGCGTTGATGGGCTCGGGTCTCGCGGACCTCGCCCTGACGGCGGCGGGGCTCGGGGCGGTGCTTCTCGGGGCGTGGCTGCTCGTGAAGGGGGCGGCGCGCCTGGCCGTTGCCTTCGGGCTGTCGCCGCTGATCGTCGGGGCCACGGTGGTCGCCTTCGGTACCTCGGCTCCGGAGTTCGTGGTGAGCCTCGTCGCGGGTCTCGACGGATCCGGCGGACTCGCCGTCGGCAACGTGCTCGGCTCCAACGTCACGAACGTCGCGCTGGTGCTCGGCCTCGCCGGCGTCGCCCGCCCCATGGCCGTGCATCCACGGCTCCTCAGGTGGGAGATGCCGGTGCTGGCCGCGGCAACCGCGGCGGTCGTGCTCGTTGGCGTGGGCGGAACAATCGGGCACGCCGCCGGGGCCGCGCTGTTCGCGGCCCTGCTGGCCTTCGTCGTGCTCTCGCTCCGGCTGCGCCCGGAGGTGGCCGCCGTGCAGGTCGGCGGGGAGCTGCCCGAGGCGCGTGAGGAGCTCACGACGCGAGAGGTCGCCCGCGAGGTGGCGCTCGTCGTCGTCGGTATCGGAGCTCTCGCCGTCGGCTCCCAGATGGCCGTTCACGGGGCGGTCGCCAGCGCCGCGCGCATCGGCATCAGCGAGGTCGCGATCGGCGTCACGGTCGTGGCCATCGGTACGAGCCTCCCCGAGATCGTGACGAGCGCTGTCGCCGCACTCCGTGGCGAGCAGGAGATCGCCGTCGCCAACGTCGTGGGCTCGAACGTCTTCAACCTGCTGGGCGTGCTCGGTCTGACCGGGGCGCTGGCCACACTCCCGACGGCGTCCGAGCTCTACCGCTTCGAGATGCCGGCGCTCGTCGCATCGACGGCGGTTCTCTTTCTGCTGGCCTGGCCCCGGGGTCGTATCGGGCGGCCGGAGGGGGTCGCTCTCATCGTCGCCTACGCTGCTTTTCTCGCGATCGTGCTCGCGCGGGGCGGAGCGTAGGCCGCCGTCCGCGGGGCGCTCACGCCCCGGGCGCTCCCTCGGATCCGCCAGCTGCCTCCGCAGGCGAGGCGGCCCGTGCGCGCTGCCAGATCGAGAACAGCGTGCGCCCGCCGACGTAGAGCACGACGACCCCAAAGATGCGAGAGAGCGTCTCGGAGTCGAGTTCGCCGGCGATCCGCGCGCCGACCACGGCGAGTACGATCGCGGCCGGCGTGACGGTGGCCGCAAGCCGGCCGTCCACGTAGCCGCGCCTGAGGTTCGCCGTGGTCGCCGAGATCGCCGTCGGAATGACCGCGGCGAGGGAGATGCCCTGCGCGAGCTGCTGCTCGACGCCCAAGAATAGCACCAGTGCCGGTACGTAGAGCGTTCCGCCCCCGATGCCGAGTAGCCCGCCGGCGACGCCGCCGGCCAGGCCGATCGCGAGCGCGCCGAGAATCTCCTCCACCCCCGCGCCTACCCGAACACCAGAAGCCGCACGCCGACCGCGATCAGGAAGAGCGCGAAGACAGCGCGCAGCCGGGCTTCCGGCACGCTGTGCATCGCGCGGGCTCCGATCTGACCCCCGGCGACGCCGCCGACCGCGACGGCCACCGCCATCGCCCAGTCGACGTCACCGCGTCCGACGTAGAGCACGAGCGCGGCGGTCGCCGCGAAGATCACGACCACGAGAGACGTCGCGTGAGCCCGATGCTGCGGCACGCGCAGAAGGCCGGTGAGAAGCGGGACCATCACCGTCCCGCCGCCGATACCCGTCAGGCCGGAGACGAACCCTCCGATCGTCCCCGTCGCGACGGCCCGCACCGGAGAGCGGGCGTCGGAACTCGTGGTCTGCGCTGTCATCGCCCTGCCTTCCTTCCGATCGTAGCGGCGAACTCGCGCGCGAGAGTCGAGCGCTGCACCTTACCGTTACGCGTGCGGGGGAGGGCCTCGACCACGCGGTACTCGTGCGGCCGCTTGTAGCCGGCGAGGTGCTGCTCCGCGTGGTGCCGCAGCGCCTCTTCGCCGATCGCCGCGCCCTCCTGGGGCACGACCGCGGCGATCACGATTGTCTTGTCCTCGTCGAGGGGGACGGCGACGACCGCCGCCTCGGCGACCGCAGGGTGCGTGGTCAGCGCCGCCTCGATCTCGACCGGCGACAGCCGGTAGCCGAAGGACTTGATGACGTCGTCTGAGCGCCCGTGGAACCAGACGTAGCCGTCGTCGTCAATCGTCGCCAGGTCGCCCCCTACGAACCACTCGCCGCGGTAGACGGCGTGCTCCTCCTCGGGCCGGCGCCAGTAGCCGAGCATCAGCCCGGGATCCGATCGGTGCGCGGCGAGCATCCCCGTCGTTCCGCTCGGAAGCGGCCGTGCCGCGTCGGGGAGCTCGCCGTCCTCCGGCAGGATCGCGACGCGCCGCCCGGGCTGCGGGCGGCCAGGGGAACCCGGCCTAACGGGTGTGAGCGGCCCGGACGAGATATATGTCGAGAGCTCTGTCATGCCGAGCGCTTCGTAGAGATCGGTGCCGACGCGGGAGCGCCACTCCTTGAGCAGGGCGATCGGCAGCGGCTCCCCGGCGCAGAGGCCGTGGCGCAGCGCGGTGAGCCCGGCGTCCTCGGGCCGCCCGTACTTCAGCATCTGGCGGTAGACGGTCGGCACCGCGCAGAACACCGTCACGCCGTACTGCCGCAGGATCGCCGGCCACCCGGAGGGGTCGTAGCGTCCCCCGAAGAGCAGCGCGTGCGCGCCAGCGAGCCACGGATCCATCAGCCCGACGCCGAGCGTGTAGGTCCAGTTCAGTGTTCCGGCGTGGAGCGTCACGTCCTCGGGTGTGAAGCCCTCCCAGCCGTCGCGCATCAAGAGCCGCCCCCGGATCGTGCGGTGCGCGTGGAGCACGCCCTTGGGGCGCGCCGTGGTGCCGGAGGTGTAGACGAGGAACGCGGGATCCTCCTCGCGCGTCTCCGGGAGAGGGCCCGGCCCGTCGAGGTTCGCGAGCTCACTGCCGTCGACCGCGATGCCGGAGAATCCGGCGACTCGGGTCTCCGGGGCCGAGATCACGGCTGTCGCCGCACCATCCTCCACGAGGAACTCGGTCTCCTCGGCGGTGAGCTGCGGCGAGGCCGGGATCGGCACCAGGCCCGCCGCCGTGGCGCCGAAGAAGGCGAATGCGTACTCCGGCGAGTGCGGAAGCCGGACCAGGACGCGATCGCCGGGAGCCAGTCCCCGAGCAATCAGGCCGCGGCCGATGGCGGCCACCCGTTCCCAGAGCTCCTGGTAGCTCCAGCTTTCGGAGCGGTAGCGCCCGGGGGCCGGGTCGCCGCCCGCGGCCTCGTCGATGAAGCTGAAGGCAGGCCGCCGGGCGGTCGCGGGATCGGCGGCCTGCACCTCAATGCAGAGACGCGCGAGGTTGAGCGGCTCGCCGCGCTCGGAGGCGCTCGATGTGGGCGGCGGATCGGGAGTCACGGGGGCCATTCTACGCGGCGTCGCCCCGTGGGGCGCTCGCGGCTACGCCGGCGCGAGCTCGACCACAGCGCTCATTGATCCGAGCGAGGTCGCGATGCGCGGGTCGGCGCCGTAGGAGTGGATCTGGCGCTGGTGCTCCGTGACGCGGTCGTGGCTCGCGGTCTCGATGATGACGCGCCCCTCGGTGTCGACGATGCGGGCGAGCACGAACGCCTTCTCCGGTCCGTACCCGAGCACCGAGCCCAGCATCTCCACGACGTAGGCGTAGCTGTGCTGGTCATCGTCGATCAGGAGCAGGTGATAGAGAGGCTCGAGCTGATCGCTGGTGCTGCCAGAGGTCAGCTGCTCACGGGCCGGCGTGCCAACGCCGACCGACCCCGGCGGCGGCTGCCCCATCGCCCGCGAGGCGGCGGGTCGGGCGCGGTCGGAGCGTCGTGTGGCCATGCCACATTGTCGATCCATCGGGGGGCAGCGCAAGGCGGGGCTGCGCCTCAGGCCGGAAGCGCCCGCGCAGCGAGCGCAACGAGCGCAGCGACGCCGTCCCCTGCGAAGGTGGGCCTCCCTGGGCGCAACGCATCGCCTGGGAGGGGCGCACGGCGGGCGGGCCCGCTACTCCCAGAAGATCAGCGGGTCGCGGCGCAGGCCGATGGCGATGGGGCCCGTGGCGGTGATGCGCTCGTGCGGTCCGAGGCGGACGCGCACGCGGACTCTCGCCCCGGGGGCGGGCATCTTCGTCGGCGTCTCCAGCTCCACGTGCAGGACCTGGTCGTGCCCGTAGTACTCGCGTTCGACGACGCGGCCCGGCGCGCCGCCCGCCTGCACCTGCAGGTCCTCGGGGCGCAGCACGACGGCGCAACGGGAGCGGCCGGCGGGTGCGTCGTACTCCCCGAACGGCGTGAGCACGCAGCCCCGCTCGACGGGGTACTCGTAGATGTTTGCGTCGCCGATGAAGCGCGCCGCCGGGAGCGTCGCGGGGCGGGTGTAGACCTCGTCGGGCGTCCCGACCTGTTCGATGCGGCCCCGCCACATGAAGGCGACGCGGTCGGCGATCGAGAGCGCCTCCTCCTGATCGTGTGTCACGAGCAGCGCGGTGGCGCCGGCCCGCTTCACGATCGCGCGCAGTTCGGCGCGCACCTGCGCCCGAAGCGCGGGGTCGAGGCTCGAGAAGGGCTCGTCGAGGAGCAGCAGTCGCGGCCGGGGCGCCAGCGCCCGAGCGAGCGCGACGCGCTGCTGCTCGCCGCCGGAGAGCTCGTGCACGCCCCGCTCCGCGGCGCCGGCGAGGCCGGTCAGCTCCAGGACCTCGGCAACGCGCGCCGCGCGGTGGGCGCCGCGGCGCCGGCGTCCCCGGAGGCCGCCGCCCGTGAGCCCGTACGCGACGTTCTGGGCAACCGTGAGGTGCGGGAAGAGGGCGTAGTCCTGGAAGACCATCCCGACGCCCCGGCGTTCCGGGGGCACGTGCAGATTCGGGCCGATCACCGGTTCGCCCCAGAGCGTGAGCTTGCCGGCCGTGGCCCGCTCGAAGCCGGCGATCAGCCGCAGCGTGGTGGTCTTCCCGCAGCCGGAGGGTCCGAGGAGCGTCATCAGCTCACCGGCGCGGACCGCGAGCGAGAGGTCGAGCACGCCGGCACGGTCCCCGAACATCCGCCGCAGCGCGGTCGCCTCCACGGCCGGAGCTTCGCCGACCGGGCGGGCGGCTCGCCTTGGCGGCTCGGCCGGGGACGTCTCGGACCGCCTGACGGCCGCGCTCAGGTCGAGCATCGCCGGCTCAGGCGTCACGGCGCCACAGTCCCGTCGCTCCGAGCGGGAGTGCGGAGAGCGCGATCAGCAGCAGGGCCGGGAGAGCGGCGCGTGCGAAGAAGGCCTCGCTCGAGGCGCTCCACACGCGCGTGGCGAGGGTCTCGAAGCCCGTGGGGGCCAGGAGGAGCGTTGCGGGCAGCTCCTTCACGGTGGTGAGGAAGACGAGCGCGGCACCCGCGGCGACGCCGCGCCCGGCGAGCGGGAGCGTGACCTCCGTGAACGCGCGCCAGGGTCGGCGGCCCAGGCTGCGTGCCGCCTCCTCCATCGAGGGGCGGACGGTGATGAGGGCAATGCGGGTCGCGCCGACCGCCTGTGGCAGGAAGAGCAGCGTGTAGGCAGCGATCAGGACGAGCAGCGACTGGTAGAGCGCTCCGAGGCGCACGGCGACCACCGCGAGAGAGAGGGCGACGGTCAGGCCGGGGAGGGCGTAGCCGGCGTAGGAGACGACCTCGATGGGCCGGGCGAGCAGGAAGCCGCGGTGACGCGTCGCGAGCAGCGCCACCGGGAAGGCGGCGGCCGCGGCGACCACCGCCGCGAGGGCTCCGGCGAGAAGCGTGTCGGCTACCGCGCCGCCGAGGCCGGCTACCGCCTCACCGCCGGCGAGTCCCCGCACCAGCCAGTAACCGAGCACGGTTGCCGGCAGCGCGAGCGCCGCCGTGAGCAGAAGTGCGACGCCTCCGAGCGCCGGCCATCGCCAGCGCCCCAGCGCAGCCATCGCCGGAGGACCAGCGATTCCACGCGTCGAGTGGTGTCGGCGCGCTCCCCGCGTCGCCACTTCCAGCGCGACGACCGCGAGCGCTATCAGCATCAGCAGCAGCGCCAGCGTCGACGCGCCGGCGATGTCGAAACCCGACGTGTAGCGCACGAAGACCGCGCGCGTGAGCGAGTCGAAGCGCATCAGGGAGACGGCGCCGAAGTCCGCGAGCGCGTAGAGCGCCACCAGCAGCCCCCCGGAGAGCAAACCCGGGCGCAGCTGCGGGAGCACGACGCGGCGCAGCGTCGTCCAGCGGCCGTAGCCGAAGCCCCGCGAGAGTTCCTCGAGGCGCGGGTCCAGGGCGGCGATCGCCGGCCTGAGCGTCAGTAGCATCAGCGGATAGCTGACGAGCGCCACGACGACGGCGGCTCCCCAAAAGCCGTAGATGGAGGGCAGCCGTTCGACGCTCCACGGCTCCAGCGCCTGCTGGAGCAGGCCGCGGGGACCCAACGCGGAGACGGCGACCAGCGCCGCGACGTAGGAGGGGATCGCGAGCGGAAGCGCCGCCAGCACCGTGACGAGGCGTCGCGCCGGTAGGTCGCTGCGGGTCGTGAGCCATGCCAGGGGCAGCGCGATCACCGTCGCGATCGCGGTCGTCACGGCGGCGTAGGCAAGCGTGCCGGCTGCCAGTGTGGCGACGGAGGATGCGGTGAGCGTCGACCACGCCGCCGCCGGGTCGTGAGCCACGCGCCACACGAGGTGCGTGGGCGGGAGAGCGCAGAGCGTGGCGACCGCTACCGCCGCCCCGACGATCGCGAAGGGCGGCCACTGGCGGGGCCACGCGTGGGAGCGGGCGCCCGCGAGCGCCGTTGCGACGGCGCCCGGTGCGGCGGTGCTCGCGGCCATCGGCGGTGACTCCCCGTTCCTGCTGGCACCACATTGATGGTGAGACGAATGCATGACATTCGTATCACCTAACTTCCGAACAGCGTACCAGCATAGACAGTCGTGTTCTGTTTCACGCTCGGCGTCGGCCCCCGCGCGTGCGGGGTTTGATCGAGCGCCGCCCTTGAAGGCAGCGAGCGGCGTCGTTGACACTGGGCCGGTGGCCTCGTGCCGCGCGTGGCGTGCCAGGAGACCGAGAGGCGGGTCGTGATGGTGGAGCGTCCCCCGCGCCGCGCCGGCCGCCCGGTGCTCGCAGTGGTTCTCACCGGCGGACTCGGCACGCGGCTGCGGCCGCTCACGCACTCGTTACCCAAGGCGATGGTCCCGCTGCTCAACCGCCCACTGATCGCGTACGCGATCGAGATGCTCGTCTCGGCGGGCATCGACGAAGTGGTGGTCGTCGTGGCTGGCGACGACGGGCGCACGGAGGAGGCCGCTCGCCGCTTCGCTCCGCCCGGCATCGGTCTCTCGTTCGCCGTGCAGCCAGAGCCGCGCGGCTCCGGCGACGCCGTGCTCGCGGTCGGCGCCGCCCTTGAGGGGCGGTCCGCGGTCGTGCTCGCCGTCGACACGGTGATGACGGGAGACTCCCTCACGCCGCACGTGGCCGCGTTCGCAGCGGGAGACGAGGCCGCGCGGGTGATCCTGCACACGACCGATCGACCTCGCGAGATGGGTATCGTCGAGCTTGCCAACGATGGCGAGCGCATCGTTCACCTCGAGGAGAAGCCGGTCGCCCCGCGCTCGAATCTCGCGCTGGTCGCGGTCTGGATGCTGGCGCCCCCGGTCATCGAGCGCCTGCGAAGTGCTCCCTACGTCAATGCGAAGGGGGAGATTGATCTCTCGGGCACGCTCGCCGTGATGGTCGGCGAGGGCTCGTACCTCACGGGCTCCGTCTGGGAGGGCGAGTGGCTGGACGGCGGCTCCCTCGCCGGGCTGCTCCACGCCCAGGAGCGATTGCTCGCGCGCGGCGTCACGCCGTCCGTCCCCGCCAGTGCCCGCCTCGTCGAGAGCGCGATCACCGGGCGCGTCCTCGTCGGCGAGGATGCGCGCATCGAGCACGCGCAGCTCGGCCCGAACGTGGTGATCGGCGGCGGCGCAGCGCTTCGTGACGTGCGCCTCGCCCGTGCGCTCGTCGCACCGGGTGCCCGTCTCGCGGGCGGTGCCTACGAGAACGTGATCGTGACCCCGGACGGCGACATCGTTGACGTCGCGCGCTAGGGTGAATGTACATGGCGGCAGTTCCCGCCTTATCGCTACGACTGGGCAACACGACGCGCTGGGCCGCGACCCGATGAGGGCATACGCTCTCGGCGATGCTTGAGGATCCCGGACGGTACCATTGGAAGTGGCTCGCGCTTGGCGGCGGTCTGCTGGTGCTCTACGCGATCGAGCGAACCATCCGGACGGGCGGGATCTTCTAGCGCGGCTACGGTGCCGCCGAGGCGTTATGGGCGTCACCTGCGACATCCGGTGGATGGAGGGCGGTGGGAATGGCCGATGAGGGAGGGGCGCGACGCGTTCCGGTAGAGGCCGGCCAGATTCTCTTCTTCGCGCGCGCGCTGGGAGATCCGAACCCGATCTATTCCGATCCTGACTACGCGACCGCCAGCGAGTTCGGCGCGGTGCTCGCGCCTCCGACCTTCACGGAAGTCCACCACCAGTACATGGAGGAGTACCCGCTGCGCCCGAAGCTCGGGGAACCGTGGTTCGGCTCCGGACGCAACGCCACCAGCCGCCCGCCCCGGGAGAGAGCGGCGGGCAGCGAGCGCCGCTCATCGAGCGGCGGCGGTGGGACGGGCCTTCACGCCGAGCAGCACTTCGACTACCACGCGCCGATTCGAGCCGGGGACGTGCTGACCTGGGAGACCCGGCGCGGCGAGAGCTGGGAGCGCGAGGGGCGGCGCGGTGGGACGCTTCGCTTCCGCGAGACGATCACGGAGTTCCGCAACCAGAATGGCGAGCGCGTGGTGACCGCCCGTGCGATCACCGTCCGCACGCAGCGGCCCGTCGATCGCGGCGAGGCCTGAGCCGGGGGAAGGGACGCGGGCGTGGCGCTAAGAGCCTCGGAGCTGACGGTCGGGGATAGCCGCGAGGAGGTCGTGGTCGACAACCTGACCCGTACGCAGATCGTGCAGTATGCGGGTGCCGCTGGGGACTTCAATCCGCTGCACACCGATGACCTCTACGCCCGCGAGGTGGCCGGATATCCCGGCGTCTTCGCGCACGGGATGCTCGGGATGGGTCTCCTGGGGAAGGCGCTCACGTCGTGGGTCGGGGACGGGCGCCTCGCGAAGTTCGGGGTGCGGTTCCGGGCCCAGATCTGGCCGGGCGACACGCTCACCGCGCGCCTCGTGGTGTCGGGCCTGCGCACCGAGGACGGCGTTCCCTGCGCCGACCTCACGGTTGCGGTCGTGAATCAGGACGGCGCCGAGGTGATCGCAGGCGACGCGGCGGCGTGGCTCGACCCGTAGCGCGCTACGGGTCGAGGCTCGACAGGAACCCGTCCACGGCGCGCGCGAACTCGCCCGGGCGGTCGCCCTGGACGGTATGGCTCGCCTCGGGCACGGAGGTCCAGCGCCCGTCGTGCATCGCCTCGGCCGCGCGGCGAATGGCGTCCCGCTCGACGACCGCGCTCTCGCCGCCATGCACGAAGAACGTCGGCACGCGGATCGCGCGCACGGCGGCCCACATCTCGCGCTCCCTGACCCGCCGCGCCTCCTCCTGAGCCGTCTCGTCCTCCTCCTCGCCGTCCCGCCGCCCGGGGTCTTGCTTCCAGGTCCAGCGCCCGTCGTCGGTCTGCTTCAACGCGTGGAGCAGGCTGTAGCGGAGGTGTGCGGGCGGCCGAGTCGGGTTGAAGCGGACGGCGCGATCCAGGAAGTCCTCGAAGCGGTCCATCGTCTCCGTGTCCGCCCGGAATCGGCGCATCTGCTCGGTTCCCCGGGGGATCGTCTCCGGCGCGACATCAACGATGACGAGTGCGCGCAGCGCCGGGGGATTCTCCGACGCGTAGCGGAGCGCGACGGCCCCGCCCATCGACATGCCGACCAGGCAGAGGGGTGAGGATCCCTGGTATTCGCTCTCGACGTGCCTGAGAAAGGCGCGCGTGTCCTCCACCATCAGCGGCGCCGTGTCCTGATCCGGGTCGGGCGTCCACGCGGAGTCGCCGTGACCGCGCTGGTCGAGTGCCACGAGGTGGTAGCGCTCGCGGAGAAGAAGCGCCGCGAGGTCCCAGGTGTGCGCCGTCTGCCCGCCGCCGTGCAGCAGCACGACCGTCGGGCGCCCGGCGTTGCCCCAGTCGAGGTAATGGAAGCGGAGTCCCCCGAGGGTGACCTCGCGGTCCTCGGGCACGACGATGGCGGGCGGCTCTAATGCCGCAGCCTCCGCCGCGGCAGCGAGCGCCTTCAGGTAGTCGTTCCCCGACTCACTCATCGCAGCCTCCTTGCACCGGCATCCTGTCCGCGCAGTCTATCCCGGGCTGCGCCGCGGGGACGCCGGCTAGCGAAGGGCGACCACCGTCGAGCGCCCGGTGATCACGCCGAAGACGCCGACTGTGGCGTAGGTGCCGCCTTCGGTCACGGTCACGGACGAGATGATCTGGTTGTCGAGGGAACGCCGCGCGAGCTCCTCGCCGGTCGCTGGATCCAGGAGCTGCAGCCACCGACCCCGCGGGACGAGCAGGCCGTCCGCCGTCAGCAGCGGATCGCCGCTGATCAGCTCCCCGGGCTCCCGTGTCCAGAGCTCCTCGCCGGTGCGCAAACCACGCGCGCGGATCTCTCCCGATGCGAAGGCGACGAAGAGGCGACCCTCGTCCACGACCGGTGCCCGCGGGTTGGAGAACCGATCGCGTACGCGCTCCGTCCACAGGTTCGAGTCGCGCGGAAGCGCCGGGGCGATGTTCCACAGGAAGCCCTGACCCCATATCCAGCGCACCGCAGGGAACCCGTCCCACGAGTACGGCGTCGCCGACTGGTCGATGACGACGACCTCGCGCCGGCTCACGCCCACGATCGCATCGTCGGCGACGGCGAGGTGCCGCATGCGGCTCGTTCGGAATCTGTTCTCGCGGTGCAACGACACCCGCTCGTGGACGAAGATGCGGTTGGCGACGGCGAGCACCAGCTTCTCGTCCTCGATCACCGGTTGAATCGTTAGATCCTGATCGGCGAGGTCGCTACGTGTCCACAGCACCGCCCCGCTCTCGACGTCGAGGCCGCGAAACTCACGCTGGCCCGCCGTGTAGAGCGTGCCCTCGTAGAGCACCGGCGCCGTGAAGTGGGGGCTTCCGCCGTTGAAGGCCCAGATCTGATCGCCGGTGGCCGGATCGAGCGCGAGCACGAGGCCGTCTCGCTGCGCGATGTAGAGCACGCCGTCCGCCACGGTTGGCGCGACGTCGAGCTGGCCGGGGACCGGACGTGTCCAGATCTCGCTCCCGTCCTCCACGGAGAGGGCGATCAATCGTGCATTGGCGAGACCAACGAAGAGTCGCTCGCCGTCGGTAGTGAGAGCGGTGGTGGTCGGGGCGTCGAAGTCGCGGCTCCAGGCGATTTCCCCGTCGAACGGGACCGAGGCGGGCGTCGCGCGTGTCGCGCCCACGTCGCCGTGCTCGGTCGGCCACAATGTTCCGGCGGCGGGCAGATCGCCCGTGCCGGTCGCGACCGGCACGGGCTGGGGCTCCCAGATGAACTGCCGGTGGACCCACGAGGCCGTGAACGCGACGACGAGGAGCACGAGCACCGTCCCGACGCGCAGCAGCAGCCGGCGCCGGCCCCGCGCGGCGAGGATCAGGCGTTGCGCCTTGGAGAGGTGCTCGGTCGACCGAGCGGTCGACTCCGCGACGACGTCGTGCTGCTCGCCGAGGCGCGCGAAGCAGCGGTGGCAAATCCGGACGTCGATGCGCATCCGTGATCGGCACCGGGGGCAGAGGCGGTAGGCCTCCCCCTGTGCGGGCGATCCGGCCACGGGCACTCCGATCAGAGATTGCGCACCCCCGCGCGCGGGGGTGCGCAGGAACCTTACGTGCGCGTCAGGTCTGAGTGTACAGCGCAGGCGGGTCCGCAGGATCTAGGGGCGCCTCCGCATTCGCTCCTCGACGCCGGCCATGTGCTCGGCGTCGTGGTAGCGTGGCTCCCGCCTCTGCCCGAGGGCGCTGAGCGCCTCGCGGTGCTCGGGCGAACGGCGCGCGGCGGCGAAGTGCTCCTCCGACCGCCTGTCGATGGCCTCGAAGTCACTCGCGAGCAGGTCCTCGAAGATCATCCTCTTGATGGTGGCGAGTGTGCTCGCGGGGTGCGCCGCGATCTCGCCGGCGAGCGCGATGGCCTCCGTCTCGAGTTCGCCCGGCTCGACGACGCGACGGACGAGACCGAGATCGCGTGCCTCCTCCGCGTTGTAGATGCGTGCGGTCAGCATCATTTCCTTGGCGCGCTGCAGACCGACGATGCGGGGAAGCAGCCACGACGAGTCGAGTTCGGGCGTCAGCCCGAGCGCGGCGAAGCGCATCGAGAAGCGCGCCGCGGTGGATGCGATGTTGACGTCGAACCAGAATGTGCAGGTGAGGCCGGCGCCCAGCGCCAGCCCGTTGATCGCGCCGATCAGGGGTTTGCTCGCCGTGAGCCGCTCGCCGCTGAAGGCGACGGGCTGATATTCCGCCCAGTCGCGCTTCACCTGCTCGTCTCCCTCAGAGGCGCGTCGGAAGTCGGCGACGTCCGCCCCCGAGCTGAAGGCCCGGCCGGCCCCGGTCACGACGATGGCGCCGACCGCATCGTCGGCGTTCAGCTCGTCCGTGGCCTCCACCCACTCGCGGAAGAACTGCCCGTTCATCGCGTTCAGCACGTCGGGTCGTGCGAAGCGCACCACGGCGACGCGGCCGTCGTGCTCCACCTCGATCGTCCCGTAGTCGGCCATCGTGCCTCCCCCGTCCCTGCCTGCGCCGATGCGGGCCGCTAGCCGGTTCCCCGGGAGCGGCCGTCCTCTGAGAGCCGCAGCACGCGCTCGAGCCAGAGCGAGAGATCGCGGGCGCTCTCGTTGTTGATCTGGTGCCCCATCAGGTACTCGTGGAACTCTGGCTCCACGCCGAGGGCGCGCAGGCTCTCACAGGCGTCGCGCGCCTTCTCGATCGAAATGAGCTCGTCGTGGCTCCCGTGCTGCACCAGCACGGGGAGGCGTGGCACGTCGGCGTGCGGCGTGATCGCGTCGAGCACGTCCGGCGCGAGCCACGTCGAGAGCGTGGCGAGGCCGGCGAAGCGCCCGGGATCGGCGAGCGCCAGCGCGTAGGCGAGCGATCCGCCCTGCGAGAAGCCGAGAAGCGCGACGCGCTCCGTGTCGATGGGGTAGCGCTCCTCCGCCTCGTCGAGGAAACGGACCAGCAGTTCGCTGACCCGCTCGAGCTCGCCGGGCGCGCGTTGCTGGTCGGAGCCGCGCTGAAACCAGGTGTACCCCGGATACCCAGGCTCGACCGCGAACTCGGCCTGCGGGCAGATCATCAGCACCCGACCGTGAGCGAGGATCGGGCCGAGGCCGAGAAGGTCCTGCGCGTGGGCGCCGTGCCCGTGGAGGGCGATCAGCGTGGGTAGCGAGCGATCCGTCGCCGGGTCGGGGACGGCGGGGTGTGCGATCGCGTGGAGCAGGGTCATCCGGGCGAGTATACCGACGCCTTCGCTCCGGGGCGGCTGGTGCGGCACACGGGAAGCTGCGCGGGGCTCGCGCCGGAGCGCCCGGGACCGCCCTCCCGTGGTGGCGCCCGGACTTAGTGCGCGCCGCCCACCCGCTCGAAGCGAGCACGCACCTCGTCGACGGCGCCGCGCGCCACGATCACGGTGACGCGATCGCCGTGGAAGAGCCGCGTGTGCCCGCGCGGGATGTGCGTGGCGCCCTGGTGCCGCACCGCGACGATCACGGCATCGGGGGTCAGGTCGAGTTCGGTGAGCAGGCGGCCGTCGGCGCGACTCCCGCGCCCGACCTCCAGCTCCAGGTAGCGCACGTCGTCGCCGGCGACCGGCGCGAGACGGCGCCGGCGCTCCGCCGTCTCGCGCGTTCCGACGACCTGCGCGTACGCCTGCGTGATGTCGGAGCGGCGGAGCACGCCGACGGGCACCATGGCCTCGTCGCCCCGCTCGACGACCGGCAAGGCCGAGATCGCGTGTCCGGCGAATATGCGCAGCGCGTCGTCGAGCGTCGCGTTCGCGAAGACCGTTCGAACGTTGCGGGTGGCCATCTCCCCCGCCGTCGCGTCTGGTCGACCGTCGGCGAGCGCGCGGTTGAGGTCGGTGTTGGTAATGATGCCGGCAACCAGGCCGCGCTCGTCGAGCATCAGCGTCACGGACTCCGGATCGGCGTGGCCCTGCCGGATGATCTCGTCCGCCGGCATGTCGGCCGGGACGCAGAGCCGGACGGGCGACATCGCGTCGGCGACTCGGATCGTCTGCATCAGGGAGACCGGCGCCTGCTCCTCCTCGACGTGCACCCCGGAGCGCTCGAGCTTGAAGGTGTAGATCGACCAGGGCACCAGCCGCTGCGAGATCACCGTCGCGGCGACCACCGCCGTCATCGAGGGCAGGATCAGGTGGTAGTCGCGCGTCAGCTCGAAGAGGATCAGGACCGATGTGATCGGCGCGCGCGCCATCCCGGCGAAGAGCGCGCCCATGCCGACGATCGCGTACTCCTCGGGCGTGTGGACGAGAGCCGGGAAGAGTCGCTGCATCGCGTCGCCGAACGCGCCGCCAAGGGCCGCGCCCATCACGAGCGCGGGTCCGAAGGCACCGCCTGATCCGCCCGAGCCAATCGTGACCGACGTGGCGACGAGTTTGAGCCCGACCACCAGCAGTAGCGCGCCGGCCGCCGTCTCGCCGAGCAGCGCCGCCTCGAGCGCGTCGTTGCTGAGCCCCAGCACGCGCGTGTCCCAGAGCGCCATCGCGCCGACGATCAGACCGCCGAGCGCGGGGAGGAGGAGCGAGGGAAGGGGCAGCCGCGCGAATCGCTCCTCGGTCCAGTAGAGGCCGTACATGAAGGCGACGCCGACGAGCCCGGCGACTACGCCGAGGACGGCGTGGAGCGGCACTTCCCTCGGGTCAATGCTCGTGAGGGTCAGGATGTCGACGTAGGGGGCGTCGCCCCGGAGCGCGACCGAGGTGGCTGTGCCGATCACCGACGCGAGCACCACGACCGAGAAGTTGCGCGTGTTAAAGCTCCGCAGGATCACTTCCAGTGCGAAGAAGACGCCGGCGATTGGCGTGTTGAAGGTGGCGGCGACGCCGGCAGCCGCCCCCGCGGCGAGCAGGAGGGTGACGGTGTCCGGGGAGAGACGGAGCGCTTGCCCCACGGCCGAACCCACGGAGGCGCCGATCTGCGCGATCGGCCCCTCCCTCCCGGCCGAGCCGCCCGAGCCGACGGTGAGCGCGGTGGCAAGTGACTTGGTGATGGCGGTGCGCGGGTGGATCCGCCCGGCCCGCGTCTCCACGGCGAGGAGGATCTCGGCGACGCCCGGGCCCCGGGTCTCGCGCGCGAGACGAAACGCGAGCGGCCCCACGAGAAGCCCGCCGAGCGCCGGGAGCAGTAGCAGGGTCCACCTCGAGGCGCCGAGCAGATCGGTCCACAGCAGGTCGAAGAAGAGCGCGTCGACTGCCTGGAGGAGGGCGGTGAAGCCGACGGCACCGAGCCCGGCGGCGAGGCCGACGATCGCTGCGAGGAGAAGCGGGGCCGCTTGCGACGAGCCGTCGATCTGGGCGGAGAGGCGCGAGCGCAGCCTCGCGCCCATCGGCGTTGGCGCGTCACTCACGGCGCACGACCGCCCGGTCCTCGTCTCGGGTGAGGGGAGGACTGCATGGCTTCGACCGTACGTCAGCCTCGCGTGCCGCGACAGGGGGACTCCGTGCGCGGTTGCCGTGCTGGTACAGTCCGCGTGAAGCCGCAGCGTGGTGTCGGGGGTGCCCGATGTCGGCCGATGTCCACTCGCTCGCGACGCCGGAGCTCGAGGTGCGCCGGGGCGTCTGGCTGCGCGAGCGCTTCTCGGAGCCGATCAGCGGCTCCGCCGTCCGGCGCTGGGCGATCGCCTGCTACTGGCCCGAGCCGCCGCCTCGCCTCTACTGGGACGCCAAGTACGCGGCCGGTACCAGGCACGGTGGCATCGTCGCGCCGCTTGAGTTCAACGCCTTCACCTGGCCGGTCGAACGCGACGCCGCCGACTCCGGACTGGAGACGGATGCGCTTCCGGGGTTGCGCTCCATGGCGGGGGGCACGCGCGATCTCTACGGCGTGCCGATGCGCTCCGGTGACGTGATCCGCGAGCGCGCCCGCATCGCCGACTGGGAGCAACGGGAGACCAGACTCGGGCCGACACTCTTCATCCATTCGGAGACGGAGTGGACGAATCAGCGCGGGGAGCTCGTCCGCACCCGCTTTAGCACGAGCATCCGCTACTAGGGAGAGCCGCCGTGGAGAAGTCGATGGGCAGGAGGGCGTGACCGCCCCGCTCTACTTCGAGGACGTCGTCGTGGGCGACGAGCTCCCGGTGTGGTCGTGCGTGACGGGCCTTCTGAACTGGAACCGCTTCGCCGCCGTCAACGACGAGTTCTACGAGGTCCACATGGACGACGACGCCGCGCGCGCGGCGGAGAACCCCCAGGGGGCGTTCGGAATGGGGATGCTGCGCTTCTCCTACCTCCACAACCTGCTGCGCTCCTGGGCGGGCGAGGACGTCGACGTCCGCGAGCTCGGGTGCCGCTACCGTGCCGTCAACCAGAAGGGGGACGTCCTGCGCGTGACCGGACGCGTCATCGGCACGCGCATCGAGGACGGCGCCCATCTCGTCGATCTCGCGCTCGACGTGCTCAACCAGGACGGTGAGTCGACGACGCCCGCCCACGCGGTGGTCGCCCTTCCTTCCCGCCTCCGGGGAGTGGGTCTCCAGGCGTAGCCGGGGCCGGCGAGGTCCTTATCGAGCGATCGCGACCCGTGTGGCGTCGGGCGGTCGGGGCCGGCGGCGTTGGCTTCTACGCGACGGTCTCGGCCTCGGCGGCGAAGAAGACGTTCCGGATCTGCTGGGCGATGCCCTCGGCATCGAGCTTGAGCCGGTGCCGCTGGTCGGCCGCGGTCCCGTGCTCGATAAACGAGTCGGGCATTCCGACGCGGTGCACCGAGACGTCGGAGAGCCCGGCGTCGGCGAAGGTCTCTAGGATGGCGGAGCCGAAGCCGCCGGCGAGCACGTTCTCCTCGACGGTGAGGACGCGCCGCACGCGCCGCGCCTCTCCCAGAAGCAGATCGATGTCGAGCGGCTTCACGAAGACCGCGTTAACGACGCCGCAGGAGATCCCCTCGTCGGCGAGGAGCCTCGCGGCCTCGATGGCTGCCTGAACCGGTTTGCCCAGGGCGAATATCACGACGTCTGAGCCCTTGCTGAGCACGTGGCCCCGCCCTATGGGCAACTCGCTGAGATCCTCGTCGAGGACGGCGCCTGCCGCTGCCCCCCGTGGAATGCGGATGGCGAAGGGGCCATCGTGCCGGTAGGCGGTGTAGACGAGGTGCTGGAGCTCGTTCTCGTCCATTGGCGCGGCGATCACGGTGTTGGGGAGGCACCGCAGAAACGAGATGTCGAAGGCGCCCTGATGCGTCTTGCCGTCCTCGCCGACGATGCCGGCCCGGTCGGCGATCAGCGTGACGGGGAGATTCTGGATGCAGATGTCGTGGGCGACCTGATCGAACGCCCGCTGCAGGAACGTCGAGTAGATCGAGACGAAGGGTGTCAGCCCGCCGGTCGCCATCCCCGCCGCCATGCTGACGGCGTGCTGCTCGGCGATGCCGACGTCGAAGATCCGCGAGGGGAACTCCTCGCGGATCTCGGCGAGGCCGGTGCCCTCGAGCATGGCCGCGCTGATGCCGACGACGGATGAGTCGTCGCGCATGATCCGGGTGAGCGTCTGGGCGAACACCTTCGAGTAGGTGGGCGCGCCCGCCCCGGCCCCCAGTGGCGAACTCGGCTGGTGGAACTGGACGGGGTTGCTCTCGGCCGGCTCGTAGCCGTGCCCCTTGTGGGTCACGACGTGGATCACCGGCACAGACCCCGTCGGGTTCCTGGCCTGCCGGAGGGTGACCTCGAGCTGCTTGAGGTCGTGCCCGTCGACCGGTCCGAGGTACTCGAAGCCCATCTCGTTCCAGAACATGGTGGGAATGACGAGGCTGGCGAGGCCGGTATTGAACCTCTTCACGAGCCGGTAGAGGAGTTCTCCGGTCGGCATCTTCTGGGAGAGCGACCTCATCCGGTCCACCATCGCGTTGAACTCCGGATGGGTGATCACTCGCTTCCGCCAGTTCGTGAGGAATCCGATGTTCTCCGAGATGGACATTCCGTTGTCGTTGAGCACGACGATGAACCGTTCGGGGTTGAGATGCGCGATGTTGTTGAGCGCCTCGAAGCTCGAGCCCGAGGTCATGGCACCGTCACCGACGATCGCGATAGTCCACGAGTCGGGATCGCGGGTCGCCGCGCCGGTGGCGATGCCGAGGGCGATGGAGAGGCCGGTCCCAGCGTGACCCGCGCACAGCGTGTCGTGGGGACTCTCGCCCGGTTCGCCGAATCCCGACAGTCCGCCCTCCAGGCGGATGCTCTCGAACTCGTCACGCCGCCCCGTGATGAGCTTGTGCGTATAGAGCTGATTGGTCGTGTCCCAGACGAGGCTGTCCGTCGGGCTGTCGAACACGCGGTGCAGCGCCATCGTCAGTTCGACGACGCCGAGATTCGAGGCGAGGTGTCCGCCGCGCTCGACGATGACGGAGATAATGACGTCGCGCACCTCCTGCGCGAGCTGCTCCAGATCATCGTGGCTGAGCGCCTTCAGGTCGCTGGGGGAATCGATGCGGTCGAGGAGCCGGTCCGACATCGGGAACTTCCTCGCTCGTGTCACGTCACGCCGCTCGCCAATTGGCCCTGGCGTGCCGGAGCGGCACTCCGGGGAGAGTATGTTCGGTGCATTTTTCTGACAAGCAATGACGTGCGGGAGATTCAGGTCCGACACCGGACACGGCGCCTCGTGCGCGCGTGGGAGTTCAGCCCCGGTTCCGGCCGGGGTCGCCGGGCTCGTCGAGGGCTGCGCCCGCGAGGAGTTCCAGTGCTCGCGCCTCGATCGGCGGGTTCACGAGCCCCCCGCGCACGTCGCGGTAGTGGCGCTCCAGCGGGTGGCCGCGCAGGAGCGCCACGCCGCCCACGATGCGCATCGCACCGTCGACCACCTCGACCGCCCCGTTCGTGGCGAATCGCTTCGCAGCCGCGACCTGTGGCGCCAGCGCGCGACGCTCCTGGGGTCGCGCGTCCCACTCCTCGGCCGTGGAGAGCAGGAAGGTGCGGGCCGCCAGCAGCGTCGCGTCCATCCGCCCCACCTGCTCCCGAACGTGCGGTATCTGCGCTATCGGCGCTTGGTAGCCCGTCGGCTGACGCTCGCGCGCGAAGCGCACCGCCTCGTCGCGCGCCGCGACCGCCACCCCGAGGTAGGCGGCGGCGACGGTGAGGGGGAACCACCCTCCCTGCATCATCGCGGGATCGGCGTCGCCCGCCGGGCGACGCGTCAGCAGGTCGGCGTCGGTCAGCGGGACGCGGTCGAAGTGCACGTCGTGCGACGCGGTGGCGCGCATCCCCAGGGCGTCCCACGTCTCCTCGATGCGAACGCCGGGAAGGTCGCTGCGGACGGCGACGCGGCCGCTGTCGCCCGATCCGTCTTCGATCGCCACGTACGTGATGAGGTAGGTGAGCGCCGGCGCGAGCGTTGAGAAGGTCTTGTGGCCGCTGAGCCGCCAGCGCCCCGGACCGTCCGGCACGATCACCGTGCGCGGTCGTCCGCCGCCCCGGGGAGAGCCGAGCTCCGGTTCGGCGGCGATGTTGTTGACGAGCGCACCCTCCGCTGCGACCTGCCCCAGGATGCGGCGGCGCGCCTCCTCCGGCCACGAGCGGGCGGTGGCCTCGGTGCCGCAGGTCATGAGGTGCATGCCGACGGCGAGCGCCGTGGATCCGTCGCCGCGCGCGAGCACTATCTGCGCGGCGGTCACGTCGGCGAGCCCGTGCCCCCCACCGCCGTACTCGGCGGGGACGGCTGCGGCGAGGTAGCCGGCCTCCCGCAGTTCCCGGAGGTTCTCCCAGGGGAGCGTGGCGTCGCGGTCGTGCTGAGCGGCGCGGGCCGAGAACCGCGGCGCCAGTTCCTGCGCGACGGCGAGCAGCTGCGCCTGTGCCTCGGAGGCCGGATGGAGCGGGAGCGCGGGGTCCATCGCGGCCGAGCGTATCACCGGCCCACCGAAGCGGCCCCCGCCCCGGGGCCGGGAGGGATCTTTCGGGTCCCGGGCCCCGGACCACTCCCGCCGCCCGACCTGCTAACGTCGCGCGCTACATTATGGAATCGTCGCTGCTCGCGGTGCTCGGCGTCGTGGGGCTGGCCGTGTCCATCGTCGGGTTCGTCGCCCGGCGGCTGCGCGTCCCGGCGGTCTTGCTGTATCTGCTGATCGGGGCTCTCGCCGGGCCCGGCCTCCTTGATCTCGTCAACCCCGACGAGCTCGGGGAGTTCTTCACGGTCGCGCTCGAGGTGCTCGTCGCGCTGATCGTCTTCGAGGGGGCATTCTCGATCGATCCGGACGGCCTGCGCCGCACGGGCCGCGTGGTCCGCAACCTGCTGACGCTCGGCATGGCGATCACCTTCGTGCTCGCCACGCTGCTCGCCGGTCTGCTCGGGGTCGTGCCGTGGGGGACGGCCTTCGTCTTCGGCGCGCTGGTCACGGTCACCGGCCCGACGGTGATCGGGCCGCTCGTGAGGCGCCTGCGCCTCAACGACCGCGTGGAGTCCGTGCTGCTCGCCGAGGGCGTGCTGATCGATCCGCTGGGCGCGATCCTCGCGGTCGTCGTGCTGGAGGTCGTGCTCTCCGGCCTGCAGGCCGATCCCTTCCTCTGGGCGCCGTCGCGGCTCGGCGGCGGCGCGCTGATCGGTCTGGCGGGGGCGGCCGCCGTGTGGCAGGTGCTGCGAATCCACCGCGAGGCTGACGAGCGCGACTCGCTGCTGCTCCTCCTGGGACTCGCCGCCGCGACCTTCGCGCTCGCCGAGAGCCTCCTCGATGGCTCGGGGCTGACCGCCATGGCGGTGATGGGCGTGGCACTCGGCACGGGGCCGGTCCCGCATCGCGAGGCCGTCACCGGCACGCAGGATACGCTCAGCCGCATTCTCGTGGCCGCTGTTTTCGTGCTCGCGACGGCGGCGGTCGATCTCTCCGTGGTCTCGCAGCTCTGGCCGCGCGGTTTCATCGTCGTGGCGGGGCTGATGCTGATCGTGCGGCCGCTCGCCGTCTGGCTCTCGGCTCGGGGGTCGGACCTCACACGCCGCGAGCGCCTCTACGTGGGGCTGATCGGGCCGCGTGGCGTCGTGGCGGCGGCGCTCGCCGCGTTCGCCGGCGAGGAGCTGGGTCCGATGGAGCGCGGCCCCGAACTGACGGCGCTCGTCTTCCTGACTATCCTCCTCACCATCGCGATCCAGTCGAGCTACGCGGGGCTGCTCGCGCGGCTCTTGAAGGTCGAGGCTATGCGGGCGATCGTGGCGGGCGCCGGGCAGGTGGGACGCCGTGTGGCGGCGCAGCTCGCGGCCGGCGGGCACTCCGTGATGCTCATCGACAACGACCCCGAGGCGGTGTCGCGCGCCCGGTCCGAGGGGCTTCAGGCCGAGGTCGCCGACTGCACGGACGCGGAGGCGCTCGACCGGCTCGGGGCCGCCGAGGTCGCGCTCTCGGTGGGCGTGACCAATTCCGACCAGGCGAACCTCCTCTTCAGCCAGTTCATGCGCTCGACCGGAGTGGAGACCGAGGCGCACGCGGTGGTCGTCCAGCCGGGCTCGCTCGAGGCGTTTCGCGCGGCCGGTGTGCACGCCGTCCGCCGCGACGAGGCCGTCGCGACCGCGATGTTCGAGATGATGGGCAACCCGGCGATCTTTGACGCCCTCACCCACGACGATCAGCGGCTGGCGATCGAGGTACCGGTCGGCGGCTCGCTCGACGGGCGGCGCGTGATGGATCTCGGTCTCCCCCCCGGCGTGCTGGTGGTGCTCGTGGAGCGGGGCTCCGGCGAGCTGGTGCCGCGCGGCACGACGCCGCTTCAGCGCGGCGACCGGTTGCTGCTCTTTGGCCGCGCCGATGCCGTGCGCGGCGCCCGCGACGCGCTCATCGCGCTCACGTAGCCTCCCGCGCGTCTCCCCCCTCCTGCCGCCTCCCGTAGAATGCGCCGGCCAGCCGGCGCCACGCGCTGCTGGGGAGAACGTCGGCGCACGGGAGGGGGCGGGGATGACGAGGCTCGCGATCCGCGGCGGAGCGCTGGTCGACGGCACGGGCGGGGCGCCCCTCGCCGACGCGACAGTGCTGGTCGAGGGCGACCGCATCGTCGCCGTCGGTCGCTCCGCAGCGATCGCCGTCTCCGAGGACGCGACGGTGGTCGAGGCCCACGGGCGCACGATCATGCCGGGTCTCATCGACATGCACGTCCACACCTCCCTCTGCGGAGAGGAGTCATTTCCGCTCTTCCTCGCGCTCGGCGTGACGACGATCCGCGACTGCGCCGCCGAGCCGTCCGAGATCCTGCCGCTCCGTGAGCGGGTAGCGAGGGGTGAGGTCGTGGGCCCGAGGATCGTCTCGATGGGACCGATCCTCGACGGCTCGCCGCCGACCTTCCCGCCGCCGCCTCCCCCCGGCCTCCGCGAGCTGCGCAGCGAGGAAGAGGCGCGCGCCGCTGCCGAGGCCGTGATCGAATCCGGCGCCGACGGGTTGAAGCTCTACGCCCGGCTGCCGCCGGACCTCACGGCCGCGATCCTGGAAGTCGCGCGCGGTCGCGTCCCCACGACCGGCCACCTCTCGCGCACGACGGCGAGCGAGGCCGTCCGGGCGGGGATCAGCTGTCTTGAGCACGTCCACGCCTCGCTCTATCAGGACATCGTCCGGGAGGAGGATCGGCACCCTGCCGACGCCGGCAACGGCGTCATGCCGAATTACTGGAACTGGCTGGCGGGCGGATGGGCGCGAGCCGATCTCGGGGCGCCTCACGTGCGGGATTTCCTCGCCCTGCTGGCCGAGCACGACGTCTCGCTCTGCGCGACCCTGATCATGATGACGGGGGGGATGGTGACCGAGGAGGCGGCCGAGGAGCCCGGGCTCGCCTACCTCCCCGCGCACATGCGGGAGCGTCACCTGCCGGAGGACGCCAGACGAGCCTGGGAGGAGCGCCGGGCCGCGGGCGCCCGGGCCGGACTGCCGCTGCAGCACACGGACGTGGTCACCACGCAGACCCGCGCGAAGCAGCTCGATTTCGTCAGGCGGGCGCACGAGGCGGGCGTCCGCCTGGTGATCGGGACCGACGTCGGCGGCGCGTCGATGCAGGTGCCCGGCTTCTCCATGCATCGCGAGATGGCGATCCACCACGAGGCCGGCATCCCGGCCGGCGACGTCATCGGGGCGGCGACTCGCGCCGCGGCGGAGGCGCTCTGGCGTACGGACGATCTCGGCACCATCGAGCCGGGGAAGTTCGCGGATATCGTGGTGGTCGACGGCGACCCGCTCGCCGACCTCGATGCCGCGCGCAATGTCGTCACGGTCGTCACGAATGGCGTGCCTCACGACGCCGCGGCGCTCCGGGAGCAGGCACGCGCCGTCGCGACGGCGACGGCGTAGCGTGCCTCCCGCAGGGGGTCGCCTCGTGATCGGCGTGATCGGCGGCGAGCAGGCCGATGAGGCTCACGCGGCGCTCGCCTACGAGGTCGGACGCGAGCTCGGCGCCCGCGGGCACACGCTGGTCTGCGGAGGCCGTGGCGGCGTGATGCGCGAGGCCTGCCGCGGCGCCCGCGACGCGGGCGGGCTCACCGTCGGCATCCTCCCCGGCGACGACGCCAGCGACGCCAACGAGTTCGTCGACGTCGCGGTCATCACTGGAATCGGCTTCGCGCGCAACACGATCATCGCGCGCACGGCCCAGGCGCTCGTGGCCGTGGGCGGCGCCTACGGAACGCTCTCTGAGATCGCCTTCGGGCTGAGCGCCGGACGCCCGGTCATTGCGCTCGGGAGCTGGGAGCTGCGCGACGGGGAGGGGCGCGAGCCGCCGATCGTCCGCGCGTCGAGCGCTCAGGAGGCCGTCGACGCCTGCGAGCGGCTCGCCCGCACGCCGTGACCCCCGGCTAGCTGTCGCTTCGCGCGCGGCCGGCGCGGAGCTCACGCCGGACGACAAGCCTGAGGCCCGACCACGTCTCATCTATGGCGCAGACCTTGTTGTCGACGAGGCCACGCGGGAGAGCGACGTCGCGCACGATGTCCTCGCTCATATCGGTTGGGACGCGGGCCGCGCGCTTCGGCCAGGCGACCCACAGCGCGCCGTCGGGCTCGATGCGTTGCTCGAGCGCGGCGATGCGCCGCTTCAGTGCGCGGCGCTCGGTCGTGAAGAAGATCGCGACGTCGGCGTGCCCGCGGCCCGGTCGGACGACGCGCACGCGCTCCGGGAGCTCACCGAGCGTCGCCTCGAAGCCCTCGGGCGCGCCGATGAGCGCTACGCGCGCACCCGGCGTGATCCCGAGCTTGCGCGGGAGCGGTGTTCCGGAGTAGCCCGCCATCGCTCCCTCTCGAGTCTGGCCCTGCCCTTCGACCGCCGCCTCAGGCGATGATACGGTCCGGCGCGCACGCACTCGGGGGAACCGCCGATGGTGGCAAGAACGTCGTCGGGGCCGCTCGCGGACCTCGTCGTAGTCGACACGAGCGAGGGGGTGGCCGGGGGCCACGCCTCGCGGCTGCTCGCCGATCTCGGCGCGCGGGTGGTGAAGGTGGAGCCGTCGGGCGGGGACCGGCTGCGCTCGCTGGGACCCTTCGGTTCCGGCGACGGAGCGCGGGGCGATGCGCGCCGCGAAATGGGCGGCCTCCACCTCGCTCTCGGCGCCGGCAAGGAGAGCGTGGTCCTCGATCTCGACGACGAGGCTGGCCGACGGCGTCTCCTCGAGATGCTCGCCGGCGCCGAGATCTTCCTCGAGAGCGCGGATCCGGGCCACATGGCCAGGCGCGGTCTCGATTACGCGAGCCTGGCCTCCCGCTTCCCACGTCTCGTCTACGCCTCGCAGACGCCGTTCGGCCAGGACGGCCTGTACGCCCGGCGGCGATCGAGCGAGATCGTCGACTACGCGATGGGCGGCTACATGTACTTCTGCGGGGAGCCCGGGCGCCAGCCGCTGATGGTGCCGGGCTTCCAGGGCGAGCTGCACGCCGGGATGCAGCTCGCCCTTGGTGCCGTGATCGCGCTCTGGCACGCGCGCCGGACGGGCCACGGACAGCACGTGGACGTCTCCACGCTCGAGTCGATGCTGAGCGCGCATTGCTGGCTGACGACGCTCTGGACGCACAAGGGAATGGTGCAGGAGCGGGCTGGCTCGACGCTGATCCGCTGCGCCGACGGCTACGTCTACTGGATGGCGCCCCGCCCCGCGCTCGATCTCTTCGTCCTGATCGAGCGCTTCGAGCTGGTCGACGATCCGCGCTGGGTCGCGGCCTCTCAGGACGGCCTGCTGTGGCGGGAGGCAGTGCCGGAGCTGCGCGAGATGTTCGAGGCGTGGGCCAGGAAGCACCCGAAGCAGGAGGTCTACGAGCGGGCGCAGACGCTGCGGCTGAACGTGACCCCCGTCAACGACGCCGCCGATCTCGTGCGCGCGCCGGGGCTGCGCGAGCGGGGATTCTGGCGCGCTGTGGAGCACCCACTCGCCGGCTCCCTCGAACTCGCGGGATCCCCGTGGGAGCTGCGCAGCGGACCCGTTGGGCCTCGCCGCGGCGCGCCGCTCCTCGACGCCCATGCCGGTGCGACTATCGCCGCGCCCATGTGGCCCCCCGCATCCCACCCCGAGCTTGCTGACGCGCTCCCGTTCTCCGGCCTGCGCGTGCTCGACGTCACCTCCAACTGGTCGGGGCCGGTCGCCGCGCGCAATCTCGGGGATCTCGGGGCCGATGTCGTGAAGGTAGAGACGGCCGCCCGACCGGCTGCGCGAGACAATCACCCTCCGCACGGCGAGTGGTGGAACGACTGGTACAACCGCGCCGGCTCCTTCAACCTCCTGAACCGCAGCAAGCGCGCCGTGGGGCTCGATCTCCGCAATCCCGAGGGCCGAGAGACGTTGCTCCGCCTCGCCGAGCAGGCGGACGTGTTGATAGAGAACTTCGCGGCGCGGGTCATGCCGAACCTCGGGCTGAGCTACGAGGCGATCGCGGAGCGCAACCCGCGCATCGTGATGTGTTCGATGCCGGGCTTTGGCCAGCGGGGGCCGGAGATGAACTATTCCGCCTACGGCTCGAACATCGAAGCCTCGAGCGGACTCGTAGCCACGACCGGCTACGGGCCGGAGGAGTTGCAGGCGACCGGATCGTTCTTCGCCGACCCGATCACCGGCGCGCTCGGGCTCCTCGCGACGATCGCGGCGCTGCTCGCCAGGGAGCGCGGGGCGGGCGGGGACTACGTGGTCACGACGCTGCTCGACTCGGGAGTGCTGTTCTCGGTCGACTCGCTCATGGAGTACCGGCTGAGGGGCACGGCACCGGGTCCCCAGGCGAACCGCTCGCCGCGCCGGGCCCCGCAGGGCGCCTACCGCACGGTCGGGCCGGACGACTGGCTGGCACTGGCTGTGGAGGACGAGCCGCAGTGGCGGGCGCTCTGTGCCACGGTTGGCCACCCCGAGCTGGCCGACCGCTATCCCACGGTGGCCGAGAGGCGGGCCGCGCACGACGAGATCGATGCGGCGATCTCCCGGTGGGCGGCGGCGCTCGACCACCAGGAGGCCACCCGGAGGCTTCAGGCGGCGGGCGTGCCGGCCGGCCCCGTTCTCGCGAACTGGGAGATCCTCTCCGACCCCCACCTCTTCGAGCGCGGCTACTTCCAGCACTACGTCCACCCGAAGGTGGGTGTCTACCCGTGGGATGGCGTTCCGTGGAGGTTCTCCAAGACGCCGGCCCGCCCCTTCGCACCGCCCCTCTTCGCCCAGGACAACGACGCGGTCCTCGCCGAGTACCTCGGTGCCGACGAGGAGGAGCGGGCGCGTCTGCGCGCCGCAGGGGCGCTCGAGGACGAGCCGACGATGCCGGCCCCGACCTGGTCGTAAGTCGCCGGCGAAGGCGCCGGGCTGGGAGACAAGATGCCGCTCATCGCCGAGGGCGCGGTGGGGCCCGACTACGCGGAGCTGACCTTCCCGCCGCCGCCGCCCGGGCGCCCCTACATCGTCACGAACATGGTCAGCTCGGCCGACGGGAAGGTCGTGGTGGAGAGCGACGAGCGAGGACTCGGGTCGCCGACCGACCGCCGGTTGATGCGCGAGCTGCGCTCGCACGCCGATGTCGTGCTCAACGGAGCCGGCACGCTGCGGGTCTCCGGGAGCTCCTCCCGGCTTGGCGTCCCCGCGCTCGAGGAGCGACGCGTCCGACGCGGCCGTGCGCGCCTGCCGGTGGCTGCCGTCCTCAGCTCCACCGGCGACCTCCCGCTCGACCGCGCCTTCTTCCGGGCGCGCGACTTTCCGGCGGTCGTCTACCTTTCCGACGCCGCCCACCCCGAGCGCCGGGCGGCGATCGAGGCGACCGGCCGCCCGCTCCACCTCCTGCCCGGCACGGATCCGCTTCCCGCGATGGTGCGCCACATGCGCGAGGCGCTCGGAGCCGAACTCGTGCTGGTCGAGGGCGGCCCCGCGTTGAACGGCGCCCTTTTTGACCGGGACCTGATAGACGAGTATTTCCTGACGCTCGGCTCGCGGCTCGTGGGCGGCAGCGGCGTCCGGACGGCGATTGAGGGTCGGATCACGCCCTCGCGGGCGGAGCTGCGGATGCTCGATCTCGTCTCGGCGTACGCGAACGCCGAGACGAGCGAACTCTACCTGCGCTACCGCGTGCGCCGCGCGGATTCGGGAGGCGGATGAGGCGCCGTACGACGCTCTCGAACCGCCAAGGCGCGTTCGCGACGCTGGAGGCCTGCGTCGATTCAACCGGTACGTCCCAGCGAGGTGAGCCAGCCGGGCCGCCGAACAGCTCTGAGCGTTCCTGAGAGTACTGCTCACGCCGCACGGGGAGGTTGTGGGATTCCTCGATGAGATCGAACGTGGCACCGTCGTCCCGTCGTAGCGCAGGACTATGATCGGCGCTCGGGTCCGGGTCGCGGGAAGGGGGCGCGCCAGATGACACAGGAGACCGCGGTGCGGGACGACGCCGGTTGGAGGGCGCGCGGGAAGCCGAGCGAGGGCCTGACAAGCGAGGCCGTCGAATTCGCCACCGGCCTCACCTTCGAGGGGATCACGCCCGAGGCGCTGCGTATCGCGCGCCGCTGCGTTCTCGACGGGCTCGGCGTCGCGCTCGCCGGCTCGGAGCAGCCCGCGATCGACCTGCTGGCCCGCTACGTGGAGAAGATCGGGGGCGCACAGCAGGCCCGCGTGGTGGGCGACGCCTCTGTGCGCCTTCCCGCCCACTTCGCGGCGTTGTGGAACGGGACGGCCGGGCACGCGATGGACTGGGACGACACGCAGCTTTCGGAGGGGGAGGGGCGGCTCTACGGGCTGCTCACGCACCCCACGATCCCGCCCCTCGCCGCCTCGCTCGCCGTGGCCGAGCTCTTGGGCGGCGCCGGCGGCCGCCGCTTCCTCACCGCCTTCGTCGCCGGCTTCGAGGTGGAGTGCAAGCTCAACGAGGCGGTAACCCCGGATCACTACATCGGCGGCTTCCACTCGAGCGGCACGTTCGGGACCTTCGGCGCGGCGACCGCGGCCGCCAAGCTCCTGGGGCTCGATGCGACTGGGACCGCACGCGCGCTCGGGATCGCCGCCTCGATGGCGTCCGGGATCCGCGTGAACTTCGGAACGATGACGAAGCCGCTACACGTCGGCCGCGCCGCCGAGAACGGCGTGACGGCGGCGCTCCTCGCGAGCGAGGGCTTCACCGCGCACGAGGAGGGCATCGACGGGCCGTGGGGCTACCTCGCCGTCGCCGGCCGCGGTGCCGAGCCGGAGCTCGTGCGCGGCCGCTTCGGCGCGCCCCTCTCCATCGAGAGCCCTGGCGTCTCCATCAAGCCCTATCCCTGCGGCGTGCTGACGCACCCGTCGATGGATGCGCTCCTAGCGCTGATGAGGGAGGAGGGCCTCTCCTCCGGCGACATCGACCGCATCACCCTTCACGCCGGCAACAACATCCTCGGGCCGATCCGCTACCGGGTCGCGACGACCGAGCTCGAGGGGAAGTTCTCGATGGCGTTCCTGCTGTCGGCGATAGCCATCGCCGGGCGCGCGGGGAAGAGCGAGTTCACCGACGACTTCGTCCGCAGGCCCGACGTCCAGGAGATGCAGCGCCGCGTCGAGACGGCGTACGACGCCGAGATCGAGGCCCGCGGTCTCGACAAGATCCGCTCTAGGCTCGTCCTCGAGACGCGGGACGGCCGTCGCTTCGAGCGCGAGGCCGGGGAGGCTTACCGCGGCGGCCCCGACAATCCCCTGACCGATCGGCAAGTCGAGGAGAAGTTCGAGGATTGCGCCGGCGGCCTCCTCGACGATGCGCGCGCGCGCGAGGTGGAGCGCCGCGTCTGGGCGCTCGAGGAGCAGTCCGACGTGACGGAGCTGCTTCCGCTCCTCTCCTGGCGCGACCGCTGAGCATCCGGGCAGGGCGTTCCCGCCCGGGGGTGGTCGGCGGTGCCGCAGTCCGCTACGGAGAGTGCAGGTAGCGCGCGCGTGTGGCCTCGACCAGGCCCTCCGGGGGGCGGCCGCCCCAGAAGCCGCGGCGGCTGTGCCAGACGCCCGAATCGCGGCGCAGCTCGGCGAGGAACTCGGCGCTCTTGAGGGCCGCCGCCAGGGCATCGACGACCGGCGCGTCCTCGAAGCGGCGCATGCCCTGCTGCCAGAGGATCTCGGCGAGCACCATCTGCCCGGGGATCAGGACGTCGGCGCCTGAGTCGAGAGCGCGCCGCGCCGCTGCCTCGAACGCCGCGACCAGCGGCTCAGGCTCCTCGAAGCCCCGCGCAACGATCTCGTACTCCGTCTCGATCAGCGTGGTCGGGGCCGCGCGGGCGCGGAGGCCGTAGCGGTCGATCTGCTCCTCCAGCAGATCGAGCAGGGAGGGGTTGAAGGCGAGCACCGAGAAGCGGTGGCCCAGCAGGCAGGCGAGATGCATCGCGGACTCGCCGTAGCCGGCCACGGGGATATCGACCAGCGTCCGCATCTGGCGGAGGCCAGGATTCTGCACGATACCGATCGCGACGGCGTCGTACCCCTCCGCCTCGGCGCGCCGAGCGTTCGTGATCAGCTGTTCCGTATGGAGGGAGGCGGTGTAGGCGTGGCGCGCGACCTCGGCCGGCGAGGTGCCGTCGAAGCTCCCGGGCGGCATCCCGTGGATGGACACCTCGGTCGACGGGCGCAGGATCGCGGCGGCGTGGCGGCCCAAGGACGCCCGGTAGGCCGGAACGGTCTCAAGGTCGAGGAAGCCCTGGTACCAGATGCGCAGCGGCTGCGCGTGGGCGTCAGGATCGTTCACGGTGCCTCGCTCCAGACCACACCCGCGGCGTAGAGCTCGCGCGCCTCCCCCTCGCCCACGCCGAGCTCTGAGAGCAGGGCGAGGGTGTGCTCCCCGGCGAGGGCCGGAGGCCGGCACGTCGCCGGCGTGCGCTCGAAGTCGACGAGAGGGCCGTGGCGTAGGACCTTCCCGTGGCGCGGGTGCACGACCGCGCGGACGAGGCGCCCGGCGTGCGCCTGCGGGTCCGTCTCTAGGAAGTCGGCGACGGTGCCGCGGTCGGCGCGCGCCGCGCCGACGCCCGCGGCGTCGAGCCTGGCCTCCCATTCATCCGCGTCGCGGCCGGCGAGGATCCCCGCGAGCGCGCGGGCGAGCTCGCGATCGTTCTGTTCGCGCGCCCCGGCGGTGGCGAAGCGCTCGTCCGCCTGGAGGGCCTCACCGCCGGGCTCGTCGGCCAGCACCTCACGCAGCGCCCCCCACTCGCGCTCCCCGCAGGCGGAGAGCAGGAGCCAGCCCGAGCGGGCCGCGTAGAGGCGCTCCAGCGCGCCGCAGCCGAGGAGGTCTGAGTCCAGCGGGCGCCTGGGCGGCTTGCCCGCGTAGTCGAGGAAGTCGTCGATCTGCGCGTAGGCCGAGGCCGCGAGCATGCTCGTCTCGACGAGCTGGCCGCGCCCGCTCCGCTCGCGGGCCCACAGCCCCAGAAGCGTGGCGGCGGCCACGACCGCCGACGTGGTGGGGTCCGGCGAGGGCTCGTTTGCCGCGTGCAGCCAGCGGGAGATCTCGATCTGCTCCTCGACATCCAGGGCTTCGGCGCCTCCGGGGGGCGGCATCGACGGTCCGGCCTGGTGAAGCGCGCCGCCGACCGCGGCCCCCGGGATCGGGTGCGCTCCCGGGCGGTTCGCCCCGGGCCCCCGCGAGCCATAGGGAGACGACCAGACGTAGACGAGCCGGGGGTTTGTGGCCGCGAGCTCCTCGTAGCCGATTCCGAGCCGCTCCGAGGCCCCCGGTCGGTTGTTGTGGATGAGCACGTCCGAGCGCTCCACCAGCGCCGCAAGCAGCTCCCGGCCGCGCGGGTGCTTGAGATCGAGGCAGATGCTCTCCTTCCCGGCGGTGGTCTTCGAGGTGGAGATGCCGCCGCGGAAGGCGCGGAACGGGTCGCCGCCCGGCGGCTCGACCTTGATCACCCGCGCGCCCATGTCGGCGAGCACGCAGGAGGCGAGAGGCCCCGCGATCACGCTCGCGAGATCGAGCACCACGAGGCCGTCGAGCGGGCCGCCGCTCCAGCGTCCGGGGGTAGGGACGGAGTCGGGCCTCCGTCGCGCGCGCGCAGGCCCGCGCCACGGCTCCCGCCCGCCGTCGAGCGCTGCCAGCACCGGGTCGGTGTCCGCCCCCGCGTCCGGGGACGCCTCGCCGACGGAACCGGGCGTCGCATCGAGGCGAGCGAGCACGCCCGGCTGCCTGAGCGGACCGAGGCCGGGATGCTCGCGCGTCACGACCTGGTCGTTCGCGAGGAGATCGGGATGGTCGAGCGCCTGCTGCGTGGTCTGGTAGAGCTCGGCCGCGATGTTGCCGTCTGAGATGAACTCCGGCATCCACTCGCCGGAACTCCGCTCGCGCATCCGCGCGAGCATCGCGCGCCGGAGCTCCTCCCTGGGTCCGGGCGCGATCTGGTTGGGGGGACCGGCGAAGCGGGGCTCGGAGCCAAGCTCGCCGAGGCCCGTCGCCGTCAGGTAGGAACGAAAGAGCCGCTCAACGAGGTTGCCGAGCTGCATCCAGCGCCCGTCGGCGGTCTGCACCGGCTGGTAGTGCAGCTGCGGCAGCGGGTCGGTCTCTCCCAGGGGCGTGCCGGGCCCGTAGGTGGCGGGATTCCGGCGCGCCAGCTGGCGCAGCAGTAGCCCGTGGATGTCGTAGAAGAGGATGCCCTGCACGAGGCTCGTCTCCACGAGCTGGCCTCGGCCGGAGCGCTCGCGCTCGATCAGGGCCGCGAGGATGCCCGCCACGGCACCTTGCGCCGCGGCGTGGCGGCCGACCGGCACGGCGGCGTAGGTCGGTCCGTCGCGCCGGGCGATGCCTGAGAGCGTCTGCATGCGGCCCGAGCGGGCTGCGACGACGCTCTCGCGCCCGCGCCGGCGGGCGAGCGGGCCTGTGGGACCGAATCCCGTGATCTCGCAATAGACGAGCCCGGGGTTCGCCTCTGCGAGCGCGGCGTAGTCGCAGCCGAGCGTTGCGGCTCGGCCGGGCGGAGCCGCCGTGACCGCGACGTCCGCCCTCGCCGCGAGCGCCCGGAGTCTCGCCCGCCCGGAGTCCCCCTCCAGGTCGAGCGTGACCGACCGCTTGCCGCGCATCCACACTGCCGAGGCGGGCGCGCGGCGCCAGGGGTCGCCGCCCGGCCTCTCCACGGCGATCACGTCGGCGCCGAAATCGGCGAGCACCATCGTCGCGACGCCCGAGACCGGGCCGCTCCCGAGATCGAGCACGCGCAGGCCCGTGCAGGGGGCCGCCGTGCCGTCCGTCGCTCTCTCGCCGCGTCGTGCGCTCACTCGTGCTCCGGTCCTCGTTGCCCGCGTGCTAGTCGAACGTGAGTACCGTGCGCGTTCGCTCGCCGGCCTCCATCGCGGTGAACGCCTCGTTCACCCCTTCGAGCGGGGCACGGTGGCTGATCAACTCGTCGAGGAGCAGCCGCCCCTGGCGGTAGAGAGCGAGGTACTTCGGGATGTCGAAGCGGAAGCGATTGGATCCCATCGAGCTCCCCATGAGGCGGCGGTCGGCGAGCAGGTGGCGCCCGGAGATCGAGATGTCCACGCCGTCCGGGATGATGCCGATGAGCACGGCGGTGCCGCCCGGGCGGGTCGCGGTGAACGCCTGCTCCGTCGTGCGCGCCAGGCCGATCGCCTCGAAGGTGTAGTCGACGCCGCGGCGCGCCAGTGATCGGATCGCTTCCACGGGATCGTCGCGGGAGGCGTTCACGAGCTGCGTGGCGCCGAAGCGGCGCGCGACCTCGAGCTTGTCGTCCCGGAGGTCCACGGCGATGATCTCGCGCGCCCCCGCGAGCCGCGCGCCCTGGATCGCGGAGAGGCCCACGCCCCCCAGGCCCCAGACCGCGGCGGTGGAGCCCGGCTCCAGGCGCGCCGTGTTGAAGACCGCTCCGACGCCGGTGGTCACGCAGCAGCCGACGAGCGCCGCCTGCGCCATGGGCGTGTCGTCGGGGACAGCGACGATGGTGTTCTCGTGCACCAGCATCAGCTCGGCGAAGCCCGAGATGCGGGCGAACTGGTGGACGATATCGCCCTCCTGCGAGAGCCGGGGCGGTGCGCCGTCCGGTCGGTCGTCGAGATCGCGCGTCTCGCAGAGGTTGGGCCGGCCGGAGAGGCAGCGCTCGCACTCGCCGCAGAAGGTGGAGAGGCAGCAGACGACGTGGTCGCCGGGGCGAACGTGTGTCACGTCGGGACCCACCGCCTCGACGATTCCGGCGGACTCGTGTCCCGGGATCGTCGGGAGCGGGCGCCCCATGTGGCCCTTGAGCATGTGCAGGTCGGAGCCGCAGACGCCGGTGGCGACGGTCCGAACCAGCACCTCCCGCCCGATGGGCGTCGCGACGGTGACCTCCTCGATGGCGAGGGACTGGTCGACCCCGTGCTGCACGGCGGCGCGCGCGACTGGCATGCTGCTCTCCCTTCCAGTGGCCCCATCGGGCCTGGTGCTAGCCGCCAAGCGCCCCCGCGAGGAAGGCGCCCGCGCGATCGGCGAGACGGCGTTCTGAGCCGAGCCAGAAGTGATCGACGCCGGGCGCGATGAGCGTCTGCGTCGCCGCCCCCCGCTCGGCGCGCTCGGCCGCAAGGGCGGAGAGCGCCTCGGCCGAGCAGAAGCGGTCATGTTCCCCGGAGGCGAGCAGGAGCGGCCGCGCGTAGCCGACGAGGGCGGCCCGGACCTCGGCGGGGGGAGGGATCGGCGCCGCGATCAGAGCGAGGGCCCAGGGTCCCGTCTCGCCGTCGGCAGAGGCGTCGGCGACGACCCCGGCCGCGACGCCACCCCCGAAGGAGTATCCGGCGAGCGCGATGCGCGCCGCGTCTAGCTCCGGCTGCGCGGCGGCCGCCGCGAGCGCCGCGCGCGCGTCGTCCCGCTCGCCGTGCCCCTGGTCGTGTGATCCCTCGCTGGTACCGACGCCCCGAAAGTCGAAGCACAACGCGGCGAACCCGACCGAGAGCGCCCCGTCGGCGAGTGCCCGCACGACGTTGTTGTCGCGGTTGCCGCCGTAGAGCGGGTGCGGGTGGCAGATCACGACGCAGGCCGTCGGACCGGCGCCCCCGGCCGGGAGCTCGAGCACCGCGTCAAGCGCGGGTCCCGCCCCCAGCGGCGGAATCGTCAGAGGGCGCCGGGTAGGGGCGCCCGGGGCGGGGCCCGCCACCCCTAGCCCTCGGCCGCAACGCGCTCGCGGAGGATCGGCCACACTGTCTCGGCGAACGTCTCGATCTGCTCCGCCTGCGCCTCCATCTCCCAGAAGCTCGTGATGAGCTCGCGCACGCCGGCATCCAGCAGCGGCTGGATGCGGTCGGCGATCTGCTCCGGGGAGCCGGCCCAGATGCGATCGCGCAGGTAGGGCTGGCCGGCACGCGCCGCGCAGACGGTCTCGAGCCGCTCGCGCGCGCCGCTCTCGCTGCGGTCGACGATCACGGGGATGGAGACGATGTGGCGCAGTGTGGCGGGGTCGCGCCCCACCTCCGCGCAGGCCTCTGCCATTTGCTCGCGCAGCGCCAGGTACTCCTCGGGGCCACCGGCGATGTTCCACGCGTCGGCGCGGCGCGCGATCACGCGCAGCATCCGCGGGCCCTGACCGCCGATCATGATCGTCGGCGTGGGCGTCTGCTCGGGCTTCGGGACGTTGAGCGCCCCGTCGATCCGGTAGAACCGCCCCTCGAAGCTGGGGCGGTGCTCCGTCCACATCAACCGCACGATCGCGGCCGCCTCGTCGAGCATCTGGACGCGGTGGCCGGCGCGGGGGAAGTCGTAGCCATACTCGCGGAACTCGGCCTCCTTGTGTCCGGCGCCCAGGCCGAGGATCAGCCTCCCGCCGGAGAGGTGGTCGAGCGTCGCGCCCATCTTGGCGAGCAGCGCGGGGTTACGGAACGGCGTGCACAGCACGAGGCTCCCGACCTTGATGCGCTCCGTCTGCGCCGCGAGGGCGGTCATGACGGTCCAGACCTCGTGGCACTCCTCCTGCCCGGTCGTGTCGGCCAGGGAGACGTGATCGCGCACCCACACCGCCTCGTAGCCGAGACGCTCGGCTACCTCGGTCGCCTCCCGGAGATCGCCGTAGGTGGGAACGCCTGGGTCGAGGCGCGTTCCGATCCGAAGCTCCGCGTCTGTCATCGACATCCTCCTCGTGGGCCCGCGTGCGCGCGGCCGGTGCTAGGCTTCGGCCGAGCATATCGCGAAGGGAGTGCACCGGTGACCGAGACGACGGCCCTCTCGTGGCCGCACAACAAGATCCTCTACACGAAGGACGGCCGCGTGGCGGTGGTGACCAAGAACCGCCCCGAGAAGGTCAACGCGATGGACGAGGAGATGGAGGCCGCCTACGACGAGGCGCTGGCGGATGCGGAGTCCGATCCCGAGATCCGGGTCATCGTCGTGACCGGAACCGGTCGCGGGTGGCACCCCGGCGCGAACCCGCAGTCGTTCGTCGAGGGGAAGAAGAACATGCCGCCGTGGTGGAGGCCGCACGGCGAGCTGGCGGTCTCCCCTCTGAGGCGATCCGACAAGATCACGATCGGCGCGATCAACGGGCACGCCTACGGCGCCGGCTTCGGCGAGGCGCTGTGGTGCGATCTGCGCGTGATGGCGGAGTCGGCGAACTTCGGGCCGAGCTGGGCGCGCTTCGGAGCGCCGCTTGAGAATGGCACGTCGGTGAACCTCACCAACCTGGTGGGGCCGGCGAAGGCGCTCGAGCTCTACTTGCTGCGCGAGCCGATCCCGGCGCCGAAGGCGCTCGACCTGGGCCTGGTGAACTACGTCGTGCCGGACGACCAGCTCATGCCCTTCAGCATGGATCTCGCTCGGCGGGTGGCGAAGAACGCTCCGTACTCAAGCGCGCTCTCCAAGTACATGGTCTACAAGCACGCGACGCCAGACATCGAGACGCATCTGGAGTTCTACCGCTTCGCCGAGGAGACGACCGGTCGCTCCGTCGACTCGAAGGAGGGCGGGGCCGCCTTCCGCGAGCGGCGCGAGCCCGATTTCCGCGGCGAGTAGGGGCGCAGGCGCAGCGGGGGCGCCCGCGGCGATGAGAACCGACACCCGGTCGGCACCCGCGCTCGAGATCGCGGTGGTGGGGTCGCCCGAGGAACTCGCCGAGTCGCTCGCCCTGCGCCGCGCGGTCTTCGTGGAGGAGCAGGGCGTCACGCTCGCCCTGGAGGTGGACAGGATGGACGGCGATCCCCGCCGCGCGGCGGGCGTCATCCATCTTCTCGGCTGGCTCGGAGGCGACGCGGTCTGCACCGGGCGCCTGGAGTTTCAGAGCAGCCCGGCCCACATCACGCGCGTCGCCGTCCGGCGCGACCAGCGGGGGCGCGGGTTCGGCGCACGGCTGATGGAGGCGCTCCACCAGGAGGCGCGCCGGCGCGGGATCCGGCGCGTCGCCCTCAACGCGCAGCTCCATGCCCTCGGTTTCTACGAGCGGCTCGGCTACCGGGCGCACGGACCAGTCTTCCTCGACGCGGGGATCGAGCACCGGGCGATGGATCGCAGCCTGTAGCGACCCGGCGGCGCGGCTTGCCGGGGGCACCGACGGATGAGGGGGGACGGATGAACCGGCACGGGATCTCGCTCGCCTATTCGGAGCTCGAGGAGAAGCCGGCGCTCGCGCGCCGTGCGGAGGAGGCGGGCTTCGACATCGTCTGGAATTCCGGTGAGAGCATCCCGCTCTTCGGGACGATCGCGGGCGTGACTACCCGGGCCCGCTTCGGCTCGGGCGTGATCCGCGTCTTCGCGCACGAGGCGAGGGAGCTGGCGCAGGCGGCCATCGACCTGCAGCGGCTCTCCGGCAACCGCTTCGTGATGGGGCTCGGGGGCGGCACGAAGAGAATGAACATCAACCAGCTCGGAAAGGAATTCGACCGCCCCGCGACGCGCATCCGCGAGCTCATCCGGGCGCTGCGCCTCGCATGGTCGACGCCGGTCGACGAGGCGCTCGAATTCGAGGGCACCTACTACCAGCTCTCCGGACGCGGGCTGCTCGGGGGCGGCGACGTTCCCGCCGGGATGGGCCTCGGCGGCGGGTCGGCGCCTCCCGCGCCTCTCGAGACGCCCATCTACCTGGCCGCCGTGAACCGGGCGATGCTGAGGCTCGCCGGTGAGCGGTGCCAGGGACTCTGCGGCCATCCGATCGCCTCGGTGCGGTTCATGCAGGAGGTGGCGTGGCCCGGCATCGACGAGGGTCTGGCGCGCTCAGGCCGCACGCGCGAGGACTTCGACCACAATGCGTGGATCGTGACGGCGATCTCCGGCGACCGGGAGCAGGCGAAGCGCGAGGCGAAGTACCACATCGGCCGCTTCATGGCGACGCGGAGCTACGGGATCGTGCTCGACTCGCAGGGCTACTCCGACGTGCGCGGCCGCATCCAGGAGGCCTTCTTTGGTCGGCAGGGGGATCCAGGGGCGCTCATCGACGCCGTGCCGGACGAGGTCGCGCGCGACCACGCGATCTTCGGGACGCCCGACGAGGTGCGCGAGCAGTCCGAGCGCTACGAGGGCGTGGTGGGGACGTCGACCTTCTACTGCGCCTCGGCGCTGATGTCGCGGGAACGGATCCGCGAGAACATCGGGCTGATGATCGAGACCTTCGGGCGCTGACGGGACGCTACGCGCTCGCCTCGCCGTAGCTCTCGCCGATCACGCCGCCCGCTCGCAGCTTCGTGATCTCGGGGCGAGCGTAGCCGAGTTCTGAGAGGAGCTCCTCGTTGTGCTCGCCGACGAGGCCGGCGGGTCGCTCCCACGAGGGGGCATCGGGCGCCACCCGCGCGAGGAAGCCCGACATCAGCCGCTCGCCCAGGTAGCGGTGCACGACCGGGACGAACCAGGAGCGCGCCTGCAGCTGCGGCGAGGCGAGCATCGCCGAGGGCTCGAGCACGGGGGCGGCTATCGCGCCCGCCTGCTGCACGGCGTCGGCCACCTCCCATCGATCGCGGACGCCCACCCACGCGGCGAGCACCGCGTCGATCTGCGCACGCCCGCCGAGCCGGCCCGCGACGCCCGCCCACGGGTGGCCGTCCTGGGCCCACTCCGGGTGCCCGAGCAGCGAGGCGATCCCCGCCCACTGCGCGTCGGTCTCCGCCGCGACCGCGACCCAGTGGCCGGAGCCGCTCCGGCCGTCGCCTGCGGCGCGGTAGCAGCCGTGCGGCACGATGTACGGGTCGGAGTTGCCCAGGGGCCTGGGGGTGCGGCCGGCGAGGACCTGCTCGCCGAGGAGACCCGCGAGGTACCACGAGAAGGCCTCGGCGTGTGAGAGATCGATGAACGACCCGACGCCCGTCGCTTCGCGGCGGCGCAGCACACAGATGCTCGCGAAGGCGACGGCGAGCGGGGCGCTCGCGTCCGTGGCGACGGTGCTCGGGATGTCCTCCACGTCGCCGCCGGGCCGGCCGCGGAGGCGGAGGTGGCCCGTTGTTCCCTCCACGCCGGAGCCGAGAGCGACGTAGCCGAAATACGGACCGGCCAGCCCCCACGCCGGCATGGAGATCATCGAGAGTCGCGGATGGCGCGGGTGCACCGCCTCCCAGCCGAAGCCGAGGCGCTGGATCGTGCCGGCCGCGTAGCCCTCGACGACGACATCGGCCGAATCGAGCAGGCGGTGGAGCACCTCGGCGCCTGCGGCGTCAACGATGTTGAGCGCGAGGAAGCGCTTGTTGCGGTTGCTCTGCGTCTGCGGCGCGGTTCTCTCATACGGGGGCCCGGGCCCGTCGGCGACCCGCGCGTCCGGCCGGAGCGGCCGCGTCAGCGAGGTCCGGGGGTAGGACTCCACCTTGATCACGTCGGCGCCGAGGTCGGCGAGAAGGGTCGCGCCGAGCGGACCCGCGTGCACCTCCGCGAGGTCGATCACCCGCACGCCCGCCAGCGCCCGCCCTGCCATGCGCCTCCCGACCGTGCCCCGGGGCTACGCGCCGAGGAGCGCCTCCGTCTCGGCGTCGTAGCGATCGCCGATGGCGCACGCTTCCTCCAGCGCGCGAATCTCGTCTGAGTCGTAGCCGAGATCGGTGAGCACCTCGCGGTTGTGCTCGCCGATCAGCCCGCTGCCGCGCTCGTACTCCGGGGAATCGGGCTCCATCTGCCACAGGAAGCCCGGAAAGAGTCGCATGCCGAAGTAGGGCTGGTCCACGGGCTTGAACCAGCCGCGGTGCTGCAGCTGTGGCGAAGGAAGCATGGCGGAGGGGGCCGCGACCGGCGCGGCGATGACGCCGGCGGTCTGGAGCTCGTCCGCGGCGTCGGCGTGCGGGCGCTTCCGCGTGAAGGCCGCGACCTCGCGATCGATCTCCTCGCGCGCCGCGAGCCGCCCCGGGACGCTCGCCCAGGGATGGCCGTCCTCGGCCCACTCCGGGTGGCCAAGCACGCCGGCGAGCCCGGCCCACTGCGCGTCGGTCTCGGCGGCGACCGTCACCCACTGCTCGGGTCCGGCTGAGGGGTAGCAGCCGTGTGGCACGACGTAGGGATCGCGGTTCCCGAGCGGCCCCGGTACGCGTCCGGCAAGCTCCGACTCGCCCAGGGAGCCTGCGAGCGCCCAGGCGAACCCCTCGGCCTGCGAGAGGTCGATGAATGAGCCCTCGCCGGTTCTCTCGCGCCGGCTGAGCGCGGTGAGCGCGGCGAAGACGACCTCGATGGGGGAGGTCGCGTCGGTGTGGAACCCCCCCGGCACGTCCTCCACGTCCCTCCCCGGCACGCCGCGGAGGGAGACGTGTCCGACGTGAGCGTCGATGCTGGAGCCAAGGGCGACGTAGCCGCGGTAGGGGCCGCGCACGCCCCAGGCCGGCATCGAGATCATCGAGATGCGGGGGTTCAGGGTGTGTACGCTCTCCCAGCCGAAGCCTGCCCGGTCGATGGTCCCCGCCGCGAAGCCCTCGATGACGATGTCCCCCCATGCAAGCAGCCGGCGGAGCACCTCGGCGCCCCCTTCGGAGCGGAAGTCGATCGCGATGTGGCGCTTGTTTCGGTTCCCCTGGATCTGCGAGTCGACGCGCTCGTAGACCGGGCCGGGGCCGTCGGCGACCCGGGCGTCGGGCACGAGGGGACGCGTCAACGAGCGGCGGGGGAACGACTCCACCTTGATGACATCGGCACCCATGTCGCCGAGGAGGCAGGCGCCGAAGGGCCCGGCCCAGACTTCGGCGAGGTCGATCACGCGGATGCCGGCGAGCGCCGTGCTCGTCATCGCCCGACCCCGTGCGCCGCCTGGTCGAGGATGCTCATCCCGTGACCCCCGCCCGGAAGAGCGCAATCTGCTCGTCGCGGCTGTAGCCGAGCGCGTCGAGGATCTCGCCTCCGTGCTCGCCGAAGCGGGGCGAGGGTTGCGCCTCCCACGCCTCCTCCATCTGGAACGGCGCGCCGTGGATCGTGACCGGGCCGACAAGCGGCTGCTCGACCTGAACGAACGACCCGCGCGCCTTCGCCTGCGGGTCCTGGGTCACCTCGGACATGTCGAGCACCGGCGCCACCATCACGCGGTGCTTCTGCATCTCGTGGAAGACCTCCGCACGTGTGCGGGCGTCGAGCCACGGCCCCAGGTATTCCATGAAGTCAGCCCAGTGTTGCGACTTGGCGATCGGCTCGTTGAACCGGGGATCGTCGACGAGCTCAGGGTGCCCGATCGCGTCGCAGAGGCGCTGGAACTGCGGGCCCAGCGTTGCCGCGAACATCACGTAGCCGTCCCTGCAGGCGTAGTTGCCGATCGGGTAATTCTCGGTCATCCGCCCGCGGGCGCGCCGCTCCGTGCCGAGCAGCACCCAGTCGATGTAGCCGGTGTCGACGTTGCCGGCGAGCGCCTCCACGCCGGAGACGTCGACGTGTCGCCTGGTGCGGTCGTGCGCCTGTCCCCAGGCCGCCCCGAGGCCCACCGCCGCGGCGGTTGCCCCGACTTGCATCGTGGCGACGTTGGGGGCGTAGCGCAGCGGCTCGCCGTCCTGCCCCACGGCGTGGCGGTACATCCTGGTCGTCCACGCGAACATCGACATGTCGTTCTCAACGCGGCCGGCGTAGGGGCCGTCGAGCCCGTGCGCGGAGATCGCGACCGTGGAGGCGCCGGACTCGGCGTCGACGACCCCGAGCACGCGCGCTGCCGACTCCGGGGGGAGCTGCACGAAGAGTAGCTGCGCCCCGGAGCAGAGCCGTCCGAGCACCTCACGACCCGACGGCGTCTCGACGTCGAGCACTATCGATCGCTTCCCGGTGTCGAGGGCAAGGTGGTAGGCGCCGGTGTCGAGGTGCGGGCGATCGTCGGCGAAGGGGGGCGTGCGCCGGAGCTCGCCCCCGGCCGGGGGCTCGACCTTCACCACCTCGGCACCGAAGTCGGAGAACTGCTTCGTCGCCGCCGCGACCGCGATGGTCCCGCCGACCTCGATGACGCGCATTCCGGCGAGCGGTTGATCCATCTCTCGTCACCTCCGCCGCGCGGCGCCCGGTAGGCATCCGAATATCACGGCCGAGCGCCTCGCGCGTCAACGCTCGCAGGGCCTCGGCCGGCCCGGGTCGCGTCCGACCGGCTAGTGGGGGCCCCCCCGCCTCGCCCGGGACACGACCAGGAGCAGGAGCAGCGCCGCGCCGCCCGCGACGGCCGCGAGCAGGGGGGTGGCACGTCGGGGCATCGCCCCCGACGGCGCGCGGGCGCTCGCCCCCGCGGCAGGCGGCCTTGCATCGGCCGGCTCCGCTCCGCTTCGGGTGGGAGCGGGCCGCGGGCCGGCATCCGCGCCTGTGCCGGCACCCGCCGCCGGCAGGGCGGGCGTCTCGATGCGCTCCCGCTCCAACGGCCGGGGCGGCGCGCGCCGCCCCGGCGGCGTCGGCGCGATGACCACGAGCACGGTCGCAAGGAGGGAGAAGAGCGCGAGCACCGCGAAGACCCCGTCGTAGCTCTCGAAGGCGTCGAAGTAGAGCGAGACCATGAACGGTCCCGCCGCCGAGAAGACGAGCTGGAAGGGCATCGCGACGCCGCGCACGCCGCCGAGGTAGCGGCGTCCGAAGAAGGCCGCCCAGATCACCTCCTGCATCGGCACGAATCCGGCGATCCCGGATCCGAAGGTGAGAAAGCCGAGCGCGACGAAGGGCGTGCTGCCGGCGCGGGCCGCCGGGATGACGATCGTCATCGCTGCGGCGGTGGCGAGGAAGGCTGCGGCCGCGAGCAGCCGCGGCTGGATGCGCTCCGCGAGCAGGCCCCAGAACGGTCGGGTCAGAAGACCCGGCAGCGCGAAGAGCGAGAGCATCGCCGCCGCGGTCGTGCGGCTGAATCCCGAGTCGGTGAGGAAGGGGATCGTCTGCGCGCCGAGCGCCGTAAAGGAGAGCCCCCCGAAGCCGAATGCCGCGATCAGGAGCCAGAGCGAGGTACTCCGGATCGCCTCGCGGCGCGTCAGGGAAGTGTCATAGTCGAGCCGGGCGAACTCGGCCTCGGCGGCGCTGCCCGGATCCTCCGCGCCGCGTCCGTCGGGAAGCAGCCCGTGGTCCTCCGGCTGCCTCCGCATGACCAGTGCCGCCGAGACCATGAGGATGAGCGTTGCGACCGCGAGCACACGCCAGCCGGTGCGCCAGTCGTAGCCGTCGACGACGGGCGTCAGCAAGGTCGGGGTGAGGACGCCCGCGAGCGAGAGCCCGGTGACCGCGATGCCGAGCGCGCGCCCGCGATAGCGGACGAACCACTTCGAGAGCACGACGTTGGCGACAAGCAGGCCGCCCAGGCCGATCCCGATCGCCTGCACGACGCCGCGCAGCACGATCCACTGCCAGAGCTCGGTGACCTCGGCGGTGGCGAGAAGCGCGGCCGACGTGACGAGCCCCCCAACGATCATCAGCATGCGCCCGCCGTGGCGATCGATGAGCCCGCCGATGAGCGCGCCGACGATCGCCATCACGAACTGCGAGATCGTGAGCGCGATGATGAATTCAGTGCGCGACCAGCCGAGGTCGTCGGTCATCGGCACGAAGAAGACGCCGGTGGAGTAGCCCTGCAGGCAGGCGGACATGCCGTTGGTGGCGAGTGCCGCGCCGACGATGTACCAGCCGTAGTAGATGCGCCCGCGGGGCCGAGCCGGCGCCGCGCGGACCAGGGGATCGCCGCTCACGGGGCGGGCGGCGCCCCCGCGGCGGGCCGCCTCGGCGCGCCGGGGGGACGGGGCGGCGTCGCGAGCAGGAAGAAGCCCGAGCCGGCGGCAGCCAGCGCCGCGAGCAGCAGGAAGGCGCCGCGGTAGCTGCCAAAGCCGTCGACGAAGGCACCGACCACGAGCGGACCGATGGTCATCCCGGCCATCGCGAAGATGTTCGCGAACCCCATGATCACGCCGAAGGCGCGCCGACCGAAGTAGTCCGCGCGGATCGACCCCATCAGCGGGCCGCGCACCCCCCACGCGAAACCGTGGATCACGGCGAACGCGAGCACCATCCAGAGCGCGTTCGCCGTCGCCAGGGTTGCCAGCGCCACCGCGTGCGCCACCATGCAGAGGGCCGCCGTGAGCCTCTTGTTGACGCGGTCGCCGATGGCGCCTCCGATCAGCATGCCCGCGGCCTGCAGCAGTGTGAGCAGCAGCACGACCTGGGAGGCGCCCTGTAGCGAGTAGCCGAGCTCCTCCGTGGCATAGGGGACGAAGTGCACCAAAAGCGCCGCGACGAACATGAGCGCGGTGCCGTGGCCCGCCGAGACGAGCCAGAAGGCTGGCGCGCGGAGCGCCTCGCCGACGGTGAAGTCGATGCCCCCCGCCGGCGAGGGCACCTCGCGCTCGGCGGCCTCCTCGGGGTCGATCCCGTCGGGATGCTCGCCGAGCTCGCCCGGGCGGTGACGCATCACGTGCACCATCGGCGCGCCGAGCGCGATCGAGAGCACGCCGGAGAGGAAGGCCGTCTCGCGCCAGCCCCAGCCCTCGAGAGCCAGCGCGACGACCGGCTGCAGGACGCCTCCAAACGCGAAGCCCATGAAGGCGATCGCGATCGCGAGCGAACGCCGCCGCTCGAACCAGTGCACGAGCGGCACGAGGATCGAGAGAAATCCGCCCAGGGTCGCCCCGAGCGAGATGACCAGAAACGCTGCGTAGAAGCCCGCGATGCTGTTGATCTGGCTGAAGAGGATGAGCCCGGCGCCGAAGAGGAGCACGCCGACGTGCATCACCGTCCTGGGCCCGAGTCTGTCGAGCAACCAACCCTGACCCGGCCCGGCGGCTCCCTCCACAACGCGCGCGATCGCGAAGCCACCGGCGAGCACCGTCTTGCTCCAGCCGAACTGCGCGGCGAGGAGCACGACGTAGGCACCGAAGGAGTGGAAGAAGAAGGCGCCCATCAGCGCCTCGATGCCCGCGCCGGCTCCGACGATGCGCCAGCCGTAGAAGCGCCACGCCGCCCGGCGGGGACGCGGAGCACCGGGGCCGCGCGGCTCGCCGGCCGTCCCGGGAGCCGCTTCCCCCGTGTCCGTCATGGGAGGCATTGTAGATGGTGGGGTGGGAGCGCATCGGGGGCTGGCCCGCCCCGGGCGTCGCCACCACGCGGCCCCAAAACGCGATAAGCTAGAGACGGGTGCGAGGCGGTCGGAGGATGCGTGTGAGCGAAGGGACAGCCGCTCCGAGCGTGCTCGTCACCGACGAGGCGCTCGCGAAGCTCCAGGACGCAGCGCGGAGCTTCCCCGAGCCGATCGCGGGGATCCAGATCTCGCTGGTCGGTCGCGGGCCCGAGGGGTTCACGCACCGCCTGGCGCTCGTCGACGAGGGCGAGGAGCCCGCGGAGGACATCGCTGTCCCGCTCGACGACGGGCTCACGCTCTTCGTCGAGGCGGCCAACGTCGACTACCTCGACGGCGTGACGGTCCACTTCGATCCGGCCGATCCGAGTTCCAACGGCTTCGTGTTCCACAATCCGAATCCGCTGTGGCGCGACGAGCTCGCGATGGAACTCCAGCAGCTCATCGACCAGAGCATCAACCCGGGGATCGCGGCGCACGGGGGCTATGTGACGCTGCTCGACTTCCGTGATCGCGTGGCCTACATCGAGATGGGCGGCGGGTGCCAGGGCTGCGGGCTCGCCGCCGTGACGCTGACGCAGGGCATCGAGGCCGCCGTGCGCGAGGCCCTTCCCGAAATCGAGCGCATCATCGACACCACCAACCATGAGGGCGGCGAGAACCCCTACTACGCCCCGCAGAAGAAGTGATGCGTCCGGCGTGACCGGGCGCCGCCTCGCCGGGGGTGAGTCGCCGCTCCCGCGGGGCCCGGGGAGGGCAGCCGACGCCCTGCTCGTCTCGACCTACGAACTCGGGCACCAGCCGCTGCTCCTGGCACAGGCGCAGGCGGCGCTCAGGCAGGCGGGCCACCGCGTGCGCTGCGTCGACCTCGCCGTCGAGGAGCCAGAGGCGCTGCTCGCCGGCGTCGTCGGCGCGGAGCTGGTGGCGGTTGCCGTCCCGATGCACACGGCGGCGCGCCTCGCCGTGGCGCTCGCGCCGCGGCTGCGCGAGGCGGCGCCGGCCGCGCACCTCTGCCTCTTCGGACTCTACGCAAGCGAGCTCGGGGAATCGTCTCCCCGTGTGGCCGCCTCCGGGTCGTCGCTGGCCTCCACCGCCGACTCGCTGGTCGGCGGCGAGTTTGAGCCCGGGCTCGTGGCGCTCGCGGATGCGATCGCAGCGCGCGCGCCGGGCGTCGCCGCCCGCTCCGTCGCGCCGCCGCCCGGGGGTGAGCCCCGCGGGCCCATCCCCGCGTTCCCGAGGCAGCGCTTCCTGCGGCCGGAGCGCTCCGGGCTCCCGCCGCTCGAGCACTACGCCCGCTGCGACACCGGCAACGGGCTCGTGCTCGCGGGCTACGTCGAGGCGAGCCGGGGCTGTGCACACCGGTGCACGCACTGCCCGATCACGCCCGTCTACGGAGGCAGGCTCCGGCTTGTCGACCGCGAAGTCGTGCTGCGCGACGCGGCTCAGCAGATCGAGGCCGGCGCGGGGCACATCACATTCGGCGATCCGGATTTCCTGAACGCGGTGCCGCACACGCTCGCGATCGTCGACGCGCTGGCGCGGCGCCACCCCGGCGTCACGTTCGACGCCACGGCGAAGGTGGAGCATCTCCTCGCGCACCGGGAGCTCTTGCCCAGGCTGCGGGATGCCGGGCTGCTCTTCGTCACCTCGGCCTTCGAGTCGACGAGCGATCACGTTCTGGCGGAGCTGGAGAAGGCTCATGTCGCTGCCGATCTGGAGCGGGTCGTGGAGGTGACGCGTCGGCACGGCGTGGCGCTCCGCCCGACCTGGGTGGCGTTCACGCCGTGGGGCGGGCTGGGAGACTACCTCGCGATGCTCGACTTCGTGGAGCGTCACGAACTCCACGGCGCTGCTCCCCCGGTGCAGTACGCGCTCCGGTTGCTGCTCCCGCCGGGCTCGCCCCTTGTGTCGCGGATCGCCTCCGCTGGCCTCCTCGACGGCTTCGATCAGGCGAGACTGACGTACCGCTGGCGTCACCCCGACCCGCGCATGGAGAGGCTAGCGGCCGACGCCGGGGCCATCGCGAGCGCGGACGCGGCCTCCCCGGCCGCGTGCGGCGCCCACGCCGGCCGGCGCGCCGCCCTGACCACCGCCGCCGTCCTCGGGGCTCTCCGCGACGCGGCCGCCAGGGCGGCCGGTGTGCCGCCTCCGGGCCCCTCCGCCGCGGACGCGTCGCCGCCCTTTGTCCCCGGCCTGACCGAGGCCTGGTTCTGCTGAGCGGAGCCCACCGCGGGGCAGTTCGCCTCGCTTCCGGACGCCGCCGTTTCGCCCATCGTCTGAGCCGACCCAGCGCCCCTAGCGCTCATCACCCCGCGAGGCGCTCCACCTCGATACGGAGAGCGGCGTGCGCGGCGCGCAGCGCCGCCTCCACCTCGGCCGGGGTCCCGGCGCGGGCGAAGAGGAAGCCCAGGTACTCGCCGCCCTCGGGCAAGGGAACAAGCCGGCGGCCCGGCGTCACGGTGATCGTGAGACCGGTGATGCCGGCGATCCCCTCCGCCTCGGCGGTACCCGAGACCGATCGCAGGACGCCGGCGCCGGGTATCGGGATCATCATCACGCCCGCCGCGGCGCTCTCGCGAGAGTAGCCCGCGGTGGCGGCGGGGCCGCCGACCGCGTCGCGCAGCAACAGTTCCTCAAGCGAGACGCCCGCGCTCTCGCCCCCCGACCGGGGTGGAGCGAAGCGGAGGGAGCGTGCGCAGAGTCCGCCGATGGAGCGAGCGGCGAGGTCGACCGGCCACGCGCCCGCGTCGTTCAGGCGCAGCTCGGCGTGGAGCGGCCCCTGCCGGAGTCCGAGCGCGCGTGCGGCGCGCTCAGCGGTTTTGGTCGCGAGCGTCCGCTCGTGGGCGGGCAGCCGCGACGGCGTGACGTAGATCGTCTCCTCGAAGTAGGGGCCCTCGAGCGGGTCGGGCTTGTCGAAGATCGCCAGCACCCGCAGCCGCGGCTCGCCCTCGGCGCCTTCCTCGAGCAATCCCTCGATCGCGATCTCGCGCCCTGGAATGTAGCCCTCGACGATCAGGTCGGCGCTACCGCCGCACTCGCGTAAGACCTCCGGGCGGCGCAGCAGGCCTCGCACCCGTTCCACGGCCACGGTGAAGGCGTCGGGGCCGTCGGCGCGGATCACCCCGCGGCTGCCGGAGAGGGAGAGCGGCTTCACCACGCAGGGGTACTCCACCTGCCGGGCGAGGGTCGCGGGATCGTCGTCTTCGCGCAGCCGCCACCAGGGGGGCGAGGGGACGCCGGCCTGAGCAAGTCGCTCCCTCAGGAGCGACTTGTCGCGCGTCGTGGCGACGGCGGCGACCGGGTTCCCGGGGAGACCGAGGCGCTCTGCGGCGTGCGCGGCGATCAGCGTTCCGCCGTCGTCGACGGCGACGACCCGATCGAGATCACGTCCCGGCTCGGCGTCGGTGAAGGCGGCTATCTGCCGCGCCGCGCGCTCCGGCTCCGAGAAGTCGAGCGTCAGGAAGCGCCCGGGGAGGAGCGGTGCGAGCGCGCTCTCCGCGTCGCTCCCGACGACGAGATCGATATCGAGCTCCTTCCCGAGGCGCGACGCCGCTCCCACGAAGTCGCTGGCGCGGTAGGTCTCGCCGGGGAGCAGCAGCAGCATGCGGGTCATGGTTCCTCCCGGAGGCGATCGTACGCCGCCTGAGTGCGCTACCCTCCCGGGCGACCCGCCGCGAGTGCCGACGGACGGGTGGAGAGGCGCGAGCGGGCGGGCGCGGAGAGGGTGGGCAGATGGATTGGGCCGACAGCGCCAGCGAAGCGACGTTCCGCTCCGAGGTGCGCGCGCTGATCGGGACCAGGCTGCCCGCCTACTACCGCGACCGCTCCATCCAGCTGCGTCGCCGCACACATCGCCCGTGGCAGGGTGACCGCATCGCTCCGGAGCAGGAGCGACGCGAGGCGGCGCAGGCGTGGCGCGAGGCGCTCGTCGAGCGCGGGTGGGTGGCGCCGCACTGGCCGACGGAGTACGGCGGGGCGGGGCTCACCGTCCGCGAGCAGTTCATCCTCAACCAGGAGATGGCGGTCGCCGACGCGCCGGACATCGGCGGGCTCGGCACGCAGATGATCGGCCCCACGCTGATCGTTCACGGCTCCGCCGAGCAGAAGCGCCGGCATCTGCCGGAGGTGCTCGCCGGACGCGTGATCTGGGGGCAGGGCTACTCCGAGCCAGGCGCGGGCTCCGACCTCGCCTCGCTCCAGACGCGCGCCGTCCGCGATGGCGACGAGTACGTGGTGAACGGCCAGAAGATCTGGACGACACTCGCGCACCAGGCCGACTGGCTCTTCGTCCTGACGCGAACCGACATCGACGCGCCCAAGCACCGGGGCATCTCGCTGCTCTTGATGGATCGCGGCACGTCCGGCATCTCGATCCGGCCGCTTGTGAACATGGCGAACGAGCACATCTTCAACGAGGTCTTCTTCGAGGGCGTGCGCGTTCCGGCCGAGAACGTGGTGGGCGAGGAAAACAGGGGCTGGTACGTTGCGATGACCCTGCTGGACTTCGAGCGCTCCAACGTGGCGGGCGGCGTGAGGGCCCAGGCGCAGATCCGCCTCATCCTCGCCGAGGCCAGCGAGCGGGAGGCGGCCTCCGGCCGAAGTCTCGCTCCCTCCGTGCGTGCGCTGCTCGCCGATCGCTACATCGACACCGAGGTCGTGCAGCAGCTCTCGGCGCGCATCGCCTCGATCCAGGCGGGAGGCCTCGTACCGAACTACGAGGCCTCGATGGGGAAGCTCTTCGCCTCGGAGCTCTCGCAGAAGATCGCGGTCGCGATGGCGAAGGCACTGGGTCTCTTCGGGCAGCTCACCGGCGCCGACGAGCCGCGCACGCCGCTCTATGGCTTCGTCGGCTACCAGTACATGGAGTCCGTCTCGAGCACGATCCGCGGAGGAACCTCCGAGATCCAGCGCAACGTCATAGCCACCCGCGGCCTCGGCTTGCCGCGCTCGTAGGCGCCCGCGGCACCCCTCCGCGCGCGCGTCTTTCTCCGCGCCGCGCGCCTCTCAGGGAGCCGGCGGCGCGGGAGAGCGCAGCTGGCGCCACGCAGCCCCGGCGATCGCCCCGGCGCCGACGAGGGCGAGCGCGGCCTCCGCGACGCCCCAGCCGCTCCAGCCGGTCGCGGAGAGCGGAGTGAGCGCGAGTCGGAGCAGCGCGACGCCGCCCACGAGCGCGAGCGCGGCGACTCCCGGCCGCCAGTGCCGCCAGCTGAGCAAGAGCGCACCCATCAGGGCGAGCAGCAGCACTCCCTCGATCGCGGGCGTGGCGAGCCTGGTGTCGGCGAGCCCTGACATCGCGAAGCCCAGCGGCGGCTCCGCGCGCGCGCCCCAGCAGGCGTCGCGCACCGGGCAGCTGAGGTCGTAGGCGGCGACCGCGAGCGCGAGTCCCGTAGCCCAAGCCGTCGCGAGGGGCCAGCACGCGGCTCTCCCCGCCCCCCGCGCCGCCCACGCGAGCACGGCGAGCGTCGCGGCCGCCCCCCACAGCGGCTCGATCCCGCCCTGGATACGGATCGCAACCATGGGGTCGAGGAGCGTCTCCGGCGACTCGGCGACCAGGTAGCCGAGACGGCCGACCACGACGAAGACGATCACGGCGTCCGAGTAAAGGGAGCCGACGGGCGCGCGGGGGAGCGCGATCAGGGCCGCGACGCGCGGCGCCGCGAGCCAGAGCAGGAGTACGACGACGACGAGCGAGACGAACTCGCCGCGCGGGTATACGAAGTCGAGCACCTCGCTCACGGCACCGCCGCGGCGCTGACCAGCGCCTCCTCGATGAGGACCGCGAGCCGGGACTCCGAGATTGGGCCGACGTGCGTCGCGGTGAGGCGTCCCGCCGGGTCGATCACGAAGGTCATCGGCAGGCCTCGGACGCCGTAGGCGCGGGCGAACGAGCCGTCGTCGACGGCCTGCGCGTAGAGGAGACTAAAGCGCTCGGCGAAGTCGCGCGCGGAACTCTCGGAGTCGTTGCGCACGACGCCGAGGAAGGTGACGCGCCCCGGATCGGCCGCCTCGTGGGCGCGCCTGAGCGCCGGCGCCTCCTCGCGGCACGGCGGGCACCAGGAGGCCCAGACGTTGATCACGGTCGCGCGACCCGCGAAGTCCCGAGAGCTCACGCCGGTAGCGTCGCCGCCGTCGAGCAGCGGCAGGGCGAACGCGGGGGCCGCCTGGCCGGAGAGGGGGCCGCGCGGTGCTCCCGCCTGAGCGCCCTTCCCCGCCAGCACCGCGAGCACGATCGCGGCCGCTCCCAGCAGCAGCCAGGCCAGCCGCCTCGCGCGCTCCGCATCGCCGGGCGGAGCCGGCGTGCTGCTCTCACCGTCCGCGGGGTTCTTTGACTCACTCACGGGCTCGACCGCGCACTCTGCCGGGCCGCCCGGCCCTAGATGCCGAGCCGGCGCCACCACCCGGGCGCGCGCTCGCCCTGGGGGTGGTCATCCCCTGCGTCGCCGCCGAACGGAATGCCGTGCCGGCGCAGGAAGGGACCGATCTGTCCGGGGTTGGGCTCCGTGAGCATCGTGCCCCGGTCGACGGCGCGCGGGCCGCGGTTCCCCAGTTGCTCCGGCTCCTTGATCGGATCGATGCTGTCGTCGGGTGCGATCACGAGCGTGGGCACCGACTCGTGCCCCGTCCAGCCGACGACCTTCGCGTAGGCTTCCTCGTCGCGCTCGATATCCAGCTCGACGTAGGAGAGGGGGTGCTCGTCGACCCACCGGCGCCAGCGGTGCATGTCGGGGCAGAACGAGGATCGTGCGTAGACCACGAGTCGCGCCATCGGCTCCCCTCCGTCCAGCCGCCGACCGCAGCGTAGCGACTCGCACTGATCTACGCGCGGTGTCCCGGTCGCCGCCCCGCGCCGTACGATTGAGTCCCGGAGGAAGGGAGGTCGCCGTGGAGTTGCAGCTGACGGAGGATGCGGTGGGGCTGCTCCGGAGGCGCGGCGGCCGGATGGCACTCGACTTCATACCTCCTATCGGCTGAACGGGCCGGCTCGAGGTGCCGGTCGACACCTACCTCAAGGGCAAGAACCTCTCCCGCTACGAGACGGTGGCTCTCGGCGATCTGCGCATTCACGTCGCGCTGGCGCTCGGCCGATGGGCGGAGCGGGTCGTCGTCGACGCCGAGCGCGTGCTGCTCCTCTGGCGGCGCTTCGACGTGCGCGTGGCGCATCGCCACCAGCCGACCTGAACTCACGGATGAGCCCCCGCCGGCGGCGGGGGGCGCGGGCAACCGTTGACACGCCGGCGCTGAGCCCTCTACTACATGGCAGGTGGGCGGACGGCGTGCCCGTGCCGTCCCGCTCCTAGCGAGCCGAGCCCACCTGAGGAGGCCCCCCATGACTGTCGAGTCCCTGTCCGTCATCCCCGCAACCCACAAGCTGGCGGATGGGATCGACGGCGACGCGTTCTACGACCTACACCCCGGACCGCTCGGCAGCTACGAGATGACCATCACCGAGGCCGACGTGGAGCGGTGGTGCGACATCCACGAGGACACGGTCCCGTGGCGCGCCGAGCCGGGCGCCGATCCCAGCGCGCCGCCGTACATCGGCTACTACGCCTGCATGAACGCGCTCGCCCCGATCCGCTACTTCGGCAACACCGGCCGCCCCAACTATGGACCCGGGGGGCTCGCGCGCTACTGGGCGGAGTTCCACGCTCCGCTCCCGGTGGGTGTCCCGCTCCAGGTCACCGGCCGCGTCACCGACAAGTACACGCGCCGGGGCATCGGCTACACGGACTGGGAGGTCGACATCACACACGAGGGCCGGCTGCTGCAGCGCACCGGCCGCGCCTGGGCGACTAGCCTCCCGCCCGAGGAGCAGGAGAAGTGGCCGGAGCGCGAGGGACGTCCGCGCCCGCCGGAGGTGCCGGAGGGCGCCGACGTGCTGGGCCCGCTCGTCTACGTCACGTCGCAGCAGCACGTCGACGATCTCGAGGGGCCCGGAGAGCACAACAACCACACCGACGTGGAGACGGCCCTCGCCCAGGGGCTGCGCGGGCCGCGCGCGCAGGGCGAGCTCTCGTTCGCGCTGGTGGCGCGCCTGATGGCGCGGCACTTCGGCACGAGATTCGCGAACGGCGGATCACTCGACATCCGACTCATAGGCGAGGTGCAGGCGGGCGACGCGCAGACGGCCCACGCCGCGGTCGCCGAGAGGCGCGACGACGGGAGCGAACTCTGCCGCGTCTGGGCTACGAACCAGGAGGGCCAGCTCGTTACCGTCGGGACGGCGACGCACGCGGGGACGTCCGCGTGAGCGCCCTGGACCTCCCCGAGATCCCGGCGACTCGCCACCTCGACGAGGGGGTCGAGGGGGATCCGTTCCGCGATATGCACGTGGGGTCGCTCGGCCGCTATCAGGTCGTGGTGCGCCCGGAGGATGTCGAGCGCTGGGCGCGCATCCACGAGGAGCCGTTTCCGTGGAGCGCTGGCGAGGGCTCAGAACCCGCCGCTCCGCCCTCGATCCTCTACTACGCCTCGATGAACATTCTCGCGCCGATCCGCTATTTCCGGCCGCGCAACTCCCCGGGGGGCGCGGCCCTCGCGCGCTACTGGGCGGAGTTCCATGCGCCGCTTCCTGTCGGCGTCTCGATCGAGGTGAGCGGGGAGGTGACGGACAAGTACACGCGCCGGGGCCGGGGCTTTGTCGACTGGCACATCGAAGCGTGGGCAGGGGGTCGACTGTTGCAGCGCAACGGGAAGAACTGGTTCTCCGGGATCCCGGAGGACGAGGCCGCGAAATGGCCCGAGCGCCCCGGCGGAGAACGCCCGCCCGAGGCGCCCGAGGGAGTCGAGCGCTTCGGCCCGATCACCTACCCCGTGACACAGGACCACATGGCCGACTTCGAGGGAGGCGACCGTAACACGCACTCGAGCGCCGACCTCGCGCGCGAGCAGGGTGAGACGCGCACGACGGCGCAGGGAGCGCTCAGCTTCGGGCTCCTGAGCCGGCTCGCGACGGAGCGCTTCGGCGAGTCGTTCACGGCCGGCGGCTCGCTCGACGTGCGCTTCATCCAGCGCGTCCACGGTGGCGACGTGCTCACGGCCCAGGGGGCACTGCTCGGCCTGGACGGAGAGGGCCGCCACCGGGCCCGCGTGTGGGCGCAGAACCAGCAGGGCGCGCTGACCGCGGTCGGCGTCGCGACCGCGCGCGCCTGAACGGCGACCGCCGCCTCCCGCGAGCCGGTGAGCGGTCGCTAACCTCGAGGCAGTCCGAGTCCCCGCGAGGCGATGATGTTGCGCTGGATCTCGTGCGTCCCGCCCGCGATCGAGGCCGAGATCGTGTGCACCGACCTCTGCGTGTAGCGCGCGTTCAGGGGCGCGTAGTCCTCGGCCGGATCCCAGATCTGGGAGTAGAGGCCAAAGACCTTCATCCCCGTCTGCTGCATCTGCTGGAACAGTGTCCCGCCGAAGACCTTCGACATCGACGCCTCGTAGTTCGGTATCTGCCCGGCGTGCTGCATCGAGATGATGCGCATCGCGAACTGCGAGAGCACCTCCGTCTCGATGTAGCGGGTCGTCAGGTGCTCACGCGTGGAGTCGAGCTCGTTCGTGCGCGAGCAGAGCCGCCCGTCCTCCGTGTTGAGGAACTTGATGAGTTCGTCGAGATCCTTGCGCTGGTCGACGGCTCCGGTGATGTTCGAGCGCTCGTAGTCGAGGAGCGTCATCGCCACGTACCAGCCGCGGTTCTCCTCGCCGACGCGCTGCGAGATCGGGACGCGCACGTGCTCGTAGAAGGACTCGTTGGTCGCGTGCTCCCAGCCGCCGGAGATGAGTGGCCGCACCTCGACGCCGGGTGTGTCCTTGCGCAGCAGCAGGAAGGAGATCCCGCGGTGCTTCGGCGCGTCGGGATCGGTGCGGACCAGCATGAAGAACCAGTTCGCCTTGTGCCCCATCGAGGTCCAGATCTTCTGGCCGTTGATGACGTAGTCGTCGCCATCGCGAACGGCGCGCGTCTGGAGCGAGGCGAGGTCGGAGCCCGCCCCGGGCTCCGAGTATCCCTGCGCCCACGTGATCTCGCCGGAGAGTGTCTTCGGCAGGAACTCCCGCCGCTGCTCCTCGGTGCCGTGGTGGATCAGCGTGGGGCCGAGCATGGAGGCGCCCGGCCCGCCGACCACCGGCGCTCCGTTCAACGCAAGCTGCTGCTTGAAGATGAACTGCTCCATCGCGGTGAGACCGGCCCCGCCGTACTCGGGCGGCCAGTGCGGTGCGGACCAGCCGTGCTCCGCCAGCGCCTCGGCCCACTCGCGCGCCGCCGCCTGCGCGTCGGGCTCCCCCAGCATGAGGTCGTACTGCCAGTCGCTGTTGTGCACACCCGGGCCCTTGCCGCCGCTCCGGCGCTCCCGGTAGAGCTCGGGAAGGCGCTCCTCGATGAAGTCGGCGACCTGCGTGCGGAATGCCGTCTGCTCTTCGGTGTCGGCCCAGTCCATGTCGCGCCCCCTTCCCCGCGCCGACTATAGCAGTCGCCTCGCGCGTTTGGCGGGGCGTGAAGCGGGCCCCGGGAGCGGTATCATGACTCGCCCTGCTCGACGCCGGACGGGCATCGCCGGAGCAAAGAGGACCGACGTGAGCGAGAACACCGGCAGACCGGATCGCGCGCCGCGCGTGACCGTGCTGGCGGGCGGCGTGGGCGGCGCGCGGCTCGCGGACGGCGTCGCGCGCGCGGCGCCCGACGCCGAGCTCACGGTCGTCGTCAACGTCGGCGACGACTTCGAGTGGCAGGGCCTTCGCGTCTCACCGGATCTGGACACCGTGCTCTATACGCTCGCGGGTCGCGAGGGGGAGCAGGGATGGGGGCTTGCGGGCGACAGCACCGTCGTGCTGGAGGCGCTTCGCGCGCTTGGCGGCGATGCGTGGTTCCAGATCGGAGACCACGACCTCGCGACGCACCTCCGCCGCACCGCGCTGCTCCTTGCCGGCCGTCCGCTCTCGGAGGCGACGGCGGAGCTCGCCTCGGCACTGGGCGTGGGTGCCCGCCTCCTTCCCGTCACTGACGACCTGCACCCGACCGTGATCGCAACCGACGCGGGCGAGCTCGCCTTCCAGGAGTATTTCGTGCAGCGCCGCCAGCGAGACGACGTGCGGGGGGTCCGATTCCCCGGCGCCGAGGGCGCGCGGCCCGCCCCCGGCGTGCTTGAGGCCATCGCGGAGGCAGACCTGCTCCTGCTGGCCCCCTCCAATCCCTTCGTGTCGATAGCGCCGCTCCTGGCGGTTCCCGGCGTGCGCGCGGCCATTGAAGCGGCTGAGGCGCCGCGCCTCGCCGTCAGCCCCATCGTGGGCGGCGCGGCGGTGAAGGGGCCCGCAGCCGCAATGTTGCGCTCGATGGGGCACGAGGTGTCGGCGCTCGGCGTTGCCCGGCTGCTCGTCGGGCTCGCCGACGTCTTCGTGCTGGACGCGGTGGACGCCGAGCTCGCCCCGGCGGTGCACGCGCTGGGGTTCGAGCCGCTCGTCACGGGCACGATGATGACGGACCGGTCGCGCCGCGCCGCGCTCGCGGGCGTGTTGATCGGGCGGTTGCGCCCGTGAGCGTTCCCCTCGCGAGCCGGACCGTGGTGCTCGTGCCGGTGAAGCCGCTCTCGGAGGCGAAGTCGCGCCTCGCCTCGGCCCTGCCGATCGAGGCCCGGCAGTCGCTCGTCCGGGCGATGCTGGCCGACGTGCTCGCCGCGGTGCGCGCCGCCCACGCGGGCCCGCTGATCGTGCTCTCCCCCGACGACGCCTACGACGACTTGATCGCTCGCGCCGGCGCGAGGCACCTGCAGGACGCGGGCACGGGCTACCGCGCCGCCGTGGAGCTGGGCCTCGCCTCGGACGAGGTGCGCCGGTCGGGATCGGCGCTCGTGATCCCCGCGGATCAGCCGCGCGCGCAGCCCCACGACATCGCGCGCGCCCTCGGGGCGCTCGCTCAGGCGGAGGTAGTGATGGTGGAGGCCGTCGACGGCGGGACGGGGGCGCTGGGCCTCTCGCCCCCCGATGCGATCCCACTCGCGTTCGGCGAGTGCTCCGCCGCCGCGCACCGCCGCCTCGCGCACCAGGACGGGCGGCGGTTCGTCGAGCTCGATTGCCCGTCGCTGGCGCACGATGTCGACCACTTCGAGGAGCTGCTCGATCCCACCGCCCCGCCGCCGGGTCCGGCCACCTCGCGTCTTCTGGGGGAAGAGCCGCTCGCTTCGGTCGTCGAATCGATCGCCGGGGCGTAGGGACGAGGCGGTCCCTTCCGACCGGCAGGCGCTGCGAATAGCTCCGACGGTCTACCCGGATGGCCTCCGCGGTCGCTCTAGGAGTTCGCCGTCGACGTAGAGGTCGACCCTCTCGTTGTAGAAGGCGAGCAGTCCCTCGACCTTCGGGCATTCCGGGACCGGGAAGGGGTAGTGCCAGACGATGTCTCGGAAGTGTTCACGTCCGACCGTCACGGAGTGGTAGGAGGCGACGCCCTTGTACGGGCACTGCGTGTGGCTCTCGGAGGGCTCCAGGAGGTCGAGCCTCACGTCCTGCTTCGGGATGTAGTAGCGCGTCGGGAGCCCGGTCTCGAAGAGCAGCACCGGGCGCGTCGTATCGGCGATGGTCTCGCCTGCGATCACCACGCGCACGTGGCGCGAGCTGTGGATGGCGTCGATCCGCTTGTGCGGGTCGCGCGGGTGGACGAAGACCTCCTCGTCCTCCTCGAACCACTGGTCCACCCGGTTCCAGTAGAAGGAGATGTGCTCGGCGAGCCGCTCCTGACCCGGGATCGGACGCTCGTAGCTCCACGCGACGTCCTCCTCGACGCGGCCACCGACGCGCAGCGTGTAGTACGCCGCCTCGCCCTTCGCCTCGCAGCGCGTCCGCTTCGTTCCCCGCTCGAGCAGGTCCATCCGCACGTCCGCCTTCGGGAGGTAGTAGACGGGCGTCAGTCCCTCCTCGAGCATCAGGAGCGGCAAGGTGGTGTCGGCGATCCACTCGCCGCCCGCCCGCACGCGCACGCGCCGCTCGCTCCGCTCGATCCGGACCTCCCGCGTCGTCTCCGCCATCGCCGTGCCTCCCTTTCGGCCGCGCCCCTCCCGACGGTCGAGGCTGGGGTCAACCGCCCAGCCAGCGGTAGAGGATGCCGATCAGCGCGCCGCCGAGCACCAGCCACGCCGAGTTCACACGGAAGCGCACCACCAAGATCGCCGCGAGGACGGCAAGCGCTCCGGACATAACGTCCACGACCGCGTCGCGGGCGAGGATCACCGTGACCGCGGCCATCAGTCCCAGGGCCGCCACGTTGACGCCGTCGAGCAGCGCCGCCGTCCACGCGTGCCGGCGGAGCCGCGGCAGGAGGGGCCCGATCAGGCCGACGAAGAGGAACGACGGTACGAAGATCGCGACCGTCGCGATCACCGCTCCGGCGAATCCCCCCACGATGTAGCCGACGAAGGTCGCCGTCGTGAAGACGGGACCAGGCGTGACCTGCCCGACCGCGATCGCGTCCAGGAGTTGCTGGTCGGTGAGCCATCCCAGCCCCTCGACCAGGTCGCCGCGGAGGAAGGCGAGGAGGACGTAGCCGGAGCCGTAGAGGAGTGCCCCGACCTTGAGCATGACCAGAAAGAGCGTGAACGCTGAGTAGCCGCTCACGCTGCCCGCCGCGGCGGGCGCCGCGGCGGCCGGCGCGAAGAGCAGGGTGAGCGGGAGCGCCCCGGCCGCGCGGCTCCGCTTGAGGGCGAGCCCGCCCCGCACGAGCGCGACCGCAAGCGCGCCCCCGAAGAGGAGCAGTAGTTCGTCTCCGCCGGCGAAGAAGAGAGCCGCCACCCCCACGCCCGCTGCGGCGAGCAGCGGCCCGCGCATGGCGGTGCGCCCGAGTCCCACGATCGCGTTGAGCACCACGGCGATCACGACGGGCTTCACGCCGTAGAGGAGATCCTGAGCCCACGGCCGCGTCCCGTACTCGACGTAGGCCCACGCGAGCGCCAGCACCATCACCGCCGCCGGGATGATGAAGGCGAGCCCCGCGACGATGAGGCCGCGCCAGCCCGCGCGCCGGTAGCCAAGGTGAATCGCAAGCTCGGTCGAGTTGGGACCGGGGATCAGGTTCGTCGCCCCGAGCAGGTCGAGGAAGTCTCCATCCGTCATCCAGCGCCGACGCGTCACGACTTGCTCGCGCATCATCGCGATATGGGCGGCCGGACCGCCGAAGGCGGTCGTCCCCAGCAGCAGGAAGAGCCGGGCGACCTCACGGACTGCTCCGCGCGCCGATTGCGGGGCCGGCAGCGGCGGACCGTCGGTCACGCGCCTTGGCTCCTAGAGCTCGAGTCCGTACACGCGCGCGACGTTGTCGCGCAAGAGCTTGCGCCGGGAGCCCGGCCTGAGTCCCAGCTCATCGATCTCACTCATCGTCCGTTCGAAGTCGAGCACGGGGAAGTCCGTGCCGAAGAGCACCTTGTCCTGCCCGTAGCTGTCGATGTAACGAACGAATTCGGGCGGCCAGTAGCGGGGCGAGTGCGCGTCCGAACCGATGTAGACGTTCGGGTGCTTCCACGCCATCGCGATCATCTCCGATGTCCAGGGGATGCCCACGTGGATGCCGATGAGCACGAGCTCCGGGAAGTCGCAGGCGACGGCATCGAGGGCTATGGGCCGTCCCGTCGAGCGCAGCGGGCGATCCGGCGCGTAGATCAGGGATTGTCCGACCTGCATCTGGATCGGCACCCCCAGCTCCACGCACTTGGCGTAGAACGGGTACATCTTTGCGTGGTCGGGCGGCAGCTCGAACCAGTGCGGGTAGAAGTGCGCGCCGATGAAGCCGAGTTCCGTGACGGCGCGTTCGAGCTCACGGACGCCCGCCATTCCCTCGGTCGGATCCACGCCGGCGAGGCCGTAGAAGCGGTCGGGGTGCTGTGCCACCGCGTCGGCCACCACCTCGTAGGGGATCCGCGCCGATGTCGGGTGGTGCTCGGGTCCCGCGCGCACGGCGACGAGGAAGGCGCGCTCTACCCCGGCCGCGTCCATGCGGTCGATGAGTTCGGGGAGGGTGAGCCCGGCGACCAGCCCGGGGTCGGCGCCGATCTTCCCGACCAGGAAGGTCTCCCGCCACATCGGCCGGTGCACGAGCGCCTCCGGCGTCCAGATGTTGACGACACAATCGATCGCCCGTACATCGTCGGTCATTGTTCCCCCAGACCGCTCCCGCTCCGCGGGATCCCTTCCGGCTGGGCGGCATCGTACGGGGCGAGGGGGACCCGCGCTCGCCAGAATCGCCGAGAGCTGCCATCGTTTTGGCATGAGCTCAGGCGCGGTGACGATCGCGGACGTCGAGGGCGCTGCTCGGCGCCTCTCCGGCATCGTCCGCCGCACTCCGCTCTGGCCCTCCGTCGAGCTTTCCGACCGCCTGGGCGTTCCGGTCTCACTGAAGTGCGAGAGTCTGCAGCGCACGGGCTCCTTCAAGATGCGCGGCGCCTCTAACATGCTCGCCACCGCGGATCCGCGCCCGCCGGGCGTCGTCGCCGCCTCGGCCGGGAACCACGCGCAGGGCGTGGCGCTCGCCGCGCGTGAGCTCGGTCTCCCGGCGACGGTGGTGATGCCGCGGCTGGCTCCGCTGGCGAAGAGGCGCGCGACGCGCGAGTACGGCGCCACCATCGAACTCCTCGACGGTCCGCTCGCGGCGTGCCAGGAGCGCGCCCGCGCGATCGCCGCCGAGCGAGGGCTGCTCTACGTCCCGCCCTACGACGCCCCCGACATCGTGGCCGGGCAGGGCACCCTCGGTCTGGAGGTAGTGGAGGACGTGCCCGATCTCGAGACGGTCCTCGTACCGGCGGGCGGCGGCGGGCTGCTGGCGGGAGTGGCCGTCGCGGTGAAGGCCCGCCGTCCTCAGGCGCGAGTCATCGGCGTGCAGACGCAGGCGATGCCGGGGATCCTCGATTCGCTGGCGTCCGGCGAGCCGCGGCAACTGCCGGCGCGGCACACGATCGCGGACGGCGCCGCCGTCTCTGGCCCCTCCGGGCTCACCCTGGACCTGATTCGCCGCCACGTCACGGATGTCGTCGCCGTCAGCGAGGAGGAGGTGGCGCGTGGCCTGCTCTTCCTGCTGGAGACCTCGCGCCTCGTGGCGGAGGGGGCCGGCGCACTCGGCGTGGCGGCGCTGCTCGGCGGCCACGTGGAGCTCCGCGGGCCCACGGTGGCCGTCGTCTCCGGAGGGAATATCGACGTCAACCGCCTGGGGTGGCTGCTCGCTCGCGGGCTTGCCGCCGACGGGAGGCAGCGGACTCTCACCGTTGCCTGTGCGCATGTCCCGGGCGAGCTGGCGCGCATCACCGTCGCGATCGCGGCTCAGGGAGTCAACGTCGTCGAGATCGACCACGACCTGAGGTCGCCGGAGCTCCCGGTCGGGGTCGCGCGCGTCCGCCTGCGCCTCGACGTCGATGGCGCGGCGGCCTTCGACGCGCTCGTCGACTCGCTCCTCGACGCGGGCTTCCGCCGGGGCACGGCGACCGACCTAGAGACGCCGGCCGCGGCCGAGAATCCGCACTAGCCCGCCGGCGCCGTCCCCACGCCGTCTGTGCTCGCGATCCGCGGCCTGCGCGCCTCGGAGGGAGGCGCCGGCGGCTATCGCCGCGTCGCGAGCTCGGTCGATTCCGCGCCGTCGGGCCAGCCGAGGTACTCGGCGAGCGCTCGCCCGAGGATCCACTCGCGGTCGTCGTCGTCGAGGAAGTCCGCCTGCACGCGGACCACGTCGAGCTGCTCCTCGTAGCGGTCGTAGCCGATGCGCAGAGACTGCGTGTAGTCGGTCCCCCAAAAGAGGCGCTCGGGTCCGTACGCCTCGAAGACCCGGCGGAGGAGCGCGACACCGATCGGCGAGCGGTCGAAGGGGGGCTTCGCCGACACCTTGACCGCGACTCGGGGATGGCGGGCGAGATCGAGCACCTGCCCAATCTCGGGGTGGTCGAGGTCGGCCACGGCGTCGCCCCGGGCCTGGGCCAGCGCCTCAGCAACCGGCAGCCCCATGTGGTCGATGATCAGGCGCAGGCCGGGGTGGCGCCGAACGATTCGCTCCACGTAGTCTTTCGCGCCGGTGCTGAAGACGGCGACGGGTACATCGTGCCGCTCGCACGCCTCCCAGAACGGATCGGCGGCCTCGTCGGATCCCCAGAAGGTGCGCAGGCGCGCGTGCACGTGCGTGCGGATGCCTATCATCCCCGGCTGGGAGAGCCATCCCGCGACCCGCTCGGGGGCGTCGGGAGCGGCCGGGTTGATGAGCCCCATCACGGCGAGTCGGGTCGGGTGGCGGGCGGCGCACTCCAGCCCGTACTCGTTGTTCGTCCCCATGAACCCGGGCGGTACGATCACCGCGCGGTCGACGTCGGCGCGGTCCAGCACCGGGAGGAAGCGCTCCGGACCGTAAGGCTGGGGGAGGTTGGGTTCGCTGATCCCCGTCCACGGCCGATCGGGCCGGTTCTCTTCCCAGAGGTGGATCTGCGAGTCGGTGATCACGGGGCCGCGACCCCCTCCCGGGCGAGGTCGGCGCGGTAGCGCTCGATCCCGGCGTACGTGTCGGACGGGAGACCCTCCAGGTACTCGCTGATCTCGGCCAGGGGGAGCACGTCCCCGTACTTGTTGTGGATGTCGAAAAGGTTGACGCGGTGGGTCACCTCGCCGCGGTCGAAGGTGCATTCCTCCACGACCTGCACGCGGTAGTTGAGGTTGAAGGCTTCGATCACGGTGGCCCGCACGCAGCCCGAGGTCGCGGTGCCGCAGATGATGACGTCGTCGATCCCAAGCAGCGTGAGGTAGCTCGCGAGCGGCGTGCCGTAGAACGCCGCGGGCTTCGTCTTCTCGATCACGAGCTCACCGGGGGCGGGCGCGATCTCCTCGACGATCTGCATGCCGATGCGCCGCGAGATCTCCGACTTGACGCGGGTCTCGCCGCGCGCGTTCTTCCACAGCCAGCCGCCGCGCTGGATCAGCGTCGCCTCGCGGGGGCCGGTGGTGTAGAAGACCGGCACGCCGCGCGCCCGGGCCTCCGCGAGCAGCACGCGGATCTGCCCGATGGCATCCCACGCCGCCTCGCCGCACGAGTTGTGGAAGCGCCTCTGCGACTCGCGGATGGGCTCGCGCCGATCGCCGGTGAAGTCGTAGCTCACGTCGATCACCAGCACGGCCGGCCGCGCGCCGAACTCGCCCCGCCGCCCGTAGCCGGCGGCCTCCCAGATCTCCCGCTCCGACTCGGGGATCACCTCGTCCCATATGCGCGGCATCCGCGTCCCCTCCCGCTCGAGTGACTCACCCGCCGGTGCGGCTATGCCGCCCCCCGCAGCTCGCGGCGCAGATAGCGGCCGTCGCCGGGGCTCCCGGTGATCTCGCCCTCCTCCATCACCACGCGCCCGCCCAGCACGGTCGCCACTGGCCAGCCACGGAAGCGCTCGCCCTCGAAGAGCGAGTAGTCGACGCCCAGGAGCTCCGCGCGGAAGTTGACCTCGCGGGCAAGATCGACGACGACGAGGTCGGCATCGGCCCCCGGCGCGATGCGCCCCTTCCCCACGAGCCCGAAGAGGCGCGCGGCGTTGGCGCTGGTGACCGCGGCCACCTGCGGCAGCGTGAGACGCCCCTCGCTGACGCCGCGTGCGAGCAGGAGGGGGAGGATCGTTGCCGAGCCCGGGACGCCGCCCCGGGCCTCCCAGATGTCGTCGAAGCCGCCCGCGCTCTTCTGGTCCCAGCGGATCGGGATGTGATCGGAGCCCATGCAGCTCACGCCGCCGTCACCGAGCGCCAGCCAGAGCGCCTCGTTGTCGGCGCGCCACTTGATGGCCGGGTTGTACTTCGCGAGCATCGCCTTCTCGTGGTCGGCGTGGATCTCGAGGTAGTGCGGGCAGGTCTCCCCGTCCATGCGCACGCCCCGCGAGCGAGCCTCGCGGATCACCTGCGGACCCTCGGCCGTGCTCATGTGCACCACGTAGAGGGGGCACCCCTGGAGCCCCGCGTAGTAGGCCGCGCGGCGCATGCACTCCTCCTCCAGGGCGTTGGGGCGCGATTCGCTCCAGGCGGCGGCGTCTCTCCGCCCCTCGGCGCGCAACCGCTCGCCGAGGACGGTCGCGATCTCCCAGTTCTCGGCGTGCACCATGGCGATCGCGGGGTCGCCGAGCGCCGCTATCTGGCCCAGCGCCTCGTAGAGCACGCCGTCGTCGACCGAGACGGTCGCCGGATAGAGCTCCCGTCCGCCAGCAGCGAAGTACATCTTGTACGAGGTCGCGCCATGTTCCCGGGCGAGCTCGGGGAGCTCGTGAACGTGCGCCATCGACTCGATGATCGGGGAGAAGGCGATATCGCAGTGTGCCGCGCTCCCCACCGCATCTATCTGCTGAGCGAGCAGGGGGCCGTACGGCTCGTCGGGGGAGGCGACGAAGACCATCGCGGTTGTGACGCCTCCCGCGATGAGCGAGCGTGTCTCGCGCTCGCAGATGGAGGCGAAGCCCTCCCCGGACGGCATGTGGACGTGCGGATCGATCACGCCGGGGAGCACGTGACGCCCGGTGGCCTCGAGCGTGCGCTCGGCGTCAAGCGGCGTACCGGGCTCCACCAGCGCGGCAATCCGGCCTCCCGAGACGGCGATCTCGCCGTGCCACTCCCCCTCCGGCGTGACGACGGTCCCGCCGACGATCGCCAGCTCGTACTTGGCCACGCCGCCACCCCCGCCCGGCGCTAGTCCCCGGTGAACGTCGCCTCGCGTCCTTCGGCGAAGGAGGTGACCGCCTCGCGGTAGTCGCGCGAGGCGAGCACGCTCTTCGCCGCGTGGTGCAGGTAGTCGCGCGCTTCGGTGTAGCGCAGCGCGTGCAGAGCAACATCCTTGTAGATCTCGACCGCGCGCGGCGGGTTCGCGAGGATCTTCTTCGCGATCTCGAGCGCGGTCGGCAGGAGCTCGTCGGGCTCCACCAGGTGCGAGACGAAGCCCCACCTGTGCGCGAGCTCCGCCGGGATCATCTCCCCCGTGAGGCCGAGGTAGCTCGCCACCGCCGGCGGGTACGCTTTGACGAGCAGGTCGATGCGCCCCACCTGCCCCGCCTTGATCTCGAGATCGCCGAAGCGCGCCGCGGTCGAGGCGATGCGGATGTCACAGTCGAGCGCGATGCCGTGCCCGCCGCCGACGCAGAGCCCGTTCACCGCGGCGATGATCGGTTTGCGGATCTCGTGCTGTCCGGGGAGGCCGAAGCGCCGCGGGTCGCGGCGCTCGGCGCGCGGCGGCTGCCTGCCCTCGCGCGCGTACATCGCGCGCTCCTTGAGGTCGGCCCCGGCGCAGAACGCTCGACCCGCGCCGGTGATGATGGCGACGCGCAGCCCGTCGTCCTCGTTGAACGCCTCCCACGCGTCACCGAGGTCGTGGTGAAGCTGCTCGTTCAGCGCGTTGAGGGCCTCGGGTCGGTTCATCGTGATGACCACGACCTCCCCCTGCGGCTCGTAGAGGACCGTCTTCAGTTCCATCGCTCGGCTCTCCCGCCCGCTTCGCGCCGCCGCCGGGCCGGAAGCATACCGCCATAGGAGGCCGGAACGTGGCGTTCGCTCGCTGGGAGCGCGCCGGTCGTGCTCGCAGCGTCCGCGACGCATCGCCTATGCTCGCCCCGGTACGGGAGGTTCCGATGATCATCGATATGCACATCCACGTCTGGGATGAGGGCTACCAGCCGGAGGGCTACAAGCAGGGGATGGCGCTGGGCGCGGCGACGCGCCGCTGGCCACCCCGCGATCCGGCAACCATCCGGCCGCGGGTGATGTCAGGAGCGTCGGACCCCGAGGGCGAACTCCTGATCCCCGAACTCGACCGCGCGGGCGTCGACGCGGCGGTCGCGATGGTGGTCGATATGGGACCCGCCTACGGCCAGGAACAGGACGTTCCGATCGACGAGGTGCTGGCGCAGCACGCGCGGCTGATGGAGCGCTATCCAGGCAGGTTCTACGCTTACTTCGGCCGCGACCCGCGCCGCCCCGATACGCCCGAGCGTTTCCGCGAGGCCGTCGCGGAACAGGGGTTCCGCGGCATCAAGATCTACCCACCCTGCGGCTACCGGCCCGACGACGAGGTCTGCTGGCCGCTCTACGAGACCTGCATCGAGTTCGGGGTGCCGGCTCTCTTCCACACCGGGACAGCCTCGCCGCCGCTCGACCCCGGGCTCGTCCATCCGAGCCTGCTCTCGGCGGTCTCCCGGCGCTACCCCGAGCTGACTGTGATCTACGGCCACATCGGCCGTCCGCACTGGTGGCGGGACATTCTGCACATCTCCGGCAGCAATCCGAACGCGTACCTCGAGCTCTCGCAGTGGCACCGCGAGGCGAGTGTCGACCCCGGCGGCTTCGCGCTCGTGCTCGCCGAGATGCGCGACACCGTGGGTGCGCACCGCATCCTGATGGGGAGTGACTACTCAGCAGGCCCCAGGACCACGGGTGATCGTAGCTGGTACCCGGGCTGGATCGAGTACTTGCGGACGCTTCCGGAGCGAGGAGCGGAGTATGGCGTCTCCTTCTCGGAAGAGGAGATCGCTCTGATCTTGGGCGGAAACGCGCAGCGACTGCTGAAGCTGAGCTAGTCGAGGTCCGGCGGCGAAAGGGGGCGACGGATGAGAATCGCGCTGCAGTACGCACCGGGGCCGCGGGTGACCGAACTCGGGCCGCTGTCCCGGGCCGCCGAGGATGCGGGTCTCGACGGCCTCGGCCTCGCATCGCCGTACGGCTTCTACAGCGGGGCTGGCCGGCTGATCGACTCCACGAAGCGGATCCGGGTGGCGACGAGCGTGCTTCCCCTCTTCCACGGCACACCCTTCTTGCATGCCTCCTCGGCGATGATGCTGCAGGAGATGTCGGGGGGACGCTTCATCCTGGGCGTCGGTTCGCAGACGAAGGGGCAGGTGCGCACGCAGGCCGGGTTCGACCCGGAGAAGCCGGCCCTGCGCGCGCGCGACATGGTGCGCGCGATCCGCGCGCTGCTCTCGGGCGAGGGCGGCTACGACGGCGAGTACTACCACGTCACCGGCGTCGGCTCGCTCGCTGCCGGGGGAGTCGGCGTCTCGCCGCCGCCGATCTATTTCTCCGGCGTCAATCCCCTCAACCTGCGCATTACCGGGGAAGTCGGCGACGGGATGCTGGCGCACCCGATCTTCTCGCGCCGCTACTACGACGACGTGGTCTGGCCGGCCGTCGAGGAGGGGATGCGCCGCGCAGGTCGTTCGCGCGCCGATTTCGAGATGTGCGCGATGCCGATGATCTGGGTCGTGGACGAGACGACGAGCCGCGAGGAGGGTCTCCGCCGCGGCAAGCGCAACCTCGCGAACTACTACTCGACGCGCGCCTACGGCGGGTACATGGAGTTCCATGGGTGGGCTCGCGAACGCGACGATATCAGGGCTGTGTGGGAGCGGGCGCGGACGAGCGGGAAGCCCATCGATGGGCACGAGATGGAAGAGATCGTCTCCGACGCGATCGTGGAGGAGATCTGTCTGATCGGCACGGCCGACGAGGTCCGCGAGCTCGCGCGCGAGCGCTACGGGGGTGTGGCGGAGACACTCTTCATGTACTCGCTGCACGACGGCTACAACCGCGCGGGCGACGAGGCGGAAAAGAACGAACAGAACCTCTACCGTGTGATCGAGGCGTTCCGCGGCTTCGAGGGCTGACGGGCGCGTTCCGCTCGTGGACAGCGCCGCAAGTAGCCAGCGTCGCCTGGCGTCGGGCCGTGGCTCCGCAGCGAGGTCTGAGCGTCCGGGCCTGGTCGAGGGTGGCTAGCGGCGCGTGGGCCGCGCGTAGACGCGCAGCATCCCCGGCACGTCCGCGATCACCGCGCGCTCGCGGAGGCCGGTCAGTTCGTCGTCCGTGATGCCGAGCTCGCGCAACACCTCGTCGTTGTGCTCGGCGAAGAGCGCCGCGGGCCTCGCGCGTGACGGCGCAGGGGTCTCCGAGAGTCGCCAGGGGAGTCCCTCCCAGCGCTGGAAGCCGATCTCTGGGTGGACGGTGTCCACCCAGTAGCCACGCCGGAAGAGGTGTGGGTCGGAGACGATCTCCCAGTTGGCGAACACGGGGCCGGCGGGGACGCCCGCCGCCTGCAGGCGGCGGGTCGCATCGTTGTGGTCGAGGGGAGCGCTCCACGCCTCGATCGCCGCGTCGATCTCGTCGTGCGCGGCCCGTCGCGCGTCGACGTCGGGGTAGCGGGAGCAGAGCTCGGGGCGGTCGATCACCGCGCAGAGTGCGCGCCATTGCTCGTCCGACTCGACTCCTATCGCCAGCCAGCAGTCGTCCCCCGCGGAGCGGTACGCCCCCTGCGGCGCGATGCGCAGCGACCGGTTTCCCCGCGGCTCTGCGACGTGTCCGCTGAGCCGGTAGTCCATCACCGGCTCCACGGCGAAGAGCGCCCCGGACTCCGAGAGCGCCATGTCGAGGTGCTGCCCGCGGCCGCTCCGCTCACGCTCCCATAGGGCCGCCACGACGCCGAGGAAAGCGTGCGTGCCGGTGAGGGGGTCGGCCTGGAAGGACCCGGTGGCGTAAAAGTCGCCCGGTGCGTAGCCGGTGCGGGCGATCAGCCCCGCGGCGGCCTCGACGTTGGAGCCGAGACCGAGGTAGTGAGCCTCCGGCCCCGTCGCTCCGAACCCGGACATGGAACAGAGGATGATGCGCGGATTGCGCTTGGTGAGCGTCTCGTAGGAGAGACCGAGGTTGGGGAAGACGCGCGCGCTGTTGTTCTCGAGCACGACGTCGGCGCGCTCCACCATCCGCAGAAAGATCTCGCGCCCCTCGGCAGTGGCGAGGTCGAGGCAGATCGCGCGCTTGTTGCGATTGAACTGATTCCACGCCGCACCACGGTTGTAGAAGCGTGGCCAGATCTGGGCGCCGGCGAAGTGCTGCCCGCGGGTCGGTTGCGTCAGAGAGCGCTCTATGGCGACGACGTCCGCTCCGAGGTCGGCGAAATACATGCCGCACAGGGGCCCGGCCCAGCTGTTGGTCACCTCGATCACGCGCAGCCCCTCGAAGGGGAGCTTCCCGGCCCGGCCGGGGTGGGGCGGAGGGGCCCGGCCGGCCGACCCGCCGTTCGCGCTGGCGGCGCCTTCGGCGGCGGTATCGCTTGGGCCGTCGTGGTGGGCGTCGAGCCGGGGCGCCGCGCGGACCGGTCCCGCCGCTGATCGCGAGAAGCGCCACGGCGGGCCGGGTATCTCGATGGTCCCTGCGCGCGGGTGGTCGACCGCGCGCCAGAAGTCGCGGACGGCGAGCTGCGGCGAGTCGGCGAGGTCGGCGACCGTCTGGACCGGCGTGACGAGCATCCGTAGTGCCTGCGCCCGCTCGGACACCTCGTGCTTGGGTTGGGTCTTGACCCAGGCCGTGAAGCGATCGAGCACCTCGGGGAGCGCATCGAGCCAGCCCTCCGATGTCTGGAACGCGGGGTCATCGACGCGCTCGGGCTCGCCCATGAGCAGGAAGATCTCGGGCGTGAAGCGCGTGGCGAAGAGGTGGCCGTCGCCGCAGGGGACAATGATCGCCGCCGTTCCGTCGCCGCGCCGCTTCACCTGTCCCTCTTGACTCCACATCGAGAGCACGAAGACGTGGGAGGAGACGAGCGATTCGAAGGTCGACACGTCGACGTGCTGACCGCGACCCGTGCGGCGCGCGTGCCACAGAGCGGCGGCCGTGCCGGCTGCGACCTGCATCCCGGCGTGTAACTCGCCCTGATGCCCGTGCGCCATGAGGGGCGCCCGCTCCGGGTCGCCGCAGAAGTACATCCAGCCGCCCATGGCGTAGTCGACGATCTCGCTCGCGACTCGGTCGGCGTAAGGGCCGTCGTGCCCGAAGGCGGAGTGCGAGGCGTACACGAGGCCGGGGAAGCGCCGGAGGATCTCGGTGTGCGAGAGCCCGCGGCGCTCCATCACCCGCGGCCCTGTGGACTCTACGAGGACGTCTGCGCCGGCAAGCAGGGCCAGGAAGCGCTCGCGGTCGCTCTCCCGGTCGAGGTCGAGGACGATGCTCTGCTTTCCGGCGTTGAGCGCGAGGTGAAGGCCACCCGCCTCGAGGTCCGGCGTGGCCGCCGCGAACGGGCCCAGTGCGCGCAGTCTGTCGCCGCCCGGCGGCTCGACCTTGATGACGCTGGCGCCCAGGTCGGCGAGCAGCCGCGATGCATAGCCACCCGCCACGCCCTCCGCGGCGTCGACCACGGTAACGTCGGCGAGTGGTCGCTCGCCGACGTCCCGAGTTGCCTCCACGCTCACGGATCCCCCCGCTCGGCGGCCGTTAGCCGCGCGGCAGCCCGAGTCCGCGCGTCGCGATCACGTTGCGCTGGATCTCGGATGTGCCGGAGGCGATCGTCGCCGAGACGCCGAGGACGTGGCTCTGCGTGAAGCTCGCCATCATCGGCGCGTGCGGGTCATTGTCATCCCAGATGTTCGCGTAGAGCCCGAATACCTTGGTCCCCGTGTTGGCGAGGCGCTGCATCAGCTCTGAACCAAAGAGCTTGCTGATCGAGGCCTCGTAGTTGGGAACCTGGCCGGCGTTCTGGATCGAGATGATCCGGAAGGAGAAGTTGAACAGCACCTCCGCCTCAATCGCGTGGGAGGCGACCTGGTCGCGGATCGACGGGAGGTCGTCGATGCGGGCCCGGGCGCGCCCCGAGCCCCCGAGGTGGTCCACGAGCTTGCCGATGCGCCGCCTCACCTCAATCGCGCCCGAGATGTTGGAGCGCTCAAAATCGAGCAGCGTCATTCCCACGTACCAGCCGCGGTTCTCCTCTCCGACGAGGTTGCCCGCTGGCACGCGGACGGACTCATAGAAGACCTCGTTGAAGTCGTGCTCCCAGCCCATGTTCATGAGCGGGCGCACGTCGACGCCCTGCGTGTTCCGGTCGAGCAGAAGGAAGGAGATGCCGCGGTGCTTCGGTGCGTCGGGATCCGTGCGCGCGAGCGTGAAGAGCCAGCTCGCCTCGTGCCCGCGCGTCGTCCAGATCTTCTGCCCGTCGAGCACGAACTCGTCGCCGTCGCGGATGGCGCGAGTTGTGAGCGAGCTGAGATCGGAGCCCGCGCCGGGCTCCGAGTAGCCCTGCGCCCACACGACCTCCCCCGACAGCACGCGGGGGAGGTGCTCGCGGCGTTGCTCCTCCGTGCCATGGAGGATCAGCACCGGTCCCAGCATGGAGACGCCGATACCCCCCACAGTGGGTGCCCCCGTCTGCGCGAGCTCCTGGTTGAAGATGAACTGCTCCATGGGGGACATGCCACCGCCGCCGTACTCGGCCGGCCAGTGGGGCGCCACCCAGTGCTGTTCCGTGAGCGCTTCAACCCACGCGTCGCCCGCGGCGTGCTCTTCGTCGTCGCCCGTGAGGCGGTCCGACTGCACCTGCAGGAAGGGGAGACGGGGCCAGGCGTCGCTCGCGGCGCGTCGGCGATAGAGCGCCGGCAGTCGCGACTCGATGAGGCGACGCACCTCCGCCCGGAACGCCGCCTGCTCGGGGCTATCGGACCACTCCATGGCTTCGCTCCTTCAGAGCTGCGCATCACCGCGCGACCCTGTGCTGCTCCCAGCGCGTGCTGACGCGGCACTCCACGGCAGCGTACAGTGTTCGTTTCGCCGCTGCCGGGCAAGGCGGGCGCCGTCGCCGGGCGGATGAGACGAACCGGCAGGGGCATCTCGCGAGGATCAGCCCTCAGATCATGGAGCTCTCGTCCACGAGTGAGCGCGCGAGGTCGAGGTTGTCGGCGCTGAGCGCAATCGTCGCCTGACCGCCGTGGCGGTTGAGGATGTGCATGCTCTGGATGTTCACGCCGGCTTCGCGGAACCGCATCGCGAGTCGGGCGAGAGCCCCCGGCTCATCGTTCAGTCTCACGATCAGGGCGTCGTCGGCGACGGCACGGTAGCCGGCGTGCGAGAGCGCCAGCAGCGCGCCGTCGTCGTCATCGGTGGTCACGATCACCATGCCGTGATCGCCGAGGCCCTCCGTGTCGATCGAGTGGAGGTTGATGTCGCGCTCGGCGAGCGTCGCTGTGATCCCGGCGATCACGCCGACCTCGTTCTTCGTGCTGACGATGATGCGCTTCATGGGCCTCCTCCGCGGGACGCGGCCGCCCTCGGCGGCCGCGAGCCAATGCGCTCGATCAGGCGAGCTCGGTGATGGAGCGACCCGCGACCAGATCGTCGGCGAGCCGGTCGATCTGGTCGCGGGTCACGTGGTGCATCGTGATGATGTGCGCGATGTCCTGGTAGGGCGCGAGTTGCCACTTCTCGATGACGTCGGCGGGCGGCCGTGGGATCACGACCGTTGCCGAGTTCTTGTGGCGCCACGCCGGAATACCGAGGCCGTTGAAGCGCTCGACGGCGTACGACGCGACGCCCAGCATCTCCTGGACGATCTCCCGGAACCCCTCAGTGCCGAAGCGCTCCCAGGCGAGCCAGAGCATCAGCGGGGTCAACCCGTTGCGCGAGCCCGTGAGCGTGGTGTCCATCACGCCGACGTACTCGATCGAGCGCGCGATGCGGGCGACGTACTCCGTACGGGTCAGGGCGACGCCGCAGGGAATCGGTGCGCCGATGAGCTTGTGGCCGCTGATCGACATGCTGTCGAAGCCGTCCGCGAAGGTGTGCGGCTGCGGGTCGTCGACGAAGGGGAGAATCATCCCGCTGAGAGCGGCGTCGCCGTGGATGTAGCGACGGGTGATGGCGAGGTCGTCGAAGATCTCGCGCACGCGGCCCACGTCGTCGACGGCTCCCTTCATGGTCGTGCCGATGTTCGCCATGAAGATGACCGGAACGTCGCGGTTGATGCGGACCGTCTCGTAGAGGTCGTCGTAGTCGATCTCACCGCTCTCCTGGCTCTTGATCATGATGTTGCGGGTCTTGAGGACGCGGGTGATCTTGAGCACGCTGTAGTGGGTGTCCTCCGAGAAGTAGACGATGCCCTCCGGGAACAGCTCCCGTGCGAGGAACAGGCCGTACATGTTCCCCTCGGTGCCGCCGTTCGTGACATAACCCCACGCTTGGTCGCGCGGAAGGCGCAGCAGGTCGGAGAAGCGGCGGATGACGTCGCGCTCGATGTCGTGGGTGTTGGTGGCGAAGTTGCTCTCGTGGAACGGGTCGCCGACGTTGTTCACGCAATAGCTCAGGAACGGGAGCAGGGCCGAGTAGTCGAAGTTCTGGTTGGTGGGGTAACCGAGAAAACGCCCCGCCAGGGCATCGAACTCCGACTTCAGCAACTCCAGGCGCCGCCATGTCTCGACTCGCAGCTCGGTCATCGTGGGGTCTCCCGTGCGAGCTGCGACGGTGGCTCGATGTCCCCGCCCCCTATCAGGCTATCGCCCGGGCGGGCCGCTTGCCTAGGTTGGATTCGCACCGGGAGCCGTGGGGAGGGCGGCGGCACGGGAGACGCGCAAGCCGCCGGCTAAGGCCGGCTCCTGCCCGGACGTCCATCTCGCACTGCACTCGAGGCCGTGTGGGAGGCGGGCGCACCGGCTCGACAAGTCCTATGTGCTACTCAGAGTCGTCCGGGAGTCGGCACGGCCGCGCCCGGTGACCCGGCGTAGCGGCCCGGGAGGGCTCTCATTCATCAACGCGCAGACGACGGGAACCACGACCAGCGTCAGTATGGTCGAGCTGGCAAGTCCGCCGATCATGACGGTCGCCCCCGTGTCCCGGGATCGGTCACGGAGCGGGGGCGACGGTGTCGAGCATGGCAGAGAGGATCGTGAACTCAAGGTCGGCGCACGAGCGGGATCGAGGGCAACCCCCACACGCTCGGGGCGTCTGCCCGGCCGAGCGACAGGTCCGCCCGGCACTGCGCACTGGCGCCGCCACGGCATGATCGCGACCCGACGAACCGGCGCTGGTCGGGGCCCCCAGACGCGCGCCCGTAGATCGAGGGATGACGGGTCGGGCTGTGCTCTACATCTCCATCTTCTTCTTGCCGGAGAGGTAGCCCTCCGCGTCCTCCTCGAACTCCAGACGGCACCCGGTGCCGCAGAAGTAGTACGTGACGCCGTTGTGCTGCGTGGAGCCGCCCGGCGCGTTCCGCGTGTCGACCTCCATGCCGCACACCGGGTCGATGGCGGTGCGATTCCCGCGTATGCGACCCATCAGCCACGACACCATCTGCGCCTCCCCTCGTCGATTCGCGGACAGGCACACCGTACAGTATTCGAGTGGCGTGAGTGGGCCGGACTGGACAGCGTCGAACAGCGAACCACGGGAGGTCTAGCATGACGCCGAGCGGCGCGGGAGAGGGGGGGCAGAACCGCCTCTCCCGGGAGAGCAGCCCGTACCTTCGCCAGCACGCCGACAACCCCGTCGACTGGTACCCGTGGGGTGAGGAGGCGTTCGCCCGCGCCCGCGAGGAACGAAAGCCCATCCTGCTCTCGGTCGGCTACTCGACGTGCCACTGGTGCCACGTGATGGCGCACGAGTCGTTCGAGAACGCCGCTATCGCCGCCCGCATGAACGAGTGGTTCGTCTCCATCAAGGTCGATCGCGAGGAGCGCCCCGACGTGGACGCCGCCTACATGCTGGCGACCCAAGCGCTCTCCGGTCACGGCGGATGGCCGATGACGGTCTTCCTGACGCCGGAGCGCGAACCCTTCTATGCGGGGACCTACTACCCGCCGGAGGACCGCTACGGCCGACCCGGCTTCCCGCGCTTGCTCGAGGGCGTGCACGAGGCGTGGGAGGAGCGTCGCGCCGACGTGCTGAGGGCGGCTGGCTCGATCACGGAGCGGTTGCGGGCCGCTTCCCGTCACGAGCCGCCGGGCGGCCTGGTGCTCGATCAGGCGGCCGCGGAGCAGGCCGTGGCGCGCCTGCGGATGGACTACGATCCCCGCTGGGGCGGCTTCGGCGGCGCCCCGAAGTTCCCCTCCCCCCCGACGCTCGAGTTCCTGCTCGCCCACGATGCCCTGGGCGGTTCCGAGTCCGCCACGCCGGCCGCCACCGAGATGATCGTGCACACGCTGCGGAAGATGGCTGCCGGCGGCATCTACGATCAGCTCGGCGGGGGCTTCGCCCGCTACTCCGTCGACGAGCGCTGGCTGGTCCCGCACTTCGAGAAGATGCTCTACGACAACGCGCAGCTTGCGCGCCTCTATCTGCACGCCCACCAGGTCACCGGCGACGCGCTCTTCGCGCGGATCGCCCGCGAGACGATCGAGTCCATGGAGGAGGAGCTGCGGCTCCCCGGCGGAGGCTACGCCGCGGCGCTCGACGCAGATAGCGAGGGAATCGAGGGGAAGTACTATCTCTGGAGCGTCGCCGAGATCTGCGAACTCTTCGGCGCGGGCTCGGCCGAGGAGCGGCTCACCCGGCTCGCCTACGGGGTGAGCGAGGGCGGGAACTTCACCGACCCGCACCACGCGGAACTGACCGGCCGGAGCGTGCTCACGCGCCAGCGTCCGGCCGAGGAGTTGGCGGCCGAGCTGGGTGAGCCGGCCGATGCCGTCGAGGAGCGACTCAAGCGCGTTCGGGGAGGGCTCCTCAAGGCCCGCCGCCGGCGCATCCCACCGCACCGCGACGACAAGCTGCTTGCCTCCTGGAACGGCCTCGCCCTCGGCGCGCTCGCCGAGGCGGCGCGCGTGCTCGACGAGCCGCGCTACCTCGCCCGCGCGGAGGAACTGGCCACGCTCTTGTGGGAGGAGATGCGCGATGGGGAGAGGCTGCTCCACGTGCGCCGGGACGCGAGCGGGACGAGCTTGCACGTCGGCGGGATGCTGGAGGATTACGCTTTCGTCGGACTCGGCCTCATCGAGCTCTACCGTTCGGGAGGCGATCTCGGGCAGCTCGCCCGCGCCGAGCTCCTCGGCGCGCAGCTCGTCGAGCTCTTCCACGATGCCGAGGGCGGAGGGTTCTTCGAGACCGCGGCGGATGCCGAACGCCTGATCCTGCGCCAGAAGGGAATCGCCGATCAGGCGACGCCGTCGGGCAACGCCGCCGCGGCGCAGCTGCTCGCGTGGCTCGCCCGTTACCGCAGCTCACCGCGGTATGAGGAGCTCGCCTCCGAGGCGGTGGCCTTGGCGCAGGGGCGGATGGGCGAGCACGCGGCGGGCTTCGGCGCCGCGTGGCTCGCGCGGGCGCTTCTCGCCGCGCCGCGCCGGGAGGCGGCGTTGGTCGGCGACCCCGACGCGCGCGCGCCTCTCGCGCGCGAGCTCGCACGGCGCTTCCTGCCCGCGACGGTGATCGCTCCTGCGGACTCCGGGCGCGGGTTGCCGCTCCTAGAGGGGCGCGATGTCGACAGCGGAGCCGCGGCCTATCTCTGCGAGGACATGGTCTGCGGCCTCCCCGTGACGACCCCCCGGGAGCTCGCCCGCCAGCTCGACGCGACGTATGCGGGCGCCGGCACCGCTGGCACCTAGGGCGTCCACTCCGGATCGGCTCGACCCGCGCGTGTTCCGCGGTTCCTCCGCAGGCGTGGGGCCGGCACGGGACTTGTGGCGCACCCCCCGCGACGCCATGCTCGAGCGGCCCGCGAACGCGCGACGGGGGTGGATCTCAGGCAGCGTCGGAAGGGGCGGATCGAGTGCCCTTCATCACCGTTCCCGGCGGCGTGCGCCTCCACTACCGGGACGCGGGCCGTGCGCAGAGCGCGCTCCCGATGCTGTTCGTCCACGGCTGGTGCAGCAGCCTCCACGACTGGGAGCCGCAGGCGCGCGCCTTCTCCCGCAGCCGCCGGGTCGTCCGCATCGACCTCCGCGGCCACGGCGCCTCCGACGCGCCGCGCGGCGGCTACCGGCTGCGCGTCTTCGCCTCCGACGCAAAGGCGGTGGCGCACTCGCTCGGCATCGACAGGGCGATCCTGATTGGACACTCGCTGGGCGGCGGCGTGGTGCTCGAACTCGCGCGTCACGCGCCCGCCCTTGCTGCGGGTGTGGTGATGGTCGACGGCATCACGGGCCGGGGGCGTCCGGCGCGGGAGCTCGATGACCATCCCGCGATCGCCCCGCTCGCCGGGCCTGGCTACCGCGCCGAGATCGGGAACCGCTACCGTGCCTTCTTCCGGCCGACCGTCGACACGGCGCTGGTCGAACGTGTGGTCGCGTCGGCGGAGCGGACGCCGCCGCACGTGGCGCTCCTGAGCATCCGCGCGATCTACCGTGATAATGCCGCGGCCGCCGGGCGACGGGTGCGCGCGCCGGCACTCTACATCGCCGCGTCGACCAACCGGCACACGTCGGAGACAATCCGGCGCGTCGTGCCCGGTGCGGCGTTCGCGCAGGTGGTCGGTGCCGGACACTTCGCGCAGCTCGAGGTGCCGGAGCAGGTCAACGCGATGCTGCGTAGCTTCATCAAGGGACTCTGAGCCACCGGAGGGCTCGGGCTGGGAGGAGGTCCGATGTTCGTCGCAATGAACCGTTTCTCGATCGTTCCCGGGCAGGAGGAGCGTTTCGAGGAAGTATGGCGCAGCCGCGACAGCTATCTGGGCGGTGTGCCCGGCTTCGTGCGATTCGCGCTCCTACGCGGCGACGAGGCGGGCGACTACATCAGCCACAGCAGCTGGGAGTCGCGCGAGGCCTTCGAGGCGTGGACGCAGAGCGAGGCCTTCGCGGCTGCGCACCGGCAGGGTTCGCTTGCAGGCGTGCTCGCGGGGCCTCCCCACGTTGCGCTCTACGACACCGTCATGGAGCAGGGCCGGCCCTGAGGCGGACGGCTCGCGGGTGAAACTCCCTGTCGGAGACTCCGCCGCGTCCCGGATGTGGCGGCCGCCCTACGGAGCGTCGCGCCCGTCCGGGTGCGGCCGCGGCGTGAGGGCGATGCCCGCCGGCGCGCCGGCTTCTGCGACGATCGCGGAGCGGCCGTAGAGCCAGCTCACGAGGTGCTTGCCGGCGAGTTCGTGTCGCCAGCCCGAGAGCAGCGGCAGCCCGGGCGGGGGTTGCCTCCCGCCCCCGGCCCACCAGCGTGCCAGCTCCTCGGCGTCCCCGCGCGAGGCGACGAAGCGCGGCGCGACCTCCTCGGCGCGGCAGAGCGCAGTCAAGAGTGCCGTGAGCATTGTGGCCCAGCCCTGCGCCGAGTCGGGCAGGGGCGGGCGTGCGGCCCGGCGCTCGGGCGGGTCCTCGGCGCCCTCGCGCAGGGCGTGCAGCATCTGGTCTCCGTAGCGGCGCACCGTGCCCTGGGAGAGCCCGCGTGCCTCCGCCAGGCCGGGCGCGCTCCGCGGAATCCGCCGCGCCAGCTCCACCACCGTGCGATCGGGAACGATGCGGCTCGGCGGCAGGTTGAGCCGCCGAGCCTCGCCTTCGCGCCAGGCAGCGAGCCCGCGCAGCGCCCCCTGCGCGCGCGGGCTCAGGCTCGCCCATCCGCGCAGCCGCCGGTAGGCCTCCGCGGGCGGGGATCGGCGCGCGTACGTGGAGACGAGGCGCGCCGACTCCTCCTCCACCCAGCCCAGGCGTCCGCGATCCTCCAGCTCCCGCCGCAACCGCGCCCATGCGCGGGGGAGGTAGCGCACGTCGTTCAGCGCATACCGGATCTGCTCGCCCGAGAGCGGGCGGTCGAGCCACTGCGTGAACTGCCCGCCCTTGTCGAGGTGGACGCCGAGCAGGCTCTCGACGAGCGCCCCGTAGCCGATCTGGTCGCCGAGACCGATGAAGCTGGCCGCGATCTGCGTGTCGACCACGGCCTGGGGCGAGACGCCGTGGCGGCTAGCGAGCAGCGAGACGTCGGCCTGCGCCGCGTGCAGCACGGTCTCGAGCTCCGGATCGCCGACGAGGCAGACCACAGGTCCGGGATCGACCGCGAGCGGGTCGATGGCGGCGACCGTCGGATCCTCCACATCGCCCCACCCGACCTGCACGAGCCCGAGATCCGGCGTGTAGCGTCCCTCCGACACGAACTCGAGGTCGATACAGAACCACCCGCACCCGCGGATCGCGGCCGCCACCTCCCGCACGGCCGACGCCGAGGTCGCCGGCTCCGGCGGTGGCGCCGAGGCCCCGGCTGCGCTCATTGCTCGTCCGCGCCGTCGGCGGTGCTCCCCAGGGGAAGCCGGGCGGCGAAGGAGAGCTCGTGGCCGTCGGGGTCGCGAAGGTGGAAGTAGCGCTCGCCCCACTCCCCGTCGCGCGGCCGGCCCTCGGGCTCAAGTCCAGCGGCGATCGCGTGCCGATAGAGGGCGTCGACCGCAGCGATGTCTGAGAGGTGGAAGATGACCCGCCCCCAGCCCGCCGGACCGGCGCCCGTCGCGCCCCCGCTCGCTGTCGACACAGGCCTCAGCGCGAGGTTCAGGTGCTCGTCCGCCCCGATGTCGAGAATGGTGAAGGCAGCGTCCGCGTCCCCGTAGCTCGCGCGGAGACCGAGCGCTCCGTAGAAGGCGACCGCGCGCGGCATGTCGGTGGTGGCGAGGGTCACGGCGTTGATGCTGCGGATTGCCGCCTCCGCACCGCGGTCGTCCGCGCTCGCTCCCATGGCGCCAGCATACGTGCTTCCGCGGGCGCCCGTTCCGCGGGCCGGTCCGTCGCTCCGACGGGGGCCGAGGCGGGTCGGCATCGCCGATGCGGGCGAGCTTCCGGCGGTCTCGGTGGGCTCGGAGCTGCCATTGTCGCCACGCCCGCGCCCTGCGCCCGGGCGCGGCTCAGCCCGCGAGGAAGGAGAGGCGGACGCGCCGGGAGGGGTTGTCGGTGTTCAGGTCGACCAGCACAACGCTCTGCCACGTGCCGAGCACGGGTTGGCCGCCCTCGACCGGCAGCACCAGCGAGGGGCTGACGAGGGCCGGGAGGAGGTGGTCGGCGCCGTGTCCGGGCGAGCCGTGGCGGTGGAGGTAGCGGTCGTCGCGCGGGAGCAGCCGGTAGAGCGCCTCGACGAGGTCGGCGTCGGAGCCCGCGCCCGTCTCCAGCAGCGCCAGTCCGCAGGTCGCGTGCGGCGCGAAGAGGGAGATCAGACCGTCGCCCCGATCCCGGCAGAAACTCCGCACCTCGTCTGTGAGGTCGACGACGCGCCGGTCGGACGTATCGACCGCGATCTCGCAGCTCTCCACTATCGGCTCGCGGCGCCGCCGGCAACGGCCGCCACTTCACCTCCGCCCGCCTCCGCGGGAACGCCGTCGACGAGGATCACCGCCCGCCCCGGCTGGGCCGGCAGGCGCGCGCCCGGGAGCAGGGCGCCCGTCAGGTTGAGCGGATCGACGGCCGGGACCACCACGCGCTCGCCGGAGTGCGGCTCCCGCCGCATCCGCCTGAGCGCCTCGACCGCCTCGGGGAGCGCGAATTGCTCGCCGTGCAGCCCGGTGACGAAGCGCCCGCCGCGGACGAGGCCGCGCGCTTCCAGCCGGCGGAGCGCCCGGAGGACCTCGCGCCAGGGCACCGTGAAGCTCTCGCGCAGGGCGAGGTCGCGGAAGACCACGCCCCAGCGGTCCAGCAGCACGCGCGCGACCTCCTCTGCGAGCGCCTCGGTGTCGAGGGCGCTCTCGCGCCCGAGGGGAACGGCCGCCTCGAGCAGCGACCAGCGGCCGGTCGGCCGGCCGCGCAGGAAGACGCGTGGCTCCTCCGCCCGCCCCGTGTGCCACGGCGCGAGCGGCCTCCGGCGCGGCCCCCGCCGCCGCCCTCCGCCGCGGTGGCGCCCCGCCACGTCCCGGAGGGGCTGCACGCCGTCGGCGGTGATGAGGCCGAGCCCGATCAGCACGCGCAGCCCACGCTCGACGTCCTGCGGCAGTCGCCGCGTTGCCGCGACGATCTCGTCTAGGAAGAGCGCGCCGCGCTCGGCGAGGAGCGCCCGGATCTCGGCGGCGGCGCCTGCCTCGGGCGCCGGCGCAGGCGCCGGGCCGTGGCGCCGCACCGCCTCCAGCAGGAGACCGAGATCGGCGCGCGGGGCGAGTGTCACAGGCGTCGCGCGCGAGGCAGGGCCGCGCCCCGTCCCGGCGGCGGCGCGGCGGGGCGTGAGGCGCGCCCACGCCAGCTCGCCCGAGAGCGCGAACTCGTCGAGCCAGGCGGACTCGTAGTCGGGCACCCGCGCCGCGAGCAGCTCTCGCTCCCACGAGACTGCCGGCGCCTCGAAGCCGCGGAGGCGGGTGAGGGCTGTCCGCAGCCCCGCGCGCCCCTGGAGCTCCGAGCCGGGCGCCAGGCCGTGCCAGCGGAGCAGGAAGCGCATCAGCTCTTGCACGGGGAGCGGGGCGATCTCCTGGCGCAGCTGCTCCAGGGTGTAGCGGTGGATGCGCGCGAGCAGCGCACGGTCGCAGATCTCCTCCTCGGCGGGCGCAAGCGTGAAGCGCCCCCTCAGCACGAAGCCCCCCGCCTCGAGCTGCGCGACGCCACGCCCCACGTCGACGGCGGCGAGACCGCTGCGGGTCGCGAGCTCGGCGACGGTCACCGGTCCTGAGACCTCGGCGTGGCCGCGGAGCAGCCGCATGCGCGCCTCCTCGCGGTCCGAGACCGAAATCAGCGCCTCGGCGGGGGGCGCCGCGGCGATCTCGATGCGGGCCCCCAGGTAGAGGAGCGAGACGGCAGGGATGTGCTCCGCCGCGAACCACAGCGTCCCGTCGCTCCCCACGCCGCCGAGTCGCGCTCGGCCCGCGCGTCCCGCCTCCGCGAGCTCGGCCAGCCACCGCCCCCAGCCGGGGACGGCGTCCTCCCGGACGGCGACGAGCCCGAGCAGCGCGTCGTGGACCTCCTCAGCGCTTCGCGGGTTGGGCCACGCCTGCTCCCGCACGCGCTCGATGGCGGCCGGGTCGAGCGCCCCGAGGTCCCGCTGGTGCTCGGGGAGCGTCCGGCGGAGCTGGACGGCGCGGGCGCGTCGCTCCTCGAGCGGCGCGTCGTCGAGGTAGGTATAGGATCGGCCCGCGACGATCTCGTGCGCCATCGGCGAGGGCTCCGTGGTGTCCCGCGCGTGGAGGCGGATCGAGCCCGCCTCCACGCGTTCGAGGACGGCGCGCGCTCCGTCGACGTCCATCACCTCGCGCAGGCAGTCCCGCATCGTCTGCCGGATCAGCACGTGGTCGGGGAGCTCAAGTGCTCCCGTTACGTTCTCCTGGCACCCGACGACGTCGGGGAAGACGGAGGCGAGCAGGTCGTCGGCGCGCATGCGCTGCACCCACGGCGCCACGCGCTTCCCGCCCCGCCGGCGCGGCACGGCGAGCGCGCGGGTCGCGTTCCAGCGCCAGTGCGTCGGCAGGAGCGGCGTGTAGAGCACAGATTGCTCGACGGACTGCTCGAGGTTCGTGGAGGTCACGTAGCGGAACGACTCCGCCAGCGGGAAGGAGTGCTGGGGCCCCAGTGAGAGCAGGATCGCGTCGTCGGAGGCGGCGGCCTGGAGCTCGAAGTCGAAGACGACGCAGAAGCGCTTCCGCAGCGCAAGCCCCCACGCGCGGTTGACGCGCGATCCGAACGGCGCGTGCACGACGAGCTGCATCCCGCCCGATTCGTCGAAGAACCGCTCGAAGACGACGTCCTCGTCGGTCGGGACGAGTCCGAGGCCCTCGCGGGTCGCACGCAGGTAGTCGACGAGCTGTGCGGTGCCGGCGTCGGGCAGCGACGTCTCCCGGACCAGCCACGCGCGCAGCTCCCTGCTGTCGCCGTCGAGTCGTGCCGCGACGTCGCGCCTGAGCCGGCCGACCTCCTCGGAGAGCTCCCGCGTGCGACCGGGCGCCTGCCCCTCCCAGAATGGAATCGTCGGGGGCGCCCCCCCCGCGTCAGCCACGCGCATCGTGTCGCCGACCAGCCGCCGGATGCGCCACGAGGTCGAGCCGAGGAGGAAGATGTCGCCCGCCGCACTCTCGACCGCGAAGTCCTCGCCGACGCTCCCCACCACGATGTCGCCGGGCTCGGCGACCACGCGGTAGTCGCCCATCTCGGGGATCGTGCCGCCGTTGAGGAGCGCCGCGAGCCGCGCGGAGCGGCGGCCGCGTAGCACGCCGTGGATGCGGTCCCGGTGGATGAGCGGCGCGGCGCGGCCCGCGCCCTCGCCGATCCCGTCCGCGAGCATCGCGACGATCTCGTCGTACTCGGAGCGCTCGAGCTCGGAGAAGGGATGGGCGCGTCGGGCGAGCGCGAACAGCGCCTCCTCGTCCCACTCCTCCGCGGCGCACTCGGCGACCAGTTGCTGCGCCAGCACGTCGAGCGGCGCGACCAGGGGCTCGACGCGGTCCAAGCGGCCTCCGCGCACGGCGCGCACCAGCGCCGCGGCCTCGACCAGGTCGTCGCGGGTCGTCGCGAAGATGCGGCCGCTGGGCCGAAGCCCCAGCGCGTGACCGGATCGCCCGACGCGCTGCAGGAAGGTGGCGATGCTCCGCGGCGAGCCCACCTGGCAGACGAGGTCGATGGCGCCGATGTCGATGCCGAGCTCGAGTGAGGCGGTGGCGACGAGCGCGCGCAACTCGCCGGCCTTGAGGCGCGACTCCACGCGCTCGCGCCGCTCGCGCGAGAGCGAGCCGTGGTGGCTCGCGACGGCGTCCTCGCCGAGGCGCTCGGCGAGGCGGTGGGCGACCCGCTCGGAGAGCTGCCGCGTGTTCACGAAGACCAATGTGGTGTGGTGGCCCGTCACCAGCTCGGCGAGCCGGTCGTAGATCTCGTCCCACTGCTCGCGCGGCGTCACCGCCTCTAGGTCGGTGGGCGGCACCTCGATCGCCAGATCGAGGTCGCGCTGGTGGCCGAGGTCGACCACCTCGCAGGGCCGTTCCCGGCCTTCGGGCGCCCGGCCCACCAGGAAGCGGGCCACCTCGTCAACGGGTCGTACGGTCGCCGAGAGACCGATCCGCACCGGACGGGCGGAGCCCGCGCTCTCGACGACGTGGTCGAGGCGTTCGAGCGAGAGCGCGAGATGACTCCCTCGCCTGTCGCGGGCGAGCGCGTGGATCTCGTCCACGATCACCGTCTCCACCGTGCGGAGCGCCTCGCGCCCGCGCTGAGAGGTGAGCAGCAGGTAGAGGGACTCCGGCGTCGTGATGAGGATGTGCGGCGGTCGACGGACCTGCGCCTGCCGCATCGCCGGCGGCGTGTCGCCGGAGCGGACGGCGACGCGCAGAGCCGGAAAGATCGCGTGGCGCGCGGCGGCGATCGCGCGGAGCTCGGCGAGAGGCGTCTCGAGGTTGCGGTGGATGTCGTTGCCGAGCGCGCGCAGCGGGGTGACGTAGAGGATGCTCGTCTGGTCCGAGAGCGCGCCGCGATCGGCGGCGGCGATAAGGTGGTCGAGGCCCCAGAGAAAGGCGGCGAGTGTCTTTCCGGAGCCGGTCGGGGCCGTGATCAGCGTGTCGCGGCGACGCGCGATGAGGGGCCACCCGGCCGCCTGCGCCTCGGTCGGCGCTCCGAAGCGCGCTAGGAACCACTCGCGCACGAGCGGGTGGAAGGCCTCCAGGGCGTCGTTCGGGGACGGGGGTGTCCCGGCCATCGTCTCCTCCCGCGCCGCTGCGACGTGCGTTGGGGGCGCGATCGTACCAGCGCAGGGCGGGCGGACGGTGCCTGACCGTGAGCGCGTGGCGCACGATGATGGGCGAAGTCCCGCGAAGCGGGGCGGGGGAGGACGCGATGATGTCGACCGAGGCAGGAAGCGGGGGCGCGGCCCGCGGTCAGGCGATGGTGGCGACGGATGTCGGCGGGACCCAGATGCGCGTCGCCGTCTACGACGCGGCCGGCCGGCAGCGCCACCATCGCGTCGGCCCGACGCCGCACGAGGATCCCGGGGCCCTCGTGGAGGCGATACGCGAGGCCGTCGCCGCCTCGCCGCTCCCTGTCGGGGGCGCGGTGGTCGGCATCGCCGGTCCCATCGACTACCACCTAGGCGTTCCGCGCGCGCTCCCGCATCTCCCGGCGTGGGAGGGGTGCGTCTCCGCGCAGGGCCTCGCGGATGCGGTGGGCATGCCCGTCGTCGTCGCGAACGACGCCGACCTCGCCGCGCTTGGCGAGCAGCGCTTCGGTGCCGGCGCCGGGGCGCAGGACGTCGTCTATCTCACCGCGAGCACGGGCGTCGGCGGCGGTGTGGTGCTGGGGGGTCGGCTCCTGCGCTCGCGCTACTCCGTCGCCGAGATCGGGCACACGGTGATCGATCGCCAAAGCGGTGCGAGCGTCGAGGGGCTGGGCTCGGGCACCGCGCTGGCCGAGCTCTCCGGCGATGATCCGGCGGCGGTCTCGGCGCGCGCCGCCGCGGGCGACGAGCGGGCGGCCGCGCTCTTCCGGGAGGTGGCGGACGCCTTCTCGTTGGGGGTGCTGAACGCCGCGCTCTGCTTCATGCCGGAGCGCGTCGTGATAGGCGGGGGTATGTCGCAGGCGGGCGACCTGCTGCTCGGCCCCGTGCGCGAGCGCATCGCGGCGGGGCCGGCGGTGCTTTCCCTTCGCCCGGAGGACGTCGTGCTCGCGACCGGCGGCGACGACGCCGGGCTGCGCGGCGCCTACGCGCTCTGGCTCGACCTCACCGACCCCGCGCGGGTGCCGGGGGATCTGGACATGGTGGCGCCCGCGGGGTGAGCGCTCCGTGCGGGCGGCTCCCGCGGTTCTAGATCGTGAGCGGGCTTTGTGCCTGCTGCGACCTCACCGTTGCGCCGAAGGGGAGAGCGGAGGTCCCGAGCAACTCCGGCCCGACCATGGGGCCGACGACCGTGTTACGCCGGAGCGTGAACCGGGGCGGGATCCGCGCCCTCTTTCCGATCATGTTGAGACCGCTCCACAGCAGGTCGGGACGAGCCTCGTTGGGCCCCTCGACCGCGCCGACGCCGATGCGCGCGCCCGCCCCCACGACGACCTCCTTGTCGATGATCGAGCGTTCCACGATCGCGCCCTCGGCGATGTGGGCGCCGTGGAGGATCACCGAGTCGTAGACGGTGGCGCCGGGCTCGATGCGCACGCCCGGCGAGATCAGCGAGCGCACCACGGTGCCGTGCACGACCGATCCCGAGCCGAGGATCGACTGCCGCACCTCGGCCGCGGCGCCGACGCGGGCCGGGGGCTGCTTGTGCGTGCGAGAGACGATGCGCCGCCCCGGCTCGACGAAGCTCACGGGCGGCCGCTCGTCCAGGAGCTCCATGCTCGCCTCCCAGTAGGCCTCGATGGTGCCGATGTCGCGCCAGTAGCCGTCGTAGAGGTAGCCGTGGATGCGCAGGCCCTCCCCCAGGGCCTTCGGCAGTACGTCGCCGCCGAAGTCGTGGCCGGAGGTCGGGTCCTCGGCATCCTCGACGAGGAGGCGCGTGAGCACGTCGGCCTTGAAGACGTAGATCCCCATCGACGCGAGGTCGACCGTCGGCCGCTCCGGTTTCTCCTCGAAGTTCGCCACCCACCCGTCTGAGTCGAGCCCGACGAGGCCGAAGCGCGAGGCGTCCTCGAGCGGCACGCGGGAGAGCCCGACCGTGATGTCGGCGCCGCTGTCGGCGTGGCGGGCCAGCATCTCGCGGTAGTCCATGACGTAGACGTGGTCGCCCGCGAGCACCAGCACGGTGTCCGAGCGGTTCTCGTCGCGGTTCAGGAAGAAGAGGTTCTGGTAGACCGCGTCGGCCGTGCCGAGATACCAGTCGCTCCCGGGGTGGCGCGAGAGGTAGGGCTGGAGAACGGAGACGCGGGTCACGTCGCCGCCGTAGCCCCACGGCTGTCCGGCGCCGATATGTTCGTGGAGCGAGACCGGCATGTACTGCGTGAGGACGCCGACGCGGGGCAGCCGCGAGTTGGCGCAGTTGGAGAGCGCGAAGTCGATGATGCGGTAGCTGCCGCCGAAGGGTACCGCGGGCTTGGCTCGCTGCTCCGAGAGGACCGAGAGTCTATCGCCAGCGCCGCCGGCCATCAGGAAGGTCATCACCTCGGGCAGGGATCGCTGCATAGGCTCCAGTCCCTAGCCTACACGCCTGGGGCCGTGCAATCGTGGCCCCGGCACACCGGGTGCCGGGTACCCCACCGGAGGAGGATGGGATGTCCGACGCGGAGGTCGCGCTCCCGCCGCCCGTCGAGTCGCTGCTCACGCGGGTGGTGGGGCGGCGCAGCCTGCTCGTCCTCGACTACGACGGGACGCTGGCGCCATTCCGCGTCGAGCGCATGGAGGCGGCGCCGGCGCCGGAACTGCTGCCGGCGCTCCGCTGCCTCGCCGACGCCCCCCGCGTCCGCTTGGTCGTGCTCTCCGGGCGACCGCTCGTCGAGCTGGAGCGCCTCCTCCCACTCGACCCGCTGCCGGAGCTGTGGGGCGTGCACGGGTGGGAGCACCGCCTCCCCAACGGGCGGCGTGACGATCCGCCGCTTCCGGCCGGCCTGCGGTCGCTGCTGGATGGCGAGGCGAGTCTCCTCGCGGACCTCGCACCGGCGCGGCTGGAGCGCAAGGTCGCCTCGCTCGCGCTCCACTGGCGCGGAGCCCCGGAGCGCGAGGCGGGAATCCTCGAGGGGCGCATCGCGCCGCGCTGGAGCGATCTCGCGGCCGCCGAGCCCGATCTGCATCTGCGCCGATTCGACGGGGGCCTGGAGCTGCGGGCCGCCGGCCGCGACAAGGGGAGCGCCCTGCTCGAGATGCTCGCTGGCGAGGAGACGCGGACCCCGGCCTGCTACGTGGGTGACGACGAGACCGACGAGGACGCCTTCCGGGCGCTTCGAGCCGCCTCGGCTGAGGGTACGCCCGCCGTGGGCGTGCTGGTGGCCGAGGAGAGCCGGCAGACGCTCGCCGCCTGCCGCATTGCTCCGGGCTCCGTGCGGATGCTCCTGGAGAGCTGGGCCGACGCCGCGGACACGCCCCCGCCCGGGACGCCGATCGAGGAGTCGGGGACCGGCTCCCCGTGAGCGAGGGGCCGCTCGTTGTCGTCTCCAATCGGCTGCCCGCGGCGGAGGAGCCGGGACGACCGCTCCCGGCCGGCGGTCTCGCCTCCGCCCTGCGCCGGGCCCTCGACAAGACGGGGGGCCTCTGGTTCGGGTGGAGCGGCGCGTCGGGCGACCCCGGGGCGGAGCCCGCCAGGCGGCGCTCCGGAGCCGTCGAGTACGTCGCGGTCGATCTCTCGGCGGAGGAGATACGGGCGTACTACGAGGGGTTCTGCAATCGGGCGCTGTGGCCGCTCTTCCACGGCTTCGACGGGCGCGCGCACCTCGACGGGGCCGAGTACGAGGTCTACCGCCGGGTTAACGCGCGCGTCGCCGAGCTCCTGTTGCCGCTCCTCGCGACCGGCGCCCGCGTCTGGGTCCACGACTACCACCTGCTGCCGCTGGGGGAGGAGCTACGCCGGCGCGGCTGGCGCGGCCGGCTGGGCTTCTTCCTGCACATCCCCGTACCGACCGTGGCCGCCTGGGCACGCCTGCCGGGTGCGGCGGAGCTGGCCCGCGCGCTCTCCGCCTACGACCTCGTGGGCGTGCAAACTGGGCGCGACCTCGAGGCGGCTCGCGCCGTCATGGAGGCCTACGGCGCCGGCGCGGCCGCGGGGCGACTCGCGGCCCATCCCATCGGGATCGATCCAGAGCACTGGCGCGACCTCTCCGCCAGCGAGCCGGCGAATCCCCTGGAGCCCGTGGCGCGCGGTCGGCTCGTGCTCTTCGGCGCCGATCGTCTCGACTACAGCAAGGGGATCCCGCTCCGCCTCGAGGCCTTCGAACGCCTGCTCGAGCGCGAACCGCGCTGGCGCTCGGAGGCGCTGCTCGTGCAGTGGTCGGCGCCCTCGCGCGCGGAGATACCGGAGTACCGGGAGGAGCGCGAGCGCGTCGCCGAGCTCGCCGCGCGCATCGAGGCGCGCTTCGGCTCCGCATCGCCCCGGGCCGCGGTGGGGACGGCGAGCCCAGTCTGGTGTGAGATCGCGACGCGGGAGGCCTCGATCATCGCCGCTGGCTACCGCGAGGCGGCGGTGTCGCTCGTCACCTCGCACGCCGACGGGATGAACCTCGTCGCCAAGGAGTTTGTCGCCGTGCAGCGCGCCGGGGATCCGGGCGTCCTGGTTCTTTCGCGGGGATGCGGCGCCGCCGAGGAGCTCAAGGAGGCGCTCCTGGTCCCGCCGGGCGATGTCGGCGCGCTCGCGAGCGCGATGGCCGAGGCGCTCGCCATGCCCGTGCGCGAGCGCCGCGATCGCTGGCGGGCGCTCGCCTCGCGCGTCGAGGGCAGCACGGTGCACGACTGGAGCCGCCGCTTCCTCGCGGAGCTGGATGCGGCGCGTCCCGGGGGCGAGGCGTTCCCCCCGGGCGAGTCGCGCGGAAGCAACGCCTAGTCGCGGCCGGAGAGCCCCCGGGCGGCGTCGGCGTCGGCGATCACCTCGATCCGCCCGGCGCGGATGCGCCCGGCCGGAAGATCCTCGCCGGCGAGCCAGCGCCGGAGCGGCTCGCGCTTGCGGGCGCCGGCGACGAGGAAGAGCGCCACGCGCGCCGCCGCGAGCGCGGGCGGCGTCAGCGTCAGACGCGCGTGATCGGGCCGCTCCACGCGCGCGACGAGCCGGTCCCGCTCGGCGACGGCGGGATCGCCGGGGAAGAGCGACGCGGTGTGTCCGTCCTCGCCGAGGCCGAGGAGGGCGACGTCGAAGGCGATCGGTCGCCCGGCACCGAAGACGGAGGCAAGCGTCGCCTCGTAGGCTGCCGCGTCGCAGCGTGCGCCGTCCATGGCGTGCACGCGTGCCGGGACGCGGTCGAGCAGCGCGCGGCGTGCCATCCCCTCGTTGGAATCGGGGTGGTGGCGCGGCACGCAGCGCTCGTCTGAGAAGAAGACGTCGACTTCCGCCCAGTCGAGGTCGTCCACCGTGAGCGCCTCGTAGAGGGCGCGCGGCGTCGAGCCGCCAGCGAGCGCCAGGCGACGGGGACGGAGCGCCCGCAGCCGCTCGCGCGCTGCGGAGGCGAGCTCGCCGGCGGGGACGACGCTCAGATCAGCCCGCACGGCACGCGCCCGACTACTCGTCGAGGTGCCACGCGCGCGGGCTGATCAGGCTCTCCGCCGCCGGCGGACCCCAGCTGCCCGCGGCGTAGTAGGTGACAGGCGGGAGATCGTTGATAACGGGGTCGACGAGCTCCCACGCCCGCTTCACGCCGTCCGCGCGGAGGAAGAGCGTGCGGTCGCCGTCCATTGCGTCGTAGAGCAGCCGCTCGTAGGCCTCCTGCGGCTCGGTCATGAATGAGTCGCCGTAGGAGAAGGCCATCCGCACCGGCTCGGCGTACACGTCCGGTCCCGGCGGCTTCGCTACGAAGGAGAGGGTGATCCCCTCCTCCGGCTGCAGGCGCAGCGTGAGGCGGTTGGGGCGGAGCGTGGAGACCCGCGTCGGCTCGAAGAAGCTGATCGGCGCGTCCCGGAACTGGATGGTCACCTCCGAGACGCGGCGCGGCATCCTCTTCCCGGTGCGGATGAAGAACGGCACGCCCGCCCAGCGCCAGCTGTCGATCCGCAGGCGCGCCGCCGCGAAGGACTCGGTCCGGGAGTCGGGAGCGACTCCCTCCTCCTCCCGGTAGCCGGGAATCGGCTCGCCGTCGATCACGCCGCGCGTGTACTGGCCGAGCACGACGTCTGTCGCGTCGATGGGGACGATCGCGTGGAGCGCCTTCACCTTCTCGTCGCGGATCGCCTCCGCCTCGAAGGAGGTTGGGGGCTCCATCGTCAGGAGCGAGACGACCTGCAGCACGTGGTTCTGCAGGATGTCGCGAAACGCACCGACCTGCTCGTAGGTGGAGCCCCGTCCCTCGAGTCCTATGGACTCGCCGACGGTGATCTGCACGTGGTCGATGGCGTCCCGGTTCCACAGCCGCTCGAAGATCGCGTTGCCGAAGCGGAAGACCAGGATGTTCTGGACGGTCTCCTTACCCAGGTAGTGGTCGATGCGGTAGATCTGATCCTCGTCGAGGTAGCGTCGGAGCTCGGCGTCGAGCTCCGACGCCGAGCGCAGGTCGTAGCCGAACGGCTTCTCGATGACGACCCGCCCGCCCCGGGTGAGACCGTGCTCGGCGAGCTCGCCCGCGGTCTCGGCGAAGACGGAGGGAGGTGTCGCGAGGTAGATGAGCCGTCGCTCCTGCTCGCTACGATCCGCCACGCCGGCGAGGCCGTGCTCCCTGGCGCAGACGAAGCGCAGCCGCCGAGCGAGCGGCTCCCACACCGACTCGTCGAAGTGTCGGCGCGAGTGCTCGCGGACGGCCTCCCGGGCGTGCCGCCGGAAGTCATCGTCGGAGAGCTGGCCGCGGGCGTAGCCGATCACGGCGCCCTCGTCGGGGAGAAGGCCGTCCAGCGCCAGGTTGTAGAGCGCCGGCAGCAGCTTGCGCCGCGCGAGGTCGCCGGTCGCGCCCACCAGCACGATGTCCTGCGGCTCGGCCGCCTCCATCCCCCTCATCGAGCCACCCTCCCCGAGCGGGCTCCCGGGATCCCGGGTCCCTCATCCGGCCGCCGACGATCCGCCTGGGGAGTCGCCCGCGGCGGACTGCACGGCGTGGCCTCCGAACTCCTGGCGAAGGGCCGCGATCAGCCGCAGCCCGAGGCCGTCCTCGTGACGGGAGTCGAATCGGGCGAAGAGGGAGTGCGCGATGCCCGTAGCCGGCACTTCCCGCTCCACGGCCTCCATGACCGTCCAGCGCCCCTCGCCAGAGTCCTCGACGAAGGGCCGCAGCCCAGTGAGACCCGGATCGCGCGCGAGCGCCCGCTCGGCGAGCTCGAGGAGCCAGGAGCGCACCACGCTGCCGTGGTTCCAGAGGGAGGCGACCGCCCGCAGGTCGAGCGGCTCGTCGTAGGCGTCGAGGAGCTCGAAGCCCTCCGCGTAGGCCTGGAGCATCGCGTACTCGATGCCGTTGTGGATCATCTTCACGTAGTGGCCGGAGCCCACGGGGCCGACATGGAGATAGCCGCCCTCGGGCGCGAGGGCGGCGAACACCGGCTCGACCAGGGAGACGGCGTCCTCGGGTCCCCCGACCATCAGGCAGAAGCCCTCGGCAAGACCCCAGACGCCCCCCGAGGTGCCCGCGTCGAGGAGGCGCACGCCCCCCTCTGCGAGCATCCCCGAGCGGCGGACGGTGTCGCGGTAGTGGCTGTTGCCTCCCTCGACCACGACATCACCCGCGGAGAGCAGCGCCGCCAGGGCGCGAACGCTCTCCTCGGTCGGCTCGCCAGAGGGGACCATCACCCAGACGACGCGCGGCGCAGCGAGCTCCGCCACCATCTCCTCCAGGGAGCCCGCGTCGGAGCTCTCGGGGTTGCGGTCGAAGCCGACGACCTCGTGCCCGGCGCGCCGGAGCCGCTCCCGGATGCCGGCGCCCATCCGCCCCAGGCCCACGAGCCCGATCTTCATGGTGCCCTCCCTCGTTGGCGCGGCGGTCGGCGGCGCGCCGGACCCCGCTGTCGAGCTAGGTTGCGAGCGCTTCGAGCTCCTCGGCACTGACGCGGGCGACGCGCCGGCCACGCGCCCTCAGCGCCGCGAGGTCGCCGGCCGCCTGCGCTTGCTTCAGCGTGCCGAAGTCGTACGCGGCGCCGGGGATCGGAAGCGTCACGGGATCCTCGCCGACGAGTTGCAGGTAGACGCCGCCCGGCGGGCCCCCCTTGTGAAGCTGCCCCGTCGAGTGCAGGAAGCGCGGTCCGTAGCCGACGGTCGTCGCGACCCGGTGGCGATCACGGAGCGCGGCGCGGACGGCCTGAAGCCAGCGATCGTTCTCTGAGGTGCGCGGCACGTAGGCGAGGATCGCCACGTAGTCGCCGGGTGAGAGCGTCTCGAGCACCTCCTGCGCGCGTGGCGTTGCGAGGTCGACCGCCTCGCCGGCGAGGACCCTCGCCGTCCGGTCCTTCGCCTCCTGGACGTTCGGCTGATCGAAGGGGTGGATGCCGAGCACGTGCCCCGCGACGGCGGTCGCGACCTCCCAGCGGAAGAACTCGGCGCCGAGCTGCTCGGGCGGTGCGTGCGGGAGCCGGATGACGGGATGACCCGCCTCCTGCAGGGCGTCGAGCGCCGACGCGGTGCCGGCGGGCTCGCCGATTGCCACGAAGAGCCGATCGTTCCCGTAGCTCTCCGGCGGGCCCAGGGCCTCGCCCTCGACGGGGAGGATGCCCCTCCCCTCCTTCCCGGTGGACTCGGCGAGGAGCTGCTCGATCCAGCTCCCGAGGCTCGCGATCTCCTCGGGGAGCACGAGCGTGAGCTTGTCGAGGCCGGCCGCCTCAGCCTCGCCGAGCACGGCACCGAGCCAGGCGCCGGGGTTGTCGCGGGCGGGCACGCAGGTGTGGCAGGCGCGGCGCATGGAGGCGGCTGCCTCGAGCACCGCCCCGACCGGGACCCCCGCCAGCGCGGCCGGGAGCAGCCCGAAGTAGGAGAGCGCCGAGTAACGCCCGCCGATGTCGGGCGGGTTCTCGAAGACGCGGCGGAAGCCCCGCTCCCCGGCGAGCGCCGCGAGCGGGCTCCCCGGGTCGGTGATCGCGATGAAGTGCCGGCCGGCGCCGCCCGGAAGCTCGCGCTCAACCCGCTCCCAGAAGAACTCAAGCTGGGAGCGCGTCTCGATGGTGCTGCCGGACTTGCTCGCGGCGATGAAGAGCGTACGTCCCGGGGGGAGGCGCTCCGCCGCCTCCGCGATCGCCAGCGGGTCGGTGGTGTCGAGGACAACGAGCTCGAGGCCGTCGGGCGTCGCTCCGAATGAGCTCGCCATCACCTCGGGCGCCAGGCTCGATCCCCCCATCCCCATCAGCACCGCCGTGCGGTAGCCGGCGTCGGCGACCTGCCGCGCGAAGCCCTCGATCTCGCCGGCGCGGCCGCGCATCTCCTCGTCGACGGTGAGCCAGCCGAGGCGGTCCGAGATCTCGCCGGGATCCTCGGCCCACAGCGTGTGGTCGTGAGCCCAGAGCCGGCGCACCACCTCCCCCTCGGCGAGCGCCGCGATACGCCGCGAGACCCGGGGCGCGAGCGCGCCGAGCGCGCTCCCGTCGTTGCGGCTGCGGGGGTCGTTCAGCGTCGCGATGGAGGCGTCGATGCAGTCGAGCAGGGAGCGGAAGTCGGCGGCGAAGGAGTTGAGCCCCTCTGCGAGCAGCTCGTCGGTGGCGCGCCCGACGTCGATGCCGGCGCCGGCGAGGCGCGCCATCATCTCGTGCGCCTCCGCCATTGCGCGCTCGTCGATGCCGCCCGCGGGGTTCCCGTGGTCGGCGAACGCGAGGAGCGTGGGCTCCGGCATCGTGTTGACGGTGTCGGCGGCGACCAGCTCGTCGACGTAGAGCACATCGGAATAGGCCGGGTGCTTCGTGCTTGTCGAGGCCCAGAGCGGGCGCTGCACGCGCGCCCCGGCGGCGGCGAGCCGCTCCCAGCGCGGTCCGCTGAAGTGCGCCAGGAAGCGCTCGTAGGCGATGCGGGCGTTCGCGACGGCGGCGCTCCCGGCGAGCTCCGATCCCCCGGGGAGCCAGCCGTCCACCTTGCTGTCGACCCGCGAGACGAAGAAGGAGGCGACCGAGGCGAGGTCGCCGAGCGGCAGCCCCTGCTCGAGTCGGTGCTCGAGCCCCTCGATGTAGGCCTCGGCGACGCGCTCGTAGACGCCGACGCCAAAGAGGAGCGTGACGTTGACGCTGGCGCCCTGCGCCGTGAGCTCGCGCAGCGCCTCGACGCCCGCGGCGGTGCCGGGCACCTTGATCATCACGTTGGGGCGCCCGACGGCCTCGCGCAGCCGGTGTGCCTCGCGCACGGTCGCCTCGGCGTCGTTCTCGATGCCGGGCGGCGCCTCGAAGGAGACGTAGCCGTCGGCGCCCTCCGTCTCCTCGTAGACGGCGCGGAAGATGTCGGCGGCGCGGCGCAGGTCGTCGCTGGCGATGCGCACGAAGGCGTCGTAGCCGCTCCCGGTGCTCTCGGCGGCGGCGTCGCGAAGCGCGTCGTCGTAGTGGGCCGAGCCCGAGATCGCGCGGTTGAAGATCGTCGGATTGGAGGTGAGGCCGGTGATCCAGCCCTCGCTCACGTAGCGCTCGAGCTGGCCCGATTCGAGCATCCCGCGGTGGATGAAGTCGAGCCAGACGCTCTGTCCGCGCTCGCGCAGCCTCCCGATCGTCTCCGGCATAGCGTCTCCCGTCTCGCCCCCGGCGGATCGCGTCCCGGAATCTATCTCGTGGCCGCCGCCTCCCGCTCGACGAGCCGGGCGGCGCGTCGAGCCACCTCCTCGGCCGTGAACCCGAACTGCTCGAAGAGCACCGGCCCCGGTGCGGAGGCGCCGAAACGGTCGAGACCCATTGCCTCGCCGCGGTCGCCGACGTAGCGGTGCCACCCCATCGTCGCGGCGGCCTCGATGGAGAGGCGCGCGCGGACGGCGGAGGGGATGACCTGCTCCCGGTAGGAGGCCGGCTGCTCGTCGAAGAGCTCCCAGCTCGGCATGCTGACGACGCGTGCGCCCATGCCGCGCTCGGCGAGCAGGTCGCGCGCCGAGCACGCGAGCGTGACCTCCGATCCCGTGGCGAGCAGCAGCACGTCGGGCGTTTCGCCCACGCTCTCCGGCGCGTCGTGGAGCACGTAGCCGCCTCGCGCCGCCCCGGCGTGCACGCGTTCGGCCGGGCCGAGCACCGGCAGCCCCTGCCGCGAGAGCGCGAGGGCGGCCGGCGCGCCCCGCTCGATGGCGAGGCGCCAGCACGCAGCCGCCTCGTTCGCGTCGGCCGGCCGGTAGACGGTGAGCCCGGGCATCGCGCGCAGCGAGGCGAGGTGCTCCACAGGCTGATGCGTGGGGCCGTCCTCACCCAGTCCGATGGAGTCGTGCGTGAAGACGAAGATCGCGTGCAGCCGCTGCAACGCCGCGAGGCGCAGTGCGGGGCGCATGTAGTCGGAGAAGATCAGGAAGGTCGCGCCGAACGGCAGCACGCCGCCGTGGAGCGCCATCCCGTTCACGACGTTGCCCATCGCGTGCTCGCGCACGCCGAAGCGCATGTTGCGCCCACCGGGCAACTCGGCCGCGTGGTCGTCGTACCCGTCGAGGTAGGTGTTGGTCGAGGGCGCGAGATCGGCGGAGCCGCCGATGAGCGTCGGCAGCATCCCCGCGATCGCGTTGAGCACGCGCCCCGAGGCGGCGCGGGTCGCGAGCGGCCGCTCCCCGGGCTCGAAGGAGGGGATCGCCTCCTCCCACCCCGCGGGGAGCTCGCCATCGAGGGTCGCGCGGAACTCCGCCGCGAGCCCGGGGTGCGCGCGCCCGTAGTCCCCGAGCAGGGCCCGCCACGCCGCCTCCTGAGCGCGCCCGCGCTCGCGGGCGCTCCCCATCTCGGCGCGCACCGCCTCCGGCACGTGGAAGGCGGGCTCCTCCGGCCAGCCGAGGGCACGCTTGGAGAGGCGGACCTCCTCCTCGCCGAGGGGTGCGCCGTGAGCGCTCGCGGTGCCGGCCTTGTTCGGGCTGCCGTGGGCGATGGTCGTCGTGACGATGATGAGGGAGGGCTTCCCCTCCTCGGCGCGCGCGCGCGGAATCGCCGCTGCGATCGCGTCGAGGTCGGTGCCGTCCGGGACCTCGTCGACGTCCCAGCCGTAGGCGCGGAAGCGCGCGGCGACATCCTCGCGGAAGGCGAGGTCGGTGTCCCCCTCGATCGAGATCCCGTTGTCGTCGTAGAGGTAGACGATGCGCCCCAGACCGAGTGTTCCCGCGAGCGAGGCGGCCTCCGATGCGACGCCCTCCATCAGATCGCCGTCGGAGACGATGCCGTAGACGCCGTGGTCGACCACCGGGAAGCCCGGGCGGTTGTAGCGCGCCGCCAGGAAGCGCCCGGCGACGGCCATCCCCACCCCCATCGCGAAGCCCGCGCCGAGCGGCCCGGTGGTGAGCTCCACCCCCGGCGTGTCGTTGCGCTCAGGATGGCCCGGCGTGCGGCTCTCCCACTGCCGGAAGCGCTCGATCTCCGCGAGCGGGAGGTCGTAGCCCGTGAGGTGCAGCAGCGAGTAGAGGAGCATCGAGGCGTGGCCGGCGGAGAGCACGAATCGGTCGCGGTCCGGCCAGTCGGGGTTCTCGGGGTTGTGCCGGAGGAAGCGTGTCCAGAGCGCGTGCGCCATCGGCGCCGCGCCCATCGGCGCTCCCGGGTGGCCCGAGTTCGCCTTCTGCACGGCGTCCATCGACAGCGTCCGGATCGTGTTGACGCCGAGCTCGTCGATGCTCCGGCTCGCCATGCGCGCGTCCCCTCTCGTCGCCGCCGGTACATTCTGTGCCACCGGGTGCGAACAGCGCGAGCAGGACGGCGCTTCCGCGCAGGATCGCGCTCGTGCCGGTGGAGGCCCGGCGGGGGTGTCAGGCTGGCCGCGCGCGTAAGCTGGCGGCCAGGGAGCGCGTCCCGCTCCGGGCAGCTGCGAGGGGGAGCCGTGGCCGACGTGCCGGGAAGGGACTCGGGGAGCGCGTCGGGGCGGCTCGTGATTCCCTTCCGGGAGCGGCGCCTCTCCAACGGCCTGCGCGTTATCGTCTCGCCCGACGACTCGGCCCCCGTCGTCACGGTGGCCGTCTACTACAACGTCGGCTTCCGGCTGGAGCCGCGCGGCCGGACGGGCTTCGCCCACCTCTTCGAGCACCTCATGTTTCAGGGCTCGGAGCAGATGGCGAAGCTGGAGTTCATCCGCATCGTCCAGCAGACGGGGGGTCTCCTGAACGGGACGACGCGCCCGGACTTCACCAACTACTTCGAGACGCTCCCCGCGCACGCGTTGGAGCTCGCTCTCTGGATGGAGGCGGACCGCATGCGCGGCCCCGTCATCACCCAGGCCGAGCTCGATAACCAGCGCGACGTGGTGAAGAACGAGATCCGGGTGAACGTCCTCAACCGCCCGTACGGCGGCTTTCCCTGGATCGATCTTGGAGAGCGGGCCTTTCGGAATTGGGCGAACGCCCACAACGGCTACGGCGATATGCAGGATCTCGACGCGGCGACGCTTGAGGACGTGCGCGACTTCTTCGCCCGCTACTATGCGCCAGCCAATGCTGTGCTGGTCATGGTGGGTGACCTCGACGCTCCGGAGGCCCTGAGCCTCGCCGAGCGTCACTTCGACTCGATCCCCTCGTCGGCCGCGCCCGCCGAGCCCGACATCGCCGAGCCGCGACGCCTGCAGGAGGAGCGTTTCCACACGGTCGACGCGCTTGCCCATCTCCCCGCCCTCGCGGTGGGCTACCACGTGCCGGAGCGGGGCACGCGCGAGTTCTTCGCCCTGGGCCTCCTCGATCAGGTACTGCTCCAGGGCGACGACGCACTGCTGCGCCGCGAGCTCGTCCACGAGCGCGGCCTCACCGACGAGCTGCACGGCGGCATGAATCTTCTGGGGAACATGTACAACGGCCGCACGCCGATGCTCTGGGCGCCGTGGCTCATTCACGGGCAGGAGGCGAACGCGGAGACGGTGCTCGGCGCCATCGACCCGGTGATCGAGCGTGTGAGGACGCATCCGCTGCCGGCGGGCGACTTCGAGCGGGCGCGGCTGAAGGCCCGCTCCGCCCTCTACGAGACGGCGGGCGGCGGCATGTTCCCCGGCCTCGGACGGGCTGACCTGCTCGCGAGCTCCGCGCTGATCGACGGCGACCCCGCCTGGGTGAATGGCGTCGAGGAGAGACTGGAGGAGCTGACCCCCGAGGTCGTTGTGCATGCGGCGCGGGAGTACCTCCGCCCCACCAACCGCACCGTGCTCGCCGTTGAGGCTGGAGCGGGCGCGGCGGCGTCCACTGCCGGCGGTGCGCCGTGAGCGGTCAGGGCCGCCCCGTCGTCGGCCGCCCCCCCGCCTGGCGGCTCGCGCCGCGCGAGGAGATCGAGCTCGCGGGGGGGCTCGGCGTGACGCTGGTACCGGTCGGCGCGGTGCCGAAGGCGACGCTGAGGCTCGTGACCGGCGCTGGGGCCGCGCTCGAGGCGCCGGGTGAGACCTGGCTCTCCAGGCTCCTAGCGCGTTACCTGAAGGAGGGCACCGCTGCCCGCGACGCCGCGGCCCTCGCCGACCATGTCGCCGGCCTCGGTGGCGAACTCGACGTCGACGCCGACGACGACAGCCTCTGGCTGGAAGTGCGCGTCCTCTCTGAGTTCGCGCCGGAGGCGGTGGAGCTGCTCGCGGAGGTCGTGCGCACGCCGGCCCTGCCGGAGGAGGCGCTGCCGAGGCTGCGCGCCGACCTCGGCCGGCAGCTCGAACTCGCCCGCTCCGAGCCCGGCTGGCTCACCCTCGAGCGCTTCCGCGGCGCACTCTACGGCGCCCACCCCTACGGTCGCGTACTCGCCGACGCCGCGGAGATCGAGTCCTTCTCCCTTGCGTCCGTGCGCGCCTTCCTCGAGCGGGCGGTGGGGGCGGCGGGGAGCCGCCTCTACGTGGCGGGGAGCTTCGACGCTGAGGCAGTGGGCAGGGCGGCCTCCCGAGCACTCGGCGGCTGGGAGACGCCCCCGGCGGCGAAGGCTCCGGCTCCGGCTCCGGTCTCCGGACGGATGATTCACCTCGGCGACCGCCCCGGTGCCCCGCAGTCGACGATCCAGATCGGCCTCCCAGTGCCCGGCCCCGCGCACCCCGACTTCGTGCCGCTGATGGTTGCCGATGCGCTGCTGGGGGGCTCCTTCATGTCGCGGATCACGACCAACATCCGCGAGCAGAAGGGCTACACCTACTCGCCGCGGAGCAGCATCGGCGCGCTCCGCGGCGGCTCCTACTGGCTTGAGACGGCCGACGTGACCACCGCCGTGACGGGAGCCTCGCTTCGCGAGATCGTCGCGGAAATCGAGCGCCTCGGCTCAGAGCCGCCGCCGGTTCCCGAGCTGGCCGGCATCCAGAACTACGTCGCCGGCGTGCAGCTGATGCGCGGCGCCACCGCACCGGGGCTCCTGGGGGTGCTCTCGTTCCTGGATCTGCACGATCTCGGCGAGGAGTGGGCCCAGAGCTTCGTCGCGCGGGTGTACGCGGTGACGCCGGAGGACGTCAGGCGAGTCGTCGCCGAGCACCTGCGCCCGGAGGCGATGGCGATTGCGGTCACCGGCGACGCCGAGCAGATCACGGAGCAGCTGGTCCCCTTCGGCCCCATCGCCGGTGCCGGGGAGGGCCCGGGCGGCTCGGGCCCCGGGGGCTGACTTCGACCGCCGCGCCCGGCGAGCGGCGGTCGGCTATGGTGGCATCCCGCCGCGTGCACAGCGCCAGCGGGGACGGCCCCGGACGGATCGGGAGTGGACGATGAGCGACGCCTCCAGGCCCCCGGCCGTCCCGCCGCGGCGCGAGAAGAGTGCCGACGAGCTCATCCAGGAGGCGATGCACGAACTCCCGTACGGGATCTACATCATCGGGTCGGTCCGCGACGGGGAGCCCAACGGCATGATCGCCGACTGGGTTATGCAGGTCTCGTTCCGGCCGCGGCTGCTCGCGGTCGCCTTTGAGCGCAGCTCCTACAGTCTGGCGAGCATCCGCGGCTGCCGCGCCTTCACGGTGAACCTCCTAGCGGAGGACGGGATGACCTTGGCGGCGCGCTTCCTCCAGCCGCGGCAGGGGGCGAAGATCCGGGGCCGCAGCGAGCAGGCACAGGCCCTCGTGCACCGCAAGCTGGACGGGGTCGAGTACACGGTCGATGGGCGGGGTTGCCCGCTGCTCGCGGATGCGCTCGCGGTCTACGAGTGCGAGGCCGAGCAGTTCGTCGACGCCGGCGACCATGAGCTCGTCGTGGGCCGCGTGCTCGACGCGCGGCTGCTCCGCTCGGCGGATCCCCTGACGTCCGTCTACACGGGCTGGAGCTACTCCGGCTGACGGCGCGCCCGCCGCGCCCCGGCGCCCCGGGCGCGGCGGGCGCGGCACGGAGGTCGTGATGGTCGCCCGCGGGGACCTCGACGCGGACATCGTCGTCGTCGGTGCCGGCATCGTCGGCCTCGCGGTCGCGGCCCGCCTGTCGCGGAAACGCTCCGTGGTCGTGATCGAGAGGCGAGACGGGCCGGCGCTTGAGACGAGCGCGCACAACTCCCAGGTCGTGCACGCCGGCATCTACTACCCGACCGGGTCGCGGAAGCACCTGCTCTGCCTCGCCGGCAACCGCGCGCTCTACGCGTGGTGCGAGGAGCGCGGCGTCGCGGTCGCGCGCACGGGCAAGCTGGTCGCGGCGCTCGCCGAGAGCGAGCTCTCGGGCCTCGAGGCCGTCTGGGAGCAGGCAGCAGCCAACGGCGTCTCAGGCATGAGGCGGCTGACCGCTGCCGAGGCGCGGGCCGTGGAGCCGGCCGTGCCGTTCGCGGCGGCGCTCCACTCCGAGTCCTCCGGCGTCGTCGACGCCGCGGGCTTCGCGCGCTCGCTCGAGAGCGCCGCGCGCGATCGGGGAGCGCTCGTCGCCTACCGCCACGAGCTCCGGGGGACGGTGCGCGGCGCGGGCGGCTTCGCTTTGGAGGTGGCGGACCCGGACGGTGCCCCGCAGGAGCTGCGGTGCGCCGCCCTCGTGAACGCGGCCGGCCACGGGGCGCCGCCCGTCGCCCGGTCGGCCGGCTACCCACTCGACGGTGGCGGGGACGGCGGGGAAGCTGTCCCGGTGCTCCGGCAGCGCGTGAACAAGGGACGCTACTACGACGTCGTGGACCCCGCCCTGGCGCGCAGCGTGTCGCGTCACATCTACCCGATCCCGCGCGAGGGGGGCGGCATGGCGGGGCACCTCGCGCGTGCCGGCGGGCTGGGCGTGCACCTGACGGTCGATCTCGATGGCGGCCTCCGCCTCGGGCCGGACACTGAATGGCTCCCGGAGGGCGCGCCGCTCGACTACCGCGCGGGCGACGACCGGCGTCCGGAGTTCTTGGAGGCGGGTCGCCGGCTGCTCCCGACCCTGCGCGCGGGCGACATCGCCCCGGGGCAGGTCGGCTACCGCCCGAAACTGCACGGTCCGGGAGAGCCGGCGGCCGACTTCCTGATCTGGCACGACCGCGGGTACCTGCACCTGGGGGGGATCGAGTCGCCGGGGCTCACCGCCTCGCTCGCCATCGCCGACGAGGTCGCCGCGCTCCTGCTCTGACGGGCGGCGAGCGGTGGTCCGGCTGTGGGGCGGCGGCCGGCGCCGCGCCTACTCGCCGGTTCGGAGGTCGACGTCCCTCAGGGCGAGCGTGGCGAACTCCCCGTTGTGGTAGGTGACGACCGCGTATGTCGCGACGGTGACATCGCCGACCTCGTCGAGGTTGATCGGCCCACTCGCCCCGACGTAATCGATATTCACGCCGTTCTGGATTAGCTCGGAGCACTGCCCGTAGCTTGAGCACTCGATCCCGCCGCGCGTGATGCCCGAGAGCCCCTCCATCACTGCCGCTCCGCCGGTTCCGCCCGCGCTCTCCGCGGCGAGCGCGAGCAGCACCACGCAGTCGTAGACGGCGGCGGGGTAGGCCGCCGTGCCCGGGGTGGGGACGGTGAGCCGCGTGTTGAAGGCCCCCCGCGTGGCCGGCTGGACCAGCCTCAACCCGTCCACTGCGGTCGGGTCGTCGGGGTCGATCTGGCTCGCGAGATTCGGATCGGCGAGCCCGTTGCCGAGGTACTGCCGGTCGGGTCCGTAGCCGGCCTCGATCAGGCCGCGGATGAGCGGCACGCCCTCGGAGAAGACGAGGTTGACGACGGCGTCCGCGCGGTGGTTCACGACCGCTTCGATCTCGGCGTCGAACGTCGTCGCCCGGGGGGCGTAGAGCACGACCGTGACCTCGATGCCGATCTCCGGGAGCAGCCGCGCGAGCTCGCCTGAGAGCGGGCGCCCCCAGTCGTCGTCGCGCGCGACGATCGCGATCCGGGCATGCCCGTCGTCCGCGATGAGGCCGGCGAGAAGCGGGGCGATCGCCCGGTCGGACGGCACCGTGCGGACGTAGTAGGCGGCGTTCTCCTGCGTGGTGAACGCCGGCGAGGTGTTCGAACCCGCGCATTGCGGAACGCGCTCCCGGAAGAGCGTGCCGATGAACGACTGCGACACGCCGGAGGCGCCCGCCCCCACGATCGCGTCCACCCCCTCGCCGAGGAGCCGGTCGACGGCGGCGACCGCGACCGCGGGGTCTGTGCCCGAGTCGGCAAGCGTGACGGTGTGAAGTCCGCCCGCGGCCCGGATGTCCGCTTCGGCCAGCCTGACGGCCTCGATCATCGGGAGTCCGATGCTCGAGAGTGAGCCAGTCTCCGGGAGGACGGCGCCGATGTGGAGCGCGACCCCCTCGGAGTCGCCCGCGTCGCCGCAGGCGCGCACCTCGACAAGGGCTGCGAGCAGCACCGCACCGACGATCAGCCCGAGCCGCGGGAGCGTGAGTCGCATCTCCCAGGGAGCATACCGGAACCGAGTCGTCTCCCGGCTCCCGCGCCCGGCGTGCTCCGACTAGCCGATCGCGTCGAGAAGCGCCGACGCCAGCGCGTCGTGGCCGGCCTCCCGTGGGTGGATGTCCGGCGGCGTCTCGGTCATGTGCGTGGCCGAGGCGGCGCGCCCGCTCAGGGGCGTGAAGCCGTCCGCGACCAGCACGCCACGCTCTCCCGCGAGCTTCGCCGCAATGGCGTTGAGCTCAGCTGTTACGCGCTCCGTGTCCCGCTCGAGGTCGACGTCAGAGCCGAAGCTGAACGGGTTGTAGGTGAGCAGGAATGCGACGGTCGCGTCGGGAGCGGCCTCGACGATCCGGTCCAGCACGCCGGCGAGGGTCTCGCGGTAGCTGGTGAGCGAGGCCTCGATACGGGCGGCGCAGGCTGGCATCTCCGCTCCCTCCGCGCAATCCGCGGATGCCAGGTGGGGGATGATGTCGTTCCCCCCGATATCGAGCGCGATGTAGGCGACGTCGTTGCCCCCGATGAAGTCGAGTGCCGCCTGGAGCTGCCCGCCGCGCACCAGCGTCTCGGAGGTCTCGCCCGACTTCCCGAAATTGCGCAGCCCGTAGCGCCGTCCGTCCTTGAGCTCGAGATGGCGGTGGAGCCGCGAGACGTAGCCGTCGCGCAACTGCGCGACGCCGAGGCCCGACGCGAGCGAGTCGCCGAGCACGACGTAGTAGCGATCGCTCGGCGCCTCGACGCTGTTCACCTCTCCGGGACCGAGCCTCTCGGCCAGGGGACTCGCCCCGGTACCGAGCGTCGCGGCGCGCCCGCTGAGGCTGGCGACGACCGTCTCGGAGGTGAGAACCTCGCCGTCTCCCTGCGTGCCGATCACCACCAGCGCGCCGTCCTCGAGTTCTAGGGACTGCACGCTGACCCTGTACTCGGCGAGGGACTCGTTGAGGTCGGTCACCTGCTCGACGAGTCCCTCCAACGCGTCGCGCACGATCCCCGGGACGGAGAAGGCGCCGGCCTCGACGTTCCGGATCTCGAGCCCGATCTCACCGGCACGTACGCCGTAGGCCACCTCACCCGTGGCCGTGAGGTCGCCGCTCTTGAACTCGGCGCGGAAGGTCGCGCTCCCCGGCTTCTTGTCGGTGGCTCCGACGATCTCGAGGTCGACCCGGCGCAGGGGGCTCTCGATCTCCTGCAGGCCCTCCTGGATGAGCGCGGTGAGCTCGGGCTCGGTGAGCCGGACTCGGAAGGCGGCGTCGTTCTCCGCGGCCTCGCTCTTCTCTTCCGCGCGGCTGAGAGTGACCGGCTCCGGGGCATCGACGGGCCCGGTCGTAGCCGTGATGGCGGAGGCGAGCTGGTATCCGTGGTAGCCCCCGTAGGCCGCCGCGCAGCGTCGACGCCCCGAAGAGGAGGAGCAGGGGAACGAGCGTGCGGCGGGGGACGAAGCCGGCGCCGAGGGTGGCTAGGGCGAACAGCAGGAAGAGGGCGCCCGCCGCACGCTCGCCCACGGTAAAGAGCGCGAGCCCGGGGACGACGGTGATAGCCACCACGCCGACGAGGATGGTCGCGATGCGCATCGTGCCTCCCGGTCTCGTGCTCTAGGGCTCCGCGCGCGATGCTTCAGCGTAGCGGCTCATCGCGGCGCCGCCGCGGTCAGTGAGGTGCGTGCGATGGAGCAGACATCGGCCGACGGCTCAGGGGAGGAGACGGCGGCCCTCGTCGAGCGGCTGTGGAGCGGACGCGAGCGCGTGTCAATGCTGGCTCGGGCCGCGCGACCGATGAGTGCCGGGAGCGCGACCGACTGGGGCATTCCGGCCTCCGTCGACGCTCCGAACGACCTGATCATGCTCGGGGGCGGCATCCCCGACCCGGAGACCCTTCCGCGGGCCGACCTACTCGAGGCACTGAGGCGGGTGCTTGAGGTGCCGGACGACGGCGCGCTCCGCTACGGCGGTCCGCTGGGCCACGATCCGTTGCGCGAGGCGATCGCACGCCGCAGCGCCGACGGGTCGGGCGCCGAGCAGATCATGCTCACGAACGGCTCGGCCGGCGCCATCGACACCGTCTGCTCGACGTTCCTCGACCCGGGCGACGTCGTGGTCGTCGAGGCGCCGACCTTCTCCGGCTCGACGCGCACCTTTCGCGGTCGCGGCGCCGACGTCTGGACCGTGCCCGTCGACGAGGACGGGCTCGACGTCGAGTCGCTCGCTGCGCTCCTTGCCCGCCTGGAGGCCGCCGGCCGCCGGGCGAAGCTCGTCTACACCATCCCCACCTACCACAACCCGACGGGGGCGACGCTCCCGCTCGATCGGCGTCGTCGGCTGCTGCGCCTCGCCGCCGAGCACGGCGCGCTCGTGCTCGAGGACGACGCCTACGGCGAGATCGCCTTCGACGATGCCCGCCTGCCGTCGCTCGCGGCACTCGCGGGTGGCGTCGGGGTGATCGCCGTGCGGACCTTCTCGAAGATCATCGCGACGGGGCTCCGGGTGGGCTGGATCCGCGCGGAGGCGCCGCTCATCGAGCAGATGGCCGCCGTGCGCTACGACATGGGGAACAGCCCGCTGCTCCACCGCATGCTCGTCGAGTACATGTCGGACGGACGGCTCGATGCGCACGTCGCTCGGATGCGTCCCCTCTACGACTCGCGCGCCCGCGCGCTCGCGGAGGCGCTCGTCGAGCATGCCGGGCCCTACGTCGATTTCGTCCCGCCGCGCGGGGGCTTCTTCCTCTGGGTGCGGCTGGCCGACGGCCTCTCTGCCCCCGCCCTGCAGCGGGCCGCGATGGAGGCGGGCGTGTCGTTCCCGGTGGGGCACGCCTTCTTCCCGGAGCGCGGCGCCGAGGGCGACCGGCACATCCGTCTCGCCTACTCCACGCTGCCCGAGCGGGAGCTGCGCGAGGCGGCGAGGCGTATCGGGCGCGCCTGTCAGCGCGTCTGCGCTCCCGTCGCGGGCCGCCCGGCCGGCAGGCGGCCCCAGACGAGGAGTCGCTTGAACGGGAAGAAGTAGGGGCGCCGCTCGCCCCCGAGCGCCCGCAGGCGCCTCGCGTACTCGGCGAGCAGCCGCTCGTAGAGCGTCCCCGCCAGTCGCTCGCGGTAGGGCGTCAGCAGCGAGCCCTCCATCCAGGAGACGACGGAGTCGACGGACGGCAGCAGGTGCTCGTACACCTGCAGGCGCACCAGCCGCCGCTCGAAGCCGAGCTCGAAGAGCATCTCGGCGTAGCGCTCCGGCGGGAGCACCGGAAACGGCCGCTCGTATCCCGCCATCGCGTCGCGGTACGGCGGCTCGCCGGCGAGCTCGCGCGCGACCGTGTGCGAGGGGTGGTCGTCGCTGACAGGCATCTGCACGGCGATCTGCCCGCCCGGCGCGAGCAGGGCGGCGAGCCGCGGCCACAGCTCTTCGTGCTGGTCCACCCATTGCAGTGCGGCGTTCGAGAAGAGAAGGTCGGGGTGCCCGGCGGGCCTCCACTCGCGTATATCCGCCCGCTCGAAGCGGAGGCTCCGCCGTCCCCTCGGCGCGGCGTGCTCGAGCATCGTCTCCGAGGAGTCGACGCCGATCGTCTCCCCGGCGCCCAGCGTCTCGTGCAGCCACGCCGTGAGCTCCCCGGTGCCGCAGCCGAGGTCGGCGACGCGCATCGCCGGGGCGCGCTCGACCAGGCCCGCGAGGTCGCGGTAGGGCTGCGAGCGCTGCTCGCGGAAACGCTCGTATTGGACGGGATCCCAGGCCGAGCTCGGCATCACCCATAGAGCCCGCGGTAGAGCACGTCCGCGGGCTCCGTCGTGCGCGCCTGCCGCTCCCGCGAGTCCGCGAGGCGGTGGGGATCGATGGTCGCGACCACGACGCCCTCCCCGCGCGGCCCGAGAGCCGCGTCGATGCGACCGTCCGGGCCTACGACGATCGAGCGGGCACCCCACCATGGGGTGGCGACGGGGTCGTCGGAGCGCACCTCCCGCGCGGTCGTCGCGGAGAGCACATAGACCCCGTTCGCGTAGGCGACCGCCTGTCGCATCGCGGTGTAGGGCGGACCCTCGTCCGGCTGCCGCTCCAGGGTGGGGTGCACCACGATCTCGGCTCCCGAGCGGCGCAGCCTCCGCGTCGTCTCCGGCACGAGCAGCTCGCTCTCGACGAGGCAGCCGATCGCCCCGATCTCGGTCTGCGCGACCGGGAGCACGGAGTCGGCCCCGAAGACCGCGCGGTACTCGTCGTAGATGTCCCGAAGCGCGGTGACCTCGGGCGCGCTGTAGGCCTGCGCCTTCGGCGAGCGGAGGACGAGCCCCTCCGGCCCGAGCACGAAGCCGGTGTGGAAGTAGCGGCCCGGCAGCTCCGGCACTGCCTCCTGCGCCGACGAGACGAAGTAGCAGCGGTGGCGCCGACAGGCCTCCAGGATCGGCTCGAAGGGCTCGCCGGGGACCGGCATCGCGACGGCGTCGATGGAGACGTTCGAGACGTGGCGGCTGGCGGAGGTCAGGCAGAGCACCGGGTAGACGATGAGCCTGGGCGGCGGGTCGGTCCGCTCCATGAGAGCGTCGATCTCGCTTGCGATCCGCTCGGCGTTCCGGCGCATCGTGTCGCGCGCCGTCGCGTCGTCCTGGACCGGACGAACGGCTGCCTGGACCACCGCTGCGAGCCACGGCTCGCCGAAGCTGACCGTCTCGGCCATCTTGTGCCCCCTCCTTCGCGCGGGTCGCGCCGACATTATCAGCGTCGCCCTCCGCCCGCGCGGCATGCTGGCGGGCCGCTGCGATCTGCTGCGGTCGTCTCATGTGCAGGAGCATCAGGACGCTGCGGCCCGTCGGCTCCCGGCAGGAGCCCGCGAGCGAGGAAGAGATCTCCGCCGCCGCCCTCCAGTTCGTGCGCAAAGTGAGCGGCTATCGCCGGCCCTCGCAGGCGAACGCGGCCGCCTTCGACGCCGCGGTCAACGAGGTCGCTGCGTCGACGCGTCGGCTGCTCTCCGCGCTGCGCGCGGGCGCCGGCACCCCGCGCGGCTGGGCCGGGTAGGGCCGCCGCCGCGGGGCGGTCTCATTTCGTGGAGGGCGTGCCGTCCCCGGCGCCGGTGGCCCCGGGCAACTGGCTCCGGTGCCACGCGACGGCGCGGCGGATCCCCTCGTCGAGAGGTGTGCGGGGACTCCATGCCCAGCGCTCCTCGGCGAGGCGTGGGAGCAGCGTGATGTGGCGGATCTCGCCGGGGCGCGCGGGCTGGTACCGGGCCGGCAGCTCGTACGACGTCGCTTCGGCGACGAGGGCGAAGATGCGGTCCGTCGTCGTCGCGACGCCGGAGCCGACGAGGCAGGTCGCCGGCTCGCCGCGCGCCGCCGCGAGCGCCGCGTCGACGACGTCGTCGACGAAGATGTAGTCGCGGCTCTCTCTGCCGTCGCCGAAGATCGTGACGCTCTCCCCCCGCAGCATGCGGCCGGCGAAGATCCCGACCACGCCGTACTCGCGCGTGTGTACCTGCTGGGGGCCGTAGATGTTCCCGGGTCTCAGCACCGAGACCGACGTGCCGCTCCCGGCGGTGAGCGCCCCGAGGTAGAACTCGGCCGCGAGCTTCGATGCCCCATAGACGGAGCTCGGCCGCGCGGGATGGTGCTCGTCGACGGGCTGGTAGAGCGGCTCGCCGTAGAGCGCACCGCCGGTCGAGAAGTAGACGATGCGGGGGACGCCCGCGGCAACCGCGGCGGTCGCGAGATGGACGGTCCCGAGCACGTTGACCGCCACGTCTGCGAGCGGGTCCCGCATCGACGCGGCGACCGACGCCTGCGCGGCAAGGTGGAAGAGGACGTCGGGGCGCACGCTGCCGACGAGCGCAGCGACGGCCTCGCGGTCCCGCACGTCGAGGCTCTGCCCTGCCACGTCGTCGGTGGCGTATCGGGCCGGGCCCTCGGGCCGCAGGATGTCGGTGGCGACGACCCGCCACCCCTCGGCCGCGAGCCTCGCCACGAGGTGCCGGCCGACGAAGCCGGCCGCCCCGGTCACGATCGCCATCTGCCCCGCACGCGGCACGCACGACCCTCCCGCTGCCGAAGCGCCGCCGCCCCGGCGGGGCGGCGCCTTCCGCGGATGGTAGTCCGGAGGCCCGCGGCGGACACGCAGCGGCGGCCGCCGCGGGCGTCTACCGCCCGTCCGGGGGCCCGCCGGGCGGTGCCCCGACCTCCTCCATCGCCTGCCGCGCGACCCGCCGCCCCATCCGGATCGAGTAGTTCTGGCCTCGATCCTCGGGGTAGATCTGCGTCGTGTTGGCAAGCCACAGCCCGTCGATCGGCGTGCGGTGCGGAGGGATCGACTCGTGGTAGCGGTAGTCGACGATCGGCTGCCCCGCGCGATCCGTGAAGAGCCACAGATCGCGGATCCAAGCACGGTCGAAGTGTGGGTTGATGCGCCTCAGGTAGGGCTCGTACGCATCGAGCACCGCCTCCGCGTCCGACTCGACGATCGGGTCGCCGGGATCCACGTAGTTCGACAGGTAGACGACGTGCCGCCCGCCGTACTCGGCGGGCGATCGGAAGTTCGTCTGCTCGACGGCGGCGACGAAGGGGCAGTCGTCGTCGGTGACTGTGAGCCAGTAGATGTCGGAAAGCGGGCGATCGAGCGCGAGCACGAGCACGGTCGCCCACTGGTAGCGCACGCGATCGAGCAGCGCGTCGTAGTCCGGCGCCAGCTCCGCCAGCTCCGGGAGCAGCGCCCGGAAGATGCTGGAGGGCGTGGTCGCCAGGACCAGGTCGACTAGTTCCAACTCCCCGCGCCTCACGACTCCGAGCACGCGGCCGTCCTCGACCGCGATGCGCTCGACCGGCGCGTCGACCTCAAGTGTGGCGCCGCGCGCGCGGGCGTCGTCCACGAGGGCGTCCACCAGGCGGCCGAACGATCCGCGCAGGTAGCCGAGGCTCTCCGTCGCCAGCGGGCCGCCGCCCCGCGAGGCGAAGCGGAGGTAAATCTTGCCCCAGAACCAGACCATCGAGACCTCGTCGGCGTGGGCGCCAAACTTCGCTCGCAACAGGGGCCCCCACACCGCGTCGTAGCCTTGCTCGCCGACCGCGCGGAGGATCCAGTCGCGCGCGCGCTGGCCCTCGTAGCGCCGCCAGTCCGTCTGCCGGCGGAGCCACAGCGCCGCGAGGCCGAGACGGAACCGGGTCCAGAGCGAGACGCGGTTGAAGCGAAGGAGATCGACGGGGCCGGAGAAGGGGTAGATCTTCCCTGCGGCGGCGAGGCCCACTGAGGACGGAACCCACTCGAGCGCATCCTCGAGCCCCAGATCCCCGATCACCTCGACGATGTCGCGATCCGACCGGAAGAGATGGTGGTAGAAGGCCTCGATGCGGCCCCCGCCGATCTCGAACGTGCGGACCTGGCCGCCGAACTGGCTGCCCGCCTCGTAGAGGCTGACCCGCCAGCCGCCGCGCAGCAGCTCGTACGCGGCGGCGAGACCGGCGACGCCGCCCCCGATCACGACGGCCCGCCGCCCGCCCGCGGAGGCGTCAGGGGCCGCTCCGGGCCCCGTCGATGCCTCGTCGGTCGGTGGACTCACGAACGGCCTCTCCGCAGCTCGAGGCGCCGTCCGGCCCGTCGCCGCCCGGCGTCCACTGCCGCTGCCATTGCGTGCCTAGTGTCCCGAGTTGCAAATGCTGAAAACAATCGCACCGAGCCTCGCAGGCTTGGTCCGCTCAGTGGAGGCTTGGGTCGCAACTGGAACGAGCACCGGATGCGCTTCATCTCGCACAAGACCACCGACCAGATCCTTGACAACCTCACCGGATATCTCAATCGCATTTCCAATTCAGGACACTAGTCGGGATCGGGATAGCGGTCGCCGATGATGTCGCACGCCTCAAGCTCGGCCACCTCCGCGGCGCTGTAGCCGAGCTCGGCGAGCACCTCGAGATTGTGCTCGCCGAGCAGCGCGCAGCGTCGCTCCCACGCGATCGGATCGGGTTGCTGCTGCCAGAGGACGCCCGTCATCATCCGCTGGCCGAGGTACGGCTGATCGACGATTTGGAACCAGCCCCGCTCATGGAGCTGCGGCGCGGCGGGCGCCTCGTCCGGCTGGAGGACCGGGGCGGCGATCGCTCCCGCGGCCTGCAGCTCCTCCGCGATCAGGGTGGACGGTCGCTCCCGCGTGTAGGCGGCGATCGCCTCGTCGATCGCCCCCCGGGCGGCGAGCCGCCCGGTCACGGTCGCCCAGGTGTGTCCGTCCAGGGCCCACTCGGGATGTCCCAGCACCGCCGCGAGTCCCGCCCACTGCGCGTCGTCTTGGCAGACCACGTTGACCCAGCCGCCGGCCGCCGGGTAGCAGTCGTGCGGGACGATGCGGGCATCGGTGTTGCCGACGCGCTCGGGGACGCGGCGGTTGAGCGTCCACTCCGCCAGGGCCGCCGGGAGCTGCCACTGGAGCTCCTCCACCTGCGCGAGGTCGATGAAGCCGCCGGCCCCCGTCTGCTCGCGGCGCAAGAGCGCGGCGCCCGTCGCGAAAACGATCGCGAGGGGGACGCTCGCGTCCGAGTGGAGCGCGCCCACGATCTCGTCCGGCCGCGAGCCCGGGTAGCCGCGGATCGCATGGTGCCCGGCGGCGGCGTCGAAGCCGTTCCCGAACATCAGGTAGCCCTGGTACGGCCCCCCCTGGCCCCAGCCCGCGATCGAGATCATCGTGATGAGGGGGTTGAGCGCGCGGACCGCCTCCCAGCCGAAGCCGAGCCGCTCGATCGTGCCGCCGGAGAATCCCTCCACCAGCAGGTCGGCGCCCGCGATCAGCCGCCTGAGCACCTCCGCGCCCTCCGGCCGGCGGACGTCCACGGCAATGTTCCGCTTGTTGCGATTCCCGTGGATGTGCGAGTTGACGCGCTCGTACACGGGCCCCGGCCCCGGGGCGACGCGGCTGTCCTCTCTCAGCGGCCTCGTGACCGAGGGGCGGGGGTAGGTCTCCACCTTGATCACGTCGGCGCCCAGATCGCCGAGCAGGGTGCAGCCGAACGGACCGGCCCAGACCTCGGCCAGCTCCACGACGCGCAGCCCCGCGTAGGTGCGGCTCATCCCGTCACCCCCGCCCGCGCCAGCGCCTGCCGCTCGTCAGCGTCGTAGCCGAGCTCTGCGAGCACCTCGTCGGTATGCGCGCCCAGCGGGGGGCTCGGGCCGAGCCTCCACGCCGGCTCAGCCCCCTCCATGCGGAAGGGCGCCGCCGCGAGCCAGTGCGCGCCGAGGCCGGGCTGCTCGATCTGCACGTACGACGTGCGGTGGATGGCCTGCGCGTCGTCGAGCAGCTCGGAGGCGTCGAGGACCGGGGCGACGGGCACCCGCGCGTCCTGCAGCTCGCGGAAGACCTCGAGCTTGGAGCGCGCGTCGAGCCACGGCCTGAGCAGCGCGAGGAGCTCGCCCCCGTTCTGCTCGCGCGCTCCCATCGTCGCGAAGCGCTCGTCGTGCTCGAGCTCCGGGCGCTCGATCGCGCGGCACAGCCGCCCCCAGAAGGCGTCGCCGGTGCCGGCGAAGATCAGGTAGCCGTCGCGCGCGCGCAGGGAGCTGACCTGTCCCGACGCGAGGATCGTCCCGCTGATCGCCCACAGCGGGTATCCGGAGTCGACGTTGCCCATCAGCGCCTCGACACCTGAGATGTCGACCACGCGGCGCTCCCCGTCGACATGAGACCCCCACACGACCGCCATCCCCGCGGCGGCGGCCGTGCAGCCGATCTGCACGGTGGCGACGAAGGGACCGTACCTAAGAGGCGTTCCGCCGGGCGGCGTGTGGCGAGTGGTGCGCGTCGACCAGCCGAAGAGCGTCAGGTCGCTCTCGCGCCTCGGGGCGTGGGAGCCGCTCATCCCGTGCGGCGTCACAGTTACGACGTTCGGGCGCTCCTCGCCGAGCACGCCCAGGAGCCGCCGCACCTCGTCGGGTGCGAGCTCGATGAGCGCGAGCTCCGCCGTGGCGGCGAGCCGTGCGAACACCTCGCGTCCCGACGCGGTGCGGTGGTCGAGCACCACCGAGCGCTTCCCGGTATCGAAGGCGAGGTGGAAGGCGCCGCGGTCGCGGTGCGGGCTGTCGTCGGGGAACGGATCGATGCGCCTCGCGTTGCCGCCGCCGGGCACTTCGACCTTCACCACGTCGGCGCCGTAGTCGGAGAAGCGCTTGCCGGCCGCGGAGACGGCGACATCGCCTCCGAGCTCCACGACCCGGATCCCGGTCAACGGTTGCATGGGGGCGATGCTAGCCCAATCACGCACCTCGTTGGGCGAACGGGCGGTGAGCGGCGGGCGCGCTCCTCCCGCCATCTGCTACGGTCGGCTCCTCTCACGGCTGGCCGCCGGCTGGCCGCCGGCTGGCGAGACGGCACGGCGAGGTGCGGCATGCGCATCGGCGTTCAGCTCATCGGGCCGCGACTCTCGGAGCTCGGCCGGCTAGCGCGCTACGCGGAGGAGGCCGGCCTCGACATCGCGGGGCTCCCCGGTGGAGGCGACTACCCGCGCCTCACGCGCATCATCCACGCGACCGAGCGCATCCGCGTTGCGACCGCCATCGTCCCGCTCTTTCACGCGACGCCGTACCTCCACGCGATTTCGGCGATGGAGCTGCAGTCGCTCTCGGGCGGCCGACTGGTGCTCGGCGTGGGGTCGCAGACGAAGGGGCAGGTCCGCACGCAGGCCGGCTTCGACCCGCCGAGCCCGGCCCGCATGTCGCGCGACATGATGCGCGCGATCCGCGCGCTGATGGCCGGCGAGCGCCGCTACGACGGCGAGTTCTACCGCGTCGACATCCCGGCGATCCGCTTCCGAAGCGGCGGCGTCGACCTGGATCCACCGCCGATCTACTTCTCCGGAGTGAACCCCCTGAACCTGCGCATCGCCGGCGAGGTCGCGGACGGCTTCATCGCCCACCCGATCTTCAGCGTCGCCTACTACCGCGACACGGTCTGGCCGCGCATCGAGGAGGGGCTGGCGCGAGGCGGCCGCAGCCGCGACGGTTTCGAGATGTGCGCCATGCCGATGTTCTGGCTCGTGGACGAGACGACCTCGCGCGAGGAGGCGTACAGCCGCGGCAAGCGGAACCTCGCGATGTACTTCAGCACGCGCGCCTACAGCGGCTTCATGCAGCAGCACGGATGGGATGCCGAGCGCGAGGCGATCCGGGCGGTGTGGGCGGAGGCGATGGAGCGTGGCACCCCCATCGACCCGCTCGCGATGGAGCGGATCGTGAGCGAAGAGATGGTGGACGAGGTCTGCCTCGTCGGCACCGCGAGCGAGATCCGGCAGAAGGCGGCCGAGCGCTACGAGGGCATCAGCGACACGCTGCTCTTTTATTCCTTCCACGACCCCTACGTGCACGACGAGGAGGAGCCACGGCGCGCCGAGCGAAACCTCTACCGCCTGATTGACGCCTACCGCGTCGCCGCGCCCGGATAGCGCCCCCGCGCGCGGGCGCGCTATCCGGCAGGGTCCCCTCCGCGGGGGCGGGGCTCCGGCGCGGTCGCGGCTTCTATGATGGGCGCGTAGCGGGAGGGCGACCGGTGGCGGACGAGCACTGGCAGGAGGCATGGGACGTCACGGCTCGGGCCGTGGGAACCGACTACGGCGGTGAGCCGGAGGAGGCCGTGGAGACCGTCGCGCTCGCCGCGATTCGCCGCTTCTGCGAGCCGCTCGAGTTCGACTGCCCGCTCCATTGCGACGACGCCGTCGCCAGGGAGCACGGCTACCGCGACGTGCTGGCGCCCTGGAGCGGCATCTCGCAGACGTTCAGCCGCCGCGGCCACTGGCGCCCCGGCATGCCGACGCGCTATCCCTCCCCCGACCGCGACGCCGTGATCCTCGACACCGAGCTCGGCATCGACCCGGAGCCGCCGGGGCCGCCGTACACTGCGACCTTCGCGACCGACATCGAGATCGAGTACCACGAGCCGGTCTGCATCGGCGATCGGCTCACGCGCAGCGGCCGCAGGCTGGTCGCGGTCGTGCCCCGGGAGACGCGCGTCGGGCGCGGCGCTTTCCTCACCTACGAGAGCCGCCTCCACAACCAGCAGGGGGCGCTCGTGACGGTGCAGCGCAATGGGAGCTTCCGCTACACGCCGTGGGAGCCCGGCGAGGGCGACCGCCCGACTCGGCCGGTGAGCACGCCGGCGCCCCGCGACGTGCCGCCGGCGCTCGCGTCGAACGTCGACTGGTCGCGGCAGCGCTACATCGAGGACGTCTCGGTGGGCGAGGAGATCCCCCCGCTCGCGATCCACCTCACGATCGCGAGGCTCGTGGTGGAGGCCGGCGCCAATCTCGACTTCAGCCGCGTGCACCACAACAGCGCGGTCGCCGAGGCCACCGGGGCGCCAGACATGTACGCGAACAACGTCTTTATCCAGGGCTGGTGGGAGCGCGCCGTGCGCGAGTACATCGGCCTCGCCGGGCGCGTGCGACGGGTTGGCCCCCTGCGGATGCGCGTCTTCAACACGGTTGGGGAGACCGTCGTGACCAGGGGCGTGGTGCACCGGGTCTGGGAGGAGGACGGCGAGCATCTGGTCGAGCTCGAGATGCGCAGCGACATCTCGCGGGGTGTCTCGGTCGGTCCCGGCCCGGTGGTCGTCTCGCTTCCCTCGCGCGGGAGCTGAGCACCTCCCCCCGTGCTGCGTCGCCTCCTGCCCGGCGTCTACGAGGGCTGGATCGTCGCCGGCACGGCCGGCTTCCTCTCGATGACGGTGGCGGCCGTCTTCTTCTACGGCTTCGGGACGCTCTTCAATCCGATCCGCGAGGAGTTCGGCTGGAGCGCGGCGACCACGGCGCTCGCCTTCTCGCTGCGCGCGGAGGCGCAGGGGACGGCGGCGCCGCTCGTGGGGATGGCCATCGATCGGGTGGGGCCGCGACGCGTGCTCGTCGTGGGGATCGCGGTCTCGGCGTCGGGTGTGCTGCTGCTCTCCATGATGCAGGCGCTCTGGCAGTTCTACGCCACGATGCTCGTGCTCTCCGTGGGGATGGGTGCCGTCGGCGGCCAGGTGGGCATTACGGCAACAGCGACCTGGTTCCGCCGCAGGCGGGCACGGGCGATCGGCCTGGTGATCCTCGGCCCCGGTTTTGCCGGCCTCTTCGTCGCCGCCGTGGGGGCGCTCGTCGATGGCCTCGGCTGGCGCGCGGCGCTGCGGCTGCTCTGCGCGATCTTCATCGTGGTCGCCGTCTTCGCCGCGCTCCAGGTGCGCTCGCGCCCGCGCGATCACCCGCAGCCGCTCGACGGACTGCCCGATGTCGATGGCGGCGAGCAGTCCGTCGCCGCGGGGGCCGAGTGGGGGATGCCCCTGCGGGCGGCGTGGCGCACGCGCGCCTTCCTCTTCACCTCCTTCGGACAGGGGGCGACGTTCTTCGCCTCGACTGCGGTCATCGTGCACCAGATCCCCTACCTCGAGTCGCTCGGCATCGCCCCGGCGGTCGCCGCCGCCTCGGTGGCCGCGTTCACGCTCGGATCGATCGGAGGGCGCGTCGGATTCGCGCTCATCGCCGATCGCTACGAGAAGCGCTTCCTGCTTGCCATCGCCGGTGCCGTGGTGGTGGCGGGGATGCCGCTGCTCGCCGCCGCAGAGGGGCTCATTCAGGCCTCCGTCGCGGTCGGGATCGTCGGCGCCGGCGTGGGCGGGACGCTGCCGACGAGACCGGCGCTGCTCGCCGACTACTTCGGCACGAGGCACTTCGGCGCCATCCTGGGGCTGGGGATGACGCTGCTCACTCTCGGCGCGGTCGTGAGCCCGTGGATGGTCGGCTGGCTCGTCGACCGAACCGGCGAGTACACGCTCGGGTGGATCGCGTGCGGGCTCGTCGCCACGCTCGCGATCCCGCTGATGCTCTTCGCGTCGCCGCCGGACGTACGGCCCTACCGCCGCGTCGCCACCGGCGGTGCCGCGCCGGGCGGCAGGGAGGAGAGCGCCATGTCCGGGGACCACCGGCGCTGACCGCGCTCCCTCATCTCGTCTGGTTCTCCATGAGCGGCACGAAGGCGTCGATCGCCCGGTAGAGGTCCTCCTCGCTCTCGAGCATCCTCCGCTCCCGCTCCTCCGGCGCTGCGTACGAGTCGTGGAGGGGGTAGAGGAGCAGCATGTCGGCGCGCCCCTCGAAGCGCTCTCGCGCCATCTCCCGGAGTTCGGCCGGCGTCCCGATCAGACAGACCTCCTCGGCCATGCTGTCGGTCACGATCGCCTCCATCGCCGAGCCGTCGATCGGTGCGCCGGACGCCTGGGCGCGTTCCCACACCGCCCGGATGGCGTCGCGCTCCTGCGACCAGCCGTGGAGTTCCATGAAGCCGCCGTAGGCGCGCGTCGAGTAGTAGTTCGCGAGGTTGCGCTTCGCCCGCCGGTAGCCCTCCTCGCGCGTCGCGCCGCCCCCGACGACCCACACCATCGGCATCGCGCAGAGCTCGAAGTCGTCCCGCCGCCGGCCTCCGCGCTCCAGGCCGCGCGAGACTTCCGGCAGCACGACCTCGTCCATCCAGCGGACGCTGAAGATCGGGTGGCCGACCAGGCCGTCCGCCACCTCGCCCGCGACCCGCAGGTTGAGGGGATTCACTCCGGAGAAGTGGATGGGAGGCGCCGGGACCGCGCGATGCCGAGCCCGGAGGCTGAAGCCGCCGGGCGGATCGGCGCTGTAGAACTCGCCCTGGTAACGCCCCTCGGTCATCAGCGCGCGGATTGCCCGGATCATGTCGCGGGCCCGCGCGGCGGGTCGCTGAAGGTCGACCCCAGCCATCCGCCGCACCTGCCCCTTCGTCTGCGAACCGAGGCCCAGAACGAAGCGGCCGCCCGACATCTCCTGCAGCGCTATCGCGGTGGAGGCGTGGAGGTAGGGCGTGCCCTGGAACATCGGGATGATGCCGGTCCCGACGCGTATCCGCTCGGTCGCGTCGATCACGCGCATCGCGCCGATGTAGAAGCCGCCGGTCGGAAAGAACGCCGAGTCGAGGCCGGCTCGCTCCGCGGCGCGCGCGAGGGGCACCATCTCCGAGGAACGCGTCCCGACAATCTGTATCCCGATGCGCACCCGAGCCCCCGTTCACCCTCGCCGCCGCCGAACGCTATGTCGGGCCGTCGCCGACCGGGCGGGGTTCCGTTGCGGGCGTCACGCGCCACCGACCCGTGCGGAGGCCACTCCTAGCCGCGGGGCAGGCCCAGACCGCGCGTCGCGATCACGCCGCGCTGGATCTCCGAGCTCCCGGCGGCGATCGTCGCGGGGATGCTGCGCACGTAGTCATGCGTGAACGACGCCTCCATCGGCGCGAGCGGCTCCTCGGGATCCCACAGGTTCGCGTAGAGCCCGAAGACCTTCATCCCGGTGCGGTCCATCCGCTGCCCCGCCTCCGAGCCGAACATCTTCGCGATCGAGGCTTCGTAGTTGGGGACGCCGCCGCTGGACTGAATCGTCACGATGCGCAGCGAGAAGCCGAGCATCACCTCGGCTTCGACCGCGCGCTCCGCGAGCTCCTGCCGGACGGAGTCGAGCTCGCCGAGGCGCGCCACGGGCCGCCCCGCTCCGGTGGCGTGGGCCGCGAGACGCCGGATCCGCCGCCGCAGCTCGATCGCGCCGGTGATGTTGGAGCGCTCGTTGTCCAGGAGCGTCATCGCGACGTACCAGCCGCGGTTCTCCTCGCCGACGATCTGATCCGACGGCACCCGCACGTCCTCGAAGAAGGTCTCGTTGATGTGGTGCCCCCACCCCGCGTCGATGAGAGGACGCACCGAGACGCCGGGCGCATTCATCGAGGAGAGCAGCAGCGAGATGCCGCGGTGCTTCGGCGCATCCGGGTCGGTGCGGACGAGCAGCGCGATCCACGAGGCGTAGTGCCCGAAGGAGGTCCAGATCTTCTGCCCGTTCACGACGTACTCGTCGCCGTCGCGCACCGCCCGTGTCGCGAGCGAGGCGAGGTCGGAGCCGGCCCCCGGCTCGGAGAAGCCCTGCGCCCAGACCCCCTCACCGCGCAGGATCGAGGGGAGGAATCGCCGCTTCTGCTCGTCGGTCCCGTGCACGATCAGGGTCGGGCCCAGCATCGAGATGCCGACGTTGCTGCCCACAGGCGGCGCGCCGCCGGCCGCCATCTCGGCCTTGAGGATGTACTGCTCCATCGCGGAGAGACCGCCGCCGCCGTACTCCGCGGGCCAGTGGGCGGCGACCCAACCCTTGCGCGCGACCGCGGTGAACCACGCGTTCGCCGCGTCGCGCAGGACGGCGTCGTCGGAGGTGGAGTCCGTCTGCCACGGGAACCCGCTCTCGCGGAGGTCGTGCGTCGCACGCTCGCGGTAATGGTCGGGGAGCTCCTCGTCGATCAGCTGGCGAACCTCAGCGCGAAAGCGTCCCTGCTCGGTGGTGTCGTCCCAGTCCATCTCACGCTCCTGGCTGCGGCGGCGCGGTGGCCGGGGCGCCTGTCGGCACCGTCCCGTGCCCATGCGCCGACTATAACGTGCGGCGAAGGTGCCGGTCGCCGGGTGCGGGGCGCGGGGACTACGCTGGCGCCCCGGGGAGGCGTCGCTAGGAGGGCTCCGATGGCCTACGAGTTCGCGATCTACGAGAGGCGGCCCGCCGAGCACCTGGCCGTCATCACGATGAACCGGCCGGAGGTGATGAACGCGCTCCATCTCCCGGCGACGCTCGAGTTCACGGAGATCTGGGACGACTTCGCCGCCGATCCGGATCTGTGGGTCGCGATCCTCACCGGCTCGGGCGAGCGGGCGTTCTCCGCGGGCAACGACCTGAAGTACCAGTCGGCCCCCGACGATCCGCCGCGCCCGCCGACGGGATGGGGAGGGCTGCTGACGCGCTTCGACCTCTGGAAGCCGACGATCGCGGCCGTCAACGGCTGGGCGATGGGCGGGGGGCTCGAGATCGCGCTCGCCTGCGACATCATCATCGCCTCGGAGACCGCGCGTCTGGGGATGCCGGAGGTCCGCATCGGCGGCGCGCCGAGCGAGAGTGGTGGCGCCCACCGGCTCCCGCGCCAGATCCCCTCGCGCATCGCGATGGGAATGCTTCTCACCGGACGCCCGATCTCGGCCGCCGAGGCATATCGCGTCGGCCTGGTCAACGAGGTCGTCCCGGCCGATCAGCTGATGGCGGCGGCGGAGCGCTGGGCGGCCGCGATCGCGGAGGCGTCGCCGCTCGCCGTCCGCGCGGTGAAGGAGGCCGCGCTCTCTGGCGCGGACCTCCCGCTTGAGACGGCGATGGCCGTCGACTACCCGGGGATCGACCGGCTGCGCGAGTCGGCCGACCGCGTCGAGGGTCGGCGGGCCTTCCGCGAGAAGCGCGAGCCGAGCTGGTCGGGCCGGTAGCTGGGCGCGCTGCGCCGGCGGGGCCGCTATGATTCGCACCTGACCGGCGTGAGGGGGCTGACGTGTCGCTCCTCGACGGCCTTCGCGTCATCGACCTGTCGAGCGGGCAGGCCGGCGGGATCGCCACGATGGTGCTCGCCGACTACGGCGCCGACGTCATCAAAGTCGAGCGCCCGGGCGGCGATCCGGCGCGTGCCCAGGCCGCGGCCCCGATGTGGCTGCGGGGCAAGCGCAGCGTCGTCCTCGATCTCCACGAGGGGTCGGCGCGCGCGCAGCTGGCCGAACTCGCCTCCGGGGCCGACGTCGTGTTCGCGAGCTACCGACCCGGCGTCGCCGATCGCCTCGGCGCCGACTACCAGACGCTCGGTTCTTTCAACCCCTCCCTGATCTACTGCTCGATCACGGGCTTCGGCCCCACCGGGCCCTATGCCGGCTACCGCGGCTACGAGTCGGTGGTCGCGGCGAAGAGCGGCCGCATGCTGATGTTCGAGGGGCAGGTCGACCGCGACGGCCCCGCCTACGCGGCCGTCCCCGTCGGGACGCACGTGGCGGCCCAGTCGGCGATCGCGGCGGTCGTCGCGGCGCTCATAGCCCGCGAGCGGGACGGCCGCGGGCAGCTCGTGGAGACGAGCCTCCTGCGCGGGATGGTCCCGTTCGAGATGGCGGGGTTGCTCTACTGGCAGCTCCACCGCCGGGATCCGGCGTCCTTCCCCGCGCTCGGGGAGAGGTCGTTCGGTGCCCCGCCGCGCGTCGGCTTCGATCCCTACCCGGCGCGCGACGGCGGGTGGATCCAGTTCGCGTGCATCGTCGAGCATCTCTTCGACTCGCTGATGGCCGCGCTCGGACTGACCAAGCAGCGCGCTCGCCTCGGCCTCCTCGGCGCACCGGCGGATCTCGACGCCGAGCGGCTCGAGCGGTTGCGCGATCTCGTCGCGGCGCGCATCGGCGAGCGCGACGCTGATGAGTGGATGGAGCTCTTCGTCGCGGACGGGAACGTTGCGGCCGATCCCTGGCTGACCACGCAGCAGGCCCTCGACCATCCGCAGATCGTGCACAACGGGGAGGTCGTCACGCTCAGGTCCTCCCGGCTTGGGGAGACGCGGCAGCTCGGCCCCCTCGCGTCGATGCCGGCCACCCCCGCCACACCGGCGGCGTGGTACGCGCTACCCGGCGAGCACCAGAACGCTGACTGGCGCGATCGCACCGCCGTTGCTGTGCCCCGGGTGCCCACCGATGAGCCCGACGCCACCCCGCCTCTCGACGGGGTGACGGTGCTGGAGTTCGCCTCGGTCGTCGCGGTGCCGTTCGCGACGACGATCCTCGCCGATCTCGGGGCGCGCGTGATCAAGGTCGAGCCGGTGGAGGGCGACACTTTCCGCGCGGGCGGGAGCCCCGGCGCCGGCACGTCGCGGGGACTCGGAGCGCTCAAGACGACGGTGGGCAAGGAGAGCATCTGCGTCGATCTGAAGTCGCCGGCGGGGCGCCGGATCGTCGCCGGGCTCGTGGAGCGCGCCGACGTGGTCGTGCACAATTTCCGCCCGGGCGCCCCCGAGCGCCTCGGCATCGGCTACGAGCAGCTCTCCGTCCGCCATCCGCGACTCGTCTACCTCTCGGCGATGGGCTACGGGACGGATGGTCCCCACGCGCACAGGCCCACGGCGCACCCGGGACCGGGGGCGCTGCTCGGGGGAGCGCATGCGCAGGCCGGCGGCCGCCTCCCCCAGCCGCGGGATGCCGACGAGGTGCGCCTTGCCAACGCGCGGCTGATGCAGGCGAATGAGTTCAGCCCGGACCTCAACGCGGGAGCTGTGGTGGCGTCGGCGGCGCTGCTCGGGCTCTACGCGCTGCGCACGCGCGGGGTCGGGCAGCACATCCGGGTCACAATGCTCGGCGCCAACGCCTACGCGAATGCCGACGACTTCGTTTCCTACGCGGGGAAGGCGCCCCGCCCGCTGCCCGATTCCGAGATGCTCGGTCTCTCGGCCCTGCATCGCCTCTACCGGAGCGGCGGAACGCGCACGGAGGGCGGTGCGTGGCTCTTCCTCGCCTGCCCCACGGAGGGTGAGTGGAGCGCGCTCGTTGGCACACCCGGCTTCGAGCGGCTCGCCGCCGATCCGCGCTTCGCCAGCGCCGAGGGTCGCCGGCGGCACGACGGGGAGCTGGGTGCCGCGCTGGGCACGGTCTTCGCGACGAGGAGCGCCGACGAGTGGGAAGAGCTGCTGAGCGGGCGCGACGTCGCCTGCGTGCGCGCGGACGGCGGCGTGCCGGGTCTCTTCTGGGAGAGCGATCCCCACGTCCGTTCCACCGGATTGACCGTGGAGGCGAGTCACCCGCGCTGGGGCGTATATCGCCGCTACCCTCCACTTCAGCACCTCACCAGGACGCCGGAGCGGCCCCGGGGCGGCGTGCTCGGGGGCCAGCACGCGCGGGCAATTCTTGGGGAACTCCGCTGGGACGCTTCGGCCGTGGACGGACTCTTCGAGCAGGGCGTCCTCACCGAGCTCGACAGGTAGGGGCGCCGGCAGGACCGACTCAGGCGCCTAGCACGGCGCGCGTGCCGGACCAGACCGCGGCGCGCGTGCCCAGGCACGCGGCGCCGCGCCCCCAGGCGCTGAGCCGCTCGTCGAACACGATGCCGGTCTCGACCTCCGCCACGTGGACGCACGGGGCGAACTCGAGGAGCTCTCGTTGCACATCGTGGTAGTGACGCGGCTGCTCCTCGGCGGGCGCCCCGCGCACCTCCTTGAGGCGCTCGGTCCAGCGGCGATCGCGGAACCACAGGGGATCTCTTAACCCCGCCGGCGGGTCGTAGTCGTGGCCGAGTTCGTAGCCCGGCTCGTTCACCGCGTGGCTGCACTCGCTCTTGAACCACATCGGCGCGGCGACAGTGTCGGGCGGCGGGCGCAGCAGCCTCACCTCGGCGTTCACGCCGATCGAGGCGAGCGCCGGCCGCACGATCTCGGCGAAGCGTAGCGACTCCGGCGTCGGATCGATGTAGAGCTCCGTCTCGACGCCCTGCGGGTAGCCGCTTGCGGCGACGAGGCGCCTCGCCTCGCGCTCGTCGGTCTCGTAGCGCCGGAGATCGGGCGCGTGGAGGCTCGTTGCGCTGCTCACGGGGCCGTGGCTGCGGCGGCCGTATCCTCCGTAGACATCGCGCAGGATCCGCTCGTAGGGGAGCGCGAGCCTAACCGCCTGCCTCAGCCAGTGGTCATCGAAGGGCGGCTCCCGGAAGTTGAACTCCAGCGTGGAGTGGTTGTAGCGGGCGCGACGCAGCTCCACGCCCGGACGGCCAGCGAAGCGCGCCAACTCCTCGGGGTAGAGTCCGAACAGAGCGTTGACGTCGCCGCTCTCGAAGAGCCCGAGTGCCTGCTCGCGGCCGTCCACGCCGAGCTGCACGACGGCATCGAGCCCGGGCCGCCCCGCCCAGTAGTCCGCGTGCGCTCGGAGCTCGATCACGTCGTCCGTCTGCTCAGCGAGGACGAAGGCGCCGAAGCCGGCCGGGTGCTGCTCCAGCCAGCGCACGGCCCATGGATCGTCCTCCGTCGCGTGCGCCCGCGCCTCCACGGCGTCAACGATCAGGTTCGAGGGGAAGACGAGATAGGAGGGAAACTGCGGGTTGGGCCGGGCCAGCTCGAACGAGACCGTGTAGCGGTCGGTGGCGATGATGGCCTCGGGGCCGGGCAGCCCGCCGATGCGGCGCAGCCGCCATCGCCCCAGCGCCCGCAGCTCGAGAGATCGCGCGAGCCCCCAACGCACGTCCTCCGACGTCAGCTCGTGTCCGGCGGCGCTGCGCACGCCGGGCCGGATCGAGACGGTCCAGCGGCGGGCGCCTCGTGAGCCCTCCCAGCGTGTCGCTAGGCGCGGCTCCGGCGCGCCGGTGAGCGGAGTCCACACGCCGTCCGCGTCGGGGGCGATGTGTGGGAAGGCGAGTGGCTCCCAGATGAGGTGCTGCGTGGGGTTATAGGTCACGCGGTGGCTGTCGTTGTCCCAGCCCTCGCCGGCGATGGGCCGCGCGACGGGGAAGACCAGCGTCCGGGGCGATGGGGCGAGCGACATGCGGGACCCTCTCTCGCCGCGCGCTCACGGGTACACACGGTACAGTGCCCGGGGCGGTGACGATGGTGCGGGCGAGCGCATCCGGGGATCCCGGCAGCGGGCCTCCGTTCGCAGGGCTGCGGATCGTGGAGCTCGGCGGCGCGGTGCCCTCGGCCGCGGCGACGAAGCGCTTCTCCGATCTCGGCGCCGACGTGGTCAAGGTGGAGCCGCCCGGCGGCGCCCCCCTGCGCCGCCTGCGGCCGTTCCCGGAAGACCGGCCGCACCCCGAAAGCGGGGCTTTCCACACGGCGCTCGATACCGGGAAGCGCTCGCTGCTGCTCGATACGCGGACGCCGTCCGGTCGGGAGGTGCTACGGCGGCTCGCCGCAACCGCCGATCTGCTCGTCTCCGATCTCCCGGTCGGTCAGGCGCGCGCCCTCCGGGATCTGCTCGATGACCGGGAGTCCGGACCGAGCATCGTGGCAATCACGCCGCACGGCCTGGATGGGCCGTTCGCAGGGCGCCGCGAGAACGACGCGTCGCTCTTCGGCTGGTCGACGCGCGCCTTCAACCAGCGACTCCCCGGCGTCCCGGATCGCGGTCCGCTCCGCTACGCCCCGTTCCTCGCCGAGGTGCAGGTGGGTGCGACCGCGGCTGCCGTCGCGGCTGCCGTGGTGTGGGCCCGCCGGCGGGACGGTGTCCGCCGCTTCGTCGATCTCTCGGCGGTCGAGGCGCTCACCGGGAATGTCGACAGCGCGTTCTTCCTCTACGCGATGACGGGGACCGCCGAGACCTACCCCCGCCCGACGGACACCGGGGCGCGCACGTACCCCTGCCGCGACGGCCACGTGCTCATGCTGCAGGTGGACCGGGAGCCTGCTCGTTCCCGATTGCGCGTGCTCGTGGGCGCCGGCGGGCCGGGGGAGAGCGGCGACTCCCCGGTCGAGGAGCTGCTGCGGCCGTGGCTGGAGGCCCGGACGAAGCAGGAGGCCTTCGAGTCGCTGCAGGAGGCCGGCGTGATCGCGGCGCCGATCCTCGACGCCTCCGAGCTGCTCTCGGATCCGCAGGCGGTCGCCCGCGGCTCGTACGTGCGTGTGCCGCACCCCACGCTCGGCGAGATGACCATCGCGGGGCCGCCGTTTCGCGTCGCCTCGGGCGACGGGGGAGGCTGGGCGGCGCGCCCTGCCCCCGCCCTCGGCGCCGATACGGCCGTGCTCCTGAGCGAACTCGGGTATGCGCCGGCAGAGCAGATCGCGCTCGCCCGCGCGGGCGTCGCGCTGTGACCAGCGGGGTGCTGCGCGGGGTGCGCGTGGTCGAGCTGGCCGAGGTGTGGGCGGGACCGATGGGCTGCACGCTTCTTGCCGATCTCGGCGCGGATGTCGTGAAGCTCGAGACGTTCCCCAGGAGCTCGATGACGCGGCCCGTGGTGGAGGACGCCCGCGTCGGGGCGGGTACCGGTCCTCCGTACGAGCGCGTCAACGTCCACCACCACGCGAACCGCAACAAGCGCAACATTGCCGTCAACGTCCGCGCTCCGGCCGGCGCCGAGGTGCTGCGCCGGCTGATCGCGGACGCAGATCTCCTCGTCGAGAGCTTCTCGGCGGGGACGATGGATCGCCTGGGATTCGGGTGGGACGCGGTGCACGCGATCCAGCCGCGGGCCTCGGTGATCTCGCTCGCCGCGTGGGGACAGAGCGGGCCGTACCGCGGATACCGGATGTTCGGCAGCGGCCTCGATGCGATGGTCGGACACCACCTGGTGCGCGGTCATCCCGGCGCGCCCCTGGCGGAGACGGGGCCGGTCGTGCACTCCGACGCCGCCGTGCCGCTGACCGTGGTCTTCGCGGCCGTCGTAGCTCTCACGCGTCGCGACCAGCGCGGCGAGGGGTCGTGGATCGACCTCGCGCAGGTCGAGGATCTCGCGTGGCAGCTTCCGGCGATCCTCGGCGAATGGATCTCAAACGGGCGCTTGCCACCGCGGGTGGCAGACGGCGATCGAGACGCCGTGCCGCACGGCTACTACCCGGCGGCCGGCGACGAGTGGATCTGCGTCGCCGCCGAGGACGACGCGCAGTGGGCGGGGGTCGCGGCGGCGATGGACCGCCCCGAGCTGGCGGAGGACGGTCATCCCTGGGCGTCGGTCATCGGCCGGCTGCGCGAGCGAGCGGCCGTCGACGCAGCCGTCACCGCCTTCGTCTCGACTCTCCCCGCCTCGGAGGCCGCTGAGCGAATCCAGCGCCACGGCGCGATCGCGGCGCCGGTGCTGATGCCCGCGGATCCGCTCTCGAGCCCCCAGCTCCGCGCCCGCGGCTGGCTGCGCTCGACCAGCCACCCGCACGTCGGGAGGCGCGAGGTAGGCGGGTTCCTGTGGCAGATCGAGCCCGACCCGCCGACGTGGGAGCGGAGCGCAGGTCTCGTCGGGGAGCACAATGGCGAAGTGCTCGCAGAGCTCGGTTACAGCGCGGCCGAGATTGCCGAGCTGGCGGGGAGCGGCGTGATCGGCGACCGCTACGCGCCGCCCCCGTAGGGGGGTGGGTGGAAACGGGGAGGCGCGGCTCCGGGCGTGGTGTGCCCGGCCGGCCTGCGGCGCTCGCGGAGGGAGTGACGATGGGGTTCGTCTACGAGCGACTCAGCCTGGCGGGAGAGGTGGCCGTCGTGACCGGCGCGGGAAGCGGGATCGGGCGCGCGATCGCCCTCGGCTTGGCGGAGGCCGGTGCTCGCGTGGTCGTCGGCGAGCTCAACGAGGAGAGCGGCCACGCCACGGCGGCCGCCATAGAGGCGGCCGGCGGCACATCGCTCGCCGTGCCGACCGACGTTCGCGAGCGCGAGCAGGTCCAGCGTCTGATCGATGCGGGTAGTGAGCGCTTCGGCGACATCCACGTGATGGTCAACAACGTCGGGGGGACGTTCCAGCTCCCGACGCTGGACCTGAGCGACAACGGTCTGGAGGCCGTTCTTCGCATCAACCTCAAGTCGATGTTCCTCGGCAGTCAGATCGCCGCGCGCGCGATGGTCGCCGCAGGGCACGGCGGGAGCATCGTGAGCACGTCGTCGGGTTCGGCCCTGCAGGGCGACGCCGTGGGGTCGGCGCACTACAGCGCCGCGAAGGCGGCGATTCTCGGCATGACGAGAGCGCTCGCCGCGGAGTGGGCCCCCCACGGCATTCGGGTCAACGCGATAGCACCCGGGGGCGTGAACACGCCGGGGCGGGTCCGCAACATGCGGGAGGATGTCGGCGCCCGCGCCGTCGAGCACGCGCCGCTGCGCCGTCTCGCCGAGCCCGAGGAGATCGCTGCGGGCGCCGTTTTCCTCGCGTCGGGCCTCGCGAGCTACGTGACGGGCCACACTCTCGTGATCGACGGCGGCGGTAGCACGAGCGGTATCTCCTAGGACCGATCGCCGCCGGAACGCAGCGCCGTCTCGGCGCCGGGCGACCGGGCCCCGGCGGCTGCTCCCGCAACGCGCCCGAAGACGGCGCCCGCCATCAGCCCGCTGCCGCCGGCGTAGTTGTCGTGGAAGAGCCCGCCAACGAGCTCCCCGGCTGCGTACAGACCGGGGATCGCACGTTCCTCGGTGTCGAGCACGGCGGCCGTCCCGGGCTCGATCCGGATCCCACCGAAGGTGAAGGTGATGCCGCAGGTGACGGCGAAACCGACGAACGGCGGTTCCGCGAGCGGCAGGGCCCAGTTCGACTTCGGCGGCTCGATCCCCTGCGTCCGGAGGCCGTCGCGCTCGGCCGGGTTGAACTCGCCGGGACGGCACGCCGCGTTGTACGCCGCGACCGTCCGCTCGAGCCCGCGGCGGTCGATACCGAGGCGCTCCGCAAGCTCGCCGACGCTCCCGGCCTCCTCGCGCGTGACCTCGCGGATCCTGTACTCGTCGCGCAGCAGCGGGACCGCCCGCTGGTCGAAGATCTGGAACGCGACGCCCTCGGGCTGACGCAGGATCTCGCGCCCGTACTTGGCGTACGTGTAGTTCCGGAGATCGGCCCCCTCGTCCACGAAGCGTCGGCCCCGCTGGTTCACGATCAGGCCGAGGGGGTAGGAGTGCTTCTGGTAGAGATCGCCGATCCGCCGGTTGCCCGTGGGCGGCGCGTTGAGATCCCACGCCACCGCGTGCGCTCCCGACCACTGCCCGGCCGACTGCGCCCCCGCCTCCAGGGCCATGCGGAGCCCATCGCCGACGTTGTGGCGCGTCCCGCGCACCTTCACGGCCTCCCAGCCCGGACCGAGATAGCGGGCGCGCATCTCGGTGTTCGCCTCGAAGCCGCCCGAGGCGAGCACGACCGAGCCCGAGGCCACCTCGTGACGCCCGTCCGGTCCGGCCGCGCGCATGCCCCGCACGGCTCCGGTGCGCTCGTCGAGCAGAAGCGCGATCGCCTTCGTGCCGTAGCGGACCTCGACACCTCGCGCTTCGCAGGCCGAGAAGAGCGCGTCGGAGAGCCCGGCCCCACCGCCGACGGCCTCGATGATGAGGCCGCCCCAGAAGCGGAGTTGGCCGCCGACGCGGTAGGCCTGCCGGCCGTAGAGCAGCACCCAGCGGACGCCCAGGGACTCGCGCATCCAGGTCATGGTGGGCCAGGCGCCATCGACGAGAGCGTCGACGAGCCCGGCGTCGGCCCGACCGCCGGTCACGCGGACGAGGTCGCTCCGCATTGCCTCCACCGGGTACGCGCCGAGGTCGATCTCGGCGAGCTCCCGCTCGCTCAGGTCGGGGACCAGCCGGGCGACGTCGTCGATCCCGGAGTACGGAAAGCGGAAGGCGCCGCCGCTGAAGTAGGTGTTGCCGCCGCGCTCCTCCCGCGCCGCCTTCTCCAGCACGATCGTCCGGGCTCCCGTCTCCCGGGCCGCGAGGGCCGCGCAGAGCGCGGCGTTCCCCGCGCCCATGACGACGACATCGGCATCGGGCCTCACGCGCTCCCCCTCCGCATGCCGCCCCGCTCCCACCGCGCGCGGCCCGGTGAACCGCCCGGCATCGCGTGGACATGGTCGCAGCCGCGTGCGGGCGCCGTCACCCCGGCGCCGAGCCGCCGCGCGCGCCGCCCCGCTTCTTTGGCGCGGGTCTACCGGAGAGCGCCTCCGCCGTCGAAAGCTTGGTCAGACCGAATGCGACCGGTCTATGATTCGCGCCACCATATTCTGTGCTGGCGCGAGATTCGGGGGACGCCATGACATCGGAGACCAAGCAGTTCGTGTCGTATGGGACGAGTAAGCCGTACGAGACCCTCATCGTCGAGATCGAGGATCGGGTTGCGACGGTCACCCTGAACCGACCGGAGCGCGGGAACGCGCTGAACGCGACGTTGCACGCCGAGCTCGGCGACTTCTGGCAAGGCGCTCGCGAGGACGACGATATCTGGTGCGTCATCATCACCGGCGCCGGGCGGCGCCACTTCTGCACCGGGGCGGACATGCGCGAGGCGGCCTCCGGCGCGGAGGGCCGCATCGGCCAGCGCCGCGTCTACGGCTTGCCGTGGCCGTATCAGTTCTACAAGCCGATCATCACGGCGCTCAACGGAACGACCGCGGGCGGCGGGCTCCTCTTCGTATGGGAGTCCCACATCGTGATCGCGGCCGACCACGTCGACTTCCTCGAGCCGCACCTCTCCGTGAGCCAGCTCCCCGCCGGCGAGATCTACGGCCTCGCCAACGCCGGTCTGCCATGGCCGGTCGCGCTGCGGATGGCGCTGATGGGGACCGCCGGTGAGCGGGTCAGCGCGCAGAGGATGTACGACCTCGGACTCGTGACGGAGATCGTCCCGTACGAGCAACTCCTCGATCGGGCGCGCGAGATCGCGGATATCGTGATGCAGATGTCACCGCTCCTGACCCGGCTCCTGCTCGAGGGAGCCTGGCGCATGCGTGATGGCTCCCTGGGACCCTCCGAGTCCAGCAGGTGGGCCCATGATCAGCAACGGGAGCGCGGCCTCCGCGACTCGCAGGACGGCCGGGAGGGCCCCCGCGCCTTCGTCGAGAAGCGTCGGCCCGTCTGGACGGGACGCTAGCCGCCGCCCGCCCCGCCGCCGCGACCGGGGTGCGGGCGGGCGCACAGGGAGAGGAGTGGACGGTGGCCGACGCTCCCGTGCTTGTCGACGTGCGTGACGGCGTCGCGCTCGTCACGCTCAACCGACCGGAGTCGCTCAACGCGATGAACGCCGAGTCGGGCGCGCTCCTGCGCTCGGCGCTTGCGCGCGTCCACACCGACCCCTCCATCCGCGTGGGCGTCATCACCGGTGCCGGCGACCGGGCGTTCAGCGCTGGCGCCGACCTGAAGGAGTGGGCGCGACCCGATGCGTCGGGACCCTCCGGCGGGACGGTCGACGAGATCCTCACCGTCGAGCCGTCGGACGAGACCTCGACGATCCGTGTGGCAAAGCCGTTGATCGCCGCGATCGGCGGCTACTGCCTCGGTGGCGGGCTTGAGCTCGCCCTCGCGTGCGACATACGCATCGCGACTCCGGATGCGAGCTTCGCGCTGCCGGAGGTGCGCCACGGCTTCATTCCCGGCGGCGGCGGCGTCCCCCGGCTGCTGCGTTCGATCCCCCGCTCGGCGGCGATGGAGATGATCCTCACAGGCGATCGCTGCGACGCCGAGACCGCGCTCAGGTGGGGGATCGTGAGCCGTGTCGTGCCCCGGGAGGAGCTGCTCCCGGCGGCACTCGCTCTCGCGGGGCGTATCGCGGAGAATGCGCCCGCCGCGATCCGCGCCGCCAAGGAGCTCTCCCGCGTCTCTTCCGACCTCCCGCTCGACGACGCGCTGCGCTTCGGTGGCGTGTTGCGCTGGGTCGTCGGGCAGACGCCGGAGGCTCGCGAGGGGCCACGCGCCTTCGCGAGGGGCCGCGCCGGGGAGTAACCGCCCCGCCGTCCCAGCGTTGGCCTCGTCAGATTCCCGTCATCGACGGGCGGTACGCTCGATTGATGCCGAACCAGGCGGCGATCGTCGAACGGTGAACGGGGGTTCGGAGTGAGCATGACGACCGCGACTCTCTTGTCGGCGGCGCGAGCGGAGTCCCTGCGGCGTGCGCTCGTGGTTCTGGCGGCGCTGGCCGGTGCCGCGAGCGGCCTCTACGTGCTCAGCTCGCAGCCCGCGGCGGACTTCCTCCGGGAAGGCCCCGCGCGCGTCCTCGGCGTGGAGGGCTCGGAGATCCGACTGCTGATGGGTCTGGGGTGCATGCTCGCCGCCGCCGCTGCGAGCATCGCGCTGTGGCGGCGAGTCTCGCCCGGGCGGCTCGTGCTCGCGGGCGCCGCGCTGGCCGCCGCGCTCGGCCTGGTGCACGTCCTCGCGGCACCGGCAACGACTCTGCTCCTTCTCTCCGTCATCGTCGATCGCGCGCCGCACATCACGCGCTCTCGTCTGGTCGAGGTCGGTCCACGTCGCTATCCTGTTCGCTGGGGGGTGGGGGCCGTCGCCGGCGTCACCGCGCTGGTCGTGGTCTCCGTGGTCTCGTTCTATCTCGCCCGCCCGCTCTTCGACGAGGGCACACGCCTCGACGAGGGGCTGACCTTCGCGGTCGCGGGCCTGGTGCAGCCGACCGCGGATACGGGCGCGACCGCGCCCACAGATGCGCCGACCCCGGCACCGGCCGCGGCACCAACCGCGCCGCCAACAGCCGCCGCCTCCCCTGCCGGTGACTCGGACTCTCGCCCTCAGCAGGGCGAGCTGGTGGCGCGTGGAGAGCTCGAGGGTGCGGACGCCTTCCACACGGCGCACGGCGAGGTGCTCCTCGTTCGCTCTCCGGAGGGCGACGTGGTGCTGCGATTCCAGGACTACGAGGTGCGCAACGGCCCCGGGCTCTACGTCTACCTGACGCCGGATCCAGGGGGCGACGTGCACGCGGCCGGCGCCGTCGAACTCTCCCCGGTCCGCGCGACGAGCGGGTTCGTGAACTACGACGTGCCCGCCGATCTTGATTCGGGCTCCTTCCGCGCCGTGGTGATCTACTGCAAGCCGTTCAGCGTCACCTTCGCCACCGCGCAGCTTCGCTAGGACCCTCAGCGCGTCGCCCAGCGGTGGGCACCGAGTGGATCAGGCGAGCGGGAGCAGGAAGCCGAGGGTGGTGCCGCGAGCCGCGCTGGAGGAGGCGGTCACCTCGCCCCCGTGCTGCTCGGCGATCGCGCGCACGATCGCGAGACCGAGACCGGAGCCGTCGGCGTCGGCACGGCTCTGTTGGTCGCGTGCCCTCTCCGCGCGGTAGAAGCGCTCCCAGATGAGGGGGAGCGCTCCCTCCGCGATCGGGACACCGTCGTTGTGGACCGTCAGCCGCGCGCCGCCTCCCGTGCTCTCCACGAGCAGCTCGATCGTCGAGTCGGGGGTTGCGTACTGGATCGCGTTGCGCAGCAGGTTCCCGATCGCCCGCTCGATCAGCGTCCCGTCGAGGGGGAAGGCCGGGATCTTCGGGTCTGCGGTCAGCAGCAGCCTGACCCCGGCGCGCTCCGCGATCGGCTTCATACCGTCCGCCACGTCGGCCGCGATCTCCTCGAGATCGAGCCGCGTGCGTCCGGAAGTCGAAGGGGTGGTGACGTGATGACGTGACCGGTCCGGAGACATGCTCGTTGCTGCCAGCCGGTGAGAGTCCGGCACGGGTAACTGTCAGGAGGCCCGTTAGCAGGTCGGCGGCGTGGACGGGAAACGGTCTGCGTCGAAGCCCGACGTCAAGAGCCCTATGAGGGGGAGCAAACGTGCGGTCCGCAGCATGACGCGAAGTCTGCCGCGCCGTGAGACTCGCCTGTCTATTGACAGGACCAAGGAGGAGCCGAGCCCGGGTGGTCAGGGCGAAGGCCATGGACGAGGTGAAGATCCTGGAATGCAGCCTCAAGAAACCTCCCGGCGTATGGGACGTGGAACGTACGGAAGGTAGCGACGGGAACCGGAGAAGCCCTCCCCGGCCCGGCACCCTGTGAGAGGGCGTCGGAGCGAGGCGTCCTATAACCGGTCAGAGCCGGGAAGTGGACAGCCAGCCGGAAGGGTGGCGGAGGGGGTCGTAGTACCGCTGGAGCCGGACGGACAACATAACCGCCGGTGATGGGAAGGACCCCTACTTTGTCCGTGCATGTTGCTGGGGGTGTGGACTGGTGAGTGCCCCTCGGGGCTAGCAACCACTTGGTAGGGTTCGAGGCTCTCCGCACATGCTGTACCGGCTGGCCAAGGCACGACCCACGTTGTGGGGAGCGCTGCATGCCATCTGGTGAAGGGCATCGGTGAGCCGGATGAGGGAGAACCTCACGTCCGGTTCGATGTGGCAGGGGCTGGAGACGGACGCTGCTATGGCCGTGGAGTTGGGCACCACCGGGAAACCGGCTTGGAACTGATGCGCCACCGCCTACGGCTCGCACCGCGCCAGCCCCTGACCCTACGCCAGTTCGCGGGCGGCGCCCGCCTCGATCCGCGCGAGCTCGAAGAGGTCGTCGATCAGGCGTGCCAGGCGGTCCACCTCGCGGCGCACAAGCGCGTGGTAGTGCGCCACGTCGGCCGGCTCGCTGACGACGCCGTCGTCGAGTGCGTCGACGGCGGCGCGGATCGCCGCAAGGGGGGTGCGCAGGTCGTGTGAGATCGCCGTGGTGATCTCCGTCCGCTCACGCTCCACCTCGGCGCGCCGCTGCTCGGCCCGGCTGAGCGAGGCCCGCAGATCATCGACCGCGCCTGCGAGCTCGCTGACCTCGTCCTTGACGATATGGGCGTCGTCGCGGGGGGAGGTCGTCTCGTCCGCCGTGCCGCCCGAGGCGAGCGCCCGGACCTCCGCGGCGAGGGAGCGGACGCGCCGCGTCGTGTCGAGAGCGCCGAGCGCCGAGACGACCGCGGCGACGCTGCCGGCCGCGAGGCTGACCGCGAGCAGCAGCCGCAGGTCGTGCGCAGTGTTTACGAACATGAACGAGGCAACGGCGAGGACGGTTGCGAGAGCCGCCACCGCCCCCATCGAGCCGGCCACGAAGGCCCGGGCGACCAGTGGAACCCCGGCCCGGCTGATCCATCGGAGAACGAGCACGCCGACCGCCGTGCTGACGGCCCCCGCGAGGCCGAGCAGCAGCACGAGATCTGCAAGCTCGGCGCCGGACATCGGGAGCAGGGCGCGCGACGCGACCGCCCCGACGACGACGGCAGCGATCACACCAGCGGGCAGGAGTCGCTCAAGCCAGGCGGAGGAGAGGACGCCCGGCCCCATGCCCGCGCCCGTCTCCCGGAGACTACGGCTCAAACTTGTACCCCACGCCCCACACGGTCTTCAGGTAGCGCGGTCGCGACGGATCGGGCTCGAGCTTGGCGCGGAGCCGCCGCATATGGACAGTGACCGTGTTCTCCTCCGTTTCCGTGTCGTGATCCCAGACCGCCGTGATCAACTGTTCCCGGGTGAAGACCTGCCGCGGGTGGGCGGCGAGCACAAGCAGGAGGTCGAACTCGCGCGCGGTCAGCCGCAGCTCGCCCGCGCGCGTCGTGACCGTGCGCCCTCGGCGGTCGATCCGGAGGTCGCCGTGATGCAGCACGTCGCTTCCCTCCTCGGCCCGGCCGGTGCGGCGCAGCACTGCCTCGACGCGGGCAGCGAGTTCACGCGGGCTGAACGGCTTGGTGACGTAGTCGTCGGCGCCGAAGTCGAAACCCGCCAGGCGGTCGGCCTCCCCTGCGCGCGCCGTTAGCATGACGATCGGGACGTTGCTGACGGAGCGAATGCGGCGGCAGACGTCGACGCCATCGAGACCCGGAAGCATCAGGTCGAGCACGATGAGGTCGGGCCGGAAGTCGTCGAAGGCACGCAGCGCGGCGGGACCATCCCCAGCGACCTCCACGTCGTGCCCGTCACGCTCAAGGTAGCGGACGACAACGTCCGCCACCGTCGGCTCGTCCTCGACGACGAGGACCCGGGTCGCGAGCATGGTCGCCTCCTGTGGCGCCGACCCATCACTCCCGTCGAGCATAGATGGAATGAGGGTCGGCCACCTCCCCAGAGGGGGTAGTCGCCCCCGGAGCCCGAGGCCCCGCTGGGCCAAAGAGCAACTCCAAAGGCCTTGGCGAGGTAGGAGGCCGACCGTAACACCGCGTCAGTCACAGCGAGCAGCGAGCAGCGGGCAGGGGGGAGCAGGGGCCGTGACCATCGGCTTCGATGTGAGCGATCGCTATAGCCAGATCGGCGCGCCAAGGCAGCCGGCGCGATGAAGCGGGCACTCTCCGACCCGCGGGTCGCCCGGGTGCTGCTCGAGGTGGGTGCCGCGCGCGCCGTGGCTCAGCCGGCTCGCACCCGCGGCGAGTGGGGCTGATCGTGCGCAGCGAGCGTACGACCGACCGACTGGACGCCGAGCAGTGGCTCGGCTCGGCCGGATCGAGCGGCTCTCCTCCGCCCGTCCGGCCCCGCAGCGCCTGGGTCCAGACCGACCACGCCGACTTCGCGGCGTGCGGGCCCGGACTCCGCCGATCGACTTATGGGCACCGATGACTGCCTCCTGATCTCGCTTCTTCCGGTTGTGCCGGACCGGGGCGCGCGCTTGGGCGGCGGGGTCTGATAGCCTCGCGTCGTTGCCCGAGCATTCGGGGGAGGGGAGATGGCGAGGATGCCGCTGTACGGGGTCGATCTGGACAACATGGAGGCTGCACTCTTCGAGCGGCGTGGTCAGGTGGCGATCGTCACGCTCAACCGACCGGAGTCCGCGAACGCGCTGAATACGATGATGCATCGCGATGTCGGCGCCTGTTGGAACGAGATCAACGAGAACGATGACATCAAGGCCGCCGTTGTCACCGGCGCCGGACGCTTTTTCTGCGCCGGGCGCGATCTCAACGAGTACGTCGGCCAGTACGGGAGCGGCGACACCTCGGCGCTGCGTCCCATAGACGACCCGGACCACGAGATGTTCGGACGGCTCTGCAACCACTGGATTATCCGAAAGCCGCTGGTGGGCGCGCTCAACGGCCCGGCCGTCGGCGGGGGTCTTGAGATGGTGTCGATGGTCGACATGGTGGTGATGGCGGACGACACGTACATCCTTGATGCGCACGCGAAGGTGAACGTCGGATCGGGCGACGTGATGTACCATTATCTTCCACCGATGATCGCTCGTGCCTTCACGATGACGGACCGGCGCCTGAGCGCTGAGGAGTGCCTGCGCTGGGGCTTCGCGAGCGACGTCGTGCCGCGGGGTCGCGTACTCGATCGGGCGATCGAGATAGCGGAGGCGACGACCCGGATGGGGCCGGACGCGATCGCCAAGCTGAAACAGCGCTCGATCGAACTGCAACTCCGGAGCGGCAACGTGCACCCGCCGGAAGAGCTGGAGGAGAGGCGGAGGACCCGCCGAGAATTGATCCGGCAGACGGCGAGCGACCACGATCGCATGGAGGGGATGCGGGCCTTCGTGGAGGGCCGCTCGGCCGAGTACGAGCGCCCGGCACGCCCGGACGTCCCGTAGCGCCACCGCCGAGGCGCGAGCAGCGGCAGGGGGCGCGCGATGACCGAGCCGTGGATCGCCGAGTGGGACGAAGCGATCGCCGCCATGGGACGCGACTTCTCCGGCGGCCAGCGGCACGTCGCGGCCGACGACGTCGAGCGCGGCGCCATCCGGCGCTACTGCGAGCCCCTGGAGTTCGATTGCCCGCTCCACCATGACGAGGCGGTCGCACTGGCCGCCGGCTACCGGGGGATCGTCGCGCCCGTAAGCGGCATCTCATCGCGCTGGTCGCGGGGAGCACTGTGGGGGCCGGGCATGCCGACTCGCTACCCCTCCGCCGACCGCGACGCCGACATGATTCGCACCGCCGAGGCGCGCATGACCCGCCTGCCGGTGCCGCGCATGCCGCGGACCTTCGCGACCAATGTCGAGATCGAGTACGGCGATCCCGTCTGCGTGGGGGACCGCCTGGCCAGCAGTGGGCTGCGTCTGGTCAGCGTGGTGCCGAAGGAGACGCGGGTCGGTCGAGGCGCGTTCGTGACGACGGAGGGCGCGATCCGCAACCAGCGCGGCGAACTGGTTGCGACCGTGCGCCATGGGGGCTTCCAGTACAGGCCGCGCCCCTTCGAGGAGCAGCAGGAGAGTGCCGCGGCCGTCGCCGGTGCGGACGGCACGGGGAGGGAGACCCCCGGGGCCGATGCGGCGCGGGCACCCTCGGTCGACTGGTCGGAGCAGCGCTTTTTCGAGGATGTCGCCGTCGGTGACGCGGTGCCGGCGGTCAGCCTCAACCTCAGCGTCACGCGCCTGGTCGTCGAGGCGGGAGCGAATCTCGACTTCAGCCAGGTGCACCATCACGAGGGCGTCGCGCGGATGTCGGGCGCCCCGGACGTCTACGCGAACAACATCTTCATCCAGGGTTGGTGGGAGCGGGCCGTTCGTGAGTTCATCGGCGTCCGCGGCCGGTTCAAGCGTACGGGACCGCTGCGAATGCGTATCTTTAGCACGGTCGGGGATACCGTGACGACGAGTGGCGTGGTCACCCGGGCTTGGCGAGAGTCGGGTGAGGGCCTGCTCGAGCTGGAGATGCGTACGGAGATGTCCCGCGGAGTCTCGGTGGGGCCGGGGCCGGTTATCGTTTCGCTCCCGCTCCGTGGCTCCTGACCCCGGAGGCCTGCGGGACGATTCGCGGGCACCGGGAGGTAGCGGGGGAGAGTTCAACACCGGCGCAGCGGCCGCCCATGTGCCGTCGCCCGTGCGGATGCGAGGGGGTCGCGATGTTCTTTGTCATCATTCGGCAGTACGAGAGAGGCGTGAAGTTCCGCCTCGGTCGCTACGTGGGGACGAAGGCCCCAGGCCTCGCGTTCCTGATCCCGATCGTCGACCGCATCCAGAAGGTCGACATGCGCGAGGTGGTGATCGACGAGCCGCCGCAGACCGCCATCAGCAAGGACAACGCGCTGGTGGACGTCGACTTCGTGGTCTTCCTGCAGGTCTCCGACGCCGAGGCGGCGGTGATCAACATCCGGAGCTACGAGTCCGCGGTGCGCAACCTGGCGACCACGACGCTGCGCGCCGTGATCGGTGAGATGGACGTGGAGGAGGTCCTCTCCAAGCGCGATTCCATCAACCAGCGTCTGCAGGTGAAGATCTCACAGGAAACGGTCCGCTGGGGCGTCGAGGTGAAGGCCGTCGAGATCCGGGAGGTGCGACCCCAGCGCGACATCCAGGAGGCGATGACCCGCCTTCTGACGGCCGACCGGACGAAGCGCTCCGACATCACAGAATCCGAGGGCCAGCGGCAGTCGGCGATCAACGTCGCCGAGGGGCGGAAGCAGGCCTCGATCCTTGAGGCGGAGGGCGACCGCGAGAGCTCGATCCTGCGCGCGGAGGGCGAGCGACAGGCGGCGATCCTGCAGGCCGAGGGCTTCTCCATCGGCCTCGATCGGATCTTCGAGACCGCGCGTCGCGTCGATTCCAACACCATGGGTCTCCAGTACCTCGAGATGATGAAGAGCCTCGGGGAGGGCGCGTCGACGAAGTGGATCATCCCGATGGATCTCGCCTCGGCCGCCACCACGCTGAGCGGCACGCTCGCCGGCCTTGCCGCTTCAGGTCGCGGCGACGGCGCGGACGGGCCGGATGCATGAGGAGACGCTAGAGACGCGCTCCACGCGGAGGCTCTGAGCGCTCGGTTCCCGACATGTAGTTGCGGGTGATTGCGACGATACCCACGGCGGCGATGATCGCCGTCGCGACCACTCCGAGCCCGACGACGGCGAGCAGGCGGCGCAGATCGATCTCCGTTGAACCCTGGCCGACGAAGATGCTCAGCGCGATGACGACGGCGATTGCTCCGCCGGAGCCGAGGATCCCCCCGCTCGCGACGAACGCCTCGAGCGTGAGCAGCGCGATGCCGAGAACAAGCAACGCGACGGCGGCCTCGGTGGGCAGCAGGGATCCGATGCCGAGCAGCGAGGCGATGGTCGCCGTAATGCCGACGACGGCCGGCAGGAACAGCCCTGGATTCAGCATCTCGACTACGAGGCCCGACACGCCGACCGCGATGAGTATCGAGAGCACGATCGGGTCGCCGAGAATCTCGAGGGCCCGCTCGTAGACGTTGCGGTCGTTGAAGTGGAGCGGGGCCTCCCCGACCTCGATCGTCCGCTCGTCGCCCGAGAGCAGGCGGACGCTCCGTCCCTCGGCGGTTGCGAGCAACTCGAGAAGTGAGGATGCCTCGAAGTCGACGATGTTCTCCGCAGCCGCCTCCGAGGGGGTCGCGGAGACGGCCGCGCGCACAGCCGCCTCTGCCCAGTCCGCGTTGCGTCCGCGTAGCTCCGCGACGCCGCGTGCGAAGGCGACCGTGTCGTTTTCCACCTTGCGGCCGAGCGCTCCCTCGACATCCTCGCCCGTCGCCGTTACCGGCGTAGCGGCTCCGATCGATGTGCTGGGCGCCATTGCGGCGATGTGGCCGGCCATCACGACGAAGGTGCCGGCGGAGGCCGCCCGCCCGCCCGGTGGCGTGACGAAGGTCAGCACCGGTACCGTGGCTTGCTCGATTCGACCCACGATCGCCCGCATCGATTCGATGTCGCCGCCGGGCGTGTTGACGCGGATGACGACGGCGGCGGCCTCCTCGGCCTCGGCGCGATCGATCCCGCGGTCGATGTAGCGCACAAGCACGTGGCTGACCGAGGTGTCGGCCGTCAGGACGTGGACCGCGGCCGGGGGCGCCGACGTGGCGCACGCCGTGGCGACGCCTGCCAGCGCTGCACAGGCGAGCACGAGGAGCCCCGATCGGAGCGTCATGTCCCGTATGGTAGCCGCCCCGCCGGGCGGCCTGCCGTGGGGATGCCGGTCACGGGCGACGGCTCCGCGCGCATGCTCGTGCACGAGGACCCGGACGGAAGAGCACGATCATGGCGACACTGAAGCGGGCGCTGGCGGTTCTGCTGGTCGCGACCGCAGTGGCCGCCGCCGTCAATCTCATCCTTACGCCGCTGTACCACGACGGCTCCTCCACCTACGCCGTGTGGGAGGCGATCAACTGGTTCATGGCGGCTTCGACAGTGGTCGTACTGGCCGTGAACTACCTGCGCTCGCGCGGTCTCGGAGGCCGCGACGCCGACACGCTCGACCACGTGCGGGTGACCTAGCATGGTCGTGTGTTCCGTGTCCACCCGATCGACGTGGGCATCCGGCTCGGGCCGCGTCGGTTGCGGGCTTCGAGATCAGCACCTCCGCCGGATGCAGGGAAGGCAACTCCCCGATCGCCCGTCCACGGCATGCGCCTGTCGCGCCCTCCGGTCGTCGGGGACGTGGATGGCGGCGATCTGGGCGTCGCGCCTAGAAGGCGAGCGGTCGGATCACGTATCGCGCGTGTGACCAGAGGAAGCAGTGCAGGGGGAGGTACTCCGGCGTGAGGAACCACGGGTGCAGCCCCTCGCGGTACGCCACGACGTAGGTGTGCCCGGCAAGAGGTACGCATGCCGCATCCGCGACCAGTTCGCGCTGCAGCGCCTCGTAGAGCGCGGGTTGTTCTGCCGACGCCGCATGCCGGATCGCTCGCAGCCGCGCGCTGACTCTCGGGGTCGGGAAGAGCCGTCCTGGCATGTCGTGGGGCGGTGCGAAATCGATACCGAGGTCGTATTGCCGATCGGCGATCCCGTGCGAGCAGTCCCCCCGCAGATAGAGGTCAGGCGTCTCCCCGTCACCGAGGTCCGAGATGTGCCGCACGCGCACGCGGAGCCCGATCGCGCCGAGCGCCTCGGCGACGATCGCGCCAATGCGTCGGGACTCGCCGGAGGCGATGTCGCCAGGGTCGTCGCTACCGGGGATCCCGAACGTCACCTCCGCGCCGACGGCGCCGGCCTCATCAAGCAACCTCGAGGCGCGTCCCGCGTCCTGCTCATGGTCCCAGCCGGCCTCGGTGAAGGCCGGCGTGTTCGGCTGGTAGATCCCCCGCTGCCGCTCCGCGTATCCGCCGTAGGCCTCGCGCACGATGCGATCGTACGGGACGGCACGCAGGACCGCCTCGCGGGCGCGGCGATCGTCGAAGGGGGGGCGGCTGCGGTCCATCTCGATCGTGGCGTGGTTGGTCCGCGAGAGCAGCAGACGGACGTCGCCCGCTGCACGCAGCCGCTCTGCCTCGTCGGGGTAGAGCCCCGCCACGACGTTCGCCTCACCTCCCTCGAAGAGAGCGATCGCCTCGGCGCGGCTGGGGGCGGTGAGGTAGCTGACGCTGTCGACGGGGGGCGCGCCCGCCCAGAAGTCGGGCCGAGGTACGAGCTCGAGACGTTCGCCGTCGCGGTGGGTCATCGTGAAGCCGCCGAAGCCGCACGAGTTGTCGGCGAGATGAGCCGCGGCCCACGGATCGTCCTCGGTCGCGTGCCGCTGGGCCTCGGCTGCGTCGACGATCGCAGCCGTCGCATAGCAGAGGAAGCGGGGGAGGTGCGGGTTGTGGCCGTCGATGCGGAACTCGACGCGCCGGCGGTCCAGCGCCCGCACGCCCCCCTCGCGCGCGACCCCGGCGATGGTGGAGGCTCGCCACATCCCGACGGCGCGGAACGCGAAGACGCGCTGGTAGCTCCAGACGACATCCTCGGCGGTGAGTTCGTGCCCGGCGTGACTGCGGACACCCTGACGGAGCGTCACGATCCAGCGAGAGTCCCCGTCGCGCGTCTCGAACGACTCGGCGAGGCGGCCCTGGATGCGCGAGAAGTCGGCGAACCGGCGGCCATCCGGGAGCGTCGCGGCGGTGGGTGCGGCGAGCGCGTCGAACACGTGGTGGGCGAGGTGGTACGGCTTCGCGAGACCCTTCTGCGTGTAGCCCCACGGTGGGTCGCAGTCGAGCGCTGCCTCGGTCGTCCAGACCGGCATGACTAGGCGCGCCCCATCGACCACCGTCACGCCTCCGTTTGCCCACCGTCCCCGCGGCCGCCCGCGGCGAACGGCGCTCCTCAGGCGATGCGTCGCACGCGCGGCACGAGCACGAGCACACCGACCGCGAAGACTATCAGCGCTGCCGAGAGCGCGCCGAGCGCGATCTGAATGCCCACGGCCTCCGCGACCAGGCCTACGAACAGTGTCCCCCCCGACATCATTCCCCACTGGGTCATCCAAATCGACATCACCCGGCCGCGGTAGCGGTCCTCGACGTAGCTCTGCAGAAGCACGTTGCCCAGCGTCTGACGGCCGGCGGTGCCGATTCCGACGAGAACCATGATCGACGCCGCAACGGCCAACGTATCCGAGGCGGAGAAGGCGAGCAGCGAGGCGCCCAGGAAGATGGCGGAGAGCAGGTAGAGAAGCCCGCGGCGGCGCTCCGGGAGCGATGCGATCACCAGCGAGCCGAGCAGCGAGCCGGCGCCGGAGATGCCCATCAGGATCCCGAGTTCGCCGGCGTCGCCGTCGAGCACGTCCGAGACGAAGCCGGGCAGCATCATCAGGTAGGGCATCGCGAGGATCGCGGTGACGAAGCTGACGCTGACCAGCGCGAACATGACCGGATCGCGCATCACGTAACGTAGGCCGTCGGCCAGATCCGATCCGCCGGAGTTGCGGAGACCTCGGGGCCGTGGCGAGTGGTCGGCGGCGGGCCGGGCCGGTACGGGGATCAGGCCGACGATGGCGATCAGGTAGAGAGCTGCCATGAGCACGTAGGACCAACCCGCCCCGAAGCTCGCGACGACGAAGCCGCCGACGGCCGGTGCGAGCAGGCGCATCAGGTTCATGCCCGATGCGTTGAGCGCGACGGCGTTCATCAACCGATGGGGCAAGACGACCTCCGGGATCATCGCCTGTCGCGACGGCATCATGAGAGCCATCACCGTGCCCTGGACGATCGACGCCACCAGCAGGTGTTCGAACCGCAGGACGTCGGTGAACAGCAGGGCCGCCACGGCGAGCGCGAGAAGCACGTTCGCGCTCTGGCCCAGCTGCAGCACGAGCTTGCGCGGCGCACGATCTGCGATCACGCCCCCGATGAGGGAGAGCGTGACCATCGGAATTGCGCTCACGAGCCCGATCACTCCGAGTGCCGCGAACGATCCGGTGAGCTCGAAGGCCAGATAGCCCCGCACGAGCATCTGCATGTTCATTGCCGCCATCTGCCCGAGCATGGCGATGAAGAACCAGCGGAAGTCGCGCTGGCGCAACGAATCGAACGTGCGCGGCGAGAAGCGCGGCCGCTGCGCGCGTGGAGGGCTCCCGCCCGCGGCGCGTGACGCTGCCGGCGGCCGACCGGTTGCAGGCGAGCCAAGACTCGATGCCACTGGCTTACCGTCGCTCCCCGCTCCCTATGACGTTAACGTCAGAGTCGCCGAATCGGGGAAACATCGCAACCGACGTGCTGCGGGAGAGCGTCCTGGGCGGCCGTGGCCGCGTGATTCGGAGGGCGTCGCATCAGGCGATTTGCTTACGCCCGGGGCGCGGGAACATGCGAGGCTGCGTGGTGTAAGGTAGGTTCGTTGCCGCGTGCGGCGAGACCGGCGAGAGTGCCGTACAGTCGACGGTGGGCATGGTAGTTGGGCAACCGCCCGGTGAAGGCGGGTCGGCCCCCGGCGGTTGTAGGGGGTCGGTGGCTCAGACACCGGAGGAGAAGGGTGGCAATGGAAATCTCTTCGGAGGTAAAGGGGCGCGCTCTCATTGCGAACATTGGCGAGCGCATCGATGGCAGCAATGCTCTCGACTTTCAGAATGCCCTGACGGAATTGATTAGCGACAACGAGCGCGACGTGATCCTGGATTTCGAGAACCTGAAGTACATCAGCAGTGCGGGACTGCGGGTCATCCTGATGACGGCGAAGGCCGTGCAGCGTCAGAACGCGCAGTTGATGGTTTGCTCGCTCTCCGAGTCCGTGCGGGAGGTATTCAAGATCAGCGGCTTTGACAGGATAATCCCCGTCGAGGACTCGCAGGAAGACGCGATCGCCGCAACCAACTCCTGATCACCCCGGCCAGCCTGCGGTCATAGCGAGCGTCGAGGACTGTGGTACAGAAGAGCCTGCATCCGTTCAGGATTCTTGTCGTCGATGACGAGCCCGATCTTGAGCCCCTCATGCTGCAGCGCATGCGTCGGAGCATCCGCCAGGGTGAGTATTCGTTTGCCTTCGCCCACAACGGGGTAGAGGCGCTCGACGTTCTGGGCAAGGATCCGAGCATCGACATGGTGCTGTCGGACATCAACATGCCCCAGATGGACGGTCTTACGCTGCTCGATCAGATCCCCCGCGTGTCTCCCGACATTCGCTGCGTCATCGTCTCGGCTTACGGTGACATGAAGAACATTCGCGTCGCCATGAACCGTGGCGCTTTCGATTTCGTCACGAAACCCATCGACTTTGAGGACCTCAAGCTCACCATCGACCGTACGATGAGGCACCTCGAGGAGTGGCGGGCGGCGCTGGCGTCCCGCGACAAGCTGGTGTCACTCCAGAATGAGCTCGATGTCGCTAGCAAGATGCAGAGGTCCATTCTTCCGATGGAGTTCCCGAGAAGCTCCGAGTACGAGCTCTCGGCTCGCATGCAGGCGGCCCGCAACGTGGGCGGTGACTTTTACGACGTCATGAATCTCGACAAGGACCGCATCGGCCTCGCCATAGCGGACGTGTCGGATAAGGGCGTCCCGGCCGCTCTCTTCATGATGTCCTGTCGCACATTGCTGAAGGGCTCCGCCATTGGCCGCGGGGCTCCGGGTGTGGTGCTGAACGAGGTCAACGACCTGCTTCAGGAGAGCAACGATGCCGCGATGTTCGTCACGGCGCTGTACGCTGTCTATGATCCGTCCACTGGAGTCTTGACCTATGCCAACGGGGGGCACAACACACCGCTGGTAGTTCATCCCGACGGGACGTCCGACGCGCTGCCGCTCACCGACGGTATCGCCCTTGCCGTCGTACCGGGATATGAGTACAAACAGACCTCGATCACACTGTCTCCCGGAGACGCGATCGTCCTCTATACTGACGGTGTGACGGAAGCGATGAACGAGCGCGACGAGGAGTTCGGGATGGAGCGTCTGGTGGAGCTCTTCGCGACTACTCCGCCGACCGATACGGAAGAGGCCATCGATGCGGTCTTCCAGGCAGTAAACGACTTCGCGGGCGAGGCACCGCAATCCGACGATATCACCTGCCTGATCTTCCGCAGGAGCGAGAGCTAAGGGTGAGCGAGCAACTGTCGCTTAGTTTTGCGCCGAAGGTTGAGGAGCTGCAACGTCTCCTGTCGGCCGTCGAGGATTTGGCCCAGCGAGAGAATTGGCCGGAGGGCCTGATCTTCCGTGCGACGCTCGTGCTCGAAGAGCTTGCGCTGAATATCGTGAATCACGCGCACAGCGAGATGTTCGACGTGACGCTGGCATCTGATGCCGACGCCGTGACGATCGAGATCGTGGACAGCGGGAGTCCCTTCAATCCCCTGACAGATGCGCCGCCGCCGGACTTGGTCTCATCCGTCGGTGAGCGCAAGGTCGGTGGCCTCGGCGTCCACTTCGTCAAGACGATGATGGACGAGGTGTCCTATCACAGGAAGGGCGACCGAAACCACCTCACGATGGTGGCCCATCGGGACGAATGAGTCAGCGAGCTCCTCGCCGAGCATCGCCGCTACTGCTGCTCGGTCTCGTCATAGTCATCCTCACAGGCAGCATCAGCTCGTGCTCGTCGTCAGAGGATGCGACCGCTACACGCGCACCGGCGCCGAGCGCCACTGCGCCGCCTAGCTCCGCCCGGCCGGCGGAGCCCGGGCCGGCGGGTGGCTCCGGCGAGACGAGCGGCGTCTCCGACGAGCGCGTTCTCTTCGGCCAGTCCGCCGCCTTCAGCGGCCCCGCTCAGGGACTGGGGAGAGACATGCGCCACGGGATCGCCGCGGCCTTCTTGGAGGTGAATCGCGCTGGTGGCGTGCACGGCCGGGTCATCGAGCTCCAGTCCCTCGACGACACGTATGAGCCTGAGGCTGCGATCGCGAACACGCTCCGTCTCATCGAGGACGAGCAGGTGTTCGCCCTGATCGGCGCTGTGGGGACGCCCACGTCACGCTCCGCCACGCCGGTCGCGCTCTCGGCCGGTGTTCCCTACGTCGCCCCGTTTACCGGTGCCGCCTTCCTGCGCGACGCCCAGCTGCTGGGGAACGTCATCAACCTCCGCGCCTCCTACAACCAGGAGACCGAGAAGATGGTTGCGGAGCTCACGAGCGTGGGTATCGAGCGCATCGCCGTGATGTACCAAGATGATTCGTTCGGTCGGGCGGGCTACGAGGGCGCGCTGCTCGCGCTCGGCCGGCGCGGGATGGAGCCCGTGGCGGTCGGGCTGTACCCGCGCAACACGCAGGCCGTGAAGACCGCCTTACTCGACCTGCGGAGGGGGAGCCCACAGGCGGTGATCATGATCGGCGCCTACGAACCGGTCGGGACGTTCATCGCATGGGCACGCACGACCGGCATGGACGCGGTCTTCATGACCGTCTCTTTCGTGGGGAGCAATGCGCTGGCTGAACAGCTCGGCCCCCGTGGGGAAGGAGTCGTCGTCACGCAGGTCGTGCCCTTCCCATCGGACACATCCGTACCGGTCGTCGCTTCTTACCGCCGAGCCCTCTCTGCCTATGACCCGGTGGTGCGTCCGGGATTCGTCTCGCTGGAGGGCTATCTGGCTGGCCGCCTCGCGATCGCCGGCCTTGAGCGCTGCGGGCCGGATCTGACTCGCACATGTTTCCGCGAAGCCATCCTCGGCGCTGCGTCGATAGACGTCGGCGATTTCGAGCTGCGCTACGGCGAGGGCGACAACCAGGGATCGGATGAGGTCTTCCTGACGGTGATCGGGAGCGACGGGCTGTACTATCCGATTGAGCGATTGGCGGAAGTGCGGCCGTGAGCCAGCGACTGCGTGACGCGCTCAACATCCGCCACCGCATCTCGACGCAGATCTACGTCGGGATCGGCGGCGCCGTCGCCCTGACGCTCGCGGCGAGCCTCGTCGGCTGGTTCTCGTTCAATCGCGTCGGCGACTTTCAGAGCCGGGTCAACGAGCGAAGCGTCCCGGAGCTCTCCGCAGCGTTCGGCGTGGCCCAGTTCAGCGGTGTTCTCGTCGACGCCGCGCCGCGACTGACCGGAGCGGCGACGCTCGACGAGGTTGCTGCCGTATCAATCGCTATCGACGAGGCACATGCGGCGTTCGAGGCGGAGCTGTCAGTTCTGGAGACGAGCAACACCGCGAACGAGCGCTTCGCGCGCGTCCACTCCCATTCGAACACGCTCATCTCCAATATCGTTGCCATCAAGAATGCGAAGGAAGAGCTGTTCGTTGTCTCCGCTCAACGAGATGATCTCTTGATGGAGCTCGACGAGGTCCGCACTCGTCTTGAGGACCTGCTCATCCCGGCACTCGATGACCAGCTCTTCTATACCGTAACGGGCTACAGTGAGCTCGACGAGCCTGCCTCCGATCCTCTCGAGCACTTCACCGAGTCGGAGTTCAACCGCTTCCGCTATCTGGCCGAGTTGCAGGCGGATGCGAACCTGTCGACACAGCTTCTGGCCAGCGCGTTCGGCCTCTCGGACCCATCCTTCATCGAGCCACTGCGCGAACGTTTCGAGGCCTCGACGGCCCGTGTCGCTCGAAACCTGGACTCTCTGGAGGAATCTGAGCTGCGTGCCGAGCTCGCTGCGAGTTTTGGCCGGTTGCTTGGCCTGGGCATCGGTGAGGAGAACGGCTTCGATGTGATCGCCACGGGGCTCCTGCTTGAGAATTCGCAGAGGGATCTTCTCGACGAGAATCGCGATATCGCCATCGACCTCGTCGCCGAGATCGACGGCATCGTGGACGCGGCGAGCGCGAGCGCGCAGGAGGCAACCCTCGCCTCGTTGGAGGCGATTCAGACGGGCCGCACGCTGCTGCTCGCGATCAGCGCCCTAAGCCTCGCCGGGGCGCTACTGATCGCGTGGCTCTACGTCTGGCGGGTCCTGCTGCGCCGCCTCGAGGCACTGGCCAACTGGATGCGCCGGATGGCTGGCGGGGACTTGGAGGCGCAGGTCGCCATCGGTGGACAGGACGAGGTCGCGGAGATGGCCGCGGCCCTGGAGGTGTTTCGTCGACACGCGCTGGAGGTCCAGCGTCTGAACCTCGTGGAGAAGCTCGCGGGAGAGCTACAGGATAAGAATGGCGAGCTGGAGACCGTGCTGGCCGACCTACGCCGTGCGCAGGACCAGATCGTCGTTCGCGAGAAGCTCGCTGCTCTCGGTCAGCTGACCGCAGGTGTGGCTCATGAGATCAGGAATCCGTTGAACTTCGTCAAGAACTTCTCGGAGTCGTCGGCTGAACTTCTCGTCGAACTGCGAGAGACCTTCGACGAAATCGGCGATAGCGTGCCGGACGAGCATCGGGAGCTCATAGCAGAGATATCGAGCGACCTGACCGAGAACCTGGAGCGCATACGCAGCCACGGCGAGCGCGCCGATCGGATCGTGCAGGACATGCTGATGATGGGACGCGACTCGGGTGAGTGGCAATCGTTCGACATCAATCGACTGCTCGACGAACACGCGAGGCTTGCCTATCACAGCGCGCGGGCATCCGATCCTGATTTTCAACTCGACCTGCAGCAAGAGCTCGATCCCGACGTTGGCGAGATGACGGTCATCCCGCAGGATCTCGGTCGGGTCTTCCTCAACATGGTGGGGAACGCCTGCGACGCGACCGACGATAAGCGCCGCGCCCTGGCGGGGAGCCCCGGCGGCACCGGCACCTACTCTCCGACCGTCCGACTGAGCACGAAGCGCTTAGATGAGGGCGTCGAGGTACGGATCCGCGACAACGGGCATGGGATACCTCAGGAGATCGCGGACAAGATCTTCAACCCGTTCTTCACCACCAAGCCCACCAACCGCGGAACGGGACTTGGCCTCGCCATATCGAGCGACATAGTGCGCAAGCACGGCGGAACCATTCGAGTCGAGTCCGAACCTGGCGAGTTCACGGAGATGATCGTCGAGTTGCCCCTGGCCCCGCCCGAGGACGGGCAGGGCGAGGTCCCTGTGGTGCCGGCGGCGGCCAGCGGTTAGGAGGACGGTGCCCGTGCTAGTACGGACTTCCCCGAGCCGGTCCAGGCTGGGCGGGCACGCCCTCGGCGCCGCGGCCGCCCGCCCAAGGCGCAGCGTCGCGGTGGTGGCCGCGCTCGCGGGCTCGCTCGGCCTCTTCCTCCTGTGGCCCTCGGTCGTGAGCGCGGCCGGCGTGGATGCGGAGACGGCGTTCGTGCTCAACACGCTGTCGTTCCTCATCTGGGGCGCGCTCGTGATGTGGATGGCTGCCGGGTTCACGATGCTCGAGGCGGGCTCGGTGCGGACCAAGAACGCCTCGGCGATATGCATGAAGAACCTCGGGGTGTACTCCATCGCGGGTCTCGCCTACTTCGTGGTCGGCTACAACCTCATGTACGTCGATGTCGGAGACCTGATCGGCTCCCTGACATTGTTCTACGGGCCGTCCGCCGACGAGGTGGCGCTTGTTGAGGGGCTCGATGTCGCATCTGCCGTGATCGCGACCGGCTACTCCTCGATGTCCGACTGGTTCTTTCAGATGGTCTTCGTGGCGACCACGGCATCGATCGTCTCCGGCGCCCTGGCCGAACGTGCGAAGATGTGGTCGTTCCTCCTCTTCACCCTCGTTCTCACGGCGTTGATCTACCCGGTCGTGGGCGCATGGACATGGGGTGGGGGGTGGCTCGCCGAGCTGGGCTTCAAGGACTTCGCCGGTTCGACGGTTGTCCACGGGACGGGTGGGTGGGCCGCCCTTGCGGGTGCGATGGTCGTCGGCCCACGTCGTGGCAAGTTCCGCCCGGATGGCAGCGCCCGCCCGACGCCGCCTTCCAGCGTCGTGGTCGTGACGCTGGGGGTCTTCATCCTGTGGTTCGGGTGGTTCGGCTTTAACGGCGGTTCGCAGCTTGCGCTCGGGAGCGCGCGCGACGTCGTCGCGATGAGCCTTGTGCTGGTCAACACAAACCTTGCGGCTGCGGCGGGCGTCATGGCGGCCCTCGTGGTTTCGCGGCCCATCTTGGGTCGCATGAGCCTGCTCGCGGGCCTGAACGGCGGAATTGCGGGACTCGTCTCGATCACGGCCGGTCCCGACATCGTGGAGCCGCTGTGGGCCATCGCCATCGGTGCGATCGGGGGCGCCACTTGCACAGGCGGCATCTGGGTCTTGGACAAGCTCCGCATCGATGATGTCGTCGGAGCGGTGCCAGCGCACCTCTTCGCCGGGATTTGGGGCACGCTCGCCGTCTCGATCGCCGGAGGCGCAAATCTTCTCACGCAGTTCGTCGGCGTGGTGGCGGTCGGGGCGTTCGCCTTTGGGGTTTCGCTCGTGCTGTGGCGCGTGATCGACATGACGATCGGTGCCCGCGTGTCTCCGGAAGTGGAGCTAGTGGGACAGGACGTCGGGGAGCTGGGACTCGAGGCCTACCCCGAGTTCGTTCTGATGCCGGAGGAGGACTTCGCGGGCGACGGCCCGGCCTGACCGTCGGGGTCGCGTCTTGGCAACACGCGTCCGCAATTCAGGCACCCGTGACGCTCGAGCCGCGGGAGGGGGTCGGTCCTCGTCAGCTGCCCGACCGGTCATTGGGGGGCAACCTATGCTTGAGTCTTCCGACCCGTCGACTCTGGTCGCACACCGAGCGCCGGAACATTCGTACGTAGCACATCATGCCGGTGCTTGCGATCTGCGCGGCACGGCGAATGCGCCGGCCCCGGCAGTGTGCTCGGGTCGGTGGTCCGTCGCAGGGCGGTCTGGACGCAGGTCATCTCCCGATGCGGTCCGGCGCGGGAGAGCCGTCGCCGAGCCCGAGGAAGCGCCTCGCGTTCTCCCCCAGGATCGACTCCCTCTCCTCTGCGGATAGAAAGTCGAGGGCCTCGGCGACGAACCCTACCTCTTCCTCGTAGCCGGCCCGCCCGCGACCCAGCGTCTGTGTGTGATCGCTGCCCCACAGCAGCCGTTCGGCCCCGAACGCCTCCACCGCGCGGCGGGCAAGGTCGTGCACCTCCGGGAACGGGTAGCCCGAGCGGGAGCGCGCCGGCAGCGTGGAGAGTTTCGCGAGCAGTCGGGGATACCGGGCCAGCCCGAGGAACCTGTTGAAGGCCGCCTCATCCATCGGCGCGTCGATGAGGGGCAATCCGAGGTGGTCGATGCAGAGCCGCAGGCCGGGGCGGCGTTCAAGCAGTGCCTCCACGTAATCGAGCGCGCCGGCCGCCATCACGGTGACCGCGATCTCTAAGCGCTCGCAGGCCGCCCAGAACGGCTCGGCCGCCTCGTCGTTCCCCCACAGCGCGCGGCCTCGGGCCGTCACGCTCGTTCGGATGCCGCGTAGACCGGGCACCTCGAGCCAGCCCGCCAGGCGCGTTGCCACGTCGGGCGCTGCGACATCGACGAGCCCCATCACAACGAAGCGGTCGGGGAAGCGCTCCGCGCACTCCAGCGCGTAGTCGTTGCTCGGGTGGACGTAGGCGGGCGGTACGATCACCGCGACATCGACCCCGGCACGGTCCATCATCGGCAGGAATTGCTCGGGCCCGAACGGCTCGGGGAGGCTGGTCGGGATGCCCCGCCGCCACGGGCGGTCCGGCCGCTCCGTCTCCCACAGGTGGATCTGCATGTCGACCCTCATCGTTCGGTCCCTCCGGATGCCCGTCGGACGACTGCCCCGGGGTCGTCCGAGAAGATCGGGGCGTCGGCGACGAACTCCACGGATGGTCCGCCACGACTGCTGTACGACGCTACACCTTCGCGTCGACGATCTTTAGGATGCCGCCGTGTGTGTCGATCGCCAAGGTCCTTGAGCCAGTCTGGGCAGCCGGCAGGCGGCTAGATGTCATCGGGCGCCTGGCCGGCCCGCGGCATCAAGGAACTCCGGCATACTGCCGCCTCGCTTCTCCACGCGCAGGGGCTCTCCCCCTGCGCGCTCATGGAGATGGTCGGGCATTCCGACGTGCGGATCACGCTCAACACGTACACCGACGTCTTCGACGAGAACCGTCGTCGCGCTGCGGAGCGGATGGACGCCGCCCTCGGCGCCGAACGTGAATGGGACCACCGCCGGGCGGTCGGAGCCGAGGAAGTCGATCCTAGGTTGAAAAAGTGGTCGGGGAGACAGGATTTGAACCTGCGACCTCCTGACCCCCAGATTGGCTTGCCACGCGCACGGACGCGCACCACCGCGCACACAGGTTTGATTCCGGCGCCGAGAACGTACGCATACGCACGGACGCGCAGGTCCGCGCACCGGCGAATGGGACCACGAAAGGGACCATGACGGTGTGATCGCGGGAGATCGCTTGGCGTGCGGCAGCGGCACCGATGCGGCCGTGTGCCCGCCGACAATGCGAGGCCCCAACGGGTCTTGAGTTCCGGTCTCGCCGCCCCGCTGCATCCGGATGCGACCGGCAGTGGAAGGGCCACTTTTGCCGTATCCCTATTCGGACGCGCTTGACGGGATATCGAGGGTCAGCGGCGTGTCTCCGGAGGCATTCCGATCCGTGTGCCACACTGCGCGCCACCTCCCTCTGTCATCAACGGTATCTGGCCACAGGTCGACATAGGGACCTTCAACGTCGGTTCCGGGAAAGAACGGCTCATCCTGAAGCAGCGTCCAGTGATACGAATGATCATTGCTTTCCTCACTTGGTGCCCTCTTCCACCCAGCCGCGGCGCCCGACGATTGAGAAGGTCTATCGCCGTAGTAGCTCTGCATTCTTCCCTGTGGGTCCTCAAGCCATACCTCAAGGCGATAGGCGTTCACTAATGCACCATTCTTCGGATTCGAGAATACGGTGCGACATATCTCCATATCCCAATCCGGTAGGGGTCTTCTCTCGACGCGGACCTGCAGTCTCTGATGAGGAAAGAGGGTTCGTAGTTCCACGTAGGCGGCCACGATTGAGAGTACCGTCGCAAGCACGCCCACTCCCGCGATCCACGCCGCTACTTGCGCGATTGCTTGGCCGTCTGTCGGCGGCCACGTGTGCCAAGCTGCCCATGCCAGAAGCACGAATGCCACGATGACCAGGGCGAAGGCGGCTACTAGCAGACGGAATGACAGCCGACTGTTCACTTCGAGTTCCCCGACGTGCATCTGCGCGCTCCGCAGGGGGTGGAGGTGCGACTGCGGGCAACTAGGCCACTAGCCAAGCCCGGTGACATCACGCGCATCGGGACCGCCCGGAAGCCGACATCCTGCCCGGGAGTCACGCCGATCGAGTACAGAAGCGTGGGGCGGACCCAGCGCAGCAACCCGCCGGACGCAGTATCCGCTGAGGTCATCGTTGGTGCCCTACGCCGACCCTCGGCGCCCCCCGTGCCAGCACGGCCGCGCCCGGGCCAGTGGCTGACGCTACAGCAGGCGAACGGCCGACTAGTCTACGATCTCGCCCGCCGCTCTGTGGCTGACCGGCGCCACTAGCAGCACCTTGCCAGCTCGGGAGGTCGGGCAAGTCATCTACGAACCAGAGGGCGAAGCCCGCCAGCCAGCGGCCCCGATGTTCAGCGCCGAGGCGAGGAAACTCGCCTCAGCCGTGTTGGACGGATGGACGAACACCTTGATGAACACGCCCGCCTCGCTGTCGACCCTCCGACAGACGATCCGATTCGTCCGACCCGGGGCTTGGCGCGAGCTGCGCCGATATGTGAACGAACGGGACATCCGGGAAGCAGTACGAGCGTTCTTGGTCCGCCAGGAACGACTGAGCAGGGGCGACCTCGCTCCCGGGCGAGTACTGGGGCCCGTCCGGCGTACTTCCACCAGAGGTCTGGGCGAGCATGTGGCGCGCTCAGCACCGTGCGTACGTCCGGTTGTGGGGTGCCGACATTGGCGCCGCAGCGGCCGACAGTGGGACCATGCCACGTGCGATGAATGCCCCACACGTCGACGCGTTGGTTTTCAGAATCGAGCATGGCCCTGCCGTGGCCTACAGCGACGATGCGCCGTCCATCGATCACGAGGAGCCAGGGTTCCGAGTAACACTCAAGGACGGAACCGTACGCTTCGCCCTCAAGGAGCATCACGCGACTGAGGAAGAAGCGCTGGAGGCGGTGCTTCCGTACATCCGGGGCTGGGAACTGGACGCCAGCCTCCACGCGTGCCCGGGAGACTTCCGGTTGCGATTGGACCGGGCAGAAGTCATCGATCGACAACGGCCACAGTCGAAGCAAAGGACCCTCAACGTCTCCGCGTCCCGCATCGCCGTACGCTGGACCACCGGGAACGTGAAGGTAACTCTTACGCGGCCTGCCTATCCCTCGCCACCAGCGGGCGTGACTCTCAGGGCGGACGACCCCGACGTGGAGACCATGTACGACCGGTTGTCCCGGTACTACGCGGGGCACGAACCCCTGCCGAGCATGGTGTACTTCTGTCTCACCATGCTTGAGTACCGGTCGCCGGGGCGTGGACGGCAACAGAGACATGGTGCTGCCGTGCACCACCACATCAGCAAGCGGGTTCTCACGGAGATCGCGAAGCTCGCGTCCAACGGGGGAGGAGTTGGCTCGGCGCGCAAGGCGTCTGCCACTAGTACCGAGCTCTCGCAGCCGGAATCGCGTTTCCTCGAAGCGGCGGTCAAGATGATCATCCGCAGGGCTGCCGAGGTAGCCCAAGACCCCGACGCAGCCCTCCCGACGATCACGCTCGCGGATCTTCCTGAGCGCTCCTGACTGGGGCCGGAGCACCACCGGCCCGGCTACTTCCACCACAACGCGAGGGTGAGAACGCGCCGCAGCCACAGCAGCAACAGCGCCCGCCTGCCGGCGGGTGCCGTGTTCCGTCCGGCCGCTGCACAATCGTCAGCCACCCAGCAGGCGCCGTGGACGCCTGACTGGAGGAGCCCCTCTTGCTCAGCATTCGCAAGTTCGATGCAGTCGTCTTCGACCTGTGGGGCACGCTGGTCGACGATCCGGCGAGCGATCCGGGATACGTGCGGATGACGAAAGAGGTCGCGGCCCTGCTTGGCGTGGACCAACCAGACGGAATTCGCGAGTGCGTGGTCCGCCGCATGGTCCGCGCGCGTTGTAGGTGACCTCCCGTCGACGGAGGCTGCCCATGTCCACGTGTGCAGGAAGCTCGGGGTTGAGCCGGACCCGGACAGCGTGCGTGCCTCCGTCGAGGTTCGGTACGCCTACATCCGCGGAGCCTTGGCGGCCGTCCGCCCCGGGATATCAGAGGCGCTGGCTGAGCTGGCGGAGGCTGGCTACCGGATTGGCCTCGTCAGCAATTGCAGTGTTGAAACCTCCCGGTTGTGGGCGTCCACGACCATTGCCGACCTTATCGGAACAGCCGTGCTCTCCTGCGATGTGGGCCTTGCCAAGCCCGATCCCCGCATCTACGCGCTCGCTACCCAACGGATGGATGTCGTACCCAAGCGCTGCCTCTTCGTCGCGGATGGTAGTGAAGACGAACTCAGTGGTGCGACGACGGTGGGCATGACGGCCGTGCTCATGCGTGCCCCGTACGACATCGAGGACGGTTCCCGCCAAGGTTGGGACGGTCTCAGGATTTCGGCGATCCCGGATGTCCTGAGGATAGTGGGATGAGTTCGTCCCAGATGCCACTCATCGCTGGGGACGCAGGCGGACACACGGGACTACCAGAGACCAGTTGCCTCTCCGTCGATGTGGGTTACCTCTGAGGACGGCGGGTGTGAACAGCGATCGGCGCCGCCGCCGCGCAAGCAAGCGCTCCGCGCGGCGCCGACGCTCGGTCCGTACGCGGACGTCATCCGAGAGTGGCTCGTCGCCGAGTACGGCGCGAGGGTCGCCGAGGCGACGGTCCGCGGCTGCGTCGCCCGGCTCCGGCGCGAACGCCAACGCCGGCGACTGCTCCAGCCCGTGATCGAGCGCGTCGATCTGGACATCGAGTCGGAGCTGATCGGCGGAATCGCCCCCACGCCAAGGTGATGACGGCGCCTGTAGGGTTGGTGGAGACCGGGGAGGATCTGGCTCCAAGATGTCCAACTGCCGACGCTCGTTCATCCCGTGCCCGCGCATTTGTCGGCATACGGACTTGTGTGGCAACTCGGGTGAGACGCGTGCCCGGGCGCACCGGGCCCCTGCTCGCGCGGGGTTTCGCGCCCATGGTCGGCCAAGAGGCGTGATGTCTGGACCCTTGGCAGAAGTGCGGCGGGGCCCATTCTCAATGGAAACACGGTCAGGCCCGATCGGGTCGCCTCGCACCTTCTTCGCCGAGTCTGGGTCGCTGGGACTACGGGTCGCGCGACCAAGGGCTTATGAGATCTTGAGAATCGGTGTTGGTTGGTCCCTGGACGTCCCGACGCTGGGGCCAACCGCCGGGTAGTTCAGCCGGGGCATCGTTTGGGGTGAGCCACATGACGAGCAAGCTGACGCTGTTCGACGACATTGAGCGCTCCGATGAGCGTCGCAAGCGCCTGACGCAGTCCAGTTTCCTCGGTGAGTTGCTGGACCTCCCGGAGGACTGGCCCGGCGAGCGGAGCCGCCCCACGTTCGACTAACCCCTCTTCCGCCCCAGATTGAGCGCCAGCAGCCGCCCCAGCAGTTCCTCCTCCGACAGCGTGTGCGGTGCGGCGGACTCCGGCCAGCCGTAGGCGGCGAAGACGGCCGCGTCGAGGGCGGCGTGGAGGTGGGAGAGCCAAGCCGGGCGGGCGTTGTAGAGGTTGGTGAGCGTTGTGTATCTCGCCTGCGGCATGCTGTTGACCATCGCCCGCGATGGCCGCAGGAGACGCCGACCGTCCGATTCTTCGACTCCGCCCACGCCGATCCCGGTGCCGGCCCTAACGAGTACGTCGTCATCACGCAGTTCCGGAGGAGCGTGGCGGCGTGGTCTGGCACACGGAGGGCGCAGGCAAAGTCGCCGACGATGCTCTGGCTTGCGACGTAGCTGCGCCGCTCCCCGGCGCTGAGGCAACACGATGCTATGACCATTACGGTCACATGGGCAATCAATGTGCTATTATGGTCCCATGCAAGAGTCTCCGCGGCGTCTAGCGCCTGAGGAAATCCGCGCGATCCGAGATCGTCTCGGACTCACGCAGGCGGAGGCTGGCGAACTGATCGGTGGAGGCCCGCGCGCGTTCACCAAATACGAGGCTGGGACGATCACTCCGACAGCCTCCGTGGATACGCTACTGCGCCTCTTGGACGCGAACCCCGCGACGATCCGGTTGCTGAGCTCTGGCAGAGCTCTTCCGCAAGCAGTCGTCATGCGTTTCCCGTTCGAAGCGGGAGCTTCAGATGTCGCCACACTGAACGAGCGGGAGTTGCCTGCTCTCCTGAGGCGCCTCCTCAGGGCAGAGGCAGTAGCTCACGGGGTCTCTCCCGCCGGAATCCACGTGGCCGAGAACATTCATGCCCCGGACGGGGGCGAGGACGGCCGCATTGACTGGCAGGGAGCGCCGGAGCGAACCAAGTTCCTTCCCGGCCGATTCGTCCAGTTCCAAGCCAAGGCCGGACCGATGTCACCGAGTGCCGCGGTTCAGGATGTCTTGGCGGCCAACGGCGACATAAGGGACGCACTGCGGGCCGGACTCGCTCGGGGTGGGTACTACATCATGTTTTGCGGGCACCCCTACAACCGAAAGCAGATTCGGGAGCGAGAGGATCGGCTTCGGGCCACAGTGCGGAACGCCGGCGTGGCAATCGCCGCCGAGCAGGTCCGATTCTGGGATGCGGGCCAAATCGCTGAGTGGGCCACCTCCTACCCGTCGGTTGTTGTCTGGATCAAGGAGCGCACGTCTCCCGGCACCATCGGTCCTTTCCGGTCGTGGAGCCACTGGGCCACACGGAGCGAGCACGACCAGTCACTCTGGCTTGACGACGGCCGCTTGCCTGCTCTTAAGGGTCGACTACTTGAGTGCGTGACCAAGCAGCGGAGCGCCCTGCGCCTGGTGGGGCTTCCTGGTGTCGGCAAGTCGCGTCTCGTCCTCGAAGCACTCGGTCGAGAGATCGGGGCGGGTGACCACTCGCTCAGCGACTTTGTGCTCTACGCTGTCGAGTCCGAGGTCGGTTGGGAGACCGTCAGCAGGACCGTCCAGACGCTCGTTGACGACGGGCAGCGTGCGATCCTGGTCGTCGACGATTGCGAACCCCAGTCGCATGAGGTCCTCGTTCGAATGATCGTGCGAAAGGGCAGCCGCCTCTCTCTGGTCACGATCGATGATGAGATTCCCCGCGGAACGCTGGATCGGAGCACGTTCCTGGTGCCCGAGGCGCCGCCGGTCGTCACCGAGGGCATCATAGGTCAGCTCCTGCCTGGGCTGCCCTTCGAGGACGGGCAACGGCTGGCTCGCTTCTCTCGGGGCTTTCCGGGACTCGCGATCCGCGTCGGGCACGTGTGGCTGGAATCTCGCCCCCTGGCCGATGCCGCCGACGAAGCTCTCGTCGGCGCCTTCGTGCTGGGTCGCAACAGGAGAGACAGCAAGTCTCTACTGAAGTCTGCGCAGCTGTTGGCCTCGTTCGGCCTAGTCGGAGTGAGAGATCGGCGGGAGCTGGAAGAACTCGCGGCGCTAGTGGGTAGCCTCAGCGCCGATGACTTCCATGCGGACTGCGCCACGCTCGCGGACCGCGGCGTCGCGAAGCGCCGGGGGGCAAGGGTCGCTCTGCAGTCGGGACCGATCGCCTTCAAGTTGGCAGAGAGCCAGTGGCGAGAGTGGCCGCGGGACACGTGGGACTTGGTTCTCGCCGGCAGAATCGGTCCTGATCTGAAAAGGCAGGCTGCACGTCGACTTGCGGAACTCAACACCACGGATATCGCTGTGACGGTCGCCGAGCATGTCTGCAGGGTAGGCGGCCCTCTTGATGGGTTCCAGAAGGCGAGCGCGGAGGGCCACGGGGATGTCCTGTCGAGCCTCGCCGAGATCAGCCCGGAGATGGTCGGAGAGAGAATCGAGAGCGTCCTGGATGACGCCGCAGATCTGGGCACGGTCGACGGCGACCTGCGCCGAGGCCTCGTACTGGCGCTCGAGAGGATCGCCTTTCACGCGAGGACCTTCGAGACCGGAGCGCTGCTCCTGCTACGTCTGGCAGTAGCTGAGACCGAGCCTTGGAGCAACAACGCGACGGGTCGATTCACCGAGCTCTTCCCCGTCCTGGAGGGCGGCACCGAGGCCGGCGGCAGCGCCAGGATCGCAGTTCTGGATGGATTGGCAGCCAGCAGCGACCCCACTCAACGTGCCATCGTCGTCGCGGCTCTCGCTGCCGGTTCAGAGACCGTCACCTTCCAGCGCACGCTCGGAGCCGAGTCCCACGGGACCCGGCCTGCCTTGGAGCCATGGTTTCCGCCCACGCGGAGGGATGCAACGGACTACATACGAGATTGTGTGACGCGTCTCGGGCATCTCGCTCAGTCGGATGACCCGGCGGGCGAGGCTGCGAGAGCTGCGCTCAGCAAAGGCCTCGGGGCATGGGTGCAGGAGGGCTTGCTCGATGTCGTGGAGAGTGTCGTTGGGCGAGTAGCTCCCGAGGTGGGCTATTGGCCTGCGGCAGCCGCGAGCCTGGGAGACTTGCTCACGGATGGCATGGACGGCCTCGACCCGGACGCGCTCAACCGTATCGAGGCGCTGATCGGAACTCTCCAGCCGAGGACCATGGAAGCGCTCATCCGTGCTCGAATCTCCACGGTTGCCCGCGACCCTCGGGAGGGCGAGGACATCGAGGCACAACACCAGCGCGCAGCTGGAGACGTTCGGGATCTGGCTAAAGAACTGATCGACCAGCCGGCTCTGCTTGAGTCATACCTTCCTCGACTGAGCCGCGGTCACCACCAGATGGCGCGTGTATTCGGAGAGGCTGTCGCCGATCTCAGTCGCGGATCCCCCGACTGGCTCCAGCGGTTCGAGGTGGCGGTCGCAGGGGTACCTGCGGGCGAGCGCAGCTTCGATCTCCTGTCAGGGTACGTCGGTTGGCTGCGCACACACCGTCCGGCCGTAGCCGACGCGTTCCAGCGGCGAGTGGCCGAGTCACGGGAGCTGGCGATCGCTCTTCCGGAGTTGTGCCTCTCTCCGGGGATCGCCACGTCCGACATCCCGGTGGTGATCGCTGCCCTGGAATCCGGGCTGTTCCCGCCTTCGGGGCTGCGCTGTTGGGGCTTCGGCGGCGTGCTGCAGAAGCTGCCACCGGCAGCTGTCGCGCCCCTGTTTGACGCACTCCTCGACCAAGATGCCGAGGGGCTCGCCGTGGCCGCGGAGCTCATGGGGATGTACGCGTTCGGTCAGGTCGACGCACTCGACGCGCTGCGGCCTCAGGTCGTGAGGCTCGCCCGGAACGTCGGCGGCTGGCGCCGAGAGCCAAGTGAGCGGTCCGACTCTTACCATCTCGAGCAGGTCATGGAGTGGATTCTCGCCAAGGGGAGGGCGGATCCGGATGCCACCGCCTCGGCCCTCGCCCTCGCGCGGGGACTGGTCACAGGGACGTTCGATGGCGCCCAGAGGGTTCGGCCCCTGATTCGAACGCTGTTGTCGGGATTCCCTGAGGTCGTTTGGCCACTCATCGGTCAGGCGATCGTGTCCGATCCGCAGGCAGCGCGGCGCGCGGAGCTGTGCCTCGGGGACTCGCCATCGTTCCGTCGAGGGCAACCCCCCATCCTCGATCTACCCGAGGACAGCCTGTTCGCGTGGTGTCACGCCCACCCGGACGCCGCTCCGGCGTGCGCGGCCAGGATCATCCCGGTACTGGACCCATTGGAACCCGTCCCCGACGAGCGCTCGTTACATCCGGTCATGGCGCGGTTGCTCGACGAGTTCGGAGACCGGGATGACGTGTTACGAGCAATTGAACTCAACGTCTACAACTTCGGTTGGTGGGGGTCGGTGACAACCTATTTCCAGCAGTACGATCGTCCACTAGACACGTTGACGGAGCACCCGCGGCCTGAGGTGCGACGGTGGGCGAGATCAATGCTCAGGCAGCTCCATGCCTCCATCGAGCAGGCCGGTGAGGAGGAAGAGGAGGCGCGATGGGACGTCTAGCGCGCTCTAGGCCTACTCGATGAACAGGGTCTTGGTGTTCCCCCACCCTCGTTCACTGCTTCGGGGCGTGGAGTCCGCGCGTGAGGGCGTCGACGCAGGCGAGCAGCGACCCCCCGTCGAGTTGTGCGAGCGGGCGCCCGTAGCGCTGCTCGACCCACCTATGGGTACGCGCCTCGTCCGATCCCGCGCTCGCAACGACCCCGAGCACGCGGCGCCGGAGCTCGTCCGGCCGCGCGCTGGCCCCGAACGGGGCCGCATCGGTGGGCTCACTCCCGAGCCCGTTCCCGAAGCGCGCCCCGAAGTGCCGGAGCGCGCGCTTGAGCGCGTCGGTGGCGGCGGCCTTGATGGCCACCGCGTGCGCCTCGGCGGTGTGGTCCGAGGCGACGGCGGTGCCGATGTCGCTGTGTGGCAGGCAGCCCCGGGCGGTGACCCGGACGGGGTCGCCGTGTAGATGGCGGCCGATAAGTCCGCCGCTCCCCCCGCTTCCGGCGTGAGGCGGCGGGTGACCTCCCCGACGAGCTCGGCGCCCCAGCGGTCGGCCCCGAATGTCGCGTTCGCCTCCTCTATGGCCCGCCACCCCTCGAGGTAGCGGAGCACCTCGCCGTCCCCGGTGGTGCGCTCGCCGCTTCACGACCGCCTGCGTCTCGCCGCGCTCGAGCGTCGCGGTCACGCGAGCGTGGCGTTCACGCTCGACACCTACGCGCACGTCCTGCCTGGGAATGATGCTCTGAATTGGCCCCACCTGGAGCCGTTTTGATCCTTTGAATTGGCCCCACCCCCGACCCATCCAGGACCTACGCTCGGGTGACTGCATGACTCCCGGAGCGAGGGAAGAGGAGTGTGTCGAGAGTGGAGCTGTTCGAGTCTATCCGACGGATGGCGAGGGAGGAGGAGCTGTCGATCCATGAGCTGGGACGCCGGCATGGCGTGCACCGGCGCACGGTGCGGCAGGCTCTTGGGTCGGCGATACCCCCGGAACGCAAGCAGGCGACCCGCGTGGCCCCGAAGCTCGGGCCGTACGTCTCGGTCATCCGGGGCTGGCTCGTGGACGACCTCAGCGCGCCGCGCAAGCAGCGGCACACGGCCCGGCGCATCTGGGAGCGCCTCGTCGACGAACACGGGGCGACGGTGGCCGAGCCCACGGTCCGCGCCTGCGTCGCGCGCCTGCGTCGCGAGATCCAGGGCGGGCGCGCGGTTGTGACGATCCCGCAGGTCCATCCTCCCGGCGAGGAGGCGGAGGTCGACTTCGGCACGGTGACGGTGTGGCTGGAGGGCGTCGAGACCCGGCTGGCGATGTTCGTGATGCGGCTCTCGCATTCGGGGCGGGCGGCGCACGTCTGCTTCGTCGGCGAGGGCCAGGAGTCTCTGCTCGAGGGGCACGTGGTCGCCTTCGAGCGGCTCGGCGGAGTGCCGCGGCGCATCCGCTACGACAATCTGACGGCGGCCGTCACCACCGTGCTGCAGGGACGCGAGCGCCTGCAGACCGAGCGCTTCATCGCGCTCCGCTCGCATTACGGCTTCGACAGCTTCTTCTGTGAGCCCGGCATCGAGGGCGCGCACGAGAAGGGCGGTGTGGAGGGCGAGGTCGGCCGCTTCCGCCGGCGGCACTTCGTGCCGGTCCCGAAGGTGGCGACCCTCGGCGAGCTGAACGAACGAGTGCGGGAGGCGGACCGCACCGACGACGCCCGGCACATCGAGAGCCGCCTCGCCACCGTCGGCGAGATGGGAGAGAACGAGAAGGCCTCGCTGCGTCCGCTTCCGGCGGAGCGCTTCGACCCGTCAATCCCGCTGCGCGCGAAGGTCGACCGCAAGGCGCGCATCGCCGTGCGTAGCTCCCGCTACTCGGTCCCGGCGGCCTATGCAGGCCGGAAGCTGGACGTGCGGCTGTCCGGGAACAGCCTGACCGTGTGGGCCGAGGGGCGTGAAGTCGCCCACCACGAGCGCAGCGCCCGCACCGGAGCAGAGGTCCTGCTGCTCGACCACTATCTGGAGGTGCTCGCGCGCAAGCCCGGGGCGGTCCCGGGCTCGGTGGCGCTCCAGCAGGCGCGTGCGAAGGGACACGTCACAGCCGAGCATCAGCGCTTCTGGGACCGCGCCCGCCGCAAGCTCGGCGACCGCGCGGGCACGCAGGCGTACATCGAGGTCCTGCTCCTGCATCGCCATCTTCCCTTCACGGCGGTGCACGCCGCGCTCGGGACGGTCAACAGGATCCAGTCGGTGAACCCCGAACTGGTCGCCATCGAGGCGCGCCGTCTCGCCGACCGCAGGCCACCAGACGCCGCCGTCGAGAGACCGCACCTGGAGCGCTACGACCGACCTGCCCCGCTCCTCGATGGCTACGATGCGCTGCTCTCGGGTGATTCCCGATGGCCCGGCACGTCGCCGGGCGGGCGCTCCCGCGCTCCGCGGTCTGCCGAGAACGCGTCGCACACCACCACAACCGCCGTCACCGCTGCGGTGTCGACGGCACGCTGACCACAGGAGGCACCCGATGACAGCACCCCTCACCGACCAGGCCGCGGAGCTGACGATCGAGGCGATCTGCCGTGAGCTCCGTCTCCCCACCGTCAGGAAGCAGGCGCTCCCGCTCGCCGAAGCCGCGGTCCGAGACCGGATCACCCATCTGGGCTATCTCGCCGAAGTGCTGGGAGCCGAACGCGATGACCGTGAGGAGCGGCGCCGTCAGCGCCGTATCGTCGAGGCGCGGTTCCCGCGTTTCAAGTACCTCGCCGACTTCGACCTCGAGGCGGCGCCGACAGTCGACGCGCCGGCGCTCGCCACGCTGGAGCGCTGCGACTGGGTCGAAAGGGGCGAGCCCGTCGTCCTGCTCGGTGACAGCGGCACCGGGAAGTCACACCTGCTCATCGGCCTCGGCATGGCCGCCTGCCACCTGGGGCTGCGCGTGCGGTACATGACCACGGCCGCCCTGGTGAATGAACTGGCCGAAGCGTCGGATGATCGCGCGCTCTCACGCCTCGTCGCCCGCTACGGCCGCCTCGACCTGCTCTGCCTGGATGAGTTCGGGTACGTCCACCTCGACCCGCGCGGTGCCGAAATGCTGTTCCAGATCCTGACCGAGCGCGAGGAACGGGCATCGGTCGCCGTCGCCTCCAACTCCCCGTTCTCCGAGTGGGGCCGCATCTTCACCGACCCTCGTCTCGCCGCGGCCGTCGTTGACCGCCTCACCTACCGTGCCCATATCATCGAGACCGGCACCGGGTCCTACCGGCTCCGGGCCTCGACCTCCCCGAGAGGAGGTGCCCCAACGACCTGATCCCGGTCCCCGGGGGTGGGGCCAGATCAGAGGATCAAAGTGGGGCCAGATGTAAGCATCATTCCCACCTGCCCGATCAGCAGCGCGAGGCTGCGGATCTGATGGACTCGGTGTTGCCCCAGGTGGGTCGGCTCGCGCAGTAGTGACTCGTCGTCCGGGTGACGAACTTGGCTTGCGACGAGTGGTCATGGCGGGCTGGGTGTACAAGACGCGTGGCTCCGGAGAGATCGGCTACTGAGACTATGGATGGCCCTGAGACGAGATAGGGAACGCCACTACTGATTCACAGCGAGGATTCCTGCCCGACGCTCTGCTGCGCCACGATAAGCTCCGCAACGTGACCACCGGGGCAGCAGCGGCGCGCGACGAGGGGACTCACCATGGCGATCTGGGAGCTGATCGTGGATGCGCTCAAGGGCGCGTACGACGAGGGCCGGACCTGGCTCGGAAGCGGTGAGATAGCGCACGCCGTGGAGGCGATCGCGCCCGGCACAAACCTCGGGAGCGTTCGCCACAACGTGAGATTTCATTGCATCAACGACCCGAGCAAGGAGCACTCCCCTGGCCTGCGCTACCTGAAGACCCCGCTCCTCATCACCGATGACCCGACGATGCACGGGAAGCGCTACCGACTGCTCACGGAAGCGGAGCGACGCACGTTCCTGGACCAGCCACGGGATGACCTCGAGCAGTACAGCTATACCCAGGTCCTGGAGTGGCTTCGAGATCCCTCAGCGGGCCTGGCGCCGGTGGGAGGCGGCGGCAACGCCGATCCTGAGCCCGGTGACGAGCTCGGGGGCGTAGCCCTACTCGAGCTGCACCTGCAGGACTATCTCTTCCGCAACTGGAAGCAACACTTCCCTCACCTGGAGCTCTTCGAGGGGGCGCGGGGGCGAGAATTCATCACGTCCGACCCCGGCGTGGGTACGATCGACTTCCTCTGCACGGACCGCGAGGGAAACTTCGTCGTCATCGAGACGAAGCGCGATCAGCCGGACCGGCGGGCGATCGGACAGATCCTCGGATACATGGGCTGGGTCCAGACTAGGCTGGCGAAGGGACGGCGGGTGAGCGGCATGTTGGTAGCGGGCTCGGGTTCGGACTCCCTGCGAATGGCGATCGCCGTCGTACCCAACCTCGAGCTCTGGGTCTACGAGCTGTCGTTCTCGCTTCATCGTGAATAGCGCACGGCTCCGGAATCCGGGGCGGCGGGGCATGGTCGGAGAGCGCGGGCTCGCCTACGCATCCGCGTTCGCGCGCATGTCGCTTCCACTCGCGTAGTCTTCGAGTGCGCGGGCCAGACGGGCGGACGCCTCTTCGAATCGAGGGTACGTCTCGACCCATTCCCTCTCGAAGGCCTCGATCCGTGCGCTGTGTCCCTGTGGCGCGGTGCCAGACGGCGGTGTGTACTTCGCCACCATCGCATAGAGTTTCTGCAGTTCGGCACGCCACGCTCGAACCTCTCCTCGGAGGGAGGCGCTCGACACCGGAGAGAGAACAACGTCGACGTGCCGCTCGCTGGTTGGCTGTTGCGCAAGTTCGTCCTGGACCCGCTGCATGCGAGCGATGAGCTCCTCTCGCATGGCGCCATCTGTCGCCTTGGTTGCGATCAGGAAGTGAGCGGACTGGATGGAGAGCACGGCCGCACTCACCGATCGTCGCAGTGCCTCGACCTGCGCACGTCGATCACCGAGGACTTGCTCGCGCCCCATGGCCTCCAGTTGATGCCGGTGCTGGATCTCGATGCGCGAGCGCTCGTTCTCGGCGCTTGCGGCCTGCGACCACCTCGCGTGCCAGAGGTTGAGTATCGCCACGACGACGGTGCCCGTTATTCCGATCGCGCCCGTCACAGCCGCAGCGGAGTCCCGATCGGATCGAGCAGACAGGATGATCCCCGTCACGGCCACGAGGAGCGCCGCGCCCGTCAGGGACACAAAGAGCTTGCCGGACATGCGCGCCGGACTATACATCGCCCGCCGCTCGGTCACCGATCACGACCGCCGCCGCGCCCCGGCTTCGCGGCGCTCGGCGACCCCGAGGAAGCTGTCGCGGGCGGTGCGGCCGCAGCTCGAGGACCACAGGGTGGCCGCGAGGGCTTGAGCGCATCGCGCCGCACCCGGGCGGCTAGGGCGTGCCGATAGGGATCGTAGACTTCCAGGTCTTCGAGCCCGCTGAGGGCTCCCGGCTCTTGGTTCGCGAGGTTACTCGGAGGGAGAGACTGGTGACTGCAGATAGGGACGACGCCCCGGGCCACGGCGGCCGATCGGCGTTGCTGCCCACGACGCCGGAGCTGATCGGGCGCCTGCGCGAGGCACTCGATGAGGCTCACGGCGCATGGCAGGTGGATGGCAATGCGACGCACGCCGTGAAACTCCGTGCCTGGAAGCTGGGGCTCGACCTCGGCGTTCCTGGCCTTTTTCCCTTCGCGAACAGACTCGGCCGCGAAGCAGCGGTGTACGCGGAGAACGCACTCGGCGCGAGATCGGCGCACCTGTGGCCGAAGCACGAAGAGCAGTCGCCTCTTCACGAGTCTCTCTTCGACGTGGCGTGGGCGCAGTTCGACGGCGAGTCCACCGACTACGTGGACGATCGCTGGGCGGCCGACCACGTGCCTTCCTTCACGCGCTTGGTGCTGGCCCTCGAGAGTGAGCTCGCGTACAGCGCGCCCAGGTGGCACGTTCTCTCCGACTTCCACAAGCTGCTGTGCGCCCGGGCCGAGCTTCGCGCGATCGTGTGGGCCCGGGACCGCGTTCCCGAGGGCCGGGAGCTGCTGGAGGCACGGCTTCAGGCGGCCGACGGCGGCTCCGAGGGTTGGTGGCTGTTCGCCGGCTGGGGCGCGGGGGGGTTCGAGTACAGCACGTACTGCGACGGTACGAGGCAGGGATAGGCGAGCGTGACGAGCGGCTCCCGAGTCGAAATGGCACCGTCCGGCGGGCATTGACCGCCACGTCGGCGGGGTGCCTCGGCGTCGCAAGCGGTCATCGCCGACGATCGCAACTCGGCCTCGCCATCTGCAAGGGGGGCCTGACGGTGACGCCCGCCATTGCCCGAGGCTTCTACGTCAACTACGACCCGCCGACGCAGGCCAACATGATCCACCGCGCGGCGTGCCGTCACGTGGCGGGCGAAGTCGGCTTAGCGGCCTGCTAGACTGCTGGCCGCGCGAGAATCGCCGCAAAGCTGTGGAGTGCACCGATGGCCAAGAACACTAAGAAGACTTGTTTCGTAATCGCACCCATTGACGAGCCAGAATCAGAGGTCCGGGTGCGGTCTGACCAAATCCTGAACCACGTGATCAGACCAGCAGTGGAGCAGTGTGGCTACGGCAAGCCTGTCCGCGCCGACGAGATCGACGAGCCTGGGAATATCACAAGCCAAGTCATTCAGCACGTCACCGAGGACGATCTAGTCGTAGCAGACTTGACGGGCCGCAACCCAAATGTGTTTTACGAACTTGCAATTCGACATGCGATTAGAAGGCCATTCGTCCAGATCGCTGAGGCGGGTGAGCGAATCCCATTCGATGTCTATGGGCAGAGGACGATCTTTATTGACCATACGAATCTGGACAACGTTGCTGAGGCGATAGCGTCGATCGTAGAACAGATCAAGTCCTTCGAGGAGAAGGATGCACAAGTCGAAACACCGATTTCGATGTCATTGGATCTTCAGAATCTTCGGCAAAGTGGCAATCCAGAACAAAGGTCACTAGCTGATATTCTATCGGAGTTATCCAGCATTAGGAATGCCCTCTCTGGAATGGACATACAAAGGCTCGAAGCGCATCTTGCGATAATTCAGGAAGAATTAAACATGTCGCGGAGGAGAAGCCACCGCCACCCAGGTCCGCCCCCGTCAAGCATTATCGAAATGGTTCGCTCTCGCCACGGGACAGGCATCAACATCTTGCCCATCGCTCTAAGCTTCGTGCGCGATGAGGCTCCGTGGCTATACGAAGTGGGCATGGAGGCATACCGACATCACGCGTCGGGCAATACTCGCCGGGCTCAAGAGCTAACGATGAGGTTGCAGGAACTAATGGAGATGACGGGTGAGCTCTCGCACCTGAGTAGGCAGAGCCACGATGCGTTGAATATCTTGCGAATCGTTGTCCATGAGGTAGTCACGTGAGGTAGCCCTCGCCACTGGCAAGGAGAATGCCCCTCACGAGCCCTCGCATGACCGCCGCCTCCATGGGACCCGTGTTGTACTACGAGCAACGACGTCGCTGCTGCCTGGCTGGCAGTCCAGCGCTGGCTGAACTCGGCCGAGGAGCCCGCGTCGCATTCCCTCTCGGATGGCGTTCCCGAGGCGTCTGTGATGCTAGCGGTGGAGTCGGCGGCAGGCAAACTACCAGTTGATGGCGTTGGATGATTGGGAGTCCGGTAATTTCATCCATCGCGGCGTGATGAGAAGCTCTCGCCCGTTTCGTCGCCTACCGGCGGAGTAACGAAGCGAGAATGGCCGAACGCTTGCCCAGTCTGCGTACATGGCTCGCACTTGCGGGCAGTCGTCATATGTAAGAACCCAAGCGGTCTCCGACATAGAGCACAGGCGCTTCGCGATCGTAGCATGATAGTCGGGATCGATAGCGTTCAGATATAGTGTTTCTCCCTTTTGGAAGTACGGTGGGTCGATAAAGAAAAACGTCGAGACAGGGTCAAGGCGATCGAACAGTTTGAGTGCATCAATGCCTGAGACTTCGATTCTCGTGCGATAGTCCGAGAGTCTCCTAAGCCGCGATAGAAGGCCTGACTTGTTGAAACGCGCACCCACCTGCCACGCTCCGGCCTGGTCGCGCCCGCCTATTACGCTGCCGTCAGGAATGATCCCGGAACGGTTGCATCGGTTGAGGTAGAACGTCGCGAAGCCCCGCTCCAATCGGGAGACACGCCCCGTCGACCGGTAAATGTCGCGTTGCCGACTCCACTCCTCCAGACTCACCGGCGTATCCATTAGTTTCTGCATGAACGGCACAGCTCGGTGCGTTGCTGACCACCAAAAGTCGTAGATCGACTGATCGGCGTCGTTGATCTGGATTGAATGTGTTTCTTCGAGGTAGAGCAGCGTGAGGGAGGCGCCCGCGCCGCCGCCGAACGGTTCAGCCATCACGTGTGCATTGAGCCCGTTGAGGTGTCTGATCTGTCGGAGGAGGTTGGTCATCGCCGCCTTGCCGCCGGGATATCTGAGCGGACTGGCATATCTCATTCCCTAGGGCCGTCTCGATGCGGCCTCTCGAGCATGAGGCGGAAGAGGGGTTCCGCGCGTGTCCAGAACGCGAGTAGGTCATCGGGCGTTGGAAGCTCGGAGGGACGGTGGACGAAAGCGTTCAGGTCATCGAGCCAGCCTTGGCGCAGTGCCCGCCTGACGCTCTCCGCTTCGCCAGGCTCCAAGCGCTCGGTTGCGATCCGCTGCACCTCCTTGATGAGTTGGTGCATTGTCGGTTGACCATGGCGCGGCAGGGCCTCCTTGGATTGCAGGCGCTCAACGATGGAGGGCATTTCGCCGGTGCGCTCTAGGTAGTCACGCACCATGAGTTCGAAGAAAACGCGAAGTAGGACCGCGCCGGCGTTCGGGAACTTGTCCCGGCGTAACTCCACTAACTCCTTGCGAATGGCGATGAGTCGCGTACTGCCGAACTTGACGGCTAGGTTCTTGGGGAGCACGTACGGGTTGATCTGGCGCGAGCGCGGCGGCGGGGGCGGTGACGGGTCAGGGTCGGACGGCGGAACGCCTGAAATGACCTCGGCGATCGCGAAGGAGCCGCGTCTCTTGGCAACACGTTCGTCCGGGCTCCAGCTGTCGAAGTACCGTTGAATGTCCTCGTGCTTGTTCAAACTGCGCGAGTCCTGCTTCTCGCGCAGCACGTCGGTCACCAATCGTGTAACGCCACGGAGGAAGTCGGCCTTCGCTGTCGTAACGCGAAAGACTTGGTCCGCGTTGCGTTCGACATGCAGTGCTTCTCGACCCGGCGGCGAATCGAAGACACGGTGCAGTGTTGTCAGCATCGCCGGGTCCGGACTATAGAGGCGACTCTTCAGATCAGTTGGGAGATCGAGCGACCTAGCCAGTCCGGCGATGGCCTTGAGCTCTCGTGCGTCTCGAAGGTCGGCAGCTGTGAACGTAAACGCTTCTTTGAGGGTCTTCTCGTCGTACCCTTCATCGAGTTTCGCGAGGATGAAGTTCGCCTTGTTCTCAGGACGCCACCTGCGGACGGATGCGCCGACGTGTCGGACGGCAATCTGCCTATCGGTGGACGCCCGGTCAGGGGCGACTGTAACCGGCACGACCCGGGGGGCTGCGAAAGGTCCGCTCGCGTGCAGTAGCCGCTCAACGACCCGCTTATATCGGCCCTCGAGAATGGCTGGCTCAAGCAGGGCCTTCAGCGCGGCCAGTCGTCGGTTGCCTTCGATAACGACGTGGCGGTTCTGCCTCTGCACTGCGAGAAGCGCCTCGTTTGGGAAGTAGCCGTTCCGCGCGATGCTCCGCGCGATATGGGCCGCATCTTCGTGGTCGAAGAGGTACTGCACGATGTCACGCTGCACCCTTTGGCTTGGGCCCTGACTAAGCCTCGGGTTGGTCTCATCGAGTTGCAAACTGGCAACTGTAAGGCGCCTCGTCGGCCACTCAGTGTCTGACATCGGACCCCCTCACGGTCGCTCGGTCGCACTAGGCACCACAACATCGGCGACGCCAAGCATAGAAGCACGTCCTCGAAGGTCAAAGAGGCTGCGTATGGTGAGGCTTGGAGCTTGGTCACATACCACGGCGACACGTATCGCGGCCAGCACGAGCCGATCGTGACCGAGCAGCGCTACCAGCAAGTGCAGGCGCGGCTCAGGACCCTCGATGACCAGATACGCGCCGCCACAGAGGCGTGCGTGTGCACCTTCGTACGAAGAGGCGGCGACGCTGTTTGCAGATATGCCGGGGCTGTGGAAGAGGGCAGACCGCGCCGAACAACGGCGGCTGCTCCGACCGCTGATCGAGCGCGCCTACCTGGATATCGACTCAGGTCTCAGCGGCGGGATCACGCCGACGCCGGGATTCGGAGTACTCCTCGATCACGCGCTCGAGCGCGCCGAGTCGTCGCGAATCGTGATCCTCACGTCCCAGGAGACACGCGAGAATACGTCGCGGTTAGGGATGGTGGAGACGGGGGAGGGCTCAACTCCCGTATCCCTACGTGTCGTCTTCGTCCGCCCCCACTTGCTTCGGCCAAGCTGGGCCGCGTGTGGACTAGCGTGGAGGTCCAACGTGGCGTAGGGCCGGCTGCCTGCGGCCTTTCACGGGTGAGGGGTGATTCGTGCGAGGGCTTTGCGGGGGGTCGGCCCGCTCCCATGCTATGGCGCCCCGGGAGCAGCGAGCGTGTCGCTCGTCAACCTGCCCGCGGCTCGGCCGCAGTTGCCACCCACAAGTACGCCGCGATCTGTAGTACGAGCGCCGCATCTGCCTTCTGAGCCCAACGAACCTGCCCGTGAAGGTATCGGTTTCGGAGGTTCAGACCAGTGGATTCAGTCAGCACCACGAGCATAGGCTGCTGCCATCGATTCGGAAGCAACTGCTCAGGGATCTCGCGGGTGATCGCTGCCAGCATCTTCTCGTGGCCGTCGCGCCCGGGCCGAGGGTCGTTGTAGACGACTCCGCCGGCCGCCCTCGATGCGCGACAGAGCGACTTGGATCGCTCGTTCGATGCGGTCGTTCCAGTAGTCAACGAGAGCCCCCGCGAACGCGTCAGCTACCCACGGCTGGCGGAACCCGCCCGCGAACGAGTTCAATGTCGTTAACCAGGACCTATGGCCCACCCGTCATCACGACCTTTGGCCCACCCCGTTCGAGGCCCCTGACCGCCCTGGCCGGTACAGCGGCGTGGTATCAGCGTACGTCTGTCGAGTCAATCGCCTCCTCCCCTGCGGTCCCCGCGAGCAGGGACCGGTGCGGGGAGAGTCGCTGGCGGTAGCTCTCCCCCTCGATGACGATCTGGTAGGCGGCGTTGGCGAGCCGGTCGAGGGCGCTGTTGCCCAGGCTCGGGTCGTCGAAGAGTCCCAGCCACTCGTCGACGCCGCGGTTGGAGGTCACCACCAGGCTCGACCGCCGGTGGCGACCGACCACCAGTTCGTAGAAGTCGATCGACTGCTGCGCGGTGAGGCGATGGAGCCCCAGGTCGTCGATGATCACCAGGTCGGGCGCGAGGAAACTCTTGCCGACGCCGACCGGGCCGACCAGCAGCACGTGCTCGCGGCGGTCGAGAAACTGCAGCGAGAAGGCGGCGTCGAGCAGCCGGCGGTCGAGCCGGACCTGCGCCGACCAGTCGAAGTCCTCGAGGCGGCAGCGCTCGTCGAAGCCGGCCTGGTGGAGGCGCAGCTCGAGGCGGCCGTGGTCGCGCCGGCTGACCTCGTCAGAGAGCAGGATGTGCAGGAAGTCGCCGTAGTCGAGCTTCAGGCTCCACCAGCGGGTTGACTCGCTCCTTGCGAGCCGTCGTCTGTCGCGGCAAGGTGACACGCTGCTCGCTTCGGACGACGACCTGACGTGTCCCGTGACCGACACCGATGCTTCCTAGCCCGGGCACCCACTCTGCAGGAGTAGGTGCGCAAGAACCCGGAGATCCTAGGCGACGGCGTCGGGACGAGGCCAAAGGCCACGATCGGTTCTGGGACGAGGCCGCCCGGAGCCTCGCCGCGAGCCGCCTGCGTCTCCTCTTCGTCGCGGACGAGATCCCGGAGCCGCTCAAGCGCGTCGCCGAATTCCTGAACGCTCAGATACCCGGTATCGAGGTCTTCGCCGTCGAGGTGAAGCGGTTCCGGGGCGAAGGGGCAGGTGCTTGTTCCGCGCGTCTTCGGAAGGTCCAAACGGTCCAGCAATGGTCCAGAATCGGTCCAGTCCGCGTGAGCGGCTACTGCGATCGGTCGTCGCCTCAGCCGGCGGGATCCGTCAGGAAACAGCAGATTCGATCAGGTTTGCACGCCGTTTGGACCAAATCTGGACCGAAATTGCCCACGCATCATTGTGATCTGGGTCTTGTCGTGAGCGAGTGAAGCCACACCGCATCGTCGATTCCTCGACTGCTCGCCTCACTCTAACGACTCGCGCTGGTGGAGGTTCTCTCACGGGCATGTCGTCACGAGTGCGCTCGATCGGTACCCATCTACGATCCCCAGTCGCGAGTCCCGCAATCACTGGCGAAGCGAGTGGATCGGGTGCATCGACGATTCCCTGTGTCCGGGAGGCTTCATGACGATCCTCGAGGCCCGTTGGCGAACACGTTGCTTCGGACGGTGTTGCGGGAGACGTGTGGCATCGGGCAGTCGATCGGCCTTGCAACTCCAACCGCCCTCGTCGAATGTTCTCGGGCACGGTCTCCAGGAAGGTTCCCTACATGCCGCCGGCCGTTCTCGCGTGGCTCGACTATTCCGAGGGTGACCAGCGTCGGGCCCGGGAGATCGTCGCGATGTTCTCGCAGCACGAGAGTCGCGACGAACTGGGACTCGGCCGGATTCGGGACGCGCTGAGCGACACGCTCTTCCCGGGAACCTCCGTACTGCTCACCCGCGCCCGGTATCTCCTCTTCGTGCCCTGGCTGTTCCGCGAGGGGGCGCGGCGCGGTTACCGTGGCCCGGAGCTCGCTTCGTGGGTCGACGGGCAGGAGCGGCGTCTCATCGGCGCGCTGCGCAACGGCGGCGATCTCGAGGGGCTGATCGGCCGCAACGTGGGAGCTGCCGTCCGGATCCTCCCCTCCACCATCTACTGGCCCAGCCTCAGGCGCCTCGGCATTCTGCGGCACGAGGGAACGGCGGCCCAGGTGGTGGGTCTCCGCCAGATCTCGCGCCCGCTGGACGACGCAACCGAGTTCCTCGAACGCTCCGACGCGGTCTGGGCGCCCTCGATTCCCGCGCCCCCGGGCGACTTCGCCAGCCTCACGCGCTGTGACTTTGCCCTCACGCGCGACGAGGCGACGTGGCTTGCGGAGCGGATCGTCGCGGCCGTGCCCCGAACCCTGCTCGAGTTCCTGGTGTCCGGCGGGCACCGTCCCTCGGCCGGCGCCGCGTACGTCTGGGAGGATCCCGAGGCCGATGCGGCGACGGGACGCGTCCGCGCCGCGCTCGACGAGGCTCGCCGCTTCGCCGTCGCGATGCACGGGGCGGCGCTTCTCTACAACGTGCTCCTGGCCGAGCGTGCCGAAGAAGTCGGTCTCTCCCGGTACGAGGGCCGCCGGGACCACTTCACCGCCAGGCTTGACGAGTGGCGTCGCGAGATGGAGGCGAGCGACGTGGGAGGCTGGAACCTGGACCGGCTGTGGACGCTGGTCGCCGAGCAGGGGAGGCCGGCTGCCCAGCGGACGCGCGCCTTCGTATCGGACTGGGTCGCCCTGGCGCTGGGTCGGAGCGGCCATGGGCTCGCGGACGATCCAGGCGCGCGAGCACTGGTCCAGAACCGGGAGCTCCATCAGAAGGGGAGCCAGGCGCGGCTCCGCAACGACAGGCTCATGCGGCAGTGGGGGGGCGCCTCCGGCTCCGACCGCTTCACTTTCCGCTGGCCCACCGTCACGGGCCTTCTCGACGACATCGCCGACGGGCGGGAGCGCGGCCATGCTCGCGCCTGACAGCCGCGAGCTCCTGCTCGACGCGCTGAGACCGCCCCCGGGTCACTCCCTGGATCGCGCCGTCGCGACGACGTACACGCTCGATCTCGAGACGGCTCTCATGGTCCCGCTCGCGTTCGCGGGCTTCCGGTTCGATGAAGAGCAGGATCCCGTTGAGGTCATGGAGGCCCTGCGCGAGATGGGCGGACGGGTCGACATCTTCTGTCAGGCAGGCGCCATCGCCGCCGGTAGGTGGCCGTCCGATCTAGTGGCGCTGCTCGAGAACGTCATCCGCGAGGTGGGGCGCCCGCGGCCGGGCCACATCTTCCACCCGAAGGTATGGGTGCTGCGGTTTCTCGATCGGTCGGAGGAGCCCTCCTACCGACTCCTCGTGCTCTCCCGGAACCTCACCGCCGATCGCAGCTGGGACACGATCCTCTGGCTCGACGGGCGGCCCGAGGGGCTGCCCGTCCCCGGCAATGCGCCGCTCGCGCAGTTCGTTGCCGCGCTTCCCGGGTTGACGCGGACGCGGTTGCCGCTCGACCGCCGGGCGGTCCTGAGGGAGCTCGCCGAGGAGCTCGGGCGGGTGCGCTGGGACCTGCCTCCGGGCGTTCGCGAGGTCCGCTTCCATCCCATCGGACTTCGGGGCTCGAGCCCGTTTCCGGCCGACGAGCACTACAGCGACCGCCGGGCGCTCGTGGTCTCGCCGTTCGTCCGGCGCGGCGCGATCCGGCGCCTCCTCCGGCCCGAGGCCGTCCGCCCGTCCGTCCTGATCTCTCGCGGCGAGGAGCTCGATGCACTCCCCGAGGGCGCGCTCGACGGCCTGGATGTCTACGAGCTCGATCCGGCGGCGAGCCTCTCCGACGATGACGCCGGCGAGGGGACGCGCCCGGCCTTCCTCACGCACCTGCACGCGAAACTCTTCGTCGTCGAGCGCGCCCGGCTCGCCCATCTCTTCGTCGGCTCGGCGAACGCGACGGACGCGGGCCTCGGCGGCAACATCGAGTTTCTCTGCGAGCTCGTCGGGCCAGTCGCGAAACTCGGGGTCGACGCGGTTGCCGGCGACGATGCGCCGTTTCGCGGCATGCTGACGCCGTACGTCGCCTCCGAGCGGCCGGCTGACGGCGAAGCCGTCGCGGCAGGGCGCGCGCTCGAGGGTCTGCTTCTCGACATCGCCACGCAGGTCCGCTTCCGCACCACCGTCACGAGACGGAGCGATGGATGGGTGTCGCGCATCACATCCGATGCGCCGCCCCCGCACATCCCCGACGGTACGAGCCTGACGATCGCCCCCCACAACCGCCCGGCCGAAACGCACGCGCTCACTCCCGTGGAGCCCGCCGACTTCGAGCTGCCTCCCCGGGACCTCGCGGACATCACTCCGTTCCTTCAGCTCACGGCGCGCCGGACGGTCGAGCGGGAGGTAGTGGAGCGCTCGGCCGTCATCTGCTCGCGGCTCGACGGTGCGCCGGACGACCGCTTCCAGGAGATCCTGGCCCGGCAGATCGACACGCCGGAGAAGTTCCTGCGGCTGCTCGCCCTGCTGATCGGCTTCGCCTCGGTGAGCAGCGGCGACGTCGGCGTGACGGGCGATGGAGCCGCGAGCTGGTCGGCCGGCGCCGGGCAGGGCGTCCTCGAGCTGCTCGCGCGCGCCCTCTCCGAGAGGCCCGAGTCCATCGATCACCTGGAATCGATTGTCGAGCACCTCCGCCGGTCGCCGAGCGGGAGAGGGGTCCTTCCTCCGGGCTGGGAGGACGTGTGGCAGCCGGCGCTCGAGGCGCGGCGCGCGATGCTGGCAGCCGGCTCGTGACGCGGGAGGCCCGGGAAGGCCGCGTGGCCGCTCTCAGCGACTTCCAGCGAGCGACCGCTCGGCACGCGTTCAGGCGCCTCTATCTCGACGAGGACTCGTCGCGGCGCTTTCTGGTGGCCGATGAGACGGGGCTGGGCAAGACGCACGTCGCGAAGGAGGTCATCGCCCTCACCCTCGATCACCTGCAGCGGGTCGACCACGTGAAGCGCATCGACATCGTCTACGTGTGCTCCAACGCGGACATCGCCCGCCAGAACATCCGCAAGCTCACCATCACGGGTTCGGAGAGCCCGAGCTTCGCGACGCGGCTGAGCCTCTTGATCACGCAGCCGGACGTGCTGACGCCCGCACCCGGCAAGGGGAAGCCGGCGACCTTCGTCGCGTTCACGCCGGCCACGTCCTTCCAGTTCGGACTACAGATGGGGACGGCGCGGGAGCGGGCCGTGCTCTACGTGCTCCTGCGCGATCACCTGGGACTCCGGGGGGCACGGGCGACGGCGGCGGAGCGGATCTTCCAGGGAGGTGTGACCAATCGGCGCAGATTCATCGACTGGTACGTCGCGTCCGTGCGCGCACGGCGCTTCGAGCCCAGCATCCACCGGACGTTCCTTGAGGAGTTCGACGAGAGTCCCGAGCGGGCCTCGCTCGTCTCCCTGATCGGGGAGGTCGCCGGACGGCGGGCTCTGACCGGTGGCCAGCGCGGCGCGGCACGCGTGATCGTCGGCGCTTTGCGCCGGATGCTCGCACGCGCAGCCGTGCGTGCCCTCGAGCCGGATCTCGTCATCCTGGACGAGTTCCAGCGCTTCCGGAATCTGCTCGACGTGAAGACCGGCGGCGAGGCGGCCGAGCTCGCCCACGATTTCTTCACGCAATCCGACGCGCACGTGCTGTTGCTCTCGGCCACGCCGTACAAGCCGTTCACGTACGCGGAGGAGACCGCGGAGGGTGCCGGTCACTACGAGGACTTCCTGAAGACGCTGGAGTTCCTCGCCGCGTCCGAGGGGCCATTGGACGCCCTGCGCTCAGATCTCGACGCGCTCAGGCAGGCGGCGCTCTCGGGCGAGCCGACGGCCGCGATCCGGGACCGCGTGCAGAACCGGCTGCGGAGGTGGATCGCTCGCACGGAGCGGCCCGCAGGCGCCCGGCGCACCACGACCCTCGACATGACCACGGGTTCGTTCGGTGTCCGGGCGGAGGACTTCTCGGGCTGGGTCGCCCTCAAGCGCGTCGCGGACGAGGTCCGGGGGCCGCTCAGCGTCGAGTACTGGAAGTCGTCCCCCTACTTCCTCAACTTCCTGAGCGGCTATCGCGTGGGCGAGCGCGTGCGCGACCACATGAAGGTGCCGGATCGCCGGGCTCGCCTGATGCCGCTGTTCCGTGGCGCGCAGCGGATCGCGAGGTCCGACGTGGAGGGATTCCAGCCGCTCGAGTGGGCGAACGCTCGCATGCGCGCCCTGGCCGCGGAGACGCTGGAGCAGGGCTGGTGGCGATTGCTCTGGATGCCACCGTCCATTCCCTACCACTCGCTCGGCGGCCCGTACGAGTCGGTCGAGCCGGCCGCGATCACCAAGCAGCTCATCTTCTCCAGCTGGGTGGCCGCTCCCTCGGCCATCGCCTCCCTCCTGAGCTACGAGGTCCAGCGGCGCATCTTCGCGGGCTCCGGGCCGGCCGAGAACACGCCCGCGGCCCGGGCGGCAATCTCGAGCCGCCTCGACTACCGGACGGTGGATGAGCGGCCCGCCTCGATGTCGGTGCTCGCTCTGTTCTGGCCGCAGCCGGCGCTCGCCTCGCGCACCGACGCGCTCGACGCTGCTCGTGACCACACCGGGCCGCCGAGCGTGGAACGTCTGCTCGAATGGGCGCGCGGCCGCGTCGGGGCCCTCGTCGGCCCGGCCGGTGACGCGAGCTCCACGGCGAGCGCGGCCTGGTACTGGTTCGCGCCGGTGCGCGCCGAGCGGCGCGGCGCCCTCGCATCGGCGCTCCTCGCGGAGCCGCGGAGCATTCAGGCCGAGGCACTGGCGGGAGTCTCTCCCGAGCACGCGCCGGACGTGCCGCGTGCGCTGGACGCGCACGTCGAGCAGGTGTTCCGGGCCCTCGACGACTGGACGCCGGAGTCGGAGCGGCCGGCGGACCTGCTCGTGACGAGCGCGCTTCTCGGAGTGGGGGCCCCGGGGAACATCGCGTGGCGCGCGCTCAACCGGCTGCGGCGGGCGGACGACCGGGTCACCGAGCTGGGGCGGTGGCGTGCGGCGGCGATCCTTGCCTCCGGGCTGCGGAGCCTGTTCGCCCGGGCCGACGCGATGCGCCTCCTCGACAGCGTCTACGCGGGCTCGGGCGGTACGCGCGAGGACGACGGTGCGTACTGGCGCCGGGTCGCCCGCTACTGCATCGACGGAGGACTCCAGGCCGTCCTCGACGAGTACGTCCACCACCTCGCCGGAGAATCAGGGGTCGACACGACAACCGATGAGGGGCTGATCTCGCTGGCCGCGACCGCGCGGCGCGCGATCGCCCTCAGGGAGTCGGTCTACCGCGCGACCGACATCGATCGCTTCGACGGCGAGGGAATCGCGTTCCCGAGCCGGTACGCGCTGCGGTTCGGCAGCACGCGCTACACCCAGGACGAAGCCAGGCTCCCCGAGGTCAGGGCTGCCTTCAACTCGCCGTTCTGGCCGTTCGTGCTCGCGACCACGTCGGTCGGCCAGGAGGGAATCGACTTCCACTGGTGGTGCCACTCGATCGTCCACTGGAACCTTCCCGCCAACCCCGTCGACTTCGAGCAGCGTGAGGGCCGGGTGGATCGCTACAAGGGTCACGCGATCCGCAAGAACGTCGCCGCCGCCCACCGATCGGCGGCCCTGGCTCCGGGAGTCACGGATCCCTGGATGGCGGTCTTCGACGCCGCCGCGGCAGAAGATGACCACGGCCTGGGCGACCTCACCCCCTGCTGGATATATCCGGGCGATGCCCGGCTCCAGCGGCGAATCATGGCGCTTCCCCTGAGTCGCGATGAGGAGCGATGGGCCCGGCTGCAGGAGTCGCTGGCGCTCTATCGACTGGCGTTCGGCCAGCCGAGGCAGGAGGACATGCTGGCCGCGCTACAGCGTCGCGGCATCGCCGGGCAGCCGGAGCGGATCGCCGACATCCGGATCGACCTCAGGCCGCCCGCTCCGCAAGCGATCCCCTGAGGGGCTGCGTCGCGCAGGGTCTGCCATGCGCGCCGGCGGCGTCGCGCGCGTGCTCGGCTGCACCGATCGAGCGGTCCCCGCGGTGCCGTGACGGGCGATTGCGCCTATCGTGAGGAGGACGCGTGGGAGTGTCAGTTCCGACAGCGCATCGGCACGAGGAATGCCACGATGGCCGTCCTCGCAGAACTCCAACCCTCAGCCAGCGTCCGCGGCATCATCCCCGACGGCCTCGCCACGGTCGTGAACGTCGAGTGGTACGGCTCGGACGAGATGACGCAGCACCTCATCCGCCCGCTCGAGTCTGGCGCCGAGCAGGTGGCGGGCGAGTTCGCGGCGAAGTTCGGCAGCCATGCCGAAGCCGCGCGCGATCTCGCTTACCGCCTCTACGTCGTCAGCGAGCGTAAGCGCCGCGCCGCGGACGCCCTCGCGTATAACGGACTCGTGCAGTCGTGGCCCGAGATCGTGCGCATCGCCGGCGAGCAGTGGGCGACGACCGCCACTCAGGGTGCGCTCGAGCTCGATGGGGCGTAGGGGAGCCGGGACGTGACCACCACCGACCGCGAGCGCGCAGCCGAGATCGACACCATCGTCGCGACGATGGTGGAGCGTATCGCCGACCGGTTCGACCCGGAGCGCATCCTCCTCTTCGGCTCGCGGGCGCGGGGCGACGCAATGGACTGGAGCGACGTGGATCTGCTCGTCGTGATGCCCGACGGGACGGACCGGCGCGAGGCCGCGGTCGAGATGGGCGTCGCCGTGGGTGATCTGCCTATCGCCAAGGACATCGTCGTCACGACGCCTGCCCACATCGCGCAGCGGGGACACGTCATCGGCACGGTGCTGCGGCCGGCGCTGCGCGATGGCAAGGTCCTCTATGAGCGGGCCTGAAGCCGCGCCGGAGGCGCACCGCCGGCTGCGCTCCGCAAGAGAGGACCTTGCACATGGTCCCGCATGGCGCTTGGCGACGATCCGCCCGTGGTGGGTCCTGCCTGCTTCACGGTTGGGCATGAGCACCTTGGCGCCCTTGCGTGTCCGCGAGAGCGCTGGGCGATGTCGTCGTGCCGCCACCGAACGAGCTTCACCGCCTCGCCGACCTGATCGAGGCCACGGAGGCCTCGCGCGACGCAGCCCTTGAGGCCGTGCGCGTGAGGCACGATGTCCTTCGGTACGCCACTATTGCCGCAGTCGCGGCGCCAGATGGCGGAGGGAGTTGGTGATGTCCCTTACGACCAGCGAGCTCGAGACGAAGCTCTGGGGCGCGGCCGACATCCTCCGCGGCCAGATCGACTCCAGCGACTACAAGAACTACATCTTCTCGATGCTCTTCCTGAAGCGCCTCTCCGACCGCTTCGCCGAGGAGGTGGCAAACGCCGTCGCCGCCGGCGTTGCCCGCGAGGTCGCCGATCATGACCCCGATGAGCACGAGTTCTTCGTCCCGCCCGAGGCCCGCTGGGGCGCCATCGTGCGCGAGTCGATGAACCTGGGCGAGGTGGTCAACCGCGCCAGCGCCGAAATCGAGGAGGCGAACGCCCCCCGCCTCGACGGCGTCCTGCACAACACCAACTGGAACGATGAGTCGAAGCTCGGCACCCCCGGCAGCCGCGACCGCATCATCGGCAGCCTGCTGCGTCACTTCGACGCCCTCGACCTGAGTGACGCCAACCTCACCCAGGAGGGCGAGCAGGGCGCCGTCAACGTTCTCGGCGACGCCTACGAGTACCTCATCAGCAAGTTCGCCGACGACGCCGGCAAGAAGGGCGGCGAGTTCTACACGCCCCGCTCCGTCGTGCGCCTCATCGTCGAGCTGCTGGAGCCGACCGAGGGGATGCGCATCTGCGACCCCACGGCCGGGTCCGCCGGCATGCTCATCTATGCCGCCCAGTACGTTGCGGAGCAGGGAGGCAACCCCCGCAACCTTGTCCTGCACGGCCAGGAGCGCAACCTCGGCACGCTCGCCATAGGCAAGCTGAACCTGCTCCTGCACGGCCTGCGCTCCGCCCGTTACGAGGGCGGCGACGTCATTGCCGAGCCTCAATTCCGCGACGAGCGCGGCTCCCTGTTCTCCTACGACCGCGTCGTCGCCAATCCCCCCTTCAGCCTGAAGGAGTGGGGACACGATTTCGCCCCCAACGACCCCCATCACCGCTTCGACCGCTACGGCGCGATCCCGCCCAGGACCAAGGGCGACCTCGCCTTCCTCCAGCACATGCTCGCCGTCACGAACCCCGAGGGGACGGTGGGAGTGGTGATGCCGCACGGGATCCTCTTCCGCGGCGGCGCCGAGGGGACCATCCGCAAGGGCATCGTCGAGGCCGACCTGTTCGAGGCGGTCATCGGGCTGGCGCCCAACCTCTTCTACGGCTCCAGTATCCCCGTGGCCGTCTGCATCCTGAACAAGCGCAAGCTGTCCGAGCGCCGCGGCAAGGTGCTCTTCATCGATGCTGCCCAGCCCGACTACTTCCGCGCGGGCAAGGCCCAGAACTTCCTCGACGCCGTCCATGTGTCGAGCATCGTCGAGGCGTTCCGCTCCTACGCCGAGGTCGAGCGCTTCGCCCACGTGGCAGACCTGGAGGAGGTCGCCGCGAACGACTACAACCTCAACATCAGCCGCTACGTCGACACGACCGAGCCCGTCGAGGTCTCGAGCGTCGAGGACGCCCTCGCGCAGCTCCGCGAGGCCGAGCGCAAGCGCGACGAGGCGGCCGCCCACATGGGTGAGTTGCTGGCGGAGCTGGGCTATGGCTCCTAGATCCATGCCGGTTGGGTGGCACCTCGTACTTCTGGGGGATGTCGCAAGGGTTGAGACGGGAGGCACACCGAGTCGATCCGAGCCGGCATGTTGGGGCGGACACGTCCCGAGGATGTCGCTAGGTCGTCCGCCGAGTACGGCAACGACACCCCCACGCTTTCGATGAGGTTCGAGCTTGCGGAGGTCGAGGTCCCGGCCCCGCAGGCCCCGCAGGCGGCGCAGGCGGGATGGCCGTGACTGGCGGGAAACATCTCGCTTCTCTTCTTGCCTCAGCGCGTCCAGGCGTCTGGGGCAACGGTGATCCGACCCCAGAGGCTTCGATCGCCGTGCGCGTGGTGCGTAATGGCGATGTACCAGCGGACCGACGTATCCGCTGGCAGGAGCTCCCAGTCCGCTGGGTGAACGAGCGCGAACTGCGAGCCTCTGAGGTCTCTCCTAAAGACACACTCTTGGTGTCTTCGGGTTACATCGGCAAGAGTGCCCGTCTGCCCAAGGAGGGCGTGCCCGAACCGGTAGTCGCTTCGAACTTTGTGCGAGTTGTGCGTCCGTCCGATGGAGTGGATCCAGAGTGGTTGTTCTGGCTCCTAGGGAGCAACGAGGCGCTGACCGCCATGAACAGGCATTCGGCGGGGACGAGCATTGTCAATCTTCAAGCGAGCTTCTTCAGCCAGTGGGTGGTGCCTTTCCTCCCGCCCCTCCCCGAGCAGCGAGCCATCGCCGCCGTGCTCGACTCCATCGCAAAGGCGATCGAGCGGACCGAGGAGGTCATCGCCGCCACCGAACGCCTCCGCGACGCCCTCCTCCACGAGCTCCTGACGCACGGCCTCCCCGGCCACCACACTGCCTGGCGCGACATCCCCGGCCTCGGCACCATTCCCGCCTGCTGGGAGCTGGTGCGGCTGGGGGATCTATGCAGGCGCATTACCAAGGGAACCACGCCAACGACGCTGGGTCACGACTACGCGCCCTCAGGGGTGCGATTCCTACGCGTGGAGAACATCGCTGATGGGGTGGTCGCGGGGGGAAAGCAGCGCTTCATAACCGAAGAAACTCACCGGATGCTTTCCCGCTCTGTCCTGGAGGAAAACGATCTCCTGCTGAGTATTGCAGGTGCGCTGGGCCGCTCAGCATTGATCACAGGAGGGATTCTCCCTGCGAATGTCAATCAAGCCCTCGCGATCATTCGACTGAACAGGGAGTTGCGTGCAACGCCAGGGTTCACGTCGCTCACACTCCGCGGTCTTTTTGTGCAGAGACAGGTAGAAGGCATGCGGGCGGAGCTCGCACAAGCGAACATCAACCTTCAACAGGTCGGCAGTCTGACGATGCCGCTTCCGCCCCTCCCCGAGCAGCGAGCCATCACCGCGACGCTCGACAGCGTCGACGCCGCCATCGAGCACGCGCGCGCAGAGCGCGCCGCCCTACAATCGTCGAAAGCATCCACCGCGGACGGGCTCCTGGCGGGTCGCGTTCGGGTACCTCTTGTGAACGATGGTCGTGCCTGAACTACCTTCACTCGACGAGGCGCTTGCCCAAGCCGACGGTAGTGCGAAGCGCCACGTATTGCTCGGCAACGGCTTCAGCATCGGTGCCCACGCAAAGTTTTCGTACGGGACACTGTATGAGCAGGCGAAGCAGGCGACCCTTCCAGACCATGTCATGGAGCTATTCGATTGTTTCGGAACAACGAACTTTGAACAGGTGATGCGCCAGCTCGACAATGCTCAGCGGCTCGCGGATCACTACCGACTCGTGCCAACTGACGATGATCGCGACATGAGGAGCGATTATGAGGCATTAAAGGACGCCCTGGTCAGCGCGATCGCCGATACGCACCCTGCTGTTCCGGGCGAGGTTGGAGAGAACAAACTTTCGAGTTGCTCTGCATTTCTTGACCGATTCCACACCATTTTCACTACAAACTACGACTTGCTGCTCTACTGGGCTTCGGTCTCCCAATTTCAGGATGGCTTTGGAAGGGAGCAGGACACTCCTGAAGAGTATGTGGTTTTTCGGCAAGAGAGTGTTCGTGGTAAATTCATCTACTTCCTTCACGGTGCTCTCCACCTAACAACTGCGGGTGGTGAGGTGAGAAAGTTTGTCTGGAGCACGACTGGCATACCTCTAATGCAGCAGGTGGAGGCCGCTCTCGATCAGAGACATTACCCCTTGGTTGTGTCCGAGGGTTCTCACACCGATAAGGCCATCCGAATTGAGGCTAGCAGCTATCTCTCCTGGGCGTTCCGCCGCTTCGAAAACATCCAAGGGACGCTGTTCACTTACGGTTCCGCGCTGTCGCATCAGGATCGACATCTCCTTGAAGCGATAGCTCGCAACCAACGCTTGAAGTCCCTTGTTGTGGGCGTCTATGGGGATCCAAGCTCGGAGCCGAACAGCGGATTGATGGCAACTGCGCAACGACTCCGCACTCGCAGGAAAGAACATCATCCTGGGTCCCGTTCTGATCGCAGGCGTGGGCCCCATGAACTTGATGTTCGCTTCTATGATGCGGGGAGCGTCGCCGTCTGGGGTGCTTGAGACCTCACAGCGCCTCTTGGGGACGCATGTTCTCGGGGCACCTGCGGCCACCTCGTACAATGACTCCATGGACCCCATGAACCGCGACGAACTCCTCGCGACGCTCCGGGCGCACAGGGAAACGCTTGCCGAGCGGTTCGGCGTGACGAGCTTGGCGCTCTTCGGTTCGTACGCCCGCGGCCAGGCCATCGAGACAAGCGACGTCGACATCCTCGTCCGCTTCGACGGGCCGGCCACGTCGAAGTCGTACTTCGGCGTGCAGTTCTACCTTGAGGACCTCCTCGGCCGGCCAGTCGATCTCGTCACCGACAAGGCGCTGCGCCCCTCGTTCCGCCCCTACGTGGAGCGCGAGGCCGTGGATGTCTGACCCGGACGAAGAATCCCGCGACTGGCGGCTTTACGTTCAGGACATGATGGAGTTCGCGGAGCAGGCTGCCTCCTACGCGGAGGGGCTTGACCAGCGGGCGTTCACCGCCGACCGGCGCACGTACGACGCCACGCTGCGCAACATCGAGCTCATCGGCGAAGCAGCGACGCATGTTCCCGAGCGGGTGCGTGAGGCGCACCCTCAGATCGAGTGGCGGCAGGTGATGGCAACCAGGAATCGTGTGGCTCACGCCTACATGGGCATCGACGACGACGTCATCTGGGACATCATCCAGACCGACCTCCCGGATCTCTTGGCCGCACTGAGGAAGCTCTTGGAGGAGGAGCAGCAGGCATGACCTCCTCCGCCAAGCTGAACGAACTCAACCTCGCCGAGAACCCTGCGCGCGAGCTGCTGGAACGCCTCGGCTGGACCTACGTTCCCCGCGAGACGCTGGCGGGGGAGCGTGACGCCGAGCGCGACGTGCTCCTGTACCGGCGTCTCACGGCCGCGCTCATGCGCCTCAACGAGTGGATGACTGCGGACCAGGCGCAGCGCGTCATCTTCAACCTCCAGCACCTCGACGCCACCGGCCTCGCGCGCAACCAGGCCGTCCACGAATACCTCTCGTACGGCATGCCCCTCACCGTCGATCGTGGCGGCCGCCAGGAGACGCCCACCGTTCGCTTCTTCGACTTCGACCACCCCGAGCCCGGCGTCGGGCTGAACGAGTACGTCGTCACCACGCAGTTCCGGGTGCGTCGCGGCAGCGAGCGCGGCGCCCGGCGCGCCAGCGAGGACGACGAGCGCGTCGTCAAGCCCGACCTCGCCCTGTTCGTGAACGGCATCCCCCTCGTCGTCATGGAGGCGAAGTCGCCTACGCTGCTGGAGGTCTGGAAGACGCAGGCCGTCAGGCAGTTGCGTCGCTACCAGGAGGCCGGGCCGGAGTGGCATGGCGCCGGCGCCCCCGAGCTCTTCGACACGAACCTCATGTGCGTCGCCCACTGCGGCGCCGATGCCGCCTTCGGCTCGTTGGGCGCCCCCGAGAATGCCTACGCCGGTTGGAAGTCGATCGAGCCGTTCACTGAGCGGGAGTTCGAGCGCCGCCTCGGCACGCCGCCCGAGGGGCAGGCGCGTCTCATCGCCGGCCTGCTCAATCCCCCCACGCTCCTCGACATCCTGCGCGACTACGTCGTCTTCGAGCACGAGCGCGGGCGGCTGGTGAAGAAGCTGCCGCGCTACCAGCAGTACCGCGCCGTGCGCCACGGCATCAAGCGCATCCTGGAGGGCCGCACGCCGGAGGAGCGGGGCGGCGTCGTCTGGCACACGCAGGGCTCCGGGAAGTCGCTCACGATGCTCTGGCTGGCGACGAAGCTGCGCCGCTCACCCGCCCTCCGCAACCCCACGATCGTCGTCGTCACCGACCGCACCCAGCTCGACCAGCAGATCACGAGGACGTTCCAGCAGGCGGCGGTCGACGAGCCCGAGCGCGCGAACAGCGCGCGCCGCCTCCGCGAGCTGCTCCGCACGAACAACGGCCGCACGGTCATGACGACCATCCAGAAGTTCGAGGACGTGTTGAACGCCCCCGCCGGCCCGCTGGGCCACCTCAACGACGCTGACAACGTGGTCGTGATGGTCGACGAGGCGCATCGCACGCAGTACGGACGCCTCGCCGCGAAGATGCGTGCGGCCATGCCGCAAGCCACGTTCGTGGGCTTCACCGGCACGCCCATCGACAAGGACTTCAAGCGGACCACGCTCGGCGTCTTCGGCGAGCTGATCGACTCGTATACCATCCCGCAGTCGGTCGAGGACGGCGCCACCGTGCCCATCTACTACGAGGCGCGCCTCCCCGAGCTGCACGTTGAGGGCCCGGAGACGCTCGACCGCCTCTTCGAGGCGCTTTTCGGCGACGAGGCGGAGGAGACGCGCGGCGAGATCCGCCGCCGCTACGCAAACAAGGAGCGCATCGCGGAGGCGGCCAAGCGCATCGAGGCGATCGCCCTGGACATCTCTGAGCACTTCAGAAAGAAGGTCCAGCCGAACGGCTTCAAGGCACAGGTCGTGGTGCCAAGCCGCGCCGCCGCCATGCGCTACGCGCAGCACCTGAACGCCTTCGGGCTCCCGGCCTACCCGGTCATCACTACGTCCCACAACGACGGCCCGGAGTTCGACGCAGCCCGCGAACTGAACCAGGACAAGATCGTCGGGGACTTCATTGACCCGGACGGCGAGCCGCAGGTGCTGGTCGTGGTCGACAAGCTGATCACGGGCTTCGACGCGCCCGTCGAGCAGGTCCTCTACCTCGACCGGTCCATCCGGGAGCACACGCTCCTGCAGGCCATCGCCCGCGTGAACCGCCGCTTCTCGCACACGAAGAACGGCGCCCCGACGGAGAAGCAGTACGGCCTCGTGGTCGACTACCACGGCGTCTCGCGGGAGCTCGAGAGTGCGCTCGCCGTCTTCGACTCCGGCGACCTCCAGCAGGCCCTCACGGAGCTGGAGGACCCCGCCCCCGTCATCCAGGCCGCCGCCGACAAGGCCGAGGCACACTTCCGCGGGCTCGACCTCGACGACCCGTGGGCGTGTGTCCACCACTTTGACGCCGACGCCACGACCGAGGGCGACTACAGGGCCGACGTCTACGAGCGGTTCGACCGTGACTACGGCGACTTCTCCACGCTGATGGACCGCTTCCTCCCGGACCCGGCAGCACTCGGCTACCTAGACCGCCTGCGCAGGCTGACGGTCATCCGCTCGTACGCGCGCGCCCAGTTCCTGCGGGAGCGTGCCGACATCGACTGGACTGCCATCGGGGCGAAGGTCAAGCAGTTGCTCGACTCGCGCATCGACGCAAGCGTCCGCGAACTCATGGCGCCCGTCTCCATCCTCGACCAGGACTTCGAGCAGAAGATCGAGCGCCTCCCGCACGACGAGGCTCGTGCCTCGCTGATGGAGCACGCACTGCGGTCGCAGATCAAGGAGCGGCTCGAGGAGAACCCTGTGTTCTACGAGCGGCTCTCCGAGGCCCTCGAGCGCATCATCCGCGAGTTGCGCGCCAGGTTGATCGACGCCGCCGAGGGCTGCAAGCAGATGGCAGCGCTGCGGGAGCAGATCACGCGGGAGGAGGCCATCGCCGCCGAGCACGGCCTGACCCCGGTGTCGTTCGCGGTCTACGGGCTACTGGCTGGCAAGGGCGACGAGGCAAGCGGCCTCACCGATGGCTTTCGCGAAGCGGCCGAAGAAATCGCCCCCTACGACGCCGAGTTCGACGGCGGACTGAAGGACGTGGCCCTCGACATCGAGGGCGTCATCCAGGAGCACCGCTCCATCATCGACTGGCGAGAGAACCTCGACGTCCAGCGGGAGATGCGGCGGGACATCAAGCGGCTCCTCCGCAGTGCTGGCCGCTATGGCGAGGACGAACTCGACGAATTCGTCCGCCAGGTCATGGAGGTCGCCAGGCGGAGGCTCGCATGACCGAGCGCGGTGAGGTCAGCTTCGGCGACACTCGAATCAAGTACAAGGTTGTCCGCAGCCCGAAGCGGCACAAGACGATCGAGGTGACTGTCGACGAGCCCGGTCTGGTCACCGTGGCGGCGCCCGTCCATGTCCCGCCGAAGCAGTTGGAAGCGACAGTCCGCCGACGCGCTGGTTGGATTATCCGACATGACGGCGCCGCCTCCGCGGCGCTACCGCCCCGTCGGTTCGTGAGCGGCGAGTCGCTCCCCTACCTCGGGCGCTCCGTTCGTCTCACCGTCCACCCCACCGACGATGCTGGGGTCAGGATCAGGTTTCACCACTGGCAGTTCGACGTAGATGTCCCGCGCTCACTCCACGGCGACGAGCGTCTGGAGAAGGTACGTGCCGCCTTCGAGGCGTGGTACCGCGAGCGAGCAGCGACGAAGCTGGCTCCACGGGTCGACCGGGTCGCGAGCCTCCTCGGTGTCCAACCGAAGGAGGTGCTCATCCGGAACCAGCGCCGCCGCTGGGCTAGCTGCGCCGCGGATGGGACGCTTCGCTTCAACTGGCGCGCCATCATGGCCCCACCCGCCCTCCTCGACTACGTTGTCGCCCACGAACTGGCGCACCTAAGGGTCCGCAGCCATACGCCCCAATACTGGGCCGTCGTCGCCCAGGCAGTGCCGGACTATCGGCTGCGTCGTGAACGCCTCCGGGAGATCGGACCCCTCCTCAGCATCTGAGCTGCTCACGTACGTGGGAATGGATGTGCACGCGCGCACGATCCGGGTGGCGGTGCTCGGGCCCGGCGGTGGGTAGCGCGAGGAGTGGGGGCTCGCGAACGAGCCGAGGGCGGTGGCCAGCCTCACCAGGCGGCTCCTGCCGCCCCGGCGCTGATTCCGCGCAAGCCCGGCGACCGGGTGAAGACCGATTGCCGCGCCGCGCGGAACCTGGCGGAGCTGCTGCGGGCGGGGCTTCTCACCGAGGTCCATGCTCCGACGCCCGACCAGGAGGCGGTGCGCGACCCCTTCCCGGGCGCGCGAGGACGCGGTGGCCGACCGCAAGCGGGCGCAGCATCGGCTCTCGAAGCTACGTGACGGTCGTGCGGAAGCGGACCTGCGCTCGTCGTCATCCCGCCCCTCGGAGGCCACGCGTTGCCGTCGGCCCCATGCATCTGGCGCAGGGCCTTGAGTTCCGCGCCGCCGTCGTCGCCGCCTGCGATGACGATGTGATCCTGACCTGACCTCCTGAAACGGGACCGCTCCAGACGAGAGTCGAGGCCATCGCCGACGGCGCGGAACTCGAGGATGTCTACGAGACGGAACACCACCTCCTCTACGTGGCGTGTACCCGGGCCCGCGATCACCTCCTCGTCACGGGAGTCGCACCCGGTTCTGAGCTTCTGGATGACCTGCGGGCGCAGCGGATTGCGGGCACATCAAGCTCACCTCCGGCCTGAGCACACTCCGGGAAATCGCCTGGGTGCGGCCGGCCTGATCGCGGATCTCTGCTGGGTACCTGGCTCGTCGTGTTGCCGCCTCAATCCTTGATCGAGCGAGCGCAGGAACAATTCTGGACCTCTTGGAACAAATCCGGAACAAATCCGGAACGTTTGGAACTCTCATGGAACGCAGCCGGAACTTTCTGTGAACGCCTGATCGCATGCTAGCCCCTGCATTGCCGCACTCCGCCCATCGAGGCGGGCGCTCGGCGATGCGGAAGGGGCTTGCCCGTGCGGGATCCGCTGCTCGCCGTCGCCGTTGCGCTCGTCTGCCGGCTGCTGATCGCCGCGCCTGCCCGAGCGGAGCAGCCCGCGGATCCGCTCGCGGCCCTCGCCCGGGCCGGCGCGCCGCTGGTCGCTGCAGTGCTGCCGACGTCCGCCGGCCCCACGCCACCGGCGAGGCCGATGGCGGCCTCCGCGACGGCCCCGTTCGCACCAGAGCCCGGAACCGCACCCGCGATCGGCATTCTCGGGACCCCGAACCCCGTCGACGCACTCGGCGGACTCGACGCACGTGGGCGGGCGGCCGCGTTCCTCGACGGCGTCGTGAGCGTGCTCAGGCGGGAGCTGCCCGGGGCGATGCGCGGCTGCATCGACGGGGCGCTCGGCTTCGGCGCCTCGTCGCGCAGCTTCGTCAAGCACGCGCCGGCTGAGGGCTCCTACGAGAGCTCGACGGGGCGATCGCTCCGGGACTTCTCGCGCGTGATCGCCAACGCCGGCCTCGCGCTCGTGGTGATGTGGGGCGGCCTCAGGCAACACATCGGCAGCCTCTGCCACGGGGAGCCGCTCCCCCGCGTCCTCGCGGCACTCGCCGTGAACCTCACGCTCGAACCTGCGGAGGGAGGGAGGCCGCGATGGTGGGAGTAGTGCGCGGGCGCCGGCGCGAGACAGGCTCGGGGTGGCGTGAGGACGCGCGTGGGACGCTGGGCCCGCTCGCGCTGCTGCTCGCCGGGGTGGCACTGGGAGTCGTGCTGTGGAGACTCGACGGCGGGCCCCCGGCGCCGAGCGGGGCGCATATCCGGGAGGTGCTGTCCGGCACGGGACTCGCTGCCTCCGACGTGATCGCTGCCGCCATCGCCATCGCCTCGCTCGTCGTCGGCTGCGTCGCGCTCCGTGTCGCGCTGAGCCTGATTGCCGGGGACGGCGTCACGGCCGACCGCGCGGACCCCGGCGACGGAGACGGAGGCGGCGCCGTCGCGCCGGCCATCGGCCCGGAACGCCCGCGCCGTGTCGAAGTGGTGGCGGTCCGGCGCGACGCCCCTGCGCGCCGGGCGTCCGGAAGCGACGGCCCGAGACTCGCCCCGCCGGCGTGGTCGCCTGATGGCGCGCTGGCACCTGCCGGCGTCACCGTTGGTGGTAGATCCGACCGGGCGGCAACGGGGATGACGGGCGACCGTGCCTTCGATATCGAGGGACCGACGGAGGAGATCGCGGTCCCCGGCCCTGCGGGCGGCGGAGACGTTGCCGGCCGCCAGCCGGCGCCCGCCGGGCGCGACGCAGCGGTGAATGCTCCCGACGAGCCAGGCAGCGCAGGCGCACCTGCCAGGACGCCCGGCGAACCCACCGGGATCCGCGCCGCCGGAGACTCCAGGGCGGCCGGGAGCGCGGTTCCCCGAGTTCCTCCGGGAGCGACTCAGTTCCCGGCTGGCACCGAGCGAACCACCCCGGAGGCGACCAGGCAGGCCTCGTTCTTCACCGGGGAACCCCAGGGTGATCCAACGGACACGGCTCAGACAACCGAACCGCCCTTCCACGTCCAGTGTCTTGGCCCGTTCCGGGTCCGCGCGCGCGGCGTGGCTGTTGACCGGTGGCCGCTCAGGAAGTCCCGCGAACTGCTGGCGTTCCTCGTCGCGCACCACCCCGTCGCCGTCCGCCGCGAGGTCATCGCCGAAGCGCTGTGGGAGGGCTACGACTGGGACGCGAGCCTGAGACACACGCTGTCGAACGCAGCCACCACACTGCGGACCACGTTGCGGACCGCCGCCGTCGCCGCCCCCGATGAGCTGCAACCGCTCGTCGCGGCACGCCGGCAGCTCCAGCTCCCGCCCGCTCTCTTCGCGGTGGACGTCGATGCGTTCGACGCGGCGCTGCGACATGCAGCCGGTCTCCCGGATCCGGAAGCACTCGGCGAGTACGAGCGCGCGCTCGGTCTCTACGCGGGGGAGTTCCTCGAGGGGGAGGGCTTCACATGGCTGGACTCCCACCGCATCAAACACCGCCAACGGCTGTGGGACGCCGCACGTACCGCCGCCGCTATCGCCGAGCGCATGGGCGATCCCGCGCGCGCCGAGCCGCTCCACCGCACGGTCCTCAAGCAGGAGCCGACCGATGAGGACGCCGCACGCCGCCTGATGCAGTGCCTCGCGCGCTCAGGTGACGTGGCGGGGGTCCGGGAGACGTTCACGGCGCTGACCGAGGCCTGGGTGCGTGAACTGGATGACGACACAGCTCGGCCGTCGCCGCCGACGCTGGCGCTGTTCACGGAGCTGGTGGGGGCTACGGCACATGGCTGAGGCTGTCGCACGGAGGGGCGTGGGCGGAGTGCCAGACGAAGATGCTGCCTCTGCAGGCGCCCCGTCACCGGCGGATTCTCGAGACCACGCCGATTCTGGACCAAATTTGGACCAACGGTGGACCGTTTGGACCGATTTTGGTGCTCGTTTGGACTTCCGCGTGACCACCGGATCGCAAGCTGGCCCTGCATCACCGCACACCGCCAACGGGCGAGCGCGCGGCGATGCGGAAAGGAGCTGGTCATGCGCGGTCCGCTGCTCGCCGTCACTGGTGCGCTTGCCCGTTGGCTGGCGCCTGCCGCGCCTGCCCGCGCGCAGCAGGCACGGGATCCGCTTGCGGCGCTTGCCGTGGCCGGTGCGCCAATCAGTCCCGCTGACGTGGCTATGGACGTGACGGAGGTGCATCCATGAGTCGTATCGATCTCGACCAGGTGAAGCGGGGCAACCCGATCGCCGAGGAACTCTCCCATCTCGCCGAGGTCGTCGCGCCGCGGGATCTCGATGCGAGCATTGCCTCAGCGCGGGGCATGTTCGGCGCGCTGGCCGGCGAGTCGATCTCGCTTGAGATCGCGACGGGGTATGCCGGCCCGCGCTGGTACGTGCGCTCCGCCACCGAATCGGGCCTCGAACGCGCGCTCGCGCAGCTGCGCGCGGCCTACCCGCAGGTGCGGGCTGAGCGCATCGCACCGAACCGCGCCGACCTCGACCCGGCCCAGGTGCTCGGGGGAGAGCAGGCCGTCGTGGTCGAGCTGCAGCCGTCCGCCCGGGACATCCTCTCGCTCCGCAGCGACTGGCGGAACGAGCCCTCACCGCTCGTGGGCGTGCTGGCGCGGGCGGCGCCGCGGGGCGACGAGCGAGTCGTCTGCCGGCTGACACTCGGCCCCGCGCCGGCCGGGGCGGCCGGCCGCCTCCACCGCCGCGCGGCGCCCGCCGGGGCGCCGCGGCGCGAGCCCGCCGGCGACCCGGGGCCGAGCGCGCTCCCGCTCGTCGGGGCGCTCGCGATCGCCGCGGCGGGCCTGCAGGGACGGGAGTGGTACCTCGATGGGGAGTGGCCGCTGCTGGTCGCGGGCGGTGCCTGCGTCTTCGTCGGCCTGCCGCTCGCGGGAGCGCTCGCCATGCGCATGCTGCGCTCCCCCGACCCGCTCCCGCCGAGGGTGGTCGAGCAGAAGCTGGCATCGCCGCTGGTCGCGGCCCGACTCGAGGTCCACGCGATCGGCGGGCGGGGCTCGGACCCGCAGCGCCTGCGCCTGCTCGCGACCGAGACCGCGGGGGCCTACGGCGCCTACGACTCGGCGGGCGGGGGCCTGCGCCCCGCGGCTCCGCACGCGCCGCGCCGCAGGCCGGACCGGAAGCTGCCGCTGCTCCTGAACACCGCCGAGCTCTCCGGCCTCTGGCACCTGCCCGACCAGGCGGGCGCCCCGGCCGGGATCCGCCGCACCACGGCACAGCGGCTCCCGCCGGCGCCCGGCCACGCGGCGCGCGGCGCGCGCGTCGGCACCTCTGATGCGGACGGCGGCGCCGCTCCCGTCCACCTGCCCGCTCCGCTCCTGCACCGCAACCAGCTGATCGTGGCGAAGACGCGGCGCGGCAAGTCGACGCTGCTGAGGCACCTCGCGGCCCGCGTGATGGAGGGGGCAGCCGGGGGCTCGGACGGGACGGCGCTGGTGGTGGTCGACCCGCACCAGGATCTGGCCGAGGCGGTGCTGGACGCCGTGCCGCCGGAGCTCGCGGACCGCACGACCTACCTCGACTTCGCGAACCTGGAGCGGCCGGTCGGCCTCAACCTGCTCGACGTCTCGCTCTTCCCGGACCGCGACCGCACGACCGAGCACATCGTCACGATGATGAACCGCCTCTGGCCGGCGAACTGGGGACCGCGCATGGAGGGCGCGCTGCGGGCATCGCTGCTGGCGCTGCTCGACGCGAACAGGCAGTACGAGCGGGAGGCGCAGTTCACGCTGCTCGACGTCGCGCCGATGCTCACCGACCGGGAGCTGCGCGAGCGCGTGCTCGACCAGGTGCAGGACCCGGCGGTGCGCGCCTGGTGGCGCGACAACTACGACCGCGCGGGGCGCGTGCTGCAGCAGCAGACCGCGAACCCCGTCACCTCGAAGATCGGCCGCTTCACGGTGACCGAGGCCTCGCGCCTGGTCTTCGGGCAGGCTCGCTCCACCTTCGATCCGCGCGCGATCGTGCGTGACGGCGGCGTGCTCGTCGTGAACACCGCCGTCGGCGCGCTCGGCGAGGGCGCCGCCTCGCTCGTCGGCGCGACGCTGCTCAACCTGCTCGGCCTCCTGATCGAGGAGCAGGTCGCGCTGCCGCCGGAGCGGCGCCGCAGGGTGATCGGGCTCATCGACGAGTCGAGCACGCTCGGCGCCGTCGACTACACGCGCATGCTCTCCGAGCTCGGCAAGTACGGCGCGAGCTTCGTGCTGGTCACCCAGTCGCTCGCGAAGCTCGACGCCATCGACCGCAACCTCGCCCCGACGATCTTCGCCAACTCCGACGGCCTCACCGTCTTCGGGGTGAGCGCCGAGGATGCCCGCCGGCTCACGCCGGAGCTGGGAGGCGGGATCGAGGTCCCCGACCTCGTCTCGCTCGACGACTTCACCTGCTACGCGCGCTGGTGGGACGGCCGCGCCCGCCCGCCGGCCTTCTCGTTCCGGGTGGATCCGCCGCCACCGACCGTCCCGGGACGCGCCCGGGCGATCGCGGCGCGCTCCGCCGCGCGCGTCGGCCGACCGCGCGAGCAGGTGGTGCGGGAGATCACGCGGGCGCTCTCGGAGCGCTCGCCGTCACAGGCAGCGGGCCGCCGCGAGCGGAAGTCCCGGGAGGACGTGGCCGAGGCAGGGCCGGGGAGTGCCGCCGGGGCGGGTGACGCGAACGCGACTCCGACGAGCAGGGCGGATGAGCGCGAGAGCCCGCCGACCCCCCTGCGACCACGCCGCGGCAACGATCACCGCGGACACGATCACCGAGGCCGCCATGCGTGACGAGACGGCGCGTCTCGCGCGGGCTCTGGAGTGGATCGCGCGGCTCCCGCTCTGCGGTGAGCCGGAGCTCGCCGGTCTGCTCGACGTGGACGAGCATGATGCTCGCCGACTCATTCATCAGCTTTCCGCGCAGGGGTGGACTGAGACCGTCACGGCGGGCTCGCGCGAACTCGAACAGCGGCGACTTGCCGTCGTCCGCGACGACGCGGTGCCGGCTCTCGCAGCCGCCCTCCGCAGCGATCGAACCTCGCTCGCGAGCGCCATCCCGGTCCGCTCGCGTGATCTCTCGAGGCGGGTGGCTCGGCTTGAGATCACCGCCTCTGTGAATCGCTTCGCTGCCGACCTCGCCGACGATTTCAGGTGCGCCGGTCTCGCCGAACTCGCCGACGCGCGATCCCTCCCGATCGCCGTGCCTCCGGCCGGGCGCTGGTGGCTCCCGGGCATCGAGGCCTACGGCTGTCTCCGCTCCGGCCCACTCCATGCACCGTTCTTCCTGGCGTGGGACCGGATGGCGGCACCGGACGTGTACCGCCGCAGGCGGCTTGCCGGCTGGTTCGGGGCGAGCGCTCCTGCCGCCGAGCTATGGGGGAGGGGAGGCCTGCCGCCGGTACTCGTGGTCTGTCCGTCCGAGAGGGAGCGGTGGGTATGGGAGAGCGCGCTCGCCACACGCGATGAGACCGGCTCACGGCGTCTCGAACTGATCTTCACGACCCGCGGCGAGCTGCGCTCAGAGGGGGCGGGCGAGGCCCGGTGGTGGCTACCCGGCCGCGCGCCGGCGCCGCTCGTCGAGCAGCTCGGATGGGGCGAGCCACCGGTGGTGGACGCGATCCGGATCGAACGGGCGCTTGACGACTACGGGCCGCCACCTCGCCGCACCGGGCCGTCGCTAACCATGCGTGCGTTCGCCGAGGCGACGAGCGGTGCGGCGAAACCGCTCTGGCAACGTCTCGGCGACCTCGCCCTCGTGACGGCGCCGGCCGAGAAGACCCTCATCGAGTGGGTGGCGCGGCACCCACTGCTCAGCATCGCCGACCTCGCGGCGCTCCTCAACGAACCGGCGGGACTGATCGGGCGCCGCCTGGCGCGGCTCGAGGGCAACGGCGCGATCCATCCATCCAGCCAGTCGGTGCAGACGGAAGGTACTCTCCGATGAACAACGTCAACGAGCCCCGCTACGTGCTCACCGAGCTGGGTATGCGATTGCTCGCCGCTCAGGCCGGCGTGCCTCCGGCCGTCTTCGGGCGGTACGGAGGGGTGACCTTCGCCTCCGCGCGGCAGCCATCCCGCCAGCGAGTGGTCTGGCACCGTGAACACACGCTCGGCGTGAACCGCTTCGCTGCGCGGCTCGCCCTCGACGCCCGGTCCGCCGGCTGGCGCTTCGCCGAATGGCGAAACGAGGCGGAGTCGACACACCACTTCGTCTCGGAAGACAGGCGGAGGGCCTGGATCCGCCCCGACGGCTCCGGTCTGCTCGTGCGTGGCGCGGAGGTGCGCCCGTTCTTGTTTGAGTACGACCGCGGGACCATCAACTCGGGCGCCTACCGCCCGAAGCTCGAGGGATACCGGCAGTACTACGCCACCGCGGCGTGGGAGGACGATTTCCCGAGCGAGCCCGCGCTGCTCTTCGTGTGCAGCGATGACCGCGCGGAAGCACGGGTCAGGCGAGCTGCGAGCCGGTGGGCGGAGCAGGCCACGGTACTCGCCACCGCTGAATGGCGGTTCGAGGGCGGTGCCGGCCACGTGCGTGGCCTGTTCGGTGACCTCTGGCAGCCGCTAGGGACCGCAGGCGGACCCCGCCAATGCTGGCCATCCTTCAGATCGGGGCGATCTGAGACGACGGCGTCGGGTCTGGACGGACGAGCGAAGCCGTGAACGGCGAGTGCCACACGCGCACGGCTCCCGAAGCGGTGATGCTATTCGGCATCGGGCGGATTCACGCGTACCAGCCGGTCGCCCATGGAGCGAGCGCGGTGGGGGGGCTCGGGCACATGTGCATCCGGCGCGCCGCATCGAACACCGGATCGATCCCATCGATCCGGGTGCGCACGGGGGCACCAGTTGTGACGCGATCGCGGTGGTCTTCGGGGCCCGCGACCGCTCAGTCACGACGGCGCGAGCCCAATCGGTGTGACATAACGCGGGAGACGTTTCCGCCGGCTGTAGAGTACCTTTGCCGCAAGTACGCGGCGGTCGTGCGGGCGATCTGGGAGCGCAGCCGGAAGCTCCGTGACGATGCGGACGGCACGCTCGACTCCGGTGACTTCGCAGCGAAGTTCGCAGGCTACGGGCGCTACTACGCGGCCCGTGCGTGGCGCCGGGACTTCGACGCGGAGCCCGTGCTGCTCTTCGTCTGCACCGGTGGCCGGGCGGAGGAGCACGTGGTGCGAGCCGCCCGGCGTGCCGCGCGCGAGTCCGCCTTCCGCCCGCCCCTCCTGGTCACGACCGAGTGGCGGTCGGGCCAGGGTCCCCGGAATACGAGGAGACTGATGGGGCCCGTCTGGCGGTATTGCACGGTCGCTACGCCCCGGGGACCGCTGACCGGGGCTGCAAGCGGGGCGGCCTGGACGTGATCGGCACATGGTCGAGCTGCCCATCGTGCGCACGAGCCGGCAGTCGCGACGTGACGCGCGGTGGTTGGGAGATGGGATGAAGAATCTCGTACGACGTTCAGGGCTGCCTTCCAGCGCGGGGCTGACGGTCGACGGCCCCGCGCGCTCCCTCGAATCCGACCCATCCACTGCGGGACTGCTCGTGGATTCGCCGTCCCGCGCCCTGGCGTTGACCAAGGCCGAGGCGGCCGAGTCGCTGGGAATCAGCCAGCGAAAGCTTGAGCAGTACATTGGGTCGGGAGAACTTCCGAGCATCAAGTTTGGTCGGGCGAGGAGGGTCCTCACGTCGGACCTTGCCGCGTTCGCACAGCATCTCAGGGACGAGACGCTTCGAGCGGAACATCCGGCCGACGGCGGTGGAAGGCACGCGATGGTCGGTCGAGCACGGACGAGCGGAGGGATGCAATGACGAGGCGAGGCCCCGGCGAGGGATCACTCAAGCGCAGGGTCAGGAATGGCCGCGTGGAGTGGGAGGCGCGGCTCCCGCTCGACGAGTGGCGCGTCGGTCAGGACGGCCGCCGCCGCCGCCGGTACTTCTACGCAGTGAGGAAGCGACAGGCCGATGCGCGCCGCGCGCTTGAGGAAGCGAGACGGGATCGTGAGCGGGGCGTGCGCGTCGGTGGCCGACCATCAACCGTGACGCAGTTCCTCGGCTTCTGGCTCGCGCACCGCACGGACCTGCGCCCGCGCACGCTGGAGAGCTACGAGAGCACCGTGCGCTTGCACCTGGAACCGGCCCTGGGGCACCTGTCCTTGCGTGAGCTCGACGTAACGCATGTTGACAGGATGGTCGCGACCCTCCAGCACAAGGGACTCTCCCATACATCTGTTCGATACGCCGTCAAGGTGTTGCGGAATGCTCTCGCCGAGGGTGAGCGGCTCGGCTGGGTCGCGAGGAATGTCGCTCGCCTATCCCGACCTCCCGTGCCGCAGGTTGCGGAGGTCCGTCCGTTCAGCGAGTCCGAGGCGCGGGCTCTCCTTGCCGCGGTGCATCGCGAGCGGATCGGAGCCTACGTCGTGCTCGTGCTCAGCGTCGGCCTGCGCGAGAGCGAGGCGCTCGGTCTGCGCTGGGAGGACATCGACCTCGCTCTCCGCGTGGTGACGGTTCGGCATCAACTCGCGTTCAGGGCTGGCGCATTCGAGCTGGCGGAGCCGAAGAGCCGTTCCGGTCGGCGTGCTGTCGCCTTGCCCGACTTCGCCACCGCAGCCCTGCGGCGCCACCGTGTCCGGCAGGCGGAGGAGCGGTTGCGGGCCGGGTCGCGTTGGTCCAACGAGCTCGACCTCGTCTTCACCACGGAGCTCGGGCGCCCGCTCCACCGGCGCAACGTGCTGCGCTGGTTCCAGGGCGTGCTGCGCCGTGAGGGACTGCCGGCCCGCGGCATCAAGGAGCTCCGGCATACTGCCGCCTCGCTTCTCCACGCGCAGGGGCTCTCGCCCCGTGAGCTCATGGAGGTGCTCGGGCACTCCGACGTGCGGATCACGCTCAACACCTACACGCACGTCTTCGACGAGAACCGCCGCAGGGCCGCGGAGCGGATGGACGTCGCCCTCGGCGCCGAACGCGAAGGGGACCACGAAAGGGACCACGAAAGGGACCACACGCGGGCGGTCGGAGCCGAGGAAGTCGATCCTAGGTTGAAAAAGTGGTCGGGGAGACAGGATTTGAACCTGCGACCTCCTGACCCCCAGTCAGGTGCGCTGCCAGGCTGCGCCACTCCCCGAGTCGCCGGTTCGGAGTCTAGCAGAGCTAGTATCCAGCGCCCTAGGATGTCTCGACGACTCGATGTCGGCGCTGTCTTGTGGCCATGGAGATCATTGTCGCGTCACGGCCGAACCGTGGCCGTGATGGGACCGGCATGTAGTCCGGCGACCCGGGGCGCTCAAGGCGGGAACGCCTATGTTCGAGGGCGTCAGGCGATGCCGCTGAGGCGAGCAGCGATGACGAGTGCAAGCCCTGCAGCCCCGATCGCCGCGTACTCGCCGGCCGCGCGCGCGGAGAGTTGCAGCGTCCGGTGCGCGTGCAACAACGCGCTTGCGGCGAAGAGCACGAACAGCAGGGCGAGGGCGGCGAGTTCCCCCTCGAGGGGCAAGAAGTGGAGGACCCAGCGCGCCTCCGCCGCGACGAGGCCGATGATCGCGGCGAAGGCCAGGTTCTCCAGCGGGTCTAGGTTACCCTCGCGCATCAGCTCCACACAGAGCAGCGCCCCTCCTACCCCCGCCGCCACCACGCCTGCCTCGAGCCCCACCTCGAGCAGGTAGCCCAGGTCGAACAGGGCGAAGGCGACGGCGTAGGTGCCCATGGTCGCGACGACGCGCGACGGGTGGTACGCCGCCAGATCCGGACGTGCCGAGCCGACTTCGGCGGCGAGGATGGCGGCCAGACCGGCGATCAGAGCGAGGCCGGCGGGCACGATCCAGAGCCCTCCGACCGCCTCCTCCGCGAAGACCGGCATCACAAGCATGTACAGCGTCGGCAGGAAGAAGTAGGGCGCGATGTCGGCGCCCGATGCGAACGGCTCGCGGACGCTTCCCTCGAAGACGCCCCGGAAGGCGAGGGCCCCGACGGCGGCGCCGAAGAGCACCATCCAGCGCGGCGTTGGCTCGATCAGCAGGAACGAGAAGACGACGAGCGCCTGAAGTGCGACGAGCGTGACGAGCGGCGCGGTGATCGGCAGCTCCCCCAGATGGCGGTGGGCAGTCACCGCCTCGCTGGCGAGGTGAATCCAGCGGGGACGCGGCGCCCTGTTGGCATTCGGAGCTGACGGGCTGGTGGTGTCGGGCGGCGGAGGGGTGTGCCCGGCGCCCTGCTGCGCCCCTATCGCGCCCGCCGCCCGCTCCGGCCCGGCGGTGCCCCCTGCCACCGCCTCCGCCGGCGTGGCGTCGTCGGTCGGAGCCTGACGATCTGCTCTCTCCCCGGGCGACGGCGATGACGACGGTGCGGAGGTGGTCCCGGCCGTCTTGTCATCGCGCTCTGGCGCCATCGTTCCCCGCGGCCCGGCGGGCTACCCGCCCGCGAGCTGCGGCTCCTCCTCACCGAAGAGCTCCGCCGCGTTGTCGTAGCGGATGCGCGCCGCTTCGTCCGCCGTGAGCCCCACCTCCGAGAGCATGCGTTCGAGGCTCTCGACGTGCGCGGCGATCTCGTCGTCGCGACAGTCAGAGCCCCACACCAGCTTCTCGATCCCGATCTCGTGGCCGATGAGTCGACGCTCCACCGCGTGGCGCTCGATCGTCTCGCCACCGGAGAGGTCAAAGAGCACCTGGTGCCGCCAGCGGGCGACCGACGCCGCCTCGTCGTAGTTGCCGGTGCCGCCCATGTGCGCCCCGATGATGGGCAGTTCGGGGAAGTTGTTCGCAATGCCGTCGAGGTGGAACGGCCGCATGCGCGTCGCCGCGATGTCGCGTGGTTGCATGCGCCCGCGCTCGCGCACTCGCCGAAGCGTCTCCGCGGCGACCGGATCGCGACGGGGGTGCGTGCGGGAGTAGTCGACGCCGCCGCCGATGACGCCGAGGTGGAAGAGGATCGGCATCCGCAGCTCCTCGGCAATGCCGTAGGCGCCGAAGTAGCGGTGGCTGTCATACGGGTGGCGCGTCCCTATGATCTTCAGCCCGCGGTAGCCGAGCCCGTGCAGCCTCCGGATCTCGCGCGGAGCGATGTCGTCGACGTCGATCATCGCGACGGGAACGAAGAGGTCCTCGTATCGCCTCGCCATCGCGAGGGCCTCCTCGTAGCCCGGCCCGAAACGCCCGCCGGAGAGCAGGGAGGCGCGCGTCACGCCGGCAGAGAGCAGGGCGTCTGCCCGCGCATCGATGAGGCGGATCAGGTCGCCGCCGTCGGGCTGCTCCCAGTCGCGCGGAAAGTGGCAGTGAACATCCCAGAGCACACGTCATGATATCGCGCACGGGCGCCTACGCTGTATTGGCGGTTGCGTGATCTCCGACGGGAGTGCCGGGGAGCCGTGCGTCGTCGTCGGGCCCACCGTCGCGCCGCGATGCGGACGGTGCCGAGCCGGGGCGGCCGACGAAGGGCTCGCCCGCTACAGAGGCAGGTAGAGGGAACGGCGGCGCTCGTCGAGCCCGCACGCCCGCCAGAACGCAAGTGCACCGGGGTTGCCGCTCAGCACGTCCGCCTCGAGCCGCGCCGCACCGAGCGCCCGACATCGTCTCGAAAGCGCGCCGACGGCGGCACGTCCGATGCCCGTGCGTCGGAAGCGGGGAAGGACATAAAATTCGCTCACCTCGGCGACCAGCGCGGCGCCTGGCCAGTCGGTGTCGAGGCGCGTGAGTGCGAATCCGGCGCGTTCGCCCCCGGCCACGATCCAGAGGAACTCGCGGCCCTCGCTGTCGTCGAGCAGCGCGCGGTGGTACTCGGGGACGCCGTACGAGAGCGGCGAGAGCGGATCCGCCGCGTCGAGTTCCCTCCAGTAGTCGGCGAATATCGAGAAAAGCGCGTCCAGCTCGCCCTCGGCGACGGGCTCGAGCGCGACGGTCGGCACCGCGCCAGGTCTCCACACGCGCTCGCCCATCGGGCTCCTAGCTCATTCGCCCGCGCGCTCGCCGTCGAGCGATGGCAGATCCCAGAGGCTCGCGATCGCGTCGTCGCGGCCCGACGAGACGCTGCGGTCGATGAGCAGCGCCGCCATGCCGGCCCGTCGCGGCCCCTCCACATCGTGGTCCCAGGAATCGCCGACGAAGAGTGCCTCGCTGGCCGCGACGCCGGCGGCGCGGAGCGCCGCCCCGTAGATGGCGGGATGCGGCTTCCGGTAGCCGACTCGTGCGCTCGTCAGCACCGACTCGATGACCCCGTCCAGCCCGAGGGAGGTCGCGACCTCCGGCAACTCCCACAGGTGGTTCGAGACGATGAAGCAGCGAACGCCGCTCGCGGTGAGCGCGGTCAGGGCGGGAAGGGTGTCGTCGAAGAGGAGGAAGTGGCGTGGGTCGCTCTCGAGCTCGGCAATGCGGTGCGCGATCGACTCGACGACCGGGTCCCTCACTCCGGCGGCGGTCAGGCGCCGGCGCGTGAGCCGCACCCGCAGCTCGCGATAGGTCGCGGCGTCGGCGGACGACGCGGAGTGGTCGACGCCGATCGGCGTGCGCCACTCCTCCCATGCGTCTTCGATCCACGGCAGCCGCGCCAGCCCGTCGAAGGCCCTTCGATCGAGCGTCACTCCGTACTCGGAGGCGGCCTGCTCGTAGAGGGCGACGTGCCGCGGCTCGTAGCACCCGAGCGTGTCGTGGAAGTCGAAGAAGACGACGCGTGGCAGCACGTCCCCACGGTAGCGCCGAACACACGTAGCAGCAGGCTCATCCGAGCCGCGGCGCACTCATTCGGGCCAGCCGCGTCCGACCTGCCGGGCCCGGGTGCCTCACCGCCCCCCGCGGCGGCCGTTGAGGCGGCCGTGTCCAGAGGCGGCGGGCGTGGGAGTCGCGCCGGAACTACGTGGGCGCTGACTAGACGCCGACGCTGGCGCACCCTCCGGCGGGAGCGGGAGGTCACCCGATGCGGCGGAGGAGTGCTCGGCGCCCATTGAGCGCGTCCCCTCGCTGGAGCGGGACCGTCCGGGCTCCCCGGCGAGGAGGCGAAGCAGCCCCTCGAGCGCGTCGAGCCACCCCTCACCGAGCGCGGCGCGATCGACGCGGAGGCGGGTGGGTCCGCGCCGCGCGCCCGGCGGGAGCGCGGCTAGACGCCGCTGGGCGAACGGGCGCTCCTCGCTGGCGGTGAGGATGATCTGCGCGCCCTGCTCGCGGATGGAGATGATCTCGGCGGCGCGGGCGAGCAGCCGCAGTCTGACGAGCGCGTGCAGCCGCTCGAGCGGCGGCGGCGGCGGTCCGAAGCGGTCGCGCATCTCATCCTCCAGCTCCTTGGCGGCCTCGAGCGTGGTGAGTCCCGCGATCTGCTGGTAGAGGGCGATCCGTCCCTCGATCTCGGCGACGTGGCTTTGCGGGATGAACGCCGCGACCGGCAGATCTAGGACGACGTCGCTCTCCCGGGCGGCCCCGACCGGTGCCGGCTGGGACGAGCCCGCGCGCTCCGTACCGCCGCCCCCGCCGTGCGCGGCCTTCATCGAGTCGACGGCCTCGGCCAGCATCTGCGTATACAGATCGAAGCCCACGGCCGCGATCTGCCCGCTCTGCTCCGCGCCGAGCAGGTTGCCGGCGCCGCGGATCTCGAGGTCGCGCAGCGCCACCTGGAATCCCGAGCCGAGTTCGCTAGCCTCGAAGATCGTCGCGAGCCGCTGCTGGGCGGTTTCGGTCAGGGCTCGGTTCCGGTGGTAGAGGAGGTATGCGTACGCGTGGTGGGCTCCGCGGCCCACGCGCCCGCGGAGCTGGTAGAGCTGGGCGAGACCGAGGGCGTCGGCTCCGTCCACGATCAGCGTGTTCACGCGCGGGTTGTCGAGGCCGGATTCGATGATCGTCGTGCAGATCAGCACGTCGAACGACCCCTCCGCGAAGCGTTCCATGACGCTCTCGAGAGCACGCTCCGGCATCTGCCCGTGCGCCACGGCGACGCGCGCCTCGGGGACGAGCTCGCGAAACCGTTCGGCGAAGGAGGCGATCGTGCGTACCCGGTTGTGCACGAGGTACGTCTGCCCGCCCCGCTCGATCTCGTGGAGGACGGCGTCTCGGGCGAGCTGCGGGTCCCACTCCGAGACGTAGGTCTGGACCGCCTGCCGACCCTCGGGCGCGCTTTCCATCATCGAGAGATCGCGGACACCGGCGAGCGCCATGTGAAGCGTACGCGGGATGGGCGTCGCCGAAAGCGTGAGCACATCCACCTCTAGGCGCATCCGCTTGAGTAGCTCCTTGTGGTGCACGCCGAAACGCTGCTCCTCGTCGATGACCACGAGGCCGAGGTTCGCGAACTCGACATCGGGCGAGAGCAGGCGATGCGTGCCGATCAGCACATCGACCCCGCCCGCACGCAGCGACGCCAGGATCTTCGCTACTTCGGCGTCGGTGCGGAAGCGGGAGAGCGCCTCGACGTGGACGGGGAAGGCGCCCAGCCGCTCGCGGAACGTCCGTAGGTGCTGCTGGGCGAGCACAGTGGTGGGCACGAGCACCGCCACCTGGTGCCCGTCGCGAACCGCCTTGAAGGCGGCGCGCACAGCGACCTCCGTCTTCCCGAAACCGACATCGCCGCAGATCACGCGATCCATCGGCCGCGGTCGCTCCATGTCGGCCTTCACCGCCTCGATCGCCGACTGCTGGTCGGGCGTCTCTTCGTACGGGAAGGCCGCTTCGAGTTCGCGTTGCCACTCGTCGTCCGGGGGGAACGCGCGTCCGTGAAGCAACTGGCGTGCCGCGTAGAGCTGGACTAGGTCGGCCGCCACGCGGATGACGGCGGTGCGGGCCCTGGCGCGTGCGCGGTTCCACTCCGCCGTGCCGAGCCGTGTCAGGTGCGGTGGTTGATCGGACGGACCGACATAGCGCGCGACGCGGTCGAGGTGCTCGATGGGAACGTAAATCCGGTCGGCGCCCGCGTAGCGCAGCTCGACGTAGTCTCGCGGCTCTCCCGAGACCTCACGACGGACGAGCCCGCCGAAACGGGCGATGCCGTGGTCGGCGTGCACGACGAAGTCGCCCGGTGAGACCTCGGTGAGGAAGCGCGAGCGGTGCGTCGGTCGTCTCGCGAGCCGACGGCGTTGCTTCGTCACGCCGAAAAGCTCGCGGTCCGTGACGAGCGAGACGACACCGCTCGCGTCGCGTAGCTCCCAGCCTGCCGGCAGCGCGCCTTGGAGCAGGGCGAGCGAGCCGCGCGCCGGCACCGCGTCGAGCCCGCTCTCCACGGCGGCGTCGATGTCGGCCGCCTCGAGCAGTTCGCGGTAGCGCTGCGCCTGTTGCGTCACGACGATCACCCGGTCGCCGCGCCGCAGCTGGCGGGCGGCATCGGCCGCGTGGTGGTCGAGGCGGCCCGCGTAGGCGTCCGCCGGCTGGAACGGCAGGCGAATCTCATCCGCTTCGCGGCCGGTCGCCCATCGAGCGAGCAGCGCACGGACAGCCCGCCCCTCGATCGCGGCCGTCAGGTCGGCCAGCGGCGCGTGCGGCAACGGAGCGTTCTCCGGCAACTGACGACGAGCGGCGAGCTCCCCGGCGCGCTCGCGGGCGAGTTCGTCCAGATCGGCCGACGCCGCCTCGACGGCCTCGCGCTCGTCGATGATAAGGAGGGCGTCCGGCGGAAGGTGATCGAAGAGCGTCGGCCGGTCCAGAAGGGGGCCGTAGAGCGAGGCCACGGGGAGGGCGCCGCCTCGAAGGGCCGCAAGTTCGGCCGCGAGCTCTCCTCCCCCCTCACGGTCCGCACCGCCGTCGGCGAGCCGGGCGGCAAGCGCGACGAGTTCCTCGCGGGAGGCGAGCCACTCGGTTGCGGGGCCGATGTCGACGCTCGCCAGACGCGTGGCCGTCCGTTGCGTGCCCGGCTCGAAGGCGCGGATCGACTCGATTGTGTCCCCGAACCACTCGATGCGGACGGGGGTGTCGCGGTCTGGTGGGAAGACATCGAGCAGGCCGCCGCGGCGCGCTGCCTCGCCTGGCACCTCGACGAGCGGCCCCACCGCGTAGCCGGCCTCTACCAGTCGCCTCGCAACCGCTTCGAGCGGCATCCGCTCGCCGATCGTGACCGTGCCCGGGCCGCGGGAGAGATCCGCGGGGGCCAGCGTGCGCTCGACGGCGGCCGCGACCGACGCGACGAGCAGGGGCGGCCCCGTCGCGGAGGCGCTCGCGAGGTGCCCCAGCGTGGCAATGCGGCGGGCGGTCGCCGCCGGCGACGGCCCACGCTGGTAGGGAAGGTCACCCCTCGCGGGCAGGTGGATCGCGGCATCCCCCACCCACGCGGCGAGCTGCTCCGCGACGCTCTCGGCGTCGCTCTCGCGCGGGAGCAACAGCAGAGTCGGTCGGTCCAGCGCCCTCCAGAGCAGGGCCGCCGTCACCGGCTTCGCAGGGTCAGCGGCACCGAGAACGACCGGACGTCCGGCTCTCAGACGCCCGGCCGCCCGGGCGAGAGGCTCCGTGTTGATGAGCACCTCGAGCAGCGGTCGCAGATCCACGCGCGCACCACCCTCGTCTCGCGCGGTCACACGAACCGGGGACGCTGGCAACGCGTCCCCCCGCAGCGAGCGCCGCCGCCCGATGCACTCAGTGTAGCCCCGAGACCACGGCGCGGCGCCGCGCGCACCGGCCTATTCGAGCGGCGAGGGATTCTCGTCGGCTCCGGGCGATGCCGTCCCACCGACCTGGTTGAAGCGCCGCATCGCCGCCTCCACACCGTGAAGCGCGGCGAACTCGATCGCGTCGGCGGCGCGCTCGGCGGCGGCGTCGAGCACGATGCGCTCGGCCTGATGTGGACGCGACAACACCCAGTCGGCGACACGATCGGGGTCGCGGATGGGAACGCCGTCGTCGTAGGGGCGGTCGATGCCGACGCGCACACGCGGCACGTCCGTTCCGCCGAGTGCATCGAGCACCGACTTCACACCGCGATTCCCGCCGTATCCGCCGCCGGGGCGCACGCGGACGCGACCCGTCGGCAGGTCGAGATCGTCGTAGACGAGGAGCAGTTGCGTCCGGTCAAGCGCCCAGCGCCGTCTCTCGGCGGCGATGGGCGGTCCACTCTCGTTCATGTACGCCCTCGGGCGAACCAGATGAATCTCTCTCTCGCTCAGGCGGATCGTGGCGCGGTCGACACGGCCGTGGCGCGTGAGCGCGGCCCCGTGCCGCCGCGCGAGCAGCGCGACGCAGCGGGCCCCCACGTTGTGCCGTGTCTCGCCATACTGCGCGCCCGGATTCCCGAGGCCGACGACGAGCGCCGGGAACCGCTCTCCGACCGCCCGTCCGGAATCCTCGGCGAGGCCGCCCGGAGCATCAGCAGCGGATGCGCCGGGCGGCGAGGCTGCGGCTGACGCCCGCCCGGAGTTGCGATGGCGAAAGAACGCGGCGAATCGTCGGGGCATGCCTCGATCGTCAGCGGGTCGCCTCTCCCGCGCAACCGCCCGCCGGTCGGCTGCGATGGGCCGGCGTCCCCCGGTCGACGAGTCGGAGCACCGCCAACGCGGGCGACGACTCCGCTCGGCGAGTGGCGTCGAGCGCCGGCGGGGGATTGGCACTCGGCGGCGGCCGGATGGGCTCATCGCGATCGCCGCGGTGCGGGCTGATGGCCATCCGCGGGTGCCGGGGCCTGAGGTTCGCACGTGGACCGGCATCTGTTGCCGGTGGCGGATGGACGCTCCTATGCTGCGGCCACGCCGCGCCATGCGGCACCGCGGTTCGAGTTCGAGGGGACGGGTCGGATGAGCGACGTGCCGGCCGACATCGTGGCCGCGGCGCGGGCCGCTGGCCGGACGCTATTGAGCGAGGTGGAGTCGAAGGCACTCCTTGCGGCGGCGGGGATCCCCGTTACGGAGGCCCGGCTCGCGACGTCCGCAAGCCAGGCGGCATCGATCGCCGTGGAGGTGGGCTTTCCGGTCGTGCTGAAGGTCGCATCGGCCGATGTCGCGCACAAGTCGGATGTCGGGGGTGTCCTCGTCGGTATCGCCGACGCCGAGGCCGCACGCGCCGGCTACGATCGCATCATCGCCGAGGTCGGCCGCGCCGTGCCGGGGGCGGGCCTCGACGGCGTCTCGGTGCAGCGGCAGGCAGACGTCGGTATCGAGGTGATCGTCGGAATGACGAGCGACCCGCAGTTCGGACCCGTGGTGATGTTCGGCCTCGGCGGCATCTTCGTGGAGGTGCTGAAGGACGTCGCGTTCCGGTTGGTCCCCCTTGCGCCTCGCGACGCGGCGCAGATGCTGCGCGAGATTCGCGGCTTGCCGGTGCTGGAGGGCACGCGCGGGCAGCCCGGCGCCGATCTCCAGGCGCTCGAGAGACTGCTGCTCACGGTCTCGGCGTTCGTCGAGGCCCACCCGGAGATCGTCGAACTCGACCTGAACCCCGTCTTCGCGTACCCGGCCGGCCATCCAGACGGCGGCGCGGTCGCCGTGGACGCCCGTGTCGTGCTGAGTGAGGCGGTGCCCGCATGACGTCCGTCTCGTCCGGTGGGGAGCGGATGCCGGTCGACCGTGCCCGCCTCGATCGCATGCTCAACCCGCGCACGGTGGTCGTGATCGGGGAGAAGGGGCCGGGCTACCAGTTCCTCAGGAGCCAGCTGGAGTACCGAGGACACCTCTACTCCGTCCAAATCGACGAGAAGGAGATTCCCGGCATCGAGGAGATGGGCGTCACCAACCTCACATCCCTGAGCGAGGTGCCAGGCGAGATCGACCTGGTGATCTCGGCCGTGCCCCGGCAGGTCGCGCCGTTCATTACCAGGCAGGCCATCGCGCGCGGCGCAGCCGGCGTGCACTTCTTCACCGCTGGCTTCGCCGAGACCGGCGACGAGCAGGGCCTCGCGCTGCAGGGGCAGATCCTGGAGTTGCTGCGCGAGGACGGGATGCCGGCCATCGGGCCGAACTGCATGGGTGTCTACAACCGCGCGCTCGGTCTCCGATTCCATTCCGCTCAGGACGTCGGTGTCGACGAACTGGAGGGGGGCTCGCTCGCGATCCTCTCCCAGAGCGGGACGCACGGCGTGAACCTGACGGTGGGCGCGCAACGCGCTGGCGTGCGCGTGGGGCGCACCATCTCCTTCGGGAACGCGCTCGTCGTCAGCGAGAGCGACTTGCTCGCCTACCTGCGCGATGACGACAGCACCGAGGCGATCGCGATCTACCTGGAAGGCGTGCGCGAGGGACGGCGATTCTTCGAGTTGCTCCGCGAGACGACACGTCGCAAGCCCGTGGTCCTGTGGCGGGGGGGCGAGTCGTACGCCGGGGCGCGCGCGGTGCGATCGCACACTGGCTCGCTCGCCTCCCAGAAGGCGGTCTGGGATGCGATGGTGCGGCAGGCAGGCGCCATCCCGGCCGGCTCGCTCGACGACGCCGTCGACGCCATTGCCGCGCTCGGCCACACCGATGCTCCCTCGGGCCGTCGCCTCGCACTGATCACCATGACGGGCGGTCAGTCGGTGGCGATCACCGACGAGTTCGAGCGGGCTGGCTTCGAGGTCCCGGAGCTGAGCGCCGCCTCTTACGAGAGGCTTGCCCAGTTCTACAACGTCATCGGCGGCTCCTACCGCAACCCCTTCGACGCCGGCGGGACGATCCGAGAACTCGAGAACCTCGGTCGACTGCTCGAGGTCGTCGAGGCGGATCCCGCCATTGACGGCGGCGTCGCCATCGATCTCAACGTGCGTCTCTTCGCCGACGAGCCCGAGCAGTTCACGCGCATGCTGGATGCGCTGGAGCGCTTTCGCGAGAGTAGCGGTCAGCCGGTCATCGCGACGCTGCACATTCTGGTCGCGACCCTCCAGATGACCGACCGGGAGGAGGAGTCACGCGAGGCGGTGCTCGGCCGCGCCCGCGAGCACATCGTGGCGCGGGGCTTCGCGGCGTACCCGGACTTTCGCCGTGCCGCCGCCGCGCTGCGCCGCATCGTCGACTACCACGCGTGGCGGTCGGCCGCGGTAGACGAGTGAGCGATCCGCTCGGGGCGGCCTGGACGCACCGGTCGCTGTGAACAACCACCCCGACCCGCGCCTCTACCTCGACAACGCGGCGTCCACGCCCACTCGACCCGAGGCGGTCGAGGCGATGCTCCCGTTCCTCGGGACCAGCGCGACCAACCCGTCGGCGCTGCACGCCAGCGGCCGGCGTGCCCGCGAGGGACTGGAGCACGCGCGGGAGCAGGTCGCCGCGGTGCTGGGTGCGACGCCTGAGGAGGTAGTCTTCACCTCGGGCGGCACCGAGAGCATCAACGCCGCGATCAAGGGCGTGGCGATCGCCCAGCGCAATGCCGGCGCTGGCTCCCACCTCGTGACCACCGAGGTGGAGCATCACGCGGTGCTGCACTCGATGCACTACCTTGAGCGGTTTGGCTTCGATGTCGAGTACGCGGCCGTCGACGGGGAGGGGCGGGTCGATCCCGCCGCTGTGGGGGCGGCGATACGCCCCGACACCGTGCTCGTCTCGGCGATGTACGCGAACAACGAGGTCGGGACGATACAGCCGATTGCCGAGATCGCCGGGGAGGTGCGCGCGCGCTCGCACGCCCTCGGCCGCCGGATCCCGCTGCACACGGACGCCGTGCAGGCGGTGAGCAGCCTCCCCCTCGATGTCGACGCTCTCGGCGTCGACACGCTCTCGCTCTCGGGCCACAAGTTCGGCGCCCCCAAGGGAACGGGCGTCCTCTTCCTGCGCCGCGGCGTGCCGTTTCTTGAGCAGCTCTCTGGCGGCGGACAGGAGCGGCAGCGGCGCTCGGGTACCGAGAACGTGGCCGGTGCCGCCGCGCTCGCGACCGCGCTGTCGCTGGCGCAGGCCGAGCGTCATGAGTTCGTGCGCGTGACGAGCGCTCTGCGCGACCGCCTGCTCGCGGGTCTGCTCGAGGCGTGTCCCGACGCGCGTCTGAACGGCCCGCGAGAGGAGCGGTTGCCCCACAACCTGCACCTCTGCTTCCCCGGGGTGGAGGGTGAGAGCGTCGTGCGGGCGCTCGACGAGCGCGGGATCGAGTGCTCGGCGGGGGCTGCCTGCACGTCGGGGGCATGGGAGCCCTCGCACGTGCTGCTCGCGATGATGGTGCCCCTAGAGTGGGCGGTCGGCTCTGTGCGGCTCACGCTCTCGCCGGATCTCTCCGCGGAGGATATCGACCAGGTCGTCCGCGAGCTGCCGGCGGTCGTGCGCCGACTCCGTGAGGAGGGAGGCGCGGTGCCCGCGGTGCCCGCACAGGGAGCCGCGCCATAACTGTATATACTCTTTACAGTTCGCGCTATCGCAAGCTATCATCTGCCTACGTCGATGATCCCTGTCGATGCGAGCAACGACTGGATGACTCCCCGTGCCGAACAGCGTCTTCGACGACTATCTCGACCTCGTAGAGGCCGCCCGCGAGCTGAACATCCATCCGCAGAGCCTGCGCCGTCTCATCAAGCAGAAGCGCATTCCGGCGACGATGTTTGCGGGGAAGTACCTCATCGAGCGCGACAAGCTCGAGATCTTCAAGTCCAGCTACGATCCTCGCCCCGGTCGCAAGCCGATCCGGCGCTTGCTCTGAGTTCGCCCCGCCGAGCGGGCGCGGCCGACGAACCGGGAGGCGAGTCCTCCGGGGCCTAGTCGAACTCGGACCGGGATCCGTCCATGCCGCGGAGATACCGGATCGCCGAGGCATGATCGTCGTCGGAGATCCGTCCTTGGCCGTGCAGGAACGTGAGGAGCACCTCGAGGGTGAGGATCGGGTGAAGTCGAACACCGATCTGGTGCAGGCGGCGTTCCGCGCCCTGCTCGCGGTCGATCAGCACCACCGCGTCGCGCACGTAGATTCCCGCCTCGCGCAGCTGCAGCACCGTCTCGACTAGGGATCCGCCCCCGGCCGCGAGGTCGTCCACCACCAGCGCGGTGTGCCCCGGCCGGTAGATGCCCTCGATCTCGACACGCGTTGCCAATGTGTTCCACTGGGGTCGCGGCCGCACGTAGAGCAGCGGCTGGCCCATCTGCAGGGAGAGCGCCGTCGCGATGTGCAGCCCGCCAATGGGGACGCCGGCAATGAGCTGGAATGGCTGTACCGGCCGGGTGCGCATCGACAGCGCCGTGCGCAGCTCATCCTCGATCAGCCTCGCGATCCGCGCGAGTCCGCCCGGGCGCGCGATGATCAGCTTGGGGTTGATGAAGACGGGTGAGTTCTGCACCGTGCGCCCGAGCGTATAGTCCCCGAACTGCACGCAACCGAGTCGCCACAGGAGGTCGGTCAGCCAAAGTCGCTCCCCGCTCCCGCGACCGCTCGGGCCGTTCACGCCCCTGCTCCGGTGCTTGCCCGCTCCCAGGCCGCGGGGTTGACCAGGTGCTGTGGTCGCTCGCCGCGCAGCGCGGAGAGAAGGCCGTCGACGCTGCGCTCGGCCATCCGCGCGCGCGTCTCGCGGGTCGCCGATCCGAGATGCGGGAGCACGAGCAGGTTGGGCGCCGACAACAGCGGGTGGGCGGGCGGGAGCGGTTCGGGGACCGTCACATCGAGTGCGGCCGCGCCGAGCTGCCCGCTCTCCAGCGCGGCACGCAGCGCCTCCTGATCGACGATCCCTCCGCGGGAGGTGTTCACGAAGATCGCTCCCCGCTTCATCGCCGCGAACGCGGACGGATTGAACAGCCCGGCGGTCTGATCGGTGAGCGGCACGTGCACAGAGACCACATCCGCCGTGCGGAGCAACTCCCCCCAGCGCACGCGGTGGCCGGGAAACCCCTCGACGTCCCGGCGACCGTGGTAGATCACCGTCATGCCGAAGGCCTGCGCGCGCCGCGCCACCGCGGTGCCGATGCGCCCGGGCCCGACGATGCCCAGCGTCGAGCCGTTGAGGTCGCGCCCGAGGAGCCAGCCCGGCTCCCACGGCCCCCAGCGCCCCTCCCTGACGGCCGCGCTCCCCTCGGGCAGGCGTCGAACCGCCGCGAGCAGCAGGCCGAACGCGAGGTCGGCGGTTGCCTCCGTCAGCACTCCCGGCGTGTTCGTGACCAGCACGCCGCGCGCCGTGGCCGCCCCCACGTCGACGTTGTCGAAGCCGACGGCCATGTTCGCGACAACGCGGAGGTCGGGGCAGCGGTCGAGCAGCGCCTCGTCGACGCGCTCGGTCAACATCGTGAGGATCCCCGAGCAGGGGGCGGCGCGCTCGGCGAGCTCGTCGTCGGTGGGCGGCCGCGGTTCCCCCCAGACCTCGACCTCGAGGCCGCGCTCGGACCGAAGCCGCGCCAGGGCCGCATTCGATGGGAGACGGCGCGTCACGAGGACGCGGCGCATCCCGCCGTCCGCAGTGCCCGGGGATGATGAGCGGGGCGGCTCCACGGCGGCATTGTATCGCTCGTGCGCGAGGAGCGAGGCGTATGCCTGCCGAATGGAGGGACCGACCGTCGGCGATCAAGCGGCTCGCGACCGGCCCGTTCGCGACCCGGCTAGGGGATCGCCGGGGGGCTCAGGGCATCTCCATCGCGTAGCCGGCCTCGCGCCAGGCGTCGTGGCCGCCCTCGACGTTGTAGAGCGCGGAGAGACCAAGAGCGGAGGCGAACTCGGCCGCCACCGCCGAGCGCTGACCCGATTTGCAGATGAAGAGGATCGGTCGGTCGGTGGCGAGCTCCGCCGCCCGGGGCAGCGTCGACATGTGCGGAATGTTCACTGCACCGTGGACGTGGCCCTCGGCATGCTCGTGCGGCTCGCGGGTGTCGACGACTTGAACGCCGCCCTCGTCGACCATGCGCTTCGCTTCGCGCACGTCGATCCGGATGAAGGGCTCGACCTCGTTCTTGTTCGCCATGGCTGCTTCCCGTGCTGCGTTCGACGCGGAGCGAGATGCCGACCATCGCTCGCGCCAGATGGGGATCCCCAGCCCGCGGAGTGTAGCAAGGCCCGCTCCCCTCCGCCCCGCCACGCACCGCGGGCGCTCTCCCCCGGCGGAGTCGGACTGCCGCGGCGGCCGTCGGCGGGTCGTGACGACGAGTCGTTCAATTGAAGCGCTCACGGGCCTTGAGCCGCGTCGCCGCGACGAGGGACTCCAGTTCGCGGGCCGTCTCGAGCATCCCGGCGAGAATCGGGCCGGCCTGGCGAAGCCGCTCGCCGACGTCCAGCGCTTCGAGCACCGCTTGGAGGTCGTGGGGTGGGGCGAAATGCGTGCCTTCCCACGCGAGACGATCGGCGAGCGCACCGTCGTTGGCGGGGAGGAGGGGTTCGCGCTCGTAGCCCCCCACGATGGCAGCGCGCAGCCGGAGGAGTTGCGAGTAGTCGGCGCGCATCGTCCGCGCCCGCTCCGGGCTGGCGGCGTCGCGCTCCTCGGGATAGTCGACGTCGGCCCGGAGGTAGGAACGGTCCCTGTGCAGCGTGCGGATCACGAAGCGCCGCTCGCCGACCACGCTCAGCGCGATGTCGCCGTCCGGGTCCGTCCCGTGCTCGACGATGCGCGCGGTCGTGCCGACGCTCCGCGGCGTCACGTTCGCGTCGCCGACCGAATGGCCCTCGGCGATGAGCACGACGCCGAAGGGCGCCCCCTCATCGACGCATTCGGCGACCAGCTGTCGGTAGCGGCTCTCGAACACGCGCAGCGGAAGCGTGGCGCCCGGAAAGAGGACGATCTCGAGCGGAAAGAGCCGGAGCTCGGCCGGAGTCTCGATGCGGGCCGCGTCGCTCATGGGCCGGCCATCAGCCGGGCGAGGCCGACCCCGACCACGACCGCTCCGGCCGCGAGCGCGATCAGTGCGCCGCGCAGCATCACGCCGGTGCCCGGCTGATGGGGACTCGATCCGTCGCCGCCGGGCCCGGCAAGTTCGGCGAGCGTGCTCGCGGCCCGCGCACGATCGGCGGCGGGAACGCGGACCTCGTAGGCGAACATCGAATCGACGGGCCCGCCAGCGGTCGCGAGCGTCGAGGCCGGGATAAGACTTTGCGCGTCGCCGATCTCCACGTCGGCCTCGATTCCAGCCTCGCGCAGCGACTCGGCCCAGCGCGCCGCGAGCTCTCCGTCCTTGGTAACGGCGATCGGGACCAGTGAGCGACTCTCGTCGCGATTCACGTCCTGGGGGGTCCAGCGTGGCATGCGTCGATGATAGCGGTCGCCGGCGACGTCTCCGGCGCGCGGAGTCCCAGCGGGACGATCACCCGCGCCGGGCACGGGTGGCGAGCTGCGCATCCGGCAAGCCAATCGGGTGTCGTCCGGGTGCCGCGGCTAGGCAGGGGTGAGGGCGACCACCCGGAGTGCGCCTGCCGGCTCGCCGTCGAGCGGCAGCAACGTCATCAGTGCTCCGCCTGCGGCGTACTGCGGAACGTAGACGGTCCCCGGCGCCACGCCCTCGTCCAGCCTCGCGCTGATGTGCAACTCCCGCCCGTCGAGTGAGAGTGCGATTGACTCGCCGTCCCCGATGCCAGCCGCCCCCGCATCCCGGGGGTGGAGATGGGCCGCCTCCTCGCGGTGGAGGGGATCGGCTTCGGGCGATCCAATGGAAGCGGCCTCCCGACTCGTGTAGAGGGAGCGACCGGTCACGAGCGCGAGCCCGCCCTCCGCGTGGACGCTGCCGTCATCGTCGAGCGGAATTCGGCGCGGCTGTGGCCAGGTCGGAATAGGGTCGGGGAGCGCGCGGGTCCTGCCCGAGCGCGTGTGTTCGTGCGGCACGTAGCCGGGCACCTCCGCGGCGGCCTCCGCCATGATCTCGGCGGGGCTCCCCGCACCGAGCCGGGCGCCGAGTGCCTCCGCCAGCACCGCGAGCAGCGAACTGGCAGGGCGCTCGTCCCCGAGGGACGTCGCGGCGGGACGCTGTCGGACGACACGGCGGTCGGCTGTGGTGATCGTCCCGTCCGTGGCGAGGAAGGGAAGCGCGGCGAGCACGACGGTCGCGAGCTCGGCGGTCCCCGTGCGCAGGGAGTCGACCACGATGAGCGTCTCGAGACCCTCGAGCGCCGCGCGCACCCGTTCGGCGCCAGCGACGGCGAGCAGGGGATCCTCCGCGTGGATCAGGAGGGCGCGGATCTCGCCGCGCTCGATCGCCTCGACCATGCCCCGGAGATCATGCCCCCCCTCGCCGGGCATCATCCCCATGTCGGCGACGCCGAGCACGTTCGCCTCGGTCGGTAGGTAGTGTAGAGCGGAGGCGGCGTCGGCGCCGCGCACGGCGATGGCGAGGTTCGCGCAGGCACGGGCCTCCCGCCCCGTCTGCCGCGGTGCCCCGAGCACGGAGACGGCCGTCGGCGCGAACAGCACGGAGAACGGTCCCCGGGGCTCGTCCTCGTCGCTTGCGGCGGCGCGCACGATCTCGACGGCGCGCGTGAGCTGCGCGGTCTCGGACTCCGGGGCGAGCGCGTCGAGTTGAGAGACGGCGGCCTCGGCGTCGAGCTCGCCGGCGGCGGCCTCGGCGAGGGCGTTGACGGCGGCCGCCTCGCGTCCCGGGAGGGGCCGCACCCACGCCTGCGCGAACGGGACGAGTTCGCCCCAGCGCGGTGAGACGACCACCAGCGCGGCCTCCCGCTTCACGACGGCATCCTTGACGCGAAGCGCCACCACCTGGTGCGACTCCTCGAGGTCACCCGCGACGGCGACGATCGTATCGGCGTGCTCGATGTCAGTCAGGCTCGAGGGCAGCCGCTCGTCGCCGAAGGCGGCGGCGAGGGCACCCGCCGCCGCGCGGTGCACGCCTCCGTGCGCAAAGTCGAGGTGGGGCGTCCCGATGGCTTCCACGCCGAGGCGTACCAGGACCCGCGCCTCCTCGTTGGTTGCGTGGGGCGAGCCGAGCACGGCAATCGCCCCCGCGCCATGCTCGCGCCGGATGCGCGCGATGGACTCCGCCGCCTCACCCAGCGCCTCCTCGGTGGCGACGGGCAGCAGCCGATCACCGCGCCGCGCGAGAGAGCGGGTCAGTCGCTCGCGCTCCGGGACGGCGGTGTACCCGAAGCGCCCGCGCACGCAGATCTGATCGCGCGACACGGGGTTCACCCGGTCGGGCCGGACGATGACCGGGCGGTCGTTGGCGACGCCGTAGGAGATCGTGCAGCCGACCGAGCATCCGTTGCAGGCGGAGTTGGTCCAGTCCTCGGCGAGTCCTACCCACTTGTTCGGCTTCTCCATCAGGGTGGCTGTGGGGCAGACATCGATGCAGGCGCCGCAGAAGTCGCAGTCGGACTCGTGCACGGGCCCGCCCGTCCCGAAGGCGATCTGCGTCTCGAACCCCTTTCCGGCGAGCGAGATCGCGCCGGTGTGGCGGATGTCGGCGCAGGCACGGACGCAGCGCGTGCAGATGATGCACATCTGCGGGTCGAATTCGAGGAACGGGTTGCCGCGGTCCGGCTCCGGGGGCGGCGTCTCGTAGTAGGAGCGGGCCTCGCCGACCCATGGCTCTTCCCATTCGCCCATGTCGATCATCTCGCACGAGGTCTGGAGCTCGCAGCGGTAGTTCTTGGAGCAGGTCAGGCAGCGGTGTGTCACGACGTCGTCGCGCAGACAAATGTCGCCGGGCATGCAGTGCACGCGACGGTGGCACGTCAGGCAACGATCCGGGTGATTCGCGAGGATGAGTGACATGACGGACTGCCGGGCCTCTTTCACCTTCGCCGTCTCCGAGCGCACGACCATCCCGTCCGCAACGACGGCCGTGCAGGAGAGCTGCATCGGCGTCGGGCGCCCCCCCTCGATCTCGACGAGGCAGGTGCGGCAGCCCGCATAGGGCTCGAGGCCATCGATGTAGCAGAGATTCGTGATCGCGATCCCCTGCTCCTTGAGCACCTCGAGCAGGGAGAGCCCGCTCTCCACCTCGATCTGGCGGTCGTTGAGCGTGATCGTCGCCACTGGCCGTCGCCTCCTAGTTGCCGGGCGGGTCGCTGTGGCGATCGGGCTTACCGGGGAGATGCTGGGGGCCGTGTGGTCCGTGGACGCCGGCTGCCGGGACGCGCGACCTGGCGGTGGGGATCGCGGTGCTCAGCGGATCGACGCCCTGCTGCGTCTGCCCGTTCGGGTAGCGCCCTCCCGTACTCCCGAGGTAGCTCTTCGCCTCGCGGGTCAGCGCCTCCTTGTCCCGGTACATGTTCTCGAAGATATAGACGGCGTCGTCGTAGCGCCCACCCGACTGTATCGCCTGGTACGGACAGGCCTCCGTGCAGAGCCCGCAGTACATGCAGATACGGAAATCGATCTCATAGCGGTCGACGTGGAGCGAGCCGTCCGCTCGCGGCGTCGTCTGCACCAGGATGCAGCCATCCGGGCACGCCTGCGCGCATGTGGAGCAGCCCGTGCAGCGCTCTTCGAACCAGAGCAGATTCGTGCGGGCACGCACCGGCACGTCGCGTGTGCTCTCCGGGTAGTCAATCGTGATCGGTGGGCGCCCGAGGTGGCGGAGCGTCACGAGCATCCCACGCAGCACGCCGAGACCGAACGCCACAGCTCCTCGTCTCCTTCATGGGTGCGGCTGGATCGTCCCTTGCTCGTCACCCCCCGCCGAGGATAGCGGACACGACGCCCTTGGGCATAGCAGCGCGGGCGCGCCTGGGTGCGCCCACTCGGCCATGCGTCGTTCCGGGTGACCTGGCGCTCTCTACGGGTTGTCGTGAACGGTTCGGGGTGCGTGAGGAGCAGCCGCGGCACCGTCGGAGGTTGTTCGCGCAACCCGCACTCGTCGAGGGGTTGCCCGGAGGGGGCTAGGGTGCATGGGAGGGCCCGCTCCTTCGGCCTTGCCGTCCAGCGGCCCTCCCCGAAGGGGCAGAGCAACGCCTCGACGGCGCGGTGGAAGATGCGGCTCAGCCGCGGCGAGCGGCCGCGCCCTGAGCGCCCCCGCGCACGCGGAACCTCTCCGAACGTCTGCCGGAGCGCTGCCGTTCTGAAGCGTGGTTCGAGCACCCACCGCCGCACCGGCGTCGAGCACTCAGGCGCGGGTGTGGCGGTCCGCCCAAATCGAGGCAGACGGCGGACGGGGGGAGAGGCGTGCCGCCTCCCCCCTTAGCGGTCCGCGCCGGGCTCGCAGCCGAGCCCCGGATCACGCCACGCAACTACGCCGGCACGACCTCGTCGAGGTAGATGCTGCTGTTCCCGCCGACGCGCATAGGCGCCCCGAACTTGTTCGTGTAGTAGGCGTTCGCACGCCCCCGGCTGATGAAGTACCCCGCCGGCGGGTCGTCGTGCATGATCTGGGTGACCGGCCAGTAGGCCTTCTCGCGCTCCTCCGGGTCGAGCGTGGCGCGGGCCGCCTTCAGCGCCGCGTCGAAGTCCTGGTTGCCGTAGTAGCCGCTGGGGTGGTCCGAGAGGTACCACTGCAGCTGCGTCGAGGGCTCGTGGATCGCCTGCGAGGAGAACGTGCTCCACAGCAGGTGGTCGTGCTCCGCGCGGCCGTAGAGCTGCTCGCGCCAGAGGTTGGTCTCGACGGGGTTGAGGTCGATGTCGATCCCCACCTCTGCCCACATCCCGGCGCATGCCTCCGCCCATGGCTTCTGCTCGGCGCTCTGCTCGAAGAGCGTCGTCGCCTTCAGGCCGCTGAGGCCGTTCGCGAAGCCCGCGTCCTTCAGGTACTGCCGGGACTTGTCCGGGTCGAAGCCCCACGGCTTCAGGTTCGGGTTGTGGCCCGGTGTCGCCATGTGCAGGATCTGACCCTGCATGACCTCGGAGCTGTTCGCCATGATCGTCTCGTTGATCGTGTCGTAGTCGATCGCGTGGATGAGGGCGAACCGGACGCGCAGGTCGGACGTCGGCTCCTTGAACGGGCTGATGTCCCAGCTCCAGGAGGTAGTCGGCGGGCTCTGCACGATGGTGCTGCTCGGCAGTCCCCCGATGCGCTGCTGCTCGGCGATCGGGATGGCCATCGCGAAATCGAGCTCGCCCGTCTCGTAGGCGGCGAGCCGCGTCGTCGTCTCGGTGATCTCCTGGAGCGTGACCTCGGTCATGCCGGCCGTCCCGCGCCAGGAGTTGGGGCTCTCGGCGAGCACAGTCGTCTGGTCGCGCACGTAGCTCTTGATCGCGTAGGAGCCGGTGCCGACCGCGTTGATGGCGGCGTACTCCGGCCCCTTCGAGGCGTCCTCGAAGATGTGCTTCGCGAACTGTTGCTGCAGCGTCGTGCGCCGCGGCAGCGCCGGGTCGATGTCTGCGGTGATGACTACCACCGTGCGGTCGTCGATGATTTCCGCGGACTCCTCCGTCGATACGCGGGACACGAGGTTCGACTTGTTGTCCGGGTTCTTGATGTACTCCTGGGCGAACTTGATGTCCGCCGCGGTGAATGCGACGCCGTCCGACCACTCGGCCTCGCGCAGGTGGTAGATCCACCGCTTCGGGTCGTTGGGGTCCAGCTCCCAGCGCTCCGCGAGGCCGGGCTGTAGCCCGGCATTCTCGTCCAGCCTCACCAGCTGGTCGAAGATCGCCGTGTACATGGGGCCGGTGTTCACCGTCGAGTTCGGGTCGAGGTTCGGCACCGAGCGGGACGAAATGCCGACCGTGAAGCTCCCGGTCGTGCGGGCCGGTGCCGCCGGTGCCGCCGATGCCGCAACTTCGTCGTCGTCGTCGTCATCGCCGCAACCGATCACGGCCGCCGTGGCGAGACCAACGCCGCCAAGCGCCGCTCCACGCAGCAGCGACCGCCTCGAGATTCGATCCGCCCAAAGCCGCTCCATTATGTTCCCCCCCCTTGCCGCCCCGTAGTGGCGGAGCATCTCCCCGACAGATAACCACATGAGGACGTCTGATGTCCATCTCACGTGAGGGATCGAGATCATGCCGGGCGACGAGCGGATGGTCGTTCCACGAGAACGTGGGGTAGCGGGCAGCGCCCCCGATCAGAGGCTCCTCTAACGCGCCACCAGCGGGGCCCCATCCGGGTGTTCGGGCGCGATCTCCATCGTTCATTGGCGCCTGGCGCCCGCGGCCCTCGACGTGCCATCCCGATCGCCCCGGCCGCGCGCTACGGGGTGCCCTCGCTACAGCTCGTAGCGCGCGAGATCCTCTGCCAGCTCGATGCCCGGGAGCGAGGAGCGCTCGGGAGCGGTCATGTGGTCGTAGTGGGTGACGAGCACTCGCGTCGCCGCCGGCAGTCGCCCGCGCAGCTCGCGCACGTCGTCCCATTCGAAATGGCCGCGCTCCCGCGCGCCGCCGCACTCGACGATGAGGAGGTCCGACCCCGCGGCGAGCTCGTCGATGGCGGGCGTGAGGCGGGCATCACCCGTGTAGGCGAGGGTGCGGCCGCCGATGCGGACGCGGTAGCCCAGGGCCGGAAGGTCGGGCGCATGCTCCACCGAGATGCACTCGATTCGCATGTCCCGCCACGTGAACGAGCTGCCGCCCCCCTGCTCGAACCAGCGCAGTCTCGGGTCACCCGGGGCCGGTAGTCTCGGAGAGGCGCCAATCAGCTCGCGGATCCGGGCGTGGATTCCGGGCGGGCCGGCGATGGCTAGCGGGCGTTCCCTCAGTCGCTCGCCGTGCGCGACCACGACGTCGAGCAGCAGCAGGTCGATTCCCCCGATGTGGTCGGAGTGCGCGTGTGAGAGCAGCACGAGATCGAGGTCGTCTGGACGTCCGCCCAGCTGGTAGAGATGCGCCAGCGCCTGTGGCGGGCAGTCCAGAAGGAGGCGGCCGTCCACCAGGAAACCCGACCAGTAGCGACCGTGCGAGAAGGCGTGGCCCGATCCGAGGCAGCCGAGGCGGGGCGGCGTGATCGCGGCTGCCTACTCTACGCCGAGCAGCCGGCGTCCCGCTTCAACGGTATCCGGCGTGTCGAGGTCAATCCGAACGACCGGCTCGTCGTCCATCGCAATCAGGACCGGGGCATGGCGCTCTCGGACCGCGCGGATCCCGTGAGTCCCCTCGCTGACCGTGGCGAGCTCGCCGAGCAACGCCCCCGCGATCACGAGCGGGTGGCCGGCTCGGCCCCCGAAGCTCGGTTGCACGATGGCGGCGCCGCATGAGCGGAGTTCGCCGATCAGCCGGTCGACGATATCGGCGCGGGTGGGTTGATCGACGTTCTGCACGACGATCATCTCGGGCGGCTCGCGCCCGGGTGCGGCCAGAGCGCGAGCACCGGCGGCGAGCGACGTGGCGCGTCCCTGCGGCCATTCCGGGTGGAAGACGCAATAGCGCGCCCGCTCGCCGAGCGAGCGGCGCACCTCCTCGGCTCGCGAGCCGGTCACGACCACGACATCGTCGACCATGGAGCGATCGAGTTCGTCGAGTTCCCACTCGATGAGGGTGCGATCGCCCCAGGGCAGCAGGGGTTTGGGTTCTCCCATGCGCCGCGAGGCGCCGGCAGCGAGCAGCAACGCCGCGACTCCCACCGTCCGCGCGCCCCCTAGTCCGAGACGCGACCGAGCGCGCGCAGAACGCGCTCCGGCGTCGCGGGCATCTCCGTCACGCGCACACCGAGCGCGTCGTGGATGGCGTTGGCGATCGCCGCAGGGCCCGCCGTGATCGAGGGCTCGCCGACGCCCCGCGCGCCGTACGGACCCTCCTCGGAGGGCACCTCGACGATCACCGAATCGATGTCGGGCGTGTCGGCGGCCGTCGGCATCCGGTAGTCCAGCAAGCCGGCGTTCCGGAGGTGACCCTCGTCGTCGTAGAGGTACTCCTCGGAGAGGCCGATGCCGATCCCCATCCCTGTCCCGCCCTCCATCTGTCCCTCGACGGAGAGCGGGTTGATGGCGTAGCCGGCGTCCTGGACCGTCGCCCAGCGCGCGAGCGTGATGTTCCCGCTCACCGTATCCACCTCCAGCTCGGCGAGCTGCGCGGTGAATCCCGGCGCCTGCACGCGCGCCGAGATGGCGCCCTTGCCCACGATGGGGGTGTACAGCGACCCGAAGCCCGTCGTGATCGCGGCGAGCCGGCGGAAGGTGAGCGCCCGGTCCGACGACCCGGCGACCCGCACTTCGCCCTCCGCGAGTTCCATGTCCCCGGGGTTCGCCTCCAGCTGATCGGCGGCGATCGAGAACATCTGCTCCCGCATGTCGATGGCGGCCTCGCGCAGCGCCCGTCCCATGGTGATCGTCGTCTTCGATCCGGCAGCGATCCCCGCGTAGGGCGAGGTCCTGGTGTCGCCGGTGCTCACGGAGACCGCCTCGACCGGGATCGCGAGCTCCTCGGCGACGATCTGCGCGAAGCTCGTGTTGACGCCGGAGATGTCCATCACGCCGACGAGGGCGTTGACCGTGCCGTCCGAGTTGAGCATCAACTCGCATGTGGCAGGCTGGAGCCCACCGAGCCAGCCCGAGACGGCCAGCCCCACGCCGACCTTCGTCCTCTCGGTCGAGCGGGCGCGCGCAGACTCGCGTGCCGTCCAGATAGGGTGCGCGGCGGCCGCCTCGATCGTCTCGACCATGCCGATCGACGGGAAGGGCTTCCCGGACGCCATCGGATCCCCCGTGCGGGCGGCGTTGCGGAGCCGCACCTCGGCCGGGTCGAGCCCGACACCCCGCGCCATCGCGTCGATTTGCTGCTCCACGGCGTGGGTGATGTTGTGGATGCCGGGGGCGCGGATCGCGCCGACGGAGACGTGGTTGGTCAGCACCTCGTAGCCGTCGGTGCGCAGAGTGGGCCAGCGGTAGAACGACGAGATCAGGAGGGAGCCGACCGCCGCCGGCGCGCCGGGGAAGGCGCCCGCGTCGTAGATCACCGTCGCCTTGAGCGCGGTGAGGTCGCCGTCTGCCGTGATGCCGCTCTTCAGCCGCACGACCGAGCCGGGCGTGGGCGTTGCCGCCAGCAGATCCTCTCGCCTCGTGAAGACGAGCTTGACAGGGCGCTCGGCCACGAGCGCACAAGCCGTGGCGATGGTGGCGCTCTGGATCATTTTCCCGCCGAAGCCGCCGCCGAGCTCGCAGCCGGTGACGCGGAGCTTCGTCTCGGGCAGCTTGAAGAGGCGCATCAGCGTGTCGCGCACGTGGAACTGACCCTGCGTCGACGTCCACACCTCAACCTCGCCCGTGGCGGGGTCGTAGTCGGCGACCGTGGCGTGGGGCTCGATGTAGCCCTGGTGCACCAGAGCCGCGCGGTAGGCGCGCTCGACCACGAAGTCGGCCTGTGCGAAGCCCTCGTTGAGGTCGCCTCGCTCGAACGAGACGTGCGAGGCGATGTTGGTCGCCCGGCCTTCCGCCTCCTCGGACCGGACGTCGATGGTGACGTGCGCATCCTCTTCAGTGTGGTCGATATCGGAGACCGGTGATCGCGCGAGCGGGGAATCGGGCTCCATCGCCGCCTCCATGTCGAGGACGGCGGGGAGCACGTCGTACTCGACGTGGACGAGCTCGGCGCCCTCCTCGGCGGACGCGTAGCTCTCGCCCAGCACCGCCGCGACCGGCTGTCCCGCGAAGACGACCTCGCGATCGGCGAAGAGCGCATCGGCGCGGTTGGAGGCGCCCCGCGCGGGGTTACTCCCGTCGCGGGTGGCGCGCGCGAGGTCGTCCGCGGTGACCACTGCAACGACGCCCGGGTGCGCCATCGCGGCGCTCATGTCCAGGGCGGTGATGCGCGCGTGCGGGTGCGGGGAGAGCACGAGACGCGCGTGGAGCATCGCGGGGAGCTGCACGTCGGCGGCGTAGACGCTGCGGCCCGTGACCTTGTGCAGGCCCTCCACGCGCGGCACTCGCTCGCCGACGGCGTTGTACCGCGGGCGCTCGATCGTGGTCATCGCTTCCTCCTCGGCTCGCTCCCCGGCGGTGGGGCTCCTGTCGGTCTCAGGCCCCGCCAGCGGGGGACTGCGCGACGCTCTCGATGGCGTCCACGATCTTCTGGTAGCCCGTGCAGCGGCACAGGTTGCCGGCTATGGCGTCCCGGATCTCGGCGCGTGTCGCGCCGGGAACGCGCTCCAGCGTGGCGACGCCGGCGAGGATCATTCCCGGGATGCAGAACCCGCACTGCACCGCTCCGTGCTCGACGAAGGCGCGCTGCAGCGGGTGCAGCGCGGCGCCGTCGGCGAGCCCCTCGATGGTGCGAACCTCGTGGCCCTCGGCCTCCGGCCACAGCATCAGGCAGGAGGTGACGATGAGGCCGTCCACGAGCATCGTGCAGGCCCCGCAGTCGCCGGTACCGCATCCCTCCTTGGCTCCGGTGAGTCGCAACTCGTCGCGCACCACCTCGAGCAGCGTGCGATTCGGCTCGGTGTAGATCTCGTGGTCGCGTCCGTTCACGTTCAGCCGGTGTGCCTGCTTCGCCATCGCGACCTTCCCCCGGTGTGCGGCGCTACCCGCGCGCCCGCTCGGTAGTGCGCAGCACGCTCGCGCTCGTCATCTTCTCCACCAGGTATCGGCGGAAGGCAGCCGATCCGCGTACGTCGTCGATCGGGGTGGCCTCGGTCGCGGCGATCCGCCCGGCCTCGGCGGCGGCCTCCTCGGTGAGTTCGCGCCCCACGAGCGACTGCTCGGCCCGGGACGCCCGAATCACGGTCGGTGCCACCGCACCGAGCACGATCCGCGCGGCCACGACGAGCCCGCCGGCGTCGAGCTCGAGATAACTCCCCACCCCGACGACGGCGATGTCCATCACCTTGCGGGGCGTGTGGCGTTCGTAGTGCGAGCCGGATCCCGGCGGTGGTGCCGGCACGACGAAGGCAGTGACGATCTCGCCGGGCTCGAGCGTGGTCCGCCCCGGACCGGCCCAGAGATCCTCCACCAGGATCTCGCGTTCGCCGTCAATCCCGGCGATCTGAGCGCGAGCGCCGAGAGCGACGAGCGGCGGGCTGGTGTCGGCGGAGGGCGCCGCGTTGCAGACGTTGCCGCCGATCGTCGCGGCGTTGCGGGTCTGGTACGAGCCGACCACCGCGGCGCCGTCGGCGAGGCCGGAGAACCTCTCCCGCACGGTCGCGTGATCGGCGACCTCTTGCATCGTCGCGCGGGCGCCGACGCGGAGTGAGCCATCCTCGCCGACCTGGACGCCCGCGAGCTCGGGGATCGCGGCGAGCGAGATGAGCGCTGCGGGCCGGAGGTGACCCTCCTTCACCTGCACGAGGAGGTCGGTCCCGCCGCCGAGCGGGCGTGCGCCCTCACCGAGATCGCGCAGCGTCATCACGGCCTCGGCGAGCGACATCGGTCGCGCATAGTCGAAATGCCGCATGGCACTCCCTCGGTTGTGTGGTGCTCGCTGCCGCCGCCGGGCGCCAGTCTACTCCGCGCCGGCACTTTCTCGCTCGACGTGCGCGCGCCAGCCGGCGAGTGCGTTGCGAACGGCGGCGGCGGCGAGCACGGAGCAGTGGAGCTTCGAGCGGGGCAGGCCGCCCACGGCGGCGGCGTAGTCCTCGCGCGTCAGCCCCACCGCCTCGTCGAACGTGGCTCCCACGAGCATTTCGGTGGCGGCGGAGGAGGTGCCGATCGTCGCCGGGCAGCCGGAGGAGAGGAAGGATGCGGCGGCGACCCGGCCCCCCTCGATGCGGAGGAAGAGCCGCAATGAGTCACCGCAGACGGGGTTCGTGACGTACGCGCTGGCGTTGGCGTCGGGCATCTCGCCGGCGTTGCGGGGGTGTTCGAAGTGGTCGATCAGCGTCGCGCTGTAGTGCTCGGCATCCACGCGCCCCATTGTCGCACGGCTCGATAGAAGAATGATGCCGGACCGGGCCCCTGGCCGTCCCTCTTTTACGATGCCGCGTCCGGGATCGGGCGCAGGCAGCGCAGCCCGGCGAGCGGTGCTTGCCGCGCCGCCGCGAGCACGCGCATGCGGCCGAGGCCGGCCGGATCCACGAGCACCTCGGCGGCGCGCCGCATGCGGGCGTAGGCGGCGACGTCTCCGGACATCCACGTCCGTGCGGCGGCGATCGCCTCCCCGAGGCCGAGCGCGATCAGCGCCTCCCCCTGCGGCACGGTAGGTGCCGTCGTGAGGCCCTCGTCGGCGAGCGCCCGCGCGAGGGCTCCGAGATCGACGTGCGCGGTGAGATCCGCACGTCCCGGCTGCGCGAGCGGGTCCGGTTGGAGCATGTGATTGCGGATGGCCATCAGCGTCCCGTCGCGCCGCCAGGGGGCGTAGAGGTGGGCGCTCTCGTACCCGTAGTCCAGCGTGAGCAGGTAGCCGCGACCGATTCGCCGCGCGAGGGCGCGCGCGACGGCGGGCACGGCGAGCGAGAGCTCCTGGCGGCACCCGTCTGCGGGCCGCATGCCGATCCAGTCGAGGTGGCGCGCGAGCTCCGGGGTCGACGGCGCTCCCGGTGCGAGCACGAAGCCGCCGCCGCGCGCGCGCCTCACGTGCCACTCGACGAGCGCCTCCGGCCCGTGCTCATCACCGGCGGGCCGGCCGACGAGGTGGACGGGGAGAGCATCGAAGAACTCGTTGGAGTAGAGCACGCCCGTGATCGTGCCCGGCTCCGCGATCCAGTCCTCGAGCAGCGCGTGGCGCGCCGCGAGCCCGCGTTCCGACAGGGCGGCGCGCTGCTCCTCCACCCGGCGGCGGAACCCGTCGAGGAGCACCGGGCGGCAGGCGGCGAAGCAGTCCGCATGGTGCTCGCGGAGGGAGTGCAGGATCGAAATCGCGAGTGCGCCGGAGCCCGCCCCAGCCTCCACCAGTTCGAAGCTGGCCGGGTGGCCGAGAAGCTCCCAGCACTCGGCGATCTGCCGCGCCCACAGGGAGCCGAAAATCGGGTGCACTTCAGCCGAGCTCTCGTAGTCACCGGCAGCGCCCCACGCGAGCCCGGCACGGGCGTAGTAGCCGTGCTCGGGGTGGCCGAGGGCGAGTTCCATGAAGCGGGCGAAGGGGATGGAGCCGCCGGCTGCGTCGATGGCGCGCTCAATGGCCCGCGCCGCAGGCGTGGGCGGCTCCGCGCGCGTCAGGTCGTCGCTGCCGCCGGCCGGCATCCGCGGGGCGGCCGCGTCGCTCATGCGCCCATCGTATCAGCGCCCGCGCGCGCGGCGACCCGGCGGGCCAGCCGTCCGGCCCCAGGATCCGGCGCTCTACGTGCGGGAGGAGCGCGCCCGCGCTCGCTCGTGCGCCCGCGCCGTGCGGAGAGCCTCGGCGACCGTGTGCGCATCCGGCGCCGCGGGACGGTAGCGGACGTAGGCCTCGAGGTCGGGGATCGCCTCGGCGTAGCGTTCGTAGCGTTCGCGTAGCAGTCCGCGCTCTCGGATTCCGTCGAGGTCCCAGGGGAAGAGCGCGAGTTGTAGCTCAAGGGCGCGCCCGCGGCGCTCGTCGGTGTCGTCCTCGAGCGTCAGGGCCTTCAGCGTGAGGATCATCCGCTGCAGCACTTGTCGCGACGTGATCGCGGCCAGCATGTGCGGAGACGCGACGGTGCGTCCGCCGTAGATGCGCCGCACGATGGTGCGGCAGTCCGCGGTGGAGAGCAGGCGCCCCCCGCCGAACACGTCGACGTGGGTCGGCACCCCGGCCTCCCCGGTCGGCGCTCCGGCGTCGCCGTCCCGAGGGGGTTCGGCGTCTGGCTCCGGCGGCGCGCCGAGGCGCGCGACCACGTAACCGGGAAGACCCACTACGTCGGCCGGCAGCCCGGCGCGCCGACCGATCTCCGCGTAGAGCAGGGCGAGGGTGATCGGCATGCCCCGCCGCGAGTCGAGGACATCGGAGAGCAGCAGCGTCTCGCCCGAGCCAGAGTGCTGCTCGTCGCCGTGGAAGGCGAGCTCGTCGAAGAGCAGCTCGTGCAACGGCGCGGCGCGCGCGGGAAGCGGATCGCCCGCCGTCGCGCTCAGCCGGCGACGCGCCTCCTCGGCGATGCGGGCGATGCGCTGCTCGTATGCGTTCACATCCAGACCGGGGCGCTCGGCAAGCGCGATCAGCAGGGCGCCGCGCGCGAGGGGCACCTCGTCGGGTGGGCCGTGCACAGCCGTCCTGAACATCGAGCAGGCGTCGGCGAATGCGCGCTCCACGCCTGCGCCGCTCACCTGCCCCGACCCATCGGCGTCCGGTTCTCGCGTCGCGGCCGCGAGAGGGAGAACCCCTCCGCCATCCCGATCTTGATCATCGTCACCATGACCAGCAGCATCGCGCCTGCGACGCGCATGTGGGGCTCACCGAGGGCGTAGGCAACGGGCGCAAAGGCCAGCAGCGCCACCATCCCGGCCGGGCGCCTCGAGTGCAGGAGCAGGTAGAGGCTGAGAGCGCCCGCGGTCGTGATCAGCCCGGTCAGCGGCGAGAGCGCATAGAGCGCGCCCGTGGCCGGCGCCGTTCCGTTGCCGCCGTGGAACCGAAGGAAGAGGGAGTAGTCATGCCCCGCGACGACGGCGAGCCCTGCGGTGATCGCGCCGACGTCACCCACGCCCGCGACGTGGGCGACGCCCACTGCCGCCGACCCCTTGGCGATGTCGACGATTCCCACCACTAGCCCCGCGCGCCGTCCGATGCTGTCGATCACATTCATGGTGCCGGGATTGCCGGAGCCGATCTTGCGGATGTCCTGCCCGGTGAGGCGGTGCACGAGGAGATAGGACGTCGGGAAGGATCCGAGCAGATAGGCGATCACAAGGACGACGGCCAGCGTCACGACGGCCTCCCGCATCTGGATCATACGGACGCGCTGTCTATCCCGACAACATCGACGGCCGGCCGTGCCCCGCCTCCGAGGGGGCGACCGGCGGCACGAGGCCGTGTTGGAGCACCGGTGCGCGCGGGGCGCATGCCGGAGCGCAGGCGGTGCTCGGGAGCGTAATCAGTAGGCAGCGCGCTCCGGCGGCGTGGAGGGAGGGGAGCCCGGCCCGGCGGAGTCGTCGGTGACCTCGCGGACGTCGATGATGGGCTCATCGCTCGCCGGGGCGCCTGGCTCCCACGCCGGGGTTCCCCGGTCCTGCGGGGGTCGGACGTCCATCAGCTCGTCGAGTTGAGCGAGTTCACGCGCGAGCACCGCCGCACCGCAGTTCACACTCAGGGCCGCGAGCCACGGCGGGACGTGCAGGTAGGACCATGGCACGTCTCGGGCGCGTACGGCGGCGACGAGGCCGGGGACGAGTTCCCGGGGAGCGAGGGTGCGCGGGTCGAGCGAGATCTCGTCGAGCGCGCCCACCAAGTCGTCGCCGCTCTCGGCTCGGTGGCGCAGCTCCGCGGCCAGTCGTCCGAGCAGTGCGCCGACGACGGCGGCGAGCGCGATCCACAGCGTCGTGTGGAGCCACCTGAGCACGATCGCAACTCCATCCGGCGGCATGGGCGGGCGATCGCCGGCGGCCGCCCGCACGGTAGGTGAGCGACGCAATGAAGGTCAACGCCGTCCGAATCGGGGCTAGTGGCCCATCCTCACTCCTCGGGTGCTCCCGACCGCGCGGCGGGTGAGAGCCGCGGCATTGTGGCCCGGCCGATCGCTCCCTAGGGCAAGTCTGATCAGGTGGGTCTAGCGACCCAGTTTCGCCGCGGTCAGGCGCTCTCAGGCGGATTCCCGATGACAGTGGTCATATCCGCCCCCTCGCGGGCCCCTGTGGCTCCCCTCCTCGCCCCGTGTGGGGCGGGGAGGGCGCACTCCACCCACGGTCAGGCACGGTGCGGCTTCGCGGTGAGCAGGTTGTGGAACCCCAGCAAGACCGCACACCGCTCGTGGTTCTTGAAGAGACCCCGGTACCGCACCTTGGCGTAGCCGAAGCGCCGCTTCACGCTGTAGAACGGGTGCTCCACCAGCGCTCGCACCGATGCCTTCCGCTTCTCCTCGACGGCCTCAGGACTCTCCGGGTCGAGCGCACGCCGGAGGCCCGGGCGCATCGCCACGTTCCAGTCCTTGACCCTGGAGTCCGCGTTCTCGGGTCTCTTCTGCACGCCCCGGTACCCGGCGTCGCCGTAGACCTCGGCTTCCTCGCCGTGCAGCAGGCGGTGCGTCTCAGACACGTCCGACACGTTCGCAGGCGTGGTCGTGAAGTTGTGGACCAGTCCAGTATCCCTGTCGGCGCCGATGTGCAGCTTCATCCCGAAGAACCACTGTTTCCCCTTCTTGGTCTGATGCATCTCCGGGTCCCGCGCCCGCCCGCGATTCTTCGTCGACGATGGCGCCGAGATGATGGTCGCATCCACGATGCTGCCCTCGCTCAGCTTCAATCCCTTGCTCGTGAGGTGCTCGTTGATGAGTTGGAGGATCCTGCTACCCAGGGAGTGGCGCTCGAGCAGGTGCCGGAAGTTGAGGATCGTCGTCTCGTCGGGGATGGGCTCGGAGAGCGTGAGGAAGCAGAAGGCTCGCACCGACTCGGCCTCGTGGAGCAGATCCTCCATGCCGGGGTCGCTGAGGTTGTAGCAGAGTTGCACGGTATGGATGCGCAGCATCACGGAGAGCGGGTAGGGCCTCCGCCCGCGGCCCGGTTTCGGGTAGTGGGGCTCGATGGCTGCTTCGAACCTCTGCCACGGGACGAGGCCATCCAGCCGTTCGAGGAACTTCTGGCGGCGCGTCTTGTAGCCATCCCGCTCGAACTCGACTCTCGCGAATGTCGGCTGATGCATGGCAGCGCTCCCCTTTCCCGGAGGAGTGCCATGATCGCATATAGTCATCGGAGTGTGCATGTGCTCCAGTAACGACGCGGCGACCTGTTCAGAGAACCCCTAGGGTCTAAGCGGTCTTCCGCAGTGCGAGCCGCGAAGGCAACCCCGGGGCGCGAGGGGAGCGTCGGCTGCGCAGCACCTCGAGAACGGCGGGCGCCCCGCGCGGGCTCTTCTACGGCTGGGTCGTCGTCGGTGCCGGGACGGCATCGGCGTTCTCGGCGGTCGTCTTCTTCAACCCGATCCTGGGTGTCTTTGTCTCCGAGCTGCACGCCGAGTTCGGATGGACGCGTGCCCAGCTCGCGCTCGCGATCACGATCGGCAGCGTGGCCGCGGGGCTGGGCGGGCCGCTTGCCGGCTGGGCCGTCGACCGCTGGGGCGGGCGCTGGGTGATCGCGGCGGGAGCCGCCGTGCTCGCGATCTGCCTCGTGCTCCTCTCCGGGATGAGCGAGCTCTGGCAGCTCTACGCCCTCTACTCAACCGGCCGCGCGATCTCTTTCGCCCTCGTGGCGAGCGCCGCGTACGTGGCCGTCTCCAACTGGTTCTTGCGTCGCCGCGGCCTCGCCGTCGGGATCGTCGCGGCCGGCTCTCGCGCGGGCATGGCGATTCTGCCGCTTCTGGTCGCCGTCGTCATCAGCGCGACCGGTTCGTGGCGCGCCGGGTGGCTGGCTCTCGCCGCGGTCGCAGCGGCGATCGGCATCCTTCCCTCCCTGGTCCTGATCCGTCGTCGCCCGGAGGACATGGGGCTGCGCCCGGATGGCGATGTTGCCCCGCTCGAGGGGACCGGGGGGACGGCGGCTGCCGCCCTGGAGGTCGACCTCGCGTTCGACTACGACCTGAGACAGGCGCTGCGGACCCGCGCGTTCTGGCTGATCGGGATGTCGCTCGCGTTCGCGATGTTTGCCCAGGGATCGGTCAATTTTCACCAGATTCCGTACCTCCAGGATCAGGGACTCTCGCGCACGCACGCAGCGCTGGTGGTCTCCATTTTTTCCTCGATCGGAGCGCTGGGAGGCCTCGCCGGGGGACTGCTCTCGGCACGGTTGCGCATGCGGTGGACGATGGTGCTCTCGCTGATCGGGATGGCCGGCGGCATTCTGCTTCTGCTCAACGTGGAGACGATCGCGGAGGCCCTGACGTACGCGGTCATCTATGGCTTCTTCTTCGGGTCGAACTTCACCCTGGTGCAGGCTATCTATGCGGATTACTTCGGGCGCCGCTCGCTCGGGTTGATCCGCGGCGCGTTCCAGCCCGTGCAGCTCGGCATGAACGCCGCCGGCCCGTTCGTGGCCGGGCTCTGGTTCGATCGCACGGGGTCCTATGCCGCCCCCTTTGCGCTCTTCGCGCTGCTCTTCCTGGTCGCCGCCGTGGCCATTGCGTTCGCGAGCTACCCGTCGCGCAGCGTGCCCGGCGAGAGCTCGTAGTCGGAGCGTGCCGGTCGCCCTGAGGTTTGGGAGGCTCGGTCCGGATCGCCCGCCGCGGGGTCCCGGCGCTCAATTGTCAAGGTGAGTTGACTTCTTCACGGATCCGTGCTTGTATCCCGATGCTGGTGCCCGGCCGCAGGGGCTCTCGCTGGCGGGGAAGTGATGTCGATGGGTCCGCTTGCCGCTCTCGACGTGCGTCAACTCGCCGCTGAGTTTATCGGCGCGTTCGTGCTCATCTTTGCCGGCGCCGGCTCGATCATCCTCTTCTCCGGCAATGCCGCCGGGGTGGTGGTGATCGCGCTCGCGCACGGACTGGCGATTGCCGTGATGGTCTCGACCTTCGGCCACATCTCCGGCGGACTGTTCAACCCGGCGCTCACCGTCGGCCTCTGGGTGACGCGTCGGCTCGACACGCTGACCACCGCGAGCTTCGTGCTCGCCCAGCTCGCCGGGGCGACAGTGGCCGCTTGGGCCCTCCTGCCGCTCTTCCCCGAGGTGCAGCGCGAGGCCGTGAACCTCGGGGTTCCTGAGCTCGGCCCGGCGACGACCTTCGCGCAGGGCGTCGGCCTTGAGGCGGTGATGACGCTGATCCTGATGCTCGTCGTCTTCGGCACGGCGATCGACGGCCGCGGGCCCAAGCTCGGCGGATTCGCGATCGGCCTGACGATCACGCTCGACATCCTCTTCGGCGGGCCGTTGACCGGCGCTGCGATGAACCCGGCCCGGGCGTTCGGTCCGGCGCTCGCGCAGCTGTCGTGGGATAGCCATCTCGTCTACTGGATCGGGCCGCTAGTTGGCGCCGTGGCGGGTGCCCTGATCTACCACTACGTCTTCATGCCCGACGAAGAGGAGGTCATGGCCACCGGCTGATCCGCGGTACGCCGCGGCCGCACCCACAGAAACCAGCATCTGCCCCACCCAACTACCCCCGCCGCGCGGCAGATGTCTGGTCAGAGAGCGGGCCTCGGTGGCCCGCTCTCGCTCTCTCTGGCGCGATGGCACCGAGGGGCCGGCCTCGGGCAAAACGCTCCGCGACCTGGCACGCCGCCGCGGCGCGCGTGCGGTTGATCGTGACTACCGGCCGGTCGAGCCGTGACCTCCCGCCCCTCGAGACGTCGCGTCGAGCTCGGAGACGACTCTCCAGTTGACGGGCTCGAGGCGCGCCACGACGAGCTGCGCGATGCGGTCGCCGTCTCGCAGCATATGTCCCTCGGAGCCGGGCAGGCAGTACATGGTCACGAACAGCTCTCCGCGGTAGTCCGCGTCAAGCGTTCCGAGGGTCGTCATAACGCCGCGCAGCGAGAGCCCGGAGCGCGGCCGGATCTGGACATCCACCCCCGGGGGAGCGCCGACGGCGAGCCCGGTCGGTACCATCGTGGGCGATGCGCGGAGTCGGAGGTGGCCGCCCTCCAGGCAGGCATGCAGGTCGTAGCCCGACGCGAGGGCGCTCTGGCGCTCGGGCAGGCGCGCGCCCGGACGCAGGAGCACGACGTCAAGCGTCGGCTCGCCGGTGCCGGGCACCGTCTCTGGTGAGCGCGCGCCCACCTCCGCGTGGTGGGTGCGTCCGGTCGTGGTCATCGCAGGGCACGCTAGCGGGCAGCGTCCCGCCCGGGGGGCGACTGCCCACAGCCATATCGACGGCATGCGAACGCCGGGCGGCGATGATCCCGCGTGGCGGTGGGCGAGGGCTAGGTGGTCTGACGCTCGCGGGCGCGTGCGATGCCCTTCCCCTTCTTGGGGGTCAGCACCTCGATCGGGTAGATCGTCTTCTTGAGCATCTCGCGCGGCGGGTCGATGTAGATCGCCGCCCAGCCGCACGCCTCCTCACAGAGACGGCAGCCGACGCACTTCTTCGCGTCCACGATGGTGATCCCGTAGAAGTCGTGGCTGTTGGGCGCGTCGGAGAGAGAGAGGGCATCGAACGGGCAGATGTTGATGCAGAGTTCGCAGCCAGAGCCGATGCAATTCTCCTCGACGACCTTCGCGAGGGGAAGCTCCTTCCGCGGGAAGGTGCGGCAGATGTCACCGATCTCGTCGAGGATCGCCTCCGGCGGGCACACGGCTCCGCACGCACCGCAGTCGATGCACAGCTCGGGGTCGATGACGTGCAACTCGTCCCGCAGCCCGGTGATCGCCTCGACGGGGCACTTCAGGGTGCACGCTGTGCAGCCGATGCAGGTCTCGATGATGGTGTAGGTCACGAGTCCTCCTGCGATGCCGCGCGCCGCTCACCCTGTGCGCGGTCAGGCTAGCATCGGCAGGTATGGCCAGCAAGAAAGGACCGGAGACCGGCGCACGCGGACATCCGACCGTACTCCGACGCGTCGACTGGGCCGCGCGGCCGAGGCGCCCGGCCTGAGGCGCCCGCGTGACCGGCATGAGTCCTATCCCGGTGTCCACGCCACCGGACGGCGCGGCCGCTGGTAGGATTTCGGGGCGGGAAGGGCGAGCGGTGGGGGTCACTGTCGGCGCGCACGTCTCAAGCTCGGGCGGCATATTCACGGCGGTCGAACGCGCGGTGGCGATCGAGGCGGAGGCCGTTCAGATCTTCCCCAGCGCGCCGCAGATGTGGCGGCCCACCAACCACAAGCCCGAGGCCATCTCGCGGTTCCGCGAACTCCGCGAGCAGCACGGGATCGTCCAGGTGTGGCTCCACAACATCTACCTCGCGAACCTCGCGGCGGAGGATCCGGAGCAGCTGAGGAAGTCCGTCGATTCCGTCGTGAACGCGCTGCGCGTCGCCGATGCGATCGGCGCCGACGGTGTAGTCCTGCACACCGGTTCCCACCGGGGCCGTGGTTTCGACGCGGTGGTCGAGCAGGTGGTCCGCGCGCTCGAGCACATCCTCGAGGCGGCTCCGGGAGACGCTCTACTGGCGCTGGAGAACACCGCGGGACAGGGGGGCACGATTGGCGCGCGGTTCGCGGAGGTCGGCGTCCTCCTCCACGCCGTCGGCTCTGCTCGTCTCGCTCTCTGCTTCGACACCTGCCACGCGTTCGCCGCTGGCTACGATGTCGCCCGTCCGGAGGGGCTCGACGCCACGATGGAGGAGGTCGACCGGGAAGTGGGTCTCGATCGACTCGTCGTCGTGCACGCCAACGACGCGATGATGGAGCTGGGCAGCGGGCGGGACCGTCACGAGAATATCGGCGACGGGCACATCGGGCTCGACGGCTTCCACGGCCTGCTGGCGCACCCGGCGTTCGCCGATCGCGCGTTCATCTTGGAGGTGCCGGGCCTTCCCCCCGAAGGCGGGGGGAAGGCGGACGGTCCCGACGTCGAGAACGTGCGCCGCCTGCGCGCACTCCTTTAGGGATGGTCTGAACAACTCGCCTGAGGGAGTGAGCGGATGCGATCATGGGGCGACCCGGAGAGGGGTGCCTGATGCAACAGCGTTCGTTCGGCAGCGTCGAGTACGAGTACAAGAGGGTCAAGACGAAGCGGCAGACGTTCCTCGAGCGCATGGACAGGCTCGTCCCCTGGGCTGAGCTGGAGGAGCGCATCGCGCCCGTCTACCCGAAGCGCGGCCGCGGACGCCGCCCCTACCCGCTGCGGGTGATGCTACGCATCCACTGCCTCCAGCTGTGGTTCAACCTCAGCGACCCCGGCATGGAGCAGGAACTCTACGATTCCCGTTCGATGCTCGAGTTCGCCGGTCTCAGCCTCTCCGAGCCGATTCCCGGTGAGACGACGATCCTCCATTTCCGCCACCTGCTGGAGCGTCACCAGTTGGGAACGGCGCTGTTTGCCACGATCAACGCGCACCTCGCAGCGCGCGGTCTGCTGGTGCGCGAGGGGACGATCGTGGACTCCACGATCATCAGCGCGCCGTCATCGACGAAGAATCAGGAGCATGAGCGCGACCCCGAGATGCATCAGACCAGGAAGGGCCGGCAGTGGTTCTTCGGGATGAAGCTGCGCACCGGCACGGATGCGCGGACGGGGCTGGTCCACAGCGTGAGCACGACGGCGGCGAACGTCTCCGACGTGACCGAGGCGCATCGCCTGTTGCACGGAGGTGAGACCGCGGTGTGGGGCGATGCCGGCTACCAGGGAGCGGAGAAGCGCCCGGAGCACGCGCGGTCGGGGGTGAGCTGGCAGGTGGCGATGCGCCCGGGTGTGAGGCGGCAGCTGGTGCCAGGGGGCGATGAGGCACAGGCGGAGCGGCGGAAGGCCTCGGTGCGTGCGAAGGCTGAGCATCCGTTCCTCTACGTGAAGCGGCACTTCGGGTACGCGAAGGTCCGCTACCGGGGTCTTGAGAAGAACCGCCAGCGTCTCGCGCTGCTGCTCGGTTTCACGAACCTGCTGCGAGCCGAGCCTCAGCTCGCCTGATCGCGGGAGCGCTGCGTCCGGAATCGCTCGTGCGGGCGATCCCGCAGCGGAATGGGAGCGGGATCGCCCCCTGCACCGCGGCATCGGCTCCCGCAGCGCAGCGCGGCACGCCGATCGGCCCGCACCGCGCCCGATACGCCACCTGTTCAGACCATCCTTAGCTCCTCGCCGCCGGTGAGCGGTCGCGTCCGTGCGCCGCTCGGCGCCGCTGCTCCGGCCGGTCCCGTGGCGGAAACGGAACGTGAGTCCGGTCTACGCGGACGGGCGGACCCGTCGAGCGTAGCCGGCGAGACTCAGGAACTCGTCCTCCCAGTGGAGCAGCTCCACCAGTACCTCGCGTGTGAGGGCGCCAGGCTTCACCGGCACGCCCTCGGCCTCGAAGCGATCGACGAGGTGAAGCGACATCGAGTGGTGGTCCATCTCGGGATCGTCGAAATCGGCCCGGACCACCCGTTCCAGCTCCATCATGAGGTCGACCAGCTCGGCGGGGACGAAGCCGCCCAGCTCCTCGGAGACCTGCTCGGCGATCCAGTCAGCGCCCTCTTCGGTGAGCCGCGGGGGCAACGCGCCGGAGTCGCCCGTCGCTGGCTCGTCCGCTCCCGGGGGCGGGGGCATCGCGCTCTCCTGCCCGGCCGCTACTGCAGGACCCCCTCGGCAACGAGATCCGCGATCTCGTCGGCCGAGAGGCCGAGCAGGTCGAGCGCCACCTCGAACGTGTGCTCGCCGAGCATCGGTGCGGCGCGCTCAAGCCCCACCGGACTCTCCGACATCTCCCATCCGGGGCCGTCGTACCAGCGCAGGCCGGCTTCGGCGTGCTCGAGCTGGACGAAGTAGCCCCGCTCGCGCACGTGCTGATCCTCCAGCACCTCGCGCGCGTTCTGGACGAGGCCCGCGGGGATGCCGGCGCGCTGGAGCCGGTGGACCAGCTCGTCGCCGTCCTGCTCGGCAGCCCATCCGGCGATCAACTGGTCGAGGCTGTCCTGGTTTGCGAGGCGGTCGTCGAGGGTGCGGAAGCGCGCATCATCCGCCCACTCCGGGTATCCGCAGATCTCGGCGGCGAGGGTGCGCCACTGCCCCTCGTCGAGGCAGGCGAGCGCCACCCAGCGGTCCGAACGATCGGGCGCATCCTGTGTTCGATAGGCCCCGTGGGGCGCGGCGTAGGGAACGCGGTTTCCGGCGCGCACGTAGGTGCCGCCTCCGTTGTCGTGGGCGAAGAGCGCCAGCGACATGGCGGCGATCGACGACTCGTCCTGCGAGACATCGATCATCTGGCCCTCGCCGGTCTTGCGCGCGTGGCGGAGCGCCGCGAGCGTGGCGATGTAGGCGTGCATCGGGTTGACGACGTAGTCGGGGTAGTTCGTGCCCACGCCTACGGGACGGTTCCCGGCGAAGCCGGAGAGGTAGTTCATTCCGCTGATCGCCGTGAGCATCGCGCCGAATCCCTGGAAGTCCTTGTGTGGGCCAGTGGTCCCCATCATCGGCATGTAGACGGCGACGAGGCGCGGGTTCTCGCGCGACACGACGTCCCACCCCATGCCGACCTGGCGCACGGCGCGGTTGGTCATGTTGGTGATCATCACGTCGGCCCAGCGAATGAGACTGAGACCCAGTTCATGACCGCGCTCGGTGGTGAGATCGATCGTGACCGATCGCTTGTTCGCGTTGTAGTTGTTGAAGTAGCCGGAGAGGTTGTAGCCGCGCGCGCCGCGCGGACGTGGCGCCATGGCGCGCAGCCCGTCGATGCGCTTGACCGTCTCGACCTTGATGACATCCGCGCCGGCGGCGGCGAGCGCCCGTCCGGCGATCGGGCCGGCGCCGAACCACGAGAGATCCAGCACGTTGACGCCGGCGAGCGGCTTCCCGGTCGTGGGCGCACTCGTCATGCCGTCACCTCCAGGGCTGCGATCTCGTCGTCGTCGAGACCGGCCTCAGCGAGTACCTCCGAAGTGTGCTCGCCGAGCAGCGGCGCGGGGCGGCGCAGCGTAGTCGGCGTCGCCTGCAGGCGGAAGGGGAAGCCGGGATAGCGCAGGGTCGCCCCCCGGGCGGCGTCCTCGATCTCCAAGAACCAGTCGCGTGCCAGGAGGTGCGGGTCGGCGGAGATGTCGGCCGGCGTTGCGATCAGGCCCACGAGTACCCGGCGCCTCTGCCCCTCCTCGTAGATGTAGCGAGCGGCGTGGGCGCGCATGAACGCGGTGACTAGCTGCTCCAGGTGGTCGAGAAAGCGCTGAACATCGGTGCGGCTCTCGTCGTCGGTCAGGAGGCGACGGAGGTTCGCGCCGTCCATCTGCGTCTGGATGAAACTCCAGTGCGGCTCATCTTTCAGGTCGCCGGCCTGTCCGTGCTCGTCCATCATCTCGACGAGGCCGGCGAAGCCGGCGCCCGCCGTGCCGGTCGTCATGATGTAGACCATCCCCTCCCGGCACTCGTAGAGCCCGAACCCGGGGAGGTTCATAGGGTTGACTTGGCTCGCCTCACCGAGTCGCTCGAGGATGACATCGCGGATGTCATAGTTCTGCAGCGCGGTCTCCTGGGCGATGCTGAGTGCCTCCTGCATCGAGACCTCGACGAGCTGTCCGGGTCCCCCGAGGTCGCGATGGAGCAGCGCCGTCAGCGTGCCGGCCACGGCGTCCAGAGAAGCGCAGTGGTAACCCTGGTGGTCGGGCAACGACTCGGGCGGGCCGTCGGGGAACCCCGCGAGGTTCATCACCCCCGACGTCGCGACGCCGACGATATCCGCGTAGGCCCACTCGGCGTGCGGGCCGCTCAGCCCGAAGCCGGTGATCGAGGTGTGGATCAGCGCCGGATTCGCCTCGCGCAGCTCGGCGTCGGTCAGGCGCAGCCGCCGCGCCTCCTGGGGCCGCCACGATTCGAGGACTATGTCGGCGCCCGCGACGAGGCGGAGAAGCGCCGCCCGGCCGCGCTCATGGTCGAGGTCGAGCAAGGCTCCGCGCTTGTTCGCGTTCAGCAGCAGGAACTGGAGCCCGCCCTCCAGCGGTGCGATCTGCGGAAGCGCGGGCCTGTAGCGGCGGGCGGCATCGCCCCCGGGAGGCTCCACCTTGATCACATCGGCGCCGAGATCGGCCAGTAGACGGCCCGCGTAGTGGCCGATCGGACCCGTGATGTCGAGCACACGCACGTCGGCGAGCGCTCCGCTCACGACTGCACCCGCGACCGTCCGCCGTTCATGCGCGCCTCCCTGAGCGGCGCCAGCTACTCCCAGGCCGCATTGGCAACGTGGGCGGGCGCCCGCCCATTCTGTTGGCGGCTGTGTGGGCCGTCAACGACGCACCAACGGTGATCATCGCGGGGACAAGCCTGACGTTGACGGGAAGATCACCCGAACCTAGGCTGGCGCAGCCTTCACGATCTCGGTCGTGTCGCGTTCGACGCGAGACGCGGCACCGGGCCACGCCAACACCGCGGAGCGGTTTCCACCCCGGACGAGGATTGAGCGCCGTGCGCCTACCTGCCGACACCGGCCTCCGCGAACGCACCTTCGGGTCACTGCGTCACCGCGGATACCGGCTGCTCTGGTTCTCGATGCTCGCCTCGTTCGTCGGCAACCAGATGAGCATGGTGGCGCGCGGCTGGCTCGCGTTTCACCTGACCGGCGAGGCGAGCGCGATCGGCCTCGTGATGGTGGCGTGGGGAGTCCCGATGGCGGCGCTCGCGCTGATCGGCGGCGTGGTGGCGGATCGCTACAACAAGCGCCGCACGCTGCTCGGCACGCAGAGCGCGCAGGGGCTGATGGGCGTGGCCATCGCGATCTTGCTCTTCGCCGATGGGCTGGAACTGTGGCACCTCGTGGCATCCGGGTTCCTACAGGGCACGATGTTCGCCTTCATGGGGCCGACCCGGCAGGCTCTGCTTCCGCTGCTCGTGGGACCGAACCAGCTCGGCAACGCGATCGCGCTCAACAACGCGGCGATGAACCTCACGCGCATTCTGGGTCCCACCGCGGCCGGCATCCTGCTCGGCGTCGGCGGCGCGGCCTGGGTCTACGTGACTATGGCCTCCGCGTTCGCTCTGGTCGTGCTCCTGATCTGGCTCCTTCCCGACCCCGAAAGGGGCGCCGAGCACCGCGCCGCGCGCGCGGCGCAGGGCAGCGTGCTTGAGGAGATGGGGAAGGGGCTGCGCTACGTCTTCCACGACAACCGGCTTCTCGCGTGGCTGATCGCGCTCGGGATGGTGCCGGTGATCCTCGGCTTTCCGTACCAGATGCTGCTCCCGGTCTTCCAGGAGGTCGTCTTCGAGGTCGAGCCATGGGGCCTTGGCGTCATGTACGGCGTCGGCGGCGTCGGCGCCCTCGTCGGTTCGCTTGTGGTCGCGGCCTACGCCGATCATCCGCGGGCGCCGCTGCTTCAGATCGCGGCGGGCGTCGGCTTTGGGGCCACGCTCGCCGCCTTCGCCTGGTCGCCGAGCTTCTGGGCGGCGCTGCCGCTCCTGGCCGTCGTCGGGCTGGTCTCGATGATGTTCATGTCGCTCAACAACACCCTCGTGCTCGGGGCCGCCGATCCGGGCTACCACGGGCGCGTGATGAGCATCTACATGATGACGTTCTCGCTCGTGCCGCTCGGCGTGGTCCCGCTCTCTCTCGCGACCGACGCCTTCGGTGCGCCCGGCACGGTGGGCGCGTGCGGGATCGCGATCGCGGTGTTCATCGTGCTGATGGCGCGCCCGATGTTCGGGGCTGCCGAGCGCTCCCGCGTGCCGCACCCGGTGCGGAGTTAGTCTCCTGCCGGCGTCCCGGCGGGCATAAGCTCGGCCCCGCCCGGCGGGTCGGCGCGCGGGCCACGCCGGGGGAGGCGCTGATGCGATGGCCCGGATCACCCCCGCGCAGAGCCGCGCGGACCGGCGCCGTGGCGCCGAAGTCGGGTCTCAGCTCCCGAGACCGAGCGTCTCGATGAGCTCCCGCCATTCGCGGGGAGCGAGCCCGGAGCCCGGCCGCAGCGCCTCCGCTTCCTCCCGGCGGCCGGCGAGGAGTGCTCTGATCACGTCGAGCGCTCCCGCGGAGAGGTGCGCTCCCCCCAGCCGATAGTCGCAGAACGCCTCGTAGGCGGCGGGAACCCAGCGCCTCACCACCTCGTTCAGGATCGTCTCCGCATAGACCCGGATCTCGTACTGAGCGTGCGCGTCCGCCCGGAGGGAGAGGAAGTGCAGCAGGTTGTGCAGGTCCACCTTCCAGTACCATTGCGTGTAGAAGTTGAGGGAGATGCTCATGCGTGCGAGTTCGCGCGCGAGGCCGGACCGGTCGGGGTCGCGCGCACCGCCGCCGGGCCGCTCGTTCACGAGTTCCTCGTAGCGATCGTAGGCGCGCTCCGCATCCTCGCGCAGCAGCGCGAGGACCCGCCCCGCCTCCTCGCTTCCCATCAGCTCACCGCGCCCCTGCCGGTTGCTCGTGGACTGCTCCGCGAGCTGGGCCTCCTCCGGGACGTAAAACTCGCGGTCGAGGATGGAGTAGCGCGCCGAGTATTCATTGACGTTCGCGGTGCGGTGCCGGATCCACTGCCGCGCCACGAAGATTGGCAGCTTGACGTGCAGCTTGAGCTCGCACATCTCGAACGGTGTCGTGTGCCGGTGGCGCATCAGGTAGCGGATGAGCCCGCGGTCCTCGGAGACGCGACGCGTGCCCCGTCCGTAGGAGACGCGCGCCGCCTGGACGATCGCACCGTCGTCGCCCATGTAGTCGACGACGCGAACGAAGCCACGATCGAGGACCGGGAATGGGGTGTAGATCACGTCTTCGAGCGCAGGGACGGTGGCGCGCCTAGTCTCGCGGTGCTGCTCACGCAGCGCCTCCACCTCGATGCTCTGCTCCGGCGTCAGCCGTTCCTCGCCCGTTCTGCCGCTCCCCGCTCGCATCGCTCTCTCGCCAGCCGACGCATTCTATCGGTGCGCGCGTTTCCCGCGAGCACGGCACCGCCCGGTCCTCACCGCCGACCGTGTCGGCTACCATGCCGCCATGGCGGTCGGAGCGGGCCGGATCCGCGGCGAAGTGGTCCAGCGGCAGGAGCTGCTGGACGGGACCGTTCACCTCGTGCTCGAGGGCGGTGCGGGCGGGCTGCACCTGTCGGCGACCTTCTCGTGGCGGCTCGCCGGGGCGGGCGACGTCGAGCTCCGGGAAGGCGATCTCACGCTGGAGGACGGCTCGGATCCCGACGCCGCGAGTGAGCTCTATGCGCTCCTGGACTCGGGGACGTGCAGGGCCGACCCGGAGTCCGGCGATCTCCGCATCGAGTGCCTCTACCTGGTCGACGGCGTCGTCGGCGAGTGGCTGGTGCTGGGAGGAGCCGGCCGGGAGAACGGGCGCCTGACCTGTCGATTCGAGGTCGCTGCTGCCGAGTGGGTGGGCGAACTGGACGTTCCGGCTCCCGAGCTCCCCGGCGTTCCGGTGGGCTAGCTCCACTGCCCACGAACGTTGTCTACAGACGCGAGGCGTGGACAGCGTCGTCGATGCCGCCGTGCGGTCGTCGCGCATTGTATCGATAGAGCCACCGCGGGAGCTCGCGTAGCCGCTGGGCGTTGGAGCGGTACGGACGGGCATACGCCCACTCGTCTTGCAGTATCCGGATGAAGCGCTCGGCCTTCCCGTTGGTCTGCGGGCGGTTCGGCCGCGTGTGCAACAGGCGCACGTGGGACGCCTCGGCCGCCGCAGGAAGGCTCGGGCGCTGGTGTAGTTCTTGGCGTTGTCGGTGAGCATGCCGCGCACCGCGCAGATGGCGCGCTCCAGCTGCGGCGCGATGCGCCGGGGGTGGGGTGCCGGGCTGCGGTCCTCGAGGCCCGGGGTTCCCGCCTCGCGGTAGCGGCGCACCCACATCGCGACCGTGGCGCGGGAGACTCGGAAGCGTCGGGCGACCGCGGCCTGAGACGACCGCCCCCTACCTGTACACAACCTCTATGGGAGCGACAGCTAGCCCCCGACGTACCGTCGGAAGAGGGCGCTCGCGTTCTGGCCGCCCAGGCCGAAGGAGTTGGAGAGCACCGCTCCCAGCCCGGGGGCCGGGCGCGCGTCGTTGGGGACGATATCCAGATCGCACTCCGGATCGGGCGTCTCGTGGTTGATGGTGGGCGGAATGCACTCCCTGGTGATCGCGAGCACCGAGGCGATCGCCTCGATGCCACCCGCCCCCGAGACGAGGTGCCCCGTCATCGACTTCGTCGACGAGATCGGGATCGCGTGCGCCCGCTCCTCGCCGAGCGCGAGCTTGATGGCGGCCGTCTCGGTGCGGTCGTTCAGCAGCGTGCTCGTCCCGTGGGCGTTGATGTAGTCGATCTCGCCCGGCGTCAGACCGGCGTCCTCCATTGCGCGGAGCATCGCGAGTGACTGGCCCTCGGCGTCAGGTGCCGTGTCGTCGGTGGCGTCAAAGGACCAGCCGACACCGGCCAGTTCGGCGTAGATGCGCGCTCCACGCGCCCGCGCGCCGTCCTCCGTCTCCAGCAGCAACACGCCGGCCCCCTCGCTGAGCACGAAGCCGTCCCGCCGCGCGTCGAACGGGCGGGAGGCGTGCTCCGGGTCTCCATTGTTCCTCGAGAGCGCGCCGAGGCGGCCCATCGAGGCGAGCGCGAGGGGCGTCACCATTGCGTCGGAGCCTCCGGCCAGCACGGCGCGCGCACGCCCCAGGCGTATGAGCGAGAGCGCATGCCCGAGCGCGTCCGTCCCGGAGGCGCAGGCCGTGTTGATCGTCGTGTTGGGCCCGCGCACGCCCAGCAGACGCGCCACGCGCGCTGCGGCCATGTGCTGGCCGCGCTTGGTGATGATGAAGGGGTCGGCGCGGCCGGGACCGCGCTCCTCCGTGAGCTTCCACTCCTCGCCCATCTTGAAGGCGTCGCCCGAACTGGCCATCACCACGCCGAGCTCGTCGCGGACCGCGGGGTCCGCCGCGCCGTCCTCAAGCAGACCCGCATCCTCGAGCGCCTGGACGGCGGCTCCGACGGCGAGCTGGGCGAAGCGGCCCGTGCGCCGCGCCGTGCGTCGATCGAGATAGCGCTCGGGATCGAAGTCGAGCACTTCTCCTGCGATCTGGACGGGGTAGTCCGCGGGATCGAAGCAGCGGACGCGGCCGATCCCGTTCCTGCCCGAGCGTAGCCCCTCCCAGTACGACTCCACGTCGGTGCCGATCGGCGTGATGGCTCCGAGACCGGTGACGACCACGCGGGGTAGAACGCGCGGCCCGCGGGTCATACAGAGTTCGCTTGGAGGTTCTGCAGGAACTCGCGGATGTTCAGGGCGAGATGGGCCGGCTGATCGGAGGGCACCGGATGGCCGGCGTCCTCGATGAGCGACACCCGCGACCCGACGATGCGTCGGTGCAGCCGCTGGATCGCCTCCGGCGTCAGCATGTCCGTCTCCGCGCCGCGCACGATCATCACCGGGCACTGCACGCGATCGGCGCACTCCCAGAGATCGGCGAGCCGGCGCTGTCCGGGATCGGGCTCCGGCGGGCGCAGGGACGCGTCGCGCAGTGCGGGGTCGAAAGCCCACACCAGCCCGCCGTCCGTCCCCTCGGCGAGCGCGCTGCGCGCGCGGCGCCCCAGCTGCTCGTCGGTGGCGTAGGGGAAGAAGGGTCGCATCGACTCGACGGCCTCATCGAGGCTCTCGAACTCGTCGGCGCTGCCAACCATGCGGCGCAGTCGCTCGACGCCCCCGCGCAGAACCTCCGGAGCCGCCTCGACCACGATCAGCGCCGTGACGATGTCCGGGTGCTCGCTTCCGTAGCAGAGGGCGTTTGCGCCTCCCATGCCGTGGCCGACGAGCGTGAGGCTGCGCAGCCCCAGGTTCTCCACGAAGGCCTCGATGTCCTCGACCTGCGTGGCACGGGTGTAGTCGAAGTCGGGAGCGTGAGCGCTCTGCCCGTGGCCACGCTGGTCAAGCGCGAGCACGCGGTACTCACGTGCGAGATCCTGGGCAGTCTCGTCCCAGACGGAGGCCGTCTCCGCGTAGCCGTGAAGCATCAATACAGCTTGCCGAGTACGGACGTCGCTCCACTCGCGGTAGTGGAGGCGCAAGCCGTTGACCTCGACGAACTCGTCGCGTGCCTTGTTGCTGCTCGCCATGGGCGGGCGTATCCCTTCGGTGGCGCTTCGCTCGGTCCGCTGCTGCCGCATCCACCCGGGAATCGGCCGGGCCTGGTGCGCGACCATCCGATGAGCGACGGGCGGGATCGGCTTCGCTCTGCGGCCTCTCGTCGTGGCCGGGGGGCTCGGATCTCATCCTAGCATCGCCTGCTGCAAGCCGCCCCGCGGGCCGCGGCGACCCGAGACCTAGAGCACGGCCACGAGCGCGAGCGCCTCGGGCACGCTCTCAGCGAGCATGCGCCACTGTCCGCCGCGGTCGTGGGAGGCCCAGAGGCATCCGCCCGCGGCCACGAAGGCAGTGTCGGCGACGCCGTGCAGGCGGCAGATGGCGGGCAACGCTGGCCAGGAGTCGGCGTCACCCAGCGTCACCCGCCGCCACGCGACCCCGCCGTCGGTCGAGCGGAAGAGAGCGGCCTCCGAGCCCTCCCGGCCGGGGCGTGATCGTCGGGCGGCGGCCAGCAGGATCACATCGCTCACCCCGGGGAGAACGGCCGCGTCCCCAATCAGGCTCCGGTCGAGTCCGCCGAGCGACTGCACCCAGCTGGCGCTCCCGTCCTGGCTGCGGAAGAAGCCGGCCCTGGTGGCGGCGTAGGCGTACTCGGGCTGCTCGGGGTGCTCCCAGACACCGCGCACGTCGGAGGGGAGGCCTTCTGCGGAGCGCAGCCAGCTCCATCCACCATCGTGGGAGATCCACGCGCCAGCGCCGTCGACGCCGGCGAGCCAGCCGTCGCCGGCGAAGCAGAGCCCCGTCACCGCAAGCGCCCCGTGGACGGGTCGCCGGACACTCGGTGTGTTGCGGAGCGCGGCGCCGAGACCCGGGCGCTCCTGCCAGCTCTCCCCTCCGTCGTCCGAGGTGACGACGCCGGCTGGCTCGACTCCGGCGAGGAGCAACCCGCCCGGTCCGACACGAACGCAGTGCGCCGATCCTTCCCGGCATCGACGCCAATCGCCAGCTCCGCGGCGAACCCAGATGCCCGCCGTCGACCCGGCGATCGCGAGAACGCTCGGCAGCCGTCCGTCGCGGCCGGTCTGCGGTGCGGCATCGAGCGAGGTGACGGGCACGCCGCCGAGCTCGGCGGACGAGAGCTCTAGGACGAGCGGCTCGCCCGGGACGAGGCGCGAGATGCCCTGGGCGCCGCCGAGGAGCACGCCGAGCGCGGGATGCACCGGCTACCGTGCTCAGGTGCGCGCGGCTCGACGCGCGCGCACCGCGGATATCAGCTCCGGCAGGATGTCGCCCGCAGGGCCGCGGCAGCTCACCTCGGCGTATCCGGTGAGCGGCGTCGGCTCCGGGTTCACCTCGACGAGCGTCGCACCGCGCTGCCACGCGAGCAGCGGGAAGCCCGCAGCCGGCATCACGACGGCCGATGTGCCCACGACGAGAAAGCAATCGGCGCGGCGCGTCTCGGTGTCGCATCGTGTGAGCGCCTCGGCGGGAATCGGCTCGCCGAACATCACGGTGTCGTCCTTCACCACGCCCGCGCAGCCAGGGCGGCTGCACCGCGGCGGGAGCGTGCTCTCGTCGACGGGGAACTCGCGCGCCGGCCAGCGCGCGCCGCAGTCCAGGCAGCGCATCCAGTGCCGGTTGCCGTGGATCTCCGTGATCTCCTGCTGCCCCGCGCGGCGGTGCAGGTCGTCGACGTTCTGCGTGATCAGGTGACGCACGATGCCGAGGCGCTCGAGTTCCGCAATCGCCTCGTGGGCGGCGTTCGGCTGCGCCTCGTCCACGGCGCGCGCGAAGCTCTCCGGGTCTGCCTGCTCCGTCCGTCGCCGGTCGAGCCGTTGCCGCCACCATCCAGCGGTGTCCTCGAGGAAGACTTGGAAGCCGTTCATCGGCGGCTCGCCGTTGACCGTCCACAGTCCGCCCTCGCCGCGGAACGTCGGGATGCCCGACTCCTTCGACACGCCGGCGCCCGTCAGCACGACTACGTACTGCGCCCGGGCGAGGAACTCGCCGGCGCGATCGATCTCCGCTGCGAGTCCGCCGTCGCGCTGCCCGTCGGCCGCCGAGGAATCCGCGTCGCCCATGGAGCCATCGTAACGGCCCGGCGAGCAGGGACGCGACGGTCTGTCTCCGACGCATCTCCTATGCTGTCTATGGTGAGAAGGCCGCGCAGAGGGCGGAGCATGCAGGAGGCAGGCGGTGGCGCGGTTGCGTGATGTCAGGACGCTGGGCCGCGCCGCGGTCGTCGCCGCCGTCGTGCTCACGATCGCGGGGATCGTCCTCCAGCGCGAGGTGCTGACCCGGGACGACGGTGAGCGGATCGGCGCCACCGACGGACAGCGCCCCCGCGAGGGGGAGCCCGCGCCGGACTTCACTTTGCTCTCCGCGGAGGGGGAGCGCGTCGCGCTCTCCGACTTCCGCGGCAAGACGGTCGTCCTCAATTTCTGGGCGACTTGGTGCCCCCCTTGCCGTGCCGAGATGCCGGAGCTGCAGGCGGTGTGGGAGGAACGCGGCGAGGGTGAGGACCTGGTCGTTCTCGCGGTCGACGTCGGGGAACGTGCAGATGAGGTGCTGGCCTTCGTCGAGAACTTCGAACTGACGTTCCCCGTCGCTCTCGATGTCGACGGCTCCGTTGCCGACCACTACGGTCTCCCCGGGCTCCCGTCGACGTTCTTCATCGACGCCGAAGGCGTGCTGCGCTCACAGGTTCTAGGCCCCGTCTTCGGAGATCTCCTGGAGGCGGGTATCGCGGCAGCGGACGCGGGCGGCGCCCCCGAGCGCCCGACCTCTGCTCGCCCGCCGGCGCGGTGAGCGTCGGGGACGCGCGGTGTTCGTCTACCGCTACGAGGATCTGCGTTTCGAATCGCGACGCTCGCCGCTGATCACGCGGCGCGCCGCCGTCGCGACCAGCCAGCCTCTCGCCGCTCATGTCGGTCTCGAGATCCTGCAATCGGGCGGCAACGCTGCCGACGCCGCCGTCGCCACGGCGGCCGCGCTGAACGTCGTTGAGCCGACGATGACGGGGATCGGCGGGGACTGCTTCGCGCTCTACTTCGATGCGGCGAGCCGGGCGGTGCACGCCGTCAACGGGAGCGGACGCGCCCCGGCGGCACTCACCCTCGCCGAGCTCAAGCGCCGGGGCGTGCGCGGCGTTCTGCCGCAGCGGAGCGCGCTGGCGGTCACAGTGCCCGGTGCCGCGGCGGGGTGGTCCGACACGGTGGATCGGCACGGGCGCCTCGCGCTCGCCGACGTGCTCGCCCCGGCGATCGCGCTCGCCGAGGAGGGGGCTCCGGTCTCGCCGCTCGTGGCCTACCTCTGGGCCCAGGGGGAGCCGCACCTTAGGCAGGGGCCGCACGCGGACGAGATGCTGCTCGGGGGCCGCCCCCCCCGGGCCGGGGAGATCTGGCGCAATCCGACTCTCGCGCGAACCCTCCGAGCCGTAGCCGGAGGCGGAGCCGAGGGCTTCTACACCGGTCGCATCGCCGAGGCGATTTGCGCAGTCGTGCACGAGCTCGGCGGCGTGCTGACGACCGGCGACCTCGCCGCGCACCGCTCGACCTTCGAGGCGCCGATCCGCGCCCGCTACGGGGATCACTGGATCTACGAGTGTGCCCCGCCCGGGCAGGGTCTGGCGGCGCTGATGGCGCTTCAAATCGCCGCAGGACTCCCGCTGGAGGGTCGGGAACCGCGCTCGGCCGAGGCGCTCCATCTGCTGATCGAGGCGATGCGGCTTGCCTTCGCTGACGCCCGACGCTATGTCGCCGATCCGGCCTTCGCCGACGTGCCGGTCGAGGCGCTGCTCGATCCCTCCTACGCCGCCGGACGGCGCGCGCTCATCGACGCGACGCGCGCGACGATCGACCCGGTTGCGGGCTCGCCGGGTGCGACATCGGACACGGTTTATCTCGCCGTGGTCGACGAGGAGGGGAACGCCTGCAGCTTCATCAACAGCAACTACAACGGGTTCGGCACCGGCATCGTGCCGGAGGGATGCGGCTTCACGCTGCAGAACCGCGGCCGGGGATTCTCGCTCGATCCGGCGCATCCGAACGCGGTGGCGCCCGGGAAGCGGCCGTACCACACGATCCTTCCCGGGCTTGTGACGCACGCCGATGGAGAGCTCTACGCCTGCTTCGGCGTGATGGGCGCCTTCATGCAACCGCAGGGCCACCTGCAGCTACTGGTGAACCTCCTGACGCACCGGATGGATCCGCAGTCGGCCCTCGACGCGCCGCGCTTCCGCATCGTTGCCGAGGAGGAGGGCGGTCGCATCCAGGTCGAGGACGGGATCCCCGATCACGTGATCGAGCGGCTCGCTCGGCTCGGCCATCCCGTGGAGCGCGTGACCGGCGTCTATCGCGCGAGCGGTAGACTGGGCCGCGGGCAGGTGATCGCGCGCGATCGCGACTCCGGGGTGCTGTGGTCGGGGTCGGACGGGCGCGCCGACGGCGCGGCGGTCGGCTACTAGGGAGTAGACGCGGCCGGACGAGCGTGCGGCGGCGAGGAGGGCGAGATGGTCGACTCGATGACGGCGAAGGAGATGCTCTCCTTCCTCGATGAGAAGCCGCGCGCCGGCTATCTGGTCTTCACTTCGATCGGTCCCCGCGGCTACCCCCACTCGGTGCCGCTCTCCTACTTTCGGGTCGGCACCGACCTTGTGATGGGGGCCCGCGCTGGCACGCAGAAGCTGCGCAACGTGGAGCGTGACCCCCGCGTCTCAATCTCCCTAGAAGACGGCAACTCTCTCGATACGCTGCGCGGCCTGCTGATCGAGGGGGACGCCCGCGTCGTTGCCGGGGGCGCGGAGTCGCTGGAGCTAGCACGGGAGGGCGCGCGGGCACGCGGTACGCCCGAGTCGGAGCTCCCGACGGAGCTTCGGCCCGGCACCGCCTACATCCGCGTCACGCCGCGGCGGTGGATCTCGTGGGACTACTCGAAGAGCGAGTAGGATTGCACTCGGACGGTGCGCTGCTTGACTGCCCGCTCAGCGGAGGCGCAGAGGGGAACATCGGTGATGAGGGCTTCGCGTCGTTCCCTGTGGCCCCTAACCCTAGGGCTGGCGATGCTGGTCGCCTGCACCTCGTCTGCCGACCAACCACCAGCTGTGACGGCGCCGGCAGAGTCCGGGAGGACGGCTCCGACCGCCTCCGCGGCCGCGGTGCCGACGGAGTCCGGGAGGACGGCTCCGACCGCCTCCGCGGCCGCGGTGCCGACGGAGTCCGGGAGGACGGCTCCGACCGCCTCCGCGGCCGCGGTGCCGACGGAGTCCGGGAGGACGGCTCCGACCGCCTCCGCGGCCGCAGCGCCGACGGAGTCCGGGAGCACGGCTCCGGCCGCGCCCGCCGGCACAGCTCCGACCTCCTCCGGGAGCGCGGCACCGAACGCGCCCGCCGCCGTAGCGACCGCGCCTCCGGACGTCGGCTTCCCGACTGGCCCGGCCGTCCTGGTCGTGGCCAACTATGAGCCGCCGCCCGACCGCGTGGACTCGACGGGCGCCTTCCTGCCGGCGAACGGGAAGCCGACGCTGGTCTTCGTCGATGCGATTTGGTGACCGTCCTGCGCGCTCGCGCGGCCCGTCGTGCACGGGCTTCGGAACGAGTACCAGGACCGAGTGAATTTCGTCATTCTCGACTTCGACCGGGACGACGAGCGCGACCTCGCGAGTGCCATGGGCGTGGGACGGCATCCGGCGTATGCGGTCGTGCCACCCGCCTCGCCGCCCGGTGATGCCCTCCTGCAGCGATTCGGACCGCTCACCGAGGATCATCTGCGTGCTTTGCTCGTGGAGGTCGCGGAGCTCTTTCCGACCGAGGGGGGCAGCTGAGGACCGGGGTCGCTACGCCGGTTCGCACACGGCCCGCACGCCGCAGAAGAGGATCTCGATCCCGAGGCGCAGGTTCTCGATCGAGAGGCGCTCGTCATTGCCGTGGGCCCGTCCGCTCTCCCCCTCCGAGAGGAGCACCGGCACGAAGCCGTAGGCGGGGATGCCGCGCCGTCGGAAGACGCGAGAGTCGGTGAAGCCCGTCGAGACGCCGGGGACGACCGCCGCCGCCTCGACGACCGAGAGCGCTGCCGCCTCCAGAGCACGGTAGAGTTCGGTATCGACGGATGAGGCGCGCGTCGACGACGAGAACACGGTCTCAACCTCGACCGTCGGATCGTCGATCACACGCGCGAGCTCCGCGAGAAAGCCCTGCGGGTTGTCGCCGGGCAGGAGCCGGACATCGAGCGTCGCCTCGGCGAGCGAGGGGATGACGTTGTGCTTCACACCGGCCGTGACGCTGGTGACGGCGATGGAGGCGCGCTCCAGCGAGCGTAGCCGGGGCTCAGTGGCTGCGAGCCTGGCGAGCGCCTCGACCGTGGGCGGGCCCTTCAGCGCGCCGGCCCGGTGCAGCGCCCTCAGGTATGCGGTGACCTCCGGCACGAGCCGCGCCGGGCGCTGCCACCCCTCGATCCGCGAGAGCGCGCGCACCAGCCGCTCGATCGCCGCGTCGGCGTGCGGCACCGACCCGTGGCCGGCCTGGCCCGTCGCGCGCAGCGTGAGCCAGAGCGGTCCCTTCTCGGAGACGCCGATGGTGAAGATCGGGCGCTTCACCCCGAACGTCTCCTGAGCGCCCATGCCGCCCTCGTTGATCACGTAGGCGCAATCGAGCAGTTCCGGGTGGTCGCGGTCGAGGAACTCGATCCCCCAGCCGCCACCAGCCTCCTCGTCGGGCACGGCCATCAGCATGAGATCGCGCCCCAGCGGGAGCCCGAGTCGCCGGTGCAGGAGCAGCACGAGCAGCTCCATCACGCCCATCCCCTTCATGTCGATCGTGCCGCGTCCCCACACGTGACCGTCGCTCACGGCGCCCGCGAACGGATCGACCGACCAGTGACCGCGCTCGGCGGGAACGACGTCGGTGTGATGCAGGAGCACCAGCGGTCCGCCGCGCGAGCCGTCGCCGGCGAGCTGCGCGATGAGGCTCGTGCGCGAGGCACCCGCCCCGGGGCCCGGGTCGATCCGGCGCGACGGTATTCCCTCGGCGTCAAGCACCTCGGCCAGCCAGTCGCAGGCACCGATTTCGTTGCCCGGCGGGTTCGTCGTGTCGATGCGCACGTACGTCGAGAGCAGCTCCACCGCCTCGGCGGTGACGGCCTCCCAGTCCACCTGCGGAGGGCTCATCCGCCGACCCCCGCCTCCCGGCAGCACCCGGCGAAGACGGTCATCGCCTCGATGTGGGACCCCGCGCCGCGCAGCCCCGCCCCCATCGTGTTCAGTGTGAGGTGCGTGGCCCCCGCCTCCTCCCAGGCGCGGGCTGCGGCGACCTGTTCACGCACGTTCCGTCCAGCGATCTGCACGCGCGTCTCGACGCCGATCGAGGCGGGGTCGCGCCCCGCGCGGCGGATCTCGCGGTGCAGTTCCGTGAGCGGGCCCGCGAGCGAGGCCGGGTCCCCGCGCAGGCGGGGCGTGATCAGCCATCCGTCGGCGTGGCGCGCGATCCGGGAGAAGACGGCGGGCGCGCCGCCACCCATCCAGAGCGGTACCCTCCCGCCGGGTGGTCGGGGCTTCACGCCGGCCGAGCTGACGCGATGGAAGCGGCCCTCGAAGCGCACGGACGGCCGCTCCCACAGGGCGCGCATCAGCGCGATCTGCTCCTCGATTCGCTTGCCTCGCGTGTGGTAGTCGACGTCCAGGGCCTCGAACGGCGGACGCTGCGAGCCGACGCCGACGCCGAGCCAAAGGCGGCCGTCGGAGAGCACGGCGAGCTCTGCGGCTTGCTTCGCCACGAGGGCGCCCTGTCGCGGCGGCAGGACCAGCACGCCCGTCAGGAAGCGCAGGCGGCTTGTCACGGCCGCCATGTACGCGAAGAGCACCAGCGGCTCGTGCCGGGTCCGCTCGGCGGGATCGCGCAGCACGCCCGGGTGGTCGGGATCCGCGCCGAAGACGTGGTCGAAGGCGACGGCGTAGTGGTAGCCGGCCTCCTCGGCGGCGCGCGCCCACTCGGCGACGGCGTTCGGCTCTGTGATCGGATCGAGCTGCGGAAAGACCACACCCAGCGGCATTGCCCCGCCTACTCCATCCGGTCCAGCGCTTCGCGGAAGCGCTCGAGGACCTCGGCATGTTGTTGTGGCGCGCTCCAGCCGGCGCCCATTGTGTTGACGGCGAGGTGGCTGACGCCGCTCTCCTCCCATCGGCGCGCCTGCTGCGCGGCGCCTTCATAGTCGATCGCTGCGCCGCGACTCTCGCCCGGTGCGAGAGGGAGGTGGACCTCGACGCCGATGGAGCTTGGCTCTCGGCCGGCGGCGGCCGCCGCCTCGTGCACGCGGGCGAGATCGGGCGCGAGGGTCTCGGGCTCGCCGTGCGGTGGGAACCACCCCTCCGCGAGTCGTCCCACACGCGACAGAACGCGGGGTGCCGTCCCCCCCATCCAGATCGGGATCGCACCCCTGGCCGGACGGGGGCGCATCGGCCCGCGGACGCGGTGGTAGCTCCCCTCGAACGTCACCTCGTCCTGCGCCCAGAGTGCCCTGACCAACGCAATCTGCTCCTCGATGATCCGACCGCGCTGCGCAAAGTCTACGCCGAGCGCCTCGTATTCGACGGCGTTCCAGCCGACACCGACGCCCAGCCTCAGCCGACCCCCGGCGAGCTGCGCGAGCGTCGCGGCCTGCTGTGCCACCAGCACCGCCTGCCGCTGGGGCAGGACTAGGACGTCGGTCACGAACTCAAGCCGCTCCGTGCACGCCGCGAGGTGAGCGAACAGCAGCAGCGGCTCGTGGAACGGCGTCTCGTGGGTGTAGGCACCGCGCCAGCCCCCCGGCCGGACGGGGTCGACTCCGAGCACGTGGTCGAAGGCGAGGAGGTGCGAGTAGCCCGCCCGCTCCACGTCTCGCGCGAATCCTCGCAGCGCCGCGGCGTCGCCCTCGATCTCGGTCTGCGGGAAGATAGCGCCGAGCCGCACGGATCGCCTCCGCCCTCGGGGCGCGCATCGCGCCTCATCGCGAGGCACTCTATACACCGGATCCGCTCCGGTACGCAGGGACACCGCTCTCCCGCGCGCCGAGGCGGGCCCGTACGCTGCTCGCGTGTACGTCGTTGTTCTTGTTGCCGCAGTCGTCGCGATCTCCTGGGCGGCGCCGTTGATCCGGCTGGCCGAGGCACCGGTACTCGTCATCGCCGCTCTCCGGATCGGCTTCGCCGCCGCGCCGATGGCGGCGGCCGCGGCCTGGTGGCGTCGCGATGAGCTGAGGATGCTCGGCCGAGACGGGCCCGCTCGTCGCGACGCGGCGTTCGTCGCGTTGGCCGGCGCGGCGCTCGCCGGCCACTTCTGGGCATGGGTGTCGGCCATCGATCGGACGTCGGTGATCACGAGCGTCGTGCTCGTCGCCCTCCAGCCCTTGATCGCCGCGCTTGGCGCGTGGCTGTTGCTCCGCGAGCGGCCTCCACGCGTGACGCTCGTGGGGATGGCGATCGCGTTCGGCGGGGCGTTGCTCCTCATCGCCGACGACCTCGGCGAACGCGGCTCGCTCACGGGTGACGGCCTCGCGCTCCTCGCCGCGGTGCTGGCGAGCGGCTATCTGGTCGCCGGCCGCCGCGCGCGGCGCCGACTCTCGAACCTCACCTACGGGGCCGTCGTCTACTCCGGGGCGGCGGCGATCCTGCTCGTGGCGATCGCCGGCTCGGGGACGCGCCTGAGCGGCCACCCGGCCGAAGCGTACCTGTTGATCGTCGCGCTCGCGCTCGGGCCCCAGATGATCGGACATAACGCTCTCAACTGGGCGCTCGGCGCGCTGCCGGCTGCGACGGTGGCGGTCGTGACTCTGGGCGAGCCGGTGGGCGCGGCCGTAATCGCCGCACTCTTGCTCGACGAGCTGCCGAGCGCATCCGAGATCTTGGGTTCGGTGGTGGTGCTCGTCGGGGTCGGTGTGGCCCTGGCGCCTCTGTATTCGCCGGCGACTCGTCGCCAGCTTCTTTGATGCTCCATGACTCCTCCGCCCTGCCTCAGGGGTGCGCACGATTCGCGCGGCACGGAGGCGGGGCTATCGTTATTCTCGTCACGTGCCGGAGTGATACCAAGATGTCGCGCGAACTCGAAGAACGGATCGTTGCGTACGTCTCGCACTTGTTGTAGATCTTGAGTCGTTCGCGATGACCTTCAACGCCGCCGTCGTGCCGTGGCAGGACTGTCAGATAGAATGGCCGGTTCCCAAGGAATCGATCTTGGGTTAGTCTGGTAGAAACTGGTTGTCTAGAAGGGGGCGTTTCATGCCGAAGTTTGAGAAGGTGGATCCGAAAGATGTCGCCGTCGGCCGCGGGCGAGCGGCGATGGCCGAGCGCGCGCCCTACATCGAGGCCCTGAAGGCCGGAGCCGCCGGGCGCATCGAGCTCCAGCGCGGGGAGAAGCAGGCGATCGTCAAGCGACGGCTCCAGGAGGCGTCCCGCGAGTGCGGGATCAAGATCCGCTCCTCCTGGGAGAACCCCCGCATGCTCGTCTGGAAGCGAACCCGCACGAAGTAGCACCCCGGCGCGCCCCTCTGCGACATCGCAGCCGATCACGCGGATGGCGGGGCGGCGCCGCCGAGCGATCGGGCTCCGCGCACGGGCCGCGCGCGCGCGGAAGGGCGCCCCTCAGGGTGCCCGGACGGCGACGGCGCGCGCTTGCCGGATTGTGAGAGATCGCGCAATATGAGAGGCCGTCCGGCGCGACGGACGGGTATGATTCTCTCCTCGGAGTGCAGCGGCCGGAACCTCCCGATCGTTGGGTAGCGAAGGAAGCCCGTGGTGGCACAGGGCAGAGCCCCGGTATTCCCCGAACGCTCCGGTGGCGGGCTGTCGCGTGGGGCCTCCGTCGAGGAGGTGGCCGCCGGACGCCTGCTCTACCATCCAGCGCACGAGCACGACGCGTGCGGCACGGGTTTCATCGCGCGGGTGGACGGCACACGTTCGCACCGCATCGTCGAACTCGCCGTCGAGGGTGTGGTCAACCTCACCCACCGCGGCGCCGTCTCCGCGGATGCGACCTCCGGCGACGGCGCGGGCGTCACCATTCAGATCCCCTTCGAGCTCCTGGTGGAGGACGCGGCGCGTCTGGGTCGGACGCTGGTTGACCGCGATCGGCTCGCGGTGGCTATGGTCTTCCTGCCGCACGAGGAGGCGGATCGACCGTCGGCGCGGGCGATTCTGGAGGAGTCGCTTGCTCTCACCGGCGTCGATGTTATCGGGTGGCGCGCGGTGCCGACCAACCCCTCGGTCCTCGGTGGATTGGCGCTCGACAGCCTCCCCGGGATCGAGCAGTTGCTTCTCGCGCGGCCCGACGGCCTCCAGCCCGGTCCAGACTTCGATCGTGCGCTCTACCTCGCGCGACGGCGGGCGGAGCAGCGCTACCGCGAGGAGGGCGTCGACTGCTATGTCGTCTCGCTGTCGGCGCGCACCGTCGTCTACAAGGGACTGATGGCGGCGCCGCAACTCGGCGCCTTCTACCCGGACCTCGGCGACAAGCGCACGGTCTCCGCGCTCGCGCTTCTACATCAGCGCTTCGCGACCAACACGCTGCCGAACTGGAAGCTGGCGCAACCCTTCCGGATGGCTGCGCACAACGGCGAGATCAACACGCTCCTCGGTAATCGCAACTGGATGAGCGCGCGCGAACCGGAGCTCACGTCCGCGCTGTGGGGTGAGCAGCTGTCGGAACTCCTTCCCGTGATCTGGCCGATCGGTTCCGATACGGCCTCCTTCGACGAGGCACTCGAACTCCTCGTTCACTCCGGCCGCGGCCTCCTCCATGCGCTGATGTTGCTCATCCCGGAGGCCTGGGAGAACATGCCGCAGATGGACGCCACGCTACGGGCGTTCTACGAGTACCATGCGTGCCTCTCGGAGCCGTGGGACGGGCCCGCCGCTGTCGCCGTCACTAACGGGAGCATGGTCGCCGCGGTGCTCGATCGCAACGGGCTGCGTCCCGCGCGGTACCAGGTGACGCGCGACGGTCTCGTCGTGATGGCGTCCGAGGTGGGTCTGGTCGACATTTTCCCCGGCGATATCGTGGAGTCGGGGCGCCTCGGCCCGGGTCAGATGATCGCCATCGATACCGCCCGGAGGCGGCTGATCCACAACGACGAGATCAAGCGCGAGATCTCCTCGCGTCGTCCCTACGGGGAGTGGGTGAGCCGCAACCTCCACCACCTCCCCCGCGCCTCCGGCCGCGCCGGCGAGGCGCGCGAGGAGGTGGCTCGAGGAAACGGTCGGGCACCCGGCGCCTTGGATGGCACGTACCTGGCCGATGCGGATGTCGCACGGCTGCAGCGCCTCTACGGCTACACGCGCGAGGAGCTGCAGTACGTCATCAAGCCGATGGCCGTTGACGGCAAGGAGCCGACGGGCTCCATGGGTGACGACACGCCGCCGTCCACTCTGCAGGACGACTCGCGGCTGCTCTACACCTACTTTCGCCAGCGCTTCGCGCAGGTGACCAACCCACCGATCGACTCCGTCCGCGAGGAGATCGTGATGTCCCTCGACACCTACCTCGGGCGTCGCCATTCACTGCTCGAGGCAACGCCCGAGGCGGCGCGACTGGTCCACCTGACGAGCCCGCTGATGACGGACGAGGAGATCGTGGCTCTCAGGCAGGTGCCGCTCGCGGACATCTCCGTGACCACGTTGCACGCGCGCTTCCTCGCCGCCGATGGCGAGGCGGGGCTGCGGCGGGGGCTTGAGGAGATCTGCTCCGCGGCCGTTCTCGCCGTCGACGAGGGGCAAACGGTGCTCATCCTCAGCGATCGCCTCACCGACGAGCAGTGGGCGCCGATCCCGCTGTTGCTCGCGGTTTCGACCGTGCACCACCACCTGATCCGCGAGAGACGACGGATGCGCGTGAGCATCGTGGCGGAGGCGGGCGACGCCCGCGACGTCCACCATCTCGCCTGTCTGGTCGGTTTCGGGGCCTCGGCGGTGAACCCGTACCTCGCATTCGAGACCCTGCGGCAGATGCACGAGCAGGGGGAGTTCGGTGAGCGCCCGCTCGACGAGACGCTCCAGCGCTACGAGCAGGCCGTCGACACCGGGATCCTAAAGATCATGTCGAAGATGGGGATCTCCGCCGTCTCCTCCTACCACGGAGCACAGATCTTCGAGGCTCTGGGCATCTCCAACGAAGTCGTGGAGGCGAGCTTCCCCGGAACGACTTCGCGCATCGGCGGCATCGGATTCGCCGAGATTGCCCGCGACGCGTGCGAGCGGCACGAGGCCGCCTATCGCGAGACCAACCTCCCGCACGGCGGTTGGTACAAGTACCGCCGGGACGGCGACTATCACGCGAACGAGCCTCCAGTGTGGCGCCAGCTTCAGAAGGTCGCGCAAGGATCCGGTGCCGAGGGGTACCGCGACTTCACCCAGCTGGTCTACGAGCGCCCGCCGACCGCTCTCCGCGACCTGCTCGAACTGGTCCCCGACCGCGAGCCGATCGCGATCGAGCGAGTCGAGCCGGTGCACGCGATCACGCAGCGCTTCCAGACGGGGGCGATGTCTCTGGGCGCGCTCTCGCCCGAGGCGCACGAGGACATGGCGCGCGGCATGAACATGCTCGGCGGGCGCTCCAATACCGGCGAGGGCGGCGAGGACCCCCAGCGCTACCTGCCGCGTGGTGAGAAGCGGGACGCGAACTCGCTTGTGAAGCAGGTCGCGTCGGGCCGATTCGGCGTCACGCCGGCCTACTTGGCCGCGGCCGCCGAACTCGAGATCAAGATGTCGCAAGGCTCGAAGCCGGGTGAGGGCGGGCAGCTGCCCGGGCACAAGGTGTCGCCGTACATCGCGCAGCTGCGCCACGTCATGCCGGGAACGACCCTGATCTCACCGCCGCCGCATCATGACATCTACTCGATTGAGGATCTCGCGCAGCTCATCTACGACCTCAAGATCGCGAACCCGCGCGCCCGCGTCTGCGTGAAGCTCGTGGCGTCCGAGGGGGTCGGCACGATCGCGGCCGGCGTTGCGAAGGGCTACGCCGACGTGATCCAGATCTCCGGCGCCGACGGGGGCACGGGTGCGAGCCCTCTCTCCTCGATCAAGTACGCGGGGGCGCCGTGGGAGCTCGGTCTGGCCGAGACCCAGCAGGTGCTCGTGATGAACGACCTGCGCGGCAGAGTGATCCTGCGCGCGGACGGCGGCATGCACACGGGGCGCGATGTCGTGGTCGCGGCCCTGTTCGGCGCGGAGCAGTACGGCTTCGGCACGGCCGCGATGGTGGCGCTTGGCTGCAAGATGGCGCGCCAGTGTCACCTCAACACCTGCCCGGTAGGCGTCGCGACCCAGCGCGAGGATCTGCGCGAGAAGTACTTTGGCGAGCCGGCGATGCTGCACAACTACCTTTCGCACGTGGGCCAGGAGGTGCGCGAGATCCTCGCCTACCTCGGGTACGAGCGGCTCGACGATCTGATCGGCCGAGCCGGCCTGCTCCGGCAGCGCACAGACCTCGCCCCCGGGCACCGCTACGAGGGCGCGGATCTCTCGCGTGTGATCACGGCGGTCGATCCGGAGGAGAGCCGTCCGCACCGCCAGCTCCAGCCTCGGAACGACCGTCCGGGCGACGAACCGCTCGACGACCGCGTGCTCGCCGACATCGGCGACGCGATCGACCGCGGCCAGCAGGCGGCGCGCTCCTACCCCATTCGCAACACCGATCGCACCGTGGGGGCGCGGATCTCCGGGATGATCGCGCACGAGCGCGGCGACGAGGGCCTCCCTGACGGCACCGTCGACCTCACCTTCCACGGCTCCGCTGGGCAGTCCTTCGGCGCCTTCCTGGTGCGCGGGGTGCGCTTGCGGCTCGTTGGCGAGGCAAATGACTACGTGGGCAAGGGGATGGGGGGCGGCGAGATCACGATCCGCCCGTCCGACGACGCTGGCTTTCCCTCGCACGAGGGCGTGCTGGTGGGAAACACCGTCCTGTATGGCGCCACGGGCGGGAACCTCTTCGTCGCCGGCCGGGCCGGGGAGCGCTTCGCGGTGCGTAACTCGGGTGCGCGCGCCGTGGTCGAGGGGATCGGCGACCACGGCTGCGAGTACATGACGGACGGCGTCGTCGTCATCCTCGGCACCACCGGGCGGAACTTCGGCGCCGGCATGTCGAACGGCGTCGCCTTTGTCCTCGACGAGGCGGGGGATTTTCGCACGCGCGTGAACCCGGAGCTGGTCGGTCTGGAGCAGGTCACCACGCCGGAGGGCTTGGAGCTGCTCGAGGCGCTGATCCAACGCCACCTCGAGCTCACGGGCTCCGCGCGCGCCTCCCAGATCCTCCGCGACTGGCGGCACTACCTGCCCCAGTTCTGGCGGGTCGCGCCGAAGTTTGCCGTCACCGAGGACGGTGCGATGGTGGTGGTCCGGCGTCATCTCCACACGCTGCGGGCCATCCAGCAGGGCACGACCGCCGTCGCGAGGCGCTAGCGCCGGGCGGCTTCCCCGATCCGCGGGTCCGGAGGCGCTACTCGTAGCGCAGCGCCTCCGCGACTGGTACGCGCGACGCGGCGCGTGCCGGTGCCAGCGTCATCAGGGCCGAGGCACCGTAGGCGATCCCCGAGATCAAGAAGATGCGGAGCCACGGGACGCGGAAGGCAACATCGGTTCCTCCGGTGAACGCCGGATCGGTCAGCAGGTTGTAGGAGAGCGCGGTCCCGAGAACCAGTCCGAGCACGATGCCGGTCAACGCGATGAAGGACGATTCCATGAAGAACGAGAGCGCGACGAGCCTCCGGGAGTAGCCCAGGGCGCGCAGCATGCCGATCTGCTGGCGCCGCTCGACCACCGTCCGGAAGGCGATCACACCGAGCGCGGCGATCCCCACGATGAGTCCCAGGCCCATGAAGCCCTCGAACAGCAGCTGGAACTGCGTGGAGGCGCTCGCCTGGTCATCGATCACCTGCTGGATCGATGTGGCCTGAACGCCGCGCTCGAGGAGCGTCGACTCGATGCTGTCGGCGAGCGCGCGAAGCTCGGCCGTCGAGGGCGTCCCCGAGGCCGCGACGAAGAACGTCTCGGGGATCCGCCCATCGGAGGAGAATCTCTCGATGCCCGCGTCGTACACGAAGATCCCGCTGAGCTGAGGGAGGATCCCGGAGACCTGAGCCTCCATGAATCCGATGATTCGGAGCTCCAGCTCGTTCCCGCTCTCGGGATCGATCACCGTCACGCGCACGGGCTCGTAGAGGACGCCCTGGCGGATGGACGCGGAGAGATCGCCGGAGAGGGCGAAGAGCTCCTCCGCTCCTCCGAAGCCGTCCGTGCCGAGAATAGCATCGTCGGCGATCGCCGTGCCGGGATCGCTGCGCAGCGCCTCACGCACGTCGGCATCGCTGTCGTAACCCAGCGCGCGGCTCGCCAGCGCGATGTCGGCGACATCCAGGAACTCTCCGTCGATCTCGACGAGGCGATAGAAGCCGTCCTCCAGCGGAGCCGGCCGGGCCTCCTCTAGGATGCGGAGCGAGAGCGCACGCGTGCGCCCGACGCCAGCCAGCTTCTCGTCGTTGCCGAAGCCACCCTCGGCGAGTGTGCGCCTCAGGTCGCCGATCGGGTTCGAGGCGTTGCCGTCGACGACGATGTCGAATCCTGCCTTCGCCTCGTTGCTGAAGAAGAGCTGGGAGAAGTTGTAGTTGAGCGTCGCCATCACCACGAGGCTGAAGACGATGAGCACGAACATGGCAAGCGTCATGCCGGTGCGGAAGCGTGCCGCGAGCGGATAGGCGATTGCCATCTTCACGGCCGGGGCGATGCCGCGCAGCACCGTTCCCGCGGCTCCGACCCCCGCGAGGAGCAGCTGTGCGTTGAAGACCACGAGCAGCGTGGAGGAGATCGTGATCGCCATCCCCGAGACGAAGAACATCTCGACGTTGCCCTCGATCTCCCGTGGCTCGTCGAGGAAGGGGATCAGGGCGGCGAGCCATCGCACCGGGTCGGTGTCGGTAGCGGTCACGTCGGCGAAGAGGGAGAACGGTAGCGGGCTCAGCCAGAAGAGCAGCAGCAGCCCCGCCGAGATGGTGAAGGCGACCCGGGTGGCCGCACCGAAGTAGACGGCGAGCATCGCCGCGGCCAGAAGCAACAGCGTCAGGCCGGCCGTGTACGGGGCGGCCTGTCCCCACACCCAGCCGCCGAGCCAGAGACCGACCAGACCTGAGATCAGCATCCAGACCGCCCAACCGCCTGCGTTGCGGTGCCGGGCCGACCAGCCCCGCGTGCGCAGGAGCAGCCAGGTCGTGAGGGCGAGGAGCGAGAAGAGCAATATCCAGAGCGCCCACAGGAGCCGGCGCCGCCAGCCGCCCCTCGGGAGGAAGCGGTCCCGCGGGACGCTACGCGCCCCCAGGACAAAGAGCGTCGCCCCAAGGAGCAGGGCGAGCATGCCCAGCCCGTACGTCGCTAGGGCGACAAGGAAGGCGCCGAATCCGATGGCGGCCCACAGGCCGACGAGCGCGAGCCACGCGAGCACCCAGAGCGCGCCGACCGTGGCACGCGCGAGACCGGCGACGGAACGATCGGCGCCGCGCAGCGGCTGCGGCTCGGGCAGGTCGCGGATCGCGCGCACGATGTTCAGGTTGGCGGCGCGAATCGACGAGAACGCGATGGTGGCGAAGGTCAGGACGATCCCCAGGGAGAACGCGATCACGAAGCCCTGGGGATTGAAGTGGAACGCGATGGAGATGCCGAAGTCGTCGAAGGCGATCCCGAGCAGCCACGTGATGCCGAAGGCCACGGCGACGCCGAGCAGCGCCCCGACCACCGCGGCGCCGAGGTTGTAGCCGCTCCCCTCGGCGAGGAACATCTCGGTGAGGTGCAGGCGCCTCATCCCGATGGCGCGCGCCATCCCCATCTCCGAGCGCCTCTCGGCCGCCAGCATCACGAAGATCAGAAAGATCAGCATCACCCCGGCCGCGATTGAGAAGAGACCGAAGAGGAGGAAGAACGTCACGAAGACCGAGCCGATGAGCTCGGCAATCGCGACGCTCTCCGCCTTGGTGAACGCGATCTCGGCCGGAGCCCCGGTGCGCTCGAGATAGTCATCGACGCGGTCTTCGACGGCGCTCGCGGCGTCGAGGGAGCCGCGGGTGCCGCCGAACGCCGAGAGAAGGATGAAGGTCAGCTCGTCGGGCTTACCATCGAGATCGCGCATCGTGTCGATGTGGCCGATGAGGCCGCCGCCCGTCACGTTGACGCCGATCCCCGTGAGCGACGAGTCCTGCACGATGTCGAGCACGCGAACGGTGTACGGCTCGTTGCCGGCGAATAGCTGGAGGCCGGAACCGGGTTCCGCGTTGATCTCCTCGGCGAGCTGCCTTGAGATGAACACGCGATCCCCGGTGAGCGCTTGCGCACTGACGTAGCCGCCGTCGAGCCTCCGCAGCGCTTGGAATGGATCGATCGTCGCCGGGTCAACGCCGACCACGACGGCCCTCGGCTCCGACAGGCGAGCCTCGGAGTTCAGAGCGGGGAGCTCGCGAAGGAAGACTCCCGTGATGGCGTCCACGTCGGGATCAGCAGCGAACTCATCGTGGAGGTCGGCGAGGAGGTCCGAGGTGATGTAGCCCGACGAGCCCCCCAGGACGCGCTCGCCGTCGTGCGCGACGACGAGGTCGATCTCCTCGAAGGAGTCGTAGACCGCGGATGTGATCGAATAGCCGACCGTATCGCCGGTGGCGAAGGCCGCGCTGACGATCAGCGTGGAGAGCGTGAGGCCCACGACGATCAGCGTCGTCTGCGCGGGGCGACGACCGAGGTTGCGGATGCCCATCCGGAAGAGGATTGGCTGGCGGACCCACACCCAGCCGACGACGGCGAGCGAGAGCCCTAGGAGGATCAGAAGCCCGATCAGAATGCTCGTGAGGGGAACGCCGAAGAGGCTATCCACCGATCGCGACTTCGCTCCGGGTCTCCTCCCGAGTGATGAGACCGTCCTGCATGTGGATCGTGCGGTGGCAGCGCGCCGCGATGTCCGGGTCGTGCGTGACGATCACGAACGTCTGGTGCCGCTCCCGGTTCAGCTGCTGCATGAGGGACATGATCTCGTTGGCGTTGGCCGTGTCGAGATCGCCGGTGGGCTCGTCGGCCCACACGATCGCGGGGTGGTTGACCAAGGCCCGCGCGATCGTGACGCGCTGCCGCTGGCCGCCCGATAGCTGCGCGGGTCGGTGCTCCTGCCACTCGGTCAGCCCGACCCGCGCGAGGGAGGCGAGGGCCCGCTCGCGCGACTCGGCGGCGGGGATGCCGGAGATGAGCAGAGGCAACTCGACGTTCTCGGCTGCGGAGAGAACGGGGAGCAGGTTGTAGAACTGGAAGATGAAGCCCATGTGCCGGGCGCGGTAGCCCGTGCGCGTGTCGTCGTCGAGAGTGGCGAGGTCGGTGCCATCGACGCGGACGACGCCGGCGGAGGGGTCGTCGATGCCCGAGAGGCAGTTGAGCAGCGTGGTCTTCCCGCAGCCGGAGGGCCCCATCACCGCCAGCATCTCGCCGCGTTCGACGCGGAGGTCGACGCCTCGCAGAGCGTGCGTCTTCACATCGCCGCTGAGGTAGACTTTCTTGAGGCCCTCGATCTCGATGATGGGCTCGCCCACGCCGGGCTCCACTCGCGTGCGTCCGCTCCCCGACCGGTGGGATCACACGATACCGCCTGCTCCTCTCACGATCCCGTGGGGTGTGCCGCGTGCCCCGACGCCCCGGTCGCGCCGGGGTTGCCGCCGGTCCGACCCTCGATGTGGGCGGGCGTACACTCGCGGCAGCGGGGACGCCGGGCCGGTCCGGCTGGCGAGGGGGTGGAAATGGCGCTCGGTGTCGCGCTCATCATCATGGGCGCGATCTTTCTCTTGGAGTCGCTCGGCGTGACCGACGTCGGGATCGGGGAGCTGTGGCCTCTCATCCTGATCGGGATCGGCGGGGTGATCCTGTATAAGCGGCTGCGCCGTGCGCTCCGCCACGGCTGAGACGCCGGGAGTCGCACCGCCGTGAGTGCCCGGCTTTCATTCGTGCTCCCTGTCACGCTCGGGCTCTACCTGCTGTTTCTCGGCGGTGTGCTGCTCATCGACAGCGCGGGTGCTCGGCAGCTCGGCGTCTCGGACGTGGCCGGGGCGGCGGTCGGGCTGGCGCGTCGACGATGCCGTGATCTCGACGGTGCTCGGCGACATCTCGCTTGACTTTCGGGGAACGGTCCTGCCGGCCGGCGAAACGGAACTCACGCTGCTCTGCTGGCTCGGGACGCTCCAGGTCACGGTGCCGCAAGACTTCGCGGTCTCGGTCTCGGTCTCGGTCTCGGTCTCGGTCTCGGTGTCGGCGCAGGCGCTCGTGGGCACGGTCGACGCGCTGGGCCGCCGCGAGGAGGGCCTGGTGCGTGACATCGACGCCCGGACGGCGGGCTACGGCGTGGCTTCTCGCCGCCTGCGCCTCCATGTCTCGACGCTCATCGGCGAGGCCCGGGTGATCCAGGCGAGCGATCCGGCGACCGGGTCGCCTGCAAGGTAGTCGACGCGCCACGTCCCTCTGGTTGACCGCGGAACGCGGCGCGGGCGGTGCGAGCACTCACCGCTTGTGGCGGGGGTCCTGCGCCGCGCCGGTTCGGGCCATCGGCGCGCTATCGCGTAGCGGGCAGGCGGAGCAGCGCTCAAGCGCGGGGGGATCCGACGCGACGCCCCCGATCGCGGCGAGCAGGCGCCGCGCGCTCCACAGCGGCAGGCCGATCACCGAACAGAGGCAGCCCTCGGCCTCCGCAGCCGGGGCGAACTCCGGATCCTGGATGGCGTAGCCGCCGGCCTTGTCGAAGGGCTCGCCTCGAGCGACATAACGCTCAATCTCGGCGTGCGAGTAGCTTCGCATGCGCACAGCGGTCGAGGCGCACTCCGTGCCGATCCGGCCGCTCTGGACCGCGGCAACGCCGGTCACGACGCGGTGGCTTGGCCGCGCAGCGCCCACAGCATCGCGCGCGCCGACTCGATGTCGGGGGGCTTGCCGAGCAGCGCGCCATCGGGCGCGACGACGATCGTGTCGGCCCCGAGCGCGAGCGCCCCTCGGGTTCGCCGGCTCACTGCCCTCGCCTTCGCGAGCGCGAGCGTCGTCGCGCGACGGGCCGGATCGGGCTCGGCGCTCGACTCGTCGATCGCGGCGGGGTGAGCCACGAACTCCACACCGAGGGCGGCGAGCAGTTCGTATCGTCTCGGCGACTCCGACGCGAGCACGATCTCCAGACGGGCGCCGCCCTCCGTCACGGCTCCGCGGAGAGCACCCCGCTGGAGTTCGGGGCGCCGGTCCGGGGCCGATCGGGTGAGGGCGGCACCGCTGCCCGATCCAGCGTGGCGACACATTCCACGTGCTGCGTGTGCGGGAACATGTCGAGTGGGTGGACCGACGTCAGCGAGAAGCCGGCGCCTGCCGCGGCGTTGCCGTCGACGAGCAGACGGAGGTCGCGGGCGAGTGTGGCCGGGTCGCAGGAGACGTAGACGAGGCGGCGGCACGCCGAAACGAGCAGCGCGTCGACGATGCTTGCGGCGAGCCCCGTGCGCGGCGGGTCGACGATGACGACATCGGGCGCAGGGTCGAGTCCGGGCAACAGACTCTCGACGCTTCCGACCAGACGCGTCACGTTGTCCACGCTGGCGAGATTCGTCTCCGCGTCGTCGCCGGCGGCTACCGATTCCTCGATCGTGATCACGCGCCAAGGTCCGTCGTCGGCGAGCAGGGCGGCGAACGTCCCGACGCCGGAGTAGGCGTCGACGACGACGTCCGGCCGCGCCTCGCGGACGCGATCGCGCACCATCCGAACCAGCTGCTGGGCCTGCCGGGTGTTGACCTGGAAGAACGCGGCGGCGGAGATGCGGAAGAGACGGCCGCCCAGCCCCTCCTGGTAGTGCTCCTGTCCGGAGGCGAGCGGTCGGCGGCCGGGTCGCCAGCGAAGCGCCGGCTGGATCATCAACTCGCCGGTCGCCTCTCCCACCCGCACGGAGAGTTGCCGCGTTCCCGTCGTCTTCCGCTGCGCGCGCTTCAATACTCCGTTCACGGCGTCGTGCGCGATCAGGCAGCGGTCGACGCGAAGGAAATGGTGCGTCCCGCGCCGCATGAAGCCGATGTCGCCGTTGCGGCGCACCGTGAAGCGCATGTGGTTGCGGTATCCCCAGGGATGCACCATCCCCCGAGTCGGAGCGACGGGGGGATCGTCGAACCGCCCGATCCGTCGCAGTTGATCGCGCACGAGTCCCGTCTTCAGGGCGAGCTGCTCCTCGTAGTCGACGTGCTGGAGCTGGCAGCCGCCGCAGGTCCCGAAGTAAGTGCAGGGGGGCTCGACCCGCGCGGGCGAGGCCTCCAGGATCTCGATCGCACGGGCCTCGAGGTAGGAGGGAGACTCCGAGGTGATCTCGGCAAGCACGCGCTCTCCCGGTAGGGCGTACTCGACAAAGACGACGCGGCCGTCCGGGGCTCGGCCCACGCCCGTGCCGCCGGCCGCGAAGCTGTCGATGGTCAGCTCGAAGGGAGGCGGGAGCTCGCCGCGCGCGCGCCGCCGGCGCTTGCGACGCCGCTCCCGTTTGTCCTCGCGAGGTGGCCCGCCGACCGGGGCGATCTCTGGTGTCGGCGCTGGTGCGGTGTCGGGTTGCGTATCGTCGGGGTGGGGCATGGCGCGATCGTAGCGCGTAACCTGCCTTGTGGCGTAGCCCGCCCAGGCTCGCGAGAGGAGCGGCGATGCCGGCTGCGAAGAGGCCTCCGGCCGGGGCCTCACGGACACCCCGGCGGAGGGCGTCGCCCGCCCGTCGCGAGCCGACGCCGATCGAGGACATCGCGCGTCAGCTGCTACCGATTCCCACGGCCCCTTACCTCGAGCAGGACGTGCTCGCCTACGTCCGGCGCTTCGCGCAGGAGCGCGGCCTCGCCTTCGACGTCGACCGCTTCGGGAACGGCTACGTCCGTCACGTCGGGCGGCGCCGTCGGGGCGCCGGCTCGCGGCCGCTTGTGCTCAGCGCGCACGCCGACCACCCCGGCTTCGTGGTGACGGCCGTGCGGAACCGGCAGCTCGAGCTCGAGTTCCGCGGCGGTCTCTCCGCCTCGTACGGCCGCGGTGAGCGCCTGCGTCTCTTCGCAGCCCCCTCGGGCGAGGACACGACCGGCGGGCGCGCGGGGACCCTCGGCCTGGCCGTTATCGACTCCGTCCGCGCCGACGAGCGCGGGCGCCTCCGGTCGGCGCTCGCGACCGCCGCCGCCGACGCGTCGCCGCAGTCCGGCGATCTCGCGCTGTGGGACGTGGAGCCGGCGCGCGTGCGCGGACGGCGCCTCGTGGCGCGCGGCTGCGACGATCTCGTTGGCTGCGTCGCCGTGCTCGCCGCCCTCGACCGCGCGGCGGCGTCGCGAGCATCCGGCGAGCTCATCGGTCTCTTCACTCGCGCCGAGGAGGTGGGTCTGCTCGGCGCCTCGGCGGCCGCGCGCGCCCGGCTGCTCCCCGACGATGCGGTGGTGGTCGCGGTTGAGACCTCCTCGGCGGCAGGCGGCCGCGCGCGCCCGGGCGCGGGACCGATCGTGCGGGTCGGCGACGCGATGCACCTCTTTTCTCCGGGGGTGGCCTTGTGGATGACCGGGGTCGCGCAGGGTCTCGCGCGCGAGGACGATGGCTTCCGATACCAGCGCAAGCTGATGGATGGCGGAGTGACGGAGGCCACGGCCTACGATCTCTACGGATACGAAACCGGGGCGCTCTGCGTTGCGCTCGCGAACTACCACAATGGAGGCCGAGGCGGACGGGTCGCCGCCGAGAGCGTCGACATGGGTGATCTCCAGGCGCTGGCCAGACTGATGTCGCTGCTGCTCGATGAACTGCCGCGGCTGCCGAGAGCGCGCCGGGATCTGCTCGCCCGCTATGACGGTCTCGCCCGCGAGGCGGGGCCGCAGCTGCGGGCCCGGCGTGCGCGCACCGTCGCCCGTGGATCCCGCTCCCGAACGACGTAGGATCTCGCCGGCGGCGTCGGACGGGGAGGGGCGGGCAGACCCTCGTGTGTCAGGCCGCGAGCGCGGCCGGAACGTCGCGCAAGGAGGCGACCAGCGCCGCGAAGCGCTCGCGCTCATCGGCGTCGAGGGCGCGGTCGGGAAGCGGGAGCTCCAGCTGCGTCACCGCGCCCGCACAGCGGTCGGTCGCGATCGCCGGCAGCTCTTCCCAGGTGCCGGACACGCAGAACTCGTCGAGCATCTCGTCGCTCACTTCCGCCGACAGCTCGTTCCAACGCCCGCGGGCGGCGACCCGGCGCATCCGCTCCGCGCGGTCTTCCCAGCCGTGGAGTTCGATGACGCCTGCGACCGCGCGGGTCACCAGAGCCCGCGCCAGATCGTTGCGGGCGCGCTCGCGTTCCGCGCCGACCGTGCGCTCATCGGGGCCGGTCGCGACGTAGCCGGCGCCCCGTAGTTCCAGGGGCAGAGGCCCGGTGTCCCTCCCGGTCGTGGCGCCCCGGCCCTCGTCCCGGGCCTCCCGCGCCCCGTCGACGAGCGCGGGGAGAAGCACATCGCGCGCGTAGCGGAAGCTCACCGCCTGAGGCACGATCGCGCCGTCGGCGATGCTCCCGGCGAGTCGCGCCGTGAACGGCGTGACCGCCGAGATGAGGATCGGGATGCGCGGGTGGGCGATGGGGCCGGGATTGAAGGCCGGAGCCGTCAGCCGGTACTGATAGAACTCGCCCGCGTACGCTGGCCGCGTGCCGTGCTGCCAGGAGTCCCAGATCGCGCGCAGGCAGCCGATGTAGTCGAGGATCCGCGGGCCGGGCGGAGCCCACGGCACGGAGAAGCGACGCTCGTTGTGGCCCTTCACCTGCGTCCCGAGACCGAGCACGAAGCGCCCGCCCGAGTAGCTGGCGAGGTCCCACGCGAGATTGGCCGTGATGTGCGGGGCGCGCGGGAACGCGATCGCCACCGCCGTGCCCAGCGTGATCGTGGTGGTGTGCTCTGCCGCGAGCGCCAAGGGGAGAAAGGGGTGGTGCTTGGTCTCCCCGACGGAGAGCGTATCGAAGCCCAGAGCCTCGGCCTCCCGTGCGCCCCGGGCGATTGTCGAGAGCTCCGCTGCGGCCGTGCCGCCGATGCGCATCGGCGGCGGATCGATGGGGAGCGACATGGGCCGTCGACTTACCCGGGGTCCCCGGGTTCGGAGCCGGGATCGTCGCGGAGGGTCTCCGCATCGGGCGGCTGCCCATCGGCATCGGACGCCGGCCCGGCCTGCCCGGAACGGTCGGCCGGCGCCAGATTCGGCCGGCCGTTCTCGAGTAGCTGCCACACCGCTTCCTCGGTGGCGGTGTGCACGTGGCCCTCGCGGGCGAGCCGCGTGATCAGCCGCCCGTCCCAGCCGCTGGCTCGCAGGACACGCGCGATCTCGGTCGCTCGGTCCGTGTTGTCGAGGACCACGGAGAGCAGGAGCTCCCACTCCAGGGGGGTGGCCATGACGGTCACGCCGTTGCACGGCAGGCGGACGCGGGCGTCCCAGAGCGCGGGGATGTCCCGTGGCCGTAGGACGTCGTAGCGGCCTTGGAACTGGGCGTCCCCGAAGACGAAAACTGGGACCGAGTCCCGCAGGAAGTGGAGGCGCTGCGCGGCGAGCCGCCGCCCGGCCAGCCAGCGTGCATCGAGGTCGAGCATCTCCGCGAGCTGCCCGGACGTCGTCGCGGTGGTGATGAACTCTAGGTTCGGTGACGGGGCGTCCGCCCCTTGTAGCCTCGCCGAGGCTGCCCCGATCAGCGCCCAGACATCGTCCCCGGCTGCCTCCTGGACGACGCGCACGAGTGCGCTGAGTACGGCGCCCATGTCGGGCTGGGATGGTGAGGCGCTCTCGATGTGGACGGTTCGACCTCCGAAGCCTGTCGCGCCGAAAGCCGGATCATAACGCGCGTAGGCGACACGTGCCCCTCGGCGATCCCCGCACGATGCCGGGAAAGCGCGTTGCCCCACCGTCGCCGTGCGTGGGACGATGCCGTGCAGGAGGCACAGTGCCGAAGCAGGTGACGAACGTCGCATCCGACGACGCCCTGACGACGATCTACCGGCTCGCCCACGACGAGCACGAGGAGGTGATCGCGGCGCGTGTAGCGGAGCGCCTCGGCATCCGGCCGGCCTCGGCGGCCGGGATGCTCTCGCGTCTGGCGCGCGACCGGCTGGTTGCGGTGGACGGTCGCAAGCGTATCTCGCTCACGGAAGCCGGATTCGCCCGCGCCGAGCACATGGTTCGACGCCACCGGCTCGCCGAGTGCCTGCTCGTCGAGACGCTTGGCCTTGAGTGGTGGCGTGCCTACGAGGAGGCGCATCTCATGGAGCACGCGATCTCCGACCACACCGAGGCCCTCATTGTCGATCGGCTTGGCGACCCTGCCGTCTCGCCGTTCGGGTACCCGGTTCCGGGTCACCCGCGTGCGCCGCAGCTCTCCGATCGACGCCTCTCGGATCTCGCGGCCGGCGACCGCGCCATCGTGCAGCGCGTCTACGAGGAAGACGAGCAGCTCTTGCGATTCTTCGACGGGGAGGGCATCCGACCCGGGGCGCGTCTGCTCCTCCGCGAGGTGGCGCCGTATCGCGGAACCGTGACCATCGCGTTGGGCGAGCGCGATCTCGTCCTCGGTCTCGAGGCGGCGAGACGTATCTGGGTCGAGCACTAGCAGGGTCGGGAAAAAGGCCCCCTTTGGCGCGGCCACGGAGCGAATCACCGCCAAGAGGGCGTATGCGGCGTCATTTCGGGGCCGATTCTGGCCCCCTCCGGGGCTCTCTCAGCCCGTCCGGGCGCCCCGGGACCTACTCCGGGCGCACTACGCCCGTGACAGCGCGGCGTCGATATTGGCCACGCGCACCAGGTTGTACGCGGCAGCGCCCATCTCCATCCAGAAACCGTTGACCTGTTCGCCGATGTAGCGGAGCTTGCGCCCGCCCCCCACGGTCTTCAGCCACCCGAAGCTCTCCTCCACCATCTTGCGCCGGCGCTGACTCACCTCGTAGCCGGGCGTCTGCGCCACCTCCTCGGGGATGGCGCTGTGCTTCGCTCGCCGTGCCACGTGCGGCACGACCCCGAGTTCGCACAGCCCCTCCACGAAGTGCTTCGCGTCGTATCCCTTGTCGGCGCCCAGCGTCGCCCCCGGTGTCAGGCTGCGCTCGGCCATGGCCAGCGCCGCATCCCGCTCCGCCCGCCCGTGCGCCGTCGTGAGCTCGACATCGACGATGAGCCCGTTGCGGTTCTCCGTCATCACATGCCCGATGTAGCTCGGGCGCGCCGCCTGCCCGTTCCCCTTCCGGTACAGGTGCGCGCCGGGATCGGTCGTGCTGACGTGGGTGTCCCGGTGCCGGCGCTCGCCGCGGAAGTCGACGTCCGGATTGCGGCCCGCAGGCTTGTCCCCGTCCTGCTCGTCGCGTGACCGGTAGCTCTTGTGCGACGCCCACGCCTCGAGCTGCGACCCGTCGACCGTGAAGTGCTCCTCGGACAGCAGGTTCCGCTCCCTCGCCTCCCTCACGACTTCCTCGAAGAACCCCCGGGCGATGTCGCCGTCAAGGAGCCGGGAGCGGTTCTTCGAGAACGTGGAGCGGTCGAAGGAACCGGGGTCTCCCGGGAGGTCGAGGAACCACTTGAACGCCATGTCGGACCGCAGCCGCTCGCAGAACTGGCTCTCGCTACGAATCGAGAAGAAGGCGATGAGGAGTGTCGACTTGAGCAGCGTCTCGGGCGGAATCGACGGTCGCCCGGACTCGCTGTAGAGACCGTCGAAGCGCGGGGAGAGATTGGCGAGCGCCCGGTCGACGATGGGCTTGATGCGTCGGAGCGGGTGGTCGCTGGGGACGAACATCTCCGGGCAGGTGAGAGTGGCGCGGCCCTGGTCCTCGCTCTGTCCTCGCATCGATATCCTCCCTCGTGGGGGTCCCTCTTGTATGATCGTTAGTATACTCGTCTTATCAGTTACAGTCGACCACTACCTGGGGCTTCTGACAGCTACCGGGGGCGTTTGTTGCACCCGCGGGGCACCGCCGGCCATGCTCCGGGCACCCAGGGAGAAAATCACAACCCTGCTAGGGCCGGCGATTCATCGCGCGGGCCCTGTATATCGGCCTCAGCGCGGAAGCGGGGGCACTTCCGGTGCTCCGCGCGCGCCCGCGAGCTCGGCGCGGACGACGCGGGCCGCCTCGACCATGTTCCTGAGGGCTGGTTCCGTCTCTTCGTAGCGGCGTGTCTTGAGCCCGCAGTCGGGGTTGACCCACAGCAGGGGCGCCCGTAGTGCCGCGGCCGCCTCGCGAAGCCGCTGTGCCATCTCACCGGTGGGCGGCACGCGCGGCGAGTGGATGTCGTATACGCCGGGGCCGATCCCCTTGTGATACGCGTGCTCCCGGAAGACTCGCAGTAGCTCCGCGCCGGAGCGCGCGTTCTCGATCGAGATCACGTCCGCGTCGAGATCGGAGATCGCCTCGATGATGTCGTTGAACTCGGCATAGCACATGTGCGTGTGTATCTGCGTCTCGTCGGCGACGCCGGACGTCGCGAGCCGGAAGCACGCGACGGCCCACGCTAGGTACGAGGTCCAGTCGTCGCGGCGCAGGGGCAACCCCTCGCGCAGGGCGGGTTCGTCGATCTGGATCACGGAGATGCCGGCCGCCTCCAGCGCCACTGTCTCGTCGCGAATCGCCAGGGCGATCTGGCGGCAGGTCTCGGAGCGCGGCTGGTCGTCGCGCACGAACGACCAGTTGAGAATAGTGACCGGCCCGGTCAGCATCCCCTTCACGGGCCGGTCGGTCAGAGACTGCGCGTAGCGCGACCATCGAACGGTCATCGCTCCGGGGCGTGCGACGTCGCCGTAGATGATCGGCGGCTTGACGTAGCGCGAGCCGTAGGACTGCACCCAGCCGGATCGCGTGAACGCGAACCCCTCGAGCTCCCGTCCGAAGTGCTCGACCATGTCGCCGCGCTCGGGTTCGCCGTGGACGAGCACGTCGAGCCCGATCTCCTCCTGTAACCGGATCACTCGCTCGATCGTGGACTCGATCACGCTCTCGTAGGCCGACTCGTCGAGGTCGCCGGCGTCGCGCTCCCGTCGAGCACGTCGGAGCTCCGGCGTCTGCGGGAAGGAACCGATGGTGGTGGTCGGGAGGAGGGGAAGCCCGAGGCGCTGCTGCTGAATGGCCCGGCGCTCGGCACCGGGCGTGGCGCGCCTGTACGCCGCATTCCCGGTCGCGGCGACTCGCTCGCGCACGGTCGATTCGCGTGCGCGGAGCGCGGCCCGCCGGGCGGCGGCGATGCGCTCGCTCTCGGCGAGTCGCGTCGCCACCTCCTCGTCGTCCGGGTCGTCGACGGCGCGGGCTAGCGTCGCGACCTCCTCGATCTTCTGATCGGCGAAGGCGAGCCACGGGCGCAGCTCCTCGTCGAGCCGATCCTCGCGCATCGCATCCATCGGGACGTGGAGCAGGGAGCACGAGCTCCCGACGATGAGCCGATCCTTCCCGACCACGGCTCGGAGCTCGCGCAGCTCGGCGAGCGCCGCACGGAGGTCGGTGCGCCAGATGTTGCGCCCGTCGACGACGCCGGCGACGAGGTGCTTGCCTGCGAGCCCGTGGCGCCGCACCAGCTCGGTGTTGCGCCGGCCCCGCCTCAGGTCGAGGCCGATCGCCGCTACCGGAAGCCCGCGCAGTGTGTGGAAGGCCTCGCCCACGTCGCCGAAATACGTCTGCACCAGAAGGCCGGCGTCGCCGCTCGCGGGCGCGAGCGCCTGGTAGGCGTCGCCCAGTGCAGCGAGCTCGCGCGGGTCACGGTCCTGCACCAGAACCGGCTCGTCGAGCTGCACCCAGATGGCGCCCGCCGCGGTCAGCGCGCGCAGCACCTCGGCGTAGACCTCCGCGAGTGCCGGCAGCAGGGAAAGGCGGTCGAAGCCCGGATCGTCCGGCGATTTCGCCAACAGCAGGAAGGAGAGCGGACCCAGCAGGACTGGCACGGTCTCTATTCCGGCCTCGCGTGCCTCCCGGTACTCGTCGAGTGGCTTCTGCGAGGCGAGGGAAAAGCGCGTCTCCGGCCCGAGCTCGGGGACGATGTAGTGGTAGTTGGTGTCGAACCACTTCGTCATCTCCATCGCTGTGACGTCGAGGCGGTCACGCTGCGCGCCGCGCGCCATCGCGAAGTAGGTGTCGATGTCGACGCGCTCGCCATCCCATCGATAGCGCGGTGGCACCGCCCCGACCAGAGCGGCGGTGTCGAGGACGTGGTCGTAGAGCGAGAACGTGTTCGAGGGGATGAGGTCGATGCCGGCCTCCCGCATCCGCCGCCACGCGGCGAGCCGCAGATCGCGGCCGGTCGAGAGCAGCTCGTCCTCGCTGGCCTTTCCGGCCCAGTAGCGCTCGGTTGCGCGCTTGAGCTCCCGGTCTCGGCCGATGCGTGGATAGCCTTGGACGGCGGAGGCGGTCACGGGCCCGACCCCAGGCTGTTGTGCGGACTCCCGTTCGGTGCCGCGGGTCGGTCGTGCGGCGCATCGGCTTCTCGGCGGGTGGGCGGTCTCCCCTCGTCGACCGGATAGCCGACTGCCAGCGCGGCTTGCGCGGGTCCGGGGCTCTCCCCCGGTTCCGCGGGCGGCGGAACGAGCAGCACGTCGCGCAGCTCGAAGCGCTCCCCAGCGCGCGTGGCGATGCGCATCCCGCCGAGGTGGGGCAAAGCCTCCGGGTCGCCGGTGAGGAAGATGCGCACGCGCCCCCTCGCGTCCCGGCGTTGCTCCCGCGCATGGACCAGGGTGCGACGGCCGTGGATGCGGGTGGTCAGCACCTCGTCGACGCGCGGTCGGCCCGGGCACTCTCTCATGAGAGGCGGCGCGTCAGCGCGACCGCGTGGTAGACGCGCTGCACCTCGTATCCCTGGTCGTCCTGGCCCACGAGCGGCTTGATCCAGCTGACGCGGAAGCGCCGCCCGTCCGAGGTGGCGAAGACGCCCCCCTCGAGACCGCTGAAGGCGTCGGGCTCGCCGACGAGGCGGAACAGCGCCTCATCGGCGCGAAACTCGAAGGCCGCGAGCCGCGCGCGGCGCTCCTCGCGGGCGTGCAGCTCGCGACGGCGCGGCGGTCGCTCTGTCTCGACCGTGACGAACTCGTTGATCGCGACCGGCTCGCCCATGCACCCATCGTGGATCAGAGGTCAGACCGAGCGCCAGTGGCCCGGCATCCGGCGCGGGTCGCTTCTGCGGCCGTGCAGGCGCGCCGTGACGATCGGTTTCGGATCCGGGCCGGGCACGGCGCCGGTCATCTTCCGCGAGTAGGTCGCCGCGACCCGGATGGGAGCGACGCCTAGCTGCATCCGCTTGTGGAGCCGCAACTCATGCACTTCAGGCACGTGCCGTTGCGCACCATCATCATCTGGCCGCACTCATCGCAGGGATCCCCCTCGAAACCCTGCTGCCGAGCCCGTGCGACCGCCTCGTAGCTCCCCTTGACGGCCTCCGCCACGGTGACGCGCGCGATCACGGGCGCGTTCACGTGCTCGCCGTCGCGACCCCGGGAGATGATCGCGGCCGCCGGGAGGCCTTCGCGGAGAGCCGGTTGATCGGCAATCGCTGCCGCCTCGACCCGACCGGGCGGCATGGGCGAGGGCTCCTCCTCCACCTCGGCGGTCGAGCCCGAGTCGAGATCGATGGGGCCGAAGTGCGCGAGGTCGTCCCGTTCGAGGTAGCTGATGCCCAGCTCTCGGAAGACGTAGTCGATGATCGACGTTGCCATCTGGATCCGGTCGTGCCCGGTGACGATGCCGTTCGGCTCGAATTTCGTGAAGACGAACGAGTCGACGTAGGCGGACAGCGGCACGCCGTGCTGCAGCCCGATCGAGACCGCGATGGCGAAACAGTTCATCAGCGAGCGGAACGCCGCCCCGTCCTTCGACATGGAGATGAACAGCTCGCCGAGCCGGGGCCGTCCGGTGTCAGGATCGTTCGACTCGAAGTGGCCGGTGTGCAGGTAGATGGTGTGCCCGCCGACCTTGGCCTTCTGTGCATAGCCGTTGCGCCGTGACGGGAGCGGTTCGCGGCTGCCGCGGCCGAGCGCCCGTTCGGTCGCGGGGGTGAGGCCGCGCTCGGCGCGGTGCGCGAGGTGGCCCGCCACCGCGAGCACCCGGTCTGGCGCACTCGCGGCCGCCAGCTCGTCGAGCATCTCGGCGATCACGTCTTCGGTCTCGGTGTCGAACGTGTCGGCGGCCTCGAAGAGCGCCGCGGCGAGCGGCTGCGACAGCTTCGAGCCGTCACGATAGAGCGCGATCGCCTTCAGCATCGACTCGGCGGAGGCCATATAGACCTGCTTCACGTCGTCGACGGTGGCCGAGTTCGGCATGTTGATCGTCTTGCTGATCGCCCCGGAAAGGAACGGTTGCGCCGCCGCCATGATCCGGACGTGCGCCATTGGTTCGATGTAGCGCGTGCCGTAGCGCCCGCAGGTGGTCGCGCAATCGAAGACCGGGTAGTCCTTCTCGCGCAGATGCGGAGCTCCCTCGATCGTCATGCGGCCGAGGATGTGGTCGTTGGCGGCCTCGACCTGTCGCTCGTCGAAGCCCAGCGCCGTCAGCATGTCGAAGTCCGGGTCGTCGAGCTCTTCCTCCGGGATTCCCAGCACATCCGCGCAGAGCTGCTCACCCAGCGTGTACCGGTTGAAGACGAAGCGGATGTGGAAGGCCGTGCGGAGTGCCTCGTCGATGCGGTCGAGCGCGGGCTGCGTCAGCCCGGCCTGCGCCAGGGTGTGGCGGTTGATGAAGGGGGCACCCTCCAGCCGGCTCGTGCCGGCGCAGTAGTCGATAATCTCATCGATCTGCTCGCGCCGGTACCCGAGGCGGGCGAGCGCCCGCGGCACCGCGTGATTGATGATGCGGAAGTAGCCGCCGCCCGCGAGCTTCTTGAACTTCACGAGCGCGAAGTCCGGCTCGACTCCGGTCGTGTCGCAGTCCATCAGCAGGCCGATGGTCCCGGTGGGAGCGATCAACGTGGCCTGCGCGTTGCGGTAGCCGTGCGCCTCGCCGAGTCGAACCGCGCGGTCCCATGAACTGCGAGCCGCGGCCAGTAGATCGGGCGGGCACGTGCTCTCGTCGAGGGGAGCCGGCAAGACGGAGAGACCCTCGTATTCGTCGGCAGGAACGGCGTAGGCCGCGCGCCGGTGGTTGTGCACCACGCGCAGCATCGCGGCGCGGTTCTCGGCGAATCGCGCGAACGGGCCAAGGTCGGCCGCCAGCTCCGCCGACGCCGCGTAGGAGGTGCCGGTGAGGATCGCAGAGAGCGCCCCGGTCCACGCGAGTGCCTCCGGGGAGTCGTACGGGATGCCCTGCACCATCAGCAGCGCGCCAATGTTGGCGTAGCCGAGGCCCAGGGTGCGGTAGTCGTAGGAGCGCTGAGCGATCTCGCGGCTGGGGAACTGCGCCATCAGGACGGAGATCTCAAGGACGATCGTCCACAGCCGCGCGGCGTGTTCGTACGCCTTGGTGTCGAAGACACCCGTCTCCTCGTCAAGGAACGGGAGGAGGTTGAGGGAGGCGAGGTTGCATGCCGTGTCGTCGAGGAACATGTACTCGGAGCAGGGGTTGGAGCCGTTGATGCGCCCCCCGGCCGGCGAGGTGTGCCACTCGTTGACCGTGGTGTCGAATTGGAGCCCGGGGTCGGCGCTCTGCCACGCGGCTCGAGCGACGCGCTCCCAGAGGCTGCTTGCGGGAAGCGTGCTGGACACCGATCCGTCGGTGCGGCGCCGGAGCGACCACTCTCGCCCATCGCGAACGGCGGCGAGGAACTGTTCTGTAACCCGCACTGAGTTGTTGGAGTTTTGCCCGGAGACGCTCTGGTAGGCCTCTCCCTGCCAGTCCGTATCGAAGGTGCGGAGATCCAGTTCCTGCTCGCCCTGTTTGGCGAGCTGCAACACGCGCTGCACGTAGAGCTCGGGCACTCCGTCCCGCCGCGCCCGCCGGATGGCGCGTCTCAGGGGTCGGTTCGTCGCCGGGTCGAGCACCAGGCCGTCGTGCTCGGTGTCGCCGTGGCGCGCCGCGTCCAAGATTGCGGCGAGGTGGCGACGCAGCACGCGCGAGCCCGCAACCATGGTCGCGACCTTGTGCTCCTCGTCGACCTTCCAGTCGATGAACTTCTCCACATCGGGGTGGTCGGCGTTGACGATCACCATCTTCGCGGCGCGGCGCGTCGTGCCGCCGGACTTGATCGCGCCGGCGGCGCGATCCCCGATCTTCAGGAACGACATCAGCCCGGACGATCGTCCCCCGCCGGAAAGCGGCTCTTCCTCGCCACGGATCGCCGAGAAGTTGGATCCCGTGCCGGAGCCGTACTTGAAGACGCGTGCCTCGCGCGTCCAGAGGTCCATGATGCCGCCGTCGTTAACGAGGTCGTCCGCCACGGACTGAATGAAGCAGGCGTGCGGCTGCGGGCGCTCGTAGGCGCTGGTGGAGCGGGCGGGCTCCCCCGACTCCAGGTCGACGTAGTGGTGGCCCTGTGGAGGTCCGGTGATCCCGTATGCCCAGTGCAGGCCGGTGTTGAACCACTGCGGCGAGTTCGGCGCCGCGCGCTGCGTGGAGAGCATGTAGCAGAGCTCGTCGTAGAAGGCGCGCGCGTCGTCCTCAGCATCGAAGTAGCCGTGTTTCCAGCCCCAGTAGGCCCAGGTCCCGGCGAGGCGGTGAAACGCCTGGCGCGCGTCGCGCTCGGCCCCGAACGAGGCACCGGGCTCCGGCTCGGAGCGCCACAGCCACTTCGGGACGCCCTCTTCCGGGATGCGGCGCACCGACTCCGGCACGCCCGCCTTCCGGAAGTACTTCTGCGCGAGGATGTCTGTTGCGACCTGTGACCACTGCGAGGGCACGTGCAGATCCGTCGCTTGGAAGACGACGGAGCCGTCTGGGTTGACGATGCGTGAGCCCCTGTCGTCGAAGGAGACGCCCTCGTAAGGGTCGTTTCCGGCGGTGGTGAAGTGGCGGTGAATATGCATCGGGCGGTCCTTTGGGTGATGCTGACTGCCGGGCCTCGCTGTGGGGTCTGCGGCATCCGCTTCGGATGGTAGTCCACCCATGCGGTCCGCTGACTAGACAGCGGGGGGGAAGGCAAGATAGGCAGCCGGGATGGCGTTTGTCAAACGCGCCTATTCCCTTGATTCGAATCTCGTGTCTGCGCGAAATTATGTTCTGTTCTCTCACGCTATCGGATCTCGACACCGCTGCCAACGCCGGGTGTCGGCGAGGCCGACTGGGGAAGCCGGGCTCGCGCTGTGGGAGCGACGGCCCGTACCGGCTCGGCCTCTAGACGGCCTCGCGCTACGCTGTTCCGCGCGCTGAGCGAGGGTGACGATGGCCGAGGTCTACTACACGTGGCGTCGGGATCCGGCGCTGCGCCACTTCGCCGAGGACTTCCGCACCATTCTTGCGGGCGGCACGCGGGGACGCGCGTTGCTCGATGCGCTGCGCGTTCCCCTCGAATGCCTGCTCGACTCGCGAGGGTGGCTCGAGGCGTCGTTCCTGCGCCCGGTTCCCGGCGATGTCGCGGCATGGGCGCTCTACCGCTCGCACGATCCCGACCTGTGCCTCTTTACGATGGTCGTGCCGCCCGGCATGAGGACGCGTGTCCACAATCACCTGACCGATGGGTGGGTCGCTCTGCTGCAGGGTGGACAGGTGGAGCACATCTACCGCCGCACGGACGATGGCTCTCGTGCCGGCTTCGCCGAGTTGGAACGCGTCAGCGCCAACCCGGTTGCCGAGGGGGAACTGACGCCGCTGCTCCATCCTGACCTCGACATCCACGCGGTCGAAACCACCTCCGTCGACGCGTCGGTCTCCTTACACGTGCTCGCCAACGACCTCGGGACGGTGGAACGCCAGAGCTTCGATCCCGAGGCGCACACGGTGGAGAGCTTCGTCTCGGGCTACAGCAACGTGGACGGCGGCTCCGCGATCGGGCGCACCGATCCGTCCCGGGAATAGCGGGGAGCGCGCCTCATGCTGATCCGCCACCAGCCCGTCGGCCGGGCATTCGGAGGACGGGAGCGGCGCGGATGACCGGCGCCACGGCCGAGGAGGGGCAAGTCGCGGGGGAGGCGAGGGCGCCGGCCCTCGACACCGCTCTGTTTGCGCAGCGGCGCGAGCGGCTGATGGCGATGCTGGGGGAGGGCGCGGCCGCCGTCTTTGTCGGTGCGAGCGAGGTGCGGCGCAACGGCGATGTCGACTACGCGTTCCGCCAGACGTCGACCATCCACTACCTGACGGGCTTCGACGAGCCGTCCGCGGCCTGCGTGCTGCGCCCCGGCGCCGACAAGCCCTACACGCTCTTCGTGCGGCCGCGCGATGCCGACCAGGAGCTGTGGTCGGGCGCGCGTGCGGGCGTGGAGGGTGCGGTCGGCGACTTCGGAGCCGACGCTGCGCTTCCCATCGACGAGATGGAGCACCTACTACCGGAGCTGCTCGAGGGCGCGGGTTCGCTCTACTACTCACTCGGCCCCGCGGCCGGTCTCGCCGGCCGCGTTCAGGAGTCGCTGCTCGGCGCGCTGGCTCATCGCCGCGCCGAGGCTGTGCGCGGAGAGCGCGCGATCGAGCGCGTGCTCGACCCGTTCCCGCTCGTATCGGAGCTGCGGCTCCGGAAAGACCCGGCCGAGGTGGAGGCGCTGCGGCGGGCCGTGGACATAACCGCTTTCGGTATCGCGCGAGCCATGCGCATGGCTCGCGCGGGTGTACACGAGTACGAGGTCCAGGCGGATCTGGAGGCGGAGTACCGTCGGCGGGGATCGCCGCGGACCGCCTTCCCCTCCATCGTCGCGGCCGGCTCCAATGCGTGCACGCTCCACTATGTGGCGAACCGCGCGCGTATCGAAGATGGCGATCTCCTGCTCGTCGACACGGGCGCGGAGGTCGATTACTACGCCGCCGACGTGACCCGGACCTTCCCTGTGGGGAGTCGGTTCTCCGCTCCCCAGCGTGCGGTCTACGAGCTGGTGCTCGCGGCTCAGCGGGCGGCGATCGCCGCCGTCGCCCCGGGGGTGCGCTTCCAGGACGTGCACGCGGAGGCGCTGCGGACGCTCGCCGCGGGTCTTCGGGATCTGGGGCTGATCGAGGGGGAGCTCACCTCGGACGCGGGGGCCGATGCCGTGCGCGCGTACTACCCGCACGCGACATCGCATTGGCTCGGTCTGGACGTGCATGACGCCGGGCCCTACCGCGTCGGCGGGGAGTCTGTGGTGCTTGAGCCGGGCATGGTGCTGACCGTCGAGCCGGGACTCTACATGAGGCCGGATGCCGAAGACGTGCCCGCCGCGTACCGCGGGATCGGTGTTCGCATAGAGGACGACGTGCTCGTCACGGAGACGGGGCACGACGTGCTCTCCGCAGCCATCCCCTCCGACCCCGATGAGCTCGAGCGCATGGTCGCCGGCTCGTAGCGACGCGGTCAGACAGCGCGCAGCCCGTCGACGACGAGTCCGGCGCCGACGATGACCAGCAGCGCCGCGAGGAGCCTGGCGGCGGCCTCAAGCCAGAGCTCGAGCCGCCGCGGCAACGGCGCCGGAACCGCGGCCGAGGCGATCGCGGCGGCGCCGAGCGCGATCGCCGCGCCGACCAGCGTCGCGCCGGCACCGGAGCGCTCGCCGTAGGCGATCGCGGCGGCGATCACCGCGGGGCCGGCTAGGGCGGGGAAGGCGAGCGCAGAGGCGTACGCGGCCCCCGAGCGGGTGGCGAGAAGCCCCGCCTCCACCGCGCGGCCGCGCACGAGCGTGACGACGCCTGCCGCGAGCATCACGATTCCGGCGGCCAGAGCGAAGCTCGCGGCCGAGACGTCGAGCAGATCGCGCCAGCGCTCGTTGAGCAGCGCGCTGCCACCGACCAGTACGCCTGCGAGCGCCAGGGCGGGCAGCGCGAGCCTCCGTCGCCGCTCGAGGTCGGGCGCCTCGCCGCGGGTGGCCGCCAGTGTCACCGCCGGCGGGTTCACCACCGCGAGCATCGAGAGCACGAGGAGCGGCAGCGCACTCATCGACCGAACCGCGGGAGAGCGGCTGACACGGCCGCGAGCTGACGATCGGGCTCCCGGTGCGTGCGCCCCTCGAGCGCGTCGCCCGCGTAGAGGAGCCCGGAAAACGCGTGCTGCTGGTCGTCCATGCGTGTCTCGCCGTCGTAGAACCACGCCCCCTCCGTGAGCGCCGGGCGGGCGGCGGCGGCCGCCTCCCCTGCACCCGCCTGCCGGCGCGCGAGGATCGCTGCACCGCAGGCCAGCCGCTCCTTGATCGCCGGCTGCATGTCGGCCAGTCGCGGGTCGGCCGCAGCGAGCCGCCAGATCGCGGCCAGCCCCTCCACCAGCACGCCGAGGGAGCCGCCGGAGAGTCGGGCCGGCTTGCCGAGCACGGGTCTGAGCCCGCCCTCTTGCGCCTCCGTCCGGATCAACAGCCCGAAGCGTCCGCCAAGCGCACGCACGAAGGCCTCGTCGGCCGGTGGGGCCCACTCTGCCATCTCGGCGAGGCCGTAGGCCAGCCAGTGGTCGGGAAGTGGCGGGAAGGGGATCGCTTCGTCCTCGTCGCGCTGTTCGACGAGGTAGCGCGCCGCATCCAATGCACGCCGATCCCACCCCTCGCCCGGGAACGCCTCGTGTAGCAGGGTCAGAGCCCACAGCGCCTCGCCGGGATAGAACCTCGATGTGGCGGTTGTGTCGACCGAGTCGCCATCGAAGAGCCAGATCGCATGGAAGCCTCCATCGGGCCGCTGCATCGCGGCGATGAAGGCGCCCAGCTCACGCATCAGCGCGTCGTAGCGGTCCTCGCCGGTCGCTGCACGACGCTCGGCCAGTGCCACCACGGCGAGACTGGTCGAACCGAGCTTGGCACGTCGCCCGTCCGGCGTCGGCAGCGCGGCCCAGCCGTTGCGATGCTTGAGGCGATCCTCAATCCACGTGACGCCCGCGTCGGCCGCGACCAGGGCGGCGGTGTGATCCAGTCGTCCGGCAGCCTGGTAGAGCGCCATCGTCACTCCGGCGTGGCGCACCTCGTTGTAGCCGGAGGAGACGAGGTCCGACTCGCGGTCGTAGCCGTAGACGTACTTCCCCCCGGGTTGCGCGGCCCGCGTCATCCATTCCGCTGCGGAGGTGGCCGCCTGCCGGATGCGCGGCAGGGCGGCGTTGCCGCACGTCTCGGCAGGCGCGATCAAGACGCGTGTCGCGACGAGCACGATGGCCCAGAAGCAGGCGACGACGATTGTCGAGCGCAGGGCGATCATCTCGTGCACAGTGCCGACGCACGCCCGAGCGCGCAACGAGCGCCCTCCCGCGGGGCTGGGCACTACCGCACGGGGTGCACGTACCAGCCCCTCCAGAACGCTTTCCGGCGTCGGAGCAACGCGATGAGGGAGGGATTGGTCCAGATCAGGATCTTCCACACCGGCCAGTCGTCGAAGCGGCGGCAGGACGGCCAAACGCGCGGATCCCGCATGAGCCGGCTCGATCGGCCCGTGTCCCGCGCGAGTCGCCTGAGGCTTGAGAAGAAGTTGACGTCCTCGCCCATCCAGACGCTCTCGTCGTAGCCCCCGATGTGTTCGAAGGCGTGTCTGCGGCAGAACTGTGTGGCGCCCTGCGCCATCCCCGTGAGGCGGGACAGCAGCCGCCACGCGCGGAGGTAGAGTCCGATCGCGAAGTGGCGGGGCCGGTACTCGATGTCGACGGCGCCCCCGACGGACGCCGGATCCTGCATCGCCGCGTGGATCGCGCCGAGGAGCGTGCGCGGCACGGTCACGTCGGCATCGACGAACACGAGCACGTCTCCCGCCGCCCGTCGGGCCCCGGTGTTGCGCGCGCGCAATGCCCTGGACCGGCTCGCGCACGACCGTCGCGCCCCTGCTCCGGGCGACCGCAGCGGTCTCGTCGGAGCTGTTGTTGCCGACGACGATGGTCTCGACCTCGACTCCGGAGGACGCATGTAGATGTGCCGCGGACGCCGCGATCGAATCCAGCGTAGACGCGAGGTACGCTTGCTCGTTGAAGGCGGGAACGATGACGGAGAGCCTCACGGACCGCAGACCTTGGCTGAGATTGGTACCCCCGGGAGGACTCGAACCTCCGCACGCGGTTTAGGAAACCGCTGCTCTATCCCCTGAGCTACGGGGGCACTTGCCAGCTTCAAGGTTCGCACGGCGGAGACGTGAGCGGGGTGCCTCGATACGTTCCGGCTCAGGCCACCGCAGGGCGGCCCACCCGCCCAAGCCCCGGACTCCCGTCCGCGATGGGCGTCTTCACACGCGCCCCGTCCCGGCGCTTACGGGGGCGAGCCCAGCGCCTCCAGATCGGCCGATGCACGTTCCCACTCCACCATGAGCGCGTCGAGTTGGCCCCGGAGCGTGCGCTGGCGGCGGGTGTCGTCGTCGACCTGATCGCGGGGCGTGCTCGCGTAGTAGTCACGGGAGATGAATCGGGTCTCCAGTTCGCGGATCTTCCGTTCGAGGTCGGCGACCGCGAGCTCGTGTCCCTCCACGGCGCGCGTCAGCCGCGACACTGCGGACGCGCGCTCGCGCTCTCTCGTGCGCGTGGGCGCCTCTGTCGCTCTCGCGCGGCGCGCCGTGCTCCGGCGTGGCAGGGAGCCCTCTCCTGCGAGGTAGTCGGCACCTAGGCGCTCGAGATACTCCTCGTAGGTGCCAGCGAAATCCTCCACGATCCCGCCCGGCGCGATCGCCAGCACGCGCGTGCCGACACTCGAGACGAAGTGCCGATCGTGGCTCACGAAGAGGACAGTCCCGTCGTACGCGCGCAGCGCCCGCATCAGGGCGTCCCGCGCTTCGAGGTCGAGGTGGTTGGTGGGCTCATCGACGATCATCAGGTTCGGGCGGCGCACCATCAATCCGGCGAGCAGCAGCCTGGCCGCCTCCCCGCCGCTGAGGTGCGAGCAGCGCTTCTCCGCCTCGTCGCCGCCGAGCAGCACCGCGCCCAGTGCACCGCGCACGGTCGCGACGTCCGGCGCCGACTCCGGGTCCGCGCCGGAGAGCCACGCGAGCACGCTCTGCTCTCCGCCGAGCAGCTCGCGGTGGTTCTGCGCGAAGTACCCGGCACTCACCGCGTGCCCGAACTCAACGCTCCCGGCGTCGGGCGCGAGCACGCCCGCCACCGTCTTGAGCAGCGTCGACTTGCCCACGCCGTTCGGTCCCACTACCGCCACGCGTTCGCCGCGTCTCACGGAAAGGCTCACGCCGCGGAACACGGGGGCCCCGCCGTATCCGCGAGCAAGCTCGCGGACGCGCAGCACGTCGCGCCCCGGGCGGCGCTTCGAGTGGAAGCGGAAGCTCGGCGCGCGGCGCGACGACCGCGTCACCTCCGGCAGCACGATGCGCTCGATCTGCTTCTTACGCGCCGAGGCCTGGCGCGCCTTTGTGGCCTTGGCGCGGAAGCGCTCGACGAAGCGCTGCAACTCCTGCACGCGCGCCTCGGTGCGGGCGATCTCCGCCTCCTTCTGTCGCACGGCCAGTGCCTTCCCGTCCTCGAAGGCGTCGTAGCGGCCGGGGTAGAGCCGCAGCTCTCCGTAGTCCAAATCGGCGATGGTGTCGGCGATCGCGTTGAGGAAATGCCGATCGTGGGAGACGACGACGAAAGTCCCGCGGAAGGCGCGGAGATAGCCTTCGAGCCATGCGATCGAGGGTATGTCGAGGTGGTTTGTCGGCTCATCGAGTAGCAGCAGTTCGGGATCGGCGAAGAGCGTCTGCGCCAGCAACACGCGCAGCCGGAGGCCGCTCGATAGCTCGCGCATCGGCCGAGCGTGACGCCGGTGCTCGATGCCGAGTCCCGCGAGCAGCCCTGCCGCGTGGGACTCCAATGCGTAGCCGTCGAGGTCGCCGATCGTGACCTCGAGCTCGGCGAGCCGTTCGCCCGTCTCCGCGGTCTCGTTCTGCTCCGCGAGCAGGCGCTCACGTTCGGCGAGCGCGGACCCGAGCGCCGGCCTCCCCATCAGCACGACGTCCAGTGCCCGGGCATCGTCGTAGTCGAAATGATCCTGGATGAGCGTGCCGATGCGCAGGGCCCCTGGCCGCGATACCTGGCCCTCCTCCGGCGTCAGCTCGCCCGCGAGCACCCGGAGGAGCGTTGACTTGCCGGAGCCGTTGGCGCCGACCAGTCCGTAATGGCCGCCCGTGCGCAGCTGCCAGCTCACGCCCGTGTAGAGCAGCTGAGCGCCGAAGCGCACGGTGACGTCGGAGAGGCCGATCATGGGTGAAGCGCTCTCGGCTGCCCGCGGGAATCTCCGCCGGGGGTGCCGCTCACCTTAGCCCGGCCGGAGCCCGTGATCGATCTAGGACCGATGGTGGGAATGCTCTCTGCCCGCGGTCGAGGCGCGGGTGCCAAGGGGCATCTCCCGCGCCTCGCGCCGGTGATCGGCGGGACGGCATCACGAACTCGGAGCGCCAGCTACCGCTGCGAGGAGCATTGCGCCCCCTGCGGGAATGGCTTAGCCGCCCTCAGCCCTCACGAGAGGCGAGGACTGTCTTCCCCGTGAGAGTCCCGTGCGCGGGCTCTACCAGAGCCGGCCCTCGGCGAGCCACACCTTCACGGTAGCCGCCTTCTCCTGCGCCTGCTCCAGCCTCGGGTACTTCCAGACTGTGCGCGGCTCGCCGTCCCAGCCGAGGATGCACGCTTCGTGCCAGGCGCCACGCGTCCGCACGACGACCTCCTCGACGCGTCCGTCGATCTTCTCGCGACTGACTTCGACCACCATCGATAGGGTGCCCTCTCTCGCTCGCTCGTCTCGCTCGTGTGCGCGCGGCCTAGCGCGGCAGGCCGAGCACGCGCAGCGCGACCGTGTTGAGAATGTTCTCCGGCGTCCCGCCGTTGTGCGCTCCGGCGATCGCTCCCATGTAGCGGCGCTCCCAGCGCGCCAGCATCGGCGCGTGCTCGGGCGAGTACTTCCCGACCTGCCCCGCCATCCCCATCACCTCGTTCGCGAACTTGACGTGCTTTTGGCCGTAGACCTTGGTCCACACGCCGCGCACCGATGTCTCCTTGTCCGGAGCCGGGCCGCCGCTCTCGAGCATCGACGCGACGCGGTAGGCCAGGAGCCGCGAGATGCGCACGTAGGTGGCGAAGTCGGCGATTCCGTCGGCGATCCAGGAGTCCTCGATGAGCGGCGTGCCGTTCTCGGTTGTCTCCATGGCGTAGCGGACGAGGTCGTCGAGGTCGCCCTGGCTCTCAGTCCATGCGCCGAGACCAGAGGAGCGCATCGTGTTGAGCGTCATCGCGAGGTGGTAGAAGCCGCGATTCTCCTCGCCGATCAGCGCGTCGCCCGGGACGCGAACGTCCTCGAAGAAGACTTGGTTGACGCGGTAGCCGTCCATCGTCCACAGCGGGACGAGGATGATTCCAGGGGTTCTCGGGTCCACCACGATGATGGAGACACCGCGGTGCTTCGGGGCCTCGACGTCAGTGCGCGTGATCAGGAAGTAGTGGTCGGCGTCCTGTACGTGCTCGGTGAACATCTTGGAGCCGTTGAGCACCCAGTCGTCGCCGTCGCGGACGGCACGCAACTCGACGGAGGCGAGGTCCGTACCGGCGTTCGGCTCCGTGAGACCGATGCCCCACGTGCTCTCGCCACGGGTGATCGGCGGGAGCAGCTTCTGCTTCTGCTCGTCAGTGGCGAAGTGGACGACCGCGGGGCCGGCGAAGTTCGCCGAGACCTGATGCGCGGCGATCGGACAGTGGTGCGCGGCCATCTCCTCGTCGAAGACGACGCGCTCCCAGACCGAGGCGTCTTTGCCGCCGACCTCCTTGGGCCAGGTGAGCGTCAGCCAGCCGCGCTCGCCGAGCTTCTTGGTGATCGCCTTGTTGAAGCCGTGCGGATAGTCCGTGCAGTGTTCGTACTCGTCCCGGATCTCCGGAGTGAGCTCGCGCTCCATGAACTCCCGGACTTCCTTGCGGAATTCCTCGACCTCTGGCGGGAAGGTGAAGTCCATCGTGCCGTCCTTTCGTGGTCTCCTCGGCGGCCGCCGTGCGGGCGGATGCGTTCGCTAGGTCCCGCTAGTGGCTGGCCGGCACCGAGCGTTCGGCGAGCAGCCGCGTGACGCGCTTGCGGTGCCAGCGCGGATCGCCCATGAGCACCTCGGCTCCTTTTGCCCGGCGGAAGTGGAGCTGGATTTCCGCCTCCCTCATGAAGCCGGCTCCACCGAAGATGTGCGTCCCTTCGATCGAGCACGTGGAGTATGCCCCGCTGGCGGCGGCCTTTGCCATCGGCACCTCGAGGCTCGCATCCAGCCCCGCTGCGAGGCGCCACGCCGCTTCGTACACGAGCAGCTGCGCGCCGGTCACCTCGGTCACCATGCGAGCCATCTTGTGCTGCAACGCCTGGAAGGATCCGATCGGGCGCCCGAATTGGACGCGCTCCTTCGAGTAGTCGACGGCGAGCTCCAGCGAGCGCTCGGCACCGCCGATCGACTCGGCGGCGACGACGACCGCCGCGCGATCCAGCACCTCCTGGATCGTCGGCCACCCCCCGCCGACCGCTCCGAGCACTTGGTCGGCGTTCACCGAGACGTCGTTGAGCACGACCTCGAACTGGTGGTCCTGGAAGATCGTGTCGAGGATGGTCAGCGTGACGCCGGCGGCGCCGGTGTCGACGAGGAAGAGCGTGACCCCCTCGGGTCCGGTACCCGCCTCTGTGCGAGCCGCCACGATCAGCGTGTTGGCCGAGTCGGCATACGGGACGTAGAGCTTGGTGCCGTTCAGCTTCCATCCGGTGCCATCCGGCGTGGCCGCGGTCTGCACACCCCACGGCTCGTAGGTGCCGGAGGACTCGTTGAGCGCGAGCGTGACGATCGACGTGCCACTCGCGATGCTCGGCAGCAGGCGTTGCTTTTGATCGTCGCTACCCGCCGCCATCACGGTGAGCGCGCCGACCACGCTGCTCGCGAAGAGCGGGCTCGGGAGCAGCACGCGCCCGATCTCTTCGGCGAGCACGGCCATGTCGGTCATGTCGCCGCCGAAGCCGCCGTACTCTTCGGGGATGAGCATCCCCGCCCACCCGAAGTCGGAGACCTGCGCCCAGATGGCCGGGTCGAACCCCGCCGCGTCCTCCTCCATCGCCCGCACGTGCTCAGTTGGGCAGGCATCCTCCAGGAACTGACGTGCGTTGGTCTTGATGATTTGCTGGGCTTCGTTGGGTCCGAGATCCATACGCTGCTCTCCTTCGGCCTCGCAGGCGATCTGACGGGCCGGCATCACGCGGCGGCGCGATGTTTGCCCTCGGCTGGGGGAGGGACGCTCGACTGAAGGAACGCAGCCCCGCCCTGCCCCCTAGCGGCGCATCATGTTCCGTGTCGGCTCGTGAAGGCAACCGGGAACGGACATGCCGACCGGAGAGCGGGGTCATTGTGTGCGCCGCCGCGACGCGGCGGCGCTGCGGACAGCGCGCCGGAGCGCCGGTTGTGCCAGCTCCAGTGCCGGAAGCCGGGCATCGACGGACTGGCGGACGGTGGGCGGCACGCCTGCGCTCGCTGCGCGCCCGTCGGCGAGAGCGAGCGCGAGGGGGATCACGGTGTTCCAGATCTCGCTTGCGATCATGAGCGACGCCAGCAGATTGATCTCGGCCGTGTCGAGCGGGGGCTCGGCGTGCGCGGCGTATCCCCCCAGCCAGCGCTGGATTCTCTCGCCATCGGTGCCGCACTCGATGACGAGGCTGCGCGCGATGTCGGCGGCGCGGGCGTCGCGGTGCGCGAAGTCGAAATCGAGGATTCCTGTCACCTCGTCGTTCTTGAAGAGGACGTTGGCGCCCAGGCACTCGTAGTGCACCACGGCGTCGGGGAGCGCGTTGTACCCGAGGAAGTCGAGGGCCGCGACGTTTCGCTCGCGGATGCCTTTGAGCGAATCGGCGCGCGCCGCATCGTCCCGGGCGAAGCGGTCGATGAGCTCGTCGACCGTCGTCCGACCGCGCGTCGTCAGGTAGAGGTCGAGGTCGGTGACGCGGCCGAACGTGGGGCGTTGCTCGGCCGCGCCCGGCCACGCGGCGAGATCGGCGTGCAGGAGCGCGAGCAGTGCCCCCATACGCTGCAGCGCCCGGGGCGAGTCGGCAAGGGGCGAGCCGGGAAGGAACGGGAACAGCGACCAGCGCCCGTCGTCTGTCTCCGCGAGGGTCTCGCCGGGGGGCGTCGCGAGTGGGGCGGCGACGGGCCAGCCGTTGCCATCGAGGTAGCGCAGCAGGGCATGCTCGTACGGTGTCGCCTCGGCCGCATGCGCCGGGTGGTAGCGGCGTAGCACGAGCGAACCCGCGGACGCCTCGACCCGCCAGTGCTCGTTGACGGCGCCGCCGGAGAGGGGCGCGATCGCGCGCGGCTCGATGCCCCAGGCGTCGAGTGCCGCGAGCGTTGCCTGCTCCATATGCATCTCCAGGCGCCTCGGCCGGGGGGACGGCCCATGGTAGACGGGTCCCCGGCCGGGGCGCCGACCGCCGCGCGTGGCCGTGCGCTAAGCTAAGCGCTCTGTGCGGGTGCGTGATGGTGACGGACGGAGCGGGCCAATTGGACTGGGCTGACACGGCGGACCAGGCGTCTTTCCGAGACGCGGTGCGGCGCTTCGTGCGGGAGCGGGCACCCGCCCGCTACCGCGACCAGGCGGACGAGGAGTGGGCGCCCTCGCCGCGATATGAGAGCTGGCAGTTCGATCTGGTGTGTGGCGACGCCGAGGCCAGCGGGGCCGCGCGCGAGTGGGCGGAGGCGCTCGCCGAGCGCGGCTGGGGCGCGCCGCACTGGCCGCCCGAGTACGGCGGCGCGGGGCTCACGCCTGTCGAACAGTTCATCCTCAACCAGGAGCTCGCGCTCGCCGGGCTCCCCGTGGTCGGGGGCCCCGGCGTACAGATGCTCGGTCCGACGATCATGGTGCACGGCACGGAGGAGCAGAAGCGGCGTTTCCTCCCGCCGACGCTCGCCGGCGAGATGGCTTGGGCGCAGGGCTACTCGGAGCCCGGAGCGGGATCGGACCTCGCATCGCTCTCGACGCGCGCCGTCCGCGACGCCGACGACTACGTGATCACGGGACAGAAGATCTGGACCTCCATGGGGCACATGGCGAACTGGCTCTTCATGCTCGTTCGCACCGACACCGAGGCGCCGAAGCACCGCGGGATCTCCTTCGTGCTGCTGCCGCTCGATTCGCCCGGCGTCGATATCCGGCCCCTGATCTCTGCGGGCTGGGAGCACCGCACCAACGAGTCGTTCTACGACGCGGTGCGCGTCCCCGTGTCACACCGGATCGGCGAGGAGAACCGTGGCTGGTACGTGGCGATGACGCTCCTCGACCACGAGCGCTCCAACGTCGGGGGAGCGGTGGCGCAGCGCAAGAACGTGGAGCAACTCGTCCGCTACGTCGGGAGCGACGAGGGGCGCCTCCGATCGCGCGTGGCGGAATTCGACTCGGTGCGTCAGAAGATCGTGCAGCACTACGTGGAGACCGAGGTGATGGCGCAGTTCTCCTTCCGCATCATCTCGCTCCAGATCGCCGGGCAGATCCCCAACTACGAGGCGTCGATGGCATCGGCGTTCGGCTCGACTTTCTCACAGGAGTTCCAGCAGACGGGCATCAAGGCCTTCGGTCTCTACGGGACGATCTGGTCGAATCCTGACGGGGCACCGGCGTACGCTCCGCTGGATGGCCGCTTCACGCAGAACTCGGTCGACATGATCTCGGCTTCGATCGCCGGCGGCACGCGAGAGATCCAGCGCAACATCGTGGCCACGAGGGGGCTCGGCCTCCCGCGCGGCTAGATCCCGCTCCGAGTGCCGGCCACACCGGCCGCGGGCCATCCGGTGGTGGAGACGGGGGGATTCGAACCCCCGGCCTCCGCATTGCGAACGCGGCGCTCTACCAGCTGAGCTACGTCCCCACCGGGGTGCCGTGCGATGCGGATGCCGAGTATAGGGATCGCCGTCCGCGAGCGGCAATCAGGGCCCCGTCGGCGGGGAGGCCCCCGCCGGCCTTGACCCTGAGCGCGTGCACGTCGGGTTCTCGGCGATCGGGTGGCTCGGCCCCGCCACGCTAGCCATCGAGCAGGCCGGGGAGCGGCTCGATCAGGAGGCGGCGGCCGGCGAGGTCGACGTCGCGGACGATTTCGGCGGTGGCGGGGATGAGTGCCTCGCGGCCCTCCTCGTCGCGGACGACGTAGACGTCGTTCGCTCCCGTGCCCAGCACGTCAACCAGCTCGCCGACGTGCACGCCCGCGACCGTCATCACTGAGAGCCCGATCATGTCGTGGACGTAGTGCCGGCCCTCGGGCGGCGGGGGCAGTTCGTCCCCCTCGATCTCGATCGCCGCGCCGCGCAGCGCCTCGGCGCCCTCGCGCCCATCGACGCCGGAGAAACGCACCACCGGGTGGCCACGCCGCGTGATCAGCGCCTCCACGCGGCGGGTCACGCCGGCCACCAGGAGCTCCGCGCCGACCCGGAAGCGCTCGGGATTCGAGCTGAGCGTGATGATGTTCACGTGCCCGGCGAGGCCCCAAGGCGCGCCAACGCGCCCCACCGTGACGCGCTCGGCGCGAGTCTGGCCCGGTATCGTGGCCGTCTCCGGTTCTCGGTGCTCTGAGTTCGTGCCGCGTTCGGGGGACGGCGTAGGCACGGCCCCTCCGCTGGGTCAGTCGATCGAGAGAGTGGCGTCGACGCCAGCGCGCATCGACGCGACGTGCAGCAGTGAGCGCATCGCATTGGCGACGCGGCCGTCTCGACCGATGATCCGGCCCTTGTCCTCGTCCGAGACGTGGAGGTAGATGACGACCCGGTCGCCCTCGACGACTTCCTCGACCTGGACCTCGTCGGGTTCCTCCGCGATCGTGCGGGCGAGGTACGCGATCAGATCGCCCACCGTCTAGGCCTCCGCCTCGGCGGCGCTCGCGTCAGTCCCCGCGTCGGCTCCGGCGGCAGTCGCCCGTCTCCGCGGCGGCTTCTCGATCAGTCCGCGAGCATGCAGCAGGCGGTGCACCGTCTCCGAGGGTGTCGCCCCGACGGAGAGCCAATGCCGGATCCGCTCCTCCTTCAGCTCCAGCGTCTTCGGCGAGGCCGCGGGGTTGTAGTGCCCGACGATCTCGACGAAGTCGCCGTCTCGCGGGTCACGACCGTCAGCGACCACGACCCTGTACGACGGCGCCTTGCGCCGCCCGGTCCGACGGAGCCGAATTCGGAGCACGTGACCCTCCCATCGCGCCGCGCGTCGATCAGGCAGCGCCTGCCCGGGAACGAGGTTCCCGAGACACCCGGCGCGCCGACCGGAGCAACTACATACCCATGAGTTCGCGGAGAGCGCTGCCGCCACCGCGGCCGCCACCGGCCATAGCCTGCATGAGTTTCCTAGCTTTCGCGAACTGATTCAAGAGCCTGTTCACATCGGCGGGCGCTGTGCCGGAGCCCGCAGCGACGCGTCGGCGGCGGGATCCGTTGAGGATCTGGGGCCGCCTCCGCTCCTCCGGTGTCATCGAGCGGATGATCGCCTCGCTCCTCACGAGCTCGCGGTCGTCGACTTGGCTCTGCATCCCGGACATACCCGGCATCATCTCGAGGAGTCCGGCGAGCGAGCCCATCTGCTTCAGGTTCTGCATCTGGTCCAGGAAGTCCTGCAGGTCAAAGTCACCGCTGGCGACGCGCTTGGCCACCGCCTTCGCGTCGCTCGCGCCGACCGTCTCCTTGGCGCGCTCGACGAGCGTGACCACGTCGCCCATGCCGAGCACGCGCGAGGCGAATCGCTCCGGATGGAACTGCTCCAGCGCCTCCAGCCGTTCGCCGGTCGTGATGAACTTCACCGGGAGGCCCGTCACCGTTCGGACCGAGAGCACGGCGCCACCCCGGGTGTCCGAGTCGACCTTCGTGACGACGATGCCCGTCCCTTCCAGCACCTCGTGGAACTCGCTGGCGAGCTCGACGGCGGATTGTCCGGTCATGGCATCGACGACGATCAAGACCTCGGTCGGGTCGATCGCGTCGGCGAGATCGATCAGGTCGTCGGCGAGGTCGTCGTCGAGGTCGACGCCGCCGCGCGTGTCGAAGACGACGGCGGTCGCTCCCGAGCGTCTCGCCTCCGCGAGCGCCCGCGTCCCGATCTCGGCGGTGGGCGCCTCCCGCTCCTCGGCGTAGACGGAGAGACCGCTCGGTGCGCTCAGGGCCCGGAGCTGTTCGATCGCGGCGACGCGCTCGAAGTCGGTGGCGACCAGCAGCGGCTTCTCGCCGCGCTTCGCGAGATAGAGGCCGAGCCTCGCAGCGAGCGTGGTCTTCCCCGAGCCCTTGCTGCCGACGAGGAGGTAGACGGACGGGCCCTTCTCGGCGCTCCGGAGCTCGTGGGCGTCGCCGCCGAGCACCGCGGTCAGCTCCTCGTGCACGATGCCGACCACCTGCTGGCCCGGTGTCAGTGAACGGAGAACCTCTTGCCCGAGCGCGCGCTCGCGCACGTGGGACATGAACTCGCGCACGACCTGAAAGTGGACGTCGGCCTCCAGCAGGGCGACGCGCACGTCGCGCAGAGCCTCGTCCAGCTGCGCCTCGGTGATGCGGCCGCCCCTCCGCAAGCGCGAAAACGTTCGCGTGAGCCGCTCCGACAGCGCGTCTAGCATCAGGCGAGTCTATCCGCCGGGCGCGCTACGGACCGCGGCGTCGCGCGCGCGGGGCCGACGGAGTCCGCGCTCCGAGCGCTGCCGCCGCCCACGCGCGCGGGTGATGCCGCGGCGCACATGGCCCCTAGTGTCCTGAATTGGAAATGCGATTGAGATATCCGGTGAGGTTGGTGTGTCCCGAAGTCGAAGGGCGGGTGACGTGATGACGTAACCGGTCTGGAGACATGCTCGTCGTTGCCAGCCGGTGCGAGTCCGGCACGGGTAACTGTCAGGAGGCCCGTTAGCAGGTCGGCGGCGCGGACGGGAAACGGTCCACGTCGAAGCCCGACGTCAAGAGCCCTATCAGGGGGAGCAACCAAGCGGTCCGCAGCATCAAGCGAAGCCTGCCGCGTCGTTAACGGATAGTGGAGGAGCCGAGCCCGGCAATTCAGGGCGAAGGCCATGGACGAGGTGAAGATCCTGAATGCGCGTTGCGCTGCAGCCTCAAGGAACCTCCCGGCGTAAGGGGCGTGGAACGTTTGGAAGGTAGCGACGGGAACGGGAGAAGCCCTCCCCGGCCCGGCACCCTGCGAGATGGTGTCGGAGCGAGGTGCCCTATAACCGGTCAAAGCCGGGAAGTGGGCAGCTAGCCGGAAGGGTGACGGAGGGGGTCGTAGTACCGCTTGAGCCGGACGGACAACACAACCGCCGGTGATGGGAAGGACCCCTGCTTTGCTCACGCGTGGGGAGTAGGGATGAATCGGTGAGTGCCCAAGCGGCTAACTCCATCCAAGACAAGGTCCGAACACTACAACGCACGCTTTACCGGGCGGCCAAGGCCGACCCCAATAGACGCTTTCATGCGCTCTACGACAAGGTTTATCGCAGAGACATTCTGGAGCGCGCGTGGGAGCAGGTGCGTCGCAATCGCGGCGCAGCCGGTATCGACGGCGTCACGCTCGCCGAGGTCGAGCGCTACGGCGTGGAGCGCCTGCTGGATGAACTGGCCACGGAACTGAAGGAGGGAAGATACCGGGTGCAGCCGAGCCGCCGGGTCTGGATACCCAAGCCCGGTCGGTCGGAAGAGCGCCCGCTCTCGATTCCTTCGGTCCGCGACCGCATCGTGCAGGCGTCGCTGAAGCTCGTGACGGAGCCGGTCTTCGAGGCCGACTTCCTGCCATGCAGCTTCGGCTTCCGCCCGAAGCGTTCGGCCCATGACGCCCTGCAGGTCCTCATTGACGAGGCGTGGCGGGGCAGGCGGTGGGTAGTGGAGACGGACATCGCCTCGTGTTTCGAGTCGATACCGCGTGCGTCCGGAAGTCGAAGGGGTGGTGACGTGATGACGTGACCGGTCCGGAGACATGCTCGTTGCTGCCAGCCGGTGAGAGTCCGGCACGGGTAACTGTCAGGAGGCCCGTTAGCAGGTCGGCGGCGTGGACGGGAAACGGTCTGCGTCGAAGCCCGACGTCAAGAGCCCTATGAGGGGGAGCAAACGTGCGGTCCGCAGCATGACGCGAAGTCTGCCGCGCCGTGAGACTCGCCTGTCTATTGACAGGACCAAGGAGGAGCCGAGCCCGGGTGGTCAGGGCGAAGGCCATGGACGAGGTGAAGATCCTGGAATGCAGCCTCAAGAAACCTCCCGGCGTATGGGACGTGGAACGTACGGAAGGTAGCGACGGGAACCGGAGAAGCCCTCCCCGGCCCGGCACCCTGTGAGAGGGCGTCGGAGCGAGGCGTCCTATAACCGGTCAGAGCCGGGAAGTGGACAGCCAGCCGGAAGGGTGGCGGAGGGGGTCGTAGTACCGCTGGAGCCGGACGGACAACATAACCGCCGGTGATGGGAAGGACCCCTACTTTGTCCGTGCATGTTGCTGGGGGTGTGGACTGGTGAGTGCCCCTCGGGGCTAGCAACCACTTGGTAGGGTTCGAGGCTCTCCGCACATGCTGTACCGGCTGGCCAAGGCACGACCCACGTTGTGGGGAGCGCTGCATGCCATCTGGTGAAGGGCATCGGTGAGCCGGATGAGGGAGAACCTCACGTCCGGTTCGATGTGGCAGGGGCTGGAGACGGACGCTGCTATGGCCGTGGAGTTGGGCACCACCGGGAAACCGGCTTGGAACTGATGCGCCACCGCCTACGGCTCGCACCGCGCCAGCCCCTGACCCTACACGACCGTCTGATGACGGCCGTCGAGGAACGGATATGCGACCGCAATCTCCTGAAGCTGGTACGGGCGATGCTGCGTGCCGGTGTGATGGAGTCGGGGGTCGTGCAGCACAGCGCGACGGGTACGCCGCAGGGCGGGGTGATGTCCCCGCTGCTGGCCAATGTCTACCTGCACCGGTTGGACCGGGACTGGGAGGCGAAGGGTGATGGCGTGCTGGTGCGCTATGCGGATGACCTCGTGGTGCTCTGCCGGAGCCGGGAGGAAGCGGAGCGGGCGTTGGCCCTGCTGCGTGACCTGCTGGGTGAGCTCGGACTGGAGCTCAAGGCGGAGAAGACGCGCATCGTGCACCTGCGGGAGGGAGGCGAGGGGCTGGAGTTCCTCGGCTTCGAGCATCGCTGGGTACGTGCGAAGCGCAACAAGAATATCCAGTTCCTCGCACGCTGGCCCTCACGGCGAGCGATGCAGCGGGCGCGGGACCGCATCCGTGAAATCACGGCGCGGTTGCGTCTGCTGCTGAGTCCCCGGCAGGTCGTGGAGGAAGTCAATCGCTACCTCCGCGGCTGGATGAGCTACTTCCGCTACGGCAACTCGGCGAGGGCGTTCGACGTCCTGCACTGGTTTGCCATGTGGAGACTCAAACTCTGGCTGGGGAAGCGGTTGCGTTGGCGGCGACGCCATCGCGGGCACCCGTTTCCCGTCGCCGACCGTCTGGGGCTCATCTCGCTAGCTGGACAGCGCGTCGTGGCACCACGGCCATATCGACCGTGGCGGGGCACCCCGCATGCCGCCCGGTGAAGGGCATCGGTGAGCCGGATGAGGGAAAACCTCACGTCCGGTTCGAGGCGGCAGGGGCTGGAGACGGACGATGCTACGGCTGTGGAGATGGGCGCCACCGGGAAACCGGCCTGGCAATATGCGCCACCGCCTACGGCTCGCACCGCGCCAGCCCCTGACCCTACTCAAAGATCTGGTCCGCGGACTTGTGCCAGATGAAGCGCCTCCGGTGCTCGTTTCCAGTTGCGACCCAAGCCTCCACTGAGCGGACCAGGCCTGCGAGGCTCGGTGCGATTGTTTTCAGCATTTGCAACTCGGGACACTAGGACGCTGGTGCCAAACTCGAGTCACGGCGGCCGCGGTCCGTGTGAGAGGGAGGTGTAGCGTCGGGTGGGCGCGGGCCGGGAGTTGCGCCGCCAGGGGGTGAGCGGGGCCGGCATCGACCCGGGATCGGGACCCCCGGACGCAGGCTCTCCCGCAGTGGCCCCCGCCTCCGTCTCCCCTACGAGGGCGCCGCGACCGCCCACCGGGTTGGTGTGTAGTGCAGCCCCAGCGTCGCCAGCCGCGCCAGGTTGACTGAGGCGGCGAGCAGGTTGTGGTCGGCATCGACCTTGAGACGGCCCCGGACACGGGCGACGCGGCCCCCGTGTCTGCGACGGGTCGTATGCGCCACCTTGCGTTCGACTATCGAGCGGACCGTGCGGTAGCCGGAGAGCCACCCGGGAGTCTGCTGGCGTGCCCGGGCGGCCGCGAGACTGGCCTCGTGGATCCCGACCTCGACGGTGCGGCCCGCAGGCGATGTGGTGCACTGGGCGCGAAGCGGACAGGGGCTGCAGGCGCCCCGGAAGTGGGCGGTCCCCGGGCCGTCGGAGGCGCGGCGAATCGGCACGGTCACCTCCGCGGGACAGGTGACGGTCCCCCTCTCCAGGTCGACGGTGAATCGCTCCTTGCTGAAACGGTGATGCGGTGCGGTCGCTCTCTGAGTGCGGCAGCGGGACTCGACCCCGTGCTCCTCCAGCAGCGACTGGAACGCGCCCGAGCCGTAGGCCGAATCGCCGTAGACGGTCGCCGTCCCGGTGCTCGCCTCCGCAGCCGGGTCGTCGGCATCGTCGTGTTCGCCTGCGTCCTCCAGCAGGTCCGTGATCAACTCCTCCGCGATATCCCCGTCCGCCACGTTGCCTGCGGTCACCGTGGTGTGGGTGATGAGCTCCGACTCCGGGTCGATCGCCAGGTGCCCCTTGTAGCCATCGAAGCCGTGCGCAGAGCTCTTGCGCCCGTGGCGGGCGTCGGGGTCCACGGTCGAGATGATGCGGTCCCTCGCCACCCGCCGCGCAATCACGAAGCGGCCGCCTTCGTCCTGCTCGAGGTCCTGCCCCACCACGGCCGCACACAGCTCGCCTGCCCGCGCAACGCGCTCGTCGAGCTCCCGTCCCTCCAGCACCCGGAGGCAGCTGGAGACATCGGTCGCCAGTTCGTCGATGAGCGCCCGCGCAGCCTCGCGGTCCTCCCAGTCACACGGAGGCTTGCCGGGAGCTCGATAGTCGTCATCGCGCCTCAGCACCGCCCGCAGCTCGGCCTCGAGCCCGGACTCACCGAGGCGCTCCGCCTCCCGCAGCAGCCCGCGGAGCGACGACCGGAGCAATGTCACCGTGTCCTGCGTCGCGACCGCGTCGTAGAGCGGCGTCGAGTCCAGCACTCGCTGCGCAGAGAGCAGCTTCGCCTCGCGCGCCACCACAAGCGTGGCCTCGAAGATGCGCCGGGGGCGCTCGGAGCGGGCGAGGCGCGCCCGCATCGAGACCAGGACCGTGTGCACGAAGCCCGGCGCGTCGTAGTCGAGTCCGCCGCAGGCGAACTTCCAGCGGGCGTCCCACTCGAAGGCCGCCACCGCCTCACGGTCGGACAGGCCGTGGAGACGCTGCAGCACCATGACCGTGGCGACCACCCGCGGGGGAACGCTCCGGCGGCCGCGAGCGGAGAAGAGGTCGGCGAACATCTCGTCGGGGAAGAGGCGTTCGCCGTGGCGGGCAAGGAGGGTCCAGATGGAGTTCCCGGGGAGCCTCTCAGCGACGTAGGCGGTGCTCTTGAAGAAGGTAAGGGGCTGCCTGGAGGTCTCTCCCTGTGTCATGAGCGAGACTTTCACTGCGAACAGAACTGATCACCAACATGATCGCATTCCGTGACTCAGTTCGCAACGATGCCCCGCCTCCAGAAGGCACCCACCGCCCTACAAAAAAACACCAGGCTCCTAGGAGATGCCGCGCTCCGCGAAGAGTGCGCAGAGGTCGGCGATGCGGCAGGCGTAGCCCCACTCGTTGTCGTACCAGCCGATCGTCTTCGCCATTCTCCCGTCCACGATCATCGTCGCCGGCGCGTCGAAGATCGCGGAGGCCGGGTGCTCGCGGAAGTCGGAGGAGACGAGCTCGTCGCGCTCGTAGTAGAGGTAGCCTTTCATCGGCCCCTCGGCGGCCGCGAGGAACGCCTCATTGATAGCTCCCTCGGAGACGCTCTGCTCCAGGTCGGCGACGAGGTCCACGACGGAGACCGTCGCGGTCGGGACCCGGAAGGCGACGCCGTTGATCTTTCCGGTGAGCTCCGGGATCACCTTCCCCACGGCGCTCGCCGCTCCCGTTGAGGTCGGGATGATGTTGTTGGCCGCGGCCCTCGCCCGACGGAAATCCTTGTGCTTCGCGTCCACGAGATTCTGATCGCGCGTGTAGGAGTGGATCGTGGACAGGAAGGCGCGCTCGATGCCGAACCCGTCGTGCAGCACCTTCACCATCGGTACAACGCAGTTCGTCGTGCACGAGCCCGCCGAGACGACGTGGTGGCGGGCCGGGTCGTACTCGTCGTGGTTGACGCCGACGATGACCGTCCAGTCCTCGTTCCTCGCCGGGGCGGTGATCAGCACCTTCTTCACCGAATCGCGGATGTGGACCGCCGCCTTCGGGCCGTCCCGGAACGCCCCCGTCGACTCCACGACGACGTCCACACCAAGCTCGCCCCACGGTATCTGCGCGGGATCCTCCTGTTGCAGCACCCGGACCTCATGCGCCCCGTCGATCACGAAGCGATCGGCAGAGTCCTCGATCGGCGCAGGGAAGCGGCCATAGACGCTGTCGTAGCGCAGCAGGTGGGCGTGCATGTCGGCCGGTGTGCGCCCGTTGATCGCTACGACCTGAAAGTCGTCCCGGTGGTGGATATACCAGGAGCGCAGCGCGAGCCGCCCGATGCGTCCGAAGCCGTTAATGCCGACCCTCATCGTCACCCTCTCCGTGGCCCTGCGCCCCGGGTGCGTGTCGATTCTACCGCCGGGGCGGCGGATGCACGCGCACGCGGCCCCGGCCGCCAGTGTCTCCGCTCCCGCCCGGCTCGACCCCCGGTGCGCGAGCCCGGCGTGCCGGTGCCCTGGCCGGACGGGGAGGCCGTGGGCCGCGACGCTACAGGAGAACGCGGCGCGGGGCGTCGCCGGGCCGGCGCCGAAAGTCGAGCAAGAGGTGTCGCCTCCGGTCGTCCGAGTCGGTCCACTCCTCGAGTCGGCAGCGGTCGGGCGCGCCCCGAAGCGCCTCCGCCTGCCGGACCCAGTTCGCCGCCTCGGACCTCAGTTCGTCGGCGGCCGGGAAGTGCTCTCGCGCGTGTAGCGCGAGGTGCACTTGCCGCTCCCCGATGAGAGCGAGCCAGCCCGTGAGCAGTTGGGCCCAGCCGAGATGGAACGCCTGATCGCCGAAGACCAACGGGTAGCGCCGGGGCCCGGCTCCACTCGCGGCGAACAGGGCGGTCGCGCCGAAGTTGGGCCTCGCGAGGTCGGAGGCGGCGCGGTAGACCACGCGCAGCGCGTCGTCCGAGGCGATGGCCTCGCCCGCGAAGTAGTGGCCGAGACCCACCTCCTCGGCGCGCGACGGTTCGTGGCGCGCGTAGGCGTGGTGCGCCCACCGGCGGAATTCGTCGAACTCGCCGCCGGAGAGCGCGATCTGGGCCGCCACGAGCTCCACCGCCTGCCGCATCAGGGCGACGGCGGTGCCGTATCCACCGCGACGGATCAGCGCGAGCGCCTCGCTCTGCGCCGTGAGCGCGCGGCTCCACTGCGATGCGAGCGCCGCCATCGACATCGTCCGCGCGGCCGGCTCGTATCCCGTCGCGGCGAGTTGGAGCTGAAGTGCGAAGCCGCGGCCGAGCAGCGCCGACTCCTCGCCCAGGAGGAAGCCCGACTGCCGCCACGCGTCCTCGGCGGCCGGGTCCAGCTGGGCGGGACGCCCCGGCTCGATCCAGCGCTCGGGCAGCCGCATTCCGGAGACGCGCTGCGGAGCCTCGGCGGCGGCGAACCCGGGCTCCGGCGTCTCTCCGTTGTCGCCGCTGCCGGCCGCCGAGGTCACGCGCAGCCGCGCCCGGAGCGATGGAAACGCGCGAATGCCTCCGGCCCGCCGTAGAGTGCCTCCGCGCCGAGCTCCTCCTCGATGCGCAGCAACTCGTTGTACTTCGCGGTGCGGTCGCTCCGCGCGGGGGCGCCGGTCTTGATCTGGCCGGCGCCCGTGGCTACCGCGAGGTGGGCGATCGTCGTGTCCTCCGTCTCCCCCGAGCGGTGGGAGATGACTACCGACCACCCCGCTCGCTGCGCGGCGCGGATCGTCTCCAGCGTCTCGGTCAGGGTCCCGATCTGGTTGGGCTTGATGAGGATCGCGTTGGCAGCGCGCTCGTCGACGGCACGGGCGAGGCGCTCCTTATTCGTCACGAGCAGATCGTCTCCCACGAGCTGGACGCGCTCACCGAGGCTCGCCGTGAGCGCGCGCCACCCGCCCCAGTCGTCCTCGGCCATCCCGTCCTCGATGGAAGCGATCGGGTAGCTCTCGCACCACTCCGCCCACAGGGCGGCAAGCTCCGACGAGGTGACGGTGCGCCCCTCGCGCGCGAGCTCGTAGACTCCGCCGTCTCCATTCATGAGGCCTGCGTGCGGGCGGTAGAGCTCGGTGGTCGCCGGGTCGAGCGCGATCGCGACCTCCGCATCAGGGCGCCGCCCCGCGCTCTCGATCGCGCGCACCACGATCTCGATGGCCTCGCGGTTCGACCCGAGACGGGGCGCGAAGCCACCCTCATCGCCGACGTTCGTGCTGTGCCCCTCCCGACGCAGCAGCTCGCGCAGCTGGTGGTAGATCTCGGCGATCCAGCGCAACCCCTCGCGGTACGTGGCCGCTCCGACCGGCATCACCATGAACTCCTGGAAGTCGGTCGAGTCGGCGGCGTGAGCGCCGCCGTTGAGGATGTTCGCCATTGGCACGGGCAGCGTGCGCGCGCTGGCGCCGCCGAGGTAGCGGTAGAGCGGCTGGTCCGAGGAGGCGGCAGCCGCCTTCGCGACTGCGAGCGAGACGCCTAGGATCGCGTTGGCGCCGATGCGAGCCTTGTTGGGCGTGCCGTCAGCCTCGATCATGAGGTCATCGATCTCTGCCTGGCGCGCCGCGTCGCGGCCGACGACCGCCTCGCGCAGCTCCTCGGAGACGTGTTCGATCGCCCGTTCGACGCCTCGCCCACTGTAGCGAGCGGGGTCGCCGTCGCGTAGCTCGACGGCCTCGTGCGTGCCAGTGGAGGCGCCGCTGGGCACCGCCGCGCGCCCGAGGGCGCCGTCGCGGAGTTCGACATCGACCTCGACGGTCGGATTCCCCCGCGAGTCGAGAATCTCGCGGGCCCGCACGTCCACGATCTCCACGGTGACCGCCCTTCCGACTTCGCGGGCGATCATCACCGCGTCTGCTCCGGCCGACAACCGCTGGCGGGTCGTCCCTGCGCTCGGCGCGCCCGCCGCGGCGGCGCGCGGCCGTGGGCCCGCGCATCGAGCCCCATTACTGCGCGCGCGGGTGCACCTGGTCGTAGACGATCCTCAGGTGCTCGTCGGCGAGCTGCGTGTACACCTGGGTCGTCGAGACGTTCGCGTGGCCGAGCAGTTCCTGCACCGCCCGTAGCGACGCGCCGCCCCTCAGCATGTGCGTCGCGAACGAGTGGCGCAGCGTGTGGGGAGTGACGTGGCTCGTGATGCCGGCCCGCTTGGCATATCCCTTTAGGATGAGCCAGAAGCCTTGGCGCGTGAGCCGCTCCCCCCGGCGATTCACGAACAACGCGCGCTGCGCCCCGTTGCGCACCAGAGCGGTCCGCGCCTCATCGAGGTAGTGCTCGACGGAACGCGCCGCCTGATCGTCGACGGGGATCGTGCGCTCCTTGGCCCCCTTGCCGAGGCAGCGGACGTATCCCGTGCCAGGGGCGAGGTGGATTGAGTCGATGTTGAGCGACATGAGCTCCGACACGCGCATCCCCGTGGCGTACATCAACCCCAGCATCGCGGCGTCGCGTGCGGCATCCGCGGTGTCGTGGCTCAGCGGTGCGCGGAGCAGCGCGTCCACCTCATCGGTGGACAGCGGCTGCGGAACGGGCTTGGGCGCGCGCGGCGACTCGACGGAGGCGGTTGGATTGCTGGCGAGGTCACCCGAGTCGAGCAGGAATGCGCAGAAAGACTTCACCGCCGCGACCTTGCGGGCGACCGTCGCCTTCGCGTAGCCCTTGCCGTGGGGGCCGCTGTCCGCGAGCCAGGCGATGTAGTCGAGTATCAGCTCGCGATCGAGGCTCTCGAGGGAGCCACTCCCGCCGCTCTCTAGGTCGCCGCCGTCATCGGCGCCGGTTCCGGCGCCACCCTCGCGCCGGACGAAATCGCAGAATCCCGCGAGATCGTTGCGGTACGCGTCGATCGTGTTCTTGGAGGAGCCACGCTCGGCCGCCATGTAGTGCAGGAAGGCGGTGACCCGCTCCTCCACGCCGTCCCCCTCTGCACCGGACACGTAGACGGGCACGCCGCCGAGGTGCGGGGAGTATACACATGCCGCACTCAGCCCTGCGCCCGCCCGATCCGCCCGCGTCGTCCGGCGGTCGCGGCGCATCCGGGCGATGGCCGGGGTCACAGCGGGGGCTCGCTGGCGTCGCGGTCGTAGCCGCCGCGCCCGTAGCCGCCCCGCCCGAGGAGAGGCACGAAGCGCACGCCGCCGAGGCTGCGGCGCTCGATCGCGTCCCGCCGGCGGGTGAGCAGCCAGAGCTCTTGCCCTCCGAGGGGGCCGACCGGGATGACCAGTCGTCCCCCGTCGGCAAGCTGGTCGATGAGCGGCGGCGGAACGGCGGGCGCGGCGGCCGCGACGAGGATGGCGTCGAACGGCGCGAGCGCCGGCGCGCCGGGCTCCTCGCCAGCCGCCAGCACGCCGACATGATCCAGGCCGAGGTGCTCGAGCGTCGCCGCGGCCCGCCGGCGCAGCGCATCGACGATCTCAACGGTGACGACATCGCGCGCGAGCCGGGCGACGACGGCCGCCTGGTAACCCGATCCGGTGCCGACCTCGAGCACGCGGTCGGAGGGCTTCAGCGCGAGCGCCTCGGTCATCACCCCGACGATCAGCGGCTGCGAGATGGTCTGCCTGTGGCCGATCGCGAGTGCCCGATCGGCGTAGGCGTTGCGGCGGACCTCTTGGGGGACGAACTCGTGCCGTGGCACCGACCGCATCGCCGCCAGCACGCGCGAGTCGCGCACGACCTCGGCGACGCGCGCAACCATGCGCGCGCGCCGCTCGGCGAACGCCGGCTCCTCGTCGCCGTTCGCCGGGACTGTCCGGTCGTCGGATCTCCGCCCGCTCACGCTCCCATTGTGCGCCGACGCCGGGCCCTTGGCTGCGTCCTACAGCGAGCGCTTGACCGCCTCGGCGAGCCTGCGCGTGAATCCGACGGTGGCCGCGATCTCGTCGACCGAGGCGTCGCGCACGCCGCGCACGGTCCCGAAGCGGCGCAGCAGCGCCCGCTTCCGCTTCGGCCCGACGCCGAGGATCGAGTCGAGGGCGGAGCGCGTCTGCGAGCGGCCGCGCAGCGAGCGGTGATAGGTGACGGCGAAGCGGTGGGCCTCGTCGCGCACGCGCTGGACGAGGTAGAGCGCCTCCGAGTTCCGCGGGAGGCGGATCGGTTCGTCGAGGTCGGCGACGTAGATCTCCTCCTCGCGCTTGGCGAGGCCGCAGACGGGAATCGAGCCGAGCCCGAGGTCGCGCAGCAGGTCGAGCGCGGCCCCGAGTTGCCCCTTTCCACCGTCGATGATGACGAGGTCGGGGACTGCATCCCACGGTGAGCCCTCGCCGGGCGCGGTCGCGGTCGGCCGTGTAGGGCGACCCGCGCGCTCCCGGATGGCGATGGCATCGGGGGTGGCGAGGTGGCGGAAACGCCGCTCGATCACCTCGCGCATGGAGGCGAAGTCGTCTTGCCCGGCAACGGTGCGGATCCGGAAGCGCCGGTACTGCTGTGGGCGGGCGCTCCCCTCCTCGAACACGACCATGGACGCGACCGTGTTCGTGCCCTGGATCGTCGATATGTCGTAGCACTCGATGCGTTGCGGCCGGGCGGGGAGGTCGAGCTCCTCCTCGAGCAGCGAGAGCGCCTGCTCGGTCTTGTCGCGGTCGGCGAGCCAGCGCGCGTGGTGCATCGAGAGCGCCTGCCGAGCGTTCTCCTCGGTTGTCTCTACGAGGCGGCGGCGCTCACCCCGCACCGGAACCACCAGTTCGACGGCCCCGCCGCGGCGCTCGCGGAGCGCAGCCACCAGTCCCTCCTGGTCGGCTGGCTCGGTCGAGAGCAGCACCGTGCGGGGCACGTAGGTGGCGGACTCGTAGTACTGCGCGAGGAACGCTCCGAGCACCTCCGGGTCGCCCGCCTCGCTGGTGCCGTCGAGCGTGAAGGAGTCCGTGTCGGCGACCACAGTGCCCCGCGCGAAGAAGACCTGGACGCAAGCCTCGTCGCCTTCCCGGGCCAGTGCGAAGACATCCGCGTCGAGGGCGGTCGTGGTCGCCATTTGGCGTCGCTCCCCGGTCACGCGCTCGATCGACTCGATCTGGTCGCGGACGCGCGCGGCGCGCTCGAACTGGAGCCCCTCCGCTGCCTCCGCCATCTCCTCGCGGAGCCGCGCCACCACCTCGGAGGAGCGCCCCTCCAGGAAGAGCACGGTCTGGCGGATGACCTCGTGGTACTCGTCGGCGCTGCAGTAGCCGGTGCACGGCGCGACGCAGCGCTTGATGTAGTAGTCGAGGCAGGGCCGCGGATCGGAGCCGGTGATGGTCTTCGTGCACGAGCGCCACGGGAAGAGCTTCTTCACGACATCGAGCGTCCGGCGGACGGATCCGGCGGAAGCGTAGGGGCCGAAGTAGCGCGCCCCGTCATTCTCGACGCGGCGCGTGATCGTCACCCGCGGCCAGGGACTCCCGACGTCGACCTTGAGGTAGGGGTAGCGCTTGTCGTCCTTGAGCCGAACGTTGTACGGCGGCTGGTGCCGCTTGATCAGCGTGGCTTCGAGCAGCAACGCCTCGGCCTCGGAGCGAGTCACGACGTGATCGATGGTGAGCACCTGCTCGGCGAGCGTCCGCATCCTCGGTTCGAGGCTGCGCGACGACCCGAAGTAGGAGCGGACCCGCGTGCGCAGCTGCTTCGCCTTGCCGACGTAGATCACCTCGCCAGAGGCGTCACGCATGAGGTAGACGCCCGGGCTCGTCGGGAGCGTTCGCACCTGCGAAAGGACGCCCGCGTCGGTCATGGGCGGATCGTAGCGTCTTTCACCCGCGGGAGGCGCTCGGGAGCGCCGGGCCCGTGTGCCGGCCGGGATCGGCTGCATGGGGACGGCAATTCGCGGGGACGCGCCCCCCGCCTGCGGCCCCTCCCGGCGCGGGCGTTGTGCCCGGAGGTGGAGGATCGGCCTCACGGCCTCACGGCCTCACGGCCTCACGGCCTCACGGCCTCACGTCCCCACGTCCCCGCGCGTCGCGCGGCGTTGAACGCGCGGCGCGGCGGGGTCTACGATGGTCGGACGCTGGGCCCGAGTCGGTCCGATGGGCGGTTAGCTCAGTTGGTACGAGCGCTCGCTTCACACGCGAGAGGTCACTGGTTCAAGTCCAGTACCGCCCACCATCGAGGCTCAATCGAAGCGGGGGTGGCTGGTCGGACGTGCCGAAGTGGCGGAATCGGTAGACGCGCTACGTTCAGGGCGTAGTGAGCCTTGCGCTCGTGTGAGTTCGAGTCTCACCTTCGGCACCATCGCCACCGCGCCTGCGAGTCGGGATAGGTACGAGCGCCCGTAGCTCAGTGGATAGAGCGCAGCCCTGCGGAGGCTGAGGCCGAAGGTTCGAATCCTTCCGGGCGTACCACCTTCACCGTCACACGCCGCCACCGCCCGCTCCGCTACGATGGCGCGGGGACGAGATGGACGGAGAGGGGCGCGCGATGGGTGTCGAGGCTGGAGGTCAAGCCGACCGCTTCGATGTCCGAGGCATGATCACTGCCGCCGGCGCCGATCTCACCGTGCATCGCATCGAGGCGATCTGCGGGGCGCTGGGCGCCTCCGTGGACCGGCTGCCGTTCACGCTGCGGATCCTGCTCGAGAACCTGCTCCGCAACGAGGACGGTCGCTCCGTCACGAGAGAGCAGATCGAGGCGCTCGTCCGCTGGGATCCCGCCGCGACGCCGGATACCGAGATCGCGTTCCGGCCCGCACGCGTCCTTCTGCAGGACTTCACCGGTGTTCCCTGCATCGTGGATCTCGCTGCGATGCGTGATGCGATCGCAGAGATGGGCGGCGACCCGCGCCGCATTAACCCCCTGCAGCCCGTCGATCTCGTCATCGATCACTCAGTGCAGGTCGATGAGTACGGGAGCAGCGCCGCGTTCCTGCTAAACGTACGCCGAGAGTTCGAGCGCAATCGCGAGCGCTACCAGTTCCTGCGCTGGGGTCAGGGGGAGCTCGACGGTTTCCGCGTCGTGCCGCCGGGAACGGGCATCGTGCATCAGGTGAACCTGGAATACCTCGCCTCGGGCGTGGTGGCGATGAACGGCGTCGCCTACCCTGACACGCTGGTCGGCACTGACTCGCACACGACGATGATCAATGGGCTCGGCGTGCTGGGCTGGGGCGTCGGCGGCATTGAGGCCGAGGCCGCGATGTTGGGGCAGCCGGTCTCGATGCTGATCCCGCAGGTCGTCGGGGTGCGCCTCAGCGGCCGTCTGCCGGAGGGCGCCACCGGGACCGACCTCGTGCTGCGAGTGACGGAGTTGCTCAGGGAGCGTCGCGTCGTCGGAAAGTTCGTCGAGTACTTCGGCGAGGGGCTCGCCGAGCTTCCGCTCGCGGCCCGCGCGACCGTCGCCAACATGTGTCCCGAGTACGGCGCGACGGTGGGCTTTTTCCCTGTCGATGCCGAGACCCTCTCCTACCTGCGCTTTACTGGGCGCACCGACGCGGAGGTGGAACTGGTCGAGAGCTACTGTCGCGCGCAGCGGCTCTTCCGCACGCCGGAGACGCCGGATCCCGAGTACTCCGAGGTGTTGGAGGTCGATCTCGGGAGCATCGAGCCGAGTCTCGCCGGTCCGAAGCGGCCACAGGACCGGATCCCGCTCGCGTCGGCCGCCGACTCCTCGCGAGCGACGATCGCAGAGGAGGTGGCCGCCGGCGCTGGGTCGGGACCCGTGCCTGTCGGGGATGGCCCGGAGGCGTACGAGCTCTCGAGCGGCTCGGTGGTGATCGCGGCGATCACGAGCTGCACCAACACGTCCAACCCCGAGGTGATGGTCGGAGCGGGGTTGCTCGCGAAGAACGCGGTCGAACGTGGGCTCTCCACGCCGCCGTGGGTGAAGACGAGTCTCGCACCCGGCTCGAAGGTGGTCACGGACTACCTGCGCGACGCGGGGCTGATGGAACCCCTCGAGCAGCTCGGCTTCAACTTGGTGGGCTACGGCTGCACGACCTGCATCGGGAACTCCGGGCCGCTGCTCCCTCCGGTGGCCGACGCCATCGATGACGGGAAGCTCGCCGTCGCGGCGGTGCTCTCCGGCAACCGGAACTTCGAGGCGCGCGTCCACAACCGCGTGCGCTCCAACTACCTCGCCTCGCCTCCGCTTGTCGTCGCCTATGCGCTCGCTGGTCACATGAACGTCGATCTAACGCGCGACCCGCTCGGGACCGACAGGGCGGGCCGTTCGGTCTACCTCCGCGATATCTGGCCCCGGGCGCAGGATGTGCAGGAGACGCTGAATCGCTCCGTGCGCGCCGAGATGTTCCGCAGCGAGTACGCGGATGTCTTCTCCGGCGATGAGGAGTGGCGCGATTTGCCGGTCCCCACCGGCGAGCGCTTCGCCTGGGACGGGTGGTCGACCTATGTCCGACGCCCACCCTTCTTCGACGGGATGGCGCGCGAGCCGACGGCGCCCGGTGACATCGTCGGAGGGCGGGTTCTAGCGCTGCTCGGCGACTCAGTGACCACGGACCACATCTCGCCCGCCGGCGCGATCGCCGACGGCTCGCCCGCGGGGCGTTACCTGCAGGAGCACGAGGTGCCGGTGCGCGAGTTCAACAGCTACGGCGCGCGCCGGGGGAACCACGAGGTGATGATGCGGGGCACGTTCGCCAACGTGCGCCTGCGCAACGCCCTCGTCGAGCGCGAGGGCGGGTGGACGCGTCACTTCCCCTCCGGCGAGGAGATGCTGATCTTCGATGCAGCGCAGCGCTACCAGACGGAGCGCGTGGCGCTTCTTATCGTCGCCGGTCGTGAGTACGGATCGGGGAGCTCACGCGACTGGGCTGCGAAGGGTCCGGCGCTGCTCGGCGTGCGCGCGGTGATCGCGCAGAGCTACGAACGCATCCACCGCTCGAATCTCATCGGCATGGGCATCCTGCCGCTCGAGTTTCTGCCTGGCGAGTCGCTGGCGACGCACGGCCTCAGCGGCACCGAGCGCATCGACGTACGCGGCATTGAGGGCGGCGTTACGCCCGGACAGTCGGTGACGGTGTATGGCCACACCGAGGCCGGACGGGAGGTGAGCTTCCCGGTGCGCTGCCGCGTCGACACGCCTGTGGAGGCGGAGTACTACCGCCACGGCGGGATCCTCCAGTATGTGCTACGGGGTCTGCTCGCGTCATAGGGGGCGCTCGGCGAAGCGCGGCGAGGTATCCCCGGGCGGGGTGTCGCTCCCGACGCGGTCATGCTCGTCAGCTGCTCCCGGCAGGCCGCGCCTGGGGGAGAGCGCTCCCGCCGAGGCGAGAGGCCCAGCTACGGTCGGTCCCGCCCGTGTCCGGCTGACGACGCGGGCGGCCGGCGGTGCCGAGCTGGGGGTTCAGGGCGCTTCGCGAGGATGAAGAAGATCGATCCCAGCCCCCCCGCCAGCGCGAGCACGGTGAAGCCCACCTCGTAGTTCCCGGTGCGGTCGGCGAGGAAGCCGGCGAGGAGGGGACCGCCCATCATTCCTGTCATCACGATGATCGAGGAGAAGCCCATGATGGTGCCGTAGGAACTGCGACCGAAGTAGTCGGCGCGGATCGCCATCATCAGGGGGCCGCGCGTTCCCCACGCCAATCCGTGCAAGACCGTGAACGCGACGACCATCCAGAGCGAGTCGGCGAAGGCGAGCAGCAGCAGCCCCACCATGTGCATCACCATGCACGTCACGATGATGACGCGCTTCTCGAAGCGGTCGCCGAGGGAGGCGCCGCCGAGCTGTCCGGCCATCTGCATCGCGGTGAGGAGAGAGACAAAAAGCGCGGCCTCGCCGAGCGAGTAGTGGAGCCTTTCCGTGAGTTGCAGCACGAGGTGCACCATCACGGCCGAGACCACGAGCAGCGCCGAGCCGTGCCCGAGGGAGACCATCCAGAAGGCGCGCGTGTGCATCGCCTCGCGCGCGGTGAAGTCGGAGTCCCCGCCCGGGAGCGCGGCCGCAGCGTTCGCGCCGACGCTGTCGTGCATCTCCTCGCGCGGGCGGCCGTCGACTGTATGGCCGTAGGGCTCCGGCCGATGACGGATGACGAACGAGAGCGGTATGCCGGCGGCGATGATCAGCACGCCCGAACCGAAGGCCGTCCAGCGCCAGCCCCACGTCTCCATCGCGAGCACGGTGAGAGGAACGAGCAGGCCGCCGATCGCGAATCCGACCTGTGACATGCCCAGCGCGGTGGCGCGTCGGCGCTCGAACCAGTTCACGATCGCAACCGTGATCGCGAGCGGCCCCCCGAGGGAGGAACCGATCGCGATCAGGAAGAATGTCGCGTAGAAGGTCGCCGGCGAGTTGAGTTGGCTGAACAGCATGAAGCCCACGCCGAAGAGGACAAGGCCCACGCGCATGATCGCGGGCGGCCCGAACCGATCGAGCATCCAGCCCTGCAGCGGTCCGAGCACGCCGCTCTCGGCGCGCGCGAGGGCGAAGGCGCCGGAGACTAGCGCGCGGCTCCACCCGAATTCCTCGCGCAGCACCGCGGCATACGCCCCGAAGGCCTGCATCAGGAGGCCGGCGAACATGATCTGGATGCCGGCGCCCGCCGCGACGATCCACCAGCCGTAGAAGGGGCGCCGGAGCCTGAGCGGACCGCCGCGACGCCCGCGGTCGCCCTCCGCCGAGCGTGACCGCACGGGCGAACCCGGCGCGCCGTCGGTGGGGGCGGTCGGTCTCACCGTCACGCCGCCCGGGGAGGGCGTCGCGGAGGGCGGCGTTCGTGCCACAGCCCTACTCCCGGCTCCGAGCGAAGTCGCGGCATCGGATCGCGCGCTCGAGATCGTCGTTCGCCTCGCGCAGGAGCCGCGAGAGGAGCGGCTCCCCTTCGACCGTGGTGAGAACGGAGCGCGAGAGCTCCAGCAGTTCGGGTTCGACGCGGTCGTCGGGGAAGAGCTGCCCGAAGAAGGCCTGCGTGAACTCGTGGTCGCGCTCGCGGGCGACCCGGGGGAGCAGGTCGAAGAAGCGCTCCACGTACGGGGCGAGCAAGTCGCGCTGCGCCGGCCAGTGGAAACCGCTCATCGCCGCGACCGTGAGATGAAGGGACCCGTAGCCTTCTCCGAGGAAACGCTCCCACGCAGCGGCCTTGACGGCGGGATGAGGAACAGACGTCTCGATGCGGAGCGCCGCCCGCTGGCCGCGGTCGGAGGGATCGCGTTCGCGTTGCGCGTCGGCGCGCGCTTCGGCGCCGGCGAGACCGTGGGCGGCGTAGCGCGCCGCGATCTCCCAGCGCATCTGCTGATCGACCTCGAGCCCCGGAATCCTCGTGGCGCCGTCGGCGAGCTGGGCCGTGCGCTCAATGTCGCCGGGCGTGAGGGCGACCTGGATCAGCGTGCGCGTCCAGAGGATCTGCAGGTCGCCCGCGGGCAGCGCGGGGAGCAAGTCCCACGCCTGCTCGAAGAACGAGTGGGCGGCGGCCGGCTGGCGGTCCTGGGGCACGTAGCGCATGAGCGCGCCCTGCGCCGTGGCGAGCAGAGTCTCGACCAGCTCGACATCGCGCTCCACGGCGAGGTGGCGCGAGAGGGCCTCAAGGTAGTCCAGCGACGAGAGCTGCTGGTCGCGCACCATGTCCCAGAGCGCACGCCAGCAGAGTTGCCGTGCGAGCGGATCGGCGACATCGGGGAGCCGCTCCCTGGCGAAGGCGAGCGACCTCTCGTCGAGCGCGAGCTTGGCGTAGGCGTGGTCGCCGTGGTTGGGGAGCACGAAGAGGGGCACAGGTCGGCCGGCGGCGGCGGGAACGTCGGCCGCGGAGCCGTCGATGGAGGCGGGCAGCTCCTCGACGACTGCGTCGCCCGGGTGCTCCCCCTCGCGCCAGAGCCCGAGCGTGACGTGGTGCGGCCGAAGCGTGGGATGCTCGCCGGGCGCGCTCTGGGAGAGCCACAGCCGGCCGATGACCCCGCCGTCGGCCTCCCAGCCCGCGGCGATCGTGTTAACGGACGGCGTCTCCAGCCAGAGCGCCGCCCAGGCGTGCAGGTCGCGCTCGCCGCCCGCCTCCCGGATCCCGGCCTCGAGGGCGTCGAGGAACTCGCGCAGCGTGGTGTTGCCGAAGGCGTGCCGACGGAAGTAGAGGCGCATCCCGGCGCGGAAGCCCTCGATGCCCATTGCGGCGACGAGCTGCTTGATGACGGCCGCGCCCTTGCCGTAGGTGATGCCGTCGAAGTTGAGGAAGGTCTCCTCGGTGCTCGCCACCTCGCCGGCGATCGGATGCGTGGTCGGCAGCTGATCCTGCCGGTAGGCCCACGCCTTCATCCCGGAATTGAATGATTGCCACGCCGTCGTGAAGCGGGTGGCCGTGGTCAGCGCGAGGTAGGCCATGTAGGTGGCGAAGCTCTCGTTGAGCCACAGGTCGTTCCACCATCTCATTGTCACGAGGTTCCCGAACCACATGTGGGCCATCTCGTGGAGGATCACCTCGGCACGGGTGAGGCGCTGGTTCTCGGTGGGCGGGTCGCGGAAGATCAGCCGCTCCGAGTGTGTGACCGCGGCGACGTTCTCCATCGCTCCGGCGTTGAATTCCGGGACGAAGACCTGGTCGTATTTCCCGAATGGGTAGAGGTAGTCGAAGAACTCGACGAAGAAGTCGAGACCCTGGCGAGTGATCTCGAGGACCTCCTCCTCGTCGAGATGGCGCACGAGCGAGCGCCGGCAGTAGAGCGCCAGCGGGATGCCCGCGTGCTCGGAGCGGATCGCGTGGTAGGGGCCGGCGATGAGCGCGAAGAGGTAGGGTGCGATCGGCGGCGTCGGCTCGAAGCGCACGAACTGGCGCTCGTCGGCGATGTCGTCGCGGTGTTCCGCCGCCCCGTTCGCGATCAGCGCCCACGCCGCTGGAGCCGCGACCGAGAGCGAGAGTCGCGCCTTCAGGTCAGGCTGGTCGAAGCACGGTAGCAGGCGGTGCGCGGCGTAGGGCTCGAAGTTGGTGTAGAGGTACTCCTCGCCGTCCTCGGGGTCGATGAACTGGTGGAATCCGTCGCCAGTGTGGTCGTAGTCGCTCTCGTAGCGCGCCCGCACGACGTGCCCGCCGCTCGCCGTGAGCGCCGCGGCCGGCAGGGCGAGGCGGTAGCCGGTCCACGACGGGACGACGATGGCTCCGTCGATCTCCAGAGACTCGATCGCTCCGCCCCGGAAGTCGAGGAAGGTGTCGCCCTCGCCAGCGAGCCGGAAGCGAATCGTGACGTCGCCGCGGTAGCGCTCGGCACCGCCGGTGAGATCGAGCGCAAGTTCGTAGGAGACGTCGGAGAGGCGCGCGGCGCGTACCTGGGCCTCGATCTGCGTGAGCTCGTCGCGAGCGCTGCCGGCCGCCGCGACACTCTGCACGGCCGTCTCGGGTGGACCACTCGGCCGGGCAGACGGTGGCGGACTCGGCACGCGATGGCCTCTCGTCGGGGCTCGGCGAGCATCGATGATAGCGAACGACGTTTCCAGTGGCAGTGTGGCCGGTCCTCGGGACCCGTACTCGTCACGCACGCGTTCGGTGTTAGGCTTCGGCGTCCGGTCGAGGGGGAGGAGGGGGCGATGGTGGGCGCAGATGAACTGCGGCAGGCGATCCGGGGGGCGCTGCCCCCTCTGCGAGTCGCGATCGAGGGGGCCGGTGCGGATTGGGAGCGCGCCCCGGCGCCGAGCGACGGATCGCGCGAGTCCGGCGAGGAGGACTGGTCGGCGCGCCAGGCCGCCGAACACGTGATCGGCGCCGAATACGCCTTCGCGCGAGCGATCGACGGCGCGCTTGGGCGAGAGTCGCTCGAGCGCCCCGAGATCGAGCTCCCCTCGGCCGCCGAGGCCCTCGCGGCGCTGGAGGCTTCATCCGCAGCTCTCGACGCGGCTGTGGCGACGCTCTCGGACGAGCAGCTCAAGGTCGAGACGCGCTTCGGACGCACCGTGGAGTGGGTGGCCGAGCTTGCTGCGAGCCACCGCTCGGAGCACGCTGCGCAGATCGAGGCGCTGGGCACCGGTGGCTAGGGTTCGCCCGGCGGTGGGCCGGCCGCGGTGCCGCCGGACGACGCCGTCCGTCGGCGCGGGACGACCCAGAGGCGCACGGTCGCGACGGACGCGAGCGTAGCTGCGAGCCCCCACCACGTGAGGGCGTACTCGAGGTGCGGGATCGTGTTGCGGTACGGCACGTAGCCCGTCTGCGGCAGCTCGCTTGGGCTCGGCGGCATGAGGGCGTCCGTGTCGAGCGGCGCATCGCCTTCGATCAGGCCCCAGGCGACCACCGGGTACGGGAGCGTCCCTGCCATCGAGGCGGGATGAAAGGATGTCCACCCCGCGTTCGCCACGAGCCGCGCTCCGCCCTCCTCGAGGTACCGGGCCATCCCCAGAGCCTCCCCGGCGGGCTCCGCGGCGAGGCGCATCCGCACCTCGCCACGGAGTTCCAGCGGGTACCACCCCCGGTCGACGAGCACGGCGGGCCCGCCGCCGGAGGGACGGAGCGGCACGATTACCTCCTCGCCCCGCGTGCCGAAGCGCACGCGGTTTGTGACGATGAGCGAGCGATCGAGGTCCCAGCTCCCAGTGATGCGCACCAGTCGGAAGTCGAGATCTCGGCCCGGCGGCGCCGCGTCGGCGCGCTGCAGCGCGATCGGCGCCGCCTCCGTCCGATCGCCGAGGCGATCGCCGAGGCGCTGCTTCTCCTGGTGGCGAGCAAACTGCCACGTGCCGAGCGCGATCAGCACGGCGAGGGAGGCGAGCAGCAGGATGAGCAGTGCCGGCGTACGGAGGCGCATCGTCACGTGGACCTCTCGGCGTTGCCGCCGGGCCGCGTGCCCGAGCGGCCGGGGCGCTGCCCCAGTGTCGGAGTCTGCTCGACCGCGGGCAACGCGACTTCGCTTGCCGGCGCGGGGTTCGTTCGTTGCCGATCGCGCGCGGCGGCGCTGGCGGCCCTGCGGGACGAGCGATCCCGTCGATCCGGTGGTGATCGCGGGCGGGCGCGCTCACCCGATTCGATGCTGGACAGGTCACCGCGCGCTCGCTACAGTCCCCCGATAGGCGGCTCGCGGGAGGTGTCTCCCGTGAGCCGCGTGGTGATGTGGGGCTCATCGGCACGACGAGCGAGGCGCTCCGACCGCCAATGCACGGACCCCGGGGTCAGGCGAGGGGTGTGACACATGGTAGGTGCGGTTCTTGCCCGTCGAGCGATTCAGGCGTTCTTCGTCCTCTTCCTGCTGGTATCGACACTCTTCTTCGTCTCACGTATGTCGGGAGACCCGGTCGTCATGCTCACCGAGGGTGCGATCGATCCGGAAGACGTGGAGGCACTGCGGGAGGCCTACGGATTCAACGACCCGATCGTCGTGCAGTACGTTCGCTTCCTCGGCGAGATCTCAAGGGGGGACTTCGGCGACTCGGTGCGGACCTTCCAGCCCGCCCGCGATCTCGTGATCCAGCGCATTCAGGTCAGCCTGCAGCTGGTCATCCCGGCCAAGATCCTCGTCATCGCCATAGCGCTACCGCTGGGGGCGGTCGCAGCCGTCAAGCGCGGCGCGATCGGCGCGTTCGCCATGATCATGGCCGTCGTCTTCCAGTCGGTGCCTTCGTTCTTCCTCGGGGTCCTCTACATCTTCCTCTTCGGGGTCACGCTGGGCTGGTTGCCGGTGTTCGGGACCGGAGGTGTCGAACACTTCATTCTTCCGGTCGCGACGCTGATGGGCTACCCGCTCGCGCGCTACACGCGGCTGATGCGGGCGCAGGTCTCCGAGACGTTGACGCAGGAGTACGTGCGCACCGCCCGCGCGAAGGGCCTCGCCGAGACGAAGGTGATCCGCAAGCACGTGATGCGTAACTCGCTGCTCCCGATCATCACGGTGATGGGCGTCGACATTGGGACGCTCGTCGGCAGCGCGATCATCGTCGAGGCGGTTTTCGCGTGGCCCGGGTTCGGCACGCTGGTCGTCGAGGCGGCGAAGACGCGCGACTACCCTGTGATCCAGGCGGCGGGCTTCACGATCGGTCTGCTGGTGCTCACCGGCAGCTTGGTGGCGGACTTCGCGTACGGTCTCATCGACCCGCGTATTCGCCGGAAGAGCTAGGAGCGAGAGCGCGCGGCAGCGGGCAATCGCCTGGGCCGCAGACGGGCAGGATGTGCTGAATGGCTAACTCACCAATGGACATGGGCGGCATCGGTGGCGGTAGCGTTCCCGGTCCCGATGCCGGTGGCGCGGCCGCGCTCGGAGCCGCGCCCGAGGCGTTCCAGATCGCGGCGGCTCGATCGCGGTGGGACCGGCTCTGGAACCACCGCATGGTGGTCGGCTTCGTCCGTTACCCACCGGCTGCCTTCGCGGTCGTTATCGTCTTCTTCTTCGTCTCGATGGCGATGCTCGGCCCATACGTGATCAGCTGGGATCCGGATAAGCCGGACCTGCGCAGCGCGCTGCAGCCGCCCGACTTCAGCCTCGCCGTGAACTCTCATCATCTGCTGGGCACCGACTCGGTGGGTCGCGATGTCTTCACGCGCATCCTCGTGGGCGGGCGCGTCTCGATCCTGCTGGGGATCGTCGGGGCGTCCGGCGCGGCCACCATCGGCGTGGCCCTCGGGATGACCGCGGGCTGGAACCGCGGTATCACCGGTGCGATCATCATGCGCTGGGCCGACCTGCAGATCGCGCTGCCTCTCCTCCTGATGGCGCTGACCATCGCGGCCGTGTTCGGCCCAGGACTCCACATCTTGCTCATCCTCTTCGCCGTCTGGTTCTGGGGGCCCTACGCCCGAATCTCGGAGGGCTTGACTCTTTCGGTGAAGAACCGCGAGTTCGTCGAAGCGGCCCGGACGATCGGGGCGGCGCCGCCGCGCATCGTGGCGCGGCATGTCTTCCCGCACCTGATCTCGCCGCTGCTCGTGCTGTGGTCGTTCTCGGCGGCGATCCTGATCATCATCGAGGCGTCGCTCTCCTTCCTCGGCGTGGGCATCCCACCGCCCACAGCCAGCTGGGGATCGATGCTCTCGGAGGGCCGGCAGTTCCTGCACCGCGCGTCGTGGCTGGCGATCTACCCCGGTCTGGCGATCTCGCTGACCGTGTGGTCGATCAACACGCTCGGCGACCGCCTGCGCGACGTGGTCGACCGCCGGCAGTACCTCTAGGAGAGACCAGCTGGCGAGGGGCCCATCGGGGCACCGAGGGGAAGCGCCGCCTCGAGGCGGCGCTTCTCTTTCTCCGCCCGGGGCGGGTGCCCGGACCATCCCCCTCTGCCGCTGTTGCGGCGCTACCGCGTTTCGCGTTTACTGACGCGGCTCACGGCCAGAGGCCGCTCCCGAGGTCGAGCAGGCTGGACGACGGGCGCAGCGTCGGCTCGCGCGCCGGCAGTCCGACGCGGCCGCCGGGGTCGCGGACAAGGCGAGGAGTTGCGTGATGACGTCGGTGACCGGGCAGTTCGTCTCGTACGAGACCGGCCAGCCCTACGAGACCTTGCTCGTGGAGGTGGTGGATCGCGTGGCGACCGTCACACTGAACCGTCCGGAGAGCGGCAACGCGCTGAACGCGCAGCTCCACGCCGAACTCGCCGACTTCTGGCAGGGGGCCCGCGACGACGATGACGTGTGGGTCGTGATCCTCACGGGGGCCGGCCAGCGGCACTTCTGCACCGGCGCCGACATGCGCGAGGCGGCGTCGGGCTCCGAGGGGAGGCTGGGGAGCCGCCGCGTGATGGGGCTGCCGTGGCCGTACCGCTTCTTCAAGCCGATCATCTGCGCCCTCAACGGGACCACGGCGGGCGGGGGCCTCATCTTCGCGTGGGAGGCGCACATCACCATCGCCGCTGACCACGTCACGTTCCTCGAGCCGCACCTCTCCGTCGGACAGGTGCCGGCGAGCGAGATCTACGGCCTCGCCAACGGCGGGCTCCCCTGGAGCATTGGTCACCGCATGGCACTCATGGGGACTACGGGCGAGCGCGTCTCCGCCCAGCGCATGTACGAGCTCGGCGTCGTGTCGGAGCTGGTACCGGGCGAGCGGCTTCTCGAGCGGGCCCGCGAGCTGGCGGACAACGTGATGCAGATGTCGCCGCTCGCGACGCGTGCCTACCTCGAGGGCGCCTGGCAGATGCGGGAGGACGGCGCCGGCGTATCCGCCGGCAGCGCGTACGGCCACGAGCTCGGGCACGCGCTCCGCGCGACCGAGGACTACTCCGAGGGGCCGCGCTCCTTCGTGGAAAAGCGCCGCCCTGTCTGGAAGGCGCGCTAGGGCAGCCGCTGTGATTGCCGATCTCGTCGTTCAACTCGGACAGGGCCTGGCGTCGGCGCAGGCGGCGTTGCTGCTCGCCCGCTTCGGGGCGCGGACCGTCCGCATCGTCGGGCAGGGCGGGGCTCCCGATCGGTGGGACCGCTCCGAGGTCCTGCGCGAGGCGTATGCCTACGGTGCCGAGAGCTTCCACGCGGAGGGCGAGCTCGATGCGGAGGCCCTCGCCGTTCTGCTGGATCGCGCTGACGTTGTGATCGACGATCGCCCGCTCTCCTACTGGAGCGCGCGCGGGGTCGACCTGCGGGCGCTCTACGAAGGCGACAAGCCCCCTCACGCGATCTGGTGCGGTATCACGCCGTACGGCCTCTTTGGCATCGGCGCCGAGTGGGAGGGGACGGAGCTCACGGAGCAGGCGAGCGGGCCGATGCTGCTGCGTATCGGCGAGCCCGGGCGACCCCCGCTGCCGATGAAGGGTCCGCAGGCGGAGGTAGGCGCAGGCTGGCACGCCGTGGTCGCGATCGCCGCTCTCCGATTCTCTCGAGAGCGCGGCGGCCCCGGTGCGCTCCTAGACGTCTCCATCCAGGAGTGCCTCTACATGCACTCCGAGCTTGGTGCCGTGAACTGGTTCTACAACGGCCTCGAGATCTCACACTGGCTCAATGCGAAGCCCACGGCCGCCGCCAGCGGCTATCCCAGCAGGGATGGACGGACTGTCCACATGCTCTTCCACGACCGCGAGTGGCCGCGCGTGGCCCGCATGATCGGCCGCACCGACCTCGAGCGCGATGAGCGCTTCATGGCGCGATACAACCGCATGCAGCACATGGAGGAGATGGACGCACTCCTGATCCCGTGGTTCCTCGAGCGCACAGCGATGGAGGCGGTGGAGGCCGCGCAGGAGGCCGGCATGCCGATGTCGGTGGTGCGCTCGCCCGACGAGGTTCTGGACGATCCCCAGCTGCTGGCGCGCGGCAATTTCGAAGTGATCGAAGCCGGCGGGACGCGTGTCCGCTTCCCCGTCGGCACCGGCCGTCTCTCCGGCCACGACGAGGCGCCGGTGCGGCGGCTGAGCGCGCCGGCCACCCGCTCGCTCGGCGAGTTGCTCCGCGAGCTGTCCGAGCGGGCGCTGCCCGACCGCGTCGTCCCGGCCGGAGGTCGAGCAGGGCGCGACCCGCTCCTCCCGCTTGCCGGCGTGCGCGTGCTCGATCTCACCAATACCTGGGCGGCGCCAAAGGGCGCGACGATGCTCGGCGATCTCGGGGCCGAGGTGATCAAGCTTGAGGGCCTCGAGTGGATGGACATGCTGCGGGGATTCACCGCCCCGCCGCGTCCGCACCCGAGCTACCCGGGGCACGAGCCCGGCGAGAAGCCCTGGGATCGCTACGTCATGTGGCTGGGGCTCGCCCGCAACAAACTCTCCGCCGGCGTCGAGCTGACGCGGCCCGAGGGTCAGCGCCTCCTTGAGGAGCTGGTCGCTCGTTGCGACGTCGTGGTGACGAACATGTCGCAGGGGACGCGCGCGCGGCAGAACATCTCCTTCGAGCGACTGCGCGCCCTCAATCCCGGGATCGTCTTCGCGACGCTCTCGGGCTACGGCGAGGACGGGCCCCGTGGAGGCTGGCGGCTCTTCGGCGACGGTCAGGCGGCCTTCGCGGGGCTCTTCGTCGGGACAGGCTACGAGGGCGAGGGCTCGGCCCCGCTCGGTGCCTACGGCGATCCGGTGAACGGCATCGCCTTCGCGTTCCACGTTGTGCAGGGCCTGCGCGCGCGAGAGCGTACAGGGACGGCCACCCACGTCGATGTCTCCTGCGTCGAGACGTGCACGTCCTACTCGGCGGAGACATTGGTCGAGTCGCAGCTCGGCGTCCCGACCGAGTCTGGCGTCGGCTTCGACGCGCGGGGCGTGCCGGGCCGCTGGCCTCACGCTATCTACCGCTGCGCCGGCGAAAACGCATGGGTCGCCATCTCGTGCGGCACCGATACTCAGCGCGAGGCGCTCGCGGCCGGACTCGCGGCGCTCGGCGCGGAGGACGCCGCGGACGCGACCGGCCTGGAGGCTCTCGACGCGCTCCTCGCTGGCGTCTGCGCGGAGCGTGAGCCGTCATCGCTCGAGCAGCAGCTTCGCCCCCGGGGCGTTCCGTGCCAGCGCGTGACGCGCGCCCGGGACATCGACGCCGATCCGGTGCTTGCGGCTCGCGACTTTCTGACGTGGCTCTATCGTGATGATCTCGGAACCTACCCCGTGTACAGTGCGCCCTGGCTCGTGAACGGTCGGCGCCCCCCGATCACACACGCGCCGGCCGAGATGGGCGAGGACAACGGGTACGTATTCGCGGAGCTGCTCGGGAAGAACGAGGCGGAGATCGCCGAACTGGAGCGTGCCGGCGCGATCGGCGACAGGCCGCTCGTCGGCGCGGAGCTCGGCTTCCGTCCGACTCGCTCCTAGCGGTGCCGACGCCCGCGTATCGAGAGTGGTGGTCAGCGCCGCGTGAGGGACGGCCGCGTCCGTCGTCGTTGTGGAGCGGGGTGAGGAGAGCGATATGAAGTACGGGGTGACGCTTGCGGCCGTGCCGGGCTCGAAGATGCGCGGCGTCTACGCCAAGAAGGCACAGGACGCGGGGTTCGATTCCGCCTGGACGGACGATAACCCCGCCTCGGATGGCATCGTGCATATGTCGGCAATGGCCGCCGGCGCCCCGGGGATCCGCGTCGGCTCCGGCATCCTGCGCGCGTTCCTGCGCAATCCGGTCACGGTCGCGTCGTCCTATCTGACGATGAACGCTCTCACCGAGCGGGGCGTCATCCTCGGCATAGCGACCGGCACCAAGCTCCAGAACATGTACCAGTACGGAATCGACGTGCCGCGGCCGATTCACCGGTTGCGCTCCGTGATCGACATAGTGCGCGCCTTCTGGGCGTCGGTGGAGGCGGGTGAGACCTTCCGCTGGGATGACGAGTACTACAAGATCCGTGGTATCCGCGCCGTCCGCTCCGACCGTGCCGTGATCCGGCCGATCCCGATCTGGATAGCGGCCGTCAACGAGAACATGCAGCGCTTTGCCGGCGAGGTGGCCGACGGGCTCTGTGGCCATCCGACCGTCGGTGCCGACTATCTGCGCGAGGTCGTGAGGCCCAACATCGAGGCTGGCCGCGCGAAGAGCGGCTACGAGGCTCCGTTCGAATTCGGCGTCTGGGCGACGACGGTCGTCCACCCGGACAAGGACAAGGCCCGCCACCTGGCAGGCCAGACCATCGCGAACTACCTCTCGACGAAGAGCTACCAGGGCATCTTGCAGTACTACGGCATCGGCGATCGCTACGAGGCGATCCGCCAGGCGGTGCAGGTTGATCGCGACATGGATCGCGCCTCGCAGCTCATCGGAAGCGACGTTATCGAGCGCATCGCCATCACTGGCCCCGCGGACGAGGTGCGCGAGGAGCTGACCAAGCGGTACGTGGGCGTGGCGGACCAGGTCATCGTCGCCTCCGCCGGCAGCTTCGGCGACTCGCTGGAGGATCGACTTCGGACGATCGATGCCGTGGTGAGAGCCCCGCTCGAGTGATAGTATTCGGCCATCCGGGGCTCGGCGGGGGGGTGCCGTCCGCAGGCGAGCGACGCCAGCTCCCTCTAGGTCTCGGTCGAGGGAAGCGTCGACCCCGGCGTCCGGGTGTGGCGCGCGAGTAGCAAGAGAGGGCCCGACTCGGGCCGAAAAGGGGGACACATGGCATTGTACGGCGTCGATCTCAGCAATATGGAATCCGGCATCTTCGAACTGCGTGGCACCACCGCCGTGGTCACGCTGAACCGTCCGGAGGCGCTCAACTCGCTGAACACCGCGATCCACCGCGACATAGTGGCGTGCTGGGACGAAATCAACCGCAACGACGAGATCCGCGCGGCGGTCGTCATCGGCTCCGGTCGCTTCTTCTGCGCCGGCCGCGACATCAAGGAGTTCGTCGGTACCTACGGTGCCGGCGAGGCGCAGGCACTCCGCCCGATCGACGACCCGGACCACGAGATGTTCGGGGTGCTCGCCAACCACTACCATGTTCGCAAGCCGCTGATCGGCGCGCTCAACGGCTCCGCGGTCGGCGGCGGCCTCGAGATCGCGATCATGTGCGACATGATCGTGATGGCGGATGACGCCTACATCGCGGACCTGCACGCGAAGATCAACGTGGGTGGCATGAACTCGATGAACACGTTCCTGCCGCCGATGATCGCGCGTGAGCTCACGATGACGGACCGGCGCCTCACGGCGCAGGAGTGCCACATGTGGGGGTTCGCCAACTACGTGGAGCCGAAGGACCAGGTGCTCGACAGGGCGATCGAGATCGCCGAGGCGACCGCGCGGATGGGCCCGGACTCGATCCAGCGCCTGAAGCAGGGCTCGATCGATGTCCAGCTCGCCTCGGGGAACATCCAACACCCGGAGTTCCGCGAGGAGCGACGGAAGATGGTCCGCCAGCAGATGTCGGAGACTGCCTCGGACCACGACCGTATGGAGGGCATGAAGGCGTTCGTCGAGAAGCGCGAGTCGCAGTACGATCGCCCCGTGAAGGCCGAGTAACCGCCTCCACGAGCAGGTCACCGCAAGCGGGCCGGGGCACGACGCCCCGGCCCGCTTCGTATCGTCCGGCGTCCGGGAAGTGGCAACGCCGCCCGGACGCTTCGGCTATGATGCGGGCGACGCGCTGGCCGGGAGCTCGCGCGATGGTGCCGAGGGGGGAACATGCAGTTCGGCAAGGATCTGGTCCGCGAACTCGGGCTCGACCTGAACAATCTCGAGGCCGCGACGTTCGAACGGCGCGGCGAGGTCGCCATCGTCACGATGAATCGGCCCGAGGCGGCCAATTCGCTTAACACGGCGATGCACCGCGATGTCGTCGCGTGCTGGGACGAGATCAACAACAACGACGAGATCCGGGCCGCCGTGGTCACGGGCAGCGGACGCTTCTTCTGCGCAGGTCGTGACATCAAGGAGTTTGTCTCGACGTACGGCGAGAAGGACTCCGACGCCCTGCGCCCGATCGATGACCCGAACCACATCATGTTCGCGACGCAGTGCAACCACTACGATATCTTCAAGCCCCTGATCGTCGCGCTCAACGGCGCCGCGGTGGGCGGCGGTCTTGAGGTCGCGATCATGGCGGACATGGTCGTGATGGCCGACGACACCTATATCGCCGACCTGCACGCGAAGATCAACGTGGGCGGCATGAACTCGATGAACACCTTCCTCCCCCCCATGATCGCGCGCGAGTTGACGATGACGGACCGCCGCCTGACGGCGGAGGAGTGTCGCCGCTGGGGCTTCGCGAACTACGTGGTGCCGAAGGAGGATGTGCTGGAGAAGGCGATCGAGGTCGCCCAGGCATCGGCGCGAATGGGCCCGGACTCGATCCGCCATCTCAAGCGGGGTTCCGTGGAGCTGCAGCGTCGCTCCGGCAACCTCCGGCCTGAGGGCTACTACGAGCGGCGTCGCGAGAACCAGCTCAAGACGGTCGCTCTGGTGAAGTCCGAGAGCGACCGCATGGAGGGGATGCAGGCCTTCGTCGAGAAGCGCGAGGCCGAGTACACGGGTCCCGTCAAGAACGAGGCGCCCGAGCGTCTCTACTAGCGCGGCGTCCCGGCGGTTCCCGGGGGGTGGTTGGCGTGCCGCAAGGGGGCCGCGTAGGGCCGCGTCGCCGAGAGCGGCGCGGCCTCATGCTGTGGGCCGGCCCCGGCTTCGGTGCTCTTCGGTGCCCCGGTCCGAGCATCACCGCGAACCGGCCGCCGGCTCGTTGCGTGCTCTCGGCCGCCCCGCCTAAGCTCCCGTGGTCGCGGAACTCGAGACGGCCGGCGTCCGGCGGTCCACCTGCCTAGACGGAGAGGGAGCAGCGCATGGGTACGAAGCTAATCGATGTCCACCGGCACCTCTGGGGTTACGACTGGTTTCCCCCGAGTCACCTCCCCAAGTTCAGCGCCGAGGGCATTGCGCGCCGCACCAACCGCACCCTCGGCGAGGTCCTGGAGCGGATCAAGCAGTCGCCCACGATGGACCCGACTGGACGGGTCGCGATCGAGGAGATGGACTACTACGGCATCGATGCCTCGATCATCATGGTGCTCGACTGGGGCCTCGCCTACGGGCCCGAGGAGGACAACCAGCTGCCGGCCGAGGAGTTCAACCGCCTCGCTCAGGAGGTGGTCCAGCAACACGCCGGGAAGCTGTGGGCGATGGCGAGCTACGACCCGCGACGCCCGCGTGCCGTCTCGCTCTTCGAGCAGGCGGTGAAGGAGTGGGGTGCCGTCGGGCTCAAGGTCTATCCGCCGAACGGCTACCAGGCGAACGACGAGCGGTGCTTCCCGCTCTACGAGAAGGCGATCGAACTCGACGTACCGGTGCTGATCCACACCGGAGGCAACGTCTGGGCCTGGCCGGAGTGGGTCGAGCTGGTCGCGCGGCGCTATCCGGACCTGCGGATCATCATGGGCCACACGAATCTGCAGGCGCCGTTCGAGACGCAGGCGTACTGGCAGGGGCTGATGTCCGGCTCGCGCCATCGCAACATCTGGCTCGACCTCTGCGACTGGCAGGCCCTGGGCGCGGTGAAGGAGGAGAATCTCCCCGAGCTGGCCCGCGTAATTCGCGTATTCCTCGACTCGGTCGGACCAGAGCGCATCGTGTGGGGCACGGACCTGCCGCAGGCCGGCGTTGGGAGCCGTGCACGCGCGCAGACGATGGCCTGGGCCGACTTCTTCCGGAATCTCCCGGAGTCCGGCGCCAAGTACGGCGTCCGCTTCACCGAGGAGGAGCGCGACGGAATCTGCCACGGCGCGGCGAAGGCGGCCTTCAGCAACATCGATTTCGGCTGGTAGGCGCGCCGAACCGGGTGCCCGGCGGGCAGGCGGGCGCCCGACCTTCTCGCCGAAGGGTCGTCCCGATCCGCTCGTGCGCGGGGCTGTGGACAGGGGAGGCGGGCGGTGCCTAGGATGCCGCTGCTGCGCCCGGAGGATCCTGCGGGCCCGTTCGCGATATGAGAGAGCCGAGGAGGGAAGCGAGTCGATGGTCAAGCTGATCGATGTGCACCGCCACCTGTGGGGTTTCGAGTGGTTCCCGCCGAGCCACCTCGGGAACAATGCAGCCGAACTCGCGCGCCGCACCGGCCGCTCGAAGGATCAGGTGCTGGAGCGGATCAAGCAGTCGCCCACGATGGAGGAATCCGGCTCCGGCGCCGTCGCCGAAATGGAGCACTACGGGATCGATCACTCGATCATTCTCTGTCTCGATTGGGGGATGGCCTACGGGCCCACCGAGGATAACCAGCTCGACGTCGAGGAGTTCCATCTGAAGACGGCCGAGGCTGCTGCACGCTACCCCGGCAAGCTGTGGTGGTTTGCCGGCGTCGACCCGCGGCGGCCGCGGGCGACCGCGATCTTCGATGACATGGTGAAGAACCACGGCGCGGTCGGCCTGAAGGTCTACCCGCCGAACGGCTACCAGGCGAACGACGAGCGATGCTTCCCGATGTATGAGAAGGCGATCGAGCTCGACGTTCCGGTGCTCATCCACACGGGAGGCAACATCTGGGCCTGGCCGGAGTGGGTCGAGCTGGTCGCGCGGCGCTACCCGGACCTTCGCATCATGATGGGCCACACGAACCTGCAGTTCCCGTGGGAGACGGGCGCCTACTGGCGCGGTCTCATCGCGGGTCGCGGCAAGCGGAACGTCTGGCTCGACATCTGCGACTGGCAGGCCCTGGGCGCACTCAAGGAGGAGAACCAGCCAGAACTCGCCAAGGTGCTGCGCGTCTTCATCGATTCGGTGGGGGCGGAGCGCGTGGTGTGGGGCACCGATCTCCCCCAGGCGGGCGTCGGGTCCAAGGCCCGCACCCAGACCGAGGTCTGGACGCACATCGCGAAGAACCTCCCCGAGTGGGGCGCTCAGTTCGGCGTCACCTTTACCGAGGAGGAGCGCGACGGGCTCTGCCACCGCGCCGCGATGGCGTGCATGTCGAACATCGACTTCCCCGACTAGGTTCCGCAGCGGTTCGCCGCTCGGCGGCGCGGGGGAGTGGTGTAGCGGTCTGCGCTGTCTCCCCCCGGTTATCTATGTTGCCCGACCCACCGCCGCGGGCTGGATGAGGATGCTTGGCGACGGTCGTGCGACTACTCGCCCTTGAGCAGCTCCACGAGGCGGCAGGGGCGCGGTTCGCGCCCTTTGCCGGCTGGCACATGCCGCTCCAGTACCAGGGCATCGTCGCCGAGCACACGGCCGTACGCACGGGCGCCGGTGTCTTCGACGTCTCGCACATGGGCCGCGCGATTGTCGAGGGACCCCTAGCCGCCGAGCGCATTCGCGCTACCGTCAGCTACGACGTGACGCGCCTCGCGCCGGGTGAGGGACACTACGCGCTCTACTGCACGGAGCAGGGGGGTATCGCCGACGACCTCTTCGTCTACCGCGTGGAGGCGGAACGGTGGCTGGTCGTCCACAACGCCGCGAACGCGGAGCCGGACTTCGAGCGCCTGCGCGCCGCCGCGCATCGTCCCGGCGCCAGCGCGCACGATGTGACGGGCGAGACGGTGATGCTCGCCGTCCAGGGACCACTCGCCCTCGACCGCCTCGCGATCGTGCTGGGCGACGGCATCGCCGATCTCAGGCCGAGGCGCTGCGCCGAGTTCCTCTGGCACGGCGGCCCCGTCCTGGTCGCCCGCACCGGCTACACCGGGGAGGATGGTGCCGAGTGCGTGATGGACGCTGCGCGGGGCGCGGAGCTGTGGTGGGCTCTGCTCGAGAGCGGCGTGGTGCCCTGTGGACTCGGTGCCCGCGACACGCTCCGCCTTGAGGCGGCGCTGCCCCTGCACGGGCACGACATCGACGTCACCACGCACCCCCGGGAGGCACGCCTGGGGTGGACCGTGACGCTCGATGATGCGGCGCCCTTCGAGGGCCGGGCGGCGCTCGAGCGGCTCGCCGCCGAGCCCCCCTCCCGGTTGCTCGCATGCATCCGGCTGGAGTGGCGTGGCGTCCTCCGGGAGGGGCAACCGGTGCTCGATCCAGATCGGGCGGGCGCGCCTCCCATCAGCCGCTTGACGAGTGGTGCACACGGTCCGACACTCGGGGCCGGCATCGGCATGGCCTATCTCCCCCCGGCGCTCGCCGAGCCGGGCACGCCGCTCGCCATCGAGATCCGTGGTCGCGCGCTCCCTGCGCGGGTTGTCGCGCGCCCCTTCTACCGCCGCCCTCGAGGCGGGTAGAACGCCGAAGGGAGCAAGGGATGGAGCTGCCGGCGGGGCTGCTCTACACGGCGGAGCACGAGTGGCTGAGCGTTGAGGGCGACCGCGGCACGATCGGGATCACCGACCACGCGCAGAAGCAGCTCGGCGACGTGGTGTACGTGGAGCTGCCCGAACCGGGGAGCCGCGTGGAGCCAGGGGCCGTCTTCGGCGTCGTCGAGTCGGTGAAGACAGTCTCGGATCTCTACGCTCCGGTGTCCGGCGAGGTGCTCGAGCGCAACGAGCGGCTCGCCGACGAGCCGGAACTCGTCAACGCGTCCCCCTACGGCGACGCGTGGATGCTGCGCGTGCGCATCGAGGACCCCCGACAGCTCGAGTCCCTGCTCTCACCGGAGGCCTACGACGAGTTCACCAGGCAGGAGCAGCGTGGCGCATAGCGAGACGCACTCGGGCGGCGCGCCTCACCCGTACATCCCTCATACGGACGAGGACCGCCGCATCATGCTCAAGCGGATCGGCTTAGCGTCGACCGCGGAGTTGTTCGACCAGATCCCGGAGCGCTTCCGCGATCCGCCGATCGATCTCCCGCCCGCGCTCTCCGAGCGCGAGCTGGTCGAGTTCATGGGCGCGCAGGCCGCCGAGAACGCGGCGGCCCAGGTGCATCCGACGTTTCTCGGCGCCGGTGCCTACCGGCGGGCGGTACCCGTGATCGCCGGGAGCCTCGTCCAGCGAGGCGAGTTCGCAACCGCCTACACGCCGTACCAGCCCGAGATCAGCCAGGGGACGCTGCAGGCGGCCTTCGAGTTTCAGTCGGTCGTCTGCGAACTGACGGGCATGGAGGTCGCGAATACCGGCCTCTACGATGTCGGGAGCGCGACCGCGGAGGCTGTGCTGATGGCGGCGCGCATCACGCGGCGCCGCTCCGTTGCCGTGCTGGAGCCGATCCACCCCGGCACGCTCGACGTGCTGCGCACCTACGCCTACGCCGCCGACCTCGAACTCGACGTGATCGGCGCGCCTATCGACGCCGCGGATCCCGCCGCCGGCGTCGCGACGGCTCTCGGGGAGCGGCACGCCTGCCTCGTCGTGCAGCAGCCGGACTTCCTCGGGGCCATTGTGGATCTCGAGCTGCTCGCCGGAGTCGCTCACGAGACCGGTGCGCTCGTGATCGCCGTCTGCGATCCGCTCGCGCTCGGCTTGCTGCGCCCGCCCGGCGATGCCGGCGTGGACGTGGTGACGGGTGAGGGACGCGACCTCGCCGGTCCCGTCGGTTTCGGCGGTCCCTCACTCGGGCTCTTTGCCGCCCGCCACGATCACCTGCGCCAGCTCCCCGGGCGGATCGTGGGCCGCACGAGGGAGCTTCACGGAGCGCAGGGTGCGGACGGAGGGGACGCGGAGCCGCGCACCGGTTACGTGCTGACGCTTCAGGCGCGCGAACAGTTCATCCGGCGCGAGCGCGCCACGTCGAACTTCTCGACTGGGCAGCAGCTGGTTGCTCTCGGCTTCACCGTCGCGCTCGAGACGCTCGGCCCGCGAGGACTGCGTGAGAGCGCCGAGCTCTGCTACCAGCGCGCGCACGCGGCGGCCGCCCGCATCGACGCGCTTCCGGGCTACTCGGCCGCCGGGCGCGGGGATTGGTGGTTCCAGGAGTTCCTGCTGCGGGGACCCGTCGCCCCGGGGGAGCTGCTCGCGCGTCTTGCCGAGCGGGGCATCACGGGAGGGCTCGATGTCTCGGGACGCGCCGAACCGGAGGCGCGCGACGCAATCCTCGTGTGCGTGACCGAGGCGACGCCGCCCGGCCACGTGGACGCTCTGGTGGGGGCGCTGGCATCGACCGGCGGGGGCCAGGCGGCAGAAGGTCCCCCCGCATGAACGTCGTCGAGCGCGATATCGGCGCCCGCCTCGCCTTCGACCGCGGCGCACCGGGGCGACGGGCGGTGACCGTTCCCTCGTGGGAGGGGGAGCGCGCGCCGCTGCCGCCCGCCCGGCTGCTCCGCGATCGGCTCCGGCTGCCCGAGCTCTCGCAGGGCGAGGTCGTGCGCTACTACACGGCGCTCTCGCGATTGAACTATGGCATCGATTCAGGGACCTATCCGCTCGGATCCTGCACGATGAAGTACAACCCGAAGGTCGACGACCTGATGGCAGCGCTTCCGGGATTCGCGGATGCCCACCCTCTGGAGGCGACGGAACGGGTCCAGGGGATCCTCCGCGTCGGCCAGGAGTTGCAGGATGCGCTCTGTTCTCTCACCGGCTTCGCTGCGGCGAGCCTGGCGCCGGCGGCGGGGGCGCAGGGTGAGCTAGCCGGCGTCCTGATGGTGAAGCGCGCTCTCGCCGATCGCGGCGACCTCGCGACACGGCGCCGCGTCCTGGTGCCGGACAGCGCGCACGGCACGAATCCGGCGACGGCGGCGATGGCCGGCTTCACGGTGACGCAGATCCCCTCCGCCGCCGACGGCTCCATGGATCGCGCGGCGCTCGAGAGCGAACTCGACGACAGCGTCGCCGCTGCGATGGTCACGATGCCCAACACGCTCGGCCTCTGGGAGCGTGGCATCGACGAAGTGGCGGCACGGGTGCACGCGGCCGGCGCCTACCTCTACGCCGACGGCGCGAACCTCAATGCGATCCTTGGGCGGGCGCGCTTCAGGGATCTCGGTTTCGACGTGGCGCACGTCAACCTGCACAAGACCTTCTCGACCCCGCACGGTGGCGGAGGCCCGGGCGCCGGTCCCGTGCTGTGCGGAGCGGAGCTTGCCCCGTACCTCCCTGCCCCCGTCGTCGTGGCGGATGAGGTCGGCCTCTGTCTCGGGAGACCGGAGCGGTCGATCGGGCGCCTGCAGCAGTTCCATGGTTCATACGGCGTGCTCGTGCGCGCCTACGCCTACGTGCGGTCGATGGGGCTCGACGGCCTGCGGGCCGTCTCCGAGCACGCAGTGCTGAACGCGAATTACCTGCGCGCGCTGCTCGTGCACGCGTACGACCTGCCGTACGACCAGGGCCGGGTCCTGCACGAGGTGGTGCTGGCGGGCACCAGGCAGCGGCGCGAGCATGGGGTTCGCACGTACGACATCGCCAAGCGCCTCATCGACCACGGCTTCCACCCGCCGACCGTCTACTTCCCCCTGATCGTGGAGGAGGCGCTCATGATCGAGCCGACGGAGACGGAGCCCCGGGAGGCGGTGGAGGCATTCGCCGCCGCGATGCTCACCATCGCGGAGGAGGCGGCGCGCGACCCCGAACTCGTGCGCTCGGCACCAAGCGGCGCGCCGATCGGCCGACTGGACGAGGCGACGGCGGCTCGGCGGCCGGATCTGCGCTGGGTGCCCGCCGACGAGTAGCCCCGGCCACCGGCGTCCGTCGGCGACGCCTGGTCGGGGCGGCGCTCACTACGGCCGGGCGGAATGCCCCCCGCCGGACATTGCCGGGAGGATCTGAACCTCGGCGTCCTCGGGAACCGAGCGGACGAGGCCCGTGGCGGCGGTGACACCGTTCACGGCGAGCTGGATGCCCGGGCGCACCATGCCGTCCTCGACGATCAGCGCGTGGATGCCCGGGCACTCCGGATCTAGGTTCTCGATCACCTGCCGGAGCGTCGCCCCGTCGACCTCCACCGAGTGGCGGCCGCCGCAGAGCTGGCGCATCGACGCGGGGACAAAGACGATCGCCATCGACGGCCCCCCAGGCCGGCGACAACCCCGCGGGGAGCCGCCGGCTTCTCTCGAGGTTGCGCCCGCGTCGTGTCTACTGCTCCGGCAGCATTTCCTCGAGTAGCACGCGCGGCGAGGCGGGAAGCGTCCGCGCCCGCACGCCGGTTGCCTGGTAGATGGCGTTTGCGATGGCGGCGAGCGGCGGCACGATCGGCACCTCGCCCACTCCGCGCACGCCGTAGGGGTGGCCGGGGTTCGGCTCCTCCACCAGGATGGTCTCGATCTGCGGCACGTCGAGCGTGGTCGGCATGCGGTAGTCGAGCAGGCTCGCGTTGCGCATTCGGCCCTCGTCGTCGTAGACGTACTCCTCCGTCAGGGCCATCCCGATGCCCTGTACGGCACCTCCCTGAATCTGACCCTCTACGTAGTCGGGATGGATGGCCGTTCCGACATCCTGGATCGCGGTGTAGCGCAGCACCTGCACCTTGGCAGTATCGGGATCGACCTCGACGTCGACGATGTGGCAGGCAAAGGTGGGCCCGACGCCCTCCGGCGTGACGTCCGCCTTCCCCTGCACCGTGCCGCCGGTGTGGTGCAGTTGCCTCGCAATCTCCACGAAGCTCAGTGATCGCTCCTCGGGGCCGCGGATGACGCCGTCGTCGTCGTAGTGCACGAGCGAGGGGTCGACCTCCCAGATGAGCGCTGCGCGGGCCTCGAGTTCGCGGCGAATCTCGAGGCCCGCCTCGTGGACGGCCCAGCCGGTGGCAAACGTGGTGCGGCTGCCGCCGGTGACGGCCGTGTAGCCGATCGAGTCGGTGTCGACGACGATGGGCTTCACCTGCTCGTAGTCGATGCCGAGCGTCTCGGCGATCTGCATGGCGAGCGCCGCTCGCTGCCCGCCGATATCCACCGAGCCCAGAACCAGACTGACGGTGCCGTCGCGGTTGACGGTAGCGTAGGCTGACGACTCCAGCCCGCCGTTGCTCCAGTAGCCCATGGCGATACCGCGTCCTCGGTTCGCGCCCTGCAGTTCTGAGTTCCAGTGTGGACTCTCCTCGGCGGCCGTCATCACGGCCTCGTTGCCGATCGAGTGGAAGGCGGCGCCGTCGATGCGGCGCGTGCCGTCGACGGCGGCGTTGTGCTGCCTGAGCTTGAGCGGATCGATGTCGAGCTGCTCGGCGAGCTCGTCGAGGGTCGATTCCATGGCGAAGGAGCCGGCAGGAGCCCCCGGTGCGCGGTAGGCGGAGACCTTGGGCTTGTTAACGATAACGTCGTAGCAGTCGGCGCCTTGGTTAGGGATTCTGTACGGGGAGAACATGCACATCCCGCCGGCGCCGACGGGCGACCCGGGATACGCGCCGGCCTCGTAGGCGAGGTAGGCCTCGGCGGCGGTGAGTGTCCCGTCGCGCTTCGCGCCGAGCTTCACGCGGATGTAGGTGGCCGATGTTGGCCCGGTGGCGGTGAGCACCTCGTCGCGCTGCATGATCATCTTCACCGGGCGGCCGGTCTTCTTCGACAAGACGGCGGCCATAGGCTCCATGTAGATCGGGATCTTTCCGCCGAAGCCGCCCCCGATCTCCATCGGGACGACGCGGATCTTGGAGACGGGGAGCTTCAGCACGCGCGCGAGCTGGTCCCTCATCAAGAAGGGGCCCTGCGTGGAGAGCCAGACGGTCAACTCGCCGCTCTCGTTCCAGAGCGCCGTCCCATTGTGCGACTCGATGTAGCCCTGATGCGCCGTGCCCGTCTCGTACTCGCGCTCGATCACGACCTCGGCCTCGGCGAAGCCCTGGTCGAGGTCTCCGATCTCCAGGCGCAGGTGGCTCGCGGTGTTCGGGATGTCGTTCTCGCTGCGCGGGCCAGGGCTGAAGCGTGCCAGCATCTCCACCGTATGCATGTTGGGGTGGATGCGTGGGGCGCCCTCGGCCATCGCCTCGTGGACGGAGAGCACCGGCGGCAGCGGCTCGTACTCGACCTCGATGAGCTGGAGCGCGTCCTCGGCGATGTGCGGGTCGGTCGCGGCCACGGCAGCGACCGCATGCCCGTGGTAGAGCGCGCGGTCGGAGGCGAGCACGTTGTCGACGAGCCACTTCAGGTTCGAGGCGGTCTCGCCGAGGTCCGTGATCGCGTCCTCCGCGGCTGGGAAGTCGGCCTGCGTGATCACCGCCTTCACTTCCGGTAGCGCGAGCGCCTTCGCCGGGTCGATCCGCACGATGCGGGCATGCGCGTGTGGGCTGCGCAGCACGCGCCCGTAGAGCATCCCAGGCAGCCGGATGTCGGATCCGTAGTTGGCTCGTCCGGTCACCTTGTCGGTTCCGTCCGGCCGCACGGGGCGGGTGCCCACCACGCGATACGGCTTCTTGGCGGGGGCGACCATGGTGCTTCCTTCCGTGCGGCGGCGCTGCCTTCAGCGCCCGCTCGCTCTCTAGCCCGCGGGAACGTCGACCCGGTCGGCGGCGTCCATGACGGCGGTGATGATCTTATCGTAGCCCGTGCAGCGGCACAGGTTCCCGGCGAGCCAGTAGCGCACCTGCTCCTCGCTGGGACGGGGATGCTTGCTCAGGAGGGCGTGCGCCGCGACGAGGAAGCCCGGCGTACAGATGCCGCACTGCAGTGCGCCTCTCTCTAGGAAGGTCTCCTGCACAGGGATCAGCCCGTCGTGCCGGGCCAGTCCCTCCACGGTGGTCACCTGCGCGCCCTCGGTCTCGGCGGCCATCACCAGGCAGGCGTTCACGAGCCGGCCGTCTAGCATCACCGCACAGGCGCCGCAGTTGCCGTTGTTGCATCCCTCCTTGCTGCCCATCAGGCCGAGCCGATCCCGCAGCGCTTCGAGCAGCGAGTCGCGCTCGTCGGCGAGGAATTCCGTGGGTTCGCCGTTGATCTCGGCGGTGATGATGGTTCGGCTGCTCATGGGTGACTCGCGACCTCCTCGCCCCGGGCACGGCGCGCCGCGTCCCGCAGGGTGCGCTCCGTCAGCACGCCGGCCAGATGCCGCCGCTGCCGGACGGAGCCGCGCATGTCGTCGATCGGCCGCACCGCGGAGCTCGCGGCGGCGGCGGCGGCGGCGATGGTGTCGTCCGACAGCGGGTGCCCGACGAGCGCCTCTGTCGCCTCCTCCACGAGGAGCACGGTCGGTGCGGCGGCGCCGACCACGACGCACGCCTCGGCGACGTTCCCGCCATCGAAGCGCAGAGATGAGGCGACGTTGACGACGGCGATGTCCATCTCGTTCCGGGGGATGAACCTGAGGAAGCGTGCACCGCTCTCCGGTCTCGGCGCCGGCACCTCGAGTGCGACCACGAACTCGCCCTCCTTGAGCACGTTCTGGCCCGGGCCCGTCGTGAAATGCGCCACGGGTACGCGCCGGTCGCCCCCCGGGCCGGCAATGATGGCGGTCGCGCCGAGCGCGATGAGAGGCGGAACGCCATCCGCCGCCGGCGACGAGTTGCAGAGGTTCCCCCCGAGGCTCGCGCGGCCCTGGATTGCGGTTCCTCCGATCAGGGAGGTGGCGTCGATCAGCACGGGGTACGCTTTCCTGACGGCAGCATCGCCGTATATGCGGTAGCAGGGGGTCGCCGCGCCGAGGGTGAGTCCATCGCCATCCGCCCCGCGCACGGCGACCACTTCCGGGATGTGCTTGATGTCGACGAAGAGCGCGATCTCGTGGGTGCGCTCCCGCGCCTGGACGATCACGTCCGTGCCTCCGGCGAGGACGCGTGCGGTCGGCCCGCCGTCCGCGAGCAGCCGGGTGGCCTCCGCCACGTTCGATGCCCGCGCATACCTGAGGTCCTGCATCCGCGCCCCTTTCGCAGTGCCGACGACTCCGCCGTCCGCACGAGCCTACTCTGGCGCCGCCACGTCGTCACGCGGAGCGGAAGCCTCGCGGGCGAGTCGCTCGAGCAGGTCGGCGACCAGCTCCGGTCGGTTGAGGAATGGCGAGTGCCCGACGGGCCACTCCACGACGGCCTCGGCCAGGCGTGAGTTCTCGCGCTGGGCGTCCGGCCGGATCGTGCGGTCGCGGCCGCACACCACGAACACCGCCGGGATCCCGCGCCATGCCACGCTTGTCGGCCGCTGTCGCGCCTCGGGCGGCCGCTCCTGCGGCGTGAGCCGCGCGGTCGCCCACGCCGCGTCCTCATCCGAGCAGTCTGAGTAGAAGGCCGTCCGCGCGTCGGCGGGTTCCACGATGGTGGTCCCGTCGGGCTGCGGGCGCAGCGCAGCCTGGTATGAGGGATCCCGGTGGAGCACGGGATCGACGCCCTCCTCGTCGGGCATCGAGGCGCAGAGGTAGACGAGACTCCGCACGCGCCCGTGTCCCGCCGCGGCTTCCGTGATGATCGGCCCGCCGGCCGAGTGGCCGACGAGCACAAGCGGTCCGGGCGTGGCGTCCAGCGCCGCGCGTACGAGCCGCGCGTTCTCGTGCAGGTCGCCGATCACGCGCCGGTCGGGCGCAGTTGGGCGGCGGCGATCCACGAGCACGGTCGGAACGCCGCGCGGCTCGAGGGCGTCGACCACGCGTTCCCACGCCCACGGCCCGTGCCCGGCGCCGTGCACGAGGACGATCGTCGCCGCGGAGCTCGCGCTCGTGTCGTCAACCACGCGTCTCTCCCCCGCTTTGCGGGCCCGACGGCGCGGCCCAGCAGACTTGGATCCACGCGGCGAGCGAGGTGAGCGCCACGCCCCAGCCGTCCAGGCGCTCCCTAACCGCCGCCACGTCGACCTGGTGTCCCGAGCGCTCGCGCCAGCTCAGCAGCGCGCGCATCTGCTCCGGATCGCGGTCGCCGACCGTGTCGTCCGTGCGCTGGGCGTAGCGGACCGGCCGCCCGAGCGCGCGCGAGAATGCGCTGGCGACGGCCTCGAGCGTGAGTTCGTCGCCGGCGAGATCGATCGCGGCCCCCTGCGTCTCCTCGGGTCGCGCAAAGACCTCAGCGACGACGGCGGCGATGTCGCGCACGGCGACGAGTTGCTGCCGCATCCCGGGGGCGAACGGGCCATCCAGCACACCTGCCTCGATGCGCTGGCGGCGAAGTAGGTAGTTCTCCATGAACGTCACTGGCCGGAGGAGCGTGTGCGGGACGCCGGCCTCGGCGAGGTACTGAGCGGCGCGCCACTTCACTTCGTAGTTCGTGACCCCGCTGCCGCCGTGCGCCGCCCCCGCCGAGGAGGAGTAGACGAGGTGTCGGACGCCCGCGCCGGCGGCGGTGTCGGCCGCCCGGCACACTGATCGGAACTCGTGCTCCGGCGCGACGCCCGAGGGTTGCATCAGGAAGACGCCAGAGGCGCCGCGCATCGTCGCCACGAGGGAGGCCTCGGTAGTCCCGGTGGGGACGACCTCGACGCCGACCCGGGCGAGCTCGCGCGCCCGGGTCGAGGTGGTGTCGCGCGTCAGCGCGCGCACGCGCCACCCCCGGGCGAGCAACGCCTGCGACACGGCGTAGCCTTGTCGGCCGGTCGAGCCGAACACGACGACGGCGCTCCCGCGTCCGCTCACGGTTCCCTCCGCGGCCAGCCGTCTGCCGCGCCGCCGTCTGGATCCGCGCCGGCTCCGAAGAAGTCGAGCAGGGCGTGTGCGTAGAGGTCGGGGGCGAGGAAGGGAGCGGCGTGGTCCATACCGTGCAGGATCCCGGCCCGCGCGTTCGGGATCGCCTCTACCACCCGCGCCTGGTCGGCGAGGGGATCGGCGCCGGACCGGAGCCGGCCCGCGTCACCGCAGAGCACGAGCGTCCTCGCGCGAATCGCCGCCACGCGCTCCCACGTCGCGTAGCACTCGATGGCGGCCGGGGCCGCGGCCGGCCAGCCCGCGGGGCCGTACGTGTCGGTGCCGGGGCCCGAGGCCTCCGCGCTCTCGCTCCGTCCGAAACCGCCACTCGACGGGGAGTCGGGCGGCGTGCCGGTGCCGTACTCGCTCTGGAACACGGAGAGGAAGCGGCGCTGCGCCTCGTCGAGCGTGACCCGATCGAGCATGTCCGAGTAGCGCTCCCACAGCGCCAGGAGGTGCGCGCCATCGGCGGCGGGGGGCTCGTAGGGGACGCGTATGTGGTGTTCCTGGCTCTGGGCGCGCGCCCCGGCCCAGTCGAGGAACTCGACGAGGGCCAGCCGATCCACGCGCTCGGGGAAGGCGGCGGCGGCCTCGGCGGCGATCACAGCGCCAGTCATGTGGCCGAGAAGATGCGCGCGCTCGAGACCGAGCCCGTCAAGCAGCTGCGGGACGCGCGCGGCGTACTGGGCCACCTCGCCGTAGGGGACCGGCGGTCGCGCCGAGTCGCCGCAACCGGGTGTGTCCATCGCGATCGCTCGCAACTGCTCGCCGAGCAGCGGGAGCACCGCGTGAAAGAGTTGCGGGTTGGGCGTTGAGTGCAGCAGGACCAGCGGCGGGAGCGAGGCGGACCCCGCCTCGTAGTAGTGGAGCTGTCCCTCGGGCGTGTCGACGAAGCCCCGGCGGATGGATGCGATTGCGCTCCTCCTCGCCCGCCCCCGCGCTATGGCGGCGACTATAGTCGCTCGGCCGGCGGCGGCGTGCGCTACACTCCCCCGGCTCACGTTGAGCGCGCCGGTGAAGGAGGCGTCCACAGGTGATCTACGAGCTCCGTACGTATGAGGCCGTGCCGGGGAAGATGCGTGCTCTGCAGGCGCGCTTTCGCGACAAGACGCTTGCGATCTGGGAGAGACACGGCATCACGCCGGTGGGCTTCTGGACGTACGCTCACGGGGGGTGGACGAACCAGCTGGTCTACATGCTGCAGTTCGAGGATCTGGCGGACCGATCGGATCGCTTTGCGGCGTTTCGCACCGACCCGGAGTGGGCCGAGGCGGTGAGGGAGTCGGAGAAGGACGGGCCCCTCACGACGCGCACCCGCTCCGATTTCCTTCAGCCGACCGACTTCTCGCCGCTGAAGTAGGGCTCCGGGCGGCGGCGGCGCCTGCCGGGGCTCCGGCGGGCTACCCCGTGAGGAAGGCGATGACCTCGCGCGCGAAGTGCTCGGGCTCCCGCGCGTAGAGCTGGCCTCCCACGTCCTTCACGAGCACGAGGCGGCCGTCCGGGACGAGGTCGACCGCGCGCTGATCCTCCTCGGCGAGCAGGTCGTGCTCCGGGGTGAGGAAGAGCGCCGGGCAGCCGAGCTTCGGCAAATCGGGAACAGGGTCGTAGCGGAAGGCCGCGTTGTAGGCCCAGTGGTATCGCTCGTGGTTGCCGACCATGTTCACGGCGGCGAGGGTCAGGAGCTCCAGCGAGGGCTCACCCCACCAGATCCGGCGGAAGCGATCCCAGGCGTACTGGAAATGGGAGCCGTCCGCGGCCAGTTCAAGCGGCGGCGCCCATGATTCCAGACGCGCGCGCCTCTTCTCCGGCGTGTAGGCGGGTATTCCCTGGAAGATTGCGTGGGTGACGCGGTCCGGGGCCGCCAGAGCGATGCGCAGGGCGATCGACGCGCCGGTGTGCGAACCGAAGATGGCGAACTGCTCCAGGCCGAGCGCGTCGATCGCCTCTAGGGTCGCCTCGGCGTAGACGGGGATCTCCTGCGCCTCGGGCGGCGGGTCCGACAGGCCGTAGCCGGGCGTGTCGAACGCGTAGGCGCGCAGGCGTTCGCCGAGCGGCGGCAGCGCCCACTGCAGGATGTCGGACGACTGCGGCGATTCATGCAGCAGCACGAGCGGCGGTCCGCTCTCGCCGTAGGCGCGGTAGTGCGCCTGCCCCCAACGGAAGTCCACGTAGCCGCGCATGCCGCCTCCCTCGCCAGCCGCTCGTCGGTCACCGGCCCCGGCGGAGGGCCGAGGGCCTCGGTAGCACCGTAGCGCCCACGCACACGCGCTGTCATCGACCGCCGCCCTCGGCCCCTGGGAGGGGCTGCGCCGTCCCTTGACAGGCGGAGCCGCCGGCGGTGACGATGCCCGCGAGACCGCCGACGGGGCGAAGCGGTTCTCGCGGGGAGCGTGCGCGATGGGCCTGCGCGGCACGGCGGCGATTATCGGCGTCGGCTCCGTTAAGCCGGAGCGGCGCATGCCGGGGCGCTCGGGTATCGGCGTTGCCGCCGAGGCCGGGATCAAGGCTGTGCGCGACGCCGGCCTCCGACGCGAGGACATCGACGGGTTGATCACCCAGATGCCCGGTGAGACGCCGACGGCGCTTGCCGAGTACCTCGGGCTTCGCCCCACCTGGTCGCACGGCGTCGCGATGGAGGGGGCGACCGGCACGACCTCCGTCACGCTTGCCGCGATGGCTCTCGATGCGGGGCTCGCGAAGAACGTCCTCGTCGTGATCGGAGGGCTCGCACCCGGCGGTGACATGCCGACCGAGGGCGGAAGCCGCCTCCGCGAGCAGTTCGACGCGCCCTTCGGTCCAGCATCGGGCGCGACGGGCTGGTACGCGATGATCGCGAACCGCTACGCCCATGAGTACGGCCTCACCGACGAGCAGCGCGCCGCCGTGGCCGTCCAGCAGCGCGAGAACGCCCACGGGAACCCCAACGCCATCTTCAAGGGCATTCCTCTGACCATCGAGGACGTCGTCACCTCGCGAATGATCTCCACGCCGCTGCGGCTGCTTGAGTGCGTGATGCCCACGGGCGGCGCCGAGGCGGTGCTGATGACCTCGGCCGATCGTGCCAAGTCCGGCCCGCAGGAGCCGGTCTATCTGCTCGGCTCCGGGATGGCCGTCGACCACTACACGCTGGGCGGGGCATCCACCCTGACGACCTCGCCGGTCGCGATCTCGGCGCGGCGTGCCTTCGAGATGGCGGGCCTCGGGCCGCGGGACATGGACATGGTCTCGCTCTACGACTGCTACACCATCACCGTTCTCATCTCGCTTGAGGACGCCGGCTTCGTGCCGAAGGGTCAGGCGGGCGCCTTCGTCGCGAGCACCGACATCACCTACAAGGGCGAGTTGCCGGTCAACACGCACGGCGGACAGCTCTCCTATGGGCAGCCCATGGTCGCCGGCGGGATGTCGCACGTGACGGAGTCGGTACTGCAGATGCAGGGGCGAGCGGGGGACCGGCAGGTCGAGAAGCTCGACTACTGCTTCGTCAACGGGTGAGGGGGCTTCCTGAGCGAGATGTGCTCGCTGGTCCTCGGGAAGGACCCCTCGTAGCAGCGATGAGAATGCAATCGAGACCACCGGGCGGCCGTGTGCAGCGGGACGGGAGCTGATCCGGGTGAGCGAGGAATACGGTTTTCCCCTCCCGGTGCCGGGCGTCATTACGCAGCCCTTCTGGGATGGTCTGAAGGAGCATCGCCTCCTCGTGCAGCGCTGCCGCGCCGGGGGCCATCTCGTTCACTACCCGCGTGAATTCTGCCCGGTCTGCTACTCGGCGGATCTCGACTGGGAGCCCATGTCGGGCCGCGGGCGCGTCCACAGCTTCACGGTTGTGCACCGCGCCGCAAACCCGGTCTTCCAGCAGGAGAAGGCACCGTACATCTTCGCGCTGATCCGGCTCGACGAGGGTCCGATCCTGACCTCGAATGTCGAGGGGATCCCGCACGAGGAGATACGGATCGAGATGCCGGTTGAGGTGTATTTCGACGACGTCACGGACGAGGTGACGCTTCCGAAGTTCCGCCCCGCCGCGCGCTAGTGCACCGAGGCCGGGATGTACCCGGTCGCGCATATGTCCGGAAGCAAGAGTCTCGCCGCATATGGGATGCGCGCGAACGCGAGAAGGGAGTCACGGGATGAAAGTCGCCTACGTTTTCAGTACATCGGGGCATACGGCGAGCTATAAGCTCGGTCAGATGATCCTGCCGCAGTTGGAGGCGGACGGACACGGCGTCGAGGTCGTCGGGATGATGTTCTTCGACGACAACACGTTCATTCTCCGGCGCGGCGACCCGATCGGCGAGCGCCTGGCGAAGCAGGCCGCCGAGAAGAACATCCTGCTGATGATGTGCGATGGCTGCGCGCTCGAGCGCGGACTCGCGACCGGCGGCACCTGGCCCGAGAAGAGCGTCGCGGACGGCACGGTCGACGGAATCCACGTCGGCTGCTTCCCCGATCTCTACCAGGCGCTCGCCGGCAATCCGCCGGATCACGTGATCTCGCTCTAGCGGGACGTCCCGCCGAAGGCGGCGGGCTGAGGGGGAGCCGATGCCAGGGGTCAGGGAGGAGCTGATCGGCGGGGAGATCGCGCTCGTCACCCTCGACTTTCCGCCGGTGAATGCGCTCACGCCGGAGGCCTTCCTCGACATCACGGCCACGTTCGACTCCTATCTCGCGCGCCCCGAGGTCCGGGTCTGCGTGCTGACCGCCGAAGGGGAGCGCGCCTTCTGCGCGGGCGTCGACGTGCGCAGTCGCCTCCCCGAAGGGGAGACGCAGGCGAGTCCCGGGGCGCACTACCGCCGGGCGCGCGAGACCTTCAACGCCATCTACGAGAGCGCCGTGCCTGTGATCGGGGCGATCAACGGCCCGGCTCTGGGAGCGGGTCTCGCCATCGCCGCATCGTGCGACTACCTCGTGGCATCGACCCGCGCGAGCTTCGGCCTCCCCGAGATCGATGTCGGGCTGCTCGGCGGTGCCCGGCATCTGCAACGCCTCTTCCCCCAGGGCGTGACCCGGCGCATGCACTACACCGCCGCGCGGGCGACGGCCGAGGAGGCGTACCGGCACGGCGCGGTGCACGCCGTGGTGCCGCCGGATGAACTCCTCGAGGCCGCGCTGGCCGAGGCGCGCGTGGTCGCCTCCAAGATGCCGGGTGGTATCCGCCTCGCCAAGGAGACGCTCAACCAGATCGAGTGGATGGAGCTGAAGGCGGGCTACCTCTACGAGCAGACGCGCACCGAGATCCTCCAGCGCACGGAGGACGCCGCGGAGGCGAAGCGGGCCTTCCTCGAGCGCCGTCCGCCCCGCTTCACCGGGAGCTGAGCGGCCGCGCTCGGGCGCGCCTGTCGGCGCGCCGCGTCACGCGGTGGGGGACGGCCCCGGGCGATCGGCCGCAGGCGCCGCCCGATCGCGACGTGCTCGAGCGGCCGCCGCTTGCTCAGCGGCGTGGTAGGAGCTGCGCACCAGCGGGCCGGCCTCGACATGCGCGAATCCGAGTGAGAGCGCGTAGTCCCGCAGCGCCTCGAACTCATCCGGATGCCAGTAGCGCGCGACCGGGAGGTGCTTCGCCGTCGGCCGCAGGTACTGCCCGACCGTGAGCAGGTCGCAGCCCTGCTCGCGCAGGTCCTCGAAGGTGCGGTGGAGCTGCTCCACGCGCTCGCCCAGACCGACCATCAGCCCCGACTTCGTCAGCATAGTCGGGTCGATCTTGTTGACGCGACGCAGCAATTCCAGGGAGCGGTCGTAGCGACCCTTAGGCCGAACGCGAGGGTAGAGCTCGGCCACGGTCTCGGTATTGTGGTTGAGGACGGCGGGCCGGGCCTCCACGACAGTCGCGAGCGCCTCGCGGTCCCCCTCGAAGTCCGGGATCAGCACTTCGACCTCGCAGGTGGGGCGGCGGTGACGGACCGCACGGATGCAGGCGGCGAAGATCGAGGCGCCGCCGTCGGCCACATCGTCGCGGTTCACCGCCGTGATCACCGCGTAGTCGAGGCCCATCGTCTCGACCGACTGCGAGAGGCGCAGTGGTTCGAGCTGGTCGATGGCGCCGGGCCGCCCGGACGTCACGGCGCAGAAGCCACACGCGCGCGTGCAGGTGTCCCCGAGGATCATGAAGGTCGCGGTACCAGAGTTGAAGCACTCGCCGATGTTGGGGCAGCGTGCCTCCTCGCACACGGTGTGGAGAGAGCGATCGCGGAGCAGGACGCGAATCTCCTCGAAGCGCTCCCCGGAGGGGAAGCGCGCGCGGAACCACGGCGGCTTGCGCTCGCGGACGCGTGATCGCCGGCTCGTCGGCGCGCTAGTCACGACCGACCCCTCCCGCGGGGAGCGGCACCGCGCCCTCCCCGGCCTCGGCCGGCACCAGCTCCGCGTCGAAGCGCCGCTCGAACGCCGTGCCGAGCGCCGCCTCCGCCTCGGGCATCGCCACTGAGCGCCCGAGCGCGCGCTCGAGCGATGTCACGCCCGCATCCCGTATGCCGCACGGGACGATTGCATCGAACCAGCCGAGGTCCGTGCTCACGTTGAGTGCGAGCCCGTGCGCGGAGATGCCCAGCCGGATGCGGACGCCGACGGCCGCGATCTTCTCCAGAATCCCGTCCGGTCGGCCGTGCGCCGTCCACACGCCGGGTCGGCCAGAAACGCGCTCGGCCGGCACGCCGAAGTCGGCGAGCGTGTCGATCACCGTCGCCTCGAGCATGCGTACATAATCCGCCGCTCGCAGTCCGCGCCGTCTCAGATCGAGGATGGGGTATACGACGAGCTGGCCGGGGCCGTGGAAGGTGATGTCGCCGCCCCGGTCCACCTGCTCCAGCGCCGCTCCCCTCGCCACGAGCTCGGCGGCGGGCACCAGCAGGTGCTCGAGGCCGCGCCCGTCGCCGCGGCTTCCGCTGCGGGCGCCGATCGTGTAGACGGGGGCGTGCTGGAGCAGCGCGAGCCGCTCAGCCCCTCCGCCTGCGGCGAGCGAGGCGTGCGCGCCCTGCATCCACGCCCGGGCGTCGGCGTACGAGATGGTGCCGGGGCGGTCGAGAAGGACAGGGCTCGCCACGCCGGTAGCGTACCTCACGAGCATGGCGGGTGGGGTAAAGTGTTCTCCCCTCGGCGGCGCGTGCCGCCTCGCGGCGGGGGATGATCTCCACGATGCGCGCCGCGGCGGGTGAGCCCGCTGCCGCGCGGAACGGGTGAGGCGATGGCGACGATCGACAGGAGCGCGGCGGACCTGCGCGCCTCGGATCGCGAGGCGGGATCCCCCGTGGGCTCCGACTCGAACGGTGCCCAGCCATCCGGGGCGGTCCCGGGGGCCCAGGAGTCGGCGCACGTGATCGAGGAGCTGGAGACGCAGGACTGGCTGGAGTCGCTGCGCGACGTCTTCCACGCGCGCGGCCCCGACCGAATCTCGGCGCTCCTCCGCGACCTGCAGCTCGAGGCGCAGCGGCTCGGGGCCCAGCTGCCGGTCACCTCGCAGACGCCCTACGTGAACACCATCCCCGCGAACCACCAGCCGTCCTACCCGGGCAACGGCGTCATCGAGCGACGCATCAAGAGCGTCGTCCGCTGGAACGCGATGGCGATGGTTGTGGAGGCGAACGCCGCCTCGGACGGGATCGGCGGCCACATCTCGACCTACGCCTCGGCGGCCACCCTCTACGAGGTGGGCTTCCAGCACTTCTTCCGCGGGCCGGACCATCCGGCGGGGGCCGACCTGGTCTACTTTCAGGGGCACGCCTCGCCGGGGATCTACGCCCGCGCCTACGTGGAGGGACGCCTCTCGTCGGAGCAGGTGCACAACTTCCGCCGGGAGCTCGCCGAGGGCGGCGGACTCTCCTCGTATCCGCACCCGTGGCTGATGCCCGAGTTCTGGCAGTTCCCGACCGTCTCGATGGGTCTCGGGCCGCTGCTCGCGGCGTATCAGGCGCGCTTCCTCCGCTACATCGACGACCGGGGCCTGCGCGAGGAGACCGGCCGGCGAGTGTGGGCCTTCATCGGGGACGGCGAGTTCGACGAGCCGGAGGCTCTGGCCGCCATATCGATGCCCTCTCGCGAGAAGCTCGACAACCTCGTCTTCGTGGTCAACTGCAACCTGCAGCGCCTCGACGGCCCGGTGCGCGGCAACGGCAGCATCGTGCAGGAGCTTGAGGCGATATTCCGGGGCGCCGGCTGGAATGTGATCAAGGTGCTCTGGGGTCGTGACTGGGACGCGCTGCTCGAGCGCGACCACGACGGGCTTCTGGCCCGCCGGATGAGGGAGGTCATCGACGGCGAGTACCAGAAGTACGTCGTCGCAGGCGGCGCCTACGTCCGCGAACATTTCTGGGGCACGGACCCCCGTCTGCTCGCGATGGTGGAGCATCTCTCCGACGACGAGCTGTGGCGGATGACCCTCGGCGGCCACGACCCGGAGAAGGTCTACGCCGCGTACAAGGCGGCGGTGGAGCACACCGGCTCGCCGACCGTGATTCTCGCCCGCACCATCAAGGGCTACGGGCTCGGCGAAGCCGGCGAGGGCCGCAACGTCACGCACCAGCAGAAGAAGCTCAATGCCGAAGAGCTCCTCCAGTTCCGCGACCGCTTCGACGTCCCGCTCTCCGACGAGGAGGTGGCGAGTGCGCCGCTCTACCGCTTCCCCGAGGACTCGGAGGAGTGGCGCTACCTGACGGAGCGCCGCCGCGCCCTGGGCGGCTCGCTCCCGCAGCGCCGCCCCGCCATCGAGCGGCTCGAGATCACGGACGCCGACTTCTTCAACGAGTTTCTCGAGGGCACCGGCGACCGGACCGCTTCGACCACGATGGCGCTCGTGCGTCTCCTCTCCAAGCTCATCCGCGATCCCGACATCGGCTCGCGCGTGGTGCCGATAGTCCCGGACGAGGCGCGGACCTTCGGCATGGAGGCCTTCTTCCGGCAGTTCGGCATCTACTCGCACGTCGGCCAGCTCTACGAGCCCGTCGACCGCGAGAGCCTGCTCTACTACAAGGAGTCGAACGACGGGCAGATCCTGGAGGAGGGGATCACCGAGGCCGGTGCGATGGCGTCGTTCACGGCGGCTGCCACCGCCTACGCGACGCATGGCATCAGCATGGTCCCCTTCTACATCTACTATTCGATGTTCGGCCCGCAGCGTGTGGGCGACCTGGTGTGGGCGGCGGCGGACTCGCGGGCGCGCGGATTCCTCGTCGGCGCCACCGCCGGCCGCACGACCCTCAACGGCGAGGGATTGCAGCATCAGGACGGGCACAGCCATGTGCTCTTCTCGGTCGTGCCGACCGTCCGCGCCTACGACCCCGCATACGCCTATGAGATCGCGGTCATCGTGCGAGACGGGATCCGCCGCATGTACGGCGAGGGGATCGAGGAGTTCTACTACCTCACCGTCGGCAACGAGAACTACGTGCAGCCGCCGATGCCCGAGCCGCGAAGCGTGGTCGAGGACGGGATCGTCCGCGGGATGTACCTCTTTCGCGCGTCGTCGATCGACGACGCCGATACGCCGAAGGTGAAGCTCTTGGGCTCGGGCGCCCTCCACAAGGACGTCGTGACGGCGCAGCAAATCCTCGAGGAGGAGTACGGCGTCGCCGCCGACGTCTGGTCGGTGACGAGCTACTCGGAGCTCCGCCGCGAGGCGGCCGCGGCCGAGAGGTGGAATGTCCTGCACCCCGCGGAGGAGCCGCGGGTCCCCTTCGTCACGCGCTGCCTCCGCGGTCCCGGAGTGGTCGTCGCCGTCTCCGACTACGTGAGGGAGTTGCCGGACTCGATAGCGAAATGGGTGCCGGGTCCCCTGGTCTCACTGGGCACCGACGGGTTCGGCCGCAGCGACACTCGCGAGGTGCTCCGCGATCACTTCGAAGTCGATCATCGCTGGGTGATCGTCTCGGCATTGACGGCTCTCGCCCGCCAGAAGCGCGTGCCGCACGAGCTGGTCGAGCGGGCAATTGCGGAGCTCGGCGTCGACCCGGAGAAGCCCGACCCGGTGCATCTCTAGCTCGCGCTCCCTGCTCCTGGAGCAAGGGAGATGCCCGCGAGCGCTCGATCGCGGAGAATCCGGCACGGCCGTGCCGCGCGCCCGGCCGGATCAGGTAAGGGGTGAGATGGCCATCGTATTCGCGCTGCCCGAGCTCGGCGAGGGCATCGAGGAGGCGGACGTTCTCAGGGTGCTCGTCTCCCCCGGCGATACCGTCGAGGTCGAGCAGGGCGTCATCGAGGTCGAGACCGAGAAGGCGACCCTCGAGGTCCCCGCGCCTGCCGCCGGGCGCATCGGCGAGGTGCGCGTCTCGAGCGGCGAGACGATTCGCGTCGGACAGGTGATTGTGACGATCGAGGAGGCCGGGTCCGGTACCGCCGAGGCCGCTGCACCATGGGCGTCCGCACCGCAGCCCGAGCCCCCGCCTCTGGCTGAGCCGGAGCCGGTCGCAGTCGCGTCCGCGCCGGCTGCAGCTGCACCCCCGCCGGAGCTGGCGCCGACAGCGTCCCCGGCCGCCCCGGAGATGCCCCCGGCGACCCCCTCCGCCCCGCCGCCGGTGGCGGGCCAGCCCATCTTCGCCGCGCCTTCCGTCCGCACGTTCGCGCGCGAGATTGGCGTCGACATCCGCGAGGTCGCCGGGAGCGGGCCTGGCGGGCGCATCTCCCAGGAAGACGTCAAGCGGCATGCCAGGAGCCGACCGCGTAGCGGCCTGGGCGGCGGGACGCCAGCGCCGGATGGCGGCGCCTCCGTCGATTTTGCACGGTGGGGCGAGGTGGAGCGGCTGCCGATGAGCCGCGTGCGCCGCACGACGGCGGATACGATCTCCCGCTCGTGGCGGAGCCCGCACGTCACCCTCTTCCAGAAGGCTGACGTCACCGAGCTGGAGGCGCTCCGCCGGAGTTATCGCGAGCGCGTCTCCCGGGCCGGTGGCGGCAATCTGACGATGGTGGCGATCCTGCTCGCGGTCTGCGCCTCGGCGCTGAAGCAGCACCCGCGCCTCAACGCGAGCGTCGACGCCGCGGCTCAGCAGATCGTCTACAAGAGGCACGTGCACATCGGCGTCGCCGTCGACACCGAGCGCGGACTGCTCGTGCCCGTGGTCCGCGACGCCGGCCAGAAGAACGTGACCCAGCTCTCCGCCGAGCTGGGTGACCTCGCGGTGAAGGCACGCGACGGGAAACTCGGCCTCGACGACATGCGCGGCGGGAGCTTCACCATCTCTAACCTCGGCGGACTCGGCACCGGCTTCTTCACGCCGATCCTCAACCCGCCCGAGGTCGGGATCCTCGGGGTGGGGCGCGCGGCGACGGAGGCCGTCTGGGATGAGAAGTCGGGCGCCTTTGCGCCCCGCCTGCTCCTGCCGCTCTCACTCTCCTTCGACCACCGCATCGTCGATGGAGCGGATGGCGCGCGTTTCCTCTCGTGGGTCGTCGAGGCCCTGGAGCAGCCCCTGCTCCTCGCGCTGGAGGGCTAGCGGGATGACGGTAACCGCGTCGACTAGGAGTGGCGGCGCCGCGGCGCCGCGTGTCGTCGTCATCGGCGCGGGGCCGGGCGGCTACCCGGCCGCGTTTCACGCCGCGCACCTCGGCATGGACGTGACACTGGTCGACCCGGAACCCAACCCCGGCGGGGTCTGCCTCTACCGGGGCTGCATCCCGTCGAAGGCGCTCCTCCACGTTGCCGGGCTGCTGCGCGAGACGGAGGCCGCCGCCGACTGGGGGCTGCGCTTCGAACGCCCGGACATCGACCTCGACGCCGTGAGGGAGTGGAAGGGCCGGGTCGTCGGGAAGATGACCGGGGGCCTTGGCGTCCTGACAAAGCAGCGCGGGGTCCGCTACGTGCAGGGCCGGGCGCGGCTCGCCGGACCCAACATGGCCGTCGTCGAGCTCCCGGAGGGCGGTGACCAGACCCTCAACTTCGACTACGCGGTGCTGGCCACGGGGTCGCGTCCGGCAGTCATCCCCTCGCTGCTGCCGGGTTCCTCGCTGGTCATGGACTCGACCGATGCCCTCGAGTTGATCGACGTTCCGCCGACGCTCCTGATCGTGGGAGGCGGCTACATCGGTCTCGAGCTCGGAAGCGTCTACGCGGCGCTGGGCTCACGTGTCACGGTCGTTGAGATGACGCCCGGACTCCTCCCCGGGGCGGACCGCGACCTCGTTCAGCCGCTCCAGCGGAAGCTGGAGGGCCAGTTCGAGGAGATCCTGCTCGAGACGCGTGTTGAGTCGATGCGCGAGCAGGACGGCGGCATCGAAGTCGCGCTCGCCGCCGCGAACGTCGAACGTCCCGTCAGGCGTTTCGATCGCGCCCTCGTCTCCGTCGGCCGCCGACCGAACTCGGAGAGGCTCGGGCTCGAGAGCACGCGCGTGCGCCTCACGGAGCGCGGCTTCGTCGACGTGGACCAACAGCGTCGGACGGCAGAGCCGACGATCTTCGCGGTCGGCGATCTGGCCGGCGAGCCGATGCTCGCGCACAAGGCGACGCACGAGGGCCGTCTCGCGGCCGAGGCGATCGCCGGCCGTCCGGTCGCGTTCGATCCGTCGGCGATCCCGGCGGTCGTCTTCACCGATCCCGAGATCGCGTGGACGGGGCTGACCGAGGCCGAGGCGCGCGAGCGCGGGATCGACGTGGACGTGCTGCGCTTTCCGTGGGCGGCCTCTGGCCGCGCGACGACGCTCGGACGCACCAACGAGGGCATGACGAAGCTCCTCGTCGACGCCCGCTCGGAGCGAGTGCTCGGTGTAGGCATCGTGGGAGCCGACGCCGGCGAACTCGTCGCCGAGGCGACGCTCGCGATCGAGATGGGCGCTCGCGTCGACGACCTGCGCGGGACGATTCACGCGCACCCGACCCTCTCGGAGACGCTGATGGAGGCGGCTGACCTCTTCACCAACGCGAGCCCCCACTACGTCGATCGCAGACGCGAGCGAGCGCTCCGCGGGCGCCTTGGTGGGTAGGTGCCCGCCTAGGCGCCGGCCCGGCGCTCCCGCTCGTGCACGGGTCGCTCGAGGCTGGCGCGCACGCAGACCTCGTCGATGAGCGCAGGCAGCCGCTCGATCCCGCTCTCGAGCGAGAGGTGCTCCCCCGTATGGGGGTGTAGCCGCCAGCGCACGTCGTCGTAGTCGGCGGCGCTCACCGACTCGATCTCCTCCCAGCGCAGCCGGCGCAGCTCGCGGCCGGCGTGCAGGGCGACGAGCATCTCCCCAGTCAGTGCGACGGCCGTTGGCGTCCGGCGCCACGTGATCGCGACGACCGGCGCGGTCACGACCGTCATCGCGAGCATGAGGAGGCCGAAACCCGTCGCCTCGCCGATTCCGGCGAGCAGCCCCACGGCGAGCGAGGCGACAGCCGCGAGGAAGGGCAGGGCGAAGGAGGCGTTGTTCCACCAGTGCACGGGGTGCGGGTGCACGCCGACGACCCCGTCGAGGGCAGCGACCGCGCGCGCATCCGCCCCCCGGAGCCCGCGGGCCCCCTCCGTGGTGCCCCGTGGGCCGCCGGCTACGCCCATGTCGAGGTGTCGACGACGTGGCGGTCGCGCTCCTCGATGCGCGCCGCGAAACTCTCCATCTCCACTCCGAGGCCGAGCGACATGCGGTTCATGTAGTTGAAGAGCGCTGTCTCGTGGACGATGTCGACGATCTCCTCGTCGGTCCAGCCCGCATCGCGAAGCACGTCAATATGGCTCTCGCGTACGGCGTCCGGCCGCCGGGTCAGCAGGTCGGCGAACTCCAGCGCTGCCATCATCCTGGGCGGGAGATCCGCCCGCCGGAAGTTGGACTTCAGCTGCTGTGTCAGTTCGACGGCGCCCCCGGCGCCGCGCGCCCCCTCGGCGTGCCCGACCGCTCAGTAGCGGCAGCGGTTGGCCACCGAGACGACCGTGTCGATCATGTCGTGTTCCGCCTTGGAGAGGCCGGAGTCCTCGTTGCGGAAGCTGACCGTGTGAGCGAGCCGCCACAGCGCCTCCATCTGGCGCGGCCGGATCGACATCGCCACGAAGTTCTTGCGGATGCGCCTGCGGATCTCGGCGGGCTCCGACTCGCCCGTCATTTCCTGGTAGGCGCTCAGGATCTCGCCCTCCGCATCCTGCGGCCCGACCGTGCGGACCCACGCGATTCCCATGCTGACCTCCCGTGCCTGGATGACTTCTGTTCCACCCCGGCGATCCCTGATCACCCGAGGAAGTCGCGAACGACCTCCGCGAGTTCGCGCGGCTTCGTGAACACGACGGGGTGGCCCGCGCCCTCGAATGACTCGTAGCGCGCTCGCGGGTTGAGCGCCTGGAGCTCCTCCCACAGCGGGCCGTCGAGCGAGGCGCCGGCCCCGAGCCTCCGCGCGACCAGCGTGGGGACCGTCAGCGAGGAGAAGTCGGCGCGAAGGTCCGACTCCGGCAGGCCGCAGAACGTCGCCATGCAGGACATCGAGTCCGGATCGTTGCGGAAGCGGAGCGTCGAGCCTTCGGCGGGCATCGTGGCCGCCTCCGCCCAGCGGCGCGCCTTCTCGTCCGTGATCTGCCAGTTGAAGTGGCGCCTGCGGAGCTTCTGCGCCCAGGCCACGGCCTCGTCGAGGTCGGTGAAGCGCAGCGCGCGCTGGCGCTCGGCACTCTTCTCAAGAGCGTCCTTGCTCCCGGATGAGGGGAACTCGGGCGGCTGGTCATCCATGATCAGCGCCGAGACGCGTTCCGGCTGCCGGGCGGCGATCCGGAGCGCCGTCGCCGCTCCGAACGAGCTTCCCATTACGACGACGGGGGCGCTGCCGATCTCGTCGAGCGTTGCGATCGCATCGTCGAAGTAGCGCTCGGGCGTATAGCCGTCGGGCGGGCCCCACTCGGTGCAGCCGTGACCGCGGGCGTCGACGGCGACGAAGCGGTAGCGGTCGGCGATGAGCTCCGCGAACTCGTCGGTTTCCTCGGAGAGCCCGCTGTAGATGTGGAAATAGGCGATCGTGCGCGCGTCCCCGGATCCCGACTCCCGGAGGCGTGTGCGGATCCCGTCGATGGTGACGTAGCGATCGGTCGGTGTCATTGGCTTCCCCCTCGTCGCGGCGTGGACCCGCCCGGTCCCCCGGCGGGGCCATCGTAGCGCGGGCACTCGCTGCGGGCGGCCCTAGGGCGCCGGGAGCCGCTGGTGCCACGCGGTCGCCTGTTCGTAGGCGTGGGCGACGCGGCAGAGCATGACCTCGTCGAAATGGCGGGCGCCGATCATCAGGCCAATGGGCAGGCCGCCATCGTCGACTCCGCACGGCACGCTGATCGCGGGGATGCCGGTCACGTCGTACGCCGCGGTGAGGCGCACGAGCCTGGCTTTGGGATCACCCTCGGCGATTGTGGGCGCGGTGCGCTCGGTCGTCGGGGAGACAAGCACGTCGACCGCGGAGAGCGCGGCGCTCGTCTCCTCGATCAAGAGCCGGCGCATCCGCTGCGCGTTGATGTACGTCGTGGCCGACACGCGGCTCACGAGCTCCAGGGACGCTCGAACATCATCGCCGTAGCCCTCGGGCCGATCGCGCAGCCAGCGCGCGTGGTAGGCGCCGGCCTCGGCGAGCAGCGCGCGGTGAAGGCGCCCGCGCTCCATCCTCCGCATCTCGGCGAGCAGCGGCAGCTCCACCTCCCGTACCTCGGCCCCGAGCGCGCGCAGCGTCTCCACCGCCTCCTCGCAGGCCGCCCGCACCGGCTCGTCCACGTCAAGCCAGAGCGGATTGCGCGGCAGCCCGACGACGACGCCCTCGATGCGGCGCCCGAGCTCGGCCGCGGCGTCCGGCACCGGCTCCTGCGCGGAGCCGGCGTCGTCGGGGTCGTATCCGGCGATGGCGTTCAGCACGAGCGCTGCATCCTCGACGCTCCGCGCGAGCGGGCCCACGTGGTCGAGCGACCACGCCAGTGGGAGCACGCCCCGGCGGCTGACGCGTCCGTAGGTGGCCATCAGGCCTACGACGCCGCAGAGAGCGGCCGGGATACGGATCGACCCGCCCGTGTCGGAGCCGATCGCCGCCGTCGCCGAGCCGACCGCGACCGCAACGGCGCTCCCGCCGGAGGAGCCGCCCGGGCTGCGCTCCGTGTCCCACGGGTTGCGCACGGGTCCGAAGTGCGGGTTGGCGCTGGTGGTGCCGAAGGCGAACTCGTGGAGGTTCAGCTTCCCCGGCAGCACTGCCCCCGCCTCCGAGAGCCGGGTGACGATCGTCGCGTCGGCCGTCGGGATGCGCTCGCGGAGGAAGCCGGAGCCGCCTGTGGTGGGGATGCCGGCCGTGTCGACGAGATCCTTGAGCGCTACCGGGATGCCGTGCAGCGGCCCCCGATCACGCCCCGCCGCCAGTTCGGCGTCCGCCTCAGCCGCCTGCTTCCGCGCGTGATCGGCGGTGACCCTGATATAGGCGTTGAGCCGGGGCTCGGTTTCCTCGATCCGGGCGAGGGTTGCCTCCACGAGGGCGCTCGCCGAGAGGCGTCCGGCCCTCAGCTCGGCGCCGGCGTCGCGGATCGAGAGCAGCGTGGGCGGGGTGCTCCCGCTCACCGCGCGCTCGGCGAGTCGCCCGCAATAAGGAGGTCGATCCTCAGGGCGGATGCCGGCTCGGTCTCTCCGAAGTCGTAGCGGTCGAGAAGCGACTCCCCGAGCCGTCGCCCCTCGACCGCGGTGAGTGGCCGCTCGTCCGGGTATGCGTCCTCGTCCGGGCGCGCTGGCCCGCGCGTGGACTCCGGCTCGGGGCCGCCCGGGCGTTCGCTCATCACGTCTCCCTCGAGCGCGGGCATGAGGATAGCAGAGACACTGGTATCCTCCCCGGGACCGGGCCGGGACGGCCGTCCCGGGGGCCACAGAGGTTGCGAGGGGCGATGGAGCGCATCGTGCTGTCGCTGAACGTCGGGCGTTCGCGCCCGCTGCACCATGCGAGCGGTGAAGTGCAGAGCGCCATCCGCAAGGAGCCCGTCCCGGGGGCGCTGGCGCTCGGCCCGCTCGGCCTCGACGGCGACGAGCAGGCCGACCGGCGCTCGCACGGCGGCGTCGACAGGGCGCTCTGCGTCTACCCGCGCGAGCACGCCTTCTGGTGGGCGAACGAGCTCGGGATCGAACTCGCCCCCGGGGGGGCCGGTGAGAATCTTTCGACGGTTGGCCTCCGTGAGGCCGAGGTCGTGATCGGGGACGTGTACCGCATCGGCGCCCTTTCGGGAGCGACGCCTGGACCGCTCATTCAGGTCAGCCAGCCCCGGCAGCCCTGCTACAAGCTCGCGGCCGCTCACGGTAGCCCGAAGATCGCGCTCGCCGTCCAGGAGGCGGGCGTGACCGGCTTCTACGTGCGCTGCATCGAACCGGGGCTCCTTCGCGCGGGAGCGCCGATCACGCTCGTCGAGCGTCCCGCGCACGGTGTGACCATCGCCGAGTCGAATCGCGTCATGCACCGCGATCGGGACGACGCCGACGGGCTGCGCCGCCTCATCGCCGTGCCCGAACTCGCGGACGGCTGGCGCACCACCTTCGAGCGCCGACTCGGGGGCGGGCTCGAGACATCGCTCCCCGCGTGAGCCCCCCGGAGTAGCGTCAGCCGGGAATGTACGCCGTCAGATCCGAGGCGAGCGTGAGCCCCGGAATGATGTGCGGGCCGGTGACGCCGACCACGGTCACCGCCGGCGGGTCGGCGGCGAAGGCGTCCCGCCACGGGCCGAGAGCCGGCGCGATCTCACGCAGATCGGTCCCGAAGAGCTGCACGCGAACCATGTCCGCGAGTGAGCCCCCCGCCGCCTCGCAGATCGCTGCCGCATCCTCGAGCATCGCCTGAAGCTCCTCGCGACCCGGGGAGACGACGAACGGCGACGCCGGGTGTGGTCTGGCCCGGGGTGTGATGCCGTCGTCGCCGGCGGCGTGGCGGCCCGAGAGAAAGAGGTACGGTCCGACCTTGAGCCCCTGCGGGGCGTGGAAGTGCGGGCGAGGCGCCCGCTCGGTCTCGATCACCCGCACCGGAATCTCGCTGTCGTCGCGGAGCGCGATGCAGTTGATCTCGACGCGTGAGCCCGTCATCCCCATCTGGTCGATGGGTACTATCGTCGTCGCCGGCGGATTGTCGCCGAAGGTCCGCTCCCACACGTTCCGCAGTCCCGGCAGGTCGCGGCTGTCGGTCAGGTAGACGTTCGCCTTCACGATCCGCGTGACACTCGAGCCCGCCGCCCGGAGGTAGAGATCGAGCTTGTGCAGGTCGTAGGCGGCCTGCTTCTCGATCTCGGACCCGTACCAGTAGTTGGGGTCGACCTGGACCTCGTCGGGTTGGGTGTGACCCAACGCGCCGGGGTAAGCGGAGCGCGTGACGAAGTCTGTGGGCGAGGACCCCGAGCACCAGAGCCAGTCGCCGTAGCGGATCGCGAGCGAGTACCCCGCCCGCGGCCGCGGCGCGTCCGGCGCGTCGATCGCCTCCTTGACACGCCCCTCGGTCGGTACGACCGCGATGCCGTCGACCTGCATCGTCGCGCCCGGCACGAGCAGATCCTTGATCGCGAGCGCCGTCGATCCGGGCCGGTCGTGGGTGAGGTACCGGTCACGGACTGGCAGGTAGTGGCGGAACTGGTCGTGGTACGGCGTGAACTGGTCGATGCGGACCATGTTGTCGAGCGTCGTGCCTCCCGCCTCGAACAGCGCCTTCACCCGGCGGTAGATACCGTGCGTCTGGCGGTCCATGTCGTAGCGGTCGTAGGGGAAGTCGCGGGGCGGCCGCGAGTCGCCCTCGATGCCCGTCTCCCAGTCCGTTGCCATCGTGCCGCCGAGGAAGAGCCAGTCGCCTGCGAGGATCGCGGGCGCGGCCGGGAAGGGCGCTGCGGGTACGCTCGATACGCTCAGTGTCTGACGACTCATATCGCCCCCTTCGTCGGAAGAGCCCTCTTGGTCCGCCCCTCGTCGAGCGGTAGTCACAGGGCTCCCTGCACACCGGTGCTCTCTCCGGGCAGAGCGCTCCCCATCACCCGGTCGGGCACGGCTCGCCGCCGGGCCCGCGCCGCCGGTCTCGATGCTTCTCCGTCCGGTCCGTCGGGCGTGGAGCCCGGCACGAGCCCCCTAGACGCCCCGCTTCCGTCGATCCTCGAAGCGACGCGGCTTCGACTCGATACCGAAACGCGTCAGCTCCTGCAGCTCGCCCGGCCCTCGGACGTCGACGGCGATCGAGACGGAGAGCTGCGCCCGCAGCGCGTCGGCGACGTCCGAGGCGATCGCCTCGCGTTGCGACGGGTCGACGTGCTGCGCGCTCTCGACGTAGAGCGTCATCTGGTCGCGGCCCTCCACGCGATCGGCGATGCAGAAGAACTCGCTCCCCACGCGCTCGTCGCGGCGCGCCACGTCCCCGCAGGCCTCGGGCCAGACGTTGACGCCGCGAAGCTTCACCATCGTGTCGGCGCGCCCCTGCAGGAAGTCGATGCGGGTGAGCTCTGAGCCGCATTCGCAGCGCTCGCGGGCAAGCACGCGGGTCGTGTCTTTGGTGTCGTAGCGCACGACCGGGACGCCGGTCTTGTAGAGCGCCGTCGTGACGATGGAACCCACCTCCCCGTCGGGGACGGGTTCACCTGTCTCGATGTCGACGACGTCGATGACGAAGGCGTCCTCCCAGAGGTGCATGCCGGCGCGAGCGGGGCACTCCGACGCCATCACCTGCGTCTCGTGCATGCCGTAGTTCTCGAGCGCCGGGACGCCCCACTCCTCCTCCACCAGCCGCGGGTTGCCGCCCATAGTAGAGATGTGGGCGAGTTTCAGGTCGCGGCCGATCTCGAGCCCCATCTCTCTCGCGGTGTGGGCGAGCTGGATCACGTAGTCCTGGAAGCCGACGAGTCCGCGCACGTTCCAGTCGCGCATGATCTCGATCTGGCGCGTGCTCCTGGTCACGATGCCGGCGCTCGTCGTGACCGGCACGCAGCCCAACCACTGGTAGAGGGCCTCGTCGACGATGAACGGGCCGTTGTGCGTCGAGTAGAGCATCGTGTTCTGCACGGCGTCACCGGGCCGAAAGCCTGCGAGGTAAAAGGCGCGCTGCCTCAGGATCGCCCCGACCTGCCGGTCGCGCAGCGTGTAGAGAGTGGGGCGGGGGCGCCCCGTTGTACCCCCGGACGTGTGGATGCGCACGGGCCCGGCGTCGGCGGTGTCTTCGAAGCGAACGCCCTGATAGGTGCCGAAGGGCGGCGTTCCCTCGATGCTCCGCCTGAGGTCGTCCACGACGTACGTCGGGAGCGCGCGCAGATCATCGAGCGTGCGCACCTCTTCTGGACCCCGTACCCCGGCCGCCTGCCAGCGCTCGCGGTAGAACTCGGTGCCCCAGGCGTGGCTGACGCACTTCGCGATGCGCTCAGTCTGCAGTCGTCGCACCTCGTCCGGGGGGAGCAAATACGTGCCGTCGAAGAAGGCCGGCGCCGGCTCGTACTCGCGGACCGTCCCCTCCCAGTCGAGGGAGGAGTAGAGATACGGCACGCGCACGCCGGCCGTGTCGATCAGCGAGTTGCCCACGCCACCTCCGCCTCCCCTCCCCGGCGTCGTCGGACCTGCGCCTACGGCGCGCTCAGCCGGTCCGGAAGGTAGATTCCGCGGGTCGCCGGCTCATACGGGCCGGCGCCGCTCTTCTTCGGGATGACGCGAATGAGGTCGCGGCCCGCCTCGATCTTCGCGTCGAAGGCGTCCCGCAGGAAGTCCGCCATGTAGTAGTAGACATCCTCGCCGCCGAGCCCCTCGATCGCGGGGGGCGAGTGGAAGTCGTCCTCGAGCACCCACATCTCGCGCGGGCCCTGAATCTCCTCCCAGATCGGGATCGCCTCGTCGAGCGGACAGAGCGGATCGTACTCGCCGATCACGGTGAGGGAGGGGCAGGTGATGCCGGCGGCGCGTCCCTCCATCGTCATTCTCACGGCCATGTCGTCGAAACGGTCCTCGTCGTGGGTGCCGGCCATGTACATGAACATCTGCTTGAACCGCGGCGAATCTTCCTCGAAGATCGCCCGCTTCGCCGAGAAGCACGCCGAGGCCGTCGCGACCGCGGCGACGCGCCCGTCGTGGGCCGCGATGCGCATGCCCCAGAACGACCCCATTGAGATCCCCGAGATGCCAATCCGGCCGGCGTCGACCTCCGGCTGTTCCACGAGCCAGTCGATAACCGCTGAGCCGGCTCGCTCGTAGTTGTCGTCGGTCACGCGGATCTTCCGCATGTTGCTGGTGCCCTGGCCGGGCCCGTCCATCGCAAGCACGTTCATTCCACGCTGCACGAAGGGGTTGCGGGTCGGCCGCGGGAAGGTCTCCTTGGTCTGATCCATTCCCGGGACCTCGATGACGGTCGGGGCGTTCGCCTCCCCGGTCATGTGGAAGAGGCACTGGATCTGCCGACCCTCGAAGGGCACCTCGACCAGCCGGATCGGGTAGGGGGCGAACTCGATCACCTTCTCGTAGCACTCGAGCAGCTTCCCGTGCAGGTAGATCTTGTCGGGGTGATCGTCCCAGTAGAGCGGGTGCTGGGCGTCGCGGTAGAGATCGGCGGCGCGCCAGTAGTGCTCGAAGGCCGTCTCGCGGTGTCCCGCGGCCTCGGCGCCGTGGGCGACCTGCTCCACGTGGCGCGCGTAGCGCTCGATGACCTTGGGAATCTGGCGGTAGGTCTTGACCTCGGGCGGATGCTGGCGCGTGTCGTAGGCGAAGTTCTGGACGCGCCCAGTCGTCTTCGCCATCCAGTCGAGCAACCACTGCTGTCCGTCGCGGCGCCGCTCCTTGCGCGACACATCGGTGGGTCTCATCCGCCGCTTCCCTCCCGCCGGCCGCTCCGCTGATGCCCCCAGCCCCCGCGTGCCGGCCGGGCGGAGCCTGCGCTGCGCGCAGGCGTGCCCCCGGGTGTCGACGCTAGAATGGGCGCTCCGGCTGGGCGCCACTCTGCCACAGCCGCTCGAAAGGAGCACGATGTCGCTCTCCGACGTCAAGCCCATCGACGTTCACATCCACCCGTTCACGGTGGAGACGCGTCTCGGTCACGGACCGTCCTACACCGAAGCCCACGACGGGTATTTCGGCCGCTCGGAGGAGGCACCACACCACGGCCGCCTCGATATCCCGATCGACGTGAGCTACGAGACCTTCAGGGAGGCGGGCGTGGAGCGCGCGGTGCTGGTGAACATGGTCTCATACCACCGCTGGGGCCGCGCCCTTCCCAACGACTACATCGCCGAGTACTGCCGACGCCACCCCGACATGTTCCTCGGCTTGGGCGGCGTCGACCCGCACATGGGTGCGAAGAACGCGGTCGGCGAGCTCGAGCGCTGCATGAACGAGCTGGGGCTGCTCGGCTTGAAGTTCCACCCGGCGTACCAAGAGGTCGATCCGGCCGACCGCGCCCTGATGTATCCGATCCTGGAGGCCTGCGAGGCGATGGACGCAACGGTCCTGATCCACACCGGGACGACGCGCATGACCTACAGCAAGATCCGGACGTGCAACCCGATCTCAATCGACGACGTTGCGACGGATTTCCCGAATCTGCGCCTGATCATGACGCACTTCGGATGGCCCTGGACCGCGGAGGCGCTCGCCGTCATATGGCGGCACGAGAACGTCTACCTCGACCTCTCGGGGTGGCTGCCGCGGTACGTCTACCAGGCGGAGCCGATCGTCTTCCAGTACATGAACACGGTGCTGCAGGACAAGTTCGTCTTCGGCTCCGACTACCCGGCGATCGACCCGAAGGTCTGGCTGGACGACTTCGACGCCATCGTCGAGCAGGGCTATGTCTGGGGCGGGGAGCGGCGGGAGTTCCGCCCCGAGGTCTACGAGAAGTTCGTGCGCACGAACGCGCTGCGCGCGCTGAAGCTAGATCTCTAGCTCACCGGGCGGCCGGAGGGGGGTGGCAGATGGCGATGGAGCAGGCCGTGGCCGGCACGCCCGACGGAGGCCGTGAGAGGCCGCTCTCGACCGTGGAGCGTGCCATGGGCACCTACTCGGCGTACGGGTGGCGGGCGCGCATCGGAATCATCGTTCCGCCCGGCAACACGTCGAACGAGGCCGAGTTCAACCTGATGGCACCCGAGGGCGTCTCCGTCCACGCGGCGCGCTCCCCCGCCTTCCACGACGTGGAGCGTGCCCCGGAGATGCTCGACTGCCTGCGCGACGGCGTCGCACAGATCGGCGGAGGCTCGCGCTTCGACGTCGTCGCGCTCGGGTGCACGACGAGCTCGATGCTCCTCCCGGTCGAGGAGCTCGATCGGAAGATGTCCGAGATCGTGGGAGGCGCGACGCCGACTACCTCGGCCGGGGGGGCCGTCGTCCGCGCCCTGCGCGCGCTGGGAGCCCGTCGCATCGGCGTTGCCACGCCGTATCCCGAGTCGCGCAACGTGCTGGCGCGCAGCTTCCTCGCGAGCGAGGGCTTCGACGTCCTCACCCTCGAGGCGTTGGGGATCGGGGAGGAGGCATGGCAGATGCAGGGCGGCTTCCTCGCCCGCATCCCGCCGGAGGTCGCCTACCGCCTGGCGCGGCAGGCGGATCGCGAGGAGGCGGACGCCCTCCTCATCAGCTGTACCGACCTGCCAACGCTCGCGATCGTCTCGCGGCTGGAGGAGGCGCTGGGCAAGCCCGTGGTCACCAGCAACACCGCGATGTTCTGGGACTGCATGCGCCGCGCGGGGCTGAACGAGCGCACGGACGGTTTCGGGACGCTCCTTGCCGAGCACTAGACCGGTGGCCACCCACGCCGCCGGAGGGGACCGATAGGGGGCGATCGTGACCGACGAAGCCAGCGGCCCGACGCTCAGCCAGCGTCTCGGCGCGTTCGCCGCCGCGCTCGGTCCCGGCGACCTTCCCGCAGCCGTCGCCGACAAGGTGAAGGCGCTGCTCCTGCACGCGTTGGTGGTCGGGCTGGCCAGCCATGCCGAGAGCGATGTCTCCCTCGCGCGTCGCGTCGCGCTGGCGGGCGGCCAGCCGCTCGCGGCCGGGGGCGCGCGGATGCTCGCGAGCGGCGACCGCGCCGGCCGCCGGGACGCGGCCTTCGTCAACTCGGTCCTGATCCACGCCCGCGGTCAGGACGATTCCTACCGCATGCTCACGCACCCCGGGTGCGCCATCGTCCCGGCGGCGCTCGCGGAGGCAGAGGGGCGGGGCGTCGACGGCGCCGGCCTGCTCGCGGCGCTGGCGGCGGCTTACGAGGTCCATTGCCGCCTCGCCCGCGACCTCGTCCCCTCCACCCAGAATCACGGCTTCCGCTCCTCGGCGCTCTTCGGAGTCTTCGGTCCCGCCGTTGCGGCGTCCCGGCTTCGGGGTCTCACAGCGGAGCAGACGGCGGACGCGATTGCCCTCGCGGTGAGCTACGCGTTCGGCAACCTGGAGACGAGTCGGGCGGGCACTCGCGAGATGACCTTCCAGGAGCCCGTGGCGGCCCAGTCGGGGATGACCGCCGCAGCGCTGGCGGCTGAAGGCGTGACGGGCGCCCCGCACTGCATCGAGGGTGCCGTCGGCTTCCTTTACTCCTTCGCCGGCAGCGCGGAGGGCGCGCTCACGGGCAGCTTCGTCGGCACCGAGCGCGTCGACGTGCCGGAGATCGGTGCCGATCTCGGGGAACGCTGGGAGCTCCTCGGCGCGACCATGAAGATCTACTCGGGCGCAGGCTTCGTCCAACCCGTCATCGATCTCTGCGCGCGGCTCGGTCGCGAGCATCAGATCGACCACGCGCAGGTTCGCGAGATCCGCGTCGAGATGAATGAGTGGGAGACCTACTACCCGTCGCCGCGCTTCCCGCGCCCCGCGACCGATGAGTGGAACAACGCCTACTTCGCCGCGAAGGCGCTGATCCAGCGCGGCTACGCCTCCACGGGCAGACGCCTCTCGTACGGCGGCCGCGACGCGGCGGCCGCGGACGAGCCGCCGGAGGTGGAGGCGCTCTCGCGTCGGGTGCGCGCGTTCGCGGCCGATCGGGGGCAGTACTCTCCGCGCGTCACGGTGGAGCTCAACGACGGGACGACGCACGTCGCCGAGGCGGACGGGACGGAGTTCGCCTGGGATCTCGCGACCACGCGCGAGCGCGACCGGGCGCTCTACGAGGCGCTCCCGTTTCCCGAAGCGCACGCGGAGCGGCTCGCCCGCGCGGTCGAGTCCCTCGAGTCGCTCGCCTCGGTCGACGAGCTTGTCGACCTCTGCGTCGCGCGGCCGTCGTAGCCGCCTACGAAGGCAGCGTGTCCAGGACCGCCGCGATCTCCTGGGCTCGCCGCACGAAGTCGTAGCCGGCCACCTTGTAGACGACCATGCCCGCCTCCATGATCACGAGCCCCTCGGCCTCGCGTACCTGCGCCAGGGTCGCCCCGTTCACCATCGCGGCGCGCAGGTGCGCCTCGCCGCCCCAGGGGTTGTTCAGGATGGTGTCGCTGACGACGGCGTTCAGCTCCTTCACGATCTTCGGGGTATGGCCGCCCTCCTCCGGGCGGCGCATCGTGTAGCGCCTCAGGAGGTAGTAGCCCTCCAGCAGTCCGCCGCTCTCGCGGCCGAGTGCGGCCCAGAACTCTGGCATGGGAGCGTTGAAGCTGCGCTCGAAGTAGGCGTGGATCGCCGGCATGGCGTCGCCCGTAGGCGGTTCCCGCGCGGGCTGCTCACCCGGCGGCTGCTCTCCCTGTGGCAGCCCGGCGTCGGCCCAGCTCGCCGGGATCTTGACCATCGGCATCGGCTCGGGGTCCGGCTCATAGTTGCCCGATTCGATCACCTCGCGCGCTGCGCGGATGCAGCGCTGGCCGATCTCCCGGAAGGTCGACATCCCCTGCCCCGTGATGTTGAAGCCGATCACCTCGAGCAGCTCCTCAAGCATCAGTCCCCAGCGCGCGCCGACGCGTGACCACCACTCGGCAGCCTCGCCGTTGCGGGCGGTCATCGCGATCGAGGCGCAGAGGAGGGCCTTGTAGCGGCGCGGCAGTGCCCCACCCTGAGAGGGGTCGCGCATCAGCTCGCGCCACATGCGGTCGTGGCCCTGGAGCGAAGAGGGAGCGACCTCCGCCAGCAGGGCGAGATGGGGCGGAAGTTCGCCGACCTCCGCACGGAAACGCTCCACGATCTCCTCGATCGACCGTTCGTCGACGATGGGCGGCGGGCTCGATGCGCTCTCGGCAGCGGTGCTCATCTCGTTCCTCCTTCGGCCGGCGCGATACTGGCGGCCGCATTCTACGGCGTTCGTCCGCCGGGAAGGGGACCTCTCGCGGTGGTGGGAGCCGGGCTCGGAGGCACGTCGTTCCCCTCGCGCGGCGGGTGCTGGTGGCGGTGCCTCACTCTCTCTCGGTATCCGGCTGAGGGGCCCCGCGGAGTTTCACGCTCGCCTGCCTTCGCACCCGGGAGCGAGCGGCGACGCGTGTCGAACTCACGGAGGGCGGACGAGTGGATGCAGGCCTCGGCGCGCGCGCGACGGCCACCAGCTCGTGAGCAGCACCGAGCGCCATCCTCGCGCAGGCGGGATCGGCACGGCCGAAGTGATCGAGGCGGCGCGCGACCCAGAAGGCGCGTACGGTCGGCCCAGCCGCTGGGTAGGTGCGAGGACGTCAACAGCAGCACCGGAGCAGGTGAATCGTGCACGTCGCCGGGGGACGGTGTCAGGAGGATCGGCAGCGGGCTGCTCTCCGTCTCGACACGACATAATCGACACGCACAACACATCGCCGTGCTACGTTACGGCGCATGACGAGAGGTGTGGTCGGCGTCAATATCGCGGCGGGCAGCGCGCGCGCGGCGGTCGAGCAGATCGCGGACGCGGAGCGTGCCGGGATACCGGCGACGTGGGGCACGATCGGCATGGCCGGCGGACACGATCCGATCGCGGCCTTCGCGGCGGCTGCGGTGCAGACCGAGTCAGTGCTCATGGGCACCTGCATCATCCAGACGTGGCCCCGGCATCCGCTCGTCATCGCGCAGCAGGCGCTGGCGCTCGAGTCGCTGGCGCCGGGGCGCTTTCGCCTCGGCATCGGGCCGGCACACCAACCGGCGATGGAGTCCTCGTACGGCGTCACGTGGCGCAAGCCGCTCACGCAGTTGCGTGAGTACCTCACGGTGATCCGCTCGCTGTTCGACGAGGGCGAGGTCGACTTCCAGGGCGAGCACGTCGTGGCACGCGCGAAGCTCCGTGGGCCGGTGGCGGCGCCGGTGATGGCGTCTGCGCTGCGCCCGAAGTCCTTCGAGCTCTGCGGTGAGCTCGCCGACGGCGCGATCTCGTGGATGTGCCCGCGGGCCTACCTCGTAGAGCAGGCGCTCCCGGCTCTCGAGCGCGGTGCGAAGGCCGCCGGCCGTGCGGCTCCGCCCCTGGTCGCGCACGTGCCGGTGATGGTCGAGTCGGATCGGGAGAAGGCGCGCGCCGCCGTTCGGGGGTCGCTCGGGTACTACGCTCAGAGCGCGAACTACCGCGGCATGTTCGAGGTGGCGGGTTTCCCCATCGCCGAGACCTACTCCGACGACCTTCTCGACGACCTCGCCATCTCGGGAAGCGCCGACGAGGTCGCGGCGGGACTCGTGAGCCTGCTGGATGCGGGCATGGGCGAGGTGCTCGCCCACCCGGTCATCGACCGTGACGATCGCTCCGGCTCTCTCGACCGCGCCTTCCAGGCGATCGCGCTCGCCGCTCAGCAGGTCGAGGGCTAACAGACCCTTTCGCCCCGTCGCTCGGCTCGAAGTGATCCACCGCGGCTCTCGCGTGGAGCGGGGCATCCCGCAGAGAGAGCAGGGCGCGCTCCCCGAGGTGCGCGCCCGTCCTTGCTGACCGTCGTCTCGTCAGCGCCCGGCGATGTCTCAGCGGACGGAGGCCGGACGGGCCGCCGCTGCTACCACCAGCCCATGATCTGGCGGTGCGCCGACCACACGGTGGTTGTGGCGCCGAGGAAGGCGGGATCCAGAGCCCACGGATCGACGTCGGCGCGGAAGACCCAGCCGGTGTCGATCTCGGCGACGTGCGCACACGGCGCGAAGTCGAGCAGGTCGCGCTGGAGATCCTGGAACATCCCGGGCTGGTCGGCCGAGTCCGCGGCGTGCACGGCGCGGATGCGCGTCGTCCACTCCCGGTCGAGGTTGTTCTTGCCGCCCCACATCCCCATCGGCGGGTCGTAGTCGTGCGCCAGGTCGTACATTGGCTCGTAGAGCGCGTGCCCGCATTCCTCCTTGAACCACAACGGGACCTTGGTGCCGAACGGGAGCTGCGTGTCGAGCCGGACATCGACCTGGATCCCGAGCGGGATCAGGGCCTGCTGAGCGATGTGCGCGAAGCGCAGCGACTCGTACGACGGCTTGATCCAGAGTTCCGTCTCGAAACCGTCGGGATGACCGCTCTCCTTCATCAGCGTGCGCGCACGCTCCACGTCGTAGCGGTAGGGGTCGTGCTCCGCCGAGTGAAACTCAGAGGTGGAGCAGATCGGGCTGTGACTCGGCCGTGCATGGCCCCCGTAGACCTTGTCGAGGATGCGCTCGTAGGGGAGCGCGTAGCAGATCGCCTGCCGCACCTTCTGGTCGTCGAAGGGCGCCTCGACCCAGTTGAACTCGAGTGTCGAGTGGTTGGCGCGCACCTTCCGCGTCGTGAACTCCGGGCGCCGGGCGTAGCGTGCCAGCTCCTCCGGGTAGAGGCCGAGCGCCATGTTCGCCTCGCCCGTGTCGAGCAGGCGCAGACCCTCCTCTCGCCCGTCGACGCCGACTTGGACGATGGAGTCGACGCCGGGGCGCCCCATCCAGTGCTCGGCGCGCGCCGAGTACTGGATCTCATCATCGGTCTGCCGCTCGACCGCGAACTGGCCGAAGCCGCAGGCGTTGCGCGCGAGCCATGCCGTCGCCCAGGGATCCTCAGCGGTGGCGTGCCGCCGCGCCTCGGTGGAGTCGACGACGTTGCCCGAGGCGAAGAGCAGGTACTGCGGGAACTGCGGGTTGGCGCCCCGGAGGCGGAAGCGCACTGTGTAGGTGTCGACGGCCTCCACGTCCTCGGCGGCGTTGATCCCGGCGAGGCGACGCAGCCTCCAGAGCCCGACGCCCCGCAGCGCGAAGACGCGCTGGACCATCCACACGACGTCCTCGGCCGTCAGCTCGTTACCGGCGTGGCTGCGCACGCCGGAGCGCACGCGGACCGTCCACGTGCGAGCGCCGTCTGTGGACTCCCAGCTTTCCGCGAGCCGACCCTGGAGTTCACTCGCTACGGGGTACCGGGTCCCGTCGGCATCGAACGCGATCTTCGGGGTCGTCAGCGGATCGTAGGGAATGTGGATCGTGTGGTACGGCGCGGGCTGCGCAGCGCCTCCGAGGTGCGGCTGGTCGGGATCCCACCCGGCTTGGATGCCGCTACGCCTCTCCACCGGCCACACGAGATTCTTCGGAGACGGACCGCTCGCCATGTTCTGCTTCCCCCTGACTGCCGCCGCATCATACGGAACGGCCCGGCCCCTGTGCATTCGGGAAGCCGCCGGAGCGGTCGCGGAGGGATGCGAGGGTGCGACCCGAATGTGCGCGTGGCTGGCGGGCGCAGCCGCCGCGTTGGCCCGAACCGCCGGCCACGCCGTACCCTCCTGCCGGAAGGCCTCCCCATCCCGGGGTCGAGGGCACCGAAGCGATCGTCGGGGGCAACGTGGCCGAACGGACACGCCGCCGCCTGCTTGAGACGCCACACGGCTACATGGAGTGCCGGGAGGTGGGCCGCGGCGCCCCGCTCATCCTGCTGCACGCGACTCCCACGTCCTCAGCGATGTACGCCGATCTCCTGCCCCATCTGGCCGCCGGCTTCCCGGGGGAGGGCACTGGCGTGCGCGCGTTCGCACTCAGCACCATGGGCTACGGCGCCTCCGACCGTCCGCCGGCGCCCTATACGACCGTCCGCGAGTTCTCGCAGGCGGTGGTATGGGGGATGGACGCGCTCGGCGTGGAGCGCGCCGACGTGTTCGCCACGCACACGGGTGCCGTGATCGGTGTCGAGCTCGCCGCGACCTGGCCGGAGCGTGTCTCCGCGCTCATCCTCGAGGAGATCAACGACTACAACAACGACGAGGGCCGCGCCTTTCACGAGGGGCGCCACTTTTTCCGCGAGCCCCGCGCGGACGGCGACCACCTGCTCGAGCTCTGGTCCGACCTCGCCGTGCTCGGACCGAGCCCCAGCCTGCGGCTCTCCGGCGAACGCTACCTCGACACCCTGCGCGTCAACGCGCTGGCCCCGGATGGGGCGTACTTCCATATGGGATGGCGGGGCGCGGGTCCATACACGATCTGCCGCTATCCCCTCTGGGAGCGGCTGCCGCTCGTGAGCGCGCCCGCGCTGATCATCCACGGGACGAACAGCCGCATCCGCCCGCTGCACGAGCGCGTCGTCGAGGCACTCCCGGACGCGCGTGGCGTGCTGGTACCGAGCCGCGCCGTCTTCACGCCGAACGAGAATCCCGCGCTGCTGGCTCGCATCACGCTCGCGTTCCTGCGTGAGCACGGCCTGGCGTCGGCGTAGGGGTCGGGGAGGGGGGATCCGGATGATCGACGAGCGGCTGATGGCGATCCGCGACTTCATCTCGTCGCGCGAGGCGGGGGTGACGAGCTTCCTCACGACCGTGAATCGCTACGGCGACGCCTACGTGCGGCAGGTGAGCTGCCTGGTCGAGAACTTCGAGTCGGGGCTGCGGCTCGGGACCATCGGCCGCGTCCGTGAGGGCGACCTGAAGGCGCGCCACCTCGCGGACAACCCCCGCGTCACGATGCACTGGGTGCAGACGGAGGGGATGGGCATCGGCCCGAGCGGGCGCGCCGCCCGCAACGTGACCGTGCAGGCGGACGTCGAGATCGTGCGCGATGAGGCCGGGATCCGCGACTTCTTGGAGCGCCGGTCGCGGGCGTGGGGACAAGGCACCAACCTCGAGGTCGACTACGAGCGCTACGTGATGGTGATGGCTCCGCGCAGGCTGCGGGCAGAGGGCTTCAGCGAGGTCTTCGAGGAGATCGTGGTCCTCACGGATTTCGCGCATCCGGAGCGCTACCGCGTGGTCAACTACCGCGCGGGCATCGGACCCTCGCGCGGGGCGTGACTGGAACGGGAGCCTTCTCCGGCGCGGTGGCCTTCGCCGCGCCTCGCCGTGGACGCGCGCCGCGGCGGGGAGTCGCCTCCGGGGTGCACGTGGCCGCGTGGCCCAACCGGGCGCACGCTCCCTCGCCGGGCGCGCGGCCGCGGGGTCGGCGCCTCGCTCAGCGGATCGCCGGCAGCACGTACCGAGCCGCCGACCACATCAGGCTCGAGAGCGGGAGGTACGCCGGACTGAGGAACCAGGGGTGCAGCCCCTCCCGCACGGCGACCACGTAGCTGTGCCCCGCGAGCGGGACCACGGCGGCGCCGTCGAGGAGGTCGATCTGCAGCTGCTGATACATGGCGGGCTGATACTGCGCGGGGGCCTGGCGGATCGCGCGCATCATGGAGGTCAGGCGCAGCGACTCGAAGAGCCGCCCCGGCATGCCGCGCGGCGCGGCGAAGTCGATGCCGAGATCGTAGTGAGGGTCGGCGATGCCGTGGCTGCAGTCGCCGCGCAGGTACATCTCGGGGACCTCGCCCGCGCCCAGGTCGTCGATCGCCACCACGCGGACCACGAGCCCGGCGCCCTCGAGCGCCTCGGCGACGAGCGCGCCGATGCGCGCCCCCTCGGCCGATCCGGGGACGGCGAAGGTGACGGCGGCGCCGGCTGCGCCCGCGTCGGAGACAAGCCGACGTGCGTGCGCGACGTCTGTGTCGTAGGCCCAGCCGGACTCGTTGTAGCCCGGCGTGTTCCGCTGGTAGATCCCGCGCTGCGCCTCGGCGAATCCGAGGTAACCCTCCTCCACGATGCGCTCGTAGGGAACGGAGCGGAGGACCGCCTCGCGAATCGCGCGGTTCCGGAAGGGCGCGCGAGAGTGGTCCAGCTCGATGGTGGCGTGGTTTGTGCGGCCGAGCAGCAACCGCGTGCCGACGAGGCGCTCGACGCGCCGCGCCTCGTCAGGATAGAGGCCGGCCAGGACGTTCACCTCGCCCGCCTCGAAGAGCTCGAGGCCTCGCTCCCGCGTCGGCGCGGCGACGTAGGCGACCCCGTCGACGGGGGGATCGCCGCCCCAGAACTCGGCCCTCGGGGCGAGCTCGAGCCGCTCCGCGTCGCGACGCGTCATCGTGAAGGCGCCAAAGCCGCAGGGGATGTCGGCGAGGTAGTCCGTCGACCAGGGGTCGGCGGCGGTCGCGTGCCGTCGGGCCTCGGTGGAGTCGATGATCGCGGCCGTGGCGTAGCTGAGGAAGCGCGGGAAGTCGGGGCAGTGTCCGTCGATCCGGAACTCGACGCGGTGTCGATCGAGGGGGCGCACGCCCCCCTCGCGGGCGACGCCGGCGATGGTGGAGGCGCGCCACATCCCGATCGCCCGGAGCGCGAACACGCGCTCGTAGCTCCACGCGACGTCCTCCGCCGCCAGCTCGTTTCCGGCGTGGCTTCGCACCCCCTCCCTGAGGGTGACGACCCAGCGGCTGGCGTCGTCGTGGGGCTCGAAGGAGCGGGCGAGGCGACCGACCATCCGGGAGTAGTCGGCGTAGGAGCGGCCGTCGGGCAGCGTATCGATGGTCGGCGCTGCGAGCGCATCGAAGACGTGGTACGCGAGGTGGTAGGGGCGCGCGGGCCCGCGCCCGACGTTGCCGCTCGGCGGATCGCAGTCGAGCGCCGCCTCAGTGGACTCCATCGCCATGACGAGCGTGCGCCCGCCCGGGGCCGCCTGCGCCAACGCTCCTCCCTCCCAGTCGACGATCGAGTGGGCCGCCGGGCGTGACTGGCCGGTTACGCCTCTTCAAAGTCGAGCGAGAGCGAGTTGATGCAGTAGCGCTCGCCCGTGGGCTGCGGACCATCCGGGAAAACGTGGCCGAGGTGAGAACCGCAGCGACCGCACGAGACCTCGGTGCGGATCATCCCGTAGCCGACGTCCGTCTCCATCTCCACGGACTGCTCGGCGACCGGCTCCCAGAAGCTGGGCCAGCCGGTGCCGGAATCGTACTTGGTGGAGGAGCGGAAGAGCTCGCCGCCGCAGGCGGCGCAGCAGTAGGTGCCGTCCCCCTTCTCGTCGACGTGGCGGCCGCTGAAGGGCGGCTCGGTGCCGCGCTCGCGGAGCACGTGAAACTCCTCCGGCGTGAGCCTCTGTCGCCACTCCTGATCGTCGCGCGCGATGCTCTTCGTCATACCCGCCCCCTGCCGCGCGTTCCACGATGTCGGGGGACAGCGTACCAGCAGAGACGGGGTGACCGACGGGCGCGCAGGGAGCCCCGCCCCCCGTCCCCCCGCCCTGGGCGTACACTCGCCACCGTGAGCAGCCTGCGCGTCGGCGTGATCGGGGCGGGCTTCGGTGCCGCCGTCCACGCTCCCGCCTTCCTGTCGGAGGGCTGGGAGGTCGTGGCGCTGTGGGGACGCTCGCCCGGGCGGACGCGGGAGGCCGCGCAGCGGCTCGGCGTCGCGGCGTGGGAAGAGAGCTGGCGCGATCTGGTCGAGCGCGAGGACATCGACGCGGTCGCCGTCGCCACGCCTCCGGCGCCCCACCGGGAGATGGTGCTCGCCGCGATCGCGGCCGGCAAGCACGTGCTCTGCGAGAAGCCCTTCGCGCTCGACGCCGCCGAGGCGGCGGAGATGGTGTCGGCGGCGCGCGGTGCTGGCGTCACCGCGATGATCGCCCACGAGTTCCGGCATGCTCCCCAGCGCTCGCACATCCGCCGCCTGCTCGATGAGGGCTACATCGGCGAGCCGCGCTTCGCGTCGATCGAGCTGTTGATCGGGAGGCCGCCGGCTGCCGAGCCGCCGCCTTTCACGTGGGGGGCGCGCGCGGCCGACGGCGGCGGCCTCCTCGGGGCGCTCGGCTCGCACTACATCGACGGGCTCCGCCACTGGTTCGGCGACGCGCGGGAGGCGAGCGGCCGGCTCTCGGTGTCGCGGCCGGAGCGCCGCGACACCGCCAGCGGCGCCGCCGCGACCGCCGACGCCGACGACACGTTCACCTTCCAGCTGGGCTTCGAATCGGGCGTCTTCGCCACGATGACCGCCAGCTCGGCGGCGTCCCCCGCCGCGGGGGCGCGGGTCCACGTCGTCGGTTCGGAGGGAGTTCTCGCGGCCGAGCAACGGGGACCGAATCCCGAGCCCAACGGCGTCGTCTCGGGCGGCCGCGCCGGCGACGGCCGCCTCCGCGAACTGGCGATGCCCCCGGAGCTCGTTCCCTTCGACGACGACCGCGACCACCGGCTGATGGCGTTCCGCTTGCTCGTCCGCGACTTCGGGCGAGGCATCCGAGAGCGTCGCTCCCCCGCCCCCTCCTTCGAGGACGGGGCCGCGACCCAGCGGGTGCTCGACGCCGTGCGCGAATCGGCGGCCGCGGGTCGCGTCGTCGCGCTCTAGTTCGCGCGACCTCGCGTGCCAGCCCGGATTCACCGGGAGCGTAGACGGTTCATCCCCCGCCTGGCACGGTCGACCGCGCGGCGACAGTCGCGCGGCCTCGGTGGAGGGAGCCCGATGGTGCTGAGCTACGAGCAGGCGGAGCGGGCGCTGCGAGCAGGGATCGCGCGGGCGCGTGAGCTCGATGCGCGAGTCGGGATCGCCATCGTCGACGAGCGCGGCTACACCGTGTCGGCGGGGCGGATGGACGGGACGCGGGCTTTCGCGGCGGACATCGCGGCGGGGAAGGCGCGCGCCGCCGCGCTCTTCGGCCTCCCGAGCGGCTCGATCGACGTCTCGGAGCAGGTCGCGCTGGCGGCGGCGGAGCTGCACGGGGGCCGGTTCGTGCGCTCGCGGGGCGGCGTCCCGATTCGCATCCGCGGGGAGCTCGCGGGAGGGATCGGTGCCGGCGGAAGCTCCGCGGCGAACGACGAGATCATCGCGCAGGCCGGCGCCGACGCCGCGACCGAGGACTAGGCTCGGCTGTCGCGCCTCCCTGGTCGGGGGACCGTGGGCGGCCGCTACCCTCCCGTCCCCGACCCGATCACCGAGAGAAGGGCGTAGAGCACGAGAATCGCGATCATGGGCGTGATGTCGACCATGCCGATGCGGGGGATGAGGCGCCGTAGCGGCCCGAGCACCGGCTCCGTCACGGCGTCGAGGCCGCGCAGCAGCGGCCCGCTGCGGTCGATCGGGAACCAGGTGATGATCGCGCGGATGAAGATCGCGAAAATCAGCCCCTGGATCATCACCTCGATGAGTGCGACGAGCACTGCCACTGTTACTCTCCGAGTTCCTGCGCACGTGAGTAGGCCGCCTCGATGGCGTCGTCGAAGGCTGCCCGCACGCCTGCGGCCTCGAGCTCCGCGATAGCGGCGGCGGTCGTGCCCCCGGGCGAGGTCACAGCGTAGCGTAGCTCAGCGGGCGCCGTCTCGCTCACCATCGCGTAACGCGCGGCGCCGGCGACCGTGGCCAGCACCAGGCGCTGCGCATCCGAGCGCTTCATCCCGAGGCGGACGCCCGACTCGATCATCGACTCGACCACCATGTAGACGTAGGCGGGTCCGGATCCGTGCACGGCCGTCGCGAGGTCGATCGCATCATCGTCCCCGACCTCCACCACGACGTCCGAGACGGCGGAGAGGACGTGCTGGACCGTCTCCTGCTGGGTTGAGGAGAGGTCCGCCGCAGCGTAGTAGACGGTGGCTCCCTCGCCGATGGCGGCGGGGAGGTTCGGCATCACGCGCACGCTGACCCGGTGCCGCGCGTGCCGCTGCACGTCGGCGAGCCGGATGCCGGCCGCGATCGAGAGCAGGACCGCCGAGGTCGGGATCGCGCCCGCCAGCGCCTGCACTGCAGCCTCGAAGTCCTGCGGCTTGATCGCGACCAGCACGACGTCGGCGCCGATGCAGGCGCTCTCCGCGTCATCGGTGATGCGGACGCCATGCTCGCTCAGAGCGGTGCGCCGCGCCGCCGAGATCTCGGCGACCGCGATCTCGGAGGGGCTCGCGACCTCGGCGCGCAGCAAGCCGCGCAGGAACGCCTCGCCCATGAACCCGCCGCCGATGATCCCGACCCGCACTAGCCTGCTCCAGTCACCCGCTCGCCGAACAGAACGCGCCCGATTCGCACGATCGTCGCCCCCTCCTCGACGGCGACGCGGTAGTCGCTCGTCATCCCCATCGAGAGTCCGGCGAGCCCGTGCTCCCGGGCTAGGCGCGCGAGCGCGCGAAAATGCGACCTCGCGGACTCCGGCTCCCCCTCGGGGGCGACCGTCATTAGTCCGCGCACGGCAACGGCCTCGCTTGAGCGTGCCGCATCGAGCAGGGCCGGCAGCCCGTCGGGCAATACGCCGTGCTTGGCGGGATCGCCCGCCACGTTCACCTGAAGGTAGCAGGGGAGAGGGGATGCGGCACCCCCGCCCGTGTCCCGGAGTCGGGCTTGCTCGCGCTCGATCGCGGCAAGGAGTCGCTCCGAGTCCAGCGAGTGAAGGCAGGTGATGAGCGGCAGCACGTCGCGCACCTTGTTGCGCTGTACGTGCCCGATGAAGTGCCACCGCGGTGCCCGCCCGGCGCTCGGGGGCTCCGCGTTCGGCTTCCCCTCGTCGGCGAGAGTTCGCACCTTCGGTCCGAGTTCCTGAGCCCTGCTCTCCCCAAGGTCGGCGAGACCGGCCGCGAGCGCGTCGCGGGCCCGCGCGACGGGGTGCCCCTTGGTCACGGCGACGATCGTCACCTCGTCAGCCCCGCGCCCGGCGCGCGCGCACGCCTCGGCGATCTCAGCGCGGAGGGAGGTGAGCGCCGGGACCAGATCGACGGAAGGCGAGGTGGCCGTCATCGGGGGCTCGCCAGCTGGCGGCCGCATGCCGGGCGTGCTGGACGTTGGGGCGCCACTCCGTCAGCGCGCCGGAGGACCGCGGCGTCGGCCACGGAGCGAGATCGCGATCACGACCGCGACTCCGAGCGCCAGGTAGGTGAGGCCGGCGAGCGCGTGCAGATCGAACAGGACGAAGGCGAGCGCGAGGAGCACGACGACGGCCGCGGCGAACAGGGCAAAGCCGAACAGGATGCCGTAACTGTCCAGCGCTATCGCGAACGCCTGGCGCCAGCTGTTCGGCGGCGGGTCGTCGGGGTCTGTCCATCGCATGGAACGAGTGTACGCGTCACGCCGTGCGCTCGCCGCCACCGGGGCCGGCGTGACCGGGCGCGATCCGCGTCGGCGGATCTCTTCGCTGCCCGTGTCCCCCTCGCCTAGGTTGCCGCGGCGGGTCCGGCCATGCGCTCACGGGCCTCGGCGATGGAGAGGGGCACCTCCGGGAGCTCGGCGGTGCCCTCGACGATGCGATCGGCCTCATCTCCGAAGAGCCGCGGTTGATCGGCCGGCCGCCGCGGTGAGAGCGCGAGGCGGTGCAGCTCATCCAGCATGTCGTCGACAGAGAGGAAGTCTCGGTAGTCGGAGGCGAAGCGGATGTAAGCGATGGGATCGAGGCGGCGGAGGTGCATAATCGCCATCTCCCCGATCACGCGACTCTCCAGCTCCGGTCGACCGCTGGCCACGAGCCGTGCCTCGATCGCCTCGACGACGGCATCGAGTGCGCCGGCCGGCAGCGGGCGCTTCCCGGCGGCCCGGCGCAGCCCCTCGAAGAGCTTGCCCCGCTGAAAGGGCTCGCGGCGCCCGTCCCGCTTCACGACGAGCATCGGCTCCCCTCGCAGGCGCTCGTCCGTGACGAAGCGCTCCCGGCAGGCGGGGCATTCGCGCCGCCGCCGCACGCTCTCGCCGGAGGCGCGGGCGTCTAGGACGCGTGTGGAGTCAGAGCCACAGGAGGGGCATCGCATCGGGCGTTCTCGTTCCGGTCAGGGGAGGACGGCGGGCGTCTCGGGCACGCCGTGGAGTACAGCACGCGGAGCCGTCGGAGGCATGGGGCACGTCCACACAGTTCCCCCCCACCTGTCCACGCCGTGGCGGCGGGCATCGCTCGACCCGTCGCCCACCGCCCCCGCGCCCGGGAGGGCGCCGGGGGCGGGCGACTCGGAGCCTCCCCGCGCGCCGCTCCCTAGCGTGCGGGGAACGTCCGGCGCAGGAAGGTCGGCAGGTCGGCCTCCGTCAGCTGGGCGAACGCGGGGTCCGGCTGGAGGTCGGCGAGCTTGATCGGCGCCGGCTCGGCCGCCTCGATCGTCCCCATCGTGAGCGGGCGGGTTCCGGAGAACCCCGTCGCGATCACCGTGATCCGCACCTCGTCGTGGAGGTTCTCGTCGATCGAGGTACCGAAGATGATCTCCGCCTCGGGATCCACCACCTCCGCTATCACGCGCGCGGCCTGATCCAGTTCGCGGAGGCCGAGGTTGCCCGGCCCCGAGACGTTGAACAGGACGCCGGTCGCGCCAGTGATGTCGACCTCGAGCAAGGGACTAGCGATGGCCGCGCGCGCGGCCTCGACGGCCCGCGTTTCGCCGCGACCGGTCCCGATCGCCATCAGCGCCGGGCCCGCCTCCGCCATGACCTTGCGGACGTCCGCGAAGTCGAGGTTCACCATCCCGGGCACCGTGATCAGTTCGCTGATGCCCTGGATCCCCTGCCGCAGCACGTCGTCGGCCGTGCGGAATGCCTCCGTCACGGAGACATCGTCGCCGCAGATGTGAAGGAGCCGGTCGTTCGGGATGACGATCAGCGTGTCGACCTTCTCCTGCAGGTCGCGGACGCCCTCCTCCGCCTGCTGACGGCGGCGGGCGCCCTCGAAGGTGAAGGGCTTCGTGACCACGCCGATAGTGAGGGCGCCGAGCTCGCGCGCCGCCTCCGCGACGACTGGCGCGGCGCCGGTCCCCGTCCCGCCGCCGAGGCAGGCCGTGACGAAGACCATCTCCGCACCGCTGAGAGCCTCATGGAGGAGCTCGCGCGATTCCTCGGCAGCGCGCCGGCCGGTCAGCGGCTCCGATCCGGCGCCCAGGCCACGCGTCGTGCGCTCGCCGATGCGCACCGTCACCTCGGCGTCACAGCCGGCCAGCGCCTGGTGGTCCGTGTTGACCGCGACGTACTGCACGCCCGGCAGCCTCGAGGCAATCATGCGGTGCACGGCGTTCGAGCCGCCTCCGCCCACGCCCACAACCTTGATCGGCGGGAGACCGTCGTGGTAGGCCATCTTTCCTCGGTTGGTGCGTCCCATGGCGCTCACCTCCGTGTCGTGTCCGCGCTCGGACTGTGCCCTGGACTCTCTCTTTGCTTCCCTGCGGTGTCCCGCAGCGACGGACGGACTCTCCACCCGGGCGGCCGCGTCGAAGACGCGCAACTCCTCCCCGGCGATATCGAACTCGGAGTAGCTGGCCGGCGGCGGCGGCTCCCACGAGAGGTCGAGGGGCGCCGGGGCGTTCGACTCCGAGCGTCCCCAGCCCGCGTCGGTGGGATCCTCGGCGCCCTCGCGGGGGGTGCGGGACCGCGCCGCGAGATAGTCAAAGAGCGGCCCCTCGGAGCGCCGGCCGAAGAGCCCGGCCTCCCCGGAACCGTCGCCCGCCTGTTGCTGGGGGTTCGGTTCGTGGCGGTTCTTGGCACTCATTGCGGCAGGACCACGCGCATCATGTGCGCCACCTTCCTAAGCAGGCCGCCGATGGGGACTGCCGACGCGGGGGAGGACGAGCGAAACTGGATCTCCTGCTCGCGCAGGGACCAGCGGAGAAGCCCCACGGATGTGGCGTACGCCGGGTCGTGGAGCAGATCAGAGAGGCCCGCGAGGTGGCGCGGGCGGCCGACGCGAGCCGGGAGGCCGATCACGTCCTCCGCGAGGAGCTCGATGCCGTCGAGCGAGGCCGCGCCGCCAGTGAGCACGACGCCGGCGGAGAGCAGCTCCGGCTCGGCGCCGCGCCGCACCTCGGCGCTCACCATCTCGAAGAGCTCCTCAATGCGCGCCTGCAGCACCTCGGCGAGCCGGCGCCGCGGCACGCTCTTCGTCCCGTCGGCGCCGAATGCGTCGATCTCGATCGTCTCGTCGGCCTCGACCATCGACGGGATCGCGTGGCCGTACTCGCGCTTCGCGCGCTCGGCGGACGGGTGCGGGACGCGCAGCGCGACAACTAGGTCTCGGGTCATGGCGACACCGCCGATCGGCAGCACCGCGGTGTGCGCGACCGCGCCGTTCACGTAGACCGACAGATCCGTCGTGCCGCCGCCGATGTCGCAGAGCACGACGCCGTGCCGCAGTTCCTCGGGGTCGATGGTCGCCTCGGCTGCGGCCAGCGGCTCGAGGACGAGCGAGTCGACGCGCACACCCGAGCCCTCGACGCACTGGACCAAGTTGTGAATGGCGGCCGAGGCCGCCGTCACGACATGGGTCTCCACGTCGAGCCGGGAACCGAACATACCGACGGGATCCACGACGTGGTCCTGCCCGTCGACGACATAATAACGCGGTATCACGTGAACCACGTCGCGATTGGTGGGGGCGTTGATGATGCGCGCGGCATCGAGCGCCCTTTGGACATCGCTCTCCGTGACGGGGTGTCGGGGATCCGCCACGGCGACGATGCCGCGCGAGTTCATCGACGAGACGTGGGGGCCGGCGATCCCGATATGGGCGGAGAAGATGCGGCTCCCGGAGGCGCGCTCGGCTCGCTCGACCGAGGAGGCGATCGCCTCGATGGCGGCGGGGATGTTGTCGACCATTCCGCGCGTGAGTCCGGCGGAGGGGCCGATGCCCACGCCCAGGATGCGAAGCGCTCCGTGGGGGGTGACCTCCGCGACGATCGTGCAGACCTTGGTGGTCCCGACGTCGATGGCGGCGAACGAGCGGACGGCCATCAGCGCGGCCCTCCCGCCGCACGGCGGCCGCCCGTCGCGTCCCCGTGTCGCATCCACTCGCGCCTCATCGCAGCACCACCCGGCGCCCGAAGCGCAGGTCGATCTCAGTCACCTCGAGCTGATCGCGCTCGATCCGATCGAGCAGCGCGCCCCACGCCACGACCTTGAACTCGTAGTCGTTGGAGTCGCCAAGCAGCGCGTTGGGGCCGTCCTCGATCACCACCGTGAGCCCGCGGTCGGGGTCGAAGACGAAGGCGTCCGGACGGACGCGCAGGCGCACGAAGGTGCCGTCCGTGAGCAGGCGGTCCACGAGCTGCACGGTGTCGGGGTCGGGGGCGAGTCCGGCGGTAGGCCCGGACGGGGCCGCGATTTCGAAGATCGTCACGGCTCCCGGATCGGGCGGACGGGCGTGGGTCAGTACTCGGCCGCCCGAGTCGATGACGTTCCGCGTGTCGCCCCGCTGCCAGTAGCCCCAGCCCTGCTCCTCAATCACTGTGATCGAGAGCCCGTTGGGCCAGTCGCGGCCGACGAGCGCCTCGCGCACGGCCGGGAGCTCCTCGATGCGCCGCGCAACCTCGGCGTCGTCGAACCAGAGCAGGGAGGCTCCATCGGCGTCGGCGGCAGCGGCGACCGCCAGCGGCTGCGCAACCTCCAGACCGTCGATGCGGATCTCCTGCACCCGGAAGGTGTCGCCCCCCACGAGGTGCCAGCCGCCGATCCCGGCGCCGGGGAGGATGAGGAGCACCAGCACCGCGAGGGCGAACCGGCGCCATGTCAACCACGCGAGCCGCGCGCGGGGCGCGCGGCCCTGGGCGGGCGCGGGTGCCCGACCGAGCATGAAGCGCCCGGTCGGCGCGGGGCGATCCCCCCGCGCGGCGCGCCGCCTCCCCCGGGATGGCCAGCCGCCTAGTGGACCCCGGGCCTCTCGGCGTTTGCGACCGGGCCAGCCGAGCGGGAGATGCGGGCGTCTAGGCACGGGTTCCCCCCTCCTGAGCGCGCCCGTGGCGTTCGAGCGCGAGCTTGACCAGCCGCGTGATCAGCTCCGCGTAGGGGAGACTCGCCTCCAGCCAGAGCCGGGGGTACATCGAGATCGGCGTGAAGCCGGGGAGCGTGTTCAGTTCGAGCACGTGGATCTGCGGCTCCGCCGTGCTTTCCTCATCGACGAAGAAGTCGACGCGCGCGAGGCCAGCGCAATCGAGCGCGCGGAAGGCTTGGATCGCGTAGCGCTGGACCAGCCGGGTCGCCTCCTCCGAGACGGCGGCCGGGACCACCAGCTCGGCGGAGTCGTCCTCGTACTTGGCCGCGTAGCTGTAGAAGCCGCCCGGTGCCCGGATCTCGCCGAGCGGGGAGGCCTCGGGCTCCGCGTTGCCGAGCACGGCGCACTCCACCTCGCGCCCGGTGAGCGCCCGCTCGACGAGCACTGTGCGGTCGTGGTGCGCGGCGAGCTCGAGCGCGCCCCTGAGGTCCCCGGCCGCAGCGACCGGGCTCACGCCGACCGACGATCCTCCGCACGCCGGCTTCACGAAGCAGGGGAAGCCGATCTCCCGCTCGACCCGCTCGCTTGCTGCGTGCTCGTGGCGCTCGAGGTCGCGCAGCACGAGGTGGCGCGGCTGAGGCAGCCCCGCCGCGCTGAATGACCGGCGCATGAGCGCCTTGTTCATGCCGAGGGCGCTCGCGGCGACGCCCGAGCCGACGTACGGCAGCTCCGCCAGCTCTAGGAGCCCCTGCAGCGACCCGTCTTCCCCCTGCGCCCCGTGCACGATCGGGAAGACCACGTCGACGGTGGCGAGCGTGGCGAGCGCCGCAGCCGACCCGAGCAGGCCGGGCTCCGCTTCGTCGCCCAGGCTGCTGTACCCGTGGCCGCTCGCGAGGCGCTCGCGCGTCGCCTCCTCCGTCAGCCAGCTACCGCCGCGGGTGATCCCCAGGGGCACCGTCTCGAAGCGGCGGCTGTCGCTCTCATTCAGGATCGAGCGCGCGGACATGACGGAGACCTCGTGCTCCGCTGAGCGTCCGCCGAAGAGGACTCCGAGCCGCAGCCTCCGGTCGCGGTCGCCGCTGCGGCCGCCCCCGTGCGGGCGCGTCACGGCGTCGCCCCTCGCGCCAGAAGGCGGGCTCGCACCATCGGCAGCAGGCGGTCGACGGGGCCCGCGCCCAGGGTCATGAAGACGTCGCCCGGCTCAAGCTCGGAAACGACGCGGTCGGCGCCTGTATGGAGGTCCTCAAGGTAGGTCGCGGCCGGCCGCTCGATCTCGCGCGCGAGCGCGCGACCGTCGAGACCTGCCGACTCGGGCTCGCGCGCCGCGTAGGTCGGGATCACATAGAGCCGCGCGAGGCCCTCGAAGCACCCGCGGAAGCCCTCGAGCAGGTAGGACGAGCGCGAGAAGGTGTGGGGCTGGAAGCAGCCGACGAGCCGCCGGCCCGGGTACCTCTGACGCGCCGCCGCGAGCGTGGCGCGAACCTCGGTTGGGTGGTGCGCGTAGTCGTCGAGCAACGTCACGACACCCCGGTCGAGCGCGACCTCTCCGTGCTCCTCGAATCGCCGGTGCACGCCGGTGAACGCCGCGGCCGCGGCTGCTGCGCGGTGGAAGTCGACGCCGGCGCGCATCGCCGCGGCGAGCGCGCCGAGGGCGTTGAGCACGTTGTGGCGGCCCGGGACGCGCAGCGAGAGGCGTCCGAGGTCCGTACCGTCCCAGCGCACGACGAAGTCGAGGCCGCCGGCGTCGTTGCGGCGCAACTGCGTGGCGCGCCAGTTGACCTCGGCGCCCGCCGCGTCGATCCCGTACCTCTCGACGCGCGCGCCCGCGGCCTCGCGGTCCGTTCCGAGCATCGCGGCCCCGGGCTCGTCGGCGCAGACCACGAGCGTGCCGTCCTCCACCACTCGCGCGGCGAAGCCGGCGAAGGCCTGCCGGAGGCGCCCCTCGGTTCCGTAGTAGTCAAGGTGGTCGGGCTCGACGCTGGTGACGACCGCGATCCGCGGCGCGTAGCGGAGGAAGGCCCCGGCGTACTCATCGGCCTCCACCACGGCGTGCCTGCCGGAGCCGTCCCGAAGCGCCGTGCCCTGCGCCGGCGTCTCGACCTTGCCCGGCCGGGCGAGGGCTGCGAGGTCGCGAGATTGACCGCCGAGGAGGACGAGTGGGTCGAGCGCCCCGTGGACCAGCATCAGCGCCAGCAGGGTGGAGGTCGTCGTCTTCCCGTGGGTTCCGGCGACCGCGAGCAGCTCGTGTTCCGCCACGAAGTGCGACACCATCTCCGCTCGCATCAGCACTCTGGTCCCCCGCGCGCGCGCGGCCTGCAGCTCGGGGTTGTCCTCCCCGGCGGCGGCCGTCGCCACGACGAGCTCTGCGCTGCCGATCTGTGAGGCGTCGTGGCCGATGTAGACGGTCGCGCCGAGCACCCGCAGCCGGCGCGTGATCGCGCTCGCGGCGAGGTCGGATCCGCTGACGAGATGCCCACGGGCGAGAAGCAGCTCGGCGATCGCGGACATGTGGATACCGCCGACGCCCACGAGGTGCACGCGCGCCGGGATTGGTCCGGGGCGCTCGCGCCCGCCGGCGCGTCGCGGGAGCAGGCGCGCCATCATGCCGCCGCCTCGCGCACCAGCGCCGCGAGGCGGGCCGCGGCGTCGGGGCGCGCCAGGCCGCGCATCGCCTCTGCCATCGGCGCGAGCTTGTCCGGGTCGCGCAGCAGCAGAGTGACGAGGTCGGGGAGGGCGTCGATGTCGCCCTCGGGGAGCACGCGGGCCGCACCCCGCTCGATCAGGAAGGCGGCGTTGTGGTCTTGGTCGGAGAAGCGCCCGGGCACGACGACTGCGGGGAGTCCCATCGCCGGCAGCTCTCCGAGGATCGAGGCTCCGCCCCGGGTCACCGCGAGGTCGGCGGCCGCCATTGCCCACGCCATCTCGTCGGTGTAGGCGTGCAGGTGGTAGCGCTCGCGCTGCCACTGCGGGAGGCGTTCGCGCTCCCGGGCCAGCCATGGCTGCTCGGCCGGCCCGGCGATGTGCACGACCTGGGCGTGCGTCAGGAGATCCCGGAGCGCAGCAGCGATCACGGCGTTGAGGTGGTGGGAGCCGAGCGAGCCGCCCGCGACGAGTAGTGTCGCGATGCCGGGCGCGAGGCCGAAGCGGCGAATCCCCTCCTCCCTGGTCGCCATCGCGAACTGGCGCCTGACGGGGTAGCCCGTCACGACCCGCGACTGGGCGTGGAGCGAGCCGAGCGAGCCCTCCACGCTGCACGCGACGGTGGCGGCGTAGCGCTCGAGGAACCGCACGGCCCATCCGGGCTTCACGTCCGGGAGGAAGACGACGAGGGGGATGCCGTTCCGGTGCGCCGCGCGCCCGATCGGGGCGGCCGCGTAGCCGCCGGTCGCGAAGACGGCGCTCGGCCGATCGCGCCTGAGGTGGCGTCCGGCCTCCCGGCTGCCGCGCACCAGATTCCATGCGCCGTGCAGGATTCTCACCGGGGAGCCGCGAAACTGCGACGCAGGCACCCTCCGGAAGGGGATGTCGCTCTGCCCGGCGATGGCGCGCTCCGGCCCGTGTGCCGTGCCGTAGTAGACGAGCTCCGTTCCAGAGTCGCCGCGCAGCGCCTCGCCCACCGCGATCGCGGGGTAGGCGTGGCCGCCGGTCCCGCCGCCCGCGAGGACGAACCTCACCTCGCACCGTCCCCGAGCATGGCGCGCGTCGGGGCATTCGCGCGGGAGTGCAGCGCGGCACCCCGGGCCGCTGCCGCCTCCGCCGCCACCGGCGGGTTCGCCAGTGCCGCGCGGCGCGAGATCGAGAGCAGAAGCCCGACGGCGACCAGGGTGACGGTGAGCGAGGATCCTCCGGACGAAAGGAAGGGGAAGGGGATCCCGGTCAACGGGATCAGCCGCGTGACGCCGCCGGCGTTGATCAGCGACTGGAAGCCGATCCACGCCACGATTCCCGTTGCGAGCAAGGAGCCGAACGGATCGCTGGCGCGCCGCGCGATCAGAAGCCCACGCCACAGCAGCATCGCGACGAGCGCGACCACGACCAGGACGCCGACCAGTCCCAGCTCCTCGCCGACGATCGCGAGCACGCCGTCGGTGTGCGAGCCGGGGACGAAGAAGAACTTCTGGCGCGAGGCGCCGAGCCCCAGCCCCGAGATCCCGCCGGAGCCGAAGGCGACGAGGAGTTGCAGCGTCTGGAAGCCGACGCCCTCGGGGTCGGCCTCCGCGGAGGTGAAGGAGAGGATGCGATCCATGCGGTAGCCGCCGGTCGTGATCAGCAGGAGCGCCGTCAGGAGCCCGCTCGCGCCGAGCACCAGCACATGCCACAGTCGCGCGCCCGCCACGAAGAAGAGCGAGCCGGTGATGATCGCGATGACGAGGGCGGTGCCGAGATCGGGCTCGAGCATCACGAGCGCGCCGACGATGCCCACCATCCCGACGAAGGGAACCACCCCCAGCGAGATCGAGCGCACGGCCTCGCCCTTGGTCGCGAGCCAGGCGGCCAGGTAGATGGTCACGGCGAGCTTCGCGAACTCGCTCGGCTGGATCGACGGCAGCGATCCGATCTGCACCCAGCGCTGTGCGCCGTTCTGCTCGACGCCGAGGCCGGGCACGAGGACAGCGCCGAGGCCGGCGAGAGCCGCGAGCATCACGAGCGGCGAGAGGCGCAGCAGGACCCGGTAGTCCAGCTGCATCGCCGCGAGCATCCCCAGCAGGCCGAGCGCAGCCCAGGCAGCCTGGCGCTTCGCGAAGTAGTGCGCGTCGCCGAACTGCAGGAAACCGAGTGCGAACGACGAGGAGTAGACCGCGATCAGCCCGATGATCACGAGCATCGCGACTGCGGTGAGGAGCGGGTAGTCGGGGGCGTGAGGAGCCGGTCGGTCGCGCGCGTCTGCGGGAGCCTGCGCCGCGCCGGCGGCCGCCGGGCGCCGGCCGCCGGGCCGCCCCGGCGACTGCAGTACGCGGGCGCTCATCGTGTCCACCGCCGCCGTGCGCGATTGGCGTCGGACGGCACGAACCCGCGGAGCCCGGACACCGCGTCGCGGAAGGCGCGTCCACGCTCCTCGAAGCTCACGTAGGAGTCGAACGAGGTTGCGGCCGGGGACAGGAGCACGACATCGCCGGGCCGCGCGAGGCGCGCCGCCGCTTCCACCGCCTCGGGGACGCCGTCCGTCAGCTCGATCGCGGGCCCGCCCGGAGGGGAGGCGGCGGCGACCGCTCGCGCGAAGAGATCGGCTGACTCGCCGAAGGTGACGACGGCGCGGCAACGCGCGACGGCCTCGGCGGCGAGGTCGGCGGTCGGCAAGTGCTTGTCGCGCCCGCCGAGCAGGAGCACGAGCGGCTCATCGTAGGCCCGTAGGGCGGCGCGGGCGCGCTCCGGCGTCGTCGCGATCGAGTCGTTGACGTACCGGACCCGGTCCGCGCTCCCGACCTCCTCGAGGCGATGCGGGATCCCCTCGAAGGACCGGGCCGCCGCGGCGCACGCCGACTCGCTCGCGCCGAGGTGCGAGGCGATGGCGATCGCCGAGAGGACGTTCGCGACGTTGTGCTCGCCCCGCAGCCGGATGTCGGCGCGCGGCAGCACCGCGTGGTCGGCGCCGCCCGTGCGCCTGGTGACGACGGGGCCGCCCGTGCGGCCCGGGTCTGCGTCCAAGAAGACCCCGTCGGCAGGGATATCCGCGGACATCGAGGTGCGCTCTACCCGGCCAGGTGCGTCGTCCGCAAAGCCCGCGCAGACTTCGTCGTCGTGGTTCAGGATCACGGTGTCGCCGGCCCGCTGGAACTCGAAGATTCGCCGCTTCAGCGCGACGTAGTCGGACCACGAGTAGCGGTCGAGGTGGTTGGGCGTGACGTTGGTGACGCAGGCGAGCGCCGGGCTCGCCTCGACGCTCGCGAGTTGCGTGTGCGAGAGCTCGACGAGGACGCGGGTGGTGGGCTCGATGCGCGGCAGGAGGCCGAGCAGCCCGATGCCGATGTTACCGCCGATCACGTGCTCGACGCCGGCCGCCTCGAGCATGGCGCCGGCGAGCGCCGTCGTCGTGCTCTTCCCCGAGGAGCCGGTGATGCCGGCGACGGGCGCGGGGCACCGCTCCACAAAGAGCGCGGTCATCGATGAGATGGGGATCCCCGCCCGTCGCGCCGCCAGCAGCGCCGGGATCTCGGGCGGGACCCCCTGCGAGGCAAACACGAACTCTGCGTCAAGCAGGGCGTCCTCCCCCTGCTCGCCCAGGACCGCGCGCGCGCTCGCGTCCTCGATTGCGGCGAGTCGCTCCCCCAGCGCGGCGGCCGGCCGCGCGTCGGAGATGGTGACCACAGCACCCTCGGCCGCGAGGTAGCGGATCAAGTCGATTCCCTCGATCCCCAACCCGACCACGGTCACTCGAAGACCGCGGAAATTCTGCGGAAGCGTCATCGCACCTTAGCCAATTTTAACCGCACTTCACTTCACACCGAAAGGGCCAACGCGACGCCGACCATCGCCCCCGAAACGGCGATCAGCCACAGGCGCATGACGACCTGAGGCTCGCTCCATCCGATCAACTCGAAATGGTGGTGCAGGGGCGTCATCCGGAAGAGCCTGAGCCCGCCGGTCGCCTGGAAGTAGGCGATCTGCATCAGAGCCGAGCCCGCCTCCGCCACGAAGACGACACCGATGACAGGCAGGAGGAGCCAGTGTCCCGTCATCAGCGCCACCGTCGCGAGCGTGGCGCCGAGCGGGAGCGCTCCCGTGTCTCCCATGAAGAGGCTCGCGGGGTGCGAGTTGTACCAGAGGAACCCGAGCAGGGCGCCGACCACCGTGAACGAGAAGGTGGCGAGAAAGTCCTGTCCCTGCACGAAGGCGATTACCGCGTAGGCGGCGAAGGCGACCGCCGCCGTTCCGCCCAGCAATCCGTCGAGTCCGTCGGTGATGGCGACGGCGCTCGTCGTGCCCACGACGGTGGCCATCGCGATCGGAATGTAGATGAGCCCGAGCTCGTACTGCCCGACCCACGGCACGTTGATGCTGCGCGCCTCGAACCCGTGGTAGAGCACGAGCGCCACGCCGAGGGAGAGCACCACCAGGAAGCCCAGCTTGAGGCGCCACGGGAGTCCCCGCTGCGTGCGCCCGATGAGGGTTCCGGCGTCGTCCAGCGCCCCCACCAGCATCGCCGAGATCAGGACCACCACCGGAAGCAGGATCGAGCGCCGCGCTCCCCCTTCGCCGAAGAGCGAGGGGATTGCGTCGGTGAGGTTGGTCGGCACCGTGATCATGGCGACGGTGCCGAAGATCAAGAGTCCGCCCATCGTCGGAGTGCCCGCCTTGGCGGCGTGCGTCGACGGCCCCTCCGCCGAGATCGACTTCCCCAGGCGCTGCCAGCGCAGGAACCGGACGACGTGCCCTCCTCCGAGGAGGGCGAGCAGGAAGGACGAGCCCCCGACCAGCAGCGAATAGATCACCGGGCCCTCCTCGATAGGGCATCGACCACGCGCTCGAGCGCCATGGCGCGGGATCCCTTGACGAGCAGCACGTCGCTGGCCCGTAGCTCGCGCGCGAGCTCGTCGGCAGCCTCGTCCGCGGAGCTCACGTGGCGAACGGCGTCGGGCGCGGCGCCGGCCTCGATCGCCGCCTCGGAAATCGCGCGACCGAGGTCGCCGATTGTGTAGAGCACGTCGACCACGGCGCCGGCGCGGCGACCCACGTCGCGGTGCAACGCCACCGAGAGCTCGCCGAGTTCTCGCATGTCCCCGAGCAGCGCAAGCCTCCGGCCCGGCAGCTCGGCGAGCAGCTCCAGCGCGGCCAGCGTCGCGGCGGGGCCCGCGCTGTAGGTGTCGTCCATGAGGGTCACGCGTCCGGGGAGCTCCCGCATGACCAGCCGCGGCCCCGGCGCGAGACGCTCCAGCGCACATGTCACCTCGTCCAGCGTCAGCCCCTCGGCGAGCCCGACGCACGCCGCCGCCAGCACGTTCGGGACGAGGTGGGCGCCCGGGGTCGGGATGTGCACGCGCCTCGAGCCCGCGGGCGCGAGGCCGGAGGTCAGGAGCGTGAACGCGAAGCCGCTGGCGCCGCGGCTCTCGACATCGTCGGCGCGCACGTCGGCCGCCTCCGCGCGGCCGACGTGCCAGACGCGGGCGGGCGTGTGCTCGGCCATCGCGCCCACCCGCGGGTCGTCGATGTTGAGAACGGCATTGCCGTCGGCCGGCAGGGCCTCCACCAGCTCGCGCTTGGCGCGAGCGATGCGCTCCATGGAGCCGGCGCTCTCGAGGTGCACCGGCCCGACATTCAGCACCACGCCGGTGCGCGGCCGCGCCCACCTCGCGAGGTCGGCGATCTCGCCGGTCGTGTACATCCCCATCTCGACGACGGCTCGCTCCACCTCGGGCTCGAGCGAGAGCAGGCAGAGCGGGACGCCGATCTCGTTGTTGTAGTTGTTCTCCGTCGCGTGGACGCGGTAGCGCGCACGCAGCACGCCCGCTGCCATCAGCTTCGTCGTCGTCTTCCCGACGTTGCCGGTGATGCCAACCACGACCGTCTCGGGAAGCGCGGCGCGCCAGGCCGCGGCGAGGCGTTGGAGCGCGGCGAGCGGGTCCGCCACGAAGAAGCGGGTCGCCTCGTCGATTCCCTCGACGGGCCTCGCGAGGAGGGCGCCCGCGGCACCGGAGCGTACCGCCTCCGACGCGAAGTCGTGCCCGTCGTGGCGCTCGCCAAGAAGCGCCACGAAGAGGTCACCCGGACCGGCCTCGCGCGAGTCGACCACGGCGCGGCGGAAGCGCCGCTCCGGATCTCCCGCCCGACCTCTGAGCGTCTCGCCGAGCGCGGCGGCGACGAACGCCGCGTCGAGAGCGGGCCGAGCCGGCGTCACGGCGAGGCCACCAGTTCGCTGCTCGACGGCACGCGCAGGTAGTCCATGAGCCGCGTCGCGAGGCGCGAGAAGAGCGGTGCCGCGACCTCGCCCCCGAGATTCCGCTCGCCGCTGGGCTGGTCGACCTTGACGAGGATCGAGATGCGTGGAGATTCGTACGGAAGGAATCCGGCGAACGAGGCGATCGTGGTGTCGAGGTCGTAGCCGGTGGGGATCGACACCAGAGTCGTGCCGGTCTTGCCGGCCACGTGGTACCCCTCCACCCGCGCCCCCGAATATGGGGAGGTCTCCACGACGTCGAACATGAGCCTCGCCATCACCCGCGCCGTCTGCGGCGAGACGACGCGCCTCACCTCGACGGGTTCGAAGCGGCGCACCTCGGTGGGAGTGACGATCTCCGAGACGATGTAGGGGCGCATGAGCACGCCGCCGTTGGCGAACGTGTTGATCGCGGTCAGCACCTGCAGCGGGGTCGCGGCGAGTCCTTGCCCGAAGGAGTTCGTCGCCCGGTCCGCCTCGTACCAGTCAATGTCGTCCGGCGTGCGCAGGAGCCCCTCCGCCTCGCCGGCCAGGCCGATGTGGGTCGGCTCCCCGAGGCCGAACGCTTGCAGGTATTCGTAGAAGGGCCGAGCGCCGATCCGCTCGGAGAGCCACACCGCCCCGGTATTCAGCGATCGCTGCAGGTACTCCGTCACCGTCACCTCGCCGTGGGCCTGGAGGTCCCAGTTGCGAATGGTGTAGCCGCCGACCTCGACGGCACCCTCGTCGACGTAGGTGCTCTGGGGCGTGACACGGCCGAGGTCGATGGCAGCCGCCGTGGTGAGCGTCTTCAGGACCGAGCCGGGCTCGTAGAGGTCGGTGACCGCCCTGTTGCGGACGAGGTGGGAGAGCTCGGGGTCGTCGAGGTCGATCTCGGTGAGCCGGACGGCGGGCTGCGAGGCCAGCGCCAGCACCGCCCCGGTGTGGGGGTCCATCACCACGATCGAGCCGGACCGCGCGCCGTGCTGCTCGATCGCCTGGGCGAGCTCCTGCTCGGCCGCGCCCTGGATGAAGGCGTCGACGGTGAGAACCACGTCCCCGCCGCGCTCGGGCGGGTGCTCACGCCGGGCGCTGAAGGCGATCGGACGCCCGAGCACGTCGCGCTCTGTGTAGACGATGCCGGCGCGTCCCCTGAGCACGTGATCGTAGTCCGCCTCGATGCCCCAGAGGCCCGTGTCGTCGAGCCCCACGTGCCCGATGAGTTGCCCGGCGATGTCGCCCTCGGGGTGGATGCGGACGGAGGATGGGGTCAGTCGCACGCCGACGAGACCGGCACGCTCGATGGCGAGGCCGGTCTCGTAGTCGATGTCGCGCATGAGCAGGGCGGTGCCGGTGGCGTCCTCGGTGCCGAGCGCGTAGATTGCGTCGGCCTCGAGACCCAGCTCGCCGGCGAGGTCGCTCGCCGCTCGGGCTGCGCTCTCGCGATCCCGCCACTGGGCGCGATCGACGTAGACATTCCATGTGTCGATCGATGTCGCGAACGGGTAGCCGTTGGCCGAGATGATCGCGCCGCGGGGCGCCGGGACCTCCGTCGCGCCGTAGTGCAGCAGCGCCGCCTCTTCGCGGTAGCGGTCGTGCTCGAGGACCTGGATCACGACCAGCCGCCACACCAGCGCGGCCGCTCCGGCGAGCAGCAGGAGCACGAGCGAGAGATGTCGCCAGGTCAGGTGGTCGGGTCGCGCGTCGTTCACCTGCAACCGCTCCCTGCGAATCGCTCCTCGCGCGGCGTGGGCGCCGGGTGGCGGTCCCCCACCGCGTTCTCGCCCTGCGTCGCTACGTGCCCCCTCCCGGCAGCCGATCGAGCAGCGTGCGCCAGAGGGATGCCGGCGGGTCGGGCGGTTCATCGAGGGGCGGCACGTAGCGCTCCGGCAGACGGAGGGTCGGGGGTGCGGCGACGTCCACGGCGACGGTTAGCGCGGGGGTCGTCTCGACCATGCCGAGTTCGGTCGCGGCGCGGTGCGCGAGATTGTCGCCGCGCGAGAGTCCGGCGATGCGCCCCTCGAGGAGGCGCACCTCCGCCGCCAGTCGCGTGCGCTCGCTCTCGAGCGCGAGCAGATCGTAGCCGACCTCGGCGATACGGCTGGTCTGCAGGACCTGGTAGACGCCGAGTGCGCCCACCGCGACGAGGAGGAGCCCCAGGAGGAAGAGCCCCGGGATGCGCTGCCAGCGCGACTGCACGATGACGGCCGCCCCCTCGAGGGCGCGGCGCGAGATGACGCCGCGCGCGGGCTGGTGCCCGGCCTCGCCCGGGGGCCCGTGCCCGGCGACCGCTCGCCCGACGGGCAGGCGGGGTCCCGCTGTGAGCGATGCTGCGCGCGGGTGCGCGGCCATCACGCCCCCTCGCTCGCCGGGAGGCGCTCTGCCGCCCGCAGCCTCGCCGAGCGGGCCCGGGGGTTGCGCGCCACCTCGGAGGCGTCGGGGCGCAGCGGGCGGCGGGTCAGCTCCGCAAGCGTTGCGACGTGGCCGCAGACGCAGGCCGGGCTGCGCGGCGGACAGAGGCAGTCCGTCGCTTCGCGACGGAGGAACCGCTTCACGATGCGGTCCTCCAGCGAGTGGTACGAGAGGACGACGAGGCGGCCACCGACAGCGAGCAGGCCGTGAGCACCGGGGAGCGCCGAGTCGAGGAGCGAGAGCTCCCCGTTGACGGCGATCCGTAGGGCTTGAAACGTCCGGGTAGCGGGGTGGATGTTTTCTGGACGTCCCCGGCCCGGTCCCACGGCCTGCTCGATGGCGGTGACGAGTTCCCCCGTTGTCTTCAGCGGGCGGCGCGCCATCACCGCCCGTGCGATCGCACGGTGCCGCTTCTCCTCTCCGAATTCCCGGAGGATGCTCGAGAGCTCCCGCTCTGCGTAGCCGTTGACGATCTCGGCGGCGCTCGGCCCGTCCGTCGTCGAGTCCATGCGCATGTCCAGCGGCTCGTCCCGGCGGAACGAGAAGCCCCGTCCGGGTGCCGCGAGTTGCAGGGACGAGACGCCGAGGTCGAAGAGCACGCCGTCCACATCACCGAAGCCGGCGTCGCCCACGATCTCCGGCAACCGGTCGAAGCGGCCGTGCCGAAGGGTGACCGCGTCGCCGAAGGGGGCCAGCCGCCCGCGGGCGACGTCGAGTGCCTGTCGATCGCGATCGACCCCGAGCAGCCGGACGCCCGGGGTCGCCTCGAGCAACGCGCGCGCGTGGCCGCCCGTGCCGAGAGTCGCGTCGACGTAGCGCCCGCCCGGTCGCAGAGCAAGCAGCTGCACGACCTCTTCGGGCATGACCGGCTCGTGTACGGCGCCGGCGGCGTTCGGACCGGCGGGCCCTAGGGGCCCGCCGGGGCGGCGCGCCCTCCGACCGGGGCCGCGACGCGTCGCCGAGCAGGCACCCGAACGGTGACGGGGAGACGGGCCCTCCCCCGCGGTGGGCGGGACGAGCGGAGTCGTCACGATCCAGGCTCGCCGCGAGCATCGGCTAGCGCGGCCGCCGTCTGCTCGCGCTCCCAACGCTCCGGGCTCCACAGCTCGACGTAGTCGCCGCACCCGATCACGACGGCGCGGCTCTCCAGGGCCGCAGCCTCGCGCATCCCCGCAGGCAGCAGCACTCGGCCCTGCCCGTCGAGTTCGACGGTGAAGGCGCCGGGCAGGAAGCCCCGGCGCACCCGCCGGCCCCCGATGTCGCGCGTGCTGACGTGCGCTCCGAGCCGGGAGCGGACCTCCTCCTCGAACCCCTCCTGCGTGTAGAGCTCGACGCAGCCGTCCCCGCTCGCCCGCAGGACGCCCCCGCCGGCAAAGGCGTGGCGATAGCGAGCCGGGACTGCCACCCGGCCACGGTCGTCGACCGCGTGATCGAAAGAACCGAAGAAGTACACGCTGTCCCCGCTGCGCTCCCGGACGCTCGTGCGGAATAGGGAATACGCCCCATTCTGCCCCATTGCAGCTCCGAGAAGCTATCACATGCCCCACCGCCCTCACAACCGAGCCCGCGCGGCACCACGGAGGGCGTCGCCTCTTGCCCGTCGACGCCGATCGGGCGCACCGTGAGTACGGTGGAGGGCTGGCGATGGCGTTGCGTGCCGGCGTCCTGACGGTGTCCGATGCGGGGGCCCGCGGCGAGCGTGACGACACGGCCGGGCCCGCTGTCGCCGCGGCGCTCGCCGGCGCCGGGTTCGCCGTGGCGGCGAGCGCACTCCTCCCCGACGAGGAGGGCGAGATCGCCGCCCTCTTGCGCCGCTGGTGCGACGACGAGGACGTCGCCCTCGTCGTGACGACCGGCGGCACCGGACTCGCGCCGCGCGATCGCACGCCGCAGGCCACGGCCGGGGTGATCGACTACGAAGTCCCGGGCCTGGCCGAGGCGATGCGCGCGGCCGGCCGCAACTCTACGCCGTTCGCCTCGCTCTCCCGGGGCCTCGCCGGCGTGCGCGGTTCCACCCTGCTCCTGAACCTCCCCGGCAGCGAGAGCGGCGCGACGGAGAGCATCGCGGCCGTGCTCGGAGTGCTCCGCCACGCGTGCACGCAGCTCTCCCTCCCGCGATCCGGCGGACCGTCGGGCGCCGACCCCGACACAACGCACGCCGAGCTCGCGGCCGGTTCCGCGGAGTAACCCCGGCGTGCGCATCGACGTGCTGACGCTCTTTCCCGGCATCCTCGAGGCGCCGCTCCGGGAGACGATCCTCGGGCGCGCCCGAGAGTCCGGCGTGCTTGAGGTCGTGATCCACGATCTCCGACCTTGGGGGCTCGGCCGGCACCGGTCGGTGGACGACTACCCGTTCGGCGGGGGGCCGGGGATGGTCATGCGGCCCGAGCCGTTCTTCACCGCCGTCGAGGCGATCCAGCTCCTCTCGGAGCCGGCGGCCGAGGTGGTCCTGCTGACACCCCAGGGACGCCGCCTCGATGCGGCCCTCGCCGCGGATCTCGCCGCCAGACCGCGCCTGCTCATGGTCTGCGGCCGCTACGAGGGGGTCGACGAAAGGGTCCGCGAGCACCTCATCGATCGCGAGGTAAGCGTCGCTGACGTAGTGCTCTCCGGTGGCGAGATCCCGGCGCTCGTGCTGATCGACGCGGTGGCGCGCCGGATCCCCGGCGTGCTCGGCGCCGAGGCCTCCCTGGCTGAGGAGTCCTTTGACGAGGGGCTGCTCGAATACCCGCAGTACACGCGTCCCCGCGACTTCCGCGGCTGGCCCGTCCCTCCGGTCCTGCTCTCAGGTGATCACGGGGCGGTGGCGCGCTGGCGCCGGGGTGAGCGGGTACGCCGCACGCACGAGCGCCGGCCGGATCTTCTCCCCGGCGCCGCCCTCACCGAGCGCGAGCGGGCCTTCCTCGCCGACCGGTCCGCCGACGGCGGGGGCCCGGTTGACTGACCCCCGGCGGCCTCGACTCTGTGGTGGGGGGCGGCTAGACTGCGATCCTTCCTGTCCCATCGGCACCGCGCCGGGATGGCGACCGATTCGGGGGAGCAGTCGCCATGCCGACCATCGACTTGCGCAAGCTGGCGCCGGAGCGCAACGTCGCCATCCCGGATTTCGGGGCTGGCGATACGGTGCGCGTCTTCGTGCGCGTCGTCGAGGGCGAGCGCGAGCGCATCCAGCCCTTCGAGGGCGTCGTTCTGCGCGTGACGAGGGGACCGGGCGGGAGCTTCACCGTCCGCCGCATCGCCTCCGGCGTCGGCGTTGAGCGCAGCTTCCCGCTCTCCTCGCAGCGAGTGGTCCGCGTCGAGGTTGTGCGCCGCGGTCGCGTCCGCCGCTCGCGCCTCTACTACCTGCGCGGCCGCACGGGCCGCGCGGCGCGCGTGAAGGAAGCACGCCGAGCGCCGAGCAGCTCGTAGGGCGGCGGACCGCCGCCTCATTCGGCCTATCATCGGCCCGTGAGTAAGCCGCCCGCAGGCCCCACCCAGCCCGATCGGGAAGCGCCGGGACGCAGCCGCTACGTGCGCGTCGCCGTCAACTCCGGGCAGCGCACGGCTATGACTTTCACCTACCACGTGCCGCCGGGGCGGGAGGTCCGTGCGGGCGAGGTCCTGCACGTCCCGTTCGGGGCGCGCACGCTGCAGGGGGTCGTCGTCGAGGGTCCATTCGACCTTCCCGGGTACGCCGGCACGACCCGCCCGATCGATCCCCCGGTGGAGGGCGCGCCGGTGATCACGGCGCGGCGCCTCGAGCTCGCGCAGTGGATCGCCGATCGCTACCTCGCGCCAGCTTGGGAGTCCTACGCGCTGATGCTGCCGCCGGGCGCGAGTGAGCGCCCGCAGACTCTTGTCGCGCGGGCAGCCGGCGGGCCGCAAAACGACGGTGATCCGGAGGCGCATCCCCGCCTGCCGGAGCCGCAGGCACGGCTCTACGCCCTGCTCGGCCCGGATCCGCGCCCCGCGGAGGAACTGCGCGCGAAGGCGGGCGAGCGCGCTTTCGACCAGGCGCTGGCAGCCTTGGTGCGACGGGGTCTGGCTGAGAAGCGCTATCGGCTGGGGCGGCCGCGCGGGCGAGCGCGCGTGGCCGAAGTCGTGCGCCTGCTCGTCCCGCCGGAGCGTGCGCGCGCTGCCGCGCTCGCGATCGAGGGGCGCCGGCGGTCACGACCGGCGCGCGTGCTTCGTGCCCTGCTGGATGCGGGCGTGCCGCTTCCCTCCGAGGAGCTCGCCCGGATCGCGCGCGGCCGCGCGGTGGTCGAGGCGCTCGTGAGGGACGGTGTGCTTGAGCCCGCTCCCCCTGGCGAGGGGAGCGGATCCGGCCCGCGCGGGGAGGATTCCCCCGGGGCGCTGCGCCTCGCCGTCTCGCGCGAACGGGCGGAGCGCGCGGCGCTGCGCCTCTCGCGCACGCGCGCCGATGAAGCGTCGGCCGCACTCCTCGAGCGGCTCGCGGCCGACGCCGAGGGGGGCCGCGAGCCGACGGCGCGGCTAGCGGGCCTCGGCCGCGAGCTGGGCCCCGGCGCGCGGGCGGCGGTGGAGCGACTGGCCGCCGAGGCGCTCGTCGCCGTCGACGAGGTCCTGGATCGGCGCGACCCTCTCGCCGGACTCTCCGTGCTCACCCGCCCGCGCCCGGAGCTGATCGGCGATCAGCGGGTCGCCTCGGCGCGGGCACGCGCGCTCATCGACCGCGCCGCGACGGGCGGGGATGGCGGCACGCCGCTGCTGATGGTGGGCGTGACCGGATCCGGGAAGACGGAGGTCTACCTCGATGCGCTGGCGCACGCCGTCGACCGCGGGCGGCGCGGCATCGTCCTCGTTCCCGAGATCGCCCTCACGCCGCAGACCGTGCGGCGCTTCGCGGAGCGTTTCCCCGGCCGCGTCGGCGTGCTCCACTCCGGGCTCTCGCTGGGCGAGGCATTCGACGAGTGGCACGCCGCGGCAGAGGGCCGCTACGACGTCGTCATCGGCTCGCGATCGGCGATCTTCGCGCCGGTGCCCGACCTTGGCCTAGTCGTAGTCGACGAGGCGCACGAGTGGACCTACAAGCAGGAGGATCCGCAGCCCCGCTACGACGCGCGCGACGTCGCGGCGCGCCTCTGCGAGCTCGCGGGCGCCGCGCTCGTGCTCGGTACCGCGACTCCGTCGGTGGAACAGTGGTATCAGGCGGTCTCGGGTGAACTGGAGCGGGTCGACCTTCCGCGGCGCGTGCGCCCGGTGCCGCAGCCCGGCGGGGGCGTCGCGGTGTGGCCCTCCGACGAAATGCCTGAGGTCGAGGTCGTCGACATGCGGGGCGGGCGCTCCCTCTTCTCGGAGCACCTCGCGCTGGCGCTCGGGGAGACGCTCGAGCGCGGCGAGCAGTCGATCCTCTTCCTCAACCGCCGGGGCCTCGCCGGCTTCCTGCTCTGTCCGCAGGGGCACTCGCCCGAGTGCTCCTCGTGCGACGTCTCGCTCGCGCTCCACACGCGGGGCGAGCCCTCCGGCGGCGCTCCCCCTCCAGACGAGGGCCCCGCCGCCCGCCGCCGGGTTCTGGTCTGCCACCAGTGCGGGCGCCGCCGGGGGGTGCCGGCGGCGTGCCCTCGCTGCGGCGGCGCCCTCGGGCCGGCGCGCGCCGGCACGCAGCGCGTGGAGCGCGAGGTGCGCCGCCTCTATCCGGCGGCCCGTGTCGCGCGCTGGGACCGAGACACGGCCCGCCGGCGCGATCATCACGAGGCGATCCTCGGGCGGTTCCTGGGGCAGGAGATCGACGTCCTGGTCGGAACGCAGATGGTGGCGAAGGGTCTCGACATCCCTGCGGTCACGCTGGTCGGGGTCGTGCTCGCCGACTACACGCTACGCGAGGGCGACTTCCGCTCGCGCGAGCGGACCTTTCAGCTGCTCGTGCAGGTCGGCGGCCGGGCCGGCCGGGCCGAGCGGCCGGGCCGGGTCGTGATCCAGACCCTGCAACCGGAGGACCGCGCCGTGGAGGCGGCCGCGGCGGGTGATGTTGATGGCTTCCTCGAGCAGGAACTGCAGTGGCGGGCGGCTCACGACTACCCGCCGATCCGGCGCCTGGCTCGGTTGCTGTTCGCACATCCACGCCTCGCCTATGGAGCGGAGGAGGCCGCCCGCGTGGCGACGGAGGTGCGCCGGCTGGCCGCCGGAGCCCCCCACGTCGAGGTGCTCGGGCCGTTGCGGCCGCGCTTCGCGCGCGTGCGCGGGCGCCACCGCTGGTCGATCGTCGTTAAGGCAGACGACCCGTCCACCCTCCTGCGCCCACTTGCCCTCCCCGCCGGCTGGCGTGTGGACATCGATCCGGCCAGCGTCGACTGAGGACGATCGCTCCGGGAGGCGCACAGGTGCCCCCGGGGAGCTGTCGCCCGTGGCGTGCCCCGTGGCGCGCAGACCCAAGCCGGGAGCGCGGGTACAATCGGCGCGGCCGCGCAACCGATGTGCCCCGAGGAGCGGCATGATGATTCGTCCCATCCGCTATCTGGGCGACCCCGCGCTGCGCCTGCCGTCTCGGCGCGTGCGCGTCGTCGACGAGAGCGTCCGCCGCTTGATCGGGGACATGATCGAGTCGATGGAGATGGCTCAGGGTGTCGGGCTCGCGGCGCCGCAGATAGGCGTGGGGCTGCGCGTGGTGGTGATCGGCCTGCCGGGCGAGCACCCCTTCGCGCTGGTGAATCCCGAGGTGGTCGCACGCTCCGGGGAGCGCCGGGCCGAGGGCGAAGGTTGCCTCTCGGTGCCCGGCTACCGCGGTACGCCCACCCGCTCCGTGCGGGTGGTCGTCCGGGCGCTCGACGAGCGGGGGGACGCCGTCGAGTTCAGGGCTGAGAATGACCTGTTGGCGCAGGCGCTGGAGCACGAGGTCGACCACATCAACGGCATCCTCTACGTCGACCGGCTCGGCCCGGACGGGCAGCTCAGCAAGATTCCGGGCCGCGACTGGTCCGAGGGACGCACGTCGCGGGAGGGACGGGGTCCTGAGAACGCCGCGAACGGTTCGCGGGATGCGGCGGCGGTGGGCGGTTCCTAGTGGATGTTGTCCTCGCCCTCGTTGTCGTCGTCGCCGCGTTTTACTTCATTCTTCTCAGGCCCGTGATCGCGCAGCAGCGCCGCCAGCGCCGCGACATCGCTGGCCTCTCCGAGGGGGACGAGGTGCTGACCAGCGGCGGCTTCTACGCGCGCGTGGTCGAGATCCGCACGCCGGATCACGGCCCGACCCTGATCCGGCTTGAGGTCGCACCCGGCGTGGTTCTGAACGCCACGCCCCACGCCGTGCAGGAGGTCAGCGCGCGCGCGCCGCTCGCTGGCGGGTCCGCGGATGCGCCCGATGCGCCCACGACCCCCTCTGCGGGCGGAGCGGAGTAGCGCGTGCGGCTGCGCCGGAACACCGTCGCCCTCTTGGTGGTCGCGATTCTCTCCGCGGCGTCGCTCGTCGTGGTCTGGCCCCAGGATCCCGGACGCTTTCTTCCCGGAGTGGTTCCTTGGCCGGAGGGGCGCGGCGTCAGCATCGGGGGCTTCGAGCGCGAGGAGATGCGCCTCGGCCTCGACCTCCAGGGCGGCACACGGCTGCTGCTGCGAGCGGTCGTGCCGGATGACTTCGACGGCGTCCTCGACGATGCCCTCGACGGGACGATCACGGTTCTGAGGCGGCGCGTCGACGGCGCCGGCGTCTCCGAGGCCGAGATCACGCGCCAGGGCGCGCAGGACATCTCCGTGCAGCTTCCGGGCCTGAGTACCGAGGAGGCGCGTCGCCTCCTCGGCCGCACCGCGCTGCTCCGCTTCTGCCAGCCGGCCTCGATTGCGGAGGGCGGGGGCGAGCCCTGTGACGTCGCGGGCCAGTTCGTCCAGGCATTCGGCGTGATCGACGCCCGCCCGGTGGCGCTCACCGGCCGCTTCCTGCGCGCCAACGCCTTCGTCGGCACCGACTCGATCGGTCTCCCCCTGGTTGCCTTCGAGTGGATCGGGGACGGACCGGAACTCTCCGAGCAGGTGACGAGCCGGCTGCTCCGACTCCCGCTCGCGATCTTCCTCGACGACGAGCTGCTCTCCACGGCGACGGTGCAGTCCGTGATCCGGGACCGCGGGAGCATCACGAACCTGCCGCTCGACCGCGCGCAGGAGCTGGTCGTGCAGCTGAACGCGGGCGCGCTGCCGATCGAGCTGAGCGTACTGCAGGAGCAGAACGTCGACGCGGCGCTCGGTGATGACTCGGTGCGCCGCTCGGTGCTCGCCGGTGAGATCGGGCTGGTGCTGGTGGTGCTCTTCATGATCCTCTACTACCGCCTCCCTGGCGTGCTGGCCTCGATCGCGCTCGGGGTCTACACGGCGCTGACGCTCGCCGTGTTCAAGCTCATCCCGGTGACACTCACGCTCGCCGGGCTGGGCGCCTTCGTGCTCTCGGTGGGCATGGCAGTCGACGCGAACATCCTGATCTTTGAGCGGATGAAGGAGGAGCTCCGCGCCGGCCGCGCCTATGCCCAGGCAGTGGAGGCGGGCTTCCGCCGTGCCTGGCCCTCGATCCGCGACTCGAACGTCACGACGCTGATTACCTGCGGGATCCTCTTCTCGCTCGGCGGCGGCATCGACCTGCCCGGACTCGGCGCCTTCAACGCGCCCCTGGTTCAGGGCTTCGCCGTCACGCTCGGCATCGGCGTTCTCGTCTCGATGTTCAGCGCGATCGTTGTCTCCCGGGCGCTGCTTCGCTCCCTGGTGGGGACACCGCTCTCGCGGCGCTACGACTGGATATTCGCCGACGCGCGGCCGTTTCTGCGCGGGGGGGGCGGCGTGCCGGAGCGCCGGGACGCGGGGCCGACGGGCGGCCCCATGGCGGGCGCCTGATGCGCTTCGAACACCTCGACCTGGTCGGCCGCCGGCGCTGGTTCTTCGCCGCCAGCGGCGGCGTCGTGCTGGCGGCGCTACTGCTTCTCGCCATCCCGCCGTCGCTGCGGCCCGGGATCGAGTTCACCTCGGGGACGACGGCGCTCCTGCGCTTCGATCGGCCGGTCGAACAGGCCGCGCTCCGCCAGGCCTACGCCGATCTCGGCCACGCGGAGGCGCGCATTCAGTCGACGGGTGGAATCGAGTTCCTGGTCCGAACGCGCGAGCTCGACGTCCCCGACGAGGCGTTCGTCTCGCCGGCCCCGCCGGTCGCCGCTCCGGAACCCGTGGGCCCCGTCCCCATCGAGCCCGTGGGGACCGCCGTTCTCGGGGCCGAGGACGCACCGCCTGGCACCACCGTGCTCCTCCGTCGTCCGTTCCAGAACGACATCTGCAACTTCGGCGGCCTCGTCTCCGAGCTGCCGGCCGGAACGCCCGTGAAGGTCGTCGAGCAGCACCCCGAATGCGTTGCGAACGGGGGGTTGGTCTGGCGTGTGCTCGCAGAGGGGGAGCTCGGCTACGTGCTGAGCACGGACACCCACGGCTTCGCCCCGGTCGAGGAGGTGTCCGAACAGGTGTCTGCGATCGACCTCGGGGAGCGCGGCGTGATCGAGAACGAGCTGGAGGCGCGTTTCGGCAGCTTCGCCGTGCTCGAGTTCGACACCGTCTCGGCGGTCGTGTCGCGCGTCGCCGTCCGAAACGCGACTGTGGCGGTCGTGGTCGCGGCGATCTTCATCATGGGCTACGTCGCGTTCGCCTTCTCATCGATGCCCTCGCCCCTTCGCTACGCGGGCGCCGCCATCATTGCGCTCGCGCACGATGTCCTCATCGTGCTCGGCGCCTTCTCGCTTCTGGGCAAGCTCGCGGGCACCGAGATCAATCTCATGTTTGTGACCGGGCTGTTGACCGTGATCGGCTTCTCCGTCCACGACTCGATCGTGGTCTTCGACCGCATCCGGGAGAATGTTCAGCGAGCTCCGGACGCCCCCTTCGGCGAGAGCGTGAACACCGCGCTCGTGGAGACGATGGCGCGCTCGCTCAACACGTCGCTGACACTGCTCCTGACGGTCTGCGCCCTGCTCTTCCTCGGCGGCGTGACGATTCGCGAGTTCCTGCTTGTGATCCTCGTCGGCGTGATCGCCGGGACCTACTCGAGCATCGCGATCGCGGCGCAGATCCTGGTGGCGTGGGAGTCCGGCGATCTGGGCCGGTTGCGGGTGAGGCTCGGTCGATCGCTCCGAGGTACGCGGCGAAGCGGTTCCGCCGCCGGCGGCTAGCGCCCCGGCGTTGCCGGGAGAGGCTCAGTCGACCAGAACCCGTCCCTCCCCCTCGCGGCGCGTGACGCGGTGGCGGTCGAGCGTCTCGAGCAGCGCCTGCGCGACGCGGCGGCTGGTGCCGAGGCGGTCGCGCGCCTCCGCCAGCGTGATCGCCCCGTGGTCGCGGATCAGCGAGACGACGACTGAGCGGGCCTCCTCGAAGGCGCCGCGCGCGAGCAGCACCCCGTTGCCGCAGTCGACGGCCGCCCCCGCCCCCTGCAGGTAGGCTACCTCCTCGACGTCGAGCTCAAGGCGCGGGACCCCGAGGCCGGCCTCCGCGAGCGCGGCCTCGGCGCCGTCGAGCCGGCGCCGTTGCGCCGCGGTCGGTCGCGGTGTCCACTCCGCCCGGGCGATACCGTCGGGACGCTCCGCGAGCGGCGGGACGAGTGCCTCGAGGACGGCCGCGAATTCCCGGGGCCCGACCGCGAGACGGCCGCGCAGCTCCTCCCGTGGCATTGCGAAGCGCAGCGGGTGCCCGGCGTGGTAGGCGTCCAGCACGCGGGACGAGCGGTCGAGCAGGCGGGCGGCTCCCCCTGAGGAGAGCAGGAGTGGTTCCCCGTGGGCGACCGGCAGCTCGCGCACCGCGCCGCGGGCGAGCAGATCGGCGAGCGTTTCCTCATGCTCGTCGGATGCGAGTTCCCCGACCGCAGCGAGCTGCGGACGGGTCGCCGGCTCAAGTCGCTCCAGCGCCGCCAGGAGGCGGCTCGCGGGCGTGTCCCGCGCCCGCTCGGCCAGCCGATCGAGAACGCGCGCGTCCGCGCGCCGGTGGCGCGGCGGTCCGAGCTCGACCACGCGGCCTCCCGCCACGGTGCGATCGGAGATACGCAGCACGAAGAGATCTCCCTCCGCGGCGGCCACCGGCGCCGAGAGGACGATCTGGCACCACCCCTCGGCGTTGGCCGGCACCTCCTCGCCGTCCAGCACGCGCACGCGGCCCTGTACCTCGTCGGTTCCGATGTGGACGGTGACCCGCCGGTTGTGCCGCAGGGGCCGGTCCGGCAGGGAACGCACGCGTGCGTCGAAGGCGCGGGCCGCCCCGAGCCGGCCGGGCGGCGCCAGCACCTGCCCGCGGCGCAGCCGATCCGTCGAGACGCCGGCGAGGTTGACTGCAACGCGACTCCCCGGCTCCGCCGTCCGCAGCGTGCGCCGGTGCGTCTGCAATCCGCGTATGCGTGCCGGCGGTCCGTCCGGGACCGCGGCCACCGCGTCGCCGACGGCGATGCGGCCGTCGAGAAGGGTCCCTGTGACCACCGTTCCGAAGCCCGCCATCGTGAAGACGCGGTCGATCGCGAGTCGCGGCCGGCCAATGTCGCGGGGCGGCTCCGCGTCCAGGAGCGCGCGGTCTATGGCGGTCGCCAGCTCCTCCAGGCCGCTCCGGGCGATCGAGGAGACGCGGTGGATCGGTGCGCCGGCGAGCCTCGTCGGCAACAGCAGCTCGGCGATGTCGTCCTCCACCAGCGCGAGCCACTCCTCGTCGGAGACAACGTCGCACTTCGTCAGCGCGACGACGCCGCGGCGTACCTCCAGCAGTTCAAGGATCTCGAGATGCTCCCGCGTCTGCGGCATGATCCCCTCATCCCCCGCGACCACGACGAGCGCGAGGTCGACGGCGCCCACGCCGGCGAGCATGTGACGGATGAAGCGGACGTGCCCCGGCACGTCGACGATCGAGACCTCGCGACCGGATGGCAGCGTGAGCCACGCGAAGCCGAGCTCGATCGTGAGGCCCCGCACGCGCTCCTCGCGCAATCGATCGGGGTGGGTCCCGGTCAACGCCTCGACGAGAGCCGACTTCCCGTGATCGACGTGGCCGGCCGTTCCCACGACAAACACGGAGCGCGCTTACCCGTCGATGACGCGAGAGACGGCGAACGGGTTCTGCGCGCTGCAGGCCGGGCAGACGAGCGGGAGCTCATCGCGCGGGATCGGCGTCGCACGGCCGTCCGAGATCGCGATCCAGATGTCGTCGCGCAGCCGCGTCGCGGGATCGCTGCGGCCGGCCCGGCCGCGCGCCGCCGGCCGGAGCTCCTCCTCGAGCCTCCGCCGGAACTCGGCGTCGGAGAGCGGCGGCTCGCCGGGCCGCGGAATGCGCCGCACGAGCACCTCGCGCCCGCAGCACTCGCAGCGGTAGACCTCGACGGCCATTCGCTACCCCCGAACCGTCGCGCCGTCCGCGGGAGACGGGTCCGGCGCGGGCCCGTCGTCGGGAAGGAGATCGACGAAGACCTCGTTGGCGAGCAGCAACCCGCGATCCGAGAGCCGCGTCACCTCGCCGTCGCGCTCGAGCAGCCCGGTAGCGAGGTGACGGCGGATCGCCTCGCCATGCGCATCCGCGGGGCTCACGCCGAAGCGCTCCCGAAACCTCGTGTCCGAGACACCCTCGCGCAGGCGCAGCCCAAGGATCAGCGCGTCGGAGCGCTCCTGCTGGGGGCTCGGCGTCTCGCCGTAGGCGACCTGTCGCATCTGCGCGCGACCGGTCTCGCGCCGCTCGGCGAGGGTCTCGCGGACGCCCTCCACGTAGCGGTTCGGCGCGTCGACATCGGCGAAGCGCCGGCCGCGGAAGTATGAGTGCGCCCCGGCGCCCACGCCCAGGTAGGGTTCCGCGCGCCAGTAGACCAGGTTGTGATGGCACTCGTGTCCCGGCCGCGCCCAGTTAGAGATTTCGTAGTGGACATAACCGCCCTCAGCGAGCCGGCGGCGCACCCACTCGTACTGTTCCGCGGCGTCGTCGGGATCCGGCGCAGGGATCTCGCCCTTCGCCACGCGGTAGTGCAGGGGCGTCCCCGGCTCTACGGAGAGCGCGTAGCAGGAGAGGTGGTCGGGCTCGAGGGAGAGCACGCGCTCCACGCTCGCCTGCCAGCGGTCGAGCGGCTGGTCGGGCAGCCCGAAGATGAGGTCGAGATTGAGGCTCCCGAAGCCCGCTGCGCCCGCGTCGGCGACCGCCTGCTCCACCCTCTCTGGTGTGTGCTGGCGATCGAGAAGGGTGAGCTCCTCCGCGTGCATCGACTGCACGCCCATCGAGAGCCGACGGATGCCCATCTCGGCCAACCCGTGCAGGTGATCGCGGAGCAGCTCGGTTGGATTCGCCTCAAGCGTCCACTCCGCGCCGGGCGCCACGTCGTAACCCGCGCGGATCGCCTCGACGATGCGCGCCACCTCGGCGAGCGGGAGCAGGCTCGGCGTTCCACCCCCGAAGAAGACGCTCCCCACACGGTGCCCGCGCGCCGCCGCCGACCACAGCTCTAGCTCCGCGACCAGCGCCTCCACGTACTCCGGAACGAGGTGCTCGACGCCGGCGTACGCGTTGAAGTCGCAGTAGCCGCAGCGGCTGGTGCAGAACGGAATGTGCACGTAGAGCCCGAGCGCGGCGGGATCCGCCTCGTCGGCCGTTGCCAGGGTCGCGGGGCGGGTCTGGCCGGTCATGGGCACAGCGTACCAGCCGACTCCTCGCCCGAGCGGCTGGGCTCGTGCGACACTCGGCCTTCGTGTCGCACAGCTGAGGGGTTGACGTGCTGAAGAGTCACCGCTGCGGGGAGCTGCGAGCCGAGCACGCGGGCGAGCAGGTACGCCTCGCCGGCTGGGTGCACCGCCGCCGCGACCACGGGGGCCTCGTCTTCCTCGATCTGCGCGACGAAAGCGGGCTGGTTCAGATCGTGTGTCACCCCGAGAGCACTCCCGGGGCACACGCGGTCGCCTCCACCGTCCGCGCCGAGTGGGTGCTCGCAGTCGGGGGCGAGATCGCCCCTCGCCGCGAGGGAACGGTCAATGAGGCGCTCCCGACCGGTGCGATCGAGGTGGTGGCTTCGCATGTCCGCGTGCTCTCGGAGGCGGCCACGCCGCCGATCCCGGTGAACCAGGAGGCGGCGGCGGACGAGGCGACGCGTCTGCGCTACCGCTACCTCGATCTGCGCCGCGAGCGGATGTCGGCGAACCTCAGGATGCGCCATCGCGTGGTGCGAGGGATCCGCCGCTACCTGGAGGAGCGCGGATTCGTGGAGGTCGAGACGCCCATTCTCTCGGCCGCGACGCCGGAGGGGGCGCGCGACTACCTCGTGCCGAGTCGGGTCCACCCAGGGCGGTTCTACGCGCTGCCCCAGTCGCCGCAGCAGTGGAAGCAGCTACTCGTCGTGGCCGGCTTCGAGCGCTACTACCAGATCGCGCGCTGCTTCCGGGACGAGGATCTCCGAGCCGACCGCCAGCCCGAGTTCACCCAGCTCGACATCGAGATGGCGTTCGTCGAGCAGCACGACGTCCTGGATCTGGTGGAGGGTCTCTACTCGGAGCTCTCGCGGGAGGTCGCCCCGGAGCGGCGTTGCGAGGTGCCCTTCCCGCGCATCCCCTACGTCGAGGCGCTGGAGCGCTTCGGCTCCGACAAGCCTGACCTGCGCTACGGCATGGAGATCGCCGACCTCAGCGAGCCGGCGGTCTCGGGGCAGCTGGGGATCTTTCGACGCGCGGTCGCGGACGGCGGCCGCGTACGCGCCTTCTCCGTTCCCGGCGGCGCCGACACGGCGCGACGCGAGATCGACCGCTTGACCGACCTCGCCCGCGAGGCCGGCGCCGGCGGCCTCGTCCCGGTCGCCTACGCGGGGAGCGGCCCCCTGGACGGGATCACGCTAGACGACGTGCGCTCGCCCGTGGCGCGCTTCTTCGACGCGGGGACGCTGGCCGCAATGGGCCGCCTCGGCGGTGCGCGACGTGGCGACCTGCTGCTCGCCGTCGCCGCCTCAGACGACGTCAGCTCGCGCGCGCTCGACGTGCTGCGCCGCGAGGTGGCTGCCACGCGCGGCCTAGCTGACAAGGACGCCCTCGCGTTCTGCTTCGTGACCGACTTCCCGCTCTTCGAGTGGGACGGGCGGGAGGAACGGTGGCAGTCCAGCCACCATCTCTTCACGGCCCCGGCGGATGAGGACGTGTCGATCGTGGAGAGCGACCCGGGCGCCGCCCGATCGCTCGCCTATGACCTGGTCTGCAACGGGCAGGAGCTCGCGTCGGGCTCGATACGCGAGCACCGCCCGGAGGTACTGCTCTCCGTGATGCGGGTGCTCGGAATCGACGAGCAGCAGGCGAGGGAGCGCTTCGGGCACATGCTGGATGCCTTCGGCTACGGCGCGCCCCCCCACGGCGGCATCGCGCCGGGCCTCGATCGCACCGTCGCGCTCTTCGCGCGCGAGCGCGACATCCGCGAGGTGATAGCGTTCCCCAAGACGAAGACGGCCTCGGATCCGCTCACCGGAGCCCCCTCCGCGGTCGATCCGAGGCAGCTGGCGGAGGTGCACATCAACCTCCGCCCGTGATTGCCGGGCGCCTGTCCCGGAGCCCCGGCGCGCATCGCTATAATCTCGTGGTGGGTGCTGTCGCTGCGCCACCCGGGGCACGATGTCCACGACCGGGCGGGCGAGGGGAACAGGGGAGTCTCGATGGGTAGACAGAACCGGCTCCTCGGCATCCTGCTCGCCGCCCTCGCGCTGCTCGTTCTCGTGGTGGGAGGCCTGTCGGCGGCGCTCCTGATCGGCGGCGGGCAGAGCCCGGACGACGGCGGGGGGACGACCACCTCTCCCGCCGGCGGCGATGGCGGCGATGGCGGCGGCGTGGAGGCCGACGGAGACTCCGGCGAGGTCTCCGCCGGGCGGCTCCGGCTGCCCGGGATCGACCCGATCACGCTCGACCCCGCGCTCGTCACCGATACCGGCTCCGCTCAGTACGTCGCCGAGATCTTCAGCGGCCTCACCACCATCACGCCCGACCTAGAGCTCGAGCTGGATCTCGCGGAGTCATTCGAGGTCTCGGAGGGCGGCCGGGTCTACACGTTCACGCTCAGACCGGACGCGCTCTTCCACAACGGGCGCCGCGTCACCGCCGCCGACGTCGTCTGGTCGATAGACCGCGCTCTCTCGCCGGAGACCTCGTCGCTGGTGGCCCTCTCCTACCTCGGGGACATTGTGGGCGCGCGTGAGCGCCGGCTCGGGAGGTCCGACACGCTCGAGGGCGTCCGCGCTATCGACGAGCGCACCATCGAGTTCACGCTCGACGCGCCGAAGCCGTTCTTCCTCTGGAAGCTCACCTATCCGACGGCGTGGGTCGTCGACAGTCAGCAGGTGGAGGCGAACCCGCGGAACTGGACGCGGAACCCGAACGGCACCGGCCCGTACCAGCTGAAGGAGTGGCGCCTCGGTGAACGCATCGTACTGGAGGCGAGCGATCGCTACTATGGCGGCGCGCCAAGCGTCCGTGAGGTGCTCTTCGAGCTCTCCGGGGGCTCGACGCTGACGCGCTTCGAGAATGGTGAACTCGACGTCGCTGGCATCGGCATCAACGACCTCGAGCGCGCGCAGGACCCCAACTCCGACCTCGGCCCGCTCTACTCCAACTCGGTCGAGATGTCGATCTCCTACCTCGCATTCAACACCGATGCGCCGCCGTTCGACGACGTGAACGTGCGCCGCGCCTTCGCGATGGCTATCGATCGACAGAAGGTGGCTGAGACCGTCTTCATGAACGCGTGGCTGCCGGCCACCGGCATTATCCCGCCGCGTGTGCCCGGCTACACCTCCGAGGACAAGACCTTTGGCTTCGATCCCGACGGCGCGCGAGCGGCGCTCGCCGCCTCGAGCTACGGCTCCGCGGAGGCCCTGCCTCCGGTCACGCTCACCGAGATGGGCGGCGGCGCCTCGGCGTCGATCGACACGCAGGCCTTCCTCGAGCAGTGGCGCGAGGAGCTCGGCGTCGACGTCCAGGTCCGCCAGACCGATCGCGCCACCCTCACCGCCGACCTCGACGATGGCCGGCTGCAGATCTTCGTCGACGGCTGGTCGATGGACTACCCGGACCCGGAGAGCGTGATCGACCTCAAGTTCCACTCGACCTCGGCTCTCAACGACGTGCGCTACGAGAACGCGGAGGTGGACGGGCTGATCGAGGCGGCGCGGATTGAGCAGGATCCCGCGCGGCGCCTGCAGCTCTACCGCGACGCCGAGAAGATCCTGATCGACGAGGCGGCGTGGGTCCCGCTCTACTTCCCGCTCTCGCACGTCGTCGTCGCCCCGAGGGTCGAGGGCTGGTTCGACCCGCCGCTCATCATGCCGCGGCTTCGCTTCATCTCCGTGACGGAGTAGCGGCGGCCGCGACACGGGCGCGGCCTGCCGCGGCGCGCGCGCCGCGGGTGCTGAGGAGGATCCGTGGCCGCCTACATCATCCGTCGGCTGCTCTGGCTCCCCTTCATCCTCCTCATCGTCTCGTTCGCGACCTTTGCGATCGCGCGCTTCGGGCCGGGCGACCCGGCGAGCGTCGCTGCCGGCCAGTTCCGCGACCCGGAGATCCTGGCGCAGGTGCGAGCCGAGCGCGGCCTCGACGGCTCGATCCTCGAGCAGTACGGGCGCTGGCTCTCGGCGGCCCTGCGCGGCGACTTCGGCGAGTCGTTCCTGCAGCAGGGCTTCTCGGTCTCCGAGCTCATCTTCCCGAAGATGTGGATCTCGGCGCAGCTCGGCCTGATCGCGCTCGTCATCGTGTTCGCCCTCGGGATCCCGCTCGGGCTCATCGCGTCCCGCCTCTCGGGCACGTGGGTCGATCCTTTCGTCATCTCGACGCTGCTGTTCCTGCGGGCGATCCCCGTGATCGTGCTGATCCCGCCGCTGCTCTGGTTCTTCGCCCTGAAGCTGGGTCTGCTTCCCGTGGGGGGATGGGGTGGGCTCTTCGAGATCTGGTGGATCGGGGGACTGATTGCGATCCCGATCCCCGATCCGCACCTCTATCTCCCTGTCGTGGCGATGTCGATCGGCGGGTTCGGGGGCGTGGCGCGGCTTGTTCGCATAACCGCTCTGGAGGTGCAGGGGGAGGACTACATCCGCACCGCGCGCGCGAAGGGACTCCCCGAGTCCGCGATCGCCGGGCGCCACGTGCTGCCGAACTCGCTGCTGCCGCTCGTCACCGTGATCGGCTTCGCGCTCACCAGCATCATCGAGGGGGCCTTCTTCGTGGAGGTGCTGCTCGGCATCCCCGGCATCGGCCGCTTCACCTTCGAGGCCGTGGTCTCGCGCGACTATGACGTCATCCTGGCGATGACCGTCATCACGTCGTCCGTCTTCGTCCTGATGAACCTCCTCGTTGAGATCTCGTACACCTTCATCGATCCGCGCATCCGCCTTGGCGCCTCCGCGGGAACGTGACGAGCGCCGTCACCCAGACGCCCGCCGTCCCGAGGGGCGGCGCCGAACCCGGCATCTCTGGGGTGAGTCCCGGCTCGATGCTGTGGCGGCGATTGCGCCGCAAGCGCCTCGCCGTGGTCTCCATGGTCGTGATCGCGATCATCTACGGTGCGGGCATACTCGCGCCGGTGGCGGCACCATATTCCTACGCCGAGCAGAACCTCGAGCGAACCCTGGAGGGGCCGAGCGCCGACCACTGGATGGGAACGGACCGGCTCGGGCGCGACATGCTCAGCCGCACGCTCTTCTCGGCGCGCACGACGCTCATCCTGACGGTGGCCGTCGTTCTGTCCGGCTCCGTGGTGCTCGGCATCGGACTGGGCCTGCTCTCCGGCTACAAGGGCGGCTGGGTAGACGGCGCGATCATGCGTGTCGGCGACATCTTCGGCTCCGTGCCCGGCCTCCCGATGTTGATCCTGATCAACGCCACGACCCGCCCGCGCGTGGATGAGCTTGCGCGCTGGGTCGAGGAGCACACGCTCCTCTCCAACGAGCTCACCACGACCGGCGGCGCCTCCTACTTCACGGTCGCTGTCGCGCTCTCGCTCTTTGCGTGGGTGGGGATGGCTCGCGTGATCCGCGCGCAGATCCTGCAGCTCCGCGAGCGCGACTTCGTGCTCGCAGCGCAGGCCACAGGCGCCACGGCAACCCGCGTGATCGGGCGGCACCTGCTGCCGAACATCGCCTTTCTCATCATCCTCTCGGTCTCGGCCGGGCTCGGCGCGATCGCCGGCTCCGAGATCGTGCTGACCTGGTTCGGGGTCGGAGTGCAGCCCCCGGCCGCCTCCTTCGGGCAGATGATCTTCGAGGGGTCGGGCGCACGGACGTTCCAGGCGCATCCGCACCTGCTTCTGGTCCCCGCCATCGTCGTGACGGCGCTGATGTTCGCTTTCAATCTCCTCGGAGACGCACTCAACGACGCGATGCGCGGCCAGTAGGATCCGATCGGTCATCGTCTCGGCCCTGCCGACCGACCACGCCCGCGCCGGCTGAGCACGCCGACGCCCGATGCGTGGCGGCCGGATCGCGGTGCTCGGTTCGGGGTTCGCCGGGTGATCCGAGCGGCCCCCGGAGGGTCCCGCGGCGGCGGCGGCGGGTGCCTGGGACCGAAGGGAGCGGATGATATACTCGGTCGGAATCGGCGAGCGCGCGGGCCGCGGCCGTCTTGGGGCGGCCGCGTTGCGTAAGTGGACCGATGTGAACACTCGACCGACGAGGGGAACGCACCGCGTGGTGGTGACGACCGAGCGGCTTCCACGCTGCCAAGTCTCGCTGTCGATCGAGGTCGCGCCCGAGCGCGTCGAAGCCTCGATGGAGACGGCGGCGCGGCGCATCTCCGAGAAGGTGAAAATCCGCGGCTTTCGGCCCGGGAGGGCGCCGCGCCCAGTCGTCGAGCAGACCGTCGGTCGCGGCGCCGTACTCCAGGAGGCGCTCGACCAGCTCGTTCCCGACGTCTACCGGGAGGCCCTCGAATCCGAGTCCATCGAGCCGGTCGACCAGCCCGATATCGAGCTCACCTCGACCGAGCCCCTCGTGGTCAAGGCCACAGTGCCGGTCCGTCCGTCGATCGAGCTCCGAGACTACGCCACGCTGCGCGTGCCGAGGCCGGAACCCCGCTCCGCCGAGCCCGTGGTCGAGGAGACGCTTGAGGGGCTGCGCCGGCGCTATGCCACGCTGGAGCCGGTCGATCGCGCCATCGCCTGGAACGACACCGTGCGCGCCGACATCACCATTGTCTTCCCCGGGCGGGAGGATCCCGACACGGAGGAGGACGCCGAGTTCTCCGTCCGCGAGGAGCATGCAGGCCCGCTCCCGGGGTTCCTCGAACGGTTGATCGGCCTCAAGCGCGGCGGTCCGCACGAGTTCACCGTCGACATCCCGGACGACTACCCGCTTGAGGATCGCGCCGGCGAAGCCGCGAGTTGCCGCGTGACGATCCACGACGTGAAGGAGGAGATCCTCCCAGATCTCGACGAGGATTTCGCGCGTTCCCTCGACGAGGGCTACGACAGCGTCGACGCGCTGCGCGCGAGCCTTCTGGAGCGGACGGCGGAGCGCCTCGCCGAGGAGTCGCTCCGCGAGTACCGGATGGAGCTCCTCGACCTGCTCGTCTCCCACGCGGAGCTCGACTACCCGGACGTCCTGGTCGAACGGCAGGTCGATCGCATGATCGACGAGCGGTCCAACCACGCCTCGCATACGCGCGAGGGGCTGGAGGAATGGCTTGTCGCCATCGGGCAGACGGAGGAGGAAGTACGCGAGGCGCTGCGCGACGCGGCCGATCACGCCGTCCGGCGCTCGCTCGTGCTCTCCGAGTTCGTCCGCGCCGAGGGGCTGGCCGTGGAGTCCTCGGCGATCGATGCCGAAGTGGAGAGGACCGTCGGTCTGGTCGAGGAGGATGCCCCCGGCCTCACGCCCGAGAACGCGCAGAGGTGGCGCCAGCTCGTCGAGTCGGAGGAGAGCCGCGCGAACATCGCGGAGCAGCTACTGACGACCCTGGCGATGGGCCGGCTCGTCCAAATCGCGGAGGAACCACCTGTGGAGGGCGACGGGGGCACGGCGCCCAGGCGGCGCACCGCCCGCCGTCGCCGCGCACGGACGACCGCCGCCGCGACGGAGGATGCGGGCGGGTCCGACGCCGACGAGGCGGATGCAGCCGAGGCGTCGGTCGGCGAGGGGGCGGAGCAGGCGGGCGACTCCCCCGGCTAGCGAGGGAATGCAGCGTGCGCGTCGCCTCTCGCGGGGATGCGTGGTACGGGCGGCGGGATGCCGCCCCGGAACGGGATGGCCAGTGAGAGAGATCCGCTTTCGTCAGGAGATCGTCGAGCACGCCGGGATCGGTCGCCCTTCCGCGATGGATCCCGGACGCCCGGCGGCGATTGTGCCGATGGTCGTCGAGACGAGCGCGCGTGGCGAGCGCGCGTACGACATCTACTCCCTCCTGCTGAAGGAGCGGATCGTCTTCCTGGGGACCCCCATCGATGACCACGTCGCGAACACCATCATCGCCCAGTTCCTCTATCTCGACCGGGAGGACCCGGACCGCGATATCCACCTCTACATCAACTCGCCGGGCGGGCAGATCTATGCCGGCCTCGCCATCTACGACACGATGCGGCTGATCCGCGCCGACGTCTCGACGATCGCCGTTGGTGTTACCGCCTCGATGGCGACCGTGCTGCTCTCCGCTGGGGCCTCCGGCAAGCGCTACGCGCTGCCCCACGCGACCGTGCACATGCACCAGGCGCTCGGAGGGGCGCAGGGTCAGGCGCGCGACGTGGAGATCGCGGCGAAGGAGATCCTGCGCAACAACGAGCTCATCCGGAACATCCTCGTGGAGCAGACGGGGCAGACTGTGGAGAAGGTCCAGACCGATTTTGACCGCGATTTCTACATGGACGCGAATCAGGCGCGTGACTATGGGATGGTCGACGAGCTGCTGACACCGGGATCCGGGACCTGAGAGCGGCAGGGCGGCCCGCCGGGGCAGTGGTGGGGAGTCGTGACCGCATGATCGCGGAGACGGGGGCCGGGGGACCGGCCCCGCGACGCGGGAGCGGATGATGGCCGGCCCAACGGCGCGAAGCGGCGGCAAGCGGGGCGGCGGCAAGCGCGTCCAGTACCATTGCTCCTTCTGCGGCAAGAGCCAAGATCAGGTCAAGCGACTGATCGCGGGACCGGGCGCCGTCTACATCTGCGACGAGTGCGTCGATCTCTGTCAGGAGATCATCAGCGAGGAATCAACGGGCAGCCGCAAGTCCCGGAGTGTCGGCAGCCGGAAACTGCGGACGCCGGAGGAGATGGTCGGCGCTCTTGCCGAGTACATCGTGGGTCAGGACCGCACCAAGCGCGTGCTCTCCGTGGCCGTCTACAACCACTACAAGCGCATCAACGCACCGCCTCAGGCCGACGTCGAGCTCGAGAAGTCGAATATCCTCCTGATCGGGCCCACGGGCACCGGGAAGACCGAGTTCGCGCGAACGCTCGCCCGCGTTCTCGACGTGCCGTTCTCGATCGCGGATGCGACCGCGCTCACCGAGGCCGGCTACGTCGGCGAGGACGTGGAGAACATCCTCCTGCACCTGATCCAGGCGGCCGACTTCGACATCCCGCGTGCCGAGCGCGGCATCGTCTACATCGATGAGATCGACAAGATCGCCCGCAAGGCCGACAACCCCTCGATCACCCGCGATGTGTCGGGCGAGGGCGTGCAGCAGGCGCTTCTCAAGATCATCGAGGGCACGGTGGCCTCGGTGCCGCCGCAGGGCGGTCGCAAGCACCCGCACCAGGACTTCATCCAGATAGACACGACGAACGTGCTGTTCATCGTGGGGGGCGCCTTCGGGGGGCTGGAAGGCGTCATCAGCAAGCGCACCGGGCTGGGACGGCGTTCGCTCGGATTCACGTCCGGCGATCCGCAGACGGAGCAGGAGCGCGCCAAGATCCTCCGTCAGACGACGCCGGACGATCTGCTCCAGTACGGACTCATCCCGGAGTTCGTGGGACGCCTCCCGATCATCTCCACGCTCGACGCGCTCACGGCGGACATGATGGTCGACATCCTGATCCGCCCCAAGAACGCTATCGTGCGTCAGTTCGAGCGGCTCTTCGAGATGGACTCGATGGAGCTGGTCTTCACCGACGACGCGCTTCGCGCAATAGCCGAGGAGGCGCTTCAGCAGAAAACCGGAGCCCGGGGCCTGCGCACGGTGGTCGAAGACACGCTGCTCGAGGTGATGTTCGAGGCGCCGTCCCGCTCGGACATCGCCAAGTGCATCGTCACCGCCGACACGGTCGCCGGTCGCCGACAGCCGCTGCTCGTGACCGCCTCCGGGCAGGTCCTGAACGGCGATCCTTCCGAGCTTCCGGGGCTGACTGCGGAGTCCGCTTAGCGTCCGCGCCGATCGGGGTCCCGAACCGCTCATCTCCCGGGGTGGCGCCGACGGCGGTGCATGCGCCGCGCGCGCGATATGCTCCCCCGATGACGCAATCATCCACGTCGCGCGGATGCCGCGGCCTCCCCGACGGGATCGCGACGGCGCGCGCGTCGCTTCACGCCGTGTTCGAGTCCGTGCTGCGTGCGTCCGGAAGTCGAAGGGGTGGTGACGTGATGACGTGACCGGTCCGGAGACATGCTCGTTGCTGCCAGCCGGTGAGAGTCCGGCACGGGTAACTGTCAGGAGGCCCGTTAGCAGGTCGGCGGCGTGGACGGGAAACGGTCTGCGTCGAAGCCCGACGTCAAGAGCCCTATGAGGGGGAGCAAACGTGCGGTCCGCAGCATGACGCGAAGTCTGCCGCGCCGTGAGACTCGCCTGTCTATTGACAGGACCAAGGAGGAGCCGAGCCCGGGTGGTCAGGGCGAAGGCCATGGACGAGGTGAAGATCCTGGAATGCAGCCTCAAGAAACCTCCCGGCGTATGGGACGTGGAACGTACGGAAGGTAGCGACGGGAACCGGAGAAGCCCTCCCCGGCCCGGCACCCTGTGAGAGGGCGTCGGAGCGAGGCGTCCTATAACCGGTCAGAGCCGGGAAGTGGACAGCCAGCCGGAAGGGTGGCGGAGGGGGTCGTAGTACCGCTGGAGCCGGACGGACAACATAACCGCCGGTGATGGGAAGGACCCCTACTTTGTCCGTGCATGTTGCTGGGGGTGTGGACTGGTGAGTGCCCCTCGGGGCTAGCAACCACTTGGTAGGGTTCGAGGCTCTCCGCACATGCTGTACCGGCTGGCCAAGGCACGACCCACGTTGTGGGGAGCGCTGCATGCCATCTGGTGAAGGGCATCGGTGAGCCGGATGAGGGAGAACCTCACGTCCGGTTCGATGTGGCAGGGGCTGGAGACGGACGCTGCTATGGCCGTGGAGTTGGGCACCACCGGGAAACCGGCTTGGAACTGATGCGCCACCGCCTACGGCTCGCACCGCGCCAGCCCCTGACCCTACCGTGGAGGATCCGGTCCGTATGAGCGCGCGCCGCGTCGTTGTCTGCTACCACCCCGGCATCGCCGGCGCGCGTGACCTGGCGGAGGGGATCTCGGAGCAGCTCCGTCGCGCCGCGTGCGAGCCGTGGATCGTCCCGCTCGGCGACGAGGGCGCGGTGGGCGTCGATCTCGCGGCTCAGGCGGAGGGCGCCGCTCTCCTGGTCTGTGTGGGAGGCGACGGAACCGTCCTGCGTGCCTCGGAGGCGGCGGGCCTCACCGGCACCCCGATCTTCGGCGTGCGCATGGGGCGCCTCGGCTTCCTGACGGAGGCGACGCCGCCGGGCGCCCAGTCGGCGCTCTCGAGAGTCCTCGCCGGCGAGGGGCGCGTCGAGGAGCGTGCACTGGTGCTCGCCACCATCGACGGCGGCGAGCCGTTGCACGCGCTCAACGACGTTGTGATCGGGCGTCGCTCGCTTGGGCACACGATCTCGGTCGGTGCGCGGCTCGACGGCGTTCTGATCGCCGAGTACCGCGCCGACGCCGTCATCGTCGCGACCGCCACCGGCTCCACCGGCTACACGCTCTCGATCGGCGGGCCGGTGCTCACGCCGACGTCGCGGGAGCTGATCCTGATGCCGCTCGCGCCGCACCTGACGTCGCACAACCCGCTCGTCCTGCCCGGCGACACGAGGATTTCGCTCGAGGTCGCGCGCGGCGATGGGATGGTGGTCGTGGACGGCGTGCACGAGCGCGCCATCGAGTCGGGCCAGCGCATCGAGGTGACAGGTTCGCCGCGCCGCGCCCGCTTCGCTCGGCTCGGGGACGAGGGTCAGTTCTATTCGAATGTCGCCGATCGGCTCGGCTGGCTTCGCTCCGACCACACGCTCGGCGCCGCGGGCGGCGAGCGACAGTAGGGGAGGTCCTTCCCCGCCCCCGGCGGCACACGGCGCTCGACATCCCTGGCCCGCCGCTCCGCTCCGCCGGCGAGTGCCGTCTCGCAGATGTCGCCGCCGCTTTGCCGTATTCTTGATGGACCATGATCGAGGGCGAGACCAGTGCGATCGCGCCGCAGCCGGGGACGGGTCCGGCCGGGGTGCGGATCGAGCGAGCCACGGTGCACGACGCGCGCGACATCTGCGCGCTCATCAACGTGTGGGCGGCGCAGGGGCAGATGCTGCCCCGCACGCTCGGCGAGACCTACGAGAACATCCGGGACTTTTTCGTCGTGCGGGAAGGCGGACGCCTCGTCGGCTGCGCCGCGCTCCACATCACATGGTCCGATCTCGCCGAGCTCAAGTCGCTCGCCGTGGATGAGCAGCGCCAGTCGTCGGGGTACGGTCGGGCGCTGGCGGAGGCGTGTGTCGCCGAGGGCCGGGCGCTCGGGCTTCAGCGGCTTTTCGCGCTCACCTATCGACCCGGCTTCTTCGAGCGGCTCGGCTGGGAGCAGGCCGACGTGATGTCGCTCCCGCGCAAGGTCTGGAACGAGTGCTACCGCTGCCCGAAGTTCCCGGGCTGCGAGGAGATAGCGATGGTCCTCGATCTCGACGAGTCCTCCGCTCCCCTCACGCCACTGCCGCTCGCGACCGATCGCGGGGACGGCTCCGGCGCGTGAGTAACGCCCCGGGGCCGACTGTTGTCACGAGGGAGAGGCTCCTCTCGACGAGGACCGTCGATGTGGAGCGCTCGCTGTTCCGCCTCGCGGACGGCCGCGAGACGGAGCGGATCGTCGTGCGGCACCCGGGCGCGGTCGCGATCGTCGCACTCGACGACCAGGAGCGGTGGCTCCTCGTGCGGCAACATCGCTACGCCGCCGGCCGCGAGCTCCTCGAGATCCCCGCCGGCACGCGTGAGCCGGGCGAGGCACCCGAGGTGACTGCTGCACGCGAGCTGCGGGAGGAGACGGGCTTCGCTGCGCGGGACCTCACGCCCCTCGGTGGCTTCTACACTGCGCCCGGGTTCTGCGACGAGTTCATTCATCTCTTTCTCGCGCGCGGGCTCACCCGGGACCCTCTCCCCCAGGACCACGATGAGGAGATCAGCGAGCCGGTCGCAGTCACACCGGCCGGGGTCCTTAGCGCTGCGGCGTCGGGCGAGATCGAGGACGCGAAGACGCTCTCGGCGGTCGCGCTGATGTCCGCGCGAGGTGGGCCCGGAGCGCCGCGGCCGTAAACCCGCCGACCGGTCTCGCCGTCCGCCCGGCGTGCGGCCTCCTGATGGGCGGCGGGCTGCCCCCGGGGGCGGATCCGCGCGCTTGACCATGACTGCCGCCGCGGGAATAGTGGGGCCGTCAGGCCGGGAACGTCGCGTTCGGCGGCCGGTTGCTCGGGATGAGAGGCGCACGTGGCTGGCGACCTTCAGCACGACCTGCTCATCGTAGGCGGCGGCGGCGCGGGGCTCCGAGCCGTGATCGCCGCCGCCGAGGCCTACCCGGATCTCGACATCGCGATGCTCTCCAAGGTCTACCCGATGCGCAGCCACACGGTCTCCGCCGAGGGCGGGGCCGCAGCCGTGATCAAGGATGACGACTCCTTCGAGGACCATATCCACGACACGATCAGTGGCGCCGACTGGCTCGCCGACCAGGATGCCGTCGAGTCCTTCGTGCGCGAGGCTCCGGGCGAGATGATCCAACTCGAGCACTGGGGCTGCCCGTGGAGCCGGGAGGAGGACGGGAGCGTCGCCGTCCGCCCGTTCGGCGGGATGCGTATCCGCCGCACGTGGTACGCCGCCGACAAGACCGGCTTCCACATGTTGCACGCGCTGTTCCAGACGTCGCTCAGGTACACGCAGGTCAAGCGCTACGACGAGTGGTTCGCGACGCGCCTGCTCGTCGAGGACGGGCGCTGCCAGGGCGTCGCCGCGATCGAACTGCGCACCGGCGTGATGCGCGTGATCAAGGCGAAGGCCGTGATTCTCTGCACCGGCGGCGGCGGCCGCGTCTTCCCCTTCACGACCAACGCCGCCATCAAGACCGGCGACGGCATGGCGATGGCCTACCGCGCCGGCGTCGCCCTCAAGGACATGGAGTTCGTCCAGTACCACCCCACCGGCCTGCCCGGCACGGGCATCCTCATCACCGAGGCCGCCCGCGGCGAGGGCGGCATTCTCGTCAACAGCGAGGGGCGGCGCTACCTCCAGGACTACAACCTCGGCGAACCGATCGAGGTGACCGACCTGCGCCACCCGCAGTTGCGCACCATGGAGCTGGGCCCGCGCGACAAGCTCTCACAGGCGTTCATGCAGGAGCAGGAAGCGGGCCGGGTCTTCGAGGGTGAGTACGGCACCTACACGCACCTCGACGTTCGGCACCTCGGCGAGCGCCTGATCAACGAGCGCATCCCGTTTGTGCGCGAGCTGGCGAAGGACTACGCGGGGATCGATCCGGTGTACGCACCGATTCCCGTCCGACCTGTCGTGCACTACATGATGGGCGGCATCCACACCGACACGAGCGGCGCCACGAGTCTGCCGGGTCTGTACGCCGCCGGCGAGTGCGCCTGTGTCAGCATCAACGGCGCGAATCGCCTCGGCTCGAACTCCCTGACCGAGCTGCTCGTATTCGGCCGGCGCGCCGGTCATGCGGCCGCCGCGTGGGCCGAGGAGCACCCTGAGTTCGACAGCGCCTCGATCGAAGCGCAGGGGGCGGATGAACAGGCGCGCATCGCCTCCAGCTACCTCAGGCCGCGCGAGGGCGGCGAGCGGCTCGCCGCGGTTCGCCGCGAGCTCAACGCTACGATGGAAGAGGGCGCCGGCGTCTACCGCGACCATGCCAGGCTTGAGGCGACCACGCAGAAGGTCGCGGAGCTCAGGGAACGTGCTGCGCATCTCGCGCTCGACGACCACAGTGCGAGCTTCAACACGGAGCTCACGGCCGCGCTCGAGCTCGAGTTCCTCCTTGACGTCGGGGAGGCGGTGGCTCACTCCGCGCTCGCGCGCACGGAGTCGCGCGGCTCGCATCAGCGCACGGACTACCCGAAGCGCGACGATGAGCGGTTTCTCAAGCACTCGCTCGCTTACCGTACGGACGGTGCGCCCCGCATCGAGCATTCGGACGTGACGATCACGAACTGGCCGCCGGCGGAACGGACCTACGGGAGCTAGCGACGGGAGGCGCCGTGACCAGCGAAGCGACCGCCACGCGCACCGTGACCCTCGAGGTCTTCCGCTACCACCCCGACCGAGACGACGCACCGTCGTTCCAGAGCTACGAGGTGCCCTACCGCGAGGAGTGGGTGGTCCTCGACGCGCTCAACTGGCTCAAGGACGAGGTCGACGGCACGCTCAGCTACCGCTGGTCCTGTCGGATGGGCGTCTGCGGCAGCTGCGGAATGATGGTCAACGGCCAGCCGCGGCTGACCTGCAACGCCTTCCTGCGCGAGCTCATGCCCGGGCCGATCCGTATTGAGCCGCTCCGCGGCTTCCCCGTCGAGCGCGACATGGTCACCGTCCTCGACGACTTCATGGAGAAGCTCACGGACGTGAAGCCGTGGATCATCCGCGAGCAGGAGCAGCCGATCGAGGAAGGCGAGTACCGCCAGACGCCCTCGCAGCTGGCCGACTTCAAGCAATTCAGCATGTGCATTAATTGCATGCTCTGCTACGCCGCCTGCCCCGTGTACGAGCACGAGGACGAGTTCATCGGTCCGGCCGCGCTCGCCCTCGCGCAGCGCTACAACCTCGACTCCCGCGATCAGGGCAACGCGCAGCGCCAGGAGCTGATCTGGTCCGACGAGGGCATCTGGGATTGCACGTTCGTCGGCGAGTGCAGCAGCGTCTGCCCGAAGAACGTCGACCCGGCGGGCGCGATCCAGCAGGCGAAGGTGGAGGCGACGAACAGCTTCTTCCTCTCATTCTTGCCCTTCACACCCCCGGGGATGGGTCGCTGACGATGCCCGGGCCGCTCCCGCGGACGAAGTCGAACGGCTGGTGGAACCGGCGCTGGGCGTACCGCATCGTCCTGCTGCGCGAGTTCTCGGCGTTCCCCGTCGCGGCCTACATGGTGCTGCTGCTGCTGCTGGTCTCGCAGGTCCGCGAGGGCGAGAGCGCGTTCGCGGACTACCTCGACGTGCTGAAGAACCCGCTGCTCTGGATCGTGCACGCGGTGATCCTCGGCTTCGCCCAGCTGCACACCTCGACCTGGTTCCGGCTGATGCCGAAGGCCGTGCCGCTCAAGCTCGGGGGGTGGCGCGTCCCGGACGACCTGATCGTCGCAGGCGCTCACGGAGCCTGGCTGGCCGTCTCCGTGGTCGTGCTCGTGATCTTCCTGGTCCTGGCGTAGAGGGGAGGACGGCGTGAGACCTTCGAACGAGCCGTTCTTCTGGGCGATCTTCTCCGCCGGCGGGATGATCGTGGCATTCTTGATGCCGGTGCTGATCATCATCACCGGCTTCCTCGTGCCCGCCGGGGTCGTCGAGTTCGAGCAGCTTGAGAACCTGTTCGACTTCTGGCTCGTGCGGCTGGTCATTTTCGGCGTGGCGTTCTTCACCTTCATGCACGCCGCGCACCGCATCCGCCACACGCTCAAGGACCTCGGCCTGCGCTCGATCGCGACGCCGCTCGCCGTGGTCTGCTACCTCGCGGCGCTCGCCGGGACCGTCTGGGCGGCGACCGTCGTCCTGTAGACTGCTCCGGCAGACGACCCCCAGAGGCGGAAGGGTGCGATGGCCGCCCGACCCCGCGCGCTGTTCACCATCATCGGCTCGGGCGTTGCGATTGGCGCGGTCGCCGACCTGGCTGGGGATCCGCCCTCGTTCGTGACGGGCGGAGTCGCCGGAGTCGTCGTCGGCCCGCCGTCGCCGTCCTGGTGACCTTCGAAGCGACCCGAGCAGCACGCCCCCGCCTCTTGCGGCGGCGGAACGGCCGCGTCCCCGGCGCGCGGCCGGGTCAGGGGTGCGTCATCTCCTCCGGGCGGACCCACTCGTCGAACTGGGAGGCCTCGACGAGGCCAAGCTGCTCCGCGGCCTGACGCAAGGTTAGACTCTCGGCGTGCGCCTTCTTCGCCACCTTCGCGGCGTTGTCGTAGCCGATGTGCGGGTTCAGAGCCGTCACCAGCATCAGCGAGGAGCGCATCAACTCCTCGATGCGCCGCTCGTTCGCGCGAATGCCGACGACGCAGTTGTCGGTGAACGAGCGCGCGGCGTCTCCCAGCAGGCGCAGGCTCTGCAGGTTGTTGTAGGCGATGACCGGCTTGAAGACGTTCAGCTCGAAGTGACCGCTGGAGCCGGCGATGCCGACCGTGACGTCGTTGCCCATCACCTGCGCGCACACCATGGTCAGCGCCTCGGGCTGCGTGGGGTTCACCTTGCCAGGCATGATCGACGAGCCGGGCTCGTTCTCGGGGAGTAGCAACTCCCCGATGCCGGCTCGCGGACCCGAGCCCAGGAACCGTATATCGTTCGCCACCTTCATTAGCGAGGTGGCGAATGTCTTGAGCTGGCCAGAGAGTTCCACTTGCGCGTCATGCGCGGCGAGCGCCTCGAACTTGTTGGGCGCGGTGACGAAATCAAGTCCGGTCAGGCGGGAGATCGCGTCGGCAACGCGTGTCCCGTACTCCGGGTGCGTGTTCAGTCCCGTCCCCACCGCGGTGCCGCCGAGTGCAAGCTCGCGGAGCCTCGGCTCGGTCGACCGGGCACGCTCCACCGCCTTCGACAGCTGCTCCGCGTAGCCTGAGAACTCTTGCCCGAGCGTGAGCGGCGTCGCGTCCATGAGGTGCGTGCGACCGATCTTTACGATCGAGTCGAACTCTCCCGCCTTCTTGGTGAGCGCGTCACGCAGGTGCGCCAGGGAGGGGACGACGTGGTGCGCGAGTTGCTCCGAGGTGGCGACGGCCATTGCTCCGGGGAAGACGTCGTTCGAGGATTGCGACATGTTCACGTGGTCGTTGGGATGCACGGGGTCCTTGGATCCGCGTTCCCCGCCGAGCAACTCGATGGAGCGGTTCGCGATCACCTCGTTGGCGTTCATGTTGCTCTGCGTGCCGGAGCCCGTCTGCCAGACGACGAGGGGGAAGTGCTCGTCGAGTCCGCCGTCGATCACCTGCTGCGCTGCCTGCCGGATCGCCTCCGCGCGGGATGCATCGAGCTTTCCGAGCTGCTCGTTCACGGTGGCCGAGGCGTGCTTCACGATCCCGAGTGCACGGATGAGCGGGCGGGGCATGCGCTCCTCGCCGATCCGGAAGTTCCGCAACGAACGCTCCGTCTGCGCACCCCAGTAGGCCCACGCCGGGACCGCGACCTCTCCCATCGTGTCGCTCTCGATGCGGGTCTGGACGTCACGCGCGTCGGACTGTGATGGGCTCATGACAGCATCTCATTCGTCTGGTGGGGAACCCCGCGAGGTCCCCGTCGCATGCCGGCTGTCTCGGCCCGCGGCTATGCCGCGGGCGTCGCGGCGACCAGCTCCTTCACCGCCTCGCCGGCCGCCCGCATCGCGGCCGCCTCGGAGTCGGCAAGCGGAATCTCGAAGACCTGCTCCACGCCGCCGGCGCCGAGTAGCACCGGCACGCCGACGTAGCCGCCGTCCACACCGTACTGGCCGTCCAGCAGCGCGCAGGCGGGCAACACCCGCTTCTCGTCGAGTAGGATCGCCTCCACCATCTCGATGGTGGCGTAGGCGGGGGCGGTGAAGGCACTGCCGGTCTTGAGCAGTCCGACGATCTCGGCGCCCCCCTTGGTGGTCCGCTCCACGACGGCGCTCACGCGGTCGGCCGACAGCAGCTGTGTGATGGGTACCCCGCCGACACTGGCGTTGGCGACGATGGGTACCATCGTCGCCTCCGTGTGGCCGCCGAGCACCCACGCCGCGACATCGCGGGGTGACGTGCCGGTCTCCAGAGCAATGAATGTCCGGTAGCGGGCGGAGTCGAGCATGCCGCCCTGCCCCACGACACGAGCCGGGGGCAGCCCGCTGGCGGCGAGGGCGACGTGGCACATCGCGTCCATCGGGTTAGCGAAGATCACGAAGACGGCGTCGGGCGACTGATCGACCGCATGACCGACGACCGAGCGCACGATGCCGGCATTGGTTGCGAGCAGATCCTCGCGCGTCATGCCGGGCTTGCGCGGGACGCCCGAGGTCACGACGACCACGTCGGAGCCGGCGCTGTCGTGCCAGTCCGCGGTGCCCGTGATACGGGCCGAGGAGGAGGCCCAGGGGCCCGCCTCCTGGATGTCGAGCGCCTTTCCGGCGGCCAGCCCCTCGACGATGTCCACGAGCACGACGTCGGCGTAGCCGCGCTGCGCCGCCAGCTGCGCCATGGTGGAACCGGTCATTCCGGCGCCAACGAACGTCACCTTCTTGCGCATGCTTCCCCTTCTCCGCTCGGGACCGTCCGCCTGTCGGACACAGACGCGGGCCCTAGTCACCAAGAGCTGTCTTGAAGCGCCGCTCGACCGCGTCAAGGTAGCCAGCCGTCGTCAGCCACGGTTGCTCCGAGCCGACGAGCAGCGCCAGGTCCCTCGTCATCTCGCCACCCTCGACCGCGTCGACACAGGCGCGCTCCAGCGTCCCGGCGAAACTCGCCACGGTCGGCGTTTCGTCCAGTCGGGCGCGATGTGCGAGCCCGCGCGTCCACGCGAAGATCGAGGCGATCGGGTTCGTCGAGGTCTTCTCGCCGCGCTGGTAAGCGCGAAAATGTCGTGTCACCGTGCCGTGCGCGGCCTCGGCCTCCACGGTATCGCCGTCGGGCGTGATGAGCACCGAGGTCATCAGTCCAAGCGAGCCGAATCCCTGCGCGACCGCGTCCGATTGGACGTCCCCGTCGTAGTTCTTGGCGGCCCAGATGAATCCGCCGCTCCACTTCATGGCCTGCGCCACGAGATCGTCGATCAAGCGGTGCTCGTACGTGATGCCGGCTTCGGCGAAGCGCTGGGCGAACTCCTCATCGAAGACCCGCTGGAAGATCTGGAGGAAGCGACCGTCGTACACCTTGAGGATCGTGTTCTTCGTTGACAGGTAAACGGGCCAGCGCCGCTGCAGGCCGTAGTTCAGGCAGGTGCGTGCGAAGTCGCTGATCGAGTCGTCGAGGTTGAACATGCCCAGTGCCACGCCGGGCGCGTCGAAGGCGTTCACCTCATAGGAGACGACGTCGCCGCCGTCCGCCGGTTCGAAGGTCAGCGTCAGGGTCCCCGGGCCCGGGATGTCGATGTCCGTCGCGCGGTACTGATCGCCGAAAGCGTGGCGGCCGATCACGATCGGCTGCGTCCACCCTGGCACGAGTCGCGGCACGTTCTCGCAGAGGATGGGCTCCCGGAAGACCGTTCCCCCGAGGATGTTGCGGATGGTTCCGTTGGGCGACCGCCACATCTGCTTCAGGCCGAACTCCTCGACACGGTCCTCGTCGGGCGTGATCGTGGCGCACTTGACGCCCACGCCGTGCTCGCGGATGGCGTTCGCCGCCTCGACCGTGATGCGGTCGTCCGTGGCGTCGCGCGCCTCGATGCCGAGGTCGAAATAGCGCAGGTCGACCTCTAGGTAGGGGAGGATCAGACGCTCCCTGATCCACGCCCACATGATCCGCGCCATCTCGTCGCCGTCGAGTTCGACGATCGGATTCTCAACCCGAATCTTCTCCACGCCGTGTTCCCCTCGTCGCCCGCGCGTTCCGGTCGCCTGCCGCGTCGCCGCGACGCCCGCCCCGCGCGTTGGGTCTGCGGTGCCCGCTAGAGCGGGATGTTCCCGTGCTTCTTCGGCGGTGGCACGTCGGCCTTGGTGCGCAGCATCGCCAGTGCGTGCGCGATCTTCGCACGGGTGTCGCGCGGATCGATGACATCGTCGATATAGCCGCGGGCCGCAGCGATGTACGGGTGCTCGAGGCGCTCGCGGTACTCGGCGGTGAGCTCGGCGCGCTTCGCCTCCACATCCTCCGCAGCCTGAAGCTCCCGCCTCGCGATGATGTTCACCGCCTGGCCTGCCCCCATGACCGCGATCGCCGCGGTGGGCCACGCGTAGTTCACGTCCGCGGCGAGGTGCTTCGATCCCATCGCGTCGTAGGCGCCGCCGAACCCCTTGCGCAGGATCACGGTGATCTTCGGGACGGTCGCCTCCGCATAGGCGTACACGAGCTTGGCACCGTGGGTGATGATTCCGCCGTATTCCTGCGACAGGCCGGGGAGGTAGCCGGGCACGTCCACGAGCGTGACCAGTGGCACGTTGAAGGCGTCGCAGAAGCGCACGAAGCGTGCGGCCTTGCGCGAGGAGTCGATGTCGAGCACGCCGCCGAGGTACATGGGCTGGTTCGCGACCACGCCCACGGAATAGCCCGCGATACGCGCGAAGCCGACGACGATGTTCTGCGCGAAGAACTCGTGCACCTCCTGGAAGTCCCCGTGGTCGACCAGTTGCTCGATGACGTCGCGCACGTCGTACGGCACCGCGTCGTCGTCCGGAACCATGCTCGCGATGTCGGACAGCCTCCGGTCGGGCGGATCCCCGGTGTCTGAATACGGCGGCTCCTCCATCTGATTCGGGGGGATGAAGGCGAGCATGCGGCGCACCTCCTCGAGGCACGCCTGCTCCCCCTCGATGGAGAACTGCGCCGCACCGGACTTGGCGTTGTGCGACATCGCCCCGCCGAGTTCCTCCTGCGTCGTCTGTTCCCCCGTCACCGCCGCTATCACGTCCGGCCCCGTGATGAACATCTGCGAGGTGCCCTTCACCATGAAGATGAAGTCCGTGATCGCCGGCGAGTAGACCGCGCCGCCGGCGCACGGTCCCAGGATCACGCTGATCTGGGGGACGACGCCCGAGGCCCGCACGTTGCGCAGGAAGATCTCCCCGTAGCCCGCGAGCGCCGTCACGCCCTCCTGGATGCGGGCGCCGCCCGAGTCATTGAGCCCGATGATGGGCACCCCGATCTTCACTGCCAGGTCCATCGTCTTCGCGATCTTGGTGCCAACGACCTCGCCGAGCGATCCCCCGTAGACGGTGAAGTCCTGGGCGAACACGCAGACGGTGCGCCCGTCGATGGTGCCCCAGCCGGTGACGACCGCGTCGCCGTGGAAGTTCTCCCTGTCCCCTTCGCTCATTGAGACGGCGAGCGCATCGATCTCCTCGAAGCTCTCGGGGTCGACCAGGAGGTTGATGCGCTCCCGCGCGGTGAACTTTCCGCGCGCGTGCTGTGCGTCGATCCGCACCTGGCCGCCGCCGAGGGCGGCCTCCTCTTTCAGCGCCTTCAGCGCCGCGAGCTTCTCGTCGAAGGACATGCACCTACCTCGGCTCACGTGTCGTCTATCTGGCCGGTGGCCCGCGTCAGTATCGTCACTCCCGCCCCGCCACGCCAGCGTGGACGGGCGGGCGGAGCGGTGCGAGGGAAGGTTCGGTGCCCGCCGACCGGCTCCGCCCGCACGCCCCGGGGCCGCGTCAGCGAAGCGTCATCCGGCCCCGGGACGCCGAACCTCGTGGCGCCGCATCGCCGCATCGCCGCATCGCCGCGGGCGCGGGCGCGGGCGCGGGCGCGCCCGCGGGATCATGGTTCCGGTGCCGTGGCCCTCGCGCGCGACGCCTAGGGCGGGCGAGGCAGGATGAGCTCGTCGCCGACGAAGAGGTTCCCGAGTTCCTCCGCGGTGGTGTCGTTCGCCTCCGCGAGCGCGGCGAGCGTCACGCCGAACTGCAGCGCGATGCCGTACGCCGTGTCTCCGGGCTGCACCACGTAGCTGCCGACGCCGGAGGTCTCGCCGTCGTCGCCGTCGTCGCCCGCGTCGCCGTCGTTGCCGCCCTCCGCGTCACCAGTCGCCGCCCCCGTGCCGCCCTCGCGCGGGATCGTCAGATCCTGGCCCGAGAAGATCAGCGTCGGATCGGCGATGTCGTTCGCCTCCATCAGGGCCTCGATCGTGGTGTCGAAGCGCTGGGCGATCCCGGAGAGCGTGTCGCCCGCTTCGACGCGGTAGATCACGTCGCCGCGCGGCGCGGACTCGGTCGGTGTTGCGTCGGCACCCCCGATGATCGTTGGTTCCGGGGTGACCGCGAAGGGAGTCGCTGTCGCGATCACGGTGGGTGTCGGCTCGGGTTCGACCGCGTCGTCGTCGTCGTCGTCGCCACCGCCGCATGCCACGACGAACGCGAGGAGCGCGAGCAACACCGCCGCGCTCAGCTGCCCGCCGCGCCGGACTGCGCCGCGCCGCGAGCGTCGGCCAAGGATCGGGTACGACATCGTTGAGTCCCGGCCGGGGGAGACCACTTGAATGCTATGCGAGCGCCGGGTGTCCTTCAACCGCCGACCGGTGGCGGGGACGGCGAGCGGCATCACTCGCGTGGGATCCCGCCCGTGGCCAGCAGCCGCCGAGCGAGTTCCTCGCTGATGCTGAGCATCCGCGCCAGGTCGTCGCGCGAGGCATTCGCGATGTTGTCCTCCGGGCTATGGATGAAGGTGTCGTCGCCGGAGTGCACTGTGATCGCGGGGACGCCCGCGGTGTCGAAGCTCGCGTGGTCGGATGAGGCGTACGGCGGAAACGGTGCCGCGGGCAGCTCCTCGCCGAGGTCGCGCGCCACGATCGAGGCGTAGTCGGCGAGGCCGGCGTGGCCTCGCACGAACACGGGGGCCGTCATCTTCGACACCATGTCGAAGTTGAGCATGAAGGCCTCATCCCCGACGTCGTGGGCGGCCACGAAGGCCTCCGATCCGACGAGCCCCACCTCCTCGGCACCGAAGGCGACGACGCAGAGCGACTCGGCGCCGGGCGCGCCACGCAGCACGCGCGCGAGCTCGAGGATCAGCGCCACACCGCTCGCGTTGTCGTTGGCTCCGGGTGAGGAGGGCACGGAGTCGTAGTGCGCGCCGAGGTAGGCCGTGCACTCGGCGTCCCCGGCGCGGGCGACGACGTTCTGCGAATCGAGCGTCTCGGCCGTGGGCCCGACCGACAGCAGCGCGCCGGGAGAGGCCGCCTCCAGCGCCTCGAGCGCGGCACCGGCCTCGCTCGAGATGCCGAGTACGGGGATGGCGGGCCGCGCGTCGCCGAGCATACCGAGCAGCTCCCCCGCCTCGTTGTTCACCACCAGCAGGGCGGAGGCGCCCGCGCGCGCGGCGTTCTGAGCCTTCGCGGCGAAGGTCAGCACGCCGCGCTGCACCACCGCCACCGCTCCCCCTGCCTCGACCGACGCGAAGTCGGCGGGACTTCCGTGACCCGGGACCAGCACGACGTGCCCCTCGGCGGCGATCCGGGGCGCGCCTGCCATGAAGCGGGCGGGCAGCACCTCCCCGAGCGCTGGCGACGATGCCTCTGCTGCGTCGGGAGGGGGCGGCACGGGGAAGGTCTCGATGGAGACGACGTAGCCGGCGTCGGCGAGCTGGCCGGCCACGTAGTCGGCGGCTGCCCGCTCCTCGGGGCTCCCCGCGACTCGTGACCCGATCGCGACGGCGAGCACCTGCAGGTGTGCGAACGCGCGCTCGGCGTCCGCCTGTCCGGCCGCCGGGGTCGGCGCGATCGTCGCGGCCGCCGCGGGAGACGTGCCGGCGGGCGTGCTGGCCGGGGGCCCGGGGTCGGTCGCGGGTCCCGCTCCCCCTGAGCACGCAGCGAGCACGACGGCGACGGCCGCCGCGAGCGCCAAGATCGGCCGGGGCAGCGGGTTCCGGGTCATGTGCTGACTCCGGCGGGCGGGGCGCTGTGGGCCCCGCCCGGGCGCGAATTCAGCGGCCCTCCCGCCCGCCGCGGGCGCGGTACCAGCGTCGGATGCGGTCCATCAGGTTCGGTGTCCGGTACTCGATAGTGCGCCCACGCCACCGCTGTTGCTGCCTGGACCGGGGGCTCGCCGTGAAGATCAGGATCGCGAAGCTCGAGACGAAGAGCACGATTCCGGCGTAGAGCGCCCACTGCATCGCGAGCGGATGGATCCGCCGGAAGACGAGCGATCCGATGATGACGATGAATGAGAGCAGCATCAGTTGGGAGACGGATACGCGGCCGAGCTGGCGCGCCGCCGCGCGCTCTGCGGCGGACACTCTGTCGCCGATCTGTCGCAGCGCGCGGCGCCAGGCCCGGGCACGGGGTGACTCGGGCTTCGGGAAGTGCTCGATCTTGTTGAGGATCTCCTCGATCTCGTCCTTGAGCCTATCCGGGTTCTTCTCGGCCATCGGCCAGCCCCAATGCGCCCTTGCCTGCCCCACTACACGAGATTGTAGCAGGGCGACCCCACTTCCCCCGCGCGTCCGCGTCCAGGTTGCGCGGGACCTCAGGCATCCCCGTCGGGCTGCCGCTCGCCTCACGCCTCCGGGGGGAGCGCCGGGCGGGCGGTGGGGGCGGGGAGTTCGTGCCAGCCACCGCCGCCGGGCGTCTCGATCCGCAGCACGTCGCCCGGCGCGACCTGAATCTCGGCGCGGGCCCCGAGCTCGACCTCGACCCCGTCGGCACGCTGCAGTGTGTTGCGCCCGGGAGCGCCCGGAGCACCCCCGGACAGTCCGGGCGGCGGCAGCCGGCGGCGCTCGGTGACGAGGGTGACCGTCGCCGGGGCGTGGAAGAGGTACTCGCGCACCAGGCCGTTGCCACCCGGATGCCGTCCCGCCCCGCCGGAACCCCGGCGCAGCACGTAGCGCTGGACCTCGAAGGGGTAGGCGAGCGGCAACGCCTCCACCGGCGTGTTCAGCGTGTTCGTCATGTGGGTGTGCACGCCGGAGCGGCCGGGGCGCCGTGGTCCGCCGCCCGCGCCGCCGGCGATCGTCTCGTAGTAGGCGAAGCCCTCCCCGCTGGGCGTGGTCCCCCCGATCGTGATGTTGTTCATCGTGCCCTGCGAGGCGGCGGGGATGTGACCCGGCAGGGCCTGCGCGAGCGCGGCGAGCGCGACGTCGACCACCCGCTGCGACGTCTCGACGTTGCCGGCGGAGACCGCGCGGGGCGGACCGGCCGAGACGACCGACCGTTCACGGAGCTCGACCTCCACGGGCAGGTAGCACCCCTCGTTGGTCGGTGCATCGGGACCGGCGAGGCACCGCATGACGTAGTAGCACGCCGAGCGAGTCACCGCCGCGACCGCGTTCAGGGAGCTCTCCCTCGTCTCGGGGTCGCTGCCGGTGAAGTCGAACGTCGCCCGCTCGCCGTCGATCGTGAGCACGAGCCGGATCGCGAGACCGTCGTCTCCCACCTCGAGGTGGTCGCTGGCCTCGTAGCGGCCGTCCGGGATACCGGCGATGACGCGCCGCATCGTGCGCTCGCCGTACGAGATCAGCGCTGCCGCACGCGCCGCGAGGCCGGCCTCGCCGAAGCGCTGGGCCGCCTCCTGCATCCGCCGGGCTCCGAGGGTGGTCGCTGCGAGCTGGGCGCGGAGGTCTCCGCGACGCTCCTCGGGCGCGCGCGAGTTGTGGGCGATCAAGGCGAGCGCCGCTTCGTTCGGCTCTCCTGCTTTCACGAGCCGCAGGGGCGGAACGACGAGCCCCTCCTGCAGCAGTTCCCTCGCCACCGGCATCGACCCAGGCGCCATCCCGCCGATGTCCGCGTGGTGGGCCCGCGTGGCGACGAAGCCGATGGGTGCGCCGGTCTCCCCGGGGGCGGCTTCGGGCGCGAACACGGGTGCGACCGTCGTCAGATCGGGCAGGTGCGTGCCGCCGAGGAAGGGGTCGTTGAGTGCCAGCACGTCCCCCGGGCGGAACGGGGCCAGTGCGAGCACCGCGCGGACGGCGGTCGGCATCGCTCCCAGGTGCACGGGGATGTGAGCCGCCTGAGCCACCATCGCGCCCCGGGCGTCGAAGACGGCACAGGAGTAGTCGCGCCGCTCCTTGATGTTCGGGGAGTAGGCCGTGCGGCCCAGCGCCTCTCCCATCTCCTCCGCGATCGCCGAGAGCGCCGCTTCGGCGATCGCGAGTTCCGATGCCGACAGCACGGCGTCGTCGCTCATCGGGCCTCTCCGCTTCGCCGGAGCAGCAGGTTGCCGTGCTGGTCGGTGCTCGCGGACCAGCCGGGAGTAATGAGAGTCGTCGCATCGAGCTGCGTCAGAATCGCCGGCCCCTCCACGGCGTCACCGGTGTTCAGGGAGGCGCGCTCGATGACCTGAGTGGGCACCCGCTCGCCGTCGAACCAGCACCCGACGACGGTCGCGCCCGCCGCGGGGGACCGCCGCATCCTCGCCTCGTCCGGGCGATCCTCGCCCCCCGCGCGCGGCGGCTCCGCCAGCACAGGCGCGCCCGCAAGCCGGGCGCGGGCTCGCACCGCCACGACTTCAACCGGCGCGGTGGGGTCATGGTGGGCGAACCGTCTCTGGTGCAGGAGGTGGAAGCGGGAGCGCACTGCGTGGGCGGCTCCCGTGTCGAGCGCGCCGTCGCGGTCGAGTTCGACGGTCAGCTCGTACGACTGCCCACGGTAGCGCAGGTCGAGCGCGCGCGAGACCTGTACAACCTCAATCTCCCGCGCCAGCTCGCCCAGCACCTCTCCGGTGACCTCGTCCAGGGCCGCGCGGAGGGCAGCGAGCAGCGAGGGGTCGTCCGGCGCGAGCGGGCGGAGGACGGAGCGCGCGCGCTCGGCCGTCAGGTCCGCGGAGGCCGCGCCGAGCGCCGCAAGGACGCCGGGGGCGGGTGGGATCAGCACGCGGGGCACATCGAGCGCCTCGGCCAGCGTGCAGGCGTGCATGGGGCCTGCGCCGCCGAAGGCGACCAGCGTGAACTCACGGGGGTCGCGACCGCGCTGCACCGAGACCACACGCAGCGCCCGCTCCATGTTCGCGACGGCGACGTCGATCACAGCCTGCGCCGCGCGATGGGGGTCGCCGCCGAAGTGGTGCACGAGCCCGGATACGGCGCTCCGAGCCCGCCGCTCGTCGAGGCGTATCGCGCCGCCCAGGAGCCCGCCGGGGGGTCCCGCGCCCGGGCCCGCACGTCGTCCACCTGGACCCAGACGCCCGAGCACGACCAGCGCATCGGTGACCGTGAAGTCCCGGCCGCGGCCGTACGCGGCCGGGCCGGGGTCGGCGCCGGCGGACTGCGGCCCGACGCGCAGGGCGCCGCCGGCGTCGACGCTCGCGATCGATCCGCCCCCGGCCCCGACGGTGTGCACGTCGACGGTGGGAGTGCGTGCGGTCAGCCCGTCGATGTCAAGGTCCGGTCGCGTCGGCACTCCGGCGTCGCAGAGCGCGACGTCGGTCGAGGTGCCCCCCATGTCGAGCGTGAGCAATCGGTCGAAGCCGGCCAGCCGGGCCGCCGCGACCGCGCCCGAGACCCCCGCGGCGGGCCCCGACAGGAGCGTCGCGACCGGGAGCCTCTTCGCCCGCTCCACGCCAGCCGCGCCCCCATCGGACTGCACGATGTGCAGGCGGCCGCTGCCGCGGGTAGCGAGTCCCTCGGAGAGGCCCGCTAGGTAGCGGCCCATCAGCGGCCCGACGTAGCTGTTCAGTGCGGTCGTGGCGGTGCGCTCGACCTCGCGGTACTCCGGCGACACCTGTGACGAGAGCGAGAGGTAGAGTCCCTCCGCCTTGGCCGGCTCCGTGAACAGCCGCTCCAGGACGGGGTTCGCGTAGGAGTAGAGCAGAGAAACCGCGAGCGACTCGGCACCCTCCTCGACTGCCCGGCGGACGAGCTCGCCGATCTCGTCCCGCTCCGCCGCGACGGCGACCTCGCCGCTGGGCCGGAGCCGTGCGCGCAGCTCGAAGGTGAGGTCCGCCGGCACGATCGGCTCGGGAGTCTCCGGCTCGAGGTCGTAGATGTCGCGGCGCGTCTGCCGCCCGATCACGAGCAGATCGCGCATTCCCTCTGTGGTCACGAGGGCGGTCCGGGCGCCGCGCCTCTCGAGCACGGCGTTGGTCGCCACCGTGGTGCCATGCACGACGAGGGTCGGGGCCTCCGCCCGCGACAGGCCGAGTTCGTCGAGACCCTGGAGCACGGCCCGCGACGGATCGTCGGGTGTCGACGGCCGCTTGTGGACCCGAATCGCTCCCTCGTCCCAGAGCAGGAAGTCGGTAAAGGTGCCCCCCACGTCCACGCCGAGGACGCGCCGCCTGGCCCCCGGTGCGTCCGCCATCTGCGCCCCTCAATCGCCCGTTGTATTCTATCCGGGCGGCCGCCACGGGCAGCCGCCCGCGCGGGCGGCTTGAGCCCCCCGATTTCGCGGTTCCGCGGGCGGATCGCCGCCCGGATGCGATGCGTCCGGGGGCGGCAGAGCGTGTGAAGGGCGCCTCGCCGGGCGTGGGCGGGAGGCGACCGGCGGTGGCCGAGTCTTGATCGTCCTCCGGGGGGTTGATAGCGTCAGTTGCCTACCCATCCCGCCTGCTGGGAGCCGTCGAGGAGCCGCGTCGATGCCTGACACATACTCCGTGGAGCCCCGCACCACGCTCGGGAAGCGCGTCGCGCGCCTCAGGCGCCAGGGCGTGCTCCCCGCCAACATCTTCGGTCGGGGGATCGAATCCGTCGCCGTCCAGATCGGCGAGCGAGCCGTACGCGATCTCCTGCACTCGCACGGCCTGAACACGCTCATCTCACTCGAGATCGCCGGTGAGAACTCCCCGCGTCCAGTGGTCGTGCGCGATGTCGGGCGTCACCCCGTCACCCGCGCCCCGCTGCACCTCGACTTCTACCAGGTCGACCTTGAGCGCACGATCACCGGGTCGGTGCCCATCCAGATCGTGGGGGAATCACTGGCGGTGAGGGACCTTGGCGGTCTGCTGCTCGTCGGCGCCGATTCGGTGCAGATCGAGGCGCTGCCGGCAGATATGCCGAACAACGTGGCGGTATCGATCGAGGGGCTTGTCGAGCTCGACGACGAGATCACGGTGGGCGATATCGACCTCCCGGACACGATCACCGTGCTCAGCGACCGCGACCAGATGCTGGCACGCATCGCGCGCCCGCGCGGTCTGTCCGCCGAGGACGAGGAGGCCGAAGGCGAGGAGGCCCGGGCCGCCGACGAGGAGACCGCCGCGGGCGGCGAGATGTCGGGCGGCGATCCCGGCGGAGCGGCGTCCTAGCCGCTCTCGGTCCGGGAAGGCCGGCGTCCTCGCGGACCCTGTCCCACCATCACGTCGGTCCGGAGCTGGCCGCACGCCGCCGCGATCTGCGCGCCGCGCTCCACGCGCACCGTCGCCGCGATCCCTGCAATCTGCAGCTCGCGCTGGAAGGCGCGCACGCGCTCGCGGCGGGGGCGCCGGAGCCCCGCGCCGGGTACCGGGTTGTACGGGATGAGGTTCACGTGGGCCCGCTCGCCGCGGAGCCGCTGACCGAGTCGCCGCGCATGCGCCGGCTCGTCGTTCACGCCCTCGAGCAGCGCGTACGCGAAGGTGACGCGGCGTCCCGTCCGCTCGCGGTAGTGCCGCGCAGCACCGAGCAACCCGTCGATGGTGATCCCGCCCGCCGTGGGCACCAGGCGCCGCCTGAGCTCGTCGTCGGGCGCATGCAGCGAGATCGCGAGACCGAGCGGCAGCCCTTCCTCCGCGAGCCGAGCGAGGGGTGCCATGAGGCCGACCGTCGAGATCGTCACCGCGCGCGGAGAGAGTCCCAGCCCCTCGGGCGCCACGAGCCATCGGATCGCGCGCATCGTTGTCCCGTAGTTGGCGAGCGGCTCTCCCATGCCCATGAACACGACATTCGTGACGCGCCGTTCCCGCTGCACGTGCAGGACCTGGTCGAGCACCTCCGCGGGCCGCAGGTTGCGGGTGAAGCCCTGCAACCCGGTCGCGCAGAACACGCAGGCCATCGCGCAGCCGAGCTGCGTGGAGACGCACACGGTCGTGCGCCCGGAGCGGATGTGTCCCTCCGCGTCGGGGTCGTACGCCATCCGTACGGCCTCGACCATCCCGCTCGAGCCGAGGTCGAAGAGGAACTTGCAGGTGTCCCCGCCGTCCGATTCCGTCGCCGCGACCACCGGCGGGGGCGCGAGCGAGAGGCTGTCGGCGAGTCGGCTGCGCAAGGGCCGGGGAAGGTCGGTCATCTGCTCGAAATCCGTGGCGCACGCCCGCAGCACCCAGCGTGCGATCTGATGGGCGCGGTACGCGGGGTGACCCCAGCCGCGGAGCAGCTCCCTGAGCTCCTCCAGCGAGAGGTCGAGCAGCGCCGTCCGGGCGTCCCCGGGCGGCCGCGCGGTGGCGGGAGGCCGGTCGGTTGTGCCGGAGGGGAGCATCACGCAGGCCAGCCTATCCGCTAGTTCGATCACCGCCGCCGAGGCACGTGCCCAGCAGCCGGCCATCGCCGTGCAAGTACTCCTCGATCGTCATCGAGCGCCGGCCGGCGCGCTGCACGCGCAGCAGCGCGAGTCCGCCCTCGCCGGTCACGACCACGGCCCGGGACAGGCGCCCGGGGAGCATGGGGGTCAGCGGCTCGCCGGCGCCGGCGAGGACGGTGCCGGGGCGCGGGCCGTCCGCCGCATCCGGGAGCGACATCGGCCACGCCTCCTGTACTAGGAACGGCCGCCCCCCGCCGCGCTTGTCGGTGGGGTAGGTCGCGGCTGCCTGCGGCCACGGCTGGTATGCCCGGACGCGGCGCCAGATCTCGACGGCGGGGAGCGACCAGTCGATCGCGCCGTCGGATCGGGCGAGGCTCGGGGCGTAGCTCGCATGGGAGTCGTCCTGTGGAGCCGCCGGGATCGTCCCCGCCACCCACGCGGGTAGCCACTCGATCAGGAGCGACGCCCCGAGTTCTGCGATCCGGGAGGTGAGCGTGCCGGTCGTGTCCCGAGGATCGATCGGCGTGGGCGCCGAGGCGATCACTGGTCCGGCATCGAGCTTGCGCTCGACGACCATCAGCGAGGCGCCGGACTCCGCGTCGCCCGCGAGGATCGCCGCGGAGACGGGTGATGCCCCTCGGTGCCGGGGCAACAGTGAAGCGTGCAGGTTGATCACGCCGTGCGGGAATGCGTCCAAGAGGTGGGTGGGCAGCAGGTGTCCCGATGCGGCGAGGACGCCCACGTCGGGCCGCAGCGCCGCGACGTGCTCCGTCGTCTCGCGGCGGAGCCGTTCCGGCGCGAGCACCGGAATGTCGGCGGCCGCGGCCGCGGCTGCCACCTCGGTGGGCACCGGTCGACCGCTGCGGCCCCGCGGCCGTGGCGGTTGGGTGACCGCGCAGATGACGTCGGCCCACGGCGCCTCTAGCAGAGCCGCGAGCGTTGGCAGGGCGAACGACGGCGAGCCAAAGAAGACGACGCGGAGAGGGGGCTCCATGCCCTCATCCTACGCCGGGAGCGGCAAGATCAAGCCGTTCACGTTGTCTCGTGATGATCTTGACACTACAGAACACCCGTTCTAGAGTCGCGTTCGCGACGAACCTTCAGGACGGCGGAACTGTGACACCGCGGAGAGCGCGGAGCGACGAGAGGGGCCGCGATATGGGCAAGGGCCAAACTGCAGGACGTGGGCGCCGGAAGGGTGGTCCAGGGGAGGCAGACGGTGCCTCGGGAACGCGCAGCCAGGAGCTCTCGAAGGCGATCGAGCAGATCACGAAGGACTTCGGCAGCGGCGCGATCATGAAGCTCGGCGACCGCGACGCGGCGCTCAACGTGGCGGCGATCCCGACCGGTGCCCTCTCGCTCGACGTCGCGCTCGGGATCGGCGGCGTTCCGCGTGGCCGCATCGTCGAGATCTTCGGCCCGGAGTCGGCGGGGAAGTCCACGCTCGCGCAGCACGTGATCGCTGAGGCGCAGAAGCGCGGTGGACTCGCCGCCTATATCGACGTGGAGCATGCGCTCGATCCCGAATACGCGGCTGCCTGTGGCATCGACGTGGACGAGTTGCTCGTCTCGCAGCCCGACACGGGTGAGCAGGCGCTCGAGATCTGTGAGGCGCTCATCCGCTCCAACGCGCTCGATATCGTCGTCGTCGACTCGGTCGCGGCCCTCGTACCCCGCGCCGAGATCGAGGGGGATATGGGGGACTCGCTTCCCGGTCTGCAGGCGAGGCTGATGTCGCAGGCGCTGCGCAAGCTCACGGGAGCGACCGCGCGATCGCAGACGTCGCTCGTCTTCGTCAACCAGCTGCGCGAGAAGGTCGGCGTGATCTTCGGGAGCCCCGAGGTCACCCCCGGGGGCCGCGCCCTGAAGTTCTACTCGTCGGTGCGCATCGAGATCCGACGCACCGAGAGCCTGAAGGATGGACAGACCTTCATCGGTAACCGCGTCCGTTGCAAGGTTGTGAAGAATAAGGTCGCGCCGCCGTTCCGGCAGGCGGAGTTCGACATCATGTTCGGCCCGGATGTCTTCGGCATCAACCGCACAGGCGACATAATCGACCTGGCGACGCACTACGAGATCGTGACGAAGCTCGGGGCGTTTTACTCATACGGCGACCTGCGGCTGGGGCAGGGACGGAAGAACGCGTCCACGTTCCTCCGTGAGCACCCCGACATGTCGGACGAGATCGAGACGCAGGTACGTGCGGCCGCCGGGCTCCCCGGAACCCCGGAGCAGCAGGCCGCCGTCGTCGAGGAGCCCGCGGCCCAGGCTGCCGCGGGCGGCGGCGAGGCCCCGGGAGGCGGGTTGCTGCCGCTCGATGTCTAGGCGAGCGGGCGCCGCGAGGGGCGGACTCGTCGGCCTCAAGCCGAGCGTGCCGGCGCCTCGCGGCGCGCTCGCCGAGGCGGTGGCGCTGCTCGCGCACCGCGCGCGTACGAGCTCCGAGCTGCGGGAGGCACTGGCCGGGCGTCACGCCCCGGGTGAGCTTGAGGCAGCCCTGGAGCGGCTTCGCCATCTCGGCTACCTCGACGACGAGGTCTGGGCGCGCCGCTACGTGGAGAGCCGTCGCGGGCGGGGTCGCGGCTCGTGGCTGCTGCGGCGGGAGCTTCTGCAACGGGGAGTTGACGCGGGCGTTGTCGAGGCAGTCCTTGCCGGCCGCGACGAGCTCGCGGCGGCGTGCGCGGCGGCTCGGCCGCGGCTTCGCGCGTCCGACGAGCTGCGCGCGGAGCCGCCGAGTCGCCGGCTCGCTGGCTTCCTCGTACGCCGCGGCTTCGCGCCGGAGGTCGTCGCGCAGGCGGTGCGCGAGCTGCTCGGCAAGGAGTTCGAGACCCAGGCCGGGGACCCCGGGGGTGGGCCGCCGATGGACGGGTCCTGATCGCCCACTAGGCCGTGTGGCGCGCCGACGCGGCGGATGCAAACGTACCTGTCCGCCGCGGCGAAGGCTCTCCGTTCGCTCGCGGCGGGTCGACGATGCTACGATCCCTAGGATCACACTACTGACTTCTACTCGTCGCGCGAGGCGATCGCGCGCGACCGAGCTGGCGAAGCGGAGAATCCAATGGAAACCGTTGTAGTAGCTGCGGCGGCGGGCGTCGCCGTCGGCATGGTGGTGCTCTACGTCTGGGTGCGCGTTTCGTCGGGAGGAGCGGTGCGCGCCGCACGCGAGCGGGCACGCCTCATCGAGAGCGAGGCGGAGACTCGGTCGCGCCAGGCGCAGGTGCAGGCTGAGCAGGAGGCTCTGGAGTACCGGCGTGAAGCCGAGAGAGAGGCGCGAGATCAGCGTCGCGAGCTGACGCGCGCGGAACGCCGGCTTGAGCAGCGTGAGGAGACGCTGGAGCGCCGCGCGGAGGGGCTGGAACGCGGCGAGCAGAGCCTGCGCGAACGCAGCGATCGGGTTGACATCGCCGAGCGAACCGCCGAAGAGGAGCGTGTCGCCGTCGCGGAGCTTCGAGAGCGCATAGCCGGTATGACGGAGGATGAGGCGCGCGCCGAGCTGCTGGAGACGCTCGACCGGGAACTCGCGGAGGAGGCCGCACGACGCGTCCGCGCGATGGAGGCGTCGGCGAAGGCGGAGGTCGATTCCCGGGCTCGCAAGACACTCGCCACGGTCATGCAGCGCATGACTTCCGAGATCACGGCAGAGACGACGGTCTCCGTGGTTCCGCTTCCCTCCGACGAGCTGAAGGGCCGCATCATTGGCCGCGAGGGCCGCAACATCCGTGCCTTCGAGGCGGCAACGGGGTGCGACTTGATCATCGACGACACGCCGGAGGTCGTCACCGTTACGGGGTTCGATCCGGTGCGGCGAGAGGTCGCACGCGTCGCGCTCGCTCGCCTTATCCAGGACGGGCGCATCCACCCCACTCGCATCGAGGAGGCGGTGACGCGTGCGCGCTCCGAGGTCGACGAGATGGTGGTGGACGCTGGCGAACAGGCCGTCGTGGACACCGACGTCACGGGGCTTCACCAGGAGGTCGTGAAGACGCTCGGGCGGCTGCGCTTCCGCTACTCCTATGGCCAGAATCAGCTGCGCCACTCGATCGAGACATCGTGGCTGGCCGCGGCGGTTGCCGCCGAGATCGGAGCGGACGTGGAAGTCTGCCGCGTCGGCGGGCTGCTGCATGATCTCGGCAAGGCAGCGGACCGCGAACTCGAGGGGACACACGCGCGCATCGGCGCCGACATCGCGCGGCGCTTCGGCGTGCCGCAGCCGGTTGTTCACTGCATCGAAGCTCACCACGAGGAGGTGCGGCCCGAAACGACCGAGGCGCTCGTCGTGATGATCGCAGACGGGATCTCGGGCGGGCGCCCGGGAGCGCGCCGGGAGTCGGTCGAAGAATACGTGAAGCGCCTCGAGGCGCTCGAGGCGATCGCCAACTCCTTCGAGGGGGTCGATGAGTCCTTCGCCATCCAGGCGGGTCGCGAGGTGCGCGTCATCGTGCAGCCCGATCGCGTGGACGACCTTGCCGCGAGCCGTCTCGCGCGCGACGTCTCCCGTAAAATCGAGGAGACGATGCAGTACCCTGGGGAGATCCGCGTGACCGTTGTTCGGGAGACCCGGGCCACAGCCACCGCGCACTGATGCGTGTCCTTATGGTTGGGGACGTCGTTGGAAGCCCGGGGCGTCGGGCGGTAGCCCGGCTGCTCCCCGAGCTTCGGCGGGACCTCGCCATCGACGTCATCGTTGCGAACGCAGAGAACGCCGCCGCCGGCCGCGGGCTCACCGTGCGGACCGCGAAGGAACTGCTCGACGCTGGCGTCGACGTGCTGACCTCCGGCAACCACATCTTTGATGTGCGCGACTTCGTTCCCTCGCTCGACGGCGATCTTCCTGTGCTGCGGCCGGCGAACTACCCGGAGGTGACGCCGGGCCGGGGCGTGCTGACGGTCCGCGGCGTGACGGTCATCAACCTCATGGGCCGCGTCTTCATGCCGGTGCAGGTGGACGATCCGTTCCGCGTGGCCGACACCCTCCTCGGGCAGCTCGCAGGACCCGAGCCCGTCGTCGTCGACTTCCACGCCGAGGCGACCAGCGAGAAGCAGGCGCTCGCGTGGTACCTAGACGGGCGCGTCGCGGCGGTCGTCGGCACACACACACACACACCGACCGCCGACGCGCGGCTGTTGCCGCGTGGGACCGCACAGGTGTCGGATCTCGGCATGGTGGGGGTGCTGGACTCGATCATTGGCGACGATGCCGAGTCGGTGATCGATCGCTTCTTGACGGGGATGCCGACGCGCCTCCCGGTCGCCTCTGGCGAGGAGGCGGTTTTGCAGTCGGTGCTGATCGAGATTGACGAGGAGACACGGCTTGCGACCGGCATCGAGCGCATCGACCGAGGGTGCCTCATTGTCTGACCATCGCGGGTGCTGCCGATGGGACGAGATGTCATGAGCCGGGGCGACTTCCACACGCACTCCACCCGATCCGACGGGACGCTGACGCCCACGGAGCTAGTCCGTCTCGCGTGGCGGAATGGCGTGCGCATGCTCGCGCTTACCGATCACGACACGCTGGAGGGGATCGCCGAGGCCCGCGCGGCGGCCTGTGAATTGCCGGGTATGCAGCTCGTTCCGGGTGTTGAGCTCTCCTGCGATTTGCCCGGGACCGAGCTCCACGTCCTTGGCTTGTTCGTCGATCCGGACGATGAGGTCTTCTCGGCCGAGCTCGCGCGGTTCCGCGAAGGTCGCGTCGAGCGCGGCCAGGCGATCGTGGACGCGCTCGACCGGCTGGGAGTTCCGATCGACTGGGAGCGCGTTCGCGAGATCGCGGGAGACGCTTCGATCGGCCGTCCGCACATCGCGCAGGCACTTCTCGAGCGCGGTCACGTCGCGAGCATCCGGGACGCATTCGATCGCTACCTTGCGCACGACGGCCCCGCCTACGTGAGGCGCGAGAAGCTGGAGCCGGAGCGGGCGCTCGAGATGATCTCGAGAGCGGGCGGCGTCGCGGTCTTCGCTCACCCATCCTTCTCGCGAGGCAATGACGCCATCGCGAAGCGGCTGGCCGCCGCGGGCCTGTTCGGCATGGAGGTCTATTACAAGGACTATCCGCCGGACCTGGTTGAGGAGTTGCGGGGGCTGGCGGCCCGCCTCGACCTCTTCCCGCTCGGGGGATCCGACTACCACGCGTTGCCGGGCCAGCTCGAGCGCGAACCGGGCGACATCCCCCTTCCCGACGAGGTGGTGGATCGTCTGGTCGATGAGGTGCGACGCCGAGGCTGTCAGGTACCCGAACCGGCGCCCGCGCCCGCGGGTGATACGACACCCTAGGACGTGCCGCGGTGCCTGCGACTACCTGCGACCGGCATCTCGATACGGGGACCGAGCTGGGGTGTCAGCGCTGCGGCATTCGGATCTGCCCACGCTGCATGGTGGAGACGCCGGTCGGCTTCCGGTGCGCGGCGTGCGCGGCCGGGCGGCGTCTGCCGATGTATCAGCTCGCACTCGGCGACTATGCGCGGGCACTCGGGGTCGCGTTGCCGCTCGGCGCCCTGTTCGGCGTTGGCGGTGCACTGCTGCTCGCCCCCACGCCCCGGGGGGGCTTCGTCGTGCTCGTGCTCGCGTTGCTCGGCGGGGCGGCTGCGGGCCGCGTCGTCGCTGCGGCGATCGACCTCGTCACACGAGGGAAGCGCGGGAGGTCGATGCAGGTGGTCGCCCTCACTGCTCTCCTGAGCGCCGGGATCGTCCGCCTCGCGGTGGGAGGGGAGCTGGACCTCGTGACTCGAGATGTAAGCGGCCTCGTGGCCGTGGCGGCAGGAGTCGTGGTCGCGTGGGATCGGTTGCGGTAGAACCGTTCCCCTAACGCAGTCTGTCGACGGCGATCAGCAGCACAAGCAGGCCGAAGCTCGCAAGCGAGACGCTCAACACGCGCCGAAGCTCACCGCCGACGTGGGGATACGTGGTCCTGACTGCTCGCCGGCGCTGGGCCGTGCTCGCGGATGGGCTGGCGAGCGCCTGAAGCTTCGCAGTCGCCGCCCCTGCCGGGGATTCGATCGCGGGCGCAGCAGACGGGCGAGGCCGAACTCGGCGATCGCGTCTCGTGCGTCGACTTCTCGACATCGGGTGGGCCCTCCCGGCGCGTCAGTCTATCGAGGCTCGTCGCTGCGAGGAAGGTCACCCACCGTTGACCGGCAGATTGCTCACGGCTACGGTACACGTGGTCCTGCGGCCCCGTAGTGTAGCGGTCCAACACGCCACCCTGTCACGGTGGAGATCGTCGGTTCGAATCCGATCGGGGTCGCCACAGGCCAAACCTGAAGTCGCGGCCCCCGGCTTGGCTGGCTCGGGTCATTCACGCGCGCAGTGGTCGAGTGCCTCGGTGGCAGGGCCGGGGATGGTCTTCCTGTAGCGCCCTGAGCACAGTCGCGCCGACCGCGGCTCCCAGCAGTGCTTCACCTCTGTGGCTCGCGCCGCGCCACACGAGACACCAAGCTCTTCGGGCTTCACCTTCGCCCGGACCGGGGCCTGCTCGACTATGGATATCCGAAGCGATTGCGTTCGTCGACGAGCACGATGCGTGGACGATGCTCGCCGAGGCGGTCCTCAGAGACGCCCTCGTAGGCCATGATGATCACGAGATCCCCCGGATTGACGAGATGCGCTGCGGCACCGTTGAGTTGTATCTCGCCGGATCCCGCGGGTGCTGGGATGGCATACGTTTCGAGCCGCGCGCCGTTTGTGACATCGAGGACGTGCACTTGCTTCCATTCAGCAATGTCGGCGACTTCCAGCAGTGTCTGATCGACACTGATCGAGCCCTCATAGTGGAGGTCCGTGCAGGTAACGGTCGCGCGGTGGATCTTCGAGCGCAGCATCATTCGCATCCTTGGCGTGCTCCATTCTCCTTCAGACACCGTCACGCGCACCGCGCCGAGGAACCTACGCGACGTCTCGCCCATGCCCGGCGGGATCGTGCTCGATGAGATGACGCCAACGCATTGTTTGCCCAGTTTCGGACATGCACGCAACGCCTCGCGTTGTGGGGGCGAGGCTCGGGGCGGGTTCGGTCGAGCGGCGGATCGTGGTGGTCGACCTGGATTCCGCTACCGCTGGCCGAGGCCGAAGCCGCCGAGCAGCGAACCCTCCCCGCGCGCGCTGCCGCCGGCCGTCGGAGCGTTCTGGATGATGCGGTTCGCGAGTCGTGAGAAGGGGAGCGACTGCAGCCAGACACGCCCGTGGCCGGAGAGGCTGGCTAGGAACAGGCCCTCGCCCCCGAACACCATCGACTTGAGGTTGCCGGCTCGCTCGATCGAGTAGTCGATCCCGGGCTCGAGGGCGACGAGGCACCCGGTGTCCACGAGTATCTTGTTGCCCTGAAGCTCCTTCTCGATCACCGTCCCACCGACCGAGAGGAAGGCCATGCCGTCGCCGCTCAAGCGCTGGAGGATGAATCCTTCGCCGCCGAACAGCCCCGTCCCGAGGTTCCGTCGGAAGGCGATGTCGATCTTCGTCCCCAGCGCGGCGCAGAGGAAGGCATCCTTCTGCGCCAGGATCGTCCCCCCGAGCTCGGCCAGGTCGACGGGGAGGACCGTGCCCGGGAACTCAGCCGAGAATGCGACGACCTTCTTGCCCCGTCCGCCGTTTGTGAAGTGCGTGAGGAAGACCGATTCCTGCGCCATCGCCCGCTTGCCGGCGTCCTTGAGCCGGCCCCAGAGTCCCTGGTCGGGGTCGGCACCGTCCCCCAACTTCGTCTCGAAGCGGACATCCGAGTCGAGGAACATCATCGCCCCGGCCTCACCGATCACGGTCTCGCCGGGGTCGAGTTCGACCTCGACGAACTGCAGATCGTCGCCGAGGATGCGGTAGTCGATCACGTCACTTCGTCTCGCCATGTGAGGCCTCTCCATCGCCCGGGCGCCCGGATGCGGGTCGGCCCTGCTGATGATCATAGCGCGGCCCGCGTCGTGCGTGCGGCTCCCCACTGCGGGCTGGAGCAGCGGCGACGGAGAGGTCATCCCGACCGCGGAGCGCCGCGAGCGCCGGCCGCGCTTCCCCGGGCCGCCGGGGCCTCGGCGACGGCGTGCCGTCTAGAGGCCGGCCTCCTCGTGCAGGAATCTCTTCACCTCGGCGGACCAGAGGGGAAGGTCGAGGCTCCAGCTGAACTGGTTCGGCGCCGGTGGGCGGATGCCCCTCGCGTGCCTCAGGGTCGTCAAGAAGCGCTCGTGCGAGCGCCCGAGGTTCGATTGCGCGCCGTGAATCACCAGCGTCGGAGCCTGAATACGTTCGGCCGCGCTCCACCCGTCGTAGTGGCAGATGGCCCACGGAGCGGCACCGTGCCACCCCATCCCCTCGTAGACGGCCGGCTGCTCACCTTGATTCGCCTTGATCTCGTCGATGACGGACTGCCGCATCTCGTCGGCCGTGCGCGCCACGCCCTCCCTGACCGCATGGACGGATTGCCAGATCTCGGCGAGGTGGCTTCCGTCCGAGTTCTCTCCTTCGCCGGTATGCACCGTCTTCATCGCTTGGAGTCGGGCGGGCGTGTTCCAGTTGAACGGCTCCTCAAGGATGGCCGCGCTGACACGGTCCGGCCAGTCCGCAGCCACGCAGGCCGCGATCATCGCGCCCGTGTGCGTGCCGAAGACGGCGGCCTTCTCGATGCCGAGGTCGTCGAGCACCCAGATCGCGGCTCGGGCGAATTCCTCCGTACTCGTGTAGGGCTCGGACGGACGATCGGAGTCGCCATAGCCCATCGTCGACGGCGCGATGCACCGGAACTCGTCCTGCAGGTAGGGAAAGGACCTCGACATCTTGGCGGAGGACTCGGGTGTTCCGTGGATCATGATGATCGCAGGGCCCTCACCCGCCTCCCGGTAGTCAATGTTTCCGTGTGGGCTGTGAACGAAGCCACGCCGCACGTAGTCGATGCTGGTCTCTGTCACCGGCCTCTCCTTCTCTCCGCCGGGCGCTCTGAGCCGGCCTCTCGCACGATGCTACCGCGTCGAGCTGCCCCGTCGCGCTCTTCCCCGCTTCGTGTTGTCCCACGAGCGTATCCTGCGGGCGTTGATGCGCGCCCAGATGAGGCCAGGGGCCGGCTTTGCGGGGAGCTCCTCCCCAGTCGCGCCCCGCATGCTGCTGGCGACCTGAGCCAGGCGCAGGACCTCCGCGGGGTCCTCGACGAGTTCCGCGTCACCCTGGATCAGCAGGCCGCGGAGCTCGTTTATTTCCGCCCCGCTCTCGAGCAGCAGGGCGACCTCCGGGTGGCACCGGATATTCTCCAGACGCGACCCCCGGGCGTTGACGAAGAGGTCGTCGCCGTCGCGGTAGTAGGTAGGCGGCACCGCGTGTGGGTAGCCGTCGGGACCAACGGTCGTGAAGATGGCCCAGCGGGGACCCGCGTCGATGAAGGCATAGGCTTCATCGCGCGTCATCGTGGCCATCGAGTGCACCCTTACTCTCGGGGTTGCTTCCTGCGGAGGGTACACGCTCGGCAGAAGATGCCGGTACGAGCCTCCGCGCTGCGGTGAGGTCGAGCCGTGCCCGGGCCTCGACGCTGCCCATCCCTTCCACGGCGACGAGCTTCCGGCGGCTCCGCGCTCCCGCGGCGACACGGAGCGAGGAGACCGGCACGTCGAATGCTCGCGCGAGCACTCGCAGCAGCGCGGTGTTCGCGCGATCCTGAAGGGGCGGCGCCGTGACTCGGACCGCGAGCGTGGCGCCGCCTCCCGTGCCGGCGTCGGCCGTGAACCCCTCGATCAGGTCATGGCGCGCTCGCGGCGTGAGGCGCACCGCGAACGTGCCGCTCGGTTCCGCGCAGCCTGCGCGGTCGTCACGCAGTCGCTCGCGCCCCGCTGGTCGCGCTGGCTCGGGGTGCTTCCGATGCGGCTCACCGCGGCGCGCCCGCCGGTGAGGCGACACCCGCCCCCTCGAAGAAGAAGGCATGCACGCCACGGAAGCGGCTCGCCGGTCGGAAGAGCAGCCCCGTATCGACTCCCCGGAGCGAGGCCGGGACGAGGTACGTACGCGCGGGGTACAGCAGGACCACGCTGGCCGCCCGCTCCACGAACCGCTCCGTGAACGCGGCGTAGAGGGCGCGCCGCTCCGTGACGTCGAGGGTTCGTCGGGCGGCCTCCAGCATCCGGTCGGATTCGGGGTCTTGGTAGGAGGCGACGTTGCGCCCCGGCGGCGGAATCTGCGACGTGTGCCAGCCGCTATAGGGATCCGGGTCGACACCGGCCTCCCAGCCGAAGAGCGCGACGTCGTAGTCGTGGAGGCCGAGGCGGGCACCGACGAGCTCGACGGCCGGTAGCGGTTCCACGGTCACCACCAGCCCCTTCGCGCGCAGCTGCTCCGCGAGGAGTTCGGCGAGGGCTACCCGGTCCGGCTCCGCGTTCGTGACCAGCGAGAGCGCTAGGACACGGTCGCCCGCAGCGAGCTCGCCCTCGTCATTTGGGAGCCACCCCGCCTTGGCGAAGCGCTCGACCGCCTGGGCGGGGCCCGGCGCGGATACCGGTGAGTGCGCCCACGAGAGGGGGACGATCGGCGCCGCCCCCGTCGTCCCGCCGGGATCGACCGCGAGCAGGGCCTCGCGGTCGATCGACGCGGCGATGGCGCCGCGCGTGCCCGCATCGTCCAGGGGAGGACGCGCGTTGTTGAAGTAGAGCACAGTGAAGCCGTTCCGCAGCAGGTCGACGGCTCGCAAGTCCGGGCGCCGTTCGAGAACGGCAGCCGCCTGGAGGTGGCGTCCCTCCTCCATCAACGCGGCGTCAATCTCGCCGAGGGCGAGAGCCTCCTCGAGCCCGGCCGCGTGCGGGAAGAAGCGCAGTTCGATTTCGTCGATCGTCGGTGAGCCGAGATGGTAGCTGGGGTTGCGTTCGAGGAGGGCGCGCTCCGGGGAGAGCTCCACCAGCCGGTAGGGGCCGCTTCCCACCGGCGCCCGGTGGAAGGGTGACTCCAGGAGATCGAGGACGGAGAGGCCCGAGAGGAGGTGTTCGGGCAGCACCCCGAGCTCGGTCTGCGCGAGGAAGTCGGCGCGCGCCTCCGGCAGCCGGAAGATCACCGTGAGTCCGTCCGGCGTCTGCACCTCGACGCCTGCCCACCGCAGAGCGAGCGTCACCGCACCCTGGAAGCCCGACTGCTGGACGCGGCTGACGGTGAAGGCCACGTCGGAGGACTCGACGCGGTGTCCGTCGTGCCAGTAGAGGTCGTCACGCAAGCGGAAGCTGTACGTGCGACCGTCCGGCGTCACCTCCCAGGCCTCGGCCAAATCGGGGCGCGGTGTGCCGTCGCCCGCGATCCGCACGAGCCCGGAGAAGAGGAGAGACGCGAGATCCGCGTCCGGCGCGTGTCCGCGGGCGAACAACGGGCTCGGGCGCCGCGGAGCACCCACCACCCCCTCGACATAACGGATGCGCAAAGAGCGCTCCGGTGCGTCCGTCAGGCCGTACCACCCGACGACGAGAGCGGCGATCCCGCCGGCGAGCATCGCCGGCAGCAGCAGCCGGGAACGCCTCAGGTCGAGGAACGTCACCGGCGCTGCTCCCCGGCGGCTACGACGCGACGACGCTCCATGCGGAGAAGGCGAGGAAGACCACGACGACTGCGATCGTCAGGCGATGCATTGAGCGCTGCAGACCGCGCCGGGCGCGGAAACCCGAGTCGACGCCCCCGAGCCCGGCCCCGAAGCCGGTGCCCCGCACCTGCATCAGCACCAGCACCGTGAGCAGCACCGAGATGAGGATCTGGGCGATGGCGATAAAGTCCCGTAGCTCCATGGCTATCGAGGCTACGCCGGGGCATCGGGGCCGGCAACCTTCGCCACGACGCGGGCCTCCCGTCTGAGATCGCGCTCCATGTAGCTGCGCATGACGGCGGCGGCGAGGCGCTCCGCGTCGTGGCGGTAGCGGTGCTCGTAGTCCACCAGATCGGCGAGCTCGAGGCGCGCTGTGCCGAAGTCGGTGTCGCCGCTCACCGTCACCGCCTTCGAGTGCCAGTTATTCGGGAGCGGCTGCCCGGGGAGGTTGTTGTTCGCGAGCACGACATCGGCCACCGCGTCCCGGTCGAGGTGGCGGCGTATCGCGTTGTAGTGGTCGGCGGCGGAGAAGCCATCGGTCTCGCCGTTCTGTGTCGCAACGTTCGCGACGTAGATGGTGTGGGCGGGGGAGTCCAGCAGCGCGTCACGGATCCCCGGGACGAGCAGGTTCGGCAGCACGGACGTGAAGAGGCTCCCCGGCCCCAGAACGACTAAGTCCGCCCCCGCCAGCGCCTCCGTCGCCTCGGGGTAGGCCGGGGCGTCGGCCGGCACGATCTCGACGCGATCGACGGCGATCCCGGTCTCGGGTATGCGGGACTCTCCTTCGACGACGCTCCCGTCAGAGAGGTGGGCGCGCAGCCGGACGTCGGCCAGCGTCGACGGCAGGATGCGCCCGCGCACTGCGAGCACGCGCGACGTCTCGCGGATAGCCTCCTCCATCGACCCGGTCACGCCGGACATCGCAGCGATGAAGAGGTTGCCGAAGGAGTGCCCCGCGATGCGCTCCCCCGCATCCTCGGCGAAGCGGTACTGGAAGAGGTCGGTGACGAGCGGCTCCGCGTCGGCGAGCGCCACGATGCAGGCGCGGATGTCACCGGGCGGGATGACGCCGAGATCCTCCCTGAGCAGTCCGCTCGATCCGCCGTCGTCGGCGACCGTGACGATCGCAGTGAGGTTCGCCGGATAGGGCTTCAGACCGCGCAGCAGCTGCGAGAGCCCCGTCCCGCCGCCGATCGCGACGATACGGGGGCCGCGTCCGCGCGTACGCTGCTGATAGATGCGCTCGACCACGCCTCCCTGCCGGTCGGGGGGGAGCGCGGCCGCCACGATCGAGCGGTTGAGCTCCCAGCCTCCGAACACGGTGAGTCCCGAGGCGAGCGTGATGAAGAGCAGGCCGCGCGCCCAGCGCGGGATGTCTTGCAGCGTGATGGTGGCGACCCACGACGGGAACGCGTAAGAGACGTACACCTCACGGAGCAGGTAGGCGATGCCGAGCCCCATCAGCACGACGCCGAGGAGCATGATCAGAAGCCAGCGCTTGACGTGCAGGCCGACGTAGAGCCACTTCGCGAGATGGGACCGGCTCACACGGGGCCCCCGTCACTCTCCCCCGGCTTGATTAGCTCGCGCGACCCGCACCGTCAAACGTGCCGCGCCGTCGGGCGGGCGCGCCGGGACGGCCCGCCGCCGACCACAGGCTATCCGTCGAGGTGGCGGCGCAGTACCTCGGCGGCGTTCTGCGGATCGGCTCGACCCCGTGTCTGGCGCATCAGCTGCCCGACGAGGAAGCCGATCGCAGTCTCCTTGCCCCCGAGGTAGTCGTCCACGGCCTTTGGCTGGGACTGAATGACGTCGCGCGCGAGCCGATCGATCTCATCTTCATCACGGACCTGGGCGAGCCCGTGGGCCTGCACGATCGATTGGGGCAACTCCCCGCTCTCGAAGGCGATATCGAGCACCTGCTTCGCCGTGGCGGAGGTGATCGTTCCCTCGGCCACGAGCCCCGCGAGCTCCGCGACGTGGCCCGGCGTGAGCTCCGTGTCGCGGAGCTCGGCGTCGGAGGCGAGCGTGTTCAGGAGCCGCGCGACGTCGCCCGTGAACCAGTGCGCGACCGTTCGCGCATAGTCGTCGCGGTCGCCGATTCCGGTCAGGCCGGAGGCAAGGTGGACGGTGCGCTCGTAGTCATCGGCGCGTTCCCGGCTCTCCGTGAGGGTTCGTGCCTCATCGGGGGTCAGGCCGTACTCCTGCTCGAAGCGGAGGCGACGCTGCGCCGGGAGTTCGGCGAGCCCGGCGCGGAGCGCGCGGATCCGCTCCTCGTCGAGCACGAGCGGCGGCAGGTCGGGCTCGGGGAAGTAGCGGTAGTCGTGCGCCTCCTCCTTCGAGCGCTGCGGGGCGGTCTCCCCGCTGGCCTCGAGGTAGCCCCGTGTCTCCTGGACGATGCGCTCCCCAGCCTCGAGCGCCGCGCCCTGGCGACGGATCTCGCTCTCGATCGCGCGCCCGACGGCACGGAACGAGTTCATGTTCTTCACCTCGACCTTGGTGCCGAGTTCGCTCTCTCCCGACGGCCGCAGCGAGACGTTGGCGTCACAGCGGAAGGAGCCTTTCTCCATGTCCGCGTCGGAGGCGCCGATGTAGCGCAGGACCTGACGTAACGCTCGAAGGAAGGCGACGGCCTGCTGCGCCGAGTGCATGTCGGGCTTGGTGACGATCTCCATCAACGGGACGCCGGCACGGTTCACGTCGAGCAGCGAGCGGGCCCCGTGCTCATCGTCGCGGTGCAGCAACCGGGCGGTGTCTTCCTCGAGATGGATACGCTCGAGGTGCACTGTGTGCGCCGCGCCATCGACGTCGATGTCGAGTGCGCCGCCCACGCACAACGGCTCGTCGTACTGCGAGATCTGGTAGCCCTTCATCAGGTCGGGGTAGGGGTAGTTCTTGCGATCGAACTTCGCCCGGGGCGGGATCGTGCAGCCCAGGGCGAGACCGGTGAGGATGGTGAGCCCTACGGCGCGCCGGTTGATTACAGGGAGCACGCCCGGCATCCCGAGGCAGACCGGGCAGACGTGGCTGTTGGGCGCGGTGTCCCAGTAGTCCCGGGAGCAGCCGCAGAACATCTTCGAGCGGGTGGCGAGCTGGGCGTGGACCTCAAGCCCGATCACCGGCTCGTAAGCGGCACCGGGGACCGCGGGCCCGATCGTCGTCACGGGAACAGACACTCCACACCGCAGCGCCCGCCGGACGCCGCCGACAAGGCCCTGCGTCGCTCGGGCGGCTGGCAGATCGCCGCCCCCGCCCGCCCCTAGCCCTCGCCGCCGGCGTACTTCTCCGGATTGCCGATAAAGCGGTTGCGGCAGCCCATGTCGTCGAAGTAGATCCACGAGCCCTCGTGGTTCCACTTCTTCTCGAGCTCGGGGGTGATCGTCTTCCCGCAGACTGGGCAGGTGCGCGCTTCCGTCATAATCTACCCTCCATCGACGGGCCGGCCCCCGCCCTCAGCGGTACCGCGCCCCGGCTCTCTGCGTGTGACGTTACTACGCGGAGCGGGGCCCCCGCGACTGCCCCGCATCTCACAGGTGCGGCCGGTCGGCCTACACTCGACATATGACATCCCGACGAGAAGGACCGCGCGGCGTTCCGCCGGGGGTGCAGCCGGCGCTCTTTGAGCAGCACGCCCGCGCGTGGGCGGCCCGCGGCGCGCCTCTGGCCGCGCGGATGCGGCCTAGAGTCTTCGATGAGTTCGTCGGACAGGAGGCGGTGGTCGGCCCGGGGACGCCGCTTCGGATCATGATCGAGCGCGACGAGGTGTTCTCGCTGATCCTCTGGGGACCGCCCGGCTCGGGCAAGACGACACTCGCAGCGGTGATGGCGCACCACACGAGCCGCCACTTCGCCGACATCTCGGCGGTCAGCTCCGGCGTCGCGGATGTGCGCACGGTCGTGGCCGAGGCGCGGGAGCGGCTGCGCATCTCCGGGGTGGGCACGATCCTTTTCATCGACGAGATCCATCGCTTCAACCGCGCGCAGCAGGACGTGGTGCTGCCACACGTCGAGGACGGGACGGTGGCCCTCGTGGGCGCCACCACGGAGAACCCGTCGTTTCACGTCGTGGCGCCGCTGCTCTCGCGCGCCCGCGTCTTCCGGCTCGAGCTGCTCGGGTCCTCCGAACTCGAGAGCATTCTCCGGCGCGCGCTCGCCGATGAGGAGCGTGGCCTAGGGCGGCTCGATGTCGTGATCGACGAGACGACGGTCGACGCCATCGTCGAAATCGCGGGCGGCGACGCCCGCGCGGCTCTAAACGTGCTCGACCTCGCGGTGGCCGCGGCGGCGGGGGAAGATGGGCGCCGGCTGGTGACGCGGGCTCTGGTGGAGTCCGCGGCGCAACACCGTACGCTGCTCTACGACCGCGCCGGCGATGCCCACTACGACACGGTCTCCGCCTTCATTAAGACCGTCCGCGGCTCCGATCCGGATGGGGCGCTCTACTGGCTCGCGCGGATGTTGGAGGCGGGCGAGGATCCGCTCTTCGTGGTGAGGCGTCTCGTGATCCTCGCAGCAGAGGACGTCGGGCTTGCCGATCCGCGGGCACTGTCGCTCGCGGTTGCCTGCCAGCAGGCTGTGCACTTCCTCGGGATGCCGGAGGCGGCGCTTCCGCTCGCCGAGGCGACCGTCTACCTGGCCCGCGCTCCGAAGTCGAACTCTGCCTACGCGGCGTATCTGCGCGCGGTGGAGGATGCGCGTCGCACGCGTAACGAGGCGGTGCCGCTGCATCTGCGCAACGCCGTCACGGACCTGATGCGCGAGCTCGGCTACGGGCAGGGCTACCAGTACGCGCACGACTACGAGGGACACCGGCCGACCGATCAGACGCATCGCCCCCCGTCAGTCGAGGGCCGCGTCTACTACGAGCCGGGTCACCTGGGAGACGAGGCGCGATAGGGATGCCACAGGCCTCTCCGCGCCACGCGGGCCGTTGCCCGCGTGTTGCTATCATGCGCAGCGCCCGTCGGTCGCCCGCGGCCTGGGGGCGGGGCACGAGTGGGGAGTGAGATGGGACTACGCGACCGCACGCCGCCGACCGTCGAGGAGTACCTCGCCGATCGTGAGCGCTTCAAGAACTGGGGCCGCTGGGGTGAGGACGACGAGCTCGGGACGCTGAACCTCATCACGGAAGAAGTGCGCCGCCATGCCGTCACGCTCGTGAGGGGCGGGCGCGCTGTCTCCTGCTCCTACCCGGTGGCGACCCGCCCCGGGCCGCGCAACCCGATGCCGGCGCAGCACTTCGTCTCTTTCGGCCCCGCGAACTCCGCCGACTACATCGGGCTCTCGTTCCACGGCGTCGTGAACACGCACATCGACGCGCTCTGCCACAACTACACGGGCCCGGGCGGCGAGATGTACAACGGCTGGCCGAGCTCTCTCGTCACCTCGGCCGGGGCCGCCGCGAACTCCGTCGACCGCATGAGCGATGGCATCGTCACGCGCGGCGTGCTCTACGACATCCCGCGCCTGCGCGGCACCGACTACGTCTCGCTCGAGTCGCCTATCCACGGCTGGGATCTGGAGGACGCCGCTCGCGCGCAGGGCATCGAGCCGCGTGCCGGTGACGCCGTCCTGATCCGCGGGAGCATGGAGCGCTTCCTCTCGGCGCATCCGGAGCACGACAGAATGGGCGTTCCGATGCCGGGTGTTCACGCCTCTTGCCTGGAGTTCCTGCACGAGCACGACGCGGCCCTGCTCGGCTGGGACATGCTCGATGCCTCGGATCAGGGGTACCCGGGCACGATCCCGACGCCCGCCGGGACGCTTGCGAGCTGGCCCGTCCATTTCGTGGCGCTGCCCTACATGGGGATGCCGCTGCTCGACAACGCCTACCTAGAGCGACTAGCCGAGGCCTGCGCCGAGACGGGGCGCTACGAGTTCCTCTTCCTCGCCTCCCCGCTGATCGTGCCGGGGGGAACCGGCTCGCCTGTCAATCCGATCGCCGTGCTCTAGCGCGTCGCTTCCATCCGGCACGCCGTCGTCGTCTCGGTGCCGAGCCCGGAGCCGGGCAGGAGGTGCGCGTGGGCTCCTGGTGCCGGGGGTGGGATTCGAACCCACACGCCGCTGGTGCGGCCGCGGGGTTTAAGCCCGCTGCGTCTGCCGTTTCGCCACCCCGGCGCCGCACGATTGTAGGGGGGCGCCGCCTGCTCCGCGTCCGGCCCGCCCCGGCGCCCGGTGTGGCGGCTGTTAGCTCCGGGCCCGACGCGGGGAACGCAGGCGGAGGGAGTTCGACATCACCGACACCGAGCTGATCGCCATCGCGCCGGCGGCGGCGATCGGGTTCAGGAAGCCGCGCTCGCCGAGGATCGGCTGAAGCACGGGCGGCACGTCGTCCCGGCCGAGCAGCCCGAGCCCTAGGTAGCCGATCCCGGCGGCGACGGGGATCAGTGCCACGTTGTAGGCGAAGGCCCAGCCGAGGTTCTGCCGCATCGTACGGATCGTTGCGCGTGAGAGGCCGATCGCTCCGTCGACGCCCCCGATGTCGGCGCGCATCAGCGTCACCCCGGCCGTCTCCAGCGCCACATCCGTGCCGGTTCCGATCGCGATACCGACATCGGCTTGGGCGAGGGCCGGCGCGTCGTTTATGCCGTCGCCGACCATCGCGACGACGCGCCCCTCCGCCTGCAACTCGCGCACGATGCGCGTCTTCCCCTCCGGCTGGACGCGGGCGATCACGCGGTCGATCCCCACGCTGCGCGCGACCGCGCGTGCGGCCTCGTGCCGATCGCCCGTGAGCATCACGACATCGACTCCGCGCGCCCGGAGCCGGGCGATTCCCGCGCGTGCGGTGGCACGCACGGGATCGGCGACCGTGATGAGGCCGGCCACCTCCCCGTCAACGGCGACGAGGAGCGGCGTCTCGCCGTCGGCGGTTGCCGCCTCGATGCGGTCGGGGAGCGAGTCGCGGCCGGCCCCGCGGCTCGCGAGTAGCTCCGCCGTGCCCACGAGCAGCAGACGCCCCTCGACCGTGGCCTCCACGCCGCGTCCGGGGATCGCGGTGAAGTGCTCCGGCCAGGCGAGCGTGAGCCCGCGCCGCTCGGCCTCGCGGAGCACCGCGCCGGCGTAGGGATGCTCGGATCCGCGCTCCGCCGATGCGACCAGCCGCATGAGATCGTTCTCGCCGATCGGCTGGCCCCCGGTAGCGCCGGGGACGCGCTCAATACCGGTGACCTTGGGTCGGCCCTCGGTGATCGTTCCCGTCTTGTCGAGCACCACGGTATCGACGTGGTGCGCCCTCTCGAGCGCCTCCGCGCTCCGAATCAGGATGCCGTCCTGCGCGCCTCGGCCGATGCCGACCATGATCGCCGTCGGGGTCGCGAGCCCGAGCGCGCAGGGGCAGGCGACGATGAGCACCGCGACGGCGTTCAGGATCGCGAGCGTCGGAGCGGGCTCGGGCCCACCGATGAGCCAGGCGGCGAACGTGATCGCCGCGACGGCGAAGACGGCGGGAACGAAGACGGCGGCGACGCGGTCGACGAGAGCCTGGATCGGCGCCTTCGAGCCCTGGGCTTCCTCGACGAGCCGGATGATGTGCGCGAGAGCCGAGTCTGCCCCGACCGCCGTTGCACGCACCCTCAGCACGCCCGTCGTGTTCAGTGTCGCACCGAAGACGGGGTCGCCGGCCGACTTGGCGAGAGGGAGCGACTCGCCGGTCAGCATCGACTCGTCGACGGCGGATGAGCCGTCGATCACGTCGCCGTCCACGGGGATCTGCTCGGCGGGGCGCACGATCACAATGTCGCCAGGCTGAACCGCCCGCACGGGGATCTCGTACTCGTCCCCGTCCTCCCACACCCGTGCGAGACGCGGCCGCAGGGCGATGAGGCGGCGCACGGCCTCGCCCGTGCGGACCTTCGCCCGCGCCTCGAGCAGGCGCCCCAGGAGCACGAGCGCGACGATCGCCGCCGCCGTGTCGAAGAAGACCGCGCTCTGGATCCCGGCCGCGCGGAACACGCCCGGCGCGAAGGTGGCGAGGACCGAGTAGCCGAAGGCGGCGGTGGTGCCGGCCGCGATCAACGTGTTCATGTCGGCGGAGCCGTGCCGTCCCACGCGCCACGCGCCGGTGTAGAACTGGGCGCCCGCCCAGAGCTGGACGGGGAGTGCCATCGCGAAGAACAGTGGGTGCAGGATTCGAGCCGGGATCTCGTCCAGCCCCGGGAGCCATCGCGTGGCGGGCATCGCCGCGACGAGCACGGCCGCGGTCGCCACCGCGTACACGGTGCGCCGCCGGAGCAGCGCGTAGTCGGCGGCGCGTTCGCGCTCGAACTCGTCCCGGTGTCCCTCATCGGCGGCGTCCCCGCCGGCGAGGCGGATCTCGTAGCCGGCGCCGTCCACCGCCTCGCGCAGCGTCCCAACATCCACGCCGCTCGCTGTGACGGTGGCCTCCTCCGTCGCGAGGTTGACGCTGGCTCTCTCGACGCCCTCGACTGCTGAGAGCGCCCGCTCGACCCGGCGTACGCAGGAGGCGCACGTCATGCCGCGCACGGCGAGGCGGATCTGCCGCCCGCCGACCGTGTCGACGGCCACCCCGGCCTCGCCCTGCGCCCCGGCACCGGGTGCTGGACCGCTCGTGGGGGTCATTCGGTCTCCCTTGCGCACGGCCGCCGCCGCCTCAGCGGTGCGCGAGCAGGTAGAGCTCGGTGAGCTCGCTGAGGACGGGTTCGGGCTCGCCGCCTGTGATCGCGTCGACGACGCAGTGGTGCAGGTGCCCCTCGAGCATCAGCGCCTCCGTCTTCTCCAGCGCGCGGCGGACGGCGTAGCTCTGCTTCAGGACATCGACGCAGTAGCTGTCGTTCTCGATCATCCGTCGGATCCCGTCGAGGTGTCCGCGCGCGTAGGCGATGCGGCGGAGAGCATCGGCTCGTGTCTCGGGGTCCATAGGGGGCTCCCTCCGGCCGTCTGCATTCTCCCCTACTCTACGCGAACCTCCCCCCGGGGGGTAGGGGTCTGTTCGCCCACTCGTGTGGCGGGCGGAGCGTGCTGCTACGATGCCCGCCCGCCCCCGGCCGCGCGGGACGCGGGCGGGCTGAGTGGAGGCCGAGCCGTGGGCTGTCCCGTGCACATCTGGGGTCCCGCCGCCGCCGCACTGCTGCCGGTGGCGCGGATGATGCGCGTGCGCCTCCACGATCGGCTTCGGCTGTGGCGGCGCTCTAGGCCGCGGGGTGGCGCCGCCGAGGTCGCCGCCGCAGTGGCCCCCGCTCCGCCGCTCACACGCTACGCGCCGGTCGATCCGCACGCCCGGCGCGGGTAGGCGCAGCGGACGGAGGTCAGCCCGTGGCGCCCGGTACCCCGCCGTTTGGTCCGCCCGACTCGATTCTCGACTCCAGGCGAACCGCGCTCCTGGTCGTCGATGTTCAGAACGACTTCATTCATGAGGACGGCCGGTCGGGGCTGCGCTCGGACGGGAACGCGGCCTTCCGCGCGATGGTCGACGACCGCCTCGCGCCGTTCGTCGGGGCGGCGCGCGCGCTCGGCGTCCTGGTCGTGTGGATCCAGATGGAGAATGCGCCCGAGACGATTTCCCCGGCGAACGCCCGCATCAAGCGCAAGATGTACGGCGCCGATCCCGACGACCCCTCCTCCGTCGACATCTGGGAACGCGCCGTCTGCGTGCGCGGAAGCTGGGGCGCGGAGATCTATCTCCCCGTCGAGGCGACCGATCTCGTCGTGTCGAAGAGCCGCTACTCGGCCTTCATCCGGACGGAGCTCGACGCGACGCTCCGCACCCGCGGCGTGACCACGACGGCGGTCACGGGGGTCGTCACCAACCAGTGTGTCGAGTCCACCGCGCGCGACGCCTACCAGCACGACTACGACGTGCTGCTCGTCGCCGATTGCGTCGCCGAGCGTTCCCCCGAGGCGCGCGCCGCCACCTTCTCCAACATCGAAGGTGGGACCGGCTGGATCTGCGAATCGACCGGCCTGCTTGCTGCATGGCGGCAGCGAGTGGCTGCGTAGGTCAGCGGAGGCGGCTCGAGCCCGCCCCCGCCGCGCGGAACCCATCTCCGGCTCGTAGCAGGATCGCGCGGGAGCGCGGTCGGCAGCGGGCGGGAGCATCTCCCGCTCATCTCCGGCGCGCGGCATGATGGCAGGCGCCGCAGCACGAGCGGCCGCTAGGGGGGACGCCATGCCCGGACCGCTGCCGACCACGGGACCGCTCGAGGGGGTCCGCGTGCTGGACCTCTCGTGGATCCTCTCCGGCCCCTTCTGCACGATGACGCTCTGCGATCTCGGAGCCGACGTCATCAAGGTGGAGCGGCCCCCGTGGGGCGACATGGGGCGCATGAATCGACCGCTCCGCGACGGCGAGTCCGGTTATTTTCTCTCGGTGAACCGGGGGAAGCGCTCGATCTCGATCGATCTGAAGGAGGAGCGGGGCCGCGATCTCCTGCGGGAGCTCGTGCGCGAGGTGGATGTGCTGGTCGAGAACTTCTCGCCCGGCGCTCTGGACGGGCTCGGCGTCGGCTACGAGGCGCTCTCGGCCGTCAATCCGCGTCTGGTCTATGCGGCGATCTCGGGCTTCGGGCGGACCGGTCCGTGGCGCGATCGTCCCGCTCTGGACGTGATCGCGCAGGGCGCGGGCGGCATCATGTCGGTCACCGGACATCCCGGCGGGCTGCCGACGCGACCGGGCAGCTCACTCGGCGACATCACCGCCGGGCTCTACGCGGCGATCGGGATCCTCGCGGCGCTTCACGAGCGCGAGCTCTCCGGCCTGGGCCAGCTCGTCGACATCTCGATGATGGACGCGCAGATGGCGATCCAGGAGAACGCGTTCATGCGCTGGGACATCCTTCGCCAGGAGCCCCAGAAGCTCGGCACCCGCCATCCCACGGCGGTGCCCTTCCAGGCCTTCCCGACCGAGGACGGGTGGGTCGTGGTCGCACTGGCGTGGGGTGGCGCCGATCAGTGGGGACTGCTCTGTGCGGCGCTCGGTCTCCCCGGCCTGATCGACGATCCGCGCTTCGCCACCGCCGACGCGCGGACCGATCACCACGCCGAACTCGAGCCGCTACTGACCGAGGCCTTCCGGAGTCGCCCCACGCAGGAGTGGATCGACGAGCTCCTCCCGATGCGCATCCCGTGCGGCCCGCTGAATACGATTCCGCAGGCGGCCGCCTCCGAGCAGGCCGCGGCCCGCGAGATGCTCGCGCCCGTCGAGCATCTCACCTTCGGCGAGGTGAGACTCGTCAACACGCCGGTGAAGCTCTCACGGACGCCCGGCGGCATTCGGGGGAGCTCCCCCGACATGGGAGAGCACGCCGTCGACGTGCTCTCAGAGCTCCTCGGGATGGGTCCGGACACGGTGGATGCGCTCATCGAGGCGGGTGTCGTGGTCACCGAGCGGGGCATTCCCGACCTCGGCTGAGGTCGCCCGGGCGCGGATGCCTAGAGCCCCGGGAAATCCCGGTAGACGATCGGCCGTCGGCGGCCGGTGAAGCCCTCAGCGCGCAGGTAGCGCGGCGTCGCGAGGATCACGATCGGGCGGTAGTCCTCCGGCGGGTCCGCCGCGCGCCCCGTGAACCGCTCCCGCTTCTCAAGGAAGCACGCGACGCGCTCCGGGTCCTCGATGAGCTCGGCCATTGCCTGCACGAAGACGTTGACGGGGTCGTTCGCGCGCTCTCGCGGGTGCATCCCGCTGAAGAGCAGTCCCACGTTCGGGTTGCGGCGGATGTGCATCGTCTTCGGGTGCACGTCCTGCGTGAGGACCTGGATTCGCCAGCCGTCCATGAAGGGCGTGACCGGCCGCATGCGGGCGAGCCCGTCGCGGCGGAAGGTAAGGAGGTAGCCGGTGACCCCGTTGCAGTCCGAGAGGAAGGCGTGGACCTCGTCGCGGTGCCGCTCAGCCTCCTCGGGCGGCACGGCCCGCTCGGCGTCGTACTTTCGTCCCATCGCGTCCCTCCCCGCTGCGAGGATAGCGACCCGGTGGATCGAGCGGTCGGCACCGGCGGGGCACGGCGCGCTACCGTGGGCGCGGGAGGCTCCGCGATGCGGCGACCTCGGCGCCATGCGACGTGGGGGGCTGTCGTCGGGGTGGTGGCGGGCGTCCCGGCCCTGCTGCTTCTCGCGTGCTCCTCCGGAAGCCCGGCCCCTCCCTCCGCAACCCCGGGCGGTCCAGGCACCGTCCTCCCCCCGGCGGAGACGGCGCCCGCGCCGACGGCCACGGTGCCGCGCGCCTTCGCTCCGCCGGTGCTCTCGGCGAACCCGACGCCTCGGCCGGGTGCCACCGCTCAGCCGAGAGCCGGCGGTGCGGCGGCGGCTCCGCCGGGCGTCGTCTCCCGGGTCGAGGGACCGGCGACGGTGCTGAGCGTGGTCGGCGTCACGGTGATCGACGTGCTCGTCTCGGGCGACGTCTACCGCGTCCGGCTCGCGGGTGTCGCGCTCCCGGACGTCTGGGGCGTGGTCGGCTGCTACGGGGAGGAGTCGCGGCTGGTCGTGGAGACGCTCGCCCCGCCGGGAAGCGCGCTCACGCTTGAGGCGGCGCCCGAGCAGGACGACGACTTGCCCGGCGTCTACGCTTGGTCGGACGAGGGGCTGGTCAACGAACGGCTCGTCGAGGCCGGCTACGCGCTCGTCCGGGAGTCCGGCGCTCGCGGACGCCACGGGACCGCGCTGATCGATGCCGAGCGGGCGGCCGCCCGCTCCATCTTGGGGCTGTGGGGCGCCGCCGTCGGCATCGACTCCTACCGAAACGGCGTCGAGTGCGAGTCTCTCAGCGGCTACTTCTCGGCGGCCCACGTCGGGACGTCCTCACTCATCGGTGAGGGCGTTCCGTATGGCCACTATCGCTAGCGGCCACAGCCGCTCGCGTGCGAGGATCTCGTCATGGCGTCGTTGTCTCCGAAGCGAACACCGTGGCGCGGTGGCTCCGATCTCTTTCTCTACGACCAGGACTGCTCTTTCTGCCGCGCGTCGGCGGCCTGGCTTCAGAGGCGCGCGCGGCGACCACTCGCGCTCTTGCCACTCGCCGAGGCGCCGCGAGCCGGCGTGCTCGCGACTCTCGGCGATCGGGAGCGCTGGGCGAGCGCTCACTTCGTGACGGCGGAGGGCGTCCAGTACCACGGCGGGGCGGCCGTGACGCGCGCCCTCAGGCTCGGGCGCGGCGGCCGCGCGTGGGCGCTCCTCGATGCGCCTCTCCTCGCGTGGCTCCGCGACGCGTGCTACGCGCTCCTCACGCGTCTTCGCGGGCGGCTCGGATGCCGGGCGTGCCGCTGAGGCATGGGACTCTCGCTCTCCGAGCAGAGGCGATCGGCCCCGGCTCCGAGGCGCCGGGGCGAGGCATGGAGATGTGCCCCGCGGCCGTGTCGCATCGGCAATGCCGGCGAGGCGGCGAGCGGGAGGCGGTGCCGCGCGGTAGTCTGGTGCGGCGACGGAGGAGGGCTTCTGATGTTCGGAATGTTCGCGCGGCACAGGACGGCCATGCCCGTCCCCGGCGAGGCGCTGCCCGGTCGCAGGGAACGGATGCCGGTTCCCGATGCGCACGTCGTTAACGGACACTCGCTCGAGCCGCCGTTTCCGGAGTGGACCGAGAGCGCGCTCGTCGGGATGGGTTGCTTCTGGGGGGCGGAGCGCCTCTTCTGGGAGGCACCGGGTGTCTACAGCACTGCGGTGGGCTACGCGGGTGGCTACACGCCGAACCCGAGCTATGAGGAGGCGTGCTCCGGCCTTACCGGCCACACCGAGGCCGTGCTCGTCGTCTTCGACACGCGCGTGACCAGCTACGAGGAGATGCTTCACATCTTCTGGGAGGGCCACGACCCGACGCAGGGGATGCGTCAGGGCAACGACACGGGGACCCAGTACCGCTCCGCTCTCTACTGGTACTCCGAGGCGCAGCGACGCGCCGCGGAGGCGACGCGCGAGGCCTACCAGGAGCGCCTCACCGCGGCGCGCTATGGCAGCATCACGACCGAGCTCGCCCCTGCCGGGGAGTTCTACTACGCGGAGGCGTACCACCAGCAGTATCTGGCCAAGAACCCGGACGGCTACTGCGGCATTGGAGGCACGGGAATCTCGTGTCCCAGGGGCGTGGCGGGCGTCGGAATCCGTCCGGCGCGCGCCACGGACCTCCCCGACGGCTAGCGACTTCCGCGCGGCCCGCTACGCGTCGCTCCCCTGGATGAACGCGACGAGGACGGCCGCGGTTTCGGCGGGGCTCTCTTGGTGGGGGAAGCGCCCCGTATCGGGGATGTGCGCGGCGCGCCCGTCGGGGAGAGCCGCGAGCGCCTTCTCCTCGAACATCGCGATCAGGGGGTCGCGCTCGCCGTAGAGGAGGAGAGTCGGCGCCTGAACGCGAGGCAGCAGGCCTGCGACGCCGGCGAGCGCGACGCCCCGCTCTCCCCACCGCACCCAGCGCCCCGCCCTCCATCGGCTCGCGTTCAACTCGTCGCCGATGGAGGGGTCGAGCGTCCCGGAGATGCGCGCGTTCTCGGCGGAATCGCGGGGGAGCGGACGTCCCTTCTCGTCGAACCAGCCGGGCCGCTCGCTCGCCCGTGCCCGCTCCTCCGTCGTGGCGCGGCCGAGCGCGACTGAGATGAGCACGAGGCGGGACACGCGCTCGGGATGCTCGGCGGCGAGCAGCGTTGCCACGCATCCGCCGAGCGAGTTGCCGACGAGGGCGGCGCGCTCGACGCCGAGACCGTCGAGTCCTGAGAGCACGTCGGCTGCGCTCTGCGCGAGCGGGTAGGCGAAGCCTGTCGGCTCCGTGGCACGCGAGTCGCCGTGGCCTCCGAACTCGACGGCGATCACGCGGCGCCCGGAGGCGAGTTCCGGCGCGACGTGTCGCCAGTCGGCATTCCATCCGCCGAGCTTGTGCAGGAGCACGATGGGCTCATGGTCCGACGTGGCGCCCCGCTCCGGTCCGAGCTCCGAGAAGGCGATCTCTCCGCCCGGCACCGCGACGCGGCCCGTGCTGCTCCACCCGCCGTCCGGCTGCTCCATCATGGTCGCCTCCGCGAATCTGACGCGTGCCGCTACGGCGCGCTCGTCCCCTCGCGCCCGTACGAGTCCTCGAGCCGTACCACATCGTCGAGCTCCGGAGTGCTCGCCTCCAGCACGTCGCAGTCGGTCTCCGCCCGCAGACGATGCCGGACCCCCGGGGCGATGCGGTAACTCTCGCCGGGTCCCATCCGCCGTTCGCACAGCCCCTCTCCCTCGTCGACGGCGAGCAGGAGGGTGCCTCTCTGCACGTGAATCGTCTCGTCCTTCGTGTGGTGGTACTGCAGGCTGAGCTGGTGTCCCGCGTCCACGTGCAGGACCTTACCCACGTAGCGCTCCGTGTGTGCCCAGATCAGCTCGTAGCCCCACGGCTTCGAGACGCGGCGCGGCACATCCATCCCCGGCCCCCGATCTCGGGCGGAACGCCGCCTCCGGTCGCGTCCCCGCCCGGCCGTCGCGTGCGGACCGCACCCCGCCTTAGCCGCGAGGGAGGCCGAGTCCACGCGTTGCGATGATGTTTCTCTGGATCTCGTTCGTGCCGCCGAAGATCGTGTAGACGACGCTGTGCACGTACTCCTGGGTAAAGAGCGCCCCCATAGGCGCGTGTATGTCGCCCTCGTCCCAGAGGCCTCCATAGAGGCCGAAGATCTTGGTCCCCGTCCGCGAGAGCGCCTGCCTCAGCTGCGAGTCCACGATCTTCGAGGTGGACGCCTCGTAGTTGGGGACGGTGCCCGTCGCCTGCATCGAGATGATCCGCAACGAGAAGTTGAAGAGCACCTCGGATGCGACGTAGTGGTCGGCGATCGCGTCGCGGTGGGCCCTCGCGCGGGCCGCGTGGATGCCTCCGTCCTCGCTGGAAACGTAGCCGATGAGGTCGATGATACGCCGACGGTTCAGCTCCGCGCCGGCGATGTTGGAGCGCTCGAAGTCGAGCAGCGTCATCGCGACGTACCACCCGCGGTTCTCCTCGCCGATCAGCTGGTCGGCGGGGACGCGCACATCCTCGTAGAAGGTCTCGTTGGTGGCGTGCTCCCACCCCATCGAGTCGATCCGGCGTATATCGATGCCCGTCGTCCTCTCGTCCATCACGAGGAAGGAGATGCCGCGGTGCTTCGGCGCGTGGGGATCGGTGCGGAAGAGCCCGAAGATCCAGTTCGACTTGTGTGCGCGCGAGGTCCAGAGCTTCTCGCCGTTGATCACGTACTCATCGCCATCGCGGTCGGCCCGGGCCTGCAGGCTCGCCAGGTCGGAGCCGGCGCCCGGCTCCGAGAAACCCTGCGCCCAGAGCATCTCGCCGGTGAGCGTCGGCTCGAGGAAGCGCCGCTTCTGCTCCTCGCTCCCGTGCACCAGAATGGTCGGTCCGAGCATCGACACACCCTGGCCGCCGACCGGCGGGGCTCCGGCGCGCGCCATCTCCTGGTTGAAGATGAAGTGCTCGACGGTGGAGAGGCCGGCGCCGCCGTACTCGCGGGGCCAGTGTGGGGCGACCCACCCGCGTTCCTGCAGCGCCTCCATCCATTCGCGCGCGGCCGCGCGCGCCTCCTCGGCGCCCAGCACGAACTCCGCCTGCCAGTCGCCCGTCTCCAGGCCCACCGGCTCGCCGTGATCGCGGAAGTGGCGGGGGAGCCGGCCGTCGATGAACGCCCGGACTTCCGCACGGAACGCCGCCTGCTCCGGCGTGTCGGCCCACTCCATCTCCGCCCCCTTCTGGTCGCCGAGCCGACTCTACCCGAGTGGGCGCGGGCGGGGGAACCACCGTGCGATCCGGGACCGCGCCCGCGCCCGCTTGCATCGCCTGAGGGTTGCGCAGCGTGGGGGGAGGCGGCACGACGCCGGCCGATCCGTCTCGCTCGCCCGTGGCGATCGCACCCTGTACGGTGGCCGAGCTGAGGTTGGGGCGTCCCGCGACTCCCACCACGGAAGTTCCGCGTGAATTCTGGTGGGAGTGTCGGCGATGGGACTCGGCCTCGGGGTGCGGCGCGGTCTCATCGCTCCCTTCGTTCTGGCGCTCGTCCTGCTGCTCGGCGCCTCCTGCGCGGCGGAAGACGATCCCTCCCCCATGCTGGCGGAGGGCGTGATCGACCGGAGCGCCGAGGCACGACGACCCGTGGACGGGTCGGCGGGGCATTCGGTCGACTTCGCCTCCATCAGCGTCGGGGGGAACCACGGCTGCGGGGTGAGGAGCGGCGGCTCCCTCGAGTGCTGGGGTGATGATGAGTTCGGCCAGGCCTCGCCGCTGCCCGGAACGTTCGTCTCCGTCACCTCTGGCGTCGAACACAGCTGCGGCTTGAGGAGCGACGGCTCGGTCGAGTGCTGGGGCCACGACACGGATGGCCGCTCCACGCACCCTTCCGCGGCGTTCGCCTCCGCCGGCGGCGCGAAGAGCCCGGCCTGCTGGGTGGAGACCGGCGGCTCCGTCTCCTGCCCGGGCCGCGGATTCCAGACGTCGCCTCCGCCCGGGACCGTCGGCGACGCCGCCTCGCCTGGGGTGTTCTCCTCCGTCAGCGCCGGGTGGTACCACAGCTGCGGCGTGACGAGCGACGGCTCGGTTGCCTGCTGGGGCTATGCCGCGTTCGGCCGGGCCACGCCGCCGCCGGGGACGTTCACCTCCGTCAGCGCCGGGTCGCTCCATACGTGCGGCGTCAGAACCGACGGCTCCGTCGAGTGCTGGGGCTACAACGCGGATGGTCGCTCCGCGCGTCCGCCGGGGACGTTTTCGTCGGTCAGCGCCGGGGGTACCCACAGCTGCGGTGTGAGGCGCGACGGCTCCGTCGAGTGCTGGGGCGGGAGCCCGCAGGCGCCAAGCACCGCGCTGGTCCCCTAGTCCCCCGCGACCCCATTCCGCGGCGCCTTCCTGGGCCGCGCCGATCACACGAGCGCGGGCAGCTGTCGATGCCAGGCGGTGCGTTGCTGGTAGGCGTCGGCGACGCGCAGCACCGTCGCCTCATCGAACGCGCGCCCGGCGATCTGGAGCGAGAGCGGGAGCCCGGCCGCGCCGGTGCCCATTGGGATGGCGATCGCGGGGAAGCCGATCGCGTTCCAAAAGCCGGCGAAGATCGGCAATCGTCCGAAGCTGAGATGGTCGAGCCCGGCGAGCGGCGGCGCGCCCACGCCCGCCGTCGGCGTGATGACGGCGTCGACGCGCTGGAGCATCCCGGCCACCTCGCGGCTCGCCCACGCACGCACGCGCTGCGCCTGAACGTAGTCCGCCGACGAGAGCAGGAGCCCGGCCGCCAGCACCTTCCCGGTGTGCACGCCGTAGTCGTCCCAGCGCTCGCGGAGCCACGGCAGGTGGTACGCCGACGCCTCCGCGCGAAGCGAGAGCGAGCCGGCTTGGCGCACGATCTCGTAGTGCGGCAGTTCGACGGGCACGATCTCGGCGCCGGCTCCGGCGAGCTCCTCGATCGCCGCCTCGAAGCGTGCGGCAAGCTCCGTGTCGACATCGGGCCGGTCGACGCAGTTGGCGCGGTCAACACCGATCCGCAGCCGCGCGAGCGAGCCGCTGGGAGCCGGTAGGTAACCGGGGAGCGGCTCCTCGGCGGATGCAGGGTCGTCCGCATCCGGCCCGGCGAGCGCCTCGAGCAGGTGCCCGCAGCAGCGCGCCGTCCGCGCGATCGGCCCCACGGTGTCGAGTGAGAATGCGAGGGGCACGACCCCCGACCGCGGGACGCGGCCGTAGGTCGGCTTCAGCCCGCTGACGCCGCAGAGGGCGGCGGGTATCCGGATCGAGCCGCCGGTGTCGCTGCCGAGCCCGCCCAGCATGAGGGCCGCCGCCACGCCGGCGCCGGTGCCCGAGCTCGACCCGCCCGCCCAGCGGTCGGTGTCCCATGGGTTCCGCGCGATCGGAAACGGTTTCCCGGGGTCGGGCATTCCGATCGCGAATTCCATGGTCGAGGTCGTGCCGAGGATCACCGCACCCGCCTCGCGGAGCCGGGCGACGACGGGGGCGTCGCGCCGGCCCTCCCACTCGGCGCCGCGCTCGCGCTCGAAGACGAGGCTCCCGGCGGCGGTCGGCGCGCCGCCCGTGGCGATGATGTCCTTCACGCCGAGCGGGATGCCGTGGAGCGGGCCGCGGTCCCTCCCGGCCTCGAGCTCGGCGTCGGCGCGGCCGGCCTCCTCGAGTGCGCTCTCGTCGAGCCGGCACTGGTACACGCCGAGCCGCCGGTCGAGGGTCTCGGCTCGGGCCAGCAAGGACCGGGTCAGGGCGAGCGCCGTCAGCCGGCCGGAGCGGAACGCCTCGCCGGCCTCCTCGATATCGAGCGGAAGAGACGGAGCGTCATCGTCGGGCGCGCTCATGAGATGGCTCCCCCGCCGCCCGGGCGCGAAGGAAGGGGAGAGTACCGGAGGGCCGGCTCCTCGGCGCGCGCTTCCGGGATGTCGAGTGCATCGGCGGCGGCCCGGAGCTGCCCATACATCTCGACGAGTGCGTCGACGTCGGCGTCGGGCAGGCGCAGGCCCGCTGCCGCCAGCATCGTGGTGACTTCCTCCCGCCTCCGCGCGGGCTCGGCCATGGTGCCGCTCCGATCCCCCCTCAGGGCGCGTCGCCACTCCGCCGCTGGCGGTTGCTAGTCATCGCCGGTCGCCGGCGGGGGCGGCGGAAAGGGCTCGCCTTCGGCGAGAGGCACGAAAAGCGTCAGCCGCCAGCCGTCGCCGACGCCGCGCGTGAGGTGCCCCGGGCTCCCCGGCTCGACGTCCTCGGCCAAGAGCACCGCCCCGGGCCCGAACCGCCGAACCTCCCCGTCCGAGGCGGTCACCTCCGACGTACCGGCGAGGGAGACCACGAGCTGCCGCTGCGGCGGGTGGTGCCACCCGCGGTCCATGTCGCCCGGCGTCCGGCGGAAGATGACGCCGTCGGCCTGAAGCAGCCCCGATCGCGCGCGAGCCGCGGCGTCGGCCACCACGGGAACCGGTACCGTCTCGAAGTGGGTCTCGCCGTCGTTTCCGGTGAAGATGCGCGTCACCTCGAAGGGCGCGGCATCGCCGCCGCCGTGATCCGCGTCGCCTGCCACGGGCGCCCTCTCGTCTCCGCGGCGGAGGATACGCGAGCGCGGGAGGCGGTGTCGCCGCACGCCCGCGTGCGGAGGAGGCGGCCCATCGCGCCGGCGCGAAGACCCGTCTACGGAATCTGATGCGGGAGCGCGACTCCGGCCCCCTCGGCCGCCTCCTCGAGCTGCGCCCAGGTCCCGTCGTCGAGCGGGAGGCCCGCAGCGCGCTCGAGGCGCGCCCGGCGCTCCGGGTCGCCGGGCAGGAGTACCTCGCCGACCCCCTCCCGGAAGGGTGGTCTCCGCACGTGCCGCGCGAGGTTGCCGAGCGCCGCCTCGAACGCCGCCCGTCCGACAAACCGCTCCGGGTCAATCGCCATCACGAAGAGCGCGTTCCCGCCGCGCTCGGCGTCGGGACGCGTCGTACCGGCAGGGGAGAGCGCGCCGGCCAGAGCCTCGACAACCAGGGCCAGCCCGAAGCCCTTGTGTCCCGCCTCGCCGCCGAGTGGAAGCAGCGCGCCCGGCGGAGAGGCGTACAGGGCGCCGGCATCGGTGGTCGGCTGACCCGCCGCATCGAGCAGGTAGCCCTCCGGCAGCGCTCGTCCCGCGTTGCGCGCGACGCGGACCTTCCCCTCCGCGACCACGGAGGTCGCCATGTCGAGCACGATCGGCGCGTCCGGATCGTCGGTCGGGAGGCCGAACGCCATCGGGTCGGTCGCCAGCCGCGCGGTGGCTCCGCCGAACGGCGCGACGCGCGCCGAGCCGCCGTGGCTGTTCGCCATCATGACGCCGAGAAGCCCGTGCGCTGCCGCCCGCTCGACGTAGGCGCCGAGCCTTCCCGCGTGCGCCGCGCGGTGGGCGACCACGATCGAGACGCCGCTCCCGATCGCCCGCTCGCAGGCGATCTCCATCGCGCGGCCGGCGACGATCTGGCCGAAGTTCCAGCCGCCGTCCAGGATCGCCGTCGCGCCGTCGTCGTGTTCCAGGCGGATCTCGGCGCCCGGGATGGTGCGACCCTCGGCGACGGCGCGCAGGTATGCCGGTGCGCGGACGACGCCGTGCGAGTCGTGCCCGCAGAGGTTGGCGTCGACGAGATGTTCAGCGACGGTCCCGGCGTCGTCCGCCGTCGCGCCGGCCGCGACGAAGAGCGAGGTCGCGAAGCCCTCGAGTGCCGCCGGCTCCACCGTGCGCACCGAGCTAGCCTCCCGCGCCCGCGTCGTCCGGACCGCGCCCCTCCCCCTCGGGCGCAGCGGAACGCGCCGCCGCCCGGACGGCGGCGACATCCGCCTCGGCCCGGGCGCGCATGAAGCCGCGGTCGGAGCCGAGCGTGACCATCTGGAAGCCCTGGCTCAGGTACTCGGAGCAGCGCGGGGCGCTGTTGGTGTGTATGCCGCTCGCGACGCCGTGGCGGCTCGCCGCGGCGCGCACGTGCTCTATCGCCCCGGCGAGCCGGGGGTCGTCGCTCCCCGGCCGCAGGCCGAGACCGTAGGCGAGATCGGAGGGGCCGATGTAGACCGCGTCGACGCCCGGCGTCGAGAGGATGGCGTCGAGGTTGGCGAGCGCCTCCGCCGTCTCGACCATGACGATGCAGGCGACCTCGTCGTTGGCGCGGCGCGAGTAGTCGCGGCCCCACGCGAGTTCGGCGCGGTAGGCGCCGGAGGAGCGGATGCCCGCCGGCGGATAGCGGCACGCGGCGACCGCCCGCTCCGCCTGCTCGCGGTCGTTCACGAGCGGGACGACGACGCCCGCGGCGCCCGAGTCCAGCCACCGCATGATCGTCGGTGCGTCGTTCCAGGGCACGCGGACCAGCGGCACGGTCGAGGTCGTTCCGATCGCCTGGAGCATCGCCGTCGCCTGCCCCTGATCGATCGGGCCGTGCTGGAGGTCGAGGCAGAGCCAGTCGAAGCCGGCGTGCGCCATCACCTCCGCCGAGAAGGAGGAACCGATGGAGAGCCAGCCCCCCACGGTGGCCTCTCCGCGGCGCCAGCGCGCGAGCACGGCGTTGCCCCGCGCGGCCGGCGGGATCGCCGCCTCCTCGCCCGACCTCCGGCGCGGCTGGCCGCTACTCCGGGAGGTCGACGTTGGAGAGCGCGAGCCGCGCGGCGCCGTTGCAGAGACCGTCGCGCTCCTCCTCCGTGAAGGTCACGCCGTACTTCGCGCCCCACTCCGGGAGGTTCTTCGCGATATCGACCCAGCGTTCGGTGAGCCGCCGCGAGCCGCTCCCGACCATCGGGAGATCGGTCCCCCAGACGACGCGCTCGTGCCCCATCGTGTCGAAGAAGACGCGCAGCACCTTCATCAGCTGCGGGAGGTTCTCGTCCTTCACGGCGCCGAGCACCTGCCAGTCGCAGATGTCGAGCCAGACGTTGCGCTTCCCGCGTGCCGCCATCAGGCCGCGCCAGTACGCCTGCGTCTCGAAGGGGAACTGCAGGTTGACGTGCCCCATGAAGATGCGGAGGTCGGGGTAGCGGCGGGCGACGAGCTCCACCCACTCCGGCCACGCCCAGATGTTCCCGCCGGTGTGGATGAGCACGGGGACGTCGAGCTCGATCGCCTTCTCGTACATGGGGAAGCAGCGCTCGTCGTTGGCCTGGTAGCCGTTCGGGGGGTAGACCTTGAGGCCGACCGCCCCGTGGTTCTTCACCATGTCCTCGAAGATGGCAACCGCCCGGGGACGGCGCGGATCGACGCCGGCGAACCAGCTCAGGCGCCCGGCATAGCGCTCGGCCACCTCGGCCGTCTTACGGTGGAACTCCTCGACGTTGACCTGGTTGTCCTCGTTGGGGCCGTACGCCAGCCCCCAGTCGAGGCAGAGGATGTTCGCGAAGTCGATGCCGTAGTGATCCATCTCCTGGATAGCGTAGGCCCCGGTCCCGTCCATGACCGGCGACTGCTGGACGCGGGGAGCCATCTCCTCCCAGGTCCGCCCGGTCCGGCGCATCGCCGCTCCGTTCAGATTCGGCAGGTGGCTCGGCGGGAACCAGCCGAAGTCCCACAGGTGCCGGTGGACGTCGATCAGCGTGACCATTGCGCGCTCCTCCCGTGGGCCGTGCGCCTCTGTCCGCCGCGACGACATCGTCGCGGGGAGCCGCAGCCACGCGCTGCTTATCCCTCGCGCGGGGCCCGGCGGTCAAGCGGGACGGCCGGTCGCGGCCGGTCGCGGCGCCGTCGCCGCACCGCTCCCGCCGGTCAGGCTCCGCGGGTACGAGCGAGGGAGGCGACGCTCGAGGCGCCGAAGCGACCCACGGTGTCGGCGAGGGCGCAGGAGGCGAAGGCGACGCCCGCCTCGCTCGAGCGGGCCACGGCCTCGGCGAGCATCCACGCCCCGCGCGGGAGTCGGTGGAGCGTGAGCGAGATGTCGGCGTTGACGAACTCGAGCCCCGCCTCCCCCTCGTTTCCCTGCGGGTTCGCGAAGTCCGCTGCCGCCGCCGCCCTCACGAAGCGGCTCGCGGGCAGGCCGGCCGCGAGCGGGCTCCTCAGCCGGATCCACACCGTGGCCGGGAGCCTGCCACCGCGCGGACGGACAGTGCGGCGCTCCCACGGATCGGGATGCGCCCGCCCCGGGAGCGGCGGATCCCTCTCGAAAGAGGCGGGGCCGGGCAGGCTGCTCTCCTGCGGCTGCGCGACATCGCCCGGGGGCTCCGCCGACGGCCTGAGCCAGAGTGAGCGGGCGCGGGCGACGAGGCGTCCGCCTGCGGACATCGCCGCGTCCACCGCCGCGAGCCGCCGCCCGGTCCGCGGTAGCGACGTGACGAGCGTGAGCGGTGCCCTCGGCACCGGTCGGATCAGGTCGACGGTGAGCCGTGCCGGGAGCAGTGGCGCCGCGCCGTCGGGGACGGGGAGTCTCGCCGCCTCCACTTCGACGGTGTGCGCGAGCAGCCCCGCGAGCATCGCGCCGCCGACGAGTCCGTCACCCCACGGGCTGGTCGAGGTCTCGGTCGGGAGGTAGCGCGGGCCGTCCCGCTCGAAGAGGGGCGGGGGCTCTCCGCGCGCGAGCGTCGCCTCGGTTCCCGACATCGCCCGACCTGTACCGCGAGCACCCCGCCGAACGCAACACGGCGGCCGGTCGGATTCCCGAAGGACCGATCGGCCGCCGTGGCCTCCGCCGGAGGCGGAGCGTGCTCGCGCTAGACCGGCACGACGCTGTCGAAGGCGATCGTCGGGTTGCGGCGAGGCGCGTAGACGATCTTGTCCTCGTACCACCCCATCAGCCGCACGTTCTCGAGCACCCACGCCGCGGGCGGGTCGATGTTCATCGCCACGGTCGCGTCGTGGTAGGCGCTTCTCCTCGCCTCGTCGTCGAACGCCAGGAGCGCAGCGTTGTAGGCAGCCTCGAAGTCCGCGTTGTCGTAGAACTTGCCGCGGTTCTCCTTGGTGTACCACTGCATCGCGAAGGACGCCTCGTAGGCGAAGGCCGACCACGGGCTCCAGTGGAACGTCGCCCGCTCCTTGTTGCCGTAGAGGCCGTCGCGCCAGACGTTGGTCTCGACCGGGACGTTATCGGTATTGATCCCGATGGAGTTCATGTCGCCGATGAACGCCTCGGAGAAGGCCTTCTGCTCGGAGTCGTTCTGGCGGAACTCGACCTTGCCGTCGAAGCCGTTCGGGAACCCGGCATCAGTCAGGAGCTGGCGCGCCTTGTCCGGGTCGTAGCCATACGGGTCGAGGCTCGGGTTGTGGCCGAAGGTCGCCACCGAGAGCAGCTGCCCGCGCATCGGCCGCGAGAAGCCGAGGAAGATGACGTCGACCTGGGCCTCCACGTCGATCGCGTGGTTGACGGCGAGTCGCACGCGCGGGTCGGCCGTGGGGCCGTCGAAGTAGCGGATGTCCCACCCCTGCTGGCTGTCGGACTGCGGGTTGCCGACCTGCGCGCCGAAGCCGCGAACGCGTTCGGTGTCCTGGATGCTCGGGGAGTCCGCCCAGTCGACGTCATTGGTCTCGAGCGCTGCGGTCCGCGTCGTCCGCTCGCCGATCGCGAAGTCAGTCACCGAGGTGATCCCGCGGTTGCCGAACCACGAGGACGGGCTCGCGACCATCTCGATCTTCGAGTCGCGGACCCACTCCGCAATGGTGTACGCCCCGGTACCGACGGGCGTCTCCGCCTGGAAGTCCCGCCCCTTGCTCGGGTCCTCGAAGATGTGGCGCGGCTTGATGAGGACGAACGTGGAGCGCCGCGGCAGGATCGGGTCGCCCGTGCCGGCCGTTGCGATCGCAATCGTCTGGTCGTCGACGACCTGCGCGGCTTCGTAGGTGCCGACGCGCGAGATCAGACGCGACTCGTTCGCCGGGTCCTTGTAGTAGTCGTGGCTGAACTTGACGTCGTTCGCGGTGAACTTCGTCCCGTCAGACCACTCCGCCTCCTGGAGGTTGAAGACCCACGCGCCGGAGGGGGCGTGGTACTCCCACGACTTGGCGAGGTGCGGGATCACGTCCGCTTCGGGCGTGAGGCGCGTCATCGTGTCGAAGGTCGCCCAGAAGTTGAAGGAGGTCGCGGCCGTGGAGTCCGGGTCCAGGTTCGGCGGGTGGCCGCCGCTGGCGATGTTCAGGTGCGCCGTCTTGGCCGGAGCCGGAGTGGCTGCCGGGGCGGCGGCGGCCGTGGCGGCTGGGGCGGCCGTGGCAGCCGAGGCGGCGGCGGTGGCGGCCGGGGCGGCGGTGGCCGCCGGGGCGGCGGTGGTCGGTGCGTCGTCGTCGTCGTCGTCGCAGCCGATCACGGCGGCTGTGGCGAGCCCCACGCCCCCGAGCACGCCGCCCCGGATCAGGGTCCGCCGGCCGATCCTCTGCCCGAGCATTGTCCGCACAGCGTGATCCATGGTGGAATTCCTCTCTACCGCGGAGCATCCCCTAACGGTGCTTCGCGGTCGGCGGACGATACCACTCCCGTTGTGCCCCTGCACCCCGGACGCCGCCGGGCCACGCGGACGTCTCCCGACTTCCTGACTTCCTGACTCCCTGACTCCCCGACCCTCCGGCGCTCCACCCGTCCATGTAGACTCGCCCCGGTGAGCGGCGCGGGGAGGTGCCCGATGGCGGGACGGTTGGCGGGGCGGCGGGCGGTCGTGACCGGGGGCGCCTCGGGCATTGGCCTCGCCATCGCCCGGCGTTTCGCCGCCGCGGGAGCGGCGGTGGCCCTCCTCGACATCGACGGGAGCGCCGCGGACGCGGCCTGCCGCGCTCTCTCGGACGACGGCTGCGACGCACTCTGCCACGTCGGCGACGCGGCGGACGCCCGGGTCGTCGACGCGCTGGCGGAGCGGCTCGCGGAGGCGGGCGGGGTCAATGTACTCGTCAACGCCGCCGCGCCCTCGACCTCGCTCGACGAGGGCAGCGACTGGGAGACGTGGCGGACCGGCATCGAGAAGGCGCTCTCCTCGGCCTACCTCGTCAGCAGGCGGCTCCGCCCGCTGCTCATCGCCGACGCGGCCGGGGGGCGTGGCGCCGCGATCGTCAACATCTCCTCCGGCGCCGCCTTCGGCGCCTCGCGTTTCCCGTGGTACGGGGCGGCGAAGGCGGGACTGCTCTCCCTCACGCGCTCGCTGGCGTGGGAGCTCGGCCCGGCGGGCGTGCGGGCGAACGCCATCGTGCCGGGCACCATCTGGACGCCCCGCTCGGTGGGGCTCCGGGAGAGCCCCGAGCGGCTCGCGGCGCTCGAGGACAGCATCCCGCTCGGGCGCGTCGGCGAAGCGAGTGAGGTGGCCGAGGCCGCTCTCTTCTTCGCCGATCCTCTGAGCTCCGGCTTCGTCTCGGGCGCCGAGCTGCTCGTCGACGGCGGGCGAAACGTCGCCGGCACGATCCCCGCCGGTGCCGCGCGCGTGCCGTAGCGGGTCCGGCTACCGTCCAAACGTCTGGATCATCAGCTCGACGTTCTCGCGGATCCGCTCCTTCGACATCAGCGAGGAGGCGCAGTAGAAGGTCGACGTGTCGACGACGCCCTCGTAGCGCTCCGCCTGCCTGCGCACCTCGTCGGGGGTGCCGAAGATGGCGTGCTCGCGCGCGACCTCGTCGGGGACGGCCGCGATCAGGGCCTCGTCGCCGCGGCGGTTGAAGAATGCGTCCTGGATCGCGTGGCGGACGTCCTCGTAGCCCTGGGAGTCGAGCACGATCGCGTAGCTGCGGGTGGCCATGAAGCGCGCCATGTGGTGCTTCACCTCGCGCAGCGCCTGCTCCCGGTCGGCCGAGATCGCCGTGATGATCCACGCCTCGTGGTCGAAGTCGGCGCGGCTCCGCCCGCTGCGCGTGAGCCCGACATCGATCTCCGGCCACGCCGTCTCCTCAATGAAGCGGAGCGAGGCCATGGGGTGGCCACAGAGGCCCTGGCAGAGGTCGCCGGCGAGGCGGAACATCGCGCGGTTGACGGCGGCGAGGTAGATCGGTGTCTCGCGCGGCTCGCCCGGCTGCCTCGTCTCCGCGACCTCGTAGGGGCGCCCGAAGGCGAGCGCCTGGCCGCCCCCCCGGAGGCCTCCCCCCGTCAGCTCGACGTAGCGGCCGTGGTAGCCGACCTCCTCCGAGGCCGGCGTCGACCAGGCGAGGCGCATCGCGTGGATCAGCTCGCGGATGCGGGTGGCCGGATGGTCGAACTCGCGGCCGAGCCGGTTGATGTTCCCGCGCTTCGTCCCGCCCCCGAGGCCGAGGATGAAGCGATCCTCGGAGAGCTCCTGGACGTCGGCGCAGGCGACGGCGAGAGACCGTGGATCGTGCGCGAAGGCGTGCACGACGCCGGTGCCGAACTGCGGGCGCCTGGTCGCCTGCGTCATCGCGCCGTTCAACCCGACGGAGTTGCCCGAGTTCCAGACGACGTCGAAGCCGCGCTCCTCGGCAAGCCGGGCAAGCAGCGGCTTGTCGGCGAGCGCGGTGTATGCGAGCGATACTCCCTTGCGGTTCATGCGGGCTCCTTCTGCGCGCGTCGAGCGAACCTCGACGCTGCTCGCCGCACTCTACGCCCCGGGGCCGAGGCGGGGCGAGGGGACTCGACCGGGTGCGCAGCGTCGCGCTACAACGCGGCGTGAGGCGGGGTCCGTGCGGCGGGGGATCGGGACGCACGATGATGAGCGAAGCGACCGCGCATCAGCCGGGGACGGGCGGGACGGTGGGGGCGTCGCTCGATCTCCTCATCCGCGGCGGCCTCGTGATCACCATGAACCCCCGACGCGAGGTCTACGCCTCGGGCTACGTGGCCGTGACGGGCGGCCGCATCGTCGCGGTCGGCCGCGACGAGGAGTGTCCCTACGGACCGGAAGCCGCCGCGGAGCTTCTCGACGCGCGCGATCGCGTCGTGCTGCCCGGCTTCGTCAACGCCCACGACCACCTGCTGGGGGCCTTCGCGCGCGGCCTGGGCGCCGACCGCGCGGTCGCGGTCGCGGTGTCGGACGCCGGCGAGCGCGTCGGCGCGCGCATCCGCGGGGCGCTCGACGAGGAGGCGGCGTACGCCGCCGCCCGGCTCTCGCTCCTGGAGTTGCAGCGCTCGGGCGTCACGACTACTGCCGACAGCCAGCCCGCGCTCGCCGGACGGGAAGACAACGCGGACGGCACGCTGCGCGCGATCCACGACTCCGGGGTCCGAGCGCTCTGGACGCGCGCCTCCCTGAACAGGACGGGATACGTCTCTCAGGAGCAGCACGACTCGCTCGAGCGGGCGCTGCCGGAGCTCGACCGCCTCGCCGATCGCTGGTCGTCGGAGCGCGTGGAGGTCGGCGCCGAGGCGCAGGCGCTCCACCGCGTCGAGGAGGATCTGCTGCGCGGCCTCGCCGGGTGGGCGGCGCGGCGCGGCGCGCACTTCGCGATGCACCTCTCCTACAGCGAGCAGGCGGCGGCGCACGCTGTCGAGCGCTTCGGCCGACCGCTGATGCTGCTGCTCGAGGAATGGGGCGTGCTCGGCCCGCGCTTCCTCGGGTACCACCCCGTGTGGCTCTCCGAGGAGGAGATCGCCGCCGCGGCCGCGTCGGGCGCGGGACTCGCCTACTGCCCCGTCGACAACATGCTGATCGCGTGCGGCGTCGCGCCCGTCGAGTCACTGCTACGCGCCGGCTGCCGCCTCGGGCTCGGCGTCGACCAGCCGAACGACGGGCACAGCTTCTTCGAGCTGATGAAGCTCGCCATCCTGCTCCAGCGGGTCACGCATCTCGACGCGTCGCTCGGGTCTCCCGAGCAGGCGCTCGAACTCGCCACGATCGGGGGAGCGCGCGCCCTCCACCGCGAGCACGACGTGGGCTCACTCGAGGCGGGGAAGGCCGCCGATCTGCTCGTGCTCGACGGTCGAGGCCCGGCGCTCGCACCCTTCCCGGGTCGGATATCGAATGTGGTCTACGCCGCGAGCCCGGCTGACGTGGAGCATGTCTTCGTCGCCGGCGAGGCCGTCGTCCGTGACGGACGCCACGCCCGCTGGGACGAGGAGGAGGTCGTGCGCGACGCGCACCGCGCGATGCGGGCGACGCTCCACAGGGCGAGCCTGCCGGAGGATCTCGGACCGCACACGAGCTGGCCGGTCTCCTGAGCGGAGCTCCCCGGGCCCAGGCGGACCCGCGCCAAGGCGCCGGGCGTCACGGCGAAGGCGGTGCCGCCGGCTCGTCCGCGCCGGTCGTGCCGGTGCGGTAGTTCCGGCCGCGGTAGTTCTCCGGATTCGCGAAGTCCGTGAGCACCAGCACCTCCCGGTAGAGCTCGAGGAAACCCTCGGCTCGCAGCCGCCGCGGCGTGATCTCGATCACGTAGCGCTCGTAGTCAGCGTCCACCGGCTGGACGCCCCGCGCAGCGGCGCGGCGCGCGAGGAAGGCCTCGACGCGCTCCCGGTCGCGCACCAGCTCCACGTCGCCCTGGATCCAGACGTTGCGGACGGCCCCACGCGGCCCGATCGTGGTGCCGGAGACGTCCACCCAGTGCATCGTGGCGCGGGGGTTCGAGGTGAGGTGGCGCATCTTGAGGTCGCCCTCGCGGATGCGCCCGATCGTTCCGAGCCGCCATCCGCGCTCGTCGCGCTCCACGAAGCAGCCGACCTGCCGGATGTAGGCGTCGCCGCGCGCGTTCGTGGTCGTGAGGAAGATGGTGACACCGGGGACGCGCCCCTCGATGAAGTCAAGCACCGCCTGCATCGTCGCGTCGATTGCGCCCTCCCCCGAGTTGCTGCTCAGGGCGCTCACCCTACACGCCGCAGGCACCCGCGTGGTGCGGGCGGCGCTGCGCTATCATCGCTCCGCGCGACAGCGGAGGACCGGGCCCACCATAACGGCGCGGGGCCGCTGGGGAACGTGGGGTCTGCCATGGAGTTCGGGTGGAGTGACGAGGAGCGGGCGTTTCGCGCGGAGGTGCGCGCCTTCCTCAGGGAGCACTGGGACGCGAAGCCCCTGCACGAATTCGGGACCGACGACCACAAGGCGCGCGAGTACGTGCGCGCCTTCAAGAGAACGCTCGCCGAGCACGGCTGGCTGACGATGGCGTGGCCGAAGGAGTACGGCGGGCAGGGTGCCTCGTTCGTGCGGCAGATGATCTTCAAGGAGGAGAGCGCGATCCAGAAGGCGCCCACCTCGGGCGGCGCGGAGGACATCCTCGCGCCGGCGTTGATGATCCACGGCACCGAGGATCAGAAGCGCGAGTACCTCACGCCGATCGCGCGCGGCGAGGTGCTGTGGTCTCAGGGCTACTCGGAGCCGGGAGCCGGCTCCGACCTCGCCTCGCTCCAGACGCGGGCCACCCGCGACGGGGACGAGTACATCGTGAACGGGCAGAAGGTGTGGAACGGCTCCCATCGTGGCGACTGGATCCACACGCTCGTCCGCACCGACCCCGCCGCGCCGAAGCACCGCGGCATCAGCTACGTGATGATCAACCTGCGCCAGCCCGGCGTCTCGATCCGTCCGATCTGGCAGATGCACGACACCGGGCGCTTCAACGAGGTCTTCTTCGAGGACGTGCGCATCCCGGTGAGCGCTCGCATCGGCGAGGAGAACCGCGGCTGGTACACCGCGATGACTGCGCTGGACTTCGAGCGATCCGGGATCCACCTGATCATCGGCGTCCAGGGGGGCTTCGAGCGCTTCGTGGAGCACGCGCGCTCCTCGGGCTCCGCCGCCGAAGGGGGGCGCCTGATCGACCGCGGCGCCGTGGCCCGGACCGTCGCCGACACGCACATCGAGCTCGAGGTCGCGCGCCTGCTCTCCTACCGGATCACGTCGATGCAGGCGCGGGGCCTCGTCCCGAACCACGAGGCGTCGGTGGCGAAGACCTTCGGGACGGAGCTGACGCAGCGGCAGGCGCGGCGCGCGATCAACGCGCTCGGCCTCCCGGGCACGCTCCGCGAGCACTCGCCCTACGCCGTCGGCGAAGGCGCGTTCTGTGAGGTGTACATGTCGAGCGTGTCGGCGACGATCGCCGGTGGGACCAGCGAGATCCAGCGCGGCGTGATCGCCACGCGCGGCCTGGGCCTTCCGCGGGCGTAGCCCTCAGGCGCCGCCGCGAGCGCCCCGTGTCCACGGGCGCGCGTGGCGCCGCCAGGCCGTCGCATGGCGGTCTGACGGCCTCCGGTCTGGCGCGCTACTATCTGGTCCGCACGGGACATGCGACGCATCGGGAGGTCGTGAACATGACGACGCAGTGGGATCGCGAGAAGGGTGTCTCCCGGGCGGAAGCCGAGGCGCTCCGCGAGGCGATCCACGACTTCATTTCGGATCCGTCGCAACACATCGCGTACTTAATGACGCGCCGCCGCGACGGCCGCGAGATCATGCGGCCCGTGTCGACCTTCGTCGAGAACTGGCGCGTCGAGACGATGACGCAGGACGTCCAACCGAAGACCGAGCACGTCCGTCGCGACCCGATCGTCGGCTACCTCTGGGTCGGCCACGAGGACCGCGTGGAGGATCGATTCCCGCGCTGGAACCCGCCGGTGGTCTGGATGCAGGGGCGAGCCGAGCTGGTCACCGATCAGGCCGAGGTCGAGGCGTTCTACGCGCGCCGCATGGAGAAGGCGGGCCGCGGCCGGAACCACCCGCCGGAGGACACGCTCTACATAATTCGGACCGAGCCGGAGTACCTCCGCGCGGAGGGATGGATCGGCCAGCGCGCGATCGTCTACCGGGACTTCCCGTCCTAGCCGGCCCGGCCGCGCCGGCGGCCTCATCCATCCGGCCACGACGCGAGCGATGCGACGGATGCGCTCGGATGCGGGGCGCGGGAAGGGAGCGACGCTGATGACCAACTACGACGAGCGGGCGGGCATCGAGGTCCGGTCCAACTGGGACCGCGAGCGGGGCCTGACGGCCGAGCAGGCGGAGGGCTTCCGCGCCGAGATCCTCGACTTCATCTCCGATGCCGACCAGCACATGGCGTACCTGATGACGCGCCGCCGCGACGGGCGCGAGATCATGCGGCCGGTCTCGACCTTCGTGGAGAACTGGGTCGTCGGCACGATGACGCAGGACGTCCAGCCCAAGACCGAGCACGTCCGCCGCGACCCGATCGTGGGCTACCTCTGGGTAGGGCGCGCCGAGCGCGACGAGTACATCGGGGACCGCTGGAACCCGAAGTGCGTCTGGATGCAGGGGCGCGCCGAGCTCGTGACGGACCAGTCGGAGGTCGACGCCTTCTACGCCCGCCGCGAGAAGGTGCTGGGGGGCGGCCGGATGCACCCGCCGGAGGAGACGCTCTACCTGATCCGCACCACGCCCGAGTACGTCCGCGCCGAGGGCTGGGCGGGGATGCACGGCATCGTCTACCGCGACTTCCCGGAGATTGCGGACTAGGAGTCCGGCTCCCGCTCACCGCGACAGGATCCTCGCCGGTCCCTTCCGGGTCCTAGGCGAGGGGCGGGTCCAGCACGGCCGTTTGCTAGACTCGGTCGTCGGCTGAGACGGGCCGTCGTCCGCCCCGCCGCACGGCCGCACTGCCGACGGGGGTGCCGATGTCCGCGCTCGAGCCCATGCGCGTGCTGGAGCTCTCGCAGTACGAGGCCGGGCCGACCTGCGGCCAGCTGCTGGCGTGGCTCGGCGCGGACGTCGTCAAGGTGGAGCCCCCCCGCGGCGAGGCCGGTCGGCACGTGCTCGGCGACGGAACCTACGATTCGCAGTACTTCCTCAACTACAACGCCAACAAGCGGGGCATCGCGCTCGACCTGGAGGAGGCTCGCGGCCGCGATCTCTTCCTGGCTCTCCTGCCGCGCTTCGACGTGGTCGTCGAGAACTATGCACCGGGCGTCATGGAGCGGCTCGGCCTCGACTACGCGGTGCTGTGTGCCGCCAACCCGCGCATCGTGCTCGCGCGCATCAAGGGGTATGGCCTGAGCGGGCCCTACGCCGGCTACAAGTCCTACGACCCGCTCGCGCAGGCGGCGGGCGGGATCTTCTCGCTCACCGGCGAGCAGGATGGGCCGCCCCTGCGCTCGGGAGGCACGTTCGCGGACACGGGAACCGGCATGGTGGCGGCGCTCGCAGTGACCGCGGCCTACGTGCAGCGGGAGAGGACGGGCCGCGGACAGGAGATCGAGCTCTCGATGCAGGAGGTGGTGACGATGTTCGTCCGCACCGTCGGCGTGCTGGACGGCACGTGGCCGCACGGCGTGGCGCCGCGGCGCGGCCGCGGTGCCGGCGCCCCCTCCGACATGTTCGCGTGCGCGCCGGGCGGGGCGAACGACTACGTCTACACGCTGGTCGGGACGCAGCGGATGTGGGACGCCCTCTGCACGGCGATGGATCGTCTCGATCTCCTCACGGACCCGCGGTTCTCCACCGTGGAGGCCAGGCGCCTCCACCGCGAGGAGCTGCACGGGGAGATCGAGAGCTGGACCGGCGAGCGTTCCAAGCAGGAGGTCATGCGCGTCCTCGGCGAGGCCGGCGTGCCGTGCAGCGCCGTGTTCGACACGCGCGACCTCTTCCGCGACCCTCATCTCCGCGCGCGGGGCTTTGTGCGGCGCATCGAGCAGCCGTCGGAGGACGGCGCCGTCGAGGAGCGCACGCTGCTCGGCCCGCCGATGCGGCTCTCCGACTCGGAGGTGCCGCTTCAGCCGGCTCCCCGGCTCGGCGAGCACACGGCGGCGGTGCTTGCCGGCGAGCTCGGTCTCGACGGTGTCGCCATCGAGGAACTGCGTGCGGAGGGCGTGATCGCATGAGCAGCGAGGGCGGCGGGATCGGCGGCGCCGAGCTCGTTGCGCGGAGCCTGCGCCAGCAGGGCGTGACGCTGATCTTCGGCGTCGTCGGCGTCCCCGTCACGCCGATAGCGGAGGCCGCCCAGCGTCTCGGCATCCGCTACATCGGGATGCGCAACGAGCAGGCGGCCTCCTACGCGGCGCAGGCGGCCGGGTACCTGACCGGGCGGCCGCAGGTCTGCCTCGCCGTGTCGGGGCCCGGCGTGGTGCATGCTCTCGCCGGTCTCGCGAACGCGCAGGCGAACTGCTGGCCGATGCTGCTCATCGGCGGCGCGTCGCCCGGCTACCAGGAGGGGATGGGCGCCTTCCAGGAGGAGCGCCAGATCCTGGCGACGACGCCCTTCACCAAGCTCTCGCGGCGGGTGGAGCGCACCGAGCGGATCCCCTTCTTCGTGGAGCAGGCAGTCCGCACGGCGCTCTTCGGCCGTCCTGGTCCCACCTACCTCGAGCTGCCGGAGGAGGTGATCGAGGGGCGCGTCGACGAGGGCGCGGTGCCGGAGGCCCCGACGGTCCCCGAGCCACCGCGCTCCGAGGCGCCGGCCGACGCGATCGAGGCGGCGCTGCGCGCGCTCGCCGGCGCCGAGCGGCCGCTGGTCGTCGTCGGCAAGGGGATGGCGTGGGCGCGCGCCGAGACGGAGGTGCGTGAGTTCGTCGACCGCACGCAGCTACCCTTCCTCGCGACGCCGATGGGGAAGGGCGTGGTCCCCGACAGCCACCCGCTGTCGGTCGCCGCCGCCCGGTCCACTGCGCTGCGCGAGGCAGACGTGATTCTCCTCCTCGGCGCGCGACTGAACTGGATGCTGCACTTTGGCCGGCCGCCGCGCTTCCGGCCGGACGTGCGCGTGCTGCAGCTCGACGTCGCAGCTGAGCAAATCGGTGCGAACGTGCCCGCCGAAGTCGCGCTGGTGGGGGACGGTCGCTCCGTGACGCGGCAGCTGCTCGCCGCGCTGGAGGCGCGGCCGTGGGAGTACCCCGCGGAGACGACGTGGCGCACGACGCTTCAGACGCAGGTCCAAGAGAACGCCCGGCAGGTCGAGCCGATGCTGGCGGACGACAGCTCGCCGATGAACTACTACCGCGCCTTCCGCGAGATCCGCCGGGCGATCCCGCCGGGGAGCGTGATCGTCTCCGAGGGGGCGAACACGATGGACATCGGCCGCACGCAGCTCCCGAACGAGGAGCCGCGCAGACGTCTCGACGCCGGGACGCACGGCACGATGGGAGTCGGGCTGGGGTACGCCATCGCGGCGGCCGCCGTAGATCCCGGTCGGCCGGTGGTCGCCGTGGAGGGCGACTCGGCGTTCGGATTCTCCGGGATGGAGCTCGAGACGGCGGCGCGCCACGGCCTGCCGATCACGGTCGTCGTGCTGAATAACGGTGGCATCGGGAGCGGGATGCCGACGGAGCCGCCTCCCGCCGGGATGCGCGCGCCCGGGGCGCTGTCGGCCGATGCGCGCTATGAGCTTCTTGCGGAGGCGTTTGGCGGCGCGGGCTTCCGCGTAGAGCGCCCGGACCAGCTGGGACCGGCGCTTGAGGCGGCGCTCGCGGCGGAGGGACCTGCCGTCGTCAGCGTCGTCATCGATCCGCAGGCCGGCCGCAAGCCGCAGCAGTTCCACTGGAACACGCGTCTCGAGCAGGCGCCGTCCGCCGCGACCCCGGCGGGCGGACGGGACCAGTAGGCGCCTGCACCGAGCGGCACGCGGCCGGCACGGGCACCGGGGGAGGTCGACGATGCAGGAGATACGGAACGGACCCGAGGTGGCGACCCGCCGGGCGGGCGCGACAAGCCGGGCGCATGCGCGGGCCGAGCTTGCGGGCCGAGTGCGCGACCGCGAGTTCACATCGGCGCCCGGCGTCTTCGACCTGATATCGGCGCGCATCGCCGACGGATACGGCTTCCCGGCTCTCTACATGACGGGCTACGGCGCCGTCGCTTCACATCTGGGTCTGCCGGACGCGGGGCTCGCGACGTACACCGAGATGGTGGATAGCGTCTCGCGGATCTGCTCCGTGACCGCCACGCCGCTCATTGCCGACGCCGATACCGGTTACGGCGGCCTCCTCAACGTGCAGCACACGGTGCGCGGCTACGAGACGGCGGGGGCGGCGGCGATCCAGCTCGAGGATCAGCAGTTCCCGAAGAAGTGCGGCCACACGCCCGGGACAAGGCCGGTGATCCCGATCGACGAGGCGGTGGCAAAGATCGCCGTCGCCGTCGAATCGCGTGAGTCTGAGGACTTCCTCGTTGTCGCGCGCACCGATGCACGCTCCGACCACGGTCTCGACGAGGCGCTGCGCCGCGCGGAGGCCTTCGCGCGGGCGGGAGCCGACGTGCTGTTCGTGGAGGGCCCGCGCTCCCTTGAAGAGATGCGGACGATCGGCCGCTCCCTCGACCAGCCGCTCATGGCGAACATGGTGGACGGCGGGCGCACGCCGGTGCTCTCGGCTGAGGAGCTGCGCCAGGTGGGGTACACACTCGCCATCTTCCCCGCGACCGGGTTCCTCGCGGTGGGAGCGGCGCTGCGCTCGGTCTACGCGCACATCGCCGAGCGCGGGTCGAGCGCCGGGCTCGCGCAGCCGCTCCACGACTTCGACTCCTTCAGCGAGCTGATGGGCTTCCCCGAGGTGTGGGAGTTCGAGAAGCGCTGGGCGAACCGTGTAGGGAAGCGCTGAGGGGAAGGCTCGCGATGGTGGAGATGGCCCGAGGCCTCCGGACGGACGGGCGTCCGGCGACGGTGTACGGCACGCGGGCGAAGCTCGGGCTGATCGTCCCGCCGACGAACACGGCCAACGAGGCGGAGTGGCAGCTCATGGTCCCGGAGGGGGTCAGCGTCCACGTCACGCGGATGCCTCTGCACACCGACACGACGAGCGAGGTGGGGCTGCGCGCGCTCTACGCCGACGTGGAGCGCGCCGCCTCCGACCTCGCGCAGGCCTCCGTCGACGTGATCGCCTACGGCTGCACGGCCGGCTCGATGACGGCACCGATGACGGCCCTCTGCGATTTCGTGACGGGGCTCACGGGCAGGCCGGCGGTGACCACGGCGGCCTCGCTGGTGTACGCGCTGCGAGCGCTGGGCGTGAGCCGCGTGGCGCTCGCGACGCCGTACCACGATGCGCTCAACGAGCACGAGCGCGAGTTCTTGGCCGCGAACGGCGTCGAGGTGGTGGCGATGTCCGGCCTCGGCATCGGCGCCGGAGGCCCGCAGGAGTACGTCCGGATCGCCCGCGTTGACCTCGACGAGGTGCGCCGGCACGCGCACGCGGTCGACCGTCCAGAGGCCGAGGCACTCCTTATCAGCTGCACCGACTTCGCGACGCTGCCGCTCATCGCCGAGCTCGAGGAAACGCTCGGCAAGCCGGTGGTGACGAGCAACCAGGCGACCTTCTGGGCCGCGCTGCGGGCGGCTGGGGACGACGGGCGCTTCGAGGGCTTCGGCGCTCTCCTGCGGGATCACTAGGGCCCCGCGCAGGAGCGTCGCCTTCCTTCGCGGGAGCGGCCGGGCGGGGCGGAGACTCCGCCCAGGGAGTCTTCTCCCGGTGACGATCTCGGGCCCGGCGCGTTGCCCCGGTCCATCGCGCGCGCTCTGATCTTGTGTAAGTCACTCGACTATGACAACATCTGTCGCGTGAGTGCCCTTCTTGCCACCCGCCGCACGATTGATCGCTCGACGCTCGCGGGCCTGCTCGCCCTCGCCGCCCTCGCGGCGGTCTACCTGCTCGCCCTACGCGTCGACGCGGCGTGGCCGGTCTTCTGGGTCGCGGGCGCCGCCTTCGGCGCGATCTCCCAGCGCAGCCGCTTCTGCTTCGTCGCCGGCTTCCGCGACCTCTTCCTCATGCGGCAGGGCCGGATGATGCGAGGTATCATCGCCGGCCTCGCCGTCGGCACTGTCGGCTTCGCGATGATCATGGCCACCGTCGTGCCCAACCCCGGCAGCGGCGTGCTGCCGTCCGACGCGCACATCCTGCCGCTCGGTATCGCGACGGTGCTCGGCGGGCTGCTCTTCGGCTTCGGGATGGTGCTCTCCGGCGGCTGCGTCAGTGGCTCGCTCTACCGCATGGGCGAGGGCTACCTCGGCTCGTGGGTTGCGATCGGGGGCGTGCTCGTCGGGCTCTACGGGCTGAATCGCACCTGGAACTGGTGGTGGGACAACCAGATCAGCACCGATCGCATCTCATGGCTGCCAACGGATCTCACCTACACGGGCGCGATCGTGGTCACGTTGGCTCTGTTCGGGCTTGCCTTCTTCGCCGTCTCCTGGTGGGAGCGACGCGCTTTCGCCGGCATGACCTTCACGATCCCGATTACGAGCGCCACGTCGACCGGCGCCGCGCCGGGCACGACGCTCTCCGGGCTGGCCCGGCGCGTCTTCCGGGACGAGTGGACGCCGCTCATCGGTGGCATCGCGCTGGCCGCGGTCAACATCATGCTCTTCATCCGCTATCGCCCGATCGGCGTCGTGGGCGAACTCTCGCGCTGGTCCTCGGACTTTGCCGTCAATTTCGGCGCGGGGGTCGGCGAGCTCAAGGGCATTAGCGACATCCCAGGCTGCGTCCCGCGCTTCGTCGAGGGCACGTGGTTCAGCGATGCCTTCATGCTCAACGCAGGGATCATCGCAGGGGCCTTCACGGCCGCGCTCCTGGCGAGGGAGTTCCGGCTGCGCGTCCCGCGCGGCCCCAGGCGCTACGTGCAGTCGCTCGCCGGCGGCGTAGTAATGGGCTACGGGGCTGGCCTGGGGCTCGGCTGCACCATCGGCGCCTTCTTCTCGGCGATCCCCTCGCTCGCCCTCAACGGCTGGATCTACGCCGTCGCCCTCGCGGTCGGCGCCTACGCGGGCACGGCAGTCATCCGGCGGTTCCCATGAGCAGCAGCGCGGCCATGGAGGAGATCCTGGACCTGCGCGGGCGTCCGGCCGCCGAGCAGATGCGCGCCGCGCACGAGGCGGTCGAGCGCGCCGTTGGGGGTGCCGGGATGCACATCCTCACCGACCTCGAAGTGGTCGCCACCTACGTGCTGCCGGCGGCCGCGCAGCGCGGCCTGCGCTGCCGCGTCGAGCCGCCGACGAGCGGGACGCGGGCACTGCGCCTGTTGCCCGCTGACCGCACGCCCGCCGACACGGAATCAGGCGACGAGTCAGGAAACAGGGAGGGGAACCCATGACCGCCACGAACGAGGCGCCGGTACTGGACGTGCGCGGCGAGATCTGTCCGTACCCCATGCTTCGCACCACGCGCGAGCTCGACGACGTGCGGCCCGGCGTGCCGGAGCTGACGGTGCTCACCGATCACCCGCCCGCGCTCTCGACGATTCCGCCCGAGGCGATGAAGCGTGGCTACGGGTGCGAGATCAGCGAGCGGAGACCCGGCGAGTGGGCGATCCGCATCTTCAGTGCCGAGGCCGCCGGCTAGGGCGGTGCCTGCAGGAACTCGTGTGAACGCGGTCGCGAGGAGACCGCATAGAAAGCAGAGGACTCACATGGAACGATCACGAAGGACGAGGCGCGGATCGACGCTTTGGGGCCGCACGGCCGGGCTGCTGGCATTGGCCGTGCTGGCGGGCGCCGCGCTTATCACGGGCTGTGGCGACGATGAAGACTCGAAGGCCGTGAAGGGCCTCGAGGAGCGCGGCTACCACGACACGTCGCGGCTCGTTACCACCCAGTGGATCGAGGACCACCTCGACGACGACTCGGTCGTACTCATCGACCTGCGCAACGAGGAGAGCTACGCCGCCGGCCACATCCCGGGGGCAATCAGGCTGAACGCCGGCGGGTCGTTCCAGAAGGAGATCGACGGTGTGTCCGGGTTGATCCCGCCGGCCGAGGAGGTGGCTGCGGTGCTCGCCGGGGTCGGAGCGACGGCCGATAGCACCATCGTCTTCTACGACCAGCGCGGTTCGATCTGGGCGTCGCGCGGCCTCTGGGTGCTCTCCGTCTACGGCCACGACGACGTCCGACTGCTCGACGGGGACTTCCCGCTCTGGGAGACCGAGGGCCGTGCGGCCAGCACCGAGACGCCCGCCGTGGTGAGTTCGTCCTACGCCTTTGCGTCTGACCCCAACAACGACGTGATCGCCGGCTGGGACGAGATCATCGCGTCGATCGACGACCCGAGTGTCCTGGTCTGCGACGCGCGCTCGCCCGAGGAGTACGCGGGCCGCGACGTGCGCGCCGACCGCGGCGGGCACATCCCGGAGTCTTTGAACGTTGAGTGGAGCCGCGCCATCGGCGAGGACGGCCGGTTCCTCCCCGCCGACGAGCTGCGCGAACTCTACGACGGCGAAGGCGTCGTGGCGGGGAACACTGTGTACACGCTCTGCCAGACGGCGGTGCGCGCTACGCACACCTGGTTCGTCCTGAGCGATCTGCTCGGCTACTCGGACGTGCGTGTCTACGACGGATCCTGGACCGAGTACGGCAACCGCGAGGATTCGCCCATCGATTCGTAACGTTGTCCTGCGGTCGACGAGACCGCGGGCGGGTGCCCCGGAGCAGGTCCCGCGTGCCCAGGCACGCGGGACCTCTCTGTGCGGGCGGTTGACCCGGCTGCGACGTGCGCGGGCTCCGGCGTGCCGCGTCCACGGGGCACCCTTCGGGCGCCGGCGGGCGCTAGTGCTCCTCGAAGAGGAGTCCCATCCCGGCGATCTGGTCCTGGATACCGAGCGTCCTCAGCGTGTGCCAGGCGTTCGCGATGTTGATCGGGATCACGGGCTTGCCGAGCTGGTGCTCGAGCGTCGGGAAGATGTCGACGGCCGAGAGGTTCGTCCCCACCTGGACGATCGCGTCGACGCCGGCTGCTTCGAGCTCGCGCACGGCCTCGAATACCTCGGTGCGCGGCGTGTGCGCGATCGAGGTAGCGGTGGCGCACCTCAGGCCAACGATCTTGCGCACGTCGAAATCCATGTCGCCGAAGAACGCGCGCACGTTCTCGTCACCGATCGGCTGGTAGGGCGTGAGGACGCCCAGTCGCCGCGCGCCGAACGTGTGGAGCGCGTCGACGCACGCGGCCGCGCCGGTCGTGAGCGGGATGTCTCCGATCTGCTCCTTGACGCGGCGGATGAACTCCTCGTTGCCGGCGAGGCCGCCCCAGAAGGTCTCGGCGCTCATGCCCATCATCACGGCGGTGGGTTCGCAGGTGAGCAGGTCACGTACGGCGATCGGGATTTCCGTGCGGATGAACTCGAGGAAGGCCAGGAAGGCATCATCCGTGTCGAGGGCCGGTGACTCCACGAAGAAGCGGCCGGGGTGCCAGGTCACGCCGGGGAGTGAGATCTTGCCGAGGTCGTACTCGACAGCCGTGTTGGTCGAAGGGATCACCACCCCGACGCGCGCGCGGTAGCCGATGTAGTTCTCAAGCGGCGCGTCCATCGTCCCGGCATCGGCTACGGTCGTCATCGCGTCTCTCCGATCCTCCGAGTAACCGGCGTGGCGGACCCGGCGCCTCCCTCGGCTTCGCCGGCGCGGCTCCGGGCAATCATGGCGGCCACGGCCTCCGTCGCCACCACGAGGTCGGCGTACTTCTGCTCCATGTCGAACAGGTTTGCCTCGTGGGGTCCGAGCGCGCGGTCGCCGACGCAGTCCCGCACGACGACGGCGCGCAGATTGTAGCTCATGGCATCGACGACGCTGGCCCGCACGCAACCCGACGTCGTGGCACCGGTCACGACCAGCGTGTCGGCGCCACGGCCGAGGAGCCACGGTGCGAGATCGGTGCCGAAGAAGGCCGAGGGCTGCGTCTTCCGGATCACGTGCTCGCCGGGCTCGGGCGTCAGCTCGGCGACGATCTGACTCCCCTCCGCCTCCTCTGTGAGGTCGAGGAGTCCCGGCGCCTTCTGTGTGAAGACGCCGGCGTCGGAGCCGTCGCTCGCGTAGACGACGCGCGTGAAGGCCACCGGGAGACCGGCCCGCCGAGCGGCCTCGAGCACGGGCCGCGTGTTGGCGATTGCCTCGGCGATGTTGCCCCCGCCGAAGCGCGCGGGGTCGGCGAACGCGTTAGTGAAGTCGACCACGAGCAGTGCAGGGCGATCGCCGAAGCCGACCGGGCCTCCGAGCCCCTGACGCCGGTAGAGCGCGAGGTCCGCATCGGTCGCGGGCGGTCGCCCGTCCGTCCCCTTCACGCGATCTCTCGCTCGCGCTCGAGGGAGACGATCATCGAGGAGCCGCGCAGGAACGCGAGCGCCGCCTCCGGAGTCTCCGCGGTGCGCCTCCATTCGTCGTGTCGCTCCCGCCTGAGGCGGGGATCGGTCTCGCGCATCAGCTCCCGGTTCCGGACCGTCGCCGCCTGCACGTGCTCGATGCAGACCGTGCGGCGCTGCCGCTCGTAGCGATCGAGCAGCGAGCCGTCCGCCCCCCGCCAGATCTCGATGAGCTTCTTGGCCAGGTTCACCGCGTCGTGCACGCTCCCGTTCATCCCCATCCCGCCGAGCGGGTTGTTGACGTGGGCGGCGTCGCCGACGAGCAGGATGCGGCCGAGCCGGTAGCGCTCGGCGACGCGCTGGTGCACGCGGTAGAGCGATCGGTGGGTGACCTCGTAGGGCTCCGATCGCGGGAGTACGCTCTGCATGCGGCGCTGCACGCTCGCGTCGCCGGTGAGGTCCCCGTCGTCGTGCTCGGGACCAGTGGGGAAGAGCACGCGCCAGAAGTAGCGCGTGCGGAGCAGGACCAGCCACTCCTCGGGGTCCGAGACGTAGTTGACGAAGCTCAGGTCCTCGATCTCCTCCCGGAAGTCGAAGGGTGTCGTCAGCACGAGGAAAAACTCCGGCAAAGTGAGCCCCTGGAACTCGATGCCCTGCGAGATGCGGACGAGTGAGGCGGCACCGTCGGCGCCTATCAGGTAGCGCCCGCGCTCGGTCCGCTCCTGCATGTCCTCGAAGCGGATGAGCGCGGAGACGCCGCCCCCGTTCTGGTGCGCCCCCACCACGGACTCGCCGAAGCGGACCTCGCAGCCGCCGCTCGCCACCAGGCGGTCGAGCAGGATCTGCGTGAACTTCCACTGCTCGGTCTGAACGCGATACGGATGGGAGGTGAGGCCGGCGAGGATCGAGAGGTCGAAGGTGGCGATCGGTCCGGTACGCCGGTCGCGGTACTGCCAGGTGGGGGCGATGAGCCCCTGTTCCATCACGCGCTCGGTGACACCGCCGAGTTCGTCGAGCATGTCGAGCGTCGGCGGATGGAAGGTCGAGGCTCGCGGATCGATGGGGAGGCTCTGCTCGGCCTCGAAAACCGTGACGGGGATGCCGGCGTCCACGAGGAACGCGGCGGCGCTCAGCCCCGCCGGTCCGGCCCCGGCTATGAGCACGCGGTCCTCGTCGGCCATCGTCCGGCCCGCCTCCCTGCGTTGACGCGCGAGGACTCCTGTATACAATCCGCCGAGATTTCTGCCCACCGCCGGTGCGGTGGCGCCCCGGAAGAATGGAGCTCCCGTGCCCTACGACTTCGTGCCGCTCCCGGCGCGCCAGCCCCTTCGCTGGCCCAACGGCGCGCGCCTCGCGCTGATGATCAGCTTCAACCTGGAGCACTGGGACCTGGTGAAGGAGACTGACCTCCCCTACTACGCAGGGGGGCCGCCCGCGCTCCCGGATCCCCTCCCCGGCCGCGTGGCGGACTTCCACAACTACTCGTGGCGCGAGTACGGCCAGCGAGTGGGGATCTGGCGGATGATTCGCGTCATGGACGAGGCCGGCGTTCCCGCAGGCTGCACCATGAACGCCAAGACCGGGCTCGAGCGCCGCGCGATCATCGACGCCGCGCTCGAACGCGGCTGGGAGTTGATCGCCCACAACTACGAGCAGGGAGACCTGCTCACCAACTACGACGGCAACCCCGACGACGAGCGCACGCTGGTACGCGAGACGCTCCGCGTCTTCGAGGAGGTCACGGGGCGACGGGCGAGGGGCTGGCTATCGTCGTCCCTTCGGGGCACGCAGGCGACGCCGGAGATCCTCGCGAGCGAGGGGCTGATTTTTTTCTGCGACTATATGAACGACGATCAGCCCTACCTGATCCAGACGGCTCACGGCCCGATCGTCTCCACGCCGTACTCAGTCGAGATCAACGACTTCACGCTCTTCCACCGCCGCGGCATGACCACCTCGCAGGTGCTGGAGTCGCTCATCGAGCAGTTCGACCAGCTCTACGCCGAGGGCGCCGAGTCCGGGCGCCTCATGAACGTGGGACTGCACCCCCACGTCTCCGGTCATCCCTACAGGATTCGCGCCCTCCGCGAGTTCGTCGAGCACGCGAAGAGGCACGAGGGCGTGTGGTGGGCCACCCGCGAGGAGATCGCCGAGTGGTACCTGGAGAACCACGCGAGCCACATCCCGCCCCCAGACGGCACCGCAGACACGACCGCGTAGGGGCTCGGGGCCAGGTCCGGTGGTCGCCGCCGTCTACGAGACGCCGGACGACGCCCTCGAGGGCGTCGAGGACGGCGCGACAGTGATGGTCGGTGGCTTCGTCTCGGCCGGCTCGCCGTCGAATCTGATCCTCGCGCTGAAGCGGCGCGGCACCAGCGGCCTCACGGCGATCGCCAACAATATCGGACTCGGCGACAAGCTCGACGAGCTCTGCGAGGGTCGCCAGCTTCGGAAGATGGTCGCGAGCTTCGCCATCCGGGCCTCCGGCGGGCGCCGCAGTCGCTTCGAGGAGCAGTACCACGCGGGCGAGGTCGAACTGGAGCTCGTGCCGCAGGGCACGCTCGCCGAGCGTATCCGCGCCGGCGGCGCTGGCATCGGTGGGTTCCTCACTCGCACCGGGCTCGGCACGCCCCTCGCCGAGGGGAAGCAGGAGCTCGAGGTGGGGGGGGAGCGCTACCTGCTTGAACGCCCGCTGCGCGCCGACGTCGCGCTGATCAAGGCGGCGCGCGCCGACCGGCTCGGAAACCTCGTCTACCGGGAGGCGGGTCGGAATTTCAACCCCGTGATGGCGACGGCGGCGGATCTGGTGATCGCCGAAGTCGAGGAGATCGTCGAGCCGGGTGAGCTCGATGCCGAGCGCATCGGCACCCCCGCGGTCTACGTCGACCGGGTCGTGCGCTGCGACGCAGTCGAAGTGCGCTGGTCCGGCTAGGCCGGTTCGGGCGACGGAGGAGGCGCGACGATGCCCGGCGGGCTGACACGAGAACTCATCGCCCTGCGTACCGCGCGCGAGCTCGGGGACGGCATGGTCGTCAACCTCGGGATCGGCCTCCCGACGGAGGTCGCCGGCTTCCTACCCGAGGGCCGCACCGTGCTCTTCCAGGCGGAGAACGGGATCCTCGGCTACGGGGGCATCAGCGATCGGGACTTCGACCCGGACCGAATCAACGCCGGCGGGCAGCCCGTCGAGCTGCTCCCCGGTGCGAGCTTCTTCGACAGCGCCTCCTCCTTCGCGATGATCCGCGGCGGGCACGTCGATGTCGCGGTGCTGGGCGGCCTCCAGGTCTCAGAGCGGGGCGACCTCGCGAACTGGTTCGTCCCGGAGCGCGGCGGAGGCTCGGTCGGGGGCGCGATGGATCTCGCCGTGGGCGCCCGCCGCCTGATCGTGGCGATGGCGCATCGCACGCGCGAGGGCGGACCGCGTATCGTCCGCGAGTGCTCCTACCCGCTCACGGCGCCCGCGTGCGTCGACCTGATCGTGACCGATCTCGCGGTGATCGAGGTAACGCCTGTGGGCCTTCTCCTGCGCGAGGTCGCTCCCGGCGTCAGCGCCGGCGAGGTGCAGGCCGCGACGGAGCCCGAGCTCGTTCTCGCCGACGACCTGCACGAGATGGCGCTCTAGCGCCGGAGGGAGGCTTCACGGATGACCGATGCGAACACGGCCGTCCTCTCGCCCGACGACGTCGTCCTGCTCTCGGGCGTGCGCACGGCGATCGGCACGCTCGGCGGGGCGCTCGCAGAGACGCCCGCCTCCGATCTCGCCGCTGCCGTCATCCGCGAGGCGGTTGCGCGCGCCGGAATCGAGCCGGCGCAGGTGGACCAGGTGATCCTGGGCTGCGTGGGGCAGGTCGCGGAGGACGCCTACATCGCGCGCCACGCCTCCGTGAAGGCAGGGATGCCCATCGAGACGCCGGCCTACACCGTGAACCGTATCTGCGGCTCGGGCCTCGAGGCGATCCACGAGGCGGCGCGGTGGCTCGCCGCGGGCGATGCCGAGATCGTCGTCGCCGGCGGCGCTGAGAACATGAGCCGGATGCCGTACTACGTGCGCAAGGGGCGCTTCGGCTACCGCTACGGCGACGGGGCTCTCGAGGACGGCACGCTCGATCTCGTCACCGACCCGTTCGAGGACGTTCCGATGGGGATCACGGCCGAGAACCTTGCGGAGCGCTACGGGATCTCCCGTGGCCGGCAGGACGAGTACGCGCTGCGCTCGCAGGAACGGGCGCGCCGGGCGATCGACGAGGGCCGCTTCCGCGAGCAGATCCTCCCGCTCGAGGTGAGGCGCGGCCGCGAGACAGTCGTCTTCGACACCGACGAGCACCCGCGCGAGACCTCCGCGCCGGCGCTGAGCCGGCTGCGGCCGGCCTTCCGTTCCGACGGCTCGGTCACGGCCGGCAACTCCTCCGGGATCAACGACGGCGCCGCTGCCGTCGTCGCGACGACCGCGGGCACGGCGGCGAAGCTGGGACTCCGCCCACGGCTCCGGCTCGTGGCGCGCGCGGAGGCCGGCGTCGAGCCCGAGATCATGGGGTCCGGGCCGATCCCGGCGATCGGGAGGCTGCTTGAGCGCGCGGGGCTCTCCTTGGCCGAGATCGACGTCATCGAGCTGAACGAGGCGTTCGCGTCGGTCGCGGCGGCGTGCTCGGGTGCGCTCGGACTCCCGACGGAGCGCACCAACCCCAACGGGGGCGCCATCGCGCTCGGACATCCGGTCGGCGCGACCGGCACCATCCTGGTCGTGAAGCTGATGCACGAGCTGGAACGCACCGGCGCGCGCTACGGCATCGCCTCGCTCTGCATCGGGGGCGGCCAGGGCATCGCCTCGCTCGTCGAGCGTCCCCGCTAGGGCCGAGGTCTCCCGGGCGGGGCATCCCGGCGGTGGGCCGACATCCTAGATCACGCCGTCCTCGCGCAGCCGCACGATCTCATCCCAGCCGAAGCCGAGCTCCTCCAGGTAGCGCTCGGTCGAGTCGCTGAGCTCGGGCGCCGGCCCGGTGAGGCGCGCCGGCGCGCGGCCGAACTGGATCGGCGATCCCGCCACGGTCACCTCGCCGAGCACGGGGTGCGGCAGCGTCTGGACGTAGCCGTTCGCCCGCGCCTGCTCGCAGGCGAGCACGTCGTCATAGCTCTGCACCGGCGCGAAGATGATGTCCTGCTCCTCGAAGCGCTCGAACCAGAAGGCCTGCGTCTTGGCGCGGAAGCGGCGCTCGAGCTCCGCGTTGATCACCGGAAGCCCCGCGGCGCGCCGCGCGTCGTCGGGGTAGCGCTCCGCGAGATCGGGCGCCCCGACCAGCGAGGCGAGCCGGCGGAAGCGGAACATGTCGACCGAGCCCAGGACGAACCAGCCGTCCGAGGCCTCGAAGGCGCGCCAGATTCCGCGCTTGCTCGCCTCCGGGTGGCCGAGCCCGCCGCGTCCGGAGTCGCGCCCGAGCATCGAGTGCGTCGTGATCTCGAAGCTCTGCAGGGCGATCTGCGACCCGTAGAGCGACACATCTACCTGCTCGCCCTCCCCGGTGGAGCGCGCCTTGAGCAGCGCCGCCAGCATCCCGACGGCGAGCAGGATCGCGCCGGTCTGATCCGCGATCGCGGCGCCGGCGGGCGACGGGGGATCCCCCTCGGCGCCGGTCTTGGTCATGATGCCGCCCATCGCCTGTCCCATGATGTCGACCCCGGGGCGGCCGGCCATCGGCCCCAGCGGGCCGAAGCCGGTCGCGCTGCCGTAGACGATGGCGGGATTGACGGCGCGGAGGTCGTCGTAGCCGAGGCCGAGGCGCTCCATCACGCCCGGGCGGAAGTTGTTCACGACGACCTCCACGCGCTCGGCGAGGCGCTTCACGATCTCGATCGCCTCGGGCCGCTTCAGGTCGAGGGTGACGCTGTGCTTGCCGCGGTTGTGGGCGACGAAGTAGGCGACAGGGCGATCCCCGGGGAAGATGTGGCGGCCGCGCTCGCCGTCGAGCCCCTCAATCTTGATGATCTCGGCGCCCATGTCCGCCATCAGCGCCGTGGCGAACGGTCCCTGCTGCGCCCACGTGAAATCAAGGACGCGCACGCCCTCCAGCGGTCGCGGCACCAGCGCTCCCTCCCCTCGACCGCGGGTGCGGCTCGTGAATCGTACGGGCGCCGCGGGGGCGCCTCAAGGAGCGGGGTGGCCCTCCCGTCGCGCCGGGCCGCTCAGCCCCGCGGCAGTCCGAGCCCGCGCGTCGCGATCACGTTCCGCTGGATTTCGTTGCTCCCGGCCGCAATCGTCGAGGAGATGTGGTCGACGGAGCGGTAGGTGTGGACGCCGTCGAGCGGGGCGTACGGCGAGCCGGGCCATAGCGTCCCGTAGAGGCCGAAGGCCTTCATCGCGCTCTGCTGCAGCGTCTGGGCGAGCTCGGAGCCCACGATTTTGGAGATCGACGCCTCGTAGTTCGGGACGCGGCCACTCTTCTGGATGGAGATGATGCGGAAGGAGAAGTTGGCGAGGAGCTCCGTCTCCACGTAGCGGCTCGCGAGTAGCTGGCGGGTCGAGTCGAGCTCAACGACGCGCGAGCGCTCCCGCCCCTCGTCGGAGTCGAGATAGGCGAGTAGCTCCTCGACCTCGCGTCTCTGGGCGACCGCACCGCCCACGTTCGAGCGCTCGTGGTCGAGCAGCGTCATCGCGACGTACCACCCGCGGTTCTCCTCGCCGACGCGGTTTGTGACCGGGACCCGCACGCGCTCGTAGAACGACTCGTTGGTGCGTCGCTCCCAGGCGGCGCTGATGATCGGTCGCACCTCGACGCCAGGGCTGTCGAGCGGCACGAGCAGGAAGGAGATGCCGCGGTGCTTCGGCGCCTCCGGGTCGGTGCGGACGATCATGAAGATCCAGTTGGCGACGTGGCCGAGCGAGGTCCAGATCTTCTGGCCGGTGACGATGTAGTCGTCGCCGTCGCGCACGGCGCGCGTGGTGAGCGAGGCGAGATCTGAGCCAGCACCCGGCTCCGAGTAGCCCTGCGCCCAGATCATCTCCCCCGCGAGCGTCGGCTGCAGGAAGCGCTGTCTCTGCTCCTCGTTGCCGTGCAGCATGATCGTGGGCCCGAGCATCTTGACGCCCGGACCCCCGACGATCGGCGCCTCAGCGTAGGCGAGCTCCTGGTTAAGGATGAACTGCTCGGCGGCGCTGAGACCAGCGCCGCCGTACTCGATCGGCCAGTGCGGTGCCCCCCAGCCGCGCTCGCCGAGCGCCGCGGCCCACCGCAGAGCCGAGTCGCACGCCTCCTCGTCCCCGTGCAGGACGTCCCACTGCCACCAGTACTGGGGGCTGACGCCGGCCGGCCCGCTCTCGCGGTCGCGGTAGAACTCCGGGAGGCGCGCCTCGATGAGCTGCCGCACCTCGGCCCGGAAGGCACTCTCCTCGGTGCTGTCCGCCCAGTCCATCAGCCGCCTCCCCGCTCGCCCCGATCGCTAGCTTAGCGTCCGCCCGCCCCCGGCCCGCTCTTGCCCGGGAGCACCCGCGCCAAAGCCGCCCCGCCGACGCCGCTCGTGAGGCTCTCCGCCTCCTCCTTTGAGATCCGCCCCTCCGCGACCAGCCGCGCCGCCTGCGACGGCGAGAGCGCCGCCTCGCCCAGCGCCCCGACCTCGAGCCGGCGCAGGGTCGCGCTGGCTACGAAGACGAGTAGCAGCGTGGCGAGCATCACGACGGCCGTGCCGGCGACGGCGGCCGGCGCACCGAAGGCGTCGGCCGCCACCGTGACCGGGATCACGCCCAGGGGCATCGCGCCGAACGACATGAGCAGGACTGCCATCACGCGGCCGCGCACCTCGGGGTCGACGCTCGCCTGGATCACCGTGTTGTTCGTGGTCATGAAGAGCATGCTCCCGGTGTTGGCGACGGCGAGGAAGATCAGCGCCACCGGGAAGGGGTCGGACGCGGCGAAGGCGATGAGGAAGGCGCCCATCATGAGGCCGCCGGTGAGCATGATGAGGCCCTTGCGGGGCGCCGCGTCGAGGTTCGCTGCGATCAGGGCGCCGATGAGGCCGCCCACGCCGGTGCTCGCCGCGAGGATGCCGAGCGCGGTCGAGCTCTCGAACGGGTCGCCGGCGAAGACCTCCTCGGCGATCACCGGCAGCAGCTGCTGCACGGGGAATGCGAAGAGCGGCATCAGGAGGCCGGCCACGATGAGAAGACGCATCAGCGGCCGGCGCGAGATGTAGGAGAATCCGCCGAGGAGCTCGGTACGAAGGTCCTTCCGCGGGCCTCTGGAGGCGACCATCCCGTGCGCCGGGAGCTGGAACTCGGAGGCGACCGCCAGTGTGAAGAGGGCGGCGGTGATGAGGTAGACGCCGCCGACGCCGAGCGGCGCGATCAGGAGCCCCGCCGCCGCCGGACCGAAGATGCGCGTCAGGTTCATTCCGCCCATCTGCAACGAGATCGCGTTCATCAGCCGGTGCTGTGGCACCAGCTGCGGGACGATCGCCTGCCGGGCCGGCATGTTGATGGCGAAGACGGCGCCCGTCCCGAGCGCCCCGGCCACCAAGTGCCAGTACTCGATCCACCCCCCGATCACGAGTATCGCGACGACGAGGTCGCCCGCGGCGGCGACGCTCTGCGTCGCGATCAGGAGGCGGCGCTTGTCGACGCGGTCGGCGACGACCCCTCCGAACGGTGCCACCACGAGCATCGGCACCGCGATCGCGACGGCGACCACGGCGAGCGAGACCGCCCTCCCTGTCAGCTCGAAGGCGAGGAAGCCGCGGAGGATGAAGTTCATCTGCATCGCGAGGAAGAAGGCGCTATTGCCGGCGAAGAACCACGCGAAGTCGCGCTCGGAGAACGCCGCGAACATGCGTATCCGCCCCGGCGTCCGCGGGCCGAGGGGCATCATGCCCGGGGGCGGGCCCATCATCTAGCGGCCTCTCGCCCGGTGGCCGCGCCGTTCTGCCGCGAGTTGCGCGGCAGCACCCTGACGTCCACGGGAGAGTTCAGCATACAGCCGCCCGGGCGGAAGCGTCGGCCCCGGATGGAGCGCTACTCGTAGCGGTCACCGATCGCGCCGGTCTCCCGGAACGCCTCGATCTGCTCGGGCGTGAAGCCGATCTCGGACAGGACCTCGTCGTTGTGCTCGCCGACCAGAGCGGTCGGGCGCTCCCAGGCGGGCGGATCGGGCTCGATCCGCCAGAGGAAGCCGCCCATCTGCTTCGGACCGGTCCAGCGGTGGTCGATGGTCTCGATCCAGCGCCGGGCTTCGAGCTGGGGAGAGCCGGGGATGTCGGGGGAGCGCACGACGCGCGCGGCGACGGCGCCCGCCGCCTGGACCGCCTCCGCGAGCGGGCCGCCGGCGAGATCGCCCGTGGCCTCGGCGATCGCCGCGTCGACGGCGTCGCGATGCCGCAGCCGCCCGGGCACGGTGGCCCAGTCGTGCCGCTCCTCCGCCCACTCGGGGTGGCCGAGTGCGCCCGCGAGCGCCGCCCACTGGTCGTCGTCTGAGGCCACCAGCACCACCCACTCGTCGTCGCCTGAGGCCGGGTAGACGCCGTGCGGGACCACGGTCGGCTCGGCGTTCCCGGTTCTGGGCGGGAGGCGGCGGTTCAGCTCCCAGTCGCCGAGGAGTCCGGGAAACTGCCACACGAGCCCCTCCCACTGCGACAAGTCGACGAAGAGCCCGACCCCGTCGCGGTCCCGCAGCTCGAGGGCGGTCAGGCAGGCGAAGAGCAGCGTCTGGGAGCCCGTCGCATCGGAGTGCACCGTCGGCGTCACGTCCTCGAACGGGCCGTCGGGATGGCCCCGGATCGCCATGTAGCCGCTGGTCGCGTCGAGGGCGCTGCCCAGCGCGGAGCGCCCGATGTAGGGCCCGGTCGATCCCCAGCCGGCGAGCGAGACCATCACGAGGCGCGGGTTCAGCTTCCGCGCCTGCTCCCAGCCGAAGCCGAGTTGCGCGAGCTTCCCGGCGGAGTATCCCTCGAGGAAGAGGTCGGCACCGGCGATGAGGCGCCTGAGCACCTCCGCTCCCCCCCGTGTCCGCACGTCGAGCGCGACGTTGCGCTTGTTGCGGTTGCCCTGGTGGTGCAGCGCGTCCCGCTCGTAGACGGGTCCGTCGCCGGGCATCGTCGCGGTGCGCGGCGCGACGGGCCTCGTCATCGAGTGCCGGGGGTAGGACTCGACCTTGACGACGTCCGCACCGAGGTCGCCCATCATCGACGCGCAGACCGGACCGACCCATGCCTCGGTCATCTCGACGACGCGCAGCCCCGCGAGCGCTCTGTTCGCCACAGCTATCACCCCGCTCCTGTGGCCACCCCCGCCCGCGCGAGCGCCTGCCGCTCCCCGGGCGTGTAGCCGAGCTCCGCCAGTATTTCGTCCGTGTGCTCGCCGAGCCGCGGGGAGCGGCGCGCGCGCCAGCCATCGTCCTGCTCGCTCCCGACGCCGCCGAGCCGGAAGGGCGCACCCGCCACCCGCACCGGGCCGACGCCGGGCTGCTCCACCGTGGCGAACGAGCGCCGGGCGCGCGCCTGCGGATCCTCGAGGATCTCCGAGACGTCGAGCACCGGGGCGGACATCACGCCGTGCGCCTGCAGATCGTCGAACACCTCGCGCCTGGTGTGCGAGCCCAGGTAGCGCTCCAGCCGCCGGGCCGTCTCCGGCCAGTCATGCGTCTCCTCCCCGGGCGGTGCCGTGCCCAGGAATCGACAGAGGCGCGCGCCCCACGGCTCCGTCAGGCCGAGGATCACGAAACCGTCGCGGCAGCGATAGGTCCCGGTCACCGGCGCGGTGCCCCGCTTCGGCGGGGCCGAGAGCCGCTCCGTGCCGGTGAAGCTCCAGTTCACGAATCCCGTGTCGACGTTGCCGAGCACCGCCTCGACGGTGGCGACATCGACGTCGAGGCGCATCCCCTCCCGCCGCCGGGCACGCCAGACGGCGAGCCCGATGGCGGCCGCTGTGTGCCCCGCCTGCACGACGGCGGCCTGCGGCCCTCGGCGAAGCGGCGCCCGCCCCGGCGGGCCCTGGCGCTGCATGCGCGTGCTCCACGCCATCAGCGACAGATCGACCTCGCGCCGGTCGGCGTAGGGGCCGTCGAGACCGTGCGGTGTCAGCCACACGGTGGCGGGACCGCTCGCGGGATCGAGCAGCGCGCGGAGGCGCGGCACCTCCGGGGCCGGCAGCTCGCCCAGCACGAGCTCGGCCGTCGCGAAGAGGCGGCGGAGCACGTCGCGCCCGGACGCGGTGGCGACGTCGAGGACGAGGGAGCGCTTGCCCATGCCGAAGGCGAGGTGGAACGCGCCGCGATCGGGATGTGGGCGGTCGTCCGGGAACGGCGGCTGCCGCCTGAGCTCGCCGCCGCCGGGCGGCTCGACCGCCACGACGTCGGCTCCGAAATCGGCGAAGCTCTTCGTGGCGGCACCCCCGCCGATGCCGCCTCCGAGCTCCACCACGCGCGTGCCGACGAGCGGCTGCTCCACCATCATGCCTCCGCGCGGCCGCCGTCCGGAGCCGCCCGCCGGTGGACCGGCTGGCGCCCCGATTCGACGGGATCGTATCTTCGCACAGGGTGCCCCGTCCCACGCGCACCGGGGGCGAATCGCGCCCGGTGCGCGTGGGACGCTAGTGTCCCGATTCAGGGATGCGCTCTAGATATCCGGCGAGGTTGGTGTGTCCCGAAGTCGAAGGGCGGGTGACGTGATGACGTAACCGGTCTGGAGACATGCTCGTCGTTGCCAGCCGGTGCGAGTCCGGCACGGGTAACTGTCAGGAGGCCCGTTAGCAGGTCGGCGGCGCGGACGGGAAACGGTCCACGTCGAAGCCCGACGTCAAGAGCCCTATCAGGGGGAGCAACCAAGCGGTCCGCAGCATCAAGCGAAGCCTGCCGCGTCGTTAACGGATAGTGGAGGAGCCGAGCCCGGCAATTCAGGGCGAAGGCCATGGACGAGGTGAAGATCCTGAATGCGCGTTGCGCTGCAGCCTCAAGGAACCTCCCGGCGTAAGGGGCGTGGAACGTTTGGAAGGTAGCGACGGGAACGGGAGAAGCCCTCCCCGGCCCGGCACCCTGCGAGATGGTGTCGGAGCGAGGTGCCCTATAACCGGTCAAAGCCGGGAAGTGGGCAGCTAGCCGGAAGGGTGACGGAGGGGGTCGTAGTACCGCTTGAGCCGGACGGACAACACAACCGCCGGTGATGGGAAGGACCCCTGCTTTGCTCACGCGTGGGGAGTAGGGATGAATCGGTGAGTGCCCAAGCGGCTAACTCCATCCAAGACAAGGTCCGAACACTACAACGCACGCTTTACCGGGCGGCCAAGGCCGACCCCAATAGACGCTTTCATGCGCTCTACGACAAGGTTTATCGCAGAGACATTCTGGAGCGCGCGTGGGAGCAGGTGCGTCGCAATCGCGGCGCAGCCGGTATCGACGGCGTCACGCTCGCCGAGGTCGAGCGCTACGGCGTGGAGCGCCTGCTGGATGAACTGGCCACGGAACTGAAGGAGGGAAGATACCGGGTGCAGCCGAGCCGCCGGGTCTGGATACCCAAGCCCGGTCGGTCGGAAGAGCGCCCGCTCTCGATTCCTTCGGTCCGCGACCGCATCGTGCAGGCGTCGCTGAAGCTCGTGACGGAGCCGGTCTTCGAGGCCGACTTCCTGCCATGCAGCTTCGGCTTCCGCCCGAAGCGTTCGGCCCATGACGCCCTGCAGGTCCTCATTGACGAGGCGTGGCGGGGCAGGCGGTGGGTAGTGGAGACGGACATCGCCTCGTGTTTCGAGTCGATACCGCGTGCGTCCGGAAGTCGAAGGGGTGGTGACGTGATGACGTGACCGGTCCGGAGACATGCTCGTTGCTGCCAGCCGGTGAGAGTCCGGCACGGGTAACTGTCAGGAGGCCCGTTAGCAGGTCGGCGGCGTGGACGGGAAACGGTCTGCGTCGAAGCCCGACGTCAAGAGCCCTATGAGGGGGAGCAAACGTGCGGTCCGCAGCATGACGCGAAGTCTGCCGCGCCGTGAGACTCGCCTGTCTATTGACAGGACCAAGGAGGAGCCGAGCCCGGGTGGTCAGGGCGAAGGCCATGGACGAGGTGAAGATCCTGGAATGCAGCCTCAAGAAACCTCCCGGCGTATGGGACGTGGAACGTACGGAAGGTAGCGACGGGAACCGGAGAAGCCCTCCCCGGCCCGGCACCCTGTGAGAGGGCGTCGGAGCGAGGCGTCCTATAACCGGTCAGAGCCGGGAAGTGGACAGCCAGCCGGAAGGGTGGCGGAGGGGGTCGTAGTACCGCTGGAGCCGGACGGACAACATAACCGCCGGTGATGGGAAGGACCCCTACTTTGTCCGTGCATGTTGCTGGGGGTGTGGACTGGTGAGTGCCCCTCGGGGCTAGGGGTTCTCTGAACAGGTCGCCGCGTCGTTACTGGAGCACATGCACACTCCGATGACTATATGCGATCATGGCACTCCTCCGGGAAAGGGGAGCGCTGCCATGCATCAGCCGACATTCGCGAGAGTCGAGTTCGAGCGGGATGGCTACAAGACGCGCCGCCAGAAGTTCCTCGAACGGCTGGATGGCCTCGTCCCGTGGCAGAGGTTCGAAGCAGCCATCGAGCCCCACTACCCGAAACCGGGCCGCGGGCGGAGGCCCTACCCGCTCTCCGTGATGCTGCGCATCCATACCGTGCAACTCTGCTACAACCTCAGCGACCCCGGCATGGAGGATCTGCTCCACGAGGCCGAGTCGGTGCGAGCCTTTTGCTTCCTCACGCTCTCCGAGCCCATCCCCGACGAGACGACGATCCTCAACTTCCGGCACCTGCTCGAGCGCCACTCCCTGGGTAGCAGGATCCTCCAACTCATCAACGAGCACCTCACGAGCAAGGGATTGAAGCTGAGCGAGGGCAGCATCGTGGATGCGACCATCATCTCGGCGCCATCGTCGACGAAGAATCGCGGGCGGGCGCGGGACCCGGAGATGCATCAGACCAAGAAGGGGAAACAGTGGTTCTTCGGGATGAAGCTGCACATCGGCGCCGACAGGGATACTGGACTGGTCCACAACTTCACGACCACGCCTGCGAACGTGTCGGACGTGTCTGAGACGCACCGCCTGCTGCACGGCGAGGAAGCCGAGGTCTACGGCGACGCCGGGTACCGGGGCGTGCAGAAGAGACCCGAGAACGCGGACTCCAGGGTCAAGGACTGGAACGTGGCGATGCGCCCGGGCCTCCGGCGTGCGCTCGACCCGGAGAGTCCTGAGGCCGTCGAGGAGAAGCGGAAGGCATCGGTGCGAGCGCTGGTGGAGCACCCGTTCTACAGCGTGAAGCGGCGCTTCGGCTACGCCAAGGTGCGGTACCGGGGTCTCTTCAAGAACCACGAGCGGTGTGCGGTCTTGCTGGGGTTCCACAACCTGCTCACCGCGAAGCCGCACCGTGCCTGACCGTGGGTGGAGTGCGCCCTCCCCGCCCCACACGGGGCGAGGAGGGGAGCCACAGGGGCCCGCGAGGGGGCGGATATGACCACTGTCATCGGGAATCCGCCTGAGAGCGCCTGACCGCGGCGAAACTGGGTCGCTAGACCCACCTGATCAGACTTGCCCTAGCAACCACTTGGTAGGGTTCGAGGCTCTCCGCACATGCTGTACCGGCTGGCCAAGGCACGACCCACGTTGTGGGGAGCGCTGCATGCCATCTGGTGAAGGGCATCGGTGAGCCGGATGAGGGAGAACCTCACGTCCGGTTCGATGTGGCAGGGGCTGGAGACGGACGCTGCTATGGCCGTGGAGTTGGGCACCACCGGGAAACCGGCTTGGAACTGATGCGCCACCGCCTACGGCTCGCACCGCGCCAGCCCCTGACCCTACACGACCGTCTGATGACGGCCGTCGAGGAACGGATATGCGACCGCAATCTCCTGAAGCTGGTACGGGCGATGCTGCGTGCCGGTGTGATGGAGTCGGGGGTCGTGCAGCACAGCGCGACGGGTACGCCGCAGGGCGGGGTGATGTCCCCGCTGCTGGCCAATGTCTACCTGCACCGGTTGGACCGGGACTGGGAGGCGAAGGGTGATGGCGTGCTGGTGCGCTATGCGGATGACCTCGTGGTGCTCTGCCGGAGCCGGGAGGAAGCGGAGCGGGCGTTGGCCCTGCTGCGTGACCTGCTGGGTGAGCTCGGACTGGAGCTCAAGGCGGAGAAGACGCGCATCGTGCACCTGCGGGAGGGAGGCGAGGGGCTGGAGTTCCTCGGCTTCGAGCATCGCTGGGTACGTGCGAAGCGCAACAAGAATATCCAGTTCCTCGCACGCTGGCCCTCACGGCGAGCGATGCAGCGGGCGCGGGACCGCATCCGTGAAATCACGGCGCGGTTGCGTCTGCTGCTGAGTCCCCGGCAGGTCGTGGAGGAAGTCAATCGCTACCTCCGCGGCTGGATGAGCTACTTCCGCTACGGCAACTCGGCGAGGGCGTTCGACGTCCTGCACTGGTTTGCCATGTGGAGACTCAAACTCTGGCTGGGGAAGCGGTTGCGTTGGCGGCGACGCCATCGCGGGCACCCGTTTCCCGTCGCCGACCGTCTGGGGCTCATCTCGCTAGCTGGACAGCGCGTCGTGGCACCACGGCCATATCGACCGTGGCGGGGCACCCCGCATGCCGCCCGGTGAAGGGCATCGGTGAGCCGGATGAGGGAAAACCTCACGTCCGGTTCGAGGCGGCAGGGGCTGGAGACGGACGATGCTACGGCTGTGGAGATGGGCGCCACCGGGAAACCGGCCTGGCAATATGCGCCACCGCCTACGGCTCGCACCGCGCCAGCCCCTGACCCTACTCAAGGATCTGGTCCGCGGACTTGTGCCAGATGAAGGGCCTCGGATTCTCGTTCCAGCTGGCGACCCACATCTCCACTGAGCGGATCAGATCAGGGACGCTATGGTGCGTGCCGCGCCGGAGCCACTTGCTGGTGAGCTCTGCAAACCAGCGCTCCACGAGGTTCATCCAGGAGCTGTAGGTCGGCGTGAAATGGAAGGTGAAGCGGGGATGGCGCTGGAGCCAGCGCTGGATGGCGGGCGTGCGGTGCGTGGAGACGTTGTCGAGCACGACATGCACCGCCAGCTCACGGGGAACGCTTTGGTCGATGAGGGCGAGGAACTGCTGGAACTCCCGAGCCCGGTGCCGGGGGGTCATCTCCGTGATCACGCATCCCGAGGCGACATCGAGCGCCGCGTAGAGGTTCGTCGTGCCGTGACGGATGTAGTCGTGCGTCTGGCGGGCGGGGACGCCGGGCATCATCGGCACCGTCGGCGCGGTGCGGTCGAGTGCCTGGATCTGGGTCTTCTCGTCCACGCACAGCACAACCGCCGCGTCGGGCGGGTTGAGATAGAGCCCGGCCACGTCGCGCACCTTGTCGATGAACTGCGGGTCGGGCGACAGCTTGAAGCTCTCCACGAGGCGCGGCTTCAGGCCGAAGGCGCGCCAGATCCTGGAGATCCCCGACTGCGACATCCCGAGCGCGGCTGCCATCGATCGGGTCGACCAGTGCGTCGCGTTGGGAGGCTGCTCCTCCAGCGTCGTGACGATCACCGCTTCCACCTGTGCATCGGCGATCGTGCGCGGCGCCCCGGGGCGCGGCTCATCCTGTAGCCCATCGAGCCGCCCCTGCGCAAAGCGCCGGCGCCACTTGCCGACGGTGACCGGATGGCAATCGAGCGCCGCGGCGATCGCTTTATTCGATGTCCCCTCGGCCGCTGCCAGGACGATGCGACAGCGCAGCGCCAGCGCCTGGGCCGATGTCGGCCGGCGCGCCCACCGCTCCAGCGTCTCACGCTCCTCGTCGCTCAGGACGATCGCGACCGTCGGCCGTCCGATTCGGATGCTCATGACACTCCAGAGTCTGCCCCATGGGGCAAAACCCCGCTGTGCCACCATACCCGTTATCTGTCGCTATTACGAATCAGGACACTAGGGGTTCTCTGAACAGGTCGCCGCGTCGTTACTGGAGCACATGCACACTCCGATGACTATATGCGATCATGGCACTCCTCCGGGAAAGGGGAGCGCTGCCATGCATCAGCCGACATTCGCGAGAGTCGAGTTCGAGCGGGATGGCTACAAGACGCGCCGCCAGAAGTTCCTCGAACGGCTGGATGGCCTCGTCCCGTGGCAGAGGTTCGAAGCAGCCATCGAGCCCCACTACCCGAAACCGGGCCGCGGGCGGAGGCCCTACCCGCTCTCCGTGATGCTGCGCATCCATACCGTGCAACTCTGCTACAACCTCAGCGACCCCGGCATGGAGGATCTGCTCCACGAGGCCGAGTCGGTGCGAGCCTTTTGCTTCCTCACGCTCTCCGAGCCCATCCCCGACGAGACGACGATCCTCAACTTCCGGCACCTGCTCGAGCGCCACTCCCTGGGTAGCAGGATCCTCCAACTCATCAACGAGCACCTCACGAGCAAGGGATTGAAGCTGAGCGAGGGCAGCATCGTGGATGCGACCATCATCTCGGCGCCATCGTCGACGAAGAATCGCGGGCGGGCGCGGGACCCGGAGATGCATCAGACCAAGAAGGGGAAACAGTGGTTCTTCGGGATGAAGCTGCACATCGGCGCCGACAGGGATACTGGACTGGTCCACAACTTCACGACCACGCCTGCGAACGTGTCGGACGTGTCTGAGACGCACCGCCTGCTGCACGGCGAGGAAGCCGAGGTCTACGGCGACGCCGGGTACCGGGGCGTGCAGAAGAGACCCGAGAACGCGGACTCCAGGGTCAAGGACTGGAACGTGGCGATGCGCCCGGGCCTCCGGCGTGCGCTCGACCCGGAGAGTCCTGAGGCCGTCGAGGAGAAGCGGAAGGCATCGGTGCGAGCGCTGGTGGAGCACCCGTTCTACAGCGTGAAGCGGCGCTTCGGCTACGCCAAGGTGCGGTACCGGGGTCTCTTCAAGAACCACGAGCGGTGTGCGGTCTTGCTGGGGTTCCACAACCTGCTCACCGCGAAGCCGCACCGTGCCTGACCGTGGGTGGAGTGCGCCCTCCCCGCCCCACACGGGGCGAGGAGGGGAGCCACAGGGGCCCGCGAGGGGGCGGATATGACCACTGTCATCGGGAATCCGCCTGAGAGCGCCTGACCGCGGCGAAACTGGGTCGCTAGACCCACCTGATCAGACTTGCCCTAGAGGGGCGCCCGGAAGGCGGGAGCGGCGATGGGCACCGAGCCGCTGCGGGCGGGACTGATCGGCGCGAGCGCCGAGGGGCGATGGGGCGCGCTCGCGCACGTTCCGGCGCTTCAGGCGCTCCCCGAATTCGATCTGCGCGCCGTCTGCGCCACCCGGCCCGAGACCGCGCGCGCCTCTCAGCGTGCGTACGGCGTTCCCCTCGCCTTCCACGATCACCGCGAGCTCGTCGCCCACCCGGAGATCGACGTCGTCGTCATCGCGGTGCGCGTGCCGCACCACGCCGAGCTGACGCACGCCGCGATTGCCGCCGGCAAGCACGTCGTGACCGAGTGGCCGCTCGCCCGCGATTCCGTCGAGGCGCGGCGGATGCTCGAGGCCGCCGAGGCCTCAGGCGTGCGCCACGCGGTCGGGCTGCAGGCGCGCACGAGTCCCGCCGTACTCGCCATCCGCGAGCTCGTCGACGGGGGCTTCGTGGGGGAGCCGCTCTCGGTCTCGGTCCGTCACGTGGCCCCGTTCGCCGGCGGCGGCGGGCGCACGACCGCGGGCGCGTGGGCGTCGCGCCGCTCCGGCGGCGCGACGATGCTCTCGATACGCACCGGCCACGACCTCGACATGCTCCGCTTCTGTCTCGGCGAGCCGACCAGGCTCTCGGCCCGCGTGCGGACGCTTCGGCCCTGGCGGCTGACCGACACCGGCGAGGAGACAGAGACCGACGCTCCGGACTCGATCCAGGTCACCGCCGAGCTCACGAGCGGAGCCACCGCGTCTCTGCACATCGGCGGCCACCCCGCGCCCGCGACCGGGTGGCGGATGGAGCTCCACGGCACGGACGGGACGCTCGTGGCGGAGACGCCCGGCCTCGTGCAGTGGGGCGCGATCCGCATCAGTGGCGCGCGCCGCGGCGAGGAGCTGCGCGAGCTGCCGGTGCCGGGGCGTCACCACTGGGTTCCGGCGGAGGTCCCGCCCGGCGAGCCCTACAACACCGCCCAGCTGTTGCGCCGCTTCGCCGGGGCGGTGTACGAGGGGCGGGAGATGGATCCGGACTTTCGGACGGCGCTCTCGATGCACGAGCTGCTCGACGCCATCCAGCGCTCCTCCGACGAGGCGCGGGAGATCGTGCTCGGCTGAGCCCGGAAGCGGAGGAGGCGACGGATGGGCGCGACGGGAGCGGGCGGTCCGGCCGAGAACACACGCACGCTGGTCGTGGCGGCGGAGGCCCTGCCGCTCACCTACGATCCCGACGACTTCCTGACCAGCCACCCGGCCGAGGACTCGGATGTCGCCATCCAGATCTTCGATCGACTCCTGACGTACGAGGACGGGGGAGCCGGGCCGGGGCGGAGCCAGGACCTCGGGAGGCTGCGCGGCGAGCTCGCGGAGAGCTGGGAGGTTCACGACGGCGGGCGGCGGCACGTGCTGCGTCTCCGTCCACTCCGCTCGGAGCACGGCCACACGCTCTCCGCTCAGGACGTCGTCTGGAGCTGGCACCGCGGCATCGAGCGGCGGCAGGTCGGGCGCTGGGTCGCGTTCATGGGCTCCGTGCCGCGCCGCTGGAGGCCCGGCAGCGAGGTGCGCGCCGTCGACGACGCGACCGTCGAGTTCACGCTGGAGAAGCCCAATGCGCTCTTTCCCCATCTCCTGACGATGCAGGTACCGCCGATCATCGACGCGACGGCTGCGGGCTCCCACGCGACGGAGAGCGATCCGACCGCCGGCGGCTGGCTGCGCGAGGTGGCCTCCGGCTACGGCCCCTACGGTGTGGCGCGGCGCGACGAGCGTGAGCTCGTGCTCGCGGCCCGCGACGATCGGGGCCTGCCGCCGCCCCCGATCGAGAGCGTCGTCTACCGACTGCTCCCGCCCGGCCGCGACCGCGTCGACGCGCTTGTGGCGGGCGAGGTCGATCTCATCTTCGAGCCGACCGCGGCGGAGCAGCGCCGGCTGGGCCCGGCCGCGCGGCCGGGCGGTCCCGTCGAGCTCTTCCGCGCGCGGGGAAACGGGCATGTCTCGCTCCAGATGGACGCGAGGCGCCCTCCCTTCGACGACATCGAGGTGCGGCGCGCCCTCGCCCTCGCCGTGCCCTACGCGGAGATCGTGAGCGGCGTGTACGGGGCGGCCGCCCGGCCGTGGCGTGGCGTCGTCCCCGACACGCACAACGGGTACGTGGAGGCCGTCGCGCTCGCCGAGGATCTCGACGCGAGCCGCGCGGCGCTGGCGCGGGCCGGCCGCACGTCCCTCTCCGCGGTGCTGCACTGCGACGGGGGAGCCGGGGACCTGGTCGCGGTGGCCGAGCGCGTCGCCGCATCGGCCGCTCGCGCCGGCATCGAGCTCGACGTGCAGCCGCTCCCCACCGGCGACTTCAAGTCGCGGCAGGTCGCCTTCGAGATGCCGCTCGCCGTCGACCGCGACGGCCACCGCTGCAATGAGATCGGCTACGGACTGCCGCACGACTTCGGCGACCGCCGGCACGGCATCACGAACTGGGTGCAGTACTCGAACGCCGAGGTCGACACCCTGATCGCCCGCGCCGAGGAGGAGAGCGATGCTGCCTCGCGGATGGCGCTCTTCGAGCGCGCGCAGCACCTCATCGCAGCGGACGTCCCGTGGGCCTTCCTCGCCCAGCCCTATTTCTGCGTGGCACACCGGAGGGGGCTCGGGGGCCTCTCGTGGCACTCGCGCCTCGGCGGCCACCCCCGCTACGCCGATCTCTCCTGGTTGGCTGGAGCGGCCTGAGCAGCGATCGGTGCCGAAGCCCGGGCACCGCGGTGGGGTCGCCCCAGGCCGCGGCGCGTGAGGCGCGGCCCGGATCGCCAGGGGGGACGGTGACGTGCGCGCGCAGCTGCTGGAGCGCCCGGGGCCGGGCGTGGTGCTCCGCGCAGTCGAGCTCCCCGATCCGTCGGCCCAGGCGGATGAGCTGTTGCTGCGGGTGGCGGCATGCGGCGTCTGCCGGACCGATCTGCAGCTCGCTCGCGGCGACCTCGCCGCGAGGCGGCTCCCGGTCGTCCCGGGTCACCAGGTCGTCGGCACCGTCGAGGGCGTCGGCTCCGCGGTCGAGGGGTGGCGCGTCGGCGAGCGGGCGGGTGTCACCTGGCTCGGCGGCTCGTGCGGCCGCTGCGGGCTCTGCCTGGGCGGCCGGGAGAATCTCTGCGAGCGCGCCGTCTTCACCGGGTGGGATCGCAACGGGGGATTCGCGGAGCGGATGACGGTGCGAGCCGCGTGGGCCGTCCGCCTGCCCGCGGGCTTCGGGGAGGTCGAGGCCGCGCCGCTGCTCTGCGGCGGCGTGATCGGCTACCGGGCGCTGCGCCTCGCCGGGCTCGAGGCGGGGCAGCGGCTGGGACTCTACGGATTCGGCGCATCGGCGCTGCTCACAATCCAGGTTGCGCTTCACCGCGGCCTCGACGTGCACGTCGCCACGCGCTCGGCGGACGACCGCGAGCGCGCCCGCGCGCTGGGGGCACGCTCCTGGGGCGGCTACGACGAGGCCCCGCCCGAGCCGCTGGACGCCGCGATCACGTTCGCGCCGTCGGGCGAGGTCGTGGTCGCGGCGCTCTCGGCGCTCGGGCCCGGCGGGACGGTCGTGGTCAACGCCATCCATCTCGATCGGATCCCGGCGTTCCCGTACCGGCTGCTCTGGGGCGAGCGCACGCTGCGCTCGGTCGCGAACGTCACGTCGGCGGATGCGCGCGAGTTCCTGGAGCTGGCCGCGGCGATCCCCGTCCGCGCGACCGTCGAGGAGCACGCGCTCGCGGGCGCGAACCTCGCGCTCGCGCGTCTCGAGCGGGGCTCCGTCGGAGGCGCGGCGGTGCTCGTGCCCTGAGCGGGGGCTTCCGTCGCTGCGCGTCGGGGGTGGGAGCGCGGGGCGCGCGGCGGCCGGTGCCGGCTGCTACCATCGCGCCTCGCGAAGTGCGGGGAGCCGGGACATGCGATCGAGGCGCGTGCTCGCCGCCGTCGTCGCGCTCACCGCCGCGCTCTCCGTGGGCGGCGGCGCGGCGCAGGCGGAGCACCCGGTGCTGGGCGCGTTCGTGGGCGTGCCGCCCTCGGGATCCTCCCTCGGCGTGGTCGTGACGACGGAGTCGGTGCCCGCTGCGGCGCTCGTCGCGACCATGCGGCAGGCGGGCTGCGACCCGATGAGCATGAGCATGGTGGCCTCCGGCGCGACCCGAGTCTTCGTTCCCGGCGCGCCACGCTTCGTGAACGCGCGCTTTCCCGGGACGGTTCGGGGCGGGACGCAGATCGTGGTGCGATGCGCGGCCGCTGTCGTGCCGTCCGTCGACCCGGAGAACGCGAGCTACGTGATCGACGGCAGGACGCTGACGCTCGCGGACGGCCGCTACGACGTTCCGGCCGCCCCCGGCTCGGCGGCGCGCGATGTCACCGAGCTCGGCGCGCACCGCTCGTACGGCGATCTCGACGGCGACGGCGTCGCCGACGCTGCCGCTGCGCTGGTGCAGAACCCCGGCGGGACCGGCACCTTCCACTATCTGGCAGTGGAGCCGGGCGGCTCACACCGACCGGCTCCGACGGTCTTTCTCGGCGACCGCGTGATCGTCGAGCACGTCGCGATCGCGCACGGCCGCGTCACCGTCGCCTATCTGAACCGGAGCTTCGGCGATGCCATGGCGTTCCCGCCGACGGTCCCGATCGTGCGGCACTTCGCGCTGGAGGACGGCGCGCTCGTCGACGTGGGGAGCGGTGCCTGCGAGGCGCCGGCCCTCGAAACGGTAGGCTCGTTCGTGATCGTGACCTCGCCCCCCTCGGGGACAGAGGTGCTGGCGCGCTTCGCCGTGACCGGCTGCTCGCGCACCTTCGAGTCGACCGTGAACTGGCGCCTGCTCGACCGCGAAGGGGCCGAGCTCGCCTCCGGCTTCGCCAGCGGCGGCGGAGTCGACGGGCTCGCCCGCTTCGCCTTTACCGTCGAGTACGACGTCTCTTCGCGGCAGGTCGGCCGCCTCGAGGTCTTCGAGGTGGACGCCTCCGAGGGCGAGGGACTGCCGCCCCCGATGGAGGCGATCACGCTGATCCTGCGCTAGCTGGCGCGGCGCAGGGGAGGGAGCAGCAGTGGCGCCGATCGCCGCCGTGCTCTTCGACCTCGACGAGACGCTTCTCGACGACGATGCCTCGATGCGGCGCGCGGTCGCTGCCGTATGCGCGTCGCTGGCGGAGGGCTATGGGCTCTCGGCCGAGCGCCTCTCGAAGGCGTGCATCGACTTCGCCTCCGCTGCGTGGGCGGAGCTGGGGAGCGTGACGGCGACAGACGTGCTGCGGGACGGACGGGCCATCCGCGTCTGGATGTGGACCGAGGTCCTCGGGAAGTTCGACCCCGGGCTTCGCGCTGTCGCCGAGCGTGCCGCGGAGCAGTACAGCCTGGCCAGGCGCCGGACGTATGCGCTCTTCGAGGACGTCATACCCGCGATAGAGAGTCTGGCCGCGAGCTACAGGCTCGGCGTCGTCACCAACGGCCCCGGGGACACGCAACGAGAGAAGCTCGGGGCACTGGAGCTCGACCGGTACTTCGAGACGGTCGTGGTATCCGGAGACGCCGGCGTGGGGAAGCCCGACCCGGCGATCTTCGGGCTCGCCCTGGAGGCGCTGGATCTCGAGCCGCACCGCGCCGTGCACGTCGGGGACTCGCTCGCAAGCGATGTCGCCGGTGCCGCCCGGGCGGGAGTCCACACTGTGTGGCTCAATCGCTCGGGCGCGGTGCTCCCACACGCTGCGGTGCGTCCCGGGACCACCATCGACACCCTGGCGGATCTATCGGCCGTGGTTTCGCGCATCCGCGAGGGCGCGGCCCCCTCGTCGTGACCCCCGCGACGGTCGGTCGCGTTCGCCCGCCTGCTCCCCGGCGGTGCCGTGTGGCATGTGCGCTGGTGCTGGTTGTAGCGCCTAGGCCGTCGGATGCCGGGGAGCGTTCCACTCGGGGTTCGCCCCGCGCCGTACCTGAGCGCTGAAGTTCTGGTACGGCGCGCCGGGCAGCGAGTAGTCCTGGAGCGAGCTCAGCTCGATGAGTGTGTGGAGCCCGAAGCCGCCGCGGGGGATGCCCGTGCCGTCGCTGAGGCTGCTGGCCGAAGTCCCTGATGTCATCGCGCGTCCCCTTCTCCGGTGGTCTCCCTGCACGTCGTCGCCCGCGGATAGTAGCAGCAGCCGGGCGGCTTGCTCCTCCCCACGCTGGCGCCCCGGGTCCGGGGCACCGGACAGGATCGCCGGGTCGGCGCTAGTCTGAGCCTGCGCGGAATCGAGGGACACGCAGCGATGACCGGCGGGCCGCGGCTGGGCGTGGGTTTCGCGATACCTCAGGCGCTCCCGGAGGGGCCGCCCGATGCGGCGCTGGCCGCCGGGCAGGTCGAGCGGGTGCGTCTGGTCGCGCGCCGGGCCGAGGAGATCGGCTACGAGGGTGGCTGGGTCGCCGAGCAGGTCGTCGGCGATCGCCGCCTCGTGGAACCGGTCGTCCTCCTCTCCTACGTGGCCGGCATCACGTCGGTGCTGGGCCTGGGCTGCTCGGTCTTCATCCTGCCGCAGCGCCAGCCCGTCACCTTCGCGAAGCAGCTCGCGGGTCTCGATCTCATGAGCGGAGGCCGGCTCACCGTCGGGCTCGGGATCGGCGCTTCCGACGAGCTGGCGCCGGCCTTCGGTGTCGCCCGCGGGCGGCGGGCGGCCCGCTTCGCCGAGGCCGTGGGGGTGATGGATCGGCTGTGGGGCGGCGGCCGGGTCGACGTCACCGGTGAGTTCTTTCGCCTCGACGGCGTGCAGATCGACGCGGGCCCCCTCCAGAGGCCGCGGCCCCGGCTCTGGCTCGGCGGCCACGCCGTGCCCGCGCTCCGGCGTGCCGTCCGCGTCGCCGACGGGTGGATGGGCGCGGGCGCGTCGAGCGGCGACGCCTTCGCCGAGCAGCTGGCGATCGTGCGGAGGATGCTGGAGGAGACGGGACGCGACCCGGCGACCTTCGCGCTCTCCAAGCGCGTCTACGTGAGCGTCGACGGTCGCGGCGACCGTGCGAGGGCGCGGGTCAGGGGATCGAGGCTGGCGGAGAGTGCAATCGTCGGGCGGCCGGAAGAGGTGATCGCGCGCCTCGAGGAGCTGCTCGCGACGGGACTGGATCACCTGCTGCTCGATCCGGTCGCGGAGCACGAGTACCACCTGGAGGCGCTCGCGCCGCTCGCCTCGCGCGGCGTCGACGGGCCGCGGCGGGGGAGCGGAGACGGCGCGCCGGCACGGGCCGGGTAGCGGGAGGAGGATGGCGATGGGACGCAAGTACAACACCGAGCGCGCCGTCTCGGCCGAGGAGGCCGAGATGCATCGCGCGGAGATCCTCGCCTTCATGGCGGATTGGGACGATGTCGCGAAGTACTTGCTCACCTACCGGCGGGACGGCCGGCCGCGCATGCGCCCGGTCGGTGCCTACATGGACGGGTGGCACATCCAGACCCTGACGCAGGACGTGCACCTGAAGACCGGCCACGTCAGACGCGACGGCCGCGTCGCCTACCTCTTCTCCGGGATGAGCGGCCGCGATCGCGGCAATGACCCCGTGAGCGTCTTCGTGGAGGGCGTCGCCGAGCTGATAGAGGACCAGGAGAGCGTGAGGCGCTTCGTGCTCTGGCGGGCGGAGCGGCTCGGCCTCGATCCGAGCTACCCGCGCGACGACTTCGTCCCGTTCCTGATCCGCACGACGCCGCTCTACCTGCGCGCCGAGGGCTTCACCGGCCGCCGCCACCCCGTCGTGTACACGAGCTTCCCGGTGGCGGCCGCGCCGTCGTAGCGGCGCGGTCACCGGACCGCACCCGGGCTCCGTGGCCGGATCGGCGGTCGAAAGCGCGCGCGCCTTCGTCGTAGCATGGGGCTCGTCTCGGTGACTGTGGAGGAGGGGCGCGATGAACCAGACCATGACGATGCTCAAGCGCGGCTTTGTGCTGAGCCCGCACGGGAACATCGAGTACTGGGAGGAGGGGCGCGATGAACCAGACCATGACGATGCTCAAGCGCGGCTTTGTGCTGAGCCCGCACGGGAACATCGAGTACTGGGAGGTGGGGAGCGGGAAGCCGCTCGTCATGCTCCACTCCACCCCGAGCTCCTGCATGGCCTTCCGCGACGTGGCGCCGCTCCTCGCCGGCGAGGTGCGCGTGATCTCGATGTCGACGATGGGTTTCGGCCAGTCGGACCGTCCGCCCGAGGCGTACACCACGCTCCACCAGTTCGCGCAGGCTGTGGTGTGGTTGATGGATGGGCTTGAGCTAGAGAGGGCGAGCGTCTATGGGCTGCTCACGGGCTCCGAGATCGCGGCCGAGGTGGCCGCCAGCTGGCCCGAGCGCGTTGACCAGCTGATTCTCGATGAGGTCTTCAACTGGAACACGCCGTCGCGCAGAGCCGTGCACGAGCGTCTCCATCGCTACATCCCCGCGCAGCCGGACGGCAGCCACCTGCTCGAGCTCTGGCGCAAGGTCGGCGGCGACCGCCCGTCCGTGGACCTCAAGGTCGCGACGCAGCGCTTCATGAACAACCTGCTCGTCAACTCGAACGAGGGGGCCGCGGTCTACGGGAGCACCGGGTGGGAGGGCGCCGCCACCTACGCCATGTGCCGCTACGAGATGTGGGACGCGACGCCGAAGATCGAGGCGCCGACGCTCGTGATGCACACGGTCGACAGCGAGCGCGGGCGCGCACACCCGAAGTTCCTCCGGACGATCCGCCGCTCGCGCGGCGTGCGCCTCCCCAACCGCGAGCCCGAGCTCTGGGCCTCCGAGCTCCTCGCCTTCCTGAGGGAGCCGGGGGTCTAGCGAGTCGGCGGACGGCGCGCGGCCCTCGGGACCGGACCGCCGCCGCTCGCTCCCCGATCTAGCCGAAGGCGCCCCGCCGCTCGCGGTCGCGCAGCTCCGCCGCGCCCAGGCCCAGAACCTCCGAGAGCACCTCGGCGGTGTGCTCGCCGAGGTGGGGCGCGGAGTCCCGCGGGCCGTGGCGGGCGCCTTCGATGCGGAAGCCGAGCCTCGCCAGCGGGGGCGACCTCACGCCCCGATGCGGCGGCCGCACGTAGTGGTCGCGGCTCGCGAGCTGCGGGTCGTGGAGGAGGTCGAACCCGTCTCGGACGGGCGCGCAGGGGACGCCCGCCCCGCGGAGCGCGCCGAGCACCTCCTCCAGGGCGCGCGAGCCGGTCCACGCCGCGATCACGCCGTCGAGCTCCTCCTCGTGCGCCTTGCGCCCCGCGGCGCCCTCGAACCGCGGATCGTCGAGCGAGCGCTCGCCCGCGGCCTCGGCGAGCGCGCGCCACTCGGAGTCGTCGTGGACGGCGAGCGCGACCCAGCGCTCCCGCCCGTCGCCGCCGTCCAGGCAGCGATAGGCGTTGTGCGGCGCGGCGGCGGGCGAGCGGTTTCCCTCCACGCCGCGCACGACCCCGGTCAGCGCGTGCTCGAGCAACTCCGCCCCCAGTAGCCCGGCGACGGACTCGAGCTGCGGGATCTCGATGAGCTGGCCGCGGCCGGTCCGACGCCTTCGCCGGAGGGCGGCGAGGATGGCGATCGTGGCGTTCAGGGGGTTGGTCGCGTGATCCGGCATGATGCCGCGGGGGCCGACCGGCGAGGGATCGCCGCCGAGCGGCCCGCTCCTGCTCATCAGCCCCCCGAGCGCGGTGAGGTGGTTGCCGCCGCCGGCGAGGCCCGAGCGCGGCCCCACGCTCCCGACGAGCGGCATGCGCACCATGACGATGTCGGGCCGGAGCTTCCGGACGCCCTCGTAGTCGAGGCCCCAGCGCTCGACCGTCCCCGGCGTGAAGTTCTCCAGGAAGACGTCGCTCGCGGCGATCAGCCGCCGCAGCAGCTCGAGGCCGGGCTCCGTCGAGAGGTCGAGCGCGACGCTGCGCACGCCGGCGTTGTAGCTGTTGAACCATCCGCTCATCTCGATCGTGCGCGCCTCGGGCGGCACCTCGGCGGGGAAGGGCGCGACGCTCCGCGCCGGGTCGACGCGGGTCGGCGTCTCGATCTTGATCACCTCCGCGCCCTGGTCGGCGAGCCAGCGGCCGACCAGCGGCCCCGCGATGAACCAGGTGAGTTCCACCATCCGCACGCCCTGAAGCGGGTAGCCGGCCACGTCAGATCACCCCCCGGGCGGCGAGGTCGTCGAGGCGCTCGCGGGGGACGCCGAGCTCCCCCCGGTAGATCTCGTCGTTGTGCTCCCCGACCAGCGGCGCGTCGTGCCTCGTCCCGGCCGGCGTCTCGGAGAGCCGGTAGGGGGGTCCGGGGTAGTCGACGCCGAGGCCGCGCCCGGGATCGGCGGGGGGCCGGAACCAGCCCCGGGCGTGGAGCTGGGGATCGCGGGCGAGATCGGCGGTCGTCTGCAGCGGGTAGAGCATGAAGCCGCGCGGGATGCTGCCGTCGCAGAGCTCGTCCATGGTGTGCCGGGCGAAGAAGGCGCGGACCGCTTGCTCCGCCTCGTGGCGGCGGGCCATGCGGTAGTCGGGGTCGTTCCAGCGCGCATCGCCCACCCACTCCGTGGCGATGCCGTCCTGTGCCATCCACTCGATGAACTCCGGCCAGTGCCGGCCCGGGACCTGGCCCCAGCCGGCGACGACGTGGCCGTCCGCGCACGGGTAGATGCCGTCGGCGGGAGGGCTCGACTCCCCCCGCGCCGGGCGCCGCCCCTGATCCGAGCCGTCGAGCTCCGCACCGACCGCCATCTGCGCGCAGGCGGCGGCGACGCACTCCGCGACCGAGACGTCGACCACCCGCGCCCCCTCGCCCGCATCCGGCGCCAGCAGCGCGCTCAGCACGCCGACCGCGGCCTGCTGACCGGCGGCGACGAGGGCGAGCTCGCCGCCCCAGCGGAAGGGGGGGTCGCCGCTCCACCCCATCGCGAGCAGGAAGCCGCCAGCGGCGGCGAGCGTCAGGTCGGTGCCGGGGAGCTCGGCGTCGGGGCCGCGGAGACCGTAGGGGGTGATCGCCGCCCAGAGCGCGCCGTCCGAGGCGAGCGCCGAGCTCGTGACGCCGAGCGCACCGAGCCCTCCGCGTCCCGAGGCGTCGACCACGACGTCAGCGCCCGAGAGAAGCGCTCCGAGCAGCTCGTTGCCCTCGGGCGTGCCGGCGCGCGCGGTGATGCCGCGCTTCCCTGCGTGCTCGTGGAGGAAGGGGATGCTCCTCTCGCGCTCCTCGCCGGCCGGGAGCAGGGGCGGGCGCCCCCGGGCGGGGTCGCCCCCGGGCGGCTCGAGCAGGATCACGTCGGCGCCGAGCTCGGCGAGGATGCGCCCGCAGTGCGCCCCGGCCGCAGCCACCGCGCTCCCGCCGAACTCGACGACGCGCAGGCCGTCGAGCGCACCGGGCCCCGGGTCGGCGCTCATCGCTCGCCGCCCGCGGGGAGCGGGCCCCCGTCCGGCGTCTCGATGAACCACTTCACGCGTTGCCTCCCGCGCGCCACCGGACGGTCGTCGGCGTCTCGGGTCTCGAATTCGATGGTGCGGAACCAGCAGCGGCCGGAGATTCCCTTGTCGGCCCAGCGCGTGCGGACTCGCAGCGGCTCTCCGAGCGGAACCGGTCGCTCCACGACGACCTGGAAGTCCGATCCCATCGCCAGCGGGATCACACCGGGCCCCGGCGGGAACTCGACCTGGACGTCGTGCGCGTGCAGCAGCAGCGAGAGCGGCGGCGCGATCGGTCCGCCCCACCGCGTCGGGTCCCGGAACCATGGGGTCTCGTCGCCTGCGGCGTCGCAGAGCTCGGCCACATCCGCCGCCGTCACCGTGCGTCGCACCTCGGCGACCGGGGCGCCGAGGCGCACGCCCGGCAGGACCCCCTCGGCGCCGCGCGAGCCGTCCTGGCTCGCGTCCCACGGATCCCGCGCTCCGAGACCGGCGCGGCCGACGCACGCGAGCCGACCGTCGCGCGTCTCCAGCACGAGGGCGAGATCGCCGTCGCTGTCGCGCATCGCCCTCTCGCGCACCTCCTCGTCGTCGTAGACGGGGGAGACGATCTTGAGGTCGATCCAGCCGCCCTCGAACCAGCTCTCGCCGAGTGTGGCGACGACCGCGGGCACCACCGCCTGCGCGACGTTCTGCCCGAGCACGGGTCCGGCGCGGAAGCCGACGCCCTGCGCGACGTCGTCGCTGTGTATGCCCGGCTCGTCGGCGGCGAGATTCGGCAGGATCCGCCACCGTCCGTCGTGGAGCGTCTCGCCGGTCGCGAACGGCATCGCCTAGCCCCGCGGCAGACCGAGACCGCGCGTGGCGATGATGTTGCGCTGGATCTCCGGCGTCCCTCCTCCCACGAGGGCCGCCCAGCGCACGTAGCTCCGTGCGAACTGCGCCTCCAGAGGAGCATGCGGCTCGTCCGTGTCCCAGATCGTCGAGTAGAGACCGAAGAGGGCGGTGCCGGTGCGCGCCAGCCGCTGGCCGCTCTCCCCCCCGAAGATGTGCGACGCTGACGCCTCGTAGTTCGGGATCTGGCCCGATTGCTGCATCGTAATGATGCGCAGGGAGAAGTTCGCCATCACGTTCGCCTCGATGTGGCGGTCGGCGATCTGCTGGCGCAGCGAGTCGAGGCGCTCGATGCGGGAGCGGTCCCGTCCCTCAGGGGTGACGATGTAGCCGAGCAGCCCCTTGATGGCGCGCTCCATCGCGACCGCGCCCGCGATGTTCGAGCGCTCGTTGTCGAGCAGCGTCATCGCGACGTACCACCCGCGGTTCTCCTCGCCGACGCGCTCCGAGACCGGGACGCGGACGTCCTCGAAGAAGTCCTCGTTGATCTCGTGGCCGTCGGTCATGTCGATGATCGGGCGGATCTCGACACCCGGGGACCGGAGGTCGAGCAGCAGGAAGGAGATGCCGCGGTGCTTCGGAGCGTCGGGATCGGTGCGCGAAAGCAGCACCATCCAGTCGGCGTAGTGGGCGTGCGTCGTCCAGATCTTCTGGCCGTTGACGATGTACTCGTCGCCGTCGCGAACGGCGCGCGTGCGCAGCGAGGCGAGATCGGATCCCGCCCCGGGCTCCGAGAAGCCCTGGCACCAGACGACGTCGCCGCGGAGGATCGGCGTCAGGTGGCGCGCCTTTTGCTCCTCGGTGCCGTGCAGGATCAGCGCCGGCCCGAGCATGCTGATGCCGACGTTGCTTCCCACTCCCGGCGCGTTGGCGCCGGCGAGCTCGGCGCTGAGAATGAACTGCTCCATCCAGCTCAGCCCGCCGCCGCCGTATTCACGGGGCCAGTGGGGCGCCACCCAGCCCTTCTCGGCGAACGCTCCGAACCACTCGTCCGCGGCCGAGCGTGCCTCCTCGTTCTCCTCCAGCCGATCACGGGCCCACTGCGTGTAGGCCGTGTACTCGTGCTCGGCCATCCTGCGGTAGCGCTCGGGCATGCGCGCGATGAGTTCACGCACCTCCTCGCGGAAACCCGCCTGCTCGGTCGTGTCCGTCCAGTCCATGGTCGTACTCCATCGTGCGCGACCCCCGGTGCGGATGCGCGCCGGGCGGACGCCCACAGCATGCGTGATAGTAGCGATGCCGCCCGTTCGTTTCATCCGGCGGGCCAAAGGCGGCCGCGGAGGGTCCCAACGACCGGGGGAGCCGGCGCGGGTACGCTACCGGCCCCAGGGGACACGGGACGGGAGAGCCGGCATCCCGACGCGACTCGCCGAACGCGCGATCCGCCTGCCGTTCTTCTACGGATGGGTCATCGTCGCGGTCGGTTTCCTGGTCGCCTTCAGCTCCGGGCCCGGGCAGTCGTACGTCTTCTCGGTCTTCCTCGACTCCATCATCGAGGACACAGGGCTCTCGCGAACGACCATCTCCCTCCTCTACGCCGTCGGGACGGGCGTGAGCGCGCTGATGGTCGCCTTCGTGAGCCGCATGGCGGATCACGTTGGCCCCAGGCTGGTGGCGATCGCCGTCGCCGTCGCGCTCGGGGTGGCGTGCTTCGGGATGGCGTTCGCCCGTGGTTTCGCGGCCTTCTTCCTCGCGTTCGCCGCGCTGCGTGCTCTCGGGCAGGGCTCGACCCCCATCAACGCGACGCTGATGACGGCGCAGTGGTTCGTGATCCGGCGCGGCCGTGCGATGGCGATGATGGGTCTCGGACTCGCAGCCTCGCTCGCTCTCCTGCCCCCCATCTCGCGGGCGTTGATCGATGCCGCAGGCTGGCGCGAGGCCTACATCGTCCTCGGTGTGATGGTGTGGATGCTCGTCATTCCCGCGGCCCTTCTCTTCGCGCGCGACACGCCGGAGGAGATGGGATTGCATCCGGACGGAGCGGGCCACCCGCCGCTGCGGGAGGCGGTCACCCTTCCCGGGGGGGCGGCCGCCGAGCGCCGCGTGTTCTCGTCGCTGACGTTCTGGCTGCTGGCGCTCCCGCTGACGACGTCGCCCTTCGTCGTGACGGCGCTCGTCTTCCACCAGACCGGGATCTTCGAGGAGCGCGGGCTCGGAGCGTCGGTCGCCGCCGCGGTCTTCGTGCCCTTCGCGATCGCGACGGGTGTGTCGTCCACGCTCGCGGGGTTCGCCGTCGATCGCATCGGGCCGATCCCGCTCTTCGTGCTCTCGATGCTCCTCCTTGCCGCCGCGCTCGGCGCCTCCCGGCTGATCGACGAGACCGCCGACGCCGTGCTCTACGCTGGCGTGCTCGGCACCGGTAGTGGAGTGCAGCGGATCGTGCAGAGCGTGCTGTGGGCGCACTACTACGGTCGGCGGGGACTGGGGCGCGTGCAGGGGTCGGCGACCTCGATCATGATCCTGATGTCGGCCCTCGGGCCGTTGCCGCTCGCGATGATCGAGGGGGCGACCGGCTCCTACGGCCCCGGGATCGCGGCCATGGCCGCGCTGCCCGCGCTCGCGATAGCCGGCATCCTGCTCGCGTGGCTCCGGACGTCGGGCCTCGACAGCGGCGGGGCGCACGCCGGGTAGGCGCGACGGGGAGCCGGGTTCCGGGCGCGCTGCTCATGCGAGAGCGTCAGAGCCGGGAAGGCGTCGCGGCGGTCTCCTCCCCCTCCGCGCGCTCGGGGCGTGCGGGGTTGCGGGCGAAGAAGACGAGCGCGGCGCTCGCGAGCACGAGCCCGGAGAACACCACGAATGCCCCGTCGTAGCTCCCGAACCGGTCGTAGTAGGCGGCAACCAGCACGGGGCCCGACGCCCCGAGCACGAGGGCGACCGGCATCGCCGAGCTACGGACGGCCCCAAGATGGCGGCGCCCGAAGAACGTGGCCCACATGATCTCCTGGACGGGGACGTAGCCGGCCATCCCCGATCCCATGGCGAAGAAGCCGAGGGCCACGATCGCGAGGCTCTGCGCGCGGGCGCCGAGGACGATCACCAGCACACCCGCCCCAAGGGTCACGAAGGCGGCACAGGCGAGCCGCCGGGGATCGATGTGCTCGGCCGCCACCCCCCAGAAGGGGCGCGAGACGAGTCCCGGGATGGTGAGCACGGCCAGCATCGCCGCCGCGGTCCCCCGCGAGAAGCCGGCGTCGGTCAGAAGCGGAATCGCCTGCGTGACGAGGGCGAGCAGGGTGAGTCCGACCGTCCCGAACGCGACGACGAGAAGCCACAGGGCACTCGTGCGCAGGGCCTCTCCGCGTGTGAGCGATGTCGCGTAGTCCAGGCGCTCGCGCTCGGCGTCGAGCGCTCCGCGTGCCGAATCCGCCGACCGGCCATCCGGCCTGAGGCCGTAGTCCTCGGGCTGGCGGCGCATCACGAGGGCCGTCGGGAGGATCAGGATCGCGGCGACCGCCGCCAGGACGCGCCAGCCGGCGGCCCACCCGTACGCGTCGACGATCGGGGTCAGGGCGTTCGGGACGACGATGCCCGCCAGTGAGAAGCCGACGGCTGCGATGCCGATCACGCGGCCCCGGTAGCGGACGAACCACTTCGAGAGCGCCACGTTCACGACCAGCGAGCTCGCCATCCCCAGCCCGATGGGCTGGATCAGGCCCCGCAGCAGCACCCACTGCCACAGCTCCGTCACCTCCGCCGTCAGGGCGAGCCCAACCACGGTGATGGAGGTGCCGGCGAGCATCAGGCCCCGGCCGCCGTGACGGTCCAGGTAGCTGCCGATGGCAAGGGCGGTCGCCGCGGTGACGAACTGCCCCGTCGTGAAGGAGATGATGAACTCGGCTCGCGACCACCCCAGCTCCGCTGTCATCGGCTCGAGAAAGACGCCGGGGAGGTAGCCGACGAGCCCGGCGCCCATGACGAGGTTGGTGATCATCGCCGCTGCGACCATGTACCAGCCGAAGTAGATGCCGGATCGCCGATGGCGCGACGGCGCAGCGGCGCGGGCCTCGGTCTCGCTCACGCGAATCCCCCGATCCCAGCGCAGCCCAGCGCCCGCCGGGAACACCCTACCGCTACGCGCGCTCCGATCGGCTGCCGCAACGCTACCGACGTGAGGCCGCTGCCTAGCGCCGTGTGCCGACTCGCGTGGCCTCGGTGCCGGGAGCGCGTTCCCCGTCCGGGGGGATCACGAAGTGCCTTCGGAGTTCCGGCCACGCCAGCACCACGAGCGAGAGCGCCACGAGCCCTTCGATGGACATCAGCGTGGTCGCGATCGGCGCCCCCAGCCATTCGGCCGTGAACCCGACGCTCAGCGCTCCGATCGGGTTCCCGCCAAGCGCCATCGAGGCGGTGCCGATCACGCGACCGCGAATCTCGGGCGGGGCGCTGGCGACGAAGAGCGTCGTCTGCATCGACGTGTAGGACGCCATACCGAAGCCGGCCATCCACAGCAGGAAGAGGGAGAGGATGAAGACCTCGGAGCGGGAGAAGAGCATCACCATCGCCATGAAGAGCGCGATGCCGCCGATGTAGAGGAAGGTGTAGATGCGCGTGGGTGCGAGACTCGCGATGAGCGTCGCGCCGATCAGGGCGCCCAGCCCCTCCGAGGATTGCAGCAGCCCCACGCCGACCGCGCTCAGTCCCAGCGTCTCTTTACCGATCACGGGCAGCATCGTGAGGTAGGGGAAGCCGAAGATGTTCATCAGGAGGCTGGCGAGAATCGCGCCGCTCAGCAGCCGCCGTCGGCTGATGTAGCGCACGCCGTCCATGAGGTCGGCGAGGGGGGCCTGCGGGTGGCCGCTCCGGGCCGGCGGGCTGTACGAGAGCGTCGCGAGCACGCCGAGCGCGATCAGGAAGATCACGGCCTCCGTGAAGAAGGCAGCCTCGGCGCCGATCGTGGCGAGCAGTATGCCGCCGGTGAGGGGGCCGAAGACGCGCGTGAGGGAACTCGTGCCGATGTCAAGCGCCATCGCGCGACCGATCAGCTCGCGCGGCACGACGTCGCCCAGCATCGCGCGCCGAACGGGGAACTCCACGGCCCACAGCGTGCCGGCGACGAACGACGCTCCGAGCAGGTGCCAGTACTCGATGCGCTCGGTGACCACCAGCACGCCGAGCAGGGCCGCGATGATCGTGAGCAGGCCGAAGCACGCCATGAGCATCCGTCGCCTGTCGACGCGGTCGGCGAGGGTGCCGATCGCCAGCGAGAAGAGAATCCGGGGGACCTGGCGGGTGAAGAAGAGCAGCGCGACCATGAACGCCGATCCGGTGAGATCGAAGACGTAGACCCCGAGCACGAGCGTGTCGAGCCAGCGCATCGCCGAGGTGAGCGCACCGGTCAGCCACAGCCGACGGAACCTCTGGTCAGCGAGGACCAGGCGGATGGGCGCACGGGAAGCTGATTGCACGCGCGGAGTCTAGCAACGCGATCGTCGTCGGGCGTGGGACCCGCGCGACGACGTCGTCCGGGCGATACGCTCTATCCTGTGCCCGCGCGAGGGAAGAGGTGCAGGTGCGCGTCGGGCTTCGTGCCGAGATTCGGCGCGATCTGGGGGACGACTGGCACACCGCCCTCGAGAAGGTGCGTGTGGCCGAGGACCTCGGGTTCGAGCTGGCAGCGGCGCGCGCGGGGCACGCCGCGATCCCGTGGGCGGCGGTCCTCGCGACGAACACGAGCCGGGTCACGATCGCGACCGCCCTCGTCGATTGCTGGGGGACGTCGCCCGCCACCTACGCCGAGCAGTTCGCCCTGCTCGATCATCTCTCTGAGGGCCGCATGCTGCTCGGCCTCGGCTCGACCAGTCCGAACGTTGCCGAGCACCTGCACGGCACGCCGTACCGGCGAGCCCTGACACGGCTCCGCGAGTACGTCGAGATCTTCCGTCTGCTGCTCCGCGGCGACCGCCTCCGCTACCAGGGCGAGATCTTCGAGATGAGCCGCGGCTTCCAGCTCTCGGTTCCCGCGCTCCGGAGCGAGATCCCGATCTTCATCGGCGCGATTCGCCCGGCGTCCATCCGGCAGACGGGGGAGATCGCGGACGGCATCTTCGCGATCCACTGGCCGAAGGAGCGGCTGACCGCGCTGCGGGAGATGCTCGCGGCCGGCGCCCGGCAGGCGGGGCGCGATCCGGCGGAAGTGACGATCGCGCCGAACGCGAACGTCTTCGTGCTCGACGGTCGGAACGACGAGCAGCAGTGGCTCGCCGCGCGGCGGCCGATCGAGCACTACACGAACCGCATGGGCGACTTCTACTGGCGCACATTCGTCGAGCACGGCTTCGAGGCCGAGGTGACGGCGTCGCGGCGCGCCTGGGCGGAGCGAGATCGACAGGGGGCGCTCATGGCGATCTCGGAGCGCATGGTGCGCTCGATCCAGGTGATCGGCCCGCTGGAGGAGGTGCGGGAGCAGCTGCACGAGCGCGCGGCGCTCGGGGCCGAACTCCAGATGCTCTACGTCCCCCCCGGCACGGCCCCGGAGGCCGGCCGGTTCTGGGAGACGCTGCTTCGATAGTCGGCTCCCCGCGAGCGTGCGGATGACGGGAGCCTCTCGGGTGTTCGCCACGAGCCGACGCCGGGCGGCTGTGCGAGAATCACCGCCGGTCGCACCGCGGTGCCGTGGGAAGCAGGGCGGAATGCGGTTCGGGATCTTTGGGGGACCGGCGGAGGAGGGGGCCGAGCCCCCGGGCGCGAGCTACCGACGGTTCATCGACCTCGCCCTGGCGGCTGAGGATCTGGGCTACGACGGCGTCTACGTCGTGGAGCATCACTTCGGCAGGCGGGGCCAGCTATCGGCCTCGCTCACGTTCCTGAGTCACCTCGCCGCGCTCACCCGGCGCATTCGCCTCGGTACCGCGGTGGTCGTGCTCCCGTGGCACAATCCGGTGCTCGTTGCAGAGCAGGCCGCGACGGTCGACGTGCTCTCCGGGGGCCGTCTGGACTTGGGCGTGGGCCGTGGCTACCAGTACCCGGAGTTCCGTGGCTTCCAGCTCCCCATCGAGGAGGCGGGTGCTCGCACCGACGAGGCACTGGAGGTGATCCGCAAGGCGTGGAGCTCGGACGGAAGCATTTCGCACCACGGTCGGTACTGGCACTTCGAGGACATCTTCATCGAGCCGCGCCCGCTGCAGTCACCGCACCCCCCGCTGTGGCAGGGCGCCGGAAGCCCCGGCTCTATCCGGCGAGCCGCCCGCGAGGGATACCGGCTCTTTCTCGACCAGATCGGCTCCTTTGATCTGACCGCGGAGCGGGTGGCGATTTATCGGGACGAGCAGGCGGCTGCCGGGCTCGCGTCGACCGATGACGACATCGCCGTGACACGCGGCCTGCTCGTCGCGGCGAGCGAGGAGGAACGGGGGACGGCGGTCGAGCGGGGCGAGCGCACCGTCAGGCGCCTCGCCGAGCTGGCGGCTGCGGGGGCCGACCCGTCGCTCCGCTCGACAAGGCCCTTCTACAGCGACCCGGCGGCGGCGCGCCAGACGACCGAGGAGAGCGCCATCCTCGGCACGCCCGCGGAGTGCGTCGAGCGCCTGAGGCGCCTCGAGGCGGCAGGCGTCACGCGGGTGCTCTTCTCGAACCCGCGCCCCGAAGACCTGCGCCTCTTCGCGCGTGAGGTGATGCCGGCATTCAGCCCGGCGCCGGCACCGGTGTGAGGACCCCCTCCACCCGCGTGGGATGGCGCCCGCTGCGCGCCTAGTGTCCTGATTCGTAATAGCGACAGATAACGGGTATGGTGGCACAGCGGGGTTTTGCCCCATGGGGCAGACTCTGGAGTGTCATGAGCACCCGAATCGGACGGCCGACGGTCGCGATCGTCCTGAGCGACGAGGAGCGTGAGACGCTGGAGCGGTGGGCGCGCCGGCCGACATCGGCCCAGGCGCTGGCGCTGCGCTGTCGCATCGTCCTGGCAGCGGCCGAGGGGACATCGAATAAAGCGATCGCCGCGGCGCTCGATTGCCATCCGGTCACCGTCGGCAAGTGGCGCCGGCGCTTTGCGCAGGGGCGGCTCGATGGGCTACAGGATGAGCCGCGCCCCGGGGCGCCGCGCACGATCGCCGATGCACAGGTGGAAGCGGTGATCGTCACGACGCTGGAGGAGCAGCCTCCCAACGCGACGCACTGGTCGACCCGATCGATGGCAGCCGCGGTCGGGATGTCGCAGTCGGCGATCTTCAGGATCTGGCGCGCCTTCGGCCTGAAGCCGCACCTCGTGGAGAGCTTCAAGCTGTCGCCCGACCCGCAGTTCATCGACAAGGTGCGCGACGTGGCCGGGCTCTATCTCAACCCGCCCGACGCGGCGGTTGTGCTGTGCGTGGACGAGAAGACCCAGATCCAGGCACTCGACCGCACCGCGCCGACGGTGCCGATGATGCCCGGCGTCCCCGCCCGCCAGACGCACGACTACATCCGTCACGGCACGACGAACCTCTACGCGGCGCTCGATGTCGCCTCGGGATGCGTGATCACGGAGATGACCCCCCGGCACCGGGCTCGGGAGTTCCAGCAGTTCCTCGCCCTCATCGACCAAAGCGTTCCCCATGAGCTGGCGGTGCATGTCGTGCTCGACAACGTCTCCACGCACCGCACGCCCGCCATCCAGCGCTGGCTCCAGCGCCATCCCCGCTTCACCTTCCATTTCACGCCGACCTACAGCTCCTGGATGAACCTCGTGGAGCGCTGGTTTGCAGAGCTCACCAGCAAGTGGCTCCGGCGCGGCACGCACCATAGCGTCCCTGATCTGATCCGCTCAGTGGAGATGTGGGTCGCCAGCTGGAACGAGAATCCGAGGCCCTTCATCTGGCACAAGTCCGCGGACCAGATCCTTGACAACCTCGCCGGATATCTAGAGCGCATCCCTGAATCGGGACACTAGGGGTTCTCTGAACAGGTCGCCGCGTCGTTACTGGAGCACATGCACACTCCGATGACTATATGCGATCATGGCACTCCTCCGGGAAAGGGGAGCGCTGCCATGCATCAGCCGACATTCGCGAGAGTCGAGTTCGAGCGGGATGGCTACAAGACGCGCCGCCAGAAGTTCCTCGAACGGCTGGATGGCCTCGTCCCGTGGCAGAGGTTCGAAGCAGCCATCGAGCCCCACTACCCGAAACCGGGCCGCGGGCGGAGGCCCTACCCGCTCTCCGTGATGCTGCGCATCCATACCGTGCAACTCTGCTACAACCTCAGCGACCCCGGCATGGAGGATCTGCTCCACGAGGCCGAGTCGGTGCGAGCCTTCTGCTTCCTCACGCTCTCCGAGCCCATCCCCGACGAGACGACGATCCTCAACTTCCGGCACCTGCTCGAGCGCCACTCCCTGGGTAGCAGGATCCTCCAACTCATCAACGAGCACCTCACGAGCAAGGGATTGAAGCTGAGCGAGGGCAGCATCGTGGATGCGACCATCATCTCGGCGCCATCGTCGACGAAGAATCGCGGGCGGGCGCGGGACCCGGAGATGCATCAGACCAAGAAGGGGAAACAGTGGTTCTTCGGGATGAAGCTGCACATCGGCGCCGACAGGGATACTGGACTGGTCCACAACTTCACGACCACGCCTGCGAACGTGTCGGACGTGTCTGAGACGCACCGCCTGCTGCACGGCGAGGAAGCCGAGGTCTACGGCGACGCCGGGTACCGGGGCGTGCAGAAGAGACCCGAGAACGCGGACTCCAGGGTCAAGGACTGGAACGTGGCGATGCGCCCGGGCCTCCGGCGTGCGCTCGACCCGGAGAGTCCTGAGGCCGTCGAGGAGAAGCGGAAGGCATCGGTGCGAGCGCTGGTGGAGCACCCGTTCTACAGCGTGAAGCGGCGCTTCGGCTACGCCAAGGTGCGGTACCGGGGTCTCTTCAAGAACCACGAGCGGTGTGCGGTCTTGCTGGGGTTCCACAACCTGCTCACCGCGAAGCCGCACCGTGCCTGACCGTGGGTGGAGTGCGCCCTCCCCGCCCCACACGGGGCGAGGAGGGGAGCCACAGGGGCCCGCGAGGGGGCGGATATGACCACTGTCATCGGGAATCCGCCTGAGAGCGCCTGACCGCGGCGAAACTGGGTCGCTAGACCCACCTGATCAGACTTGCCCTAGACGCCCGCGTCGTCTCCGCGCTCGAGGGCGGAGAGGATCGCCTCCGCCAGCGCACGCGCCGAGTCCGGCTCCAGTTCGACGGCGAGCCGGGCGGAGGGCCCCTCGCCGTCGTTCACGAAGTCGATGTTGAGGGCGTGCTCCAAGCGGACGTGGAAAGGGTGATCGTAGGTGACGCTGGCGTGGCTGAGGTCGAACCACCCGTCGTGCCGCTTGCCCGCGCCCGAGACGGCAACCCGCTCCAGGATCATCGTGCACATGCTCTCGACCTCCCTGTTGCCGCAGCGAGAGCCCTAGGCGAGATGTCGTCCGAGGAACTCGAACAGCTTCCCCCACCCGTCCATCGCCTGCTCCACACGATACGCGCCGCGGTCGTGATAGAAGAATCCATGACCCGCCCCCGCGTACATGTGGAACTCGTAGTCCTTCCCGTGACGTTTCAACTCCTCCTCATGCAGCTGCACCTGCGCGGGAGGCGGACTGCGGTCCTCCTCGCCGAACAGGCCGAGGAGCGGGGAGGACAGGCTCGCCGTGTAGTCGAGGGGAGCAACCGGCTGCTTCGGCGTGAGCTCGTCCTCGGTCATCACCACGCGACCGCCCCAGCAGTCGACGACGGCGTCGAATTCCTCCGTGCGGCATGCGGCGAGATACGCGTGGCGCCCACCGGAGCACGTACCGAAGACGCCGACCCTCCCATTCTGCGAGGGGAGTGCGCGTAGATAGCGCGCTGCGCCTGTCACGTCGCCGACCACCTGGTCGTCGGACACGCCCCCGACGCCGCGCACCATCGACGCCACGTCCTCGGGCGTGCCGTGGCCCTCGCGCTGGTACAGGTTCGGGCAGATCGCCGCGTAGCCGTGGTAGGCGAATCGCCGCGTTGCCTCCCGGTACCACTCGTCCCACCCGGGGAGGTGGTGGATCAGGACGACGCCCGGGTACGGGCCTGGTCCGAGCGGTCGCGCCAGGTACGCCGAGAGCAGATCTCCCTCGTGGCCGGGGAAGGCGATGGTCTCCGCGAGCATTCCCTCGTACATGTCCGTCCGGTATGTGTGCATTCGGAGACCTCCTCGCCGCCCCGCGGGGCGCGTGATTCCAGCCGCGGCATCGTGGCGTCATGCGATTGCGCGGCTCCGCAAGCCTACAGCCGCAGAGGCGCCACGGGGGCTCCACCCCCGGCGGGATTTGTCCGACGGGTCGATCGTCACCGGGACGTGAGTTGCGGCTACCACGGCCCGCGCGACTTCTCGGGGTGAATCCGAAGCCGACGCCGGCCCGTCGGCCCAGCGGTGCTCAGCTGGCTTGCTGACCCGTCGCGGGCTCCGCCAGGAAGGAACGCAGCTCCGCGGACCACAACTCCGGCGCCACCCGCCAGTTGAACTGGTGCGTGGTCGGCGGCCGGATGCCGCGTGCGGCCGGGATCGCCGCGAGGAGTCGCTCGTGCGCGCGCCCGAGCGCGCTCGACGTGCCGTGAATGACCATCGTCGGCGCCTTGACCAGCGGTGCCCTCTCCCACAGCGGGTACCGCGCCAGCGCCAGCGTCGATGCATCCTGTCCGGTCACGCCGTCGGGGCCGGGCGTCGCGCTGCTCACGGCGGAGAGGAAGCGGCGCCGGGTCAGCAGTGACACGTCATCGGGGTCGCTGGCCTCTCGAAGCGTCACGTCACGAGAGCGAGCCCACATGGTGACGAGATGGCGTCCGTCGGGACGCTCCTCGATACCGTGCTCGCGCTCGAGCACGTCGACGCGGCCGGGGCGATTCCAGTTGAAGCACTCCTCCAGTACGAGCCTGTCGACGCGGTCGGGCCAGCTCGCCGCGACCTCAAGCGCGGTCAGTGAACTCGTCAGGGAGCCCAATACATGTGCCCGATCGATCTCGAGACCGTCGAGAAGCCAGGTGACTGCGCGTGCGTACTGTCGGACCTCGGTGTAGGCGATCGGCGGCGGATCCGATGCACCGAAGCCCGGCTGGGACATCGCGATCACCCGAAAGTCGTCGGCGAGAAGCGGGATCGCGTCCTGGAAGGTCGTGCAGGAACTCGGCGCCGGGTGCAGCAGGAGCAGCACTGGCCCGCTGCCGCCCTCCATGTACTCGATGTTTCCGTCCGGGCCGTGCACGAAGCCGCGGCGCACGTAGTCAGTCATTATTCTTTCCTCGCCTTCCGTGCCGTGTGCGCATGATATGCGAGCCGCCTCGTCGCGCGGACCCGGCGTCCGGCAGGCCCGGACCGCGATCGCGGCCAGCCCGGGGCGCGCTCCGCGGGTGCCGGCGAAGACTGTCCGGTGCAGAGCGCCGCCCGGGCGTCTTCGCCCTCAGACCTTGCGTATCAGCATCACGCCGTCGCGGGTGGGGAGCAGGACCTGCGCGACCCGATCGTCCGCGGCGACGTGCGCGTTGAAGGCGGCCATCATCTGTCCGGACTTCGACTCCGGATCCAGCACACGCCCGTTCAACAGCACATTGTCCACCGCGATGATCCCGTCATCTGCGATGAGCTCCATCGCGGCCTCGTAGTAGTCGACGTACGGTTCTTTGTCGGCATCGATGAAGACCAGATCGAACGGGCCCTCCAGGGTCGTGAGCGTCTCGGCGGCCGGCCCGATCCGGATCTCGATCTTGTGGCCGTCCGGTCCCCGGTCGGCGTGCCCGCGGGCGATGTCGGCGGTCGCAGGGTCGATCTCGCAGGTGACCAGCCGGCCGTCCTCGGGCAGCGCGGCAGCCATCATCTGCGCGCTGAAGCCGGTGAAGCAGCCCAGCTCGAGGATGTGCTTCGCACCCGACGCCCAGACCAGGAGCTGCAGCAGCCCACCCTCGATCGGTCCCGAGAGCATCAGCGAGTGCTCCATCTCCTCCAGGGTGAAGCGGTGGAGTTCTGCCAGATGCGGCGCGAGCGGCGTCGTGTGCTGTCGCGCGTACTCTTCGACTTGCTCCAGCACAAGAGTCAGCATCATGTCCTCCGGCTTCGTTCGGACTCTGGATGGCCACGGCAGAGGTGAAGATGCGCCAGAGCGAGGCGGCACCGTCTAGGTGCCGCCTCGCCGCGCTGCGTCCGCGCGGGTCGTTCGTCCGGATCCCCGAAGGGCGGACACGTTCCGGGAGCTGATCCGGTGGTCGCCACCTCACCCAGCCTCCGCTTCACCGTCCCGGCCATCAATCTACAGGCGCACAAACCGAGCTGGTCACGGTTCCCCCGGTCGAGGGCATCCGCCGCTAGGGTGGGTGGGCCTTGACGGCTCGCAAGGCTGTGCTGCTTGACGCCGACATGACCCTCTGGCGGATTGCGCACCAGCCCGCCCAAGTCTGGCAGTCCGTCCTTGCAGACTTGGGTATCGAGGTTCCTCCGCGGAGCGGGGTGGCGGCCCTGGCCTGCAGCCGGGACGTCCTCGCCCCCGGTTGGCGGGCGCTGGAGCGCGAACGCGGGGACCGCTGCCCGGCACCTGCGCAGGGGGATCCTGGATGCTCCGGGGCGCACGAGGCAGGCGGCCTCGGGGGCTTGATCCGGTTCCTGGGTGGTCCGCCGTGGGTTGCGGCCCCCGGACCCACGAGGAGGCGAGGAGCGACTCGGCCCGGCTCCAGTCGTCCGGCGTGTGCGATCGGCGTCTGGCCAAGGGGATGAGCGGGGCTGACGTGATCGCGCCTAACGCTCATGCTGGTCGTGGAGGAGCGAGCATGTGTCGATCGCCAGGGTCATTGATCCACGCGTCGCCACGGTCATTAGACCACCCGGGACGCCGGTAGGCGGCTTGATATCAGTGAGCGTCTAGTGTCCTGAATTGGAAATGCGATTGAGATATCCGGTGAGGTTGGTGTGTCCCGAAGTCGAAGGGCGGGTGACGTGATGACGTAACCGGTCTGGAGACATGCTCGTCGTTGAGTAGCGTCCCAGCAAGTGGTGTCACAGGCGGGGAGACGGTCTCCGCAGGGGGACCTACTACCGACCACGGTGCCCATGCAGGTGGACGTAAGAGACCACCGCATCATCCTTCACGAAGTTATGACGAACGTGGAGGAGGACGACGGTGGTCAGAGAGAGCGTGGACGTGTTGGAACTGCTCCGCAAGCAGGCATCGGGAGCTGACCTCGATTTCCTGCGCGAAGCGGTGGCTGTGCTCGCCGAGGCGGTCATGGACCAGGAGGTCTCGGCGCAGGTCGGCGCCGGCTACGGTGAGCGCAGCGAGATGCGCACCACCCGGCGCAACGGCTACAGGCAAAGACGCTGGGACACGCGGGTGGGCAGCATCGACCTGCAGATCCCGAAGCTCCGCCAGGGGTCCTACTTCCCGGCGCTGCTCGAGCCCCGGCGCCGCTCAGAGCGCGCCCTGCTAGCCGTCGTCCAGCAGGCGTACGTGGAGGGCGTCTCCACACGCCGCGTCGACGACCTCGTGCGCTCGCTCGGCTGCGAGGGCATCTCCAAGAGCCAGGTCTCGCGTATCTGCTCGGAGCTCGACACGGTCGTCACAAGTTTCCTCGGCCGGCCCCTGGACTCCGGCCCCTACCGATACCTCTGGCTCGACGCGCTCACCCAGCGGGTGCGCGAGGAGGGCCGCATCGCCCAGGTGAGCGTCGTCGTCGCCACCGCGGTCAACGTGGAGGGGAAGCGCGAGGTGCTGGGCATCGACGTCGGTACCAGCGAGGACGGGGCCTTCTGGCTGGCATTTCTCCGCGGCCTCGTAGCACGAGGGCTCTCCGGCGTGGAGCTGGTGACCTCCGACGCCCACCAGGGCCTGAGGGGAGCGATCGCGACCGTCTTCGGCGGCGCCTCCTGGCAGCGCTGCCGTACCCACTTCATGCGGAACCTGCTCACACGCGTGCCGAAGAGCGCCGAGGCGCTGGTGGCGACGACCGTGCGCACCATCTACCAGCAGCCCTCGGCCTCCGAGGTGCACGCCCAGCACACGCGGGTCGTGGAGCAGCTCGGTGCGCGCTTCCCGCAGGCCGCGGCGATGCTCGCCGACGCCGCGGAGGAGATCCTGGCGTTCACGGCCTTCCCGGTGGCGCACTGGCGTCAGGTCTGGTCGAACAACCCCCAGGAGCGCCTCAACAAGGAGATCCGCCGGCGCACCAACGTCGTCGGCATCTTCCCCAACCGCTCAGCGGTCATCCGGCTCATCGGTGCGGTGCTCTCCGAGCAGCACGACGAGTGGGCCGTGGGGCGGCGCTACATGACGATGATGACGCTGCTCGCCCCGCCGGGGAGTGAGCTCACGCCGGGCAAGGAGGTGCTGCTGCAGGCTGCCGGCTAAGAACTGATAAGGATGGTGCGCAGTGACACCACTTGCCGGGACGTGACCCGTCGTTGCCAGCCGGTGCGAGTCCGGCACGGGTAACTGTCAGGAGGCCCGTTAGCAGGTCGGCGGCGCGGACGGGAAACGGTCCACGTCGAAGCCCGACGTCAAGAGCCCTATCAGGGGGAGCAACCAAGCGGTCCGCAGCATCAAGCGAAGCCTGCCGCGTCGTTAACGGATAGTGGAGGAGCCGAGCCCGGCAATTCAGGGCGAAGGCCATGGACGAGGTGAAGATCCTGAATGCGCGTTGCGCTGCAGCCTCAAGGAACCTCCCGGCGTAAGGGGCGTGGAACGTTTGGAAGGTAGCGACGGGAACGGGAGAAGCCCTCCCCGGCCCGGCACCCTGCGAGATGGTGTCGGAGCGAGGTGCCCTATAACCGGTCAAAGCCGGGAAGTGGGCAGCTAGCCGGAAGGGTGACGGAGGGGGTCGTAGTACCGCTTGAGCCGGACGGACAACACAACCGCCGGTGATGGGAAGGACCCCTGCTTTGCTCACGCGTGGGGAGTAGGGATGAATCGGTGAGTGCCCAAGCGGCTAACTCCATCCAAGACAAGGTCCGAACACTACAACGCACGCTTTACCGGGCGGCCAAGGCCGACCCCAATAGACGCTTTCATGCGCTCTACGACAAGGTTTATCGCAGAGACATTCTGGAGCGCGCGTGGGAGCAGGTGCGTCGCAATCGCGGCGCAGCCGGTATCGACGGCGTCACGCTCGCCGAGGTCGAGCGCTACGGCGTGGAGCGCCTGCTGGATGAACTGGCCACGGAACTGAAGGAGGGAAGATACCGGGTGCAGCCGAGCCGCCGGGTCTGGATACCCAAGCCCGGTCGGTCGGAAGAGCGCCCGCTCTCGATTCCTTCGGTCCGCGACCGCATCGTGCAGGCGTCGCTGAAGCTCGTGACGGAGCCGGTCTTCGAGGCCGACTTCCTGCCATGCAGCTTCGGCTTCCGCCCGAAGCGTTCGGCCCATGACGCCCTGCAGGTCCTCATTGACGAGGCGTGGCGGGGCAGGCGGTGGGTAGTGGAGACGGACATCGCCTCGTGTTTCGAGTCGATACCGCGTGCGTCCGGAAGTCGAAGGGGTGGTGACGTGATGACGTGACCGGTCCGGAGACATGCTCGTTGCTGCCAGCCGGTGAGAGTCCGGCACGGGTAACTGTCAGGAGGCCCGTTAGCAGGTCGGCGGCGTGGACGGGAAACGGTCTGCGTCGAAGCCCGACGTCAAGAGCCCTATGAGGGGGAGCAAACGTGCGGTCCGCAGCATGACGCGAAGTCTGCCGCGCCGTGAGACTCGCCTGTCTATTGACAGGACCAAGGAGGAGCCGAGCCCGGGTGGTCAGGGCGAAGGCCATGGACGAGGTGAAGATCCTGGAATGCAGCCTCAAGAAACCTCCCGGCGTATGGGACGTGGAACGTACGGAAGGTAGCGACGGGAACCGGAGAAGCCCTCCCCGGCCCGGCACCCTGTGAGAGGGCGTCGGAGCGAGGCGTCCTATAACCGGTCAGAGCCGGGAAGTGGACAGCCAGCCGGAAGGGTGGCGGAGGGGGTCGTAGTACCGCTGGAGCCGGACGGACAACATAACCGCCGGTGATGGGAAGGACCCCTACTTTGTCCGTGCATGTTGCTGGGGGTGTGGACTGGTGAGTGCCCCTCGGGGCTAGCAACCACTTGGTAGGGTTCGAGGCTCTCCGCACATGCTGTACCGGCTGGCCAAGGCACGACCCACGTTGTGGGGAGCGCTGCATGCCATCTGGTGAAGGGCATCGGTGAGCCGGATGAGGGAGAACCTCACGTCCGGTTCGATGTGGCAGGGGCTGGAGACGGACGCTGCTATGGCCGTGGAGTTGGGCACCACCGGGAAACCGGCTTGGAACTGATGCGCCACCGCCTACGGCTCGCACCGCGCCAGCCCCTGACCCTACACGACCGTCTGATGACGGCCGTCGAGGAACGGATATGCGACCGCAATCTCCTGAAGCTGGTACGGGCGATGCTGCGTGCCGGTGTGATGGAGTCGGGGGTCGTGCAGCACAGCGCGACGGGTACGCCGCAGGGCGGGGTGATGTCCCCGCTGCTGGCCAATGTCTACCTGCACCGGTTGGACCGGGACTGGGAGGCGAAGGGTGATGGCGTGCTGGTGCGCTATGCGGATGACCTCGTGGTGCTCTGCCGGAGCCGGGAGGAAGCGGAGCGGGCGTTGGCCCTGCTGCGTGACCTGCTGGGTGAGCTCGGACTGGAGCTCAAGGCGGAGAAGACGCGCATCGTGCACCTGCGGGAGGGAGGCGAGGGGCTGGAGTTCCTCGGCTTCGAGCATCGCTGGGTACGTGCGAAGCGCAACAAGAATATCCAGTTCCTCGCACGCTGGCCCTCACGGCGAGCGATGCAGCGGGCGCGGGACCGCATCCGTGAAATCACGGCGCGGTTGCGTCTGCTGCTGAGTCCCCGGCAGGTCGTGGAGGAAGTCAATCGCTACCTCCGCGGCTGGATGAGCTACTTCCGCTACGGCAACTCGGCGAGGGCGTTCGACGTCCTGCACTGGTTTGCCATGTGGAGACTCAAACTCTGGCTGGGGAAGCGGTTGCGTTGGCGGCGACGCCATCGCGGGCACCCGTTTCCCGTCGCCGACCGTCTGGGGCTCATCTCGCTAGCTGGACAGCGCGTCGTGGCACCACGGCCATATCGACCGTGGCGGGGCACCCCGCATGCCGCCCGGTGAAGGGCATCGGTGAGCCGGATGAGGGAAAACCTCACGTCCGGTTCGAGGCGGCAGGGGCTGGAGACGGACGATGCTACGGCTGTGGAGATGGGCGCCACCGGGAAACCGGCCTGGCAATATGCGCCACCGCCTACGGCTCGCACCGCGCCAGCCCCTGACCCTACTCAAGGATCTGGTCGGTGGTCTTGTGCGAGATGAAGCGCATCCGGTGCTCGTTCCAGTTGCGACCCAAGCCTCCACTGGGCGGACCAAGCCTGCGAGGCTCGGTGCGATTGTTTTCAGCATTTGCAACTCGGGACACTAGCGCGTCAATCACCTCCCGTCTGCGCCTCGAGCAGGGCGCGGTGCGGCGAGAGCCGCTGGCGGTAGCTATCGCCCTCGATCACGATCTGGTAGCTGGCGTTGGCGAGGCGGTCGAGGGCGCTGTTGCCGAGGATCGGGTCGTCGAAGAGACCCAGCCATTCCTCCACGGCGCGGTTCGAGGTGATGACGAAGCTGGAGCTGCGGTGGCGCCCGATGACCAGCTCGTAGAGGTCGATGGACTGCTGCGCGCTGAGGCGATGGAGCCCGAGGTCGTCGAGGATGAGCAGGTCGGGGGCGAGGAAGCTTCGGAAGACCTTCTCGGCCGAGTGGTCGACGCGGGCCTGCGCCATCTCGCGGAAGTAGTGGTCGGCCGGGGCGAAGCGGACGCTGCGTCCGGAGCGGACGGCTGAGTAGCCGAGCGCCTGGGCTAAGAAGCTCTTGCCGACGCCGACGGGGCCGACGAGCAGGACGTGCTCGCGGCGGTCGAGGAAGTGCAGCGAGAAGGCGGCGTCGAGCAGGCGGCGGTCGAGCCGGATGGCGGCCGCCCAGTCGAAGTCCTCGAGGCGGCAGAGCTGCTCGAAGCCGGCCTGGCGCAGGCGCAGCTCCAACCGCCCGTGGTCGCGGCGGCTCACCTCGTCGACGAGCAGGATCTGCAGGAAGTCCGCGTAGTCGAGGTGGTCGCGCCGCGCGAGGGCGATGCGCTCGGGCAGGGTGTCGAGCATACGGCCGAGCTTGAGGCGCTTGAGCAGCGGGCGGAGGTCTGAGGTGGTGGCGGTCATCGTGGTGCTCCTGTCGGGGTCTGCGTGCGGGACTGGGCGAAGACGGAGCCCGAGCGGGCGAAGCGCCCCGGAGGCGGCGGCAGCTCGGGCTGGTCTGGGGTGCTCTCCTGGTCGAGGGCGCGGACGAGGATGCGCTCGAGGCGGCGCACGTCGATGAGGTCGACCTCGAGCGCGCGGCGGCAGGCGGCGTCGAGGCGGTCCGGGGAGTAGCGCTCGGCGAGGCGCAGCAGCTTGTGGCCCTGCCGCAGCTTCGCCCAGGGCAGGGAGCCCTCGAAGAGACGCTCGGCGTAGGCGCCCACGGCCTCCCCCAGCTCGGCGGCGCGGCGCTGTATCCAGTCGGGCGCCCGCCTGGTGTAGGGGGTGAGCTCGGCCGGGTAGTCGTTCGGGTCGGTGGCGCGGCCGCCCCGGCGCTGGCGCGGGTGGACCTTGATGAGCTGACCGCGGTGGTAGATGCGCACCAGCTTCGAGCCGAGCTGCACCTCGACCTTCTGGCGGGGCGGGCAGGCCATGGACGGCACCGAGTACAGAGCGTACTGGCAGGCGATGTGGTGGTCCGGGTGGACCGTGGCCGTCCGCCAGTCGGGGACCTCGTAGGGCTCGCCGTCCCAGGGAGCGAGCAGAGGGAGCTCCTCCTTCAGGAAGACCTCGAGCGGGCGCCGGCGTGTCGTGCCGTGGATGCGCTGCCCCGCCACCTCGAGGCACCAGCTGCGGGCGGCGGAGCGCAGGTCGACGACGTCCCGGAAGTCGCCGCCCTTGAAGAGGCGCTCGCGCACGTAGGGGATGCTGCGTTCGACGCGCGGCTTGTCGCGGGGATGACGCACGCGCGCGGGGTCGGTGATGAAGCCTCTGTGGCGGGCGTACTCGAGGAAGCCCCGCGTGAAGCGCGGGTGCAGCGCGTCGGCCCCGGCGACGGCGGCCGGGAAGTTATCGATGACGAGGTAGCGCGGCACGCCCCCGAAGAAGGCCCAGGCCTCCTCCAGGCCCTCGATCACGGCGTCCAGCTTCTGGCTGGTGGTGGGCCACACAAAGCAGTGGCGGGAGTAGCGCCAGACGACGACCAGCGCCCACACCGCGCGCCGGCGGCCGCTCTCGGGGTCCCGGATGAAGCCGAGGCGGCCGAAGTCCATCTCCGCCACCTCGCCCGGCGGCCCGTCGTCCATGCGCACGGTCGACGGCAGCCGGTGGCGCCAGCCGCGGCGCCGGATGAAACGCCGCAGCGTGGTGTAGGAGACCTCGCAGCCTCGTCCGGCGAGGAGCTCCTGGATGCGCGTCAGTTGCAGGCGGTCGGTCTCAAGCCAGCGCTCGATCTGCTCCGCCCAGGGCGAGAGCAGCTCCTCGCTCGGCGCCTCGACCTGCCGCGGGCCGGAGAGGCTCAGCGTCGCCAGCGCGGCGAGCTGCTCCTCACTCGGCTCGGGACCGCCCGGCGTGAGGCCGGCCGCCTCGGCCGCCTCGACGTAGCGGCGCACCGTCACGCGCGATAGCCCCGTGCCGCTGGCGATGCGGCGCTGGCTGAGCCCCGCCTGCCAGCGTCGAATGATCTCCTGGATCTCCACCCCGTGTACCTCCCGGTAGGCCATCGCTGCTCCCTCCGCTGGGGATGCAGGCGATGGTGGCCGTACCGGCGACCCGGGCGGGCAGGAGTCCCTGACGGGGTGGATCAATGACCCTGGCGAAGTGGATCAATGACCCTGGCGATCTGGCGATTTCGTGGTCTATAGACCTTGGCGATTCACACATGACCGACGCCTGGGGCGCTGTGGAGGCCGTGAGCAGCAGCCCGAAGCACGCGATGGCGAAGCCAAGCCGACGCCGCATCCGCCTGCTCGCGGGACTGGGCGTTGAGGGCGATGCCCACCAGGGCACCACCGTGCAACACCGCTCGCGCGTGGCCCGCGACCCCGAACAGCCCAACCTCAGGCAGGTCCACCTGATCCACGCCGAACTGTTCGCCGAACTGCGGGCGGCGGGCTTCTCGATCACCGCCGGCCAGATGGGGGAGAACATCACGACCCGTGGTATCGACCTCCTGGGCATGCCGCGCGGCGCCAGACTCAGGCTCGGCGATGCCGCTGTCGTCGAGATCGCCGGCCTGCGCAATCCCTGTAGTCAACTGGACGATCTACAGTCGGGACTCATGGCGGCTGTCCTCGAGCGGGACCGGGACGGCGATCTGGTCCGAAAGGCCGGCGTCATGTCGATTGTGCTGGCCGGGGGCGACGTCCAGCCTGGTGACCCCATCTCTGTCGAGTGGCCGCCCGGACCTCACCACCGTCTTGGGGTCGTCTAGCAAGTCTCAGCGGCGAGCGTCCGGACGGTGTCGCCCCGCCCACTGGAGACGGAACCCGCGTTCCGCGGGCGCGGACCGTGCTCCCGGCCGGATGCGGTCAATGGCCCGCGGCGAGCGCCTCGGTCTCCGCGTCGTAGCGCTCGCCGACGGCGTGGACAGCCCGGAGGTGCTCGATCTCCGCGCCGGAGTAGCCGAGCTCTGCGAGTACCTCGGCGTTGTGCTCGCCGACCATCGCGCTCGGGCGCTCGTAGCATGCGGTGTCGGGCTCCATCCTCCAGAGGAAGCCCGGCAACAGCCGCGTCCCCAGGTAGGGCTGCGCGACCGGGTGGAACCAGCCACGCGCCTGCAGCTGGGGCGACGGGAGCATCGCCGAGGGTTCGACCACCGGGGCGGCGATCACACCGGCCGCCTGCAGCTCGTCCGCTGCCTCCAGGCGGCTGCGTGACGAACTCCACGCCGCGACCTCCGCGTTGATCTCCGCGCGGGCGCGGAGTCGCCCCGTGACGCTCGCCCATGGATGGCCGTCGTCCGCCCACTCGGGATGGCCGAGCACGCGGGCGAGCCCCGCCCACTGCCGATCGGTCTCGGCGGCGACCGCGACCCAGCGCACGGCGCCCCTCTCGCTCTTCGTCGGGTAGCAGCCGTGTGGCACCGCGTAGGGCGAGGCGTTGCCGGTCGAAGGGGCTACCCTTCCGGTCAGTATCCAGCTGCCCAGCTGTCCCGCGAGGTACCAGGCGAAGGCCTCGGAGTGCGAGAGATCGATGAACGACCCCTGCCCCGTTAGCTCGCGCCGGCGCAGCGCGAGCAGGGAGGCGAAGGCAACCGCGACCGGGGCGCTCGCGTCGGTCGCGACCGTCCCCGGGATCTCCTCGATCGGACGGCCGCCTCCGCGTGCGAGCGTGTGCCCCATCGTGGCCTCGACCTGCGATCCGAGCGCGACGTAGCCGTGGTAGGGGCCGCGCACGCCCCAGGCTGGCATCGAGATCATCGAGATCCGCGGGTTGGCGGCTCTGACCTCCTCCCAGCCGAAGCCGGCGCGCTGAATCGCCCCCGCCGCGAAGCCCTCCACCAGGACGTCGGCGCTCCGGAGGAGCCGCCGGAAGACCTCCGCCCCCTCTGGCGAACGAATGTCGACGGCGACGTTGCGCTTGTTGCGGTTACCTTGGATCTGCGCGGTCACGCGCTCGTAGACCGGTCCCGGGCCGTCGGCGACGCGGGCATCGGGGACGAGCGGGCGCGTCAGCGACCGGCGCGGGAACGACTCGACCTTGACGACGTCGGCGCCCATGTCCCCGAGCAGCGAGGCGCCGAAGGGCCCCGCCCACACCTCGGCAAGGTCTATGACCCGCACCCCCGCGAGCGCGCGGCCGGCCACGCGGGCGGCCTAGATCCCGGGGTCGTCTAGGAAGGCTAGGATCTCGCGCGACCAGAGTTCGGGATCGACCCGCCAGTCGTACTGGTTCCGGGCCGGTGGGCGGATCCCCCGCGCTCGTGGGATGTCGGCCACCATTCGGTCGTGCGCGCGGCCGAGCTCGCTGCTCGTGCCGTGGATCACGAGCGTCGGCGCCTGGATCGATGGGAGCGCCTCCCAGGTGTTGTAGTGACACATCGACCACGGCGCGGCGCCACCCCAGGTCATCCCGTCGTAGACGGCAGTCGGATCCCCGGAATGCGCCTTCATCGAGTCCATGAAGGCCTGTCGTATGTCGTCCTCGGTGCGCGGCATCCCCTCGCCGCCCGCCCAGGAGTGCGCTTGCTGCCAGCTCTCGGCGAGGTGGCTGCCGTCCTCCCGCTCGGGGTGCTGGTGCAGCCGCTGGTGGACTGCGAAGCGCGACGGCGTACCCCAGTTGAAGAGCTCCTCGACGATCAGCTTGTCGACCCGCTCCGGCCACGCCGCGGCGACCCCGGTCGCGACCACGGCCCCCGTGTGCGAGCCGAAGACGCTGGCCCGATCCAGGCCGAGGCCGTCCATCAGCCAGACCACGGCTTGGGCGAACTCATCGATGCTCTTGTAGGGACGGGGTGGTCGATCCGACTCCCCGTAGCCCATCGTCGACATCGCGATCGCGCGCACGCGGTCCTGCAGGTAGGGGAACGCCCCCTGGTACTGTGCCGAGGAGCTCGGCGTGCTGTGGAGCAGGATCAGGGGAGGCCCCGCCCCCGACTCCCGGTACTCGATGTTGCCGTGCGGGCTGTGGACGAAGCCGCGCTTCACGTAGCCGTAGGTCTGTGTGCTCACCCGGATGTCCCCCGCTGCGCCAGGATCCGGATCCCGCGACGGGGTGCCCCGGCCCGCCCCGCCGGTCCCGGGAGGTGTCCGCCGCAGGCGGGTCAGCCCCGGGACATGAGCCTAGCGCTCCGGCCCCCGGCCGTACAACACGAGCCCCGGGCGTACGCCTGCCGGCACACCCTGGCGTTCCTGTTCCTGAGCTGGAGCCGCTTCGAGTCGATTCCGCGATCCGACCGCAAGCCTGCGCCGCACACACCTGGTGACTCCGAGGCCGGGATGCGCCCTGGCCTCGTCTACTCCTCCGTCCACGGCGCGCTCGTCGGTTTGGTCAACCGCTGGAGGATCTCCGCCCCCGACGCGTCAAGCTCCGCCTCACTGAGTACCTCCTGAAGCGACTCGAACAGCACGCGCTCCTCCCACCGGATGTGCGTGCGGAGCAACTCCCCGAACGTCGCGAGGGCCTCGCGGCGCTCCTCGTCGCCCGCAGCGTCGCGCATGCGTGCCACGAGGGCCTCCATCCCGAGGTGGTCGCGCTGCAGTCGCCGCACGCGCTCGTCGTCGTCCGGCACGTGGCGAACGAGGCGTGCGATGAGGCACTCGGTCTCCGTGTGGAAGTGCGGCAGCAGCCCGCGTGCCCAGAAGCGCAGCAGGTCGCCATAGAGGGTCGCGAGCTTGGTGTCGCCGGTCTCGGCGTCGGTTTCGGGCAACTCGCGCTCGAGACGCAGCGCAAAGGCGAGCCCGTGGTGGTGCTCTTCGGAGAGGCGGATGAGTCTCGGATCGCGTTTCATCGGTCCGGTGGCGCCAAGTTACATAACGTCACGATTCTCTCTTGGGAGAATTGGTAACAGGGGAAGGACGCGAACCTACGACCAGGGGCCTATGAGACCCCAAGGATCCGTCCCCGTTGCTCCCCAGGAATGCCATTCTGTCCCGCTCCAATCGGGGATCTGGTTATCTCTGTCACGCCGCGTCCCTAACGGTACCGTCCCGTGGTCTCCTGTTAATCCCCACGAGACCCCCAAACCGATCCCCGAGTGCTGCCTACCTGGGCAATCCGATCGTAGCGTCCGCTACCGCGGTCAAGGTGAGGCCCTGGAAGCGTGCGAGCGCGCGTTCCCCTCGGCGACTCTAGGGTGGGGACGCGACGGGGGATAGGTGATGGCCACGGCGGTCGATAACGAGCACGTCCGCTACGAACCGGAAGAGAGCCCGCCGCGGCTGATCGCACTCGGGGCAGGCGCCCAGGCGGCGATGCTCATCGTCGCTCCGGTGGTGCTGACCGTGGTCGTGGTCGTTCGCATCGCGGAGGCGTCCGAGAGCTACCTGACGTGGGCCGTATTCGCCGCGATGGTCGTCTGTGGCCTGACCACCGTCCTCCAGGCCGCGCGATGGGGCCGCTTCGGCTCGGGGCATGTGCTGATCATGGGCACGTCCGGGGCCTTCATCGCAGTCTGTGTGGCGGCGTTGGAACTGGCCGGCCCATCGACGTTGGCCAGCCTTGTGCTCATCTCGTCCCTATTCCAGTTCATGCTGGCGGCCCGGCTCTCGCTGCTCCGGCGCATCTTCACGCCGGTTGTGACGGGCACGGTGATCATGCTCATTGCCGCCACTGTGGCGCCGGTGATCTACGACTCTCTGGACGACGTGCCAGAGGGCACAGACGCCGCCGCCGCGCCGTGGGTCGCCGGGGTGACCCTGGCCGTCATGGTGGCCATGGTGCTCCGAGCACCGCCCCCGCTGCGGCTGTGGTCTCCGGTGGCCGGCATCGCGGCCGGGTGCGCGGTGGGCGCTCCGTTCGGCCTGTACGACCTCGGGACCGTCGGTGACGCCGCCTGGTTCGGCGTGCCGTTCCACGACTGGCCCGGCTTGGACCTCACGCCCGGTGCCGACTTCTGGGCGCTGCTCCCTGCCTTCGTCGTGGTGACGCTGGTGGGCGCCATCGAGACCATCGGCGACGGCGTGGCCATCCAGCGCATCTCACGCCGCCGGCCGCGTGCGACCGATTTCCGGGTGGTGCAGGGTGCTCTCAACGCCGATGGCCTGGGCAATCTGCTCTCCGGGGTGGGCGGTACTCTGCCGAACACCACGTACTCCACCAGCATCTCGCTTGCCGAAGTCACGGGCATCGGCGCGCGGCGGGTGGGCGTGATCATCGGCCTCATCATCTTCGCCCTCGCATTCCTTCCCAAGTTCGCGGCGTTGCTCATCGCCATCCCGGGGCCGGTCGCCGCTGCCTACCTTCTCGTCCTCATCGCGCTGCTCTTCGTGCAGGGCATGAAGATCGTCATCCAGGATGGCGTTGATCATCGCAAGGCGGCGGTGGTCGGGCTGGCCTTCTGGATTGGCGTGGGCTTCCAGAACGGGTGGGTGTTTTCGGACCAGCTGGGCAGTGGATTCCTCGGCATTCTGCTGGGCAATGGCATGACGTCCGGAGCGATGGTCGCCGTCATCATGGTCGCGTTCCTGGAGCTGACCGGCCCCCGGCGCAGGCAACTGCGCATCGAGATGGATGAAGAGACTCTCCCCATGCTCGGCGATTTTCTCCGGGGATTCGCGACGAATGCCGGGTGGACCGACGCGTCGGCCGAGCGGCTGGTGCTGGTGGGAGAGGAGACGCTGCACAGCATGGCGGCCGACGATGACGACCCGGACCTGGCGAGCGGACGACGCCTGGCGGTCACCGCCCGCTCCGTGGGCGGCGCCGCCGAGCTGGAATTCATCTCCGCAACAGAGGAAGAGAATCTCGAGGACAGGCTTGCCTACATGGGCGAGAACCCGGACATCTCAGACGGTCGCGACCTCTCCTTCCACCTGCTGCGCCACCTCTCCTCATCCGTCTCCCATCAGAAATACCACGGCGTAGACATCGTCTCCGTCAGCGTCACCAACCTGAAGACCCGAGAGGAGGGGACGTAGGGGGTGGGGCGAGGACCAATCAACTCTCCGTGCCAGGCACGCGGATAGCATCGGATCCACACGGTGCGGGTGCGGTACACGCTCAATACCGCGTGCTGGCTGGTCGTGACGACCAGGACCGGCGAATTCGATCTGGCGGGCACTACCATGACCAGCCAGTGCTCGCTCAAGGGACACCTGTGACGAATGGGGTGGTGCGATGCTGACAGTCCAACGCATCTATCTGGGCCTGATGGGAACGCTGTTTCTGGTGTCGGGGGTCTACGCGTACATCGACCCCGCGGGGATGGGGGAGGCGCTCGGAATCGGCATCGTCGATCCATCCGGGACAACGGAGATCAGGGCGACCTATGGCGGGCTCGTCGTTGGATCCGGCCTCCTGCTTCTGTCGGGCCTCTTCTCCCGAGTTCTGGCGGTCGCAGCCCTTGCCGGGACAGTGTTCGGCGCCGGTGGTCTGGTGAGTACGCGGATCGCGCTGGAGATCGTCGGCGGAGGCTTCTCGGCCAACCAGTTGATCGTGGTCGTGTTCGAAATCGCGCTCGTCTCGCTGGCCTACGTTCTGCTGCGCCGTGCGATGAAGGATCTCTAGCGCCGCCCCAGATGGAAGCGGGAACGCCAGACCCGCGCGGTCGGTCCGAGGCTCCTCGCCGTCCGGCAGCGGGGGCCCCAACACGGGGGTGACGCTGCTACTGGCGAGCAGCGAAGCGGGCCCTGACGCCTCCGAGGCCATCGCTGATCTCGCCGGGCAGGTCATCGCGCAGAGGACCACGAGCCTCGAGGAAGACTATCTGGCCCTCCTCTCCGCGGCGTAGGCTGGGAGGCGAGCTGAGTCGACCCGGAGGGACTCATGCGCACCCGGCACGCCGCCCGAATCGTTGCGATCAGCCCCGACAATGAGGTGCTCCTGCTCCGGTACCGGCATGAGCATTCGATCGATCCCGCGAGGCCAGAACTCCTGGAGTACTGGGTGCCTCCCGGTGGTGGTCTTCGCACTGGCGAGTCCTTTGAGGACGCGGCGCTGCGAGAACTTGAAGAGGAGACGGGGATCCAGGCACCCGGCGTGTGGTCCTGGGTGTGGACGAGGAGGCTCACGCTGAGATACCAGGGTGAGGACTGGCTACAGGTCGAGCGCTACTTCGTCACGCGGGTGTCTCCGCCGGACACCCTGCGCAACTCCACCGAGGAGGAGGAGATCGCGGACATGCGGTGGTGGTCGTTGGAATCCTTGCGGGAAGCCGACGCGGTGGTCTTCCCCGAACCCTTCCCAGAACTCGTCGAACCACTTCTCAACGGTGAGCTGCCGCCAGGACCACTGGAAATCGGGTTGGGCGCCAGCTCAGCGGGGTGACGCACGTGCGCAACGGGAAGGAGTTCCTCGACACGATCGAGCCCGCCGGAGAACCCTTGCCGCAGCAGCCCCCGCCTCCTGTGTCTCCAGCTGTGGAGATCAGCGATCTCGACCCCGCCGACGAGGCCGCCATCGCGCGGGTCGCCCGCATCGTCGTCGATGCCTTTCGCGGCCACACGCCCTCGTGGCCCGACCTCGCCAGCGCCGAGGCCGAGGTGCGCAAGTCCTTCGCCAGGGACCGCCTCAGCCGTGTCGCCCGCGAAGGTGATGTAGTGGTGGGCTGGATCGGCGGCATCCGTGAGTACCACGGCCACGCCTGGGAGCTCCACCCTCTCGTCGTCGACTCCGCCCGCCAGGGTGAAGGCATCGGACGTGCTCTCGTCGCTGACCTCGAGCGGCGGGTCGCCGAGCGTGGCGCCACGACCCTCTACCTCGGCACCGACGACGAGGATGAACGCACCTCCCTCGGCGGCGCCGACCTCTACCCCGACCCTCTTGAGCACCTGGCCGCTATCACCAACCCCGGCCGTCACCCCTACGGGTTCTATCTCGCCTGCGGGTTCTCGCTGGTGGGCGTCATCCCCGACGCCAACGGCCCGGGAAAGCCCGACATCCTCATGGCCAAGCGCGTCGGTGCAGCCTAGGGCGACAGCTGGGCGTGAACGAGCCCCGTCCCCGACAACAACAACGTCCACGCGGTGTCTCGGTGAGGCGCTCCCGGCTCGCGCTCAACACGCTGCAGACAGGGGCCAAACTGAGCACAAGGGATTCGCGGCACGGCTGAAGGGGTGCGTCGGCGCCGTGAGAATCCGCTGGCGCACGAGCCAGAGATCCTCCGGGACGGCAAAGACGACGCGGGGGGCGATCTGCCAGAATCAGCAATCGTCGAAAAGGTATACGGATTCGTGCTGCGCGAGGGCCCAGAGGTGAGCGAGTTGCTCGTGTTCCAGCACGCGGGCATGCCCGAGGCGGGCCTGCAGGTACCGGGCGGTACCGTCGAGCAGGGTGAGACGCCGATCGAGGCGGTCGCGCGCGAGGTGCTGGAGGAGAGCGGACTACCGCTTGACGGCTGGCAGTTGGTAGTGACGCCCGAGACGGGCGTACGGGGCTGGCACTGCTTCGCGACGGCGCCGTCGAAGCCCCTGCCTGACATCTGGTCCTGGGAACCGGCGGGGCCGGAGGCGGCGGAGGGGCTGCGCTTTGAGTACCGGTGGGTCGCGCTGGAGGCCGGGGAAGTGCTGGCGGGGGCGCAGGAGAAGGCGCGGCGGGCGGTAGCCGCGTTCGTCACTTCCGGCGACGGCTGGCGGGACTCGACGAGCTCGCGCGCCACGAGTAGTGACGAGGAGGGTGCGATGCCGCCGGGAACTGTTCGAGCACCTCGGCCCGACTGACGGCAGGCAGTCACTCTGCCAATAGGGGAGTGAGCTCCGAAAGCGAACGAATCTCCATGTGCGGCTCGGGCTCCCCCTCAACATGCGACCGCTCGGTCCGGTTGAGCCACACCGAAGTGAGCCCGGCCGCCCTTGCCCCGGCAACGTCGGCTGCAAGGCCGTCGCCAATGTGCCAGACGCCTTCCCGGCCGACACCGAGCCCGTTGAGAGCGAACTCGAAGATGACCGGATCGGGCTTGGCGATGCCAACCCCGCCGGAGATGACGATCGCATCGAAGAAGCGCTCGATATCCAGAGCGCGCAGCTTCTCGCGCTGAGTATCGGAGGCTCCGTTCGTAACCAGCCCCAGCGGCACCTGGGCCCTCACCGCTGACGCGAGGATCTCCGGTACGTCGTCGAACAGGCGGTGTGCCGCCAGCGCGAGCTGCTGATGAGTCTGGGCTGCGCGCCGCGCCAGGGACTCGTCGTCGCACCCGCACCGCCGGAGGGTCCGACGCCAGGCTTCAAGGCTCACCGAGGCACCGTCCAAGACTCCAAGCGTCCACTTGTCCTCGACCTCTGGCCAGTAGCGCTGCCACGCGCTGGTGTTCGCGTGAATCAGCTCCCCGGCCTCCAGGTCCGGTCGACTCGCAGCGATCCGCTCGCACGTGCGTACGACCGCCCCTTGGTGGGCCCTGACAACGAGAGTCTCGTCCAGGTCAAAGAACAGAGCCCGGATCCGCTTCATCGATCCCCCGGCCCGGACAGAGCGACCATGGGAGGCATCCCCGCACTGGGAATGATGCTCTGAATTGGCCCCACCTGGAGCCGTTTTGATCCTTTGAAATGGCCCCTTACCTTCTTCAAACGAGCTCAGTAACCTCTGAGCCCGGGAAGCCCAGCAGTGCCGGCATGGCTCAAATGGCCCTGCCGCAACGGACGGCTCGGGTGGTGTTGCCACCGGCACTGTTCGGCGCGTGAACCTCTGATGGGGACATGCGAGCCAATCGCTGATTTGTAAGGTGGATGACGGCGAGCGCGCCTGCGGCCTTCCTGCTGGAATGAGGGGGAAACCCCGGAAGGAGTTGCAGTGGGTACGCCCGACGAAACCACCGTGTGGATCGGCCTCGACATCGGCAAGACAGAGCACTTCGCCGATGTGCTGGACGCGGCAGGCGCGCCGCTGTTCGCCGTCGCCGTCGCGAACGACGAGGCCGACATCGAGGCGCTCCTCGCTCGCGCGGAGTCCTTCGGCTCCCCGGCACTGGTCGTCGACCAGCCCGGCTCGCTGGCCCGGCTCGTGCTCGCCGTCGCCGCCCGCCGCGGCGTGCCGGTGGCATACGTGCCGGGGCTGGTCATGCGCCGTGCCGCCGACCTCTACCCGGGTGAGTCCAAGACCGACCGCCGCGATGCGTTCGTGCTGGCCGACACCGGCCGCACCCGGCGCCACCAGGTGCACTGGCTCGACGCCGGCGACGACGAACTCCTGGAGCAGCTGCGCGTTCTCAACGGCTACGACACCGACCTCGCCGCCGATGCCACGCGGCTCACGAACCGGCTGCGCGACGCCGTCACCGGTCTCTCCCCGGCCCTGGAGCGCGTACTGGGCCCCAGGCTCCACAATGCGGGGGCACGGGACCTGCTCGCCCGCTACCCGACACCGCAGGCGCTGGCCACGGCGGGTCGCGGCCGCATCGCGCGGACGCTCCGGAAGCGCTCGCCGCGCCTCGCGAAGACGCTCACCGAGGCCGTCACCGGGGCCCTCGGCGCCCAGACCGTGGTCGTACCCGGCTCGGTCGCGATGGGTCGGGTGATCGCCGAGGTCGCGACCGAGCTGGATCGCACGCAGCAGCGGCGGGAGCGGCTCGGCGCGGAGATCGGGGAGCTCTTCGAGGCCCACCCTTTCGGCCCCATCCTCGGCTCCCTGCCGGGGATCGGGCCGAGGACGGGAGCGCGGATGCTCGCCGAGATCGGTGACATCTCCCGCTTCGCGAACGGATCGAGGCTGGCCAGCTACGCCGGCCTTGCCCCGGTCACCCGCCAGTCCGGCAGCAGCATCCGGGGGCAGACGCGGAGCCGCCGCGGGAATCACCGGCTCAAGAACGCGATGTACCTCTCCGCCTTCGCCTCGCTGCGCGACCCCGTCTCGCGGGCGTTCTACGACCGCAAGCGGGCCGAGGGAAAGAAACACACCGCAGCCGTCATCTGCCTCGCGCGTCGTCGCTGCGACGTCATCCTGGCCATGCTGCGCTCGCGCGAACCGTACCGCGCCGAGGAGGCTCCTCGTCACGGGTCGGTGGCTGCCTGACGCTGCGCCGGCCATCCCCGATCAGTGGCGCTGGCCCTTGACAAAGAACATGGGGACACCCTCCATGGAGTGCAGAGCAGATTGCCGCGGTCCGATCCACCGTGGAGGACGTGGCGCGGACGCGACCACCGGTGTGGGCCGAGGACATCGAGGAACGAGAGCGAGGGCACCTCTCCGGGTGGCTCCGAGTTCGGGAGGACCCCGCCCCCTTCCTCAGCCTGGGGCTCAGCGACGAACGGTGGCTGCGCAGGTGTCTCCCAGCCCTCATCGAGTCGGCCGAGTCGGCACAACTCGAGGGCGGCTCGCTCGTTCACTTCGACGTGCGCAGCGACAACCTCTGCTTCGTGAACGACGATGTCCACCGACGCGTGACGCTCGTCGACTGGAACTGGTGCGGACGCGGGAGTCCGTTGCTCGACCTCATGTCATGGCTCCCGAGCCTGCATTCCGAGGGAGGACCAGCCCCGTGGGACATGGTCGAGGGATCCAGGGGTTTCGCAGCGCTGCTCAGTGGGTACTTCGCGGCACCGCGCGCAGCTCCTCGAAAGACGCGCCACGCGCTGAGCGGCACGATGGCGTCATGGAGGAGACGATGGACGCAATGCCAGGGCCAACAAGGGCCAGTCGCCGGCAGCGATGGTCTGCCGCCGCGGCTTCGTGGGACACGACTATGGCATGTCGCGAAGAACCGGCAGAAGCAAGCGGCTCCGCCTTCACGAGCGTGGCAACACGGCTTGCCCGATCTGCCTGACCGGTTTCACCCGTGACGAGGCGTCTTCTGGCAAAGCGGTCACGCTGGAGCCCGGCCAGGCTCGGTGTCTCACCTGCGGGAACTGCAACGCCCAGGCCGGGCGGGGTATCGATCAAGTAGCCGCAATGAGCGCACATGACCGGTTCGGCGTGACGGTCGACATCCTCGGGAAGCGCGACACATGCATGCTGTCTCTTGACGGCAAGGAGCTCACTCCTCCCTTCGCGGGATACTCGGAACAGGACTGGCGAGACGTGGACAACACCGATTCACGAAGCTTCATGATGAGTTCAGGATTCCTGACCCCAAGGCCGTCGCCGCCTCTTCACTCACGTCGGCGCATCTCATCAAGGCCCCGGACGACGTGTCAGACGTGGCGCCGCCCCCGTTCCGGGGAATCCGGCTAGCTACCCGTCGCGCCCGTGATGTCCCGACGCTGGAAGATCCAGAGGGCGCCCCCCGCAAGCACCGTCGTGTAAGCGAGTAGCACAAGGAACGCCTGCAGCGCGTCCGAGCCGTCCATCCAGATGTCCACGTTCGCGCCGATAAGCGCTCCCGAGACGCTCTCGCCCCAGTCGAAGCTCCGAAGCAGGGGGACGACGATCAACTCGACGACGAAGTAACCCAGGCTGAGGCCCATGCCCGAATTCGCGGAGCGGGTCACCACCGTCAGGAGGGCGGCAAGCGCGACGAAGGGGGCGAGCCCGTAGACGGCCTTGCCCATCGTCACCGCGGCGTCGGTCCACTCGCCGGATCCCGTGAGCCCTCCGGATTCGGCCGGCGGGATGACCGAGGCGAGGACGCTGGAGACGGCCGCGGAGGCGCCCACGACGACGAGTCCCCCCGCGCCCAGGAGCATGAGCAGGACGAGCCTCGACAGGAGCAGCGGCCAGCGTCCGGCGCCCCCGGAGACCGCCGGCCTGAGGGTTCCCCAGCCGTACTCGTTTCCGAGGGTCGATGCGGTCAGGATCAGGACGAGAAGTGCGGCGATGTCGAACACGCTCGCCACGGCCCTCGGAATGGCGCTCGGCAGCACAAATCCCTCGCGCAGGTTCTCGCTCGCCGAGACGCCGCCACAGCTCTCGTCACGGAAGCGCTCGCCGTCGGCCAGGAAATCGCGCCGCTGCGCATCGGAGAGAAGCTCGAGGCCGTCGGGCGGTCGCTCGTTCACGAGGTCCGCGCACGTCGCCGTCACGGTAATGGTCCGGCCGTCGTTGACGTGGGTCGTGGAGTAGCTCCCCCCGGAGAGGGCATCCTGCAGGGACTCGTTGTGGAACAGGGCGTAGCTGGCCCACACGGCGATCTGCGTGAGGACGACGGCGACGGCCAGCAGGATCCAGGGCATCCAGCGTCGCCGCAGCTTGAACCACTCCCAGGACGTGAGGCGCAGCACGTGCACGATCATTCGCTCTCCGCCTCGCCGTCGCCCGTGACCTCGAGGAAGTACGCCTCGAGAGAGGTCTGGACGGGCGTGAGCTCGGAGACGTAGACGGCCCCGCGACCCAGGGCGGCCGTCAGCTCCCAGGAACGCTCGTGCGGGGCCGACACCATGAGGGAGCCGTCCGCCGGACGCACCTCGTCGACCCAGTCCAGGGCCGAGAGGATCCCGTGGGCCGCCGCGTCGTCGGTGGTCCGCATCCGCATCTGCTGTCGGCCCCGGCCGCCGATCAGCTCTGCGACCCGGCCCTGCGCCACCAGCTTCCCCTTCGACAGGATCGTCACGCTGTCGCAGACCTGCTCGACCTCGTTGAGGAGATGGCTCGAGAGGAGCACGGTCCGGCCGCCGGTGCCCAGGCTCCGAATCAGCTCTCGGATCTCGGCCATGCCCTCCGGGTCCATCCCGTTGGTCGGCTCGTCCAGGAACAGGAGCTCCGGGTTCCCCAGCAAGGCGTACGCGATGCCCAGGCGCTGCTTCATGCCGAGGGAGTAGGTGTGGAAGCGGCCGTCCGCGCGGGACAGGAGCCCGACCCTGTCGAGTAGCGCGTCTACGTCGGAGGGTGACCCCCGGCCCGAGATCCCCTGGAAGTAGGCGAGGTTCCGGCGGGCCGAGAGGTACGGATAGAAAGAGGGAGTCTCCACGACGGCGCCGACTCGACGCAGTGCGTCCCGGTGCCGCTCAGTCGAGCCCAGGAGGCTGAAGCTGCCCGATGTCGGTCGGAGCAGTCCGAGCAGCATGCCGATCGTCGTCGTCTTGCCCGACCCGTTCGGGCCGAGAAGACCGTAGACATGCCCTCGCGTCACCTCGATCGAGAGCCCGTCGACGGCGAGATTCCTGCCGTACCTCTTGGTCAGGCCATCGGTCCGGATGGCGACGTCACTCACCTGTCCCTCGCTCTCGCCGTCTCACGCGATTCATCGGCGACACGACACGCCGGACCGCACGCTCACTCTCCCTCCTGAGCGCGTGACGGGGCAAGCACACGGGGACTGCATGCGTAGGTGGCCGGCGGGTGACCGGCATCTGCGCGGCCACTGCCACGCCTCGTGGACGGGGGTCGTCCGGCTCGGAGCGAGGCAGCCTCGCTCGAGGCCCGGAGGGACCCAGTCCGTTGCGGGAGCCGAGTGGAAGCGTCGGCTTCCACCGGGTCGAGGAAGCAGAGGCGGACGACCGCGCTCGGGGAGAGGTTCCTGCGCTTCATCAGCGAGCAGCCGCCGTGCCAGGACACCGCGTGGCGCCGCCGCGATCGGGCGCCGGAGTAGCATCGCGGCCTGAACCGGCCGAACCGGCGGCTCCCGGCGCGGGGGCGGGTCTGCGCCCCCCGTCCGCCGTGGGGGAGGCAACTGCGACGGAGGCACGAAATGATCGGACAGGGCCACCTCGATCGCCGCGAGTTCGAGGAGCTGCTCCGCACGCTGGGCCCCGCCGACGCGCGTCTGCTGCTTCGCCGCACGGCGGATGGCTGCTCGCTGGTCACGCTCGTCGTCACCGCGGGGCGGGCCCCTGCCGGCCCATCCTCCGAGACGTACGACTACGGCGAGACCGTCCTCGCCCGGGCCGTCGTCGACGGCGGCGCCCTGGCCGACTGGCTCTCGCGGGGGAACGGCGAGCTCGCGGGTCTGACGTTCGCCGTGCCCGAGCCCGCGCTGGCTGCAACTGGGAGCACCAAGAGAGCCGCCGGCACGCCACCTACGGGACTCTCTTCGCCACGCCGCACACCGAGTACCGGCTCTCCTCGACGAACGGAGAGCAGCCGCACTGGCCCGCGGGCGTCCTCGCCGGGCCGGGCCTCCCCTTCTATCCGCATGTCGATGTCGCCGCCGCCTCGGTACTCCTGGACCTCGACTCGCTGCCCCGGGGGCGCACCATCCCGTCGGAGCTGGTGCTGCTGCGCATAGCCCATCCCGAGGCCTACTTCGAGAGGCTGCGGGTCTCCTCGGCCTCGATCGTCGCATCGGTACGCGGCGACGACCTGGCGGACGTGCGGTTGCAGATCTCCCGGGCGGGCGGGCGCCACGAGGAGACCCTCGCGGGGCCCGGCGACGTGCGCGTGCCCGTGGCCGGAGCCGGGAGTGCCGATGCATGGGTCGCGCTCACGCGCGGGACGCAGTGCCTGGACTTCCGGGCCATCAGCCGCCGCTGGCCGGATCCGTGGGGGCAGCACGACATCGTCTTCGAGCCGGAGGATCTCGACGAGCGGCTCGATCTCATGCGGCTGGCCGGCGAGGACGAGAGCGTCGAGTTCAAGAAGGCCGTTCCGGAGGGCGAGGGGATCGCGAGGGCCGTCGCGGCGTTCGCGAACGGCGGCGGCGGCACCATTCTGATCGGGATCGAGGATCGCACGGGCGATGTCGCCGGCGTGGCGGATCCCGCCGCGTGCCGGGACCGTCTCGCGGACATCGTCCGCAACGGCGTCGCCCCTCCCCCCGAGTACGGGCTCTTCACGTGCACGGTTCGGCAACGCCCCGTCGTGGCGATGCGCGTCGAGCCGGGGGATGCTCGCCCCTACGGGGTGCGGGGGCCGGGAGGGCTCCGATACTACGTGCGGCGGGGCGCGACCAACCGCGTCGCGGAGCCCGAGGAGATGCGGGCGCTCTGCCGGGCCCGTCCGGGCGGCCCCTCCGATCCGCATGCTCCGGGGGAGTGAGCGCGCAGCGCCGCCGTGTGCTTCCCACGCAGGGGGATCGCGCGGGGCCGCGGGGGCTCCGGTGCGGATGGTGGTCGCGCTCGTGACCTGCCGGCCGTCGCCGCGCCCGACGACCAGTGCGCCGGGATCACGGCGGCGACGGCGGCTCTCGCGGCCGGATCGCGATACGGCGCCGTCCTGGTGGCGCCCCGCGCGGTCGCCGCCGACCTGGACGGCACCGGCACGCCGCCGCTCTCGAGGCGGGCGCGTTCTTCGAGGTCTGCGACCGTCATGAGCCGGCCGGAGGCGTCGTGGCGAAGGGTCGGACCGTCCTGCTCCGTGCGGATGAGCCTCTCGCCGAACGTGAGCCGCGGTGGTACCGCGCGGATCGGTCGTTCCATCGTCCTCGCCAGAGAGCCACGGCAGCGGCGCGCGGACGGCGTGCCGGGGCGGCGCGGCGGCGCGGATCGGCGCATCGGGGGCAACGGCAAGCGGCGGACGGGCCGAGGCGGTCCGGGAGCGGCGGGCTGTCGCTCCGTCAGTCCACGACCGGGTAGTCCGGCGGCCCCCAGTCGATCTCCGGGTGTGACAGCATCAGGCCGACGAACAGGGGGACGAGGCACGCCAGGATCCGCGACCCGTCGCGGACCTGGTCGCGGTTGACGGAGCTCCGCCACGTCGCTCCGCCGTGCATGAGCTGGATGCGGAGGACGTAGAGACGATCGAACAGCGTGTTGAGGACGACCGCGGTCTCCCCGTCGGCGAGCGCGCGGTGGACCCGGCGCCGGCGCGCCGCGAAGAGATCCTCCCAGTCATCGGAGCCTCGACCCGCGTGGTGGTTCCAGAAGGGCTGGAACACGAACTTGTTGTCGAGCAGCATCCTGATGGGGCCCGAGAACGTCGTCCAGATCGCTTCGTAGACGGTGTCGTCGCCATCGAGCGAGAGGAGCGTGTCGAAGTAGCCGGTGAACTCGTCGCGCTCCGTCGACTCAGGGAGCCGGGGTCTGTCCCGGGCGTACGCGGCATTGAAGGCGATCCAGTAGAAGATGAAGGCCGCGTCGTCGTCCCCGTTCGCCGTTTCCCGCTCCGCGCGCCCCAGCCAGCTCAGGGCACGACGCATGCGGAGCCCGAGATGCCCGGGCAGATCGTCTCGCACGCGCTCCCACTCCTCCATGAGTCGCCCGACGGGTGTGCCCGGCATCGCCATGTCGTTCCCTTCGCACTCGCGAGGCGGCAGGGCCGCTCGCCCTCCCCGAAGGGTAGTCGCCCCCCGCCGAGGCGGGGTGCCGCTGCCGCGCGAACGGCTCCCCGGAGCCCGCGCGTCGGTGGAGGTCGGGCGCGGCCACGGGGGATCTGCCGGCGTGCGTGGGCCCCGGCGCCACTCCCCTCCGGCGCGCCGGGACGCGCGTGAACTTCGGAGCCCGAACCGCCCCCGGTGCGCGCGTCGGCAACGCGACCGCGACGACGGCGCCGCGAGGCGGCCGTCCTGCCGGGGACGTGGGCGTCGAGGGGGGCCTGCAGCTCCTCGTGGCGCGGCCCCCGCTCGGGGCAGGGGAGACGCGACAGCGTCGGGGCGATCCCGACATCGCGCCCGCGAGGAAGGCGCCGGGGGCCGTGCGACCGCCTCCTCGACATGGAGCAGGGCGCCGGCCGCGCGGTCCGGCCGTACCCGCGGGTCGCCGTGATCGCCCCTCCCGCGAACCGCAGCCGCTGCCTCGTGCAGGCGCGACCCGGGTCGGGCGGCGTCGCTCCCGGCGCGGGGCCGGCTCAGTCCGCGGCGCTCGTCCCGCCCGGGCAGCTGACGGCGACCGACCGGCCGGTGACGGCGTACGCCACGACCGGCGATGAAGGGCACGTGTCCGGCACGCCGGCCTCCGCGCTCCGCAACCCGGCCACGTGGCGAGGCCTCGATCGCGAGGCGTACGGTGGCCCCGTGTAGCCGGGGAACGGGCCGTGGCATGGCGCTCATTGCGAGCATCTGCGATCGCACCACCGGGCGGCCGCTCACCTGCGTGGCGGACGGCGGCATCGCCGCGCCGTCTGCCACTACAACCGTCCCGCGCGACGTGGCGCGGCTCCGGCGCCGCCGGCCGCGGACCGTGGAGGTGATCGGCGGCATCCCGCGCCCGGGCATCGCCACGATGGCGACGGCGCGCTTCACGGCGCGGCTCGGGAGCGATCCCGACCTCTGCATCGAGGGCGTGGCGCCGTACGTGCGCGACGGCGGCTACCCGATCGGTCCGCCGCCGCCGGAGCCATCCACCGAGGCGAGACCGCCAGCGTCTCCTCGCGCTCGAACGCCCCCGGTCCAGGGGGGCGACCGCCGCCGTTGACCCGCATAGCGCGGGAGAGCCCCGCACCCGGACGGTGCCGGGAGCGAGGCGCGCCTCGAGCGGCGCGGGGGCATCTCCTCGCGTCGCCGGCCCGGGCGGAGGACGCCGTCGGGTCGCGCGGCCCGCCCGCCGCAGGCCGTGGCGGACACGCGTGCTTCAACGTGCGGGTCGCCGGGGACCGGACCCGCGGGCGGTCGACGGCGAACTCCCGGAGGACGGCCTCGCCGCCCGCGCTGACGACGGCGCCGCCCGATGCTCGCCCGGCCCGCGGGACCGTCGCCGGGGACGCAGGCGCCGACCCGGGCGCGGAGGCTGCCCTCGCGGCCGGGTCGTGGCCGGGAACCGGCGGAGCCGTCGCGAAGAGGTCGGGACGAGGCTCCGACGCGCCCACCGCTCGAGTGGGCGCCGGAGCGGGAGCAGCAGGGCGCGCTCGCAAGAGCGGCGCGCCGGACGGGAGCTCGGGGAGCATCGCCGGATGCGGCGGTGTTCCCTGCCGCCGTGATGGGCGCGGCGTGAACGTGGAGTATCGGACCACGGCCTCGGGCGCAGTACCGAGGATCGACCTGAGCACCCGCACGCTGATCCGAACCGCGGACAGCGCCGGAAGCGGAACGTGGTGCCCACGAGACGAGGCCGAACGGGCGGGAGTGGTGCCCGGCGTGACTCGCGTACCGACGGGGGATCGGTTGCGCGCGTGTACGGAAAAAGAACATATGATCCGCGCTCAAATCCTGCTCACGATCCGCTCCGACGCTACTCACACGCCAGGGACGCCGCATGTTGCCTGGTGCCGCTGCGGGTCGACACCGGCGACCTGCTGACGCCTCGGACACGCGAGCAGGAGCGGGCCTCCGGCCGCGTGATTGTCCTCTGAGCAATCCCTGAGCACGCCGGTTCGTAGGGTCCGTCGCGCAACACGTGCGTTTGTCGGTATCGCCGCTCCGGAGGAGCAGAGAAACCGACGCGGAGCGCTCATCCGGGACACCCGCGGCAGGCGGGGTGTCGATCGCCAGGGTCATTGAGCCACGCGTCGCCACGGTCATTGGACCACCCGGGACGCCGGTAGGCGGCTTGATATCAGTGAGCGTCTAGCGCGTCAATCACCTCCCGTCTGCGCCTCGAGCAGGGCGCGGTGCGGCGAGAGCCGCTGGCGGTAGCTATCGCCCTCGATCACGATCTGGTAGCTGGCGTTGGCGAGGCGGTCGAGGGCGCTGTTGCCGAGGATCGGGTCGTCGAAGAGACCCAGCCATTCCTCCACGGCGCGGTTCGAGGTGATGACGAAGCTGGAGCTGCGGTGGCGCCCGATGACCAGCTCGTAGAGGTCGATGGACTGCTGCGCGCTGAGGCGATGGAGCCCGAGGTCGTCGAGGATGAGCAGGTCGGGCGCGAGGAAGCTTCGGAAGACCTTCTCGGCGACCACCGCGCGGAAGCCCGCGTCAGGCAAGCCGAGAACGAGTGGCCGGGCCCGGCAAGCGTGCTCGTGACCCGTGAATGGCGGGTCGAGGGCCCGGGTGGCGATGTCTGTCGATCAGATCCCCAGTGGATGCCGTCAGTAGTGGCCGTCCACCGGATCGGTGCGAGCCGACAGCTGCGCTTGCGTAGACGACGAAGGGAACGATTTGCGAGACGGCGTCGAGGAGGCCGGCGAGCTGGATGAACTGGAGCGGGAGCAGCAGGCCGGAGTGTGCGGTGAGGGCGGTGGAGCTGGTGTCGGTGCCGAACTCGATCGGGAGCGTCTGACGTGTCATGCTGTCTGCACCTCGCTGGTGAGTTTTCTTTGTGATACAGGCATTCTCTGCCCTGAGCGATCAGGGCTCCAGCGAGGTACCTCTCCTCCCTCACCGCGCACGCCGGGGCCGTACCGGGGGTGCGCAGCACCCTGAGACGCCCGATCCGGGGTGTGATCGGCGTCAGAACGGGGCTCCGGAGGTCGGATCGGGCGCGTCCGACGGCACATCTGCGTCTCGGGCGGCCTCAACCGGGCTGCTCACGCCCGACGCGGTCCCGTCAGCTTCCCGGGGCTCCAGATTTGATGGGATATCTGGGTCTAGGGCACCTCGAAGAACTCGCGATTGTTGATGAAGGTATCGGTGAGGGCACGAGGGGGCAGAGGGCGTAGCTGAGGAGACCCCAGGGGGTGTGGGTGAGTCCGCGAGAGCATAGGTGAAGCGGGATAATTGACAGTTAAACGGGACTGTCAAAGCACCGAACTAGAGGCTGGTGTGAGGTCTGTGGACGGGTGGCGGCAAGCTAGGCCGCGGCAGCCGTACGGCGGTGTTCGAGGTGCGCCAGACGGCGAATATTGTACGCCAGGTTCTTGAAGCCGATCTGCGTCACTGCCCGCCGCACGCCGATCGTACGGATGTGCGTGCCGCCCATCTCGTTCGTCTGCGAGCCGAAGATGTGCTCAACCCGGGCCCGTACTTGCGACCATCCCCGGTTGACCGCCTCCTCAGCCGCCGTCAACGGCCGGTTGGCAGCGGCCTTCCGATGGATGCGGCTCGTCAGACCTTTCTCCGTGAGCATTGCCTCAATCGCCCGCGACCGATAGGCACGGTCTGCCCACACATCGGGTGACGTGTTCGGAGAGTCGAGCAGCTGGTCGATCACCTGGCTGTCATGGACCGCGGCATCGGTGACGGCGTAGGAACGCACCAGCTTGTGGCGCCGATCGATGGTGATGTGGTTCTTGTAGCCGTAGTGACTCTTCCCGTGCTTCTTCGTCCAGCGGGCGTCGAGGTCTTTCTGGGCCAGCTTCGCCGGATTGAAGACCCACTCCGAGGGAATGAGGTCCTGCTTGAGCGACTCGTTCTCCCGGCGGCTGTTGCGCTGGATCGGCACCGAGACGATCGAGGCGTCGACGATCTGTCCGCCACTGGCGCGGTAGCCCTGGCTGGCGAGATAGTGGTCGAAGGCCTGGAACAACTCGGCGATGGCGCCCGCCCTGGTCAACTGCTCGCGGTAGAGCCAGAAGGTGGTGGCGTCGGGCACCCGGCCTTCGATGCCTGTGCCGCAGAAGCGGGAGAAGGAGAGACGGTCGCGGATCTGATACTCAATCTGTTCATCGGAGAGGTTGTAGAGTACGCCGAGTATCAATCCCTTGAAGATGACGATTGCGTCCCATGGCTTGCGTCCGGCCGGTGATTTACGCTCTTCTTCGGGCGTGGCCCAGACGGCTTCTAACTGAGGTCTGAACTGCTCCCACGGGATGATTTGGTCGAGCTTGGCGAGTGGGTCGCCCTTGGCGTCGAGAGCGTCGTAGCGGTCGTCCACATTGAAGAATCCAAGTTGGCCCATATCATCCCCCGTAACCATGACACTGATGGCTACAGTATATCATTCACCATGCCGACGATATAGTCATTCTTCGAAGTGCCCTCTAGTGTCCCGAGTTGCAAATGCTGAAAACAATCGCACCGAGCCTCGCAGGCCTGGTCCGCTCAGTGGAGGCTTGGGTCGCAACTGGAAACGAGCACCGGAGGCGCTTCATCTGGCACAAGTCCGCGGACCAGATCTTTGAGTAGGGTCAGGGGCTGGCGCGGTGCGAGCCGTAGGCGGTGGCGCATATTGCCAGGCCGGTTTCCCGGTGGCGCCCATCTCCACAGCCGTAGCATCGTCCGTCTCCAGCCCCTGCCGCCTCGAACCGGACGTGAGGTTTTCCCTCATCCGGCTCACCGATGCCCTTCACCGGGCGGCATGCGGGGTGCCCCGCCACGGTCGATATGGCCGTGGTGCCACGACGCGCTGTCCAGCTAGCGAGATGAGCCCCAGACGGTCGGCGACGGGAAACGGGTGCCCGCGATGGCGTCGCCGCCAACGCAACCGCTTCCCCAGCCAGAGTTTGAGTCTCCACATGGCAAACCAGTGCAGGACGTCGAACGCCCTCGCCGAGTTGCCGTAGCGGAAGTAGCTCATCCAGCCGCGGAGGTAGCGATTGACTTCCTCCACGACCTGCCGGGGACTCAGCAGCAGACGCAACCGCGCCGTGATTTCACGGATGCGGTCCCGCGCCCGCTGCATCGCTCGCCGTGAGGGCCAGCGTGCGAGGAACTGGATATTCTTGTTGCGCTTCGCACGTACCCAGCGATGCTCGAAGCCGAGGAACTCCAGCCCCTCGCCTCCCTCCCGCAGGTGCACGATGCGCGTCTTCTCCGCCTTGAGCTCCAGTCCGAGCTCACCCAGCAGGTCACGCAGCAGGGCCAACGCCCGCTCCGCTTCCTCCCGGCTCCGGCAGAGCACCACGAGGTCATCCGCATAGCGCACCAGCACGCCATCACCCTTCGCCTCCCAGTCCCGGTCCAACCGGTGCAGGTAGACATTGGCCAGCAGCGGGGACATCACCCCGCCCTGCGGCGTACCCGTCGCGCTGTGCTGCACGACCCCCGACTCCATCACACCGGCACGCAGCATCGCCCGTACCAGCTTCAGGAGATTGCGGTCGCATATCCGTTCCTCGACGGCCGTCATCAGACGGTCGTGTAGGGTCAGGGGCTGGCGCGGTGCGAGCCGTAGGCGGTGGCGCATCAGTTCCAAGCCGGTTTCCCGGTGGTGCCCAACTCCACGGCCATAGCAGCGTCCGTCTCCAGCCCCTGCCACATCGAACCGGACGTGAGGTTCTCCCTCATCCGGCTCACCGATGCCCTTCACCAGATGGCATGCAGCGCTCCCCACAACGTGGGTCGTGCCTTGGCCAGCCGGTACAGCATGTGCGGAGAGCCTCGAACCCTACCAAGTGGTTGCTAGCCCCGAGGGGCACTCACCAGTCCACACCCCCAGCAACATGCACGGACAAAGTAGGGGTCCTTCCCATCACCGGCGGTTATGTTGTCCGTCCGGCTCCAGCGGTACTACGACCCCCTCCGCCACCCTTCCGGCTGGCTGTCCACTTCCCGGCTCTGACCGGTTATAGGACGCCTCGCTCCGACGCCCTCTCACAGGGTGCCGGGCCGGGGAGGGCTTCTCCGGTTCCCGTCGCTACCTTCCGTACGTTCCACGTCCCATACGCCGGGAGGTTTCTTGAGGCTGCATTCCAGGATCTTCACCTCGTCCATGGCCTTCGCCCTGACCACCCGGGCTCGGCTCCTCCTTGGTCCTGTCAATAGACAGGCGAGTCTCACGGCGCGGCAGACTTCGCGTCATGCTGCGGACCGCACGTTTGCTCCCCCTCATAGGGCTCTTGACGTCGGGCTTCGACGCAGACCGTTTCCCGTCCACGCCGCCGACCTGCTAACGGGCCTCCTGACAGTTACCCGTGCCGGACTCTCACCGGCTGGCAGCAACGAGCATGTCTCCGGACCGGTCACGTCATCACGTCACCACCCCTTCGACTTCCGGACGCACGCGGTATCGACTCGAAACACGAGGCGATGTCCGTCTCCACTACCCACCGCCTGCCCCGCCACGCCTCGTCAATGAGGACCTGCAGGGCGTCATGGGCCGAACGCTTCGGGCGGAAGCCGAAGCTGCATGGCAGGAAGTCGGCCTCGAAGACCGGCTCCGTCACGAGCTTCAGCGACGCCTGCACGATGCGGTCGCGGACCGAAGGAATCGAGAGCGGGCGCTCTTCCGACCGACCGGGCTTGGGTATCCAGACCCGGCGGCTCGGCTGCACCCGGTATCTTCCCTCCTTCAGTTCCGTGGCCAGTTCATCCAGCAGGCGCTCCACGCCGTAGCGCTCGACCTCGGCGAGCGTGACGCCGTCGATACCGGCTGCGCCGCGATTGCGACGCACCTGCTCCCACGCGCGCTCCAGAATGTCTCTGCGATAAACCTTGTCGTAGAGCGCATGAAAGCGTCTATTGGGGTCGGCCTTGGCCGCCCGGTAAAGCGTGCGTTGTAGTGTTCGGACCTTGTCTTGGATGGAGTTAGCCGCTTGGGCACTCACCGATTCATCCCTACTCCCCACGCGTGAGCAAAGCAGGGGTCCTTCCCATCACCGGCGGTTGTGTTGTCCGTCCGGCTCAAGCGGTACTACGACCCCCTCCGTCACCCTTCCGGCTAGCTGCCCACTTCCCGGCTTTGACCGGTTATAGGGCACCTCGCTCCGACACCATCTCGCAGGGTGCCGGGCCGGGGAGGGCTTCTCCCGTTCCCGTCGCTACCTTCCAAACGTTCCACGCCCCTTACGCCGGGAGGTTCCTTGAGGCTGCAGCGCAACGCGCATTCAGGATCTTCACCTCGTCCATGGCCTTCGCCCTGAATTGCCGGGCTCGGCTCCTCCACTATCCGTTAACGACGCGGCAGGCTTCGCTTGATGCTGCGGACCGCTTGGTTGCTCCCCCTGATAGGGCTCTTGACGTCGGGCTTCGACGTGGACCGTTTCCCGTCCGCGCCGCCGACCTGCTAACGGGCCTCCTGACAGTTACCCGTGCCGGACTCGCACCGGCTGGCAACGACGAGCATGTCTCCAGACCGGTTACGTCATCACGTCACCCGCCCTTCGACTTCGGGACACACCAACCTCACCGGATATCTCAATCGCATTTCCAATTCAGGACACTAGGGCTATATGAAATTTTCCATACCAGTGATTACGAAGCTCCTCTGTTTCTTCAGCACCGGCGACGTATTTTGCAACACGCGCACACATTTCTTCAGGAGTCTCGATTACGTCCCCTGTATCGTGGTTCTTCCGTAGGTAACGCTTTTCGAGTACAGTGCGCGCGTTGTCTGTAAGTTCCAAGTAACCTCTCCCTCCGATTAACGGAGGTATAGTATATCACATTGCAAAGTGTAAGTCAAGCACTAAATGTTACTCCGCACACGGTCCGAGGCCGGACTTTCGATCCTCAAGTTTCTTGTCATATATAGAATTGACAAACCGCTCAAAGAAGTCAGCCGTTGCGACCGCTGCCGCTTCTGCGGTCGTGTACGGAATCGGAGCATAAGATAAACGCACTCTGTTAAGCGACCGCACATAGGCCTCGCCGCAAGCTTCCTTTCCTGTGATTTCTACAAGACTGTTGTAGTTTTTGTGGACCTGCAGAAAGTCGAGATCCAAGCAGCTGCCCGAGCCGTCATTACGACCTGTGTCACAAGGCGCATCCACAATTGGATTCCAGGCAAGGTCGACCTTCCAATACCCTTCAATCGTATTACACCAGTTGCAAGCAACCCAAGCAGATCCAAAGCTGATGCTTCCGGGAATGAGTTGCTCTTCGTGCTCTAGGATTCGTACAGAGACACCACTGCCTTCTCTAATCCACGCCAAGTTTTCTTGGTGCTGATGGACAAGTGCGGTGACACAAGAGTCCATTGCTGCTGGAGGTGATACCTCTGTGATGTTTATCTTGGAGAGCTCTACAGTGTCTACTGACTCCCAACTGTTCTTTGGATCAGTGGTGTAACGGCCGAAGGCTTCCACCAGTTGTGCTTCAAGAGTCTCTGATCGTGGCGCAAGCCCCCACAGTTGCTGCAGAAGCTTGTCGTCGCGCGGACCAAGTTCACTGTGGAGGGAGACTTTCTTCAGAACTTCGTTGAACTCGTAACACGCCGGTACCTCTGTGACGCACTTACTGGCGTTCCACCACGAGCCTCGAAAGAACGGAAGATCATTTACACAGTCCGACGCAGGCACAGCCTCGATCGACGCCTGAACTGTGGGAGTCGGCGTGCTAGGAGCCTGTGTACGAGGAACAGTCCGACTCAGATAGTCGTTGTGTACCCAACTCTTGCGTCCTCTGTCATCACGAAGCCACACCCACTCGGCACAAGTCTGTTCACCCTCTCTGATAACGGTAACTTCAGCACCTTCAGGGATGCCACGCCCTCTGTGATCTGGATCGCGCATATCTTCTCTGCAGCCATGGCGGACCGCTACGTTATCACCGCCTGTGTCGACTATGTAAGCGATATCGTCTTTCTCCCAAACGTCGGGAGTAGGCGTTGCGACTGTGGGTGTTGCAGTTGGCGGCTCTCGCATATCATCTACGTCCACACAGCCAAAGCTGAGTGCTCCAAGAATTGTCACAAGTGCAATCACGAGACGAGCCACTGTCTTCTCCTTCACTACTCGGGAGGGTCGCGAGGGCGCACGATCTTCGGAGCGCCGCTCCGTCGTTTCACGTGCAGGACGCCCGGTGCCGGAATTAGGTTTGAAGACTGGTGCCGAAGGTGGGATTCGAACCCACACGGGCCGACCGCGAGCGGATTGGAGGCGATGAACGAGTGTCTCCGGTCAGGTTCCGCATCCGGATCATGACGAGGCCCTGTGACGCCGCACGTTCAGGGCCTTCCACTCCAGGAGCGGTTGCGACCGTATCCGTTGCTGGAGCGCCGGCTCGGAGGTCAAGATGGTCGAGTCGATCTCTCCGTCGTCGAGCAGCCGGTCAAGGAACGCTCGCTCCGCATCGGTGAACGGCAGTAGCGCGGATAGCCCCTGCTGGCAACCGTCGACGAGCACCGGGCCATAGCCGGCCGCTTCGCTCGACTCGACCCTGGCGCGGAGCGTCGGCCTGAGCTGACTCGCGAGTTCCGCCGGGTCGAAGGCCACGTCGTCGACCGAGACCGTGCGCCAGTCCCTGCGACTCATCGCCCCATACACGACGAAGGCGGTTCTGAGCCGGCCGAGGTCGAGGGAGTCGATGGAGAAAATGAGATGGCTGTCGAACAGGTCGCGGGCGCGCCGACGCGACAGCAGTGCCGCCAGCTTCCCAGCGGCAAGCTCGTGCACATCCACGACCGGGACGTCGGTCGCCTGCCAACTCCCGACCCGATGCGAGTCCATCGTTGTGATGGGCCACAGGGGTACGCGGTACATGTAGTTGACGTCCACGTCGATTCTGCCGCCCTGCCCGGAAGCCGCCGGATAGCGCAGCGTCCACTTGCCTCCCGCGTGCTCGCTCGCGAGCTGTCTGCCAGTCAAATCCTCTCGGCCGAAGACAGCCCGGAGCGCGTCCTCCAGCCTCGGGCGCTCCTCCAACATGACCTCCCTGCTCTCGGTGCCCACGTAGTTCAGGTCGATGTCGACGGAGAGCCTGGGCACGTCAAAGACGAAGAGGTTCAGCGCTGTCCCGCCCTTCAGGGCCAGCTTTCCCTTCAGGAACGGATGAAGCTGAATCGCGTCGAGCAGCCCGAGCAGATGGGCGACCTTTTCCAGCATGTCTGCCCGGAAGCCCGTCGCCTCGGCATCCGCGACGAGCTGCTCAGGGGAGACCCTCACGCGACTTCCTCCCAGGCCCGGTCCACTACCTCCCGTGGTGCTACCAGGTTCCACTCGGGCACGAAACGCCCTCGGCCATTCGTCGCGGCGTCGACGTAGTGCGGCTGTCGCGGCCGGTGTTGGCGGAGCGTCTGCAGGTGGCGCGACTGGACCATGAGCACCTCGCGGTGCTGCTCCAGGAAGAAGCCCACCTTTGCGGCGGTCGTCGCGTTGCAAAGCAGGAGCGCGTAGTCCACGACCTGCTCGATGTTGAAGAACTCCACCGATTCCAGCGAGCGCCAGATCTCCTCCCAGCCTCCCGAGTGGCGCGGGCGATCGAGCACGTCTACCAGCGTGCGCTCAAGGCTCGTGACCCTCACCGGGAGGCCGGCGCGCTCCGCAGTCAGAACACCGTGGGTCGTATTGCGTGAACGGGCGAGGGCCTCCTGGAATCGCGTTCCCCGGAAGACATGGGAGCGGAACGTCAGCGGCGACGAGGGGCGCGCCGCCAGATAGGTGAGATGCTGCCACGCCGAGTAGGCTCGGTCATGGAACTCAAGCGCCGTGTGGTGCGACAGGATGGCGTCAGCAGTGAGCCGCGACGCGATCAGGTAGGGATCCACGGGGAAGGATTCCGGGTCGGCTCCCGGCGGGACCACGGCGTACAGGCCGCGGCGCACTCGCAGGAGCCGACCGGCCTTCACGTGGTAGCCGAGTAGTGTCTCCCGGGTCCTGGCGCTGGCGCGGCCGCGCGACGCGAGGTGCACAGCCAGCTCATCGGTGGTGAACACGGGATGCCGGCGAAAAAACTGGTCGTGCTTGACGGTTGGCATTACCAGTCGCCCCCTCCGCCGAGGTTCCCACCGGATGGTGTGGTCCGAGGAGCCTTCGCGAGCCCAGTACCCCAGTCTCTTGATGATTAGTCGAGTAAACTGCTCTTATGCTACGGGTTGCTCGTCTGATTATCAACAATCGACGCAGTCGACGGCCGGTGGGAGCGGTGCCTACAGGCGCACCAGGCGGTCGGCCCCGCCAGCAGGAATCGTGGCCACGTCCCGCAAGGTGGTGTCGCAGTGCATCATCCTTATCATTTGTTAGCCGGCAGCCTGCAGCAGCACCTCCTTGCCTGACGTGAGCTCACTCCCCGGCGGGGAGAGCAGCGTCATCATCGTCATGTAGCGCCGCCCCACGGCCCACTCGTCGTGCTGCTCGGAGAGCACCGCACCGATGAGCCGGATGACCGCTGAGCGGTTGGGGAAGATGCCGACCACGTTGGTGCGCCGGCGGATCTCCTTGTTGAGCCGCTCCTGGGGGTTGTTCGACCAGATCTGCCGCCAGTGCGTGACCGGGAAGGCCGTGAACGCCAGGATCTCCTCCGCGGCGTCGGCGAGCATCGCCGCGGCCTCGGGGAAGCGCGCACCGAGCTGCTCCACGACCCGTGCGTGCTGGGCGTGCACCTCGGAGGCCGAGGGCTGCTGGTAGATGGTGCGCACGGTCGTCGCCACCAGCGCCTCGGCGCTCTTCGGCACGCGCGTGAGCAGGTTCCGCATGAAGTGGGGTGCGCCAGGCTAACTGGTGCTTGGGCAGGAGGTGCAAGTCCTCTACGGCGAAGGAGCAAGCCACTCCACGCGGTTCCGCGAGCCGTGCGCGACTCGTCGCGAGGCGTGTTCCGATCGTTCTAATACCCGACCAGTGATTGTCGACGGTCAGCGATTCTGTCCTCGTAACGCGTCAGCGACTCTGTCAGTGTCGCCCTGGCCGTCAGAGGATGCCGCGGCGCCGTTGCGGCGTCCAGGCACGCCGTTAGCCAGGACGTAGTTGTGGACGGTGTCGCGGGCGATCCCGAGCAGCCTGGCGGTCGCCCGCATCGAGAGCCCTTGCAGCTGCGCCTGCTGAATCGCCTTCCAGCGGGCGAGCTGCCGGGGGGTCGGAGCAGAGAGTTGCTTGCCGTTGGTCTCCGGCCTGACCGCAGCGCCGTTGCCGGCCGCAACCGCCGACGGGGCGACGGGGGGCGCACTGAGCCGCCGAGGCGCGCCGCCGGAGCCGAGCCCTGAGGCGATGCGCTCGTGGTCGGGGCGGAGAGCCAGCTCGGAGCGAGCCTCCCGCAGCATCCCCGCGCGCGGCGGTGCCGGGCGAGAGGGGATCGTCTCGCCTACGTGCTGGACGGAGAGCTCGCCGCCCGGCCGTTCCACGACCTCGACCCGTGTCCCAGCGTAGCTGGTGCGCTCGGGACCCGGCAGCAGCTGCAGCGTGCGCCAGCGGTACTTGACTGTGTTGTCGCGGGCGACGGTGCGGGGGTTCCGAAAGCTGAGGATGGAGGCGAGGGGGAGCGCGGGGTCGAGCGGGCGGTAGGCCTGCTCGGGTTGCGCCGCCGGGACCCGGAAGCGGGCGTCGAAGCGCGGCAGGAAGCGCTCGAGCACGGCCTGCGCCTCGGGGATGGTGGAGGCTGAGGCGTGGCGCAGCTCGGTCACCAGCCGGTCCTGAAACGTACCTGCGGCACGTTCCACGCGCCCCTTCGCCTGGGGTGATCGCGCGAAGATCTGGCGTATCCCGAGTTCGCCCATCGCCCGCGCGAACTGGGTCGAGGCCTTGAGCCCACGCCGCCCGCCGGGACCGGCCAGGAAGACGCCGTGGCGGTCGCTGTACAGGGCAAGCGGGATGCCGCAGCGCCGGACGATCTCCTCCAGCAGCAGGAAGTAGCCACGGGCGTCCTCGGCCGGGCGGAAGAGCGCGTGCACGGCTGAGCCGGTCGCATCGTCGACGGCGAGCAGCAGGGCGAAGCGGGGGCCTCGTTCCTCGAGCCAGGCGTGATGGCTGCCGTCCACCTGGAGCAGCATCCCCTCGCGGGGCATCCGCTCACGCCGGACGCGGTGCTCGGGCGGCCGGCGGCGTCGGGGACTGGGGATGCCGGCCTTCGCCAGGATCCGGCGGACGGACGAGCTGCTCACCTCCAGACCCTCGTGCTCCCAGAGCAGCTCGGCGAGGTGGGTGTGGTTCGCTCCCGTGTAGCCGCTGGTGGCGAAGCGCACCACGGCGGAGGCGACGGCGACCGGGACAGCGTTGTGGGGGCGACGGCCGCGGTTGCCGTGCCCCAGCGCCGAGGAGTGCGTTGCCCCTGTTGAGGCGACTATGCTGTCAGGCGGATGTCTCGGATGGCGACGGGAGCGAGCGCCTCGAATGCTGGACGATCGCCTCACCAGCGCGCGCTACCGCAACTTCATGAGCTTCTCTGACGAAGAAGTGAAGCTCGACGACCTCACGGTGCTCGTCGGTCAGAACGGCGCTGGCAAGAGCAACTTTGTCGAGGGTCTCCGCTTCTTGCGTGATGCTCTGGGCGGGTTGGATGCCGCGATGCTTAGCCGTGGCGGAATCGCCAACGTGCGAAGGAAGGTCTCGTACGGTGGACGTCCGTCAGATGTGGAGATCGAAGTTCAAGCCGTTGTTGGAGGGTCGCGGTTCTTGTACGGCGTGACGATCGGAGCCGTTGCGGGAGGCGGCTGGCGTCTCAAACGTGAGGAATGCAAAGGCGAGTCCAACGAAGGATCGTTCGGCTTCTCGAGGGTGGGCGAGCGCTTGCGCTTCTCGGGCCTGCCCGATCACGGCGATACCTCGAGAAGGATTGGAGTTGCGCCGGACGACCGTTTGGCTCTGCCAATGGTTGGTGTGCCATTTCGCAGCCTCGCCAGCTTCCTTCGCCGTGTCGGAGCGTACAGCATCTACCCCGATGCCCTGCGACAGCCGCAGCCTCTCACTCAACCGTTGAGACTTGATGATGGTGGCGAGCAGCTCGCATCAGTGCTGCGGAGGCTTCGGAAGCGGAAGGGCAACCCGGCCGCGGTCCGCATCCGCGAGGCCCTCGCCGACCTAGTACCCGGCGCGACCAACTTCCGCGTGACGGAGCCCGGCAGTTATCTCGTGGTGAGTGTCTCAATGGAGCGCAACGGGAAAGAGATGTGGTTCGACGCGGCTCAACTGTCGGACGGAACGCTGCGGCTGCTTGGCATTTTGACTGCCCTACACCAGGCACCGGCTCCCTCGCTCGTCGCTATTGAGGAGCCGGAACTGACGGTTCACCCGGGTGCAGCTGCTGTACTCACGGACGAACTGGTCGATGCCGCACATCGTATGCAAGTCATCTTCACAACGCACTCACCCGACATCGTCGCTCGCATGCCTCTAGGATCACTGCGAGTTGTCGAGGCGACTGCGGAAGGAACTAGGGTCGGTGCAGTCTCTGCGGAGCAGATGGATGTCGTCAACGAGAAGCTGTTCTCGGCCGGCGATCTGATACGGATTCAGGGGTTGCGCCGCGAACTCAAGACGACCGGTTAGCCGGGTTTCGGGTGCCTCTAGTCGGTGTTGTCTGCGAAGGCGACGGTGACGAAGAAGCGCTTCGCGTACTGCTATACAGGATCGCGGCGACCGAGAATCTGCCACTCGTGCCCGGCGAGGTGCTACCAGCACGCGGGCGGGGCAACCTCACAACGCCGGGCGGTATCGAGAAGTACTTTCGCCTTGTCGCGACCGGGCACGTCGCCGTGTTGATCGTGCTCGATGCCGATCGAGACTGCCCCGTCCAGCTCGCACGCGGCCTCGCCCGCCGAATTCGCGCGCTCCGTCCGTCAATTGCCGTGGGGATCACCGCAGCCAATGCCGCCTTCGAGGCGTGGTTCCTTGCGGACCTTAGTTCGATTGCGGGCCAGACCGTGAAGGGCCGGATACTGATCCCGGATTTGGGCGAGCCACCGGCCGACCCCGACGGCGTCCACAATCCGAAGGCGAGGCTAATCGCTTTGACGGCAGCCGCGACGACTTACAAGGAAACCAGCGACCAGCCCTCACTCGCGTCGATGATCGACCCGGATGTGGTCGCCGAGCGCTCACGATCGTTCCGCCGGCTCGTCGGCGCGCTCCGCGGTCTAGCGGACGCCGTTGCCACCGGCCGCGTGGACGTCACACCCTAGCCGCGACGGACTGACTGGGCGCAGGCAAACATAGGTCCAATGCGAGAAGGCGCTCGAGTCGCTTGCAAACTGTTTGGCGGTGAGTCAAGCACGTGGCCTGCGGGTTCGATAGAACTAGCTCAGCGTTAGGCTACGATTCTGCAATGCGCGATAGACCAGGCTGTATTCTCTCACGCTAGGCATGCAGGTGTACGGAGAGCTGAAGCGAGATATCTTTGGTACTCAGAGGGCGGCGACATGATCGGCGGCCCGGCTCCCTAGTCCGCGGCGATCGAGTGCGAGTGTCGTCAGTCCCGTACCCCGGCGGGTTGGTGCGACGCGCTGCTGCTGTCGCCGGCGTCTCGGGCGCTGCGGGTCCCGTCGCCCGGCACGCCGGCTCGCGGGGGGCAGTGAGCGGTCGAGCGATGCTTGTACTCTTCCCGGACACGAATCTCTTCATCCAGTGCCGCGCCCTGGAGGAGCTCGACTGATCGGTCTGGTCGGCCTTCTCCGAGGTCGACGTCATCGTGAGCCGACCCGTGCAGCGCGAGATCGACAGTCAGAAGAACCGCGGCAACGACCGCGTCGGGCGTCGCGCACGCAAAGCCAACCAGCTGTTCCGGCGCATGCTCGAGTCCGAGGAGGGCCGCACGGTGGTTCGGGAGTCGGCTCCACGCGTCACTTTGTCCCTAGCGGGACCGGGCAGGCCGAGCGCGGCGGCGAGCGACATCCTCGACTACAGCAAGCCCGACGACGAGATTGTCGGCCACATCTGCGAGTACCGGGAGCGGCATCCCGCATGAGACGCGAGGCTCCTCACGGGCGATTCCGGGCAGATGATGACGGCGAAGGCCCTTGATGTTCCGTACGTCCCGATCCCCGACACGTGGCGCCTCGACCCCGAACCCTGCGAGGCGGAGAAGGAGAACCGGCGCCTCCGAGCCAGAATCGCGGAACTGGAGGCCGGTCCTCAGGTCGAGGTTGCGTTCGTGGACGACGCCGGCGACGTGATCGCGGAGAGGGGGATCCTGGTGGGGCTCCATCACGAGCTACACGTGGCTTCCGGAGGCATCCCGTTCACGGTGAGGGCGCGGAACGGAGGTACCCGGCCCGCCAGGCACACGCTGATCGAGTTCCTTGCACGGGGCCATCTCTCGGTGCGCTCCGACTGGAAGGACATCGAGAGTGCCGAGGCCGAACTCATCGAGCCGACCCTCTCTCTTCCGTCTCCGCCGGCGTTTGAACTGGGCCTGAGCTCGCTTGCGGCGAGTCTCTGGCCGTCACGCTCGGGCGGCGACAACTACCCCGCGATCCCGATGCGTTCTACCACCGGGACGGGCGGCCGCGGAGGCGCGTGACGTCATACGCCCTCGAGTGCGAGCAATGGCGCCACCATGCGGGCACGGAGCACATCCGCGGCGAGGTGTTCCTCGGGACGGGCGGCGGGGACATCGATGGGACGGTTGCGTGCGTCGTTCACGCCGACAATCTGCCCGCGCCGGTCAGGGCGGTCGCGGCGGTCCGCGTCACCGTTGAGCCTCTCACCGCTCTCGATCGGGCGCGCGCGATGGTCCTTGAGGTCGCCGAGCGCGACGATCTCGCTCCCGGCCGCCGCCGGTGAGGCGCGCGGCGAGCGCGTTGCGCGTGCGAGGCGATGAGGGCCGATGCTGCGCCCGTGGCGCTCTAAAGAGCACCGAATCCGTCGCCTCGTCGACCAGCGGTACGCTCCATCGCCCTCCGGCGAAGAAGCGCCCGTTGTTGAACACTTGGATTCCGGCCGGAATGTCGATGACCCAGGGGAGGTCCGCCCCCTCGTCTGGAAGGCCTCTGGTGCGCTTGCCGTCATCCACCTTACGCATCAGCGATCAGGCCGCATTCCCCATCAGAGGCTGGCGCACCGATCAGTGCCGGTGGCAACACCCCCGACTGCTTTCGCGCACGGGCGGGCGCTCCACTACGATCACGTTCGATCTCTGGAGGGACAGCGTGACCACGGTCCCCGACACGTCGGCTTCGGCGTTTGCCGCGAAATGGCGAGACAACGCCTGGCGTGAGCGCGCCTCCTCGCAGGAGCACTTCATCGACCTCTGCCGGCTGCTCGGCGCGCCGACACCCAACGAGGCCGACCCCGGTGGCGAGTGGTACAGTTTCGAGGCACGGGCGGAGCGCACGAGCACCGGCGGCACGGGCGCCGCCGATGTCTGGAAGCGCGGCGTCTTCGGCTGGGAGTACAAGGGCGCCCACGCCGACCTCGGCGCTGCCTACCGCCAGCTCCTCGACTACCGCGAGGCGATCGAGAACCCGCCTCTTCTCGTCGTCAGCGACATGGACCGCATCGAGGTCCACACCAACTTCACCGGCACGCGCCCCGTCGTCCACGCCGCCACCCTCGAGGATCTTGCCGAGGGCGGGGAGCGCACGTCGCGTGCGCTGCGCGTGCTGCGCGCCGTCATGGAGGACCCCGAGGCTCTGCGGCCGGAGCAGACGCCGGACGAGGTCACGAAGCTCGCCGCTTCGCGCTTCGCCGTCATCGCGCGCTCGATGCAGGAGCGCGGACACGAGCCGCAGGCCGTGGCGCACTTCCTCAACCGCGTGCTGTTCTGCCTCTTCGCCGAGGACGTCGGGCTGCTTCCGCGGGACCTGATGACCGACTTGATCCGCTCGCGTGCCCGCGAGCCGGAGGCGTTCACGGCAGGTCTCGCCGAGCTGTTCCGGCTGATGTCCGAGGCGGGCGGCTGGTTCGGCACGCAGCGCATCGAGTGGTTCAACGGCGGGTTGTTTGACGACGCGGCGGCGCTCGGCTTCACGCGCGATGAGCTGCGTGCCGTCGCCGAGGCGTCCGAACTGGACTGGTCGCAGGTGGAGCCGGCGATCCTCGGCACACTCTTCGAGCGCGGGCTGGACCCGGCCAAGCGCGGTCAGCTGGGGGCGCACTACACGGACCGCGAGAAGATCATGATGGTCGTCGAGCCGGTGGCGCTGACGCCGCTGCGCCGTGAGTTCGCGGAGATGCGGGAGCGAGTTGCGGCGCTGGCCGCGGGCCAGGAGTTGAGCCCGCCCACCCGCGCGGGTCGTCGCCGTGCGAGGCAGGCGTTGCAGCGTTGGGAGCGCGACGCCGAGGACGAGTGGCGCGCGATTCTGGAGCGGCTGCGCGCGGTGCGCGTGCTCGATCCGGCCTGCGGAAGCGGCAACTTCCTCTACGTCACGCTACGCCAGCTCAAGGACCTGGAGCACGCGGCGATTCGCTGGGGCGCCGAGCGGCTGCGTATCACGGGCGAGTTCCCGCAGACCGGCCCGCACAACATGCTGGGCATCGAGATCAACCCGTACGCACGCGAGCTGGCGGGCGTCTCGATCTGGATCGGGCACATTCAGTGGATGCTCGACCACGGCTACGGCTTCCCGCGCGACCCGGTGCTGCGACCGCTCGACAACATCGAGTTGCGCGACGCGATCCTCGCGCGCGACGCCGAGGGCGCCCCGGTCCCGGCCTCCTGGCCCGCGGCGGAGTTCATCGTCGGCAACCCGCCGTTTCTGGGCTTGCGGCGCTTGCGGGAGTCGTTGGGCGACCAGTACGTCGACGACTTGTACGAATCATGGTCGGGTGAGGTAGCCCGTGAGTCAGACCTTGTCTGCTACTGGCACGAGATGGCTCGCCGCCAGATCGCTGCGGGAACGACCAAGCGGGCGGGGCTCTTGGCGACGAACTCTATCCGTGGAGGCCCGAACCGGCGCACACTTGCACGAATCAACGGCAGCGGAGCCATCTTCATGGCGTGGTCGGACGAGCCGTGGACCGTGGACGGCGCTGCCGTCCGCGTGTCCGTCGTGGCTCAGGATGACGGAACAGAGATCGAGCGGCACCTCGACGGTGAGCCCGTGGGCGCCATTCACAATGACCTCACCGGCGATGTTGACCTCACCGGAGCGCGACGACTCCCCGAGAACAATGGCGTCTCGTTTCAGGGCGACATCATGGTTGGGCCGTTTGATATCGCTGGCGAACTCGCTCGCGAGATGTTGCGCGCGCCGACGAACATCAACGGACGCACGAACGCCGACGTGGTGGTGCCGTGGGTGGTCGGCATCGATGTCGTGCGCCGCCCGCGGGACATGTTCGTGATTGACTTTGGTACTGAGATGACCGAGGAGGAAGCGGCAGCGTATGAAATGCCCTTCGCCTACATTGAGGAGCACATCCGGCCCGCGCGCTTGAATAACCGGATGAAGCGCCGCCGGGAGCAATGGTGGTTGCATGGGAGCCCCGCAGCCGAGATGCGTGCGTCACTGGCTCCGCTGGATCGGTTCGCTGCCACACTCAAGGTGGGGAAGCACCGGGTGTTCGTGTGGCTGTCCGCGCCTCAGCTCCCCTCGCAGCAACTCATCGTCGTTGCTCGCTCGGATGACTACGCGTTTGGCGTCCTCCACTCGCGGGCGCACGAGCTATGGGCTCTGCGTACCGGAACGTGGATGGGCGTCGGGAATGACCCGCAATACACACCGACCTCGGCATTCGAGACCTTCCCCTTCCCGTGGCCGCTCGACACGCCAGACGAGGCTCTGACGGCGCAGCAGCGAGGGCATCGCGACGCGATCGGCGCCGCGGCACGGGCGCTCGACGAGGCACGGCGGCTCTGGCTCAACCCGCCGGAGTGGGTGCGCGAGGAATCGGACGTGCTGCCCTCGCTGCCCCCGCGCTTGCTCCCCGTCGACGAGGCCGCCGAGCGCGAGCTGCGCAAGCGCACGCTCACCAACCTCTACAACACGCGCCCGGCCTGGCTCTCCCATTTCCACGCGGCCCTCGACACGGCCGTCTTCGCTGCCTACGGTTGGCCAGAGGCGGGCGCGCCAGAGGACCTGGGTGACGAAGAGATGCTGGAGCGTCTCGTGGAGTTGAACCTCGGGCGCGCGGGCCTGTGATGGAGTGCCCGGGTGCCGGCACCCAAGTCGGATGCCGCAACACCTGCGAGACATGACACGGGCTGACAGACGGCACCATCGCGCGCGGGCGCAGCCCTGGGTCGAAGCGCGGTCAGGTTGTCGGCCGTGGTCCGGCGATTCCTGACGACCAACCCGACCACGGCGAAGACGAGTAGTCGCAGCCGCATGGTCCGCCCGGCGAGCATTCGGCCCGCCAACCGAAGGCCTACCGTCAGTCGAGGCGAGCGCGCGGCGATGCGGAGGGGGTGGCCGTGTGTGGTCCGCTGCTCGCCGTCGCCGGTGCGCTCCTCTCCTGGCTGCTTGCCTGGCCCGCCCACGCGGAGCAGGCATCGGATCCGCTCGCCGCCCTCACCCGGGCCGGCGCTCCTCTCGTCGCTGTCAACAGCGTTCGGATAGTGATCCAGGTCAGCGGCCGGATGGTGGTCCACTCCGGCGCCACCCCGCCGGCGAGGCCGATGGCGGCTTCCGCCACGACCCCGCCCACCGCAGAGCCGGGCGCCGCCCCCGCAATCGGCATTCCCGGGATCCCGAGCCCCTCCGACCTCTGAGCGGCCTCGACCCGCGCGAGTGGGCGGTTGCGATCCTCGACGGCGTCGTGAGCGCGCTCGGGCGGGAGCTGCTCGGGGCGATGCGCGGCTTATCGACTGGGTGCTGGGCTTCGGCTACTCGTGGCTCAACTTCGTCACGCGCACGGTGAGGAACCGGCGCTGGCGCGCGCGAGGCATCTGATAGGATGATGCGAGGCCAATGAAGATAACGATCTCGAAACTCACGTCTGCTGACGTTGACTCTGTCGACGAACTGATGAAACGTCATACGAGCACGATTGGCTTTCTTCCGCGAATCGTGCTTGAGGATCACGCCACCAAGGAATGGATATTAGGAGCCACGACTCAGGACGGGACACTCGCTGGATACCTTCTGTACGCAGCCTATCCGGACCGCTTCCGCATTGTGCATCTCTGCGTGGCGGAGGCTTTCAGAAACCAAGGACTCGCCAGAAGACTTCTTGATGCCATAAAGGCTCGCACGACTACCCAAAAGGTCGTGAAGCTCAGCTGCCGGAACGACTTCCCGGCGCATCACATGTGGCCAAAACTGGGTTTCGTGCCTATAGCTGAGAGATCTGGGCGATCTAAGGCCGGACATCCTCTAACGCTTTGGCGCCTTGTACTAGCGACTGATGATCAATTGGCACTCTTTCGTGCGAATGTCTCAGACGAGACGCTTGATGTGATCATCGATTCCCAAGTATTCTTCGATTTCGATGAACCAGACAGTGACAAGGCACAGCCGTCCAAGGCTTTGCTTGCAGACTTCTTCGTAGACTCTATTGCTATTTGGGTCACTGATGAATTGCTCACTGAAATCAGCCGCAATTCCAGTGCTAGTCGACGGGCAGAGGCAAGGACGCGCGCCAGTCAGTTTCTTGAGCTGCGATATGATCCACTCTTGCTTGATAGCCTCACTGAATCACTAAAACAGATTCTTCCTAGCAGCAGCGCAAGTCAGATATCAGATATCAATCATTTGGCTAAGGCTGCTGCGTCTGATGTCAGTATTTTTGTCACCAGAGACCAGGACTTGCTGAAGAAATCAGACCAGATTTGTGATTTGGTGAATCTCCAGTTATTGTCCCCTACTGAGTTGATTATGAGGTTGCGCGAGCTTTCAGAAGTGACGTCTAATGTTCCGGATTGTGTTTCTGGTCTTGGTCTCGAATGGAGAACTCTATCCTCCAGCGACTTGTCAGATTTCCCGTTCAAGATCTTTCTCGAACAAGGGGAACGACTCGGGCAGTTTAGAGAGAAGTTGGACTACTTTCTCGTGGAACCTGTTCACGAACTGGAGGTCCTGTGGTCCAGGAAGAAGCCTGTGGCGCTGCGAGTCCTGTCCTATAGCTCCCCCAGGGTACTCACCGTGTCTCTCGGTAGGGTGGCGAATTCTCAGGACAGTGCATTGTACGGCCGCTTTCTAATCTCGGACATCATCTATAAGGCGACGCGGAAGAATCTGGAGATGATCAAGTTCGACACCGCCACGCTCCCGATCAGTCTCATGCAAGGACTTTCTGAAATGGGATTCACGAAATCTGGTAGTGATTTCGTGAGATTCTGTTTCCCACGTTACCTTGATCATATGGAGGCTCTGTCGGAGATTGCTCGAGTGTTCCCCGAGCATGTGGAAGAATACCGGAGTATGACACATTCAGATTTGGAGCGGTCTTGCTCCCCTCTCCTGTCCGACCTGGACCAAGGGTATTTCCTAGTTCCTATTCGACAAGGTTATGCTCTTAGCCTCTTTGACAGACAACAAGCCTCGCGCGATCTGTTCGGCGGGCTACAAGAGATTCTACTTCGCTGGAGTAACGTGTATTATCGGGCAGGGAATTTTCACAAAATGATTAAGGCCCCTGGACGGATATTATGGTATGTAAGTGGGACAGGTGGTGCGGTTGTGGCCGTGTCTCACCTTGATGCAGTTATAGTCGACACTCCTAAAGAACTTCTTCGGAAGTTCAAGAATTATGGAGTTTTCCAGTGGACTGATCTCTACAAGATATGCGGGGATGATATATCCGCGAAGCTTATGGCCCTGCGCTTCTCGCATACATTCCCGCTTCGTAGGCGAGTTCTACTAGATGAAATTTGGAGAGTCTTCGATGAGGATGGCGTCGGTCGATCCTTACAGGCGCCAAGAAAGCTACCAACGAAGACTTTCCGGAAGCTGTTTCAGTTGGGATACGTGGCGCGGCCATGACTGCGTCATCGACCCCTTTGCTCCTGTCGTTGAAACCATACTACTGGGACCTGATTTTCGAAGGCCAGAAGAGGGCTGAACTAAGACGTCGAGGCATGGCGGGCATGAAGGGCTGCGACGTATTCGCGTACATCAGCAGTCCTGTGATGGAATTGCAAGGTGGGTTCCGCGTCGGAGAGGTGTGGACTGGAACTCCAGAGGAGGTTTGGAGCGCGGTGTCCGACTACGCTGGCGTCGACAGGCCTGATTTCGATGCTTACTACGCGGGGCGGTCCATCGCGTATGCCTTGGAGATCACGGAGGTGTGGCGATATGCGAATCCAGTGGGGCTGACCGCGTTGCGGGCCCGGTTCCAGGATTTCGTTGTGCCGCAGTCCTGGCGGTATGTGAAGCCTAACGAGCGGCGGTGGTTCCAAAGGATGCAGCGTGGCCGGGAATCAAGGGCGGCGCTTGCCGCGTCACCCGAACTCGCTGACGGCGGCAGGAGCAATGAGTCATGGCGACGCTCCAGACTTCATGGTCTCAAACGCTACTGAGGCCGTGGTGAGAAGGCAAGGTGGAACCGGTCATCGAGACGGACTTGGCGACACTTGGTCGCTCGCGCGGCTTCGCAGACGCGCTTGTCAGGGTGCGCCACCGCACACGTTCGCGACGCCCGTGCGCCCGGAAGTGCCGGACCAAAGACGTCTCGTAGCTACAAGTGGTGCACAGCTTGAGATCGCCAGAAGCGACGTTCTGGCACCAAGCCGAGTGAGCGTGCGGCCGGGTCCGGCCGGGCAGAACCGATCTGGCCGACCGGACCCGTGACGGTAACGAGGCTCCTAGGTTCGCCAAGCCGGAAGCTGACCGTCGTTGAGGGCAACGAGCGCGTCGCGGACCGGCTGCGGCAGACCGGCCCAGGGCGGCAGTGTGTAGCCGTCGAACCCGGCAACGGGCACCCACTCCCCCGGTGAGACCTCCTCCTCGATGGCCTCGATTGCGTAGTTGTGCAGTCCCCAGATTTGGGTGTGGCAGCGGTAGGGGCCGGCCGCCTCGATGGCAGCGGCGACCTCGTCGGTGAAGTTGTGACCGTCGCCGTCGTCGAAGCCGAACTTCGAGAATGCGTCGGTGATCTCCCAGCAGATGATCCGTCGTGGCATCAGGTTCTCCTTCTCTCTCGGTGCTGTCGTGGATGGCGAGGCCGGACGGGGGCGGCGGTCCGGCGTGATCTCCCACGGTGTGCGCCATGCGCCGCCCCGCCGTGCGCTCCCCGGCCCCGCGTGGGTCAGGCCGCCGCTTCCGGCTCCTCCGTCACCGGACTTCGCCCGAGGATGTGATCGGCGGCACGCTGTCCCTGCGCGGCGGCGACCACGACCAGGCGCCTGTCGTCGTCGAGCACGCGCAGCCACGAGGCGATGTAGGCGGCGGACTGCTCAACCCGGGAGGGGTCGATCCCGGCCTCGCTCCCGAGGAAGGCGGCCGCGAACTCCGCCACCAGCTCCTCCTGCGAGTAGCGCTCGGAGCCGAAGCGGGCGGCCGTCCGGTAGCCCTCGCGCGCGAGGCGGCTCGGGTGCCCGGTGGAGTGGGCGAGCTCGTGGAAGAGCGTCGCGTAGTAGCCGTGCGCATCGCTGAAGGCTGCGCGCGGCGGCACGTGCACCTCGTCGTGCTCGGGGACGTAGTAGGCGCCCTCGGCGTCCCGGTGGAGCGTCGGTGGGTTCCGGTAGCCCGCGATCACCGCCTCCGCGCGTTCCAGCGGATCCGGGCAGCCGCCGTCCACCCGTGCGGGCAACGTCACGCCCTCGCACTGGTCGACGTTGAAGACGGCGTAGAGGCGGATGAGCGGGAAACGCTCCACCCGCTCGGTATCCTCCCGGTCCCTCCGCTCGATCCACTTCCAGAGCACGACGCGCGTGCCGTGCTCGCCGCGGCGGACGTGCCCGCCCGCGGCCTCGGCCTGGCGGTAGGTGAGCCAGCGCGGGTCGCTCCAGCCGCGCTCGAGCGCGGTCATCTGGAGGACCAGCGTGTTGATGCCGCGGTAGGGGCGGCCCGAGCGGGCGTTGCGGTGCCCGCGTGCGCGCCACGGCGTGCGCCACGGCACGGTGCCGCGCTCAAGCGCGGTGATGATTCGGCCGGTGATCTCCTGGTAGGGGTCGGTCCGGCCGCCCGGCTGCCTACGCCGCACGGGGAGCATCCCCGCGAGGGCGCGGCTCGAGACGCTCATAGAGCGTGAGACGGATCGCCCGCCCGGTGGGGCGATCGGCATCGACGGCCTGGATGAGGGAGGCCCGGAAGCCCGGGATCGGGCATTCGGGCAGCGGGATCCGGGCGACGTCGTAGCGTCCGTGGCGCGTCTCGATGACGCGGCTGGGGCGGTAGGCCATCGGTTCAGGCCGCCCGTGCCCCGTTGCGGCGGTGGAGTCCGCGCGAGAGCGCGTCCACGCAGGCGAGGAGCGACCCCGCGTCGAGTTCCGCGAGCGGGCGCCCGTAGCGCTGCTCGACCCAGGCGCGCGTGCGTTCCTCGTCGGCGCCTGCTCCGGCCGCGATCTCCAGCACCCGGCGGCGCAGCTCGTCGGCTTCGACGGCGGAGGGGGCGAGCACCGAACCGTCGAGTGCGGCCGAGAGGCCGTTTCCGAAGCGCTCCCCGAAGTGTCGGAGCGCGCGCTTGAGCGCGTCGGTCACGGCGGCCTTCGCGGCGACCGCGTGCCCCTCGGCCGTCGGTTCGGATGCGACGGCGGTGCCGACGTCGCTGTGGGGTCGGCAACCGTCGACGGTGACCCGGACGGTCGCCGTGTAGAGCGCGGCAGGAACGTCGCCGCCGCCGGTTGCCGGGAGCTCGCGGCACGCCACCTCGCCGACGAGTTCGGCGCCCCAGCGGTCGTGCCCGAAGACGGCGTTGGCCTGCTCGATGGCCCGCCAGCCTTCGATGTATCGGAGCACCTCGCCGTGCTCCGTCGTGCGCTCCGACACCAGCTCGGCGTCGAGCGGCTGCCGCAGGCGCCTCTTGGCGCCGCGGCTCAGCCGGCGCGGCCGCGCCGGCCTTCGTCTCGTGTTCTCGTCCATGATTCCTGCTTTCGTGCGTGTGCCTGCTGGAGCGAACCCAGGAAGGCCCGGCGCCCACCTGGCCGGGATCCGAGTTCGCTGAGGTCGTGCGCGCCCCGGGGGAGCGGCACGGCGACCACCTGCGCCCCGAGCTCGGAGCGGAGGCGGGCTGAGGCGCGGCGACCGGCATCGTCGGCGTCGAGCGCGAGGTAGACGCGCCGGAAGGAGCGGAGCGCTTGCAGCGCCTCCCGCGAGACGTGAGTGCCGAGCAGCGCCGCGCCGTGCAGCTGCCAGGCGCAGACGGTCAGCCAGTCGAACGGCCCCTCGGTCAGGACCAGGGCGCGGGCGCCCGCGGCGCGCGCGCGTGCGAGACCGAGCAGGGGCGAGGGGAGGCGGAGGTTCAGGTAGCGGGGCTCCCGCCCGTCGAGCGAGCGGGCGGTCAGCCAGCTCGCTCGTCCCCCGCCGTCCAGCTCCGGGATGACGACACGCCCGGAGAGCACGTCGCGGTCGCCCGCGAGCAGGCCGACGCGACGCGCCGCCTCGAGGTCCGGTCCCCGCGACCGGAGGCGACGGGCGAGCCCGCCCGCAGCGAAGCCGATGCGAAGCCGCGCGGCGGTCTCCTCGTCGATGCCGCGCCCCTCCAGGTACGAGCGGGCCTCCCGGCTCCGCGCGTACTGCGCGGCGTAGAGGGAGCAGGCGGCCTCGATGACCGCCGCCGCCTCGTCATCCGGCACGGGGGGCATCCGCCGCGGCGGGGAGCGCACGGCCGCGGCGGGCACCGGGCCTGCGCCGCCACTCCCGGCGAGCCGCGCCGCGGTCTCGCGGAACCCGGTGCCGTGCATCCGGCCGACGAAGTCGATGACGTCCCCGCCGCTGTCGCAGCCGAAGCAGAACCAACTCGCCGACTCCGGGTAGACCACGAGGCTCGGCCTGCGGTCGTCGTGGAACGGGCAGAGGCCGGCGAGTCGGCGGCCCGAGGGCCGGAGCTCGACGCCGGCGCCCTGGACCGCCCTTGCGATCGGGTGTGCCGCCCGGATCGCCTCCGTGTCGAACAGCTCAGCCGCTCCGGGGCGGCGCGGTCGTGTGCGGCCCGCCGCGGGCCTGCCGCGGCACGGCCGGTTGCGGGTCCGCGCACCGCGCGGTCCCGCGTCGCTCCCCGGGCGTTCCGGGGGCGTTGTGGCGTCGTTGCCGGGCGGCGCGCGGCGCCCCGCGGCAACGATCTCTCTTCTTCATCTCTTCCTCCACCTCCGTTGGCGCACGCTCCGCCGGCCGCCGCGGCACGCCGGGCGGTCGGCGGACAGAGAAGGGACCGCCCGCCGGGCGGTCCCTCGTCTCAGTCGTGCTCGTGGTCGGTCGGGGTCAGGCGAGCGGGCGTGCTCCGCGCAGCGCCCGCGGCGCGAAGGTGCGGCCGCGTTCCCAGCGCCTCAGGCCGAGCGCCGAGACGACCTCCCAGCGGCCGTCCGCGGTCGGGATCAGGACGGCGCCCCGCAGGGAGCTGGCCCGGTAGTGGATCGCGGCCAGCAGGCCGAGCCGGCGGCAGGCGGCGAGCCAGCAGCCGTAGAGGTGGCGCGCCACCTCCTCGGGCAGACCGTCGAGTTCGACGTCCTCTATCAGCTCGATCCCGCGCGCCGGCTCGCGCCGGTGCAGCCGTCGCGCCCCCGCGAGCGCCGCCTCCGCCGCGCGGAGGTGGGCGGCGCGCTCGCGGCGCCGCAGCGCCTCGAACGCGTCCGCGATCTCGGGCACGCCGCCGACCCTCCTCTCCATGGAGTCGAGCAGCCGCCGTGCCTCCTCGTTCCTGCCGCCGTCCAGGTGCCGCCCGGCCAGGGCCAGCTCCTCTCGCATCGTCCTCTCCTCCTTCCGCGCCTCCTCCTCCGCCAGCAGCCGGGCGACGTCCTCGCGCCCGGCCAGCGCCCGAGCCTCGCGCTCGAGCGCCGTCGCGTGCGCCTCGGCCCGCGTGCGGAGCCGCCCGGCCGTCGCCGCGACTCCCGCGGCTCTCTCCCGTGCGGCGCGCTCGAAGGCCGACCGTGCGAGCGAGGCCGCGCGCTCCGCCGCCCCGCCCATCTCGCGGGCGGTGCTCCGCAGCCGGGCGGCCTCCGCTGCGGCCGTCCGTGCGCGTCCCGCGCCGCGCTCCGCTTCGAGGCGGCGCTCGCCGTCTCGGGCGAGCAGATCCCGCAGCTCGCCGAGGGCTCGCCGCGCCTTCGCGTCGACCGCCTCGAGCTCGGCCGGCCCCGTGTCCCGGACGACGGGCACGAGCGCCCGCTCGGCGGGGATCGCTCCGCCCTCGGGGAACAGGCCGCGGACCGCTTCCAGCTCACCGAGGCTCGTCAGTACGATTCGCTGTGTCATCGCTCCCCTCCTATCGGCCTACCGCGCGCGCGCGCCGTTGAGGCCTCGGAAAGCCGCCGGCCTCCGCGCGGCCGGGCAACGGCTCCGTCGCGGTGTTCGCGGGCGTGCCGAGATCGGCCGCGGCGACCTGCTGGAGCTGCTGCCGCAGCGTCGCCAGCAGCTCCTCGTGCGGGACCTTCCGGCCTTCGGCCGATGCCGCGAGGAAGAGGACGCGCCGAGCCGGACTCCCCTCCTTCTCGAAGACCTGGAGCAGCGCCGCGAGCGGTCTCCCCTCAAGCACGACCGTGCGCTGCACCACCACGAGCAGGTGTAGGAGACCTCGCAGCCTCGTCCGGCGAGGAGCTCCTGGATGCGCGTCAGTTGCAGGCGGTCGGTCTCAAGCCAGCGCTCGATCTGCTCCGCCCAGGGCGAGAGCAGCTCCTCGCTCGGCGCCTCGACCTGCCGCGGGCCGGAGAGGCTCAGCGTCGCCAGCGCGGCGAGCTGCTCCTCACTCGGCTCGGGACCGCCCGGCGTGAGGCCGGCCGCCTCGGCCGCCTCGACGTAGCGGCGCACCGTCACGCGCGATAGCCCCGTGCCGCTGGCGATGCGGCGCTGGCTGAGCCCCGCCTGCCAGCGTCGAATGATCTCCTGGATCTCCACCCCGTGTACCTCCCGGTAGGCCATCGCTGCTCCCTCCGCTGGGGATGCAGGCGATGGTGGCCGTACCGGCGACCCGGGCGGGCAGGAGTCCCTGACGGGGTGGATCAATGACCCTGGCGAAGTGGATCAATGACCCTGGCGATCTGGCGATTTCGTGGTCTATAGACCTTGGCGATTCACAGTGGAGGGGACGGGCGGAGGGGCGCATAGAGCTGCGATACAGTGCCCCCACAATAGAAGGTGCGCCCGAGGAGTGGTTGGTTCGCGTGAACGACGGCTCCGGGAGCTGTGGCTGAACGGCAACCAGTTGAGCGGGACGATCCCCTCTGGGTTCGGAGAGCTGAGCACTCTGGAGGCGCTCTACCTGGACGGGAACGAGCTGACCGGGTGCATTCCGCCGCCGCGCGAGGATGTCGAGGACACGGACGCCACAAAGCTCGGCCTGAGCCACTGCGAAGCGTAGTCGCCGCGCGTCGTCGTCGCTCCCATGGCGAGGCGGCGGGTCCTGCGGGTGTTGGCCAGTCACCCTAGCAAGTGGTCCAGGGCCTCCGCCGCTGCCTGCTGCTGACCGCGCAGTAGATGGCCGTACGTGTCCATCGTGAAGGACGCCGAGCCGTGGCCGAGACGCCGCGAGACCGTGAAGACATCGACGCCGGCCCGGAGCCAGAGACTTGCAGCGGTGTGCCGCAGGGAGTGCCAGTTAGTCGTCTCAGGCGCGTTTACGTCGGACCGAGCGAGCACCCGACGGAAGCCGGAGTAGAAGTTGTGACGATTCCAGGGCTCCCCCGTGGCCGACGGAAAGACCAGGCCCCAATCATCCCACGCGCCCCCGAGCTGGAGGCGTGTCGCATTCTGCGCGGCACGGTGCCGGCGCAGCATCGCGACCGTCGCCCCCGAGAGGGCGATGGTGCGACGCGCATTGCGCGTCTTCGGCGGGAGCATCCGGAAGCCACCGTCGAGCTGCGCGAGCGTCTGGCGCACCACGAATGAGCCCGTCTCGAGGTCCGTCGACTCCCACGTCGCCGCGAGCAACTCCCCCTGGCGCGTCCCCGTCGCGAGCGCGAACCGGATTGGCGCATCGAATTCGGTGGCCTCGGCCGCCCGGAGCAACGCGGCGATCTCCTCCTCGTTCAGCGCCCGACGCTCGCCGGTTGCCCTCTGGGGCGATGGACTCTGGACGGCGTCTGCGGGGTTGCGCGGCATCAACTGGGCGGTCACCGCCGCACGGAGCGACTGGCGCAACACGCCGAGGATGGTCCGGACGGTTGCCGGAGTCACCACCGTGCTGGCAGCCGCCTTGACGGCTAGCACGTGGTCGGTGCGGAGATCCTGCAGGCGCACCGGCCCGATGGTCGGCGAGAGGTGGTGCGCAATGATCGCCCGGTAGTTCTGGGCGGTGCGCGGGCCGATCGCCCCGTCCTCGGCCCGCCGTTCGATCCAGCGGGTCACCCACTCGGCGACTGTGATGCGAGTCGGCTCTACACCGCCGTGGTCACGCTCACGCAGGGCGTCGCGGAGCGCACGCTGCGCATCCCTCTTGCTCCCCTTCACCGTGAACCGGCGTCGTCGCCGCCGTCCCGTGAGCGCTTCACGAGGAAGCTCGACGGTGACCTGCCAGCTTCCACCGGACCGTTGCTCAATCGAGCCCGATCCATGGTCACGCCGGGCCATCGCACCCACCTCCTCCATCCCGCCCCGATACGCGCAGGCCGAGCCCCCGATCGTAACAGCACATCAGTTCTGTATCCGCAGCGGCGTCAGCCGCGTGCGCTTCTCGCGCACCCGATACCGAGATGGTCAGCGACTGTCGTACCGCCTCCTATCGGTACGTCCGGGGCAGGGCCAGAGTTCGTTCGCGCGCGCTCTGGGCCCTCGTTGCGTCGGCAGGTTCAGCCCGAAGCCACTCTTCAAGGGCTGCTCGCGGCACCCGAATGACGCGGCCGAGACGGATCGCTGGCATCTCGCCCCGCGCGACGAGTTCGTACGCGAGGTTGCGCGAGATGCGCAGTAGCGCGGCCGCCTCTCGCACAGTCAACAGCATGGCGTCCTCAGGCACGGGCCTCCTCCCTTCCGGATGAGATCGTCGTGTCAAGCCCCGCCGTGTGGAACCGGAGGGCGGTGCCCGTCCGACGGCCATGCTCATCTGGCTCGACGTGTGGCGATTGCCAGATCGGTCCCAGCAGTCCCGCCGCAACCGGTGTGCCCTGCCCGAACCGCCATTCGGCGGTGAGGCGCAGCGGCAGGCGGGTCAGTGACCCGCGCTCGGCACGGCGAGCGGCGCGTGCGACGTGCTCCTCGGCGCGGTCGTCGGCGCAGACGAAGAGCAGCACCGGCTCAGCGTCGAAGTCCTGCCGCCACGCCCCGGCCGCGAAGTAGCGCCGGTATCCACCGAACCGACGGGCTGAAGCGCGCGCTCCGGCACTTCGGGGCGCGCTTCGGCAACGGGCTCGGGGCCGCGCCGGCCGGCAAATTCCCGGGCGGAGCCGGGGCCGCGCCCGGCGAACTGCGCCGCCGCGTGCTTCAGATCGCGGCCGGAGCCGGCGCCGACGAGGAATGCACGCGCGAATGGATCGCGCGGCGCTACGGCTGCTCGCTCGACGAGCTCGACGGCCGCCGGCTGCTCGCCGCGGTGGACGCGCTCTCGCGCGGACTGCATCGCCGCAACGGGACCCGGGCGGCCTGAACCGATGGACTACCGCCCCAGCCGCGTCATCGAGACGCGCCACGGACGATACGACGTCGCCCGGATCCCGCTGCCCGAGTGCCCGATCCCAGGCTTCCGGGCCTGCCTCATCCAGGCCGTCGACGCCGATCGCCCCCAGGCGCGGGCGATCCGACTCACGCTCTACGAGCGTCTCGACCCGCGCCCTCGTGGGGATGCTCCCGGTGCGGCGTAGGCAGCCGGGCGGCCGGACCGACCCCTACCAGGAGATCACCGGCCGCATCATCACCGCGCTTGCGCGCGGCACCGTGCCATGGCGCACGCCGTGGCGCGCCCGCGGGCACAGGAACGCCCGCTCCAACCGCCCCTACCGCGGCATCAACACGCTGGTCCTCCAGATGACCGCGCTCGAGCGCGGCTGGAGCGACCCGCGCTGGCTCACCTACCGCCAGGCCGAGGCCGCGGGCGGGCACGTGCGCCGCGGCGAGCACGGCACGCGCGTCGTGCTCTGGAAGTGGACCGAGCGGAGGGACCCGGAGGACCCCGAGCGGGTGGAGCGTTTCCCGCTGATTCGCCTCTACGCCGTCTTCAACGTCGACCAGTGCGAGGGCGTGACGCTGCCCGCACGGGTGGACGGCGGCTGTCCAGATCCGCTGGAACGCGCGGAGGCGGTGATCGCAGGCTACCGGGACCCACCGACGCTCCACTGGGACGCCGAGGGCGCCTACTACGTCCCCGAGCGGGACGAGGTGCACGTGCCGCCGCGCGCAGCCTTCAGCGACGCGCACGGCTACTACGCGACGCTCTTCCACGAACTCGCCCACTCCACCGGTCACCCCAGCCGCCTCGCGCGCGAGGGCTACCGGACCGCCGCCCGCTTCGGCTCCGAGCGCTACTCGCAGGAGGAGCTGGTGGCGGAGTTCGCGGCCGCCTTCCTCGGGAGCGAGGCCGGGATCGACCCCTCAAGGGTCGATCAGTCCGCCGCCTACATCGCCTCGTGGCTGCGCGTGCTCGACGACGACAGGCGCCTGGTCGTGGTCGCCGCCGCACAGGGACAGCGCGCCGCCGATCACATCCTCGGGCGAAGTCCCGAGACGCCGGAGCCGCCGGAAGCGGCGGCCTGACCCACGCGGGGCCGGGGAGCGCACGGCGGGGCGGCGCATGGCGCACACCGCGGGAGATCACGCCGGACCGCCGCCCCGGTCCGGCCTCGCCATCCACGACAGCACCGAGAGAGAAGGAGAACCTGATGCCACGACGGATCATCTGCTGGGAGATCACCGACGCGTTCTCGAAGTTCGGCTTCGACGACGGCGATGGTCCCAACTTCACCGACGAGGTCGCCGCCGCCATCGAGGCGGCCGGCCCCTACCGCTGCCGCACCCAGATCTGGGGGCTCCACAACTACGGGATCGAAACCATCGAGGAGGAGGTCGCGCCGGAGGAGTGGGTGCGCGTTGCCGAGTTCGACGGCTACGAGCTGCCGCCCTGGGAGAGCCTCCCGGGTCCCGTGCGCGACGCGCTCGTCGCCCTCAACGACGGCGAGTCGCCCGCGTGGCGGCTCTGAGCGATTCGCGTGCGGACGTGGCCGGACAGGCAGTACCTGTCCGGCCACGTCCGCACGCGATCCGGCCCCTTGCGACTGGTCCAAGGGGAAGGACGCGCAGGCGATAGAGCTCCGCGCCGGTCGCGATGACGTGGGCGTGCAAGGTGGGCGGGTCAACGACCTCGGCGGCGATCCGGGTATCTGAGAGGGTCTGATCCGACTCCGGGGCGGGAGCATTCATAGCGACCGGCGGCCGTTGCTAACAGTCGGTGAGTCGTCAGGCGAGCTACGACAGCCTCTCGAGCGCCTTGAACCTCGCGATCCCCCGCTAAGGCCGGCAACGGCCGAGCCTAGTCGCCGTAGGAGTCACGCGCCGTGCGAATCAGGTCTGTAAGCTCGTCACTACGCTCTTCCAGATCGTCGTCCGTGACACGCATTCGGTAGTGGTTCCAGCGTGTGTCATACGGAAGCATTTCCAAACCAGACTCTTCGAGGCGCTCCGTGAGTTCGTCGGAGCGGGGGATCTTGAACTCGGCGATCACGTGCTTTCGGCGCGGCCGAAACAGGATGAAGTTTCGTGCGACGCCGTGGCTCGCTAGCCCTACGTAGTGCTTGTTGTACTTCGGCTGGAGGTCAGGTTCGATACGCTGGATCATCCCGGAGAATTCATCCACCAGTCGAACCGACTCGCGCGACGCTCGCCCCTCCCAGTAGGCCCGGTCGACCGTCTCCCCCTCCTCGTCCTCAGGCATTCCTAAGGCCCTGACATCGACCACTCGCGTAAACACTAGCGTGAAGGCGCCATTGACCTCGATGCCCTCCACCTGAATCGCCACGAGCGGGATGAAGCCGTTGAACAGACTGATCACGTTGAGGAAACGGCTCGTCACGTCCTCCGCGACGAGCACCGCCACGTGGTCGTACTGAGGGTAGCGACGCTTCTCGATGTCCCAGTACTCGATCGTGCGGACGATGTGCGACTCGTCGGTCGCGCCGAGCTGGAGCTCGACCTCATAGCGTGTGAGCGTCTCAGGGTCCGACAGCAACAGATCGAGACGCCCAGCCCGCGGCTGGCGCCGCTCGCTGTCCCTCACCGCCAGATCGCCCAGCCCCAAGAGCGTCGGGTCGTCGATGAGCCGCTTGTGCAGCCATCGCTCATTGAGCTCCGGGTGGCCGCTCAGGCTCACACGCTTCGGCTTGTGGAACTCCATCTCGGCCCCCGAACCGCCAGCCATGCCGTATCAGCATCCGTGGCGACCCGCCCAAGGCGCAAGCAGATCCTCACTCTGGACCGCCGCCTGGAGTGTCGCCGAGTTGGTAGGTCTGTCTTCGTTAACGTAGAGGGCGCCGGTGATGATGCTGCAATCCCATTCTGTCGGGCGTTGCCGTCGGCAGCCCCGGCGCCGCGCTGACGTCCAGCCGTCTCGCGCACATACTCTAGTCGGGCGCGGTCGCATCGAGAGCCGGCGCACCGTCCGCGGAGGCCTGAAGGGATGACGGGCGCGCTCAGGAGCGCCCTGTTGTACGCCGCGGAGCCGTAGGGGCGGACGTCCCGCGGCGGGAGGGGCCGACGACTGCGAGGCGCACCCGGCGCCACGCGCCGCGGCCGGTGAGTGCCGCCCACGCCTGCGAGGGCGAGTCAGGTTCGGAATCGCGACCCTCCGTCACCTGCGTGGTCGCCGGGTTGGTCAGCGCGATCGTGACTCTCGTGCCGTCGTTGTCGGTAACGGTGACCGCCGCGGAGCCGGGCGTCCCTCCCGCGCCGTGTCCGGGTCGCGTTCCAGCCACACGCCCCCGTCCGAGGTCGTGATTCGCCCCATGCCGCGGGGCTTGACCAACTGATCGAGTGCGATGGTCAGGTTCGCCGAATCGGGGTGTTCGGGTGCGGGAGATGGGATCTCAGGCAGCGACCCATCCTTCTGAGAGGACTTCCGCCTGCTCCAGCACCGTCAGCGTCGCCTGCTCCTGCTTGTCCGGTGGGTAGCCGTGACGCCGCAGGATGCGCCGGACTAGGCGGCGAAGGTTGGCCCGCACGTTCTCGCGCAGCGTCCAGTCGATGGTGACGTTGCGGCGGACGGTCTCGACGAGCTCGCGGGCGATGGTGCGCAGCGCCTCGTCCCCGAGGACCTGCACCGCGCTGTCGTTGGTCTCGAGGGCGTCGTAGAAGGCGAGCTCGTCGTCCGTGAGGCCGAGCTGCTCGCCGCGCGCGGCGGCTTCCCGCATCTGGCGCGCGAGCTCGATCAGCTCCTCGATCACCTGCGCGGCCTCGATCGAGCGGTTCTGGTAGCGGCGCAGGGACTGCTCGAGCATCTCGGCGAAGGAGCGCGCCTGCACCACGTTCTTCCGGCGGCGCGTCGCAACCTCGCCCTTGAGGAGCTTCTGCAGCAGCTCGACCGCGAGGTTGCGGTGCGGCATGCCGCGCACGTCGGCGAGGAACTCCTCGGAGAGGATCGAGATGTCGGGGCTCTCGAGTCCGGCCGCCGCGAAGATGTCGACGACGCCTTCGGGTGCGACCGCGCGCGAGATGATCTGGCGCACGGCGTGGTCCAGCTCCTCGTCGGCGCGCACCTGGCCCGCGGAGCGCTTGGCGAGCGCCGAGCGCACCGACTGGAAGAACGCGACGTCGTCGCGGATGCGGGTTGTCTCCTTGTGCGGGACGGCGAGGGCAAACGCCTGCTCCAGCTCGCGCACGACGCCGATGAAACGCTCCTTCCCGTTCTCCTGCGCCAGGACGTGCTCCTGGGCTGCGGGCAGCAGCTCCAGGCGCTCGGCCGGGCTGCCGGTCCACGACGACCAGTCGAAGCCGTGGAGCAGAGCGCAGCACACCTCGTACTTCTCGACCATCAGTGCGACGGCCGCGCCCTGGTCGACCGCCGTTCGGCCCGAGCCGCCGCTCTCCGTGTACGTCGCGAGGGCCTGCTGCAGCTCGCTGGCGAGCCCGAGGTAGTCCACCACCAGGCCGCCGGGCTTGTCCTTGAAGACGCGGTTGACGCGGGCGATCGCCTGCATCAGGCCGTGACCGCGCATCGGCTTGTCGACGTACATCGTATGCAGGCTCGGCGCGTCGAAGCCCGTCAGCCACATGTCGCGCACGAGCACGATCTGCAGCGGGTCGCCGGCATCCCGGAAGCGTTTGGCGAGCGCCTCGCGGCGTGCCTTGTTGCGGATGTGCGGCTGCCACTCCGCCGGGTCCGAGGCGGATCCGGTCATCACGACCTTGATCGCTCCCCGGTCGTCGTCGGGGTGCTCCCAGTCGGGGCGCAGCCGCACGAGCTCGTGGTAAAGGTCGATGCAGATGCGGCGGCTCATGCAGACCACCATCGCCTTGCCCTCGATCGCCGTGAGGCGCTGCTCGAAGTGATCGACCAGGTCCTCGGCGACGAGGCGGACGCGCTGCTCGGCGCCGACGATGGCCTCGAGCTGCGCCCAGCGGGTCTTGAGCCTCTCCTTGCGCTCGACCTCCTCGCCCTCCGTGGCCTCCTCGAACTCCTCGTCGATGAGCCCGTGCGCGCCCTCGTCGAGGGCGAGCTGGGCGAGGCGGTTCTCGTAGTAGATGGGGACCGTGGCACCGTCGAGCACGGCCTGCTGGATGTCGTAGACGCTGATGTAGTCGCCGAAGACGGCGCGCGTGTTCGCGTCCCGCAGCTCGACCGGCGTCCCCGTGAAGCCGACGAACGAGGCGCTCGGCAGGGCGTCGCGCATGTGGCGAGCGAAGCCGTCGATGAAGTCGTACTGGCTGCGGTGCGCCTCGTCGGCGATGACGACGATGTTGCGCCGCTCGGAAAGTGAGGGGTGCGTGTCGCCCCGCTCCTCCGGGAAGAACTTCTGGATCGTGGTGAACACGACGCCGCCCGCGGCGACCGAGAGCTTCGTCCGCAGGTCGGCGCGGCTCTCCGCCTGCGCGGGCGGCTGGCCGAGCAAGTGCTGGCAGCGCGCGAAGGTGCCGAAGAGCTGGTCGTCGAGGTCATTGCGGTCGGTGAGGACGACCATGGTCGGGTTCTCCATCGCCGGCTCACGCGCGATCGCGCCGGCGTAGAAGGCCATCGTCAGGCTCTTGCCCGCGCCCTGCGTGTGCCACACGACGCCGATGCGGCGGTCACCCTGCTCACCGCCGGGACGACGACCGGGCTCATAGCCCTCGGGCTCCCCGGCGGCGCCCGGGGTCGCTCGCAGCCGGGCGGCCCGCAGGGTCTCGGCGACCGCCGTGCGCACGGCGTGAAACTGGTGGTAGCCGGCCAGCTTCTTCGCGAGGACGCCGCTGCCGTCGTCCTCGAAGGCGATGAAGTCGCGGATCAGCGGCAGCAGCCGCCCCGGCGCGCAGACGCCCTCGAGCAGCACGCGCAGCTCCAGCGCGGGCACCTCCGCGAGGCCCTCGCCCGAGATCGTGCGCCACGGCTTGAACCACTCCCGCCCCGCCGTGAGCGTGCCGAGGCGCGCCTCCGTGCCGTCGGAGACGACGAGCAGCTCGTTCATCGAGAAGAGCGTCGGCAGCTCGGCCTTGTAGGTCTGGAGCTGCTGCCACGCCGTCCAGATGTCGGCCTCTTCGTCGGTCGGGTTCTTGAGCTCGATCACGCCGAGCGGGAGGCCGTTAACGAACAGAACGACATCTGGACGGCGCGTGTGCTCGCGCTCCGTGACGGTGATCTGATTGACCGCGAGGAAATCGTTGGCGGTGGGGTTGGCGTAGTCGATGACGGCGGCCTGGTCACCGCGGATCGCGCCACCGCCGGTGCGGTACTCGACGTTCACGCCCTGGGCGAGCATGCGGTGGAAGGCGCGGTTGCGTGCCTCGAGGGTCGAGCCCTCGGGGCGGGTCAGCTTGCGGAAGGCGTCATCGAGCGCGTCGGGGGGCAGGTCCCGGTTGAGCCGCGCGAGGGCGTCCCGCAGCCGCCGCTCCAGCACGACGGCTCCGTAGTCGGCGCGCTCCTCGTGCGAGCCGCCGGGGCCAATGTCCGGCCCGTGCGCGGTTTGCCAGCCGAGCGCGGCGAGCCACTCAAGCGAGGCCGCCTCGACATCGGCCTCCGAGAGGATGGTCATTCCCGCCGCCTGACGCTCGCGACCAGGGTCTGCGCGCGATCAAGCACACTCAGGATCCGCATCACGGTCTCAGACTTACTCGTCGCGACCTGTGTCGCGGTGGGTCACGCGTATCTCACCTGACATGATGCGCGGTAGCACCAAGTCCCGACCACCGGCCAACGTGCGCGAGAGTTCCGAACTCGAATCTGACGATGCATAGAGGGGATCGGCTAGGTTCGCGAAACCAAGGAGTACAGACTCAGGTGGGACCACCACTGGTTGTGTCTTGAGATCCCGCTGGGTTATCAGTGGCTGAGTTGAACCGCGGTTCAAGTTAGACAGGTCCATTTCGCGGACGACTCCAAAGAGCCAGGCGAACTCGGGGTTGCCTCTGGGAATGATGACTAGCGTGTTATCTGACGGCCACACAGGGAAGTTGACACGGTGTACGACCCCGAGAGTGCCGACGCGTCCCGTGATTATGATGGGGAAGTCAAAGCGCGCGTCCGTGGTGTACGCCATTGCTCCCGCGCCCCCGAAGACAGGGACGTCGGCCTCGACCCCAGGGCACGAATGCCGTTGCTCCGGTCGCTTCCCACTGAAGATGTCAGCCACGTCGCCCAGCGTTTTCGCCTCCCACCCCGCCGGTATCTCCCCCAGCTCTGATGTCTCGAACGATGCGGGGAACAGCGCGTCGAGGTTGGGAAGGAGGCCCGAGGACCGACCCTCGGCCTTCGCGCGCACTGGGTCGAAGTCCACGAACCACGACCGAAACAGCGACCGCGCCATCTCTTCGAGGGTCTCGCTCATGCGCCGGTTCATCTCGATCCGGTCGTCGAGCGCGCCGAGCACGCGCGCGATGGCGCGCTGCTCGGCGAGGGGCGGGAGGGGGAGTTCGACGAGGCCGATGTCCGCCTTCCTCAGTCCGAATCGGGTCACACCGTTCGCGTATGCGTGAAACTGCTGCTGTACTCCTCGTGTCTTGAGCGTATAGAAGAGATATGTGCCGTCGATCTCCCGCTTGGCGCGGAGGATCGCGAGATGGTAGCCACACAGGAGGTTCGGGAGATTCTCCCGTACCAGTGCTGGAACCCCTATGTCGTCATGCGCCTCCGAGTCCTTAGGGCAAGTCTGGACAAGTGGGTCTGGCGGCGCAAAACGGGCGCGAGGAGCGCTTCTCGCGGGCGGGTTCGATGAAGTGAGCCATGTTCGGCCCTCTCAGGGCCCCTGCGGCTTCCCGTCCTCGCCTCTCTGGGGCGAGGTGGGCACACTCCACCCACGGTCAGGCACAGTGCGGCTTTGCGGTGAGCAGATTATGGACCCCCAGCAAGACCGCACACCGCTCGTGGTTCTTGAAGAGGCCCCGGTACCGCACCTTGGCGTAGTCGAAGCGCCGCTTCACCGTATAGAACGGGTGCTCCACCAGCGCCCGCGCCGACGCCTTCCGTTTCTCCTCGACGGCCTCAGGACTCTCCGGGTCGAGCTGACGCCGTAGGCCCGGGCGCATCGCCACGTTCCAGTTGTCGACCCCCGAGTCCGCGTTCTCGGGTCGCTTGTCCACGCCCCGGTATCCGGCATCGCCGTAGACTTCGGCTTCCTCGCCGTGCAGCAGACGGTACGTCTCCGACACGTCCGACACGTTCGCAGGCGTCGTCGTGAAGCTGTGGACCAGGCCCGTGTCCCTGTCCGCGCCGATGTGCAGCTTCATCCCGAAATACCACTGGTTGCCCTTCTTGGTCTGATGCATCTCGGGGTCCCGCGCCCGCTCGCGATTCTGCGTCGACGACGGCGCCGAGATGATGGTCGCGTCCACGATGCTGCCCTCGCTCAGCTTCAATCCCTCGCTCGCAAGGTGCTCGTTGATGAGCTCGAAGATCCTGCTCCCCAGGGAGTGGCGCTCGAGCAGGTGACGGAATGTGAGGATGGTCGTCTCGTCGGGGATCGGCCCGCGCAGGGTGAGGTGGCAGAAGGCTCGCACCGACTCGGCCTCGTGGAGGAGGTCCTCCGTGCCGGGGTCGCTGAGGTTGTAGCAGAGCTGCACGATGTGGATGCGCAGCATCACGGAGAGAGGGTAGGGCCTCCGCCCGCGGCCGGGTTTCGGGTAGTGGGGCCCGATGGCTGCTTCGAACCTCTCCCACGGGACGAGGCCGTCCAGCCGCTCGAGGAACTTCTGGCGGCGCGTCGTGTAGCCATCCTGCTCGAACTCGACCCTGGCGAATGTGGGCTGATGCATGGCACGCTCCCATCCCTGTTACGCGTCAGGATCTCACCTGATCAGCAGAGTGCGCAATACTCTGCTGTCGTGCCAACTTTCCCAGAGCTCCCTTAGTGATGATCACATCGCCCTCGTAGAGAGAGCACCTGCTGATCTCGCGATCGGTAGCGGTCGCGGGCATGAAGGCCATGTCCGCATAGATGAAGTCGTAGTTATACACGTCCGTGTAGTTGCAGAGCAGAACCGGACGCTCGCCGGCCTTCGACTTCTTGTCGACACTGCTGAGCGTGAGTTCCACGACCTCGCCGAGAGCCACCGCCGGCCACTCAGCGTCCCGTGGAGCTTCCTGCATCACTACGCAGTCCGACTCGATCGCCTCACGGAAGCCGTCCGCGATGGAGTGCCAGTCGACCACGTCCACCCGCATGGGCAGCCGGGACTCTTCGAAGGCCTCCTTGAGCCGAGCGAGAGCCCCGCGTGGTAGCGGCCCCTCACCGACGACGGCCAGGTCGAGGTCCGAGTAGTCCTTCGCGTTCCAGATCGCCCGGGATCCGAATGCTCGCACCTCGCACGCCGGCACATGCTCGGCCAGGATGCGCGCGACGATCGCCAGATCGGGGGGGCTGAGGTCAACCGAGACCTTCACTCCCACGCCTCTCCGGTAAGAGCCCCGTGGAGCTGGACGGCGTCCGACACGAACTCCGGCATGACCGCGATGGCATTCGCCGCCTTCGCCCTGTCGTAGTCATGGGTCGTGTCGATCCGTGTCTGGATGTAGCGCTCCCACTGCCGACCCCCGGCCGCCAGGAGACCGTTCTCGTCAGCCATCCGGAAGACAGGCCTAGGGCTGTTGGGAACCTCGACGATGCCGAGCGACTCGACCAGATGGCGCCGGAGCACCTTCCACAGCACGTCGTAGCAAGTCTCGAAGCGCTGAATCACCGACTCGGCCATGGCCTCGTGGACGAACGACGGATAGTCCGGCGACAGATGCAGCAGGTGCGCGTGCTGCATCTCCAGGTTCTTCAGTGACTTCCGGAAGTTTCCGTAGTCGATCGCCATCTTGTTTGCGCCGCCTCTGGTCCGATCCGCCTCGACCGCCATTCTAGGACCCGGAGCGCGGGGCGGTGATGACGCGGCCCCTCCGTACTATGGACCGTATCCCAGTGCCCTCAGGTTCGCCTCGATCTCCGCGTCCAGCCGCTCGGCCTCCGCGCGCTGCGCGCGCCACTGCGCGGCGAGGCGCGCCATCTTTTCATCGAACGGCTCGCCGTCGTCCGCCTGAGGCGCCGCACCAACGTAGCGGCCGGGCGTGAGCACGTGCCCGTGTCGACGGATCTCCCCGAGGTCCGCCGACTTGCAGAAGCCGGGCACGTCGGCGTACTCGCCAGCGCCCTCCTCGCCGCGCCAGGCGTGGTAGGTATCGGAGATGAGCGCGATGTCCTCGGCGGTCAGCTCGCGGTGAGTGCGGTCGGTCATGCGACCCATCGCGCGGGCGTCGATGAACAGACTCTCTCCCTCTCGTTCCCTGTACTCACCGTGATGGCGGCCTTTCGACAGGAACCACAGGCACGCGGGGATCTGGGTGGAGCGGAAGAGCTGGCCCGGCAGCGCGACGATGCAGTCCACGAGGTCGGCCTCGACGATGTTCTTCCGTATCTCCCCCTCACCCGACTGGTTCGACGACATCGACCCGTTGGCGAGGACGAAGCCGACCGAGCCGCGCGGGGCGAGGTGATGAAGGAAATGCTGCACCCACGCGAAGTTGGCGTTGCCCGTCGGCGGAACGCCGTAGGCCCAGCGCTGGTCGTCGCGCAGTCGCTCTCCGCCCCAGTCAGAGACATTGAACGGCGGGTTGGCCAGGATGTAGTCGGCTCGCAGGTCGGGATGGCGATCGTTGTGGAAGCTGTCCCCGTGCTCGATCCGCCCCTCGATGCCCCGGATCGCGAGGTTCATCCGCGCCATCCGCCAGGTGGTGTAGTTCGACTCCTGCCCGTAGATGGAGATGTCCCCGGCAGCCCTGCCGCCGTTACCGTTGCCGGTGGAGTGGGCGCGGATGAAATCGACCGACTGGACGAACATGCCGGAGGAGCCGCAGCACGGGTCGTAGACGCGGCCGCGGTACGGCTCCAGCATCTCCACCAGTAGCCGCACCACGGAGCGGGGCGTGTAGAACTCGCCGCCCTTCCTGCCCTCGGCCAGCGCGAACTGCTCGAGGAAGTACTCGTAGACGCCGCCCAGTACGTCGGTGGCCTCCGCCTCGGCGCCGCCCACCTTGATGTTGCTCACGAGGTCGACCACCTGCCCGAGACGGGTCTGGTCGAGAGCCGCCCGCGCGTAGTCCTTCGGAAGCACGCCATCGAGAGCCGGATTGTCGCGCTCGATGGCGGTCATCGCGTCGTCCACGAGCCGGCCGATGATGGGCTGGCGGGCCTGGCTTTGCAGGTACGACCAGCGCGCTACAGGCGGCACCCAGAAGATGTCGTCGCCGCGGTACTCGTCGGGGTCCTCGGGGTCCGCGCCTGCGCCGCGCTCCGACTCCAGGGTCGCGTGGGCCTCCTCGAAGGCATCGGAGACGTACTTGAGGAAGATCAGCCCGAGGACGACGTGCTTGTACTCGGCGGCGTCCATACTGCCGCGCAGGGCGTCGGCCATCCGCCACAAGTCGGACCGGTAGTCGGCCGCGTTGTCGCTCACGCCCGCTCGGCTTTTCCCGCCGGAGTCGCTCCGTCCGCGTCGAGTCGTGGTCATCGCACCTCACCGCCCTCGGCGCGCCACTTCGCCACCTCATGTCTGGCGCTCTTGCCCCCGGGGCCGTAGCCGTACCTAATCAGGAACTCAGGAACGCCGCCATACTCGATCGAGATGACGGCGGACTCAGCGGTCTTGTCGTGGCCGGGCAGGAAGAAGGAGCCGATCGTCGTCTCGGCACCGCAACCGCACCAACACTCACCAGTCGGCAGCAGGCGTTCTGATGAGGCCACTCGGGTTGTCTCCTCCGGGAAAGGTCTGCCTCAGCAGTCTTGGACGATGCCCAAGGATATGCTTCTGGATCAGGGTCGTCCAAGGCAGCGAGCGATCGTGTGCGGGCCGGTCGCGGTCGTCGTCGAGGTCGCGGCGCAGCGCCTGATGAGCACGCTTGAAGCCAGCCGTGAAGCATCCCTCGGCCGTCAACACCCGATGGGCGGCTCACTCCCGGCAACGGGAAACCTGACCGCCCACGCCGCAGTCCGACGCGTCCCGCCCCATGGCGGATCGATGCTCGGCGCACCGCCGCGGAGCTTGCTCGCATGTCGGTCGATGTGATCAGCTGCGCTCAAGAAGACGCGAACGACGCACCGCCGCGGCGCGCCCCCCGGCAGGTGGCGAGATTCTCGCCACCCCCCTCGACGGCCTGCTAGCATCAGCGCCTGCTCGACATCCCCCCGGGAGGCGGCGATGGTTCTCTGGGCGATCATTCCCGGCCGGGGCGGGGAGTACGAGGCGGACTTCCTCGAACACCAGCACGTCGGGGTCGGCTACGGGTACGAGCAGGATCTCCGGGCGGTCGCGTCCAGGGACGAGCTGAGGGACGAACACGACGAGGGCCCCGACTCGCTCTGGCGCTTCTACGCGGAGCTGGAGACGGGTGCGCTGGTGGCGGTGCCGTTCACCGGGTCGCGAGTCTACGTGGGCGAAATCACCGGGGACTACGAGTTCCGGCGGGATGTCGCCCCCTACCACATCCGCACCGTGCAGTGGTGGGCGGAGGACATACCGGACGGCGAGCTCGACAGCGACCTCTTCCATTCAATCAGGAGCGAGCAGGCCGTGCACCGCGTGCAGGTGCCCGGCGCGGAGCAGCGAGTGCGCAGGCTGGCGTGGGGCCGGATCGACTCCTGGCTCGAGCGGGCACAGGCGTTCACCGGGTCCGGGAAGCTGGACGCCGACGAGATGGCGTACAAGCGCGAGATCATCGCGGCCCTCCGCCGGGCGCGCGACGCCGTGATCTCAGGCGACGGCGACTGGCCCGCGCTGATCAGGACGGCGATAGGCGTCCCCGGAAGTCCCATGGACTGGCGCGCCGGGCAGCCGCTCTACGCCTGGTTTGCGTCCGAGCCCGCGAGCGCGCGTGCCGCGATGCGTGCCTTCTGGGCGAATGACGAGACGCCGCTCGGGGAGCGTATCCGCGCCCTCGTCCGCCGCATCCCCGAGACCGGCGGGTTCACGAAGTCGCAGGTAGGGACGACGCTCCGGCCGGTTGCGGCCCTGCTGATGGCGCTGGGGCCCGAGTTCCCGCCCTTCGCGAGATACTCGTTCGACGAGGCCTACAAGCTCACGCGCTATCCGCGCTCGCGCGCGGGCGCGGACCAGGGGGCGATGTACGAGCACGCGCTGGGCTTCCTCGACCGGCTCGTCGAGCGCGCTGGCGAGCTGGGCTACGAACGTCCTGCGGACCGCCTTGAGGCGCAATCAATCGTGTGGATGATGCGCGACGATCAGGGGGAGGAGGACGAACGCCGACCAACGCCTCCGGGCACGCGCGCGGAACCCGTATGCGATCTGGATGCGCTGGCGGGCGAACTCCTGCTGCCTGCCGCCTTCCTGCGGACGATCGAGCGATTGCTGGCCGACGCGCGCAAGCCGCAGGTCATCTTTCAGGGACCACCGGGGACGGGAAAGACCTACGTCGCGCGGAAGCTGGCGGAGTGCCTGGCCGGCGCGCCGGATCGCGTGCGGCTCGTCCAGTTTCACCCCTCGTATGCCTATGAGGACTTCGTGCAGGGCTACCGGCCGGTAGTCGACGCGGAGGGCCGCGCGGGCTTCCGCCTGCGGGACGGGCCGCTGGTGCAAATGGCGAAGCGCGCGCTGGCCGACCATGCGCACGGCCTCACGACGAAGTACTTCCTGGTCGTCGACGAGATCAACCGAGGGAACCTCGCCAAGGTGCTGGGCGAGCTCTACTTCCTGCTTGAGTACCGGAACGAGACAATCGAACTTCAGTACTCCGCCGAGCCCTTCGCGCTGCCTCCGAACCTACACATCATCGGCACGATGAACACCGCCGACCGTTCGATCGCGCTGGTCGATCTCGCACTTCGCCGCCGCTTCCACTTCGTCGAGTTCCATCTCGACAGGAAGCCCGTCAAGGGCCTGCTGAGGAGGTGGCTCGAGGCGAACGCGGGCGGCATGGAGTGGGTCGCCGACGTCGTCGACCTCGCCAACGAGAAGCTCGCGAACAGGGACGCCGCCATCGGCCCGAGCTACTTCATGCGGGAGGGGATCGATGAGGAGCAGGTCAGACTCGTCTGGAAGCATGACGCTCCGGCGGCGATTCGACATCCCCCTGCCAGTCGACGTGCGCTACGACGACTTCACGGACGACATCACCGCCAACCGGCTGGTGAAGGCAGCATGCGCGCGTCTCGGGGGGATGCGCATCGGGGACCGCCGGTCACGTGAGGGCCTTCGCCGCGTCGAGGCGACGCTCGCGAACGTCGCCCTGGTGCCGTTCAGTCCGCGCGACGTACCGGCCGTCGCGTTCGACCGGCTGAACGAGCACTACCGCGAGGTCGTGGACCTGTCGCGGCTCATCCTGCGCCACTGGACCCTCGAGGCGGTGCGCGGAGATGTGCGAGCATCCGGCTTCCTCATGGACATGAATGTCGTCTTTCAGCAGTTCGTGACGCGTGCGCTGCGGAGCGAGCTCCGCCTCTCGGAGCGAGCGTTCCGCTCGGACAGCCGCGCCGCCGGGACGTTCGACACGACGGGGCGAAGGCAGATTAAGCCCGACTTCTCTTGGTGGCTGGGTGCGCAATGCGTGTTCGCCGGGGATGCAAAGTACAAGCGGGCGGATGACGGGCGCGTCCCCAGCGCCGACCTGTACCAAGCGCTCGCCTATGCGACCGCGCTCAATATCCCCGGCGCATTGCTGGCCTACGCCGAGGGCGCGCCCGAGGTGTACGACGTGCGCCACTCCAGCAAGCGGCTGGAGGTGGCAACGGTGAGCCTCGCCGGGACGATCGATGACCTGCGAGCCTCCATCGTGGGGCTCGCGGAGCGCGTCCGCCGCTTGCGTGCCAAAACGCTGCGTCAGCGGCGCCGCGCAGCTTAGCGAGAAGCCCTCCGGGTTGTTCTGCAGCACTCATGGGGTGTCGTGCCAGGAGCACTGATCCATTAGGCCGTCGCAGGAACCAACCCGCCGGGTCGCACGAGCAGCGCGAAGCGGGAGAGGAACTGAGACACGATGGCCTTGTACCTGGGCGGAGGTACTGGAGCTGCCACGGACCTGAGGACTGGCACCGGGCCATCGCCGCGGAAGGGGGTGAGCTGGTGTGGGAGGACCCGCTCGCCGAGCTGCCTCGTCGGAGTAATAGCGCGGATTGGGACGCAAGCCTGGGCGGAGTGAGCCCAGACGGCCAGACGCTGGTGGCGCATGTCTGCGAGCGAGGAGTCTGTTGGGAGTTCGATCGCCCGCCGAGCGAGGATGCAGTAGAGGGGCTCTGGGCTTCTGTCGACGGGGGCGAGACGTGGGAGAGGTGGGGCGACTTCCCGAAGGGGCTGGTGCGGGAGTGGGTCTCGGTCGTGACGGAGGAGGATGTCGTTGTCTTCTCGCCCTCGGACGCAACTGACGCGTACCGGGCGTGGTGGTTCCGCTCGGGGGAGGACATGGCGCCGCCGGAGGGCATCGACCACCCGCGCATCCTGGGGTGGCGCACCGGCGGAGACGCCCCCGAGCCCATCTGGGAGGATGGCGACGGCACCGTCGCTGTCTCTGCCTCCGGTGATGATCTTCCCAGGCCTCCCGGCTATTCGTTCGCGATCCCCCTTCCCGACGGCTCGATGCTGTGGAGCGAGGTCACATTGCGCCATGGGAACCGGGAGAGGCCGGGGGCGCGAGACCTCGTCCTTTACCTGAGCGACCAGGGCGAAACCGTGTGGGCGTATTCGTGGGACGGGCCGCGCTCGCTTGTGCTGATCGGCCACGTGGAAGGGCAGCTCTTTGCGGGATTCCTCGGAACCTGGTCATGCGGGGACGGAGTGGACGCGGTCCTGGTGGACCTGGGGTCGCGCTCTCTCCATACCCTCCTCGGGATCGAGGGGGGCACCGTTGTTCCCTTCGCGGCGCGGCCGGCACCCGACTAGCCTCCCGCGTTGACTCCTGCTGCCCGCGCGCGCCCTGCGCGTGACGCGTGCCTCCGGGCTTGCTCATCCCTCGAGGCGCACGCCGTCGGAATGCCAGCGGAGGTCGTCGCCGTGCGCGCAGCCATCGACGCCGTCGTCGGTGCGGATGTGCATCCAGCCGCGGGAGATGCCGTCGGGCTCGGCGACCGTGCGGTTCGGCAGGCACGCCACGATCGGCGCGGCGACCGAGTCGCCCTTCGCACACGGTCAGGCACGTGTCGACGGCGACCTCGACCGGCAGGCGATCGTCGAACCGCGCTGACGCTCCCCGTCTCGATCTCGGCACCTGCGAGTGGACAATTTACCAGCTGCGCGCTGATCCCCCCAAATCGGGATCGTATCGGTCCCCCGAAGATCTGGGAGGACTCGCCCCGGAGTGTCAGTCGGGAGCGACCGCCCGGGGCAACCGACCTTCGTCGCGCAACCGCATTCCGGGACCTCTGGTGGTCGCGCTCGCCGCACGCGGCGTCGACATCCTGAGTGCGAGCGCGCCGCGCTACGCCTCCTCGAGGTCCTCGGTGAGGGCGGACGCGAGCTGCTCGCCCCCGGACTGGGAGCGGACCCCGTCGACGAGATCGAGGTCGCCGAGGCGCCGGATCGCCCGCACGAGCGGGGCGACTCGCTTGCCCGTGGGGGAGGAGAAGAGGCGCTCGATGATCTCCTTTCCGTCACGCGAGGGCCTCCCGGAGGCACCCAGCACGGCCCGCTCCCTGGGCGTGGACCACCTCAGGACCTCGTAGAGCCAGTCCCCGAGGGCCGCGTCGTCGCCCGCTGCACCGGCGAGACCGACGTACTCGAGCGCCGGCCCCTCACGGGCCAGAGCCGCTCGCTCCGCGGTCGAGCCACCCTCCGCTGCGCGCAAGATTCCCAGCAGGCTCCGCGACTCCTCGGCGCTCGTCTGCAGTGCCCTCCCCCGCGACGGCGCGTACTCGGTCAGCCGCCCCGCGGCGGCCGCCGCAAGCGGCTCCCATGTGATATCCGGGTCCGCGCGTGAGAGCACCTCGAGCGCGCGCAGGGTCTCCCCCGGCTCCTCCGCCACGCGCTTCGCGAGCGCCTCCTCGAACGTCGGCCGGTCCGCCGGCTCGACCGAGAGCCTCGCAGCGCAGTCCTCCCAGCCCGGCAGCGCGGCGTAGGCTGCGAGGGCGTCGCAAACTCGCTCCGCGTCGCCGGACGCCCGCACCGTCAGCCACTCGAACCGGCGCAGGAGCGCGTGCGCTCCCTCGGCCCAGCCCGCACCGCCGCCTGCGTCGATAGCGACGGCCGTCGCCCTCGCCGCGATCGCCTCCGCGTCGGCCCGGCCGACGAGCGAGAACAGATCCGCGAGGCGCGCGGCCACCGAGGGAGTCAGCGGCGGCCACACCTCGGCCTCGCGCCCGCCCCGGGCGAGCAGCTCGGTGACGTCTCGCCATTCGTCGTCGGGGCGGAGCTCCTCCGGGATCTCCGCAAGGCGGCTCGCGGCGAGCAGAAGGGTGGGCGGCGACGACGAGGGCACCCGCATGAACCCGGACCCGGCGAGCGCTTCCCAGAACCCCGTCCGGCCGGCGAGCTCCACGAGCCCGTCCGCCTCCTCCCGCATCAGGGAATTGTCGATGAGGGGTCCGTAGAGCAGCTGCAGCGCGCGCTCCGGAGGAGCACCGAATGCGATGGCCGCGAGATGCGCCTCGACGCGCGCATCGAGGAGAGGAGCGACGCCGGGCAGAATCGGATCCTCCCGGCGCAGGTCGGCGGCCACCTCGGGGCCCTGCTTCCGCTGGCTCGCGTAGTACGCGAGGCTCGCGATCGGGAGGTCGTGCTGCCAGCGCCGGTGCAGCGCGCCGATGCCGTTGACGTAGAGCTTCAGCTCTCGGGGACTCGGCGCCCGATCGCCTCCCGCAAGCTGGTGCTGGTAGAGGCGGTAGAGAGCGTAGTGGTCGGTGTCGTGCTCCGGGAGTGCGCGGCGCAGCAGCGAGGCGAGGTACTCGCGCCAGTCGCTGAGCAGCAGCAGCGGCACCTCGAAGTGCACCTGGATGCTCTTGTCGAGGAAGGACTCCGCCAGCGTGCGCGGCGGTGATCCTCCCACCTCGGGGCGGGCGACCAGGCCGTCCCACAGGCGGTCGATAGCGCCCTTGTCGTACGGCAGCAGCACCCAGAGCGAGTCGAGCCAGGGCGGGCGCGGATCGCTAGTGTGGTGCAGGAACGTCTGTAGCGTCGCCCACACCGCGCGTGCGTCCTCGGGAGCCACGCGGTCGAGGTTGTCGACGACGAGGACGAGACGTCTCGTGGGATGACCATCGAGCGCGGCGCACATGAGGTCGCCGAACTCGCGCTCGAACTCGACGGATGTCGGGTCCGGCGTCTCGACCGTCTCGCGGTCGGACTGCGTGACCGACTGCACCGAGAACAGCTCGAGCCACCGGGCGGCGGAGTCGTCCCGCCGGAGGCAGTGGGCAAGCCCCGCTACGGCGAGCGCGAAGACCGCCAGCCCGCCGAGGATCCCGGCACCCGAGCGCCAGGTGGCGGGATCGCCCGAAGAGAGCCCCGCGTTCAGCAGCGCGACGCCCGACGGCACCAGGACAGCGAAGAGGACGCCTGCCACGATGCCCGCCGGCGTGATCCTGGGCCGCGTGTGCTCGACGCGGTCCCTCCTGGAGAGGCTCTCACGCCGTTCGCGCCACTTCTTGCCGTCGACCCACTCCTTCTCACCGAGCAGGATGTCGATGAGCGTCTCGAGAAAGGAGCGGCGCAGGGGATCGCCCTCGTGCGCCCAGGCGTCGAAGACCGCGACGCGCTCGTCCTGGCCGCTCATGCGCTCGGCGAGGAGCCGGACGACCGTGGACTTCCCGGAACCCCAGCGGCCCTCGAGCCCGATCGTGCGCCCGCCGTCCTCACGGGTGATCAGCTCATGGATGGCGGCGGCGATCGGCTCGTGCGATCCGAACTGGTCCTCGTCGACCGGCGCATCGTCGAGCGTCCACGTGGGGCACGACGCACCCGGACGCGCATCGTCAGCGATGGCGGGGCTCCTGTCGGGCGGGGAGAGGCCGGCCATCGGCGTGAGAGCGAGATCATACGCCCGGCCGCGCGGGCGGCACACCAAGGGGAGGGCTCCTCCGCGCCTCCCTCGCCGGTGCGCGTGCGGCAGGGGTGAGCAGCCGGCGCTGCGCCCGGGCGAGCGAGAGGAGGCGGGCGGCCGCGGTCGCCCGCCCGCCGTACACGCCCCGGCGAGGCGCCGGCTGAGCCGCCCGCTCCGCGGGCCGGGCACCGCGCGTCGGCTGCCCCGCTCACGTCCCGATCCCCCGCCCGTGCCGGTGCCCGTGCCGGTGCCCGTGCCCGTGCCCGTGCCCGTGCCGCGAAGCCTCAACGGCGCCGGAGGACGTGGCGACCCCGTCCGTCTCAGGGCGTGCGAGGGGAGGGGACGTCACAACCGACCGCGCAGCCGGCGCGTCGGCCGGCTAGACCCAAGCCGGCTGCCGGTCCAGGGACGAGCGGCGAACTGCCGCGTCGGGGACGTGCCGGGCCGTGACGTCCGTGACGAGATCGAAGAACCACGAGCCAGCTCCCGGTGCGACGATCACTTCCCCGATGAGCAGGCCCAGGTCGACCCTGTCCCGGACGCCGGGGGCTTCAGCCTTGTCGTACACGAGGGCGGCAGCGTCGAAGAACTTGTGGCCTGCGCCCAGGGCCTGCACGTCACGGCGCTCTACGCGCTGGTCGAGGGCGAGTACGTCTCCTACATCCTCGGCGCGCCGCAGTTCGTGAACGAGGACTTCGCCGGGCTCTTCGCCGACAGCGTTCCCCCGCTCACGCCGTTCGTCGTCAAGAGCGAGGGGCCTCCCGCAGCCAACTGATTTCTCCCTACAGGCCCTGCGTCCGCCGGTTCGCGATCGCGACCCGATGCAGGTTCAGCCGGGCCGCGCGGCCCGGGCGCTCTCGATAATCAGCATCGAGCGAGACACGTGCGCGCTCACCGAGGGCGTCACTGAGCAGGTTGGACCTCTCTTTCCAGTTGAAGGACTGAAGGCGCGCGCTCAGGCGGGACACTTCTTGCTCCGCCCACGCCTGAGCATGCCGCTCCAGCCAAGCGGGCCGATGCCGCGACTCGCGTGCTGCTGACTCTCCGGGGCGGTGTACGGGGGTGCCCGAACCGCCTGACGCGTCCCCGGCATGTGAATCGCCAGGATCTATAGACCAGCAAACGGCCAGATCGCCAGGGTCATTGATCCACTTCGCCAGGGTCATTGAGCCACCCCTCCGGGGGGTCTGACCACTCGGGCCGCCGGTACGGCCACCATCGCCTGCATCCCCAGCGGAGGGAGCAGCGATGGCCTACCGGGAGGTACACGGGGTGGAGATCCAGGAGATCATTCGACGCTGGCAGGCGGGGCTCAGCCAGCGCCGCATCGCCAGCGGGATGGGGTTGTCGCGTCAGACGGTCCGCCGCTACATCGACGCGGCCGAAGCGGCCGGCCTCACACCTGACGGTCCCGAGCCGAGTGAGGAGCAGCTCGCCGCGCTGGCGACGCTGAGCCTCTCCGGCCCGCGGCAGGTCGAGGCGCCGAGCGAAGAGCTGCTCTCGCCCTGGGCGGAGCAGATCGAGCGCTGGCTTGAGACCGACCGCCTGCAACTGACGCGCATCCAGGAGCTCCTCGCCGGACGAGGCTGCGAGGTCTCCTACACCACGCTGCGGCGTTTCATCCGGCGCCGCGGCTGGCGCCACCGGCTGCCGTCGACCGTGCGCATGGACGACGGGCCGCCGGGCGAGGTGGCGGAGATGGACTTCGGCCGCCTCGGCTTCATCCGGGACCCCGAGAGCGGCCGCCGGCGCGCGGTGTGGGCGCTGGTCGTCGTCTGGCGCTACTCACGCCACTGCTTTGTGTGGCCCACCACCAGCCAGACGCTGGACGCTGTGATCGAGGGCCTGGAGGAGGCCTGGGCCTTCTTCGGGGGCGTGCCGCGCTACCTCGTCATCGATAACTTCCCGGCCGCCGTCGCCGGGGCCGACGCGCTGCACCCGCGCTTCACGCGGGGCTTCCTCGAGTACGCCCGCCACAGAGGCTTCATCACCGACCCCGCGCGCGTGCGTCATCCCCGCGACAAGCCGCGCGTCGAGCGCAGCATCCCCTACGTGCGCGAGCGCCTCTTCAAGGGCGGCGACTTCCGGGACGTCGTCGACCTGCGCTCCGCCGCCCGCAGCTGGTGCCTGGAGGTGGCGGGACAGCGCATCCACGGCACGACCCGCCGCCGGCCGCTCGAGGTCTTCCGGGAGGAGGAGCTCCCTCTCCTCGCTCCCTGGGACGGCGAGCCCTACGAGGTCCCCGACTGGCGGACCGCCACGGTCCATCCCGACCACCACATCGCCTGCCAGTACGCGCTGTACTCGGTGCCGTCCACGGCCTGCCCGCCCCGCCAGAAGGTCGAGGTGCAGCTCGGCTCGAAGCTGGTGCGCATCTACCACCGCGGTCAGCTCATCAAGGTCCACCCGCGCCAGCGCCGGGGCGGCCGCGCCACCGACCCGAACGACTACCCGGCCGAGCTCACCCCCTACACCAGGCGGGCGCCCGACTGGATACAGCGCCGCGCCGCCGAGCTGGGGGAGGCCGTGGGCGCCTACGCCGAGCGTCTCTTCGAGGGCTCCCTGCCCTGGGCGAAGCTCCGGCAGGGCCACAAGCTGCTGCGCCTCGCCGAGCGCTACTCCCCGGACCGCCTCGACGCCGCCTGCCGCCGCGCGCTCGAGGTCGACCTCATCGACGTGCGCCGCCTCGAGCGCATCCTCGTCCGCGCCCTCGACCAGGAGAGCACCCCAGACCAGCCCGAGCTGCCGCCTCCTCCGGGGCGCTTCGCCCGCTCGGGCTCCGTCTTCGCCCAGTCCCGCACGCAGACCCCGACAGGAGCACCACGATGACCGCCACCACCTCAGACCTCCGCCCGCTGCTCAAGCGCCTCAAGCTCGGCCGTATGCTCGACACCCTGCCCGAGCGCATCGCCCTCGCGCGGCGCGACCACCTCGACTACGCGGACTTCCTGCAGATCCTGCTCGTCGACGAGGTGAGCCGCCGCGACCACGGGCGGTTGGAGCTGCGCCTGCGCCAGGCCGGCTTCGAGCAGCTCTGCCGCCTCGAGGACTTCGACTGGGCGGCCGCCATCCGGCTCGACCGCCGCCTGCTCGACGCCGCCTTCTCGCTGCACTTCCTCGATCGCCGCGAGCACGTCCTGCTCGTCGGCCCCGTCGGCGTCGGCAAGAGCTTCTTAGCCCAGGCGCTCGGCTACTCAGCCGTCCGCTCCGGACGCAGCGTCCGCTTCGCCCCGGCCGACCACTACTTCCGCGAGATGGCGCAGGCCCGCGTCGACCACTCGGCCGAGAAGGTCTTCCGAAGCTTCCTCGCGCCCGACCTGCTCATCCTCGACGACCTCGGGCTCCATCGCCTCAGCGCGCAGCAGTCCATCGACCTCTACGAGCTGGTCATCGGGCGCCACCGCAGCTCCAGCTTCGTCATCACCTCGAACCGCGCCGTGGAGGAATGGCTGGGTCTCTTCGACGACCCGATCCTCGGCAACAGCGCCCTCGACCGCCTCGCCAACGCCAGCTACCAGATCGTGATCGAGGGCGATAGCTACCGCCAGCGGCTCTCGCCGCACCGCGCCCTGCTCGAGGCGCAGACGGGAGGTGATTGACGCGCTAGACGCTCACTGATATCAAGCCGCCTACCGGCGTCCCGGGTGGTCTAATGACCGTGGCGACGCGTGGCTCAATGACCCTGGCGATCGACACGGCACTATGTTGGCACGTATAAATTCACATAGATTCACGTCTAATTCACTGACAGTAGGCCGACAACCGGTCAGAATCCCATCTCGTTACGGGCAGTGCGCTTGCACGGGGTGCTCGCCGGGTTTGCCCAGGGCGCTAGCTACGACGTGCAGGTACGCGCAGTCGCGGACGTCGAGGGAGCCTGGTCCGGGAGCCGGACGGGAACGCCCGCCGAGCCCGGCGGCTCGACCGCGACGGCGGCGACCCTGGCGCTCGACGCCCCGCTGGGGGGCATGATCGAGCCGGGAACGGACACCGACTACTTCAAGCTCGTGTTGAGCAGTGCGGCCACGATTCTGATCTGGACGTCAGGAGACCTCGATACGGTGGGGGTATTGCTGGACAGCGGCGGCGCGGAGCTGGAGTCATGACTAGCGCATCCCTATCTCACGAAGTCCATCGCAGTGCGAGCGGATTGCCCAAGTGACGAGTCTGCTGCGGCTTCTCGATCCGAACGAGCCTGACTCGGCGGCGCGAGCTGCCGGGGCTGTCGCCGCCCTGCTCGACCGCCTGCCGTCACCACGCTCAATCGCCGAACTTCGTCTCGGGCCGGAGGACGTTGAGTGGCTGCGAGTGTGGGCGGGCGGGATGTCCGCTGCAGCGGCGAGGTGGAGCGGCGACCGGCGGCTCCTGGGCGACCTGGGGGCCGCGCGCCAGCAGGCGTTCGGGCTGGTCTTCCTCGCACTCGCGGCTGAGACGGCGCGGCGGGATGCGGCCGAGGGGCACGTGTGGGGCCCCGTCCGGCGCCGCGTATCCAGCGCGGCCGCCTCGATGCTCTTCAGTCAGGGGCAACCGAAGCAAGCGCTCAAGGACGCGCTGGAGTCCGCGTGCAGGCGCTGGCAGTTGCGGCATGTCTTTGGAGAGGAAGGCCTGCAAGCCTGGTACGCCTCGGTCTACCTTCAGTTCGGGTTCACGGAACGGACCATCGAGTCGCGACTGCCGGCGCGGCTTGCGAATGCCGAAGCGCTGCCCATAGCGGTTCACCACCTGCTCCACGACCGGAGACTGAAGTCCGACTCGTTCGCGTCCCTCTGGAACACCCTTATCGGTGTGCGCCGTCGCAACGTATCGGACTTGAGAGCCCGCCAAGTGCTTGCGGGGAGCCCGTGGATTCTGCCGGAGTGGACTGACGCGCTCCTCGAGGCTGCCGTGGCGCGCATGGAGTTGACGCCGTCGGGCCTGTCCGATGAAGAGGTTGCGCCCTCGCTCTTCACCGTTCCGCGTCTGGAGTGGGTCGGTCAGCAACCGCGCTTCATCGCCGAACTGGTCAACCTTGCCGACGTCGCCGGCGAGTTGGAGCCGGGTGCCTACCGATTGCGGGCCGGCACGGTCAGCGTGGAGTTCACGATCGACGACCTCGGCACCCCTCACGGCCTGCGCCCGGTGGGACTTCCACTGTGGCCAGCCCGGCTCACCGCCACAGTTGAGCAGCACCACGGTGAGGACTCATGGGATCCCGTCGCTGGCGAAGAGATGGTCCTGTGGGAACCCTCCGACGAAGTCGCCGCCTTCCGCGACGACGGGTTCCCGCTGGACGCCTGGAGCACCGCGCTGCACCCAAATCAGCCCTACACACTCGTGCTTGCACCGGGACTCGACGTCAAGCCCGTCCAAGACCGTTGGGCGCATGCGGATGGATGCCTCGCGGTCCAGTTGCCGGCTGGCTGGGCGGAGGATACGGGCGTGTACCTCGATGGCGAGAGAATCTGGGATCCGCTCGTCACCGCCGATGGCCAGAAGACGCTTGCTGGGCTGTCTATGCCTCCCGCTGGCACGAGGCTGGGTGAAGCACCGAGGATTCAGTTGTTCGGCCTGTCGGAGCGGGTCACTGAAGTAAAGGCCGATCGGCGTGCAGTGGCCTTCGAGCAGCACGGGGGGAGCATCGAAGCGTTCCTTTCCCCCGGCGAGCACGCCGCCCGCCCCTCCGTGCTCGTCCGCACCAAAGACGCAAGCGGAGAGGTTAGGGCGGGGCGGATTCAGCTCACCTGGTTCGGGGCCCAGCACCTTCGCCCGTACGGCTGGGCGCCGTTCCCGGTCGGTGTGATCGATGAGCGCGATCTCGGTCAGCGCATCCGCGCGTTCGCGCCGGAGTGGCGTGAGCCGACATTGCTGGTTGGCAACCGTCCGATCGGGCGGATCGGCAGCCGCGGTCGAGCACGGGGCTCGGTGGGAGCGTGGGGCGCGCCGCTTCTCATCGCCGATGGGCAGTTCAATCGCGAGCCCGACCGCCAACTGCTGCTGGCCGATGCCATCACGTCTCGCGGCGTCATCCTGGACATGAACGATGACGACTTCGGAGGCGCGGCCCTGGTCACCCTCCGGCAGCCCGTCAACCTCGGCGAGGTCAGAGTCTTCGGCATCGATCGCGGCGGCGCTGTCGACGACATCCGGCCCACCCCAACGGGTGAGCGGTCGTGGGTGATCGAGGTGCCTCCAGAGAACGCCCTGGCGATCGTCTACGGGGAGGAATGGATTGGGGGGTGGTGGTGGCGGCCCCCCGTACCGCCCCAGTCGGCCGAAGGTGCCGTTCACCTGATAAGGCTGCTGCGCGACGCGCGGGCTCCGCTGCTCTCGCGTGACTATGGCGGTTGGGCGCGGGGAGCGCTGCGCGCGCACCCCGCCAGCGCGCTCGTCTGGCTCTTCAACCTCAGCGAAGCTGGAACGCTCTCCGCCGCGCCGCCGGAATCAGACGACTTCGCTCCAGTGGTTCGCGACCTGCTCGACGGATGGGAGCCGGACCACATATGCGTCGCTCACCTTGCCCGAACTCTGCGTGACTCAAGCGAGGAGTTCATCGAAGGGCTCGCCGACACTGCTCTGCGAGCGCCGGGCCCGACCGCACGCCTGCTCAGTTCAGTCTTCGAGGACTCGGGGCTCCGGCGGCGTGTCCGCGGAGCCCTCCTTGAGGCGCTTGGTTGGGGAGACGCATCGAGCGCCGGCGTGCTCAATGAGATCGGATGGCAGTTCGATGTGGACAGCGGGTTCCTTGAACGTCTCGGGCGGTTAGCGAACGATGGGTTGCGCGGGCAACCGATTCCCCGCGTGCAGCGGCAGAATCTGCTCGTGGCGATGAACCTGAGCGGCGACTTTCGGCGGTGGCTCGCCGGACGCCTGATCTCGGAGGACTGACGTAGTGCCGGGGAAGCTGGACTCACTCGGGCTCGCGGAGTCGCTGCGGCGACGAATGGCCGACTTCGCGTCGGCGGACCTGTACGTGACGGACCCCGAGATTCAGCGCGCCGCCGGGGCCGTATGGGAGGACGAGGAGTCGGGGCTGGTTGGCGAACTGTGGGTCGAGGGGATCATGCCGCCAATGCCCGGTCAGCGCCTACAGAAGATCGCGGAAGCGGGCGGGTTCGACCAAGACTTGCTCGGGCGCCTGACGGAGTCTGGCGCTTGGGGCGACTGGCGGCTTCACGAGCACCAGGAGCGCGCCATTCGCGCTGCCTCGAGCGATCTAGGCGGCGCCGTCATGGTTTCTGCGGGCACTGGCGCTGGGAAGACGGAGAGCTTCCTGTTGCCGCTCGTCGACCGGCTGTGGAGCGCGCCTCGCCGCGGTTCCGGCATGCGCGCGCTCATCCTCTACCCCATGAACGCTCTCGTCCGTGACCAGATGGATCGCCTTGATGCGTGGCTTGGCGGTCAGTCCCGGCTCACCTATTTCCACTTCACGAGCGAGACACCCGAGACTGAGTCCGAGGCGGACCGGCGTGGGATAGCGAAGCAGTTCGCGAGCCGCGTTCGATCGCGGGACGAAGCGCGGCGCGCTCCTCCCGACATCTGCGTGACGAACTACTCGATGCTCGAGTACATGCTCGCTAGGCCGCAGGACGCACCATTCTTCGGCGAGGGGCTCGAGGTCGTCGTCCTCGATGAGGCGCACCTCTACACGGGGACGCTCGCGAGCGAGATCATGTTCCTGCTGCGCCGGGTGCTGCTCCGCTGCGGACTGACCGCGACGGACATCCTGCACCTCGCAACGTCGGCGACGCTCGGCGGCGACGACGACGAACTGCGGGCGTTCCTCTCCCAGCTCACGGCCACGCCGCCCGGGCGCGCCTGCGTCATCCGGGGGCGACCTCAGCCGTCCGCGCCGCTGCCTGCGTCAGGCAGCGACCAACGTGCCGGAGCACTCGTGCAGCTCGATGGTAGGCTCCCTTCCAACGCTGGTGGGACCGATGTGTTGTCAATACTGGGGGCGGAGACTGACGACGACTCCGACGCGCCGATCGTGCTTGGTCGGCGGTTGGCGGACTGGCCCGCCACGGAGCGCCTGCGGTCCGCCCTGCACGCCGAGCCTGGAGTGCCACACCTTCTAGTCGAACTCGCCGAGAAGGTGTGGCCTCACGGCGGCAAATCGAATGTCGCTGCCACCGCCGCTCTGCTGCGCTGGACGTCAATAGCTCAATCGGGGCCGGACGCTCCGCTGCTCGCGCATCGGCTGCATCTGCCGCTGCGCGGCCCTGGCGGGTTGGGCCTCTGCCTCAACGGCGACTGCTCAGGCCCCGAGGAACGGCAGAAGACCGGATGCGGCGCTGTCCAGGATGCCCGTGGCGACCGATGCCGCTGGTGTTCCTCTGTCGTCCTGCCGATCGCGCGCTGCGAGGGCTGCGGGCTCGTGGTGCTCACCGCGCGGCAGCAACACGCGAGATTCGTGCCGGAACCCGTTCCTGGTCGCGGTACGAGGCGAACCGCGATGGAAGTGCGCGGCTTACTGCTCGGGTTCGCCGACCCTGCACCGGGGGCGGTGGAAGTGCTCCCGGACGGTTCGGTGGGAGGCGGAGGCGTGCGCCTGCGCCCCCTGCCGCCGCTCGATGCTGACACGCCGTACGAGACGGGCTGCGCACACGAATTATTCGAGCCGCTCGCGCGCGGCGCCGGGTTGCTGCTGAGCGTGATCGCCGAGACATCTCTCGCCGCTATGCCGCCGGACAGCGACCCCGATCGCGCCCGCACGCGGCCCGCCGGGGGCAGGCGGCTGCTGGTGTTCAGTGACAGCCGCCGGGAGGCTGCCCGGCTCGGGCCGGCGCTCACCTGGGGCCATGAGGTGCAGCTAGTTCGGGCGGAGATCCTGCGGCTGATGGACGCTGCATCCCCGGACGATGTGTCTGCAACCCGCGAGTACCTCAAGTCTGACATTGCTCGCCTGCAGAATCTGCTGGAGCGGGATCCCCCATCATCGACGCGCCAACTCATCGAGCGGGACTTGGCTGACCGGGTGACGGACCTACGGGCGCACATCCTGGGCGGGCCCATGCACGACTGGGAGCGCGCCTTGGCCCGTTCGGACAAGCTCGCTGAGATCCTGTCGTTTGACGGGGCGAGCATCCACCGGCGGGCCGAGTGGAGTGACGAGTCGTGGAGCGAGAATCACCGGGCGAACGGCAGGCGCGCCCGCGCGTTGCTGGCGCGTGAGTTCGTCGCCCCACCCGGTCGGAGCGCCGGCGCGTCGCTCGAGGCGCTGGGGCTGGCGCTCGTGGACTATCCGGAGCTGCGTGAACTGCCGCCGCCAACGCTCGGCCAGTTGCCGAGTACGATCCGCGAGCGTGCGGTCGAACAGTGGCCCCAGTTCGTCGCAGCCCTGCTCGACTCGCTTCGCGTTGACGGCGGGATTACAACGGGCGAACAGGAACTCGACGACTACTACTCCGAGGACCATGCGCCGATCGGAAAGTGGATCAGCTTCGAAGGCCCGGACCGGCGCGACCGCGCCCGGTTCCGCGGCGCCACCTCGCGGCACAGGCGGAATGCCTTCCTCATCCGATTGCTGCTCGACTTCGGCGCGACGGGCGAGCAGCTGGATGAGTTCGAGCCGTTGCTGGCGCGCGCCGCCTTCGACTGGTTGCGAACCGCGGAGCCACGCCCCGAGTGGCTGGAGCGCCACCAGACCGAGCCCTGGTTCCGCGTGCGGTTCCCCGATCTCGCGCTGCGCAGGCCGGACGAGGTCTGGCTGGACGAGAGCCGCCTCATCGTCGGGTTCGTAGTGAATGGCCGCCATCCGCGGGGAACCGGCCGCTTCGTGCAGCGGAGGCAATCCGAGCTTGACGCCGATCCCCGCTTCCAGCGCCTGCGGTCGGAGCTCCGTGAGGAACCGTCGCTCCGTGTCGGCCTGTGGGCGGAGGAGCACTCCGCGCAGCTTTCGCCGGAAGAAGCGCGGCGTATTCAGGATCTCTTCGAGAGCGGGGTCCGCAACGTGCTGAGCTCGAGCACGACGATGGAGCTGGGTGTCGACATCGGCGGCCTGAGCGGCGTCCTCATGACCAACACGCCGCCCAGCCGCGCCCGCTACCTACAGCGAGCCGGGCGCGCGGGACGGCGCGGCGAGGGAGCCTCGGTCACCCTGCTGTTCGCCCGCAACCAACCGTTCGACCAAGAAGTCTTCCGGAACTTCGCGCAGTATCTCAGTGCCCCGATGCGGCCCCCGTCGGTACTGCTCGAACGGGACCGTCTGTCGCTGCGGCACGCCTACTCGCACGTTCTCGGCAGCTTCTTCCGCGCGCTGTGGGAGCCGGGCCAGAGTACGAGCACCATGGGAGCGTTCCGTCAGATGGGGGACTTCACAGGCAGCCCGTCGACCGTGCGGTGGCGATCCGGCCCCAAACCCGGGATCAGCGATCAGCCGCACCCGCCCGATCCCGCCTCGCCACCTGCCTGGTGGACCGCCGATGGCGGCCCACTCGAGGCACAGTTTCGGCGGTACATCGAGCACCTGGCCGGCCACCCGGGCGGGATCGCCGCCGACCTTCGGACCATCTTGTCCAACGCGAGAGCCGAGGAGCAGCTCGACGACTGGCCAAGATTCTGCGAGGAACTCCTCGACCGCTTCGACGAGTCGACCGCCGCATGGCGCGGCGAGTTCGACGAGTTCCTCGCCGCATGGGACCTGGCTGGGACAAGGCCGCTTGCTAACTTTCTCCACTTCCAGCTCGCCGAGCTGCGCGGGCGACCGGTGATCGCGCATCTCGCCGAGCACCAGTTCCTGCCTCGCTTCGGTTTCCCACTGGGAGTCCTGCAGCTTCGCATCGACACCGACCGGGCCAATGGTGATTCCTGGGCGCTCGATCGGTCCGGGGCGTTGGCGCTGCGGGAGTACGCGCCGGGTGCGAAGGTGCTGGCGGGTGGACGGCAGATCACCTCTCGCGGGCTCGTCAAGCACTGGGTCGGGGAAGACGAACAAGCGCTCGGTGCCCAGCGCCGCCTCCTGACGTGCTCCGAAGAACACTCGTATCTCTCAACCGGCGTCGCGCTGCACGATGAGTGCCCGTACTGCGGGGCAGCGCCGTCGGGGTCGGGAAACCAGGTCATCAGGGTCGCGCGCGGCTTCAAGACCGCGGCGTGGGATCCTCCGCGGCGCGCACGAGGAACGGAGCTCGTTGGCATGATCGAGGTCGTGCCGCCCGCCATCGGTCACGCGATGTCCGGCGAGCACACGGATGTCGAGATCGAGTCCGTGCCCGGCCTCCGCGCGGTCCACCTCGAGGGTGCGCAGCTGATCACCCTCAATGCCGGGGAGCACGGCTTCGGATTTCACATCTGCTATCGGTGCGGCTACGCGGGCTCCGAGCTTACGCGAGCGGCCACCGGGGCTCAGAACCTGCCGCCCGCGGCTCAGGATCACTCGCCCCTCTGGATGCGCCGCCGCCGCCGCGCTTGCTGGACCCAGGGCGCGCTGTCTTCGTTCGCTCGCAACCGTGTCCTGCTGCACGAGGAGACGACGGACGCGCTCGTGCTGGACTTCCGGGGCTGGAGTGTGGACCTGCGGGCAGAACGCGGTGCCCTGCTCGCCTGGGCTGCCGGATTGCCGCATGCGGTCGGGCAGACGCTCGACCTCGACGCCGGGGATGTCGCCGCCTCCCCGTACCCATTCAGCGACGGCGTGGGCATCATCCTCCACGACACGGCTGCGGGCGGCGCCGGCCATGTCTCCGAACTGCTGCGAGGCTCCATGGCGCGCGATGTCCTCGAAGCCCTCCGCGTCCGCCTGTACGTCGACGAGGCGCACAACGCCCGATGCGTGCAGGGCTGCCTCTCGTGCGTGTTGAGCTACGAGGCGCAGCACTTGGTCGAAGTCGGCCTCGATCGCCCGCGTGGGCTCGCGCTCCTCGACGCGCTCCTCTCGGGCGGCGCAGGCACCATGCCGGAGCCCAGCCCCGCGCCGGCCGATGGGACACCGATGCTGCAGCACGATGCGGAGGAACGGATAGCTCACGCTGCGGCGCGCAGACGCGGGCGATCCCGAAGGCGGACTTCAGGGTGATCAACAGCCGTCGTGTAGTTGGCGGTATAGCCGTACCACCCTCCCAAAGCAGCGCTCAGAACGAGAGCGCCAGATACAACCTGGCACATCCCTTTTCCCTTTTCGCACGACCGCAGCTTCATACCGATGTTTGCCCGGTGGTGACACCAGACGGCAGCGGCAGAGCCAGTGCCAAGGGGCCTCGTCTCCGTAGGCATGCGTGGCGCAAGGGAGTGGTATGAGCCAGGACGGAACGTCATGTGAGTCCGTCATGTCAGGTTCAGAGAGGGCTCCAAGACGAGTTGGTGGCACAGGCTGGGACGGCTGGCGGCGAACTCAAAACCCGTTGGGGCCTCGAATTGTCGGCGACGGCAAACTGGCAAGAACACAATTGCTAAGGAAGGCAGCAATTGGGGACCAGTTTGGGGATCAACACGGGGGCACAGGACGGTACGACAGGGGACGCGGAGTGACGGCGACCGCTCGATTCACGATTGGAGCGGGACCAGATCGCACGTCCGGGGACCAATCAACACCGATTCTGGGGGCTTCATAAGCCCTTGGTCGCAGGTTCGAATCCTGCCCCTGCTACCAACCTTCGCGCTCTTGCTGGCCGCGTGCGATTCCGGGTCCGGGGACTCCTCGGCGAGCGCGCCCGCCGCGACTTCCGATGGCCCCACCGGCGAGCTCTCCGCGAACGACGCGACGGAGGCAGAGCTCGTTTCGGCCTTCGAAGCAGCGGGTATCACCAACGCCAGCCAGTGGGCGCACGAGGTCGAGGAGTACCGCCCCTACCCGGCGGACGACCCCGACTTCGCCGCCGGCGGCCACCTGAACGAGCTGAGCTTCCACACCATCGCCTTGTACGCGTTCGAAGAAAATGAATGGCGTGACAGATCGCCAGATCCCCGATCGGAGTAGGGACCGAATGGCACGTCCGGGGAGTACGCGAGACGACTTCTCGAGACCTCAGATTGTTAGTCGCGGGCCCAGCTCCCGAAGCCGGTCGCGGCGGCGGAGGTAGTCCGTCACCGCTTGCGCGACGATGGCCCAGTACTCGGACGTGTGGCCCCGGACGCGCAGATGGGCGAGTTCGTGAGCGACGATGTAGTCGATGATCGCGGGCGGGGCCATGATGACGCGCCAGTTGAAGCGCAGCGTCCCGTCAGGGGAGCAACTCGCCCAGCGCTTGCGCTGACCCCGGATCAGAGTCGCCTTCGGATGGACGCCGAGGAGGCCTGCCATTCGCTCGATACGGGGCGGGAGCTCCAGGGCGGCGCGTTCGCGGTACCACGCCTCGAATGCGGCGCGTACGGTCACTATCCGCTCTTCGCCCCGCACGGTCCGCGGCACACCCACATCGAAGTGCCAGTGGCGAAAGCGGATTGCGACCCCATCGTCGTCGGTCGGATGGACGGTCATCGCCACGGACCGCCCTAGGTACGGGAGCGACTCCCCGCTCACAAACCGCCGAGGCGGCGGAGCGGCAGACGCCGCGCCGTCGTGCCGCATGATCCACCGTGCGCGGCGCCGCACGGCCGCTTCGAGATGGTCGGCCGGCGTGTCGGCCGGCGCCGCCACGGTGACCGATCCTGGCTCATCGACTGTGATCTGGATCGTCTTGCGCCGCCTCCGGCTGCGGACGACCTGGTAGCGGATCCGGGCGTCGCCGAAGTCGACCTCGCCACGCTCTGTCATGCGAGGCGTCACCGTGCCACCTCAACGACCTGTCTGAAGAGCTCGTCGAGATCGCCCTCGTCGTAGCGGTTGGTTCGGCGGAGCAGCCGCTTGATGTCGCGTCGCATCTCCTGCTGGACATCGAGGTGCTCGCGCCAGTCGATGATCGAGCGATGCTGTTGGCGTGTCACGGCAGAATCTCTCTCAGTACAGCCGCTTGTGTTTCGGTCGCCCGCATGTTCTGGAGGTCTCGGCGAATCGCGGCTGCAGGGTCCTCCTGATCCGCTTGCAGGACGCGGACGATGGCCTCGAACGGCGCCGAAGCGAGTTCAGCGAGAGCGGGCATGGCCGCGATCTCCTCGGGGGAGATTCCTCTGCGGTCCCGATACCCAGCGAGGAACCCGCGGGCAAAGACCGGCCGCAGGACTCGAGAGCCTCGTCGCTCACGCCCGAAGCTGAGAACGCCGCGGACGATGTCTGACGCCCGCGGGCCACGTTCCAGCTTGTCGAAGTCAAGCAACGCGACCATGCCATCGTCCCTGAAGAGTGTGTTTCGCCCGTGGTAGTCGTTGTGCAGCCAGCCAGTTGGCAGGGCATCGAGGAGCCCGGAAGGCAGTGAGACCGAGATGGCCTCGAGTCGCCGCCGGTAGCGCCGGAACTCGGGCTCCAGCGGCGAGCTGCCGAACGCGCGCCGGAGTTCGTCCACCACCTCGCGTGGTGTCGCCACGAAGCGACGCACGTCTTCCTCCACGTGCGAGGCCTTGGCGGCAGCAACGAAGCGGTCGGCCAGGTCGTGGAACTCGGCGAGGCGACGTCCGGCTTCCCGCGCCTGGTCGAGTCGCGCAAAGTCGAAGTGCTCGCCGTCCACGAGCTCGAAGAGGGTCCATGGGAACCCTTCTTCGTCCACCACGACAGGGTCGGCGGTCCTCGATTCGATGACGCGCGCGACCGGGAAACCGAGCGCGTCGAGGTGCTGCTGGAACCGAATCTGGAACCGCACTCGCTCGGGATCGCGATTGCGCCGGTACCTCCGGACCGCGAACGAACGCCCGCGCGAGTCGACGACACGCAAGTTGTCGTTGCGGGTGCCCGCGTCGAATGCCCCAACGAACCGCGGCTGGTCGAGCGCGTAGCGGGCGAGCACCGAGGTTAGGGCGGCTGGTGAATCCACGGCTGTTCGGTGTCGCTCCCATCAGGATCGTCTACAGGTTAGGGCTGCCGCGTGCATCGCCCAACGGGAGGTCGTACTCCCGAGAGGACCACACCGTGGTGGCGTGGTTCTGGTCGCGTGCGCACCGAGGTGCCGCCTGCAGCAGTCTCAACGGGACGGAACCATCAGGGCTGTCGCCCTCCAACCACAGCTCCGTCAAGCCCGTGAGCTCTCCCCGAGAAGGCCGCCCAGGGGCTCCGATCGTGATGCTCCGCCACATATAGCCTCGGTGAGCACGAGGCCGAACTGTACGGGGCGGAGGCGAGGAGTCTTCAGCGCGCAGTGACCTCGAGCGAGCATTGAGCCGACACCGGCATCGATGGGGACACACACTGAGAAGGCACAGGCGGTCCTAGGAGTGGTGGACGAGTGTCGATCTGCTCCTGCTCAAGGGGCGTGCGGGGCGATGTCGGCAGCAGAGGGTGAACAGTGATGCCCGGTGACCTCGTCCAGCTAGACCGAGTAGACGTCATGTATGTGCGCGAGTACGGGAAGCCGAGCGAAGAGGCCTTCGCTGAATTGGAAGAGGTGGTGGGGCTGAAAGGAAGGCGCTTCTACGGGGTCGTCAACGAGGGTGCCGGGCAGTACCGGGCATGCGTCCGACGCCGGAAGCAAGACGACCCCTCCAGTCTTGGCCTCAGAACAGGCGCTATCGAGGGTGGACTGTACGCATTTGAACGGCTGATCGGCGACTACAAGGCCCTGATCGCCCTCATCGGCCCTACGTTCGAGGGAATGCGCGCCCGGCATCCCGTCGACTCGTCAAGGCCCTCTATCGAGTTCTATCGTCGGCACGACGAGATCGTGCTGTACCTTCCCGTTTCTGAATCGGAATCTAGCGGGATAGCAGGTCAGACTGGGGACTAGTGGCCGCCTGTGTGCGGGCTCGAGCGGAACACCAAGCAGCGCCGCACATCCACGAGGCCGGCAGCGGCGTGAGTCACCGCAAGCCGCGTTCAGCAGCCACAGCGACGCCTATGCGCGGGTACTGAACCCGGAGCCGCTCGGTGTGTAAGGATTCTCCGTGTGAACGTGAGTCCCCCGCCCGCCGGGCTGTCTCGACGAGTCGCGAGGCTCATGGGCTCGGCGGTCGAGTCCGGTTGTCCGGCCGCGGGTGGGTACACCCCTGCCGAGCGTTGGTCTCTGACCCTTGCGGACGGGCGGCGTGTCTTCGCCAAGACCGGCGCAGACACACCGCAGTCTGCGGTCGCCAGCTGGCTGCGTCGCGAACACCAGGCCTACCGAGACATCTCCGCACCCTTCATGCCGGCGCTGCTTGGATGGGACGACGACGGTCGTCACCCCTTGCTCCTCCTGGAGGAGCTCAGTCACGGGAAATGGCCCCCTCCATGGAGTGCAGAGCAGATTGCCGCGGTCCGATCCACCGTGGAGGACGTTGCGCGGACGCGACCACCGGTGTGGGCTGAGGACATCGAGGAACGAGAGCGAGGGCACCTCTCCGGGTGGCTCCGAGTTCGGGAGGACCCCGCCCCCTTCCTCAGCCTGGGGCTCAGCGACGAACGGTGGCTGCGCACGTGTCTCCCAGCCCTCATCGAGTCGGCCGAGTCGGCACAACTCGATGGCGGCTCGCTCGTTCACTTCGACGTGCGCAGCGACAACCTCTGCTTCGTGAACGACGATGTCCACCGACGCGTGACGCTCGTCGACTGGAACTGGTGCGGACGCGGGAGTCCGTTGCTCGACCTCATGTCATGGCTCCCGAGCCTGCATTCCGAGGGAGGACCAGCCCCGTGGGACATGGTCGAGGAATCCAGGGGTTTCGCAGCGCTGCTCAGTGGGTACTTCGCGGCACAAGCCGGGCTGCCACCGACCGGCAGCGGCACACGGGGCCGACAGTTGCAGCTGGCCTGCCTCCGCAGCGCTCTTCCGTGGGCAATTCGAGAACTTCGGTTACCGGAACCACCTATCGAGCGATCATCGGTCCCTGACTAGGAATGGTGCGGGTGGGAATGATGCTTACATCTGGCCCCACTTTGATCCTCTGATCTGGCCCCACCCCCGGGGACCGGGATCAGGTCGTTGGGGCACCTCCTCTCGGGGAGGTCGAGGCCCGGAGCCGGTAGGACTCGGTGCCGGTCTCGATGATATGGGCACGGTAGGTGAGGCGGTCAACGACGGCCGCGGCGAGACGAGGGTCGGTGAAGATGCGGCCCCACTCGGAGAACGGGGAGTTGGAGGCGACGGCGACCGATGCCCGTTCCTCGCGCTCGGTCAGGATCTGGAACAGCATTTCGGCACCGCGCGGGTCGAGGTGGACGTACCCGAACTCATCCAGGCAGAGCAGGTCGAGGCGGCCGTAGCGGGCGACGAGGCGTGAGAGCGCGCGATCATCCGACGCTTCGGCCAGTTCATTCACCAGGGCGGCCGTGGTCATGTACCGCACGCGCAGCCCCAGGTGGCAGGCGGCCATGCCGAGGCCGATGAGCAGGTGTGACTTCCCGGTGCCGCTGTCACCGAGCAGGACGACGGGCTCGCCCCTTTCGACCCAGTCGCAGCGCTCCAGCGTGGCGAGCGCCGGCGCGTCGACTGTCGGCGCCGCCTCGAGGTCGAAGTCGGCGAGGTACTTGAAACGCGGGAACCGCGCCTCGACGATACGGCGCTGACGGCGCCGCTCCTCACGGTCATCGCGTTCGGCTCCCAGCACTTCGGCGAGATAGCCCAGATGGGTGATCCGGTCTCGGACCGCGGCTTCGGCGAGCGGGAGCGCCTGCTTCCTGACGGTGGGGAGACGGAGCTCGCGGCAGATCGCCTCGATTGTCAGCTCCGCGGCCTGGTCGGTGAGGGGTGCTGTCATCGGGTGCCTCCTGTGGTCAGCGTGCCGTCGACACCGCAGCGGTGACGGCGGTTGTGGTGGTGTGCGACGCGTTCTCGGCAGACCGCGGAGCGCGGGAGCGCCCGCCCGGCGACGTGCCGGGCCATCGGGAATCACCCGAGAGCAGCGCATCGTAGCCATCGAGGAGCGGGGCAGGTCGGTCGTAGCGCTCCAGGTGCGGTCTCTCGACGGCGGCGTCTGGTGGCCTGCGGTCGGCGAGACGGCGCGCCTCGATGGCGACCAGTTCGGGGTTCACCGACTGGATCCTGTTGACCGTCCCGAGCGCGGCGTGCACCGCCGTGAAGGGAAGATGGCGATGCAGGAGCAGGACCTCGATGTACGCCTGCGTGCCCGCGCGGTCGCCGAGCTTGCGGCGGGCGCGGTCCCAGAAGCGCTGATGCTCGGCTGTGACGTGTCCCTTCGCACGCGCCTGCTGGAGCGCCACCGAGCCCGGGACCGCCCCGGGCTTGCGCGCGAGCACCTCCAGATAGTGGTCGAGCAGCAGGACCTCTGCTCCGGTGCGGGCGCTGCGCTCGTGGTGGGCGACTTCACGCCCCTCGGCCCACACGGTCAGGCTGTTCCCGGACAGCCGCACGTCCAGCTTCCGGCCTGCATAGGCCGCCGGGACCGAGTAGCGGGAGCTACGCACGGCGATGCGCGCCTTGCGGTCGACCTTCGCGCGCAGCGGGATTGACGGGTCGAAGCGCTCCGCCGGAAGCGGACGCAGCGAGGCCTTCTCGTTCTCTCCCATCTCGCCGACGGTGGCGAGGCGGCTCTCGATGTGCCGGGCGTCGTCGGTGCGGTCCGCCTCCCGCACTCGTTCGTTCAGCTCGCCGAGGGTCGCCACCTTCGGGACCGGCACGAAGTGCCGCCGGCGGAAGCGGCCGACCTCGCCCTCCACACCGCCCTTCTCGTGCGCGCCCTCGATGCCGGGCTCACAGAAGAAGCTGTCGAAGCCGTAATGCGAGCGGAGCGCGATGAAGCGCTCGGTCTGCAGGCGCTCGCGTCCCTGCAGCACGGTGGTGACGGCCGCCGTCAGATTGTCGTAGCGGATGCGCCGCGGCACTCCGCCGAGCCGCTCGAAGGCGACCACGTGCCCCTCGAGCAGAGACTCCTGGCCCTCGCCGACGAAGCAGACGTGCGCCGCCCGCCCCGAATGCGAGAGCCGCATCACGAACATCGCCAGCCGGGTCTCGACGCCCTCCAGCCACACCGTCACCGTGCCGAAGTCGACCTCCGCCTCCTCGCCGGGAGGATGGACCTGCGGGATCGTCACAACCGCGCGCCCGCCCTGGATCTCGCGACGCAGGCGCGCGACGCAGGCGCGGACCGTGGGCTCGGCCACCGTCGCCCCGTGTTCGTCGACGAGGCGCTCCCAGATGCGCCGGGCCGTGTGCCGCTGCTTGCGCGGCGCGCTGAGGTCGTCCACGAGCCAGCCCCGGATGACCGAGACGTACGGCCCGAGCTTCGGGGCCACGCGGGTCGCCTGCTTGCGTTCCGGGGGTATCGCCGACCCAAGAGCCTGCCGCACCGTGCGCCGGTGCACGCCATGCCGGCGTCCCAGCTCATGGATCGACAGCTCCTCCTCCCTCGCCATCCGTCGGATAGACTCGAACAGCTCCACTCTCGACACACTCCTCTTCCCTCGCTCCGGGAGTCATGCAGTCACCCGAGCGTAGGTCCTGGATGGGTCGGGGGTGGTGTCCCCATGTTCTTTGTCAAGGGCCAGCGCCACTGATCCGGGATGGCCGGCGCAGCGTCAGGCAGCCACCGACCCGTGACGAGGAGCCTCCTCGGCGCGGTACGGTTCGCGCGAGCGCAGCATGGCCAGGATGACGTCGCAGCGACGACGCGCGAGGCAGATGACGGCTGCGGTGTGTTTCTTTCCCTCGGCCCGCTTGCGGTCGTAGAACGCCCGCGAGACGGGGTCGCGCAGCGAGGCGAAGGCGGAGAGGTACATCGCGTTCTTGAGCCGGTGATTCCCGCGGCGGCTCCGCGTCTGCCCCCGGATGCTGCTGCCGGACTGGCGGGTGACCGGGGCAAGGCCGGCGTAGCTGGCCAGCCTCGATCCGTTCGCGAAGCGGGAGATGTCACCGATCTCGGCGAGCATCCGCGCTCCCGTCCTCGGCCCGATCCCCGGCAGGGAGCCGAGGATGGGGCCGAAAGGGTGGGCCTCGAAGAGCTCCCCGATCTCCGCGCCGAGCCGCTCCCGCCGCTGCTGCGTGCGATCCAGCTCGGTCGCGACCTCGGCGATCACCCGACCCATCGCGACCGAGCCGGGTACGACCACGGTCTGGGCGCCGAGGGCCCCGGTGACGGCCTCGGTGAGCGTCTTCGCGAGGCGCGGCGAGCGCTTCCGGAGCGTCCGCGCGATGCGGCCGCGACCCGCCGTGGCCAGCGCCTGCGGTGTCGGGTAGCGGGCGAGCAGGTCCCGTGCCCCCGCATTGTGGAGCCTGGGGCCCAGTACGCGCTCCAGGGCCGGGGAGAGACCGGTGACGGCGTCGCGCAGCCGGTTCGTGAGCCGCGTGGCATCGGCGGCGAGGTCGGTGTCGTAGCCGTTGAGAACGCGCAGCTGCTCCAGGAGTTCGTCGTCGCCGGCGTCGAGCCAGTGCACCTGGTGGCGCCGGGTGCGGCCGGTGTCGGCCAGCACGAACGCATCGCGGCGGTCGGTCTTGGACTCACCCGGGTAGAGGTCGGCGGCACGGCGCATGACCAGCCCCGGCAGTATGCCACCGGCACGCCGCGGCGGGCGGCGACGGCGAGCACGAGCCGGGCCAGCGAGCCGGGCTGGTCGACGACCAGTGCCGGGGAGCCGAAGGACTCCGCGCGAGCGAGGAGCGCCTCGATGTCGGCCTCGTCGTTCGCGACGGCGACGGCGAACAGCGGCGCGCCTGCCGCGTCCAGCACATCGGCGAAGTGCTCTGTCTTGCCGATGTCGAGGCCGATCCACACGGTGGTTTCGTCGGGCGTACCCACTGCAACTCCTTCCGGGGTTTCCCCCTCATTCCAGCAGGAAGGCCGCAGGCGCGCTCGCCGTCATCCACCTTACAAATCAGCGATTGGCTCGCATGTCCCCATCAGAGGTTCACGCGCCGAACAGTGCCGGTGGCAACACCACCCGAGCCGTCCGTTGCGGCAGGGCCATTTGAGCCATGCCGGCACTGCTGGGCTTCCCGGGCTCAGAGGTTACTGAGCTCGTTTGAAGAAGGTAAGGGGCCATTTCCCGTGACTGAGGTCCTCCAGGAGGAGCAAGGGGTGACGACCGTCGTCGTCCCATCCAAGCAGCTCCGGCATGAAGGGTGCGGAGATGTCTCGGTAGGCCTGGTGTTCGCGACGCAGCCAGCCGGCGACCGCAGACTGTGGTGTGTCTGCGCCGGTCTTGGCGAAGACACGCCGCCCGTCCGCAAGGGTGAGAGACCAACGCTCGGCAGGGGTGTACCCACCCGCGGCCGGACAACCCGACTCGACCGCCGAGCCCATGAGCCTCGCGACTCGTCGTGACAGCCCGGCGGGCGGGGAAGTCACATTCACACCGAGAATCCTACAGGTGCACCGGCGACCGGGAATGGGAGCGGGGTGCGCACTCTTCGCGAAAGGGCGTCACGGGCCACGGAGGTTACGGGCCGGTCCACCGATCGTCCTCCACGGGATGCTTGATTGCGAGAACTGCGGGAACGCGCCGCATCCCGCCCGCAATCACGCACTGTCCGCTCTTCCGCGAGTGCTCGGTTGGCGCGGCGGGACCACGGCGAGGCGGTTGACGCCGCATCCTTGACGCGATGGCGGCCCGTCGGCATGTTCGTTCCCGGGGTCGGCGGGCTCGGCCTTCGAGCCGACGTGAGCGGATGTCGGAGGCGCAGCGATGACGTCCTACGTCGACCGCCTCGCCCGCCGCAGCCGCGCGGTTGGCAGCTTCGTCTGCGTCGGCCTCGACCCGCCCGGCGACCTGCCTGTCGAGGAGGTCGCGCGCCGCAACCGCGCGCTGATCGAGGCGACCGCGCCCTACGCCGCCTGCTTCAAGCCCAACCTCGCCTTCTACGAGCAGTTCGGCATCCCCGGCCTGCGCGCCCTCGAAGCGACTCTCGAAGCTATCCCCGGCGGCATCCCTGTCATTTGCGATGCCAAGCGCGGCGACATGAACAACAGCGCCGCCGCCTACGCCCGCGCCCTCTTCGAGGTCTGGGGCTTCGACGCCGCCACGGTGAATCCGTACCAGGGGCGCGACGCCGTCGCGCCCTTCCTCGCCTACGAGGACCGGGGCGTTTACCTCCTCTGCCGCACCTCGAATCCCGGGTCCGCCACCATCCAGAACGCCACCCTCGCAGGCGGCCTGCCGCTGTATGAACGCCTCGCGGCCGAGATGCCCTCGTGGGGCGCGAACGTCGGCCTCGTCGTCGGCGCGACGGCGCCGACCGAGCTCGCCCGGGTGCGCGCGCTCGCTCCGGAGACCACGATCCTCGTGCCGGGCGTCGGCGCGCAGGGAGGCGACCCGGCCGAAGTGGTGGCCGCGGCGGGACGGGCGCCCGGCCTCATGGTGGTGAGCGCCTCCCGCAGCATCGCGAGCGCGCCGGACCCGGCGGCCGCGGCGCGAGACCTGCGCGACGCCCTCAACGCCCCCGGTCGGTGAACGAGGGGGTGTCGCCGTCGGCCGGGCGTGCCACATGTGCCGCCACGCAGCCTATATCCACTGCCTATGTTCGAGGGCCCGACGAACGGCATCCCAGAAGGCCGCTCCGAGGCTGACTACAGGAGGTATCGAAGGTGAGTGAGCACTTGAACCGTGAGATCAAGGCGTACTGTCCCGACTTTGCGCCCGTCCGGCAGCTGCTCCGCGATGGTGGGGCGAGGTTGGTCGCGGTCAAGGAACAGGTGGACCACTACTATCACCTGCCCGCGATCGGAACCGAGGAGGGAACACGGCGACTCAAGCTTCGTATCGAAGGCGAGAAGAGGCAGCTCATCTTCTACCGTGACCATCAGGAAACAAATGCCCGGATTAGTCGAGTCCACATCTGGGAGGTACACGATCCTCAGGTCACGGATGTACTAGACATCGCGTTGGGCAATCGAGTCACGGTCCGTAAGCAACGCGAACTGTGGTCCACGGACAACGTCGAATTCAACCTGGACACGGTGGAGAGCGTCGGGCAAGTCTTCGAGTTGGAGGCACAGGCGGAGGATGGTCGTGACATCGCAGCCCAGGTGGAGGACTGGCGCCGCCGCCTGGGACCCTACCTTGGTTCTTACATAACTGGTTCGAATGAAGATTTGGTTCTGACTTCCAGATAGGTGACACGCCGAGAAGACTAGGTAGACGGGGCGTACCGGTTGTCCCGGGGTCCGAGCAGCACGAGGAGTGGCAGGTGGCGGACGAGCCAACGCGCGCTGGATGGCTGGCGCGGCGACTCACGCGCATGCCGGCGGTGCCGTCGCGGTTAGCATCGTCGACACTCGGCGAGGGATCCTAGTCACAGCGCAGGTGTAGGGCGGAGCTGGGGCCGGGCATGATGCCTGACGAGGACAGTGTGAAGGCAGGCATCGAAGTCGCCCCGCAGCAGATTGGCATGCCGATCGGCGTGGTGCTCGGGAAGCAGGCGATCCGAGGCGGCGGAATCCACATCGGCGCCGTCCTCGGAGCACGGCGATGATGACGATCCGGCGGTATCGCGCGACCGACCACGATGCCGTTTGGGAACTCCACAACCTGGCGTTGCTGGACGTTGCGGCGCACCCGGGAAACGGGTCATGGGACGATGACCTGCATCAGGTCGAGACGGTGTACATCGCAGAGGGCGGGGACTTCTTCGTTGGTGTAGTCCGTGAACGGGTCGTGGCAATGGGAGCGCTCAAGAGGCTCGCCGGCAACCGAGCAGAGATTTGCCGGATGCGAGTAAATCCCAGCCTCCAGCGAAGGGGCCTGGGAAGGGAGATGCTGCTGGCGCTAGAACAACGGGCGGCGGCGCTGGGATTCCAGACCCTGACGTTGGAAACCACGGTCAGGCAGGTGGCTGCCATGGAGATGTACGTGAAGGCCGCATACCAGGAGGTCCGTAGGTATCGACACGCCGGCTTCGACATCGTTGCGTTCGAGAAGCATATCTAGGCCCGCGGCGAGGGGGCGCTGCCCACATTGGCCGCACGAGCGGGAACCGACCGCATGGGAGCGTGTCCGTGACTGAGCGAGCCACGTTCGGTGACTTCATCCTCGGGTTCGAGGGTCTCGGGATCTTGCGCTCCTGGATGCTGGACCCGGCTGCTGTCAGGGCGAGAAGGAACAACATCGTTCGGATCGTCACGCAATTCGAGGAGGCGCCCTGGTCAGACCCCGTCGTCGCGGAGGAGCGGACAGTCACCGCCGGATACGCCGAATGGGTCGCTACATACGACAGGGGTGACAACGCGGTGATACTCGCGGAGGAGCCCGTGGTACGTGGACTCCTCGCCCGCTACCCGGTTGGTGTCGCACTGGACGCAGCCTGCGGCACGGGGAGGCATGCTGCGTACTTGGCCTCGCTGGGCCATCAGGTGACCGGCATCGACTCGACGCCTGCCATGCTTGACGTCGCACGGGCGACGGTGCCCACCGCACGCTTTGCGACGGCGGACCTGGCGGCGCTTCCTCTACCTGACGAGGCGATGGACCTGGCCGTCTGTACGCTCGCACTGAGCCACTGCGCCGATCTGGGACCACCAATTCGGGAGTTGGCCCGGGTCATGCGTCCTGGAGGGTCAGTGATCGTCTCTGACGTCCATCCGTTCATGGTGATGCTCGGTGATCACGGCGTGTATCCGCTGAGCGACTCGGCGAGCGCGTTCGTTCGGAGCTACGTCCATCTGCCGTCGGCCTATCTCAGGGCCTTCCGCGAGGCGGGACTCCGGGTCGTTCAGTGTATTGAGCCTCTCCACGGAGATAGGGAGATCGCCACGATCGGATTCGCGGAGCGGATGCCCGACCTGGCGGAGGCTGCTGTCCGGGGTCTTCCGATCGTGATCGTGTGGGAACTCGAGAGGGTCGCCTGACGGGGGGAGTTTGTCGGATGCCGCCGAGGGAGGAACGCACACCCAGTGTCCTAGCCGGCGCTGCATATTCGACGCTCGGTAACGACGAAGACGGAGTCGCGGTTGTTCTTGAGCAACTGGTGCAGGAGGTCGGGTAGTGCATAGGGGACGGGCGTCGGAGGTCACCAGTTCCACGTAACGCTGCGGTCAATCGCTGAGTACGCTGGGAGCTTGCCGAGAAGTCGGGGGCGGGTCACTTGTCTAAGCTCGAATCCAGAGCGCCAGGCTAACTGGCGAGTAGGCAGGAGGTGGAAGTCCTCTATGGCAAAGAGCTAGCCACTCATGTCATTCCGCGAGCCGTGCGCGGGTCGTCGCGAGGCGGCTTGTGAAGCGTCGGCAGCGGGGTGTGCGGGCGGGGCTAATGAGCATCGAAAGGGCCATTTGGGGTGCCGAGGCTCTTGGATTGGTCGAAGGCAATACCGGCGACGGCGCTACTGGCGAGTCGTGGTCGGGCCCCACGGTGTCGAAGACCCCATGCACGCACACACGTCTATCGCCGGGACTTGGGAGAGCTGCGCGTTGTCCCGACGAGTCGTACGCCGGGACCGCGTCGGGAAGGGACGTAAACCGTAGCCGATGATGAACGATGCGCAGCAGTCTGATGGGGCCGTACGAGCGATGAAGGCGGCGAACAAGGGGGCGCGAGCCCCGGCGGAGTCGCTGGAGCAAAGGGCCCCAACCGAGAGGAATCCTCAAAGCACCGGCACGGTCCGGACGCAGAGTCGGGGTGCGGTGTCACCCGGAGCGGAGAGGATACGGCAGTTCGTGGAACGGAAGCCGGGAGAGAAACTCACCGCGCTCTTGCACCACATCACGCCGGAGGCGCTGCGGGAGGCGTATCTCGCGTTGAAGCGGGATGCGGCTCCGGGCGTGGACGGGGTGAGGTGGCGAGAATACGGGGACGGGCTGGACGAGCGATTGCTCGACCTGCATGGCCGCGTACACCGTGGAGCGTACCGGGCGAAGCCCGTCAGGCGGGTAGAGATACCCAAGCCGGACGGGGGAATACGGCCGCTCGGTATCGTCTCGCTGGAGGACAAGATCGTTCAGCGGGCGGTGGTGGACAATCTTTTGGGCACTTCGAAGAATGACTATATCGTCGGCATGGTGAATGATATACTGTAGCCATCAGTGTCATGGTTACGGGGGATGATATGGGCCAACTTGGGTTCTTCAATGTGGACGACCGCTACGACGCTCTCGACGCCAAGGGCGACCCACTCGCCAAGCTCGACCAAATCATCCCGTGGGAGCAGTTCAGACCTCAGTTAGAAGCCGTCTGGGCCACGCCCGAAGAAGAGCGTAAATCACCGGCCGGACGCAAGCCATGGGACGCAATCGTCATCTTCAAGGGATTGATACTCGGCGTACTCTACAACCTCTCCGATGAACAGATTGAGTATCAGATCCGCGACCGTCTCTCCTTCTCCCGCTTCTGCGGCACAGGCATCGAAGGCCGGGTGCCCGACGCCACCACCTTCTGGCTCTACCGCGAGCAGTTGACCAGGGCGGGCGCCATCGCCGAGTTGTTCCAGGCCTTCGACCACTATCTCGCCAGCCAGGGCTACCGCGCCAGTGGCGGACAGATCGTCGACGCCTCGATCGTCTCGGTGCCGATCCAGCGCAACAGCCGCCGGGAGAACGAGTCGCTCAAGCAGGACCTCATTCCCTCGGAGTGGGTCTTCAATCCGGCGAAGCTGGCCCAGAAAGACCTCGACGCCCGCTGGACGAAGAAGCACGGGAAGAGTCACTACGGCTACAAGAACCACATCACCATCGATCGGCGCCACAAGCTGGTGCGTTCCTACGCCGTCACCGATGCCGCGGTCCATGACAGCCAGGTGATCGACCAGCTGCTCGACTCTCCGAACACGTCACCCGATGTGTGGGCAGACCGTGCCTATCGGTCGCGGGCGATTGAGGCAATGCTCACGGAGAAAGGTCTGACGAGCCGCATCCATCGGAAGGCCGCTGCCAACCGGCCGTTGACGGCGGCTGAGGAGGCGGTCAACCGGGGATGGTCGCAAGTACGGGCCCGGGTTGAGCACATCTTCGGCTCGCAGACGAACGAGATGGGCGGCACGCACATCCGTACGATCGGCGTGCGGCGGGCAGTGACGCAGATCGGCTTCAAGAACCTGGCGTACAATATTCGCCGTCTGGCGCACCTCGAACACCGCCGTACGGCTGCCGCGGCCTAGCTTGCCGCCACCCGTCCACAGACCTCACACCAGCCTCTAGTTCGGTGCTTTGACAGTCCCGTTTAACTGTCAATTATCCCGCTTCACCTATGCTCTCGCGGACTCACCCACACCCCCTGGGGTCTCCTCAGCTACGCCCTCTGCCCCCTCGTGCCCTCACCGATACCTTCATCAACAATCGCGAGTTCTTCGAGGTGCCCTTTTGAACCCGATTTACGAGTCGGGCTACGTGCGTCCGGAAGTCGAAGGGGTGGTGACGTGATGACGTGACCGGTCCGGAGACATGCTCGTTGCTGCCAGCCGGTGAGAGTCCGGCACGGGTAACTGTCAGGAGGCCCGTTAGCAGGTCGGCGGCGTGGACGGGAAACGGTCTGCGTCGAAGCCCGACGTCAAGAGCCCTATGAGGGGGAGCAAACGTGCGGTCCGCAGCATGACGCGAAGTCTGCCGCGCCGTGAGACTCGCCTGTCTATTGACAGGACCAAGGAGGAGCCGAGCCCGGGTGGTCAGGGCGAAGGCCATGGACGAGGTGAAGATCCTGGAATGCAGCCTCAAGAAACCTCCCGGCGTATGGGACGTGGAACGTACGGAAGGTAGCGACGGGAACCGGAGAAGCCCTCCCCGGCCCGGCACCCTGTGAGAGGGCGTCGGAGCGAGGCGTCCTATAACCGGTCAGAGCCGGGAAGTGGACAGCCAGCCGGAAGGGTGGCGGAGGGGGTCGTAGTACCGCTGGAGCCGGACGGACAACATAACCGCCGGTGATGGGAAGGACCCCTACTTTGTCCGTGCATGTTGCTGGGGGTGTGGACTGGTGAGTGCCCCTCGGGGCTAGCAACCACTTGGTAGGGTTCGAGGCTCTCCGCACATGCTGTACCGGCTGGCCAAGGCACGACCCACGTTGTGGGGAGCGCTGCATGCCATCTGGTGAAGGGCATCGGTGAGCCGGATGAGGGAGAACCTCACGTCCGGTTCGATGTGGCAGGGGCTGGAGACGGACGCTGCTATGGCCGTGGAGTTGGGCACCACCGGGAAACCGGCTTGGAACTGATGCGCCACCGCCTACGGCTCGCACCGCGCCAGCCCCTGACCCTACTACGGCTTCTCGCATGGCTTCAGGCCGGGGCGTTCGGCGCATGACGCGCTGGACGCACTGGCCTACGCGGTCGAACGGCGCAAGGTCAGCTGGATTGTCGAGGTGGACATCCGGGAGTTCTTCGGCAGCATCGACCGGGGGCGGCTGATGTCGTTTCTGGAGATGCGCATCGGGGACCAGCGGGTGTTGCGCCTGATACGAAAGTGGCTGAGCGTCGGCGTCATGGACGCGGAGCCGGAAGTCGATTTCGTGCGGGGGATGCCGCAGGGGGCGCCGATATCGCCGCTGCTTGCGAACGTGTACCTGCACAACGTGCTCGACGACTGGTTTGCGCGCGAGTGGCGACCGCGGGAGGTCCGGGGCGAGGCGTACATCGTGCGGTATGCCGATGACTTCGTCCTGGGGTTCCAGCACCGCAGCGATGCGGTGCGGTTCATGGAGGCACTCCGGGAGCGGTTCGCGGCCTACGGGCTGGAGCTGCACCCGGAGAAGACCCGTCTACTTGAGTTCGGCAGGTTCGCGCTGGCGAACAGGCGGAAGCGCGGGGAGGGCCGACCGGAAACGTTCGACTTTCTCGGCATGACGCACTACTGCCGGACCCGACGCGACGGGAGATTCGGGCTGGGGCGCAAGCCCGTTGCGAAGCGGATGCGCCGGACGCTGAAGGCCATCAAGGCCGAGTTGTGGCGGCGCATGCACGACAACCCCGTGACGACGGGGCAGTGGCTGGGGCGGGTACTGCGTGGGTGGCTTGGCTACTACGCGGTGCCGACCAGCTCGCCGGCGCTCACGCGGTTTGTCCGTTTCGTGAAGCGGCTCTGGCTGCGCGTTCTCCGACGGCGGTCGCAGCGCGACCGTTTCACGTGGGAGCGCATCCTTGCCCTGTGCCAGGGACACTGGCCCCGAATCTCCATCCTTCACCCGTGGCCTGCGGAGCGATTTGCCGTCACGCACTTGAGGTAGGAGCCGGATGCCCGAGAGGGCACGTCCGGATCTGTGCGGGGGGTGCCGGGCAACCGGCATCCCTACCGCGAACCGAACGAAGCTTGACGAGGCGGGGTGCCGGGCTGCCGGAGAGTTCGACGGGTGTGTCGGCGTTCGCCGGGCGGCGCCGGGGGCGGGCCGGAGCCAAGAGTCGTCGCTCAGCGCCGCTCGGGGGCGCTGAGGGTGCGGGCGCGAGGGTGCGCGAGGCGTGCGCGGGCATGCTGGCGCGAGCTTCGGCTCCGGGTCGGCGCTGTGAGCGGGCGTCAGGCCGGAAGCGGTATCGCCCGTAGTCGCGCGAGCGCGGCTGCCAGCTGCCCGGCCCAGGGCCAGCGCTTCGGGAGGTGCAGGGTCCACCGCCGGGCAGAGTGGGTGAGCCGTCCGGCGAGAGAGAAGTAGCGTCGCCTGAGCGTCCTGGTCGTCACGATCCCCTCGCCGAGCCCGAGGCGTGCCATCCAGCGGGCGAGGTTGTGCGCGATCACCTGCACCGCGAGCCACGCCGCGTTCGCGGCGAAGCGGCCCGAGGGGAGATGGTTCAACCCGACGCCGTACTTGAGGTCGCGGATCGCGTTCTCGATCTCGGCGTGACGGCGATGGTCGTGTTCCGATTGTCGTTGAGCAGCGATTCCGTCAGTAGTTAACGGAGCAGCGAATCTGTCAGTCCCCAGCCAGCGAGCAGGGGGTGACAGTGCAACAGTTCGAAGAGGCACGACGCTACGTACTCGACCGGGTGATCGCCGGAGATCTGCAGGTCTCGCAGGCCGCCGAGATCCTGAGCATCAGCGAGCGGCACGGGTGGCGGCTCCTCGCCGCCTACCGTGCGCGGGGAGCCGCGGCGCTCGCCCACGGCAACCGCCGGCGCCGGCCGCACAACGCCGTCCCGGCCGATGTCGCCTCGGCCGTGGTGCGCCTGGCCACCACCCGCTACCCGGGAGCGAACCACACCCACCTCGCCGAGCTGCTGTGGGAGCACGAGGGCCTGGACGTGAGCAGTTGGACCGTCCGCCGGATCCTGGCGCGGGCCAGCATCCCGAGTCCCCGCCGCCGCCGGCCGCCCGAGCACCGCGTCCGGCGTGAGCGGATGCCCCGCGAGGGGATGCTGCTCCAGGTCGATGGCAGCCATCACGCCTGGCTCGAGGGACGAGGCCCGCGCTTCGCCCTGCTGCTCGCCGTCGACGATGCGACCGGCGCAGCCGTGCACGCGCTCTTCCGCCCCACCGAGGACGCGCGCGGCTACTTCCTCCTGCTGGAGGAGGTCGTCCGCGGCTGCGGCATCCCGCTCGCCCTCTACAGTGACCGCCACGGCGTCTTCAAGGCCTCCCCCGACGGACGGCGCGGACTGAAGGTGTCCACCCAGTTCGCACGGGCGATGCGTGAACTGGGGATCACCCAGATCTTCGCGCGATCACCGCAGGCGAAGGGGCGCGTGGAACGTGCCGCAGGTACGTTCCAGGACCGGCTGGTGACCGAACTGCGCCACGCTTCCGCCTCCACCATCCCCGAGGCACACGCCGTACTCGAGCGCTTCCTGCCGCGCTTCAACGCCCGCTTCCGGATCCCGGCAGCGCAGCCCGTGGTGGCCTACCGCCCGCTCGATCCCGCGCTCCCCCTCGCGTCCATCCTGAGCTTCCGGCACCCCCGCACCGTCGCGCGCGACAACACCGTCAAGTACCACTGGCGCACGCTGCAGCTGCTGCCCGGGCCCGAGCGGAGAAGCTACGCCGGGACGCAGGTCGAGGTGGTGGAGCGGCCGGCCGGCGAGCTCTCCGTCCAGCACCAGGGGGAGACGATCCCCTCACGCCCGGCACCGCCGCGCGCGGGCGTGCTGAGAGCGGTTCGCTCCGAGCTGACCCAGAACCCCGACCACGAGCGCATCGCCTCAGGGCTCGGCTCCGGCGGCGCGCTCCGGCGGCTGCCTGCACTCCTGGCTGCTGCGGCGGTGGATGCGACGCGCAACGGCGCTGCGGTCAGGTCGGAGACCAGCGGCAAGCAGCTCCGGGCTCCGACTCCTCGGCAGCTCGCCCGCTGGAAGGCGATCCAGCAGGCGCAGCTGCAGGGACTGTCCATGCGGGCGACCGCCAGGCTGCTCGGGATCTCCCGCGACACCGTCAGCAGCTACGTCCGCGCCAACGGCGTCCCTGGACGCCGGAACGGTGCCGCGGCATCCTCCGACGACCAGGGCGGTACTGACGGAGTCGCTGCTCCGTTGCACTGACGGAATCGCTGCTCGTCGACACCATCTGCTCACCGAGAACCGTCACGGCCTGGTGCTGGACGTGGAGCTGACCGAGGCGAACGGGTACGCCGAGCGCGAGGCGGCGGTCACGATGCTGGAGCGCAGCGTGAGCGGCTGCGGGACGCTGGGCGCCGACCGCGGCTACGACACGCGCGACTTCGTGGCGGCGCTGCGCGCTCGCGGTGTGACGCCGCACGTGGCGCAGAACGACCGCCGCCGCCGCAGCGCCGTGGACGGGCGCACCACGCGGCATCGCGGCTACAGGCAGAGTCGGAAGCGACGCAAGATCGTGGAGCAGGTCTTTGGCTGGATGAAGACCGTGGGCGGCGGGCGCAAGCTGCGCTTCGTGGGCCGCGAGCGCAACCGCGGCTGGCTGGAGCTCACCGCCGCCGCCTACAACCTGGTGCGCATGGCCACGCTCGAGACCGCCGCGACGTAGGCGCAGTGCGCCCTCCGCCCCGCCGGGGAGCCCTCAGAGGCACCCGGGGCAGGTCAGGAGGCCACAATCACGAAGCCGGACGCGGCCTCAAGCCGCCCGGCACCGCTCCGAGGCTCCCGGAAGGAGCTTCTTCAGCACCCTGCTAGTGTCCTGATTCGTAATAGCGACAGATAACGGGTATGGTGGCACAGCGGGGTTTTGCCCCATGGGGCAGACTCTGGAGTGTCATGAGCACCCGAATCGGACGGCCGACGGTCGCGATCGTCCTGAGCGACGAGGAGCGTGAGACGCTGGAGCGGTGGGCGCGCCGGCCGACATCGGCCCAGGCGCTGGCGCTGCGCTGTCGCATCGTCCTGGCAGCGGCCGAGGGGACATCGAATAAAGCGATCGCCGCGGCGCTCGATTGCCATCCGGTCACCGTCGGCAAGTGGCGCCGGCGCTTTGCGCAGGGGCGGCTCGATGGGCTACAGGATGAGCCGCGCCCCGGGGCGCCGCGCACGATCGCCGATGCACAGGTGGAAGCGGTGATCGTCACGACGCTGGAGGAGCAGCCTCCCAACGCGACGCACTGGTCGACCCGATCGATGGCAGCCGCGGTCGGGATGTCGCAGTCGGCGATCTTCAGGATCTGGCGCGCCTTCGGCCTGAAGCCGCACCTCGTGGAGAGCTTCAAGCTGTCGCCCGACCCGCAGTTCATCGACAAGGTGCGCGACGTGGCCGGGCTCTATCTCAACCCGCCCGACGCGGCGGTTGTGCTGTGCGTGGACGAGAAGACCCAGATCCAGGCACTCGACCGCACCGCGCCGACGGTGCCGATGATGCCCGGCGTCCCCGCCCGCCAGACGCACGACTACATCCGTCACGGCACGACGAACCTCTACGCGGCGCTCGATGTCGCCTCGGGATGCGTGATCACGGAGATGACCCCCCGGCACCGGGCTCGGGAGTTCCAGCAGTTCCTCGCCCTCATCGACCAAAGCGTTCCCCGTGAGCTGGCGGTGCATGTCGTGCTCGACAACGTCTCCACGCACCGCACGCCCGCCATCCAGCGCTGGCTCCAGCGCCATCCCCGCTTCACCTTCCATTTCACGCCGACCTACAGCTCCTGGATGAACCTCGTGGAGCGCTGGTTTGCAGAGCTCACCAGCAAGTGGCTCCGGCGCGGCACGCACCATAGCGTCCCTGATCTGATCCGCTCAGTGGAGATGTGGGTCGCCAGCTGGAACGAGAATCCGAGGCCCTTCATCTGGCACAAGTCCGCGGACCAGATCCTTGACAACCTCGCCGGATATCTAGAGCGCATCCCTGAATCGGGACACTAGACTCCGGTCTGCATGCGCGGCGAGCGGCTTGGCGCCTGGCGGCGGACATAGCGCCCGGGCGCCGGACCGGACCCCATCCGGCCGCCTGAGGCCCAGGGCTGGTGGTCTTGGGAGGGCGCCATCGACTCGATAGCGGTGTCCCCGGCGGCGCGTGTCGAAGCCGAGATCGATCTCCCGGGATCGAAGAGCTACAGCAACCGCGCTCTCCTGTTGGCTTCGCTCGGCGAGGGGCGTTCGGAGCTCATGCGCGCGCTCTTTTCCGACGACACGCGATACATGCATCGGGCCTTGACCGCGCTCGGGATTCGGGTCGACGCGGACGAATGCGGGCAGCGGTACGAGGTGGAGGGGGGTGCTGGCGCGTTCCCGTCCCGCGGCGCTGCGCTGTCGGTCGGCAACGCCGGCACAGCGGCGCGATTTCTTACGGCTGCGCTGGCGATCGGCGACGGGGTCTTCTCCGTGGACGGCTCCTCTCGCATGCGCGGGCGGCCCATCGAACCTCTCCTCAACGGCCTGCGCCAGCTGGGCGTCGACGTCAGGTCCCGGTTCGGAAACGGGTGCCCGCCGGTTGACATTCGCGCTAGCGGCATCCCCGGTGGTCGAGCCCGGGTGAAGGGGGACATCTCGAGCCAGTTCCTGAGCGCGCTCCTGATGGCAGCCCCCTATGCGCGACGTGACGTGTCGCTGGAGGTGGACGGCGACCTCGTATCCGCACCCTACGTCGACCTCACGCTGGACGCGATGCGCGCGTTCGGCGTGCACGTTGACCGCGACGGCGATCATCGCTTCCGGGTCGCCGCGGGCCAGCGATACCGTGGTCGGGCGTACGAGATCGAGCCGGACGCGTCAGGCGCCTCGTACTTCTTCGCGGCCGCGGCGGTGACCGGCGGGCACGTGAGGGTGCTCCGCCTGGGACGAGGCTCCGCGCAGGGAGATCTGGGGCTGCTCGACGTTCTGGAGCGCATGGGATGCACGGTCTCCCGCGACCGCGATGCCATCGATCTGTGGGGACCGGAACGGCTTCGGGCCGTCGATGCGGACTTCACGCGGATGGGCGATGTCGCCACGACACTCATGGCGATCGCGCCGTTCGCCGACGGACCCGTGACGATTCGGGGCATTGCGCAAACTCACTATGAAGAGAGCGACCGGCCGGTGGCGGCGGTAACGGAGCTTCGCAGGATGGGAATCCGGGTCGAGGCGGAGTGGGACAGCGTCACCGTCTATCCGGGCCTGCCACAACCCATCGAGGTGGCTACATACGATGATCACCGCATCGCCATGAGCTTCGCGTTGGTCGGGCTACGAGTCGCCGGGATCACAATCGCCGACCCGGGTTGCGTCACGAAGACATTTCCTTCGTTCTTCCGCGAACTCGGACGAATTGCATCCGTGGACTGAGACGCTTCTCCGCGAAGGAGGGGCTTCCGGCAGCATCGGAGCTGTCACCGTCGCGTGGCCCTCGGGATGTGCCGCGTCGCGTGATGTCGAGGCGATGGTGTATGACGCTGCGGTCGTGCGAAGAGGGGTGCGCGAGGTTGTATCTGGCGCTCTCATTCCTAGGCTCTGACTGCGGTGCATCTCGCTACGGCATGCGCATCGGGATACGTCTGCGCCGTGCGCGAATCGCGGGAGTTGATCCCCATTTGATCCCCAACTGATCAGGTACGTGATCGCCACGTGAGGTTTCACAGAACATAATTACTAGTTAATTCTAGGTAAAGGTTGGTAGCAGGGGCAGGATTCGAACCTGCGACCAAGGGCTTATGAATCCCCTGCTCTACCACTGAGCTACCCTGCCGGGCTCTCGGGAGGCGCCGGGGCGCCGTCCGCGAGCCGAGTCTACACGCGGCGCGGCTCGGTCGCTCCCATCCAGCCGACCTGCTCCTTCTCTCTACGTCGCGGGCCGCCGGGACGGGAGCCCGGTCCGTCGATGGGTCTCTAAGTCGGGAGCAATCGCGAGCCGAGACGCCCGCCCGCGTGCCGGTGTGCCCGGCTCCAGATGTCGAGGGAGGGCGGCTCGCGCGTGTCCAGCGTAGGACGGGCGGGCTGTATCATCTGGTCGTCGACGCGCTAGGCGGCGCTCGGCGAAGGAGGTGAGGGAGTGGCGCGATTTGACACCGTGGTGACCGGCGGGGACCTCGTCATCCCGCACGTCGGCACCATCCGCGCCGACCTGGGCATCCGTGACGGGCGCATCGCCGCGATCGAGGATGCGATCCCCTCGACCGAAGGTGACCAGGTGATCGACGCGCGGGGCCGCGTGGTCGCACCCGGTGCGGTCGATGCGCACTTCCATATCGGGATCTACAGGCCCATCGAGGAGGATGCCGAGAGCGAGACCCGGTCCTCCCTCGTCGGCGGTGTGACCTCGGTGATCAGCTACTTCCGCACGGGAAGCCACTACCTGAACCGGAGCGGCTCCTACCGCGAGATCCTGCCCCAGGTCATCGAGCGCACCAGCGGGCACTCCTACACCGATTTCTCGTACCACATCGGCATCATGGAGGAGTCCCAGCTCGACGAGATCCCCTGGCTCGTCGAGCAGGGCATCGGTTCCTTCAAGTTCTTCATGTTCTACAAGGGGCTCAATCTCGAGGGAAGCTCGACGGACGGGCGCGCCCTCACGATGGCCGAGAACTACGACCTCGGCCACCTCTACCGCTACATGGTGCGCGTGCGCGAGGCGGCGACCCGGCACGCCGCGGCGGGCCGGATCTCACTCTCGTTGCACTGCGAGCAGTCGGAGCTGCTGCGGATCTTCATCGAGGACGTGCAGGCGAAGGGCATCGATGGCCTTGAGGGCTACCACCTCGCGCGGCCGCCGCTGACGGAGCGGCTTGCGATCAGCGAAGCCGGCGTTCTGATCGAGGCGACACGGTGCCCGGTCAACTTTCTTCACCTCTCGAGCGCGCTCGCCTTCCAGACGGCTGACGAATTCCGGCGCTCGCACCCCGATACCGACCTGAGGCTCGAGACGACGCTGCACCACCTCGCGCTCACGTGGCAGACCGCGGCGGGCGGGCTTCAGGGGAAGGTCAATCCGCCGATCCGCGAGCAGGCGGATAACGACGCGCTGTGGGCCGCCGTGATGGATGGCCGCATCGACCACGTCGTCTCCGACCACGCCTGCTGCTTCGAGGAGGACAAGGCCGATCTGTGGGGCGCGAAGGCCGGCTTCGGCGGCACGGCGCTGCTCTACCCGCTCCTCATCTCCGACGGCTACCACAAGCGAGGGCTTCCGCTTCACCGCGTCGCCGAGCTGGTCTCGGCGAGCCCGGCTCGCTCCTTCGGGCTCTACCCCCGCAAGGGGACGATCGCCGTCGGCTCGGATGCCGACCTCGCCATCATCGATCTCGACAAGGAGCAGGCCATCACGAGCGAGCTCCTCCTGGCGGCGCAGGACTTCACGCCGTTCGAGGGATATGCGGTGAAGGGCTGGCCGGTGATGACGATTCGACGCGGCGAGCTCATGTACCGCGACGGCGCCGTGCTCGGCGGCACGACGGGCGAGTTCCTCCGGCGCCCCCACGCGCTGGATGCCGCGAGGGCAGGCTAGCCGTGGCCCCGATCGAGGGAGCGTCGTCCGGCAGCGGCGGCCCTAGGGGCCTTGCCGGTGTTCGCGTCGTGGATGCCGCGACGCTCTTCGCGGGCCCGCTGATGGCGACCGTGCTCGGCGACTTCGGCGCGGATGTCATCAAGGTGGAACACCCGACCCGTGGCGACCCGGTCCGGGATCACGGGGAGAGCAAGGACGGCCACGGGCTATGGTGGAAGCAGATGTCGCGCAACAAGCGCGCCATCTCGCTCAACCTTTCGAACGAGACCGGCCAGGAGTTGATGCTGGAGCTCCTGAAGACGGCCGACGTCTTCATCGAGAATTTCCGCCCCGGCACCCTGGAGCGGTGGAACCTCTCGCCCGAGATGCTCCTTGAGGTGAATCCGCGCCTGATCATCATGCGCTGCACCGGCTTCGGGCAGTTCGGCCCCTATGCGAGTCGGCCGGGGTTCGGCACGCTCGCAGAGGCGATGAGCGGCTTCGCCGCCATCACGGGCCTGCCCGACGGGCCTCCGACATTGCCGCCGTTCGGGCTCGCGGACGGTATCGCCGGGCTCGCCGGTGCCAACGCGCTTCTGATCGCGCTCTACTGGCGAGACGCGCAGGGCGGCCGCGGTCAGGTGATCGACCTCGCGCTGATCGAGCCGATCCTGACGGTCCTCGGCGCCCAGCCCATCATCTACCAGCAGCTGGGCCTCAAGCAGACCCGGCACGGCAACCGCTCCGTCAACAACGCGCCCCGCAACACCTACGAGACGCGTGACGGGCGGTGGGTTGCCGTCTCGACGAGTGCGCAGGCGATCGCCGAGCGCGTGATGCACCTGGTGGGCCACCCTGAGGTCATAGACGAGCCGTGGTTTGCCGGAGGCGTGAGCCGGGCCAGGCATGCCGACGAACTCGACGAGATGGTCGGAAGCTGGATCGCTCAGCGCGATTTCGACGACGTGGTCGCGAAGTTCGAGGAGGCGCAGGCTGCAGTCGCGCCGATCTACGACGTTGAGGACATTCTCAACGACCCACAGTTCCAGGCGCTCGACTCGATCACCACGGTCGACGATCCGGACCTCGGACCGCTGCGCATGCAGAACGTGATGTTCCGGATGTCGGAGACGCCCGGTGAGATTCGCTTCCCCGGTCGCCCCCGCGGCTCCGACAACGAGGAAGTCTTCGGCGAGCTCGGCGTGACCCCGCAGCAGCTCGCGGAGCTCCGCGAGCGGGGCGCCGTCTAGGCTCGTGGCTGGCGAGCGGCCGGACGGCCTCGCCCCTCTGCGCCCGGTCCGCAGTCATCTCTATGCGCCCGGCAACAGCGAGAAGCTGCTGGACCGCGTGATGTCGGCGGGCGCCGACGCCGTCGTGCTCGACCTCGAGGATGCGGTGCCGCCGCCGGAGAAGGAGCGGGCTCGCGAGCTGGTGGCGGCGACTGTCCGTGCACGCGCGGCCGATCCGGATCCGCTCGTCTTCGTCCGCGTCAACCATCCGTCGACGGGACTGACCGCCAACGAGGTGGCGTCCGTCGTGTGCGCCGGCATCGCCGGCATCCGCGTGCCCAAGACGGAGAGCGCCGGCGACGTGCGACAGGTTGCGACATGGATCGCGAAGGCGGAGCGTGAGGTCGGGCTGCCCGCCGGCTCCGTGGCGCTCATCCCCATCATCGAGAGCGCGAAGGGCGCGTGGCGGGCCGAGGAGATAGCAGGCGCCGATCCGCGCGTGCTCGCGCTCGCCTACGGCGCTGCCGATTTCGTGCGGGATCTCGACGCCAGGCCCGGCGCGGGCGGCACGGAGACCCTCTACGCCCGCTCGCGGCTGGTGCTCGCTTCGAGGGTCGCGGGAGTGCGGCCTCCCATCGATTCGGTGCTGACGAGGCTCGACGACGAGGCGGCGCTCCGCGCCGAGGCGGCGCAGGCGCGCGCGCTCGGCTACTTCGGCAAGTCGGCGATCCATCCGCGCCAGCTCCCCGCGATCCACGAGGCGTTCACTCCGACTGCGGAGGAAGTCGCTCACGCCCGCGCCATCCTCTCTGCCCAGGACGCGGCAGAGCGCACCGGCTCCGGTGCGACCACCACCGCGGCGGCGGGAGGTGCGGGGCGCGAGTTCGTGGATGTGGCGGTCGTGCGTCGCGCCAGGCAGACGCTCGAGCTCGCGGAGCGGCTCGGCGTCGGCTAGCGCGACGGAGGGTGGGAGGCGGCGATGAGCACGAGCGGAGCGCCGGAGAGCGTGGGGGAGCAGCTCGCCGCGCTCGTGGCGCGCGCGCGTGTATTTGACCTCGGTCATCCGCTAGAACCGACGATGCCGATCTCGCCGAACCATCCCGGCTATCGGATGGCCCTGCTCAGGCGCCACGGCGACATGGTGCGCCCTGACGGCGGATCCGCCGCAAATGAGATGATCGTGATGGGGGGACACACCGGCACGCACTTCGATGCGCTGTGTCATGTCTCGCACCAGGGAAAGCTTCACGGCGGCATCGACGCGGCCTCCGCGCAGACCCATGGTTCGCGCTTCTCTCAGCTCGGGGTCGAGACCGTCGAGCCGATCGTCTGTCGGGGTGTGCTCCTGGACATCGCGGCGGCGCGTGGGGTGGACGTGCTCGCCCCCGGCGAGCCCATCACGGCCGGGGATCTTGCCGCCGCCGCCGAGCGGGCGGGGGTCGAGGTGGGGGCCGGAGATGCGGTCCTCGTGCGCTCCGGCTGGGCACGCTACTGGGACGATCCTCCGCGCTACATCGGTCACGATTCGGGCGTGCCCGGCCCGGAGGAGGGCGCCGCGCGATGGCTCGCCGATCGCGGCATCCTCGTCACCGCGCACGACTCCATGGCATACGAGCATCTGCCGCCCGGGTCCGGTCACCGCCTGCTTCCCGTCCACCGTATCCTGCTCGTGGAGGCGGGCGTCTTCATCATCGAGAACGCGAACATGGAGGCGCTCGCCGCCGCGGGCGTGTGCGAGTTCCTCTTCTCCGTGAGCCCGCTTCCCTTCGTCGGCGGGACGGGCTCCCCGGTCCGCCCCGTCGCCGTCGCCTAGCGTCGGCGACCGGCGCGCGCGCCCAGGCAGGGGGGAGGCGATGCATGGCTAAGCAGGGCGATGAGACGATCCTGCGCACGCTCTCCGAGTTCATGGTGGGGACGGCGCCGGAGACCCTGCCGGCGGACGTCGCCTCGAGCGCCCGGCAGCGCGTCCTCGACGCGCTCGGGATCTGCCTGGCGGCCGACGCCCTGGGGCTGGGCGACGGGGCGTGGGAGATCGTCCGGGAGTGGGGCGGCCGCGGGGAGTCGAGCGTCGTCGCTCGCGAGGGCCGCTTCCCGGCCCCGCAGGCGGCTCTGGTGAACGGGACGCTCGCGCACAGCCTCGACTTCGACGACACCCATCTCCCCTCGGTTCTGCACCCGAGTGCCTCCGTCGTGCCGGCCGTCTTGGCACAGGCGGAGGCATCCGGCGCAAGCGGCGCGCAGGCGCTCGCGGCCGTGGCGTCGGGCCTCGAGGTCTGCGTGCGGCTGGGGATGGGTGGCTACCTCGAAGAGGAGGGGAACATCTTCTTCGAGAAGGGGTGGCACGCAACATCGATCTGCGGCGCGATCGCGTCGGCCGCAGCGGGCGCCCGCCTGCTCGGCCTCGACGCAGCCGGTATCGGCCACGCGATGGGTATCGCCTCGAGCATGGCGGGCGGTCTCATCGAGTCCAACCGCGCCGGCGGCACCGTCAAGCGTCTGCACTGCGGGTGGGCGGCACACTCTGGCCTCACGGCCGCGCGGCTCGCCCAGCACGGCTACACCGGCCCCCCCACCGTTTTCGAGGGCCGCTTCGGCTTCTACAACGCCTATTGCGACGGTCGCTACGACAAGGAGGCGATCCTCGGCGGACTCGGCGAACGCTGGGAGGTTCCCGGGATCTTCTTCAAGCCCTACCCGGCGAATCACTACACGCATGCGGGAATCGACGCGGCACTCACCATCCGCGCGAGGCATGGCGTGGACGCGGACCGAATTGCGCGGATACGCCTCGGAGGAGCGACGTCCGCACTCCGCACGATCGGTGAGCCCCGCGAGGAGAAGCTGCACCCGCAGTCCGGGTACCACGCGCAGTTCAGTGGGCCGTTCACGGTCGCGGCCGCATTGCTAGGGGGCGGCGGTCTGGGGCTCTCCTTCGAGGACTTCACCGACGAGCGCGCCGCCGATCCCCGCGTGCTCGCGCTCGCCGCGAAGGTGGAGACCTACGCCGATCCGGAGTGTGATCGCATCTTCCCGATGCAGTTCCCCGCCGTGCTGAGCGTGGAGATGGATGACGGGACCGTCTTCGAGGAGCGCGTGCTCGTGAACCGCGGCGGCCCCGGTAATCCCCTCACCGACGGCGAGCTGCGGACGAAGTTCCGGATCAACGCGGAGCGAGCACTCCCGGCGGGGCGCGTGCAGGAACTCGCCGCGGCCTGTGACGCGCTCGCGGATGCACCGGGCGTCGCGGGGCTGCTCGACCTGACGCGGTCTTAGCGGGGGTCCTCGGCGCAACTTCTAGCGAACATGGACGGTTCGATGCCCCCGGGTCCCCGGGGAGCCTGGCGCTGCTAGACTCCGGGCGGGTAGGGAGGTTGCCGCTGGGCTTCCTCCCACGCCTCATCGCTGAGCCCGGGCTGCCCGGTGCGGCCCTCTCGAGGTAGGTGCGCGTCGCTCGCGGGGCTGCGCGATGCGGGCACCGCGCTCAGAACGACGGCGATCGCGCCGAGCAGGAGGAAGCAGACGATCCCCGCGACGCCCCAGGGCTCGGGGATCGCCCAAAGTGAGAGCCCGATGGCGAGCGCCAAGACGGCGGTGACGTTGCGGATGCGCGTGCGCATGGGTCAGTCTCCGCGTCGAGCGTAGCAGCACGCGGTGTTGCCGTGGCGCCAGGATGATGAGGAGGATGCGGGTGCGCAAGCTGAGCCGTGACGAACTAGTCTCACTTGTCGTCGGCGACTACTTCGGTAAGACCGACGTGCGGCGGCTCGACGAGGTGCTGGAGACGATGCAACCCGACGTGACGTTTACGATCCCCACCCACGACATTCACCACGCCGGACGCGACACTGGTATCCGCACGATGTTCGAGCGGCTCTTCCAAGAGCACGCCGCCGTGTGGCACGGGGATTTCCACCATGTCGTCGATGTCGACGAGCAGTGGATATCAAGCCAGTTCACCGTCCGGAACACCGAGCACGACGGCTCGGTGACGGAGAAGCACAACTGCAATTTCTTTGAGGTCGTCGACGGGAAGTTCAGCCGCGTCTGGGTCTACATGCAGGGAGAGAACACGCTCAACTGACTCGGCACTCGGGCTGGGATCAGGGGCGGAGGCCCGTCCCATCGGCGTGTGCACCGGACACGGCGAGGGGGACGCACGCGAGGACCGGTCCCTGAGGATGTCCCCTGCACTACCGCGCTCCGTGCGGGGGCATCGCTTCTGGCTCCTACCCTGCAGCGGGCCGATCGCTATCTCCGCGCCCGCTCTCGGCGTACGCTCGTCCGGCACTCGGGGCGATTAGCTCAGCTGGCGAGAGCATCCGGTTTACACCCGGAAGGTCGGAGGTTCGAGTCCTTCATCGCCCACCATGACGTAGTGAACTGCGAACTCCGCCGCTGAAGGCGACCTCAGCGTTGTCCAGAGCGCCGTTCTCAACAAGGACATGTGTTAGACCATGCCCGACCGAGGAAACACAGCATGCGCGCAAATCGGGCGATCGGTTTGGGCATCGCTCTCGGAGCTGGAGCAGGCGTAGGCATCGGCGCGGCACTCGGCAACATCGGCGTCGGTGTGGCAGTAGGAGTTGCCGTGGGCGTAGCGCTCAGCGCAAGTTGGGGCCGACATCGTCGCTAGGGTCGGTGCTAGCATTCCCTGGTCCAAGGCACCCTCACTGAATCCTCATAGCAGAACCTCCCACCAAAAAAGTTCGCAGTTCGGTACGCCCTGGCCCACCGACACGTACCGTACTCACAACTCGGCCCGATAAGGCGACCTCCGCGGCGTCGGCGCCCCCGATGGGGCTGTCCTTCGGCGTTGGAATCGCGTAGTGCAGATGGCCACGCGGATCCGGCAGGCGGCCGCCCTGCCCGGGTGGCGCGGGTTCTGGCGAGCCGCGACGTGTAGGCCCGCAGCCACTAGCGAGCAGCGCCTCCGCGCGGTTCCCCGCCCGCTGCTTTGTCGCCGGATTCACCTTTCGCCCCCACGGGGAGGTGGCGCGCCGGCATGAACCTCCCGACGAGCACCGCGCCCGCGAGGGCGACTCCCGCTCCCGCGAGCACGGCGACGCCGAGCGCGTCGGTGAACGCGATCTGCGCCGCGTCCTCGAGCTCGCGGGCGGCCTCGGCGGGCAACATCGACGCCACCCTGATTGCGGCTCCCACCGAGTCGCTCGCGGGCTCGGCGGCCTGCGGCGGCAGGCCGGCGACGGCCGCGTCCATGCGACCGGCGTAGGCGGTGTTGATGACGGAGCCGACGACGGCGACGCCGAAGGCTCCCGCCACCTGGCGCGTCACGTCGTTCATCGCCGAGGCGATGCCGGCGTTGGCCTCGGGGACCGCTCCCATCACCGAGTCGGTGGAGGGCGCCATGACGTTGCCCATGCCGAAGGCGAGCAGGAAGAAGGTCAGGCCGACGATTGCGTAGGGCGTGTCCGGCTGCCAGAGGCTGATGCTCACGAGGACTCCGGTCACGACGACAAGGCCCATGGCCACCACCCTGTTGGTGCCCAGCCTTCCGACCAAACGGTCGCTCATGCCCGCACCGACCGCGACGCCCAGCGCTACCGGAACCATCCTCAGGCCCGCCTCGAGCGGCGTGTAGTTCTGGACGAACTGCAGGTACTGCGTCATCCCGAAGATCATCCCGAAGAGGGCGAAGAACCCGACCGCGATCGCCCCCGCCCCCGCCGAGAAGCGCAGGTTCCTGAAGAACGCGAGGTTGAGCATCGGGTGGTCGGTGCGGAACTCCCAGTAGAGGAACGCCGCGACGAGAACCACGCCGCTCGCAAGGCCCCCGACGATCAGGACGTCCGTCCAGCCCCTAGCCGGGGCCTCGATGATCGAGTAGACGAGCGTCGTCACGGCTGCGATTGAGAGCCCGGCGCCGGGGAGGTCCAGCGACGGCGCATGCGGGTCCTTGCTCTCCGGGACGAGGAGGAGTCCGGCCACGAGGGCGACCGCGACAATCGGGATGTTGACGAAGAACACGGACCCCCACCAGAAGTGCTCCAGCAGGAAGCCGCCGGTGAGCGGGCCGAGTCCGACGCCCAGCCCGGAGATCGCCGCCCAGACGCTGATCGCCCGGCCGCGCTCCTCCCTGGGGAAGACGTCGGTGAGGATCGAGAGGGTGGACGGCATGATCAGCGCGCCGCCGATGCCCAGCAGGGCGCGGGCCGCGATGAGCTGCGCGCTCGACTGCGAGTAGGCCGCGAGGAAGCTCGACACCCCGAAGGCGACGAGCCCCACCTGCAGCGCGCGCTTGCGGCCGAAGCGATCGCCGAGCGACCCCATCGTCAGTAGCAGTCCGGCGAAGACGAGGATGTAGGCGTCGACCATCCACTGCAGGGCGGTGGCGCTCGCATCGAACTCCCGCTGAAGCGTCGGGAGCGCGACATTGAGGATCGTGTTGTCGAGCCCGATGATCAGAAGGCTCATCGAGAGGATGCCGAGGGTCCACCAGCGCCTGCCGTACGCAGTCGACCGAGCCGAGTCTGAGTTCGCCTCCGTCACACGTCGCTCCTTCTCATCGCCGCGAGCGTACGGAGGGCGACCCGGCGACGCCTACCCAGGTGAGGCGCAGGTGATGCCGCCCGCAGCGGGCGCCCGCCTGCCGACGGTCGTTCTGCGCACGAACGTGGCGCGGTTCCCCGCAAGTCAGCCGGCGTCGGACGATCCGCCCGTGTAGAACGCCGTCGTCCGCATCGCCGCCGCCAGCGCCGCGTCGGGCTCGGTCCCGGCCGCGATCGCCGCTCGCGCCCACGCCTCGCTGCTTCCCACGATGAAGGCCTTGCCGTCGGGTGATGCGCCAAACGCGGCTTCGTCCAGTCTCGGCTCGTTCGGCCGCTTGAGATGGACCGCGAGTCCCAGCAGCGCCAGCTCCCACCCGACGCCGACCGCGCCCGGCCCGTATTCCCCCCAGTGGTCCGAGAGGTGCTGCGCGTGCGCGAGGGTCAGCCGCATGCGGCCATCGCCCTCGTCGGAGAGGCGGACCTCCACCCAGCTGACGTTCTCCCCGAACTCCCAGGTGAGCGCGAAGCGTGACCCTCGTTCGCACTCCGTAATCACGCCGCTCGCGTTGCCTTCCAGTCGATAGCGCCCGCCGGCTTCGAGCTCACCGCTGATCGGCAGGAACCAGCGCTCGATGCGTTCGCTCCGAGTCAAGGCATCCCACAGAGCCTGCAGCGTCGTCGTGTAGCTCCGAGAGAACGTCACGGTGCGAGCGGACTCGCCGTCGCGCTCTCGCGTCGACACGGCGCGCTTGACGGCGTTGAGGTGACTCTCGATACCGGCGTGCATGGTTCTCCCTCGCGCGCAGCCGCCCGGCCGGCGAGAGCGTCCGCGGCTCGCCCGCCTAGGCGCCGGTGCGCTCCGCCCGCTCCGCGATCGCGCGCGGCAGGCGCGCGAAGATGCGGCGATGGACGGGCCAGAGCGCGTACCAGTAGAGCAGCCCGGGTGCGCCCGCGGGGTGGAAGTGCGCTTGAAGCACGACGCTCGATCCCCGGTCGCAGGGCTCGACGGCGAGCTCGAGGATCGCCGAACCCGGGAGCCTCATCTCGGCGAACAGCGTCAGCCGGCGCTCCGGCTCGACGGCCGCCACGCGCCAGAAGTCGAGCGGGTCGCCGGCTCTCAACTCGCTCGGATGACGCCGCCCCCGCCGCATCCCGGCGCCTCCCACCAGTCGGTCGAGCAGGCCGCGCAGTCGCCACAATGCGTTCGTGTAGTACCAGCCCTGCTCTCCACCGATCGCGGTGATCTCGGCCCACGCCGCAGCCGGCGGCGCGGCGCAGCGAGCTTCGTAGCGGGCAGACTTGCCATAATAGGAGACGTCGTGCCGCTGCTGGCGGAAGCCGAAAGCGCCCTCGGTCCAGCGGACCGGCAGCGCGGCCTTCGCCTCAGCGTCGAGCGCGGCGCGCACCGCCTGCTCGTAGCTGGCCTGAGGCCACGGGAGTAGCTCGCGCAGCTCGTCCGGGCGCTCGGAGACGAGGTCGTGTTTCAACCCGTCGATGAGCGGCCTCGCCACTCGCGCCGGGACGGAGGTGACGAGGTCCAGCCACCACGAGGAGAGCCGCGGGCTCAGCACGGGCACCGGGACGATCCGGAGCGGCCTCCTGACCACCCGCGCGAACTGCCGCAGCAGCTCCTCGTAGGTCAGCGTCTGCGGCCCCACGGCGTCGTAGGTCTTCCCCGCCGTCTCCTCTAGTTCGGGTAGCCGAACTAGGATCTCGAGCAGGTCGTCGAGCGCGATGGGCTGGCTGCGCGAGTGCACCCAGCGGGGCGTGACCATCAGCGGCAGGTGGTAGACGAGGTCGCGGATCACCTTCGAAGGCGGCGGAGCCGGGGCCGACGACGATACCGGCACGGATCTCGGTGACGGGCACGGGGCCCGCGCGCAGCCGCTCCCCCGTCTCGCGGCGCGACCTGAGGTGCGGCGACCCGTCCCGTACCGGCTGAAGGCCGCCGAGGTAGATGATGCGCCGAACGCCCGCTCGTTCAGCGGCCGTACGGAAGTACTCCGCGGCCTCGCGATCGCGTGTGGCGAAGTCCGGCCCGGCCGCCATCGAGTGGACGAGGTACCAGGCGATCTCGACGCCGTCGAGCGTGCGCGTCAGCGAGCCCGCGTCGAGTGCGTCCGCCTCTGTGATCTCGACGCCGTCCCAGCCGCGCGCCTCGAGCGCGTCGCGGCGGCGCGATGCGGCGCGTACGCGGTAGCCGCGCGCCACCAGCCGCGGCACGAGGTGCGTGCCGATGTACCCGCTCGCGCCGAGGACGAGGACCGACCGCGCCACGGTGCCCCCTTCATGCTCGCCACTGCGCGCGCCGCGTCGCGGCGCGGCCTCAGCGCAGGGGCAGGTCGAGGACGGTCGCGAGGCCACGGCGGGTGTTCGGGATCACGCGGGCGGCCCGCAGCACGGCCGCCGCCGTGGCGTCGTCGCCGAAGACCCCGCCCTCGAACCGCAGCTTGAGCGGCGGCGTGCCGTCCACGACGATCTCGTCGAATTCCTCATCGACCGCTGCGTTCGCCTCGAAGTGCAGGCGGATGACGCGGCCGTCGGAGGTCGAGCCCGCGAGCGTCTCCAGCGTGCCCGTGACCAGCCCCTGCCCCTCGGCGTGGCAGGGGATCATCTCGTGCTGCCAGTCGCCGAGCGTCCAGCCCAGCGCGGTGGCCAGCAGCCACGCCGACTCCACGAGCCCGACATGGCCGAAGCCGCCCGCGTTGCGCTTCTCGCCCCACTGCCCCGGCGTCAGGCCCATCCCCACCTTCTGCTGGAACGGGACCCGTCGCCTCGACGGATCCTGCACGCGGCGCACTGAGACCGACGTGATGCTGTGGGAGATCGAGGCCAGCGAGGCGGGGAGCGCATCCATCAGGAATCCCGGATTGACGCCCGTCGCAACGACTGTGCGCTCCGCTCGTCGAGCCAGCAGATCGAGAGTGGCCGCGATCTCCGGGTGGCGCGCCTGGGCGAACGTCAACTCCTCACAGGTTGAGACGACGTGCAGCTCCTGCCGCAATGCCTCTTCAATCTGCGGGGAGACCCGGTCGAGGTGGGAGCCGGTGCAGTGGATGAGGATGCCGCCGTCCGATCGCGAATCGGCCCGAGCCGCGGCCAGAGATGGGTGGACCGTGATCTCCGGCGCGCCGTCTACGAAGTCCGCGAGCGGCCGTCCGGCCATCTCCGGATTGATCTCGACCGCACCGACGACCTCGAGAAGGGGGTCCTTGAGGGCGGCCTCGGCGATGAGCGCCCCGATGGGCCCCAAGCCCTGCACGATGACGGGCAGCGGCGCGTTCATGTCGATCCTCCGGCATCTGGTGGGACTCTGGAGGTAGTTTCGGCGCTCTCAGCCGAAGGTGCCAACGGGCCCGGTGCGGCCTCGTTCGCTCACCCCGATCGCAGAGCCGGGTCCCTCGCGGCTCCTGGTTCCGGCGGGCCGGATCTGCTGTCCTCCCTGTGGAGCGGACCATCGACGCTCCCGGTTCGGAGCATCGCCGCAGGAGCGGCCCGCCGCGCCGGATCGACCGGTCGCGGCATCAGTTCCCGGGCGCCGGCGAGGAGTCCTCGAGCAGGGTCGCCCGCACGAGGAGCCGATTCTCGTACCCATCCCGTTGTTCGTCGAAGACTCCCCCGCAGGTGATCAGGATCAGGGCCGATCCCTCCCCGCCGGTCAGGACCTCGGTGAGAGTGAGGTCGGGGTCCACGCTCGCCGACCACTGCACCGCGTACACAAGCGGGTCCCCCGCCGTCCCACGGTGGAGCTCGATGCGGTCCCCTTCCCGCAGTACACCGAGCGACGCGAAGACGGCCAGCGAGCCCTCCCAGTCGAAGTGGCCGCCGAGGAGTGCCTGACCGGGATCGCCCGGGAGAGCCGTGATCTCGTACCACCCGACCGTTGCGCCGTCCTCCGGCACGTCCAGCTCGCCGCTCGCGGTGACTCCGAGGTCGACGATTGGCGCGGTCAGCCAGATCTTCGGGATGCGCAGCTCCATCCCGCTGGCCGACCGTCTCTCGTCCGGGGCATCCGCGGGGGTGGCGGGGGCCTCGACGGTCGCCGGTTGCGACCCACCCGGCCTGCCGGAATCGACGGCAGCCGGCGCCTCCCGCACAGTCCGCACAGTCTCGATGTGGGCCTCGATGGCGACGGCAGTGTCCCGGGCGCGGACGGGCAAGGCCTCGATCACCACACCCGGCGCGTCCGAGCCCCCATCCACGGATGACCCGCCGGACACCTGACCCGCACGGGCGACGGGTGAGCCGTCACCGATCGCGATGACGAGAACCAGCACGATGCCCGCGACTGACGCTCGGGTCGCCGCGGTCGTTCGCGAGGGGGCGCGGCGACCCGCGGCACCTCTCGCCTCGTGACCGCCGCTCGGTGCCGCCAACCAGGCAGGCGGGGCTGTCGGCAGGGCGGTCCTGATGATCGCGACCGGAGCGGGAGGGGCGCGCACGCGCCCCCGGCGGTGCGGCGTCCCCCGTGCGAGACCGAGCAAGAAGCCGCAGGCAAGCCCGAAGCCGAGCTCGAGCAACCCCGCTGTCGCAATTGGCGGGCGCCCGCCGTCTGGTGGGGAGGGTGACGACACCGGGTCCCCCTTAGGCGGTCCGGGGTCGCATTACGGCCCCGTGTCCCCCGCACGATTGCGAACTCGCCGGCCGCTGAGAAGCGCTCCGACGATGAGGCTCTGGCCGAGACCGAGCAGGAGAAGGGCGCTCATGGGGTCGAAGAGGGTCTCCCCGGCTGGGCCGGCGAGACGGGCAGCCACGCTTCCGTCACCCAGTCGCGGCAGGCTCACGTCGTCGGGCGTTGTTGGTGTCTCGTCGTCCACGATCGCGACGCTCGCGCTGGCCGGCTCGCTGACGACCTCATCGCCGAGATTGGCATCGGTCGATGCGCTCTCGGGGCGGACGGTGGCCGTCGCCACCGTCCGGGTCTCCTCGGTGGCCGCGAGCGCGGTGAAGTGCATGTCGATGGCGACGTCGCTCTCCGCCGGTGCGGAGCCGCAGGAGACCTCGGTCCCGACCGACTCGCACTGGGGGAGTGCGATCCCATTCCAGTCCGCGCCCGTGTACTCGAGGTGGCCGGGGTCGTAGCCCAGCCGCAGTTCGAGGGCACTCGTCTCCGGCACGGCGGTGAGCGTGACGGCGATGCGGAAAGTCACGCTCTCGTCCACGGTCGCGGTCGCGGGCGAGGTCCGGGTGTTGGTCACGCTCGCGGCCGGATCCTCGGCGGGCGTCGCCGGCGGGCGTGCGTCAAAGGCCGCGGGGCAGGTGAGGTCTCGATCGATCACCACGGTGAGCGACGCGCTCTGCTCCATCTCGCTGCAATCGCCGGACCACCTGGAGAATGTGGAATCGTCGTCCGGCAGCGCCATCAGGGTGGCCTCGTCTCCCTCCGCGTACTGACCCTCGCCCCGGGTCTCGCCGGAGCCCGTGTTCGCGGGATCGATCCCGAGCGTGACGGTGTACTCGATCTCCTCGGATTGCGTCTCTTGATCGCCCCCGCCGGGATCGCCGGTGGAGCCGGTCTCGCCCGGCGTGGATGGAGTGTTGGTCGTGGACGGGGTGTCTGGTGTGGACGGGGTGTTGGGCGTGCTTGTGCCGCAGCTCAGGGTCACGCTCAGGACCGCGTCGTTATGGTCCTCATCCCCGCCGGTCAGGAAGTCCTCAAAGGCGACGGTCCAGCCCGAGGCGGACGAGCCCGAGATTCGTGCGTGTGCAAAGCCATCGGGGCTATCAGACGCAGGTGCCGTCGTGAACGTGTGACCTGTGTTCTCCACGCGGATCCCGAGCACCAGTTCCCCCACCGGAAGGTCCAGCTGGATCGTCTTTTCGACGTCGAAGTTCGTGATGCCGAGTGAGATAGCGTGGTTCGCCGTGTCGACGCGGATGAACTCGTTCGTGTATGCGGCCTCGAAAGGCATCACCTCGAGGGTGACCCGGGTGCAGCCCTCCGTCAGCATGATGCGGGTGTCCGCGGCATGCGCCTGCGACACCATGAGCGACATCGTGAGCAGCACGAGGGATGCGGTTGCGACCGCCGCGTGCGCGCGCGGGATGCGGGTGTGCCTTCGACCGCGCATCCGGTGCCCCCGTTGCACCGCGAACCTGGCCCGCGCCACCGCCCGAGGATGGCGGGGCAGTCGCTTATCCACAATTTATGCAAACATGTTAGCGTTTTCCACACGTTATGGGCATCCGGACGGCCGTTTGGGGCTGAGACGGCCCTCGCGGGCGGTGGGGCATGGGCCGGCCCGGCCGGGGCATTCCACGCTCATGGGTGGCTGCGGACGTGGGCCTGGAGCGCGGCGTCTCTACCTTGTGCGCTGGTACACTCAGTCCCGAGCCGGGTCGGTGTGCGTGAGCGCGAGGGGGAGCGTGAGCAGCAAGAGCGGGCACGACTGGCTGGAGTCGACCTACCGCCCGGCGGTGCAGCGTAGCGGCGAGCGCGCGGCGCTATTCGAGTCCTCATCGGGCGCTCCGGTCGAGCCGCTCTACGGACCAGAAGACCTCGCCGATTGGAGCTACCAGGAGAAGCTCGGATATCCGGGTGAGTATCCCTATGCGCGCGGCGTCCAGCCGACGATGTACCGCGGGCGCTACTGGACGATGAGGCAGTACGCGGGGTTCGGCGACGCGGCCGAGTCGAACAGGCGCTACAAGTTCCTGCTGGAGCAAGGTCAGACGGGGCTCTCGGTTGCCTTCGATCTCCCGACGCAGATCGGCTACGACTCCGACGCGCCCGAAGCCGAGGGTGAGGTCGGCAAGGTCGGTGTCGCCATCTCCTCGCTCGCGGACATGGAGGCGCTGACGGACGGCATTCCCCTCGATCGCGTCACGACCTCGATGACGATCAATGCGACCGGCGCGATGTTGCTGGCGCTCTATGCCGCCGCCGCGAAGAAGCAGAGCGTCGCGCTCTCCGACATCGGGGGCACGATCCAGAACGACATCCTCAAGGAGTACATCGCGCGCGGGACGTACATCTTTCCGCCGCGTCCGTCGCTGCGACTGATCACCGACCAGTTTGCCTGGTGCTTGCAGGAGACGCCGCAGTTCAACACCATCTCGATTTCCGGCTATCACATGCGCGAGGCGGGATGCACGGCGGCCCAGGAGGTCGGTTTCACGCTGGCGAACGCGATCGAGTACGTCGACGCCGCGCTCGCCACCGGACTCGAACTCGACCGCTTCGCCCCACGGCTCGCCTTCTTCTGGGCGTGCCACTCGAACTTCTTCGAAGAGGCCGCGAAGTTCAGGGCCGCCCGACGGATGTGGGCGCGGACCGTCCGGGAGCGCTACGGCTCGACGAACCCGCGCTCGCAGATGCTGCGCTTCCACACCCAGACGGGAGGCGCCACGCTCACCGCGCAGCAGCCCGACAACAACGTAGTGCGCACCGCCTATCAGGCGATGTCGGCCGTGCTGGGCGGCACGCAGTCGCTGCACACGAACTCGCGGGACGAGGCTCTGGCGCTGCCGACTGAGGAGTCGGCGGAGCTCGCGCTCCGGACGCAACAGGTTCTTGCCCACGAGACCGGCGTCGGTGACGTGATCGATCCGCTCGCCGGCTCCTACTACGTGGAGGCTCTCACGGATCGCGTGGAGCAGGAGGCGCAGGCCTACATCGATCGCATCGAGGACATGGGCGGCGCGCTCACTGCCATCGAGCAGGGCTTCCAGCAGCGCGAAATCCAGGAGAGCGCGTACCGGCTGCAGCGAATGCTCGAGAACGACGAGCGCATCGTGGTGGGCGTGAACCGCTTCGCGAAGGAGGGCGAGGTCGAACCGCCCCTGCTGCGCATCGATCCGGAGGTCGGCCGCCGGCGCGGCCGCGAACTCGCCGAACTCCGTGCCGGGCGTAACCAGAGCGCGAGCGCCGCGGCTCTCGGTGCCGTGCGCGGCGCCGCCCGCGGCAGCGAGAACATGTTGCCGGTGCTCATAGCGGCCTTCGAGGAATACGTCACTCTTGGGGAGGTCTGCGGCGTCCTTCGCGAGGAGTGGTCCGAGCACCGCGAGACGCTCACGATCTGATGGTCCGGAACCGATGACGCATTCGGCTGCCGCGGGGGGGATGCCGGGCACCAACTCGCTCGACGTGCTCCTCGAGGAGAACGCGCGCGCCCGCGCCGATCTGCTGACGGCCCTCGATGCGGTGCCGGCCTCGCGTCGCACCGAGCGCTGGTACGGGGAGTGGTCGTTGCGCGATATCGTGGCCCATCTCGCGGTGTGGCAGGAAGGCTGCGCCGTTGCACTCGAGGCGCTCGCGCACGGAGAGCCGCCCCGCATCCCCGGGTTCGACGAGGCGGCGGGCGGCGAGGCCTTCAACGCCGCCCGTGCCGCGGAGCATCGGGACGACAGCTGGGAGCAGGTGATGCACCTGCTCCGCGGCGCGCGGCAGCGCCACGAGGCGGCTGTTCGTGCACTCGCCGGCGCGGTCGAGCCGGCGAGCTACGCGGAGGGCCGAACGGCCCACCGTCTGGCGGTGATGCCGGGCGGGCACGATCGCAGCCACGCCGGACCGATCCTGGAGTGGCGGCGGGAGCAGGGGCTGTGAACGCGCCGGCGCTCCCGGCGCGCGGCGACGGCAGGTGATCGACCTCCTGCATCACGTCGGCGTCGTCGTGAACGACGCGGATGCCGCGCTCGCGTTCTATCGAGATATCGTCGGCCTCCCCGTCGTCGCCGACTCCGTCCTCGACGATCAGGGCGTGCGAGCCATCCTGCTCGCGGCCGGTGAGAACGAGCTGGAGATTCTCTCGCCGACCAGACACGACACGGGCGTCGCACGCTTCTTGGAGAGCCGCGGGGAGACGCTGCACCATCTCTGCTTCCGCACCGACGACATCGCGGGCGAGATCGCTCGTCTCGATGCCGCCGGCGTCGAGCTCGTGGATCGCGAGCCGCGCGAGGGACTCGCCGGTCGCGTCGCGTTTCTCCACCCACGAGCGATGCGCGGCGTGCTGGTGGAGCTCGCTCAGCCGCCCCTGGGTGCCCATGAGCGTGAGGCGAAGGGCTTCGATCGAATCGCCGTGCGCACCCGGGACTTGGACGAGGCGGCCGCGTTGTGGCGAGATGTTCTTGGGCTCGAGGTCGCGCGGCGGGTCGAGGTGGAGGGTGCGGGAATCGTGATCGGGGAGATGCCGATCGGCCGCTGCCGTATCGATCTGATCGCCCCGTCCCGACCCGACGCGCCGTTCGCAGCTGAGATCGAGCGTCTCGGGGAGGGCGCCCTGCCCGCGTTCGCGCTTGAGGTGGCGGATGTCGATCAGGAGCGCGCCCGTCTTCGTGCGGCGGGCGTGGTGACTGACGACACCGGCCCGGCCATGATGCCGGGCGTGCGAATCGCGACGATACCGGCGGAGCGGGCGTTCGGGGTCGCCGTCCAGCTCACGGCGTACGATCGCCCCGACGTGGGGACGGAGGCCTGAATGACGAAGGGAACGGAGCAGGAGCGGCGCATCCGCGTCTTGATCGCGAAGCCCGGTCTTGACGGTCACGACCGTGGCGCGAAGGTCGTGGCGGCCTCGCTACGCGATGCGGGCATGGAGGTCATCTACACCGGGATCCGCCAGACGCCGCGGATGATCGCGGAGGCTGCGCTGCAGGAAGACGTGGACGTGGTCGGACTCTCGATCCTCTCCGGGGCACACCTGGAGCTGTTCCCCCGCGTCGTCGAGGCGTTGCGCGAGTGCGGGATCGGGCCCGACGACGTCCTTCTCTTCTGCGGGGGCATCATCCCGCGGGCCGATTGGGGTACTGTGCAAGAGTTCGGCTTCCGCGGCGTCTTCGGTCCCGGCACGGACACGCGGGACATCGCCGCCTTCATACGTGAGCAGCTTCCGACGCTCCCGGCGCGCGCGCTCTAGCGGCGGCTGCGGGGTGGCGCGACGGCTCCTGTGACTTCTCGCTCGGCAACAGCGACGGCCGGTGAACTGGCCGACGGCATCGCGCGCTGCGACCGTCGCGCGCTGGCACGGGCCATCACGCACGTCGAGCGAGACGATCCGACGGGGCGCGCCGTGCTGGCAGCGCTCTATCCCCGCACGGGCCGGGCGCAGACCATCGGCATGACGGGCTCCGCCGGCGTGGGGAAGTCCACACTGGTCGGTCGTGTGGCGGCGGAGCAGCGCCGGCGTGATCGCACGGTCGGCATCGTCGCCGTCGATCCATCCTCTCCGTTCTCGCACGGCGCGATCCTCGGCGACCGCATTCGCATGCAGGAACTGACTTCCGATCCCGGCGTCTTCCTGCGGTCGATGGCCACGCGCGGTCACCTGGGCGGACTCGCCGAGTCGGCATCGGGCGTCGTCGACGTGCTTGATGCGGCGGGCTACGACGTTGTGATGGTGGAGACGGTGGGCGCTGGGCAGGACGAGGTGGAGGTCGCCTCCGCCACGCAGACCACGGTGCTCGTGACGAGCCCCGCGGCAGGCGACGAGATCCAGTCGATGAAGGCCGGGCTCATGGAGGTTGCACAGCTGCTCGTCGTGAACAAGGCTGACCTCGCAGGTGCTGACACGGCCGTCCACCAGCTTCGCTCCCTCCTCGCGATCGCCACGCCGCGTGCCTGGGAGCCCCCGGTCCTGAAGGTGGTCGCGCGGTCGGGTGATGGCGTGGTGGAGTTGGTCGACCGCATCGACGAGCACCAGAGCCACGTGCGCGACTCCGAGCACGCGGAGGCGGAGCGCCGGGCGCTCGTGCAGGCGCAGTTGATGACGCTGGTCACCTCGGCGCTCTCGCATCGAGCGCTCGATGCGGCGCGACGCTCGGGCGTTCTCGATCGTCTCGTCGATGAGGTCGTGTCCCGCCGTCGCGATCCGCGGGCCGCGGCGGACGCGCTGCTTTCTCGCATCGCTCCCGCGGCCGCGGGCGACACGCCGAGTCACTAGGGCCCGGGCGCGCGCCTGCGGGGCACGGCCGCGGGCCGGCCCGCTGCGGGGGGCGTGGGTCGCGGATCGCCCGTAGACTGGGCTCATGCCTCAGCGCGTGCGCGTCGTCTTCCGCAAGGGCGGCGTGCTGCAGTGGATCTCCCACCTTGACACGATGCGCACGTGGGAGCGGACGCTGCGGCGCGCCGGCCTTCCGCTCGTGTATTCGCAGGGATTCTCGCCGCACGCGCGCATCGCCCTGGCGGCGCCGCTTCCGGTCGGCTTCGAGGGCGAGCGGGAGTTGATGGACATCTGGCTCGACCCTGCGCTCGATCCGGCGGTCGTTCGCGGAAGGCTGGAGCCGAAGCTTCCGCCCGGCCTCGACGTGGTCGAGGTCGAAGAGGTGGCGGAGCGTCTTCCCTCGCTGCAGTCGCTTCTGCGAGCGGCGCGCTACCGCATCATCTTCGCGGCAGCGGAAGTGGACGCGGCCGCCGTCGCGGGTCGGCTCGCCGACTTCATGGCGCTGAAGAGCCTCCCGTGGGAGGAGATACGCGGCGAGAAGACGCGCACTGTCGACGTGCGGGCGGGCGTGATCATGGCTGCGCTTCGCGCGGGGCCGTCGAGCGGCGATCAGTCCGCCGGGGACGGTGAGGTCGTACTTGAGCTGCGCATGTCGCTCGAGGAGGGCCGCGGCGTGCGCGCCCAATCCGTCATCGACGCCCTGGTCGTGGGTGCCGAGCCGCTCAGGATGATCCGCACGGAACTCGAGGTCGAGCGCCCGCGCATCGCGCTCGGCGCTTGGCGCGCGCGCGGGCGCTACGAGGAGTGAGTCCCCGGCCTCACCCCCGAAACGCCGCTAGGCCCCTCGGTCTCGCAACCGTGGAGGTCCCGTGACCGGTGCCCCGGTCGCGCCGGCCCGAACGCTGCTCGTCCTGCTGCGTCACGGCGAGACCGATCGGAACGTGGACGGGCGCTCGCAGGGCCGCGACGACGAGCCGCTCAACGATCACGGGCGCGAGCAGGCAGGGGAGGCGGCACGGGCCATCGCACCGCTTGCGCCGGCCGCCGTCTACAGCTCGGACGCCTCCAGGGCGCGCGACACCGCCGCGGCCGTCGCCGCCGTCCGCGGCCTGGACGTGCGCGTCGATCCGCGCCTCGCCGAGCTTGACCACGGCGAGCTCGACGGGTTGACGGGAGCCGAATTGCGCGAGCAGTACCCCGACTTGCTGGAGGCGTGGCGGGGGCCCGGTGGCCCGTCGCTCGTCCTCCCCGGCGGCGAGTCGATGGATGAGGCGCAGGCGCGCATGGTGGCTGCAGTCACGGAGATCGGCGATCGTCACCGGGCAGAGTGCGTCGTCGTCGTCTCCCACAATCTCGCGCTGCGCGGGCTAGCGTGCGAGGCGCTGGGTGCGCCGCTCACCGCCGCGCGACGACTCCGGATCGACCTCTGCTCGCTCACCATCGTCGAGCTACTCGTGGGGCAGCCGTGGGCGGTGGTCGCGCTCAACCGGACGTGCCATCTCGGGCGTCGGGCGGGTGTCCATCGCTAGCACGCGTTGAGCGAGCCCGGGGGACTCTGTTACGTTGCTGGCGGCGGCGGGGTGGGGAGATGCTATGCCCTTGCCGCTCCCCCGCGTGCGCTTCGGTCCCACGCACATGGTGCTGGCCGTGGCGATGCTCCTGGTTTCGCTCTTCGCCTACGCCGCCGTTCAGACCGCTGCCCGTAGCCACGGCCTCGCCGAGGAGCGGTACCGGATCGAGCTCGAGCTGTGGGACCTCCGCCGGCAGCACGCGGAACTGGAGGGATTGGCCGAGTACCTGCGCTCCGACGAGTATGTAGAGGGTGTCGCGCGCCAGCAGCTCGGCCTCGCCCGGGAGGGAGAGCTCTCGGTGCTCATCGACGCCCCCGACGCGGAGGACGGGGGGCGCGAGCCCGGCGAGCGCTGGTGGGAGGAGCAGTTCGGGCGGTAGAGATCTAACCGGAAGTGGCCCTTCCGTGTCGGGGCGCCGATTCCCTGCCGCGGAGTACCCGACCCCCGCTCGGGGCGCCGCTCCGGGCAGCGCGGGCGTCATGCCGCCTCATGAGCCCACGTGCCCGAAATCGCCGGCGCACCGCCGCGGGGCATGTCGGCGCGGTACAGTTCCGACCGTGAGCGCTGACTCCCTCCCTCGAAGCCGCGTGACCGGAGTGTTCGAGCGCCGCGTGAAGCGCGATCTCGGGCAGCTGGTGCCGCCCGCTGCGCCCGTGGTCGTCGCGTGTTCTGGCGGCCCGGACTCGACCGCAGCGCTGGTCGCGGTCGCGCGCGGTGGCTGGCCTGTGTGCGCGGCTCACATCGATCACGGTCTTCGCTCCTCGGAAGAGGCGGAGGGTGACCGGGCCATGGTCGAGCGGCTCGGTGCCCTGTTGGGCGTGCCCGTCCTCACCGGCACCGCCAGAGGCGCGGAGCTCCGTACCTCCGAGGAGCGAGCTCGGGAGGCGCGCTACCGCTGGCTCGCCGGCGCCTGCGCCGAGGCCGGCGCCATCCACTGCGTCACCGGTCACACGCTAGACGATCAGGCCGAGACGGTGCTGCTTCGATTGGCGCGCGGGAGCGGGCTCGGGGGTGCCGCAGGGATGGCCGGACGTGCCGCGTGGCCGCTACGAGAGGCCGGGTGCGGTGCTCATCTCTCCCTGGTGCGCCCGCTGCTCGGTCTGAGCCGCGCCGATGTCGAGCGCTACCTGCGCGCCCTCGGTCTCGAAGCACGCCAGGATCCGACCAACGAGCAGGTGCACTACGCCCGGAACCGTGTACGGCTGCGCGTTCTGCCCGAGATGGAACGCGTCCACGCGGGTGCGGCGCAGTCGCTCGCGCACTTCGCCGGGCTCGCGCGGCGCGATGACGAGGCGCTGGAAAGCGTCGCGGCGACCGAGTTCGCTCGGATCGCCACGTGCAGCCCGGGCGTGGTCGCACTGGGACGGCGCGCCCTGTCGGCGCTGCCTCCGGCGGTCGGGGCTCGCGTTCTGAGGAGAGCGGCGGGCGAGCTCGGACTTGCTACGAACGCGAGCCAGCTGGACGCGCTTGCTCGTGCTGCGCGTCGGCGGGGGTCGAGGGTCGACCTGGCGGGCGGCCGCGGGCGATCGGACGACACGATGCTCATTATCGAGCGCTTGACGCGCGCTTCGGGCGGCTGCGCTTGAGACATGACGGTCGCGACGGCAGCGTCGCGGGCACGCGGGGACCGCCGAGCCTTGACCAGTGTCCCCGACGCCGATACCATCTCCCTTCGCATCGTCAAGCCGGTCCCCATGGGGCCGTGGCGCGTACATTTACATCTGGATAGCGAGCAGAATCTGAAGCAGGGTCTCCGTTGACCCGCTCGGCTTCGCTTCAAACGTCGGCATCCGGCCATCGGTCGGAGGCTGGCGTGTGGGCGAGCAGGGCGGTAATCAGCACTGTATGACCGCCTTCTTCGAGGCGGTTTCTTTTTTGGAGAGTTTGATCCTGGCTCAGGATAAACGCTGGCGGCGTGCCTAATGCATGCAAGTCGCGCGTCGAAGCCGGTTTCGGCCGGTGGAAAGCGGCGGACGGGTGAGTAACACGTAGGAACCTGCCCAGAAGTGGGGGACAACCCCGGGAAACCGGGGCTAATACCGCATACGGTCCACGGACCAAAGCCCTCGGGCGCTTCTGGAGGGGCCTGCGGCGGATTAGCTAGTTGGTGGGGTAACGGCCTACCAAGGCGACGATCCGTAGCTGGTCTGAGAGGACGGTCAGCCACACTGGGACTGAGATACGGCCCAGACTCCTACGGGAGGCAGCAGCAAGGAATTTTCCGCAATGGGCGCAAGCCTGACGGAGCAACGCCGCGTGGAGGAAGAAGGCTTTCGAGTTGTAAACTCCTTTTGCGAGGGAAGAAGATCTGACGGTACCTCGCGAATAAGCCACGGCTAACTACGTGCCAGCAGCCGCGGTAATACGTAGGTGGCAAGCGTTGTCCGGATTCACTGGGCGTAAAGCGCGCGCAGGCGGGCTGATAAGTCCCGGGTTAAATTCCACGGCTCAACCGTGGGCAGCCCCGGGATACTGTCAGTCTTGAGGCATTCAGAGGAGAGTGGAATTCCCGGTGTAGTGGTGGAATGCGTAGATATCGGGAGGAACACCAGTGGCGAAAGCGACTCTCTGGGGATGTCCTGACGCTGAGGCGCGAAAGCGTGGGGAGCGAACCGGATTAGATACCCGGGTAGTCCACGCCGTAAACGATGAGTACTAGCTGTCGGGGGTGTCGACTCCCTCGGTAGCGCAGCTAACGCGTTAAGTACTCCGCCTGGGGACTACGGCCGCAAGGCTAAAACTCAAAGGAATTGACGGGGGCCCGCACAAGCAGCGGAGCGTGCGGTTTAATTCGAAGCTACGCGAAGAACCTTACCAGGGCTTGACATGCTATCGACAGCCGGTGAAAGCCGGTCTCCTTCGGGCGGTAGCACAGGTGCTGCATGGCTGTCGTCAGCTCGTGCCGTGAGGTGTTGGGTTAAGTCCCGCAACGAGCGCAACCCTCGTCGTCTGTTGTACTTCTCAGGCGAGACTGCTGGGAGCAACCCAGAGGAAGGCGGGGATGACGTCAAGTCAGCATGGCCCTTACGCCCTGGGCGACTCGCACGCTACAATGGGTGGTACAGACCGTCGCGAAGCCGCGAGGTGGAGCTAATCGGACAAAGCCATCCTCAGTTCGGATTGCAGGCTGCAACTCGCCTGCATGAAGTCGGAGTTGCTAGTAACCGCAGGTCAGCCTTACTGCGGTGAATACGTTCCCGGGCCTTGTACACACCGCCCGTCACGTCATGGGAGTCGGCAACACCTGAAGTCGGTGAGCCAACCTTCGGGGGGCAGCTGCCCAAGGTGGGGCTGGCGACTGGGACGAAGTCGTAACAAGGTAGCCGTAGCGGAAGCTGCGGCTGGATCACCTCCTTTCTAGGGAGTCACGCCGGAACCGAAGGGGCGCACGGTGTACGTGCCCTTACCGGCCATCTCCTGTCGACCGGACGTCCATCCACGTGTCTCGCCCGGGTTTCCGGGCGAGGCGGGGACCACCCATTCCCGGGTGGGCGTTCGATACTCATGGGTCCCGCCCCCCTGCGCGGGGATTCTGCTCGCTATCCAGCTGTTGATGTGCGCCCGGGTAGTGGCATGCCTGCGCACGGGCAAGGGGCCATTAGCTCAGCTGGTTAGAGCGCAGTCCTGATAAGACTGAGGTCCCTGGTTCGAGTCCAGGATGGCCCACCAGCCACACCGCCTCGCGCGTGTGGAGTCGGGGCCGTAGCTCAGCTGGTAGAGCGCCGCCTTTGCAAGGCGGATGTCGGGGGTTCGAGTCCCCCCGGCTCCACCATCGCGAGCTACGAGGGCACTACCCACCCTTCATCGCTGAGTGCGCCGCGTCCTAGCTGGATGCGGCGGGCGTCTGGAGGCCGTCCCTCCGATCCAGCACATTCACAACCGAATACTGCGCAAAGCAGACGAACATCGAGAAAGTTCCGGGCACGCGTCCGGGCCCGCTCGTGCCACCGGGAATCGCCCCGGGGCCGGCGGGGATCGAGGCGTGTGCGTGACGAAGGGTCAAGTTACTAAGGGTGCACGGTGGATGCCTTGGCATCAGGAGCCGAAGAAGGACGTGGCGAAACTGCGATAAGCCCTGCCTAGCTGTTTAGCGAGCTCAAGCAGGGATCTCCGAATGGGGCAACCCGGCCCGCGTTATGGCGGGTCACGCCCGACTGAACACATAGGTCGGGACGAGGGAACCGGGGGAACTGAAACATCTAACTACCCCGAGGAAAAGAGATTATTCTCCTAGTAGCGGCGAGCGAACGGGGAGAAGCCCAAACCGCCCCTTTGGGGCGGGGTTGTAGGACCGGCACACAGGAGTCACAAATCGGACGGACAGCCGAACGTCCCTGGAACGGGCGGCCACAGGGGGTGAGAGCCCCGTAGGCGACATTCGTCCGACTCCTGCCGAGTTCCTGAGTACCACGGGACACGTGGAATCCCGTGGGAATCTGGGGAGACCACTCTCCAAGGCTAAATACTCCTGATGACCGATAGTGAACTAGTACCGTGAGGGAAAGGTGAAAAGCACCCCGAAAGGGGAGTGAAATAGTCCCTGAAACCGTGTACCTACAAGCAGTCGGAGCTTGGAGCGATCCGAGTGACGGCGTGCCTATTGAAGAATGAGCCGGCGAGTTACGGTCAGTGGCAAGGTTAAGCGATGGGAGTCGCGGAGCCGAAGCGAAAGCGAGTCTGAATAGGGCGATTCAGTCGCTGGCTGTAGACCCGAAACCTGGTGAGCTACCCATGGGCAGCGTGAAGCGAGAGTAATGCCTCGTGGAGGCGCGAACCTTCTAGCGTTGCAAAGCTATTGGATGACCTGTGGGTAGGGGTGAAATGCTAATCGAACCAGGAGATAGCTGGTTCTCCCCGAAATGCGTTTAGGCGCAGCCTCGAGTGTTCTGTGCTGGAGGTAGGGCTCTGGTTGGGCTAGGGGGCAAACCGCTTACCAACCCCATCCAAACCGCGAATGCCAGTACACCAGAACTCGGGAGTGAGACTGCGAGGGCTAAGCTTCGTAGTCGAAAGGGAAACAGCCCAGACCCTCAGCTAAGGTCCCCAAATCCATGCTAAGTGTGCAAGGATGTCCGATCGCTTAGACAGCCAGGATGTTGGCTTAGAAGCAGCCATCATTGAAAGAGTGCGTAATAGCTCACTGGTCGAGTAGTCGGGCGCCGACAATGTATCGGGGCTCAAGCATGGTACCGAAGCTAGGGGATCGCGCACGCAACGTGCGTGATCGGTAGGGGAGCGTTCCGCGTGCCGCGAAGTCGGCGGGGTGACCCCCGGTGGAGCGCGCGGAAGTGAGAATGCCGGCATGAGTAGCGTAATTCAGGTGAGAAACCTGGACGCCGTAAGCCCAAGGGTTCCTACGCAAGGTTATTCCGCGTAGGGTTAGGCGGGCCTAAGCCGAGGGCGAGAGCCGTAGGCGATGGACAGCAGGTTAGTATTCCTGCCCCACCGGCGGTGTGTTTGATGCAAAGGGGTGACCCGGGAGGATAGGTGCAGCGGACCTATTGGACATGGTCCGTCCTTGAGCCGTAGGCGTCTGGAGGCAGGCAAATCCACCTCCAGGTCAAGCGGAGGGCTCGAGGGAAGTAGAGACGTCAGTCAAAGCGACTGTGCTGAGTCCATGCCGGCTAGAAAAGCCTCGTTGCTAGTACCGCAGGTGCCCGTACCGCAAACCGACACTGGTGGGCGGCGGTAAGTACCGTGAGGCGTTCGAGAGAACCTTCGTTAAGGAACTCGGCAATATAGCTCCGTAACTTCGGGAGAAGGAGCACCCCTGGGAGTGAAGGACTTCGCGTCCCGAGCGCCCGGGGGTCGCAGTGAGCAGGCCCAGGCGACTGTTTAACAAAAACACAGGTCTCTGCGAACCCGTAAGGGGACGTATAGGGGCTGACGCCTGCCCAGTGCCGGAAGGTTAAGGGGAGGGCTTCACGGCCTGAACCGAAGCCCCGGTGAACGGCGGCCGTAACTATAACGGTCCTAAGGTAGCGAAATTCCTTGTCGGGTAAGTTCCGACCCGCACGAATGGCGTAACGATCTGGGCGCTGTCTCAACGAAGGACTCGGCGAAATTGCACTGGCCGTGAAGATGCGGCCTACCCGCAGCCGGACAAAAAGACCCCGTGGAGCTTTACTGTAGCTTGGCGCTGGAGGCCGGACGTAGATGCGTAGGATAGGTGGGAGGCTATGAACCGTTGCTTTTGGGCGGCGGGGAGCCAACGGTGAAATACCACTCTTCTACGTTTGTCCTCCTAACCTGCGAGCAAGCGTGGGGACAGCGTCTGGTGGGCAGTTTGACTGGGGCGGTCGCCTCCTAAAAGGTAACGGAGGCGCGCAAAGGTCCCCTCAGGGTGGATGGCAATCACCCGTTGAGTGTATTGGCATAAGGGGGCTTGACTGCGAGACGGACATGTCGAGCAGGGACGAAAGTCGGCCAAAGTGATCCTACGGTCCCGTGTGGAAGGGCCGTGGCTTATCGGATAAAAGCTACCCCGGGGATAACAGGCTGATCCTGCCCAAGAGTTCACATCGACGGCAGGGTTTGGCACCTCGATGTCGGCTCGTCGCATCCTGGGGCTGCATCAGGTCCCAAGGGTTGGGCTGTTCGCCCATTAAAGCGGTACGCGAGCTGGGTTCAGAACGTCGTGAGACAGTTCGGTCTCTATCCGCTGTGGGCGCAGGAGGCTTGAGGAGAGCTGCCCCTAGTACGAGAGGACCGGGGTGGACGGACCTCTGGTGTGCCGGTTGTCCTGCCAAGGGCATCGCCGGGTAGCCACGTCCGGAACGGATAAGCGCTGAAAGCATCTAAGCGCGAAGCCAACTTCAAGATGAGGCCTCCCACCGGGTTAACCGGGTAAGACCGCGGGAAGACTACCCGTTTGATAGGCTGCAGGTGTACGTGCGGCAACGCACTGAGCTAAGCAGTACTAATGGTCGAGGACTTGACCCTTCGCCACGCACCGGCGCGATCCCCCCGGGGATGCGCGCCCGGACTCTCTCGGAGTTCGTCGCTCGCGCAGTATTTGTTGCTGGAGAATCCACGCGCACGGCGCCGCTTGGTGCGGTGCTACACTCACTGGCGTGGACGAGGGCCAGCCGGCCGCCGGCCGGTTGGCCAGGGCGTCGCGGGATGGAGCAGCGGTAGCTCGTCGGGCTCATAACCCGAAGGTCGGGGGTTCGAATCCCTCTCCCGCTACCAGCCTCTTCACGGGGGCGGGACACAGGTCCCGCCCCCGTTGTGCGTCTACGGGTGGCGGGGCGCACATGCGGCCCCTGGCCGCTTGCCGGTATGGCCGCCGCCGCGAGATACTGTCAGTCTTGGTGGTTAGAGCGCGACGGCCCCACCCGTTCCCATCCCGAACACGGAAGTGAAACGTCGTAGCGCTGACGATACTCCCCGGGCGACCGGGCGCGGAAAATAGGCCACCGCCAGGACTACGCAGTCACACCGCTCTCCGCGGCGCACCGGACGCCGCGGAGACGGTCCAGATGTCTCTGGAACCGCCCCCCGCTGGCCGCTTCTCGCCTAGGTGCGGCAGCGGGCGCGTGCTATCATTACCCCTCGTGCGTGGAAGGCTGTACGTCCCTCGGGTCACGGCCTACCGCATGAATATCGACCCAGGAGGCCCGCTCTGTGACGAATGCTCCGACACCGCCCGACATCAGCGAATCCGGCCAGCAACCGTCTGGCGGGGTCGACCCCCAGGCATCGGTCACGACCGGGTCGCAGGATGGGGGCGATGCACGCGCCCAAGACCTGTCTCCCGATCCCTGGGGCGCCGACAGCGCGATGCCGGACGAAATGGATATGGCGGCCCTGCTCGACAGCACCACTGTCGGACAGCCGCGTCAGCTCAAGCGGGGTGACGTGCTCGAGGGTGTCGTCATGAGCGTCGAGCGTGACGGCCTGCTCGTCGATATCGGCTTTAAGTCCGAGGGCATCGTCCCCACCGGTGAGATGCACTCACTCGGCTCCGAGCCACTCTCCAAGATCACCGCCGGAGACAAGGTGCACGTCTTCGTCGTGCAGCCGGAGACCTCCGACGGGCAGGTCGGTCTCTCTGTCGATCGGGCGCGTGGCGAGCAGGGATGGATGGTCCTGCAGGACCGCTTCGAGAGCGGGGAGATCTTCGACGCCGAGATCACCGGATACAACAAGGGCGGCCTGCTCGCCAACGTCGAGGGCGTGAACGCGTTCATCCCGATGTCGCAGGTCGTCGGCGCGAAGCCGGGCAGCGATAGCACCAACCCGCTCTCGGCTCAGGTGGGCCGAGCGATGCGACTCAAGGTCATCGAGATCAACAGACGTCGCAACCGCGTGATCCTCTCGGAGCGTGCGGCGATGCAGGAGTGGCGCGCCGAGCAGAAGGACCGGCTACTTGAGGAGTTGACCGAGGGAGAGATCCGGACGGGAACCGTCACCTCCATTCGCAACTTCGGCGTCTTCGTGGACCTCGGAGGGGCGGACGGGCTCGTTCACCTCTCCGAGCTCTCGTGGGACCGCAACGCCTCCCCCGAGGACCTCTTCAAAGTCAACGACCCGGTCTCCGTCTACGTGATGAAGGTGGATCAGGAGAGCAAGAAGATCGCGCTCTCCATCCGCCGCGCCTCACCGGAGCAGTGGGAGGAGCTCATCACGCGCTATGCCGTGGGCGATGTGGTCCCCGGCGTCGTGACGAAGATCGTGCCGTTCGGCGCCTTCACCCGTCTGCCCGGCCCCGTGGAGGGCCTTGTGCACGTATCGGAGGTCGTCGACAGGCGGATCGCCCGCCCCGATGAGGTCCTCAGCGAGGGAGACGTCGTACCGGTGAAGATCGTGCGCATCGAGCATGACCGGCACCGTCTCGGCCTCTCCCTGCGCGAGTCCCGCCGCGAGGCGGAGCTACGTGGGTGGGTGTTCGATGACGACGGCCGCGTCGTGGGAATCGGCGCGGACGGGTCCGAGGAGTTCCCGCAGGAGTCCGCGACCGCCACGGAGCGGCTCGCGCCGCTCCGGCAGGGACTCCAGGAGCGTCGCGCGCAGCGTGAGGAGCAGGCCCCCGCGAGCGCGGCAGCGGCCGAGCGCGGTGGGCCGGCCACCGACGAGGGCCCCGTCCTGACCGCGATGCAGGCCGCGATGCGACTGGCGCAGGAACAGCTCGAAGCGGAGAGCGAGGAGCCCTAGGCCTCCCCGGCCCGCCGCCCTCGCCCGATTCCCTCGCAGGGGACCCGTAGCTACCGCCGGAAGAGGGCGCCCCTCCTGCGTTCGTGCCCCCGGCGGATGTGCCGTCGAGCGGGCGGGCGCCACGACCCAGCCGTGCGGCCGAGGCGGCCCGGGCGTCCCGTCCCGTCTCGATCGTGCCGAATGCGCCGTGGTAGCCTGAATTGTGAGAACGGACGGAGTCACCTGATGGCCGACCGGTTCGACAAGTTCACCGAGCGCGCGCGGCGCGTCCTGACGCTGGCTCAGGAGGAGGCCCAGCGCTTCAACCACAACTACATCGGCACCGAGCACCTGCTGCTGGGTCTCGTCCGCGAGGGCGACGGCGTCGCTGCGAAGGTGCTGTCCAACCTGGGTGTCGACCTCAACAAGGTGCGCTCGGCGGTCGAGTTCATCATCGGGCGGGGCGACCGCAGCGGAACGGGCGAGATCGGCCTCACGCCGCGTGCGAAGAAGGTCATCGAGCTGGCCGTCGACGAGGCCCGCCGTCTGAACCACTCCTACATCGGAACGGAGCATCTCTTGCTGGGCCTCGTCCGCGAGGGCGAGGGAGTCGCGGCCGGCGTGCTCGAGAGCCTCGGCGTGAACCTCGAGAGGGTGCGCGGCGAGACCACACGGATCCTCGCACAGACGCAGCCTCAGCAGTCCCGCGCGGCGGTCGGCCAGCGCCAGGCACGCACGCCGACACTGGACCAGCTCGGCGTCGACCTCACGGCGGCCGCGCGCTCGGGTCAGCTCGATCCGGTCGTCGGTCGCGAGACCGAGATCGAGCGTGTCATCCAAATCCTCTCTCGGCGCACCAAGAACAACCCGGTGCTGATCGGCGAGCCGGGTGTCGGCAAGACGTCGGTGGCGGAGGGGCTGGCCCACCTCATCGTGGCGGGGGATGTCCCGGACACGTTGCTGAACAGGCGGATGCTCACGCTCGACATCGGGCTCTTGGTCGCGGGCACGAAGTACCGCGGGGAGTTCGAGGAGCGCCTGAAGAAGGTCATCGAGGAGATCAAGAGCGCGCAGAACTGCATCGTCTTCATCGACGAGCTCCACATGCTCGTGGGCGCCGGCGCGGCCGAGGGCGCCGTCGATGCGGCCAACATCCTGAAGCCTGCGCTGGCGAGGGGTGAGATCCAGGCGATCGGCGCGACCACGCTCGACGAGTACCGCAAGCACATTGAGCGGGACGCGGCGCTCGAGCGGCGCTTCCAGCCCGTACGCGTCGACGAGCCGACGACCGAGGAGACGATCGACATCCTGAAGGGCGTGCGTGGCGCCTACGAGGAGCACCACAAGCTCTCGATCTCCGACGAGGCGATTCACGCCGCGGCAGAGCTTTCCTCGCGCTACGTCTCCGATCGCTTCCTCCCGGACAAGGCGATCGACCTGATGGACGAGGCGTCGGCGCGGGTGCGCATCCGCCGCTACTCAACACCCCCCCCCGTGAGGGAGGCGACGAGGGGCCTCGAGGCGATCCGCCGCGAGAAGGACCAGTCGATCGCCAACCAGCAGTACGAGTACGCCGCCGAGCTCCGTGAGCGCGAGGTGCAGCTGCAGGCGAAGCTCGAGGAGCTTGAGCGCGAGGTCCAGGACGAGCGCGACCAGGACGAGGCGATCGTCAGCGAGGAGGACATCCGCGATGTCGTCTCGATGTGGACGGGTATACCCCTCTCGCGTCTCGCCTCGGAGGAGTCCGCCCGGTTGCTCGAGATGGACCAGTACCTGCGCGACCGCGTAGTCGGGCAGGGTGAGGCGGTCACCGCCGTCGCCAGGGCCGTGCGCCGCGCGCGAGCGGGTCTCAAGGACCCGAAGCGGCCGATCGGCGTCTTCCTCTTCCTCGGACCGACCGGCGTGGGCAAGACCTACCTGGCGGAGACGCTCGGCGAGTTCATGTTCGGCTCGCGCGACAACATCGTGCGGCTCGATATGTCCGAGTTCATGGAGAAGCACAACGTCTCGCGGTTGGTCGGCTCACCACCCGGATATGTGGGATACGACGACGGCGGGCAGCTCACCGACCTGGTGAGGCGCCGCTCCTACTGCCTGATACTGCTCGATGAGGTCGAGAAGGCGCATCCGGACGTCTTCAACATGCTGCTGCAGATCTTCGACGACGGGCACCTCTCGGATGCGAAGGGTCGCAAGGTCGACTTCCGCAACACGATCCTCATCATGACCTCGAACGTCGGGTCGGACATGATCCGCAAGAACACGCGGGTCGGCTTCGAGACGGCGCAGGACGAGGTGAAGACGGCCGAGGGGCAGTACGACCGGATGAAGGACCGCGTGATGGAGGAGGTCAAGCGCGTCTTCCGCCCGGAGTTCCTGAACCGCATCGACCAGAGCGTGGTGTTCCACCCCCTGCTCAAGGACCATATCCGGGAGATCGTGGACCTCGAGCTGGCCGACCTGCGCACCAACCTGCGGGAGAAGGAGATGCAGCTCATCACGACGGAGGCGCTGCTGGATCACCTCGGCGAGAAGGGTTTCGACCCGGTGTTCGGGGCGCGGCCGCTGCGTCGGGTGATCCAGGACCAGGTGGAGGATCGCCTCTCCGACGCGTTGATCGAGGGCAGCTACGATCCGGGAGACACGATCCGTGCCGATTACCAGGACAGCGAGGTGATCTTCGAGCGCATGCCGCGCGAGGAGGCCACCGAGCAGGCCCCGGAGACGCCGCCCGAGGAGCAGGAAGCCGTCCTCGCTCCGTAGCGCGCTCGCCGAGCCATGCCGGGTGTCCGGGGTGTGTGCGCGGTCGTCGCGCCGTCGCCCTAACGTCGCCAGCGCTCAGCGGTCCACTGCTCCCGGGAACTCGGCGGCTCTCGCGCCGCCACGCTCGCTATCAAGCCAGCGGCGAGCGCCAGCGCGACGAGCGCCGACCCCCCCTGCGAGACGAAGGGGAGGGGGATTCCGGTCGCCGGCAGCAGCCGCAGGTTGACGGCGACATGGACGGTCGCCTGCGCGAAGATCACGGCCGTGAGCCCTGCCGCGAGCACTCTCCCGAGCCGGTCCGGCGCGCGAGCGGCGGCCACGATCCCCCGGTATGCGATCGTCACGAGCAGGGCCAGCACGCCCGCCGCACCCAACAGGCCCAGCTGTTCGCCGACGAGGGCGAAGACGAAATCCGACGAGCGCGCGGGCACGAAGGCGAGTGCGGATTCGGTCAGGGGCAGCAGGCCGCGCCCGGTGAGCCCGCCGGAGCCCAGAGCCAGCTCCACCTGGCTCAGCGTGAAGCCGCTCCCCAGCGGGTCGCGATCGGGATCGACAAAGGTCGCGATGCGCTCGCGCTGGTAGTCGGGCACGGCCAGGGCGAACATGACCGGCGCCACGGCGAGCGTCGTGACCGCGACGCCGGCGAGCGTCCGCCAGGCTGCGCCCCAGGTGACGACGATCGCGACCCAGACGGCGAGGAGCACGAGAGCGGTCCCGGCGTCGGGCTGCAGCGCGACGAGCGCGAACGGCGGCCCCACCAGTGCCAGCGAGACGAGGAGCGGACGAGGCGACGGCGGCCGCGCCGCCGCGAACGCGGCGAGGGCGGCGACGAGCGCGACCTTCGCGAACTCGGATGGCTGCACCGTCGACCCGCCGACCCCGAGCCAGCGCTGCGACCCGAACTCGGTCTGGCCGATGGCGAGCACCGCTCCGAGCGCGCCGAGGGCGAGCACGTAGGCGACGACGGGCAGAGGCGGTGCGCAGAGCTGCCGGTAGTCGAGGCGGGCCAGGGTGAGGAGCGCCGCGAGCGCAGCGGCTGCGAAGATCGCCTGGCGCGCGCCGCTGTCGCTGCTGACGGCCGCCATGAGCACGCCGAGAGAGAGCAGCCCCGCCACCGCGCCGGTCAGCCAGCCGTCCAACCGCCAGCCGAGCCAGGCGATCACTGCGTGGTCGCCGGGGACGACTGCACTCGCCGGTCGGAGTCCGCGTAAGCCTCCAGGATCTCCCGGGCCACCGGTGCGGCGTTCCGTGAGCCGATTCCGTGCTCCAGGTAAACGACGATGGCGATCTCGGGCCTCTCGTACGGCGCCCACCCGAGATACCAGGCGTGGGTGTCGTGGGTCCCGTCCGCGTGGGCGATGCCGAACTCGGCGGTGCCGGTCTTGCCGACAATCGTCATCCCCTCAGGCTCTCCGTCGACCGCCGTGCCGCCCGGGTCGGCCGCGACTCTCAGCGCGTTTGCCACGACCGCGATCTCTTTGGCGCCGGCCGGAAGCCGCGAGGCGACGGTGGGGGGGAGCGCGCGCACGCCGTCATCGCCGCGGGTTGCTCCGACGACTCGCGGCACGAGCACGTCGCCCCCGTTCGCGAGCGCCGCGGCGGCGACCGCCATCTGCAGCGGTGTGACCGAGAGATAGCCCTGGCCGATCCCGAGCGTGTAGGTGTCTCCGAGGAACCAGGGTTCGCCGGTCGCTTCGCGCTTCCACGCAGGATCGGGGACGAGCCCCGACGCCTCCCCGGGCAGGTCGATGCCCGTCGGGCTCCCGAGGCCGAACGCGCGCGCGTAGCTCGCCACGCGCTCCACGCCCAGGCCCTCGAAGATCTGCTTGCCGTCCTCCGCGTAGCCGCCGGCGAGGTAGTAGTAGTAGACGTCGGACGACCGCGCGAGCCCCCGGGTAAAGTCGAGTGAGCCGTGGATGGTCCAGTCCCCGAAGACGTAGGTGATCTCGGGGCTAAACTCGTCCTGCACCGTGATCGAGCCCGTGCTGACGATGCGGGTCTCGGGCGTGGCGACCTCCTCGATGAGCGCCGCGACCCCGACGATCGGCTTGAAGATCGAACCCGGAGCGTTCACCTCCGCGAGCGTGCGGTCGACGAGCGGCCGCCTGGGGTCCTCGAGCAACATCGCGAACGCCTCGGCGTCGATTCCTCCCCCGGAAAAGACGCCGGCGTCGACGGTGGGGAGCGAGACGAGCGCCAGCAGGTCGCCATTCCGCACGTCGAGGACGACGGCGGCTCCCACCGGCAGTGGCTCCGCGCGATCCGGGGGGTCGTCCGGCCGGGGTTCCGGCAACGCCACGCCGACGGCCCGCGCGAGCGCGTCGGCGGTCGCGCGCTGGAGCTCGGGGTCGATTGTCAGTACGAGGTCGACGCCGGGCGCCGAGAGCTGCTCGGCAAGGACCTCCAGGACGCGCCCGGCGGGGGTCGCGGATACGAGCCGCCTGCCGGCTTCGCCGCGCAGAGCCTCCTCGTGCTCAAGTTCGACGCCCGAGAGCCCGACGCGGGCATCCAGCCGATAGCCTGCATCGAGGTACCAGTCGACTTCCTCCAGCGGGAGGGGCCCGACGTGGCCGAGGATACGCCCGTACAGGTCGCCGCCGCCGTAGACGCGAACCGTACGGGTCTGAATGGCGACGCCGGGGACGGCGGCGAGCGCGGCGCGCAGCCGAATCGCCTCCATCTCGCCGATGCCGCGGCGGATCGTGAGCGGGGCGAACGCATCGGGCGCCTCCCGACCGCGAGCGAGCAGGACCTCCAGCTCGGCGTAGGGGATCCCGAACTCACGCTCGATCGCGCGCAGCACGCCGATCTCGACGGCGGGAGCGTCCGGAATATCGCCGGGAATCAGGACCAGCACGAGATCCGGAACATTGCGCACCAGCGTGTTGCCGTCGCGGTCGAGGATCAGCCCGCGGGGTGCGTCCACGCGCTCGATGCGGAGTACGCGACCGTCGATCTGCGCGCCGAGCGGCTCCTCCTCGACCAGCTGCATGCGGGCGAGCTGGAAAAGGAGCACGGTGATCACCATCAGTCCGATGATCGCGAGCAGCAGAAGACGGCCGAACGGGGGGAGGTCGGCGCGCTCGTTCATCGGCCTAGATGAAGAGCCCGCGACGCTCGCGCCGCAGCGGTCGCAGCAGCGGCGCGAGCACGGCGGCGAGCCCCGCGCTCCACACGGTGGTGGCCGCGATGCTCCTCAGGAGCTCCGGGAACAGCGCGACGTCTCCCGCGGCGAGCGTGAGCAGGGCCACGTAGGCGGCGGACCCGACTGCGGCGGAGACCGCGCCGAGCGCCGCGACGGTGAGGAGAGACACTCGTCCGTCGCGCAGGCCGTCGAGTTCGCCCCCCGGCCGGCTGCCGGGTGCCCGGCCGAGGCCGGCGCGCAGGGTGACCGCGGCGACGATCGTCGGAAGCAGCGCGAGCAGGAACCAGCCGACCCGCTCGCTTGACACCGCACCGAGCGCGGCGGCGGCGGCGACGGCGGCGGGAACGGTCTCGACGGGGTCGCGCGCCGATCCCCACGCGGCCACCAGCACGACCGGGAGCAGCGGGCTCGCGACCGCGAGCGGGCCGGCCGGGAACAGCGCGGCGATGAGGGAGATCTGCAGCACGACGCACATGACGGCGACAGCCGCCGCGGCGATCGCCGCGGGGATGCTCGGGTCCGGCGCGACCCGCTCGCGATCGTTCAAGGTGGTGCTCACGGCGCCGCCTCCGTGGTCGACGCTTGGGCGACCGGCTCCGTCAGGATCAGGAGTTGTTCCAGCCGGTTGTAGTCGATGAGTGCTTCCACCTCGATGGTGGCGAAGAGATCGTGCGGCTTCGTGTGGATGGCGGCGATACGGCCCGCGAGCAGCCCGGCCGGGAGCCGCCCGCCGAGCGCCGACGTGATCACGGCATCTCCCACGGCGACGGGTGCTCCCGGCGGGACGAACTCGAGGCGGAGTCCGTCCGCCGTGCCGGTGAGAGCCGCGGGCGTCCGCGAGCCCTGCACGACGCTTGTCACCGCCGAGCGGATGTCGATCAGCAGCCGTACGCGTGCGCTGCGCTCCTCGACGCCGGCGATGATGCCGACGAGCGTGGCCGCCGGGCCGAGCACGGGCTGCCCGGTGTACACGCCGTGTGCTCGCCCGCGATCGATCAGCAACTCCGCTCTCGTGGGGGATGGATCTCTTGCCAGCACCGAGGCGCTCACGACGTTCGGCGCCGCGTCTGCCGTCCCCGAGGCGGCGGCGCCTTGCGAGATCAGCCCCGCCGCCTCGACCGCCGTGAGCAGTTCCTCGACCTGGACGGTGGCGGCGCGCTCCTCGCGCAGAGCGGCGACCTCGGATGAGAGCCGCGCTAGCTCGCCCTTGAGCCGGACGTTCTCGGTGGCGAGCGCCCGCAGCTCCCCGGCGGAGAGCACGAACTCCGCGACGGGGCGCACGGCAGCGTCGACCGTGCTGGCGACGCCGCCGAGCAGCGACCCGGCCCGCGCCTCTAGCCTCCCGGCGGCGGCGAGCGTCGAAGCGGCGAGCAGCAGCAGGGCGAGCAGAAGCGTCGCCGAGATCCAGGCCGCGCCTCGCGTCCCAGCCACGTGCTCGTCTCCCCGGCCCTACGATAGCAGCCAGCGGCTGGGACCGATCCGCGACAGCGGCGAGAGTGGTTCACCGAGCTATCGTGGCGGCCGCCTGGTGGCGACCCCGGCCTGCACCTTCTCCAGCGTCGACGCCTCGAGGAGCGCCTCGGCACTGCCCCGTACCACAGCACGCAGCGGGTCCTCTGCCACGTAGACGGGGAAGCGGGTCTCCGCGGCGATGCGGCGGTCGAGGCCCCTCAGCATCGATCCACCCCCGGCGAGCGCGATGCCGTGCATCATGAGGTCTGCGACCAGTTCGGGCGGGGTGACCTCGATGGTGGCGCGCACCGTGTTCACGAGCTCGTTCGTCACCGGCGAGAGCGCGTCGCGTAGCTCGACCGTTGAGATCTCGACCGCCTTCGGGAGTCCAGTCGCCAAATCGCGCCCCCGCAGCTCGACCGTCCCCTCCTCCTCGAGGGGGTAGGCGGATCCGGCCTCGATCTTCGCCGTCTCCGCGCTGCGCTCGCCGACCAGCATGTTGTGCACCTGGCGGGCGTAGGAGGTGATCGCCTGGTCCATGGCGTCGCCCGCCGCGCGTACCGAGCGCGAGACGATGATGCCGCCGAGCGCAATCACGGCGACCTCCGTGGTCCCTCCTCCGACGTCGACGATCATCGAGCCCGTCGGGCTCATCACCGGCAGCCCCGAGCCGATGGCCGCCGCCATCGGCTCCTCGATCAGGTAGGCGGATCGCGCCCGGCCGCCAAAGCGGCGTCGTGCACGGCTCGCTTTTCGACCTCGGTCGCTCCCGAGGGGATACCGATCACGACCCGTGGCTTGGGGATGCCGATGCCGAGACGGTCGTTCACCGAGCGGATAAAGTAATGGAGCATGCGCTCGGTGACGGCGAAATCCGAGATGACGCCGTCGCGAAGCGGCCGCACCGCCACGATCGTCGCTGGCGTGCGCCCCACCATCCGCTTCGCCTCGTTCCCGATGGCGAGAATGCGCCTCGACCGGCGGTCAATCGCGACGACCGAGGGCTCGTCGATGACGATCCCGCGCCCGCGCACGCTCACCAGCGTATTCGCGGTACCGAGGTCGATCCCGACGTCACGCGAGAACATCCCGAGGAAGCTGGATAGCAGGTTTATCACGGTGGCACCGATGGCCTAAAAATGCGCGCTGAGGCGGCTCCCAAGCACAGCGAGTATAGGGCCGCCCCGGCGGCCCCGTAAAACGGTCGCCGGGAGGCCCAGGCGACCCGCCGGCCGCTGGCTAGGGAGACGGCTCCGGCGTCCGCCATCCGCGCTCCGCGAGCAGGGCGAGGAAGGACGCCTCATCCCGGATCGGCGTGCCCAGCTCCTCGGCGCGGGCGCGCTTTGCGCCGCCGCCGCCGCCTGCCACGACCAGTGTCGTGTTTCTCGTCACGGCGGAACCGACTTGCCCGCCCAGCTCCTTGACCAGCGTCTCCACCTCGTTGCGCGACCAGCGATCGAGCGCCCCCGTGACCACGATCGTCTCGCCCTCCAGGGGACCCCCGCGCGCCGAGACGTCGTCGTTCATGCGGACGCCGGCGGCGCGCAGCCTCGCGATCAGGGCGCGGTTGCCCGGGTCGCCGAGATAGTCGACCAGGGAGCGCGAGACGATGGGCCCGATCCCCTCGATCTCCTGCAGCTCGTCGCGCGACGCCTCCTGCAGCGCGGCCATCTCTCCGAAGTGCACGGCGAGCGCCGTCGCGGTCTCATCTCCCACGTGCCGGATGCCGAGCGCCACCAAGAGCCGCCGGAGCGGCAGCGTCGTGCTTGCGTCGATCCGGGCCAGAAGGTTGTCGAGGCGCTTCTCGCCCATGCGCTCCAGCTCCAGCAGCAGCTCGCGGCGAGCTGCCAGCGTGTAGATGTCGGAGAGACGTCCGATCAGCCCGTGCTCGACGAGCTGGCGCGAGAGCTGCTCGCCGAGGCCCTCGATGTCCATGCCGCGCCGCGAGGCGTAGTGCTCGACGAGTCTTGTGAACTGCGCCGGGCAGTCGCGATTGACGCAGTAGAGCCCCGCGTCACCCTCGTCGCGCGCTGCGGGGCTGCCGCAGGAGGGGCAGTGCGTCGGCATGCCGAAGGGCCTCAGACCCCTGCGGCCGCGGCGGCGTGAGAGCACGGGCCCGACGACCTGCGGGATCACGTCGCCGGCGCGCTGCACAATGATGTCGTCCCCGATGCGGATGTCGAGGTCGTGGACGTGCGCCTCGTTGTGGAGCGTCGCCTTGCTGACGGTCGCGCCGCCGACCACGACCGGCTCGAGCACGGCGAACGGCGTGAGCACGCCGGTACGCCCGACGGAGACCTCGATCTCGCGGAGCCGGGTGACGGCCTGCTCGGCGGGGAACTTGTAGGCGATCGCCCAGCGCGGCTCCCTCCCAACGGCTCCGAGCTGCCTCTGCAGCGCGATCTCGTCCACCTTCACCACGATGCCGTCGATCTCGTAGGGGAGTTCGTCCCGGCGCCCTTCCCACTCCGCGCAGAACGCCGTCACGTCGTCGATCGAATCGAATCGGGTGGTGACATTCTCGTCCGTGCGGAAGCCCAGCCTCTTGAGCGAGGCAAGCGCCTCCCACTGTGATGCGGGGGCGGGGCCGGCCCCGATACGGTTGACCTGGTAGGCGAAGAATCGGAGGCGCCGGGCGGCTGTGACGGCGGGATCGAGCTGCCTGAGGGAGCCCGCCGTCGTGTTGCGGGCGTTCATGTAGAGCTGTTGGCGCGCGCGCGCGCGCTCCAGATTCAAGCGCTCGAACTCGTCGCGCGTCAGGTAGACCTCGCCGCGCACTTCGAACGCCGACGTGCCTATCGCCTCAGGGGCGGCGCGGCTGGTCCCGGGGTGCACTGTCGGCGGGATCTCGAACTCGCTGAGCGTGCGCAGGTTGGCCGTCACGTCCTCCCCCCGGAGCCCGTCGCCGCGGGTGGCGCCGCGCACGAAGCGCCTCTCCTCGTAGAGGAGGGAGATTGCCAGCCCGTCGATCTTCGGCTCGCAGATCATCGCGACACGTTCGGCGTCGAGCTCGCGCAACACGCGTTGGTGCCACGCCGCGAGGTTCGCCGCGTTGAAGGCGTTTCCGAGCGAGAGCATCGGCGTTGGGTGCTCGATGACGCCGAAGGGCTGCTGGGGCGCACCGGAGACTCTCTGCGTCGGCGAGTCCGGCGTGTTCAGTTGCGGGTGGCGCTCCTCGAGCTCGCGGAGTTCACGCAGCAGCGCGTCGTACGCGCTGTCGCCCACCTCCGGCTCGCCGAGCACGTAGTAGCGGTAGTCGTGGTACCGGATCCGGCTGCGCAGCATCTCCGCACGGTCGCGCGCCGCCTCGAGTTGCTGCCGTGTCGCGTGCGATGATGCGCCCGGCTCTGGCATGGCGCCCGAGTATAGACGGCGGATCCGGTGCGGGCCGAGCGCGCGCGCGCGCCGGGCGGCACCGTCTGCTGCGAGCGATACAATGGAGGAGCGAGTTCGCCTCTCCGACTCGCGCGCTTTCGAGGACACGCCCGCGTTGCAGTCGCCCACCATCGATCCTCGCGGCCACGACCCGACCTGCGATGTGGTCGTGGTCGACTACGGCGCGGGCAATCTGAGGAGCGTGCGTCGCGCCATCGAGCACGCTGGCGCCCGCGCGAGCGTCAGCCACGATCCGCGCGTCGTCGCCGGCGCCTCGGCGGTCGTGCTTCCCGGCGTCGGCGCCGCGGCGGACACGATGGAGAAGCTGCGTCGGCGCGGGCTCGTCGAACCGCTCCTCGAGGTGATCGCGTCGGGCCGCCCGTTCCTCGGCGTCTGCATGGGGATGCAGGCGCTCTTCGATCTCTCGGAGGAGGGCGGATCGCATCCGTGCCTCGGGGTGCTCCCGGGACGGGTCGTGCGCTTCGCGACCGGTGCTCCCGTCCCCCACATGGGCTGGAACACGCTCGACATCGTCTCGAGTCACCCGCTACTCGCGGGAGTCGCGAGCGGCGCGCACGTCTACTTCGTGCACTCGTACTATCCGGCCCCCGGCGATCCGACAATGGTCGTGGCGGAGACGGAGTACGGCGAGCGCTTCGCCTCGGTCGTGGCTCGCGACAATGTCATGGCCACGCAGTTCCATCCCGAGAAGTCCGGCCGGACGGGGCTTCGCATCTACGAGAACTTCGTGATGCTCGCGAGCTCACGCGCCGGGGCGGCCACCCGGCGCGCGGCTCGGTAGAGAGAGGGCCATGGAAGTCATACCGGCTATCGACATCCGGGACGGGAAGTGCGTGCGTCTCTACCAGGGCGACTACGCGCAGGAGACGGTGTTCTCCGAAGACCCGGTGGGCATGGCGGTCCGCTGGGCCGGGCTGGGCGCGCGGTGGATCCACATCGTCGACCTCGACGGTGCGCGCGGCGGGCGGCAGGCGAACGCGGCGATCGTGGCGCGCATCGTGAACGGCGTGCCGGCTGCCGTGCAGACCGGAGGGGGCATCCGCGACTTGAATGCGGTGCGCGCGACGCTCGCCGCCGGTGTGAACCGGGTGGTGCTCGGAACCGCGGCGGTGAAGGCGCCAGCGCTGGTGCGCGACGCGGTGGCGGTCGCCTCGTCTCAACTCGTCGTCTCCGTCGACGCGCGCGACGGGATCGTCCAACTCGAGGGCTGGACCGAATCTTCCGACCGCGACGCTCTCTCGCTCATCCGGCAGCTCGCCGATCTCGGCGTGCAGCGCATCGTCTACACGGACATCCAACGCGACGGCACCACGCAGGGCCCGAATTTTGAGATGTACGAGCACATCGCCTCCGAGAGCTCGGTCGCCGTGATCGCTGCTGGCGGCATCAGCTCTGTGGAGGACGTGCGCCGGCTCGCCGACTGCGGGGTGGAGGCGGCGATCATCGGGCGCGTGCTCTACACCGGCCAGGTGCGGCTCGCCGACGCGATGTCCGCCGCCGCCGCGCCGGCCGGGTAGGGTGCCGGGGCCGTGCTGACCAAGCGGATCATCCCCTGTTTCGACGTGGACGCGGGACGCGTCGTGAAGGGCGTGTCCTTTGTCGACATCCGCGACGCCGGCGACCCGGTGGAGCTCGCTCGCGCCTACGACGAGGACGGCGCCGACGAGCTCGTCTTCCTGGACATTACCGCCTCGCACGAGGGTCGCGAGAGCACCTATCAGATGATCGCGGAGACGGCCGATCAGGTCTTCATACCGCTGACTGTCGGGGGTGGGGTGCGCACACCCGGCGACATGCGCCGCATGCTCGAGCACGGCGCCGACAAGGTCGGCGTGAACACGGCGGCGGTGGAGCGTCCCGAGCTGATTGAGGAGGGCGCTCGTCGCTTTGGCTCGCAGTGCATCGTGGTCTCGATCGACGCCAAGCGGATCCCGTCCCCCGGTGGTCCGCCGCGCTGGCGGGTCTACACCCACGGCGGGCGGCGCGAGACGGAGCGCGATGCGATCGAGTGGGCCCGCGAGGCCACGGAGCGCGGCTCCGGCGAGCTCCTGGTCACGTCGATGGACAGCGATGGGCACCAGGAGGGCTACGATCTCGAGCTGCTCCGGCAGGTCGCCGGGGCCGTCGAGGTCCCGGTGATCGCCTCGGGAGGGGCGGGAGAGCCGGAGCACCTCTACCGCGCGCTGACGGAGGGTCGTGCGGACGCGGTCCTCGCGGCCTCGATCTTTCACTTCGGGCACTACGACATCGCTACGCTGAAGCGCTTCCTCGCCGATCGCGGCGTGGCAGTGCGTCCAATCGGCGAGGATCTCGCCGCGACGGCGACGGAGGTCCCCGATGCCCGACCCTGACGAGCTGCGCTACGACGGGCAGGGACTGATCCCGGCGATCCTCCAGGACGCGGCGTCGGGTGAGGTGCTGATGCTCGGCTACATGAACCGAGAGACGGTGCGCCGCACGCTCGAGATCGGGCAGGCTGTCTTCTGGTCGCGTAGCCGGCAGGAGGTCTGGCACAAGGGCGCCACCTCCGGTGACTACGTGCGCGTGCTCTCGGTCGCCACCGACTGCGATGCCGACGCGCTGGTGCTCCAGGTGGAGCCCCTCGGGGGCGCGGTCTGCCACACCGGCGCCCGCTCCTGCTTCATCGAGGCGGGTGCCGGGGGCGACCCGCGGCCGGTGGTGCTCGGCGGCCCCGTGTCCCCGGCCGACGATCCGGAGTGATCGACGAGGCCGCTGAGCCAGTCCGGAGGCGTTCTCGCAACACGCCGGCCGTGCGGCCAGATCGCGGGCCATCGTCGAGCCGGGATCGCTCCCCGGTCTACGGACCCGCGGCGGTTTCCACGCCCGCCTCTTCGGCGCGCGCACGCTCGAGTGCGGCCACCGCGACCTGGATCTGCTCGTCGTCCGGCGCGCGCGTCGTCAGGCGCTGGAGCGCGAGATTCCCCCAGAACGCCCACCGTACGAGGGGCGCCTGCGGCTGCGCCCCGGCGAAGCGAATCGCCTCGTAGGCGATCGCGGCGACGATCGGGATCAGCGCGACGCGCGATGCCAGCCACCAGGGGAGGGGCGGCGCACCGAGCGGAAGGAAGATCAGGCCCGCGACGACCGCCACGGCGAGCATGAACGAGGTCCCGCAGCGGGGATGCTCGCGCGGCTCGCGCCGGATTGCGGGGACCGTGAGATCGCGCCCGTGCTCGAGCGCCGCGATCGCCATGTGCTCGGCGGCGTGGTACTCGAAGAGCCTGCGCACGTCCGCCGCACGTCCGATCGCCCACACGTACCCGACGACGATCGCCACGCGCAGCAGCGCCTCGGCCGCGACGGCGAGCCACGGCGCTGGAAGCCGCGTGGCGAGCCACGCGGTCATCACGACCGGGAGCAGGAACACAATGATGGTAGCGACGAGCAGCGGGGCGAGCGCGCTCGCCCAGGCGCGCGCCCCGATCCGACCGAGGTCGTCCTCGTCGCGGAGGCTCCCGTCGGCGATAGCGCTCGACCAGGAGAGGGCGCGCGCGCCGAGCGCGATCGTCTCCCCCAGCGCCAGCATCCCGCGGAGCATGGGGACCCGCCGCTGGGGCCCGGTGAGAAGGCCCCCGAGGCGTCGGGCGTGGACGGCGATGCTCCCGTCGGGGCGGCGTACGGCCACCGCCATCGCGTGGGGGCCGCGGATCATCACGCCCTCGATCACTGCCTGCCCGCCGTAGGAGATCGGCGGGGTCGGGGCGCCCGGGCCCGGAGCGCGGATCACGCGGTCGCGGGGGGCGTCCGCGCGCGGCACCGCGCCGACGCTAGGGACCCTGGCCCTCGCTCGCCGGCAGGCCGTCGCCGTCCGCGCCGGGCTGCGCCGCTTCCGACGCGCGCGCGTAGCGGCGCCGGAAGCGCTCGACGCGGCCCGCCGTGTCGACGATGCGCTGCTCACCCGTGAAGTACGGGTGGCAGGCCGAGCAGACGTCCACGTGGATCTGCGACTTGGTTGATCGCGTGTCCCAGCTGTTCCCGCAGGCGCAGGTGATGGTCGTCTCGACGTAGTCGGGGTGTATCGTCGCCTTCATGGCGCTCCTGTCCCGTGCGGGGCCGCGCGAGCCCTGTCGCGGCCTTCTACTCCCCGGCGGGGAGAATCGACACCTGCTTGCGCCGGCCCTTCGCGTACGGCGCGAACTTGACGGCGCCATCGACGCGTGCCCAGAGCGTGTGGTCACGGCCCACGCCGACGTTGGTACCGGCATGGATGCGGGTCCCGCGCTGCCTGACGAGAATCGACCCGGCCGTGACCACCTGGCCGTCGTAGCGCTTCACGCCGAGGCGCTGGGCGTTGGAATCACGACCGTTGCGGCTGGATCCACCGGACTTCTTGTGAGCCATTCCCGCCGTCTCCCTCTCAGCCGCCCGCGGCTCGCTACTCGCCCGGGATGATCGCGGTGACCGAGATCCTCGTGCGGTACTGCCGGTGGCCGCGCCGCGTGCGCTGCCTCGTCTTGTTCTTGTACTTCAGCATATGCTGACGGCGCCCGCGGTCCTGCATCTCGACGCGAGCGGTGACAGTCGCGCCCGGGACGAGCGGATCGCCGACAGCGATCTCCTCGTCTCCCTCCGTCTCGCGCCCGATAAGCAGCACGTCGCTCAGGGTCACCTCGTCGCCGATCTCGGCGTCGAGGCGCTCGATATCGATGCGGTCGCCCTCGCGCACGCGGTACTGCTTGCCGCCCGTGCGGACGATCGCGAACATAGGACCCCCTGCGATGCGTGGTGCGATCCGAGTCTAGGCAGGGCCTGAGGCGCGGTCAATCGAGCACCACGGTGGTGGGGGCGGCCCGACCGGATCGAGCCGCGCACGGGTAACGAGGCGCCTTCTGGATACTGTATTCGATGTCCTCACCGCGCCACTCGATGCGCTCAACTGGCTCACCGATCAGATCTTCCTGTTCCTGCACGGCCTCTTCGAGCGCTTCGGCACGCCGATCGTCTTCCTCGCCGCGCTCGCCGAGGCGACCGTCGGCGTGGGGCTCGTCTTCCCGGGCGTGGTACTGCTCTTTCTCGGGGGCGCCTTCGCCGGCAGCGACGGTCCGACGCTCGCGCTGGTGCTGGCCTTCGGCATCGCCGGCACGGTGCTCGGCGACGTGCTCTCCTACGTCCTCGGGCGCTACGGGATCGGGCGGCTCGCCTCCGCCCGCCTCGCCCCCGTCATCCGCCTCGGCGAGGTGGTGATGTCAGGGCGCACGCGCTGGCTCATCCCGTTCTATCACCTCCACAGCGCGACGCGGGCAGTGGGCCCCTTCGGCTCGGGCGTGATCCGGTTGCCGTGGCACTTCTGGCTGCCTCTGGACGTCGCGGGCGCGGTGATCGCGAACTCCGTCTGGATCGGGTCCGGCGCGTTGCTCGGGCGTGCGGTTCTCACCGACGACGGCCGGCTCGAGCAGCATCCCGTGCTGCGCATTGGCCTGCTGGTCGTTGCGGTGACGTGGCTACTGCTGATGCGGCGCGTCGTCGGCCGGAAGGTCCACGAGCTCCGTGCGAGCCAGCCCCTGCGATCGGGCGAGAGCGATGCCATCCCCCTGGACGCGGGGGACCGGCAATCATGACCGGGGCGCGGACGGACCGCAGGTAACGGCATCACGCCGCCAGGCGACCGCGACGGTCATCGGGGCGGATTCGCAGCGGCGCCTGGCATTGCGGTCCTGCGCGCGGGCCGGCGCTGTCGGCACGGCCTCGAGCACGACGACGCCGAGGACCAGAGCGCCGGCCCCCACAGCCGATCCGCGATCGTCCCGATGACCTGCTGGGCAGGACGCCGAACGAGCGCGTCTCGCGGGTCAGGGTGCGGGCGATGTCGGCCGCGTGGCGCCATGGTCGCCGGAAGGGAGCTCGTCGTCGCGATCTCGGTGTGGCGGCACGCCACGCCGGATGGCGTGGCTGGTGGACGACGGCCCCAGGGCCTGCGCGCGGCTGCGGGAACGACGGCTAGTCGGCGGCAGGCGGCGCGGCGGCGCTCGATTGGCCCCATGCGAGCCCGGGCCGGCCCTGGGGACGCTCCGGACCGTCGGCCGGAGAGCCGTCTGCGCCGGCCGTGCTGCCCCGCGGGGAGTCGCGCCCCGGGGGCGCCTCGTCGGCCGGGGGAACGTCCCGGTTCTCGGCCGGGCCGAGCAGCCGCGTCAGCGTGTCGCCCTCGATCGTCTCTTCCTCGACGAGGGCCGCGGCGAGCTCATCGAGCTTGTCGCGGTGCGCGCGCAGCACGTCGTGGCAGCGCTCGCGGGCGCGCTCCACGATGCGGCTCACCTCGTCGTCGATCTCCTCGGCAGTGCGCTCGGAGTAGTCGCGCTGCTCGGCGATGTCGCGGCCGAGGAAGATCATGGAGTCGCGCCGGCCGAAGGTGCGCGGCCCGAGGCGCTCGCTCATTCCCCACTGCGTCACCATCTCGCGGGCGATATGCGTCACCTTGCCGATGTCGTCGTGCGCGCCGGTGGTGGGGTGTCCGAAGACGATTTCCTCGGCCGCGTGCCCGCCCAGCGCCTGCGCCATCATCGCGTCGTAGTAGCGGCGGTCGTGCAGCCGCCGGTCGTCCTTGGGGATGGAACGGGTGAAGCCGCCGGCCATCCCGCGCGCCACGATCGTGACCTTGTAGACGGGGTCGGCCTCCGGCATGAAGTGGGCGGCCACCGTGTGCCCCGCCTCGTGGTAGGCGATGATCTGCTTCTCCTCCGGCGTGATCACGCGTGACTTGCGCTCGGGGCCGGCGATCACGCGGTCGACCGCCTCGTTCATCTCGTCCATGCCCAAACGCTTCTTGTTGCGCCGGGCCGCGAGGATCGCTGCCTCATTCACGAGGTTCGCGAGGTCGGCGCCGGAGAAGCCCGGCGTCTGCTTTGCGACGACATCGAGCGAGACCACCGACTCCAGGGGCTTTCCGCGCACGTGCACATCGAGCACCGCACGCCGTCCTCGGACGTCCGGCAGGTCCAGCGTGACCTGCCGGTCGAACCGGCCCGGGCGCAAGAGCGCCGGGTCGAGGATGTCGGGGCGGTTCGTCGCAGCGACGACGATGACGTTGGCGTTGGAGTCGAAGCCGTCCATCTCGACGAGGATCTGGTTTAGCGTCTGCTCGCGCTCGTCGTGCGATCCGCCGAGACCCGCGCCCCGCTGACGGCCGACGGCGTCGATCTCGTCAACGAAGACAATCGCTGGCGCGTTGCGCTTCGCCTGCTCGAAGAGGTCGCGCACCCGGCTGGCGCCGACGCCGACGAACATCTCGACGAACTCGGAGCCCGAGATCGAGAAGAAGGGGACGCCGGCCTCGCCGGCGACCGCCCGCGCCAGGAGCGTCTTCCCGGTGCCGGGCGCGCCGACGAGCAGCACGCCGTGCGGGATGCGGGCCCCGAGCGCGGCGAACTTCTCCGGGTACTTGAGGAATTCGACGATTTCGGCGAGTTCGATCTTCGCCTCCTCCTGCCCGGCGACGTCGAGGAATGTCACCGTGGAGCTCTCGCTGGAGAAGACCCGCGCCTTGCTCTTGCCGAAGGACATGGCCTGCGAGTTCGAGCCCTGCGCCTGGCGCATCATGAAGATGAGGATGGCGCCGAAGATGATCAGCGGGAGGAAGTTGAAGAGCAGCCCGAAGACGTTACCGAACTGGCCCGGGCCATTGACAGTGACCTCGACGGCGCCCTCGCCGGCGCCGACGGGGATGCCGTTGTCCCGGAGCAACTCCTCGATCGAGCTGGAGTTCTCCTTGCGCGAGCGGACCGGCTCCTGCTCGCTGCGGAGCTCGACGAGCAGGCTGTCACCGGTGACCTCGATGCGCTCGACGTTGCCGGCCTGGGCCTGGCCGATCACCTCCGAGAGGGCGACCTCTCGCGAGCCGCTCTCCGGGCGGAAGAGCATCACCACGGCGAGCACGATCGCGACGAGGATGAGCAGGTAGATGAAGGAGTTGCGGACCCAGCGTGAACTCATGAGATCCCCGGAGTCCCCTCCGCCGTGGCCCGCTGGTCTGACGTCCGCCCGCGCCGATGGGGCATCGCCGAGCCCAGCCGGGGCGCCCGCGAATGCCCCATCGTATCCAGTCTAGCATCCGCGTCGCGGCGGCCGCCCCACTCACGGCGCGCCCGGAAGTGTGGCATCGCCTCGGCGCTCCGAGCGGCTCGGCGCCGCAAGCTGGCTACTCCTCGTCGTCCTCGTCGTCCTGGTCCACGTAGAGTCTTCCGTCCCACGCCCAGTCCTCCACCGAGTACTCGCTGAAGAGCACGTGCGTCTGCTCCGGCCGCGTGTGCGCGATGTTGCAGACGGCGTCGGTGATCACGCGCACGAGCTCGCGCTTCTGCGCGAGCGTGCGACCCGGCAGCATCTCGATGCGGACGATCGGCATCACGTCACCTCCCTCGTCCCGACGCCGCGATCGTGCGTCCCCGCGCCGGGGTGTGCAACAACTGCTCGATTGCCTGAGCGGATTCGCTTCGCATAGGATGCCGCATGGTGCCCGCCGCGCCGTCCGCCGCCGCCGAGAGGGCGCCCCGCCGGTCGCTTCCGACCCTGCGGGTCGAGCGGGCACTCCGCCGCGAGGGGTACACCCGCGTCGCCGGCGTCGACGAGGTCGGGCGGGGGCCGCTCGCCGGGCCGGTCGTGGCCGCCGCCGTCGTGCTGCCGGAGCGCCCCGCGCGGTGGCTCTCGGAGCTCCGAGACTCGAAGCTGCTCTCCCCGCGGCAACGCGAGCGTCTCGCCGAGCTGGTTCGCAGCCACTGCGAGTGGGGGATCGGCACCGTCTCCGCGCAGGTCATCGACCAGATCGGGATCGGGCCGGCCACGCGGCTGGCGATGCGGCGCGCCGTGCTCGCGCTCCCACGGGATCCCGACGCCCTGATCGTGGACGGTCGCGAGCGGTTGGAGCACGGGGCGAGGCAGCAGCCCATGGTGGGGGCGGATGCGCGCTGCCGCTCGGTCGCGGCGGCCAGCATCATCGCGAAGGTCGCCCGCGACGCGATGATGGTCGAGCTCGACGCGCGGCTTCCCGGATACGGCTTCGCGCGCCACGTCGGCTACGCCACCGCAGAGCACCGCGAGAGGCTGGACCGCCTCGGCTACAGCACGGCGCACCGCCTGACCTTCGAGCCGGTGCGGCGCACGCTGGCCGCGCGGGCCGGGGGCGGCGCGGCGCAGCGTTGACGGCTGCCGCCCCGGCCCGGCGGTCCCGGGGACCGCGCCCTCCCGCCGGGCGACGCCGCTCGCTACACTGACCGCGACCGACCGCGATGATGCTCACGAGGTCAACCGGCGATGCCGCTCTATCCCTACCACTGCCGCTCGTGCGGCGAGACGACGGAAATCTTCGCGCGCACACTCCGCGAGGACCTCGCCCCGAAGCTCCTCTGCTCGCACTGCGGCTCGCGCGACATCGAGCGTCGCCTGACGCCGCCGCGCCTGCCGGCGGACGCGGGGGCGGTTCTCGAGATGCTGCGCCGCCGCGGGGAGGCGGATGGTCTCGGGCGCTCCCGCCAGGACGGGTAGCGCGTGCCGCTCTTCGAGTATCACTGCGCCGCCTGCTCCCGCCCGACGGAACTCTTGGTGCGATCGGGGGAGGCGCCGGAGCACCCGGCGTGCGGGCACTGCGGATCGCGGCGGACCAGCCGCCAGCTCTCGCGCTTCCGGCGCGGCCGGACCGATGCCGATGTCGCCGCCGAGTCGAGCGGCGCGGGGGTCGACGATCCGCGGATGCTCGGCCGGTGGGTCGAGCGCCGCTTCGAGCAGTACGGGATGGAGATCCCCGACGGGGCGCGCGAGGTGATCGATGCGGCGCGCGAGGGGGAGCTCCCCGGCCCGCTCGAGGATCTCTGACGCCCCGGAGGCGGTTCCGTACGCGCCGCGGCGAACCCCCCGCCGGTTCCGCCGGATGCACACACGGACCTCCGTCTCCGCCGTGGCCCGTAAAGCGGGCCCGCGCCTAGTATTTCGGCGTCCGGCGGTGGGATAACGCGGAGGAATTGATGGAAGTCCTGTACCTGGCGTTGGCGGCGGGGATCCTCGCCCTCTTGTTCGGCGTCCTCGTCACACGGCAGATCGTCGCCGAGGATGAGGGCGACGAGACGATGCAGGGCATCGCGAGCGCGATCCAGGCGGGCGCCGCCGCCTTCCTGAAGCGCGAGTACACGTTCCTCTCGGTGTTCGTCGTGGCGGTCGCCGTCGTGATCGCGCTCTTCGTCGACGTCGACGTGACCGGAAAGTACGACGACCTTGGTCTCGGAGAGGGCGGCCGCGCGGCCGACTTCCCGCGGACCACGCTCGCCTACCTGCTCGGAGCCGTCACGTCGGCGTCGGCGGGCTACATCGGGATGTGGGTTGCCGTTCGCGCCAACGTGCGGACGACCGCCAAGGCCCGCACCGGGCTCAATCCGGCGCTCCGCGTCGCCTTCTCGTCGGGGACGGTCATGGGCATGACCGTGGTTGGCCTGAGCCTTACGGCGATCACCGCGCTCTACCTCGGGTTCGAGTCGGTGGAGCCGCTCACCGGCTTTGCCTTCGGCGCCTCCTCCATCGCGCTCTTCGCGCGCGTGGGGGGCGGCATCTTTACGAAGGCCGCCGACGTCGGCGCCGACCTCGTGGGGAAGGTCGAGGCGGGCATCCCCGAGGACGACCCGCGCAACCCCGCGTCGATCGCGGACAACGTCGGCGACAACGTCGGCGACGTTGCGGGGATGGGCGCCGACCTCTTCGAGTCCTACTCCGGCTCGATCGTCGCGACGATGACGCTGGCCGCGGTCGCCGTGATCGGATCCGGGAGCGTGGGGGCGAACCCGGTCTTCGACGGCGCCGCGCTCGGGATCCTGACCGCGGGTGGCGGGTTGCTCTTCGACTCGGAGCCGCTCGTGCTGCCGCTTCTGGTGATGGCGATCGGGATCGCCTCCTCGATCCTTGGCACGTTCCTGGTGCGGACCGGCGAGCAGGCGAGCATGGGGCGCCTCCTGTGGGCTCTGCGGGCCGGCATCTTCGGCGCGGGCGGGCTGGTCCTGATCGGGACCGCGATCGCCGTCGTGGCTCTCGGCCTCTCGTTCGACCTCTTCTGGGCGGTGCTCGTCGGCCTGGTGGCGGGGCAGGTGATCGGCACGGCGACCGAGTACTTCACGGCCTACGAGTACGGGCCGACGCGGAAACTCGCGGCGCAGGCGGAGACGGGCCCGGCGACGATCATCATCGGCGGACTCTCCGTCGGCATGCTCTCGACCGTGATCCCGCTCCTCGCGATCGTCGCGGCGATCTGGGTCACCTTCGACCTGGCGGGCCTCTACGGCATCGCGCTCGCCGCCGTCGGGATGCTCTCGACGCTCGGCATCACGCTCGCCTCGGATGCCTACGGTCCGGTCGCCGACAACGCCGGGGGAATCGCCGAACAGGCGCGCCTGGCACCGGAGGTCCGGGAGCGCACGGATGCGCTCGACTCCCTGGGCAACACAACGGCGGCGACGGGGAAGGGCTTCGCCATCGGCTCGGCGGTCCTGACCGCGCTCGCGCTGATGGTGACCTACTCGCAGATCACCGGCCTCTCAAGCTTCGACCTGCTCGTGGTCGAGGTGCTCCTCGGCTTCCTGATCGGCTCGCTGATGCCCTTCGTCTTCAGCGCGCTGACGATGGGCGCCGTGGGGCGCGCCGCGATGGCGATGGTGAACGAAGTCCGGCGCCAGTTCCGTGAGCACCCCGGCATCATGGACGGGAGCGAGTCGCCCGACCCGGAGCGCGCCGTTGCGATCGCCACCGACGGCGCAATCCGAGAGATGGTGCTTCCCGGCACCATCGCCGTGGTCGTGCCGGTGGTGGTCGGCATCTTCATCGGTCCGGACGCCCTCGGGGGGCTGCTCGTCGGCTCGATCGGGTCGGGCGCGCTGCTGGCCCTGATGATGGCGAACGCGGGCGGCGCATGGGACAACGCGAAGAAGTACATCGAGGCCGGTCACCTCGGCGGCAAGGGCTCGGAGGCGCACAAGGCCGCCGTTGTCGGCGATACCGTGGGCGACCCGTTCAAGGACACGTCGGGTCCCGCCCTGAACATCCTGCTCAAGCTGATGGCGATCGTCGCCGTCGTCTTCGGCCCGCTCTTCCTCTGAGTGGGGGCGCACCCGGGGTGCCCCTCAGGCGGGGATCGCTTCGGCTAGACGCCCTCCCCTGCCGGCGGGCCGTCTAGCCCCGCCCCAGGCCCGCGAAGGGGTTCGAGCGCTTCTCGTCGCCGATCGTGGTGGCGGGGCCGTGGCCCGGATAGACGACGGTGTCCTCGGGCAGCGCGAAGAGGTGCTCGCGGATCGCGCCGATGAGCTGCTCGTGGCTCCCGCCCTCGAAGTCCGTGCGCCCGACCGAGCCCTGGAACAGCACGTCCCCGGTGAAGACGGCCCCCGGGCCGCTCACGCAGATGCTGCCGGGCGTGTGACCCGGCGTGTGCAGGGCACCCAGCGTCACCGACCCGATCTCGATCGTGTCGCCGTGTTCGAGGTAGCGGTCCGGGGCGCGGGGGACGGTGACGGCGTGGCCGTACCACTCGCTCACGTTCGCGGCGTTCACCGCGATCCGCGGGTAGTCCTCCGCGTGCATCAGGAACTGCGCGCCGGGGGACCCCTCTAGCAGCTCGTGGACGGCCCCGGAGTGGTCGACGTGGAAGTGGGTGGCGAGCACGCCGACCACGAGCAGCTCGCGCTTGGCCAGCTCCTGGAGGACGGTCGGCCCCTGATCGCCCGGGTCGATGACGAGCACCTCGCGGCTCTCCTCATCGCCGACGACGTAGCAGTTAGCCTGGAGCTGCCCGACGACGAAGCCCTGGAGCAGCACGCGAGCCTCCCGTCCCCCGGCACGCCAGCCTGCCACGGCGCCGCGCGTGGTGCACGCTCGTCGGCTCCCGGGCGGCCGTCACGGGCGCAGGACAGCAGCGGTGGGGGCCGATGCTCTCCGCCGCGATGCGCCGGTGGTGGGAGTCAGCTGCTCCCCGGTGCGTCGCCGGGGGCGCGGGCGGCGTCGAGCTCGTCGCGGGCGGAGAGGATGACCGCCGCCGCGGTGCCGGCTGCGGTCCCGAGCAGCAGTGCGAGGAGCAGACGCACCTCGATGGCCCCCGTCTCAGGCACGCCCCGCCGCCGCCAAGATGGTACCAGTCCCCGCCCGCGTCCGCGCCCCCGGTTCTCAGGGGGTGTGCTGTCGGGCGGGGTCCTCGACTCGTGGTGACTGTTCCCGGCGGACCGCGCGCGTCGGCGCGCCCGCCTCTGGCGGCGAGCGGGTGACCGACCACTTGATGCGACCGTTGGCACTGAAGCCGACCGTGAGACGGTCGGCCCGGGTGGCGAGGGCGATGGCGACGGCGGTGCCCACCGCCGCACCGAGTAGCAGAGCCGGGAGGCATCGCATCGCGTGATCGCTCTCTCTGCGGGCGCCGGGGAGCGCCCTCGCGATCGTAGCAGCCCGGAGACGGCTGGGAGCACGCGCCGGGCGCGATCGCTCCTTGAGGGCGCCCGGCGCCGATGCTAGGCTCAGACGCACCGAGGCCCGACCCGCGCCCCTCCGTGGCGGGGGCGCATCCGGCGGAGGCCGAGTGACCGACGCTTCGACGTGGCCCCCAGCGTGAAGGCCGATCTGGACATCCTCACCTCGCTCGCGAAGCGGCGCGGCTTCGCCTATCCCTCGGCGGAGATCTACGGCGGCTTCCAATCCACCTGGGACTACGGCCCGCTGGGCGTCGAGATGAAGCGTCAGATCCGGGAACTCTGGTGGCGCTGGATGGTGCAGTCCCGCGATGATGTCGTCGGCATCGAGGCGGCGGTGATCACCAACCCCGCCGTGTGGCGCGCGTCCGGCCACGTCGACCACTTCACGGATCCGCTGGTCGACTGCCTCGAGTGTCGCGCCCGCACGCGCGCCGACCACATCGAGGACGGCGCGTGCCCCTCCTGCGGCGCGGTGGGGCGCTTCACGGAGGAGCGGAGCTTCAACTTGCTCTTCCGCACCTACGTGGGGCCGGTGGAGGAGGCGTCGTCCATCGCCTACCTGCGCCCGGAGACGGCGCAGGGGATGTTCGTCAACTTCGACAACGTGCTGACGTCCACCCGGCGCCGGCTGCCGCTGGGGATCGCGCAGATCGGCCGGTCCTACCGCAACGAGATCACGCCGGGACAGTTCATCTTCCGTACGCGCGAGTTCGAGCAGATGGAGATGGAGTTCTTCTGCGATCCCTCGGAGTCACTCGGGTGGCACCAGTACTGGAAAGAGGAGCGGCTGCGCTGGTACCGGGAGGCGCTCGGCGTGCCCGGCGAGTGCCTCCGCCTCCGCGACCACGAGTCCGCGGAGCTGGCGCACTACTCCGAGGCGACGGCGGATGTCGAGTTCCTCTTCCCGTGGGGATGGGGTGAGCTCGAGGGGATCGCGCACCGCGGCGACTACGATCTTCGCGCGCACGCCGACGCCTCCGGCAGGCAGTTGAGCTACTTCGACCCCGAGCGCGAGGCTCACGTCGTGCCCCACGTCGTCGAGCCCGCCGTCGGCGTCGACCGCATCCTCATCGCCCTGCTCTTCGCTGCCTACGACGAGGAGATGGACGACCGCGGGGAGAGGCGCGTCCTGCTGCGCCTCACGCCGGACGTGGCCCCGGTCGAGGTGGCGGTGCTGCCGCTCTCCCGCAACGAGCGGCTCGTCCCGACCGCACGGGCGGTGTGGGAGAGGCTCCGGCCGCACTTCCGCACGCAGTACGACGACGCGCAGTCGATCGGGCGGCGCTACCGAAGACAGGACGAGATCGGCACCCCGCAGTGCGTCACCGTCGACTTCGATTCCCTCGACGACGACGCCGTTACCATCCGCGACCGCGACACGATGCAGCAGATCCGCGTGCCCGTCGCTGGCCTCGTCGCGGCCCTCCGCGAGCGCATCGAGGCATCGCGGCCACGTCCGGGGCAGCCGCCCAAGCCGCCCGCTCGGGAACGGTGAGGGGCGGCGAGGTGCGGACGGTCGCTCCCTGGCTCCCGCGAGGCGGGCGGCGCCCGTTCCGGCTGCTGCACACCTCGGACGTGCACCTGGGGGCGTACGACCGCGGCAGCGGCCGCGATTCTGCCGTGCACCGCCTCGCCGTGGAGGCGAACCTGCGCGCGGTGATCGACGTCGGGCTCAGGGAGCGGGCCGACCTGGTCGTGATCGCGGGCGACTTCTTCGACAACGCCCGCGTGAACGAGGAGACGCTTCGGTTCGCGGCCGAACAGATCGCGCGCGCCGACGTTCCGGTGGTGATCGGCCCGGGCAACCACGACCACGTGGGGGACAATTCCGTCTACGACCGGCTCGACCTCACGGCGATCGCCCAGAACCTCGTCATCCAGCGCTTCGAGGAGGGCGAGACCACCGCGATCGAGGAGCTCGACGTCGAGGTCTGGGGCCGGGCGCACACCGAGCGCAGCTCCGACTTCCTCCCGCTCGCCGACCCGCCGCCGCGCGGCGACGCGGGGTGGCAGATCGCGGTCGGGCACGGGCACTTCATCCACCCCCGAGCGGTGCTGCGCCACTCCTTCCACATCCTCGACGAGGAGCTCGCCGAGTCCCGGCGCGACTACGTGGCGCTCGGGCACTGGGAGCAGCTCACGCGCGTCGCGGCGGGTCTGCACACGACGGCGGCCTACTCCGGCGCCCCGCAGAGCCTGGCGGTGGGCTCCGGCCTCGGCGGCCGCGTGCTGCTGGTCGACTTCGCGGCGGAGGGAGACGTTCGCCTCACGGCGCACTCCATCGAGGGCGCGGAGCCGCTCCGCCACGACGACATCCCACTGCTCGCCGGCGCTTCCAACCGCTAGGAGCCTGGTGTTTTTGTGGGGCGGTGGGTGCCTTCTGGAGGCGGGGCATCGTTGCGAGCAGTCACGGAATGCGATCATGTTGGTGATCAGTTCTGTTCGCAGCGAAAGTCTCGCTCATGACACAGGGAGAGACCTCCAGGCAGCCCCTTACCTTCTTCAAGAGCACCGCCTACCTCGCTGAGAGGGTCCCCGGGAACTCCATCTGGACCCTCCTTGCCCGCCACGGCGAGCGCCTCTTCCCCGACGAGATGTTCGCCGACCTCTTCTCCGCTCGCGGCCGCGGGAGCGTTCCGCCACGGGTCGTCGCCACGGTCATGGTGCTGCAGCGTCTCCACGGCCTGTCCGACCGCGAGGCGGTGGCTGCCTTCGAGTGGGACGCCCGCTGGAAGTTCGCCTGCGGCGGACTCGACTACGACGCGCCGGGCTTCGTGCACACGGTCCTGGTCTCGATGCGGGCTCGCCTCGCCCGCTCCGAGCGCCCCCGGCGCATCTTCGAGGCCACGCTCGCGGTGGCGCGCGAGGCGAAGCTGCTCTCTGCTCAGCGTGTGCTGGACTCCACGCCGCTCTACGACGCCGTCGCCACGCAGGACACGGTGACGTTGCTCCGCTCGTCGCTCCGCGGGCTGCTGCGGGAGGCGGAGAGCCTCGATGCGCCCGGACTCGGGGCCGAGCTGCGGGCGGTGCTGGAGCGCGATGACGACTACCGGGCCGCTGGGAAGCCTCCGTGCGACTGGGAGGACCGCGAGGCCGCGCGGGCGCTCATCGACGAGCTGGCGGCCGATGTATCGCGCTGCCTGCGGGTGCTGGAGGGCCGGGAGCTCGACGGGCACGTCGAGCGGGCGGGCGAGCTCTGTGCGGCCGTGGTGGGGCAGGACCTCGAGCAGGACGACGGCGGGCGCTTCGTGATTGCGCGGCGGGTAGCGAGGGACCGCATCATCTCGACCGTGGACACCGACGCCCGCCACGGACGCAAGAGCTCCGCGCACGGCTTCGACGGCTACAAGGGCCATCTGGCGGTCGACCCGGAGTCGGAGCTCATCACCCACACGACGGTGACCGCGGGCAACGTGGCGGACGGGGAGGTTGCGGAGGAGTTGATCACGGACCTGCTGGAGGACGCAGGGGCACACGACTTAGCCGCCGACGCGGCTGCGGAGGCGAGCACCGGGACACCGACGGTCTACGGCGATTCGGCCTACGGCTCGGGCGCGTTCCAGGAGGTGCTGGAGCAGCACGGGGTCGAGTCCCGCTGCCGCACTCAGAGAGCGACCGCGCCGCATCAGCACTTCAGCAAGGAGCGATTCACCATCGACCTGGAGAGGGGCACCGTGACCTGCCCCGCGGAGGTGACGGTGCCGATTCGCCGCGCCTCCGACGGCTCGGGAACCGCCTGCTTCCGGGGCGCCTGCAGCCCCTGTCCGCTTCGCGCGCAGTGCACCACATCGCGCGGGGGACGCACCGTCGCGGTGGGCGTCCACGAGGCCAGTCTCGCGGCCGCCCGGGCACGCCAGGAGACTCCCGGGTGGCTATCCGGCTACCGCGCGGTCCGCTCGCGAGTCGAACGCAAGGTGGCGCATACGACCCGTCGCAGACACGGGGGCCGCGTCGCCCGTGTCCGGGGCCGTCTCAAGGTCGACGCCGACCACAATCTGCTCGCCGCCTCCGTCAACCTGGCGCGGTTGGCGGTCCTGGGCCTGCATCACACACCAACCCGGTGGGCGGTCACAGCGCCCTCGTAGGGGAGACGGAGGCGGGGGCGACTGCGGGAGAGCCTGCGTCCGGGGGTCCCCGGGTCGATGCCGGCCCCGCTCACTCCCCAGCGGCGCAACTCCCGACCCGCGCCCACCCGACGCTACACTTCCCTCTCACACCGACTGCGGCCGCCGTGACTCGAGTTTGGCACCAGCGTCCTAGTGTCCTGAATTGGAAATGCGATTGAGATATCCGGTGAGGTTGGTGTGTCCCGAAGTCGAAGGGCGGGTGACGTGATGACGTAACCGGTCTGGAGACATGCTCGTCGTTGCCAGCCGGTGCGAGTCCGGCACGGGTAACTGTCAGGAGGCCCGTTAGCAGGTCGGCGGCGCGGACGGGAAACGGTCCACGTCGAAGCCCGACGTCAAGAGCCCTATCAGGGGGAGCAACCAAGCGGTCCGCAGCATCAAGCGAAGCCTGCCTGGGAATGATGCTTACATCTGGCCCCACTTTGATCCTCTGATCTGGCCCCACCCCCGGGGACCGGGATCAGGTCGTTGGGGCACCTCCTCTCGGGGAGGTCGAGGCCCGGAGCCGGTAGGACTCGGTGCCGGTCTCGATGATATGGGCACGGTAGGTGAGGCGGTCAACGACGGCCGCGGCGAGACGAGGGTCGGTGAAGATGCGGCCCCACTCGGAGAACGGGGAGTTGGAGGCGACGGCGACCGATGCCCGTTCCTCGCGCTCGGTCAGGATCTGGAACAGCATTTCGGCACCGCGCGGGTCGAGGTGGACGTACCCGAACTCATCCAGGCAGAGCAGGTCGAGGCGGCCGTAGCGGGCGACGAGGCGTGAGAGCGCGCGATCATCCGACGCTTCGGCCAGTTCATTCACCAGGGCGGCCGTGGTCATGTACCGCACGCGCAGCCCCAGGTGGCAGGCGGCCATGCCGAGGCCGATGAGCAGGTGTGACTTCCCGGTGCCGCTGTCACCGAGCAGGACGACGGGCTCGCCCCTTTCGACCCAGTCGCAGCGCTCCAGCGTGGCGAGCGCCGGCGCGTCGACTGTCGGCGCCGCCTCGAGGTCGAAGTCGGCGAGGTACTTGAAACGCGGGAACCGCGCCTCGACGATACGGCGCTGACGGCGCCGCTCCTCACGGTCATCGCGTTCGGCTCCCAGCACTTCGGCGAGATAGCCCAGATGGGTGATCCGGTCTCGGACCGCGGCTTCGGCGAGCGGGAGCGCCTGCTTCCTGACGGTGGGGAGACGGAGCTCGCGGCAGATCGCCTCGATTGTCAGCTCCGCGGCCTGGTCGGTGAGGGGTGCTGTCATCGGGTGCCTCCTGTGGTCAGCGTGCCGTCGACACCGCAGCGGTGACGGCGGTTGTGGTGGTGTGCGACGCGTTCTCGGCAGACCGCGGAGCGCGGGAGCGCCCGCCCGGCGACGTGCCGGGCCATCGGGAATCACCCGAGAGCAGCGCATCGTAGCCATCGAGGAGCGGGGCAGGTCGGTCGTAGCGCTCCAGGTGCGGTCTCTCGACGGCGGCGTCTGGTGGCCTGCGGTCGGCGAGACGGCGCGCCTCGATGGCGACCAGTTCGGGGTTCACCGACTGGATCCTGTTGACCGTCCCGAGCGCGGCGTGCACCGCCGTGAAGGGAAGATGGCGATGCAGGAGCAGGACCTCGATGTACGCCTGCGTGCCCGCGCGGTCGCCGAGCTTGCGGCGGGCGCGGTCCCAGAAGCGCTGATGCTCGGCTGTGACGTGTCCCTTCGCACGCGCCTGCTGGAGCGCCACCGAGCCCGGGACCGCCCCGGGCTTGCGCGCGAGCACCTCCAGATAGTGGTCGAGCAGCAGGACCTCTGCTCCGGTGCGGGCGCTGCGCTCGTGGTGGGCGACTTCACGCCCCTCGGCCCACACGGTCAGGCTGTTCCCGGACAGCCGCACGTCCAGCTTCCGGCCTGCATAGGCCGCCGGGACCGAGTAGCGGGAGCTACGCACGGCGATGCGCGCCTTGCGGTCGACCTTCGCGCGCAGCGGGATTGACGGGTCGAAGCGCTCCGCCGGAAGCGGACGCAGCGAGGCCTTCTCGTTCTCTCCCATCTCGCCGACGGTGGCGAGGCGGCTCTCGATGTGCCGGGCGTCGTCGGTGCGGTCCGCCTCCCGCACTCGTTCGTTCAGCTCGCCGAGGGTCGCCACCTTCGGGACCGGCACGAAGTGCCGCCGGCGGAAGCGGCCGACCTCGCCCTCCACACCGCCCTTCTCGTGCGCGCCCTCGATGCCGGGCTCACAGAAGAAGCTGTCGAAGCCGTAATGCGAGCGGAGCGCGATGAAGCGCTCGGTCTGCAGGCGCTCGCGTCCCTGCAGCACGGTGGTGACGGCCGCCGTCAGATTGTCGTAGCGGATGCGCCGCGGCACTCCGCCGAGCCGCTCGAAGGCGACCACGTGCCCCTCGAGCAGAGACTCCTGGCCCTCGCCGACGAAGCAGACGTGCGCCGCCCGCCCCGAATGCGAGAGCCGCATCACGAACATCGCCAGCCGGGTCTCGACGCCCTCCAGCCACACCGTCACCGTGCCGAAGTCGACCTCCGCCTCCTCGCCGGGAGGATGGACCTGCGGGATCGTCACAACCGCGCGCCCGCCCTGGATCTCGCGACGCAGGCGCGCGACGCAGGCGCGGACCGTGGGCTCGGCCACCGTCGCCCCGTGTTCGTCGACGAGGCGCTCCCAGATGCGCCGGGCCGTGTGCCGCTGCTTGCGCGGCGCGCTGAGGTCGTCCACGAGCCAGCCCCGGATGACCGAGACGTACGGCCCGAGCTTCGGGGCCACGCGGGTCGCCTGCTTGCGTTCCGGGGGTATCGCCGACCCAAGAGCCTGCCGCACCGTGCGCCGGTGCACGCCATGCCGGCGTCCCAGCTCATGGATCGACAGCTCCTCCTCCCTCGCCATCCGTCGGATAGACTCGAACAGCTCCACTCTCGACACACTCCTCTTCCCTCGCTCCGGGAGTCATGCAGTCACCCGAGCGTAGGTCCTGGATGGGTCGGGGGTGGGGCCAATTCAAAGGATCAAAACGGCTCCAGGTGGGGCCAATTCAGAGCATCATTCCCACCTGCCGCGTCGTTAACGGATAGTGGAGGAGCCGAGCCCGGCAATTCAGGGCGAAGGCCATGGACGAGGTGAAGATCCTGAATGCGCGTTGCGCTGCAGCCTCAAGGAACCTCCCGGCGTAAGGGGCGTGGAACGTTTGGAAGGTAGCGACGGGAACGGGAGAAGCCCTCCCCGGCCCGGCACCCTGCGAGATGGTGTCGGAGCGAGGTGCCCTATAACCGGTCAAAGCCGGGAAGTGGGCAGCTAGCCGGAAGGGTGACGGAGGGGGTCGTAGTACCGCTTGAGCCGGACGGACAACACAACCGCCGGTGATGGGAAGGACCCCTGCTTTGCTCACGCGTGGGGAGTAGGGATGAATCGGTGAGTGCCCAAGCGGCTAACTCCATCCAAGACAAGGTCCGAACACTACAACGCACGCTTTACCGGGCGGCCAAGGCCGACCCCAATAGACGCTTTCATGCGCTCTACGACAAGGTTTATCGCAGAGACATTCTGGAGCGCGCGTGGGAGCAGGTGCGTCGCAATCGCGGCGCAGCCGGTATCGACGGCGTCACGCTCGCCGAGGTCGAGCGCTACGGCGTGGAGCGCCTGCTGGATGAACTGGCCACGGAACTGAAGGAGGGAAGATACCGGGTGCAGCCGAGCCGCCGGGTCTGGATACCCAAGCCCGGTCGGTCGGAAGAGCGCCCGCTCTCGATTCCTTCGGTCCGCGACCGCATCGTGCAGGCGTCGCTGAAGCTCGTGACGGAGCCGGTCTTCGAGGCCGACTTCCTGCCATGCAGCTTCGGCTTCCGCCCGAAGCGTTCGGCCCATGACGCCCTGCAGGTCCTCATTGACGAGGCGTGGCGGGGCAGGCGGTGGGTAGTGGAGACGGACATCGCCTCGTGTTTCGAGTCGATACCGCGTGCGTCCGGAAGTCGAAGGGGTGGTGACGTGATGACGTGACCGGTCCGGAGACATGCTCGTTGCTGCCAGCCGGTGAGAGTCCGGCACGGGTAACTGTCAGGAGGCCCGTTAGCAGGTCGGCGGCGTGGACGGGAAACGGTCTGCGTCGAAGCCCGACGTCAAGAGCCCTATGAGGGGGAGCAAACGTGCGGTCCGCAGCATGACGCGAAGTCTGCCGCGCCGTGAGACTCGCCTGTCTATTGACAGGACCAAGGAGGAGCCGAGCCCGGGTGGTCAGGGCGAAGGCCATGGACGAGGTGAAGATCCTGGAATGCAGCCTCAAGAAACCTCCCGGCGTATGGGACGTGGAACGTACGGAAGGTAGCGACGGGAACCGGAGAAGCCCTCCCCGGCCCGGCACCCTGTGAGAGGGCGTCGGAGCGAGGCGTCCTATAACCGGTCAGAGCCGGGAAGTGGACAGCCAGCCGGAAGGGTGGCGGAGGGGGTCGTAGTACCGCTGGAGCCGGACGGACAACATAACCGCCGGTGATGGGAAGGACCCCTACTTTGTCCGTGCATGTTGCTGGGGGTGTGGACTGGTGAGTGCCCCTCGGGGCTAGCAACCACTTGGTAGGGTTCGAGGCTCTCCGCACATGCTGTACCGGCTGGCCAAGGCACGACCCACGTTGTGGGGAGCGCTGCATGCCATCTGGTGAAGGGCATCGGTGAGCCGGATGAGGGAGAACCTCACGTCCGGTTCGATGTGGCAGGGGCTGGAGACGGACGCTGCTATGGCCGTGGAGTTGGGCACCACCGGGAAACCGGCTTGGAACTGATGCGCCACCGCCTACGGCTCGCACCGCGCCAGCCCCTGACCCTACACGACCGTCTGATGACGGCCGTCGAGGAACGGATATGCGACCGCAATCTCCTGAAGCTGGTACGGGCGATGCTGCGTGCCGGTGTGATGGAGTCGGGGGTCGTGCAGCACAGCGCGACGGGTACGCCGCAGGGCGGGGTGATGTCCCCGCTGCTGGCCAATGTCTACCTGCACCGGTTGGACCGGGACTGGGAGGCGAAGGGTGATGGCGTGCTGGTGCGCTATGCGGATGACCTCGTGGTGCTCTGCCGGAGCCGGGAGGAAGCGGAGCGGGCGTTGGCCCTGCTGCGTGACCTGCTGGGTGAGCTCGGACTGGAGCTCAAGGCGGAGAAGACGCGCATCGTGCACCTGCGGGAGGGAGGCGAGGGGCTGGAGTTCCTCGGCTTCGAGCATCGCTGGGTACGTGCGAAGCGCAACAAGAATATCCAGTTCCTCGCACGCTGGCCCTCACGGCGAGCGATGCAGCGGGCGCGGGACCGCATCCGTGAAATCACGGCGCGGTTGCGTCTGCTGCTGAGTCCCCGGCAGGTCGTGGAGGAAGTCAATCGCTACCTCCGCGGCTGGATGAGCTACTTCCGCTACGGCAACTCGGCGAGGGCGTTCGACGTCCTGCACTGGTTTGCCATGTGGAGACTCAAACTCTGGCTGGGGAAGCGGTTGCGTTGGCGGCGACGCCATCGCGGGCACCCGTTTCCCGTCGCCGACCGTCTGGGGCTCATCTCGCTAGCTGGACAGCGCGTCGTGGCACCACGGCCATATCGACCGTGGCGGGGCACCCCGCATGCCGCCCGGTGAAGGGCATCGGTGAGCCGGATGAGGGAAAACCTCACGTCCGGTTCGAGGCGGCAGGGGCTGGAGACGGACGATGCTACGGCTGTGGAGATGGGCGCCACCGGGAAACCGGCCTGGCAATATGCGCCACCGCCTACGGCTCGCACCGCGCCAGCCCCTGACCCTACTCAAGGATCTGGTCCGCGGACTTGTGCCAGATGAAGCGCCTCCGGTGCTCGTTTCCAGTTGCGACCCAAGCCTCCACTGAGCGGACCAGGCCTGCGAGGCTCGGTGCGATTGTTTTCAGCATTTGCAACTCGGGACACTAGGAGGCCTCCCGCGGTCGGCCGGCCCGGAAACCAGAACGGGCGCCCCGAGGGCGCCCGTCAGGGATGCGGCCCTGCGCCCGGGCTAGCCGGGGACCTTCGCGCGCGCGGTCTCGCGGTCCTGGAACCAGAGCACGTCGATCTCGGTGAAGATCGCCTGATCCTCCGGCACGTCGTCCTCGGCGTAGATCGCGGAGACGGGGCAGGCCGGCTCGCAGGCGCCGCAGTCAATGCACTCGTCGGGATCGATGTAGAGCTTGCGGTCGACGCCCTCCTCGAAGTGGATGCAGTCGACCGGGCAGACGTCCACGCAGGACTGGTCGAGGACATCGATGCAGGGCTGCGTGATGACGTAGGTCATGTGCTGGCGTGCTCCCTCCGCCTCCGGCTGCCTGTGGCCTTCGTCGTCGACCGCGGCGCCCGCCCGGCGCGCGGCCGGTCGACGCGTCGCGTCGAGTCTAGGCTCGCCTCCCGGTGGCGGCAAGGTGGCATCGCGGGTCGCGATCAAGCGGCGTCGAGGGGGTGGCGAGGCACCGCCGGGGATGCTTGTTCGGGCGCCTGATCAGCGCCGCCACAGCCGCGACCATCGCCTCCGGAGCGGCCTCCGATCGGCCTCGGGCGCGGCGCCCTCAGGCGGCCCCGAGCCTCCCGCCCTCACGACCGCGTCGAGGCGGCGGCGCAGCATGACGCCGTGGCCCACTACGTCGAGCGCGGCGCTCGGCTCGCCGTCGATCTCCGGGAAGAAGCGCCGCAGCGCCTCAGCGAACCCCGGCACCATCGAGCGGCCGTCCGCCATCGCGAGCTGCTTCAGCTCGTTGATCGCGGCTCCCAGCGCCTCGCCAAGCAGGGGGAGGGCCTCGTCCGGCACGTCGATCTCGACGATGGCGCGCTCGAGCTCGCCCTCGAGCAGCGCGCGCAGCGGCGCGATCGGCTCCGCGGCGCCTCGCCCGCCCGAGCGCGTCGCGAGCCCGCGACCGGGGCGGGCCTCGCCGTGGAGCAGGCCGAGGTAGAGGATCTGGGCGTCGCGCTGGCGGAGGCGCAGATGCGGCACCGGCCCCCCACCTTCCGCTGGCGCGCCGAGACACGGCGTCAGTGCTATTCTCTCGCAGTCGCCGCTCCGGCGCCTTGCTCGCCAGCGTAGCGGCCGGAGGCGGAGAGCGTGCCGGGGGCTGCCCGGCGGGAGCAGAGGAGACCGAGTTGACGAACGTAGAGCCCGACGCGACCTGGCTGGCGCTCGCCGAGCTTGACGACGCGCAGCGCCAGAAGGCGATGTCCGATCGTTTCCACACGCTCGAGGAGGCGCCCCAGGATAAGCGTCGGCGCGATATTGCCGCCATGGTCTCCGCCGAGGACGCGATGTCCGACGAGGCGATCTATCCGTTCGCTCTCAGCCAGCTCCGCGTCTGGGCTGAGCTCGCGCGCGAGGACCTGCCGAAGGCACAGGCGATCGCGAACAGCTACGAGGAGGTCTACGGCGATGGTGCCGGTACGGCCGCCTGGCGCCGCGCGACGATCGTGCAGACGATCGCGCGCCTCGATCTCACCGCCGCCGACATCGACGCGCTTTCGGACCTCGTGCCGTCCCTGATGCGCCAGATCCCGCGCGCGCGCACGACGATCCTCGAGCGTGGCGCCGACGAGGCCGAGGCGGTCCGTGTGCGCCGCGCCGCGGCGCCGCTCTGGAAGCGCATCATCGGGCGGACCTAGGCTGCCGGGCCGGCGTCGCCGATCGTTCTCTCCGCCCCGCACCGCCGTGGCGGCGCACACGGGCTGATCCCGCGCCGGGGACCCACGGCCGCGTTCCGCTCTACTGCTTCGTCGCGCGGGTGCCCGAACCAGCCCGGCGCCCGCGCTGTCGCGCCGCCTCCGTGGGCGGTGCGCGGCGGCCGTTCCGCGGCGACCGCCCCGCGTCACGTGCGCCGCCCCCGTTCTCGCCCGTGGACTCCGCCCTCTCGGAGCGCCGTCGGCGCTCCGGCGGCTGCTCCGCCGTGCCGTCCCGGGCCAGCACCTCCGCCAGGAAGCGGCCGCTGGCCGACTCCGGGTGCGCCGCCAGCTGCTCTGGCGTGCCGGAGGCCACGACGCGCCCGCCGCTCTCGCCACCTCCGGGACCGAGGTCGACAATCCAGTCCGCGTTCTTGACGACGTCCATGTGGTGCTCGATCACGATGACGGTGTTGCCGCCGTCCACGAGCGCCTGCAGGACCGCGAGCAGTGATTCCGTGTCCGAGAACGAGAGCCCCGTGGTCGGCTCGTCGAGAACGTAGACCGTGCGGCCCGTCGAGCGCCGCGAGAGCTCGGTGGCGAGCTTGATGCGTTGCGCCTCGCCGCCGGAGAGCGTGGTCGCCGGCTGGCCGAGACGGATATAGCCGAGTCCCACGGAGGCGAGCGTCTCGAGCTTGCGCCGCGGCCGTGGAAACGCCTCGAAGGTGGAGAGCGCCTCGGTGACGGTCATCTCCAGCACGTCGGCGATGCTCTTCCCGCGGAAGTGGATCTCCAGCGCCTCCCGGTTGTAACGGCGGCCGCGGCAGACGTCACAGGGGACGGTCACGTCCGGGAGGAACTGCATCTCGATCTGGTTGTAGCCGTCGCCGGAACAGGCCTCGCAGCGGCCGCCCTTCACGTTGAAGGAGAAGCGCCCCGGCTTGTAGCCGCGCGCGCGCGCCTCCGGCACCTGCGCGAAGAGCTCGCGCACCAGCGTGAAGAGCCCGGTGTAGGTGGCCGGGTTGGAGCGCGGCGTTCGCCCGATGGGCGACTGGTCGATGACCACGACCTTGTCGACGTGTTCCAGACCCTCAATGGCGTCGTGGGCGCCCGGCCGCTCGCGCGCGCCCTGCAACTGGTGCGCGAGAGCCTTCGCGACGATCTCGTTGACCAGCGTCGACTTTCCGGAGCCGGAGACGCCGGTGACGCCCACGAAGCAGCCGAGCGGAATCTCCACGTCGATGCGGCAGAGGTTGTGCTCGCGGGCCCCGAGCACCGTGAGCGACTCGCCGCTGCCGGCGCGGCGGGCCCGGGGCATCGGGATGCTGCGCCGACCGGAGAGGTAGGCGCCGGTCAGGGAATCCGGATGCGCTGCCACCTCTGCCGGCGTGCCAGTGGCGACGACGCGCCCGCCATGCTCGCCGGCGCCCGGGCCGAGGTCGATCACGTGATCGGCGGCGCGAATCATCGCCTCGTCGTGCTCGACGACGAGCACGGTGTTGCCGAGATCGCGCAGGCGCGTGAGCGTGCGGATGAGCCGCTCGTTGTCGACCGGGTGCAGGCCGATGGAGGGCTCGTCGCAGACGTAGAGCACGCCCATCAGCGCGGAGCCGATCTGCGTCGCGAGCCGGATGCGCTGACCCTCGCCCCCGGAGAGCGAGGCGGCCGCCCGGTCGAGCGTCAGGTACTCGAGCCCGACGTCGCGCAGGAAGGAGAGCCGCCCGCCGATCTCCTGCAGGATCTGGCGCGCGATCTGGCGCTCGCGCGAGCCCAGCGGCGAGTCCGTCCCCCGCAGCGCCGCGATCCAGAGCGCGGCGTCGGCCACCGAGAGGGCCGCGACGTCCGTGATCGACCGGCCATCAACGGTGACCGCCCGCATCTCCGTCCGGAGCCGCGCGCCGCCGCAGTCGGGGCAGGGCACGGCGACCATGTAGCGCTCGATGTCGGAGCGGACCCAGTCCGACTCGGTCTCCCGGTAGCGCCGCTGCAGGTTGGTGAGGATGCCCTCCCACTGGATCTCGTAGCGGTTCCGGTGCCCGCGGCGCGTCCGGTACTCGACGGGGATGCGCTCCTCGCCGCTGCCGTGCATCAGGAGGCGCCACTGCTCCGCCGTGAAGTCGGCGAGCGGCGTGTCGAGGTCGAAGCCGTGGATGGAGCCGAGCGCCTCGATGCGGCGCCGGTACCAGGTGAGCGAGGTCGCCAGGCGCTGGAGCGGCACCAGGCCGCCCTGCGCGACCGAGAGCTTCCGGTTCGGTGCGACCAGATCCTCGTCGAGCTGCATCTGGACGCCGAGGCCGGTGCAGGCCGGGCAGGCGCCGTGCGGACTGTTGAAGGAGAAGTTGCGGGGCTCGATCTCACCCACAGAGTAGGGCGGGTGATCGCCGTCGGGGCAGGCGAAGTGCTCGGAGAAGGTCTGCTCCGGGCGCCCCTCGGGCGCGAAGACGAGCATTCCTTCGCCGAGGGCGAGCGCCTGCTCCGCGGAGTCCGCGACGCGTTGCCTGAGCTCGTCGCGCTCCGCACCGTCGGGCTCCGGGATCACGATGCGATCGACGACGACATCGATGTCGTGCCACTTGTAGCGGTCGAGCGCGGGGGCGTCGTCGACCTCGTGCACCTGGCCGTCGACCCGGACGCGGATGAACCCGGCCCGGCGCACGTCGTCCAGCACCTGGCGGTGCTCGCCGCGCTTGTGGCGGATCATCGGGCCGAGCATGAGCGCCCGCGTCCCGGCCGGCTCCGTCAGGATCGCATCGACGATCTGCTGCACCGTCTGGCGGCTAATGACCCGCCCGCAGTGGGGGCAGTGCGGGACGCCGGCCCGGGCGTAGAGCAGCCGCAGGTAGTCGTAGATTTCGGTGACCGTCGCGACGGTCGATCGCGGGTTGCGCGAGACACCGCGCTGGTCGATCGAGATCGCGGGGGAGAGTCCCTCGATGTGATCGACGTCGGGCTTCTCCATGAGGCCGAGGAACTGGCGCGCGTACGCCGAGAGCGACTCCACGTAGCGGCGCTGACCCTCCGCGTAGATCGTGTCGAAGGCGAGGGAGGACTTCCCGGATCCGGAGACGCCGGTGAGCACGACCAGGCGGTCACGGGGGATCTCGACCGAGATGTCGCGCAGGTTGTGCTCGCGGGCCCCCGTGACGACGATCTGGCCACGGGGCCTGGGCTCGGCGATCCCGTCGCCCGGGACCAGTGCGGCGTCGTCTCGCGGCCCCGGCCGGCCGCCGGGCGGTGCCGGCGCGCTATTCACCTCACCGCGCTCCTTTGGTGGGTGCCCCGCCGGCACGCCGGTCGCGGCGCATCGCGCCGTGCGCCGGGGTGGGCCGAGCCCGTCGTGCGCCACCGATCTGATCTCGCTGCGGATGGGTCCCGGCCGGGGGGGAGATGCCCAGGGTTTCATGATACCCGCGGCCTCTCGGCCGCCTCAAGCAGCGACTGCTCCGCGTCGAGGCTCCGCCGGGCCATCTGCGGGGACGCGCAGCGGGCGCGCCGGGGAGCGCCAGCGCATCACCTGAGGACATAATCCCGGGTTCTGTCCCGCTGCCGGCGACGCCTCTCGCCGACGGGCCCGCCTAGGTCGGGAGGGGAGGCGGCTCTTCGGGCGGATCCCGCCGGCCGAACGCATCGCCGGGGTCGTCGGGATCCCCGGGCTCCTCATCGTCGTCTCTATTGAAGATGGGCCAGATCGCTCCCTCGGGCACGTCCTCTCCGAGCTCGGCGAGGCGCGCGCGGATCTCGCGCTCCACCTCGGCGAGCTTCGCCTCGCTGATCCCCATCTGGGTGAGTGAGGCGCGCATCAGCTCGCTCACGCGCGTGTGGTCGCCCGAGATCAACGCCTCCGCGACCTCGAGCTGCGTCTCGACCGCCCGGAAGCGGGAGCGCCGCTCCTCCTCCTCCTCTGTGCCCAGGATCGTCGCCATCAGCCGCGTGAAGAGCGTCGACGTCCGCGCGATGCGGACGCGATCGGCCGGGTGCTCGGGGAAGTCCCCGGTCACGGCTACCTGCAGTCCCGAGCGGCTGTCGGTGGCGACGTACTGCTGGGGCATCCACTCCTCCAACCCGATGCGCCCGGCGAGCGCCTGAGGGGACGACCCCCCGGTGATGCTATCGCACGGCGCGGAGTCGGGGCGCGGGGCGCCTGACGCCCCTCTCGGCCGCGATCATGCCTCGCGCAACCCCCGGGAGCGGAGCAGCAGCGTCAGGACGAGGAGGCCGCCCGTCCCGGCAGTGAGCAGCACGGCGGCCGGCGCGCCCAGCAGCTCGGCGATCACGCCGAGCGCGGCGGCCCCGAAGGGCACGGTCCCGATGGCGAGTGAGATCGCGCCCATCGCCCGGCCACGCAGGTGTCCGGGCACGGCGGTGGTCGTGACCGTCCACTGCATCGAGGCGAAGGAGCCACGGCCGAGGCCGGCGATGAGAAGGATCGGGATGGCGACGAGCCACGACGGCGAGAGCGCGACGCCGAGCACGCAGCTCGCGACGAGCAACGAGCCGGCGACGAAGAGGAAGCCCCGCCCGGCCGCAAGCCCGACGGTCGCGATTATGCCGGTCGCGACCAGCGCGCCGAGCCCGTCCATCCCGCCCAGCAGGCCCAGGACGAAGGGCCCCTGTCCCCACTCATCTCGCACGAAGACCGGCAGCAGCTGCTGGTAGGGGAAGACCAGCAGGTTCATGATCATCGAGCCGATGAGCACGCCCCGCACCGCCGGGGTGGCCCACACGACGCGCAGCCCCTCGCGAATGTCGTCGACGAGGCGGCTTCTCGGCTCTTCCCCGCGCCCCGCGGTCGGCGCGCGGGGGGACGAGTCCGCCCACGCGGCGGATGCATCCGATCGGGCGCGCCGGCCGACCGCGCGCAGCATCAGCCAGCCGCCTGCGTAGAACGCGACCAGGACGGCGTAGGCGGCCGTGGCGCCGCCGACGAGCAGGAGCAGCCCCGCGAGCCAGCGCCCGACCATCGATCCCCCGACGAGGGAGCCCGCGTCCAGCGACATGGCGTTCACGGCGAGCGCGTCCGGGACGAGATCGCGGATGTAGGCGCGCCGCACGGGGAAGTCGATGGCCCAGGCCATGCCGGCGGCGAGGGAGACGATGTAGATCTGCCACACCTGCTCGCGCCCCGCGATCAGGAGCAGCGCGAAGCTCGCCGCAGCGGCGAGGTTCAGCGTCTGCGCGGCGAGGAGGATGCGCTGCTTCGGGAGCCTGTCCGCCTGCGCGCCGGCGAGGAGGCCGAAGAGACCCATCGGCGCCATGCGCGCCGCGCCGACGAGCGAGACCGCCAGCGGGGAGTCGGTCAGCTCCAGCGCCAGCCAGCCGAGCACGATCAGGTCCAGCCACAGCGCGGCGTTCCAGAGGTGGCCCGCATACCACAGCAGCCGCCACGACGGCACGCCCAAGGAGGCGAACGTGCGACCCCCGATGCGGGGGCGCGGCGGAAGCTCGCTGGGTGAGGGCATCGCCCCCGATAGTGCACCCGGGCGCGCTCGCATGCACGGCACCGCCGGACCCCTCCCGGCGGGGCTCATGGACGCCCCGGTATCACCCCGAGCGCGCGAAGGTCTCGATCAGGCTCCGGTAGTTCGCGATGTGGCGCTCGTGCGGGACCGCCTGCCGCGGCGCGAAGAGCACGACCTGGTCGAGCAGCCCCTCGTAGCGCTCGAGCTGGTCGCGCACCTCGGCGGCCGTCCCGTAGAGGCAGCAGGCCTCGAGCATGCGATCGGTCACGGCATCGGCAACGTCGTCGAGCGTTCCGTGGCGGAAGGCCTCGCGGACCTGCCCCTTCTCCTCGTCCCATCCGCTCGCGTCGAAGATGCAGTCGAAGACGCGGGGTGAGAGGTAGAAGCCGAGGTTCGCGGCGGCGTCGCGCCGGGCCCGCTCCGGGACGTCGTCGATCACGGCGATCACGTCGCTGGTGAAGTCGAAGTCCTCCGTCGTGAGCCCCCTCGCCGCCAGCCGCTCCTCGATCACCGGTCGGACGGTCTCGCGCAGGTACGGGACACTGTTGATCGGGTGCCCGATCAGTCCGTCGGCGGCGTCGCCCGCCGCGCGCAGCGCGTGGAGGTTGACGGCGGCGAGGTAGAGGGGCACGGGGAACTCGCACGGCGCCGGGCGCCCGGCCTGCATCTGGAAGAAGCGTCCCTCCCATCGCACCGGCTCCTCGGCCGTCAGCAGCGCGCGCAGCAGCTGGAGGAACTCGCGCATCCGCGGTGCGGCGTGCTCCGCCTGATCGCCGTGGATGCCGAAGAATCGGTTGAGCTGGGGCTTCACGCCCGAGCCGTAGCCGATGATTGCCCGCCCGCCCGAGAGCTCGGCGAGGTCGCGCGCCGACGAGGCGTGCACGACGGGATGAGCGAGAGGCTGCACGATCGCCGCAGTCCCGAGCCGTACCCGCTCGGTGTTCACCGCGTATGCCGCGAGCCGGACATAGCCGGAGGGCTGTGCGCTCCACACGGAGTCGAGGCCCGCCGCCTCCGCCGCCCGCGCCAGCTCGACGCCCTCGCGGATCCCGAACTCAAGCGGCCCAATCCCCAGCCTCATCTGTCTTCCCCCACCACTGGGCGCCGGGCGCGCGCGCGGCGCCCTCGAGCGATACCACGGCGCCCGCCGCGGCGCAAACGGGGCGTTCCCCTTCGTCTATCATGGCCACCGTGGAACGAGCGGATCTGCCGGAGAAGGTCGCGGAGCCCGCGTCGAGCGCGGTGCTCGTCGTCGACGTGCAGAACGACTTCGTCCACGCGGAGGGCGTGCGCGCGCCGAGCTGGCCAGACGCCGCGCACAGGGAGATGGTCGAGCGCCGCCTCCAACCATTCCTCGCCGGCGCGCGCCTGGCCGGCGCCCGGATCGTCTGGGTGGTCATGGAGCAGACGCCCGAGACCGTGTCGGCGGCGAACGCGCGGATGAAGCGCAAGATGTACCCGCGTGGCGACGGCCCCGCCCCCGACGATGCCGACCTCTGGGCGGCTGCCGCCTGTCGCCAGGGGAGCTGGGGAGCGGAGCTCTACCTGCTCCCCGGTCCGGGGGATCTCGTGGTGCCAAAGACGCGCTACTCGGCGTTCGTGCGTACCGACCTCGAGGAGCGGCTGCGTGCCGCGGGCGTGACGAGCGTGCTCGTGACCGGCGTGGTGATGAGCCAGTGCGTCGAGTCGACGGCGCGGGATGCGTACCAGCACGACTTCGACGTGGTGCTCGTCGAGGACTGCGCCGCCGCGCGCTCCGAGGAGGAGCGGGCGGCGACCGTGCGCGCGATCGAGCAGAGCTTCGGCTGGGTGCGCCGGTCCGAGGCGTTGCTCGAGGCCTGGGGCGTGTCGAGCGAGGTAGCCGCGTCGCCCTGAGCCGGGCGCCTCACCAGTCCACGTACGACTCGGCGAGCTTCTCCGCCACAGCGTAGACCGTCAGGTTGAGCATCCCGCGCGGAATCGTGGGCATCACGGAGGCGTCGGCGACGTAGAGATTCTCGAAGCCGCGCACCCGGCCGGTCGCGTCGACCACCGCCTCCGGCTCATCCGGAGGTCCCATCGCGCAGGTGCCGACCGCATGGAAGTAGAAGCTGAGGTGGCCGCGCACCCACTCCCGGAGCGCCGGCCCCGACACGTGCGAGCCGGGCTCAAGCTCGCGTTCGAGCCACGGGGCGACCTCCGGGTCGCGCATCCGTTCGCGCGCCCATTCGACGGCGCGCGCCAGCGCCTCGATGTCCTCCTCGGCGCCGAAGCCGTGGTCGATGTGCGGCGGATCGCGCGGGTCGGCGCTCACGATCTCGACCCGCCCGACGCTCCGCGGCTGGACGTGCCAGGCGATGAACGGGAAGACGAGATCCTCGCCGCCGTCGCCCGCCGGCCGCTCGATCGCGAGGAGCCCATCGAGATCCTGCGTCGAGGTCAGGGTGATGTCGTAGTAGGCAAACGCGGGGTCGGTGGTCAGGCGCGCCGTGACCGACCCCCGTCGCGGGCCGCCCGCCGCCTCGAGCCGGGCCCGGGTCCCGGGGACGCCCGCGACGGCGAAGCGCACGCCGTAGTGATCCAGGAGCCGGCGCCCGACGCCCGGAAGGTCGTGCAGCGCCCTCCCGTCCCCGAGTGCCCTCCCGAGGAGCCCTGCGGGCCCGATCCCGGATCGCTGCAGCAGCACGGGGCTCCCGATCGCGCCGGCCGCGAGGACGATGCGGCGGGCCTCGACGGCTTCCTCTCCGCCCGGCGCCCGCACGCGAAGCGTGCGGGCGCGGCCCTCGCTCCACTCGATAGCCTCGACCTCCGTCTCCGCGCGGATTACCAGATTGGGACGGCCGCGCGCCGCATCGAGATAGGCCGCCGCGGCATGCACGCGGCGGCCTCCGGCAGCGCTCCGCGTCATCGCCCCGTAGCCCACGGGCGCGTTCGGGCCGGCCGGGTCGACGAGCGGCAGGCCGGCTCGCTCGCACGCCCGGGCGAAGGCCTCGAGGTAGGGCGTGCGGCGGTCGATCCGCGTAACCGTCAGCGCGCCGTCGCGGCCGCGCTCGGGATCGACCGGGCCGACCGCGGCCATGCCCTCCGCCTCGCTGAGCCGCTCGACGCGCCGGAAGGCCGGCAGCAACCCCGCGAAGTCCCAGCCCGGGAGGCCGCGGGCGGCCCAGCCGTCGTAATCCTGCCTCAGGCCCCAGTTGATCCCGAGCGCGTTGATCGAGGAGGAGCCACCGACCACGCGGCCGCGCAGGTAGGGCTGCGGTCGCCCCGAGAGCGGGGCGAGGTAGCCCCAGTCGTACGCCGTCTCGTGGCCGGGCCAGCGGTCCGACGCGATCTCCTCGGGCCACCCGCCGCCGTCGGCCGGGCCGAAGTCGGGCCCCGCCTCCAGCAGCAGCACGCGCCGTTCGGGCCGCTCGCTGAGGCGGGCGGCGAGCACGCAGCCGGCGGTCCCGGCTCCCACCACCGCCACGTCGAAGGGCTCCCCGGCCCGGTCGCTCATCATCGCCCCTCAGACAGCACACGGGCGGGAGAGAGGGCGAGGGCCCGGTCTCGGGCGCGACCGCCTCGAGCGCTCAGCGGCCGCAGGGCGACACCGGACCTGCTGCCGCCATCAGGACCATGCCCCGGGGTGGCGACCCGGGGCATCCCGAGGGGATCGGCCGGCGGGCACGTCGGGATCGCGTCCGCCGCTCACGCGCCCCGGGGGTCGGCGCCCGCAGCGGCATCACCGCCGGACTCCCGCTCCCACCGGAGATGGATGGTCCCGACGAGGAGCGCGACGCCGGCCAGGAGCACGAGGGCGCGGGCGATGTTGCGCGCGTCCCCCGCATCGGTCGCGTTAGGGGGCAGCAGGGCGCCGAGGAGGTAGAAGGAGGAGAGGATCCCGCTCGGCGCCACGGTCGTCGAGGAGAGCAGCATGAGCAGGATGCCCGCGAGAAGAAACCCGGGCGCGATGGCGTGCCATCGTCGCGAGAGCCCGACTCCGCCCGCGACCAGGACGATCGCCAGCCCGAGGTGGATGCTTCCCACGACCGCGTTGTGCTGGATCAGTCCGGCGAGGCCCTCCGTGGAGTCCCCCGCCAACGCGTCGCCGAACTCGGGCTGGGTTCCGAGAAGCGCGTCGACCGCGGTGGTCACGGCGAAGACCGCCATCATCAGCACGAGTCCCAGGCTGAGCTGGACGGCTCTCAGTGCCAGCATGTCCGCGCCACCGAACCGGTGGGCGAGCAGGACGGCTGCGATGATGATCCCGATCACGAATCCCGACTGAAGACCGGCAGCCTCGACACCCATTGCCCACCCCTCCGCGCGGTTCCGCGGCAGCATACCGCCAGACCGGGCGGGGGGCCTCGGTCCGGACGCCCTGTTCGAACTCGCCTCGCGGGCAGGTGCCCTCGCCGTGCCGGCTGGACCGGGACGATGCCCGCGCGGCGGTTGTTCGTGCGGCCGAACTCTCCTCGCCGCGTGCAGCAGCGCAGCGTCGGGGAAGCGTAGGATGCGAGGACGACCGACGGCGGACCAGTGGTGTCCGGAAACAGAATGCGGGCGGGTGCCGGAGATGGAGCTGGAGCTGAACGGGGCGCGGAGCGGCCGTCCGGGCCCGGTGCCCCGGGCGCCCGGCCTCGGGGAATCTCCGGCGGGCGCCCTCCGCCGCTCGCCCCGCCCCGGCGAGCGGGAACTCACCGCCGCCCGAGGGGGTGGGGCATGAGTGCCCTCTCCCGGTCGGGCTTCTTCGTGATCGTGGCTCTCCCGCTCCTCATCGTCTCCGTCGTCGCCGCCGTCATCGCCTTCCGGGTGGGTGGCGAGAGCGAGGGACCGCCGGTCACGCCCGTGACCGCGACCGTGACCGCGACTGCCACGGCAAGCGCGACACCCCCGACGCCCACCGCGTCGCCGCCCGAGACGCCCACCGCGACACCGTCCGCATCGCCCGTCGAAACGCCCACCGCGACGCCGTCTCCGCCGGCGGTGGAGGGTTCCCCCTTCTCGCTCTCCGACCTCGAGGAGGCACTCTCACCCGCGGGCATCCGGTCCACGGATCTTTACGACCCCCGATCCGCCTGCGCGGGAACGGGCGTGGAGGGCGTGCCCCTTGTCGTCGCCGGTGACGACACGGAACGCTTCGCGGTCTGGGTGCTCTGGGTCTATCCGGACAGCGAGGCGCGGAAGCGCGACTGGCGGACGGATCAGCGTGCCGAGCCGCTGCTGGCCGGCTGCGAGCCGCCCAACGGCTTCATCTACTGGAACCGCAACCTCTTGCTCTGGTTCGTCGGGTTCTACGGTGACGGCGTCACGCCCGGATCGCCGCCCCACAGCCGCGAGGAAGTGCGCCAGCACCCGATCATCCGGGCCTTCCTCTCGCTGGTCCCCTAGGCGTCTCAACCCGCCACGGCACGGGGCCGCCACCGGCACGCTCGGGTGAGAATGGCGCTTCATCCAGCGCCCGCCCCTCGCATCGACCGTCGCCTTCGCTTCTTCACGGCGTCCGGGAGCGCCCGCCGGACTTCCCGGGCCCCGTTCTCGAAAGCCCGTCCACCCCGCAGGCGAGGAGCGCGATCGGCTGTCGCGCGTGCAGCGTCGCTCCTTCGCCTCCCTTGTGCGACTCAACAGGCGGGCGCACGCGACCACGGCTGCCGGCCGAGCGAACTCGCGTACCATCCGCGAACCAGGGGGCTGGCACCGTGGCCTACGACGAGACGCTCTGCACGCGTGTGCGCGATCTGGTCGGCGATCTCGTCGACCCCGCCGAGGTACTCGAGCGGAAGATGTTCGGCGGGGTCGCCTTCGTCGTGCGGGGCAACATGTGCTGCGGCGTCCACGGCTCCGATCTGATCGCACGGCTCTCGCCGGAGGAGGGGGAGGCGGCTCTGGGTGAGCCCTTCGCGCGTCCAATGGACATGACCGGGCGCCCGATGCGCGGGTGGCTGCTCGTCGGGCCGGCTACCGGCTTCAGGGATGAACGGCTCGGTGGCTGGGTGCGCCGCTGCGTCGCCTACTGCCTCACGCTCGCGCCGAAGTAGCGCCGACCGAGGGGGTCGGCACCGACCGACGGCGACTGGAACCCGGATCCGGTCGCTCGATGGCGGCGAGTGCGAGTCCTCCCCGGGTGACGCGGGTCTGGGCTGTGGAGCGGGGGACGGGTCTCGAACCCGCGACCTTCTGCTTGGAAGTCGCGCGGTTCCTCGTGCTCCCCAAACCGCTCCGTTCAGGTTCAAAATCGCCCGATTTCGCACCCTCTGCACGGTCGAGGCAGTGGGTCGGCTCAGGCACGTCCTTCCAGTTTGGACGCAGGGTATCTGGTTTGGATGCTGATGCCAATGTGGTGGGAGTCGTTCCCGGATCGCTCTGGTCCTCTGGTTCGGCTCCCATTAGCTGTGCGTCGCGAAGAGAGCGAGCTGCGAACCGGGCGTCGGCCGCACGCGCCGGACGATGAGCCGCACCGGGACGGCGTCCGGCGCGTGTGCGAACGGCGTGTAGGTCGTCTCTGAGACATCGGCGCCGCCCTCCAGCCAGTACGGAATCTCAGTCCACTCCTGCTCGGGGATCGCCTCGATGAGTCTCCGTAGCTTCGGATGCTGGCGCACCGTGACCGAGAAGCGGACATCCATCTCGCGGCAGGCAGCGACCACCGCGTGGGAGTAGAAGCCGCTGTCGGCGCGCACCGTGAGCTGCCCGTTCGCTCCGGCATCGCGGACTCGACCCACCGTCTCCTGCAAGAAGTGGGCGGCGCCCCGGCCGCTGTACGCACGACCCGAGCGCAGCCGAGCCATCGGCACGTCACCCGTCCCGGCCGCCACTGCGAGCAGCGGGTGATAGCCGCGCGCACCGGTGTAACCGGGGTGCTGCGCCCCCTCTTTGGCGAGTCCGTAGGTCTCGCACACCGTCGAATCGAGGTCGATGGTGAATGGCGCCTCGCCGGGGCCGGACCCGGCGGCCCAGGCGCGGGCGAGCAGCGCGCGACTCACGCGGTCGAGCTGGCGAGCTCAACAGGGTCGCCTCGCCGGGAGATTGCAAAACAGCGTCGCGCGCGGACGAGAGGGCATCAGCGGCTGCCGTTCCTTGATCCGGGAACCGCCAGCCGCAAGAACTGCATCCCGGTGAGTTTCAGCGCCTGCTTGCGGTACGCTCGTGAGCACCACTCGCGGCTGACGCCCAGCTCGCCGGCGATCTCGGTTACCCGCTTCCCTTCGACGTAGCGCGTGAGGAACAGGTGCAACGGCGCCTGAAGCGGTATGTCGCGGGCATGGGCGGCAGCGCGCTGCGCCGCATCCACGAGCAGCCCGCGCAGCGCCTGTGCCTCCGGCATCGGCGCCAGCGGGTTTGTCCGCTCTCGAACAGCCTCGAGCCCGGTGAGCGGTGAGTCCTGTAGCCAATCGAGATCGTGGAGATGCCCGTACGCCTCCAGCACGTGTTGCAGGAGAGCAGCATCGGGCCGAGAGCTGCGGGACATGGCACGAATCGCCCTGGTGGTGCTCGTGCCGATCATCTGCACGCCAGACCCGGCTGGTGCCGAGAGAAGGGAGCTGACGGGAACAACGGTGATTCGTTGAGTCAACTCCGACCGCGCGAGACGCTGCGCCTCCTCCTTCAGGTCGGCGGCGGCTTCCGCCGTGTCCGCGCAGAGGAACACGTCGTCGAAAGCACCAACGTCCTGCAGGTGCGGGTGGAGCCCGCCAGCGTCGCCCGCCTCGATGACCTCGAAGGCGACGGACCGGGCTCCCTCCACGTCGCCGCCGCCCGGGACTAGGACCGCGACATCCGGTGAACGGTCGGGAGAGTCGAGCCCGCGACCAATCTCGACCGCCGCGTCGGGCCACGTGCGGCGCGCGTACTCGGCGAGCCTGTGCGCGTAGTAGCGCCGTCGGTAGGCAAGAGGGCCCTGAGGCTCGTCTATGCGGACGTCAGCTGCCTCCAGGTGCCTTCGGCCGACGGGCGTGAGTTCGAGCAGCACGGACTGCCCCGATCGACGGCCCGTCGAGACGCGATGCGGACGCACGCAGCCCAGTTCGATGAGGCGTCGCCGGACCTGCACCCCGTTGTACCGGCTCAGGCCGAGGCGCTGATCGCGCTCCAGTGCTGCCGAGAAGGGACGCGTGGCAACGTCCTCGAGATACCCGAACAGCCGCTCGCCTCTCAGAGCCTCGTCCGGCGGGTGTGGAGCGGGCAACCTGCCGCTCATCGGTCGCCCGCCGCCCCGACCCCGTCCGATGGCAGGAGCGCACGGCGACGCCGGTCCTCGTGCTGGTTCCGCCAGACCGGCCCCGCCAATCCCGCAGGATCCCGCTCGCCGCGCCACTCACATGTCATCACCATTGCCAGGTCCGGCGAGATCGACCTCGCCAGGCGCGCCACGCGATCCTCGGCGCGGTGGTCGGTGCAAACGAACACCAGCCCGGGCTTCCCGGGAAACTCCCCCCGCCACGCCGCGGCCGCGTAGTACCGCCGGTACCCCTCGAACTTCGCGCGGTAGTCGCCCGAGTCGAGCGTTCCGCGGTCGTACTCAACGAGGAAACACCGCGCCTCCGCACCGCGCACGAGCACGCCGGACGCATCCGGACGGATCCAGGCGATCCGCCCGTCCTCCGCCACGAAGCGATACGTCGACTCCGCCTCGTTTCGCCATTCCGCGAGGTGCCAGCCCGCGGCCCTGGCATCGAGGGCCAGGCGAGCGGCGAAGCGGTTCACGCCGAGCGTGTGCTCGCGGTGCCGGACCACCCGCGCGCGGTCTGGCTGCTGCGCGGAGACGAACGTGACTCCCCCGTGCCGCGCGTAGATGGCCGGAGGGACGCCGGCCCGAGCGGCGATCGACCGCATCCCCAGTTCCGTCAGCAGGTAGCGGGGCTCGTCGACGTCGTTCGTCTGGCCCGTTCCGGTTCCCTCCGGCGATTCAGCGTCGGCATCGATCACGCCGCAGCTCGTGATCCGCTCCAGGCGGCGCCCGATCAGCCCCGCCGGTTCGCGCGTCAGCGCCGCGAGCTCCGCGGCGCCCATGAGCGGATGCCGCGCCACCCATTCGATGAGGGTCTTCTCGGCCGGGCTTGTCGCAAGCGCGAGGTCGGCAAGACGTTGCCGGTCCGGCCCCACCTGCCCGCTCGTCGCCTGATCGAACGCGCGCCTGCTCAGCGACGCGCCGGTGCGGCGGGGCGGCGGCGTGCAGTCGTCGAGCGCCCGTTCGATCCGGACCGCGTCCAGGGTCGGCGCCTCCCCCCATCCGACCTGCTCGACGAGCGGCGCCGGCGCGCGGCCGGGCCGCCACCACCGCGCATCGCCCGCGCCGGCTGCGTGCAGCTCCTCGCGGGTGGTGAGGAGCAGGTCGAGACACCCGGAGCCTGCCCCGTCCCGCTTCGCCAGCGCCTCCTCCCACACCCGCCGCTCCCGGGGCGACGGGCAGATCACGAGCACGGGCGGGAGTCCTTCGGTACCCCACCGCCTGTCGACACGGGCGCTCGCCGCGAACCACCCGGCCAGCCTCCTGCGGCGATGGACGTCCGGCGCCGCCGCGCGGTCCCACGCCACGAGGAAGGGCGCGTGGATCGGACCCGAGCGGAGGCAGCCGTAGCCCTCGGTGCCCGGAAGCCACCAGCGCTCGGCCCGGGGCAGGGCGAGCGGGAGCGACCGCGCGTCGGCAAGTTGAGCGATGCCGGAGCTCTCGAGATCGTCGGCGAGGTCGGCGGCGAAGCGATTCACGCAGGCGGTGATCTCAAGGCGGGCCACCCGCGTCGAGAGGTCGCGCGGGCGGACCGGGGCGGCGCCGGCGAGCGAGGCGAGATCCCGTCCGCACGCGGCTGCGAGGGCCGGTACCGCCTCGTCCCGCAGGACGGCGAGTCGCCGCGGTTGCAGCTCGGGCGAAGCCGCCGCGACGGTCTCGACCCACCCGCGCTCAGAGAGCAGGTGGATGAGCCGGCGGGCGTCGTACTCGTCCACGCCGAGCAGCCCGGCCAGCTCCGGCTCACCGCAGAGCGGGAGCCGTGCGATCCACGCCAGGGACCGCGCGAGACGCGCCGTCTCGTCACGCATGGCGCCCTTGATGATGGTGGCCGCGGTGGTCGTTGCCGCGGAGTGGTTGCCGGGGGGTCCGCGGGCTCTCGCGCTGATCCGCCGTGCTGGTCGGAGTCGTGTCGGCGGCACCCGCTCCCGCGGCACTCCCCGGCCCTGCCTCGGCCACCTCCTCCCGGGACTTCCGCTCGCGTCGATCTGACGAACGCGACGGCGAGCGTTCCCAGAGCGCCCGCGTGATCTCCTCGACCACCTGCTCCCGCGGACGGCCGACGCGGGCGGCGGAGCGCGCCGCGATCGCCCGGGCCCGTCCCGGGACGGTCGCCGGCGGCGGGTCGACCCGGAACGAGAACGCGGGCGGGCGGGCGCGGCCGTCCCACCAGCGCGCGTAGCAGGTGAAGTCGTCGAGCGAGACCAGGTCGGGGACCTCGATCCCCCCTCCCAGCTCCGGGGTGAGCCGGCGGGCATCCTCGGCGCTGACCCCGAAGACGGTGAGGCCGTCGGAGTTCGCGAAGATCGTCGGGGCGAGGTTGCGGTCGATGGCGTCGAGCTTGGCGAGCGACTGCGTCACCAGCACGAAGCTCGCGCCGTACTTGCCGAGCTCGGAGAGCATGCGCGTGTAGTCGACGGCGCCGAGCGTGCTCGACTCGTCGATGAGCCCGATCACCTTCCGCCGGCGCTCAGGCGGCAGCGCCACCTGCTCCTCGATCAGGAGACCGAGCAGGTTGAGCAGCGTCGCCCCCACGAGCGAGGCGGCGCCCTCGCCGAGCGCGCCCGTCGCGGTGTTGACGACGAGCACGCCGCCGTCACGCACGATCGCGCGCGGATCGAAGGTGGAGCGCGCCTGCCCGAAGACCAGGCGCGATGCCTCCGTGACCGTGAAGCGGCCGATCTTCGAGGTGACGGGGTTCGCGGTCTGCTGCTGCAGCACGCGCCCCGCGCGGTCGTAGTTGTCGCGCCACCAGGCGCGCACCGCCGGATCCTGCACCTCTGCGAGCACGCGCTCGCGCAGCTCCCGGTCGGTGAGCATCGGCGCGACGTCGAGCAGCGTGAACTGCGCCTCCCGCTCGTAGTGGCGGTTCGCGTCGAGCAGCGCGAGCAGCGATGCCCGCAGCGCGCCCTCCATGCGCGGCCCCCAGTTCGCCGGCCAGAGGCGGTTCATCATCGTGACGATGTGCTCGGTCGTGCGGTCGCGGTCGGGGAAGAGCGCGACGTCGAGCAGGTTGAGGCCGACCGGCCGCTCCAGGTTCGCGAAGTCGAGGTAGGTCGTGCGGTCCGCGAGCTCCTGCGGAACGGCGTCCAGCACCGCCTCGGCCAGGTCCTGGTGCGGGTCGACCACCACCAGCGCCGTCCCGTCCGGGCCCCCGGCCGCCCCCTCCATCACCCGGGCTGCGAGGTGCCTGAGCAGCGTCGACTTGCCGCGCCGCGTCTTCGCGACGATGAGCTGGTTGCGGTGCAGGAGCGGCGCGGGCAGGTGGACGGGAGCGGCGGCGCCGTCCGCATCGGAGGCGCCGACGCGCGCGCCGCGCGCCGCGTGGCCGGGCGCCGGCGGAAGCCGCTGCGCCGTCGTGCGGCGGATCCCGGACGGGGCGCCCTCGTGGTCGGGCAGGTGCCAGAGCCCGGCGAGCTCGGCGGTGTTCAGCAGCAGCGGCAGCTTCCGGTCCGGCCTGCGGCGCGGCGCGTGCGGAGCCGCGGGGCGCAGTCCCCCGCCCGCCGAGTCGTAGGCGCCGTAGGCCGCCGCGGTCTCACGAGCGAGCAGGCGCAGGCGCTCGGGGCCCGAGTCATGCCAGCCGATCGCGTGGACCTCGAGGCTCGCGCTCACCAGCGGCGAGCCGAGCTTCTGCTCCACCACGCCCGGCGGGAGCGGCTCGGGGGAGCGCAGCATGCGCATGACGAGCGCTCCCGCGAGCGGCAGGCCGACGAAGACGCAGGCACCGCCCGCGACCAGCAGCGGCCACTCCCCATCGAGGTACCACTCCCGTCCCTTCAGGCCGGCCGCGGCGATCACGAGCGCCCCGACGAGCGGGATCGGGCTCGGCCCCGCGTCACCGGCGGGTTCGCGCCGCGGCGCGCCGGCGGGCGCCGCCCGGCGGTGGAGGCGGCCGGCTGCCCCGGCCGGAGCCGGGCCGAGTGTCAGCCGGCAGACGACCCGCTCGTCTTCCCGCGGCGCCGCCCGCGCCAGCACCCCGGTCAGCGGTGAGGTCTCGCTCCGCCAGTCGCTGCGGAGCGAGAGGATGTTCCCGGCGGAGGGCCTCAGCCCGACCACGACGGCCTGCTCCGCCCCGAGCACGCGGGCCGGGTCGAGATCGGCACGCTCCGGCGGGATCGGTTCGGCCCGCGCCTGCGGGTAGGCCGCGCGCAGCTGCGCGAGCGCGCGGTCGAGGCCCGCTTCGGTGGCGGAGCGCACGTACCAGCGCGGGCCTCCGGCGGCGCCCGTCGCGATCTCGAGCGAGATCGACTCGCCGGCCAGAGCGCCCAGCATCCCCCGCGCCGAGGCGACGCTCGCCTCCAGATCGCGGGGCGCGACGACCTCTGCCAGGTACGAGAGTTCAGTGCGTGATCGCGACATCCGTGTCCCTCCTCTCCGCGCCCAGCAGCCGGAAGAAGGCGTCGCGGCCGCCCGGCCGCGCGCCCAGCTCGCTCACGTCCTTGACGCCCGCGGGCAACTCGAGGACCTCTGCGCGCCCTCCGAGCTCGGCGGAGAGCCGCTGCGCGGCGTCGCGACCGGCCTCGTCTGAGTCCATCACGAGCACGACCGAGCGCGCGCGTTCGAGCAGCCGCAGCACGCCCCGCCCGGGCTGCGTCCCGAGCAGCGCGCACGCCGGCAGCCCCCAGCCCGTGAGCGTCAGCCAGTCGAACGGCCCCTCGGTGAGGAAGAGGCGCCGCCTGCCGCGCTCGTAGCCGAGCAGCGGCTTCGGGAGCGAGAGACCCCGGTACTTCGGCCCTCCGCCGCCCTCCGGCGCGCGGCCGACCATCCAGCCGCAGTGCGCCCCGCGCAGCTCCGGGATCACGATGCGGCCGGCCATCGCCTCGTCGCCAGAAGCGAAGAGGAGGCCGAGCTCCCCGGCGCGCTTCAGGCTGAGCCGGCGCCGCTTCAGGTAGGGCACGAGCCTCTTGCCGTCGCTGGTGCCGAGCCGGCAGCGCTTCGCGACCCAGGGCTGAACCCCCCGTCCCTCGAGGTAGCGGAGCGCCGCGGGCGTCTCGAGCAGCGTCTCGTGGTAGAGCTCGCAGGCCGCCGTGAGGATCAGCCGGTCGTCGAGCGACAGCACCGGGGCCTGGTCGGTCTCTTGCGACGGGCGGGCCCGCGGCGGGGGCGGGGGGGCGGCGGCGGCGGTCCCGATCGGACTGCCATCGGAACCGCCGCCCGCGGCTCCGCCTCCGAGCCGCAGAACGGCCTCGCGGAAGCCCAGACCTTCGGTGCGGCGGATGAAGTCGATCACGTCGCCTGCGGCGCCGCAGCCGAAGCAGTGGAAGGACTCCGTCTCGGGATAGACGCAGAAGCTCGGGGTGCGGTCCTCGTGGAACGGGCAGCGTCCCGTCAGTCGCCTCCCCTGCCCGCGCAGCTCGACCCCGTGGCGCCGTACGACCTCGGCGATCGGGTTGCGGCGCTTCAGCTGATCGATGTCGATGTGACTCATGGCTGCACCTCCGTCCTGTCAGCAGCGCGTTCCGCGGGGTTGGTGGTGGCGAGGGCGTGCTCGAGCGGGCTCGCCTCGACGCGCAGCGCGATGTGGTTGCCGCGGGCCAGGAAGAGGCCCTCGCCCCGGCGGCAGGCGAGCAGGAACTCCCGCTCCGCGGCAGAGAGCCCGAAGGTCTCGGCGACGAGCCCGGCGGTGGAGCTGTCCTGCCGCATGAGGAGCTGCACCGAGCTGTTGGCGAGCACGGTGTGGCCCTCCGGCGAGGCCAGGAAGTCCCCCACGTCCTGCGTGACCGTGGTGAGGCCGAGCCAGCGCTTGCGCGCCCGGCGCGCGAGCTGCGCGAGGAAGCGCGCCCCCTCGGGGTAGCGCATCAGGGACCACGCCTCGTCGATCAGGAGCACGCGCGGTCTCGGGTCGCGCTTCACCCGCCCCCAGATGTGATCGGCTATGAGGTAGGTGGCGAGCGGGCGCAGTTCCTCCTCCAGTCCCTCCACGTTGAAGACCACGAAGGGACGGTCGAGCTCAGCCGTCGTGCGCTCCGAGAAGACGCGGCCGAGGCTGCCCGAGACGTAGCGCTCGAGGCGGCCCGCGAGCCCGTGCTCATCGCCGGCGCCCTGCAGCACCTCGACCAGGTCGCGCAGCACCGGCGCGGGGCGGTCGTGCGTCGCCGGGTCGGCGGTGATACCGGCACGCCGGTAGCTCTCGTAGAGCGCCCGGTCGAGCACGCCCTGCTCGTGCTGGCCGAGCGATTGGCCGGGCCCTGCCAGCATCAACGCGAGCAGTCCCTGCAGCGCCAGCACGCGCTCCGCGAGCGGATCGCGCGCGTCGGGATCCGCCCGGTCCGGCTCCGGCCCGCCCGGCGGCAGATCGAAGGGGTTGATGCGGACGGGCGAGCCGCCGGAGAGGCGGACCATCTGCCCGCCGACCGCCTCGCAGATCCGGCCGTACTCGTCCTCGGGGTCGATGACGTAGTACTCGACCCCGAGCAGCAGCGCGCGCAGCGCCTCCACCTTGCAGGCGTACGACTTGCCGGCCCCGCTCTTCGCGAAGACGACCTTGTTCGCGTTCTCCTGGTCGGGTCCGAAGGGGTCGAAGATCACCAGCGAGCTGTTGTGGACGCTCTCGCCGTAGAGCAGCCCGCGGCCGGCGGAGAGAGCGCTCGAGGTGAAGGGGATCATCGTCGCCACGCTCGAGGTGTCGAGGTTGCGGCGGCGCCCCAGGTGGTCCTGCCCGGCCGGGAGGCATGAGAGCAGGCCCGGCATCATCTCGTAGAGCGCCGGCCGGGCCGTGGCCATCATCCCGCCGAGCGTCCCCTCGACGCGCGCCGCGGCCTGGTCGAGTTCTCGGACCGAGCGGCCGTGCATCCTGAGGTAGAGGCTCCCCGAGAAGACCCGCTCGTCGCCGCGCTCCAGCGCGTCGCGCAGCCGCTCGGCATCCTCGTACGCGACCTCGCGCTCGGCGGAGGCGATGCGCCCGCCCCTGGCGTCGAGCAGGCGCGATGACTGGAGCTCCACCAGGCGGTGGGTCAGGCCGCGCACCGCGTCCCCCGAGTCCAGCGGCTCGAGGTGCAGGCTGAGGTCGAGCGGCTCGCCCTGGTCGATGAGACGCCCGAGCCAGTTCGGGGCGACGTGGCGCGGGTAATCGGTGAGCGCCAGCACCCGCGTGAGCTGCCCGTCGATTGCGAGGTGGCCCCTCGCCTCCTCTATCGCCGTGGGCGCGATCAGGTCGGCCGTGGAGCGCTCGCCCGCTGCGAAGCGGTGCGCGCCCGCCGAGCTGCCGGCGCCGCGATCCCGGCTGCGCAGCAGCGCCACCGGGCTACGCACGGGAGGCCGCCTGCCGGCGCCCGGAGAAGGCGGCGGGCGATGTGACGACGGGCGCCGCGACCAGAGCCTCGTGGCCCGCGGTGCCACCGGCGACGCCACCGAGCGTGGCCCGCCAGAGCGCCGCCAGTTCCTCGCCGCCCAGCCGCCGCGTGTTCACCCCGAATGAGCCGAGGCCCTGCGCCACCTCGCCGCAGCGGAAGGAGAGCGTGCGCCGCGCCCGGGCGAGGTCGCTCTGCCCCTGCGCTTGCAGGCCGCGGCGCCACGGCCAGCCCGGCGCGGCCCGCCCGGGTGCTGCGTCCACGTCCGCCGGGACGACCACGTAGAAGCGGCGGTCGAGCAGCGTCCGCTCGCGGGCGATGCGCCGCACGAACGCCTCGTGGTCGAGCGCGAGCCGCCGCAGCGTCTCCGTGCCCCGGCGGGCTCCCCCGAGACCGGCGAGGTAGCCCTCGACGTCGGCCGGGACCAGGCGCACCAGCACCTGCAGCGGGTAGGTGAGCCCGTTCAGGAAGCGCCGGTACCCGGCGAGGATCGCCTCCTGCTCCGGCTCCGACTTGAGCGCGAAGTTGACGCTCGAGGCCTCGAGCACCGAGCGGTAGTCGCCGCCGCGCAGGCACACGATGTCGCCTGCGATCTCCTCCAGCGGCAGGATCTCCTGCACGCTCGCGAGGCGCCGCCTCCTGCTACCGCGTGACCACATGTGCCACTCCCTTCCTCGCCACCACCCGGGCTCCGCGTTCCATCAGCGGTAGCGCCTCATGCGTGCTCGCCACGTGCGTCTCCTGATCCGGTGCGATTGCCTGCGTGCTTCCCGTCGGGCCCGCTGATGGGCCCGCTGATGGGCCCGCTGCTCGGCCCGCTGCTCGGCCGGGTGAGCGCTCTTCCCGAACGGCCGCCACCGCCGTCTCCGGTCAGGACGCGGTTGCATGCACGTCTCCCTTCCTCGTCACCGGGTGGACGGGCGGCGCCGCGAGCGGGCGCAGCACCACCTCGCGAGCCGCGCGCGGAGGCACGGAGCGCTCGCGCGGCCTCCAGACGGCGACGCGGGGCACGGCCCAGTAGCGCAGCAGCACGAACACCCACTCCTCGAGCGGGCGCCCCGCGGGCCGCCAGAAGACGAGCGGCAGCACCGCGGCCAGCACGAGCGCGGCCGCGCAGAGGCGGACAAGGAGTGGCAGCGGCAGATCGCCCGCGGCGCCGTAGGCCAGCGAGAGGCCGGCGGCGGCGGAGAGCAGCTGGCGCATCGTCAGGCCCAGGACCGCCCTGTCGGCGACGCCGAGGTGGGTCGGGATCTCGTGGCGCCCCATCACGCCATCGCCCCCTGCACGATGCCGGCGATCGCGCGCGCGAGCAGCACGATCGCGAACCCCGCGAGCGCGTTGAGGATCGCCGTCTTGCCCGCCTCCATCTGGCGCGGCGATCCGGTCGCCGACATGTAGAGGAAGGCCCCCCACATCACGAAGAACGCCGAGACCGCCGCCGCCACACCGATGCCGATGTCGAGCAGGTTCCCGAACAGCACGTTGATCTCTTCCATCACTGGCTCCCTTCTCAGCCGGCGCCCCGTGCGCCGGCCGGCTCCTCGCTCATCACAAGCACCTCCGTCACCAGCCAGCGGCCGCCCTCGCGGACGAGCCGCAGGCGGACGTGCTGGGTGACCTCTTCCCGGGCGGCGCGTCCGGACGCCGGGTCCAGCCAGCTCCGCTCGTGCAGCGAGCGGACCGTCGCCTCCGCCGCGGCGGCCGAGAGCGCTTCGACCGAGACCGACTGGACGGCCGCGCGGCTCCGGCGGCCCCCGGCGATGGCGGCCGGATCGACCGCCGCTCCCGCGAGCGCCGCGCGGAGTTCGCCTGAGGTGAGCGCGGCGAGGCGCGCCATATAGCTGTCTGCGTCGCGGTAGTCGAAGCCGCCGTAGGCGACGACGAACGCGGACGCCGCGGCCTCCACGGCGGCCGCATCGGCGGCCCTGCGCGCGGCGCGGTCCTCACCGCGCCCGGCGAGGCGCGAGGCCCCGCTCCAGGCGGAGGCGACGGCGACCGCGGCGAGCAGCGCGGCGAGCGCGAGCAGCGCGTAGCCCGGTCCGCGCCCGGTCACGACGCCGCCCCGGCGGACGCGGCCGGCACGGGCGGTGGTGCCGTCATGAGCTCGGCGGCGGCATAGCTCTCGCGGGCGGGCGCCGGCGCCACGGCGGCCGCTGGCGCCTTGGTGCGGGCGCCGACGCCGCCTCGCATCGGGGCGATCGCCGCTGCCGGGAGCTCCGCGGGCACGCCGTGCGCAGCGCCGTCTCTGGAGATGGCGGTGGCGTGCTCGGGCGGAGGCGGAGGCGGTTCGGGACCGCCGACGCCGGGAAGTGCCGCGAGCAGCGTCGCCGCCAGCGCCGCCACGGCGATCACCACCACGAGCACGGAGGCGAGGACGAGCAGCAGGAGCGCGCCGGCGATGCGGAGCGCCTCGCGCGGGGGGTCGCCGAGCAGCGAGCTGACGATGAGCGCGGCCTGGAGCACGTGCTACCTCCCCACCGCGCCGGCGGCGGCGCTACCGCGGCCGGCCGCGACGCCGGCGACGCGGCCGGCCACGACGAGCGCGACGGCCGCCCCGGTGCCCGATTGCTGGACCTGGCCGTGGAGGAGCGAGGGCACCCGGAGCGTCAGGGCGGCGATGGCGATGCCGAGGAGCAGGGTCAGCAGCGCGTCCGCGGCGCCGCCGGGCACCAGCTCGACCATCAGCGCCGCGCCGAGGCGCAGCACGACGAGCTGGACCGCCTGCTGGAAGACCGTGATCACGAAGAGGTGCGCCCACCAGCGCGTCCAGCCCTGCGTCTGCGGCAGCACCCAGCAGAGCACCATCAGCGGCGACAGCACGATCAGCACGTCCAGGAGCGCGAGCCGCATCAGCATCTGGAAGACCAGCAGCAGCGCCATCACGGCGTACGCGATCGCCACGAAGACGAGAGCGATCCCCTCCTGCGCGGCGTTCGCCTGCTCGTAGCCGGGCAGGCCGACCTGGCCGACGGCCCCGGCGAAGGCGTTGTTGACCTCGATGAGGACGCCCGCGAACTCGAGCGTGAGGTTGACGGCGAGTGCGGCGAGGATGACGCGGGGAAGCAGCTCCATCGCCCCGTGGTAGGGGCTGCCGATGTGCTGCCGGACGATGACGTTGAAGCCGCCCCACATCACCACCACGGCGAGGCCGGCGTTGGCGATGGCGCGCGAGAAGTCCCAGAGGGAGCGCACGGTCGGGCTCTCGTAGGAGCCTGCTGCGGGGGTGCGCGTGACGAAGTTGAGCGAGGAGCCCCCGAAGCCGAGCGCCCAGTCGATGAAGCTGCGCATCGCCCCGAGCAGCTCCCGGCCGAGCGCGCTCACGACGCCGTCGAGGATCGAGGCCGCCCACTCGCGCGGGTCGAGCCCGCTCAGCAGGTCGGAGGGGCTCGGGAGCCCGGGAATGCCGATCGCGGGGGCGGCGCCGGGCGCTGGTGCGACCGGGGCCGTCGCGGCGGCCGCCATCGGCCTCGCCTCTGGTGTGGGGCCGGCGGATGTGGGCGCCGCCGCGGCGACGAGAGGTGCGCCGGCCCGGGTGAGGGCCGCGAGCGGATCCGCCGCCTGCTCCGCGTGGGCGGGCACGGCCAGCAGCAGCCAGCAGACGAGCGCTCCGGCGACGGCGAGCAGCGGACCCCGCACGGCCAGCCCCTTCCGCATCGCCGCGCGCTCGCCCCGGTGGGCGGGGTGCGGCGATGCAGGGCTAGGGTGCGATCAGGCGTTCACAGAAAGTTCCGGCTGCGTTCCATGAGAGTTCAAAACGTTCCGGATTTGTTCCGGATTTGTTCCGGATTCGTTCCGAACACGCCAGAATCGGCTCAACGCGGGTCCGGGCGGCGTTTCCGCATGCTGCGAACACGTCGCGAGGACCGGCCGCATGCAGCCCACGAGCTCGCGTGCGACGGCGACGTTGGCCACCGCGACTGCTCGACGCGGTCAGGACGTCGCCCTGCGGCATCGCCATGTGAGCCAGGGCCCAGGTTTACTTCCCACGAGCGTGTTTACAGACGCGAGGCGGGAACAGCGTCGTCGATGCCGCCGCTCAGCCTCGCGTAGCGCGGCCTCGGCCCCACCGCCCCACAAAAACACCAGGCTCCTAGTGTCCTGAGTCGTAATAGCGGCATATAACGGATAGGGTGTGGCACAGCGGGGTTTTGCCCCATGGGGCAGACTCTGGAGTGTGATGAGCACCCGAATCGGACGGCCGACGGTCGCGATCGTCCTGAGCGACGAGGAGCGTGAGACGCTGGAGCGGTGGGCGCGCCGGCCGACATCGGCCCAGGCGCTGGCGCTGCGCTGTCGCATCGTCCTGGCAGCGGCCGAGGGGACATCGAATAGGGCGATCGCCGCGGCGCTCGATTGCCATCCGGTCACCGTCGGCAAGTGGCGCCGGCGCTTTGCGCAGTGGCGGCTCGATGGGCTACAGGATGAGCCGCGCCCCGGGGCGCCGCGCACGATCACCGATGCACAGGTGGAAGCGGTGATCGTCACGACGCTGGAGGAGCAGCCTTCCGACGCGACGCACTGGTCGACCAGATCGATGGCAGCCGCGCTCGGGATGTCGCAGTCGGCGATCGTCAGGATCTGGAGCGCCTTCGGCCTGAAGCCGCACCTCGTGGAGAGCTTCAAGCTGTCGCCCGACCCGCAGTTCATCGACAAGGTGCGCGACGTGGCCGGACTCTATCTCAACCCGCCCGACGCGGCCGTTGTGCTGTGTGTGGACGAGAAGACCCAGGTCCAGGCACTCGACCGCACCGCTCCGATGTTGCCGATGATGCCCAACGTCCCTGCCCGCCAGACGCACGACTACATCCGTCACGGCACGACGAACCTCTACGCAGCGCTCGATGTCGCCTCGGGACACGTGATCACGGAGATGACCCCCAGGCACCGCGCGCGGGAGTTCCAGCGGTTCCTCACCCTCATCGACCAAAGCGTTCCCCGTGAGCTGGCGGTGCATGTCGTGCTCGACAACGTCTCCACGCACCGCACGCCCGCCATCCAGCGCTGGCTCCAGCGCCATCCCCGCTTCACCTTCCATTTCACGCCGACCTACAGCTCCTGGATGAACCTCGTGGAGCGCTGGTTTGCAGAGCTCACCAGCAAGTGGCTCCGGCGCGGCACGCACCACAGCGTCCCTGATTTGATCCGCTCAGTGGAGATGTGGGTCGCCAGCTGGAACGAGAATCCGAGGCCCTTCATCTGGCACAAGACCGCGGACCAGATCCTGGACAACCTCGCCGGCTATCTAGAGCGTATTCCTGACTCGGGACACTAGACGGTCTCGAACTCCAGCGCCGAGAGCTTGAGGTCCGGGGAACGCCGTGACAGGTGCAGCATCTCGACACCCACGACCTCGTTCGACTCGTTGTAGTCGAGCATCACGCCCGGCGAAACTTCCTGAGATTCGACGATGACGGACTCATCGAGACGGAGGTACAGGGCGTCGGCCTCGCGGTCCACGTGCAGTTTCATAGTTGGCCTCGCATATCCCGATCGAAGAATACGCTGACCACGCGCCACGGCTCAACGCGTGTGTTGACGGCCACGCGAAGCACCCGGTCGCCGCGCTCCGGCAGCCGCCCGAAGAAGCGCTCCACCTCGGGGTCGGTCGGGTCGTCCGTCCGCAGCTCCGGCCCGTTCACCACCCGCTCGACCCAGCCCAGGGGAATCAGTCGCTCGGCCATCGCCTGCCGCGCGTGCACGGTGACGCTCAGCTCCACTGTACCGGCACTCCCTGCTCGCTGGCCTTCATTTGTCGTCACCTCGGAGAGCAGCGTGGCGGTCTCCCGTTCGAAGGATATTTGGGACCAATCGCGGGTGCGTACGCGCGAGTCTTCACGATCCACAACCGGTCACACCGAGGCTGTATCCCATTCTAGAACAAGAGTTCTGAAACGGGCAATGGACAGCTCCCAGTGGACGCATGAGCATCAGTTTGGCCAACTGGCGCTCGGGCCCTGCAGCGATTCGACCCCTTGCCTGGCCTCGTAGGATTGGTGCCGAAGTTGGAGAAGGCGTCGGCTCAATGCCAAACGGCGGCTCGGATTGCTGCGGGACCTGCTGGTTCAACCGTGCGAACGCCGACGAGCCGAGCAGTGCGAATCACAATCACGAGATCCCGAGCTACTGCGAGATCCGCGAACTCGAGATTCCGAACCCGTTCTACACCTACTGCGCCAACCATCCGTATCACCGCCCGCAGCGCGATCCCATACCGATCGGTCCGGTGACCGTGCACGAGGCCGAGAGTGTCGAGAGTGAGCCGGGCCACTACGAGAGCGGTTCGTGGCGCGAGCCGTGGCGTGTCCTCGGCGAGACGGATCCCGAGGTCGCGTTGCTCCAGGAGGCGAGCCGCCCGCCGCCGGACGTCGCAACCCGAATCGCGGTGGACCCGGCGCCCTGGCGGACGGCAAGCGCGCGCGCATCGCGACCCTGGCGGACGGCAATCGCCGGACTCTCCAAGCGCGTCTGCCTGGAGTGGATCGACGCGAAGTCGCTCGAGGATGCGGCCGGCGGGGAGCTGGCTGTCAGCCATGCCGGCACACTCACTGCGGCGCGCGTGTCCGCCCCCGACATCGAGCCCTTTCTCGCCGTCTCCATGTACGCGCCATGGAGGAGGCCGCACAAAGTGACCGGCAGCAGACGGATCTTCTCGGATGCATCGGCCCACCGAGTCATCTCCGACCTGTCCGTGCTCGTCGGCCGCGAGTCCGGTCACCGCATTCTGGCCGCCGGGGATCTCAACATCCTCCATGGCCATGGAGAGCGCGGCAGCTCGTACTGGGCCTCGCGCTACAAGACCGTGTTCGACAGGATGGAGGCGCTGGGACTCCCCTTCGTCGGCCCGCAGGCGCCAGACGGACGCCAGGCCGATCCATGGCCGCGGGAGCTCCCGAGGGACAGCAAGAACGTCCCGACGTATCACTCGAACCGCCAGACGCCGGACACGGCGACCCGCCAGCTGGACTTCGTGTTCGCCTCGAGAGAGCTGGCAGGCTCCGTGCGGGTACGGGCGCTCAACGAGCCGGATCAGTGGGGCCCCAGCGACCATTGCCGCCTGACGATCGAAATCTCGTAGCGAGGCGTGGACGTGAGGGCACAGAGGAGCACGCCACGCCGAGCGTTCGCACTTCTCGCGGTGACGGGACGTAGCTCGTGAGTAGCGACAACGCAGCCCATGCCCGCATCGTGCGCCGCGCCGAGAAGGCTTCGTCGAGTGAGTGAACACGCGGCCCCGCCGCTGGAGCTGCGGTTTGACCGCCTCGCATCCCTCCTTCCCGTGTTCGAAGCTCCCGACTTCTCCTTCGGGACGTGGGGGGAAGGACGACGAGATCGGACCACGGGCCTCGTGGAGCTGCCCTGGTTCAGTCTGTCGGAGGCTGCCGAGCAACTCGTCGACATCGCGTATGGGGACGGTTGGGTGCTGACGGAATTCGACTGGGGCGAGTGGAATTGGACGGGTCAGGCCCAGCGCTTCGAGGGGGATCCCGAGACGGTTGCGGATGCGAGCGCTCGCGAACTCGCGCAACTGCTCACCGCGCTCATTCGGCTGGATCGGTTCTCCGAGGGCACTCTGGCGGAAGCGGGTCAGTCAGGCCTCGTCACCGCCGTTCTGCGGCGCATCGACCGCCTCCACCGCGAGGCTGCCGGGTAGGGAGACCCGCCGTCCCCGCGCCGTCCCCGCGCCACCTATGGCAGACGCGCCCCGCCGCTGCGTCGCGGGGGTCGCGGGGGTCGCGCCACATGCTTTGCGGCTTGCCGGGGCGTTGCGCTCAGGTCGGCTCCCCTCGCAACGGACGTGTGGGACGGCTCACCGGCCGGACTCCGGGCAGGGCCGTCCCGAATGAGGGCCCTGCGGCGAGCCACCGATCACCGGATCCGCTCAATCGTTCCGTCGGTCCCCCGCTCTCCTGAACCGAGCGGAGGGCCGATCGGCTTCGTGCACCGCCGGTCACGCCGACCGCCTCCTGTGATCCGCCATCCCTCGGTGTCGACGGGATCCCGCTCGCCGCTCGGCCCGGTCACGTAGCGCAGCGTGGTGACGATCGTCTCAACGGGGAGCTGATCGTGCTCGGGACGCTCCGGCGTGGGAAGCCCCATCGCTCCCCTGAGCGCGTCCGTCCAGTTGCGCATGTACCGGTCGATCCCGGCGGTCATCTCACTCATGGCGCGGAGGGCGGACGGCACGTCCACGGAGTCCAGAAGATCATCGGGAATGGTCAGGTCGAGATGCGAGATCGGGCGCGTCTCCGGAACGCAGCTCGAGGGTTCCGTGCCCCCTCCCCGGAACCACCGGAGACCCGGTCCGACCCGACCGGATCGATGTCGCTACAGTGCTCGATGCCCGCGGCCCGGATGCACAGCCCGTCGAACGTCCAGCTCGTTTCGGACGCGACCTTGTGCATCGTCTCGCCGGTCGCCCCACGATTGGCCGCCAGCATCCCGGCCTGGATCTCGGCGTCCAGGTCGTCGTCGAACGGCCGGCCGTGCACGGCCTCCGCATCGGCGATGTCGAAGAAGAGCAGCTGCTGCAGGGTGTGCCCCGACACGACGATGTTGAGCCGGCGCACGCGCACGCCGGCGATCTCCAGGCTCTGCTCCCTGACCGACGCCGTCATCGAGGGGCCCCCGGCTGCTGTTCGGCGCTCGGGGTTCGGCGGCTGTGCTCGTGGAGGCGGTCGGCGAGCGTCGCGATCTCGGCCTCCATCGCCAGCTGCTCCCGCCACGGGGCCGGGATCGCCCCGGCGCCGTAGTGGGCGCCGGCGAGCTGCCCGTAGATCGCACCCGTTGTGTCGGCGTCGTCGCCCAGGTTCACGGCGAGGAGCGCCCCCTCGCGGAAGTCGCGTGCGCGGGAGAACGCCCAGAGCGCCGCCTCGAGGGACCGGACCACGTAGCCTGAGCCCTCGATCTCGGGAGGATCGCGTTCCGCGAACGACCCGCCGGAGACGCGCGCGATCTGCCCGGCCAGGGGCTCTCGCTCCCACAACCCGGCGACCGGGCAGTAGTCCGCGGAGAGGAGGGTCTCCTTCTCGACGCCTCGCAACGCGCCGACGAGCAGTCCGGCGAAGTAGCGGCAGGCATCGACCGCTTCCCGCACGCGGTGCGTCGTCCTCGAGCTGTCGGCCGCCCGGCGGATCGCCTCGGCGGGGTCTCCCGCGAAGTACATCGGCACCGGAGCGAGCCGCATCAGCGAGCCGTTGCCGGCCGAGTAGCGATCACTCGAGCCGGCGTAGGGCTCCCCCTCCTGCTCGAACCGCGACAGGGCCGCGCGGACGGTGACGCCGATGTCGAAGCAGTGCCCCGTCGAGGAGAGGTAGCCCTCCCGCCACCACCGCACATAGCGCCGCATCTGGTCCGCGGCGTCGAAGCCACCCCGCTCGACCAGACTCGTGGCCAGGCACAACGCCATCGAAGTGTCGTCCGTCCACTCTCCCGGCCGTAGCCCGAACGGCCCGCCGCCGACCATGTCGTCGATCGGTTCGAAGCTCCCGGGCGGGCTGAACTCGAGCGCGGTGCCGAGGGCGTCGCCTGCCGCGAGGCCCAGCAGGCAGCCCCGGAACCGCTCGCTGGCGGTGATCTGACCCGTGCGGCTCATCGCGCTCTAGGCTCCGTCCAGTCGCGGACGTACGCACGCTGTTCCTGTGTCTCCGGCGAGTGAGGCCGGCGATGCGCCTTCTCAACTCCCCTCCACCACTCGGCGACCTGGACCAGGGCCTCGTCTCCCGTCCTCCCGCAGCGCACGAGCCAGCACCCGACCGCGGTCGCGGTCCGGCCGACTCCGCCCCAGCAGTGCAGGTAGACGGTCTCGCCGCCGTGCAGAGCGGCGTCGATGGCGTCGAGAATGCCGGTCATCTCTCTCGGGCTGGCCGGGACCGAGACGTCGACGACCGGATGCCGCTCATGCACGACGTGTGCGCCGAGGCGGGCGGCTTCCACCGCCGCGATCTCGGCATACGGCGCCAGCCCCTCGCCCGGCTCGGTGAGATCGATGAAATGGTCGATACCGGCGCTCAGTAGCGCCCGAAGCCTGGCCGCAGTCTCGTCGGGGTCCTTCGCGCCCGGGTACTCACCGGCCGCGAACCGGCCCGGGACGACCCAGTAGCTGTTGGGGAGCGGGCGGCCTTCGCCTGCTGGTGCGCTCATCTTTGCGGGCGCCTTGGTGCGCTCCGGGCCGCCCGCCCCCCTGCCGGGCGAGCGCCCGATGTACTGTAGCGCCCGCGCGCGATCCTCCGTGCTGGGCTGCGCCCCGCCGGGGCCGCCCATGGATCGACAGACGACATCCGCGAGCGGGGACCACGCCTTCCTCTCGCTCTCGGCGCTCGACGTGTGGCTGTTCGAGCACGGGTAGGTGTACCGGGGGCGCCGTAGCCGTGCGGACGGTGGAGAGGACGATGTCACAACTGATCGAGCACCTGCGCTCCTTCAACAGGAAGGAGCGCTTCATCCTGCTGCGCGAGGCCCTAGTGTCCTGATTCGTAATAGCGACAGATAACGGGTATGGTGGCACAGCGGGGTTTTGCCCCATGGGGCAGACTCTGGAGTGTCATGAGCACCCGAATCGGACGGCCGACGGTCGCGATCGTCCTGAGCGACGAGGAGCGTGAGACGCTGGAGCGGTGGGCGCGCCGGCCGACATCGGCCCAGGCGCTGGCGCTGCGCTGTCGCATCGTCCTGGCAGCGGCCGAGGGGACATCGAATAAAGCGATCGCCGCGGCGCTCGATTGCCATCCGGTCACCGTCGGCAAGTGGCGCCGGCGCTTTGCGCAGGGGCGGCTCGATGGGCTACAGGATGAGCCGCGCCCCGGGGCGCCGCGCACGATCGCCGATGCACAGGTGGAAGCGGTGATCGTCACGACGCTGGAGGAGCAGCCTCCCAACGCGACGCACTGGTCGACCCGATCGATGGCAGCCGCGGTCGGGATGTCGCAGTCGGCGATCTTCAGGATCTGGCGCGCCTTCGGCCTGAAGCCGCACCTCGTGGAGAGCTTCAAGCTGTCGCCCGACCCGCAGTTCATCGACAAGGTGCGCGACGTGGCCGGGCTCTATCTCAACCCGCCCGACGCGGCGGTTGTGCTGTGCGTGGACGAGAAGACCCAGATCCAGGCACTCGACCGCACCGCGCCGACGGTGCCGATGATGCCCGGCGTCCCCGCCCGCCAGACGCACGACTACATCCGTCACGGCACGACGAACCTCTACGCGGCGCTCGATGTCGCCTCGGGATGCGTGATCACGGAGATGACCCCCCGGCACCGGGCTCGGGAGTTCCAGCAGTTCCTCGCCCTCATCGACCAAAGCGTTCCCCATGAGCTGGCGGTGCATGTCGTGCTCGACAACGTCTCCACGCACCGCACGCCCGCCATCCAGCGCTGGCTCCAGCGCCATCCCCGCTTCACCTTCCATTTCACGCCGACCTACAGCTCCTGGATGAACCTCGTGGAGCGCTGGTTTGCAGAGCTCACCAGCAAGTGGCTCCGGCGCGGCACGCACCATAGCGTCCCTGATCTGATCCGCTCAGTGGAGATGTGGGTCGCCAGCTGGAACGAGAATCCGAGGCCCTTCATCTGGCACAAGTCCGCGGACCAGATCCTTGACAACCTCGCCGGATATCTAGAGCGCATCCCTGAATCGGGACACTAGGGGTTCTCTGAACAGGTCGCCGCGTCGTTACTGGAGCACATGCACACTCCGATGACTATATGCGATCATGGCACTCCTCCGGGAAAGGGGAGCGCTGCCATGCATCAGCCGACATTCGCGAGAGTCGAGTTCGAGCGGGATGGCTACAAGACGCGCCGCCAGAAGTTCCTCGAACGGCTGGATGGCCTCGTCCCGTGGCAGAGGTTCGAAGCAGCCATCGAGCCCCACTACCCGAAACCGGGCCGCGGGCGGAGGCCCTACCCGCTCTCCGTGATGCTGCGCATCCATACCGTGCAACTCTGCTACAACCTCAGCGACCCCGGCATGGAGGATCTGCTCCACGAGGCCGAGTCGGTGCGAGCCTTTTGCTTCCTCACGCTCTCCGAGCCCATCCCCGACGAGACGACGATCCTCAACTTCCGGCACCTGCTCGAGCGCCACTCCCTGGGTAGCAGGATCCTCCAACTCATCAACGAGCACCTCACGAGCAAGGGATTGAAGCTGAGCGAGGGCAGCATCGTGGATGCGACCATCATCTCGGCGCCATCGTCGACGAAGAATCGCGGGCGGGCGCGGGACCCGGAGATGCATCAGACCAAGAAGGGGAAACAGTGGTTCTTCGGGATGAAGCTGCACATCGGCGCCGACAGGGATACTGGACTGGTCCACAACTTCACGACCACGCCTGCGAACGTGTCGGACGTGTCTGAGACGCACCGCCTGCTGCACGGCGAGGAAGCCGAGGTCTACGGCGACGCCGGGTACCGGGGCGTGCAGAAGAGACCCGAGAACGCGGACTCCAGGGTCAAGGACTGGAACGTGGCGATGCGCCCGGGCCTCCGGCGTGCGCTCGACCCGGAGAGTCCTGAGGCCGTCGAGGAGAAGCGGAAGGCATCGGTGCGAGCGCTGGTGGAGCACCCGTTCTACAGCGTGAAGCGGCGCTTCGGCTACGCCAAGGTGCGGTACCGGGGTCTCTTCAAGAACCACGAGCGGTGTGCGGTCTTGCTGGGGTTCCACAACCTGCTCACCGCGAAGCCGCACCGTGCCTGACCGTGGGTGGAGTGCGCCCTCCCCGCCCCACACGGGGCGAGGAGGGGAGCCACAGGGGCCCGCGAGGGGGCGGATATGACCACTGTCATCGGGAATCCGCCTGAGAGCGCCTGACCGCGGCGAAACTGGGTCGCTAGACCCACCTGATCAGACTTGCCCTAGGTACCGACGCGCTGGGCGACGACTTCCGCAGTCGGCTCGGGGATCTAACCGGCGCCACGGTCCCCGCCGACGCGTTCGTCGCGATGGACTACCATCTCGACTGGCTGCAGATGGCGCTCTACCTCGCCGGTACTCCCTCGCCGCCGCAGCCAATCCCCAATGACGACGAGCTCGTCGTCGGGAACCAGGAGGATGCGGACCTCATCGTGGCCTTCGAGGGCGACTCCACGACGCACGTCGTGCTGGTGGAGGCGAAGGTGGAGACGGGGTGGACGAACGGCCAGCTCAAGTCAAAGCCAGAGCGGCTCAGCAGGATCTTCGCCGAGGGCCGGCCCGGTGCTCACCTGGTAACGCCCTGCTACGTGCTCGCATCCCCCGAACCGCCCCCTCCGGGCATCAGCACCGCCGGATGGCCCTCCTGGATGAACCTCGGCGGCGAGCCGCTCTGGATGGAGCTCGCACGGCCACCCGGGCTCAAGAAGCCGACGCGCTGCACCGCGCAGGGGGAGACCTCGCGTCGGGGCGGCTTCGTTCGCATCGATTCGTTGAGCGGCGCCGGCTAGACGACGTCGAGCGGCACCGGTCAGCGCGAGACAGAGCGCGGCGGCCCGGGGGTAAACCGTGTGACTCTGCGGGATTCGTCCTCTGGACCGCGGGCCGGTGCAACAAGCGCGCCTCAGGAGACCGCTACGCTGTCGCGGGGGAAGTGCATTGCGGACGCACTCCACGATCTGGGCCCGAGAGCGATGGCGGCGGGGTCGAAGCCGACGAGAGCGTGGCGAGCGTGAGGCCGCAGCACAGTGAGTCTTCGCTCCCGTTGCGAGATCGGCCGGGCAGGGACAAGCCTGCCCGGCCACCTCACCACGAACGCTCCGCCGACGAGATGACCCCCTTGGGAAGTAGCTCGAGGCGAGCCGTCGCTCCTGGCGCATCGGGCAGCCACACCCGGTGCGGGCGACCTACTTCGCCTATCGGGAGACGCTGTAAGCGCAGGCCCTGCAAGCGGGCGGGCCACCGGCCCGCCCGGAGGCTGCGGCGCGGGCTAGCTAAACGAGCAACTGAGGGAGACGACAGGAACTCCGGGTGAAGCGCGGGTGCAGCGGGTCGGTCTCGGCCACCGGGGCCGGAAAATTGTCGATGACGACGTCGCGCGGCACACCATCGAAGAACGCCCACGCCGCTTCCAGTCCCTCGGCGGCAGCCTATGGAGAAGGCGCTGGCGCGAGCGAGCAGGGCGGCCGCCACGCGCCGGCGTCGAGGCTGGCCTGGAGCGCGGCGCGGCGCGGCGCGTTGTGATGTTCGGCGAGCTGCCGCGGGCCTCAGGGCTCGGCGAACGCGAACCCGAACGAGTACGCCCTGAGGGCGAGGCCGGGCACGGCCCGCGCGGCCATCACCGCGCGCGGTCAAAGGCTCCCGCGACCAGATGCCGCCGGCAACGATCGTCAGCCCGGGCTCGAGTTGGTCGATGTCTCGCGGAGCGCCCACAGGAGATCCCGCTCCAGTGCGAACGCGAACTCGCCGCCGTACTCCCCGGTGGCCGCGTGCCCGCCTGCGAACTGGGGATTGAGGATGGTGCGCAGTGACACCACTTGCCGGGACGTGACCCACGACTCGCTGTCTGTATCATGCCGATGGGGCCCGGGCACAAGTCTGTTCGTTGCCTGTTGGCCCCATCGGCATGGGCGCTACCTCGCATCTTTGCGGGGCCCTCACGCCGATCTCGAGTACGGCCGGCCGAGAGCCGGCTCCGGGGTGACCGGCTCGGACAGACGGCTCTCGTGTCCGGGGCGTCGGATGGGTTGTGCATCAGCGTGCCAGCATCCGTTGACCTCGACCGGCTTCTCAGATTCCGTCTCGCCGTGGGCCGCTTCGGCGAGATGGACGTCGCTCGCTGGTGGAACACGACGGGACTGCTCGGTCCGCGAGGGGCCACTGTTCTGTCGCGTGGTCTCCCTGCTACGCACTACTTCGCTCAGGCGCGAGTCGTCTTTGCCGTTGCGCATGCGCGCTGTGAGGAGGTGTTCAGTCCGCCGAGTGGCGCGATTACCCTGTGGGATCTTCCCGCAGAACTCGAGCAGCAGTTCGAGGAGCACTGGCAGACCTGGCTCGGCGAGGTGAACGACTGGCGTTCATTCTTCGAATCGCTCGCAGGACTCGGGGAAGCCGATCTCAGCGCCACGCTGGGGCACGCGGCTTTCATCTTGCCTGAGCAGATGGAGGCCGCGGAGCGGCTCCGTCGATCGGCTGACGGTCGCGCTGTCCTCGTTCCCGCAGGTCGCGAAGTGGACGATGATCTGATCTCACTGCTGGCATTGGGATTCGCGAAAGGGGTGCCCGGCCAGCTCGCCGTGCCGTATGCGAGCTTGGGCAATTCGACGTGAATGATCCCCGGGCATTCATCGTCTCCTCGTTCACGATCATCAAGGGATCACTGATCGACGAGACTTATTCTGCCTTTCGTGACTGGGACTTATCAGCCTCGAAGTCGGAGAACTTGCGGCGCCTCATGGCAACGAACACTATCGGCGCGCGCAGCGCCCACTGGCTCCGGGATGTGTCGTTCGTGGTGAGCCGCCGCTTCGATCCTGAGAATGGAGACCGTCCGCTCGTCGAACTCGCCCAGCGTGGCTGCTCGCGGGAGATGTGGAATCCGCTGTTGCTCTGGCACATGACGCGGCACGAGTTTCTCGTGCGAGATTTCCTCGTGTCGTGGCTGCACCCACGCTACGTCGAAGGCGTCTACAAAATCCGTCCACACGATCTCCTGGCATATCTTGCAGGGTTGCGGTCAATCGACGGGATCCAGGTCGCGGAACACTGGACCGACTCAACAACGGCAAGGGTTGCGTCCGGACTACTCCGCATTGCGGAGGACTTCGGGCTACTCACTGGCGGTTCAGTGAAAGAGTTCATTCCCTACCATCTGCCCGAGACGAGCTTCCTCTATCTGCTGCATGCCATCGCGGACGCGGAGCGGAACCCGCGGCGGGTCATTGACGCGCTCGCCTGGCGCATGTACTTGATGAGTGCCGAGGACGTAGAGCGTGAGCTATTCCGGCTCCACCAGTTCCGCCGGCTGCGCTTTGAAGTCGCAGGTTCTCTCGCAGAGCTCGATCTTCCTTGCCGATCGGCCGCCGAATTCGCGGAGACGATGACGTGTGACTGACGTACGCGAGCGCCTGCACGCACTGGAGGCCATTCTCAGGGCCGCTGACCCACGGCCTACGATCAGCGCCTACCACGACATGCCGTACGCGATCTTTCGCTACGACCCGACAGACGAATTCCTTCTCCGTCAGGAAGTCACGCTGCTCCGCACTCGTCTAGAGCAGGCGGGCAAGCGCGTCACGGTAATCTCGCTCGCCGAGTGCATGCATTCCGCACTGGAAGCGGAGGGTCTCGGCAGGGATGCGCTCGCCGACGCAGAGCGGTCGGTCGGGCTGGAAGCAGCGATTGACACGGTGCATGAGGTACTGAGCCAGTACCAACCGCTCGACCGCCTCGTCGCCGGCCGCATCCCTGCGGATGCCGATCCGCTGATGGACATTGTTCTCATCGTGCGGGCAGGAGCTCTTTTCCCCGCCTATCGGACGTCGTCTCTGCTGGAACAGCTCAAGGGCCAAGTGATGGTCCCGGCGGTACTCTTCTACCCTGGGATCCTCGATGGTTCTGCTGGTTTGAAGTTCATGGCGGTGCTGGACGCGGAGCACAATTATCGGCCGCGGATCTTCTGAGGATGGCTGACATGACGACGAACGCGATCGGCGACCTGTTCGCTCAAGATGTTCATCGGAACATCGAAGAGGTAATCAAGGTCGATCAGACCGACAAGCAGATCATTCGCGATGAGCTGAGCGAGTACGTCATTACTGACTCCATCCGCGAGCACTTCACTGAGATCCTCGAGCGCTACTGGGAGACGCCTCAGAAACCGCACGAAGGGATCGGCGTCTGGGTTTCGGGCTTCTTCGGCTCCGGTAAGTCGAGCTTCGCGAAGTACCTCGGACTCGCGCTGGAGGACCGAAATGTGCTCGGTGAGGGCGCGGCCGAGCTGCTGGGCCGCCGCTCGACGGACGACAAACTGCGCGTCCTGCTCACGAACATCGCCGAGCATATTCCGACAGATGCCGTGATTTTTGATGTCTCGACCGATCGCGGTATTCGCACGGGCAATCAGACGATGACGGAGATCGTGTATCGCCAGCTGCTCGAGCGCCTAGGATACGCGCGTGATCTCGATCTCTCAGAGCTCGAGATCACGCTCGAGGGCGAGAATGGGCTCGATGACTTTGAGGCGAAGTTCCAGGAGATTTTCGCGAAGGACTGGGATGTCGAGAAAGGCAAGGTAGCGCTCGCGGTTCAGCAGGCAAGCCGGGTGATGCACGAGCTCGACCCCTCGACGTACACCACGGTAGACAGTTGGCGGGAATCCGCGATGCGGCGCGCGGATGTCAGCGCGAACGCGCTTGCTGACCGTTGCGGGCAACTGATACAGCGTCGCCGGCCGGGCCGCAGTTTGGTCTTCGTTGTCGACGAGGTCGGACAGTTCGTCGCTCGGGACGTGCAGAAGATGCTCGACCTCCAGGGGGTCGTGCAGGCACTTGGGCGGGCGGGCCGGGGGAAGCTCTGGCTGATCGTGACCTCGCAGGAGAAGTTGAGCGAACTTGTCGGTGGGCTCGATGCTTCGCGCGTGGAGCTCGCGCGGCTGATGGACCGGTTCCCTCTGCAAGTGCACCTCGAGCCGTCGGACATCTCTGAAGTGACCAGTCGCCGCGTACTCGCGAAGAACGCTGATGCCGAGCGGACGCTTCGCGAGTTGTTCGCTCAGCACCGTGGGAAGCTGAGCGAGAACACCCGTGTGTCAGCTGATGTGCGCCTGCCCGAGCTGAGCACTGAGTCCTTTAGCGATCTCTACCCGCTACTCCCGTACCAGATCGACTTGATCATCAGCGTGGTCTCTGGACTACGCACAGCAGGAGGCGCCAGCAAGCACGTGGGTGGCGCCAATCGCACGGTCATCAAGCTGGCGCAGCAGTTGCTCGTGCACCCGAATATCGACCTTGCTTCGCAGCCGGTCGGCGCGCTCGCGCGGATCGATCAGGTCTACGACCTGGTGTCGGCGAATATTCCCAGCGAGCTGCGGGGCAAGATTTCGGACATCGGTCGTGGCGTTGACCATCGGTTGTCTGAGCCGGTGGCAAAGGCGATCTGCCTTCTGCAGTACGTGCAGAGCGTTCACCGCACTCCAGAGAACATCGCTGCGACTCTCCACCCAGCGCTGGACGCGGACTCCCGGCTGCCTGAGGTGTACGCGGCGCTTGAGGCGCTTGAGCGTGCACACATGGTGCGCCGCGGCGACGAGGGATACCGAATCCCCTCACCGGCCGAGGACGACTGGGAGCGACAGCGCGGCGGTTTCGCACCGCGCCCGGGGGATGTGCATCGGCTCCATGCTGAGGTCGTGACGGCGCTCTGGCAGCCGCAGCCGTCGCATCGATTGCTCGATGTCAGGCTCTTCAAGGCAGGGCTGAGCCTCGGCGGACGCGAACTCGTGCAGGGCGATATCACCTTCCACCTCACCCTCGCTGAAGGCGGGGGTGCGTACGACAGCGAGGTGGAGGCGGCGCGGACGCGTAGTCAGACCGAACCATCGACCGCGTTCTGGGTCGCCCCCCTGACCGAAGCCATCGACCGCGAAACGGTTGAAATGTTCCGCTCGCGGGAGATTCTTTCCCGCAAGGAGCGGGATGCTCAGACAAAGGATGAGGCCCAGCTCGTTGCTGAGGAGCGCGTGCGAATGCGACGCCATCAGGATGAGCTGCGTCGCTTCTTCCGACAAGCGCTCGTCGGTGGCAGCATTTTCTTCCGTGGGAACGACCGTAGCCCCGGCGAAGCGGCTGAGGTCTTGAGCGCGGCCACGAACGTGCTGGCGCAGGCTCTTCCGCAGGTCTTCGACCGCTTCTCCGACGCCGCCGCGCGGGTGACTGCGAAGGATCTGGATTCGATCCTCACCAACGAGAATCTGAACGGTCTCGCACCCGTCTTCAGCACTTTGCACCTGGTCGGGGAGGAGGCAGGGAGGCCGGTCTTCAACACCGAGAGCGGTCCGCTCACGGAGATCCTCGGTCGCATTGAGAACCGCGCCAGCTACGGTGAAGTCGCCGACGGGCGCTACCTTGCGAATGAGCTGGCCAAGGAGCCGTACGGGTGGGAGTTCGACGCCGTCCGTTTGTTCGTTGCTGCGCTGCTGCGGGCCGGGAAGGTCACTATGACGAGCAAGGGGCAGACCATCGAATCCGCCCTTTCGCTCGATGCCCGGACCACATTCAACAACAACAACCTGTTCCGCCAGGCCTCGGTCAGACCAAAGGTCGGTCTCGACTTCACGGAGATCGTCGATGCCTCCACGCACTTCAAGGAAGTGTTCGGCAACGACATCGCGGAGCTCGAGCAGAGCGCCGTCGCCCGGGCGATTCGGGAGGAGCTGCAGCGACACGAGCAGGAGTTGAGCGAAACTCACAGCCTCCTCGAGCGTCACGGGTTGCCGGGTGTTGCGATCCTGCGGGACGCGCTCGACCAGATGCGGGCGATTCGCCAGGGCCCTGAGGATCAAGCGATCCTTGCGTTCAGCGCCGCGTATCGCGAGCTGAAGGAGGCTATTAGACGGGCGGCAGAGCTAACGCAAACACTGTCGAAGCCGCGGCTGCTCGACCTCCAACGTGCGGCAACGGCCCTCGGGCCTACGTGGCGATTTCTCCAGCGGGAGGTTGACCTGCCTGAGGACTGTCGCGAGCAGGCAGCGCTGCTTGAGGACTTAATGGGCAGAGAGACATTCTTTCGTGAGCTGCCCGCGATCGACCAGAGCACGCGTGTGCTTGAGTCCGAGTTCGAGGGACGGCACGCCGCCGCGGTCGAGGCACGCGTCGCCGCATACAGCAGCGCAATGGAGCAGCTTCGTGCAACGCCTGTCTGGGACGCGCTGCACCCCGACCAGCAGACACGTATCTCAGAGCCGCTGCTGGTCCGTTCGAGAAGAGATGGATGCGAGACCGAGACAGTTCCCATGCTGCGAGAGCAGACCGACGCGTGCTCGGCGCTACTCGGCCGGACGATCGAGGAAGTGCTTCGGCTCGTCGATGGGAACCGCGTCGTGCCGTTGCCTGCCTCAAGCTACTTTGCGGGAGGCATCGAGACCGAGGAGCAACTGGATCAAGCGCTAGCCGGCCTGCGCGAGCGATGCCTCGAGTTGATCGGGGCGGGTAAGAAAGTGCTGGTTCAGTAGGGCGGGGCAGCGTGGACAAGGACGTTCGGAATCGCATTCAGCGCGCGACGCAGGAGGTCCGTGCGCTGCTCGAGCGCGAGTTCGGCGAGCAGCTCGAGGGGCTCTTCGACATCCGAAGGAACGGCGTAATCGCCCCCGAAGCCGGTCCCCATCTCACGCCCAGGGAACGATTGTTGCGGGCGAAACTGATCGCGTCAGTCGAGCACTTTCGCTCCGGTGGTGCTTCGCCGAGCGAGGCGGTCGCCCGCTATCAGCGCGACGCGGCATTCACAACGCTCAACCGCTTTGTCGCATTGAAGATGCTAGAGGCGAGGCAGCTGCTTCAAGAGTGTGTCTCGCGGGGAGACCAGTCCGCCGGCTTTCGGGAGTTCGTAGGTCTGGCGCCTAGCCTCGCGCAGATGCCCGACCATGGCTACCGGCTCTACATCGAGAGCATCTTTGATGAGATTGGCCGAGAAGTTGGCGTGCTCTTCGACCGCCGCGATCCTGCGAGTCTGCTCTGGCCGCGCCGGAATACGCTACGGGAGCTGCTGGCAACGTTGAACGCCGCAGACCTAGCCGATGTCTGGGCGCAAGACGAGACGATCGGCTGGGTCTACCAGTTCTTCAACTCCGGTGACGAGCGCCGACAGATGCGCGACGAAAGCCAGGCGCCGCGGAACAGTCGCGAGCTGGCCGTCCGCAATCAGTTCTTCACGCCTCGCTACGTGGTCCAGTTCCTTACCGACAACACGCTCGGACGCACTTGGTACCAGATGCGGTCAGGCGACACGGCCCTGGCGGACCGTTGGGAGTACTTCGTCGGCGACGAGGGGGTCGCGGTGCCCCGCGATAAGAAGGATCCCCGCGATATCAAGGTCCTCGATCCCGCATGTGGTTCGGGCCACTTCCTGCTATACGCGTTCGATCTGCTGCTCGACATATACGAAGAGGCGTGGAGCGATCCTCAACAGCCGCGTAGCGAGGCCGGCACGACGCTGCGAGAGGATTACGAGGATGTGCCTTCGCTGCGTCGATCCCTCCCTGCGCTGATCGTCCAGCACAACCTCCACGGCGTAGAGATCGACCCGCGTGCGGCGCAGATCACGGCGTTGGCGCTCTGGTTGCGAGCGCAGCGCGCCTACAAAGAGTTCGGCGTCACCCCGACCCAGCGTATGCCGATCACTCAGACACACATCGTGATTGCCGAACCGATGCCAGGCGACCATGGCATGGTCGACGACTTTGCGGCAGGCCTTGAGCCGGCCCTGTTGCGCGACCTCTTCCGGAAGATGGTTGGGGAGATGACTCTCGCAGGGGGACTTGGGTCGCTCCTCCAGGTAGAGCGCGCGATCGCAGCGGAGCTCCACCGCGCCCGGGAACAGTTCGTGAGGGAGCGCTCTGAGACGAAACCGAGCCTGCCCGGGTTGGAGCCCGAGCGACGACAAGGGGAGCTCGATCTATCCGGCGTCGACGACGATGCATTCTTTCATGAGGCAGAAACTCTCATCGTTGATGCGCTGCGTAGGTTCGCCGAGTCCACGACAGGCGGGGCAGGCGTTCGTCGACGCCTCTTCGCGGGTGACGCCGCACAGGGTGTCGCCCTCATCGAGCTGCTGCGGACGCGGTTTGACGTGGTGCTCATGAATCCGCCGTTCGGGGCTGGGAGCGTCATCGCGAAGCAGGCATTCGATAAGGCTTACCCGCGCACGAAGAACGATCTCTATGCGGCCTTCGTCGAGCGCGGCATCCAACTGCTCCATGAGCGCGGAATGCTCGGCGCCATCACGTCCCGCACCGGGTTCTTCCTGTCAAGCTTCCAGAAGTGGCGCGAGGAGATCCTCCTGGAGGAGGCTCCCCCGACGGTGTTCGCGGACCTCGGCTACGGCGTGCTTGATGGCGCGATGGTCGAGGTCGCTGCGTATTGCCTCGAGGTCGCTGCATGAGGACCGTCTTTTTGCGCGCATTGGAGTCCGATGACAAAGCGTCGGCTCTGCTTGGAGCGATCCGCGGATCAGCCTCGGAGCGAGGTGGACGTTTCGATGTGCAGGCGGCCGCGTTCGGGCGCGTGCCGCGTTCACCATTCGCGTATTGGGTAAGCGATCGTCTGCGCACTGTCTTTGCCGACCTCCCACCTTTCGAGGCGGACGGGCGTGTCGTGAAACAAGGCCTTGCGACTGCCGACGACTTCCGGTTCGTGCGCGCGTGGTGGGCTGTTCCGGTACGCGTCTTGGGTTTGCGGTGGTTCCCGTACACAAAAGGCGGGAGCTTCTCGCGTTTCTACGCCGACACCCATGTGCTCGTGAACTGGCACCGCAGTGGGGCTGAAGTGAAGGCGAACGTCAACGAACGCGGGCAGATTCGCTCGAACGTCTGGATGCTTCGGGATACCGCGGCCGAATACTTCTTTCGTCCAGGCATCACCTGGCCGCTCCGGGGGGTTCGCTACTCAGCTCAGGCCGTTCCCGCGGAATGCGTGTTCAGCGTCGCAGGTAAGATGGCCTTTGCTGATCCCGCTGATCTTCTTTGCGTGCTTGCACTATTCAATTCGACTGCCTTCGACAAGTTCATCGCGTTTTTTGCTGGGAAGATCGGTGGGGTGCAGTATGAGGTCGGCCTTATCAAGTACGTGCCGATCCCGCTCCTGAGTGCCGATGATGAGCGCTGTCTAGCCACACTCGCCAGCCGCGGTTGGTCGATGAAACGCTCGCTGGACTCGGCTGTTGAAAGCTCGCACGCCTTCATAGCCCCCGCGCTTGTGCGGGTTGAGGGTGCCCCGCTGAATGCTCGCGCGGTAGCGTGGGCTGAGCACATTCACCTTGTAGAAGACGCGCTTGCGGGGATACAGGCGGAGATCGACGAGCGCTGCTTCGAGCTCTACGGCATTGATGAGGCTGATCGGCGCGCCATGACGGAAGGCTTCGACACCTCGGGCGACGCTGCAGAGGATGATGACGCCGAGGTCGACAACTCAGCCGCCGAAGCCGAGGATGCGGATAGCGCCGAAGCCGACGCGACCGGTCTGACCGCAGAGCTGGTGTCGTGGGCGGTGGGGGTGGCCTTCGGGCGCTTCGATGTGCGGCTCGCTACTGGCGAGCGGGCACTTCCGGCGGAGCCTGATCCGTTCGACCCGCTGCCGATCTGCTCACCCGGGATGCTCACTGGCGACGACGGCCTGCCGCTCCGCGCGGCGCCTGAGGGCTACCCACTCGCCTTTTCCGAGGATGGCGTCCTCGTCGACGACCCAGGCCACGCGCGCGATCTCACCGCCGCGGTACGCGCCATCTTCGACACGGTGTTCGGTGCCGACGCCGACGCCCGCTGGCGTGAGGCGGCCGAGCTCCTCGATCCAAAGGAGCGCAACCTGCGCAGCTGGCTCGCGAAGGCCTTCTTCGAGCATCACCTCAAGCGCTACTCGAAGAGCAGGCGGAAGGCGCCGATCATCTGGCAGCTCGCCACGCCGTCGGCGAGCTATTCGGTCTGGCTCTACGCGCACCGCCTGACAGCGGACAGCCTCTTCCACGTCCAGAACGACGTCGTCGCGCCGAAGCTTGCGCTCGAGGAGCGCCGACATACAGCGCTCGTGCAGGCCGCTGGTCCGAACCCGCCTGCGAGCCAGCGCCGAGAGATCGCCGAGGTGGAGACGTTTGTCGAGGAGTTGCGAGTCCTGCTCACTGAAGTGAGGCGGGTGGCGCCGCTCTGGCAGCCCGACCTCAACGACGGGGTCGTGCTCACGATGGCGCCGCTCTGGCGTCTCGTGACCCAACATCGGGCGTGGCAGCGGGAGCTGAAGTCGGCCTGGGATGCGCTCTGCGCCGGGAGGTACGACTGGGCGCAGAGCGCAATGCACCTCTGGCCTGAGCGCGTCGTGCCGAAGTGCGCCGAGGATCGCAGCCTCGCGATCGCGCACGGCCTGGAGGAAGTCTTCTGGGTCGAGGATGCGACCGGGAAATGGGAACCGCGACATTCGCCAACGCGCTCGGTCGAGGAGCTCGTCAGTGAGCGGACGTCACCTGCCGTGAAGTCAGCGCTGCAGAGCCTGGTCGATGCACCCGCACTCGCTTCCAATGGGCGGGGGCGACGTTCTCGAGCGGGGTCGTCGACGTGAAGACCGTCTTCCTCCGCGTGCTAGAGGCGCGGGACAAGGGCCCGGCTCTGCTCGGAGCCATCCGCCGACCGGGAGCCTCCGGAGCAGGTCGGCGATTCGAGGTCTCCGTTGCGAGTTTTGGCGGGGTGCCTCGGTCTCCTCTTGCCTACTGGGTGAGTTCGAGGGTGCTCAGCCTGTTCGCGGACCTGCCACGCCTCCAAGCAAATGGGCGTGTCGCTGCATCGGGCGGCAAGACCCTCGACGACTTTAGGTGGATCCGCGGATCGTGGGAGATCGTTCCTGAGGCGGTGGACCGATGGCTTGGCTACGCCAAGGGCGGCACCTTCTCACCCTACTACGCTGACGTTCACCTCCTGCTTGACTGGCGCGATGACGCGAGGGCGCTGAAGACTTACTTGGTCAACTACCGCGAGAGTCGGGGGTGGTCACCTAACTGGACGGCCGAGTTGCATGGCAGCGACCATTATCGCCGGCCTGGACTGACCTGGCCCAGACGCACGCAGAGTGGGCTCGCGCTTCGGGCGATGCCGGCCGGGTGTGTGTTCGCGGACAAGGGTCCAGCTGCGTTCGTTGCGAACGACTGTGGCAGCCGCCTACTGGCGCTTCTGGCAGTTTCGAACTCCATGGCTTTCAAGTCGCTTGTCGAGCTCCAAATGGCATTCGGGTCGTTTGAGGTTGGCGTCATCCAGCGCGCCCCTGTTCCCCTCACTGTTGGTGGCGATGAGAGCGGGCTCACACAACTGGCTTACCGTGCGTGGTCGTCGAAGCGCTCCTTGGACACAGTCGTCGAGACGTCGCACGCCTTCACGCTTCCTGCGCTACTCCAGTCCGAAGGCGGCTCGCTCGCTGGTCGCGCGGCAGCGCGGGCTGAGCACGTGCGCCGCATCGAAGACGAGCTTGCGGCCATCCAGGCGGAGATCGACGAGCGCTGCTTCGAGCTCTATGGGATCAACGAGGAGGACCGCCGCGTCATCACCGAGGGCTTCGGCGGCTCGGGCGACGCCTCGGTAAGTGACGACGGCGACGGCGACGGCGAATCAGACGATGCCGGGGCTGCGCAGGATGGGGTAGCTGAGGCGGTTGGCCTGACGGCGGAGTTGGCGGCGTGGGCGGTGGGTGTGGCATTCGGGCGCTTCGATGTGCGGCTCGCCACGGGGGAGCGAGCGCTCCCGGACGAGCCCGAGCCGTTCGACCCGCTACCGGTCTGCTCACCCGGGATGCTTACCGGTGACGACGGCCTGCCGCTCACTGCGGCGCCCGAGGGCTACCCGCTCGCCCTCCCGGAGGATGGCATCTTCGTGGACGACCCCGGCCATACGCGGGATCACACCGCCGCAGTGCGAGCGGTCTTCGACGTCGTGTTCGGAGGCGACGCCGATGCGCGCTGGCGTGAGGCGGCGGAGCTCTTCGATCCGAAGGAGCGCAGCCTGCGCACCTGGCTCGCGAAGGCCTTCTTCGAGCATCACCTCAAGCGCTACTCGAAGAGCAGGCGGAAGGCGCCGATCATCTGGCAGCTCGCCACGCCGTCGGCGAGCTATTCGGTCTGGCTCTACGCGCACCGCCTGACAGCGGACAGCCTCTTCCACGTCCAGAACGACGTCGTCGCGCCGAAGCTTGCGCTCGAGGAGCGCCGACATACAGCGCTCGTGCAGGCCGCTGGTCCGAACCCGACTGCGAGCCAGCGCCGAGAGATCGCCGAGGTGGAGACGTTTGTCGAGGAGTTGCGAGTCCTGCTCACTGAAGTGAGGCGGGTGGCGCCGCTCTGGCAGCCCGACCTCAACGACGGGGTCGTGCTCACGATGGCGCCGCTCTGGCGTCTCGTGACCCAACATCGGGCGTGGCAGCGGGAGCTGAAGTCGGCCTGGGATGCGCTCTGCGCCGGGAGGTACGACTGGGCGCAGCTCGCAATGCACCTCTGGCCCGAGCGCGTCGTGCCGAAGTGCGCCGAGGACCGCAGCCTCGCGATCGCCCATGGTCTCGAGGAGGTCTTCTGGGTCGAGGACGCGAACGGGAAGTGGGAACCGCGACATTCGCCAACGCGCTCGGTGGAGGAGCTCGTCAGTGAGCGGACGTCACCTGCCGTGAAGTCAGCGCTGCAGAGCCTGGTCGATGCACCCGCACTCGCTTCCAATGGGCGGGGGCGACGTTCTCGAGCGGCGTCGACACTGGGGGCGGATTAGCTTGCACGCACTCCACGACTACCTCTGTCAGCAGCTCGAGGATCTGCTCCGCAAGCGTTCGGTCGTCGTCTTCTACGACCCTCGCCGGGAGTTCGCACCCTTCTTCCGTGAGTTGAGCGACGGTGGCTCAGAGGCTGGGCAGCTCCGGCACGTTGTCATCGGTTCACTGCCGGCAGCACTCGTGGAGTACAACGGCTCGTTCTACCAACTTCGCGCTGAGGTTGAGGAGCTGGTGGGGGAGGATCGACCGGCGCCGCTCATGCTCTACGTCCCTGGCGTCAATCGAGACCCGAAGAACTCCGTACTCATGGAACTCGAGCTCGGCGGCAGCCGTTACGAGCAGCCGCTCAACCGTCTCGCGCTCAACGTTCTCCGCAAGAGCTTCTCCGACGGACAGATCGATGAACTGCTCCGCCTGGGAAGCACGACTTACGAGGACATCGTGTCGTTCCTCCAGCAGGCTGAGGAAGGCGAACCCGCGTCGGCGCTCCGCGGGCTCTTTGGAGGCCTCCGTAGCGAGCCGCTCATCGCCGAGTGGCTCGCAAGTGTCGAGCGCGACGATGCGATTTCCGAAAGGGATGCGACTTCTGAGCTGTTCAAGTTGCTCGAGACCCGCGTGGGCCTGGCCCTCACCGAGGCGTCATCGCTCAGCGAAGCGCGGGAGCGGGCGGCACGGTACGTGCTCATTGGTGAGTTCCGGGCCGACCTCTCTGGAGAGCCTCCCCCGTCGATCTCGCTCGTCCCAGTCCCCCAGTCGAAGGAGCACCAGGCGCGCATCGCCGAGATAGCTCGCCTGCTTCGCCGTGACCGGCCAGACCGGTATGCCGCACTGGCAGACAGGGTGGAGCGAGAGCTGGGACTTCAGGATGCGCCCATCGCGCCCTCTCAGCTCGGTGCCGTGGACACGTTCGGATTCGAGGAGAGACGTCTGCTTGAGCGCGTCGGTGAGCTCATCGCGACCAAGGCATATGGCGAAGCCCTGGACGTGATCTCGGGCCGTCGACGCAGCTTCTGGGTGGACCGCGATGTGCCACGCCAGGCGCAGTGGGAGGCCAGCCGCCTCATGGCGACCTTGGGCACTGCAATTGCTGCGGCTCGTGTAGAGCTTCCGAAGTTTGGGGTCGATGCGACGGCGTGGGTCGAGGCGTATGCCGCCGACCGCGGCTGGCATGAGATCGACCGGCTGCACCGTGCGCTTGAGACCTGGGTCGCGAAGATGAGCGAGGAGCCCGAGAGCGAACAGGCGTTGGCGGTCATCCGTCGCGAGCAAGAGGACCTGCTTCAGCTGATGGCGGAAGGATTCGGGAAGGCCTTCCAAGCAGCTGGCTGGACGGTTCCGAACATCCTTCACCAGACGGGCATCTATCCGCAGGTCGTGGAGTCGCTGCCGGGCCCGGTCGCTTACTTCTTCGTCGATGCAATGCGTTTCGAGATGGGCGCCGAGCTGGCGCAGCAGCTCCAGGGCGCAAGCGACCTCAGGCTGCGGCCCGCCATCGCGGCGCTCCCGTCGATTACGCCGGTCGGCATGGCCGCGCTCCTGCCGGGCGCATCGGCGAGCTTTTCGGTCGTGGAGGGGCGTGGGCGAATCGCCTCCCGCATGAACGGCACCGCAATGCCAGGCATCACTGAGCGTATGAGGTACTTGAAGGCGCGGGTTGTTGGTCTCCGCGAGCTGACGCTGGACGACGTTCTGCGTCGCCGGATGCCCGAGCTTCGTCGGAGCGTCGATTCCGCGCCACTGGTGATCGTTCGTTCGGACGAGATCGACGCGCTCGGGGAGAACGTGCAGGACTCCACTGCGCGAGCCGCCATGGAGAGTGTAATCGGCAACATTGCTCGGGCCGTACGAAAGCTGGCCGCCGCCGGCATCGAGCGGTTCGTGATCACGGCCGATCACGGGCACCAGTTCGCCATCCGCAAAGAAGAAGATATGCGTACGGACAATCCGGGCGGCGACGCTCTCGAGGTTCACCGCCGTTGTTGGATCGGGCGTGGTGGAACCACGCCGCCGGGCACCGTCCGGGTGACCGGAGCGGAGCTCGGCTATGACACCGACCTCGAGTTCGTCTTCCCGACCGGGCTCGGTGTCTTCAAGGCTGGCGGCGGCCTCAGCTTCCATCACGGCGGGTTCAGCCTCCAAGAACTGGTGATCCCAGTCGTCAGCCTCCGCATTGCAGCAGAACCGGTGAAGCCGCAAGGCGGCCAGCGGGTTCGTCTCGAAGACGTCCCTGCGCGCATCACGAATCGGATGTTCGTTGTCCAGGTCGTTTCAAGCGCCGACCTCTTCGATACGGAGCCGCTGTCGCTCCGGGTCGTCTTGCTCTCGGGAGACGAACAGGTCGGCCAAGCAGGCATGGCGACTGGGGCGGAACTCGATAACGTAAAGAGCGAACTGCAGCTCGCGCCCGGGACGGCTGCCAGCGTGGGTATGATGCTCATGCGCGATGACATCACTTCGCTGCGCATCCTAGTCCAAGACGCCGTCACCGATGCAGTGCTCGAGCAGTCGGAATCCATCCCGGTGCAATTAGGGATATAGGCCATGATCAACGTGCAGGCTCCCGCCCGCGACGCGCTAGACGACAAGGTCAACCGCATCTTTGCCGGAAAGGCCGTGAGAAAGGACCTCGTCCGCAAGGTCAAGGTCGGTGCCAACGTTCCCGTCTTTGTTCTGGAGTACCTGCTCGGGAAGTACTGCGCTTCCTCGGACGAGATGGCAATCCAGATGGGGTTGCAGGTCGTCAACAACACTCTCGCCGAGAACTACATCAGGCCCGACGAAGCGCAGCGTGCTCAGAGCAAGGTAAAGGAGCTGGGGCGCCACACGTTCATCGATAAGGTGAAAGTGCGCTTGACGGACTCCGAGTACTGGGCTGAGGTGACGAATTTCGGTCACCGCTTTGTCCACATCCCTGACCACTACGTTCGTGATTTCGATCGCCTGCTCACCGGTGGTATCTGGGCGCAGATCGACATGCGGTTCGAGTATGACGAGGAATCGCGGGGCAAGAACCCGTTCTGGATTGAGAAGCTCACGCCGATCCAGCTCGCTACATTCGATCTTGATGAGTACCGCGGGCTGCGTGCCGAGTTCACCACTGACGAGTGGCTGGACCTCATGGTCCGGAGCATGGGCTACGAGCCGTCGATCATGGATCGGAGACTGAAGCTCCTCTTCCTGCTCCGCCTCATCCCACTGTGCGAACGCAACTACAACTTGGTCGAGCTTGGTCCCAGGGGAACCGGTAAGAGTTACGCGATTCAGGAGTTCTCACCCTACGCGGCTCTGCTGACGGGGCCGACGACGGTCGCCAATCTCTTTGGCCATATGAGCGGCAGGCAGAAGGGTATGGTCATGATCTGGGACGTCGTCGGCTTCGACGAGGTCGGGGATCTCCAGAAGATGCCGAAGGAAGTGATCACCACGCTCAAGACCTACTGTGAGTCTGGTCAGTTCCAGCGTGGGCAAGAGGCGATGGCGGGCTACGCCAGTATCGCCATGTTCGGGAACACTCAGCAACCGGTAGACGTGATGGTCCAGACCGGGCACCTCTTCGCACCGCTGCCCGAGGTGATCCGAGATGACATGGCATTCATCGACCGCATGCACTTCTACCTCCCGGGGTGGGAAGTGCCAAAGATGCGCAACGAGCACTTCACGGACCATTACGGATTCGTTGTCGACTACCTCGCGGAGGCGCTTCGCGAGCTGCGCAAGCTGAACTACACTGAGACTCTCGATCACGCTTTCTCGCTCGGCTCCCACTTGAACGCTCGCGACCGCAAGGCGGTTCGTCATACCGTCGCCGGTCTCGTGAAGATCCTGCATCCCAACGGCGACGTGTCGAAGGACGACATGGAGGAGATCGCTGCGCTGGCGCTCGAAGGTCGTCGGCGAGTCAAGGAACAGCTCAAGAAGATGGGTTCCTTCGAATATCACCAGACTTCGTTCAGCTACATCGACAACGAGTCCGGTGAAGAACACTTCGTTGGTGTACCCGAGCAAGGTGGTCGCGATCTCATCTCCCCGGACCCGCTCGCACCGGGCACGATCTACGCGGCTTCCGTGACAAACGACGGAACAGTCGGTCTGTATCGGGTGGAAGTCACAACGTCCAACGGAACGGGGAAGCTGCGCCCGGCGGGAGCACTGCGGGGGCTCGTGAGAGAGTCCGTCCAGCGTGCGTTCGGCTACCTGCAGTCGAATCAGACTTCGTTTGGCGTGGCGAGCGCACTCGACGGTTCAGACCTCCACGTCGAAGTCGTTGATCTGCTGGGCAATCGCGCCGATGCAGAGATCGGGGTCGCGTTCTTCATCGCCGCCTACTCAATCTTGCGGCGGAGCGCCCCACTCCCGGCGCTACTCGTTCTCGGTGATCTCAGCATCCAGGGGAACATCAAGCCGGTGACGTCGCTCGTTGAACCATTGCGACTCGCGATGGACAACGGTGCGAAGCGCGCACTGATCCCGATCGAGAATAAGCGCCACTTCTTCGACGTTCCTGCGGACATCCTCGAGATGGTAGATCCGGTTTTCTACGGCGATATGCGAACGGCTGCCTTCAAGGCCTTGGACCTGGGCTGATCGTCGCAGAGTCGCTTCGTGACAGGAGTCGGCTGCATAGCAAGCGCTTCGGGCCTTCCACTGCTAGGCCTCAGTTGCGAGGGTGCGAACAATTGACCAGAACGCACGTTCGTCTGACCGGACCCCGTGTTCCACCACCGCGCATGAGCACCAGTTCGGGACACTGGGGGTCAAGAATCCCATCCCGAGCGTGTCCTCTCCGCCGTTGGTCGGCTCCCTCGAAGTAGTCTGGATCGTTCGTAGGCTCGGATGCTGTTGCGAGGGGGACGCGCTCCGTGGCGCCGCAGCCACGCCTACGGCAGCCGCCGGAAGGAGAGATCTGCGACTACTCCAAAGTGGTCCGAGAGGTTTCTCTTCTCATCGACATTGCTGATCACGTCCGCTCCCTCGACCGCCAGTTCCTCACTCAGCGCAATGTGGTCGATGCTCCTGCGCCCCTCGACGGCAAGCGACGAGGTCGCGATCGTCAGGCCCGGCGTGAAGGCCCGGCCCAGTGCCGACCTGACCTCGGCGGGTGCACGGCCGCCCGCCCCGACGACCTGGTTGAAGTCCCCCATCACTATCAGTCGTTCCGCAGTGCCCCGTCCGGGGAGCCGAAGGACTCCGCGCGAGCGAGGAGCGCCTCGATGTCGGCCTCGTCGTTCGCGACGGCGCCGGCGAACAGCGGCGAGCCTGCCGCGTCCAGCACGTCGGCGAAGTGCTCTGTCTTACCGATGTCGAGGCCGATCCACACGGTCGTTTCGTCGGGCGTACCCACTGCAACTCCTTCCGGGTTTCCCCCTCACTCAGTAGGAAGGCCACAGGCGCGCTCGGCGTCATCCACCTTACAAATCAGCGATTGGCTCGCATGTCCCCATCAGAGGTTCACGCGCCGAACAGTGCCGGTGGCAACACCACCCGAGCCGTCCGTTGCGGCAGGGCCAGTTGAGCCATGCCGGCACTGCTGGGCTTCCCGGGCTCAGAGGTTACCGAGCTCGTTGGAAGAAGGTAAGGGGTTATAACCCAACGCTTCTAATCCGCGGGTCGCGGGTTCGAATCCTGCCGAGGGTACCAACCGCCAGATGCGCTTCTTGGGGCTATCAGGTGGCTTCCCGAGGGCACTTCAGTCCACGGAATGGGCCAAACCATGGTGGAAATTCTTCAGCGTCTCGCTGATCCTACCGTCACCGGGCGCCGCTCACGACAGCGACAATCACGCCCGCGGTACACGCGAGGCCATAGAAGCACATGAGAACCAACGGAATCTGCTTCTCCAAGCGGGTGAAGGGCCGATAGAGTGATGGGTTCTCCCCTTTGCCAAGCGCAACCCACTCAGCCCCGAAGACGGCCGCTGGGAGGTGTTGCTCCAGCAAACCAATGATAGAGAACTTCGCAGTGTTCAGTTGCCGGAACGACGTGACCATTCGCCACCATACGAAGCACGTGAAGACGCCCGTCATTCCTACAGCCACGCCCACCCCGCCACCGACGGGAGATAGTACGTCCCCTTCACGAAGCAGGATGCCGGTCGCGATCAACAGCGCCGAGTTGATCGACAGAAAGAATGTATTCGCTGTTTGACGACGGGCTACGACGCGCTCGGACGACTCGACTATCAGCCGGTACTGATCGAGCAGTAATTGTTGCGCCCTATCGCTGGAGGAAGGCGAACCACCGGGGAACAATACATCGTCGAGAGCCGCCTCATCGTCGGTCATACCGTCACACCAGAGAGCTTTCTCATGATCGCGTCGATCTGCCACGGGATCGGCGCAACTCCGAGTTCCTCGAGAGCGGCGGGGAATCGCTGTATGTCATCCCTCAGCCACACCGCGATCACGTCATTCCCGAGTTCCGCGCTCTTGCGGACTTCCCAGTTCACGGCATCACTGCGGTAGGTGTTCTTTCCGACGAGGCAGATGGTCGCAGAGCACATCCGCAGCAATCTCTCAACGTTCGCCCTCCAAGCGTTTTCAAATGACTCTTTCACCGCGTAGTCGCGGCATTCGAGGTCGAAGGGGCTGCTCACCACTTGCTCTCGAAAGGTGTTCGAGAGTGGCTGATCCTCCATCGCGAAGCTGAGGAATACGTTTAGCGTCATGGGATACTCCTCTCCGCACGTCCGGCGCCCGAGGCAGCACGATCACACCGGATCTACGTCGCGAGACGCGTCGTAGCGATAGACCCTATCGGGATCCTGCGATCAGCCTCTTGAGGTTCTCCCATGTCCACTTGTACATTATATCAGCCGTTGCGGCAGATCGCGGCTTCTGACACGTCTTCTTGCTACGTCCGTGCAGGAGGAAGACATCATTGCCTTCGTCTAGTGTAATGTCGAATTCAACCGAGACACCCGTTGCGGAGTTCGTATGCTCGCCACAAATGATTATAGTAACATCCGTTCTCCGGATGCGACTACGAACTTTGTCCTTCCAGTTTCCAACGAACGGCTCCCTCAGCGACCAGTCTTGAATACTGAACGGTGAGTCAGGGTTCTTCGCCTGGCCGACGAGCAAGTTGCGAAGGTCTTCGTCATGTTCGAAGTCAAAGCTGATGAATGCGCGCTTGGCAGCCAATGGGGTGATCCCCCTCTCGTCACCTGAGACTCGGAAGACGGAAACACTCTCGGATCCAGCCGAGCCTAGGCAACAGCGTATCACGCCGGAACGCGGCGGGCGTCTCCATTGTGGATCGGCGGCCAGGGTCGCCGGCCCCACCCGGATATCGTGGCTCCAAAGGGGTACGCACAGCGCAAAGTCGGTCGCTCGCCGCCGTTGACGGCGACCACGGGGGATCTCAGTTCGTGGTCGGCAGGACCCCACAGCAAGAACTCCTTGCGCTGCCGCCGTGCATTCCCTTCAGCTTGGTGCTCCTCATCCAACGGCGCGAATCGCAGAGACAATGCTGTCTGTGTTCCACGCGACAATTGCATCGGCTGCATTTCGCACCGTGGCCGAGATCTTCGTGTTACCTCGAGGCTTCACCGCAATGACGGGTTTCGGTCTACTGAAGCCTGTCTTTGCCAACTTCACCTCGGTTGTTATCCATTTGCTGTATGTAGAGTAGACTCCGCCCATCACAAGGATCACGTGACACGGCTGCATATGATTGGAAATCGCTTGCCGCAGTGCACGGTCGGTCGGTGCGTTGTGAATCGGGTCGTCGGGGGGTACGGAATAATTCCTGAATACGAAGTACGGTCGTTCCTCCAACAGACCAACAAGGCGCTCGTAGTGGTCTGAGTATCTCCACGAATGACTGATAAACAAGTTGTACTGTCTCAAGTGCACCTCCTTCAATGTCGCCGCGTTGGCCGCGAGGCGCTGATGCTAGCAGCCTCACTGCGCGGAAGCGCCAAGGGCCGCTCTGCACGCAGAATTGGCGATGGCGATGGCGAGGTCCTTTCTGGTGTCGGCGTACTTGAGCTGGCGGAGCGCTTCTCGGTAAGCGACGCAGAGTAACTCCAAATCGCTCGCGGCAGCGCCAGAAGCCCAGCTTCGACAGGCGCGAACGAACTCTGGCACCGGGCTCGCCGCGGCCCACCTCTCTACGTCAAACCAGTGCTCTGCTGTTTCGGCGGTGGCCCAATCCCCGATCGCCCCTCGGCCTTGGGGATGAAAGAGCAGACTTAGTTCCAGCACGATCGGATCCAGGCAGGCGGGTGCGGCGCCCAGATTCCCGAAATCGATCATGAGCGGCTCACCTAGCGAGTCAACCAGGATATTCGCTCCATGGAGATCCCCATGCTGATAGCATGTCGAGACCGTCGCCCCGGACCCTTCGAAGGCCCCGTCGTCACGGTCGCCGAGCTCAACCTGATAGTCGACGAGAACCGAATCTGGGACAACCTCACGACGAAAGTCGCGGATTCGCACACTGCTGTTCTCCTTCGTATTGAGCCATGGCTCGACCTTTTGGTGGAGCTTCGCAACGGCGGCCCCTGCCGCCGCATCGTCATCCGCTATGAGGTTGAAGAGAGAGCGGTCGAAACCCGTTACCAGTTGGTAGAAGACCGCCCCTCTGGACCCGAGGCCGGCGGTGATCTCGTCAGCATGGCTCGCAAACGTAGTTGGACCGAGGAGCGTAGGGAGGCATCGGTTGTACTGCTCGATCTCGCGGAGAATTGCACTCCTACTATCGAACTTCGCGAAGACTAGCGCCCGCACGCCCGTCCGACTCTTCACGGTTGCTCTATAGGTCTGGGCTCCGGACAGACCTCCGCCAAGGGGCTGGATGTGGATCACTGATCCATCGTTCCGCCGTGCGAAGACTTGCAGGCCGAGTTCTACGTGGGCTGGAATTAGCATCTTCGCTTCTCGATCTACGACAATGCGACTCAGCTCGTCCCGATTCGCTACGAATTCTCTTGTCCACGCTATCGCTTCCGGAAGTTCTTCTTTCGAAAACTGCACAACCATAGGGAAGTTCTCGCGCGTTCCGAAGATGTCCTTGTTCTCTCCCAAGCTCAGCGACTCACGGATATTCTTCGCGGTGGCGTACCCCGTAAGAAACATGCAGGGCACGCCAGGACGGATCTCTCGAGCTCGCGCTTGAACGAACAAGCCCTGGGTCTCGTCGATGGCGAGCCCGCCGTCTGAAGGAGGAATACGAAGGTCACAGATGATGAGGTCGAACTCCTCGCCCTCGTCCTCTATGAGTGCGACCGCGGACGCACTACTCCGAGCCGGGACAACACGGAAACTACTGTCGAGTGACACAAGTTCGGCCGACACTTCTTCGAGCCAGTGTTCCTCATCCTCGACGAAGAGAACTCGCATTAGCGTAACTCGGTGGGCTGTGGCCATCTAATCTCGCACGCGACTCCGCGCTGCTCGCGTGGCCGGAGTTCGACGGTGCCACCGAGGGTGGCCATCGCGCGCCGAGCAAGGGGGAGACCGATGCCGAAGTGCTCGCTCTTTGGCTTGCCCGTCGCCCACATCTCGAACACTTGGTCGGCCCCAGCCGGCAACCCGATCCCTTCGTCTAGCACGACGATCCAATAGTCCCGGTCTGTGATCCCGTAGTTGATCACGACTGCAGGGGATGGCAGCACGGTGTCGCCCGACATCGGGACGGCTAGTCCAACACCCCGTCTCCTCGCGTTGACGGATCCGGTTTCAGATCCAGTACTGGTGCCCTCCGCAGGGGCTCGCCTGTCAGCGCTTGCACGGTCCTCCATAGCCTCCACAGCGTTTCTCACAGCCTGAGCCAGCGCCAGCTGTACTAGACTCTCGTCGCCTACCACATGGGCTGGATCTATGCCGACGGCCATGACCATAGACCGGTCCTCCTCTTCAAGCTCGGACTCGACCGTCTTTGCAACCAGATCAGAGAGATTGAACTCCGTCCAGGTCGGAGCGCTAGCGGACTCGCCCAGAAGCTCGGCAGCGCGTAGGAACGAGACGATCCTCTCGATTGAACGACTCGTGTTACTGCTCTCGAAGTCAGCGAGTTCTCGCCTGGCACGAAGGCGCAACAAGCCGACTAGAGGCTTAAGTTCGTGTAGCAGCATGGTGGTCGCTTCGGCGGTGGCTTGAGCGCGGACCTCGCGGGATATCTCGCTCAGTTCTTCTGTCTCGAACCTGGGTGTAAGGGCAACGCCATCGAGGCGATCACGCGCGCGACCGAGTGCTGATCGAACCCACGAGTCCGTTTCGCGGGCGAGAGCTGCGTCGATGTCTGCGCCGTGGGTTGACGTTGCAGCAGTGCGAAGAGCCCGAGCTCCCCGGAGGCGCTCGGATGCGTCGGCCGACTTCAGCAGGCTGAAGGCTTCCGCTGCGTCCACTAGATGCCTGGAAAGACCCGGCCGTAGAACTCGGCCCGGCGCTGGAATGCCTTGAGACCGCCCTCCATCACACTCGTCACTGCGCGAACACTCTCCTCATCGTTGAGTTTACCCTCGTGGAGCACGAAGGCACGGCGGCCGTCAGACCCCATGAGCACTATCCTGTCGGCCTCCCCGAGGACGGGGATGTTCGCATTGTGCGAAGCGAAGATCATCTGGTCGTTGGGTCGTCGGCTGCGCAACGTCCCGACAAGGGTGTTAGTCACGAATGAATTGTCGAGGTGGTCCTCCGGCTGATCGACAATCAAGGTTGGTAGAGCAGCCTGTAGCAGGACCGAAAGCACAACCGTGCATCTCTGACCAATCGAGAGTGCCCCCGTGGGTTTGTACTCGGTACCGTCGAGAAGCTCAAGAGTAACGCCATCGCCGACCGGAGCAGAAATGATTGCCGCAGTGTCGCTGCTCCTCAGGTGAGCGATCATAGCGGCGGCGCGTTCTTGCGAAATCTCGGCAACATCAGCCAGCGCAAATGCATCGTCTGCTTCGACCGTCGTCACGAGCTCTAAGGGCGACATACGTGATGCGACTCGTGGCGCCAATGTGTTGTAGTGCAGGCCACTGCCGACGAGGTTGGCGATTATCGCATTCACATAGGCGCTGACATCCGCAGCCCGTGTTACGGTCGCGCGGATGCTTGGACCAAGCTCCTGGTTGAGCTGCTGGGCAACCAATTGCCTGCTTTCGAATTGAAGATCAAGTGTCCGATCGAGGTGTAGGTATGTTTCGCCGCGACGGTGACTAAGAACTCCCACTTGTTTAGTCTTCTCGGCATGCGTGTTCTGGATGGCCGCGAGTTGCCCGTGTTTCTCCCTGAGTGTGCCGACTTCCCTCGCGATCGCGCCCAGCCCCTCATCGAGCTCTTCGAGTCGTTGCCTAAGCGCCCGGCTGTGCTCCTCAATTTGGGAACTCTCTATCCGCTTCTGGTCTAGGATCGTGTCCACTTCAGAACTCCCGGAAGAAAGCTCAACGAGCGCGTGGCGTAATGCCGAGACCACCTCGCCCAAGTGCTTGCGGATGTTGGAGAGGGCGGATTCATCTCCAGCACCAGGTGGCCACTGAACAGTTGGGGCCCGAGCAAGGACACCATCAACCATGGCCGTGTAATTCGCGAGTGCTGTAGCGTTTGCGTGAAGCGCTGCGATCTGCAACGACAGGCGCTCACCGACCTGTTGAAGGTCGCTCAGCTCCTTACGCTCAGTAGTAGTCGCCGCCGCTCTTTGGAGCGCGTCATCCTGTCGGCGAGCAGCCTCGAGTAGGGCAGAGGGTGTTTCGGCTAGTGCGGCAGCCTGTTCATTCAGCCTGGACGCCTCGGCGATGAGCAGACGAAGCTCGGACGTCTCGGCCCTGAGTCGCGAAATCAGCCCCAAAGCGTGACTGCGGCGGTCGCCGGCATCCGGTCGAAAGCGGTCGAGCAGGGCGATCCGTCCCTGCGCCTGAGCTCCAACTGCCTCGACTTCGTTCTGAGCAAGCACGAGCGGCGGAGCCCCTGTGGACTCGGTGCGAGGGGACTCGTCCTTCGCAGAGCGCGAGACCCTTATCTGTCCTGCAGCGGTCTCGAGAGTCACGGTGACCAAGCCGTCTTGCAGAACCGCCTGAGCATGGCTCCGACCTCGCTCCGCAGCTTCGCTAGTCAGCGCGCCGGCATCGAGGCAGAACCGAACGAGCTCAATGAGCGATGTCTTGCCGGTACCGCGCCCGCCAATAAGGACGGTCATCCCTGGAGCGATCGGAAGATCAAGCCCGTCGAGGAAGCCTCCATCGACCTGCAAGTGTGTGATCGCCAACGGCTGCTCCTGTCGTCTTAGTGAGTATAGGCGTTCCAACGTGCCACATTCACGGGATGCCGGGGGCCAATCCGGGTGTGTTCCGCGGCCCGTGGGGAGTGGCAATGGGATCGGTAGCCAGTGCGAGGATTGAAACACGATGACTCAGGAGCTCGACTTCACGCACTCGCTGGGAGCGCCCGGCCTACGGGCCGGGCGCGGATTGAAACGACCCGCGCGTGCTGGTTACATGTGGCATCGCCGCCACAACTTCAGCTCAGCAGCGCCACGACCGCGCCGAGCGCGATGAACGGCCCGTAAGGCACGCGGGCACCCCAGCCAGCTCGCCGGGTGACCAGCAGCACCGCGGCCGTCACGCCTCCCGCGATCGCGGTCAGGAGGCCGGCCGATAGCACCCCTGGATAGCCAACGACCACTCCCATCAGCGCGGCCATCTTCACGTCGCCGCCACCGAGTCCACCTCCGCTCAGTCCGCGGATGGCGATCGCGACGGTGAGCGCGCCGAACCCGCCCGTGAGCGCCTCGGCCACCCCGCGGTCGGGCCAGGCGCCGGAGACGGCGAGCGCCAGGACCAGCGCCGGGTAGACGATCCGGTTCGGGATGACGCGGCGGCGGAGGTCCGACCAGGCCAGCGCCATGAAGATCGCACTGAAGCCCGAGCCCAGGGCGATCTCCACAGGCTCCCGCCCGCGCATCCCGAGGATCGCCCCGACCAGGAGGGCCGCTCCCGCGAGCACCGGGTACGCGGCCCACGGCTCCCGGGCCCTCACCAGCCACGCGGGGCGCCCGCCCGCGACGTGCCCCGTCACACGACCGCTCCCGGCTCCCGGGCCAGGAGCTCGGCGAGCAGCTCCCTCGTCTCCTCGGCGGGCGCGGCCCGCGGGTCGTCCAGCTCCTGCTGCAGCGCCTCGGTCAGCGCCTTGAAGACCTTGCGGACCCCGTTGGTGTCCCGGAACGCTGCGAGATGGCGCATCCGTCCACGCGCGGCCACCTCGTCGGTCGGATCCTGCTCCAGGACCACCCCGTAGAGGAGCGCCGCCCGCTCCCGCTCCCCGAGGCGTTCGGCGATCGCCGCGCCGCGGCTCGCCCCGTCGGCCGCTCGCCGGCGGTAATCGGCGCGGTAGGCATCGAGCCACGGGAACGGCTCTCCCGCGAGGAAGTCTCCCCGGCAGAGCGCCGCGGCGCGCTCGTACTCGGCAAGCGCGTCCACGTCGGGGAGCACGGCCGCGCGCCTGAGCGCGAACTCGAACTCGTCGAGGTCGATGCGGAAGAGGGCGGTCTGGAGCTCGTATCGCTGGCGGGCTGTCACGACCGGCTGTAGCTCGTCGCTGCCCGCCGCGGACCGCACGACTCCCCGCAGGCTGCTCACGGCATTCGCGATGGTGTGCCGGAGGCTCGCGTCCCAGGGGGAGTCCGGCCACAGCGCCTCCGCGACCGACTCGCGCGGCACGGGCCTTCCGCCCTGCGTGGCGAGGAACGCCAGCAGTTCGCGGGACTTCGCTATGGGCCAGCCCGCGACGGGGGTGGTTCCGACCCGCAGCTCGAAGGGGCCGAGGCAATTCACCGTGAAGACCGCCTGCGCGGCGGGCGGGTCATCCTCCGCCGCCGGGGCGAGGTCGGCGTGAGTGAGCAGCGCCGACTGACGGATCGCCTGCTCGGGCCGGCTCATGCCGTCCGCCGCCGCCACGGGTTGCGGCTCCGGCAGCGTCACCGGGCTTTCGTCCCGCGGGGTTTCGCCGGAGGCAATCGCTTCGCCGGGCGCCTCGCCGGGCTGCGGCGCGACCTCCCAGCCGGGCTGCTCCGGGGGGACGGCCGACCGCACCCGCGTGGCCTCGCACCCGGCATCCTGCTCGACCACGGGCCCCACGGGCTCGGAACGATCGGGCGCGGGCTCGCTGTCTGGTCGGACGGGCGCACAGGCCACGGTCTCTTGCCCGCCGCCGTCGTGCTCTGAGAACCCGGCGAGCGGGTCGTGGGGCATGACCGGGTGGGCGAGGGCGGCGCCCAGACCTTCGGCGCTGCCCTCGTGAGCGTCGCCGGTCCGCAGTCGTCCGTCGGGCGAGGGGCGCGCGTCCGGCTCCCCGGGAGGCGGCAGATTTCCAGTCATCCGGCCGAGCACCTCTGTCGGCGCCGCCGGGTCCGCGCTCTCGCTCCACCTGGCCGACGTATCCCGCCGCACGTGCACCGGCTCGAGCAGCAGCGGCTCGTCCCGGCCGGTCCTCAGGACGATCGCACCGGGCGGGATGCCGTCCGCGTCCCCGTCCGCTCCGTCTCCCGCGGCACCGAAGGCGACCAGCGCTCCGGAGTCCGCGAGGCCGTCCGCGGGTTGGCCCGGCGGCAGGCAGCGGATCACGAAGACCCCGGCCGCCGGCCCGTAGCGCACCGCCCCGGCGGGCACGTCGCCGCCGCCCCCGGCCAGGTCGAAGACGGCGACGAGCGGCCGGCTCACCCCGTCACCCGGGCTCCGGCTCCGGATGATCTCATCGAGCTCCTCCGCCAGGTCCGCGGCGCCGCCGGCCCCGGCTGCGCCGAAGTAGAGGAGACCCGCATCCGCATCGAGCAGCCGGGCGGCGTCTGCGTCCACGCGGAATGAGAGCTCGTTCGGGGTGCGGGTCGTCTGGAGCGTCGCGACCCACGAGCGCAGCAGCGCCCGCCGCTCCCCGGCGGTGCCGGTCACGGTCACGCTGCCCGCGGCCGCGAGGTTGAGGTAGACGATGCCCGCATCGGTCGCGCCGACCGGCACGACGAGCGCGGGCGAGGCGTACGGCGCCTCGCCGAGCGCGTCTGGAGGCCGCCCGGACGCACCCAGCGTCAGTGCGACGCGCGTGGGGCCGTCCGCCGCGGCCTCGACATCGCAGCCGAGGCGGCGCTCGAGGTCGTGGCGCGCCGCGAGCAGGGCGCCGGCATCGCCGGGCGGGCACGCCACCGTGAACTCGAGCCCCGAGCCCCCTTCGAGCACGAGTAGCGGCATCGAGCCGGCGAAGCCCAGGTCGGCGAGCGCCGTCCCGAGCGCCGCGGTGGCGAGCGCGACGCGGCCGGCGTCGCCCGGACCGTCCCCGCCGCGGCCCGCGCGGGGGCGGAGCCGCAGCGAGCCTGCGCGGTGCAGCCGCTGCACGAAGAGGGCCGTGCCGCCGATCACCACGAAGCCCGCGGCGCTCCAGGTCACCGTTCGCGGAAGATGCGGCCATTCCCAGTCCCACCCGCCGCCACCGCCGCGCGCGGCGGCGGCGTCCCCGGGGGCGCCCCCCGACATCGCGGTGCCGGCGCGGACGGCGGCGCCATCCGGGGCGTCAGCGAATCCCGGCTGCGCCGCGCTCTCCACCGGGAGGGGCGCGGGGGGTGCTGCCGGAGCCCGGGCCTCCGCCGGCAGGATCGCCGCGCCGTCCCGGAGCGGCAGCTCCAGCAGCCATCCCGGGTGGATCTGGTTCGGGTCGGTGAGCCGGGAGCCCGCTTCCACCTCGCGCCCGCTGTTGCGCTCCCAGATCTCGACCCAGCGGAAGCCGTCCCCGAGGAAACGCTCGGCGATCCCCCAGAGGTGGTCGCCGCGGCGCACGCGGTAGGTCGTGACGTCGTCGCCGGCGTCCACGCTCGGCGCGGGCATCGGCACGCGCAGCACCCAGCCGGGGCGGATGACCCGCGGGTCGCTGAAGCGTTCGCCGCCGTCCATCGGCAGGCCGCGGCTCGCCTCGAAGATCTCGACGAAGCGACTGCCGTCCCCGTAGCAGCGCCGGGCGACCTCCCACAGGTCGTCGCCGGGCGCGACGGTGTAGAGGACGCACCGCGGCGCCGGAGCCTCGGGCGCGGCCTCGGCGGGCACCGGAGGCGCGTCCACCCACGCCACGAGCGGCGGCGGCGCCGCCGCGGCGGCATACGCGGGGCCGGCCGCGCCCCAGGCGTGCGCGGGCAAAGGCAGCCAGCTCGCAGCGAGCAGCGTGCCCGCGACGCCCCCGTCCACGAGGCGGCGCACGGCCGGGATCGTGACCAGATTGCTGAGGCGCAGGCCTGTGCGCGCCCACCGCGCCCCGCCGCTGAGCCGGCCGGCGAAGAGCAGCGCGAGCCTCAGCCCGACGCTGAGCGCGAGGTACGCGAGCACGAGCCAGGCGACGGCGGCCGCGGCCGCCACCAGGTCCGAGTCGGCGAGCTCCGTGCCGGAGAGGACCTCGCGGATGTGCGCGCCGTCCGGCGCCCGGGGTCCGCCGCCCAGCTCCCGCAGCACGAACCCCAGCACCGCGCCCCCGAGGAGCAGGGCGAGCAGGCCGAGCGTCCCGACCGCGTCCCCGCGCCGCCGGGCGCCCGCCCCGCTCCCCTGCCGCCTCACCACGCCTGCCACCTCACTCCCTCCCCGTCCGCTAGCGGTTCGCGGTCAGCACCGACTGCAGCTGCTGCACCGGGTAGGAGCGCGTGTACGTGCGCCGGATCGGGTCGAGCGGCAGCCAGGGACCGCCGTTCTCGCTGTAGCGGGCGCTCCAGGTGATCCGCAGCCGCACGGAGAAGGCGCCGCCGGCCTCAAACGATGACCGCCCGTAGCTGTGCCGGATGTCGCTCTGCGCCGGGTACGACCGCCCGACCGAGCGCGTGTACAGCGCCGCGCCGTCGCCGAAGCTCCAGCGGTAGCCGGTCGGAGTGATCTCGACCTCCACCATGGAGCGGTCGAGAGCCGACGATCCGCTCAGCGTCCCGCCGGAGTAGCCCCGGACCCAGAACCACGCCGGCATCGCGACGAGGCCCGTGCCCGGGTTCACGCCGACCGATACCTGCGGCAGGCCGACGATGCGGAACGCCGACGCCCGGACCAGCGCGGGGTCGACCGGGGGGATCGGCGGCTCGCCGACGACGACGTCGGGGAAGCCCTGCGCATCCGTCGGCACCCAGGCGATCCCGAAGTAGCCGTTGTCACAGGTCGCGGCCCAGGGGAAGGTGCCGGGATTGGCCGCAAGGCCGTCCACCACCCACTGGGTGCTCGAGTCGCCGACGTTCACGGGCGCGGCCGTGCAGCTCGGTGGGTCGCCGGACCCGGGCGTACCGGGCGTGCCGGGGGTGCCGGGCGTGCCCGGGCTCCCGGGGCTGCCCGGAGTCGATGTCTCGCTCTCTATGTAGATCGTCACGCCGTCCGGTCCGGACTCCACGATGATCTCGACGGAGGTCTCCGGCCGGTTGGGCATCGGCGCGGCGCCCTGGCCGGGAACCGACGCGCCCTCCCCGTGGGCGGTGCCGGCCCCCGCCCACGCGAGACCCAGGACGACCAGGGCGAAGAGGTAAAGCAGGGCGGCCGCTCCGCGCGGGCGCACTATCGCGGGCCTTCCCGCTGGCTCTCTACGGCGATCCATCTCTCACCTGCCTTCTCCATGAACACCGTGTCGCGCAGCACCTGGCCGCCCCCCTCCGCCCGCGGCGGCTGCTTGCTGACGGGGTCGACGTAGAAGCTCCTGTTCGTGATCCGGTCCACGACCACCGCGGAGGCGGGGGAGGTCACGACGACGAGCGGGTCGTGCTCGACCACGACCCGAAGCGCCACGCCGCTCTCCCTGAGGGACGCGATCTCATCGCGGATTCGCCGCAGCTCCTCCCCCGACGCGAAGCCCTCCATGAGCGAGGCGTCGAGCCAGAGGGCGGCCAGGGCGTAGGCGTCCCAGTACGCGAGGTAGGAGGCCTCGACCTTCTCCTCGACGGAGGGAGCCGGCGCCGGCGCCGGCGCCGGCGTGGGCGTGGGGGTGGGCTCGGTGGTTGGTGAGGCCGCCGCCGTCGCTGCCGGCGCCGCGGCCACGGGCACCGCCCCGGTGGCCGCCCCCGCGTGCTGCTCGCCGTCGCCTCCGCCTGCGGCGAGCAGCACGGCCGCGAGCGCCGCGGCCACGACCACGGCCGAGGCGAGCACCGCGAAGCGGCCCTCCCCGGTCACGCCGCCGCCGCCTCGCCCGGTGCCCCACCACCCACCGTCCGCACGACCCCGTGCCGCGGTTCGGCCGAGGCGCGGGCGCGGATGCTCACGTGGCCTAAGCCGATCACGCGCAGGAAGGCCGTCGGGGCCCGGCGCTCGACCTCGACCGCGACCCGCGCCTCGCCGGCCGTCACCGTGTAGGCGAGCCCGTCCTCCGCCGCCAGGTAGCCGGAGGCCGCCGCGTGCGCCGCGGCCTCATCGAGTACGACCTCCGACCCGCCGGAGGCGCGGTAGCGGGTTTCGTCGAGCTGCATCGCGCCGGCCGCGGCCGCCGCGTCGGCGACGTTCTGCAGCGCGCGGCGCTGCGCCAGCAGCATCCCGCCGTCGACGACGAGCCCGGCGACGGTGACCAGAGCCACCAGCCAGAGCGCCACCAGCACCATCGCCGCCCCGCGCTCGTCTTCGTGGAGGCGCCGCCGGCTCCCGCTCACGGTCGCACCGCCGCCCGGCTGCGGTAGAGCTCGACGCGCTCCGCGTGCGCACTCCGGACCGTCACCCCGAGCCGGCCGAGCATCGGCAGGTCGCCGAGCGCGACGCGGTAGGAGGCGATGGCGCGCACCGTGCCGCCGCGGCGGAAGGTCCCCGCCTCCAGCACGAGGTCGAGCTCCGCCGCCTGAAGCCCGTGCCCGTCCGCCACGGCCAGCGCGCGCGAGCGGGCGCTGGCGAGCCCGTCCTGAGCGGACGGCGCCCGGGCGAGCGTGCGCCCCGCCTCGCGCGCCACGGCCGCCACGCCGATCTGCGCGTGGACGATGCGCCCCGCCATCAGGACGCCGAAGGCCACCAGCAGGACCACCGGGACCACCAGCGCGGCCTCGATGAGCACGCCGCCGGATTCGCCCGCGGCCGGCCGGAGCAGCGCCCGACACGCTCTACGGACCACTGCGGAGTCCCTCCTTGCGGACCTCGGATCGCGACTCGATCGCGACGGCGAGGTCGCTCACCCACGGGATGAAGAGCCGGTACTGCCCGCTCGCCTCGGTCACCACCGTCCCGCCCTGGTCCTCCGCCCGGACGGAGAAGGCCGCACCGGCCGCACCGAGCCCGGACGCGAGCACCTCCCGCGTGCGTTCCGCGCCCTCGAGCAGCGTGTGACCCTCGGCGGCGCCGAGCCGCGCTCCCTCCGCCGCCGCGGTGTCGGCGACGTTCCGTGCGTGCTGGATGAGCGCGAACTGCACCGCGCCCACCAGCACGACCAGGAGCGCCGGCAGCACGAGCGCCAGCTCGAGCGTGCTCTGCCCCGACTCGCCTTCGTGCACGCGGACCGGCCTAGATCCCGTCCAGCGCATCGGCGATGTCCTCGAAGACGCCGACCACGCTGGTGCCGATCGCCTGCGCCGCGGTCAGCGCCACGACCGCGATCACGGCGGTGACGATCGCGTACTCGACCATCGCCGCACCGCGCTCGTCCTCGTGCAGCCTCCGCACCACCCCATGGATCCTCGTCAGCATCACCACACCCCCTTCCGGTCCATGACCAGCCGTCTCACTTGCCCAGGCCGAGCAGCTCCACCCCGGCGGGGTAGAGCAGGACGACCAGGAACACCGGGAAGATGAAAATCGTGACCGGGAACAGCATCCGGACGGCCGCCTTGCCGCCCTCCTCCAGCAGCTGCGCCCTTCTGCGGTCGCGCACGGTCTCCGCGAGCGAGAGGATCGCCGGCGCCAGCGGCAGGCCCTGCGTGTGCGAGAGCTGCCAGGCGCCGGCGAGCGAGCGCAGCTCGGCGATGCCCTCGCGGTCGGCGAGTAGCTGCAGCCCCTCGGCGCCCTCGACCGTGCCGAGCCCGGCCTCGCGCACCACCTCGCGCAGCGCCTCCCCCAGCACGCCGTCCAGCTGGCGGCCGGCCTCGACCAGCGCCTGCTCCGGGGAGAGCCCGGCCGACGCCGCGATCACGAAGAGGTCGAGCGCCACCGGCAGCTCGGCGTGGATCGCGCGGCGCCTTCTCGTGAGCCGGCCCGCGAGCTGCCAGCTCGGGGCGGCGAAGCCGATTGCGAACGCCCCCACCCAGAGCCAGACCGGCCACGCCCCGAAGGGGTGCACGCCCAGGACGTTCAGCGCGGGGAGAACCAGCGCCGACACGGCGCCGGTCGCGAGCTGCTGCCCGCGGAACTGCGGAGCGCTCATCCCCGGCCAGCCGAGCGCGAGCCGTGCGTCCAGGTCCCCCGCCTCGAGGCCGAGGCGCCTGAGCAGCCCCGAGGCCGCGCCGCCGGCGTCCTCCAGCAGCGGCCGCAGCAGCCGCTCGAGGAGCGCCCAGCGGAACATCGGCGCGCCGGGAGCGCCGGCGCGCTCCTCCTGGGCCATCCGCTCCTGCACCGAGAGCCGCCGGAGCCGGGCCCCGAGCTCGGGGCGAGGCCGCCCCACGGGCTGCCCCATCAGCATCAGCCAGAGCCCGGCGCCGAGCGCGCAGCTGAGGGCGAGCGCGGCGCTCACCTCAGCACCCGCTCCTGGCCCGGCAGCGCCGCCTGCCGGAGCATCACCGTGTAGCCGACGGTGATGCTGAGCAGGCAGCACGCGAGCACCGCCTGCCCCACGGGCTGCGAGAAGGCGGCCAGGTAGTTCGGGTTGGAGCCGCGGATGACCAGGATCAGCAGCAGCGGCAGCGCCGCGATCACCCGCGCCGACAGCACGTTCTGGGCCTGGTTCGCCCGCACCTCGCGGCGCACCTGCACGCTGCCGCGCACCGAGGCGCTGAGCCCGTCGAGCACCGCCGCGAGATTGCGGCCGCCGATCCGGTAGGCGGTGAGGAGCGCCACCGCCAGCGTGTCGAAGAGCGGCTCCGCCAGCCGCTCGCGCGCCCGCTCCAGCGCCTCCTCGAAGCCGGCCAGCCGGAGGTCGCGCTCCACCTGGCTGAAGACCGGCCGCAGCGCCTGGGGACCGGTCACGGCGAGCGCGCGCAGCGCCTCCTCGACGCCGAGCCCGATGCGCACGGCGTCGCGCAGCGTCTCGACCGCCTCGCCGACCGCCTCCTCGATCTCGCCGCGGCGCCTCTGGGCGCGCTGCCGGTAGTACCACGTCGGAAGCAGCAGCCCGGCGCCCGCGGCCGCGAGCGTCACCACCGGCCAGCCGAAGAAGAGCTGGGAGAGGAGCGCGCTCGCCGCACCCGCGGCCGCGCTCGCCGGCGCCAGCTCGCGGAGGCCCACCCCGTCCGCGCCGGGCGAGGCGAGGCGCCGCGCGATCCAGCCCGCACGCCCGGCGGGCGGCTCGTTCGGGTCCTCGTCGGGGCGCGCCTCGGCCTGCCCGCCGGCGAGCCAGCGGAATATGAGGTAGAGGCCGAGCCCGAAGGCGAGGCTCAGCACGACGTGCACGGGAGGCTCCTCCCCGGCGCCGTCACGGGGCGCTCGCGCCGGGTCCGGGGTAGCCGGCCTCGAGCATCCGCGCCGCCCGCCGGGGGCGGATGCCGGTCCACGCGAGCCGGCCGGCGCCGCGCGCGAAGAGCTCGCTCCCGGCGACCTGGTCGCCCTCCAGACCCGTGACCTCGTAGATGCTCGAGACGAGGCGGCGGCCCGACGGGTCCATGCGCAGGTGCACGACGAGCTGTATGGCCTCGGCGATCATCTCGGTGACGGCCTGCGCCGGGAGCGCCTCCTCCGCCATCAGCGCGTAGGTGCGGAGCTTGGTCAGCGCCTCGCGCGGGCCGTTGGCGTGGATCGTGCACATCGAGCCGTCGTGGCCCGAGTTCATGGCGGTGAGCATGTCGAGCGCCTCGGCGCCGCGGACCTCGCCCACCACGATCCGCGTCGGCCGCATGCGCAGCGCGTTCTTGACCAGCGAGCGGATCGAGACGCCGCCGGCGCCCTCGGCGTTGGGCTGACGCGCCTGCAGCGCGACGCAGTCCGGCAGCACCGGCTCGAGCTGGAGTTCCGCCGTCTCCTCGATGGTGACGACCCGCTCCGTCAGCCCCGAGACCGACGACCCGAGCGCGTTCAGGCAGGTCGTCTTGCCCGAGCCGGTGCCCCCGGCGATCAGCATGTTCAGGCCGCAGCGCACCGCCGCCTCCAGGAACGCGGCGGCCTCGGGCGTGAGCGCCTCGAGTGAGACGAGGTCCTCGAGCGTGCGCGCCCGCAGCAGGAACTTGCGGATCGTGGCGTGCGTGCCGCCGGAGGCGAGCGGCGGCATCACGGCGTTGAGCCGCGAGCCGTCTGAGAGGCGGGCGTCGACCATCGGGGAGGTCTCGTCGAGCCGCCGCCCGAGCGGACCGAGCGCGCGGCGCAGCAGCGCCAGCAGCTGCTCGTCGTCCTCGAACACGACGTCGGTCAGCCGCTTGCTGCCGCCGGCTATGGCGAAGATGCGCTGCGGGCCGTTGACGATGATCTCCTCGACCTCGGGGTCATCCAGCAGGGGCTGCAGCGGCCCGAGGCCGAGGAGATCATCGAGGATGCGGCGCGCGAGCCGCTCCGGCTCGACGAGCGCCGGCTCGCCGAGCGTCGCCGAGCGCCGGTTGGCGGCAGCGATGCGCTCGGAGACGAGCCGCTCCACCTGCTCATGCTCCGCCGGCCCCGGCTGAAGCAGCGCCTCGGCGTCCAGCAGCGTCCGGAGCTCGTCGCGCACCTCGCTCCTGATCGCGCGCTCGCGCTCGCCCCCGACGGCCGGCGCCACCATCTCAGTACCCCTCGGCCAGACCGAACGTCAGCCAGTCGGCGCCCTGGAGCGCCGCGGCGGGCGCCGCCGCTGCCGGTGCCGCGGGGGCAAGCGCCCCTGCGAGCGCGCGGAGGTCGAGCGTCACCTTCCCGCCCGCGGCGGAGAGCGGGATCTGCCTCGACACCGCCCGGCGCGCGCTCTCGCGCTCCTCCCGCACCACGCCCAGGACCGCCATGCCGAGCGCCCGCCCGACCTCGCCGGCGGGGTAGTGCTCCCGGCCCTCGCGGCGGTTCACGACCGCGCGGGGCAGTGCGGAGCCCGTGTCCTCCCGGATCGCGGGGAGCGCGGTGCGCGCGTTCCAGATCGAGACCAGATCGGGGCCCGTCACCAGCAGCAACTCGTCGGCCGCCCGCAGCAGCCCCGCATCAGGCGGCGCGCCGAGGTCCACCACCACCGTCTCGAAGCGCTCGCGCAGCGCCGCCAGCACGCCGCTCAGCGCCCCGCCCGCCAGCCCCGCCGCGAGCTCGGGGCGCTCCACGCCCGCGAGCACGGAGCAGCCCGGCCCCTCCTGCAGCTCGCGGTCGAGCCGCCCGCCCGCCGCCGCCAGTCCCACCAGCCCGCGCCGCGGGTCGAGATCCAGGTAGGGCGCGACGTTGCCGCCGCGGAGGTCCGCGTCCAGCAGCACGACGTCCGTGCCGCTCTCACCCAGCAGCGCCGCCAGCGAGATCGCGATCGTCGTCTTCCCCGGCGCGCCCTTGCCGCTGGTGACGGCCACGACGCGGCCGCCGGGACGCTGCGCGCGAGGGGCCGGGACGTCCCGCTCCGCCGCGGGAGGGAGCGCGGCGGGCGGGGCGCCGGCTGAGCCGGCGGCGTCCACGGGGCCCGCAGGCCGCGCGCCGGACGCCGCGGCCTGCCGGAGGGCTGCCGCGACGATGGCGCCGGGCGATGCGGCGGGAAGCACCCGCCCGAGTCCCGCGAGCCTCGCCGCGTCGGCGGCGTCCGCCGCCAGCAGCACCACCGGCAGCCCACGCTCGCGCAGCGCGGCGAGCACGCCGTCCGAGAGCCGGTGCAGCTCCGCCGCCGCCAGCACGACATCGAAGCCGGGCTGAGAGGCCCGCTCCAGCAGGCTCGGCCCGTCCAGGCAGCGCCCGCCGATGGCGATCCCGGCCTGGGCCAGCTCCCTGCTCAGCCGCCGCTCCAGCTCGCGGCTTCCGGCCGCGAGCAGCACCCGCGGGTCGCTCTGCATCGTCACGGACGGCCTCCCTCACCTCCTGCGGGCCGGACGGCGGGCCCGGAGCCGGGCTCCGGCTGAAGCAGCAGCAGCGTCAGCTCGGCGTTGACGAGGGCGTGCGCGACCGCCTCCGCCCGCTCCCTGGGGATCACCAGCGTCACGTTGGCGGGGCGGCCGTCCTCCGAGGCGTCGCCCGACCCGCCGAGGGAGACCCGCGTCGACTCCAGCGCCACCGCGTAGACCACCGCCCGCTCCAGGAGCGCCACCGTCCGGCTCTCCGGCCGGCCCGGCTCGCTCGTCGCCATCACCGTCACCACGGCGCCGCGGCGCAGCCGCCCGAAGACGGCGTCGTCTTCGACCGGGATCGTCACGGCGAGCTCACCGGGGCCGATCACCGGGCCGCTCCCCAGGTCGGGACGCACCACGAGCTCGCCGGCATGGATCGCGCCGGTCGCCGTACGGCCGACGGCGGCAGCGAGCTCCGCCTCGGGCAGCGCGAGCGCGGCGAGCGGCCCCTCGAGCCGCGCCTCGGCCAGCGCCAGGTCGTCCGGCTCGATCACGGCCCCGGAGCCGATGTCGCGTGCGGCGACCACCACCGCTGTCGTGGTCCGCGCCGCGCTCCACAGCGTCAGGCCGCCCACCACGGAGACGGCGACGAGGGCGAGGCCGGCCAAAAGCCGCATGTCGACGCGGGGCAGCGCCACCGCTCGTCCGCGTTGCTCCGCGCTCTCGGCCGCCATCGCCCCGCCCCCGCCCGTCTCGCCGACCCGGCGCCGCTCCGAAGCCACTCGACCTGGACGCCGGCGCTCGGCGAAACGGCCAACACCCTACGACGGGCACCGTTCCCATTTGCGCGGCAGATCCGCGCCCCGGGGACGGATATGGGCCCACCGGCGCCCCCATCGCGCACGCCATGGCCCCGAAACAGGTTCAGAACAGGCGGATATCGGGGATCGCGTTTTGGTACGCCACTTGGAACGGTCTGTTCCACGGAATAGAACATCGAGTCACCCGAAACAGGTGGATGGCGGCGGGAGAGGAGGAACGGAGGCATGTGATGCGCGTGGATGACCCCGCCGGAGGAACGCGCCCGCCGGTCCGCCGGACCCGCGGGCGCGTTCCCCGGGAGCTCCGCGTCTCCCTGCTGGGCACGTCCGCGGTCACCGCGGACGGCGTCGAATGCGAACTGCCGAAGGGCGCCCGGCGCCTCGTCGCCCTGCTCGCCCTCAACCCGCGCGGCCTGCACAGGAGCGACGCCGCCCGCCGGCTCACCCCCCTCCTGGAGACCGAGAGCGCACGGGCGAGCCTGCGCAAGGCGCTCACCCGCCTGCGGGCCACGCGCCTTCCGCTGATCGAAGCGGACGGCGCCACGCTGCGCCTCCACCCCCGCGTGACGGTCGACGTGCGGGAGGCGGAGGCGCTGGCCGCCCGCATCGCGGATCCCTCGCAGCCCCTGCCCGGGGACGGTCGCCACGAGATCCTCATGCTGGAGCCGCTGGCCGGCTGGGACGACGAGTGGGCCGACCGCGCCCGCACGGGGCTCAGCGGCCGGTTCCTGCGCGCCCTGGACGGATACGCGCGCCGGCTCGCCTCGCGCGGCGATGTGGACGAGGCGCTGGCCGTCGCCCAGCAGACATGGGACAGCGATCCGCTGCACGAGAGCACCGCCGGCGTGCTGATCGAGATCCACATCGACGACGGGAACGCCGACCAGGCGCTGCGCGTCTACCACGCCCTCGAGCGGCACATCGCGGTGGCGCGCGGGCGCGAACCCTCGCGGAAGCTGCAGGCGCTGGTCGCGCCGCTGCTCGACGGACGGCCGCGATCCTGACGGGGGCCCGGGTGCGGAGCACGGGCGCCGTGATGCGTCGACACGCGCGTGGCTGGCCGCCGGCCACCGACGTATGCAGTCCCCGCGCTCTGGTTCGGCAGAGCGTCCAGTGGGAAAATGAGCGCTCGGTCCGGCGTGCCGTGTCTCCGATGAGTCGCGTGCGGCGGTGGGAGCGAGGGGCGGGTGAGCGACGTCGCCATTCGGACCGATGGCCTGACCAAGCGGTACGGCAGGAATGTCGCCGTCGACGGGCTCTCGATCGAGGTGGCGCGAGGGCACGTCTACGGCCTTCTCGGCCCGAACGGATCGGGCAAGACGACGACGATCGGCATGCTGCTCGGGCTGCTCCGACCGACGTCGGGTACCTTCAGCCTCCTGGGCTCGGCTGAGAGACACCGGGACGCCCTGCGTCGAGTCGGCGCCGTCGTGGAGACTCCCTCCTTCTACCCGTACCTCTCGGGGCGCCGGAACCTCGCCTACTTCCAGGGGATCTCGGGCCGGGGCTCTCCCGCGGACGTCGACGCGCTGCTCGACAGGGTCGGGCTCCTGCCCCGCGCGGACGGCCGCTTCCACACCTACTCCCTCGGCATGAAGCAGCGCCTGGGCATCGCGTACGCCTTGCTGGGGGACCCGGAGCTCCTGTTTCTGGATGAGCCGACCAACGGGATGGACCCGGAGGGCATGGCCGAGATCCGGGAGCTGATTCGGAGCCTGGGAACAGACGGCCGGACCGTGCTCCTCTCGAGCCATCTCCTCAACGAGGTCGAGCAGGTCTGCGACAGCGTGACGATCCTGTCGAAGGGACAGCTGGTGGCGCAGGGCCGGGTCGCCGAGCTGTTAGGGGGCCGGGGCCGACCGCAGATGCGGATGCGGACCACCGACGACGCGGCGGCCCACGGGATCCTCTCGGCCCTGGACTGGGTCGACGAGGTGCGTCCGGCGGACGGCTCCCTCATGGTGTCGGCCCCGCACGAGCGATCCTGGGAGCTGACGGCCGCCCTGGGTCACGCCGGTGTGTACGTCTCCGAGCTCACGCCCGTCCAGACCTCACTCGAGGCGTACTTCCTCGAGGTCACGGGCGACGGCGAGGCGGAGAGCGCATGATCGCGCACGTCCTGCGCCTCACGTACTGGGAGTGGTTCAAGCTGCGGCGGCGCTGGATGCCCTGGATCCTGCTGGCCGTCGCCGTCGTCCTCGCGCAGATCGGCGTGTGGGCCAGCTACGCCCTGTTCCACAACGAGTCCCTGCAGGACGCTCTTTCGGGAGGGAGCTTCTCGACGACCTACGTCAACGACGGCCGGACCATCACGGTGACGGCGACGTGCGCGGACCTCGTGAACGAGCGACCGCCCGACGGCCTCGAGCTGCTCTCCGATGCGCAGCGGCGGGACTTCCTGGCCGACGCCGAGCGCTTCCGCGACGAGAGCTGTTCCGGCGCTCCGGCACGCGAGAACATGCGCGAGGGATTCGCGCTGCCGAGCGCCATTCCGAGGGCCGTGGCGGGCGTGTTCGGCATCGCCGCGCTGCTCGTCCTGATCCTGACCGCATCGGCCCTCGGAAACGAGTACGGCTGGGGAACTCTCAGGCCGGCGGTCTCCGGGGGGGCCGGACGCTGGCCGCTGCTGCTGTCGAGGCTCGTCCTGCTGATGCTCCTGGGCGCGGGGGGACTCGTCGTCGTGGGCGCCTCCGCGGCCGTCTCCAGCGTCCTCGCCTCAGTCGTCCCGCCGGCCGAATCCGGAGGGCTCACGGGATCCGGCGAGTGGACCGACGCCGCGATGACGATGGGCAGGGCCGCCTACGGGCTCGCCCCCTACGTCGCGCTCGCCGCCCTCCTGACCGTGCTGACCCGCTCCGCGAACGCGGCTATGGGCATCAGCCTGGGGTACTTCGTCGTCGAGCTCATCTTCGTCCCCCTGCTTCGGAGCTTCGACTGGGGCGAGAGCGTCTCGGCGGCGCTCATCGGCACGAACGTGGGCATATGGATGGACGGCTCGGATGCGCTCCGGGCGTTCCTCGTGCTGCTGGCGTATACGGTGGCGTCCGCGGGGGGCGCCCTCTGGATCTTCGAGCGCCGGGACATCACGGGCGCGACGGGCAGCTAGCCGGAATCCCCGGACCGGGGCGGCGCCACTTCTGGCAGCAGGTCGGGGCGCAGTTCGGGCAGACCGCGCGTCACGGCGATCGGTCCTCACGCGGTCGCCCGCCCAGTGCGGGCTCGGCGCAGGGGCGAGCACCCGACGTTCGAGACCCTCTGCTTCGAACCGGCGCTGCAGTGCGAAGCCAGTCGGGACGGCTACCTGGCACGCCACGAGCGAGCCAGCCGTCCCGTGGCGCGGGCGCACGCCTGCTGCGCTTCACGCCGCGGGTCGTGTGGTCGCTCCGCCGCACGGGACTCTCGCCATCGCGCCTCGACCCGGACCGTCTCCCGTCCGAGTCGCCTGTCGGGTACCGGTCTTCCTGGTGTCTCCCCGGATCCGCAGGCAACGGGGCCCCGACTCACTGGCTGCCCCGGATGTGCACGCGGACATGCGCGGGATCGGGGGGCGGGTGGAGGAGTCGCCACTCGCCGCGATCACGGTGTAGCGGTGATGCGAGCCGGGGCCGTCCCGCCCGGGCCGCGAGGCGTTGGCGGCGCAGCAGGTGGAGACGGCCGCCGACCCCGGCGATCCGCATCCGAGCGCCCGCGCAGCGGGCCGGGCGAGCGCCCGCGCGGCGGGGTATGCTCGCGCGACGACGATGAGCACGGCAGACAACCTGCGAGCCACGCAGCCTCCTCCTGCTTCTTGTCGTACGACAGCAGCGTCCACATGCCATCCGGCGCGAACAGGAGCGTTGATGGAGCGTGCCGCAGTAGCAGGTGGACACACTCGTGCGTCAGATCGCTGAAGCGCCGAGGGGAAGAGTTCTGCGGGTTTGCAACAACGAGGATTCCGGCGGGCGCGGAGACCGTGAGCGCAGACCAGTCATCCGACTCATCCTCCAAGGTGCCGAGCGAGGCCGCCGAAATACCGAGTGCTTGAAGTTGACGACACCGACTCTCGGCTGATGAACTACACAGCCGTGGACGCTGTCCGCCCGTCGCAGGCCCGGCTCGCTTGGAGGATGCCCTGATCGCCCCGCTAACTCGTCTAAGGGTGGCCGAGGAACTGCTCAAGGCAGTTCGTGTTGGTTCGCTTCAGGCCGCCGCGCGTGCTCGCCCGGGTTGGGCCGAGTATGCGTTCCGCGGCTTCCGCCCCACCACCATCTCGAGATCGACTGCTCTCTCCAGAACGAGATGGTTCGCATCCGATCCGAAGTATCTCAGCGAACTCCTCGACATTTATCTCGATGACCTATCAATTCCAGGAGCGTTCAATGACCGACTCGTGACGGCAGTTGGCAACGCCAGGATACCCACTACTCTCAGAGAAGTGTTCGCCGAGATCGGATCGTTGAGCGATCCTCTGGCTCTTCCGTCCGGAATCGACGTTCGTGACCAGACAGTAGAGGCGAGTATTTCTCAACACCATCAGGCCGACGCTGGCGAGGTAACCGCTGGAGCGAATGCGGCTGGAGTTCACTCACCGAGCGAAACCACTACGCAGAAAAGAAAAGTCTTCGAACGCGTAGACTTCGAATGGGAGTCTCCGACAGACGATGCCAGCGTCGTTCAGGATGCCGTGACCTTATTCGAAAGGAGCCTCAGCGCCTTCGTCGAGCACGGCCTCCGCCGCATACACGGAGATGCTTGGTTGCGAAGGGGCTGCGGTTCTTACAATGCCCGATGGCGGGATCGAGCCAAGAAGGCAACAGCTTCGCCTCCCCTTTCGCAGCTGGGATATGCGGAACTGGCAGAACTTGACGAGATCATACGAGCAAAGCAGAATTGGCCTGTGTTCAAGCCGTATTTCGCCAGTAAGGAATGGGTTGCCAACCAGTTCGCCAGCATTGTTCCGCTTCGCGTGGAGGGTTTCCATCCGGGAGCTCGGCACATGTTCGTACCCGAGGAGGCAGCCGGCTTCGCTGCTATGGCTCGCTTAGCGAGCTGCTACCATGCCTCGACCGGCGATGCCATCGACCTACTGTGGGCGTCTGAAGAGACTGGGCAACCGGATCCCCCAGACGAAGTCGTCCTGACTTCAAACTTGATTCTCAAGAATTTCGAGAACCTCCCTCCTCACCCACGTGTCTTCGGAAGAGACACGCAGCTTCGAGCACTTCACAGTTTCTGGAACAGCGAATTTGAGCGGTGCATTGCAATCACGGGCCGAGGCGGGCTTGGAAAGACTGCCCTCGTCTATGAATTCTTGGATGACCTTCTCCGCGTCCCAGTAGAGCCAGGAATGCGTCCGGAAGTGGATCTTGTCGTGTTCCTCACTGCCAAGCAGATTTGGGCTGAACACGATGACCAGCAGCAACTTCCAGGTGAACAACGCTTCGGAACGTTGCGCGAGGCTCTCGAGACTACCCTAGGGATCCTCGGCGTGAGCGCACCAAGGGATCGCGACATTTCAGAACTCCGTACGGACGTCCTTGAGCTTTCTCGAGACCAACGATGCCTTTTTGTCTTCGACAACCTCGAAACCCTCGACGATGAAGAAATTCGAGCCGTAGCGTCGTTCTGCCAGCAGTTGCCGAGTCCGTCGAAATCGATCGTGACAGACAGAGAACGACGCGGAGTCGGCATCGGAACGTCCATGATCCTACCCGGTCTTTCTCATAGTGCATCCACCGGTTTGATCGACGATCGACTCGAGCGAGCAGGCACAAGGCTCCCCGACCGGAGCAGAAGCACGCTCGCTCAAGTCGTCGACTGGCTTGGCGGTGTGCCCCTTTACTTGCACTATCTTGCTAACCTGCTAACGCAAGGGCATACACCCACAGAAGCACTGCATAAGATCCGGGGTGAAGACACACTGGGATTGTTGAGGTTTTCGTTCGAGAGTTCGCTGGTACGTCTACCGGAGTCTGCCGTTCAATTGCTCTACTACATGTCTCTAAAGCGAGAACCGGCTACCCGAAAGGAACTGCTCAGGCTCAGTGATGACCGGACCGACCTCGGAGAAGATATCGACGCTCTCAAGAGCGCCCACTTCCTTGAGTTGGTGCCGGGACGTAATGCAATTATGTTCCGCGTTGCCGACCGCACACTCGGAGAGTACGTGCGCCTTCAGGCACCAACGCAACTGGAGGCCGGAGTCGTATCCCGGCTACAGCAGAAGGCCGGTGTGCGCAGCGAGTTCGAGCGCCAGCCGAACGTCGAACAAGCCATTCGCCAGAGTCTTGACGAGGCGTCCGAGCTCGCTGGTCGTGCTTGGTCGGATGGCATCAGATATCTCGAAGACAAGCGTCTTGAATTCGGTGACGCCCCGCCAATCCTGGGCCGACTTGGACACTTCTATTTCCGGAATCACGACCTTATGGCAGCCCGGCCCCTTCTTGAGAGAGCACTTGCGAGTGAATGGGAAGATTCTGCGACACTCAGGACTTTGGGGCTCATCAATTTTTGGGAACGACAATTTGAAGAGGCGCAAAACAATGCCGAGGCCGCACTGAGTCTTCAACCCGAGAGTGACCAAACGAAGATGTTGCTAGGCGAAGTCCTCATGGCTCGGGTAGAGCGATCCCGGCTCACGCTTGATGGCAGGCGCCGTCTCGAGATAGCGAGAAGGGCACTGCGACTGATCGAGGATTCGCTTATCGAGGACGACTACGCGCATTGGCAACGAAGACACAATGAGCGACGCGATCGACTGCTAGGTAGGTGCGAACTAGTTGTTGCCGAGGCGCGTCGCGACATCTAGCGTGTGCCATCTCCGAATGGCGGCGACAGTTCGGGCAATTGGGGGGCCAGGGTTCGAATCCTCGCCGGCGCGCCACCCTTCGACCCCTCGACCTTCTCCAAGAACCGCTGACCCGACCCCCTGAGACGGAACCGCTGTTGAAGAGAGTCCCATAGCCCGCGAGAGCCTCGGCGCGCTCGCGCGGGATCACGAGCGTGACGTTGGCGGGGCGGCCGTCCTCCGAGGCGTCCCCGCTCCCGCCGAGGGAGACCCGCGTCGACTCCAGCGCCACCGCGTAGATCACGGCCCGCTCCAGGAGCGCCACCGTCCGGCTCTCCCGGCCGGCCCGGATCGCTCGTCGCCATCACCGCCACCACGTCGCCGCGGCGCAGCCGCCTGAAGACGCCGTCGTCCGGGACGGGGATCGTCACGGCGAGCTCGCCCTGACCGATCGCCGGACCGCTCCCCAGGTCGGGCCGCACCACGAGTTCGCCGGCATGGATCGCACGCCCCGCGCAGACCGTCACATTGGACTCGAGAACGGTGTGCGATGCCGTCTGTCGGCGCGGCATGCAAGTCCTCCGCGAGTCCGGCGCGACACGATGCACTTCGCAACGATCACCGAACTCGCCCTCAGCGAGAGCGGCGAAACGAACTCCTCGGGGCTCACCTACAAGGAAGGACAACGTAAGCGCGGTGGTGCCGGCGCCAAGTTCGCCCTCTGACCGGCCGACAGTGGATGGGTCGACGACGTTGCCCCTACTGAAACCGCCAAAGACTCCGGATGTCCTCAACGTACTTCCTATACTGCGACAACCAGGGTTCCCTACCGTCGTCGGCCTCGGCGACCGACCTCATGTAGGCATCGTACAGACCCCGGCGCTCCAGCCCGGGAACGCCTAGCCACAGGAGTGCGGTCTTGGGGACAGTTCTCCGTTTGCGAGCGAGTCTTTCGAAGAGAAACTCCTCGAGCCGGTCGCTTGAGTCGAGGGCTTGACGTGCCTCCCGCTCCGAGGGCCGATATCCGTGATGCACAACCCGGTGGCGACATTCCTCAACCGCGTCTCGCCATCCGCCGACCGGTGCATCTGTGAGCGTCACATCCCATTGCCCGCCTAAGCTCGAGGAGTATCTGGTCTTGATGCGTCCGATGAGACCGCGATCGAACCACTGTGCAGCTTCGTTCGCCGGAACACCTTGTTCCCAAGCGATCATCAACAGCAATCCATCCAGTAGTGTTTCGCCCCGGGCGTATAGCCATGTCAGACAAGCCTGATAGTCAGCGTCGACATGATATGCGCGCTGAGCGCGCCGGAGATGTTCTAACGCAGTGGCTACGGGGTCGCCCGACTCACCCGCGAAGGTTCGACGTGTCAGCAATACCATCATGCGGTGAATGCGTTCTTCGTCCATAGTGGGGATCGACACGGCAAGGCTGGTTGCTCCTTCATGTGTTTGGAACATGCCCAACCCACCAAGTCCCGTGCGAGGCTCGGATGTGGTCCACGGAATTGTGGCAGCGATTGACCTCCGCGTCGGAATCTCGACACGCCAATCATTCTCAGCCGTGATGTAGGCGCGATACAGTCTCTGTAGAGACTCAAGGCATCTATCAAAGGCATCGGAGACGGTTGATTCTATGTCGATCTCGTCTTTAACGATCGTTGGAATCAACGGAGTGACGACCTCGAATACTGTCGCTTCCGAATCCACACCTAGCTCCTGCAAGAGGGGCGGCGAAAAATCACCACGATCTTCCCCATCCGGGTCCATCATCCATCGGTAGGCGCGAAACGCACGCCTAATCAGGCTCGTCTCTAAGGTCATTCTCTCCGCAAGTCGCCAGACCTTGATCGATACGAATCCTCCCCTTTCCTCTTCCGGATCCACATACCGTGGCTGGACCCAGGGGACGGGCGCGATTGCGACGCCTTGGAGCCAGGGCACCTCTTCCTCACGAGCGAATCTGAAAGTTGATTCGTGTGGTATCGCAAGGGGCACGGAGGCAGGAATAAAGAAGACGACGAAGCGCGGTTCCCCCGCCCAATGCGGAGGCAGGGGCGGATCTTCACCTTCGGGCGTCACGATTTCAGGATTCCAGTCTCCCTTCGGCGTCACCCCGCAGGGAGTGCCCGTATCTCGGAGATCCCGCTCGTGAGACCCGCGACCAGCCGCTCGACCTCACCGACTGCGGCAGCATAGTCTATCGACCCTGCCCGGACGCCCTTGCTGGACGCATCGGCGAACGGATCATGCTCGAACTGCACCGCAGCACGCCCCCCGTGTCGCACCTCGCGCTGGTCGGGCTCGGCGAGGCCCTGAGCGACGCAGGTGAGGACGAGGGAGACGAATGACCACCTTGCGGGTCTGCGTCCCGCCGAGGAGAGCGCGGCCACCGGGCTCCGCCCCGTGCCCACGCCGGACGGGCATCGCGTCCCGATCGACGACCAGGATGGGGAGTTACCAAGGCAGGGATGCGGGACCGGCGATACAAGCACCCGATCGGCCCTTCCCCGGTGTGAGCGAGGCCGCTTGAGCGGCGTGATCGATCGTCGCGAGTAGCTGCGCGGTCGGTGTTGGACTGACGAAATCGCGAGTGCGGGAAGGGCAGATTCGCCTGGCGACCGTCAAGATCGTCTCCTGGAACGTCGCGCGCCGCCGGAAGCCTTGGCGCGTCCTCAGCGATATGGATGTCGATGTCGCGTTGCTCCAGGAGGCGAGCCGCCCGCCGCAGGATGTCGCCACCCGCATCGAGCTGGACCCTGCACCCTGGCCGAAGCCAGGTGCGCGCGCATCGGGACGCTGGCGAACGGCGATCGCCAGACTCTCCGAGCGCGTCAGCCTGGAGTGGATCGAGGCGAAGTCGCTCGAGGATGCGGTCGGCGGGGAGCTGGCCGTCAGCCACGCCGGCACACTCGCCGCTGCACGCGTCTCCGCCCCCGACATCGAGCCCTTCCTCGTCGTCTCCATGTACGCGCCGTGGAGGAGGCCGCACGTAATGACCGGCAGCAGGCGGATCGTCTCGGATGCATCGGCCCACCGGGTCGTCTCCGACCTCTCCGCGCTCGTCGGCCGCGAGTCCGGCCACCGCATTCTGGCCGCCGGTGACCTCAACATCCTCCTTGGCCATGGAGAGCACGGCAGCTCGTATTGGGCCTCGCGCTACGGAACCGTGTTCGACAGGATGGAGGCGCTGGGACTCCCCTTCGTCGGCCCGCAGGCTCCACACGGACGCCAGGCCGATCCATGGCCGCGCGAGCTCCCGAGGGAGAGCAGGAACGTCCCGACGTACCACTCGAACCGCCAGACGCCGGACACGGCAAGGCGCCAGCTGGACTTCGTCTTCGCCTCGAGAGAGCTGGCAGGCTCCGTGCGGGTACGGGCGCTCAACGAGCCGCACCGGTGGGGCCCCAGCGACCACTGCCGTCTGAAGATCGAAGTCTCCCACTGAGGCGTGGGCGTGAGAGCACCGGCGGACGCGCCGACGCGAGGCCGCCATCGCACGCCTCAGGGCGGGGCGGTCCCGCCGGGCGCGTCGCGACGGCTGACGCCGGTTCGACACCGTGCGCACGGGCGTGGGGTTGCCGGGAGTCCTCATCCCGAGCACCAAGGGCGATGTCCTAGTCTCGCTGCCCGCGCACTCACAGCGCGATCCACACGCCCGGATCCTGTCTCTCGGACCACAGCGCCCAGTAGTGGCAGCCCGCGCTCCATTCGTCATTCGACGGCGGGAACAGCGGCTGCGTGGCCTGCGCACCTAGGCGAGACCGAATCTCATCCGACCACCTGCCACGCCCGAACTCCCTTTCGCGCGCCCTCGCAGGATTCGTGCCGGCTCCCGATAGACGGTGTAGCCGATCATGAACATCGCGGACTGGAGAGCCCGCTGGCGTTCGGAATCGAGCTCCGCGAACGGCGACTGCCGCGACAGGACGTCAAGCACACGCGGCCATAACGTCCGACTTTGCGCAGCGCCGCGGCGTCCAGAGTAGACTCTCGTGCTCCCACAGCAGCTCGGCGAGGTGTGTGTGGTTCGCTCCCGGGTAGCGGGTGGCAGCGAGACGCACCACAGCCGAGGCGACCTCGGCCGGGACGGTGTTGTGCGGAAGGCGCCCGCGGTCGCCGTGGGCGAGCGCCGCGGCTCCGCGCGCCCGGTAGGCGGCGAGCAGTCTCCACGCGTGGCGCTGGCTGACACCCAGGATCTCGGCGGCCTGGACGAGCTGCAGATCTCCGGCGATCACCCGGTCGAGTACGTAGCGTCGTGCCTCTTCGAACTGCTTCTGTGAGGGTCGTCTGATCCGCAAGGCCGACGTGGCGGCCTTCTGCGCCGTTCTACCGATCGCGCCTCCCGTCCGCAGCCCTCTGTGGTGGTCGTCGGTGCCGATGCGAGTGGTGCCGCCGCCGGCACGGCGCTCGACGCCCTGTAGTAAGTCGACTCCGGGTGTGCGGCGACGTTCGCGAGCGGAGCGCTGGGCGCTCGATCTCCGTATGCGCGCTCGTCTGTGACGGCGGCGTCAGCTTCGAGTTGCTTGCTCATCGCATCTGGTGACGTGATGAGCGGCGGAGTGCCGCCTCCGCCTGGCGTACCCATCACATACCAGCCGATGTCGGCCGTCGCCGGCAGCGTGGAGATCCGGTTGTCGCCGGTGTCGTATGCGTCCACGTCGAGCCGCACGCGGCCGCCCGCCGCGACCGCGACGGTCGCGCTCCCGCGCGGCTCGATCCTTCCGACCGTGGTGGTCTGTGTGGTTGCGCCGGTGGGGAGGGTGTAGATCAGCGCGCTGGCCGCGAAGCCGACGCCGACGAGCAGCAGCAGCGGCGCCGCCGCGCGCAGCTGCCCGGCGAACGGAGGACGCGGGGAGGTCACTGGGTACGCTCTCGATGGTGCGCCGCGAGTGTCGTCTCGGATGCGGGACGGTCGAACCTCTCCGGCCTCCTGGTACCGCTCGCTGGTCGTGGGGGATCGCTGCCCTCGCCGCTTCGCTGACGGCACAGGCGGCGACCACGCAGGGATGGATAGCGCGGCAGTGTCCACACCATCGCGACGGTGATGGTCGGACGCGCGGCTGCTCCCCAGGGTGGGAATGACAACCGATTCTGGCCCCACCTTGATCCTCGAAACTGGGAGCGCCAGGCGAACTGGTGCGTGGGCAGGAGGTGCAAGTCCTCTGCGGCGAAGGAGCAAGCCACTCCACGCCGCTCCGCGAGCCGTGCGCGGGTCATCGCGAGGTGGCCCGCGAAGCGTCGGTAGCGGGGTATGCGGGCGGAGCTATTGAGCATCGAAAGGACAATCTGGAGCGTCGAGGCCCTCCATTTGGTCGAAGGCAACACCGGCGACGGCGGTACGGGCGAGTCGTCGTCGGGCTCCACGGTGTCGAAGAACTCAGGCACGCATACACGTCCATCACCGGGACCTGGGAGGGCTCCGTGTCGTCCCGGCGGGTCGTACGCCGGGACCGCATCGGGAAGGGAGGCAACCGTAGCCGATGATGCACGACTCGGAGCAGTCTGATGGGGCCGTACGAGCTACGAAGGCGGCGAACAAGGGGGCGCGAGCCTCGGCGGAGTCGCTGGAGCAAAGGGCCCCAGCCAAGAGGAATCTTCGAAGCACCGGCACGGTCCGGACGCAGAGTCGGGTGGCCGTGTCACCCGGAGCGGAGAGGATACGGCAGTTTGTGGAGAGGAAGCCGGGAGAGAAACTCACCACGCTCCTGCACCACATCACGCCGGAAGCGCTGAGGGAGGCGTACCTCGCCTTGAAGCGAGACGCGGCTCCGGGCGTGGACGGGGTGACGTGGCGGGAGTACGGGGACGAACTGGACGAGCGATTGCTCGACCTGCACGGCCGCGTGCACCGGGGAGCGTATCGGGCGAAGCCTGTGCGGCGGGTAGAGATACCAAAGCCGGACGGGGGAGTACGGCCGCTCGGTATCGTCTCGCTGGAGGACAAGATCGTTCAGCGGGCAGTGGTGGACAATCTCCTGAACCCGGTCTTCGAGCCGGGCTTCTACGGCTTCTCGTATGGCTTCAGGCCGGGACGCTCGGCGCATGACGCGCTGGACGCACTGGCCTACGCGGTGGACCGGCGCAAGGTCAGCTGGATTGTCGAGGTCGATATCCGGGGGTTCTTCGACAGCATCGACCGGGAGCAGCTGATGCTGTTCTTGGAGAAGCGCATCGGGGACCAGCGGGTGTTGCACCTGATACGAAAGTGGCTGAACGCCGGCGTCATAGACGCGGGACTGGAAGTCGATTTCGTACGGGGGACGCCGCAGGGAGCGCCGATATCGCCGCTGCTTGCGAACGTGTACCTCCATAACGTGCTCGACGACTGGTTCGCGCGCGAGTGGCGACCGCGGGAGGCCCGGGGCGAGGCGTACATCGTGCGGTATGCCGATGACTTCGTCCTGGGATTCCAGTACCGCAGCGATGCGGTGCGGTTCATGGAGGCACTCCGGGAGCGGTTCGCGGCCTACGGGCTGGAGCTACACCCGGAGAAGACGCGCCTCGTGGAGTTCGGCAGGTACGCGATTGCGAACCGGCGTGAGCGCGGGGAGAGTCGGCCGGAGACGTTCGACTATCTTGGGTTTACGCACTACTGCCGGACGACGCGCAAGGGGCGTTTCGGGCTAGGGCGCAAGCCCTCAGCGAAGCGGATGCGGCGCACACTCAAGGCCATCAAGGTCGAGTTGCGGCGGCGCATGCATGACAACCCCGTGAAGACGGGGCGGTGGCTGGGAAGCGTGCTGCGTGGATGGCTTGGCTACTACGCGGTGCCGACCAGTGTCGCGGCGCTGACACGGTTCGCTCATTTCGTGAGGCGGCTCTGGCTGCGACGTCTCCGTCGGAGGTCGCAGCGGGACTACTTCACATGGGAGCGTCTCCACGCCCTGTGTCGCCGACTGTGGCCCCGCATCGCCATCCTGCACCCGTGGCCAGTGGAGCGATTTGCCGTCAGAACTCAAGGCGGGAGCCGGATGCGTTAGCGCGCTCGTCCGGATCCGTGCGGGGGGCGCCGGGTAACCGGCGTCCCTACCGCGAACCCCACCCCCGGGGCCGTGATCAAGTGGTTGGTGCACCTCCCTTCGGGGCGGAAGTGACCCGCAGGCGGTAGGATTCTCTGCCGGTCTCGATGATGTGTGCGCGGAAGGTGAGCCGGTCGACGACGGCGGCGGCGAGCCGGGGGGTCGGCGAAGGTCTGGCCCCACTCCGAGAACGGGGCGTTGGAGGCGACCGCCACCGAGGCCCGCTCCTCCCGCTCCGTCAGCACCTGGAAGAGCAGTTCCGCCCCCCGGCGATCGAGCTGCAGGTAGCCCAGCTCGTCCAGGCACAGCAGGTCGAGCCGCCCGTAGCGGGCGACCAGGCGCGAGAGCACGCGCTCGTCCGAGGCCTCGGCGAGCTCGTTCACCAGCTGTGCCGCCGTCGTGTAGCGCACGCGCAGCCCACGCTGGCAGGCGGCCAGGCCGAGGCCGATCAGCAAGTGCGACTTGCCGGTGCCGCTGTCGCCGAGCAGCACCACGGGCTCGCCCCGCTCCACCCACTCGCAGCGCTCGAGCGCGGCGAGCAGCGCCGGGTCGACCGTCGGCGCCGCCGCCAGGTCGAAGTCCGCCAGGTGCTTGAGCCGGGGGAAGCGCGCCTCGGCGGTGCGGCGCTCGCGGCGGCGCGCCTCGCGGTCCTCGAGCTCGGCCGAGAGCAGCTCGCCGAGGTAGGCGAGATGGCTCAGGCGGTCGCGCAGCACCGCCTCGGCGAGGGGACCCGCCTGCTCGCGCACGGTCGGGAGGCGCAGCGCACGGCTCGTCGCCTCGACCGCCAGCGCCGCCGCCTGTTCGGTGACCGAAGCCCTCATCGCGTGCTCCCGGCGAGCAGCGCGTCGTAGCCGGCGAGGCTCGGGGCCGGGCGGTCGAAGCGCCGGAGCGCCGGCCGCTCCACGACGGCGGCCGTCCGGCGGCCGTCGGCGATGCGCCGTGCCTCGATGGCGACCAGCGCCGGGTCGACCGAGCCGATGCGCTCCACCGCGTCCAGCGCGGCGTGCACCGGGATGAAGGGCAGGCGGCGGTGCAGCAGCAGCACCTCGATCAGCGAGCGCGACCGCGCCGGGGAGCGCACCCGGCTTGCGCGAGAGCACCTCCAGGTAGTGGTCGAGCACGAGGACCTCGGCGCCCTTGCGCGTGCTGCGCTCGTGGCGGGCGATCTCGCGGCCCTCGGCGTGCACGGTGAGCATCGCGCCGCCGAGGCGCACGTCCACGCTGCGGCCGGCGCAGGCCGCGGGGACCGAGTAGCGCGAGCCGCGCACCGAGATGCGCGCCTTGCGGTCGGCCTTCGCGCGCAGCGGGACCGCGGAGTCGAACGGCTCGGCGGGGAGCGGCCGCAGCGAGGGCCGCTCGGCCTCCGCCGCCTGGCCGACGGTCGCGAGCCGGCCGGTGATGTGGCGTGCGTCGTCTGCACGGTCGGCGGCCTCGAGCAGCGCGTTGAGCTCGGCCAGGCTGCCCACGTGCGGGACCGGCACGAGGTGGCGGCGGCGGAAGCGGCCGACCTCGCCCTCCACGCCGCCCTTCTCGTGGGCGCCGCCCGGCCCGGGCTCGCAGTAGAAGGCGTCGAAGCCGTAGTGCGAGCGCAGCGCCGTGAAACGGTCGCTCTCCACGCGGTCGCGGCCGCGCAGCACGCGCACCACGGCCGCCTTCAGACGTCCAGCCGGCCTCGCGGATGTGCGCCGCGGCCTCGTTGATCAGGTCGTGGAAGTCCCTCTCCCCTCCCAGGAGCCCCTCGTAGCGCGACCGGACCTGCTCGAACACGTCGAGGAACGCCGCGCTGCGCTCGCGAGCGCCCGAGTCGCGCGCACGAGCGCGCAGCAGGTCGGGGGGGAGGCGGTTGGTCTTGACGTGGTGGAGGAAGGTGGCCGCCAGCCGCGCCAGCCCCGAGGTCACCCAGCTGCCGAGGCTCGCGAGAAGCGTCTCCACCGGCACGGGCGCGAGCGTCACGCCCGCCTCCTCGAGCTGCTTGCGCAGAGTCTCCTCGAGCACGCCCTCGCGCCGCTGCCAGCTGTATGTCTCGATCAGCCACGTCTCGTTCTCCTCATGGATGCGGCGCTTCCACGCGGCGCCCTCGGCGTAGCCCTGCCACCCCGCCGGCGGCCTTCCCAGCCCGTCCAGCGCGAAATGCTCGATGTATATGCCGTGGTCCGGGAGGTAGAAGTCCGGCCGATACTGTTGGTACTGCGGCGTCGCGGTGTCGATCTCGTAGGGCGCCTCGTACAGGAAGTTGACGCCGTTGAGCGCGAGGAAGTTCGCGATCTCGAGCTCCTCGAAGCTCTTGACCAGATCGCCGCTCAACGCGCGCCGGTCGAAGCGACGGACGTAGTCCGCGTACTCGCCCGGCGTCTCGAAGTCGAACTGCGAGCGGTAGTCCACGCGGTGGCGGGCGATGAAGGTCGCGACCGTGTCGCTCTGCTCGGGATCGGCGAGCAGGTCGAGGAGGATCCGGTCGATCGCCGCGACGAGCCGCGCGTCATCCTCCGCCAGCTTCGACACCGTCGGGGCCACGCCGACATCGGCGATGACGCGTCGCCCGAAGGAGTGGAAGGTGTGGACGTGCCCCGACGGGGATGCCGGCGTCATTCCCGAGGCGGATCACGTCGCCGTCGAGCGAGACGCGGGAGCTGCGAGTCACTCACCGGGCTGGGAGTCCCGAACTTCAGGGGACTCCGCTCCAGGTAGAAGCGCGTCCAGCCCGCGGGCAGCGGCGCCGCCGTCACCACCGTCAGCTGCTGCCCGCGCGCCACGCGGTAGCGCCCGGTCGCGTCGGGCTCGAGCAGCACGTCCGCGGGGATGTCCACCACCTGCGCGTAGTCGCCGGGCGCTCCCCGGTACACGGCACGGATGCAGTCGGAGGCGGCCGGGGCCGCGCAGCGGCTCGCCGGCAGCTCCGTGAACGTCGCCGTGACGCTCCGGGGCGCGTCCATCGTCAGCACGCACTGAGAGCTCAGCGCCCCGCTGCAGTCCCCGCCCCAGCTGAACTCGTGCGTCGCGTCGTTCCAGCTCGCCCGAAGCGTGACCTCGACTCCGTCCTCGTGCGTCGTCGTCCCGTCGGGCGTCACCGTGCCCTCACCCGTCGCCGACACCGTCAGGGTGCGCGTGATGCGCTCGAGCGCGGTGCTCGCCGCCTCCGTCGGCGCTGTAGGCGGGGCGGCGGTGGACCGTGGCTCCGCCGGCCCGCGTGACGCCGCCGGGGACGGGGATCCCGTCGCGGCCTGCGGCGAGGCCGGAGCCCCTGCGCCGGAGCACGCCCCGGCCAGCATGAGCGCGAGCGCCAGGGACGCCGCGAGCAGGCGACCGCCCATCGTCCTCATGCTGCCACGACCGACGATGCGGGCCGCGCCGTCCGAGGCTTGGAGATCGCAGTGGTGCGGTGGCGTCCCGCGGGGAGGCCGGGGGCGTGGGCGCAACGCCGCCGCCCGTGCACGCGAGCGCCGCCCCGACCGCCGCCAGCAGCAACACCGAGCCGAGCGTTGCGAGCAAGACCGGCCCCACCGGATCCGGGCGGGAGTTCCGTGTCGCGGCGTTGCCGGTAGTTCCACGTCACGCCCGACGTCCCGTCCCATTGAGGCACGATGCCGCAACCGTCCTGCGCATCATGTCACCGGTGCGCAGGGAAGCCCGCGACGCCGCACGGCGACGACGCCCGGGCGGCGGTACTGCGCGCGTCTCGAGGCGACGCCGCCCGCCACGGCGGGAGAGGCCGACCATGACCTCGCCCACCGCACCGCTCACGTGGCCGCGGCGGCACCCGCCGCCAGGGCGGCCGCTAAGGCTCCAGACGAACTCGTCCCGGCGCAGACCGCTGTCTACGCAAGATGCCCCCGGCATCAAGCCGGCCGGCACACGGATCGAAGGCGATGGCCCCGACGGTCCAGGAGATGCTCCGTGCGCCGCTCGCCTGCTCGGGGGAGGCGCTCGATGCCCCGGGGATAAGCGGAAGCGTTGACTTCGGCGCAGCCCCGGGAACCCCACCGTCGGTAGGCTCGGGAGCCCGCCGATCACCGAGACCGGAAACTGCAGAGGGAAGGTTCACCGCCACCGTCCGAATATCGGAGGCCCGGTTCCAGGAGGCGCGACCCACGCGAGATGCACGGGCTAGCGCGTGCCGACCTTCTTCCACACCAGCATGCGCTGCTGGCTGTCCGTCCACGAGCAGCGGATGCGGACGTTCGACTGGCGTGCCGCTTCCTGGAGCAGCCGCTTCACGGTCGCCGGCTTCTCGCCGCGCTCAAGCTCCACGCTCCCCGCGTCGCCCGCGTTCAGCGCCTCGATGTAGGGCTTCCGCCTCTCCGCACCGGCGCGCCCGCGCCCGACGGCAACATCATCAGGGTTCACCTTCGTGAATGTGGGCATCAGATCCTCCGTTCCCCATCTCCAGCAATGCGGTCCCGCGGCGCTCCCGCCCCGGTGTGGCCGGCGACCCGCCGCTCCCGGCGGTCGGCGGCGGCAGGGGCGGAAGGCCGTCAGACTCCATTGTCCCAGAATCGGCGAGGCACCTCTGTGCATCTCCCCGCACCCACGGCGGTCAGGGCCGTCGGTGGAGCCGTGCCGGGCAGGTGCTGCCGGCGGCGGCCCGGGGCGACGAGGATGGCATTCGCCGTGCGAACGGGTCCCCGTGCGGGGGAGCAGGCCGGCGTCGCGCACACCTGCGGAGCCTTCGGTCGTCGTGCTGCTCGGCCGGCCGTACCACGACGTCGTGGATGCGCGCGGGCAGCACGACGAGGGTCGTCGCCTCTCCTCGCATCTCGCCCGTGCGTGACCGGCAGTCGCCATGCGACCGACCGGTACCGACTCCAGCAGTGAACTCGTCCAGCACCCGTGAGTTCGCAAGAAGCCGCACGTCCGCTGAGGCGGGATCATTACCGCTGAGGACAGAGCCGACGGCCGGGACGTGCTGCTCGCTGTGGGGATGCACGGATCGTCCGTGAGCGAGCCGGAACGCGACCTGCACACCCCGTTCAAGAAAACAAAATACAAAGATCCGCTCCTAATTTGTTCCGGATTTGTTCACAGGGCGTTCCTGCGACCCGAAGGCGGAGTCGCCTGCCCGGGCGAAGCCGCGGGCCCGTGGCCGGCCCGTGCGCGGGCGCCCGAGCGGGCCCGCACGGCCCTGACCGGACGGCGTGGGCCACAGGCAGGGGCCCCTGGAGAGGTTCCGAGGGTCGTGTGGCCAGATTCAATCCATGCGCTGCTGAGGTAGCTGGCCGTCGGCACGCGGCTGATCGCTCGTGCGACCAGCCTGGACCGGGGTCGAGCCGCGTCCACGGCCGTGCGGCCGGCGCCGTGCCCATCGTTCCGGGTCATTCCCGCAGCCCGGGAGTCGCGGCGCCCTCCGGGACGGGGCTGGCGGCGCCAATCGGCCCCGCACGGCGGAAAAGGAACAAATCCGGAAGAAATCCGGAACGTTGTGAACTCTCATGGAACGCAGCCGGAACTTTCTGTGAACGTCTGGGCGTAGCCTTCTCCTCGTCAGCAGTGCGTTTCGCCGGTACCGCCAACTCCAGGGAGAAGAGAAACCGGCACGGATCGCTCATCCGGGACGCAGGCACGGATCACCCTCACCCGAGGCAACGAGCAGAGCTCTCCGCGGCAGGCATCGAATCGAGCAGACAGGGCAACCCGGGGACGAGTGACGGTAGGGGAGGTGCACGAGCGGCAGGGAAGGCAGCGAGACAGCGACGCGGCGGACCGAGAGGTTCGACAGACGGAGGAGGACAACCGAGGAAGACGAATGAAGCGGACCGGCCCCGGTTCGCATAGAGGCGACCACGAGCGACGACTGAGACCCGAGGCCTCGCAGAGGCGAGCTGCGGCATCGCCCCGCGCGTGCCGCGGGTCGGGTGTCGGCGGCGAAGCGGCCCCGTACGGCTCCCGTGCCACGGGGCTTTTCTGTGCCGGGGAGAAGAGGGGCGATCGGATTCAGGACCGTCCGGCCGCGATGGGCCGGGACGGAGCAGCAGGAAGGGAGAATCGAATGGCAGGCAGGAAGAAGAGCCGGAGGGGCCGGGCCGCGGGGCCGGTGGCCCGCATGCGGAGCTGGTGCGGCCGGCGGTTCACGGCGATGCGGAGCGCGTGTGCCGCACGCAGGCGGCCGTGGCGCCCGACGGTCGAGGCGGACGTGGACGGAAGACAGGGGCGACGCCTCAGGCGTGCGATCACGCGCGTGACGCGGGATCACCTCCGCGGACTCGGCGTGGCGCCGCCCGGGCACCTGCTCGTGGTGGTGCAGCGCACGGTCACGCTCGAGGAGCGTCCGCTGGAGTCGCTGCTGCAGGTGTTCGAGGACGCAGAGGGCCACAGGCGGCACGTGCTCTTCCTCGCGCTGACGGCATCAGGCCGGGACGTGGACGACGAGGAGCTGCTGGCGACGCTCAGGCAGCAGCTCCAGCGCGTCGTGGCCCCGCAGCTCGGAACGCCCGTCAGCATGCCGCGGGAGCCGGAGCGGGTTCGGCCCGAGCAGGAGCCGGCGCCGGAGCCGGCACCGGCGGAACCGACCCCGTGGGTGGGCCCGTTCGAGAAGGAAGCATCGCCCCTGGAGGCGTTCGAGGGCCGCAACGGCGCATTCGCCGCAGCGGCGGGAAGGAGTGATGGAAGGTGACGCAGGAAATCGTGCTGACGAGTCTGGGTGAGCTGGCAGGGGTCCGCGGGTTGTTCGCGGAGGTGGGGCCGGTCCCCGGGACGCGGGCGCTCGTGCCCGTGATCCGGCGCAGCGGACCGGAGGAGATCGAGGCGCTCACGCGGGCGGCGCGGCGGGCGCTGGACGAGCTGCAGGTGCTGCTCGCCCGTGACGGCGAGCGCCGCCGGGAGGCGGAGCAGGGTCTCGGCCGCCTCAGGGCGCTCCAGGGCGAGGCCGCACGGCTGCGGGGGGTCGCCTCGGAGCTGGCCGAGGCCGCGGGCCGTGCCGGCGCACTCGCGCGGTCGGCCTTCGAGCCCGCCGCCGGGCAGCGCGCGGAGGGCGTCGCGGGGGCGGCTCAGCGGCTCGTGAACCAGGCCGAGGCGCACGCCGCCGTGCTGGAACGAGAGGCCGCGGCGCTCGCCGGGAGTGAGGACATCGCCCGACTGCTGGCGGAGGAGCAGGCGCAGGAAGAGGAGGTGAGGATGCGAAACGAGCTGGAGCTGGCCGGGGACCACCTGGACGGCGGAAGGATTGGTGAGGCCCGGCGGCTGCTGGTTTCCGTCGAAAAGAACATCAGCAGCGTGCCGGACCTCGAACTAACGTTCGCAACGCTACGGCGGCGCGAACAGGACGTCAAGACCAGGGCCGCGGAGGCGGCGCTCCGCGAGGCGCGGCGCCTGTACCGGCGCGAGCCGGCCCGGGCGATCGAGCTGCTCGAATCCGCCGAACTGGACGGGCTGCCGGACGAGCTGGCACGCCACCTCTACGGCTGCTGGCTCACCGCCTGCCGCCGCCTGGAGCTGCTGGCCGCGATCCACTACCGCGCCGGCTTCGGCCGCGGGGCCGTGCTGATCCCCACCGCGGACGGCGGCTGGGAGGTCGTCTCGGCGCTCGGCCTCAGGCGCTGGGAGCGCGGCCGCCGCTTCGCCCCGCAGGCGCTCCGGGGTGCACGCCCGCTCGCCTGACCCCCTCGTAGCCACCGGCACCGCCGTCATCTTCGGGGCCGCCTTCGGGCGGCCCCGATGTCGTCGTGTCCATGCGTGGGCGAGATGCGTCCGCCCGCGGGCGCGAAGCGATCGGCTGGTGTCCAGCGAGTGTCCGAGGAAGGAGTGCGACATGCAGAGGGAGAATCGCTTCCGGCAGGCGGTGCGAGCCGTCTGGGAACGCAGCTACGAGCAGTACCTCGGGTGGCCCGAGGAGCGACGCGAGGCGGCGAAGCCCGCCGTCTCGGCACTGCTCGCCCGGCTGGGCGAGTGCGACAGCGTGGCGGAGCTTCATCTCCGCTACTGGGAGTCCGGTGACCCGCCGGGGGTGCTGCTCGGGCGGCACCTGCCGGGCGGATGGGGCGCCGGCGCGAGGCTCACGCTCGAGGAGGCCTGCTTCCGGCGGCGCCTGCTCGAGCTCACCCGCGGTGGCTGAGCTCTACGACATCGAGGCGATCCGGGCTCAACACCCGATCGCGCACGCGGTCTCGGGCGCCGGAGTGGAGCTCCGGCGCTCGGGCCGCCGCCTCGTCGGGCTCTGCCCGTTCCACGAGGACCGCACCCCGAGCCTCGTGGTCTACGAGGAGTCGGGCAGCTACTTCTGCTTCGGCTGCGACGCGGGCGGCGATGTCTTCGACTTCGTCGGCCGCCTGCAGGGAATCGGGTTCCGGGAGACGGCCGCCCTGCTCGCAGGAAGCGCCGCTGGGGGTCACCCGCCGCCCGCCGCCGACCTGCGATCCCCGCTGCGGCGAGCGGTCCGGGCGGTGGCCGCGGACGAGGCGGCGGTCATCGAGGCCGCCGCCTCCCTCTACGCCGGGCAGTACGGGCGCAGCCGCGAGGCCCGCTCGTACGTCCGCGGCCGCGGTATCGACGACGGCGTGGCTTCCGGGCTGCGCGTCGGCTTCGCGAGCGGCGGGCTCGCCCGTCACCTGGAGCGCTCGAGGCTCGGGCTCGACACGGCCCGGGGGCTCGGGCTCCTGAGCGGCGATCGCGACGCGCTCGCCGGGCGGATCGTCGTCCCGGACCTGGACGCCCGGGGCCTGGCGACCTGGCTCACCGCGCGGTCGCTCGACGGCCGGGAGCCGCGCTACCTCAACCTGCGCCTGCCGTCGCCGCTGCTCGGCCTGGAGCAGGTACGCCGGGCCGGGGCCGCGGCCGCCGTCGTGACCGAGGGTCCCTTCGACTGGCTGACCCTCTGCGCGTGGCGGCTGCCGGCCGTCGCGCTGCTCGGCACCCACGTCTCGCGGGAGGCGCTCGCCGCCCTCCGCTCGCTCGGGCGCGTCTACCTCGCGCTCGACGCCGACCACCCCGGCCGTCAGGCCGCCGACCGCCTCATCTCCGCGCTCGCGGAGCGGGCGACCGTCGTGCCGCTCCCCGGTGGGGCGCACGACCTCAGCGAACTGGGACGGCGCCGCGATGGACGCGCGGCGTTCCTGCGTTCGCTCCACGAAGCACGCGAAGGAGAGAAGGAATCATGGCTGAAGTCAGACGCAGGGCGACGCGCACGCGCCGCCTGAGCCGGGCTGCGCTTGAGCAGCTGGCACATCCGCTCGACCCGGCACTCGTGTCGGAGCGCATCACCGAGGACGGAGAGATACTCCGCTACGTCGAGGGCTGGCGTGCCATCGAGCAGGCCAACGCGGTCTTCGGACACGACGGCTGGGGGGCCGAGGTCGTGGGCGAGGTCGCCTACCGACCGCTGCCCGCGGACGACCGTGGCGACAACGCTCCTGCCGGCATCTACACGGCGACCGTCCGGGTCGCCGCCCGGGGCTGCCCGCCGCACAGCGACGTGGGCACGGCCGCCGCCCGGAACCAGTCGGCACAGGAACACGCGGCCGCCTCCAAGGCCGCCGTCACCGACGGGCTGAAGCGCGCGCTGCGGCACTTCGGGGCGCGCTTCGGCAACGGGCTCGGCGCCGAGCCGGCCGGGGCGGCATCGCTCGCGGCCGGTACGCGGCCCGATGAACTCCGGCGCCGCGTGATCGAGATCGCGGCGAGCGCGGGATCCGACGAGACCCGCACCCAGAGCTGGGTCGAGCAGCGCTACGGGCGCCCGCTCGCAGAGCTCGACGCGTCCTCGCTCCTCACCTGCGTGGACGCGCTCACGCGCGGACTCCACCGCCGCAACGGGGCGCGGGCGGCCTGAACCGATGGCCTACCGCCCCAGCCGCGTCATCGAGACGCGCCACGGACGCTACGACGTCGCCTGGATCCCGCTGCCCGAGTGCCCGATCCCGGGCTTCCGGGCCTGCCTCATCCAGGCCGTCGACGCCGATCGCCCGCCGACACGGGCGATCCGACTCACGCTCTACGAGCGTCTGGGCCCACCCCGCGACGGGGACGACCCCGGTGCGGCGTAGACAGCCGGGCGGCCGGACCGACCCCTACCAGGAGATCACCGGCCGCATCATCTCCGCGCTTGAGCGCGGCACCGTGCCGTGGCGCACGCCGTGGCGCGTACGCGGGCATCGCAACGCCCGCTCCAACCGCCCCTACCGCGGCATCAACACGCTGGTCCTCCAGATGACCGCGCTCGAGCGCGGCTGGAGCGACCCGCGCTGGCTCACCTACCGCCAGGCCGAGGCCGCGGGCGGACACGTCCGCCGCGGCGAGCACGGCACCCGCGTCGTGCTCTGGAAATGGATCGAGCGGAGGGACCCGGAGGACCCCGAGCGGGTGGAGCGTTTCCCGCTCATCCGCCTCTACGCCGTCTTCAACGTCGACCAGTGCGAGGGCGTGACGTTGCCCGCACGGGTGGACGGCGGCTGCACGGATCCGCTGGAACGCGCGGAGGCGGTGATCGCGGGCTACCAGGACCCACCGACGCTCCACTGGGACGCCGAGGGCGCCTACTACGTCCCCGAGCACGACGAGGTGCACGTGCCGCCGCGCGCAGCCTTCTCGGATGCGCACGGCTACTACGCGACGCTCTTCCACGAGCTCGCCCACTCCACCGGTCACCCGAGCCGACTCGCGCGCGAGGGCTACCGGACGGCCGCCCGCTTCGGCTCCGAGCGCTACTCGCAGGAGGAGCTTGTGGCGGAGTTCGCGGCCGCCTTCCTCGGGAGCGAGGCCGGGATCGACCCCTCGAGGGTCGATCAGTCCGCGGCCTACATCGCCTCGTGGCTGCGCGTGCTCGACGACGACCGACGCCTGGTCGTGGTCGCCGCCGCGCAGGGGCAGCGCGCCGCCGATCACATCCTCGGGCGAAGTCCCGGGACGCCGGGGGAGGCGGCGGCAGAGACAACGTGACCCGGTCGAGAGCGGAGATGCGCGGCGGAGCGGGGTGGCGCTCGGAGCGATCGATGTCGCCGGGGACCTCCGCCCGCCGCGCGCCGCGCACCGCGGGATCACGCCGGACCGGACGCCCCGCTCCGGCCCCACCACCCATGACAGCACCGAGAGAGAAGGAGAACCTGATGCCACGACGGATCATCTGCTGGGAGATCACCGACGCGTTCTCGAAGTTCGGCTTCGACGACGGCGATGGTCCCAACTTCACCGACGAGGTTGTCGCCGCCATCGAGGCGGCTGGCCCCTACCGCTGCCGCACCCAGATCTGGGGGCTCCACAACTACGGGATCGAAGCGATCGAGGAGGAGGTCTCGCCGGAGGAGTGGGTGCCCGTCGCCGAGTTCGACGGCTACGAGCTGCCACCCTGGGAGAACCTCCCGGAACCGGTGCGCGACGCGCTCGTCGCCCTCAACGACGGCGAGCCGTTCGCGTGGCGGCTCTGAGCGGGTCGCTCGCGACAGCGGCCGGACAGGCAGAACCTGTCCGGCCACTCCGACCGCACACCCTCCAGTGCGCCGTAGCTTCCGGTCGGACACCGAGCCGGCAGCGAACGGGGTCCGGTCAAAGCCACCTTCCCGTGACCTCGCGGGCCATGGGAGAGCATCGAGGCCGCGAGCACGCGTCACCACTCACAGCGGAAGGCCCGCCGCGTTGCCCTGTGTTGCGATCGCAGCGGACGTGGAGCCTGACGAGTCCCACGGCGGGGGTGATCCCTCGGCCCGCATCCCGTCCACGAGGTCAGGGTCGGGCTGACCCAGTAGCCGGTCGCAGCGCGTCCGCATGAGTGCCACTCGCGCCCGTGGCTAGCGGATTCTTCGTCCCTGAGAGATGAGCGAGGCGACCTCGTGGCGCTCGTAGATCCGACCGTTCGTCACGTCTTCGAAGAAGACCGGAATGCCGGTTTCGATGTCGAAGTGCATCTCCAAACGGATGTCATCACGTACCACGACCACCACAAGGTCACGCCCGACGGTCTCGGTCAAGAGCATGCTGCCGGGAGAGGCGCTGGCGCGCCTGACGAACCCCTGCTCGTCGAGAAACCACGGTCCGGGAATGGGATACCCACGCCGGGACTCCGCGTTCGGGTGACCGACGAGCCTGCCGTCCCGCACTTCTTGGCCGGTTCCGACAGGACTCGATTCCCTCGTGCTGCTGACGAGGGTCGCCTTCCAGTTTCGGTAGTCCGAATAGACGAGATGGAGAACGTTGGTTTCGAAGTCTCCTCTCGTCACCGTACGCGTCATCTCGAATGGGGGGAACCGCTCGGCAAGCCGAGACTCCCCAGTGGTCTGCTTCTCACCCGCACCGGTTCGCCAGGAGAGAGGCGAACGGAGATCCCCGAGGAGCGCGATGCCGACCACGACTGCCAGCGCAACCACGCTGACGCTCGCGATGGCCGCTCTCGTGCTCACGTCGTCCTCGCTGGCGACCGCAGCGTCCTGCGTGCGTGCGCCGCTGCGGTCCCCGCTTCACCGACGATGTCGCCGCCGCCATCGAGGCGACCGGCCCCTACCGCTGCCGTACCCAGATCCGGGGGCTCCACAACTACGGCGTCGAAATCATCGAGGAGGAGGTCGCCCCGGAGCAGCGAGCGAAGGAGGGCGTGTGAATCGGGCAGTCATTTCCTTGATCGCGCGACCGTCGTGGCTGGCGTCACGGGCGCCCGCACGGAAGGGGCAGGGTTCTTCGGGGTCACGTCCCACAAGGTGGTGTCGCAGTTCACCATCCTTATTAACTGTCAGCCGGTGGTCCGCAGCAGCACGTCCCTACCTGACGTGACCTCTTCTCGGTGAGGCCGGCGCGGACGCGGGCCTCGCGGATGCGCGCTCCGAGCGCCTTCCAGCGATAGCCGTCGTCGCTCACAGCGGTGCTCCTCGACGTTCCAGGCTGCTACCAGCATAGAACTCCCGTTTTGCGGCATGCATCGAGTCGGTGGCGGCGGGAACTTCCGCTGCGGTCGCACGTCGCGTGCACGGGAACCCCGCCGGCGATGCGGCGCAGCGCCGGGCGCTCGTGCTCTCAGCGCTCGGGCCACTGGCGCTTCAATGCCTCGTGTGCGCGGTCACACGGCCATGTGCAGCTCCGGGCCTGGATCGCGTAGCCATGCAACGGGGGCAGGTCGCCGGGGCCGGGGGCCGAGCCGACGTACCGTCCAGACGCGAGGCGGCCGTCGTCGTCCTCGACGGTGGAATACGCGAGCTGGCGGTTGAAGTCGCTTCCCGCTGAACGGTAGAACGCGTCCACTGCCTCGCGCAGGGCGTGATCCTCAGCTGTGTGAGCCCCGGGTTCGGGCGGGGCGAAGCCGGGCTCGATGACCCAATCCGCCGGCGCGGGCACGACGAAGAGCGGGATGTCACGCTCGCGGGCGGCAATGAGCGAGCGCTCCGGCGGATGCGTGTGCTCGACCTCGAGCAGCGCCGTTAGCTCGCCGCGCGCGTCGAGCATGGTGATGTCGGGTATGCAGTAGCTCCCGTCCGCCAGCGGCAGGCGCCGCTCGGCAACGGCGCGGACGGCTCCCTCAAGTAGATCGAGGAGGTGGTCGTGTCCGTGTGGATCACACGTCCACACGATGAACTGGGCGGTGCGCGGAGGCGTCAGTCCCCGCAGGAGCAGGTCCAGGAGGGCGTCTTTCCACTGCTCATGCTGCCTGGATTCCATGTGAGCGAGTCTACGTGATCGGGTTGCGAAGGCAGTGTTGGCGAATTGCCGGGTGCAGGCTACACGGAATCATCTCAGTCCTGAGCAAGTCCCGCCCACGAGGAGGAGACCATGCCTGACTCCAACGAGATCCACCACCGGTGGGAGAGTGAGGGCGAGCTGTTGAACGCGCTGTCGACGAACTCTCGCGACGTTGTCCAGCGCGCTGGCATCCAGTCAATGATCAACCGCTTCGACGGCGCGGACACCGTCGCATAAGAGTGGTCGCTCTGCGACGGAGGCTCCGCTCCGCTACCCGCTCCGGTCGCGCGCATACGACCGCTCCCGAGGAGATCGCGGACGGCGCGCCCCGAGCGCCTCGGACGAGGGGCACTCCGCGCGCACATGGTCCATCAGCATGCATCTGGTTCAGCGATGCCGACGCGAACCGCTATCCGTCCTTCGCGTAGGTGAAGGGGTTGTCGACACTTCCCCAGCCGAACACGTAGACCTCTCCCTCACGCCTGCGGTCCCACTTTCTGTAGCCCTCACTAGGACGGCCGGTGGTCGCGCTGACGACCAGCCGCGTGAGCGGAGGGAGTCCGTTTCGATGGCAGTAGCCTCCGATCAGGTCGAGCATGCAACCCAAGTTCCGTCGGGTGGCGCCGTAGCCAAGCTCGTCGGCGAGGTCGGTGTACGTGATGGTGCCCCCATCGCCGCGCGCGGCTAACTCCGTCAAAATCGGCCACGCCTGGAACGCGCGCCACTCCTCACTCACGATCACAAGGACTTCCCCTCCGGCATCGAATCGCACACCAAGTTAGCACTGCGGGGCGGAGTAGGCTCCGCGAGTCGCGCCGTCGCGGGACGCAGCGAGAACGATGAGGATCAACGAGCGTCGATCCTCATCGTTCCTCCGAGGAGCCCTTCTCCCTTTACCGCACTGGCCTCGATCGGAAAGGCGATATCGCTAATGTCGCCGATGTCAAGCGTGAGTGGGTCCTCCCCTGATGTGTGGGTGTCTATCGCGATTCTGAACTCACGCTGGAAACTGAACTCCGTCTGCTTCCAGAACACCGCTTCGAGGCCCTCGAAGTTGCCGTGGAATGTGTCGGGATCGTAGTAGTTCACGAGTCTGCTCGCCGCCCGGTAGCCGTTATCTGTACAGGCGCCTTTGAGTCGATCCATGAAGGCAGCCACATCACAGATCACCACTGCATATGGTCCCAGGGAAAGGCAGGCATCATCTACGCGGAGGGCTTCTCGCAGCACTTCGATGTTGTCGTGTGAGATTGTCTCCAAGTCGACGTCCCCGCTATGGACGGCATGTATGCAGAACAGGTGGAATTCGGAAAGAAAGTCCAACTGGATTTGGAGCGTTATGAGCCCTTCGCTGAGGTCCATACCATTGAGGACCAAGGTCAGGTTCGCCCCTTGTAGCCAGCTCGTAGTTCCTTCGTCACGGTCGATCCGGGCAGTCGTGTCCTCCCCTTCAGCCCTTCTGAATGCGGAGAGCCTGTTGGCAAACACCTTCCCCTGGAGGAAAGCTTCAGCGTATTCCTGCTTGTCAAAGAACTTGATGAAGAGAAAGATCCTCCTCATGGCCCTGCCTTACTAACGCTTTGCCGTCACCTTACACGGACGACCAGTGGTGCGTGTGGTTCGAGGGCAAGCCGGAGTCCACCACTTCAAGGGCCGCCGAGCGATGACCGGCATTCACCACCTGCGTGTCTGGATTGCGGTCGGGGCGCGAGACACGCTCCGAGAGGCCCACCCCAACCGAAACAGACAAGCCGGTGGGCCGCCTGCTGGGGCGCGCCAGATCGAGCCGAACGGCCTACTCGCCACGGTGAGCGCGCGGTACGAGACCCGCAGCGGCAGGTCGACGCGGGCGCGCTTCATCTCCGCGCCCGCCACTCGCAGGAAGTGGTCCGCCCCGACGTGGTCGTCGGTGGGCCGCTGCGAGGCATAGTAGCGCAGGTAGGGGGCGAGACGGGCGGCCATCGTCGAGCGCCTGACGGCGCGGCGCTCCCACTCGAGGAAGAACGCCCACGGCGGCCCCTCGCGGCGCAGGAGGCCGAAGGCGTCGGGGTGGACGGAGTGGAGGCGGTCGTGGTGGCGGAAGTACCTGGACGCGCGGTGCGGTGGGTCGAGCAGCTCGACCTCCCACCTCTCGTCGCGCGCCTGCCGGGCCAGCGCCCCCGCGAAGCCGTGCACGGCGGCGGTGTGGTCGATGGTGCGCAGGAGCTGGCGGCTGCGCCTGCCGGCGACGTTGCGCCACGCGAGCGGTGCGACCGGGTCCAGCGAGCGGGCGCTCCATCGCCTGCGGGCGAGGTTGGCGGCGGCGCGGTCGCGGCGCGCGAGCAGCGCCAGCGCGCGGTCCGAGAGCACGAGCCGGCCCCCGACGCGCGTGACAAGCGACGCCTCCCGGAGCGGCTGCAGGAGCTGTGAGACGCGCCGGGCGGAGACTCCCAGCAGCGCCGGGCAGGGCGCCTGAGTGCACGACTCGCGCCGGTGCTATCTTCTACGGGTGACCCACCACCGGGAGGAGGCCAGCATGGCTACTCGCCGACCCACCGAGGAAATCGCTCGCCTCGGCCACGAGATCTACGAGCGCGACATACGGCGGGAAGTCGAAACCGACCACCGTGGCGAGGTCGTCGCCATCGACATCGACAGCCATTGCTGGGCAATCGGCGACACGGTGAACGCCGCGCGGGACCGCCTGCGAGTGGAGCGCCCGGATGCGATCAACGTGCTGTTCGAGCGTGTGGGATACCGCGCGATCGACCGCTTCGGGGCGGGCTTCCTACGGAGGGCCGGTTGATCCAGGGGGCGGTCAATGCAGCCCTCGAGGCCGTCCTGCCCCTGACGGTGCAGGGTACCGCCGGGCACGCGCAAGAGCTCGAGGCCGTCATCGACACCGGCTTCAGCGGGTTCCTGACGCTCCCGTCGGCGCTGGTGGCAGGGTTGGGACTCGCGTTCAGCGGCGTCGGCTGGGCTGTTCTCGCCGACGGGACCGAGGCGAGATTCGATGTGTACGACGCCACGCTGCTCTGGGATGGCCGGCAAAGGCGCGTCTACGTCTACGCGGCTGAGACGGCACCGCTCGCAGGCATGCGCCTGCTCGAAGGCCACGACTTGCATGTCGAGGTCGAGAGTGGCGGGCGCGTCGTCATCGAGGCCCGCTGAGCAGACGAACCCGATCCCGTGGCTCCCGATGATCGTCTGGGCTGAGACGGATTACAGCGTCTACACGATGCGGCAGGCGTCACGGCGCTCCTGGCGCAATCGGCCAGACCCGGTCCGTCCAGGTCGTCTTCATAGCCTACCGGAACACCCTGCAGGCGGACGCCCTCCAGCTCGTGGCGCAGAAGCTCCATTCGTCGCTGGCGGTGGAGGGCGAGTTGCCCGAGGACGGCCTCGCCGCCTACGGGGACGACGGCGACGACCTCATGCTCGCCCTGGCGAGGAAGATCATCGCGGGCGAGGAGGGCGACGGCTCGGTCGAGTCGGTCTTCGAGCAGGCCCGGCAGGTCGCGGCCGGGGCCGAGGCGCTGCTGGTCGACGAGGACTGGCACGCGCCCGAGCCCGTGGTTGTCGGGGCCGGGGTGGCAGCCGATCCGCCCGTGGACGACGACGCTCCCGAGCCGCAGCGGACGCTGTTCTCGTGGGCGGAGTTCATGGCCGGGGAGCCGGAGGAGCCGCCGCGCAAACGCCGGGACGAGGCTCCGACGCTCTCGCTCTTCGAGTGGGCGCTGGAGCAGGAAAGGGTACTGGCCGAAGCCGCCGGGTAGGACTGCACGCAGGGAGGACGCCGCCGATGTGGCGGTGTCCTCCCTGCCCACCCGTGTATACAGTGCCTTCTTGGTGTAGCCGCGCCGCGCCTCCGCGATGATAGCGAGTCAACGTGCACGCCCGGAGGTGATAGGAGTGTGGAAAAGCCTTGCCGAGAAGGGTCGGGTCAACGCAGAGTTCGTGTTGGCGGCGATCCTTGGGCTGGATGTAGAGAAGCCAGCAATCATCCTGCTACAACCGGCCTACCAGCTCGCCGTCGAGGGCCTAGAACTGGTCCTGAAGGCCATGATGCTGAAGCAGGGGGCAGACCCTCATCCGACGCACCAGCTGGAGACTCTCTACGAGCAGCTGACGCAAGCCGACAAGTCGGTGGTTGACGATGCCGTCCGCTCCGCCATTGATGAATCGGCGACGGGGCCGGTCCCTTTCAACCTGCAGAACGTGGCTGGGGTTCAACTCCTGAAGGACTTCACGCTTGGGGTCGATACAGCTGAAGAGGATCACACGTCTGGCTATGCACACATGGAACCCGTCGAGTTCCTCCGGATGCTCGACACAGAGTGGGGGACCGACATCAGCCAGTACGTGGGGGTCACCCGATCGTTCAGTATCGAGAAACAGACAATAAGGGTGGACACGCGAATACTGGCTGGATCCATCCGGGTACTCCTCACGCTGGCAGAACACCTCCTTGGTCCGGTTGTCCCGGCCCCTGAACGAAGGTCGGCGAGTCGGTTGGCCGGTTGGATCAACTCAGACGGAACATGGACCGGTGTCCCCGCAGACCACGCCGTAGAGAAAGACGGGGTTCTGGAGATCTACCTAGAGGGGGAATTGGTGATCGCCGTTCCCTTGGGTGAAAAACTCGGTTGGCAATGGAGGGATGCAACGGGGCGTGCTGTCGCGGGCGAGGAGGCGTAGTCGTCATCAATGTAAGCAACACCTACAGGTTTGTTTGCCTATGGGACGCGAGGCGGAAGACGGGACCGGCGGCCGGGACCGCCTCCAGGGCGTCTGTCGCTCTTCGAGTGGGCGGTGGAAAGGGAGCGTGAAAGAGTGCTGGCCGCTGGCTGACGGGCCACGGAGTCGCGCAAGGGGCGTCGCCACGTGGGCGGCGCCCCATCGCCCCCTGTGCGGCCTTCCGTACGTTACGGCCCGCCCGTCGCTGCAGGGCTGCCGCCTACTGAGGAGCGCGTGCTGCTCTCCTCTAGATGGACACGGAGGCCGACGCCGGGGGCTCTCGCAGCGCAGCGACTATGACGAGCTGCTCGGGACGCTGCGGGCGGCGCTCGCCGATGCGCTCTCGAAGGGATCGAGGCGGCTGACCTACTCACCGCGGCAGGAGAGCGCCGGTTCGCCTCCGCCGATCCGGGCCGCGCGCCTGCCCCGCGCCCATTCCGGCGGGCGCAGGGTCTCGGCGATTGGCGGATGGGTTGAGCGTCGGACGGCGCTGACGACCAGCCGAGAGGCCGCGCGATGTCGTGTGGCCGCCTCGGTGAGGGGCCTTGCTCAGGGGATGCTATGCCAAGCCCGCTCTCGACGACCCCGCCTTTCGAGGCTAGCCTCGCACTTGCAACACCAGACTGCCTCCCTGGCGGGCTCGACCCTGTGGAGCGCCCCAACGAAGGATAGTGTCGCGTGCCAGACTCTTCGGAAGCGTGCCACCGACAAGCGTATACGCCGCACCACACGTGCAGCGGTCGTCACATCAAGGCGATCGAGGTGCCCCGATATGCTACCCGTGACGACTTGCGCTCGTGCTGGACTCGGTCGTCATGACAACTAGGAACCGCCGCCGCGGACGAGCAGGCGGTTCGGCTTCGACTACCGCCCGCAGACTCCAAATGCAGTATGCCGGGGGGATGATCCGTCACCTAGGCTTGCAGATGTACGGCGGCGCCGTGCCCGCGATAGCTGAACTGATAGCGAACTCTTGGGATGCCGACGCGACGCGTGTCGACATCACCATCCCGTTCGGCGAGCCCATCGCTAACAGGATGCAGATCGAGGTCTTAGACGACGGAGTCGGGATGTCGTTCGAGGATGTCAACAACGCCTATCTGGTTCTGGGTCTCGATCGCCGCGAGAAGGGGCGCGGCAGATCGGCGAACCGCCGGCTCGTAATGGGACGGAAGGGCATAGGTAAACTTGCCGGTTTCGGAATCGCCAAGATCGTCCGGGTCGAGACGAAGAAGGATGGGCACCTCACAATATTCGAGATGGACTTCGACCAGATGACCCGGACCGACGCCTTCTCCGAACAGTACGAACCGCAGCTCCTTCACGACGGTCCCGACGAGGACGATGTTATCCCGCATAACAACGGAACCCGCGTGACCCTCAAGGAACTCCAGATCCGAAATGCAATCAGCGAGGACCGTTTTCGACTCAGTATGTCGCGGCGGTTCTCCGCCTTGGGCGCACAATTCGCTGTGGCGATCAATGACCGGGAGCTCGAACGCGAGGAGATGCCGCTGGAATTCCGTTTTCCGGAGTCGGGCCTGACGACCGAGCGCGTTCCTGGGTTCGGACGCGTTGAGTGGTGGATGGGCTTTACTGAGAAGCCGATCTCGCAGGAAGAAGCCCGCGGTATCGTCGTGCTCGTACGCGGCAAGCTCGCCCAAGCCCCGTTCTTCTTCGACCAGACCCGCGGAACCGTTGGCCAACTCGGGCTCCAATATATGACCGGAGAGGTCCACGCTGACGACATAGATGATGTAGAAGACTTGATCTCGACCGACCGCGCGTCGATCCGCTGGGAACATGAGCGATCTCAGGTGCTACTCGCGTGGGGACAGGCCAAAGTGCGCGAGTCGCTCCAGCGGTGGGCAACGTCGCGACGCGAACGCAACAAGGGGCGCGCCGAGAAGCGCCTACAGGCGAGTATTCCGCATCTGGACCGGATACGACGATTCCCTGACGCGCAGCAACGCGAGCTACTTGCAGCGGTCGAGCAACTCGCGTCCGTCGAGACGATCGAGCGGGACCGGCTTGAGGCGCTCGTGGATTTCCTCCTGCGAGCATACGAAAATGACCACCTCCTAGAATTGATCAGGCAAATCAGTGAGGCCAACGCGGAGTCGTTGACCAAGCTCGAAGAGGTTGTCGCCGAGTGGGACATTCTTGAGGCAGTTGCGGTGGCTCAGGTGGTTCGCGGACGCATCGCGATGATCGACAAGTTTCGGGAGCTGATCGATTTGGGCGCACGCGAAGTGCCGGAGATGCATGAATTCATCGAGAAACACCCGTGGGCGCTCCGTCCGGAATGGGCTCCTCTGGTGCGGGAGCGCTCGCTCGAGCGGGCGCTGCGAGACAATATCAATCCCTCGACGAAGCGACCGCGCCGATCCGGGAAGCGCGGGCAGCGCCGGGTAGACATGCTCTGTCTCGGGAGCCCCGGGATGGTCATCGTCGTGGAGCTCAAGAGGCCGGGCAAATGGGTTGGACGTGCCGAGCTGCGTCAACTGGAGGACTACGTAGATTTCCTTAGAGGCGAGCAGAGCGGAGTCACTACACCGGGGGAGCGGCGCCAGGTAGTCGGCTTCCTCGTGTACGGCCGGATGCGGCCAGGGAATGATGAACTCATCTCACGGATGACGAACGCGGGAATCTTCATCGAGCCGTGGGAGAAGCTTTGGGAGGATGCGGAGCGTCTCCACCGCGACTACTTCGACGTGATGCGCTCCCGGGCGGACACCGAGGACAGCCGGATGGCGCGTCTCGACCTCCTGGATGCGTGACTGTGCAGTGAAGCCTGGTGTCAGAGTGGATCCGCGCGGCGCCCCACTAACCGATGTCGACGGAGCGATGCCACTCCCTGCTGTGCGGCAGGCCGCAGTGCGGCTGCTCGAAGCACGTCACCCCAGGCTCGTATAATCGGGCGCGCAATGGAATCCCGCACATCCTTCTGCCTTCCGCCGCCACGCTCGGCAATCGACCTTTTTGCCGGAGCGGGTGGTTCGGTGCAGGGCCTGTCGCAAGCAGGATTTTCCATGCTAGCTGCGGTCGAAGAAGACGCGGAAGCCGCAGCGACACTCAAGGCCAACCACCCACAGATGAGGGTACTGAGGCGCGACGTGAGCCTAGTCTCGCCGCGAAAGCTGCGCGAGTGCCTTGGACTAGCGCGCGGTGACCTTGGACTGCTCACCGCGTGCCCACCCTGCCAGGGGTTTTCGACGTTAGGAACGCTGGACCCATCGGACGAGCGCAACGATCTCGTCGCACAGGTATGGAAGTACGCGCGGGAGTTCCGACCAGCCGGGGTCCTCCTCGAGAACGTCCCCGGACTCTCACGCGATCCTCGTTGCGACCGCCTGTTCAGACAGCTTCGAGCTGCTGGATACGGTCTCCGGACCTGGATCGTGGACGCAGCGGACTTCGGTGTACCACAGCGACGACGCAGGCTCATCGCAATCGCCGCACGCGGCGTCCAGAAGGATGAGATGCCACTTGATCTCCGCGATGCCTTGCCCGCTGACTTCAGCCTGCGGCCGCAATTTGCGGACGAAGCAATCTCGCTCGCAGGGCGGCTGGATGGCACCGCCGACTCGTTGCATCGCGCCCGCCAATTGTCACCGAGGGTGCTCGAGCGGATCCGCGCGATACCACGAGGGGGAAGCCACCGGGACCTACCGGACGCGCTTCGACTCGCCTGTCATGTACGGCTCGCGGAACGGGGAAAGAAGGGTGCTACCGCACCATACGGACGGATCCGCATTGGGGAACCCGCACCGACGATCACCACGCGATGTACTACTGTTTCCTGCGGGCGCTTCGTCCACCCGACTGAAGACCGCGGCATCAGCCTGCGCGAGGCTGCGCTTTTGCAGACGTTCCCGTTCGAGTACTCGTTCATTGGCTCGCACGGCGCAGTCGAGCGCCAGATCGGTAACGCTGTGCCTGTTCGACTCGCGGAGGCGCTAGGACTTGCAGTAAGGCGGATACTCCTGCAGGTCGGCTAACGTTGGGCCTGGGCGGGAATTCGTGAGGACGATCGGAGAGGCTAGCATTACGCTCGCAGTCTCCCCCGACGGGAACCCAGCGTGGCTGGATCACACGACCTGACGCAAGCACTGGAGAAGCGATCCGCAATCGCCCGGGACTTGACTCGGTGGGGTCGCCGCAACGCGCGGGAGTACCCGTGGCGCGAGGAATTGCCTCTGTGGCAGGCGCTGATCGCCGAAGTAATGCTGCAGCGCACGCGTGCTGTCGGAGCACCATACGACGGTGAGACGCGTCGGAAGCGCTGGCTCCGCGAGCTGGCGGAGGCGAAAGGCTCGTAACGATGCCGTACCATTCCGCCCTGCACGACAGCGACAACGTTGACCACGCCGAGCACGGTTGCCCGCGCGCGGCCCGCATTCTAGACCGTTGCGACTGTGAGGAGCGGCGCCCGGCGGCGCGGTGCAGTTGGTGCTACACCGGTCGTATAGAGCGCGACCCCGCCCAATTGGATCATGAACGGCACTACGCCACCCTTGCGATGGAGCCTCCTGCGTGGCGCGCGAGCGTTGTATGCGGCTCCGGCGCCGATGTGGACGTCAGCCAGGCTCTGGGGGCGTTCACCGGGAGCATTGAGGAGATCGACGGGGCGGTGCGCTTCGACCCAGCGAAGGGCCCGCTCTTCATCGAGTGCTCCAAGCACGGGATGTACCTTGGCTACTGGCGGCTTCTTCCTCGAGCCGGCGGCGCGGCCTTCAAGCCTCTCTCAATCCCTCTTCTGCTGATACCGCTCCGGGACGTGGAGCACGTCATTCCGCTGTATCAATCTCCCTGACCATCAAGCGAGACCAATTGACCCGACCCCCTGAAACGGGACCGCTGTTGATGAGAGTCCTTTGGCCCGCGAGGGTGGGCGGAGGAGGACATCACGGTGAAACGACGCAGGCATACGGCTGAGCAGATCGTGCGGAAGCTTCCATGAGGGTCGTCTGATCCGCAAGGCCGACGTGGCGGTCTTCTGCGCCGTCTACCGATCGCGCCTCCCATCCGCAGCCCTGTTGTGGTTGTCGGTACAGATACGAGTGGTGTCGTCGTGTCGTCCCCGGGAAGTCGTGGTGGCCATGCTTCCATTCGCACTCGTCGAGGGGCCTCTCCGGGCCCGGTGCATGATGGTCAACCTGTCTCCAGGGTGTGGGCGCTGCCATCTGAGGGCCGTCCTCGTTGGGACCAGCTTCCGTCGCAGTCGCCCGAACGTCGGCATCCCTCGCATCCTCCGGAGCCCACCGGCCGCCCGGTCGCCTCGCTCCTCGCATGCTGCCCGCTGCTACGCCGCCTCGGCCGCGTGCGCGTGGCGCAACGGCTCGTAGACCTCGCCGCTCTTCCAGAGTGCAAGCATCAGCACCGCCAGTCGCCTCGCGACCGCGACGACGGCACGCTTCTTCGCATTGCCGGCCCCCGACTCCGCGTACCGCAGCCCCCACCTGCGGAGGTCGCTGTCGGGGCCGAAGGGGCCCAGGATGTAGTGCGCGGCCTGGTTCAGCACCCGGCGCAGCGCCACGTCCCCTTCCTTCGTGATCCGCAGCTGGGGCTGCCGGTCACCGGAATCGCGGCTCCGGGGCACCAGCCCGAGGTAGGGCCCCACCTCCCTGTTCTTCGGGAAGCGGTTCGGGTCCTCGATGGTGAGGACGAAGGTGAGCGAGGTGATCGGGCCAACGCCCACGATCTGCTGGAGCACGCCGGTCTCGGGGTAGCGCTCGCACATCGCGGCGAGTTGCTTGTCGGCCTGGCGTATCTCCCCGGTCAGGTGCTCGATCTGGTGGAGCATCGGCAGCAACGCCGGGCCCAGCTGTCGATCGCCAGGGTCATTGATCCACGCGTCGCCACGGTCATTAGACCACCCGGGACGCCGGTAGGCGGCTTGATATCAGTGAGCGTCTAGCGCGTCAATCACCTCCCGTCTGCGCCTCGAGCAGGGCGCGGTGCGGCGAGAGCCGCTGGCGGTAGCTATCGCCCTCGATCACGATCTGGTAGCTGGCGTTGGCGAGCCGGTCGAGGGCGCTGTTGCCGAGGATCGGGTCGTCGAAGAGACCCAGCCATTCCTCCACGGCGCGGTTCGAGGTGATGACGAAGCTGGAGCTGCGGTGGCGCCCGATGACCAGCTCGTAGAGGTCGATGGACTGCTGCGCGCTGAGGCGATGGAGCCCGAGGTCGTCGAGGATGAGCAGGTCGGGCGCGAGGAAGCTTCGGAAGACCTTCTCGGCCGAGTGGTCGACGCGGGCCTGCGCCATCTCGCGGAAGTAGTGGTCGGCCGGGGCGAAGCGCACGGTGCGTCCGGAGCGGACGGCTGAGTAGCCGAGCGCCTGGGCCAGGAAGCTCTTGCCGACGCCGACGGGGCCGACGAGCAGGACGTGCTCGCGGCGATCGAGGAAGTGCAGCGAGAAGGCGGCGTCGAGCAGGCGGCGGTCGAGCCGGATGGCGGCCGCCCAGTCGAAGTCCTCGAGGCGGCAGAGCTGCTCGAAGCCGGCCTGGCGCAGGCGCAGCTCCAACCGCCCGTGGTCGCGGCGGCTCACCTCGTCGACGAGCAGGATCTGCAGGAAGTCCGCGTAGTCGAGGTGGTCGCGCCGCGCGAGGGCGATGCGCTCGGGCAGGGTGTCGAGCATACGGCCGAGCTTGAGGCGCTTGAGCAGCGGACGGAGGTCTGAGGTGGTGGCGGTCATCGTGGTGCTCCTGTCGGGGTCTGCGTGCGGGACTGTGCGAAGACGGAGCCCGAGTGGGCGAAGCGCCCCGGAGGTGGCGGCAGCTCGGGCTGGTCTGGGGTGCTCTCCTGGTCGAGGGCCTCGACGAGGATGCGCTCGAGGCGGCGCACGTCGATGAGGTCGACCTCGAGCGCGCGGCGGCAGGCGGCGTCGAGGCGGTCGGGGGAGTAGCGCTCGGCGAGCCGGAGGAGCTTGTGGCCCTGCCGCAGCTTCGCCCAGGGCAGGGAGCCCTCGAAGAGACGCTCGGCGTAGGCGCCCACGGCCTCCCCCAGCTCGGCGGCGCGGCGCTGTATCCAGTCGGGCGCCCGCCTGGTGTAGGGGGTGAGCTCGGCCGGGTAGTCGTTCGGGTCGGTGGCCCGGCCGCCCCGGCGCTGGCGCGGGTGGACCTTGATGAGCTGACCGCGGTGGTAGATGCGCACCAGCTTCGAGCCGAGCTGCACCTCGACCTTCTGGCGGGGCGGGCAGGCCGTGGACGGCACCGAGTACAGCGCGTACTGGCAGGCGATGTGGTGGTCGGGATGGACCGTGGCGGTCCGCCAGTCGGGGACCTCGTAGGGCTCGCCGTCCCACGGAGCGAGCAGAGGGAGCTCCTCCTCCCGGAAGACCTCGAGCGGCCGGCGGCGGGTCGTGCCGTGGATGCGCTGCCCCGCCACCTCGAGGCACCAGCTGCGGGCGGCGGAGCGCAGGTCGACGATGTCCCGGAAGTCGCCGCCCTTGAAGAGGCGCTCGCGCACGTAGGGGATGCTGCGCTCGACGCGCGGCTTGTCGCGGGGATGACGTACGCGCGCCGGGTCGGTGATGAAGCCTCTGTGGCGGGCGTACTCGAGGAAGCCCCGGGTGAGGCGCGGGTGGAGCGCGTCGGCCCCGGCCACGGCGGCCGGGAAGTTATCGATGACGAGGTAGCGGGGCACGCCCCCGAAGAAGGACCAGGCCTCCTCCAGGCCCTCGATCACGGCGTCCAGCGTCTGGCTGGTGGTGGGCCACACAAAGCAGTGGCGTGAGTAGCGCCAGACGACGACCAGCGCCCACACCGCGCGCCGGCGGCCGCTCTCGGGGTCCCGGATGAAGCCGAGGCGGCCGAAGTCCATCTCCGCCACCTCGCCCGGCGGCCCGTCGTCCATGCGCACGGTCGACGGCAGCCGGTGGCGCCAGCCGCGGCGCCGGATGAAACGCCGCAGCGTGGTGTAGGAGACCTCGCAGCCTCGTCCGGCGAGGAGCTCCTGGATGCGCGTCAGTTGCAGGCGGTCGGTCTCAAGCCAGCGCTCGATCTGCTCCGCCCAGGGCGAGAGCAGCTCCTCGCTCGGCGCCTCGACCTGCCGCGGGCCGGAGAGGCTCAGCGTCGCCAGCGCGGCGAGCTGCTCCTCACTCGGCTCGGGACCGCCCGGCGTGAGGCCGGCCGCCTCGGCCGCCTCGACGTAGCGGCGCACCGTCACGCGCGATAGCCCCGTGCCGCTGGCGATGCGGCGCTGGCTGAGCCCCGCCTGCCAGCGTCGAATGATCTCCTGGATCTCCACCCCGTGTACCTCCCGGTAGGCCATCGCTGCTCCCTCCGCTGGGGATGCAGGCGATGGTGGCCGTACCGGCGACCCGGGCGGGCAGGAGTCCCTGACGGGGTGGATCAATGACCCTGGCGAAGTGGATCAATGACCCTGGCGATCTGGCGATTTCGTGGTCTATAGACCTTGGCGATTCACAGCAGCTCCTCGGGGATGTGCCCGATGACCGCGCGGTGGAAGACCGGCGCCGTGCAGCTCGGAAGCGCCGCGCCCCACGCCTTCACCGCGCCCCGGACGTGGTTGATCAACATCGTGCGCGCCCGGACCAGCGCCTCGCGGCTGCGGAGCACCTGGAGGTCCGCCTGCGCCATGGCGCTTCGGTGCCGGATGGGGAAGAGGAGCGCCGGGTCGAATCGGCCGAGCCGTGCGAGGTGCTCGGCATCGGAGCGGTCGGTCTTGCGCTGGCTGCGCGCGATCAGCCTGACCTGCCTCGGGTTGGCGACGATGACGTCGTGCCCGAGCTCCGAGAGCATCCGGCTCAGCCACGGGGACCGCGGCCCCACCTCCATCACCACCCGCGCGCCCGTCATCCCGGCGAGCGCCCGCGTGAGCGCCGCGGTCGTGGTGCGGACTCGCTCCTCCCGCACGATCTCCCCCTCGCCACCGAGGACGCAGAGGTGGCTGTAGCGGTCGCTGACGTCGATGCCGACAGTCACGAGCTCCGCATCCCCCACCTTCCTGCTCTCTGTGACATCTGATGTACCCTCTGCCACGGTCGGTCTCCTACCTCTCGGCTCGCCTGAGCCGTTCTCCTGGGCCACCACGTGAGCCCGTGCCTGGAGGGGAAGTATCCCCTCTGAGGAGGGGACCGACCCTCATGCCATCTGAGGGAGGCGGAGCGGCTGCTCGGCGAAGGGCAGACGATCGCCGAGGCGGCGAAGCAGGTCGAGATCTCGGAGCAGACCTACCACCGCTGGCGCAACCAGTACGGCGGGATGAAGGCCGACGACGCCAGGCGGCTGCGCGAGCTGGAGCGCGAGAACGCGCGTCTGAAGCGGATCGTCGCCGACAAGGAACTCGAGATCGACGCGCTCAAGGAGATCGCGCGGGGAAATTGGTAAGCCCGTCGCGCCGGCGTGAGGCGGTCTGCATGTTGCAGGACCGCCTCGAGTTGTCGGAACGACGGGCATGCCGGGTCACCGGCCAGCACCGCTCCACGCAGCGCCGCCTCCTGGCACGCGGCCGCGGCGACGACGCGCTGCGGACGGAGTTGCACGCCTTCTCGCGTGGCCATTCCCGCTGGGGGTACCGCCGGGCCTGGGCGACCTTGTGCGAGGAGGGCTGGGGTGTGAATCGCAAGCGGGTGCAACGCGTCCCGGTGAAACGACGCAAGCGTCAGCGCCTGGGGGACTCGGCAGTGCCCGCCGTGCGGCTGCGGGCTGAGCGGCCGAACCACGTCTGGGCGCTGGACTTCCAGTTCGACCAGACCGCGGACGGGCGGGTCCTGAAGCTGCTCAACATCGTTGACGAGCACACACGGGAGGCGCTGGCGATCGTGGCCGCCAGGAGCATCACCGCCGACGCTACCGCCGCCACGCTCGACCGGATCGTCGCCGGGCGCGGAACGGCGCCTGGGTACATCCGGTGTGACAACGGTCCCGAGCTCACGGCCAACGCCCTGCGCGACTGGTGCCGGTTCTCCGGCACGGGCAGCAGCTACATCGAGCCCGGTGCGCCGTGGGAGAACCCGTACGTGGAGTCGTTCAACGGCCGGTTGCGCGATGAGTTCCTGGCCGTCGAGCAGTTCGACAGCTTGCTCGAGGCGCAGGTGCTGATCGAGGACTGGCGGATCGAGTACAACACGAAGCGCCCGCACAGCAGCCTCGGCTGGCTCGCCCCGGCTGCCTACGCCGAGCAACGCAGGGCGGAACAACTGGTTGGACTCTCATAAGCGGTGGTCTCGCGAAGGGGGTCCGGTCACACCCGCAGCCCGCGCCGACTCGAACTCCTCCAGCGCCTGCCTCCGCTGCTCGATACGCAGGACCGCGTCGCGAGCGCGCTGCTCCTGCTCCGCTGCGCTCAGCCCGCGTCCGTCGCGGTGTCGATACGAGCGAGCGGGATAGCTGGTGGTGCACCGGGACCAGGATGTGCAAGCGGGCGCGGCAACGAAGAAGTCGGCCCGACCAGCGGGGCCGTCGGCGGTCAGGGCGTGCGGTATCCTGCTGCGTCGGATCGCATCGAGCGAAGGAGAACCTGTGCCGAAGTTCGAGAAGTTGGACCCGAAGGATGTCGCCGTCGGCCGCAGCCGGGCGGCCGCTGCCGCACGCGAGCCTTACATCCAGGCCCTGAAGGCGGGAGCCGCCGGGCGCATCGAGCTTGAGCGTGGCGAGACGCAGGCGGTCGTGAAGCGGCGCCTCCAGGAGGCGGCCCGCGAGAGCGGTATCAAGCTCCGCTCCTCGTGCGAGAGCCCGCGCTCGCTGGTGTGGAAGCGGACCGGGCAGGTGTGACGGTGGATGTGGGTGTCTGGAGCGTCGAGGACGACGTCCCGCGGCGCGTGAGTCGCGGGGGCGTCGGACTGGAGAGGCGGCTCGAAGACTGGATCGCTCGCGACGCGAGCCTGCTGGCCGACGGCCTCACGATCGTCGGTCGCCAGGTGCATCTCGACGGCGGCTTTCTCGACCTGCTCGCCATCGACTGGCGAGACCGCTGGGTGGTCATCGAACTGAAGCGCGGGCGGCTGTACCGGGACGCGCTGGCTCAAGCCCTCGACTACGCATCCTCGATCGCGCGGATCGGAGCCGCCGAGCTTGAGGAACTGCTTCGTCCCGGCATCGAAGGGCTGGGCGACGCCGAGGAGCTGGCCCGGGCGGTGCGGCGGCAACTCGACGGCGAAGACGGCGACCGCGAGGTGGCGGTCCTGCTCGCCGGCGTCGGCGTGGACGCAGGCCTGCAGCGCATCGTGGCTCACCTCGGTGGCTACGGCGTGCCGATCACGATCGTGAACTTCGAGGTGTTCGAGCCTGGCGAGGGCTCCCGGCTGCTGATGCGCGAGGTCACCGAGGAGGAGTCCCGTCCTCCGCGCCGGGAGGCGAGACGCCACACCGTCGAGGCGATCCGGCACCGCGCCCGGGAGGAGGGCGTCGGCGTGCCGTTCGACCGCTTCCTCGACATGGCGAAGGAGGCCGGGCTCGTGGTTCGGCCGTACTCGCGTGCCGTCATGATCGCGCCGCCGGCCAATCGCAGCCGCTTCCTGATGTACGCGCGACCCGATTCGAGCCGCATCGTTCTGAGTGCGGGGCCGGCTCAGTTCGCGGAGTTCTTCCCGCCCCTGACCGAAGAGGAAGCGACCACCGCGATTGGTCCGTATGAGCGCGGAGGCGCTCCGCATTTGGCCGGTGCCGAGCTGGAGGCGCGCCTCGACCAGCTCGAGACATTCCTGCGGTCGTTGCCCCGTGCGGAGGACGATGTCGGGTAGCGTGGCCCCGCTCGCCATTGCCTGGTGGCGGACAGTCGGCGCAAGGCAACTACAGCTTCAAGCCAGACTCGGAGGTGGAGGATGACGAGGCGCATCTTTGCCGTGGTGGCCGTCATCGCCATGCTGCTTGCGGCCGCATGCGCGGCCTCGACCACCGCCCCGTCCACCCCGCCGGCAGTGACAACGCCAGCCGACTCGCATCTTGGGCCCAACGAGATGGTTATCCTCGCGAAGAGCACCGATGATCTGGCGGGGAGCCTCCATAGTTTGGGAAAGTCGTATCCGTGCGCGCACGATCCTCGCATGGCGTGTTGGGACGGTCGCCCGGTGGGCCCGCCACCGCCCCTTGACTACTACGTCACGGTGCAGTTATTCGGCGAGACCCGCCAGATGCAGGTGTCCCAAGCGTGCTGGGAACGCTACCGAATCGGCGACGTCCTCCCGAGAGAGTGCCGCCCATGATCCGGGCGGCGATTGAGTGATGGCAGACTGGTCCGCGTGGCGACAGTTCCCCGATTTCAAAGTAGACGGATATCCCGAGGCCTCGGTTGGCCCCGGAGTCTACGAGCTGCGGCATCACTCAACCGGTAAACGCATCCTCGTCGGCGAAAGCAAGACGCTGGCCAAGCGGATGAAGTCGCTGCTGCCGAAATCTCACGGCGGACGCGGGACGCGCAAGAACTCGAACAAGCGGGAGTACGTCGCCGCGCACCTGCGGGACGTTGAGTACCGCACGCATGATTGTGCGACCAAGGCTGAAGCCAGGGAACTGGAACGTCAGTTGTTCGACAAGCACACGTACATTTTCCCGACCTAACCTCAACGGACGGGTGAATGTTGCGACAACTACCAACTGAACCTACCGAACTTTGTCGGACACTGGAGAGCCGGATGTCCGGTTCGGAGGGGGGCCGACGGAAGGGTGCTCCATGCTAGTAGCGTCCCGAGAAGTGGTGTCACAGGCGGGGAGACGGTCTCCACAGGGGGACCTACTACCGACACGGTCCCCATGCAGGTGGACGTAAGAGACTGACCGGACCCCCTTCACGAAGTTATGACGAACGTGGAGGAGGACGACGGTGGTCAGAGAGAGCGTGGACGTGTTGGAACTGCTCCGCAAGCAGGCATCGGGAGCTGACCTCGATTTCCTGCGCGAAGCGGTGGCTGTGCTCGCCGAGGCGGTCATGGACCACGAGGTCTCGGCGCAGGTCGGCGCCGGCTACGGCGAGCGCAGCGAGATGCGCACCACCCGGCGCAACGGCTACAGGCAAAGACGCTGGGACACGCGGGTGGGCAGCATCGACCTGCAGATCCCGAAGCTCCGCCAGGGGTCCTACTTCCCGGCGCTGCTCGAGCCCCGGCGCCGCTCAGAGCGCGCCCTGCTAGCCGTCGTCCAGCAGGCGTACGTGGAGGGCGTCTCCACTCGCCGCGTCGACGACCTCGTGCGCTCGCTCGGCTGCGAGGGCATCTCGAAGAGCCAGGTCTCGCGTATCTGCTCGGAGCTCGATACGGTCGTCACGAGTTTCCTCGGCCGGCCCCTCGACTCCGGCCCCTACCGATACCTCTGGCTCGACGCGCTCACCCAGCGCGTACGCGAGGAGGGCCGCATCGCCCAGGTGAGCGTCGTCGTCGCCACCGCGGTGAACGCCGAGGGGAAGCGCGAGGTGCTGGGCATCGACGTCGGGACCAGCGAGGACGGGGCCTTCTGGCTGGCGTTTCTGCGCGGCCTCGTAGCACGAGGGCTCTCCGGCGTGGAGCTGGTGACCTCCGACGCCCACCATGGCCTGAGGGGAGCGATCGCGACCGTCTTCGGCGGCGCCTCCTGGCAGCGCTGCCGTACCCACTTCATGCGAAACCTGCTCACGCGCGTGCCGAAGAGCGCCGAGGCGCTGGTGGCGACGACCGTGCGCACCATCTACCAGCAGCCCTCGGCCTCCGAGGTGCACGCCCAGCACACGCGGGTCGTGGAGCAGCTCGGTGCGCGCTTCCCGCAGGCCGCGGCAATGCTCGCCGATGCCGCCGAGGAGATCCTGGCGTTCACGGCCTTCCCGGTGGCGCACTGGCGTCAGGTCTGGTCGAACAACCCCCAGGAGCGCCTCAACAAGGAGATCCGCCGGCGCACCAACGTCGTCGGCATCTTCCCCAACCGCTCAGCGGTCATCCGGCTCATCGGTGCGGTGCTCTCCGAGCAGCACGACGAGTGGGCCGTGGGGCGGCGCTACATGACGATGATGACGCTGCTCTCCCCGCCGGGGAGTGAGCTCACGCCGGGCAAGGAGGTGCTGCTGCAGGCTGCCGGCTAAGAAATGATAAGGATGGTGCGCAGTGACACCACTTGCCGGGACGTGACCCAAACGCCTGGGCTTCGCAACGTGCGCTGCCGCATGCCCCTCCGTCTCAGCTGCAGACGAGCGCCCGGGGATCTGACCGCGTTGACGCGTTGAAAGGCGCCGGCCCGTGGGGCCCCTGTCAATCACGTCCCCGCTCTCCTGCGAGGCCCCATGGAACACGGCGACCTCGGCGCAGGCTGCTCTCGGCCGAGCACTTCACGGTCGAGGGGACGCTGCTCGAGGCGTGGGCCGCGCTCAAGAGCTACCGCTCGCACGATGAGCAGGGCCCATCTCCTTCGCGAGGCGCCACCCGAGAGTGGACTTTCGACTGGGCCGACGTCGCGGGCGCGCGGAGCGGATCGAGGCGCCATGTGTCTTGATCGCTTGGGGCCATCTTGGGGCCATGTTCGGTGGGACGGCGTGGGACCAGAGGGCACGAGCCGTCGCATAGAGTGCCCGAATCCCTCGGCGACAGGTACGAAACGGCTCCTGACGTGACGGGCTGCGACGGGCCGGGATCGACCTGAGTACCCTGTCACCGTGGAGATCGTCGATTCGCATCCGCTCGGGGTCGCCACAATTGCCATGCGGAAACCGGCGCTGCGGCTGAGGGAGGGTGCTGGTCAGCCTGAGCCCGGTCTTCCCGGGACTGAGCAGACACCGGTCGAGTCACCCTCCTAGCGCCTGCAACTCCCGGCCCGTGTACGCCGCCCCTGCACTTCCCGCAGGCACCATCCGCGGCTGCCCGCGTTCCGCGCACCATCTGCGTTCCCTTCTCAACGTCGGCGCAACCAACCGACGCTCCGACGTGCTCTTCTCGCCGCCCCGGCCGACGATAACGAGAACGCGTGGCGTGACCATCATCTGCTGGTCTGCGCCCTCGTCCCGGCGATCCGGTCCATTGGCGAGAACTTTCGGTGCTGGACGGCCACGTGCGCGGAGGCGAGGTTCACGTAGCGACGCACCATCTCCAGCGTCGAGTGGCCGAGGATCTGCTGGAGGCTGAAGACATCACCCCCGTTGATCAGGTAGCGCGTCGCGAAGGTGTGGCGGCAGAGGTGAGGATGCAGACGCGTCACCCCCGAGCGCATCGCGGCGCGCTTGATCGCCTGCGTGAGCGCGCTACGCCCCAGGGGGCGCCCGTCGAGCGTCAGGAAGACGTAGACGTCCGGGCCCAGCGGTTCCGGCCGGTAGTGGTGCTGGTAGCGCCAGAGTGCTCGCTGCGTGGCGGTGCCGAAGGGCACGATGCGCTCCTTGCCTCCCTTGCCCAGAACCTTGAGCCATCCGGCGTCAAGTTCGAGGTCCGCCGTCCGCAGCCCGGCCACCTCGCTGATGCGCAGGCCGGAGTCGAGCATGAGCGTGAGGATCGCGTAGGCGCGCGCTCCCCAGTCCGACTTCGTGTCGCAGGCGGCGAGCACCCGGCCTATCTCGGCCTCGGTCAGCACGTCGACGATCCGGCTGGGGACGCGGTAGTTGGCGAGATGCTCGAGGCGGTAGCTCTCCGTGTAGCCCTCGCGGTGCAGCCAGTTGAAGAAGGCCTTGAGGGCGCGGATGCGGTTCTGGATGCCGCCGGGCGAGAGTCCCTCCTCGGCCGTCGGGCAGAACTCGGTGTCGTCCCACTTCCGCTTCTGTTGCAGGTACGCGATGTAGGCCCGCACCTGCGGTTCGCCGGTCTCGGCGATGAGCGTCGATGAGCCCTCCCCGGCGAGGAAGCGCTCGAACTTCCCGAGTTCATAGTTGTACCAGCGGATCGTGTTGGGGGACTTGCCGTCGGTCCGGTTGTGGAACTCCCAGTAGCCGATGAGATCCCGCAGCGCCAGTTGCTCCATCCCGCTCCTCCATCGCTGCTCCGTGCGGCTCTTGCCTCGCGTCATGACCCTCTCCCCTCCGGTCCCGGGCGGTCAAAATCTCGTGACCGCGCCGTGATCCGTGCGTGAAGCGGACGTGACCTGAGCGTGATCTGTGGCTCGACGAGGCAGGGGGTCGCGGCAGCAGTGAATAGCCGCACGGCGATGGCTCACCCGCCGCCGTTCAGGGGGCGGAATGGGGGATTCTGAACCTAAGAACGGGCTCTCACGCCGCGATGGCGAGAGATCTGGAGCGGGGGACGGGTCTCGAACCCGCGACCTTCTGCTTGGAAGGCAGACGCTCTGCCAGCTGAGCTACCCCCGCCCGACCACCGGTTGGCACCCGATCGCGTCGCAGCGCGGGCGCTCGCATAGAGTGTATCCGCGAGGGGCGTTGACCGGCGCCCACCCGGCGTGGTCCCGGACCGCAGCGATGCCGGCGGGCAGATGGGCCCGGGGCCGCGCCCGCGCTCCTTCGCGCCGGAGCGGGAGAGGCCCGACCGGGCGCAGTGCGAGGGGGAACGGTGGCGGCGACGAGTCTGGATGTGACCCGAGGCTTCGTGAAGACGCCGCACGGGCACGTCGAGTACCGCGAGGCCGGCGAGGGGGAGCCCTTCGTCATGCTCCATACCACTCCGTCCACCTCCGAACAGTACCAGCCGCTCTTCGGCCATTTCTCCGGCCGCTACCGGGTCGTCGCGCCCACGACCATCGGCTACGGCCACTCCGACCGGCCGCCCGAGCCGTACACGAGCGTTCGCGAGTTCGCGCAGGCGCTCTCCTGGACCCTCGACGGACTCGGGCTCGACCGGGTTCATCTCTTCGGTGCGAAGACCGGTGCGCAGATCGCGATCGACCTCGCAGGCTGGCAGCCTGAGCGCGTGCGCTCGCTGGTTCTCGACGAGCCTTTCGACTACTGCAACGAGGAGGGGCGGGCGCTCCACGGCCGCATCCATCGCTACTACCCCGAGCAGGCCGACGGCAGCCACCTGGTGGCGATCTGGAAGCGGGTCGGCGGCGATCGACCGGGGGCCGATGTGGCCGAGGCCAACCGTTCGCTGATGAACCTGCTGCACGTCAACGAGGGAGGCGACGACGTGCGAGCGATCTACGGCGACATGGGGTGGGAGGGTGCCGGTCCCTACGCGATCTGCCACTTCTCCACGTTCGATCACACGCCGATGATCCAGGCGCCGACCCTGGTGATGCACGGCTCGGAGAGCCGATTGCGCTCGCTCCACGCGCGCTTCCTCGAGACGATCCCGAACGTGCGCGGCGTGCTGATCGGCAACTCCGGCCTCGAGGAGTCCGTGACACGCCCGGCCCACCTCCGCGGCCAGTTCTTCGCGACGCAGGCCCCCGGGGAGTGGTCCGGGGCCATCCTCCGCTTCCTCGACGACGCGGAGCGGACGCCGGCCTGACACCGCCCGCGGATGTGGCGCGACGAGCGGAGCCCGGGGACGGCCTCCTGGCGCTGCTACTCACCCCGCCGCGCGTCTCGCAGCTCCCGCACGAGCGTGGCCGCCACGTGGTCGACGCGGGGCCCGGTCTCCTGCGCGACGATCACGGTCCCGCCCGTCGGCACGACGGCGATGAAGAGCTGCGTGCCGGAGGGCTCGACGGCAGTGCAGGTGAGGAGCCAGCCGCGCTCCCCCGCGAGTGGCGCCTCGGCCGCTGCACAGCGGTGTGACGGCGTGTCCCCGCCCGCCAGCAGGGCGGCCAGAGACCGGGCCACCGACTCGTCGCCCGCGTCGAGCAGCTCCACACCTCCCGCCGAGCCGGCCCCGGCCGTGGCGACGTACGAGTCGACGAGCAGGTCCAGCGGGAGCCCCGCGCTCCGCGCATCCTCGAGCACGCCTGCGCGTTCGACGATCTCTCGCAGGAAGCGGTCGCGGGGCTGCCGGGAGACGACGGCTGTACGGCCGTAGGTCGCGACGACGGAGCGTGTGAGCGCCTCGAGCAGGAGCGAGGAGCGCCCTTCCCCCTCGGATAACGGAGAGATGCTGCGCTCAGACTCGCTCCCGCCGGCCGCGCACGCCGGGCCAAGGATTGTGATCACGGCGAACAGCAGCATGACCCGGAGGCGGGCGGCGAAGGGGCCGCGGCCCGCGCCCGTACGGCTCGTGCGCGCGGCTGCGCTGTGTGCCACTACGGTGCTCATCGTCGGCGCTCCTCGCGGTCATCCCGCTCCGAGGATGCGCGCGAGTCTATCGATAGCGGGCTCCGGTGACCCGCCGGCCGGAAGCGGCTACGATGCCCTCCCTCCGGCGCGGGCGCCCGCTCGCGCTGTCCCCGCATCGCTCTCGCGGGCGGTCGCGGTTGCCGGGAGGGGAGGCCGATGGCCGGGATCGCGGAACGCTGGGAGCCTCTCGGGCGGCACGGCGCGACGGAGCTCGTGGCCGCGCGCGAGCAGCTGCATTGTGCGGCGCAGATCGTGGCATCCGTCCCGCGCGTGCTGGCAGTGCCGCTCCCCGACTGGAGTCACAGCGCCTACACCTGGGACGACTCCGTCCGCGCGATGGTGAGCAGCGCGCTCCCCGGCCGGACGCCCTTCCGGGTCGCGCTCCGGCCAGCGGGTCTCCGCGTCCTGCTCCTCCCGCTGGCGGGTGGCGAGCCGATCGCCGAGTTTGCCGCCGGGGGCCGCACGACCGGCGATCTCTTCGCCTGGCTGGGCGAGCGCGCCGTCGAGCTGACCGGCGCGCCCCTCCCCGGGCCGCTTGAGGAGGCGGACGAGTACCCGCCGTCGCCGTGCACGCCCGACCAGCGCTTCGAGGCGGGCGACGCCACGGCGTTCGGCGAGCTGGAGCGCTACTACGTCGACGCGGCCGCGGCGCTCGGCTCCGTCGTCGGCTCCCGGTCCGACGCCTCGCCGCTGCGCCTCTGGCCGCATCACCTCGACATCGCGACGCTCATCACCCTCGATTCCGGGGTCGATCCGGAGGAGGCGCGGAGCGTCGGAATCGGGATGCAGCCCGGAGACGATGGCTACCCGGAGCCGTACTTCTACGTGACCCCGTGGCCCTACCCTGCGACGGGCTTGCTCCCCGGCCTGGAGGGCGGCGGCCGCTGGCACACCGAGGGCTGGACGGGTGCCCTCCTGCCGGGGAGCAAGCTCCAGGCGGCCGGGGCGGCGTCCGCGCAGGCCTCGATGCTGGAGGCCTTCCTTCGGTCGGCGGTCGGCACCGTCCTCGAGCTGCTCGAGCGGTAGCGGCGTCCGGCCCCCTTACCTTCTTTCTGCGGCCTGGGTAGCTTCCCGGGCCGGGAGTCCGGCCGTGCCGGCATGGCTCAGTGCCCCCTGTCGCTTGGCGGCCTGGGGGGTGTTGCCACCGGCACTGCTCGGTGCGTGAACCTCTGATAGGGACATGCGAGCTGATCGCTGATTCGTAAGGTGGATGACGGCGCGCGCACCTGCGGCCTTCCGGACGAGTGGACGAAGCACCCGAGAGGAGCCGCAGTGGGAACGCCCGATGACATCGACGTGTGGATCGGCCTCGACATCGGCAAGGCAGAACATTTCGCTGACGCGCTGGACGCCGCGGGCGAGTCGCTGTTCGCCGGCGCCGTGGCCAACGACGAGGCCGACATCGAGACGCTCCTCGGCCGTGCCCAGGCCCTGGGTGCCCCTGCCCTGGTCGTCGACCAGCCCGGCTCGCTCGCCAGCCTCGTGCTCGCCGTCGCTGCGCGCCTCGGTGTGCCGGTGGCGTACGTGCCCGGCCTGATAATGCGCCGCGCTGCCGACCTCTACCCGGGCGAGGCCAAGACCGACCGTCGCGACGCCTTCGTCCTCGCCGACACCGGCCGCATCCGGCGCCACCAGGTGCACTGGCTCGACGCCGGCAACGACGAGCTGCTCGCGCAGCTCCGCGTCCTGAACGGCTACGACGCCGACCTCGCCACGGACGCCACACGGCTGTCGAACCGGCTCCGGGACGCGCTCACGGGCATCTCCCCGGCGCTGGAGCGCGTTCTGGGCCCGAGGCTGCACCATCCGGGCGTCCGGGATCTCCTGGCACGCTACCCGGCTCCCCAGGCACTGGCGAAGGCCGGCCGCGGCCGCATCGAGAGCACGATCCGGAAGCGCTCGCCGCGGCTGGCGAAGGCCCTCACCGTCGCCGTGACGCAGGCGCTCGGAGCTCAGAGCGTCGTCGTGCCGGTCGAGGCCGTGATGGGGCGCGTGATCTCCGAGGTCGTTGTCGAACTCGACCGCACGCTGGAGCGACGGAAGCGGCTCGCGGCCGACATCGAGGAGCTCTTCGAGGCACACCCTTTCGGACGCATCCTCGGCACGCTCCCGGGCATCGGCCCCCGGGCCGGGTCGAGGATCCTCGCTGAGATCGGCGACGGCGCCCGGTTCGCGAACGGATCGAGGCTCGCGAGCTACGCCGGCCTCGCTCCGGTGACCCGCCAGCCCGGGTCGAGTCTCCGCGGCGAAGCGCGCAGCCGGCGCGGGAACCACCGCCTCAAGAACGCGATGTTCCTGGCCGCCTTCGCCTCGCTGCGCGATCCCGCATCGAGGGCCTTCTACGACCGGAAGCGGGCCGAGGGGAAGAAACACAACGCCGCCGTCATCTGCCTCGCGCGCCGGCGCTGCGACGTCATCTTGGCCATGCTTCGCTTGCGCCAGCCCTACCGAGCCACGCAATCTCGCCACAACGCGGCAGCCGCCTGATGGCCTCCCGCCACCTCGACTCACAACCTCGAGGCCCTTGACAGAGAAGATAGGGACACCCCCCCGACGCCCCGGCGGTGTTTGGTGCCCGCGCCGCCGTGTGCGACACTTCGCCGGCCGGCGCGCGAGGGGCGCGACGACCGAGGGCGGGGGGCGCCGCGTGCCGCGCTGGGTGACCGTGATGGCTGCCGCCGAGCTGCCCCGCGATCGCCCCGTCACCGTGCGCGTCAACGAGCGTGACCTCGCCCTCGCGGATTGCTCGCAGGAGGGCTGCGGGCCGCACCTTCTCGAGAATCGCTGCCCGCATCGCGGGGGCCAGCTCGGCGACGGGTCGGTGCGCGGCGACGACATTGTCTGCCCGCTGCACGGCTACGACTTCGACCTGCACACGGGCATCTCGCGCTACGACCCCGCGGAGCGCGTCGGGGTCTACCCGGCGCGGATCCATGGCGGGGAGGTGCAGGTCGACGCCGACGAGGTTCCGGCGCTCCCACGGGATCACGACGCGGGATACCTGGAGCGCTGGGCTCGTCGCCACGACGGCAGCCTGCGCGCCTACGAGTACCTGCAGGGACTCGCATCGGGCCGGCCGCCCGTGTCGGCGATGGGAACCTCGCTTCGGCTCCGGCCCTCGTGGGAGGACGTGCTGCTGCTCCCCGCCCAGCTCGCGCGGCAGCCCCTGCTCGACTCGGAGGAGGTCAGGCTCACGACGACCATCGGTCGCCGCGCGGCGAGGCCGCTCGTCCTCTCGCTCCCGTTCTACATCTCGCACATGTCGTTCGGGGCGCTCTCGGCGCCGGCGAAGGCAGCGCTCGGCCGGCTCTCCGCGGAGCTCGACACGGCGATCGGCTCCGGCGAGGGTGGGATGCTGCCCGATGAGCGCGCGGCCGCGCGCCACTACATCTTCGAGATGGCCTCCGGCTACTTCGGGTGGGGCGAGGAGGTCGCGCGCAGCGCCGACGCCGTGGAGATCAAGTTCGGCCAGTCGGCGAAGGCGGGCTCCGGCGGGCTCCTGCCGGCCGAGAAGGTCACGCCGCGCATCGCCGAGGTGCGCGGTCTCGCGCCCGGGGAGGCCGCTCACTCCCCGGCGCGCTTCGTCGACATACGCGGCGTCGCCGAGCTCCGCGCGCGCGTCGAGCAGATACGGGAGTGGCTCGACGGGGGCCCCGTCGGCATCAAGTTCGCCGCCGGGCGCGTCGAGGAGGACCTCGACGTGGCGATCGAGGCGGGCTGCGACTTCGTGACCATCGACGGGCGTGGCGGCGGCACCGGCGCCGCCCCCGAGGTCCTGAAGGACAACCTCACCATCCCCATCCAGTACGCGCTTCACCGGGCGCGCGTGCACCTCCGGCGCCGCGGCGCGGAATCGGTGGACCTGGTGGCGGCCGGCGGCTTCCGCAGCTCGGGCGACGTGGCGAAGGCGCTCGCTCTCGGCGCCTCCGCGGTCGCGCTCGCGACCGCCTCGATGATTGCGATCGGGTGCCAGCAATACCTCGCCTGCCACACCGGCAACTGCCCCGTCGGCATCGCGACGCAGCGCGCCGACCTGGAGGCGCGCTTCGACGTCGCGCGCTCGGCGGCGCGTGGACTTGAGACCTACCGGGCCCTCGCCGAGGAGCTCCGGATGATCGCGCGCGCAGTGGGAGTAGGCGACGTGCACGCCCTGGCGTCCGGCGACCTCGCCACCCTCGACGCGGGACTGGCCGAGCACGCGGGGATCCGCCATGCGGGCGATGCGGTGCCGGCGGGCGACGATGCCTGAGGCAGGCGTCCCGGGTCGCGGCGAGGGGGAGACGTTCGTCGACGCGGAGAGCGGGGAGCGGCTCGCCTGGTACCGCGTGCTCTCCGCCGAGGAGCTCCCGGAGGGGCGCGTGCGGACCGGTGCGGCGGGGACGCGCGCCGTGGCCCTGACGCACTTCGAGGACCGGTACGCGGCGCTCGACAACCGCTGCCCTCACCAGGGCGGACCGCTCGGGGAGGGGACGATCGAGCGGGGCCTCCTGCGCTGTCCGTGGCACGGCTACGACTATCATCCGACCACCGGGGAGCCGCCGCCCGGCTTCACCGACTGCGTGCGGAGCTACCCCGTCGAGCTGCGTGGCGGCGAGATCTGGGTCGCCGTGCCGGCACCCGAGGCGCACGAGCCCACGGTCTCGGACGTGATGGTCGAGACGATGGTGAACTGGGGCGTCACCCACGTCTTCGGGATGGTCGGGCACAGCAACCTGGGCCTTGCCGACGCCTTCCGCCGCCAGGAGGAGCAGGGCCGCCTCACCTACATCGGGGTCCGGCACGAGGGCGCCGCCGCCTTCGCCGCCTCGGCCTACGCCAAGCTGACCGGGCGGCCCGCCGCCTGCTTCGGGATCGCGGGCCCCGGTGCCACCAACCTGCTCACCGGGCTCTGGGACGCGAAGATGGACCGGGCGCCGGTGCTCGCCCTCACCGGCCAGGTGGAATCGCAGGTGCTCGGGCCCGGGGCCTTCCAGGAGGTCGACCTCCAGTCGGCCTTCTCCTCGGTGGCGCGCTGGAGCCAGACGGTGCTCCCGGCGAGCCGACACGCCGAGCTCGTCAACCTCGCGCTGAAGCACGCGCTGCTCGAGCGCGACGTGGCGCACCTGATCGTCCCCAACGAGGTGCAGACGGTGCCCGCCGGCGAGGCCCCGGCGGGCTCGCCCTCGGGCCGTCTCCCGGATCTGAGGATCGGACCGTCGGCGGAGGCCGTGGGGCGAGCCGTCGATCTGATCCGCGGCGCGTCGCGCCCGGCGATCGTGGTGGGCCACGGGGCCCGCTTCGAGATGGCGCCGGTGATCGCGCTGGCCGAGCGCCTCGGCGCCCCGATCCTGACCACCTTCAAGGGGAAGGGGTTGATCGCCGACCACCATCCGCTTGCCACCGGCGTGCTCGGCCGCAGCGGCACGCCGGTCGCGAGCTGGGTGATGAACGAGTCCGACCTGCTCCTTGTCTTCGGGGCCTCGTTCTCCACGCACACCGGCATCGCCCCCTACAAGCCGACCATCCAGGTCGACTTCGATCCGATGACGCTCGGCAAGTTCCACGGCGTGACCGTCCCGGTGCTCGGCGAGATCGGGCGCACCGCGGAGGAGCTGCGGGCGGCGCTCGAGGGTGCGTCGCTCCCGGCCGCCGACCAGCGCGCCGACATTGCCGTGCGCCGGGCGCTCTGGGCGGCCGAGAAGGAGCGCCGCGGCGCGGACGACAGGGGCCGGGGCGTCGCCGCCGCCGCCGTCTTCGCCGCGCTCACCCGCCACGCCCCTCGGAACGCCGTCCTCGCCGTCGACGTGGGGAACAACACCTACTCGTTCGGCCGCTACTTCGAGTGCTCGGGCGAGCAGTCGGTACTGATGTCCGGCTACCTCGGTTCCATCGGCTTCGGCTATCCGGCCGCGATCGGCGCCTGGGCGGCCGCGCCGGAGCGTCCGATCATCGCGGTAACCGGGGACGGCGGATTCGGACAGTACCTGGCGGAGCTCACCACGGCGGTCCGGCACGGCATGAACATCACCCACGTGCTCCTGAACAACGGCGAACTCGGGAAGATCTCGAAGGAGCAGCGCGCCGCCCGGCTACCCGTCTGGCAGACGGGGCTCACCAACCCCGACTTCTCGCGGTTCGCGGAACTCTGCGGCGCCCTCGGGATCCGCGTCGACCGCGCGGAGGAGCTCGACGGGGCGCTCGAACGCGCCCTCGCCCACGAGGGGCCGGCCCTGGTCGAAGTGATGCAGGATGTCGACCTGATCTAGCGGTCCGGGCCCGGGCGCAGCTGGCGCCCGCGCGGCTCGGCGGCGCCGGCCGTCAGCCGGCGGCGGCGATGAGGGTGCGCGCCCGCTCGATCACCGAGTCCAGCATCGGCTCCGTCAGGCGCCCGGTGAAGGTGTTCTGCTGGCTCGGATGGTAGGAGCAGATCACAGTGCGGCCTCCGGCGACTTCGACCTCGACGCCGTGGCCGAAGCGAGGTCGCGGCCTGATCCCCTCCAGCGCGGCGACTGCCCGGTAGGCGACGCCGCCGAGCGCGATCAGGACCCGCGCGCGATCCAGCAGCCGCAGCTCCCTCTCCAGGTAGGGCTGACACGCCGCGGACTCCTCCGGCAGCGGGCGGTTGCCGGGGGGCGCGCAGCGCACGGCGGACGTGACATAAGCGTCGCTGAGGCGAAGGCCGTCATCGAGATCGGTCGCCGTCGGCTGGCTCGCGAAGCCGCCCCGGTGAAGCGCCCGGTAGAGCCAGTCGCCCGAGCGATCGCCCGTGAAGATCCGCCCGGTGCGATTGGCGCCGTGGGCGGCGGGCGCGAGCCCCACGAGCACGAGGCGAGCGCGCACATCGCCGAAGCCGGGGACGGGCCGGCCCCAGTACTCTTGATCGCGGAAGGCGGCGCGCCGTTCGCGGGCCACGCGCTCGCGCCACTCGACGAGCCGGCCGCAGAGGCGGCAGCCGACGATCTCGCCGTGGAGGCGCTCGATCCCGTTGCTCTGGCGTGCTTCGCTCACGCCCCGAGCGTACTATCCCCCGCGCCCGGAGCCGGGGCAGGGGAGCGGCGCCGGCGATCGTGTCCGGGTTCGCGGGCGCCGGAGATCTGCCAGCTGTGAGCGCGCCGGGGGCGACGGGACCCGGGCGCGGGAGTGATCGGATCGATGATGCTCGAGCAGCCACCGCCGGTTGCGGAGGTCGCGATCGCGGCCCGGTCCCTGCGTCTCTTCGACCCGGTTCTCGGCGGCGAAGTGGTTCGCGCCGCCGAGCAGCGGGCGGCCCACGTCCGTGAGCAGCTCCGGGGCCGCACGGTATGGAACGTCAATTCGACCGCCGTCGGCGGTGGCGTCGCCGAGATGCTGCCCTCGCTCCTCGGCTACGCGCACGATCTCGGCATCGACGCGCGATGGCTCGTGATCGGCGGCGAGCCGGCCTTCTTCGGGGTCACCAAGCGCCTCCACCACGCACTGCACGGCTCGTCGGGAGACGGCCGGCCGCTCGGATCGGCCGAGCGGGAGATCTACGAGGCCGTGCAGCGCCACAACGCACCGCAGCTGGTGGAGCGGATTCGGCCCGGCGACCTCGTGATCCTGCACGACCCGCAGACCGCCGGCCTGGCGCCCTCCCTCTCGCGTGCAGGGGCCGTCGTTGCGTGGCGCTGCCATATCGGGCACGACGCCGTGAACGATGAGGTCGAGAGCGGCTGGTCCTTCCTTGAGCCCTACCTGGCCGACGTCCCGGCCTACGTCTTCTCGCGCCGGGCCTACGTGCCGCGGCAGCTCGATGCCTCGCGCGCCATGGTCATCGCGCCCTCGATCGACCCGTTCAGCGCGAAGAACGAGGAACTCGGCGAGGAGGCGACGCGCTCCGTGCTCGTCCAGATCGGGCTCGTCGACGGCTCGCCCCAGGAGAGGGGCGTCTCCTTCGCGGGCGCCGACGGCTCCGTGCGCTCGGTCCGCCGCCCCGCACGGATCGTACGCGAGGGCCCACCGCCGGCATGGGAGACGCCGCTCGTGGTGCAGGTCTCCCGCTGGGATCCGCTCAAGGATCCGCTCGGGGTGATCGAGGGCTTCCGCTCGCTGGCGGAGGGGGGGCGCGCCGGCACGGCGGAGCTGGTGGTGGCCGGGCCGGACGTGACCGCGGTCTCGGATGACCCGGAGGGCCAGGTCGTGTTCCGGGCCGCCGCCTCCGCCTGGCAGGAGCTCCCCGGGCCTGTGCGCCGGCGCGTGCACCTGGCGCAGCTTCCCACCGACGATCTCGCAGAGAACGCCTCGATGGTGAACGCGCTCCAGCGCCACGCCGCGGTCGTCGTCCAGAAGAGCCTGAACGAGGGATTCGGCCTCACCGTCACGGAGGCGATGTGGAAGGCGCGCCCGGTGCTCGCGACCGCCGTCGGCGGTATCCGCGACCAGATCGAGGACGGCGTCTCCGGCGTGCTCATAGCCGATCCCGCCGACGTGGAGGAGTACGCCGACGCCCTTGCCGTGCTGATCCAGGAGCCCGTGCGAGCGGCCAGGATCGGCGAGTCCGCCCGCGACCGCGTGCGCGATCACTTCCTCGGCATCCGTCACCTGGGGCAGTACGCGGATCTGATGGAGCGCCTGGGGCTCTGGTAGTGGCCGCCGGCCGGGACCGACTGGCCGGAAGGCGTGCACGTCTATCCGCCGGGCCCGGCCGTGTCCCCGTCCGCCCCGTCCAGTCCGAGCTTCGAGAGGCGCCGCTTCGCCTCGAGGATCCCCGCCCACGGATCGCCGACGGTCGCCAGGCGTTCCGGTAGCGTCGCCACGGTGAAGTCGCTCGGGTAGACACGCTCCAGCTCCTCCCAGAGCAGGGGCGTCGAGACGGGGGCGCCCGGCCTGGCACGCGGGGAGTACGGCGCGGCCATGTTCTTCGAGCGGGCGTTCTGGTTGACGTCGAGGAAGACGCGCCCGCGCCTCTCCCCGGTCCGCCAGCGGAGCGTCACCTCCCCCGGGTGGGCGCTCTCGAGGAACTCCGCGAAGGTCTGGCAGATGGAGCGGACGCCCGCGTAGCCGAAGGCGGGCTCTCTCACGATCGGCACGTGCACGTGGAGCCCCGTGGCACCGGAGGTCTTGACGAAAGAGGGGAGCCCCGCCGTCTCGAGCAGCTCGCGCAGCCGGAGCGCGAGCTCGACGGAGGCGGCCCAGCCTCGGCGGTTGAGCTCCGGCTCCGAGCCCTCCTGCTCGCGCCCGGAGTAGATGTACGGATCGAGGTCGAAGAGGAGGTAGTCGGGTCGGTCGAGCAGCGAGTCGGGCGCTTGCGCGAGCGAGCGCCCGGTCTCCCGGATCGGCATCGTCGCCTCCGGCTCTCCGGAGCTGCGGGCAAGCGAGGCGTGCAGCTCGAGGACGGCGAGCTGGCCGAGCCACATGAGGGTCGGAAGGTTGTTGCAGAGCACATGCACGCGCTCCCCCGCCGTCTGCGACGGAAGCTGCACCGTCTGCACCCACTCCGGCCGGCCCTCATCCCAGTGTTTCTGGTAGAAGGAGCCTCCCTCCAGGCCGTTGGGGTAGCGGGTGAGCGTGAGCGGGCGATCCCGTAGGTGCCGGAGGAGGGACGGCGCGGCGCGGGCCAGGTAGAGCAGGAGACCACGCTTCGTGACGGCGTCCTGCCCCGCATGCGGGGGCCACAGCGGCTTGTCCAGGTTGGTGAGGCGTATGTCGACGCCCCCCACCACGAGGCGGAGCGACGTTCGCGCCGCGCCCTCGAGCTGGGCCGCCGCCTCGGCCGCCTGCTCCCCGAGCGAGGAGCCCCGGTCCGTGATCTCCCGGCGTCTCCCGGCCGCACGGGCGACCGCGGAGTCCGGCGCTCCCGCCGGGTGCCGGACGGAGTCGTCGGGGTCGCGGTCCGGGCGCATCCGGAGGAAGACGGGCGCGCGCAGCCTGCCGGAGCTCGTCCGCTCCGAGAACGTCACCTCGCACACGAGCTCCGGGCGCACCCAGATCGCCGCGCGTCCCTCGGCGGGGATCTCGGCGAGGGGGCTCTCGGCGATCGAGAGCGCATCGAGGCGCTCTCGGAGCTCGGCGAGCCGGGCGTCGCTGAAGCCGGATCCCACTCTCCCGACGTAGGTCAACGCCGGCTCGGAGCCGGGGCCGGGGCGGCGGTATTCGGCCACGACGAGCGCGCCGAGCGTGGCGGCGCGCGCCCCCTTTCCCGCGATGTAGCCGCAGACGACGAACTCGTCGGAGCTCCGCGACTTCACCTTCACCCAGCTCGCCGAGCGGCGCCCGGGCTCGTACGGCGAATCGGCTCGCTTCGCCACGACGCCCTCGAACCCGAGCGCAACCGCGGCTCGGTAGGCGGCGACGCCGTCCTCCTGGAAGCGCTCCACGAGTCGGATGCGTGAGGTCGAGGAGATCACAAGCGAGAGCGTCCGCAGGCGCTCGGCGAGGGGGACGCGTGTGAGGTCGTAGCCCTCGAGCTCCACGAGGTCGAAGAGGTACAGGCGCACGGGCGTCTCGGAGGCGGCGCGCTGGATGTCGACCTCGTTCTGGAGGTTGATGCGGTGCTGCAGCAGTTCGAAGGAGGGCCGTCCCGCTTGGTCGATCGCGACGATCTCGCCGTCGATCAGTGCCCCGGCGAGCGGCTGCTCGGCCAGCTCGCGCGCGAGCAGCGGGTAGGCGCGGCTGACATCGACGCCGCGGCGGCTGGTGAGCGTGACCGTCGGCGCGCCTTCCCCGCTCTGCGCGATCCGCGCGAGCGTACGCACGCCGTCGAGCTTGGGTTCGAAGACCCAGCCGGCGCGCGAGAAGGGGCGCTCTGTCGCCGTCGCGAGCATAGGCGCGCGCTCATCCCGGCGCCGGGCCGGCAGTGGTTGGGCCCCATCGAGTTCGGCCGGCCGCAGCGGCGGGGGCCGGAGCCCGCGCGGGGCACGGTGTCCGGCCTTCAGGCGGTCGACGCTGAGATCGGAGATCACCGAGTCGAGCTCGGAGGTCAGCTCGCCCCCGCTCGCCTCGTCGCGATGCTTCAGGAGGAGCCAGCCCTCCTCGCCCCCGCCGCCGTGCGTCCGCGCAGCTCCGCCTCCTGGGGACCCGCCGGTGCGCACCAGTGCCCACGAGCCCTTCATCCGGTGCCCGCGCATGCGCACGGAGAGCTTTCCTTCGGCGAGTGCCGCGCGCATTCGCTCCTCGGCCTCGGTGCGGTCGTGGAAGGAGAGCACGCCGCCCTCGTCGGGCGAGTAGGTGCCGCGGTCCCAGACGATGACCTCGCCGGCGCCGTACTCGCCGGGGGGGATCACGCCCTCGAAGCGCGCGTAGTCGAGCGGGTGATCCTCGACACGGGCGGCGAGGCGCCGCTCGCCCGGCTCCGCCGAGGGACCTCGTGGAATCGCCCACGAGAGCATGACGCCATCGAGTTCGAGCCTCAGGTCGTAGTGCAAGCGCCGCGCGGCATGCCGTTGCACGACGAAGGTGAGAGGCCCGTCGGCCGGCTCGGGGATCTCGACCCCGGGCTCGCTCGTCCGCCCGAAGTCGCGCTTGCGGGAGTAGCTGTCGAGCGCGTCGCGCCCGCCCCGGGTCGCGGGGCTCGGGGCGCCTGCGCGAGCGGATCGCGTGCCCCGTCGGCTCGGCACGGCGGCGGATGCGCCCGGTGCTAGCCGGCGGCCTCGCGCCGCCGGGCTTCGCGTTGGCGCCCGTTGGAGGCGGCGACGAGCCCGCCCTCGGGCTCGTCGTGAACGTCGGTGGAGGGCGAATCATCGTCGCGGTGGTGGGCGAGGGCCGCGTCGACGCTCGCCCGGAGCGCGGCCATCAGATCGACGACCGGGGTCGCGGGCGCGGGTCCCGTCTCGCCGGCCACGACCTCGCCGCCCTCGAGCTTCGCCGTGATGAGCGCGGTCAGCGCCTCGCGGTAGTCATCGGTGTAGCTGGCCGGATCGAAGGGCTGCCGCATCATGTCGATGAGCGCGAGCGCCATCTGAAGCTCCTGCTCGCTGACTGCGACCTCGCTCACGTCGCCGGCGGCGGGGCGGATCTCGTCCGCGTGCAGAAGCGTCTCGAGGATGATGACTCCGTCCGAAGCCCGGAGCGCGCAGAGCTGCTCCCGGTTGCGGATGGCGATCTTGGCGATGCCCGTGAGGCCGCGCTCCTGGAGCGCCCCGCGCAGGAGCGCGAAGGGCTTCTCCCCGCTCTCGTCGGGCTCCAGGTAGTACGACTTCTCGTAGTAGATGGGGTCGATCTCGCCGGCCTCGACGAAGGAGGAGAGTGTGATCGTGTGCTTGCTCGCGACCGGAAGACCCTCGAAATCCTTCTCTTCCACCACGACGTAGCTGTCCCTGGCGTACTCGTAGCCGCGCACGATCTCCTCGGGGGCGAGCTCGCGCTCGTCGACGGGGCACCACCTGAGGTAGCGCACGCGCGAGTGATCGTCCCGGTGGAGCTGGCGGAAGGAGACGTCCTTGCTCTCCGTGGCGGTGTAGAGCCTCACGGGGATGTGGACCATCCCGAAGGTGATGGCGCCGCGCCAGATGGCCCTGGCCATGGGACCCTCCCGACCACTTGTCCGCCGCGCGGGGCGGACGCCGCTGGGGCCGCGCGTCGGCGCGATCACGGCGTCGGTCGTGCCCTCAAGTATAACGACCGGTGCGCGGAGGGAGCGGGGGTGTCGTCCTACCCGCCGACGTGCTCCCCGCGCTGCATGAATTGTTCGGCGGCCTGCACAGCGTCGCGCGCCTCGGCCTGAGTCATGACGCGCGAGAGGAGCATCGGCGCGAGCGCCTCCACGGCGTCCGCCACGTCCGGGTCGCTCGCACGCAGCAACTCATGTGCCTCGGCCGGCGTCCGCCCCGCGCACCAGTAGGGGCCGAGCGCCGCCGCCACGAAGAGCCCGCCAGCGAGCTGCACCCGCTCCTCGGAGCGCAAGCGGGAGCGCTCCAGCACCGAGGAGAGCTGCTTCGCGATGCGGCCCATCTCGCCCTCGTCCATGGTGAGAGGATCATACCGCGAACTGAGTAGATGGGGAAGCCTCTTATCAGTTGCCGCGACGTGAGGCCGGGACGAGGCGCCGGCGGGCGGCCTGCCCGGGCTACGCCGGCGGCGCGCGCTGCCAGTCGTCCTCCTCCAGCTCGGCGATGAGGAGCCGCATCAGCTCGTCCGGGCCGCAGAAGGCGAGTGGGCCGTCTGCGGCCTCGGCGGCGAGCGCCGCGCCCAGCGCCTGATCGGGTGTCCCGACCGCGGGCGCGGCGGGCGGCTGGGAGCGGCTCCCCGCGTACCGAATCGCGCTCAGGCGCCGCTCGTCGGCGCGCACCGCCTCCTCGAAGCGGCTCAGCAGGTCGAGCGAGTCCCGGGGGAGCGCAGCGAGCAACCGCTCGCGAGCCGCCTCCGGGGCCCCCGGAGTCTCCGCGGCCTCACCCCATCGCGTCTGGTCCACGTCACCTAACCCCCGCACGACTCACTCCTCGCCGCCTCGATCGTCGGTCGCCCCGGGCGAGCCGTACCAGCGCCCTGCCCCATCCCCCGGTTACCCTGCGCGGAGCTCCCGGAGGGCGTCCTCGACGCCCTTGTGGAAGGTGGGATAGGCGAAGTGCATGCGGCGGAACTCGTCGACGGGCACCGCGGCGTGGACGGCGAGCGCCAGCATGCCAAGTACCTCGCCCCCGTGCGGGCCGACCGAGGTGGCACCGACCAGGACGCCCCGCTCGGCGTCCTCGACGAGCTTGATAAACCCCTCGTTCCCCGCCTTGTGCATCCACCCGCGCGCGGTCCACGGGACCTGCTGCGTTCCGACGCGCACCTGCATGCCGGCGTCCCGCGCCTGTTGCTCGCTCAGCCCGACCGCCCCGACCTCGGGGTCGGTGAAAGTCGCGCGCGCCGACCCGCGGTAGTCGGCGGCGCGGACATCGCGTCCGAGGATGTCGGCGATCGCAATGCTCGCCTGGTAGTACGCCATGTGCGTGAAGAGGCCGGTGCCGGTCGCGTCTCCGATCGCCCAGAGCCCGTCGCCCGCGCGCATCCGCCCATCGACCGGAACGAAGCGTGCGCCCTCCTCGAGGCCGACCGTGCCGACGCCGAGCCCCCGCAGGTCTGTGGTCCGGCCCGTCGCGACGAGCAGCTGCTCCGCGTCGACGGTCTCGCCGCCGTCGAGAGTGAGGCGCACGCCGGGGCCGGCGGCTTCCACCAGGGTGGCGGCGGCGCCGGTGCGCACGCCGATCCCCTCGCGCTCGAAGACATCGGCAATGAGCGCGCCCACCTCCGGCTCCTCGAGCGGGAGCAGGCGGTCGAGCGCCTCGACCACCGTGACGGCCACGCCGAAGCGGGAGAGCGCCTGACCGATCTCCATCCCGATCGCGCCGCCGCCCAGCACGACCAGTGAGGCGGGGAGCTTCTCCACCTGCACCGCCTCGTGGTTGGTCCAGTAGTCGACGCCCGCGAGGCCGGGGATAGGCGGCACCGCGGGGCTCGTGCCGGTGGCGATGACCACGGCGCGGCTCGCCTCGATCTCGTCGCCGTCGACCACCACGCGGCCCGGCCCGACAAGGCGCCCCTCGCCGCGCACGAAGTGCCCGCCCTTGCCGACGAAACGGTCGACGGCGACCTGATCGTTCCAGTGGTCGGTCGCCTCCTCGCGGATGCGCTGAGCCACGGGCGCCCAGTCCGGCGTGACGCTTACCTCCCCGGCCATCCCCGGGATGCGCCGGGCCTCCGCCAGCAGGTTCGCCGCCCGGATCATCATCTTCGAGGGGATGCACCCGTAGTACGGACACTCGCCGCCGATGAGGTGGCGCTCGATGCCGACCACCGTGAGCCCGGCCTCGGCGAGAGTCCCTCCGACGTGCTCGCCGCCCGGGCCGAGCCCGATCACCACCACGTCCGCCTGCCGTTTCACCGATGCCTCCTCGTGCCGCCGGGGGGCGCCCGCCTCCCGCGGCGACTGTACCGGGCGCCCGGGGCAACCGCACGCGCCCGACCGCAGCGGCGGAAGCGTCGTGCCGGTGTGCGCTAGGCGAGCAGCTCCGGCGTGAGGGAGGCCACGTCGGGAGCGCCGGCGAGCATCATCGCGAGCTCCACCTCGGCGGCGAGCAGCCCCAGCGCGTGCCGGACGCCCTCCTCCCCGCCTCCCCCGGCGCCGGCCGCGAGCGCCCAGAGCACCGGGCGGCCGAGCATCACCGCGTGAGCGCCCGATGCCAGCGCCTTCAGCACGTCGGTGCCGCGTCGGATGCCGCCGTCGACCAGGACGACGGCGCGCCCGTCGCCGGCCCGGGAGACCGCCTCCGCGACCGCGGGGAGCGCCTCGATGGTGGCGGGCGCGGTGTCGAGCTGGCGGCCGCCGTGGTTGGAGACGACGACGCCCGCGACGCCGCGCTCCACGGCGAGTCGGCCGTCCCGCGGGTCGAGCACCCCCTTCATGAGCACGGGGAGCCGCGTCTCGCCGGCGAGCCACTCCAGGTCGCGCCAGGTGAGCGTGGGGTCGAGGTTCCGCTCGAAGTAGGCGGCCAGGCTCGACCCGACTCCCGTGGGCTCGAGGCGGGTGCGCTCTTGCTCCGCTGCGGCGATGAGGTTCGCGGCGACGAGACCGGCCGGGAGGTGGAATCCGCTGCGCGCGTCGCGCTCGCGGTTGCCGAGGCGGGGGGCGTCGACCGTGAGCACGAGTGCCTCGTAGCCGGCGGCCTCGGCGCGCGCGACCAGCTCCCGGGTGAGCCCCCGATCCCGGAAGACGTAGAGCTGGAACCACGGGGGCGCCGCCGGCGATCCCGCGGCCGCCACGTCCTCGATCGACGTGGTCGAGAGCGTGGAGAGGGTCATCGTCACACCCGAGCCGGCGGCGGCGCGGGCGACGCCGAGTTCGCCGTCCGCGTGTGCGAGCCGCTGGAACGCCATCGGCGCGATCACGACCGGCATCGGATGGCGCCGCCCCAGGAGCTCGACCCCCGTGTCGACCGTCGATACGTCGACGAGCACGCGCGGCACGAGCGCCATCTGCTCGTAGGCGGCGCGGTTGCGGCCGAGGGTGAGCTCGTCGTGCGCGCCGCCCGCGTAGTAGTCGAACGCCATCGGGTCAAGGGCGGCGCGCGCCCGCTCCTCGAGCTCGAGGAGGTTGAGGGGAGCGGCTTCGTCCCGGGTCACGCTCCCGGTGCCTTCCGGGAGGCCGGCCGCCCCCGTGCGTGGGCGGCGCCGATCTTCGTGCTCCCGGTGCCTACAGCCACGTGCCGGGCCGCTCCTCCCAGACGAACTGCAGCAGCATGCCGCCGGTGTCGTGCGGGTGCAGGAAGGCCTCGCGGTAGCGCGCGCCCTCGACCGTGCCTTCCTCGACGCCGAAGGGCCGCACGCCGTGGTGCGCGCAGGCCGCGAGGGCGCGTTCCCAGTCCGCGACGAGGAACGTGACGTGGTGCGGCCCGGGCCCGCGCGCGTCGAGGAAGCGCTGGATGAAGGATCCCTCGCCGCGGGGTGCGATGACCTCCCATCTCATCTCGCCCGTGGGGAGATCGAGCACGGCCGTGTCGTAGTCGCGATCCGGCTCACGGGGCCCGCGGAAGACCGTACGGAAGCCGAAGAGCTGCTCGTACCAGCCGGCGAGCGACTCGCGATCCGAGCCGGCGTGCGAGAGGTGGTGCAGCTCGGTGATGCCGAGTGTCGGGTGCCCGGGATCCCAGCGCTCGGCTCGCATCCGCTCGGCGTCGTTCCACTCCGGCCCGGCGAAGAGCTGGATGAGCAGGCCCCGCCCGCCGCGGCGGGGGTGCAGGAAGGTCACGGCGCGGCCGTCGTTCTCGCCGGCGGTCTCGGTGCCGAACGGCTCGATACCCGCGCGCCGCAGCTCGTCGAGGGCTTCCTCGAGGTCCTCGACCTGGAAGGCGACGTGATGCAGCCCCGGTCCCAGGGGACCCTCCAGAAAGCCGCTCAGGAAGGAGTGCGCGCCCGTCGGCGCCAGCACCTCCCACCCGACGCCGGAGCGCCCCGGCACGTCGAACGAGACGCCGACGAAACCCTGTCCCTCGTATGGGTAGGTCTCGCGCCGCCGGAAGCCGAGGAGCCCCTCGAGGATCGCGGACTGCCGCTTCTCGTCCGGGACGGCCATCGCGATGTGGTCGACGTGGAGCGTCTCGATAACCACGTGCACCGTCCCGTACGCTGCGCCGCTCTCCGGCCGGCCCGAGTGTGCCGCGCGGTCGTGCCTCGCGCCAGCGCAGTGCGCTAGACTGCCGTCGCCGCTCGGCGGCGCGCCGACGTGGAGTCCCATGTTCGTCATCGTCGTTCAGATCCGGGCGAGCGACCCCGATGCGCACGCCGCGCAGCACGAGCTCTACGCGCAGCTCGCCGGGCGCTATCCGGGCATGACGTACAAGCACGTCATGCGCTCGCACGCGGACGGGGATCGCTACATCGACCTCATGGCCTGGGAGAACCAGCAGCAATCCGAGGCCTTCGGCGTCGACCCCGAGTACCAGCGGCTTCGGCCCCCCCGGAGCGCCACCCGCCCCTCGCCGAGCCAGTTCTCGGATGCGAACCCCGGCTACTACGGGCCCGTCGCCGAGATGGCGCGCCCCGGGGCGGCGATCGTGGGCCAGGACGTCGCCTTCGTCTCCGCGCGACCGGGGGGCGAGGGAGAGCTGGCCGCGGCGTCGCGCGACCTCGCGGCGGCCGCCGACGAGCTGCCGGCGCTCTCCTCGCTGCGAGTGCTGCGCAACCTCGGCTGGCCGGCGCAGCACGTGATCGTCGTCGCCGCGAGCGACGCCGCGGATATCGCCTCGGCCGAGCCGACGCGGGCGGCGTGGGAGCGCTTCGTCGCCTGCTGCACGGCCCCGCCCGACTGGGAGTCGGGGCACCTGGTCGTTAGGTGGGACGCGGAGGAGCCGGCCCGGAACTAGACACGGGGAGAGGGGAGACGGTCCATGTTCGTCGCGACGGCGGAGGAGCGGATGATCCCGGGCCACCGCATCGAGCTCGAGGCGGCGCACCGCGAGGCGGTCGGGCGCCTGGGCGCGGAGCCGGGCTTTCTCGGATCACGGCTGCTGCACTTCGCGGGCGGTCCCTACCGCTACCTCTGGGAGATGAGCTGGAGCTCGCGGGAGGCGTGGGAGGACTTCTTCGACAGCGGGCGCTTCGAGCGGCTGCGCGAGCCCATCGACGCGGAGCTCTCCGAGCCCTTCTCGCTCACCCTTTACAACGTCCCCGTCGCCGGCGAGAGCGCCGTGCGGCACGGTGCGGGAGTCTAGCGCCGTGTCCGCCGCCGGGAGCGCGAACCACAGCCCGCCGCTCTTCGCGGTGCAGGGCATCAGCCGCGTCCTCCGGGAGCCGGAGGTGGTTGGACGGCATGAGCGTGCCTACGACGCGCTGCTCCAGCGCGTCGACTGCCCCGGGATGTACTGGAACCTCTACCTGAAGGGACTGGACGACCCCGCTTCCAGCATCCACATGCAGGTGTGGGCGAGCCAGCGGCACTCCGAGGAGTTCGGCGTCAGCCCCGGCTTCCAGGCGCTCCGCGGGGAGCTGTCGACGTCGGGCGGACCGAGGGGCCTGATGGTGGGGCCGCTCTCGCCGGGCTACTGGAGGCCGCTCTTCGAGGAGGTCGTCCGGACCGAGCCGACGGGGTGCGAACTCGACGGCGACGACCTCGGCGTCGCGCTCCACGGCCTGACCTTCGTGAGGCCGGGGAGCGAGCGCGCCTACATCGCGGCGGAGCGGGCGGCGGCGGCGGCGTTCGCCGCGTCGGGCGGCATCTACGCGATGCGCTGTTTGCAGAACCTCGGGCATCCGGGCGCCTTCACGTGGGTGCGCCACGCCCCGGACCGGACCGCTCTCGATGCGGCGCTCGCCGCGGCCGCGGATGCCGAGGAGAGGCGTGCTGAGCTCGCCGCGGAGGAGACGGTCGGTCGCTACCGCGTCTGGCTGCTCTCAACGTGGCCCGAGCGCCGCGCCGGCGCGGCCTGAGGGCCGCCGCCGCGGATGCCGGGACGGGGATGCGCCCCCGTTGCCCTGAGGCGGGCGGTCCTCATCGCCAGGGTCCGCTCGTGGACCGCGCCGGGAGGACCCTGAGATGGCCGTGAGCTACCCGGCGCCGCGCGTCGCCGCGGTGCACGCGGCCCCCGTCTTTCTCGACCTGGAGCGATCGGTGGCGAAGGCGTGCGCGTTGATCGACGAGGCGGCGCGCGCCGGTGCCGAACTCATCGCCTTCCCGGAGTCCTACCTGCCGGCCTTTCCCCTCTGGTCGGCGGTGACGGCCCCGATCGCGGCGCACGAGTTCTTCCGCCGCCTGGCCCAGAACGCGATGCGGGTGCCGGGGCCCGAACTCGAGAGCATCGCCCGCGTCGCCAGGCTGCGCGGCGTGCTCGTCTCCCTCGGCCTGACGGAGGGCACGGACCAGAGCGTCGGCACGCTCTGGAACGCCAACGTGCTCATCGGGCCGGACGGCTCCGTGCTCAATCACCATCGCAAGCTCGTGCCGACGTTCTACGAGAAGCTGACGTGGGCTCCCGGCGACGGCGCCGGACTGCGTGTCGTCGAGAGCACCGCAGGGCGCATCGGCATGCTGATCTGCGGCGAGAACACGAACCCGCTCGCGCGCTACGCGCTCGCGGCGCAGGGCGAGCAGATTCACGTCTCCAGCTACCCACCCGCCTGGCCGACGCGCGATCCCGCCCACGGCGGCAACTACGACCTCGAGGCGGCGATCCGGCTGCGCGCCGGCGCGCACGCCTTCGAGGCGAAGGTCTTCAACGTCGTCGCCTCGGGCTACATCGATGCGTCGACGCGCGCTGCCCTGGCTCCGCTCGGTGCCGACGCGCTGCGCATCCTGGAGGAGAGCCCGCGCGGCATCTCCCTGGTCATCGGGCCCTCGGGGGCTCCCGTGTCGGAGACGCTGCGCGACGAGGAGGGGATCCTCTACGCCGATCTGGACCTCGCCGACAGCGTCGAACCGAAGCAGTTCCACGACATCACGGGCGGCTACAACCGCTTCGACGTCTTCCGACTCACGGTCGATCGCACCGCACAGCGCCCGGTCGCGTTCACCGCCTCGGGCGAGCCGCGGGGCGGTGGCCCCGCGGCCGCGTCACCGGCGGATCGCGGCGCGCCGCCGCTCGTCGCCCGGGACGCGGGAGGAGACGGGTCGGGCGGCCGCGTCACCGGGGCCGGCGACGGCGGGGCGCTTCCCCGCCAGCGGGGCTAGGCTGGGGACCACCCCGGTCGGCGCCGAAGGCAGCCCGGCGGTGGCCCGCCCGCCCGCGTCGGACGCGGGACAGCCCCGCGATCAGGATGGAGGTTCGATTGCCCTACGACACGCTCGCCACCGAACTCGTCGGCAGTTACGCGAAGCCGCCGTGGCTCGTCGATCTCTCGAAACCGACCGCGATCGACCAGAGCGAGTGGTGGCGCGTCCCCCCCGAGCGGCTCCAGGCCGCCCAGGATGACGCGGTACTGCTCGCGATCGCCGACCAGGAGCGCGCCGGACTCGATTACGTCACCGACGGCGAGCAGCGGCGGCAGAGTTTCTCCGGCTACTTCATGCGCCTCGGGGGCATCGATACCGAGAACTGGAGTGACCGCTACGGGGAAGGGACGCCCCGTACCAGCGACGTCGCCGACTACATCTCGATCCGCGACGTCTCGCGCCTGCGGACGGGGATGATGCGGATGGGCCCGACGGTGACCGGCCCGATCACCTGGGACGGTCCGCTCTCCGTGTCCGACCTCGAGTTCCTGCGCCGCCACACGTCGCGCGGGAGCAAGGTGACCGTGATCGGCCCGGCGACTCTCGCGGTGCGCATCGCCGACCGCTACTACGGCGACATGGGGAGACTGATGCTGGCGCTCGCCGACGCGCTCAACCACGAGGTTCGTGCGCTGGCGGCGGCCGGGGCCGACCTGATCCAGATCGACGACCCCGAGCTCCACTTCAACCAGTCACGGGTGCGCGACTGGGCGACGGAGGCGCTCTCGCGCACCGTCGCCGGCGTCGGGGCGCGGACGGCCGTGCACATCTGCTACGGCTATGCGCAGAACATCGCCAGCAAGCGCGTGAACCCCGCCTACGCCGAGGCGATGCGGATGATCGCCGCCTCCGACGTCGACGAGATCAGCATCGAGTACGAGCAGCCCGGCCACGAGCCGGACGTCCTCGAGCACGCCGGCGACAAGGCGGTGATCCTCGGGCTGCTCAACCTCGCGCCGGAGGCACCGGTGGAGAGGACCGAGCACATCGTGGAGCGGGCGCGCGCGGCACTTCAGATGCTGCCGCCGGAGCGGCTGCGCCTGGCGCCCGACTGCGGCATGTGGTTCCTCCCGCGCGAGACGGCGCAGCGCAAGATCAGCGCGCTCGCCGCCGCGTCGAGGGCGCTGCGCACGGAACTCGGCCACTAGCAGGGTCGGGAAAAAGGCCCCCTTTGGCGCGGCCACGGAGCGAATCACCGCCAAGAGGGCGTATGCGGCGTCATTTCGGGGCCGATTCTGGCCCCCTCCGGGGCTCTCTCACCCCGTCCGGGCGCCCCGGGACCTACTCCGGGCGCACTACGCCCGTGACAGCGCGGCGTCGATATTGGCCACGCGCACCAGGTTGTACGCGGCAGCGCCCATCTCCATCCAGAAACCGTTGACCTGTTCGCCGATGTAGCGGAGCTTGCGCCCGCCCCCCACGGTCTTCAGCCACCCGAAGCTCTCCTCCACCATCTTGCGCCGGCGCTGACTCACCTCGTAGCCGGGCGTCTGCGCCACCTCCTCGGGGATGGCGCTGTGCTTCGCTCGCCGTGCCACGTGCGGCACGACCCCGAGTTCGCACAGCCCCTCCACGAAGTGCTTCGCGTCGTATCCCTTGTCGGCGCCCAGCGTCGCCCCCGGTGTCAGGCTGCGCTCGGCCATGGCCAGCGCCGCATCCCGCTCCGCCCGCCCGTGCGCCGTCGTGAGCTCGACATCGACGATGAGCCCGTTGCGGTTCTCCGTCATCACATGCCCGATGTAGCTCGGGCGCGCCGCCTGCCCGTTCCCCTTCCGGTACAGGTGCGCGCCGGGATCGGTCGTGCTGACGTGGGTGTCCCGGTGCCGGCGCTCGCCGCGGAAGTCGACGTCCGGATTGCGGCCCGCAGGCTTGTCCCCGTCCTGCTCGTCGCGTGACCGGTAGCTCTTGTGCGACGCCCACGCCTCGAGCTGCGACCCGTCGACCGTGAAGTGCTCCTCGGACAGCAGGTTCCGCTCCCTCGCCTCCCTCACGACTTCCTCGAAGAACCCCCGGGCGATGTCGCCGTCAAGGAGCCGGGAGCGGTTCTTCGAGAACGTGGAGCGGTCGAAGGAACCGGGGTCTCCCGGGAGGTCGAGGAACCACTTGAACGCCATGTCGGACCGCAGCCGCTCGCAGAACTGGCTCTCGCTACGAATCGAGAAGAAGGCGATGAGGAGTGTCGACTTGAGCAGCGTCTCGGGCGGAATCGACGGTCGCCCGGACTCGCTGTAGAGACCGTCGAAGCGCGGGGAGAGATTGGCGAGCGCCCGGTCGACGATGGGCTTGATGCGTCGGAGCGGGTGGTCGCTGGGGACGAACATCTCCGGGTAGGTGAGAGTGGCGCGGCCCTGGTCCTCGCTCTGTCCTCGCATCGATATCCTCCCTCGTGGGGGTCCCTCTTGTATGATCGTTAGTGTACTCGTCTTATCAGTTACAGTCGACCACTACCTGGGGCTTCTGACAGCTACCGGGGGCGTTTGTTGCACCCGCGGGGCACCGCCGGCCATGCTCCGGGCACCCAGGGAGAAAATCACAACCCTGCTAGGGCGGCGCCCCTGCGCGGCGCGCGGATCTCGGGAGCGATGCGCTCGGCCGCCTCCGCGGCGAGAGCGTGCCCGCAGTCCTCGAACTCGTGCACATCGGCATCCACGGGCGCCGGGGTCCAGCGCGGCCGCCGGCACCGCGGGGCCGGGTTACGCGCCCTCTCCCCCGACGTGCGCCCAGGGCGCGCGCGTGCCCCAGCGCTCCTCGGCCACGACCTCGGCGAGCGGGCGGCGGCGCACGGTGCCGAAAGGCGTCGCCGGATAGCCGAGGGGGATGCAGTAGACGACCTGTGCCTGAGGCGGGATGTCGAAGAGTGCGTGGACGCGCTCCTCCACGACCGGGTGGAGCGTCGTGATCGTGCCGCCGATCCCGAGCCCGCGGGCGGCGAGTAGCAGGTTCTGCGCGGCCGGGATGACGCACGTCGCGGCGTCGAGGCCGCGCTCGGTGGCGCAGAGCAGGACCATCGCCGGGACCGTCGCGAAGTCCTCGGCCAGGCGGTGAGCGTGCGGCATGACGCGGTGGCCGGCCGGGAAGTCCTCGACCGATCGGATTCCGACCTCGCCCCGCTTCGCCCACCACGCCTCCAGGTAGAGCCGGGCGAACGCCTCGATCTGCGCCCGCTCACGCACCGCGATGAATCGCCAGCCCTGCGAGTTTCCGCAGGACGGGGCGCGCGTCGCCGCCTCCAGGATCGCCCGCAGGTCGTCGTCGGGAAGGGGCTCGGGCCGGAAGCGGCGGATCGCTCGCAGCGTGTAGAGCGCCTCGCCGAGCGGCATCGGCATCCGCGCCGCGGCGGTCTCGTCGGCGGGCGTGCTGCTCATGGGGGCCCTTTCGTCGCGCATCACCTCTCGGAGTCAATCTTCATCGCACAGCGCCCGAGGCAGGCGCAACACCGGAGGACGCGCTGCTGGTGGTGGCGCCGGGCGGAGCCGCGGAGGGCCCGCGACACGGTTGCTAGAATGACCTGCCGCACGACGCGCGGCGGGGAGATGGGGATACAGATGGCTCGAGCACGGTGGAACGGCGCGGTCATCGCCGAGAGCGACGAGTACGAGATCGTCGAGGGGAATGTCTACTTCCCGCGCTCGGCGGTGATGACCGAGTACCTGATCGAGAGCGAGACGGAGAGCGTCTGCCCCTGGAAGGGGACGGCCCGCTACTACTCGATCGAGGTCGCCGGCGATCGAAACCAGGATGCCGCCTTCTGGTACCCCGACCCCAAGGAGGCGGCCAGCAACATCGCCGACCATGTCGCCTTCTGGAATGGCGTCGAGGTGGAGCGCTAACCCCGGATCGCTCTCGTCCCCGGCGCCGGGGCGTGCCCGCTAGCTCCCGGCGCCGCCGAGGGGCATCCCGCGTATCCGCTTGCCGTCGCCCGATTGCCGGGTGGCGTGAGGGGGTGGCCGTCCCGCCGGGAGCCGAGTCGGGCGGTGGCCACGGAGGGACGGCCGGCCGGACGCGGCGGCGACTGGCGGCAGGTGCGGAGGGCCGGCCGCGGCCGGCCCTCCCGCTGCGAACAGCGATCGGTCGCTACTGCGCGAGCAGCCCCTTCATCTCCAGCCACTCACGCGCCACGTTATCGGACTCGCGCAGCTCGAGGTCGGTCTCGATGTTCCACGCCACGAGGTCGTCGGTGGTGATGAGCGCGCTGAGAGTGTTGAGGGCGTCGCGGAGATCGGAGCCCCACGCCTCCAGCACGGCGGTGCTGATGATGGGCGCGATGTTCTGGGCCGGGTGGAGTCCCTTGTCGTCCTCGAGCACGCGGAAGCCCTCGACCCCGATCTGGGGTGCGGTCGTGTTCCAGACGACGGCATCCACCTCGCCTGCCGCGAGCGCCTCTCCGAGGAGCGGGCCGAACTCGATCGTGACCGTATCGGCGAACTCGATCCCGTAGACCTCCGGGGCCGTGTAGCCGAGGAAGCACTGGGGCCGCTCGAAGCACGCGGCCGAAGCCCCGAACACGTAGTCGAGGGCAGCGACGTCGGAGATCGTCTGCGCCTCCGAATCGCCCCGAACCACGAAGGCGTCGCCGTCGACCGCCGGGGAGTAGTCGAGCACGGTCGCGCCTGCGGCCTCGTGGATCGGGCTGATGGTCGCGATGATCGCGTCGGGGTCGGCGGCGTCGACCTGGGCATCGGGTGCGAGCGCGGTCAGCTCGCCGCCGATGTAGTCGACGATCAGGTCGATATCACCGTTCCGGAGGCCCTCGATCGCCTCGGTGCGGAATCCGGCCGCCGTCAGGATCTCGACGTCGTAGCCCCGGGCAACTAGGTACTGCCCGTAGACCTCGGCGATCGTCACCGCCTCGCTGAAGGCCTGACCGCGAATGCGGATGGTCGGCCCGTCCGCGCCGTTGATGGTCGGTCCGTCCGCGCCGTCGTCGTCGCCGCACGCAGCCGCCGGCAGAGCGGCCATCACGACCACGGCCAGGAACACGCCGATCTTCCTTCTCATCCGGTACTCCCCCTACCATCCGCTGCCGCGCGCCTGAGCCGGCGTACTCCGTGCGGTACCACCACGCGCTCGACCAGACTGACGGCCACGCTCGTCGTGGCCGCGAGCACCGCAATCAAGAGCGCCCCGCCGATGATCAGCGTGTCGTTGTTCTGCCCGAGTCCGTCGCGAACATACCGCCCTAGTCCGTCACCGCCAAGGAAGGCGCGGATCGGCTCGGTCGCGACGACCTGCACGGCGGCCACCCGGATACCGGTGAAGACGACGCCCATGGCGAGCGCGAACTCAACCCGGAGCAGGATGGACCGCTCCCCGAAGCCCATCGCGCGAGCCGCGTCGACGGTGCCCGGCTCGACGTGGCGGACCGCCGTGTAGGTGTTGAGGTAGAGCGGCGGCAGGGCGAGCACGAGCAGCGCGATGAAGATCGGCCACGGCTCGAACCCCCATCCCCGGCGCAGCGCCACGGGCACGAGCAGGGCGGCCACTGCGAAAGTCGGAACCGCGCGGCCCAGAGTCACGAGCCCGGTTGCCGTCAGCTCGCCCCGGCGGAAGTGCGCGAGGAGCGCGGCCGACGGGACGGCGAGAAGCATCGCTGCGCCCATCACGGCGGCGCAGAGCGTGATCGTGTCCAGTCCCGAGCTCAGGATCCCGTCGGGACCCAGCCACGTGTCGACGTCGGTGAGCCACTCCATGAGCCCGATGCCGCGCGGGACCGCCGCCTGAGCGATGGGGAGGGGGTTCATGCGCGTCTCCGCCTCGTCCAGGGCGTCGCCGCCGCGCCGAGGTGGTAGATCGCGACGTCCAGCATCAGCGCGAGCAGGATCGAGAGGGAGGCGCCGATCGTCATCGGCGTCCAGAACGCGCGGCGCAGTCCATCGAGGATCAGGCGGCCGAGACCGCCCTGTCCGATGATGGCCGCGACGGTGACGAGTCCCACCGTGGAGACGGTCGCGATGCGGATCCCCGTGATGATGTAGGGGAGCGCGAGTGGCAGCTCCACGGTCAGCACGCGCCGCCTCCGGGTCATCCCCATGCCGGATGCCGCCTCCCTCACCTCGGCCGGGACCGAGCGAAAGCCGTCGTTGATCGCCGTGATCAGGATCAGGAGCGTGTAGCCGGCGAGCGGAAGCACGGCCGTGGCGCGGCTCAGCCCCGTGTACGGGACCAGCAGGCCGAAGAGCGCCACGCTCGGGAGCGTGTAGAACGCCGCCGCGCCCGCCGTGATCGTCGGCGCTCCCCGCTCGTAGCGGAGCGCCACCGCGGCGAGGATCGCCGAGAGAAGAAGGCCGAGGCCGAGTGCGAGCAGGGTCAACTCCAGGTGCTGAAGGAGAGCTGCCTGGATCTGGTCCCATTCATCGATGAACCACGACCAGCGGACGATCGGGTTGTTCGCCTGTAGAGCGGGCATCACTCGCTGCGCCCGGCGAGCCCCGCCCGGATCTGCTCCAGGGTGACGATCCCTCCGAAGCGGCCGCCGTCGTCAATGACGCCGACCGAGGTCCGGGAGTTCATGATCACTTCCATCGCCTCGCGCAGCGTGCTCTCGGGCCGCACCTGCGCCGCCGGGAGCTCGTGTGGCAGCACGTCGAGCGGGGCCCCCCTATCGACGTGTTCGCGGTGGACCCAGCCGAGGAAGCTGCCGTGCGACGTCAGCCCGAGCCACTCCGAGCGTGCATCGTCGAGCAGCGCTCGGGCCTCGGCGGGCGCGCTCCGGACATCCAGCACGGGGCCCTGTTCGAACGTCAGCTCGCCGACGCGCTTCAGGGCGAGACGCTTCATCTCGCGGTCTTCGCCGAGGAACTCCTCGACGAAGGCACTCGCCGGCGAGTGCAGGAGTTCGTCTGGCGGGGCGTATTGCTCCAGCGTCCCGCCGATGTTGAGCAGGGCTACGTGGTCGGCGACCTTGACCGCCTCATCGATGTCGTGCGTGACGAGCACGATCGTCTTGCGGAGCCGCTCCTGGAGTGTGAGCAGCTCCTCCTGGAGCCGCGCGCGCACGATCGGATCCACGGCGCCGAACGGCTCGTCCATCAGCAGCACGGGGGGATCGGCGGCGAGCGCCCGCGCGACGCCGACTCGCTGCTGCTGGCCCCCGGAGAGCTCGTCCGGGTAGCGCCCGAGCTGCTCCGGCTCCAGCCTCACGAGGTCGGCGAGCTCCGCGACGCGCTCGTCTACGCGCGCGCGCTCCCAGCGCAGCATGCGCGGCACGATCGCGATGTTCTGGGAAACGGTCTGATGCGGGAACAGCCCGACCTCCTGGATCACGTAGCCGATGCCGCGGCGCAGCTCCGCCACAGGTCGCGCGCTCGCGTCCTCGCCGTCGATCTCGATCCGTCCGGAGGTCGGTTCGATCAGCCGGTTGATCATCCGGAGCGTCGTGGTCTTCCCGCAGCCGGACGGACCGATCAGCGCCACGATCGATCCGCGTGGGATGTCAAGGCTGAGCTCGGTGACGGCGGGCTCGCCCGCGCCGTCGAAGCGCTTGGTGAGCTCAAGCAGCCGTATGGCATTCTCCGTCATGGCGCGAGGATACAGTCCGACCTGATCGCGCGCGGCCGAGTCTCGTTTCCGATCGGAGCGGGAGGACCGGCCTGCCGGGTCGGTCCGAGCGGTGCGGTACGCTCTGGGCGGATGGCCTGGTGCGCCGGGCGGCGCCGACGGCGCCCGGCCGTCTGGCGCGCTCGCGGAGGGGGGACTGCCCGTGAGTGAGGGCGACGGCATCGACATCCGTGCGCCGTACGACCCGGACAACATCTTCGCGCGCATTCTCCGTCGAGAGATCCCCAGCGATCGTGTGCACGAGGACGATGACTTCGTCGCCTTTCGGGATATCGCGCCGCAGGCGCCGACCCACATCGTCGTGATCCCGCGCGGAGAACCGCCGACGTCGCCCGCCGGGATCGACCCCTCGCACGACCAGCTCGCCGGTCGCATGCTGCGGGTGGCCGCGGCGATCGCGAGGTCCCAGGGCCTGGAGGAGGGCGGCTACCGACTCGTGCTGAACTGCGGGCGCAATGCGGGCCAGACGGTGCCGCATCTGCATCTGCATATCCTCGGTGGCGCGTTGCTCGGACCGCTCGCGTAGCCGGAGTGGACGGCTGCCAGGCTGGTCATCTGGGCGCCGGTGACTGCCATCCCCGCCGGCCGTGCGGCCACCGCACCCGGGCTGCTAGGATCCCCGACGTACGCTAGGTCGAGCGTTGGCTGGTGCGCTGTCACACACGGGTGGCCAGCAGCGGTGCCAGCGGCGAAGTGGTGCGGGAGGCTCGAGGTCGTCCGCCTCGTGGGCTCCCAGAGCGCCGGGCCCGTAGCTCAGCGGCCTAGAGCAGTCGGCTCATAACCGATCGGTCCCAGGTTCGAATCCTGGCGGGCCCACCATTTCCAGCCTAGAAGTCCGTGTCCATTTGTGGATGGGAAGGGATTTTCTGTGGAACCGCGCATCAGCATTATCACCCTGGGCGTTACCGACCTGCCCCGGTCGGTGGAGTTCTACCGGGACGGACTCGGGCTACCGCTTCTGGACGACAACACCGAGTCGATCGCCTTCTTCCAGAACCGGGGCACCTGGTTGGCTCTGTACCCTCGGGCGTCTCTGGCCGCCGACGCTGGTGTCGCCACGGAGGGCAGCGGCTTTTCCGGCGTCACCCTTGCCCACAATCTCAACACGCGGGAGGAGGTGGACGCCCTGCTGGACGTAGCCGTGGCCGCCGGCGCCACCTTGGTCAAGCCGGCCCAGGACACCTTCTGGGGCGGTTACTCGGGCTACTTTGCCGACCCCGAGGGCTACCTGTGGGAAATCGCCTGGAATCCCCACTTTACGATTGAGTGACTGGCCCGTGTTCTGGCCGTGGCGCACATGGCCACGCGCGCGCCCCTTCGCCTCGGCTACGCCGTGCTGTCGGTGCGCGGAGACCGGTGACGCTGCCGGCACCCGGACACCACCGGCCTTCGATGTGGCGGCCCCTCCGCCCGGGCCCGCGCGCGACCCGACGCCGCGGCTCTCCCCCGGCTACGCTCTTTCCGCTGGGACGGAGCTCTGGCTCACCGGGCTCTCAGGGAGCGGTTACCACTGGCTGGATCGCTCCGAGTATTTGTGGTCCGGAACCTTGTAACTGATTCCGGCATCATCGTACGCCGAGATCGCAAGCAACTGGCTAAAGCTATCCGACTCTAATCGTCGATTTATCTTTGCCAACATACGCTGCCATCGTTGCAGCATCTTGAACTGGAAAAGAACTGCATGTGCCCTGGACTTCGGGAAGCGTAGCTGGTCCGCCATTTCATCGCCGATGAGCGCTCGCGACAAGGGGAATATCTGCTTCTCCGCCATGGCGCTCCGTTGGGCCGGTTCCGTTACGCCCGCAACCAGGGGGGCGGAATTGATCAGCGCATTCGCCATGATTATCGATTCGTCCGATACCGGTGGCTCGCACATGGAGGCGATCTTGTACAGGTGGAGAGCCTCTGCTTCGTCCGTGGACAGGATGGATTCCGGTATGCCCATGAGCCAAGCGGTGTACCGCCAGATGGCCATGATGCTGTCGCGTTCCTCCTGTGTGAAGCGAACGCCCAGCGACTCGGCGTGCCTGATTGTCCGCGCCGAGAAGCAGGAGGCAGCGTAGCCCGTGTGAGCCGCACTGATAGGAAGGCCCCACGCCTCCGTGTCCCAGTCGTCGGCGGCACCTATCAGATTCCTCAGTTGAGCGTGAATGAACCGGATCCGGACGGAGAGTTTCCATCCGTCACCTCGCCGGTCCAGTCCCCCGGGGAAGAATACCTCCAGGAAGTGGCGGTTGTTCTGCTGGAGCCGCCTGATGCCGCGATCAAAGATTCGACCCGTCAGCACGAATGACTTCGCGATGTACGTGGTGAACCCGTCGACGAGCACCCCGGTCACGAATCCCGCAAGGATCATCCCGCTGTCCCTGTGGAAGGCGCGGATGCCTGGGATGAACGCCTCGCGATCGAGCCATGGCGGGTCCGCACGCGACGAGAGGAAGAAGTCACGCAACGCTTCCGGCGCCGAGCGCAGCGTGTCCTCGTCTTCGTCCATACCGGCTTGGAGGAACCGAGCAACCTGATCTCCGGGGACGGAGGACATGAGCGACGACTCCTACCTGACGTGGATGGTCTTCGCCTCGCTCGTCGTCGTGGGTGTCTCCACGATCCTGCAGGTGCGCCGGCTCGGTTTCGTCGGCGCCGGCGCGGTCCTGCCGATGTTCACGGCCGCCTTCTCGATCCCCTTCTGCATCACCGCGGTCGAGGACGGAGGGCCGGCGACGCTGGGGGCCTTGGTCATCGTCTCGGCGGTCGTGCAGCTCGTCGTCTCCCGGCGGCTCTTCATTCTGCGGAGAGTCGTCACGCCGATCGTGGGCGGCACGGTGATCATGATCCTCTCGATCACGCTCGCCTCGGTCGTCTTCGATCTGCTGGACGAGGCCACCCTGGCCGACCCGGAGGAAGCGTCGCTCACCGCCCTGGCAACAATGGTCGTCGCCGCCGCGCTCATGCTCCGGGGCTCGGCGGTTCTGCGCTTCTGGGGACCGCTGGCCGGTATCGTGGTCGGCTGTGCGCTCGCCGGAGCGCTCGGGATCTTCGACACCGGGAGGCTCGCGGAGTCAGCCTGGATCGGGCTTCCGGGCGATCGTCCGGCTCTGGGACTCGACCTGGGGATCTCGTTCTGGACGCTGCTTCCGGCCTTCTTCTTCCTGGGCCTGATCATCGCCATCCAGGCGAACGGGGCGGCCATCGCGATGCAGCGCGTGGCATGGCGCGAGGACCGGGCCGTCGACTTTCGCCAGGTCCAGGGAGCGGTGTCGGGCGCGGGCGTGAGCAATCTGCTCGCCGGTCTCGCGGGGACGGTGCCCAACGCCATCAACCCCGGCATCGTCTCGTTCACGCAGATGACGGGAGTCGCGTCCCGCCGGCTCGGCTACTGCATCGGCACCATCCTCGTCGCCGTGGCGTTCTTCCCGAAGGTATCCGCGCTGCTCAGCAGCATTCCAGGGCCCGTCATGGGGGGCTATCTCATCATGGTGACCGGGGCCCTGTTCGTTGACGGCGCGCAGACGGTCATCCAGAACGAGCAGAACAGGGAGAAGATCGCCGTCGCCGGGGTCTGCTTCTGGATCGGCGCGTCGTTCCAGTTCGAGCTCTTTGCCCTGCCGGATATCGGGCCGGTGTGGGGAGCTCTCCTCACGAGCGGCATCACGACCGGAGGGCTCGCCGCGATCGCGATGGTCCTGTACCTCGAGCTCACCAACCCGCGGCGGATGAGGTTCACGTCGAGGCTCCACATCGATGCCCTGCCCGAGCTCAATGAGTTCATCACCAGGTTCGTCAGGCGCCGGGGCTGGGATACGGCGATGGAGGAGCGATTGCGCGCGGTTGCCGAGGAGACGCTCCTGGTCCTCGCCCCACTGGACCTGGGAGGCGGGGAGGAAGCGGAGATCCACGACGAGCGGCGACTGGTCGTGCTCGCAGCCAGCGAGGGCTCGGTCGCCGACCTCGAGTTCATCGGCGGAGGAGACGGGTCCAATCTCGAGGACCAGATCCGCCAGCTCCAGCAGCACGACACGGAGGCGCCGGCCGAGCAGGAGCTATCGCTCGTGTTGCTGCGGAACTACGCGTCCTCGGTGAAGCATCAGCAGTACCACGATACGGACATCATCACCGTCCGCGTCGTCCCCCCCGGGGGAGGCGTAGGCTAGGGGCCGGGCCCAGAGGGCTTCGCGCCACCGGGAGGTAGCGGGGTTGTCCGTCATTGACGAGGTTCTCGAGAACGACGCGCCCGACGCGGTGAGCTTCGAGAACGGTGACCTGCCCGGCGCTCCGGGGCTCGGGCTCGCTGTCGTGGCCTGCCTGGATGCGCGCCTCGACAGCCACAGGCTGCTCGGGATCGAAGAAGGAGACGCGCACGTCATCCGGAACGCGGGCGGCGTGATCACCGACGATGTGTCCGGCAATCCATCGCCCGCATACAGGTCAGCCCCTTCCTCCCTGGCAGGCATGACGTGCGCGGCTTCGTCGACGGATGCGCGACGGGGCTGCTGAGGGAGTTCCCGGTCGTCTCATCCGGGGCGGCGGGGCCGGGCGCGGGAGACCGGGAGGCGCGGGTGAGCGAACGCGGGCGTCTGCGGGCCTCCCTCGCCTCCTATCGGCCGCGCCTCTCCGGGTGGGAGGTGCCCGGCGCCGGGCGCGGCGCGACCGTGCTCGGAGACGGCCGCTTTCGTCCGGCGGCGGTGCTGCTCTTGCTCGACGCGCGGGCGGGCGAGGAGCGCGTGATCTTCCAGCAGCGCACCGCCGAGGTTGAGGATCACAAGGGGCAGGTCAGCCTGCCCGGCGGGCGGCGCGACGAGGAGGACGACTCGCTGCTTCGGACGGCGCTGCGTGAGACGCACGAGGAGATCGGCGTGCCGCCCGACGCCGTCGACGTGCTCGGCCGGCTCGACGACATCACGACCGGCACCGGCTACGCCGTCTCCCCCTTCGTCGGCGCTCTCGACACGCGCTGGCCCGGCCCCTTCCGTCCGCAGCCGGCCGAGGTCGAGCGGCTGATCGAGGTGCCGCTCGCATACCTCAGGGATCCCCGCTCGCGCGTGCGCGCCTCGGTCCTCGTCCGCGCCCGACCTCGCTCGGAGGAGGCATTCCTCTTCGACGGCACGCTGATCTGGGGAGCGACAGGTCGGATCCTCCACAACTTCTTGGCTGTGATCGCCGCGGAAGGCGGTCGTGGGCCGTGACCCTCCTCCTCGTCAGGCACGCCCAGTCCGCCGGCAACGCCGCCGGCACCATCCAGGGCTGGCGCGACGAGCCGCTGACTGCCCTCGGCCGCGATCAGGCTTCGACGCTCGCGGAGCGTCTGAGCGTCCGCGAGCCCAGGATCACCGCGCTGTACAGCAGCACGCTCACGCGCGCACGTGAGACCGCCGCGCCTCTCGCCGCGGCGCTCGGCGTGCCCGTCGTCCTGCACCCGGACCTCAGGGAGTACGGCTATGGATCCGCCGAAGGGCTCAGGTGGGCCGAGGTCGAGGAGCGCTTCGGCGTCACCCTCGGGCAGTGGGGGAGGGGCACGCTCCCCGGCGAAGAGGGCGCGGGGGCCTTCACGGGTCGCGTCCTCCGCTGCTTCGCGGAGCTCACGGAGAGGCACGGGCACGAGGTCGCGGCTGCCGTGACGCATGGAGGCGTGATCGCAGCCGTCCTCGCGCACGTGCTGGGCATTCCGAGCGGCGCCTGGCCGCAGATCCATCTCCCGAACGGCTCCCTCACCGAGGTGGCCTCGGAGCGCGACGGGCACGCGCTTGTCTCACTCAACGACGATGGCGATCTTGCCGGGCTCCCCGGGGCGACGGGCGGTCCCGCCTCCGCCTAGAGCGTGATGAGGTGGGCGACCGTGACTCCCTCCCCGCCCTCGGCGGGCTCGGCGACTTCCTGCGATGCGACGAGCGGGTGACCGGCGAGCAGATCGCGCACCGCCCGGCGGAGCGTCCCCGTCCCCTTCCCGTGGATCACGAGTACGCGGCTGCGGCCGGCGCGGACGGCACGGTCGAGATACTCCTCGACGGTGGGAAGCGCGTCGTCGAGCGTGCGGCCGCGCACCTCTATCGACTCGCCGGGATCGGTGACGGGCCCCGTGCGGAGCCGTACGGGCTCGGCCTCTGGCCCGCCGGGCGCCTCCGCGCGAACGACCTGCGCGAGCCGCACGCGCGTCCTGAGCGCGCCCAGTGTCAGCTCGAACTCACCGCGCGCGTCCGGCGCGCTCAATGCCTCGCCGGGCACGCTGATCCCCGTGAGCCAGACGCGTGCGCCCGGCACGACGGGCGCGCGCGGCCGTCGCTCCGCCGCGGGCGGCGGACGCTCGGGCGGGGAGCGCCTGACGGCGCGGGCGGCCTCGCGCGCGCGCGCCATGTCGGCGTCCGCCTGCTCGAGGCGCGCCGCCTCGACCTGCCGCCTCGTCCGCGCGAGCAGGCGCTCAGTGTCGCGCAACTCGTCGTCGAGGCGGCGTTGCGCCTCCGCGCGCCGCCGCTCGCTCTCCGCCTCGAGATCCTCGTAGCGCGCCGCCAGCTCGGTACGCAGGCGCTCCGCCTCGGCGCGGTCGTGCTCCGCCTGCCCCGCGCGCGACTCGGCACGGTCGAGTTGCACCCGGAGGTCGGTGAGCACGCTCGCCAGATCCCGCTCGTCGCCGGACACCACGCCGCGCGCGGCCGCCACGACGTCGGCCGGCATCCCCAGGCGCTCGCTGATGGCCAGCGCGTTCGACTCGCCGGGGATGCCCATCCGCAGCCGGTAGGTCGGCGAGAGCGTCTCGATGTCGAACTCGGCAGAGGCGTTGAGCAGGAGGGGATGCTCATGCGCGTGCACCTTCAGCTCCCCGTGGTGCGTGGTGGCGATGAGCGTGACCCCGGCTGCGACCAGGCGCTCCACGATCGCCACAGCGAGCACGGCCCCCTCCGCCGGATCGGTCCCGGCGCCGAGCTCGTCGAGCAGCGCGAGCGAACGCGGACCGGCGCGCTCGATCACGTTGATGATCGCCGTCACGTGCGAGGAGAACGTCGAGAGGGACTGCTCGATCGATTGCTCATCGCCGATGTCGGCGAATACCGCGTCGTAGACGGGGACGGTGGAGCCCTTCTCGGCAGGGATCGGCAGGCCGCAGAGCGCCATCAGCGTGATCAGGCCGGCGCTCTTGAGTGCGACCGTCTTTCCGCCGGTGTTTGGCCCCGTGATCAGCAGTCCCCGCCCTTCGCCGCCGACGGCGAGTGAGACCGGCACAACGTCGCGGCCCTCCCACACGAGCACGGGGTGCCGCGCGTCGAGGAGGCGGAGCTCTCCCGGCGCCGTGAGCAGCCACGGCTGCTCGGCTCCGGGACCGGCCGGAAGGCCTGCTCCGAGTTCGCGCCCGAGCGCCGCCGCGGCGACGGCGCAGTCGATCGTCGCGAGCCGCTCGACGCTCTCGGTGAGATCGGCCGAGGACTCGCCGACCACGGCGGAGAGCTCGCGCAGGACGCGCTCCACCTCGCGCCGTTCCTGCACCTGGAGCTCGCGCCAGCGATTGCCGAGTTCGACGACGGCGAAGGGTTCGACATAAACCGTGCGGCCCGACGACGAGGTGTCGTGCACGACGCCAGGGAGCGCCGACCGCGCCTCGGAGCGGACGGGAACGACATAGCGGCCCTCGCGCTGCGTGACGATCGCATCGGAGAGCGCGGGCCGGAGCGTCGGTGAGGAGGCGATCGACTGCATGCGCGCGAGCAGCGCGTCGTGCGTCACCGCCAGCTCCGCCCGGATCTGGGAGAGCTCGGCGCTCGCGCCGTCGAGCAACTCCCCGCGCGTATTGATCGCCCCGTCGATCAACCGTCTGAGGGCGTCGAGATCGGGGAGCGCGGCTCCCTCGGCGGCGAGCAGCGGCGCGCCGTCCCGGGCCCGCCCCAGCGCGCGTCGCACATCTGCGGCGCAGCGCACGGTGTTGGCCACCTCGCGGAGGGCGAGCGGAGCGAGCGCGCGGCCGCGCGCGGCGGCGTCGGCCGACGCCCGCACGTCGCGGACGCCCTCAAGCGCGAGTGACACGGAGACGCCGTGGAGCCAGGCCGCCTCGGCCGCGACGCGCTGCCGACGCACCACGACGGGGCGCTCCGCGACGGGGCGCATCGCCCGCGCGCGTTCGCGGCCGGCGGAGGAGGCGGTGAGCCGCGCGAGACGGTCGAGGACCGCCGGCAGCTCGAGGATGCGGCACGTCTTATCGTCCAGCGCGACTCTCCCCCGGCAGGCGGTCGCCGGCCGCGTCGCGCCCTAGCCCGCAGGCCTCGCCGATGGCCGCCGCCACCGCGTCGTCGTCCGCCGGGTCGACTGTGCGAGGGTCGAGCAGCACGCGCCCGTCTTCGATGCGGGCGATCACCGGCGGCTCGTGGGCGCGCAGCCTGCGCGCCAGTTCGTCCGCGCCGCCTCGCTTCGCTCCCTGCGGCGGATCGAGCGCGCAGAGAACCGTCGGTACCGACTCCTCCGGGAGCGAGCCGCCCCCGATCATCGAGCGTCCTCCGATCACCGTCGCGTCGCGCCCGGCTGCGAGCGCCCAGCGCCGTGCGCGCGCCTCGATCTCCTCGACCGAGCGGGCGAGCAGGCGCCAGATTGGGACGGCGCTTTCCGCCTCGCCCCGCGCGTAGTGGGCGAGTGTGGCGGCGAGCCCGGCGAGCGAGGCCTTGTCGATGCGGAGCGCGCGGGCGAGCGGGTGGCGTCGGAGCTCTACGATCGACTCGGCTCGGCCGACGGCGATCCCGGCCTGGGGCCCGCCGACGAGCTTGTCGCCGGAGAAGAGCACCACGTCCGCTCCGGCGGAAACCGAGCGCTGCACCGTCGGCTCCGGGGCGAGCCCGAATCGCCTCGTGTCGAGAAGCGAGCCCGATCCGAGATCGTCGATGAGCAGCAGCCCGCGCTCGCGCGCGAGCTCCGCGAGGGCGGGAAGCGACGGCTGCTCCGTGAAGCCGACGACGCGGAAGTTGGAGGAGTGCACGCGCAGGATTGCGGCCGTCTGCTCGGTGATCGCCGAGGCGTAGTCCCCGGCGTAGGTGCGGTTCGTGGTGCCGACCTCGACCAGCGTCGCGCCGGACTGGCGCAGCACGTCGGGGATGCGGAAGCCGCCGCCGATCTCGATCAGCTCCCCGCGGGAGATGATGACCTCGCGGCCTGAGGCGAGGGCGGCGAGGGCGAGCAGGACGGCGCCGGCGTTGTTGTTCACGACGACGCCGTCCTCGGCGCCCGTCACGCGCCTGAGCAGCCCGCCCAGGTGCGCCCCGCGCGATCCGCGCCCGCCGGCCTCGAGGTCGAACTCGAGCGTCGAGTAGCCACGTCCGATCTCGGCCATCGCCTCGACGCTCTCCTCGGAGAGCGGCGCGCGCCCGAGGTTGGTGTGCAGGACGACGCCGGTCGCGTTGATGACCGCCCGCAGCGTTGGCTCGAGGACCGCGGTGCGCGCGATCAGCGCGTCGACCGCATCGGTGTCCGGTGCCCGCCCCTCCCGCGCGATGCGCGCGCGGTACTCGTCGAGCACGCTGCGGGCGATCTCCACCACGGCGTCGCGCCCGTGCCGCGCGGCGATCGGGCGCACCCGCTCGTCCGAGAGCAGATGCTCGACGGAGGGGAGCTCGCGGTAGTGGTTGTGACCCATGCCCGGGCATTGTAGGCGGCGCCGGGGGCCCCGCGCGCCCGGCGCCCCGCGGGGGCTCGGGGCGATCCTTGCCTCTGGTCGACGTGGCGGCCGCGATTGATCGTCGGGGGGGCCACCCGTACGATCCCGCAGCCCGACGGCCCCGGGATCGCCTCGTGGATTCCGCCGGTCGCTCCCCGCTGAGGAGTGCCCTTGTGAACCTGCGTATCCCTGGTCCGACGCCGCTGCCGCGGGAGGTGGCGGAGGCGGGTGCCCGCGAGATGATCAACCATCGCGGGCCCGAGTTCGCGAGCCTGATCGCCCGCACCACCGAGGGCGTGCGCCGCGTCTACGGGACAGAGAACGACGTCCTGACGCTCTCCGCCTCCGGCACGGGCGGGATGGAGGCCGCCGTCGCCAACCACGTCTCGCCGGGTGAGCGCGTCCTGGTGGTGACGATCGGCGTCTTCGGTAACCGCTTCGCCGACATCGTCAGCGCCTACGGAGGTATCCCGCAGGTCATCGAGTACGAGCACGGCACGGCCGCCGATCCCAACCAGGTAGACCAGGTGCTGGCCTCCGATCCATCGATTCGCACCGTCTTGATCACGCACAACGAGACCTCCACGGGAGCGACCAACGTCGCGCTGCCTGAGATCGCCAAGGCCGTCCGTCACCACGACCGCCTGCTCCTCGTCGACGCCATCTCCTCGCTCTCGTCGATTCCGGTCGACGTCGACGGGTGGGGGCTCGATGTGGTCGTCTCCGGGTCGCAGAAGGGATGGATGATGGGACCGGGCCTTGCCTTCATCTCCGTCTCCGAGCGGGCCTGGGAACAGCAGGAGCGGTGCACGGCGCCGCGCTTCTACTTCGACCTGCGGCGCGCGCGGAGCAGCCTCGAGGCGGGCCAGACACCGTGGACGCCGGCGATAAACCTGCTCTTTCAGCTCGACCGCGCCCTGGAGCTGATGTTTGCGGAGGGCATCGATGCCATCTACGGGCGCCACCGCCGACTCGCGCGGATGACCCGCGACGGCGTGCGCGCACTGGGTCTTGAGTTGCTGCCGGCCGAGGGAGTCGAGTCGGACACGGTCACGGCGATCCGGGTTCCGGATGGCATCGAGGCGTCGGAGCTCCTCCGCGTCGCGCGCGAGGAGTACCAGACCGTCTTCGCCGGGGGGCAGGGTTCGCTCAGTGGGAAGATCGTCCGCTTTGGACACCTCGGCTACGTGACGGAGGAGGACGTGAGCTCCGGCCTGGACGCACTCGCGCGGACGCTGCGCGCACTCGGGTTCGCGGGCGCGCGCGCGGCCGTCTAGAGCGCCGATCCATGGCGCGCATCCTCGTCGCCGACCGCATCGCCGCCTCGGGCATCGACCTCCTGCGCCGGGCGCACGAGGTGGAGATCCGTACCGGCCTCTCCGAGGCGGAGCTCGGCAAGGCGCTGGTGGGCGTGTCGGCCCTGATCGTGCGCAGCCAGACACGCGTGACCCGGGCGTCGCTCGCAGACGCCCGCGACCTCCGGGTCATCGCCCGCGCGGGGGTCGGCGTCGACAACATCGACATGGAGGCGGCGACCGAGCGCGGGATCACCGTCGTCAACGCGCCGCTCGCGAACACCATCTCCGCGGCCGAGCATGCCTTCGGCCTGATGCTGGCGGTCGCGCGCAACATCCCGCAGGGCGACGCGAGCCTGCGCGGCGGCACCTGGGAGCGCGGTCGCCTGCAGGGCGTCGAGCTCGCGGGGCGCACGCTCGGCATCATCGGCCTGGGCCGCATCGGAACGGAGGTCGCGCGGCGCGCGCGCGCCTTCGAGATGGAGCTGCTCGGCTACGACCCCTTCGTCCCGGTGGAGCGCGGGCGATCGCTCGGGGTGGAGCTCGTGGAGCTTGCCGAACTCTTCTCGCGCTCAGACTTCGTCACGGTGCACAGCGCTCTGCTCGAGGAGACGCGGGGGCTCGTGAGCGCCGATCTCCTGGCGCAGGCGAAGCCGGGCCTCCGGTTCATCAACGCCGCCCGCGGCGCGCTCGTCGATGAGCCGGCGCTCCTGGCGGCCGTCGAATCCGGCCGCATCGCCGGCGCCGGGATTGACGTCTTCTCCTCGGAGCCGGCCGTCGGCAACATCCTGACCACCGATCCGCGCATCGTCGTCACGCCGCACCTCGGCGCCTCCACGCTCGAGGCCCAGGATCGCGCCGCGCTCACGGTCGTGGAGCAGGTGCTCGACGTTCTGGCCGGCGCCGCCGCGCGCTTCTCGGTCAACGCGCCTCTGGCCGATCCGGAGACGATGGCAGTGCTCGGTCCCTATCTGGACGCGGCACGGCTCGCGGCCTCGGTGGCGGTCCAGCTCGCGCCGGGGAGCCCACGACGGGCGCGCGTCGAGTACCACGGAGAGGTGGGGAGCCTCGACGTCACGCCGCTGCGGGCAGCCACGATCGTCGGGCTCCTGCGCCACATCACCGGCGAGAGGGTGACGGCGGTTAACGCCTCGCAGCTTGCGCACGCGCGCGGCCTCGAGCTCGACGAGGAGCGCGCCGCCGCCGTCGAGCCGTACGCCAACCTCATCCGCGTCCACGTCTACGCCGAGGGCGGCGAGGCATCGGTTGCCGCGACCCACACCGGCGGGGGCGTTCGCATCGTCGGGATCGGCGACTATGAGGTGGAGCTCTCCCCGCGGCAGGCGCCCTACCTTCTCGCCATCGAGAACGTCGACCGGCCGGGGGCCGTGGGTCAGGTCGGCACGCACCTCGGCGAGCGCCTCGTGAACATCAACTCGATGTCGGTCGCGGCCGGCCCCCATGAGCACGCCCTGATGATGCTCGGCGTGACGCGCGCGCTGACGGCCGAGGAGCTCCGGCGGGTCGCCGAGCTCGACATCGTCTACACCGTGCGCCAGGTCGAGCTCTAGGCGGCCTACGCCTCGTCGAGGGCGTCGAGCACGAGCCCCGTACCGAGCTTCGGGTAGAAGAACGTCGACTTCTGGGGTAGCAGCTCCCCCGCGGCGGCGACCTCGAGCACCTGCCCGACGCGCGTCGGGTTGACGAGAAAGGCGAGCCGGTACCGGCCGCTCGCCACGCGCTCCCACGCCTCCTCGACGTTCTCGGTGAAGGCGACGCGCTCGCCTGAGGAGAGCTCACTGTGGCCGATTCCCAGGAGCGGCCGCAGCACCGTTTCGGTCAGGGCGAGCACGTCGACGCGCCGCGAGGCGGGGGAGAGGCCCGGCGGCATCGCCGCCTCGACCGCGCGGCGCGAGCGCGCCGTCAGCACGTGCAGCCTCTGATCCTCGAGGCCGATCGCCCCGAAGGTGAGCGGACCGGCCTCGCCGGCGCGCACGCGACCCCAGAGACGGTGGGACGCGGTGCCGTCCCACCCCTTCGGCGTCATGTCCTCCACGACGTAGAGCTCGGCAAGGCGCGCGAGCAGGTCGCCGGGGAGGCTCGGCGCCCGGATCAGCCGGTGGATCGGGAGGACGACCAGACCGGGATCGTCGGCCGGGACCAGCGCCACGAGCACGAATGAGGCCGCGTCGTCGTCACTCCACGGGGGGCCGCTCCCGGCGCGCCTCTGGTCGCGGTGGGCGAGCGCCGTCGCGTAGCGGTGATGGCCGTCGGCGATCGTGACCGGCGAGGCCCTGAGCACCGCCTCGAGCGTCTCATGGAGCCGGCCGTCGCGGAGGACCCAGAGCCGGTGCCGGTCCCCGACGGCGTCCACGCCCTCGAAGTCGGGGTCGGAGGCGGCCGCCTCGGCGAGCACCTCTCCGGCGCGGCCCGACGCGTCGTCATGGAAGATCCCGAAGATCGGCGAGACGTGCGCGCGGGTCGCCGTGAGCAGCGCGAGCCGCTCAGCGCGCGGTCCCTCCATCGTCGCCTCGTGCGGGCGGATCTGATCGGGCCCCTCCCCGGCGCCCGGATCCTGGAGCCGCAGCCGTGCGAAGAAGCCGCGGCGCGTGCTCGTCGCGCCCCCCACCTGCGAGCGCTGTTCGTAGACGTAGTAAAAGGGCTCGTCGTCCCGCCTGAGGACGCCCGCGCGCCGCCACCCCGCGAGCGTCCGCGCCGCCTCCTGGTAGCGCCGCTCCGGTGGTCCGGGCGCGCCCTCGACGCGCGCCACGTTGTAGGGGGAGCGCTCGAGCAGCGCGTCGAGCTCACCCTCCCCGATGACGTCGTAGGGGGGCGCGATCACCGCATTCGGGTCGATGCGGGTCGGGTCGTAACGGAGGGCGCGGAAGGGGCGGATCTCGACGACGGCGCTTCTCCTCGGCCGCTGCGTTCGCGGCTCGCACGCGTTGCATCCCGGAGGGGACGGCACCTAGACTCCGGCGCGGCTCGCGCCCCGGACCCGGCTCGTGTCGCGAGTGGGCACGCCCGCAGGAAGGTACCCGCTCGCCCCATGCCGCGCTACTGCGTCTTCTGCGAGATCGTTGCACGTCGCGAACCCGCCGAGATCCTCTACGAGAGCGACTCGGTGATCGTCATCCGCAACCGCCTGCGCTGGGTGCCGGTGATGCTCCTGTCGATGCCGAAGCAGCACCTCACGCAGGCCGGGCTGTGGCGCGACATGGGCGAGGTCGGCGAGGCGGCCGTGCAGATGGGCGCCGAGCACTGTCCGCGGGGATTCCGCCTGCTCTCCAACTTCGGCTCCGACGCGATGCAGTCGCAGGAGCACGCGCACGTCCACGTGATCGGGGGCATCTTTCTGGGCGAGTACGCCTGAGGGCGACGCATGGCCGCGGCCGGTCGCGCCGCCCCGCGCAGCACGGGCGTGCCCGGCGCCCTCAGGATCCGGGGCCGATCCCTCCGAGAGCGTCGAGCTGCGCCGCGAAGAGCTGCCGGATGCCCGCCGCGGCGACCTCCAGCACGCGCCCGAATGTCTCCTGCGTGAAGGCCTCGCCTTCGGCGGTCCCCTGCACCTCGACGAAGTGTCCCGTCCCGAGCATCACGACGTTCACGTCCGCGCCCGCCGTCGAGTCCTCCTCGTAGTCGAGGTCGAGCACTATGCGCCCGCCTCGCAGGCCCACGGAGACAGCCCCCACCTGCGTTGTGAGCGGGGAGGTGGCGAGCGCGCCCTGCTCCCTCATGCGCTCCACCGCGAGCCTCAGCGCGACCCAGCCCCCCGTGATCGAGGCCGTGCGCGTCCCGCCGTCGGCCTGCAGCACGTCGCAGTCGATGCGGATCGTCCGCTCGCCCAGGCGGTCGAGGTCGATGGCGGCGCGCAGTGAGCGGCCGATCAGCCGCTGGATCTCCTGCGTGCGACCGCTCTGGCGGCCCAGCGCCGCCTCGCGGCCGCCGCGCGTGTGCGTCGCGCGCGGCAGCATCCCGTACTCCGCCGTCAACCAGCCGGCTCCGGTGCCGCGCAGGAAGGCGGGGACTCCCTGCTCCACGGAGGCGGAGCAGAGGACGCGCGTCTCCCCCACCGAGATCAGGGCGGAGCCCTCCGCATAGCGCAGGTAGTCGGGCTCGATGATGACGGGACGGAGCTCGTGCTCGCCCCGTCCCTCCGCACGGTCCCCCTGCGCGTTCGCCGTCAACTCCGCCCCCTTCCGCCCCCAAACGGTGACCGGGCGGTCACCGTAGCACGCACAGTGCGCCGGGCTCCCGGTGGCCCGGTGGGCCAAAGGCGCCGCCGGATCCGCCGACGCGGGAGCGACGGCGACGTGCGAGCGGTACACTGCTGTGCTCGGCGGGGAGGCGCCATGCGCGGCCGCGATCTGATCTCCATTCTGGATCTTACGCCCGACGACATGGAGCGTCTGCTCGAGGTCGCCCTCGGCATGAAGCGCGACGGACCCGGCCGCGTGCTGGAGGGGCAGACGCTGGCGCTCCTCTTCGAGAAGCCCTCGCTGCGCACCCGCGTCTCGTTCGAGCAGGCGATGCGCCGGCTCGGCGGCTCGGCGCTCTATCTCTCCGGTCCCGAGGTGCAGATGGGAGAGCGCGAGTCCGCCCGCGACGTCGCGCGCGTGATCGCCCGAATGACGCAGGCGATCGCGGCCAGGACATACGCGCACGCCACGGTGCAGGAGATCGCGCGCTACGCCGACGTGCCCGTGATCAACGCGCTCACCGAGGAGGAGCACCCTTGCCAGGCGCTGGCGGATCTGCTCACCCTGCGCGAGAGGCTGGGCGCGCTGGGCGGCGTCCGGCTCGCCTACGTCGGTGAGGGGAACAACGTCGCCCGCTCGCTCGCCTACGCCTCCGCGCTCGCCGGGATGGATTTCGCCTGCGCCTCCCCAGAGGGGTACGGACTCCCCGACGAAGTGCTCGAGCTCTGCCGGCATCTACCGGGGGGCGGCCGCGTCGAGCAGACCGATGACCCGCGCGCCGCCGTGGCCGGCGCCGCCGCGGTCTACACTGATGTCTGGGCCTCGATGGGCTTCGAGCACGAGCTGCCGCAACGGCTCGAGCACTTCCGGCCCTACCAGCTCGGTGAGGAGCTGCTCGAGCACGCGCCGCCGGAGGCGCTCGTGATGCACGATCTTCCCGCCCACCGTGGCGAAGAGATCACCGACGGCGCCATCGAGTCCGAGCGCTCCGTAGTATTCGATCAGGCGGAGAACCGGATGCATGCCCAGCAGGCCGTGCTCGCACTGCTGCTCGCGGAGGGCTAGCCTGAGCCGGCGGGCGTCCGCCCCCGGCCGGCCCGGCGGCGGGTGAGAGCGGCGCCGCCCCCTGCGCGCGGTCGCCCGACGCCCTGAGCAGCGGAGGCGACGACCGTGCGCGACGAGATCAGCGACGTGCTCGGCCGCATCGATGCGTCGGCGCTCGCGGACATCGCGATCCTCTTCGCCGCGATCTACTGGGCGCTGCTTCTGATCCGCGGCACCGCGGCGATGTCCGTGCTCCGCGGCGTCGGCGTGCTCCTGATCGGCGCCTTCGCGCTCTCGCGCCTCTTCGACCTGCTCGTGATCAACTGGATCCTCTCGAACGCGGTGACCGGGCTGTTGATCGCGATGGTCGTGATCTTCCAGCCCGAGATCCGTCGAGCGCTCGAGCAGCTGGGACGGACCGGGCTGCACTCCCCGCTCCGCGCCCACCGGCGCCGGGACGTGCTCGACATCGTCGTGCGCGGCACCAGTCAGCTGGCGCGCCAGCGCCTGGGCGCCCTCATCGTCCTGGAGCGCGAGACCGGGCTCCAGGACGTGATCGAGACCGGCATCCCCGTGGACGCCACCCTCTCCGTGGAGATGCTCCTCTCCGTCTTCCTCTCGAACTCCCCCCTGCACGATGGCGCGGTGGTGGTGCAGGGCGATCGCATCGTCGCCGCGGGCTGCACGCTGCCGCTCTCGGAGGTGACGCTCCCTGCCGAGTACGGGCTGAGGCACCGCGCCGCGGTGGGCCTGACCGAGCGCACTGATGCGGTGGTCGTGGTGGTGTCGGAGGAGCGCGGCGTGATGGCTCTCTCCGCCGCCGGCCGCATCACGCCGCCTCTGGACGAGGGCCGGATGTCCCGTCAGCTGCGCCGCATCTTTGTCGTTCCCGGCGACGATGCGTTGGAGCCGGCCTCGGCGCGCGCCCCCGGCGGCGCGGGGCGTCGGAGCCCCTAGCGTGCAGCGGCCGCGTGAGGTGCGCCGTTCCCGGCGCGAGCTGGTGGAGGTGGCGCGCGACCTCTGGAGACGCGGCCGCTCGGCCGTCTGGAGCTCGCCGGGCCTCGCGCTCCTCTCCGCCCTGCTCGGCATCGCGCTGTGGGTCACCGTCACCGAGGAGCAGAACCCGACTGTGATCGAGACTTTCCCCGTCCCGATCGGCGTCGAGGCCGTCAACGTCGGCCCGGGCATTGCCGTCGCGAACACGATCGAGCCCATCGAGGTGCGGATCGCCGCGCCGGAGGATCGCTGGGAGCAGCTGACCTCCGAGAACCTCCAGGCCGTCGCCGATCTCAACGGGCTCGGTGCGCGGGAGCAGCAGGTCCCGGTGCGGGTCCACGTGACGGGCGTGCGCAGCGTGCGCGTCGTCGAGGTCATCCCGCCGACGGTCCTCGTCAACCTCGAGGACTTCGTGAGCAAGGAGGTGGCGGTCGTCGCGCGCGCCATCGGCGCGCTCCCATTCGGCTACGAGCTGGCGAGCACCACGCCGGAGGCGGCCACGGTCGAGGTCTCCGGACCCCAGTCGCTGGTCGAACTCGTTGTGGAGGTGATCGGCGACGTCAACGTCACCGGCCTCACCGTGAGTCTCCCGCAATCCGTCGATCTCACGCCACAGGGTGCGGGCGGCGGGGAGGTGCGCGGCGTCCGGGTGAATCCTCTCTCGACGCGCGTCCGTGTGGAAGTGCTCCAGACGACCCTGACGCGCCCGGTGCCGCTCACCCCGACCGTGCTCGGGGAGCCGGCCAGCGGCTACCGCGTGGTCGGCATCGCCACCATCCCCTCCACGTTGGAGGTGCGCGGCACGATCGAGCAGCTGCAGGCGATCGACGAGCTCGAACTGCCGCCCATCGATATCAGCGCAGCCCGCTCGTCGATCAGCCGCTCGGTGGCCCCGGAGCTGCCGGCCGGCCTCACCGCTCCCGGCTCACAGTCGGTGACCGTGCTCGTCGCCGTCGCGACCGTCGACGGGACGCTCCGGCTTCGGGTCGCCCCGGAGCTGGAGGGGGTCGCCGAGGGCTACACGGCGGTGGTGGGTCAGCAGAGCGTCGAGGTGCTGCTCCGGGCACCGCAGCCGACGCTCAACGGCCTGTCGATCGGCGACATTCGCGTCGTCGCCGACGTGGGCGGTGTGGTCACGGGCACGGGCGCGGGCGCGGTAGACGATGCCGCCCCGATCCCCTTCGAGGTCGCCCCGCGCGCGGAGGTCCCCGCGGGGATCACCGTCATCTCGGTGCGGCCCGAGGTGCTCTCCGGTACGCTGAATCCCGATGAATGAGCACGTCCCCCTGATAGCGATCGTCGGGCGGCCGAACGTCGGCAAGTCGGCCCTGTTCAACCGGCTGACGCGCAGCCGCGGGGCGCTGGTCGAGGACCTTCCCGGCACCACGCGGGACCGCATCTACGGGCGCCTGGAGTGGCGCGGCCGGCGGCTCGCTGTCGTCGACACCGGGGGGCTCGCTGACCGCGACGAGGATCCGTTCGCCCCGCTCGTGCGCGAGGGGATCAAGCACGCGCTCGGCGAGGCGAGCGCGGCCGTGCTCGTCGTCGACGGCGCCGCCCCGCTCACCTCGGCGGACAGCGAGGCCGCGGGTCTCATCCGCCGATCGGGGTTGCCGGTGCTCGTGGTCGCGAACAAGGCCGACCGCTCGTCGGCCTCCGATCACGCCCACGAGGCGCACGCGCTCGGGCTGGGAGAGCCGGTCGCCCTCTCCGCCTACCACGGGACCGGCGTCGGCGAGCTGCTCGATGCCCTGATCGGGCTGCTGCCGGAGGCTCCGGGAGCCGACGCGGGACCGGCGGAGGAGCACCCGATCCGCGTCGCGATCATCGGCCGCCCGAACGTCGGCAAGTCCTCGCTCGTGAACGCGATCCTCGGGCAGAGGCGCGTGATCGTCTCCGACCTCCCCGGCACGACGCGCGACGCCGTGGACACGCCGTTCGCGTTCGAGTCGCGGCAGATGCTGCTCGTCGACACGGCGGGGATCCGTCGGCGCGGGCGGGTCGAACGCGGCGTGGAGCGCCACTCCGTGCAGCGGGCGAGGCGCGCCATCGATCGCGCCGACGTCGTCGTGCTCATGCTCGATCAGGCGGAGCCCCTCACGCAGCAGGACGCACACATCGCCGGCTACGCGCAGGAGCGCGCGACCGGCCTGGTGCTCGCGGTCTCGAAGTGGGACCTCGTGCCGCAGGCCATCGATCCGCGCGACGTCGGCTCGGCCGTCGACCGGCGCTATCACTTCGTGCCGTGGGCGCCGGTTCTCGTCACCTCCTCGGTGACGGCCGAGGGGATCCGCGACCTCCTCGAACTCGTGGTACACATCGCGGAGGTCCGCCGGCGCCGCGTGCAGACCTCGGAGCTCAACATGGTGCTGCACCGCGCCGTCGCGCGGCACGCGCCTCCCGGCGGGGGAGCGAAGCGGCTGCGCTTCCTCTACGCCACGCAGGCCGAGGTCGCGCCTCCGACCTTCGTGCTCTTCGTGAACGACGTCTCGCTGGTGCACTTCTCCTACCGCCGCTTTCTGGAGAATCGCATCCGCGACGCCTTCGACTTCGCGGGGACGGGGATACGGATGGTCTTCCGCGCGCGCGCGAACCTCTCGCGGGAGGAACGGGCGGCGGGCGGGCGCGCGGGCGCCCGCCGCGAGCGGGTGGGGGCGGGGGAATGAGCCCCGCGATCGCCGCCGTGGTCGGCTACCTCTTGGGCTCGATCCCGAGCGGCGTGCTGGTCGGACGCTTGGTGTCGGGGCACGACGTGCGGGAGTTCGGCTCGGGGAAGAGCGGCTTCACGAACACGCTCCGCTCGGCCGGGGTCGGAGCGGCGCTGGTGGTGCTGGCGGCCGACACCGCGAAGGGTGCGCTCCCGGTCGTGCTGGGGCGCGTCGTCTTGGACGACCCGTGGGCCGTCGCGGTGGGGGGACTCTGCGCCGTGGCCGGTCACAACTGGCCGCTCTTCGCCGGCTTCCGCGGCGGGCGCGGGGTGGCGACGAGCCTCGGCGCCTTCGCGGCGATGGCGCCGGCGGCGGCGCTCGCCGTCGTCGCTCTCGGACTGATCCTGCTCGCCACCACGCGTTACGTCTCGCTGACGTCGATGGCGTCGACGGCGGCGGGCTTCGCCGCGATCGTCGCGCTTGTGCTCGCCGGCAGGCTACCGGAGCCTTATCTGCTCTTCGCCATCGGCGCGGCGTCGGCGGTGGAGCTCTCCCACCTCGAGAACCTGAGGCGGCTGCTCGCCGGCACCGAGCCGAAGCTGGGACATGGGGGCTCGCGGCGGGGCGGCGTGAGCCCGTGAGCGGGGAGCCGGCGGCAGGCGTGCGCCGCGCCGTCGTGGTGGGAACCACCGCCTGGGGCACGACGCTCGCGCTGCTGCTCGCCAGGAACGGCGTGCCGACCACGCTGCTCGCCCGCACCGGGGAGGAGGCCTCCCGCCTCGCCGCGGCCGGCGAAAACCGCCGCCGCCTGCCGGGCTCGCGCTTCCCTGCGGGGCTCTCCGTCGCGGCGGGCGAGGCGAGTCTCCATGAGGCCGACCTGGTCTGCCTCGCGGTCCCGTCGCGCACGATGCCGGATAACCTCCGGCGGCTCGCTCCCGGCGTCGCGCCGGGGGCGGTCGTGCTCTCGGCGACGAAGGGGATCGAGCCGGGGAGCGGGCGGCGCATGTGCGAGCTGATCGCGGAGGCGCTGCCCGGCCGGGCGGTGGCCGCGCTCTCCGGCCCGAACTTCGCTGCCGAGGTCGCGGCGGGCCTTCCGGGCACCACCGTGATCGCGAGCGCGAGCCCCGAGGTGTCGGCGTCGCTGCGCCGCGCCTTCCACTCCACGCGCTTCCGTGTGTACAGCTCGCGCGACGTCGTGGGCGTCGAGCTCGGCGGCGCGCTGAAGAACGTGATCGCCATCGCGAGCGGGATCGTCGATGCGCTCGGATACGGCGACAACGCGAAGGCGGCGATCCTGACGCGGGGCCTCGCGGAAATGACGCGGCTCGGCGCCGCCGCGGGCGCGGAGCCGCTTACCTTCTACGGCCTGGCCGGTGTGGGCGATCTCGTCGCGACCTCCTACGGCCCGCTCTCGCGCAACCGCCGGCTCGGCGAGATCCTGGGCCGGGGCGTCGCGCTCGAGGAGGCGCTCACGACGCTCGCCGAGACGGCCGAGGGTGTGGTCACGATGCCGGCCGCTCTCGCGCTGGCGCGCTGGCACGGTGTCGAGATGCCGATCGCCGAGGGACTCGCCGGCATCCTCGCGGGAACCTCGTCGCCCGGGGAGATCGTGCGCTCGCTGATGGAGCGCCAGTCGGGGCCGGAGGTCCCGGAGGCGCCCGCCCTCGGAGTCGCGTCGGGCGGAGCGCGATGACGGGGCAGGCGGGCGGGGGCGGCTGGGACGAGCCGCCGGGCCCCGTGCCGCCACCGGGCGGGCTGGGCGAGGGCGAGCTGGGCGAGGGCGAGCTGGGCGAGGCGGACGAGGGCGCGGCGAGTGTCCTGCCGCCGGAGGAGGTCGTCGCCGAGATCGATGCGGGTGGCGTGCTCCCCTCCCGCGAACGCCTGCGCTCGCTCGCCGGCGCGCCGGACGAGGTGCTTTCCCGCTTCGTCGGGCTCTGGCCGCGCCTCGCACCCGAGCGCCGCCGGTCGCTGCTCACGGCGCTGATGGCGCTCTCCGAGGAGGACGCGACGCTCGACTTCCACCGCATCTCTCTCACCGCGCTGCTCGACGCCGACGTGGCGACGCGCATCCTCGCCATCAGGGGCCTGCGGGAGGAGGAGCGTCCGGAGTACCTGCGGCTGCTCCTCGACCGGCTCAGGGATGACGGGGCGCCCGCCGTGCGCGCCGAGGTCGCCGACGCGCTCGGGCGCTTCGTCGTGTCGATGGAGTTCGGGATGGTCGATGAGGACCACGCCGCGCTTCTCGTCGGGGGGCTGCGCGACGTCGCGGAGGACGTGACCGAGCCGGACGATCTCCGCGCCCGGACGCTCGAGGCGCTCGGCGCGTCGAGCGAGGAGTGGGTGAGCGAGCTGATCGCCGACTTCTACCAGGCCGGGAGCGACCGCCTCCGGCTCGGCGCGCTCCGGTCGATGGGGCGCAACGCGCGCGACGAGTGGCTGCCGCTGCTCCTGGCGGCCTTCGACGACGAGGATCCGGAGCTGCGCGCCGCCTCGGCGACCTCGGCCGGTGCTCTCCTGCTGGACGACGCGGTCGATCCGCTGCTCCTGCTCGCGGTCGGCGACGCGGAGAGGGAGGTGCAGCTCGCTGCGGTCGCGGCGCTCGGCGAGATCGGGAGCACGCTCGCCATCAGGGTGCTCAGGCGCCTCGCCCGTGAGGGGCCCCCCGAGTGCGCCGCCGCGGCCATCGGGGCGCTCTCCCGGGCGGAGATGGTGCCGCTCAGCGGGCTGGAGGGCTCCCTCGAGGACGGCGAGGAGGACGACGCGTGAGCCCCGCCCGGGGTCCGCGCCGCCGCACGATCGCCGCGGGCGGGGTTGTCTACCGCCGCGGCGTCTCGGGAGTCGAGGTCGTGCTGGTCGGGCGCTCCGACGAGGGGCTGTGGGCCCTCCCCAAGGGACGGCCCGAGGCCGGGGAGTCGCTCGCGGAGACCGCCCGCCGCGAGGTGGAGGAGGAGACCGGCCTCCGCGTCGAGATTGCGAGGCCGATCGGCGAGATCCGTTACACCCACATGACGCGCGGGGGTGTCCGCGTCGCGAAGGTCGTCCACCACTACCTGATGACCGCCTCGGGCGGTGACCCGGGGGATCACGACGACGAGTACGACATCGTGGCGTGGCTGTCGGCTCCTCAGGCACTGCGCCGGCTGACCTACGACAACGAGCGGGATATGCTGCGGCTCGCGCTCGAGCTGGTAGCCCTCGAGCGGGATCGGGGCGGCTCCGAGGAGGCGGCAGGGTGACGAGGACGGCGCCACGGGTCATCGCGCGCGGCCGGCTGGTGCGCCTCCGCGAGAAGCACCTCGACGACGCCGAGCGCGACTACGCGTGGCGCTCCGACGCCGAGCTCGCCACCTTCGACGCCGCCCCTCCGCTCTCGATCTCCTTCCGCAGCTTCGTGACGACGCTCGCCGAGGAGCTCAAGAACTCGGGCGCGACCCGGCGCGTCTTCGCCATCGAGGAGGCCGGCGGCTCCGAGCACATCGGCAACGTCATGTACTACGGCTACGACGCCGGGCGCGCCGAAGGGGAATTCGGCATAACCATCGGCAACCGCGACTACTGGGGCCGGGGCTACGGGTCGGAGGCGACGCGCCTCCTCCTCGACTACCTCTTCGCCGAGGTCGGACTGCGGCGCGTCTACCTGCACACCCTCACCTGGAACCACCGGGCCCAGGGGGCGTTCGAGAAGGCGGGATTCCGCCCCGTGCGCACGGTCCACCGCATGGGGCACGACTTCGTGCTGATGGAGGCGTACCGCCCCGGCCCCGAGCCGGGGGCGCACCGCCGGTAGCCGGGAGCGCCGCTGCCGCCGGCCGGCCGCCCCCGGGGCCGGGTCAGCTCGCCGGCGGCGCCGGGTTGGCGAGACCCCGCATCAGCTCGGTCGGGACGACCGCCGCGAGTTCGGCGACGCTCCAGCGCTCGCTCTTGTTGATGGAGCGCAGGGGTTGCGCGTCGTGCGCGATGGAGACCCGGCCGTCCCCGACATAGAACACGCAACCGTTGATGTCCCACGCCTGGTCCGTGCAGAGGTAGGCGACCATGGGCGCCACGTGGGCCGGCTCGGCGCGCGTCGGCGCCGGGGAGAGCGGGGCGATCCCGGAGGCGGCGCGCGCTGAGCGCGCGCTCTGCGGCACCGACTGCGTCATCCGGGTCTCGGCTGTGGGCGCGACGGCGTTGGAGGTGACGGCGTAGCGCCCGAGGTCGAGGGCGAGGCAGCGCGCCATACCCGCGATCCCGGCCTTCGCGGCCCCGTAGTTCGCCTGACCGGAGTTGCCGACCAGCCCCGAGCTGGAGCTGAAGCCGATCAGCCGCCCGAAGCGCTGCTGCCGCATCAGCTGGGAGGCCGGCCGGACGAGGTGGAAGTAGCCCGCGAGGTGGACGGCGACCACGGTGTCCCACTCGTCCGGCGCCATGTTGAAGACCATGCGATCGCGGAGGATGCCGGCGGCGTGGATCACGGCGTCGATGCGGTCGAACTCGTCGACCGCGTGCCGGACCATGGACTCGCCCCCCTCGGGCGTCGCGACGCTCCCGGTGTCGGGAACGGCCGAGCCGCCCGCGTCCACGATCGCCTGCGCCACCTCCTCGGCCGGGCCGGCGGAGCCGCCCGTGCCGTCGAGGTTGACGCCCGGATCGTTCACGACCACGTTCGCGCCGAGACGGCCGAGCAGGAGCGCCACCTCCCGCCCGATGCCGCCCGCGGCTCCGGTCACCAGCGCCGTTCGCCCCGCGAGTGCCGTCATCGCTTCGCTCCTCTCGCACCGTGTGGTCCCGACGCGCGCCCCTCCCGTTGCGCCGCGATCACCCGAGTGCCCGCGGGGTCACGTCGCGGCCCGCCACCTCGACGTCCTCCGGGGGCGGCGACGGGTTCCGCCGCCGGCGCATCAGCACGTAGTGCACGCCGTCGTCGAGCTCGGCGAGCGTCCACGGCGGCGTGGGGGTGAGGATCGTGTGCTCCGGCAGCGGTTGGTGGGCCAGGGAGACGCGCCCCCCCTGCACGTGGAAGATCTGGCCGTTGATGTTCCAGGCGTAGTCGGAGGCCAGGTAGCCGACCATCGGGGCCACGTCCTCCGCCTCGCGCATCCCGCCGAAGGCGGAGCGCGGGGCGGAGCCGCGCCCGCTCCCGCCGCCCGGGACCTCCGCCGTCATGCGCGTCGCGGCCACCGGGGAGACGGCGTTCACCGTCACGCCGTAGCGGCCGAGGTCCCGGGCCGCCACACGCGTGAGGCCGGCGATGGCCGCCTTCGCGGCGCCGTAGTTCACCTGCCCGGGGTTGCCGAGCAGCCCGGAGACGGAGGTGAAGTTGATGATCCGCCCGGCGCGCTGCGCGCGCATCTGGAGCGAGGCGGGGCGGATGGTGTTGAAGTGGCCGCTCAGGTGGACGGCGATGACCGCGTCCCACTCCTGCTGCGTCATGTTGAAGATCATGCGGTCGCGGAGGATGCCAGCGCAGTTGACCACGATGTCGAGGCGGCCGTAGGCCGCAACGGCTTGCTCCACCATCGCCTCGCCGCCTGCGGCCTCGGCGACCGAGTCGAAGTTGCCCTGCGCCTCGCCACCCGCGGCGACGATCGCGCTCGCTGTCTGCTCCGCGGGCCCGTTGTCGTGGCCGGTGCCGTCGGTGTTGACGCCGGGGTCGTTGACCACGACCGAGGCCCCCTCGGCCCCGAGCAGCGCCGCGACCGCGGCCCCGATGCCGCGGCCCGCCCCCGTCACCAGCGCGACCTTGCCGTCCAGCGCTCCCATGCCTCGCCCCCTCGCTGCGCCTCGTCCCGAGACCGCTTGCGGCCGTCGCCCCAGAGGCCCGGCCCTATCTCCGTGCCGCGGCCGCCTGGCTCCGCGTCCACTCTCGCCGCCGCGCGGCGATCCGCCGCCAGCGCCCGGCCAGGTCCGCGGGGACGTCGTGGTGCGCGGGATCCTCCGCCAGCTCGCCGCGCGTGAGATCGACCGCCCAGACGCGCCCGGCGAGCAGCTCCTCGACGAGCTCCTCCTCGCTCGAGACGGGCCGCTCGAAGTAGGTCGCCGCGCGGCCCACGTCCTCCGGCCGGTGGCTGTCCGAGGCGCCGCTCCGCGGCATCCCGAGCCGTTCGGCGAGCTCCTGCGAGAAGCCGTTCTCGGCGAGCGAGCCGCGGCCGTTGAGCACGTCCATCGCGCACATCCCATCCGCGTGAAACAGGGCGACCCCCTCCGCGCGCTGCAGGGCCTTCGCGTACTCGCGGCGGTCGTCCCACTCCATCGTCTGCAGCACGACCGGCTGGGGCATCCAGCGCCGGTACGGATGCGCGGCGATCATCGCACCGCCGGCCGCCCGCACACGGGCGGTCAGATCGCGCAGGCGGTGCATCGCGACGTCGTAGTGGTGGAGCCCGAAGACCAGCGCGTGCCCCTCCTCCACGTTCATCTCGATGCCGGCCAGGACGAGGAAGCGGTGCCGCCTGGCGAGCGCTCGAGCCTCCTGGGGGTCGAAGGCGGTGTCGTGCTCGGTGAAGACGACGCCGTCGAGCCCCCTCGCCTTCGCCCGCTCGATCACCTCGTCCGGCGTGAGCTCCGAGTCCCACGAGTGCGGGCGCGTGTGGGCGTGCAGATCAATGAGCACCGGCCGCTCAGGTCCCGTACGCCCGGCGCTGGATCGGGGGGATGCCGCTCGCCGCACGCACCCTAGTCGGCCGTCAGCACCAGCGTCGCCGTGGTCGCGAGCGAGCCGCCGGTGCCGTTCACCACCGCCGAGCGCGCCTCCACCTGCCGGCCCGGGAGCCCCACGGCGGTGCGGGCGAGCTGCCGCTGCGCCTCGACCAGCAGCATCATGCCGTACATCCCCGAGTGCGAGAAGGAGAGACCGCCGCCGTTGGTGTTGACGGGGAGGCGGCCGCCCGGGCGCGCATCGTCCCCGGCCCAGAGGCTTGCCCCCTCGCCGCGCGGCGTCAGCCCGAGCATCTCCGCCGTGACGGCGGCGGTGTAGGTGAAGGAGTCGTAGATCATCGCCATCTCCATCTCGCCCGGACCCATCCCGGCCATCCGGTAGGCGCGGGCGGCCGAGTCGCGCGCGGAGGTGGCGGTGAAGTCCTCCATCTGGGTCATGTTCATATGGGAGAGCGCCTCGCCCGCCCCCTCGATCCAGACCGGCGGGTGCCGGAGGCTGCGCGCGCGCTCCGGGGTGGTGAGCACCACCGCGGAGCCGTGGTCGGTGACGAGGCAGCAGTCGAGCAGCGAGAGCGGCCAGGCGATCACGCGCGATCCGAGGACGGTCTCGATGTCGATGGGGCCGCCGTAGGGGTGCGTCTCCTTCGAGTGCATCACTGCCCGCGGGTTGAGCGTTGCCCACTCCCTGGTCACGACGGCGATGCGAGCGAAGTCCTCCCTGGTCGCGCCGAAGCGGTGCATGTAGCGGTTCATCGCGTGCGCGTAGAACGAAGGCGCACCCCACGCGCCGTAGAGACGCTCGTAGAGCTCGCCGGGATCCCAGGGATCGAACTGGTGTGCCCCGCCGGTGCCGCGGCCGCCGCGTCGGGGGCCGGAGAAGCCGCACTCGCCGTGCGAGATCACCGCGACCTCGATCTCCCCGGTCGCTATGGCCGCGAGGGCGTGGTGCACGAAGAAGAGGAAGGAGGAGCCCCCCATCTGCGTGCTGTCCATGTAGCGCGGCCGGATACCCAGGTACTCGGCGAGCGCGGCGGCCGGGAAGCGGCCGCTGCCGCCGGTCGCGAAGACGCCGTCGATCTCCTCCCAGCGCACCCCCGCGTCCTCGACGGCGTTGCGCACCGCCTCGGCGTGGAGCTGGAGCGAGCTCTTCCCCTCGATGAAGCCGATCTCGTCGGACTCACCGGACCCGACGATGGCGGCGGCGCGGCGCAGCGGGTGGGGCATCAGGATCCTCCCGCCTCCACGTCGGCGCCACCTGCCGGGCCGGGCGGCCCTGCGACGACGCGCCAGAACGGGATGAAGACGCCGTCTGCGGCGCGCTCGAACTCGACGCGCACCGGCGCGCCGATCTGGATGCTCGCGGGATCGCTCGCGTCCACGCCCAGGAGCACGGTCATCATCCGGACGCCCTCGCGGAGGTCGATGAACGCGGTGACGAACGGCGTCTCGTCGTTCCAGCCGCCGAGGCCCCGCTGCTGGACGGCGAAGGTATACACCGTGCCCTCGCCCGAGGCCTGGTCCCACTCGAGCTCGTGCGAGTGGCAGTGGGGGCAGATCGTGCGCGGGTAGAAGTGCGCGCGCGAGCACTGCCGGCAGCGCGGGAGCATCAGCCGACCCTCGGCGGCGCCCTGCCAGAAGGGTCCGGCAGTGATGGTGTCGGGATCGGGAATCGGGCGCGTGTAGACGGGCTCCTCGGGTGGGCTCACGGGGTTCGTCCTCGCCTGGCGCTGCGGCCGATGGGGCATGCGCGCGGCCGCGCCGCGACGATACGGGCGGCCCCTCCGCCGGTCAACGAACCTCGTTCCGGGGTCCGGCGGATTCATTGCGCACGCGTAGGGCTCATGCTACGTTCCGGCGCGATCGCGGACTCGGAGCCGCGGCGGCCGCCGCGCCGGAAGTGCATGCGTGCTACCGCCTCTGGGGGCTCCTTGAGGGGGTGACGTGATCCCAGAGCAGTACGGACGTGCAGGCGTGCTGTTCCTGTTCGCCATCCTCTTCCCGGCGCTCCCCCTCGTCGTCTCGCACCTGCTGTACCGCCTCCGCATCCGGCCGGACCGGCCCGATCCCGTGAAGCACTCGGTCTACGAGTGCGGCGTCGAGGCGGAGGGGAGTTCCTGGGGCCGCTTCAACGCGCGCTACTACCTCTTCGCGCTCGGCTTCGTCATCTTCGACGTCGAGGTGATCTTCCTCTACCCGTGGGCGGCGGCGCACGCCGACCTCGCGCTCCAATCGCTCGCCGTGCTCGGGAAGGCGGCGCTCTTCATCGGCGTGCTCGCCTTCGGGCTCGGCTACGCCTGGCGCCGCCGCGCGCTGGAGTGGCACTGATGCCCCCCGGGCCACGCCAGTTGGGGGGCGAGAGGGTGGCCGCCGCGCTCGAGGCCGCCCTCCCCGGCTCGGTCGTCGAGGTCCACCCGGAGTGGGTCGTGGTCTCCCCGGGGCACCTGGTCGAGGCGCTCGGCTGGCTGCGGGAATCGGAGGAGTTCGACGCGGCCCAGCTCTCGAACCTCTGCGCCGTCGACTACCACGCCTACTTCGAGGTCGTCTACCACCTGCAGTCGCTCGACCTGAACCAGCAGCTGGTCGTCAAGACGCGCACGACCAGCCGCGAGGACGTCACCGTGCCGAGCGCGTGCGCGGTCTACCAGGGGGCGCTGCTGCAGGAGCGTGAGGCCTACGACCTGATGGGCGTCCGCTTCGAGGGGCACCCCGACCTCAGGCGGCTCTTCCTCTGGGAAGGCTACCCCGGGCATCCCCTGCGCAAGGACTTCCTGCAGCTGCAGGGGCACCACCCGGGCCTCCCGCGGTTCCCCTTCGAGGAGCCCGGGGTCCAGTCGCGATGAGCGAGGGGGCGATGGAGCCGGGCGGGCCTCCCGCCGACGGCGCGGCCGCCGGTGCCGGCGAGCCTTACATACTCAACATCGGGCCGCAGCACCCCTCCACGCACGGCGTCTTCCGGCTTCGGGTCGCGATGGATGGCGAGCGCATCGTCGACATGGACATGATCGTCGGCTACCTCCATCGCTCGATGGAGAAGCTCGCGGAGGAGCGCACCTACACGCAGAACATCCCGTTCACCGATCGCGCCGACTACCTGGCGGCGATGTCGGGGAACCTCGGGCTCTGTCTCGCCGCCGAGCGCCTCGCCGGCGTGGAGGTGCCGGAGCGGGCGAGCGTGCTGCGGGTGATCTTCGCCGAGCTGCAGCGGATCGCCAGCCACGCGATGGGGAACGGGACGCTCGTCTCCGACGCCGGCGCCTGGCAGACGCCGCTCCTCTACATGTTCCGCGAACGCGAGCGCATCCTCGATCTCTTCGAGATGACCTGCGGGGCGAGGCTCACCACCAACTACATGCGCATTGGCGGCGTCGCCTTCGACCCGCCGCCGGAGTTCTTCCCGCAGCTCGAGTCACTCGTGGATGATCTTCCGTCGTGTGTGGACGAGTACGTCGAGCTCCTCGCCGAGAACGAGATCTTCCTCGCGCGCACCCGGGGCGTCGGCGTGATCTCGGCCGCCGACGCCATCAACGGCTCGCTCACCGGACCCCAGCTGCGCGGCTCGGGCGTTCCCTGGGACCTGCGCAAGGCGGAGCCGTACTCGGGCTACGAGCGCTACGACTTCGAGATCCCGGTCGGGAGCGCGGGCGACGTCTACGATCGCTTCATGGTGCGGATGGAGGAGGTGCGCCAGTCCACCCGCATCATCCGGCAGGCGCTGGAGGCGCTCCCCGGAGGTCCGCACAAGACCGAGGTGCCGCTTGCGCTGCGCCCCGAGCCGGGGGAGGTCTACGGCCGCGTCGAGGGCCCGCGCGGCGAGGTCGGCTTCTATCTCGTCGCCGACGGGGGGCCGGCGCCGTATCGCTTCCACCTGCGCGCGCCCTCCCTCATCAACCTCTCGCTGCTGCGCTCCCTCGCCGTCGGCGCCTCCCTCCCGGACGCGGTGGTCACGCTCGGATCGCTCGACATCGTGGTCGGGGAGATAGACAGGTGAGCGCTCGGGCGCGGGGGGCGCTCGCAGCCATCGTGGGGCTCGGGCCGCTCCGGCTCGCGGCGCTCGCCGTGCTCGTTGCGCTCGGCGCGTCGGCGAACGCCGTCGTCGGCTACCTCGTCATCGATGGTCGTCTCGACGGCCAGTGGTACGACATCCGCGACCTCGGCTTCGCGGTCGAGAGGCTGCGGGCGGAGCTCGACGCGGCCGGACCGCCCGCCCTCTCCTACTGGGTCACGGCGCTCGTCGGCGTCGGCGCCATCCTGACCTTCCTCGGCGGGGTGCTCCTGATCGGGAGCTGGGTCGAGCGCCGGCTGCTCGCGCGCTTCCAGATCCGCCGCGGCCCCAACCGTGTCGGCCCCTTCGGGCTGCTCCAGCCGCTCGCCGACGCCATCAAGCTGATGCAGAAGGAGGTGCTGATCCCCCGGGGAGCGGATCGCTTCCTCTACGTGATCCCCCCGGTCGCGGTCTTCATTCCGGCCGTCCTGGCGTGGGGTCCGGTGCCGTGGGCGCCCCGCATGACCTACCTCGACGTCAACGTCGGCGTGCTCTACGTGATCGCGGTGAGCTCGCTCGGCGTGCTCGCGCTCTTCATGGCCGGCTGGTCCTCGAACAACCACTACGCGCTCCTGGGCGCGATGCGCACGGTGGCGATGATGATCTCCTACGAGATCCCCATCTCGCTCGCGCTCCTCTCCGTGGTGCTGATGACGGGCACGCTCCAGCTCTCCGAGATCGTGCTCTGGCAGGAGCAGCACCGGCTCTGGCTGGGGCTGCTGCTCCCGATCGCGTTCGTCACCTTCTTCTTCTCCTCCACCGCCGAGATCAACCGCACCCCGAACGACATCGCCGAGGCGGAGTCGGAGATCGTCGCCGGCTACCACACGGAGTACTCCGGGATGAAGGCCGGCCTCTTCATGGCGGTCGAGCTGGGCAACGCCGTGGTCGTGGGGGCGCTGGTGGCGACCATGTTCCTGGGAGGCTGGTCGCTCTTCGGGCTCGAGACGTGGATCCCGCCCTACCTGGTGTTTGCCGCCAAGACCGGCGCCGTCTACTTCGTCCTGGTGTGGCTGCGCGGCACGCTGCCGCGCTTCCGCCTCGACCAGCTGATGGGCTTCGCGTGGAAGTACCTGATCCCGATTTCGATCGTGAACGTCGGCGTGGTCGCCGTGGAGGCGGCGATCCTGGTGCGCCTCGACGCGCCGGGGATCGTGCCGCTCGGCGCCTTCACCCTCGTCAACGTCGCCCTCGCGGCGGCGCTCGTGCGCTTCGCGATGCCTCAGCCCTTCGGCGGGCCGGGGGGCGCCCGGACGTCGGCCCACGCGCCCGTCCTCACCACGGTCCTCGGCGGGCTCCGCGCCGCGGAGCGCGTGCGGCCGCTCTCGTGAGCGCCCGCCGGGCAGGGACGCGGGCCGGAGGGGGCGGCTAGTGGAGTCGACCGGGGTCGCCGCCGCCTTCTGGCTGCTCTCCGCCGTCACGATCGGCGGGGCGCTGCTCGTGCTGCTCTCGCGGAACCTGCTGCACGCGCTCGCCTTCCTGGTGCTCGCCTTCCTCGGAACGGCGGGGCTCTTCCTGACCCTCTCCGCCGACTTCATCGCGGTGGCGCAGGTCCTGATCTACGTCGGCGCCATCGCCGTACTCATCGTCTTCGCGATCATGCTCACCCCCCTCGCCTCGCGCGACAACGGAAACTCGCTCTACGCGGTGCCGGGCGCGCTGCTCGGCCTGGCGACGGCGGCCCTCGTCGCCTTCGCCGCGCTCGACGTGAGCTGGCCCGAGCTCGCCGGCGCGGCGCTCGAGGCGCGCGGCTTCGCCTCGACGGTGGGGACGATCGGGGAGCTCTTGCTCGGGCGCTACGTGCTCGCCTTCGAGGTCGCCTCGGCGCTCCTGCTCTTCGCGCTGATCGGGGCGATCGTGCTCGTGCGCGAGGACGCGCCGGCCGGGCCCGGGGAGGGGCCGGAGCCGTGAGCGTCGATCTCGCGCCCACGCTCGGGCACTACCTGGTCGTCTCGGGGCTCGTCTTCGGGCTCGGGACCGCGGTCGCGCTCTCCAAGCGCAATGCCATCGCGGTCCTGATGGGGGTCGAGCTGATGCTGAACGGCGTCAACCTGGCGCTCGTCGCCTTCTCGCGCTTCGGTGCGGCCTTCGAGGACGAGGCGGCCGCGCTCGCGGGCCACGTCTTCGTGGTCTTCGTGCTGACGGTCGCCGCCGCCGAGGCCGCGGTCGCGCTCGCGCTCGCCGTGCTCGTCTACCGCCGGCGCGAGACCGTCGACCTCGATCGCCTCACGTCGATGCGCTGGTAGGGGGCGGATGGAATGTGGGTTCGCTTCATGGAGCTGCCGGACGGCTACGCCGCCGAAATATGGCAGGAGCTCTTCCACCAGCAGGCGCTCCCGGTGCGCGTCGTCCCGCCGCTCGAGGTGGGCCCGATGAGCGTGCCGCGGGAGATCTGGGTCCCCGACGGGAAGACCCACGTCGCCCGCGAGGTGCTGAACAAGATATGAGCGGCGCCGCACCCCCGCCGATCGCGCTCGTGCGGGCTTCGCTGTGATGCCCGGGTTGGGCGACATCCCCGAGGGGGCCCTGTGGGCGATCTACCTCGCGCCCTTCGCCTCGGCCGCGGTGATCGCCGCGGTGCTGCGCGGGCGCCCGCTCGCGGCCGGACGGCTCACGATCGCCGCGGTCGGCCTCACCTGGCTCCTCTCGCTCTGGGCCCTCGCGAGCGCGCTCGAGCACGACGGCGAGCCGCTTCAGCTCGCCGCGCACTCCTGGTTCGCCGCGGGCGGCTTCGAGATGGAGGTGGGCCTCCACCTGGACGGCCTGACCGCCGTGATGCTGGTCGTGGTGACGTCGGTCGCGCTCCTGGTCCAGGTCTACTCCACCGGCTACATGCACGGGGACCCCGGCTACTCCCGCTACTTCGCCTACATGTCGCTCTTCACCGGTTCGATGCTCGGCCTCGTGCTCGCCTCGAACCTGGTGCAGCTCTTCGTGCACTGGGAGCTCGTGGGGCTCTGCTCTTACCTCCTGATCGGCTTCTGGTTCGACCGCCCCTCCGCGGCCGCCGCGGCGAAGAAGGCCTTCATCGTCACGCGCTTCGGCGATCTCGGCTTTCTGCTGGCGGTGCTGCTGATCGGGACCAAGGCCGGGCTCTTCGACATCCAGGCCATCAACGAGCTCGCGCACTCGGGCGCGCTCGGGGGCGCCGTGCTCACCGGCTTCACGCTCGGACTGCTCGCGGGCGCGGTGGGGAAGTCGGCGCAGTTCCCGCTGCACATCTGGCTGCCGGACGCGATGGAGGGCCCGACTCCGGTCTCCGCGCTGATCCACGCGGCGACGATGGTCGCGGCCGGCGTCTACCTGCTCGCCCGCTTCTTTCCCTCGCTCGACGCCGCGCCCGCCGAGGTCGCGACGCTCGTCGCCTACACCGGTGGGCTCACCGCTCTGCTCGCGGCGACGATGGGCGTGGTCGCGACCGATATCAAGCGGGTCCTCGCCTACTCGACGATCTCCCAGCTCGGCTACATGGTGATGGCGCTCGGGGTCGGCGGATACGTCGCCGCCGTCTTCCACCTCTTCACGCACGCCTTCTTCAAGGCGCTGCTCTTCCTGGGCTCGGGCTCGGTGAACCACGCGACGGGGACCTTCGACATGCGGCTGATGGGCGGGCTCTCCCGCGCGATGCCGGTGACCTTCGCGACCTTCGTGGTGGGCTCGCTCTCGCTTGCCGGCGTCTTCCCGCTCGCCGGGTTCTGGAGCAAGGACGAGATCCTGCTCGACGCCTGGATCCACCACGAGTGGGTGCTCTTTGCAATCGGCGTCGGCGTGGCGGCCCTGACCGCGCTCTACATGTTCCGCGCCATCTTCCTCACCTTCCTCGGCGAGTACGCCGGGGGCGGCGGCGAGCGCGGCGGTCACGCCGGCGCGCCGCACGAGTCGCCGGTCTCGATGTGGGTGCCGCTGGTGCTGCTCGCCGTCCCAGCGGTGACCATTGGCTGGCTCAACGTCGGCGGCGGCTTCGGCGCGTTCGTCGAGGGGGCCCTCCCCGAGGACATGCGCCACTTCGAGTTCGACATCCACCCGGTCGTGCTCGTGAGCTCGACGCTCGCCGCTCTCGGCGGCATCGGGGCCGCCGCCGCCATCTACCTCTATCGCTCGCCCCCGCCTGAGCGCCTGCGCGCGGCCTTCGGCCCGCTCGCGGGCCTGGTCGAGCGCAAGTACTACCTCGACGAGCTTGCGGAGACGGTGGTCGTGCGGTGGGTGCTCAACGGGGGCATCGGGCGTGCGGCGGCGGCCGCCGACCGCGTCGTCGTCGACGGCTGCGTGAACGGTGTCGGCCGCCTCTCGCTCGCCGCCGGCGACGCCGTCAGGCGCGCGGAAACCGGGCAGCTGCAGGCCTACACCTCGATGCTCCTCGCCGGCGTCGTGGTCGCCTCGGTGCTGCTCTTCGTCTTCGGGGGCGAGGTGCTCGCCAGATGATCGGGGCGAAGCGGCCATGCTGACGGTGCTCCTCTTCCTCCCGGCGCTGGGGGCCGCCTTCGTCGCGCTGCTCCCGCGGGAGCGCGAGCGCGACGCACGCTGGCTGGCGCTCGTGGTGAGCGCGGCGACGCTCGCCCTGGCCGTGATCGTCTTCGTCGCGCACGAGAGCGGTGCGCCCGGCTACCAGTACGTCGATCGCTTCGAGTGGATCCGGGCGGCGGGGGCGGGCTTCTCCGTGCAATACGCGCTCGGCGTGGACGGGCTCTCGGCGCCGATGGTGCTGCTCAACGGCCTCCTGTCCGTGGTCGCCGTGCTGGTCTCCTTCGGCATCACCGACCGCCCGCGCGCCTTCTTCGCCTGGCTGCTCCTGCTCGAGACGGCGGCGATGGGGGTCTTCCTCTCGCTGGATCTGCTGCAGTTCTTCGTCTTCTGGGAGCTGGAGCTGCTCCCGATGTACATGCTGATCAGCGGCTGGGGCACCGGCCGCCGCGAGTACAGCGCGATGAAGTTCGTGCTCTACACGCTCGCGGGCTCGGCCTTCATGCTCGTCGGCTTCCTGGTGCTCGGCCTCGCGGCCGGGACTTTCGACATCGAGGTCCTCACGCAGGAGCCCGTCACCGACGCCGCGATCCCGCTCTCCCTGGTCTTCTGGGCGGTGATGGCGGCCTTCCTCGTGAAGCTCCCGGTCGTCCCGCTGCACACCTGGCTCCCGGACGCCCACACCGACGCTCCGACGGCGGTCTCGGTGATCCTCGCCGGCGTGCTCCTGAAGATGGGCGGATACGGGATCCTGCGCATCGCCCTGCCGCTCCTCCCCGGCGAGGCGCGGGATTTCGCCCCGCTGCTTGCCGCGCTCGCCGGCATCTCGGTGCTCTACGGGGCGGTGATCACGCTCCAGCAGCGCGATCTCAAGCGGCTCGTCGCCTACTCGTCCGTCTCGCACATGGGCTACGTGCTGCTCGGCGTCTCGGCCCTGGGCACGACCGCGCTCACGGGCGCCGCGCTCCAGATGTTCACCCACGGCCTGATCACCGGGCTGCTCTTCGTCACAGTCGGCCTCATCTACGACCGTACCCACACGCGCGAGATCTCCGAGCTGCGCGGTCTCATGCACCGCCTCCCCCTGATCGGCGTCGTGATGGTGGTGGCGGGTCTCGCCTCGCTGGGGCTGCCCGGCCTCGCCGGCTTCGTCGCCGAGTTCACGACGTTCGTGGGCGCGATCCAGGCGCAGCCGGCCGCGACGATCGCGGGCGTCGGCGGCATCGTGCTCGCCGCCGGCTACATCCTCTGGACGGTCGAGCGCGTCTTCACCGGCCCTCCCGACGAGAGGTGGCGCGATCTCACCGACGCGACCGCGTGGTGGGAGCGCGCCGCGATGGGTTCGCTGGTGCTCGTCATCCTCGCCGTGGGGATCTTCCCGAGGCCGCTGGCCGAGGTCGTCGAGCACGGTGTTGCCCCGATCGCCGCGCTGGTGGGGGCCGCCTGATGCGGCGGCCGTCGGCGCGGGGGAGCTGCCCGCGGGGAGGTGCCTCGTGGAGCTGACGGGCTTCGCCCAGATCCACGCCATCGGCGCCTCCGCGTCCCTGTTCGCCGGCGCGGGTCTCGTGCTGCTCGTGCAGCTCGCCTCGCCCCTCCGGGCGCGGCGCGGGGGTGCAGAGGGCGGAGCCGTGCGCTCGCCGTCCCTCCCCCTCGCGCTCCTCGCCCTTGCCGTGGCGGCGGTCTGGTCGCTCTGGCACGAGGCGACCGGGAGCTCCGGATCGGTGCTCGACGGCGCGGTGGTGATCGACCGCTTCGCCGTCTTCTTCGCGCTCCTGCTCACCGCCTCCGCGGCGGCCGTCGCCGTTGTCGCGCGCGAGTGGGCGCAGGGGCTCGGCGACGAGCTCGCCGCCGATTTCTACGCGCTGCTCCTCGCCTCGGTCGGCGCGATGGTGCTGCTCGCTCAGGCGAACGACCTGGTGGCGATCTTCGTCGCGCTTGAGACGACCTCCATCGCGCAGTTCGTGCTGGTCGGGCTCGGCGGCGGCGGCCGCTCGGCGGAGGCCGGGCTCAAGTACGTGCTCTCGGGCGCGGTGGCGGCCGCCGTGCTGCTCTACGGCTTCGTCTTCCTCTTCGGCGCGGCGGGCACGACCTCGCTCCCCGGCATTGCCGAGGTCGCTAGCTCGGACGAGGGCGGACTCCGGCTCGCCCTCCTGCTCGGCCTGGCGCTCGTCCTGGTCGGTCTCGGTTTCAAGATGGCGCTCGTGCCCTCGCACGGCTGGGTGCCGGACGTCTACCAGGGCGCGCCTCCCCCCGTCGCCGCCTTCCTCTCGGTGGCGTCGAAGGCGGCGGGCTTCGCGGTGGCGCTGCGCATCATCTACGTGGGCCTCGGGGGCGGCGCCTCGTCGATCGCCGGCGAGATCGCGGTGACGGTCGGCGTCGTCGCCGCCGTCTCGATGACGGCCGGCAACCTGGGCGCCTTCTGGCAGCAGGACGCGCGGCGTCTCCTGGGCTACTCCTCGGTGGCTCAGGCGGGCAACATCGCGATCGGCGTCGCGGCGCTGGTCGCCGGGAGCGCGATCGGGCCCTCCGCGGTCCTCTTCTTCCTCGCGACGTACGTCGCGACCAATCTCGGCCTCTTCTTCGTCGTGATCGCGGTCGGCCAGCGGACCGGCTCCTATGAGCTCTCCGTGTACGAGGGGCTGGCGTGGCGTTCCCCGCTCCTCGCCGGCGTGCTCGGGCTGTGCCTGCTCTCGCTGATCGGACTCCCCCCGACGGCCGGATTCCTCGCGAAGCTCTACATCTTCAACGCGGCCATCCAGGCCGATCAGCAGTGGCTGGTGGCGCTGGTCATGGTCGGCGTCCTCAACACGGCGATCTCCGCCTTCTACTACCTGCGCTGGGCGAGGCTCCTGGTGAAGGGGACGCGGGTAGCCGCGACCCCCGCCGAGGAGGGCGTCCGCCCGCCGGAGCCGGCCTCGCTGTTGCCGCAGGCGCCCGCTCAGCTGCTCCTCATCGTGGCGGCGGCGGCGGTGCTTGTGTTCGGACTCGTGCCGACGCCCCTGATTTCGGCGGCCCGTCGGGCGGCGGAAGCACTGGTAGCTCTCTGACGGGCGCGGGGGCGGGCCGCCACGAGCTCACGATCGAGCTCGACGAGGCGCTCTCACGGGAGTTCCGCGACGCGGTGGGGGAGGCGGATCTCCCCGCGCTTCTCGCCGCGCTTCTGGACGAGGAGGGCGGGGGGGCGGTGGCGCTCTCGGTGCGGCTCGCGGACGACGCGGCGCTACGTGATCTGAACCGCTCGTTCCGCGGACTCGACGAGCCCACCGACGTGCTCTCGTTTCCCCTCGAGGAGGCGGCCGCCGGGGACGTTGCCTTCCCGCGGGCGCCGGGCGAACAGGTCGCGCGCGAGCTCGGCGACATCGTGATCTCCGTGCAGTGGGCGGCCCGGCAGGCGGAGCAGGCCGGGCGGCCGCTTCCGCTCGAGCTGCGCCACCTCGCTCTCCATGGGGCGCTGCACCTCCTGGGGCACGGTCACGAGGGCGCCTCAGAGGAGCGGGCGCTCCGGGCCCGCGAGGAGCGGCACCTCGGCGCCGCCATCCATGACGAGCCGGCCGGTGGGGCCGGGGCCGCTGGCGGCGCGGGCGACTGAGCCGGCCGGCGGCGCCCCCGGTGGCGGGGTTTCCCCGCATGGAAGTCCCCCGGCGGGCCGGGCGGGGTACACTCGACGGGAGCGCGCCCGCACCTCCCCGCGGGCGCCGGGGGTGCTGTGGCGCACGAGGTTCTCTACCGGCGCTGGCGGCCGAACCGCTTCGCGGAGGTCGTGGGGCAGGAGCCCGTCACGACGACGCTCCGTCACGCGGTGGCGGCCGGGAGCCCGGCTCACGCCTACCTCTTCACCGGGCCGCGCGGCACCGGCAAGACCAGCACGGGACGGATACTGGCGACCGCCGTCAACTGCCTTCAGCCGGCGGACGGGGAACCCTGCGGCGCGTGCGGGAGCTGTCGCTCCTTTGACGCGGGGGCGGCCCTCGACCTCATCGAGCTCGACGCCGCCTCGAACCGCGGCATCGACGAGATCCGCGACCTGCGGGAGGGGACCGGCTACGCGCCGGCCGCCGCCACCTACAAGCTCTACCTCGTCGACGAGGTGCACATGCTCACCGACGCGGCATTCAACGCGCTTCTCAAGACGCTCGAGGAGCCGCCTCCGCACGTCATCTTCGTGCTCGCGACAACAGAGCCGCACCGCGTCCCGGCCACCATCAGCTCGCGCTGCCAGCGCTTCGACTTCCGCCGCATCGGTACGACGGAGACCATCGCGGAGCTGCGGCGCGTCGCCTCGGGCGAGGGCATCGACGCCACGGACGAGGCGCTCGATCTGATCGCGCGTCACGCGACCGGCTCGTTGCGCGACGCCATCAGCCTCCTCGACCAGCTCTCCTCCTACGGGGATGGAAGCCTCGACGAGGCCTCCGTGCGAGCGGGGCTCGGGCTCGCCGTGGATTCCCGCGCGGCGGAGCTCACGCGGGCGGCCGTCCGCCGCGAGCTCGCCCCGGGCCTCTCCGTTCTCGGCGCGGCGCGCGACGATGGCCTCGAGATCCGGGCCTTCATGCGCGAGGTCGTCGCGACACTCCGCTCGCTGCTCTTGCTCAAGGCCGGCGCCGAGTCCCGCGTCATCGGCCTCTCGCAGGCGGAGGCCGCGGATCTGGGGGAGCTCGCGCGCGAGGCCGAGGTCGACGACGTGGTCGCGGCCCTGCGGGCGCTCGGGCAGATCAACTTCGCGGGCGATGCCTATGACTCGCTCCCCGCCGAGATCGCCTTCGCCGAGCTCGTGCTCGGCCCCACGTCCGCACCCGCCGCGGACCCGGCACCGGCGCAGCAGGCTCAGGCGGCCGGGGGCCCGCCGCCTCGACCCGCCCGCTCGCGAGCCCCGGCCGCGCCGGTGCGTGCGCCGCGTTCGCGGGCGACCGCTCCGCCAGCCGCATCCCAGCCCCGGCCCGCGGTCCAGCCTCCGGCGCGGGGCGACCCGGGTGACGCCCCAGCCGAGACGGAGCCCGGGCCGCCCGTGCTCCCGGGGGAGGGAGAGGTTCCCGCGGAGCTGGCGCGGGCCCGCGAGAAGTGGCCCCTGATCCAGGAGAGGGCCCGGCGGCGGCACAGCAAGGCCGGCGCGCTCCTGAACTCGGGCTGCTACATCAAGGCCATCGACGGCGACCGCCTCGAGATCGGCTTCCGCTTCCCGACCCACGTCGATCTCGTCTCCAACGCCGAGGACGGCGCCGTGATGCAGGCGATCCGGGAGGCGGCCGCCGAAGCCCTCGACCGGCCCGTCGAGGTCGTTCCGGTGCTGTGGGCGGAGCTGGCACAGATCCCGCGATCCTCCCGGGCGGCGCCCCGGAGCTCGGCCGGGGGGCACCTGGTCGAGGAGGCCCTGCAGCTGGGCGCGGCGCGTGTCGACGAGTAGCCGGCGGCGCCCGAGGTGAGCATCGGGCGTCCCGAGGGGGGAGCGGGCTCCCCGATCGTGCGGCTGGTGGAGGCCTTCCACCGCCTTCCCGGGATCGGCCCGAAGGGCGCGCAGCGCCTCGCCTACCACGTGCTCCGCGCCCCTGCCGAGGAGGCGCGGAGCCTCGCCGACGCCCTGGTTGAGGTGAAGGAGCGCATCGCCCTCTGCGCGAGCTGCCAGAACCTCACGGAGCGCAGCCCCTGCGCGATCTGCGAGGACCCGGGGCGCGACCGCACGCTTCTGTGCGTGGTGGAAGAGCCGCTCGACGTGGTCGCGATCCAGCGCACACGCGGCTTCCTCGGGCTCTTCCACGTGCTGCACGGGGTGATCTCGCCCGCCGACGGCGTGGGTCCCGAAGACCTGAAGATCGAGGATCTGCTGCGTCGACTGCGCGACCGCGACGGGGAGGTGCACGAGGTGATCGTTGCGACCAACCCCAACCTCGAGGGCGAGGCCACTGCGATGTACCTCGCGAAGCTGCTGCGCCCGCTCGGGTTGCGCGTGACCCGTCTCGCGCGCGGCCTCCCCGCGGGCGCCGATCTCGAGTACGCCGACGATCTCACGCTCGGTCGCGCCCTCGAGTTCCGCCAGGAGGTGTGAGCGGCGGTGGGTGTCGCCCGCGGCCGGGGGAGATAGCGATGCCGGGCCGCGCTCCCCGCGTGCTCCGGAGCGAGGCGATCGTGCTCAGGCACCGCCGTCTCGGGGAGGCCGACCGCGTCGTCACGCTGCTCACGCCGCGCCACGGGAAGCGCGACGCCGTGGCGAAGGGAGCGCTGCGGCCGCGTAGCCGGCTCGCCGGACATCTCGAGCCGCTCTCGTTCGTCGAGGTCGTGCTGGCGCACGGGCGCACGTTCGACATCGTCACGCAGGCGGAGTCGCGCGCGCTCTTCCCCGAGGTCCATGCGAGTCTCGAGCGGCTGGCGGTGGCGCTTTATCTGCTGGAGCTGACCGATCGCCTGACCGTTGAGCACTCGGAGCCGGACGCGGTCTTCGACCTGCTTGTGACCGCGCTCGGCCGTCTCGAGCGCGGCGACGGTCTGCATCTCGTCGCGCGCACCTTCGAGCTCGCCCTGCTCGAGGCAGCCGGATTCCGGCCGGAGTGGGAGGGCTGCGTCGCCTGCGCGCAACCCCTCGCCGCGGAGGCGGCGGTGTGGTCGGCGCTGGCGGGCGGCGTGCTCTGCCGCCCCTGCGCGGCCGCGCACCCGGAGGCGGGGCCGATAGACGCCCGCACGCTGAGAGTGCTCCGCGCCTACCAGCGGGTCCCGTACGAGGAGGCGGCGCGCATCCGGCTCGCTCCCGACCTCGCGGCTCGCCTCGAGCAGGTCATGCACGCGCTCGCGCGCGCGACCGCCGAGCGCGACATCGGCTCGGCGCGCTTTGTCGCGTCGGCCCGCGCGGCGGCCGGCGCTCCCGGCGCGAGAACGGGTTCCGGCGAGGGGCCGTGAGACCGAACGCCCCGGCGGAGGACGTCCGATGAGCGCGGCCGGCGTCTACGACGTGATCGTGCTCGGCGTCGGGGGAATGGGCTCCGCAACGGTCCACGAGCTCGCGAGCCGCGGCCTGCGCGTGCTCGGCCTCGAGCGCTTCGACGTGCCGCATGACCGGGGGTCATCGCACGGGGTCAACCGCATCATCCGGCTCGCGTGCTTCGAGCACCCTCCTACGTGCCCCTCGTGAGGCGCGCCTACGAGCGCTGGCGCGAGCTGGAGTCGGCGAGCGGCGAGCAGCTGCTCCACATAACGGGTTCCCTGGACATCGGCCGCGAGGAGGGGCGGGTCTTTTCCGGATCGCTCCGCTCCTGCCTCGAGCACGATCTGCCGCACGAGCTGCTGGCCTCCGCCGGGCTGTCCGAGCGTTTCCCGGTTCTGAGGGTGCCGGAGGACTGGATGGGCCTCTACCAGCCGGACGGCGGCTTTGTGCTCTCGGAGCGGGCGATCGTCCATCACGTCTTCGCGGCGCAGGAGCGCGGCGCCGACGTGCGGGCGCGCGAGGCCGTGAGGGAGTGGCACGACCGCGGGGGCGTCGTGCGGGTCGAGACCAGCCGCGGCTCGTATGAGGCCGGGGCGCTCGTCATCACGTCGGGCGCCTGGGCGGCGTCGCTGCCCCAGCTTCGCGGCTTGCTGACGCCGGAGCGGCAGGTGATGGGCTGGTTCCAGCCGGCGCGTCCCGAGCTCTTCTCGCCCGACGCCTGCCCGGTCGTGGTCGGCGAGTTCGATGAGGGGCTCTACTACGCGTTCCCGGTCTTCGGCGTCCCGGGATTCAAGATCGGCAGGTTCCACCACCTCGGCGAGGTGACCACTGCCGACGATCTGGACCGCGAGTGCCGCGAGGAGGACGAGGCCGTGCTCCGGGCGGCGATTGAGCGCTACTTCCCGGATGCGGGCGGGGCGACGCTCGCGCTTCGCGCCTGCATGTTCACGAACACGCCCGATGAGCACTTCATCATCGACGCCCTGCCGGGCTCTCCGAACGTCTTCGTGGCGGCGGGCTTCTCCGGGCACGGCTACAAGTTCTGCAGCGTGGTCGGGGAGATCATGGCCGACCTCGCGACGCGCGGAGAGACGGAGCACGATATTTCGCTGTTCCGCCTGGGGCGCTTCGACGCGCGCGGATGACGTCCCGGGCGTCGTCTCTGCCCGACCCGTGCGCCCCTCCTGTGCTCCCGCCTGCCGGCTGCTCAGCTGCTGCGGTCGAGCACCTCGGCGACGAGCCCGGCGAGCGTCTCGCGCGTCTCGTTGTCGGCGGCCGCCGGCGGCGCGGCCGCGATTGCGTGCAGCGCCTCGCCGGCGAATCGCCGCGCGACCTCCATCGACTCCTCCAGCACGCCCCCCTCGCGGATGGCGGCTATCGCCCGCTCGAAGTTGGCGCGCGGCCTCAGGCCGTCGAAGGCGCGCCGCACCGGGTTGTCGTCGGGCTCGCGCTGGAGGTAGAGGAGCGACGGAAGCGTCAGCGTGCCCGAGCGCAGGTCGGAGGCGACCGGCTTGCCCATTGACTCGGCATCGCCCGCGAAGTCGAGCACGTCGTCGACGATCTGGAAGGCCATCCCGAGGCGCTGCCCGTACCGCTGCATCGCCTCGATCGCCGCATCCTCCGCACCCGCGACGATGGCACCCCCCTCGGCAGCCGTTGCGAAGAGCGAGGCCGTCTTGCCGGCGATGCGGTCGAAGTAGCGTTGCACGTCCTCGGAGTACTCGAAGGCGGAGAGATCCTGCTGGAGCTCCCCGGTCGCCATCACGCGGAGCGTCCGTGCGAAGGCGCGGATCGCGCGGATGTTGCCGGTCTCGGCGACGAAGTCGGCCGCGTGGGCGAACATGTAGTCGCCGAGCATGACGCTCGGGCCGTTCTTGAAGAGCGCGGCGGCGGTCGGGCGCCCGCGGCGCTCCGGCGAGGCGTCGATCACGTCGTCGTGCACGAGCGTCGCGGTGTGGAGCAGTTCGACGCTCGCCGCGAGCGGGACGAGCCGTGCCGGCTCGTAGCGCCCGAAACGGCCGGCGAGAAGCGCGACCGCAGGGCGCATGCGCTTCCCGCTGCCCGCGAGCACCGCGCCGAGCATCTCGCGAAGCCACGGGGCCTCGACCTCGGCGAGCGAGGCGAGCTTGGCGTCGACGAGCGGGAGGTCGCCTGCGACCGGGCCGTAGAGCCCGGGCGATACCGAGGAGGGGCGCCCGCCCGCTGAGCTCGCCATCTCTCCGCGCGCCTCCGTCCGCTTCTCCTGCGATACCTCTCAGCCTGTGAGCGTGAAGCCGAAGAGCCTCGCCGCGTTCTCGGCCGTCGCTCTGGCCACGACGCGCTCGCTCTCCCCGCGCAGCGCCGCGACCTCGCGCACGGTGTAGGCGACGTATGCGGGTTCGTTGCGACGCCCGCGGTGCGGTACCGGCGTCAGGTACGGGCAGTCGGTTTCGACGAGCATAGCCGTGAGTGGCGTCTCGCGCGCCACCGAGCGCCCCCGCTCGTTGCCGCCGTAGGTCACCGTGCCCGGGATCGAGAGGAGGAAACCGAGCTCGACGTAGCGGCGTCCGAGCCCGGTGTCGCCGGCGAAGCAGTGCATCATCCCGATCTCGCGGTCGGCGCCGAGGTAGCGGCCGGCGCGCGACGCCCACGTCCTGAGCTCCTCGTAGCACTCCTCGTCGGCCCCGCGCGAGTGGATCACCACCGGTAGCGCGAGCTCGCGGGCCAGTTGGAGCTGCCAGCGGAGCGCGAGCTCCTGATCGGGGCGCGGCGAGAGCTCGCGGTAGAGGTCGAGCCCGATCTCGCCGACCGCCGCCAGCTCCCCGCTCGCGGCGCCCTCCGCGAGGAGCGTCGCGAGCTCCTCCCGCTCGACCGCGAGACGCGACGCCTCGTGCGGGTGCAGGCCGGCGGCTGCGTGCACGCGCGGCTCGGAGCACGCGAGCTGAAGCGACTCCGCGCTGGTCGCGAGGTCGACGCCGACCTCGACGATCGCGCTGAGGCCGGCCTTCCAGGCGCGCGCGAGCACCTCCTCGTGGTCTGAGCGGAGCTCGGGCGACCAGGAGTGCGCGTGCGCGTCGACGAGGGGCGCGTCGATGGCGGCGAGATCCGGCGCCTCGGCCGCGCTCACGATCCCCCGCCGAGGCGCGCCTCTTCCTCGTCGACCATCGCGACATCGAGCTTGCGGAAGAGCGGGCGCGGCTCGGGGAGCGGCGTTCCGGCCGGGACCTCGGCGCGGCGCCAGCCCGCCTGCTGGATCTCGCCGGAGTGGCCGAGCATTCGCCACGCCTCGGGCGAGGTGAAGGGGAGGAAGGGCTGGAGCAGCGTCGCGATTCCCGAGATCACGTTGAGAGCAGTGTGGAGCGTCTCCGCGGCGTGGGCGCGGTCCTCCCTGATCGCGACCCACGGCGCTCGCTCCTCGAGGTAGCGGTTCGTCTCCCCCGCGAGGGCCATCGGCACGCCGAGAGCGGCGCGCAGCCGCACCGCCTCCAGGTGATCCGCCGCCTCCCCGAAGGCGGCGTCCGCGCGCTCGAGCAGCGCGCTCGACTCGGGCGCCAGGGGCGTGGACGGCTCGGGCACGCGACCGTCGAAGTGTCGGTACGTGATCGTGAGCACGCGGTTGACGAGGTTTCCCCACCTGGCGACGAGCTCGTCGTTCACGCGGCGCACGTAGTCGGCCCACGTGAAGTCGGAGTCGGAGGTCTCGGGCATCACCGCGGTCAGGACATAACGCAAGGGATCGGGGTCGTGGCGGTCGAGGTAGTCCGGCATCCAGACCGCCCAGTTGCGGCTCGAGGAGGCCTTGGAGCCCGAGATCGTCACGTACTGGTTCGCCGGGACGTCGTAGGGGAGGTTGAGGTCCCCGTACCCCATGAGCATCGCGGGCCAGACCATCGTGTGAAAGGGGACGTTGTCCTTCCCCTGGAAGTAGATCGTCCGGCAGGCCGGGTCGAGCCAGAAGGCCTTCCATGCGCCGGGATCGCCGCTGCCCTGCGCCCACTCGCGGGTCGCCGAGAGGTAGCCGATCACGGCCTCGAACCAGACGTAGATGCGCTTGCTCTCGTAGCCCTCGACGGGGACGGGGATCCCCCACTCGATGTCGCGCGTGATCGCGCGGTCGCGGAGACCCTCGCGCAGCTGGCCGAGCGTGAAGTTGCGCACGGCCGGGCGCCAGTGCTCCTGCGCCTCGACCCACGCCAGGAGTTGCTTGTTAAACGCCGGGAGCCGCAGGAAGAAGTGCGTCGAGGAGCGCGGCTCGGGGGTCGCGTCGGAGAGGCGCGAGCGCGGGGTGATGAGATCGAGCGCATCGAGCGTCGAGCCGCAGCTGTCGCACTGGTCGCCACGCGCGCCGTCGTCGCCGCAGCGGGGGCATGTCCCCTCCACGTAGCGGTCGGGGAGGAAGCGCCTCGCGACGGCGTCGTAGAGGAGCGTCTGCTCCGCCTCATGCAGGTAGCCGTGCTCCTTCAGGCGCAGGAAAATGTCCTGCGTCACCGAGACGTGGTTGTCGGTGTCAGTCGAGGTGAAGAGGTCGAACGAGATCCCGAAGCGCTCCCACGTGTCGAGGAAGCTCTCGTGGAAGCGACGGAAGACCGCCTCGGGCGTCGTGCCCTCCTGCTCGGCACGCACCGTCACCGGCGTCCCGTGGGCGTCGGAGCCCGACACCATCAGGGTGCGGTGCCCGCGCATGCGGTGGTAGCGCGCGACGATGTCGGCCGGCAGGTAGGCGCCGGCGATCTGCCCCGCGTGCAGCGGGCTGTTCGCATAGGGCCAGGCGACGCAGATGAGGACCGCCGGGATCCCAGAGTCGCCGTCGCGCTCGTTCTCGGGCATCGGTCTGATGGTAGCAGCGTCGCCCGCTGCGCTATATCTGGTCGACCGGCGCCTGATCGGGTCGTGCACCGCCGCCGGCGCGCCCGCTCCTCCCCGGGCATCGGCCGGGTGCGGGCGTGCCGCGTTGCGTCCTCCGGGCGGCGGCCGTACCATCGCTGGCACGCACCGAGGCGGTGCGGTCGGGCGAGCCTGCAGGGCCCGCCGAGGCGCAGGACCGGAGAAACCGCCGGGTGATCCGACCGAGCGTGATGGGCAAGGACCCCGCCGCACACCGGTGGGGTCCTCGTGTATCTGCGGCGCCTCCGGGAGCGCCGCGTAACTGGCGATGACGGAATCGAGACGGCCCCCGCCAGCGGGGGCCGTCCGGTTTTCGGGGGTGGGAACGGCGTGCGGGCGACGCGGAGTGCTAGGGAGTGGCGGCAATGACGACTGAGACGCGCCTCGGGCTGGCGAAAGCCGGCGATGCGGGCTTCGAGGCGCCACGCAAGCAGCTGGAGCAGGCCTGGGGATTCGACGACGTCGCGATCGTGCCGGGCGCGGTCACGACCAATCCCGACCTCGTGAGCACGAGCATGGCGCTCGGCGAGCGGAGCTTCGCGCTGCCGATCCTCGCCTCGGCGATGGACGCCGTCGTCGACCCCTCGTTCGCCGCAGCGCTCTCGCGCGCCGGCGGGCTCGCCGTTCTCAACCTGGAGGGGGTGCAGACCCGCTACGACGACCCCTCCGCGGTGCTGGCGGAGATCGCCTCGGCGGGGATGGAAGAATCCACCGCCGTCATCCAGCGCTCCTACGAGCCGCCGATCCGCGACGATCTCGTCGCCCGCCGCATCCAGGAGATCCGCGCGATGGGCGCGGTCGTCGCCGTCTCCGCCACGCCCCAGAACACGAAGCGCCTCGCGCCGATCGCCGTCGAGGCCGGCGCCGACTTCTTCGTCGTCCAGTCGACCGTGACGACTGCCCGGCACGTCTCCAGCTCGCTACGCGGGCTTCAGCTCGACGACCTCGTTCGCCAGCTCGACCCGTTGCCCGTGCTCGTCGGCAACACCGTCGACTTCGGGGCGACGCTGGAGTTGATGGAGATGGGTGTCGCCGGCGTCCTGGTCGGCGTGGGCCCTGGCGCCGCCTGCACGTCTCGCGAGGTGCTGGGCATCGGCATCCCGCAGGTCTCCGCGACGCTTGAGACGGCGCATGCGCGCGACGTCTTCTTCGCCCGGACCGGCCGCTACGTCCCGATCATCACCGACGGCGGGATCCGCACCGGTGGTGACGTCGCGAAGGCGATCTGCGCGGGGGCCGACGCCGTGATGATCGGCTCGCCGTTCGCCTCGACGCTGGAGGCGCCCGGCCACGGCTGCCACTGGGGCATGGCCGCGCCGCACGCGACGCTCCCGCGCGGTGTTCGCGTCCACGTAGGGCAGCCGCACTCGCTGGAGACCCTGCTCTTCGGGCCGACCTCGCGGACCGACGGGACGGAGAACCTGGTCGGGGCGCTGCGCACGTCGATGGCGACCTGTGGCGCCCTCTCCATCCGCGAGTTCCACGATGCGCGCATGGTGGTTGCCCCCGCGATCAAGACGGAGGGCAAGATCTACCAGATGGCGCAGCAGCGCTCCGCCGCGCCCTAGCCCTTCGCCCGCGAGGCCGGGTCGAGGTCAGGGAGCGGGAGGGCGCTCGTCGCGCGGGTAGCCTCGCCGTGCCTCCACCACGCGCACGATTCCCCGCAGGTCGCGGTGCCGGCCCAGGTCGAGCTCCGGGCCGAGCGCCTCGATGAGCAGGTCCTCGACGAAGGCGGCCTGCCCGGCGCCCACCTCGAGCAGCGCGGCGTGCGGGCCCGGCGCGAGATGCGCCGGCAGCTGCGCGACCAGGCGGCGGATGACGGCGAGGCCGTCCTCGCCGCCGTCGACGGCGAGATCCGGCTCCGCCTCGCGGATCTCCGGCGGGAGCAGCGCGAGCTCCCCGCTCGGGATGTAGGGGAGGTTCGCGAGAACGACGTCGACGGGCTCGCCCACCGGCTCGAGCAGGTCGCCCGCGAGCAGCACGACGCGATCCTCGAGACCGAGGCGGCGGCGGTTGCGCCCGGCCCACGCGAGCGCCGCCGTCGAGGCGTCGGTGGCGAGGACCGTCACCGTCGGGGCGTGCCGGGCGACGGCGAGAGCCACCGTGCCCGGCCCCGTTCCGACGTCGGCGACGAGGACGCGCCGACGGGCGCGCGGGTGGTCGCGGATCGCCGCGAGCGCGGCCTCCACCAGCGTCTCCGTCTCCGGCCTCGGGATCAGCGCGCCGGGCCCGACGAGATAGCTGAGGCCGTGGAACTCGCGCGTGCCGGTGATGTAGGCGAGGGGCTCGCCGCCGAGCCGGCGCGCGTGGAGCTCACGGAACCGCGGCCACGCCTCCGCCGACGGCGGCCCGGCTCCGTGCGCGATCACCTGGGCGCGATCGAGGCCTGACGCCTCGCCGTAGAGGAGCTCCGCCTCGAGGCGCGCCTCGGCGGCATCGCCCGATCGGCGCCTCGAGAGGAGCTCGCCCGCGGCTCCCGCGAGCAGCGCGCGGAGCGGCCCGGGCGGCCGGGCGCCTCCGGTCGGTGGATCGGGCATCGTCTTCCCTCCCCGGGGCGGATGGACGGCGCCACGATATCTCGCCCGCGGCCCCGGCGCGGCTCCGGCGCGGCCCCGGCGCGGCTCCGGTGCGGCTCCGGCGCGGCCCCGGCGCGGCTCCGGCGCGGCCCCGGCGCGGCTCCGGCGCGGCCCCGGCGCGGCTCCGGTGCGGCTCCGGCGCGGCCCCGGCGCGGCTCCGGCGCGGCCCCGGCGCGGCTCCGGCGCGGCCCCGGCGCGGCTCCGGTGCGGCTCCGGCGCGGCCCCGGCGCGGCTCCGGCGCGGCCCCGGCGCGGCTCCGGCGCGGCCCCGGCGCGGCTCCGGTGCGGCTCCGGCGCGGCCCCGGCGCGGCTCCGGCGCGGCCCCGGCGCGACTCCGGCGCGGCCCCGGCGCGGCCCCGGCGCGGCCCCGGCGCGGCGCGCTGATAGGATCGGCTTCCCCGAGGGCGGTCCGCGTGAGGAGGAGCGATGCGAGCGATCCGCGTCCACGAGACGGGCGGCCCCGAGGCCCTTCGCGCCGAGGAGCTGCCGAAGCCGGAGCCCGGTCCTGGCGAGGCGCTGGTCGCCGTCGCGGCGGCCGGCATCAACTTCATCGACATCTACCAGCGCTCGGGGCTCTACGCGCTGCCGCTGCCGTTCACGGCCGGATCGGAGGCCGCAGGGACGGTCGAGGCGGTCGGGGAGGGCGTCTCCGAGGTCGCGGTCGGCGACGCGGTCGCCTACTGCGGCGTGCTCGGCGCCTACGCCGAGTACGCGGTCGTGCCGGTGGATCGGCTGGTGCGCATTCCCGACGGCGTCACGCCCCACCAGGCGGCGGCGCTGATGCTGCAGGGGATGACCGCGCACTACCTCGCGGTGGACACCTTCCCGCTCTCGCGCGGCGACACGGCCCTCGTCCACGCCGCTGCCGGCGGCGTCGGCCTCCTGCTCACGCAGATCGCGAAGCGGCGCCAGGCGGTGGTCGTCGCCACCGTCTCCACGGAGGACAAGGCCGAGCTCGCCGTGCGCGCCGGCGCCGACCACGTCATCCTCTACCGCGACCGGGACTTCGTCGCCGAGGCAGAGCGGCTCGTTGGACCGCATACCGTCGACGTCGTCTACGACTCGGTGGGTAACGACACGCTCCGCGGCTCGATGCGCCTGCTCAGGCCGCGCGGGATGCTCGTCTCCTACGGCCAGGCGAGCGGACCGCCCGATCCCATCGAGACGCGTGAGCTCCAGGATGCAGGCAGCATCTTCCTCACGCGCCCCAGCCTCGCCCACTACATCGCTCGCCGCGACGAGCTCGAGCGGCGCTCGGCCGAGCTCCTCGGCTGGGTCGCGGACGGCGACCTCGCGCTGCGCATCGACCGCCAGCTTCCCCTCGACGAGGCGGCGGAGGCGCAGCGGCTGCTCGCCTCCCGCGCCACCGCCGGGAAGCTGCTCCTGGTGACCGGGCGGTAGACAGCCCCGGCTGGGGGCTCTCGCGGCCTCAAGCGGCCGCTGGCAGCGCGGGGTATCCTCTGTCGGTGAGCGAACTGAGCATTCTCGAGCGCCCGGAGCTCCGCCGGCCGCTGCTGATCACGGCCTTCGCCGGGTGGAACGACGCGGGCAGCTCCGCCACCGGGGTGATCCGCCATCTGCTCAGGCGCTGGCGCTGCGAGACGCTCGCCGAGATCGACCCCGAGCCCTACTACGACTTCACGCAGGCCCGTCCGACGGTCCGGATCGTCGACGGCGAGCGGGTCATCGAGTGGCCGCGGAACCGCTTCTCGTGGCGGACGCTGGAGGGCGGCGATCGCGATCTGATCCTCTTCTCCGGCATCGAGCCGCACACCGGCTGGCGCGGCTACGTCGGCTGCCTCATGGAGCTGTGCCGGGTCTTCGACGTCTCGGGCGTGATCACGCTCGGGGCCCTGCTGGCGGAGGTGAGCCACGCGCGACCGGTGCCGCTGCTCGGCTCCTCGGCGGATGACTACCTGGCTCGCCGCCTCGACCTGGGCGCGCAGGGCGCGAGCGGGTACGAGGGCCCCACGGGCGTGGTCGGCGTGCTCTCGCAGGCCGTGCGCGAGGCCGGGGTCGCCTCCGCCTCGCTGTGGGCGAGCGTGCCGTTCTACGTGAACGCGTCGCCGAACCCCAAGGGTGCCCTCGCGCTCCTGGAGCGCCTCAACGACGGCCTTGAGCTCAAGCTCTCACTGCACGATCTGGAGGTCTTCGCCGCCCGCTTCGATGCGCAGGTGCAGGCGGAGGTGGAGAAGGATCCGCAGATGGTGGAGTACGCGCGCCGCATCGAGGAGCAGCTCGACTCCGCGGAGGACGGGACGGGCTCCACCCCCACTCCCCCTGCCGAGCTGCCGGACGCGGCGTCGATGGTGGAGGAGCTCGAGCGCTTCCTGCGCGAGCAGCGCGATAGCTGACGTGCGTCGAGCGGCTGCCACAGCGGGGCATCGCCGCCGCGCCCGTGGCGAGACGGGATGAGGCAGCGGGCGGTGCTCGCCTCCGCCGCCTGACGTCCGCACTCCAGACCTGCAATTCCGGGATGCCAGCCTGCATGATTGCGCGGCTGCTAGACTTCGCGCGACGAAGCGGCACACCCGGGGAGGTGACGTGTGGCTGTCCAGCTGATCGTGGCCCATCAGACGGCGGAGAGCCCGGAGCTCATTAATCATGTTCGCGAGGTGATCGCCGCGGACCCCGAGGCGGAGTTCGTTCTCCTGGTCCCGGCGACGCCCGCCCGCGAGCTTCGCACCGGCGAGACCGGACGCGGCCAGGCGATCGCCGGCATCAGGGGAGGCAGCGCTGCCGCGCTCCTGCGAGCGGCCGGCGTGCGCGTGCGTCGCGTGGCGGTCGGGGACCGCGATCCGGTCACGGCAGCCGGGGCGGAAGTCGAGGCCCATCCCGGCGAGTACGCGGGCGTGGTCGTGGTGACGCTCCCTCCGGGCTTCTCGCGCTGGCTGCGGCGCGATCTCCCTCACCAGGTGGAGAGCCGCGTCGGACTCCCGGTCACCCATGTCGTCGCGCATTCGGCCGGCGGCGAGCCACGCCCGGCGGGCGAGGAGCATCCGCTGAGCAAGAGCGCGGCCGTTCAGGAGTTCCTGCAGGAGACGCAGTGGCGGTAGTCGGCCCCGCCTCCGGCAGATCGTGGTTGGTTCGCCGGGCGCGCCGCTTGCGGTAGGGCCGCCGGTGCCCGGGCTGGAGGATGCCGTTCGCTCGCGGGCGGATCGCCCACCTGGCCCGCCCGCGCCGGGGTACGGCGACCGCCGTCGGCCCTTGCCCCCTCGGTCGGTGATGCTACCCTAGGGCCACGACGACACGAGCGTGTCTTTAAGGCCGGTCCGGCGAGGCCGGGAAGGGACGCAGCATGAGCCTCCACATCTGCGCACCTTTCGCGTCCGCTCGCGTGGGCGCCGCCAGCAGGCCCTCTCGCCCCGTCGAGAGGGTTCTTTTTTGCGGTGACCTCCTGACGCCGCCGGCGATCGGAGGTCGCGCCGATGAATGACCCGATCACGACGCCGGCCGCCTCCGCGGAGCCAGCCAGCTCGCTTCTGCTCGACTCCGGCGGCGTTCGCCGCACCATCACCCGCATGGCGCACGAGATCGCGGAGCGCAACGAGGGCGTGCGCGACATCGTGCTGGCGGGCGTGCATCGCCGGGGCGTCCCGCTGGCGCGGCGCCTGGCCGAGGAGATCGAGCGCTTCGCGAACGTGCGTCCGCTCCTCGGCTCGCTCGACGTGACGATGCACCGTGACGACTTCGCCGCGCGCGGCCTGCGCAGCGAGCCGCGCGAGAGCGCGCTCCCCGACGTGGAGGGACGCATCGTCGTGCTGGTCGACGACGTGCTCTACACGGGGCGCACCGTCCGCGCCGCGCTCGACGCGCTCACCGACTTCGGGCGGCCGAGCACCGTGCGCCTCGCCGTCCTCGTCGACCGGGGGCACCGCGAGCTCCCGATCCGCGCCGACATCGTCGGTAAGAACATTCCCACGGCCCGCGGTGACTCCGTCCGCGTCCTGCTCGCGGAGGAGGACGGCTGCGACGCCGTGCTCGTGCTGTCGGGGAGGAGCCAGCGATGACCGCCCAGCTGCCCGGGAGCGCCGCGCGCGCGACGAAAGACGCCGAGCAGCGCGGTCTCCACGCCACGACCGTGACAGAGGCGCCGGCCGGCCCCGCCGTCGGGGAGGCGGAGAGCCCGCCCCCCGGGCCCGTCTGGAGCCAGCGCCACCTGCTCGACCTCGACGTCGTCTCGCCCGCCGAGATCGACTCCGTTCTCACGCTCGCCGACCGGATGCTGGAGATACTGGAGCGCCGCATCGCGCGCGTCCCCGCGCTCCGTGGATTCACCGTCTTCACGCTCTTCTACGAGCCCTCCACCCGCACGCGCGCCTCCTTCGAGCTCGCCGGGAAGGTGCTGGGCGCCGACGTGGTGAACGTGAGCCCGCAGAGCGCCTCCGTCCAGAAGGGCGAGTCGCTCGTCGACACGGTGCGCACGCTCTCCGCGATGGAGGCGAACGCGATCGTGATGAGGCATGGGAGCGCCGGCGCCCCCTACCTGGCCGCGCGGCACTCCGACGCCTCGATCGTGAACGCGGGGGACGGGGCGCATGCGCATCCGACGCAGGCGCTGCTCGACCTCTTCACGATCCGCCGCCAGCTCGGCGGCGTTGCCGGCCGGCGCATCGTGATGATCGGCGACATCGCCCACTCCCGCGTGGCGCGCTCCGACATCTGGGGGCTCACCGCCATGGGGGCGGAGGTCGTGATCTGCGGCCCGCCGACGCTGCTCCCGAGGGGGCTGCGGGCCGGCGCGCGGCCGGCTCACGCCGCCGAGGCGCTGCCGACGGTGCGCGTCGAGACCGACATTCGCCGCGCCATCGCGGGAGCCGATGTCGTGATGGCGCTCAGGCTCCAGGCCGAGCGCCAGCAGGGAGGCCTGCTCCCCTCCCTCCGTGAGTACGCCCGGCTCTACCAGGTCACGGCGGAGCGCTTCGCGCTGGCGCGGCCGGGCGCGCTGCTGATGCACCCCGGACCGAAGAACGAGGGCGTGGAGATAGCCTCCGACATCGCCTCGGGCGATCACTCCATCATCGAGCGTCAGGTCACCAACGGCGTCGCGGTGCGGATGGCGCTGCTCTACCTCCTCTCCGGCCGCAGCGTGCCGCAGGCGTCGGAGGTGGGCCCGTGACGACGCTCGCCATCCACAACGGCCGCGTGATCGACCCGGCGCTCGGCCGGGACGGCATCGCCGACGTCGTGATCGTCGACGGCCGCGTCGCGCGTGTCGGGCCCGGCGAGGGGGAGATGGTCGTCGAGGCGGAGCGCATCGACGCCACCGGGCTCGTCGTCGCCCCCGGCTTCGTCGACCTGCACTGCCACCTCAGGGAACCCGGCTTCGAGTACAAGGAGACGATCGCCTCCGGCACGCGCGCCGCCGCGCGCGGCGGCTTCACGACTCTCTGCGCCATGCCGAACACCGAGCCGCCGCTCGACTCGCGGGCGGCCGTGGAGTCGGTGCTGAAGGAGGTCGAATCCTCCGCCCTCGTGCGGGTGCTCCCGGTGGGCTGCATCACGCGCGGCCGCGCCGGGCGCGAGCTCGCGCCGGCCGGGGAGCTCGTCGCGAGCGGCGTCGTCGCGCTCTCCGACGACGGGGACGCCGTCTCCGATCCCCACGTGATGCGGCAGGCGCTCTCCTACTCGACGGCGTTCGGGCTCCCGATCGCGCAGCACTGCGAGGATCCGGGGCTCGTGCGAGACGGGCAGATGCACGAGGGCTGGGTCGCCACCAGGCTCGGCCTCCGGGGCCGCCCGGCGAGCGCCGAGGAGACGCTCGTCGCGCGCGACATCGCGCTCGCCGAGCAGAGCGGCGCCCACCTGCACGTGGCGCACATCTCCACCGCGGGCGCGGTCGCGCTGGTGCGGGCGGCCCGGGCGCGCGGGGCCCACGTCACCGCCGAGGTGACGCCCCACCACCTGACGCTCACCCACGAGGCCGTCGCCTTCCGCCCGGGCGGTCGCTATCGGGAGCTGCACTACGACACCCACGCCAAGGTGAATCCGCCGCTGCGCGAGGAGGCGGACGTGGACGCCTGCGTCGACGCGCTGCGCGAGGGCGTGATCGACGCGGTCGCGACCGACCACGCGCCGCACGCCGGCAGCGACAAGGAGATCGAGTTCGACCTGGCCGCTCCGGGCATCAGCGGGCTCGAGACCGCCTTCGGGCTCCTGATGTCGCTGGTGCATCGGGGCGCGCTGACGCTCCCCGAGCTCGTGGAGCGCCTCACGGTCGGCCCGGCGCGGGCCTGGAGGCTCGACGAGCGCCCGGGGCTTGAGGGGCTCGGCACGCTGGCGCCGGGCGCCGTGGGGGACGCCGTGGTGCTCGACCCGGAGGCGTCGTGGCTGGTCGATCCCGACCGCTTCGCCTCGCTCGGGCGCAATACCCCCCTCGCCGGCCGGAGCCTGCGCGGCCGCGTCGCCGCGACGGTCTTCGCGGGACGCCTCGTCCACCGGCTCGACGCGGTGGGCGTCCTCTGATGTCCGCACCCCCGGGAGCAGCGCCGGCGGTCTCCTCGCCCGGGGGCCGGCCGTGATGGCGGTGCCGCTGCCTGCCGCGCCGCGCGCGGCGGCCCGGCTCGTGCTCGCCGACGGCCGCGTCTTCGAGGGCGAGGCGGTAGGCGCCGACGGGCGCGCGACGGGCGAGGTCGTCTTCACCACCTCGATGACCGGCTACCAGGAGGCGCTGACCGACCCCTCCTACGGCGGCCAGGTGCTCGTCATGACCTACCCGCTGCAGGGCAACTACGGCGTGAACGCGGTCGACTCCGAGAGCGCTCGCATCCAGGTGCGCGGCTTCGTGGTGCGCGAGCTCACCGACCTGCCCTCGCACTGGCGCTCGCGCGGCACGCTCGACGACTACCTGAAGGAGAACGGCGTGCCCGGGATCGCCGGCATCGACACCAGGGCCCTCACCCGCCATCTCCGCACCCGCGGGGTGCTGATGGGGACGGTGACGAGCGACGAGAGCGCCGAGGAGGCGCTCGCGCGGCTCCGCCGCACTCCCGACTACGCCGCGGGCGACTACGTCGCGGCGGTCTCCACGCGCGAGCCCTACGCCTTCCCCGCTGAGAGCGCCCCCGCCGAGGGGGCGCCCCACATCGTGATCGTCGACCTCGGCGTGAAGCGCAACATCCTGCGCATCCTGGCGGGCCGCGGCTGCCGGGTGACGACCGTGCCCCACACGGCGTCGTCCTCCGAGATCCGCCGGCTCGCCCCGGACGGGATCGTGCTCTCGCCGGGGCCGGGCGACCCGATGCTCCTCGACGACGTCGTCCTCGCGACGCGGGAGCTGGTCGGAGCCTGCCCCATGCTCGGGATCTGCCTCGGGCACCAGGTACTGGGACGCGTCTTCGGGGCCAGAACCTATAAGCTGCCGTTCGGGCACCGTGGGGCGAACCACCCGGTGCGCGACCTCCGGACGGGGCGCGTGTGGATCACGTCGCAGAACCACGGATTCGCCGTCGACGGCGCGGAGCTCGCGCCGGAGATGCGCGTGGAGCAGCAGCACCTCAACGACGGCACGGTCGAGGGCCTGGTGCACGCGGAGCTGCCCATCTTTACGATCCAGTATCACTCGGAGGCATCTCCGGGGCCGCACGACACGGAGTTCTTGTTCGATCGCTTCCTCGCCTCGGTCCGAGGCGGCGGGGCGCTCGCGGCGGTGGGTGAGCGGGCGGGGGGAGCGTGATGGCGACGGTCAGGCGTGCAGAGGCTGAAGACGCCGCGGCGATCTCGGCGATCATCGGGGAGATCCTGGGGGAGGGCCTCGCGATCTCGTTCGAGCGCGCGCTCGACCCGGGCGAGGTGGCGACGTTGATCGAGCGCCAGGGGAGCGCCGGCGCGACGTTCGTCGCCGAGGAGGGCGGCGCCGTCGTCGCCTTCGGCTCCGTCGATCCTGGTCCCGCCGACCCGGGCGAGTGCGCCCTCGGCTCGTGGGTGCGCCGCGAGCAGCGCCGTCGCGGCATCGGCACCGCCCTCGCGGAGGTCGCGCTCGCCTTCGCGCGCGAGCAGGGCTACCGGCGCATCCGGGGCCGGCTCCCGGGCGGCAACGAACCAGCGCTCTCCTACCTCTCGGCGATCGGCGCCCTGGTCCCCCTCACCAACCCCGGCGCCACCTTCGAGCTCCCGCTCTACCCGGAGCCGTCGTGAGCGACGCCTACCCGCCGCCGTATCTCCCGGGCGAGGAGGAGGAGGCCGGCTGGGCCGGCCCCGACGGGGCGCTCGAGAGCGCCGCCGAGTACCGGGCGCGCCGCGACCGGGACTGGGAGCGCTTGCTTGGGGGCGCGGGCCCGCTTCCGGACTTCTGGGAGCGCTACGCCGAGCGTTCGCACGGCTGGCGGCAGTGGATCGCCTTCCTGCAGCCGCTGGGGAAGGAGCGCCCGGATCTCTTCGCTCCGCTGGAGCCGCTCTTCGAGCGCCTGCGAGCCGCCGGGGGCGTGGAGATCCCCCCGGTCGAGTACCTGCACACGACCGCGATCCAGGTCGGCTGGATGATGGCTTCGGACGTGATGTGGTCGCAGGTGGAGTCGTTCTACGTGAACGCGTCGCCGCGCATCCACCGCATCGCCCCGTTCACCCTCCGCCTCGGCGGGATCTCCGTGACCGAGGAGACGCTCTACCTCGGCGTCGACGACGGCTATGCGCTGCGCGAGGTTCGCCGCCAGGTGGGGCTCGGTGTGCCGAAGGTGTCGCAGGTGATGCGCGGCGTCGACCCGCAGGTGACGCCACGCGGCGACCGCCTCATGCCGGTGATGCACCTCGCCCATTTTGCCGGGGCCGACCGCCGAGCGGTCGCCAGCGCCGTCGAGGAGCTCCGCGACATCGAGCTCGGCGAGGTCGAGGTGACCCAGATCAAGATGGCGCGGATGTCCCCCGATCCCGACATCCGCACGCCGGAGCCCGATGTGATCGCCGAGGTCGGCCTGCTCGGGGCGGCCTACCGGACGGGGTACCACAACTGAGCCCGCCGGCCCTCGCCGACGCCCCCCTATCGAACGGCGCGGGCGCCGCCGCCGGACAGCCACGGAAGGTCCTGATCATCGGCTCGGGTCCGATCGTGATCGGGCAGGCGGCGGAGTTCGACTACGCCGGGACGCAGGCCTGCCTGGCGATGCGCGAAGAGGGGATCACCTCGGTCCTTGTCAACTCCAACCCGGCGACGATCATGACCGACGAGGGGGTAGCCGACGTCGTCTACATCGAACCGCTCACCGTCGAGGCGATCACGCGCGTGATCGCCCGGGAGCGGCCGGACGGCCTGCTGCCGACGCTCGGGGGGCAGACCGGCCTCAACCTCGCGGTCGAGCTCGCCGAGGCCGGGGTGCTGGAGCGCTACGGCGTGCGCATGCTCGGGACCCCACTCGAGTCGATACGCCTCGCCGAGGATCGTGAGAGCTTCCGCGGGCTGCTGCGCGAGATCGGCGAGCCCACGCCCGAGTCGGTGATCGTCGAGTCGTGGTCAGACGCGGAGCGAGCGCTCGCGGCCATCGGCCTCCCTGCCGTGATCCGCCCCGCCTACACGCTCGGCGGCACGGGCGGCGGCGTCGCGCACACAGCCGAGGAGTACGAGCGCATCGTGCGCTCGGGGCTCTCCGCATCCCCGATCGGGCAGGTGCTGGTGGAGCGCTCGCTGCTCGGCTGGAAGGAGATCGAGTACGAGGTGATGCGCGACGGCGCGGACACCTGCATCACGGTCTGCAACATGGAGAACCTGGACCCGATGGGGGTTCACACCGGCGACTCCATCGTCGTCGCGCCCTCGCAGACCCTCTCCGACCAGGAGTACCAGATGCTGCGGACGAGTTCCCTGCGCATCATCCGCGCGCTCGGCATCGAGGGGGGCTGCAACGTGCAGCTGGCGCTCGCGCCGCGGCCCGACGTGGTGGCGTGGGAGGGCTCGGAGGGGGCGCGGGATCGCCGCGAGGCGCTGCCGTACTACGTGATCGAGGTGAACCCCCGCGTCTCCCGCTCCTCGGCGCTCGCGTCGAAGGTGACGGGCTACCCGATCGCGCGGGTGGCGGCGAAGATCGCCATCGGCCGCCGCCTCGACGAGATCGCGAACTCCGTGACAGGGCGGACGACCGCCGCCTTCGAGCCGGCGCTCGACTACTGCGTGGTGAAGATCCCGCGCTGGCCCTTCGACAAGTTCCCCGCCGGCGACCGCACCCTCGGCACGCAGATGAAGGCCACCGGCGAGGTGATGGCGGCGGACCGCACCTTCGAGGCGGCGCTCCAGAAGGCGCTTCGCTCGCTCGAGGTGTCGGGGCACTCGCTCCTGTGGGAGCACCCCTCCTGGAAGCGCGTGTCCGGGGAGGGGGGTGTCGAGCCGCCGCTTGCGGCGACCGACGATCGGCTCTGGGCGCTCCTCGCGCACCTGCGCCGGGACGCGAGCCCCGTCGAGGTCGCCCGTCGCACCGGCATCGATCCCTGGTTCACGGAGCGGCTCGGGCGCATCGTCGCCATGGAGCGCCGGCTCCTGGCGGAGGACCTCACGCCGTCGTTGCTGCTCGCGGCCAAGCGCATGGGCTTCGCCGACGCGGCCATCGCGGAGCTGGCGGACCGGCTGCCGGAGCAGGTGCGCGCCCTCCGCGAGCGGTGGGGGCTCCTGCCCGTCTACAAGATGGTGGACACGTGCGCCGCAGAGTTCGACGCGCAGACACCGTACTTCTACTCCTGCTACGAGCAGGAGAACGAGGCGCCCCCGATCGAGCGCGACAAGATGCTCGTGATCGGGTCGGGGCCGATCCGCATCGGTCAGGGCATCGAGTTCGACTACTGCTCCGTGCAGGCGGCGCGTGCGCTGAGGCGGGCCGGGGTCGCCGCCATCCTCGCCAACTCCAACCCGGAGACCGTCTCGACGGACTTCGACACCTCCGATCGCCTCTACTTCGAACCGCTCGACGAGGAGTCCGTCCGCGACCTGCTCGCGAACGAGGCGGGCGAAACCGGCGAGGCGCCGTCCTCGATCGTGCAGTTCGGCGGCCAGACGGCGGTGAACATGGCGCCGGTTCTCCAGCGGGCCGCGCTCCCGGTGGCGGGCTCCTCGCCCGAGTCGATTGACATCGCCGAGGACCGCCGCCGCTTCGAGGCGCTGGTCACCGGGCTCTCGATCCCACAGCCGCCGGGCGTGGCGGTGGAGACGCTGGAGGAAGCGCTCCCGACCGCCGACGCCATCGGCTACCCCGTGCTCGTCCGGCCCTCCTACGTGCTGGGCGGCCGGGCGATGGAGATCGTGCAGAATCCCAGGGAGCTGAGGCGCTACTTCCTCGCCGCGCGCGATGAGGGCTCCGGTCCGATCCTGATCGACCGCTACCTCGAGGGGATGGAGGTCGAGGTCGACGCCATCTCCGACGGGGAGCACGTGCTGATCCCCGGCATCCTGGAGCACGTGGAGCGCGCCGGCGTCCACTCGGGGGACTCGATGGCCGTCTACCCCCCGCAGTATCTCAGCGAGGAGCAGCGCGGCGCGATCGTCGACTACACCACGCGCATGGCGCTCGCCCTCGGCGTGCTCGGGCTGATGAACGTGCAGTACGTGATCGCGCCCGAGGCGGAGGCCGACGGCCCCGGCGTCTTCGTGATCGAGGTCAACCCCCGCTCCTCGCGCACCGTCCCCTTCATCTCCAAGGTCACCGGCGTGCCGATGGTGGAGCTCGCGGTCGGCGTGATGCTGGGGCGAACGCTCGCCGAGCAGGGCTACACCGACGGGCTGTGGCCGGAGCCGCCGCTGGTGGCCGTGAAGGCGCCGGTCTTCTCGATGTCGAAGCTCGGCGGCGTCGACACCTTCCTCGGCCCCGAGATGAAGTCGACCGGGGAGGTCATGGGCGTCGACGTCACCTTCGAGGCCGCCGTCCGCAAGGCGCTCATCGCCTCCGATCTCGACCTCCACCCCGGCACCCCGGTCCTGCTCTCGCTCGCGGACCGCTCGAAATCCGAGGCCGTCCCGCTTATCCGCACCCTCCACCGCGCCGGCTGCCCCCTCTACGCGACGCCCGGCACCGCCGACCTCGTCGCGGCGCTCGGCATACCGGTCTCGCGCGTCACCAAGTTGACCGACGACGGCCGCGAGCCCCGCGAGCCGGTCGAGGGGCAGCCGACGGTGGCCGAGGTGATCGGCGACGGCCGCGTCCGCGCCGTCGTCAACACGCTCGAGGGGAAGAGCACGACCCACATCCGCGACGGCTTCTACATCCGGCGGCAGGCCACAGAGCAGCGCATTCCCTGCTTCACCTCGCTCGACACGGCGGGAGCGGCGATCCGCGCGCTCGCCCACCCCGGCTCCTACGAGATCCGCCCGCTCACCGAGTACCGCAGCGGCATCGCCGCCGCGGCGCGGGGCCAGGCGGAGTGAGCGCCGGCCCCCGGGCCGCCCCCCAACGGCAGCCCGGTGCGGTGCTCTTCGACCTCGACGGGACGCTCCTGGATTCGCTGGGATCGGTGGCGGACGCGCTCGTGGAGACGCTCGCGGTGCGCGGTCACCGGGTCACCCACCGGGCAGTATTCGACGCCCTCGGCCCCTCCTTCGTCGAGACGATTGCGGCGTTGACCGGTCTCTCTCTCGAGAAGGCGGAGACCCTCGCCGACGACTACCGCGGGATCTACTACGACCGCTACTACGACGGCGTGCATCCGCTGCCCGGCGCGGAGGCGCTCCTCGCGGCCCTTGGGGCCGCGGGGATCCCGCTCGCGCTGGTCACCAGCAGGCGCGAGCGCTACGCGCACCTCGTGCTCGCCCGCCACAGCTGGGCGGGGTACTTTCCCGTCGTGGTCGGCCACGACACGGCGGCCGCGCCGAAGCCCGACCCCGCGCCGGTGGTGTACGCCCTCCGCGGACTCGGCGCCGGCGCCGCGTCCGCCGCCTTCGTCGGCGACACCGGCGAGGACATGGCGTCGGCGCGGGCCGCCGGCGTCGGGACCGTGGTCGGCCTCACCCACATCCGCTCGCCGGGCGAGCTCGGGACCTCCGGCGCGACGCACCTTGCCCCGGATCTCGCCGCTGTCGGCACCCTCCTCGGCGTGCCGCTCGCGGTCCCGCGCGGCGCGGCATGAGGAGCGTCGTCGCGGGGGTGACGGAGAGCGCGCGCCTCTACGGCGACACGCACGTGCTCTGGTGCGCGGAGCCGGACGATCTGCGATCGGCGAGCCCGGGCTCCTTCGTGATGGCCTACGTCGGCGACGGGCACGACCCGCTGCTCGGCCGGCCACTGTCGATCCATCGCCGCCGGCAGGGCCCGGGAGGTCCTGAGTTCGCGCTGCTCTTCGACGTGGTCGGCCGCGGAACCGCGTGGCTGGCGGACCGTGGCCCCGGCGATCCCGTGCGCGTGGTCGGGCCGCTGGGCCGTCCCTTCGAGCCCCGCCCGCAGGTCCAGCGGATGCTGCTGGTGGGCGGCGGCATCGGCTGCGCGCCCCTCGTCTGGCTCGCCGACGAGCTCGTGGCCGAGGGGCGCGAGGTGACGCTCGTGCTGGGCGGGCGCGGGGCGGCGCAGATCTTCCCGGCGCCGCAGCTCCCCCCGGACGTCGAGGTCGTCGTCACCACCGAGGACGGCTCGCTGGGGGAGACGGGGCGCGTGACGGCGCCCTTCGAGCGGCTGCTCGGCTGGTGTGATCAGGCTTTCGCCTGCGGTCCAGAGCCGATGTTCGAGGCGCTGCACGATGTGCTTCGCCGCAGCACGTCGCGGACGCCGGTGCAGGCGCTGCTCGAGGCGCAGATGGCATGCGGGTTCGGGATCTGCTACAGCTGCGCGGTGTTCCCGCGCCGCGGCGGCGTGAAGCTCGTGTGCACGGACGGGCCGATGTTCGAGCTCCGGGATCTCTACGGGTGAGGCGCGAGCTCCTCGTGAGCTACGCGATCGTGGGCCTGGGGCTGCTCTCCGGGCTCCTGGTCGGGGGCGTCCTCACGGACGCAGAGTCGGCCCTCCTGGGCTGGTTGCTGGGAGCGGGAATGGGCCTCACCGCGGGCGCCTTCGTGGCGGCCATCCTCGCGGGCGTGCCGCTCGCGGGGCGCCGGAGAGAGGCGGCCGCTTCCCGGGGAGGTCAGAGGGCCCCCGATCCGCTCGCCCATCTTCGCCTCCCCGGCGCCGCTGACGATCCCGCCGAAGCGGACGCGGGCTCGCCGGGGGAGGACGGGACCGCCGGCATCGCCGGACTGGGCCGCGGCGGCAACGGACGCGCCCTCTAAACGCCCCCGGTGAACTGGCGATCGGCCCGGCGATCGGCCTCTTCGCAGTCGTTCACGGCAGCTCACCGGTGGGCCCAGGCGGCAGGGGTTCGAGGGCGTGAGGGCCAATGCGGTAGCCGCGTGAGCATCAGGCAGGCACCCGCCCCCCGGAGGTACCATGGGCTCGACGGCCTCCGGGGCTTCGCGATGCTGCTCGGCATCGTCCTGCACGCGAGCCTTCCCTACTTCTCCCGCCTGATCGGTATCGAGGCCGTGTGGCCGGCGGACGACGACCAGTCCGTCCTGCTCCTTCTGGTGTTCGATCTCATCCACATCTGGCGGATGCCCGTCTTCTTCCTGCTCGCGGGCTTCTTCGCCCACCTTGTGCTGGAGCGCCGCTCCGACTCGTCCTTCATCCTCGACCGGCTGCGAAGGATCGCCCTGCCGCTCGTGATCTTCGGGCCCGTCATGGCCGTCACCCTTCCGCCGATATGGATCTACGGATGGTTCGGGGCGATTTCGCCCGAGACGTTCCGGGACGGGCTGATGGAGAGGCGTGGCCTCGAGTCCAGCGGCGACCTCGTCGCCCACCTCTGGTTCCTCTACTACCTCCTGCTGATGTACGCGGCACTGGTGGCCGTGCGTTCCCTAGGAGGGCCGTGGAAGTCCCGCATACGCGCCCGCCTCGCCCTCGGCAGGTACCTCGGCAACGCCGTCTACACCCCGGCCCCCGTGCTGCTGGCGCTCGGGGCCGTCCTCCTTCTCGTCATGCGCGCGGGCGACGAGTCAAAGCCCATTTGGCCGCTGAACGCGCCGGACGTTCTCTACGGGATGCTCTTCTTCTCCTACGGGTACGGGCTCTACGCCCGAAGGGAGCTCATCGACAGACTCCGGTCCGCGGACGTGGTCGCAGCGCTGTGGATCGTCACCGGTGCGCTCTTCCTGGCGCACGTGGTCCTGGCAGGGGCGATAGACGAGGCGTCGAAGCAGGGCGGGGACGCCGAGGCGGTCGGCCTCCTCGAGCTGGCCGGGACCGCTCTCTACGGATCGCTGGCAGCCCTGTTCAGCGTCGGGCTGATCGGGCTCTTCGAGCTCCTCCTGCGGTCAGGGCGAGCCTCGGTGCGCTGGCTCGCGGACTCGTCGTACTGGATCTACATCATGCATCTACCGGTCGTCGCCTTCCTGACCTTCTGTCTCGCCCATCTCGACAGGCGGGGGTGGCTGGAGCACGTGACCGGCTTCGATTGGAGCGCGGAGCTGAAGTTCCTCGCGGCGTGCACCGTGACCGGCGCCGTGGGAATCGTCACCTACCGCTACCTCGTCCGGTACACCCTCCTCGGGGTTCTCTTGAACGGCAGGAGACCCGCGGCCATCGACAGCGCGTGACCCGTCGCCCCGCGCGTGCCCCTCGATGGACCCGCCACGGGGGCGACAACCCGGTGCAGACCGAAGTCGAGGTCGCCGCGCGGTAGGCGCAGGGCGTGCTGCCGCGGCCCCCGGCGAGCGCAGAGGACGGACCGGGTGCTCGCGAGAACCCGTTGACGAAGGGCGCGGGGGCCCGGGCCGGCGGCGCCCACCGCGCCGCCCGGAGTGCGCCTTCACCGCCCCCGCGGGGAGGGGGGCCCTTAGCGAAGCTGCGCGGCGAAGCGGTCGAGTTCGACGTAGTGGTCGGCGAGCGCGCGCATCTCGATCGAGGTGCTTCCGGCGAACGCGACGACCTCGGCCCGGACGCCCCGGGACTGCACCATCTCCACCGCGCGCGCAAAGTCCGAGTCGCCGGAGACGACGGCCACCACGTCGAGGCGTTCCGACATCGTCACCAGGTCGATGGCCATCTCGACGTCGAAGTTCCCCTTCACCGATCCGTCCGCGAAGCGCTTCAGAGGCTTCGTGACGATGCGGTAGGCGTGGCGCACGAAGGGCGCGACGAACTTCTGCTGCTCCACGGCCTCGCGCTGGTCATCCGAGACCGGGGCGTAGGCCGTCGCGCGCACCAGGTCCCGGCCCTCGCTCAGCATCGCGAGCAGCTTCCCCATGTCGAGTGGCGCCGCGCCGGCGTCGAGGCCGTAGAGGACGTTGGGGACGTCGACGAAGACGCCGAGCCGCGGCTTGCGCGCCGCGCGGTCGAGCCGGACCGCGAGCTCGTCGACGCTGGCGCCGAGCTGCAGGATCGCGCTGCGCTGGCTCGCGATCTCGTCGGCGAGCCGCTCGAGCCGTTCCAGGCGCGCCTCCACCGCGTTCAGCGCATCGCTTGTGCGTCGGCGGGGCGCCGGGCTCGCAGGCGCAGCCGGCGCCTCCTCCGTTGGCACGTCGTCGGCGGTGTTCTCTCCCCCGCCTTCGGCCGGCGCTTCGTCGGCTGAGGGCTTGCTCGCGCGCGAGCGGCGCCTCCGCGTCGGCGTCGGGGGCGTCGGGGGCGCCTCGTCGGCCTCACCGGGTGGGGTCGCGGCCTCCGCCGGTGCTTCGGTGGTCTCGGGCTTGCTCGCGCGCGGGCGCCGCCTGCGGGCCGGCCTCTTCGCCGCCGCCCCGTCGGCCTCATCCGAGAGCGTCGCGGCCTCGGCGGCCTCGGCGGCCTCGGCGGCCTCGGCCGTCTCGGTGGTCTCGGCGGTCTCGGCGGTCTCGGCGGTCTCGGCGGTCTCGGCGGTCTCGGGAGCCATCTCCTCCTCGGCGGCCCCGGCCTCCGCCGCGGGCCGCCCCGGGCGGCGCCTCGCGATCAACGAACGGGTCTCACCTGTGCCGCCGCGCCGGCGTCCACTACCGTTTCCGCGAGTGCTCACGCGACCCTGCTCTCGCCGGCGAACTGCAGGACGGAGCAGCGCGCGGCCACCTGCTCGGCAAGCCCCGCGAGCGCTGTCGCCGCCTCGGAGTCGGAGTCGCCGATCACGACGGGGACACCCGCGTCGGATCCCTCACGCACGGCCCGGTCAAGCGGGATCTCGCCGAGAAACTCGAGCCCGAGCTCCTCGGCGGCGACACGGGCGCCTCCGCGTCCGAAGACGTCGCCGGCCATGTTCTCGACGAGACCGAAGACCGCGACGCCGAGGCGGTCGAACATCCCAACGGCCTTCTTCGCGTCCTCGATCGCGACGTCCTGCGGCGTCGAGACGATGACGGCCCCGGCGATCGCCGCTTCCTGCGCCATCGACATCGAGGCGTCCGATGTGCCCGGGGGCAGGTCGATCACCAGGTAGTCGAGCTCGCCCCAGTCGACGTCGTGCATCAGCTGCCGGATCCCGGAGCCGATCATCGGCCCGCGCCACACGACCGGCGTCCCCTCGGGGAGGACGAAGCCGATCGAGACGGCCCGCACGCCGTGCGCCTCGAGCGAGTGGAGGCCCTGTTGCCCCCCCGCGAGCCCGCCCGCCGGCAGGCCGAGCATGGTCGGGATGTTCGGGCCGGTGATATCGCCGTCCAGGATTCCGACCGCGGCGCCGTGGCGTGCCAGGGCGACGGCGAGGTTGGTGGCCACCGTCGACTTCCCGACGCCGCCCTTGTTGGAGGCCACGGCGATCACGTTCTTCACGCCGGCTATGGGCTTCGGCCCGCCCTCGCGGGCGGCCTGCGCCCTCACACGCGCGCCCCACTCGATCTCGACGCTCTCGACGCCGGGGACCCCGGCGAGGGCCGCTCGCACGTCGCCGTCGATCTGCTCCTTGAGAGGGCACGCGGGCGTGGTCAGTTCGAGCTCGAAACGGACCGCGCCGCCGACGACGGAGAGCTCGTGGACCATCCCGAGGGAGACGATGTCGCGGTGAAGCTCGGGGTCCTTGACCGAGCGCAGCGCCTCCAGAACGGCGCTCTGCTCAGCGACTGCTGTCACGTGTTCTCCTCATCTGCCAGCTCACGGGGCAGCCGGGATGAAGGTTCGCGGGGAACCATTCGGGCCCGGCTGCGTTATCAAGATCACACCCGCATCCAGAGTCCCGCCGGTTCGGCCGTCGGATGACCGAGTGAAGCGGGGAACGGGCGAGCGGACGGCGGCGCAGCCGCTCGGACGCCGCCAGTATACGCAGCGCCGAGAGTAGGCGGAACCATGCGCGGTGGTTATCGCAGGATTATTACGTTTTTACGATACTATACTGGACGATCGGAGGCACCGGCGGTATGATTCACATAATCCGCCACGTGAGGAGTGACTCGGGTGCGGGCGGATGAGCAGTCACCAGACGAGGCTGCTGGAGGAGGTGGGATGATGACAACGGCGAGAACGCAGCGCGGCGTGCAGTGCCAGGCTCACCACTGGGTCATCGACGCCCCCAACGGGCGCGAGAGCGGCGGAACCTGCAAGCGCTGCGGCGCGAAGCGCGTCTTCCCGAACTCCACCGAGAGCGTGATGTGGGAGCGAGGGAACACGATCCGCAGCGACCTTCAGACCTTCGCGCGTCCCACGACCCTGCGACTCTCCGATGACGCGGAGTACGAGGAATAGCGACCCGGCTGCCGCTCCGTAGCCGGAGGGGCGGCGTCGAGAGGCGCCGCCCCTCTTCACCTCGGGCTCACGCGTGTTCGGCGGTCCGCGTATGATCGCGCAGGAGGGCGCGCCGGTGGATCTCTCCGTCGATCTGGCACCGCGGGGGAAGCGACAGCTCTGGCTTCGCAACCCGGTGATGACCGCCTCCGGCACCTCCTCGAACGGTCTCGAGCTCGCCAGGCGCTTCGATATCGAGGCGCTGGGCGCGATCGTCTCGAAGGGCACGACGCTGCGCCCGCGCCGCGGCAATCCGACACCCCGAACCGTCGAGACGGCGGGCGGGATGCTGAACTCGATCGGATTCCAGAACGTCGGTGTCGGCGCCCTGATCCGCGGGCTGGCGCCGGTGTGGGCGCGCTGGGATGTTCCGGCGATCGTCAACATCATGGGCGACACCCTCGACGAGTACGGGCGGCTCGCCGAGCGGCTCGACGACATCGCGGGCGTCGCCGGGCTCGAGGTCAACGTCTCGTGCCCCAACGTCGAGGTCGGCGGGATGGAGTTCGGGCAGGATCCCGCGCTCGCCGCCGACGTGGTGCGGGTGGTGCGCCGGCAGAGCTCGCTCCCGTGCCTCGTGAAGATCACGCCCAGCGTCGCCGATGTGCGCCCCGTGGTGGAGGCCGTCGCGGAGGCCGGCGCCGACGCCGTCACCGTGATGAACACGGTGCCGGGCATGGCCATCGATCGCGAGCGCCGTCGCCCGCTACTCGGCTCGGTCTTCGGCGGACTCTCCGGCCCGGCGATCAAGCCCATCGCACTGCGCAACGTCTGGTTGGCGGCCTCCGTGACGTCGATCCCTGTCGTCGCCTCGGGCGGGATCATGACGGGCGGGGACGCGGCGGAGTTCTTGCTCGCGGGCGCCTCCGCCGTCCAGGTCGGAACGGCCAGCTTCCTCGACCCCCGCGCGCCGTGGAACGTGCTCGAGGAGCTCGTGGCGTGGTGCGAGTCGGAGGGAGTCGAGGCCCTCGACGAGATCGTCGGCGCGGCACGCCCGGGCGGCGGGCCGCCGCCCGTAGCGCGCGTCGCGGCCGTTCCTCCCGCCGCGGGCGGCTCCTGAGCGGCCGGCGGCTCCGCATCCCGTCTGCGGGCTCGCCGGGATGTGCTCGATCGGGGCGCTCGCGCCCCCGCCTGGTGGGGAGCTGCGGCGGGGCTCGTTGACCCGTGCCCGCGATGCGCCGTAGCGTCGTGGAGTCGGCCGATCGGGGCGTAGCTCAGCCTGGCAGAGCGCTGCGTTTGGGACGCAGAGGTCCGCAGTTCAAATCTGCGCGCCCCGACCACGGGCCGCGTGCTCCGGAGGAGCCGCCGGACCGGTGGGCGACCGCCTCGCGGGGCGCCGGGTGAGCCCACAGAGCGCCGTGGCCGGTCGCCTCCCGCGTTGTGGGGCTTTCGGGCTGCTGCTACGATCCGCCCCTCCGCGACGTCGCTCCAGGGGGCGGGCCATGCTGAACGAACTGCCTCCGTACGTGCTCGTCGCGCGGATCGGCTCGATCCTGGGGATGGCGCTCGCTCTCTCCATCGGGCTGCTGCTCTTGATCGGCGGCTCCGTGCTCCCCTCCGTCGTGGCGTTTGCCGCCTTCGCCCCTGCGTTCGGCCTGATGGTGCTGGTGGAGCGCCTCGCGGAGGGGCGCTCCGGCGGCCGCACGCCGCCCGAGGCGTAGCGACGGCGCAGCCCGCGTACACCCGGGCGGTGCCCCGGACGTTCCGTTCGGCGGCGGTGCGGGGTTCCGTGCGCGAGCCGGCGAACTGCCCTCGGCCGCGGCGGCGGTCCGAGGATGGGGCAGGGCAGCGCCGCTACTTCTCGATGATCTCGATCTCGAGGATGGCGTCGCCGGGCCCCGGGGCGCTGGCCGGATCGCGCGCGGTTAGCGCGCTCAGCACCTCCATCCCCGACGTGACGCGCCCGAAGGCGGTGAAGTCGTCGGCGAGGTGCGGCGTCGGAGCGAGCGTGATGAAGAACTGCGAGCCGTTGACGATGCTGCCGGCCTTCGCCATCGAGATGACGCCCGCGTCGAACGGGATGCTGTTGTGCTCTTCGTCGAGGTGGTAGCCGGCTCCGCCGAAGCCCGTGCCGGTGGGATCGCCGGCCTGCGCGACGAAGCCGGGCACGACGCGGTGGAAGGTCAGCCCCTCGTAGAAGCGGTTGCGCGCGAGGAAGACGAAGTTGTTGACGTAACCGGGAGCCTCGCCGGGTAGCAGCTCGATGCGCACCTCGCCGAGCTCGGTGCGAATCACCGCCTCGTAGCTGGCGCTCGTGTCGATTGCGAGCTGGGGCGGGGAGTCGTAGCTGCGGACGATCGCCTCGTCCCCGGCGCCATCGGACGGGTCGGTGGTCGCGCCCGGTGCCTCCGCGGTCGGAGTGGCGGTCGCCTCCCCCTCGACGGAGGGGACGTTGGGGGACGTGGTGCGTGTGGTTCCAGAGGTGCACTCCGTCGCGAAGATGATGCTGCCGAGAGAGAGCACCAGCACGATGATCCCGCCGAGGTAGAACGCGCGCTGGTTGCGCTGCAGGTAGCCCATGAAGCCCGGGAACTCGATGGTTCCGGCGGGCTCGTAGCCGGCCGGCCGGCGCTGGCGCCGCCTCTTGCGCCGTCTTTGTCGGTCGTTGCTCACTCGGCACTCCTCCGCCCGCCTCGTCCCGAGCCGGCACCACCCTCCGCGCGTTCCCCAGCAGGGGGCGCAGTCGCCGGGCGGCATCCACCCTACGGCCGCTGACGGCAGCGCTCCACTGCCGGCGGCCGCTGCTGCTGCCTGCCGGTCTGGCCGCCAACGCGCGGCTCAGCTCGCCCCGGGTGGGTCGGGCGATCGACGGCCGGGGTTGGCGGCCCGCCCGCTCGCCCTCCACGCTCGCCGAACGCAGCGCCTCCCCGGGATGCGCCCCGGGGCTGTGTGGCGCCCGGGGTGCCTGCGAGCGGCTCGCCGCGTTCCGGAAGGACACCCATGGTCCGCTCGCCTCGCGGGCCGGATTGGCGAAGACGCATGGGCGAATGTACAATAGTCACGGCGGGGAACGGTTGCAGGGTTGCCTTGTGATTCATGCTGCTCCCAGGCCCGACAGCCACCTGCGCGCCCCGCTCGTCGCGGCCTCCGGTGAGCGCTCTTCCCGGCGGCACGGTTTGCCGCGGCCGGGCGCAGCGGCAGGTCCCGCTGGCCGTCGCAGTATCCGAGCCGCCCCCGGGGCGCCTCCGGGAGGTGACGCCCACCCGGCGGTGGCGGCCGCCGCCGCGACGCAGGGCGACCGATGAGCCGCCGCTCTTTCGTCGCCGGCGCAGCCGCCGTGGCGGTCGTGATCGCGACCGTGCTGGTCGGGCACGCACCGGCGACGCCAGCCGCGGCCCAAGCCCCTCACATCTGCGATAACGGCACCGTCATCACCGACCCGACGGACACCGAGCTCGTCGCGGATTGCAAGATCCTCTGGGGCGCGAAGGAGGCGATCGAGGGCACGGGCCTCAACGTCAAGCGATGGCTCGACTGGGGCGCCACGAAGGCACTCTCGCAGTGGGAGGGAGTCACCGTCGGCGGCGACCCGAGGCGGGTGACGGAGTTCGAGCTGGCAGCCAACGACGGCAGCGAAGGTTACAGAGGGAATGTTCCGGCCGCGCTCGGGAGCCTCACAGGGCTGGTGAAGTTGAGGCTGCACTGGCACCACAATCTAGGCGGCAGCTACGGAGTCGGCGGAATCCCCTCGGAGCTCGGCAACCTCGTGAACCTGGTGCACCTGGTGATCAGTTACACACAGGTCGACGGTGAGATCCCATCCTCGATTGGAAACCTCACCAAGCTGGAACATCTCGACCTCGGAGGAAACAGTCTGTCCGGCGGCATACCGTCGGAGATATGGAACCTCACGGAGTTGCATACGCTGCGTCTCCACGCCAACGGACTCACGGGAACGATTTCCTCGGATGTGAAGAAGCTTACCAAGCTCAAGACGTTGAACCTGCATGGAAACAGCTTCTCCGGAAGCATACCCGCCGAGATCGCACAGCTTGCCGAGCTGGACAACTTGACTCTATATGAGAACGAATTCACCGGTACTATTCCTCCAGCCATTGGCAATATGCCGAAGCTGACAACCCTGGATTTGAGATCGAATCAACTCACGGGTTCCATCCCCGGAACCCTTGTGAATCTGCTGCCCGAACTGGATCACCTGAGACTTAACGGCAACTCCTTCTCCGGCTGCGTGCCGCCGCTCTTGCTCGAGGTCGAATACAACGACCTTCCGTCCATCATGGAGTACTACGAACTCCCGCTTTGCGGGTCGAGCACTAACACCAACCAGAACCAGGCTCCCGCGATCTCGTCGGCGGCGGTAGACGGCGACATGCTCACGCTGACGTACAACGAGCCCCTCGACGAGACCTCGCAGCCGGCCATGACGGCGTACACCGTCACGGTGGACACCGTGGGCCGAGGGGTGACCGGTGTCGTCGTGAGCGGGAGCACCGTGACGCTCACCCTCGCCTCGGCGGTCGTCGGCGGCGAGGTGGTCCTCGTGAGCTACGACGCGCCGCAGACGGGCTTGGTGCAGGATACGAGCAGGACGGCCGCGGCCCGCCTGACCGACGAACCCGTGGAGAACGTCACCAACAACGACCCGTTCTTCACCACGGCCCCGTACTCGTTCACCATCGATGAGAACACGCGGGCTGTCGGGATGGTGCTCGCGGACGACGTGGATATCCAGGACACCGTCGGTTACAGGCTGACGCCAGCAGTCCCGCCCGACGACGGCCTGCTCTTCGGCATCACGAACGCCGGCGACCTGTTCTTCAAGCTGTCGACCGGCGCTGACTACGAGCACCCCGGATCCGTCGAGCGCAGCAATGTCGACCGGAACGTCTACTGGGCGACCGTCGTGGCGACGAGCGGAACCGGCGACCGCACGAGCACGACGACCGAGCAGGTGACCGTGACGATCACCAACGTGGAGGAGGCCGGCGAACTGCGCTTCTCCTCGGAGCAGCCGCAGGTGGGGACGTCGCTGCTCGCCACGGTCGACGACCCGGACGGCAGCGTCTCCGACACCACGTGGAAGTGGGAAATCTCCTCGGACCAGAGCAACTGGACGACCCTGACGCACGAGACCACGCCCAATACGCCATCGTCCTCGTACGCCCCGGTCGCGGCCGATGAGAACAAGTACATCCGCGTCACAGCCGAGTACACCGACGCGGTGCCGGGCGCGGATGAGGTCCAGCGGACGCTCACCAGCGCGGTCCAGGTCGCGCCGGACAACAACACCGCGCCCACGTTCGAGCCGAGCGAGACGGGTCGGCGAAGCGTGGAGGAGGGCACCGGACCGAGGGAGCCCATCGGCCCGCCGGTCGAGGCCACCGACGCTGACACCGACACGCTCACGTACAGCCTCGGCGGCACGGACGCAGACTCCTTCGACATCGTCCCGTCGTCCGGACAGCTGCTGACCACGGCGCCGCTCGACTACGAGACGAAGGACAGCTACGAGGTCAGCGTCACTGCCACGGACCCGTCCGGTGAGACGGCCACGATCACCGTGACGATCACAGTCATCGATGTAGAGCCGGAGGACTGGCTCAACCCGCCGGACAACGGTGGCGGCGGCGGTGGCGGCGGTGGCGGCGGTGGCGGCGGTGGCGGCGGTGGCACCACCACCTTCAACGGGGGTGGCGGGGGTGGCGGGGGCGGTGGCGGTGGCGGCGGCGGAAGTCCCAGGCCGAGCGACGAGGACTTCGAGTGGAACGTGACGGGCGACATCGATCCACTGGACTCCGCCAACAGCGATGCCACCGGCCTCTGGGGCGACGGCACGACGCTGTGGGTCGGTCAGAACGGAGACGGCACGAAGGACGGCGTCTTCGCCTACGACCTGACGAGCCACGAGCGCGTGGCCGATCTCGAGTTCGACCTGGCCGAGGAGAACCGCGCGCCGCGGGGCGTCTGGTCCGACCACGAGACGATGTGGGTCTCCGACAGCGGGCAGGACCGCGTCTTCGCCTACGACCTCGAGAGCGGAGAGCGCCTCGAGGACCGGGAGTTCGAGTTCGCCGCCCGCGTGCGTCCGGAAGTCGAAGGGGTGGTGACGTGATGACGTGACCGGTCCGGAGACATGCTCGTTGCTGCCAGCCGGTGAGAGTCCGGCACGGGTAACTGTCAGGAGGCCCGTTAGCAGGTCGGCGGCGTGGACGGGAAACGGTCTGCGTCGAAGCCCGACGTCAAGAGCCCTATGAGGGGGAGCAAACGTGCGGTCCGCAGCATGACGCGAAGTCTGCCGCGCCGTGAGACTCGCCTGTCTATTGACAGGACCAAGGAGGAGCCGAGCCCGGGTGGTCAGGGCGAAGGCCATGGACGAGGTGAAGATCCTGGAATGCAGCCTCAAGAAACCTCCCGGCGTATGGGACGTGGAACGTACGGAAGGTAGCGACGGGAACCGGAGAAGCCCTCCCCGGCCCGGCACCCTGTGAGAGGGCGTCGGAGCGAGGCGTCCTATAACCGGTCAGAGCCGGGAAGTGGACAGCCAGCCGGAAGGGTGGCGGAGGGGGTCGTAGTACCGCTGGAGCCGGACGGACAACATAACCGCCGGTGATGGGAAGGACCCCTACTTTGTCCGTGCATGTTGCTGGGGGTGTGGACTGGTGAGTGCCCCTCGGGGCTAGCAACCACTTGGTAGGGTTCGAGGCTCTCCGCACATGCTGTACCGGCTGGCCAAGGCACGACCCACGTTGTGGGGAGCGCTGCATGCCATCTGGTGAAGGGCATCGGTGAGCCGGATGAGGGAGAACCTCACGTCCGGTTCGATGTGGCAGGGGCTGGAGACGGACGCTGCTATGGCCGTGGAGTTGGGCACCACCGGGAAACCGGCTTGGAACTGATGCGCCACCGCCTACGGCTCGCACCGCGCCAGCCCCTGACCCTACAACCGCGACGCCCGTGGCATCTGGTCGGACGGCGAGGTGATGTGGGTGCTGGACGACAGCAGGCGCACGATCTTCACCTACGCGGTCGAGAGCGGGGAGTCCACGGGCGACTACGGGCTCGACTCCAGCAACAGCGAGCCGCACGGAATCTGGTCGGACGGCTTCGCGATCTGGGTCTCGGACGGCACGGAGCGCAGGATCTTCGCCTACGTCCAGCAGGGTCAGGGCCTCACGCGCGTCACGGACGAGGAGTTCCCCAACACGGTGCTGACGCGGGCCGGCAACAACAGCCCGCGCGGTATCTGGTCCGACGGTGTCCTGATGTACGTGGTCGATGCCCACGACGACCGCATCTACACCTACAACATGCCGCCCGCCATCGACGCGCGGCTCGCATCGCTGACCCTGAGCGACGTCGATATCGGGGACTTCTCGAGCTACCGCACCGGGTACACGGGCGTCTCCGGTGACGGCGTGACGGTGACGACCATCGTCGCCGCCGCGACGCAGCCCGACGCCGCGGTGGAGCCAGCACCCGCTGACGAGGACGGCGATGCGCGGAACGGACACCAGGTCGGAACGGCAGGGGATCCCGAGATCACGGTCACCGTGACCTCGCCGGACGGCAGCCGCACCAGAACCTACCGCGTTCAGATCGAGAGCGCCGAGCCCGGTCCCGTCGTGCCGGAGTGGACGCTCAGCGACTGCCTGAACGGCCTGACCAAGGGCAGCCTGAGCTACGTGGTGTTCGGGGGTGGGAGCATCGCGGACCTCATGGATTGCTTCCGCGGCCGCAGCGTGGCGGCCCTGTGGGGTAACCCCGACCAGACCTGGATCCCGCTGGTCTTCGGGGCGCCGCAGTACGTGAACCTCCGCTTCACCGACTACTACGCGGAGGGCATCGCCCCCTTCACGCCCTTCATCGCCTGGCGCGATCTCAGGGAGCGCCCCGTGGTGCGCCGACGGGCGCCGGTTCAGGACGTGAACGCGCAGCCCTCGTCGGGGACTACGAGCGGCGCGTCGCCGGAGCCGGCGCCCGAGGCACAGCAGCGGCAAGCGGTCTGGCGCGTGATCGGGAACACGGGCGGCGACGGCGTCTCCCACCGCAACGCCTGCTCGGACGGCGCGCGGCTGTCGAAGATCGGTGGCTGGGCGGACGGCACCGAGGTGGAGGTGCTGGAGGAGGGTAGCGGGAACTGCGAGGGCTGGCTGCGGGTGCGTGCGGGCGAGGTGACGTCGTGGGTGCGCGAGGAGTACCTCGTCGAGCCGGGCGGCGCGGAGCCGGATCCGGCGCCTGAGGCGCAGCAACTGCAAGCGGTCTGGCGCGTGATCGGGAACACGGGCGGCGACGGCGTCTCCCACCGCAACGCCTGCTCGGACGGCGCGCGGCTGTCGGAGATCGGTGGCTGGGCGGACGGCACCGAGGTGGAGGTGCTGGAGGAGGGTAGCGGGAGCTGCGAGGGCTGGCTGTGGGTGCGTGCGGGCGAGGTGACGTCGTGGGTGCGCGAGGAGTACCTGGTCGAGCCGGGCGCCGCCTCGCCGGAGCCGGCGCCCGGGGCACAGCAACAGCAAGCGATCTGGCACATGATTGGGTACACGGGCGGGGACGGCGTCTCTCACCGCGACGTCTGCTCGGACGACGCGCGGCTGTCGGAGATCGGCGGCTGGGCGGCCGGCACCGAGGTGGAGGTGCTGGAGGAGGGTAGCGGGAGCTGTGAGGGCTGGCTGCGGGTGCGTGCGGGCGGGGTGACGTCGTGGGTGCGCGAGGAGTACCTCGTCGCGTCAACGATGGGGACGGGCCAGGACTAGAGGCCCGGCCGCGCCGGGCGACCCCGGCGGTGGCCGGTTGGGTGCCGGCGCAGGCGCCCTCGTCTCCACGGAGCGCGCCGCCTGCGGTTGAAGTGTCCCCCCGGCGCGAGCCCACCCTGTCCAGCACCGATTCGGCCCGAGCGAACGCACATGAACGCCGCCCGACACTCACCGGCCAGCGCGGCGAAGCTCGTCGAGGCTTACGGCGCGGTCCGCCAGGCGAGCGAGCAGTTCGCAGCGCCGCTCGCCATCGAGGACTACATGGTGCAGGCGGTTCCCGACGCGAGCCCGACGAAGTGGCACCTCGCTCACGTCTCCTGGTTCTTCGAGACCTTTCTCCTCAGGCCACACCTGAACGAATACCGCCCGCTCGACGAACGCTTCCGCGATCTCTTCAATTCCTACTACAACGCCATCGGGCCCCAGCACAGCAGGCCCGACCGGGGGGTGATCTCGCGGCCGACGGTCGCCGAGGTCTACGAGTACCGAAAGCACGTGGACGACGGCATGCTCGTGTTGCTGGAGCATGCGGACGAGCATCACCTGCAGGAGATCTCCCCGCTGGTCGAGCTGGGCCTCCACCACGAGCAGCAGCACCATGAATTGATGGTCGCCGACCTGAAGTACAATTTCTCGGTCAACCCGCTGAAGCCCGCCTATCACGATGTAGCGATCCCTCAGGGCGTCTCGACCCCGCCCCTGGACTGGGTCGAGCACCCCGGAGGCGTGACGCAGTCCGGGTGGGACGGCGAGACCTTCGCATTCGACCATGAATTGCCGCGGCACGATGTCTTGCTCTATCCGCACCGAATGGCCTCCCGGCTCGTCACCAACGGTGAGTTCATGGCCTTCATGGCGGACGGCGGCTATGAGCGCTCCGAACTCTGGTTGTCGCAGGGTTGGGCGACGGTCAACCAGGAACGGTGGAGGTCGCCGCTCTACTGGGAGCACGTCGACGGCGAGTGGTGGCACTACACGCTCTCAGGCATGCAGAGGGTGGACGAGCACGCTCCCGTGGTTCACGTCAGCTACTTCGAGGCGAGCGCCTACGCGAGCTGGGCGGGCAAGCGCCTGCCGCGGGAAGACGAATGGGAGCATCATGCATCGCCGCTCCCGATCGAGGGCCACTTCGTCGACGATCGCCTCTACCATCCCGTCGCGCTCGACACCGGCACCGGCACCGGCACCGGCACACCGACGGACGGCCTCCAGCAGATGTACGGCGATGTGTGGGAGTGGACGAGTTCCGCATTCTTGCCGTACCCGGGCTTCCGGCCATTGGAGGGCGCGGCCGGCGAGTACAACGGCAAGTTCATGATGGGCCAGATGGTGCTCCGCGGCGGATCTGTCGCCACCCCCCGCGACCATATGCGGGTGAGCTACCGCAACTTCTTCTATCCGCCCGACCGCTGGCAGTTCATGGGCTTCCGTCTGGCCGAGGACCTCGGCTAGCTCGAGTTCGCCGATGTCGACGACGCAGAACCCGGGCTCGCGTGCCCGTCGGGACTGATGCCCGCGCGGCTCGCTCAGGAAGGACGCGAGACGATCGGACAGCAGGACCCGCGATGACCGGCCGCTTCACCATCACCGCTCACACGTCGGCGGACGACGAGCACCTGTCCGCCGTGGCGGAGATCGTCCAGGGACTGACGGGCGACCCCAAGACCCTGAGCCCGAGATTCCTCTACCACGATGAGGGTTCCCGGCTATTCGACGAGATCACGCGCCTCGACGAGTACTACCCCACGCGGGTCGAGCAGTCGTTGCTCGAACGCTTCGGCGCTGAGATCGTCGACGACATTCGACCCAGCGAAATAGTCGAGCTGGGGCCCGGGAGCGGGGCCAAGAGCGGGATGCTGGTCGGCCCGGGGCTGCGGGCCGGAACACTCGCCCGCTACATCCCCTTCGACATCAGCGAGTCGGCGGTCCGCGGAAGCGCATCATCGCTGCTCGCGGCGTATCCGTATCTCGACGAGATTGCCGGCGTCGTGGGTGACTTCGGTCGCCACCTCTCCGCCATACCCTCCACACACGGAACGCGCCTCATCGCCTTTCTGGGCTCGACGATCGGGAACCTCCATCCCGGCGAGCAGCGCCGACTCCTCGGGGACCTGCGTGGACTGATGGCGCGGAGCGACGACGCTTTGCTCATCGGCGTGGACCTCGTCAAGGAACGTGCCGTCCTCGAGGCGGCCTACAACGACCGCGAGGGCGTCACGGCCCTCTTCAATCTCAACTCGCTGAGGGCGGCGAACGATCTGCTGGGGGTCGACATCGACACCGGCCTGTTCAGGCATCGCGCCTTCTTCAATGCCGAGCATTCGCGGATCGAGATGCGCCTGGAGGCGAGCGCCGAGGTCTCGTTCACGCTGCCCGCGCGTGGGGACACCGTCCGTGTCCGTGCGGGCGAGACGATCTGGACCGAGAGCTCCTACAAGTTCACCAGGGAGGGATTCGCCGAGACGCTGCGCGACTCGGGGTTCGGACGCGCGCGGTGGTACACGGACCCCGAGGAGATGTTCGCGCTCGTGCTGGCCCGCCCCGGCCCGCCCGAGGCGATCTAGCGGCGCATCTCCCACGTCACGATCCCGATCTCCCGGAACCCCACCGGGATCCTGATGCCCTCGGGCTCACTCCACCACCGCTCCATCAGGTCGCACATCCTCCGGTCCTTCTGCGAGTGCGGGCGCAGCCAGAGCATGCGCCGCGCGAGCGTCCGCGCCTCGTCTGGAGCGAGGGGCGCCGGCGCCGAGCCGGTCACCACGCGTCGCACCTCGTAGGGGCTCCCGAGAGCCCCGAGCAGCGCCACGAACTCCCGCAGCCCCGGAAGTGTCTGCAACGGCTCCCCGTGGACCGCCTCGAAGAGGTCGGCGAGCTGAGAACCCCGCGGGAACCGCGCCAGCGCGACCACGCAGAGGCGCCGGGCACTCCGCTCCATCGCCTCGATGAAGGGGACGGGCGCGCGGATGTCGTAGAGGCAGTGGGCGGCCAGCGCCACGTCGGCCTGCTCTGTCCAGGCCGCAGCTGGCCATCGGACGTCGTGCACGGACACGTTTGTCGCATCCGCCGCAGCGACGCCCTCGGCGAGCACGCGGCGCATGGCGGGCGAGGGCTCGATCGCGATGACACGCCTCACCCGGCGCGAGAGCGGGAGGGCGAAGCGCCCGCCGCCGGCGCCGATGTCGAGCCAGGAGTCCTCGCGGCGCGAGAGGGATGCCAGCACGTCGGACTCGGCGGCGGAGGGCTGCCCCGGCCGGAAGCGCCCGGCGACCGGCGCGTAGTAGTCGTGGGTCGGTTCGACCTCGCGGACCCGAGCGACCTGCTCGGCGTCGGCTTCGACGAGCCCGGCCCAGGCCTCGCGGGCTGCGTCGATCGATGGTCTGAGCGCGTGCACGGGCTCCATCTCTCGACCTCCGAGCGCTCCTACCCACGGCCGTCGCATCCGCGGTGTCGGAGGCTCCTCACGGAGCAGATTCCACTACCGCGCCAGGATCGCGCCACCGCATCGCGCGACGGGATGCCGCACGTCGGCCACGCCACGGGAGCCGACCGGCGCCGAAGGCACGCCGCCGCCCGGGCTCACCTCGCGGCGCATGCCTGCGACGCGCGGCGGGGCGACATCGCCCGTGCCGCCCGCGACCGCCAAACCGAGGAGCAGCGGAGCGGCGGGTCAACGGGCGGCCCGCCACCGCGAGGCCGTGCTCTGCGTCGGAGTCTCACCTGCGCGACTGGTCGGCTTCCAGCTGTTCGCGGACGCGCGAGACGAACTGATCGAAGAGCCGATCGGAGACGAACTTGATCAGGCGGGAGCCCATCTGCGCCATGCGGCCGCCGACGTTGGCGACGGCCTCGACGGAGGACTCGGTCCCGCCGTCCTCCAGGGCCTTCAGCTCGCCGCGCATCTCCACATCGGCGCTGCCGTCGCCCACCCCGTGCGCGACGACGCGCATCCTGTAGTGCTCGGCGTCCAGCTCCTCGAAGCGCCCTGAGCCCCGGTACCTGGCCTGCACCGGCCCGACCTTGATGCCCAGCCGGCCGGCGAACTCGAGTCCCTCGGTCGTCTCGGTCAGCTCCGCGCCCGGCACGCACGCGACCACCCGCTCGGGATCGGTGAGGAACTCCCAGACGCGATCGATCGGAGCGTTCACGCGGAAGGTCTTCTCGACTCGGACTTCCATCCCATCACTCCCTCTGCTCCGGGGGGGCGCGTTCCCCGCTACACTGTCGCCGGGCGCAAACGATCGTTATCGGCGTCCGTCAAGGAGAAGACCCGTGATTCCCGGACCGTTCGACTACTTCGCCCCGTCCACTCTAGACGAAGCCTTGGCCCTGCTCTCAGATCACGGCCCCGATGCGAGAGTGCTCGCAGGGGGTCAGAGCCTGATACCTCTGATGAAGCTGCGGCTCGCCGAACCGTCGGTGCTCGTCGACCTGAACCGCGTGCATGGGCTCGGCGGGGTCGAGGAGCGAGGCGATCATCTCCGGATCGGCGCGATGACGCGTCACGCCGCGCTCGAGACCTCCGAGCTGATCAACTCGCGTTACCCGCTGATAGCGGAGGCCGCGCCCGTGATCGCCGACCCGCTGGTGCGAAATCGCGGCACCACCGGCGGCTCCCTGGCCCACGCCGACCCCGCCGGAGATCTCGGGTCGGTCATGACCGCGCTCGGCGCCGAGATCGTCGTCACCGGTCCCTCGGGCGCGCGCACACTCCCGATCGACGACCTGCTGCTGGGTCCGTTTACCACCACGCTGGAGGACGGCGAGATCATGACCGAGGTGCGCGTCCCCCTCCCCCGGGCGGGAAGCGCGGGCACCTACGAGAAGCTCGAGCGGAAGGTCGGCGACTTCGCCACGGCCGCCGTCGCCGTCCAGCTCACCCGGGAGCGCGGTAGCTGCGCGTCGATCGGGATCGCTCTCACCGCGGTCGGGCCCACCACCATCCGTGCCAGCGCGGCCGAGGACTTCCTCCGGGGAGGCGGCATGGGCGAGCCGGAGCTCCGCGCCGCCGCCGAGCTCGCGGCCGAGGCCGCGGAGCCGGCCGCCGACCTACGGGGATCCGAGGAATACAAGCGGGACATGGTGCGGGTTCTGACCCTGCGAGCGCTCAGGCGAGCGGTCGCACGAGCGGGAGGGTAGAGAGATGCCACAGATCGAGGTAACGGTGAACGGCACCGCCCATCAGGTGGATGTCGAGCCCCGCCTGCTCCTCGTGCACCTGATCCGCGAGGATCTCGCGCTCACGGGGACGCACATCGGCTGCGACACCACGCACTGCGGCGCCTGCACGGTCCTGCTCGACGGGGTGCCGGTGAAGTCCTGCACGATCTTCGCCGTCCAGGCCGATGGCGGCGAGATCAAAACGGTCGAGGGGCTGGAGCAAGGCGGCGTGCTCCATCCGATACAGCAGGCGTTCATGGAGAAGCACGGCCTGCAGTGCGGATTCTGCACACCGGGGATGATGCTGACGGGCGCCGCGCTGCTGGAGCGCAATCCTGATCCCGACGAGGCGGAGGTGCGCCGAGCCATCTCGGGCAATCTCTGCCGCTGCACCGGCTACGTGAACATCGTCGAGTCCGTGCGGCACGCCGCCCAGACGTTGCGGGGGAGTTGACCATGACGACCAGGACGAGCGCCGAGATCGGCGGCATGGGGCACAGCGTCCGCCGCAAGGAGGATGCCCGCTTCATCCGGGGCAGAGGCAACTATGTGGACGACGTCGTCCGGCCGGGGATGCTCTACATGGACATCGTCCGGAGCCCCTACGCGCACGCCCGCATCACGAGCATCGACTCCGAGCGGGCGCTCCAGGTTCCCGGCGTCCTCGCCGTCATCACCGGCGAGACGCTGAAGGAATACAACCTGCACTGGATGCCGACTCTGATGTCCGACACGCAGATGGTGCTGCCGGTGGAGAAGGTGATGTTCGCGGGGCAGGAGGTCGCCGCGGTGGTGGCGACCAGCCGCTACGCTGCGGCCGACGGCGTCGAGGCGGTGGAGGTGGAGTACGAGCGGCTGCCGGTCGTTGTGGACCCCTTCCGGGCGCTGGAGCCGGATGCCCCCGTGCTTCGCGACGACAAGGAGGGGAAGACCGACAACCACATCTTCCACTGGGAGGTCGGGGACAAGGCCGCGACCGACCGCGCCTTCGAGGAGGCGGAGGTGACGGTCCAGCAGGATCTCTACATCCCGCGCATCCACGTGGCCTCCATCGAGACCTGCGGGTGCGTCGCCGAGTTCGACGCCGCGACCGGCCAGCTGACGGTATGGATGACCACGCAGGCCCCTCATGCGGTGCGGACCGTGTTCGCCCTGGTGGCGGGCCACGTCGGCCTCTCCGAGGAGAAGATCCGGATCATCTCGCCGGATATCGGCGGGGGTTTCGGCGGCAAGGTACCGGTCTACCCCGGCTATGTGATCGCGGTCGCCGCGGCGGTCGTCACCGGACACCCCATCAAGTGGATCGAGGACCGCATCGAGAACCTGCAGGCGGACTCCTTCGGCCGCGACTATCACATGGCGGCGGAGCTGGCCGCGACGCGCGACGGCAAGATGACGGCGCTGCGGATCAAGACCCTGGCCGATCACGGATACACCGACGCCGCTGCGAACCCCTCGAAGTTTCCGGCGGGGCTGTTCTCGATCTGCACGGGCTCGTACGACTTCGAGCAGGCCTTCGCCGAGGTGGACGGCGTCTACACGAACAAGCCCCCCGGCGGGATCGCCTACCGCTGCTCGTTCCGCGTCACCGAGGCCGTGCACGCGATCGAGCGCCTCGTCGACGTGCTGGCGAGCGAGCTGGAGATGGACCCGGCCAAGCTCCGGAAGAGGAACTTCATCACGCCCGACGCCTTCCCCTACCAGTCGGTGCTCGGCTGGGAGTACGACAGCGGGAACTACGAGGGTGCACTCGACCTCGCGATGGAGATGATCGGCTACGACGAGCTCCGCCGGGAGCAGGCCGAGAAGCGCGCGCGCGGCGAGTTGATGGGGATCGGCATCTCGAGCTTCACCGAGATCGTGGGGGCGGGTCCCTCGAAGCACTTCGACATCCTCGGGCTGAAGATGTTCGACAGCTGCGAGATCCGCGTGCATCCGACCGGCAAGGCCACGGCCCGATTCGGCACGAAGTCGCAGGGGCAGGGCCACGAGACCACTTACGCCCAGATCATCGCGGAGGAGCTCGGCATCCCCTCGAGCGACATCGCCGTCGAGGAGGGAGACACGGACACCGCGCCCTACGGTCTCGGCACCTATGCCAGCCGCAGCACGCCCACCGCCGGGGCGGCGGGATCCGTGGCGGCGACCAGGATCCGCGAGAAGGCGCGGAAGATCGCAGCCCATCTCCTGCGGGCGGAAGAGATCGTGGAGGATGACCTCGAGTGGGAGCCGGGGCGCTTCTTCGTAGCGAGCGATCCGTCGAAGGGCGTGACGATTCAGGAGATCGCCCTTGCCGCCTACACGGACTTCCCGGAGGGTCTGGAGGGCGGCCTCGAGGCCGTCTCCTACTACGACCCCCCCAACCTCACCTTCCCCTTCGGCAGCTACATCTGTGTGGTCGACATCGACACCGGCACCGGCGAGATCAGCATCCGCCGCTTCGTGGCCGTGGACGACTGCGGCAACATCATCAATCCGATGATCGTCGACGGGCAGATCCACGGCGGGCTCGCGATGGGGCTGGCGCCGGCGCTCTTCGAGGAGCTCTCCTACGACGAGAGCGGGAACCCGCTCAGCGCGAGCTTCACCGATTATCTTCTGCCGACCGCCGTGGAGACGCCGCGATGGGAGACGGGAAAGACGACGACGCCCTCTCCGCACCACCCGCTGGGTGCCAAGGGTGTGGGCGAGTCGGCCACCGTCGGGGCGCCGCCGGCGATCGCCAATGCGGTGGTGGACGCGCTCTCGCACCTGGGCGTGCGCCACATCGACATCCCGATCACGCCGGACAAGGTGTGGGCGCTGCTCCGGGAGCACGGGGTGACCGACTAGGAGATCAAGGCGGTCCCGCCGGCGGGCGGTCGCCGCACTGTGGAGCTGGGGCGATGTTGTCATCGGATGATCCGCTGGGACGGGCGGTCGAGCTGCGCGAGCGGCGGACGCCCTTCGCGCTCGCCACGGTGGTCGCCTGCCGCCGCCCGACCTCGGCATACCCGGGCGCGAAGGCGATCATCGAGGCCGGGGGTGCGTTCAGCGGCTGGGTGGGCGGGAGCTGCGCGCAGCCGCTCGTGCTGCGCGAGGCGCTGGCGGCAATCGAGGACGGCCGTCCCCGCCTGCTGCGGATCAGCCCCGATCCCCCTTCCCCCGACGGAGTGGAGGAGGGAGTGATCCAACTCGCGATGCCGTGCCAGAGCCAGGGATCACTCGAGATCTACGTCGAGCCGTTTCTGCCGCGCCCGGAACTCGTGGTGATCGGGGAGACGCCGCTGGCCCAGGCCCTGGCCCGGGCAGGCACCCTGATCGGGTTCGACGTCGTCGTCAGCGATCCGGACGCCACGGCGGAGCGGTTCCCCGATGCCGCCGTGATCGAAGCCGATCTGGAGGCGGCCGCGCGGAGGATGGGAGCCGGAAGCTACGTCGTGGTCGCGACGCAGGGGCAGTACGACGAAGATGCGGTCTCCGCGGCTCTGCGTTCCGAGGCCGACTACGTGGGTCTCGTCGCGAGCTCGAAGCGGGCCGCCTCCGTCCTCCAGTACCTGCGGGACAGCGGCTTCAGCCCCGGCGAGCTGGAGCCGCTCATGTGCCCGGCCGGACTCGATCTCGGCGCCGTGACGCCCGAGGAGATTGCACTCAGCATCGCCGCCGAGATCCTGCAGGTGAGGCGAGGCGGTCAGGACGGGCATTTGCGGGCATCCTCGGAGCCCGCCTCCGCGGAGGGCGGGGTCTCCGAGGCGCTGGATCCCGTCTGCGGGATGGTGGTCGGCGTCGCGTCGGCGCGCTACGTGTCCGAGCACGAGGGTCGGCCGGTCTACTTCTGCGCCGCCGGGTGCCGCGAGCGCTTCGTGCAGGAGCCCGAGCGCTATCTCCCTCTCCTCTCCTCGCTCCCGGGCCGGCCGTGAACGACGGGGGCGTCGGCTCCTGCAACAGCGGCGGCTCCCGGTGACGGCGCCCGTCTGCGGGCTCGTCCTCGCTGCGGGCACATCGAGTCGCCTCGGACAGCCGAAGCAGCTGCTCCCCTACCGGGGCACGATCCTGCTCGACTGGGTCGTGCGCACCGCCGAGGCCGCGGCGAGCCTCGATCGGGTGACGGTGGTGCTGGGTGGCGCCGCCCGCGAGGTCCGCGAGCGGCTGACGCCCGGGCGGGCTCGGATCGTGGAGAACCCGGACTTCGGCGAGGGGTGCTCGTCGTCGTACCAGGCGGGGATCGCCTCGCTCGACGCTTCGACGGCCGCCGTGGTGGTCGTGCTCGGTGACCAGCCCGGCGTCGAGGTCGAGAGCATCGACCTGCTCGTCTCCGAGTGGCGTCGCGTCGGAGCGAGGATCATGGCTACCTCGTACCGGGGCGAGCGCGGTCATCCGCTGCTCTTCTCCCGCGAGCTGTTCGGCGAACTGAACGGGCTCCACGGTGACAAGGCCGCCTGGAAGGTCCTCGATCGCAACCCCGGCCGGGTTCACGATGTCCCGGTGGACCGGCAGCTCCCGCGCGACGTCGATACCTGGCGTGACTACGAGGCGGTCGCAGCGGAGCGGGGCCCGCGCCCTGCCGGCCGCTGACGGCCCTCGTCCCGGAGAGAGGTCATGCGGGACGTTCTGGCCGACCTCGAGCGCTGGCAGCGGCAGTCCGAGCAAATCGCCATGGCCACCCTCGTCGATGTCCGTGGCTCGGCGCCGCGGCTCCCGGGCGCGCGGTTCTGTGTGACCGGGGGCGGTGAGGTCAGCGGCTCGGTCAGCGGCGGGTGCATCGAGGCGGATCTCTTCGAGCACGCGATGGGAGTCCTGGAGAGCGACCGGCCGGCGCTCGTCCAGTACGGGATCTCCGACGAGCTCGCCTTCGAGGTCGGCCTCAGCTGCGGGGGCGAGATCGAGGTGCTGGTCGAGCCGTTCCGCCCGGACGCCGCCTGGGAGGGGCTTCGCGGCGCGCTGCTCGGCCAGCGGTCGGCGGCTCTCGCCGTCGGCCTCGAACCGGAGGCGCTGACCGGGCGCAGGATGGTCGTGTTCGAGGACGGAGCGCTAGCCGGAGGCATCGGCGACGAGCTCGACGGCGCGATCGCCGGCGAGGCCCGCAGCCTCCTGCTCACGGGCGGGACGCGCAGGCTCGGGCTCGCGGGGCCCCCTGGTGACTGCGTCGTGTTCCTGGAGGCCTTTCGGCCTCCCGCTCACCTGTTCCTGCTCGGGGCCGCTTTCGTCGCCCCTCCTCTCGCCCGGATGGCGAGCGAGGCGGGCTTCCGCGTCACGGTCATCGATCCGCGGGCCGCGTTCGCGACGAGGGAGCGGTTCCCGAGCGCGGACGATGTCGTGGTGGGCTGGCCCGACGAGGTTCTGAAGCGGGCCGCACTCGGCACCCACTCCTACGTCGTGATGTTGCTCCACGACGCGAAGTTCGATGTGCCGGCGCTGCTCCCCGTCCTCGCGTCGGACGCTCGATACGTCGGGGTCCTGGGAAGCCGCCGAACCCACGAGCGGCGCCTCGACCAGCTCCGGGAGCGCGGATGCAGCGAGACGGCGCTCGCCCGGCTGCGGGCCCCGATCGGCCTCGACCTCGGCGGAAGGGAGCCCGCGGAGATCGCGGTCTCGATCCTCGCGGAGATGCTCGCCGTCAGATACGGCCGGGAGACGGGGCGGCCGGCGCTCACCTCCGGCGCGACGGATCCCAGCGGCGAGGCTCAGGCGGAGATGAACGCCTCGAGCAAGGGCGCGACATCGGCGGGGCTCCCCTTGGGCATGTAGATGATCTGCAGGTCGGCGCCGTTGTTGGCGCGCTGCCGCAGCCGCTCCTGCACCTCCGGCATCGTTCCCACCACCTCGTTCTCCCGGACCATGCGGTCGCTGATGCCGACCATCGCCTTCTCGCGGTCGTGGGACTCCGCCCACTCCGCCTGCACTGCGCGGACCTCCTCCCCCCAGCCGATCCGGCTCAGCATCTCGTGGTAGAAATTCCACATGCGGTTGATGTAGTTCTCGATCCGCGCCCTCGCCTCGTACATCGTCTGCTCGTCGTTGACGCCGTCCAGCAGGTAGATCGGTGTGTGCGGGGCGATCGTGATCTCGGAGACATCCCGTCCCGCCGTCGCGGCGCCCGTGCGCAGGTAGTCGCGGAGGTCTCCCATCTGGGCCGTCGGCCAGTGCACCGGCATGATGCCGTCCGCGATCTCGCCGGACTGCACGAGTGACTTCGGCGTGATCGCGCCGATCCAGACGGGGACGTCGTCGCGCGGCCGGTCGTACTTGATGCTGAAGCCGCGATCGAGCGTGAAGATCTCTCCGTGGTAGTGCAGCCGCTCGCCACGGATCAGGATCTTGAAGATCTCGGTGTACTCGCGGAGGCGCCTGAGCGGCCGCCGGAACGGCACGCCGTGCATCTGCTCGACGACCAGCTGGCTCGAGACGCCGATGCCCAGCATCATGCGGCCCCCCGAGATCAGCTCGAGGGTCGCGTACTCCTCGGCGAGGACGGCGGGCGAGCGCGAGAAGACGTTGACGATCGTCGTGCCGATCTGGATCCGCGAGGTGTTCTGCGCAATCACGGCGAGCCATGGGATCGCCGAGAGCTGCCATGCCTCCGGCACCGCCACCAGCTCGTAGCCGAGATCCTCCGCGATACGGATCTTCTCGATCGTCGAGCGCCAGTCGCTCCCGAACCCCGTCATCAGCCCCAGTCGCATCTTGGTTCCTCCGCCCGAGCGCCGGTGGGTGACTCCGATCCCGACGCCGCATCGCGGCCGGGTCGGCCGACGAGTGGCAGCTTACCGATCCGGCACGGGTCGTGGTCGCGCTCGCGGCGATGGGCGTCCGGATCGCCTCAACGCGCGTGACCTGAACTCGGGAGCCGTCCGCGAGATGAGGCGGGCGGTGAGCGGGCGCGAGGGCGGTCGCCGGGGAGCGGGCACGGTGGGCGGACGCGACCCGGTGTCCGTGACCGCCCGGGGACGAAGGCAGGGAGTACTCTCCCGGTAGCGACGAGGCGGTTGGTCGAGGAGGCGGGACCCATGCGGCTTGGAGTGCGCGTGCTCAGGGGCCCCGACTGGCGTACGTCGGTGGAGAAGGTTCGGGTCGCCGAGCAGCTTGGCTACGAGATGGTGGTGGCGACCGATCCCGGGATCATTCCCTGGCTGACCATCCTTGCAACGCACACCGAGCGGATCCTGCTCGGCTCATCGATCGTCAACGTCTACCCCCGCAGCCCGGCACTCCTCGCCCAGGACTTTGCGGCCCTCGACGAGATCAGCGGCGGCCGCGCCGTGCTCGGCATCGGCGTCTCCAGCCCCCAGCTCAACGAGCAGTACCACGGTGTCCGCTTCGAGCGGCCGCTCAGGCGGCTCCGCGAGTACGTCGAGATCGTGAACCTGCTCTTCTCCGGACAAGAGCTGGTCTACGAGGGGGAGATCTTCCGCATGGACGATCGATTTCGGCTGACTCGCTCCGCGAACCCTCCCAGGGATCACGTCCCGATCTGGATCGGGGCGGTCTCGCCCGCCTCGATCCGCCAGACCGGCGAGGTAGCCGACGGCATCATCCCCGTCTACTGGCCACGGGAGCACTTCGGGACGCTTCGGGACGAGCTGGAGGAGGGGGCGAGCGGCGCCGGTCGCGCCGGCTTCCCGTTCACCATGGCGCCGCAGACGCACGTCTATGTGCTCAACGGTCGCCGCGACGAGGAGCTCTGGCGGGCGGCGCGCAGGCCGATCTGGCAGTACATCAATCGGATGGGGCCGTTCTACTGGCCCATGCTCGCCCGCCTCGGCTTCGAGGCGGAGGTGGAAGCCTCCCGCGCCGCGTGGGCTCGACGGGACCGGGAGGGATCGGTCGCCGCCATCAGTGAACGTATGGTGCGTTCGATCCACGTGATCGGGCCCATCGAATCCGTTCGGGAGCAGCTCCAGGAGCGCTCCCGGCTCGGGGCGGATCTGCAGCTCCTCTATACGCCGGAGATCGGGGAGCCCGACTACGACGACCCGGTCGCTATCGGTCGCCAGCTCGAGTCCTATCTCTCGTAGCGCGCAACGCGCCGCCGGCCGAGCCGGGTGGACCGGACGCCGGCCCGATCATGGGGAGGCACGCGTGACGCGCGGGGTTCCCGGCGCGTCCACCCGGCGGGAACGACCTACCTCGGCGGAAGCCGGTCCTGCGCCTCCCACACACGGTCGAGGATCGGGCGGCCCTCGCCGGCCGGATCCACGAGCTCGGGCCGGTACGGCCAGCGGAGCGTGCTGTTGTGGGCGCGGATCACGACGGGGCGAATGCGGTAGCCGATCAACCGCTCGGCGGTGAATCCCAGCTCGAGGAGTATCCCGTGCGTCGTCTCGGCGGGGTCGTACTGGTCGAAGATGAAGTTGCCCAGGGCGTAGGCGACGAGTGCACCGTCAAAATGCTCGACCGCCTGCACCCAGTGTGGATGGTTGCCGAAGAGAAGAGTCGCCCCCGCCCCGACCGCGATCCCGCCGAGCTCGAGCTGGGAGGCAATCGGTTCGGACGTCTCCTCCACGCCCCAGCTCGTCCCGACGACGACGTGATCCGCGATGTCCAGCGCCGCGCTCACGTCCTCGCGGAGGCTCGCGGCGTCGAGCGGGGCCGTACCCGGGAAATGGTCCGTCGCCGCGTACCAGGACGCTATCGTGTCGTAGCCGAGGAAGGCGAAGCGCACGGGTCCCTGCGCGGTGTCGACGCTCAGCACGGCTGGCGCACGGGCGGAAGCCAGGTCCGGGCCGGCGCCGGCGGTCGCGATGCCCGCCTCGTGCAGTCGCCCCAGCGTGTCGAGCAGTGCATCGGCCCCGGGGCACTCCTCCCAGCAGTCCAGCATGTGGTTGCCGTTCGTCAGGACCACGTCCAGGCCCGCGTCCGACAGCGCGGGAACGGCCCGGGCGCTGCCCTGCAGCACGAACGTTTCGACGCAGGGCGTCGCCTCCCCGAGATCCGTCAGCGGCGCATCGAGCGACGAAACGGCGATGTCCGCGGCCAGGGTCACGTCGCGCACGCCATCGAACATCGCTCCGTAGTCATCGAGGATGGCGAGCACGAAGTTGGTGCAGCGCACCGGGAGCAACTCGCCCGTAACCAGCATGCCCACGGGGTCGAACGGTGTCGGCAGCTCACCCTCGGCGACGGTGAGTTCGCCGGCATCTGCCGCGGGAGCCCCGATCCAGCGCACGAGGCGCAGCGGCGACTTCCACGCTGCGTCGCGGTACGGGTCGTGACCGCCGACGGTGAGTGCCAGCACACCGATGTCCAGCCGCTCGGGTTCGACCAGCGCGAACGCGCCCGGCGTCGACGCGACACGCTCCGTGATCTCACCATCCGGCAGCAGGTCCGCCTCCCACTCGGCGGTCGGGAGGCCGAGGGCATCCCCGATCGCTGGCGCCTGCGAAGCGGGAAGGTAGACCGTGATCGGCTGCGGGCTACCACCGAAGTCGGACCAGTCGCGGGCGTCGCCCCGCACGATGCGCACGACGTCGCCGTAACCGAGATCCAGGACATCGCGCCGCTGATCCGTGATCGCCGCCCAGCGCCAGAGCACGACCCGCCGAAAGCCGGGCAGCGGCCTCTCCGACACCACGTATCGCGCCTCGGTGTCGCCTTCATCACCGGACGTGTCGGACGCGGGGTCCTCGGGGGGCACGGGAGTCACGGGCGCGGGGGTGGCGGTCGGGGTGTGCGAGGGGGCTGCGGTGGCGGTGGGTGGTGGCGGGGTGGCGGGGTCGCTTCCCGTGCACGCCGCTGCGGCGACCAGTAGCAACGTGGCCGCGGCGAGCGCCAGCGGAATCCTCGGCCTGCGAGCGCCGTGGAGCGGCGGCAGGGAGCGCCTTCGGCGGCGCCGGGCGACCCGCTGGCCGGGCGTGCGTGCGGGCAGCGGCGTCCGGCGGCGGCCTCGCCGGGAGCCGGTCACCGTGCGGCCAGCCGAACGCGCCGGCCGCGGGTACTCAGCGCGGATCCGGAGCGGCAGTGCTCACGTCCGTCGAGAACACGGCGGACCAGCGCGTCCCGGACTCAGCTGCGCCCCCGGCGGTGGCCCCGTCGATACGCGGTCGCCCTTCACGCTCTCTCCAGCTCCCCTCCCGGCGGCGCCGGGGACTAGGGTGCGCGCTCCATCTCGGTCACCATGAAGTCCCGCACGAGGGGGAAGACGGGACGGCGCCAGTCCGTGGCCCAGTCTCCGCCGCGCACGCGGATCAGGAAGGCGAAGACGTAGCCCTCGCTCAAGCCGTCGCCGGGGCGGGCGTAGCCGGCGGAGACGCGGTAGCCCGTTGGAAACGGCGAGGTCCAGTAGCCCGCCTTCTGACCGTAGGTGTAGCCCTCCACGCCGAAGTCGGGAGGGAACGGCCAGAAGTCGTCGCCCAGGTCGGGCCTCGTCGCCAGGTCGAGCAGGTAGACCGTTCGCTCCACGTCCAGCTGCTCGCCCCGCACCAGCGAGGCCCAGACTCGAGCCATGTCGGGGGCCGTCATGTGCGCGTACCGCCAGCTGTGTTCGAACTCCGAGGCGTCCGACACGCCGGCTCGCTCGAGTACGTCGGCGATCTGCTCGGACGTCACGAGCTCATTGACGAGGTCGGAAGCCCAGTCGAGCGACTGTGCGAGCACGACCTCGACGTGTGGCTGGATCGCCTCGAACTCGAGCAACCCCTCCTGCACCGCGCGCAGGGCCGTGATCATGATCACGATCTTGCCCGCCGAGGCCGGGTACTGGCCGTGCTCGGGCTGTACGGCGATGGTGGCTTCGCAGTCGAGGTCGACGAGCGCCAGGCCCCAGCCCCCGGTGAGACCGTCCATCGTCTCCTCGACGGCCTCTCGCAGCGCGACGCCGCGCTCCTCGAGCCCCGTGCAACGCGCCGTTCGCGGGTCGGGGGTGGGCGTGGGAGGGGGCGTGGGGGGTCGGTGTCGGCCTGGCGGTGGGGGACGGCTCAGGCGCGGGGGGAGGCGTCACGGACGGTGTGGAGGTCGCGGTGGGGAGCACGGCGCGTGCCGGCGCCACGGTGACCCCGACCGCGGACCCGGCGGCGCTCGAGGGCTCGCCGTCCGGGCTCCCGCCGCTGCATGCCAGCATGACCGAGATGGCTACGGCCGCTGCGATGGCGACCACGGCCCTGCTGCCGCCGATCACCGGCGGCAGCGGACGGTTTCGGGCGCCTCCGCTCATCCGAGCCTCCCCCGCTCAGCCAGACACAGCCCCTGTGAAGAGAGCCTCGCGCCCGATCGGAGTGCGCCTCACCCGAGCACCCCTCACCCAAGCCTAGTCGTGTCTCGGGAATTGCGGTGAGCTTCAGCGAGAGCTCTCGCGGGGGTACATCCGGGCCGGGAACCGCCCGGGTGGGGCGGCGACCAGGAGAGGCGCCGACCAACGTGCTCCTGCCCCGCCGGCGTACGCCGCCGGCCACGTTGACGTCGAGCGTGCGCTGAATGGCGCGCCTGTCCGCGCGTGCCGACTCCGCTCTCTGCGGGGGCGCGGCCCCCACCCACGAGGAGGCATAACGAGTGTGCTAGCTTAGCGAACGGCTCACGTGCGGGCGGCAATCGAGGTGCTCAATGGAATGGACCGACACCGGGGAACAGGCGGCCTTCCGGGCCGCCGTGCGCGACCTGATCGCGACGCGGACGCCCGAGCGGTACCTGCGGCTGGCCGAGAGCAACCACCGCGGCTCCTTCTTCCAGTGGCAGGTCGACCGCAAGTCGGCCGATCCGGCCGCCACCGAGGCGGCCGACGAATGGTTCGCGGCGGTCGCCGAGAGGGGCTGGGTCGCTCCGCACTGGCCGCCCGAGTACGGCGGAGGCGGGCTCACCCCGATGGAGCAATACATCTCCAACGAGGAGATGGCGCGCGCGAACCTCCCCTCCGTGGGCAGCAACGTCGGGATCGGCATGCTGGGCCCGGCCCTGATCGTGCACGGCACCGACGAGCAGAAGCATCGCTTCCTGCCCCCGATCCTGAGGGGTGAGGTGATCTGGGCGCAGGGCTTCTCCGAGCCGGGTGCCGGCTCCGACCTCGCCTCGCTCCAGACCCGGGCGATCCGGGACGGTGACGAGTACGTGGTGAACGGCCAGAAGATCTGGACGACCCACGGCCACTATGCCGACTGGATCCTGCTGCTCTGTCGAACAGACCCGGCGGCGCCGAAGCATCGCGGGATCACCTTCCTGCTCGTGGACATGAGCTCGCCGGGGGTGTCGGTGCGGCCGATCGTCGATGCCGGCTGGGGACATGAGATCAACGAGGACTTCTTCGAGGACGTGCGCGTTCCCGCGGACCAGATCGTCGGGGAGGAGAACCGCGGCTGGTACGTGGCGATGACGCTGCTCGACAACGAGCGTTCGAACATCAGCCGAGCAGTGTCGCTGCAGCGGCGTCTCGACCGCCTTCTCGGCTACCTCCGCAGCGAGGAGGGCGCGGCGCGATCGAGGGTGGCGGAGCTGGACTCGCTGCGCCAGCAGGTCGCCGCCCACTTCGTGGAGGCGGGCGTGATGCACAACTTCTCGCTCCGTATCATCACCCTGCAGGGCGCGGGCCAGGTGCCGAACCACGAGGCGTCGGTCGGGAAGCTGTTCGGGTCGGAGGTGGGGCAGCGACTCGAGCACACGGGAACGAAGATGTTCGGGCTCTACGCGAACCTCTGGGACGAGCGGGAGCCGCGATCCCCGATGGAGGCATCGTTCACGCGCGGCTACGTCGCCTCCATCCCGGGGACCGTCGCCGGGGGAAGCTCCGAGATCCAGCGCAACGTGATCGCCACGCGCGGGCTGGGGCTCCCGCGAGGCTAGGACGGGCGTCGCCGTCCCGGGCGCCGCAGGCGAATCGGCCGGGAGGAGGAGCAGGAGATGGCGCTCTCCGGCGTTGACCTGGGCAGCCTGGAGGCCGCCGTCTTCGAGCTCCGCGGCGGGATCGCCGTGGTCACGCTGAACCGCCCGGAGGCGCTGAACGCCCTCAACAGCGCGATGCACCGGGATATCGCGGCCTGCTGGGAGGAGATCAATCACAACGAGGCGATCCGCGCCGCGGTGGTCACGGGATCCGGTCGCTTCTTCTGTGCAGGCCGCGACATCAAGGAGTTCGTCGGCACCTACGGGGCCGGTGAAGCCAGGGCGCTGCGGCCGGTGGACGACCCCGACCACGAGATGTTCGGGGCGACGGTCAACCACTGGCATCTCCGCAAGCCCCTGATCGGCGCCCTCAACGGGCCAGCGGTGGGCGGCGGGCTCGAGATGGCGATCATGTGCGACATGATCGTGATGGCCGAGGAGGCGTACATCGCCGACCTGCACGCGAAGATCAACGCCGGCGGCATGACCTCGATGAACACGTTCCTGCCGCCCATGATCGCGCGCGAACTCACGATGACGGACCGCCGCCTCAGCGCCGAGGAGTGCCAGCTCTGGGGCTTCGCGAACGACGTCGCGCCCAGGAGCCGCGTGCTAGAGAGGGCACTCGAGCTGGCGGAGGCGACGGCCCGGATGGGCCCCGACTCGATACGGCACCTCAAGCGGGGCTCGCTGGAGCTCCAGCTCGCCTCCGGGAACATCGCGAGTCCGGAGCGCCACCAGGAACGGCTGCGGACGCTGCGCGAGCGGCGGGCCAGGACGGCCGGCGACCGCGACCTGATGGAGGGGATGAAGGCCTTCGTCGAGAAGCGCGGAGCACGGTACGAGCGCCCCGTCGGGGGTGGCCGGGGATAGCGAGGCCGGCCGGCGCGACGCCCGCAGGGGCGCGAGCCGGCCCAAATGGGGAGGACGTGGCAACGTGGTCAAGCTCATCGACGTGCATCGCCATCTCTGGGGGTTCGACTGGTTCCCACCCAGCCACCTCCCGAAGCTCACCGCCGAGTCGCTCGCCCGGCGGACGGGGCGCACCGTCGAGCAGGTGATGGAGCGGATCCGGCAGTCGCCGACGATGGAGCCGTCGGGGGCGGGCGCCGTCTCCGAGATGGAGCACTACGGGATCGACCATTCGGTCATCCAGACGCTCGACTGGGGACTCGCCTACGGACCGGAGGAGGACAACCAGCTGGATGTGGAGGAGTTCCACCGGCTCACCTACGAGGCGGCGGCGCGCCATCCCGGGAAGCTGTGGGCAATGTGCGGCGTCGATCCGCGCCGGCCGCGCGCCGTCGCGTTCTTCGAGGATTGCGTCAAGAACCAGGGGGCCGTCGGCCTCAAGGTCTATCCACCCAACGGCTACCAGGCGAACGACGAGCGCTGCTTCCCGATGTACGAGAAGGCAATAGAGCTGGATGTCCCCGCGCTCATACACACGGGCGGGAACATCTGGGCGTGGGCCGAGTGGGTGGAGCTGGTGGCCCGCCGCTACCCCGATCTGCGCATCATCATGGGTCACGCGAACCTCTCGGGGCCCTTCGAGAGCGGGACCTACTGGCGCGGACTGATCGCCGCCTCGAACAAGCGCAACGTGTGGCTCGATCTCACCGACTGGCAGGTCACCGGTGCCGTCGACGGGGACAACATCCCGCAGCTTCTCAGGGTGATCCGCATATTCCTCGACCGTGTCGGCCCCGACCGCATCGTCTGGGGGACCGATCTGCCGCAGGCCGGTGTCGGGAGCCGCGCCCGCGGCAGGACCGAGACCTGGACCGACATCTTCAAGAACCTCCCGGACTGGGGGGCGCGGCACGGGATCGACTTCACGGAGGAGGAGCGCGACGGGATCTGCTTCCGGGCCGCCGAGCAGGCCTTCAGCAATGTCGACTTCGACGCGACGTAGATCGTGGGGAGCGCTGCATCCCATAGGCCGCAGGCGGGGAGGGTAGCCCGGTGACGGATCACCCGATCGCCGGCACGGTCGTCCTCGACTTGAGCGAGGGCGTCGCCGGCGGCTACGGCTCGTGGCTGCTCGCCTCGCTCGGGGCGCGCGTCCTCAAGGTCGAGCCTCCCGGCGGGGAGCGGCTGCGCCGGCTGGGTCCCTTCCCGGGCGATAGGCCCGACCCCGAGCGGGGCGGGCTGCACCTCGCCCTCAACGCCGGCAAGGAGAGCGTCGTCCTGGACCTGCGGAACGCCTCCGGACGGCGCGAGCTGGGGCGGCTCCTCGACTCGGCGGAGATCCTGATCGAGTCGGCGGGATCCGGCGCGATGGATGCGCTCGGTCTCGGCTACCGCGAGCTCTCGGCGGAGCGCCCGGCGCTCGTCTGGGCCTCTCACTCGCCCTTCGGCCTGGAGGGGCCCTACGCCGGACGCCTGGGTTCTGAGATCGTCGACTACGCGATGGGTGGCTGGATGTACTTCTGCGGGGAGCCGGGGCGGCCCCCGCTGATGGTTCCCGGCTACCAGGCGGAACTCCACGCCGGGATGCAGCTCGCCGCCGGCTCGCTGGCGGCGCTCTGGCACGCGCGCCGCTCCGGCGCCGGGCAGCGCGTCGACGTGTCGACCTTCGAGTCGATGGTGAGCGCGCACGTGTTCCTGTTCTCGAACTGGATGCAGGAGGGCAAGGTGGAGCGGCGGCGGGGCACGACGCTGCTTGCCTGCGCGGACGGCCTGCTGCTTCTGACCTACCCGCGGCCTCAGCTCTACGCGCTGATAGGCGAGCCGGAGCGGGCCGACGACCCGCGGTGGGAGGATCCGTCCCGCTTGGCCGAGGCGGAGGATGAGATGCTCGGGCGGGTCGCGGGATGGGTGGCGAACCGGACGAGGGCGGAGGTGCACGAGCGCGCCCAGGAGATCCGCGTCCACTCGCTGACCCCCGTCGATTCGGTCGAGGAGCTCGCCGCCTCGCCGCAGCTCGCGTTCCGCGGGTGGTGGCGGAGCGTCGAGCATCCGCTGGCCGGAGCCCTCGAGCTCCCCGGGCCGCCGTGGATGATGTCGCGGAGCCGGACCGGCACGGACATTCCGGCGCCCCGGCTGGGGGCCCACGACGCCGTCGGCGAGGCCGGGGCGCGGTCCCGGGCCGGAGGCGGGGGCACATATCCATTCAGTGGGCTTCGGGTGGTCGAGGTGACGAACAGCTGGGCGGGTCCTCTCTGCGGGATGCACTTCGCCGACCTCGGGGCGGACGTGATCGTGGTGGATCCCCCGGTCGCGCAGGCCACCCGTTCGTGGCACTTCCCGGCCGGGCAGAGCTGGCCGCGCGCCTACGACCGCGGGCACGGCTTCCACCAATTCAACCGCAACAAGCGCGGAGTCTCCTTCGAGCTGACGACCGACGGGGGCCGGGAGCTCTTCCTGCGGCTGATCGAGACCGCCGACGTGCTCATCGAGAACAACAGCCCCGGCGTGTTCCCGCGGCTCGGTCTGCCCTTCGATGTACTGGAGCGCCGCAACCCGCGGCTGATCAGTTGCTCGATCCCGGCCTTCGGATCGGAGGGACCGTTCGCACCATACCGGGCGGCCGGCTCGAATATGGAGGCGACGACGACGGTGGTCTCGCGCACCGGCTACGGGCCCGGGGAGCTCGAGGCCACCGGTTCCTTCCACACCGATCCGATCGGGGGCACGCACGCGACGATCGGCATCATCGCCGCGCTGCTGGAGCGAGAGCGAAGCGGGCTCGGGCAGCACATCGAAGTGCCGCTTCTGGAGAGCGGCGCGATCTTCGCCATCGACTCGCTGATGGACTACCGGCTCAACGGGCGGATCGCGGGTCCTCTCGCGAACCGCTCAGAGCGCTGCGCGCCGCAGGGCGCGTACCGCTCCGCGGGCGACGACTGCTGGCTCGCGCTGGCCGCTGAGACCGACGACCAGTGGCGCCGGCTCTGCGCCGTGGTGGAGCGTCCCGAACTGGCCGAGCGCTTCCCCACCGTCGAGGCCCGCCGGGCGGCGCACGATGAGATTGACCGGGCAATCGAGGGCTGGAGTGTGGGCCTCGATCACAACGAGGCGGCGCGGCGCCTGCAGGCGGCGGGCGTGTCGGCGGGTCCCGTTCTCGCGAACTGGGAACTCGTCGGCGATCCGCACCTCCACGAGCGCGGCTACTGGGTCGACACGGTGCATCCCGAGGTGGGCTACCAGCGCTACGAGGGTCTCCCCTGGAAGCTGTCACGGACACCGCCCGCGACGAGAGCCCGGCCCGCTCCGCTCTTCGGGCAGCACAACGCGGACGTGATCGTGGGGGACCTCGGTCTCGACGAGGCGCATCTTGCGACGCTTCGCGAGTCCGGCGCCGTCCTGGACGCGCCCCGCAGCCTGCGCGTGATGCCGCGCCGGTAGGGGAGAGATTGCGGGCGCTCTAGCGGCCGCGGCGTCGCTGACGGCGGGCGTAGGAGCGGATCGCGCGCAGAAAGTCGATACGGCGGAATGCCGGCCAGAAGGCGTCGCAGAAGTAGTACTCGCTGTATGCGCTTTGCCAGAGCATGAACCCGGACAGCCGCAACTCCCCGGACGTGCGAATCACGAGGTCCGGATCGGGCACGTCCGGCGCGTAGAGGTAGCGGGCGATCTCCTCGGCGTCGAGGACGCGCGCGACATCCTCGAGCGAGTCGCCGCGCTCTAGGTGGTCGACGACCAGGCGGCGGACCGCGTCCACGATTTCGTCGCGCCCGCCGTATCCAACCGCCACGAGCAGGTCGCCGCCCGTGTTCGCGGCGGTCACCTGCTCCACGCGCTCGATGGCCCCGATCGTCGACTCGGGCAGCAGGTCCCGGCGGCCGACCGCCCGGATGCGCCGCGGCAGCGCCGCCCGGCGCTGCTGTTCGGCGAGGCCCTCAACTCGCGTTTCCACGATCTCGAAGATGGCGTCGAGCTCGGCAGGGGGGCGCTGGAAGTTCTCCGTCGAGAGCACCCAGATCGTGACGACCCTGATGCCCAGTTCGTCGCACCAGCCGATCAGCCGCTCGACGTTATCCGCACCCTCGCGGTGTCCATCTCCGACCCGTGCGAGACTAGATGTCCGCGCGAAGCGGCGGTTGCCGTCGGGCAGGATGCCGACGTGTTGCGGGATCGCGCCTCGGCGAACATCCGCCTCGAGCTGTCGCTCGTAGTAGCGATAGACGAGCCCGAGCAGCATCCGCAGCATGTGCGCGCCTCCCCGCTTGCGGCGTGCGAACAGTCGGAGACTGTGCGTGGCCTGGAGCGGAAGGTAGCGAGTCGCGGCCCCCCACGGAAATTGCGCGGCCGCATGATCGTGAGAACCGACTCGCCGGTGCGGCTGGCTCATCCTTCTCTCTCCGGTCGATTCCTGGACGGGTGGCGCGCGTACGAAGACGTTCGGTCGACATAACCTGGCGGAGACGGCGGAGGCTGCCGGCCGCCTTGAGAGAACTCCCGGGGCGGGGCATAGTCGCATCGTCGGGCGTCTGCACGGGGCGGGGGAGAGCACATGGCTGGACTGACTCTGACTGGAATCGAGAACAAGGTAGCGGTGGTCACCGGCGCGGGCCGCATGAAGAGTATCGGGCGAAGCATCGCCGTCGAGCTCGCCAAGGCGGGAGCCGACGTTGCCATCACGGGCACGGGGCGTCCGCCCGAGCGCTACCCGGACGACGAGAAGGCCGCTGGCTGGCGCGATGTCGCCTCGGTCGCCGAGGAAATCGAGGCCGCCGGGCGAAGGGCCCTGCCCCTCGTGAGCGACGTTGGCGACGAGGGTTCCGTGCGCGACCTCCTCGACCGCACGCTCGCCGAGTTCGGGCGCGTGGACTTCATCGTGAACAACGCCGGCGCCGCCCGCGGCCCCGACCGAGTCCCTGTTGTCGACATGCCCGTCGATGTCTGGGACACGGTGCTGCGCGTCAACCTGCGGGGCGCATTCCTCATGTCGAAGGTCTTTGGCCAGCAGCTCATAGATGCCGGGAACGGTGGCGCTATCGTCAACATCTCCTCGATCGGGGGGAAGATGCTCGGCCCGAACGCTGCCGCCTACGTCGCGAGCAAGGCCGGCCTCCAGGGGCTGACCGGCTCCATGGCTCAGGAGATCGGGTGCCACGGTGTTCGCGTGAACGCCATCTGCCCCGGGTTCGTCGATACGTCGCGCGTGGCCGACCTCTTCGATGATCCGGAGTTCGACGCCCGCGTCGCGCGCATCCCGCTCGGGCGCGTCGGCCTCGGCGAGGACGTCGGCTGGGCGGCCGTCTACCTCTGTAGTGATCAGGGCTCGTGGATCACGGGCCAGTCCATCAACGTGTGCGGGGGCGCCGCGGTCGCGCGTTGACCGGCGAGCGCGCTCCCCTGCAAGCGGTGGTCGGTGGCGACGCGCATCACTGATGCTGCCGGCGTGAAGCTGCTGCCGACCGCAACATAAGATGGTGGAGGCAGGAGGAGGCTCGGGCCCTCCAGAACCAGGGCATCTGCGGCGCCGCTCAGGGTCGGAGTCGGGCTGGGCCCGCACGATCCCGTACGGGTTCAGGGCTGGCGTGCCTGGTCGAGACTGGACCCGCGCTGACGTTCGTCGCTTCACGTTGTGTATCGGCCCGAGGCTACCTTACCCCGGATCCAGAGCGCCAGGCTAACTGGCGAGTAGGCAGGAGGTGGAAGTCCTCTATGGCAAAGAGCTAGCCACTCATGTCATTCCGCGAGCCGTGCGCGGGTCGTCGCGAGGCGGCTTGTGAAGCGTCGGCAGCGGGGTGTGCGGGCGGGGCTAATGAGCATCGAAAGGGCCATTTGGGGTGCCGAGGCTCTTGGATTGGTCGAAGGCAATACCGGCGACGGCGCTACTGGCGAGTCGTGGTCGGGCCCCACGGTGTCGAAGACCCCATGCACGCACACACGTCTATCGCCGGGACTTGGGAGAGCTGCGCGTTGTCCCGACGAGTCGTACGCCGGGACCGCGTCGGGAAGGGACGTAAACCGTAGCCGATGATGAACGATGCGCAGCAGTCTGATGGGGCCGTACGAGCGATGAAGGCGGCGAACAAGGGGGCGCGAGCCCCGGCGGAGTCGCTGGAGCAAAGGGCCCCAACCGAGAGGAATCCTCAAAGCACCGGCACGGTCCGGACGCAGAGTCGGGGTGCGGTGTCACCCGGAGCGGAGAGGATACGGCAGTTCGTGGAACGGAAGCCGGGAGAGAAACTCACCGCGCTCTTGCACCACATCACGCCGGAGGCGCTGCGGGAGGCGTATCTCGCGTTGAAGCGGGATGCGGCTCCGGGCGTGGACGGGGTGAGGTGGCGAGAATACGGGGACGGGCTGGACGAGCGATTGCTCGACCTGCATGGCCGCGTACACCGTGGAGCGTACCGGGCGAAGCCCGTCAGGCGGGTAGAGATACCCAAGCCGGACGGGGGAATACGGCCGCTCGGTATCGTCTCGCTGGAGGACAAGATCGTTCAGCGGGCGGTGGTGGACAATCTTTTGAACCCGATTTACGAGTCGGGCTACTACGGCTTCTCGCATGGCTTCAGGCCGGGGCGTTCGGCGCATGACGCGCTGGACGCACTGGCCTACGCGGTCGAACGGCGCAAGGTCAGCTGGATTGTCGAGGTGGACATCCGGGAGTTCTTCGGCAGCATCGACCGGGGGCGGCTGATGTCGTTTCTGGAGATGCGCATCGGGGACCAGCGGGTGTTGCGCCTGATACGAAAGTGGCTGAGCGTCGGCGTCATGGACGCGGAGCCGGAAGTCGATTTCGTGCGGGGGATGCCGCAGGGGGCGCCGATATCGCCGCTGCTTGCGAACGTGTACCTGCACAACGTGCTCGACGACTGGTTTGCGCGCGAGTGGCGACCGCGGGAGGTCCGGGGCGAGGCGTACATCGTGCGGTATGCCGATGACTTCGTCCTGGGGTTCCAGCACCGCAGCGATGCGGTGCGGTTCATGGAGGCACTCCGGGAGCGGTTCGCGGCCTACGGGCTGGAGCTGCACCCGGAGAAGACCCGTCTACTTGAGTTCGGCAGGTTCGCGCTGGCGAACAGGCGGAAGCGCGGGGAGGGCCGACCGGAGACGTTCGACTTTCTCGGCATGACGCACTACTGCCGGACCCGACGCGACGGGAGATTCGGGCTGGGGCGCAAGCCCGTTGCGAAGCGGATGCGCCGGACGCTGAAGGCCATCAAGGCCGAGTTGTGGCGGCGCATGCACGACAACCCCGTGACGACGGGGCAGTGGCTGGGGCGGGTACTGCGTGGGTGGCTTGGCTACTACGCGGTGCCGACCAGCTCGCCGGCGCTCACGCGGTTTGTTCGTTTCGTGAAGCGGCTCTGGCTGCGCGTTCTCCGACGGCGGTCGCAGCGCGACCGTTTCACGTGGGAGCGCATCCTTGCCCTGTGCCAGAAACACTGGCCCCGAATCTCCATCCTTCACCCGTGGCCTGCGGAGCGATTTGCCGTCACGCACTTGAGGTAGGAGCCGGATGCCCGAGAGGGCACGTCCGGATCTGTGCGGGGGGTGCCGGGCAACCGGCATCCCTACCGCGAACCGGTGACCGGTGTTGAGCCGTGCGGAGGAGCGCGAAGCGGCCGTCGTGTGAGGTGCGGGAGCCGTTTGTGACTCCCGGAGGAGTGCGCGGCGCTGTCCGGGGCGTGTGATCAGCAGGGGAGACCGGCGCGGAGGCGATTGCGGACAGGCGGGCGCGCGGCGCTGGTCCGCGAGCGGCGAGGGGGAGCGGCGTCAGGTCGGGAGCGGGAGCGCGCGCAGCCGTGCGAGGGCATCGGTGAAGTGACCGGCCCATGGCCAGCGCGCCGGCAGATGGAGCGTGAACCGACGAGCAGAGCGGGTCAGCCGCCCGACGAGAGCGAAGAGCCGCCGCCGGAGCGTCCGGGTGGTGACGATGCGCTCGCCGAGCCCGAGCCGCGCCGTCCAGCGAGCGAGATTGTGGGCGATCACCTGGACCGCGAGCCAGGCGCCGTTGGCGGCGAAGCGGCCGGACGGCAGGTGATTGAGCCCCACGCCGTACTTCAGGTCGCGGATCGCGTTCTCGACCTCGGCGTGGCGGCGATGGTCGGCCTCCAGTTCGAGCGTCTCCCCGTCGCGGTCGGTGATGAAGGCGTGGTAGCTATACGTCGCGAAGAGAGCGAGCTGCGAACCAGGCGTCGGCCGCACGCGCCGGACGATGAGCCGCACCGGGACGGCGTCCGGCGCGTGTGCGAACGGCGTGTAGGTCGTCTCTGAGACATCGGCGCCGCCCTCCAGCCAGTACGGGATCGGCGTCCACTCCTGTTCGGGAATCGCCTCGGTCAGCTTCCGCAGCTTCGGATGCTGGCGGATCGTGACCGAGAAGCGGACATCCATCTCGCGGCAGGCAGCGACCACCGCGCGGGAGTAGAAGCCGCTGTCGGCGCGCACCGTGAGTTGCCCGTTCGCTCCGGCATCGCGGACTCGACCCACCGTCTCCTGTAGGAAGTGGGCGGCGCCCCGGCCGCTGTACGCACGACCCCCGCGCAGCCGGGCCATCAGCACGTCACCCGTCCCGGCCGCCACCGCGAGCAGCGGGTGATAGCCGCGCGCACCGGTGTAGCCGGGGCGCTGCGCCCCCTCCTTGGCGAAGCCGTAGGTCTCGCACACCGTCGAATCGAGGTCGATGGTGAATGGCGCCTCGCCGGGTCCGGCCCCGGCGGCCCAGGCGCGGGCAAGCAGCGCGCGACTGACGCGGTCGAGCTGGCGGACGTGGCCCCAGCGGAAACTGCGTAGGAAGGTGCCGAGCGTGGATGGCGCCTTGACGGTGCATCCGAGAACGCGCTCTGTGCCGCCGGCGCGCAACGCATCGGCATCGTCGATGCAGTCGCCGCCCGCTAGCACGGAGGCGACGAGTGTCGCGACCTTGTCTCCCGCGTTCGCCCTGCCCGGTGCGTCGCCGAGGTCGAGGTGACGGTCGACCAGCTCCCGCAGGCCGAGACGTTCGGCGAGCGTGGCCGGCAGGAGCAGACCCGCGTGGGCCACCAGGCGGTCGTCGTCGAAGGCGATCGAGAGCCGGGCGGGGCTGCTCGGTGATAGCATCGAATGGGTGCTCCCTGTTTCCGGTGGATCGTTCGCTTCACGACCATTCTCCCAGATTCAGAGGAGCACCCAATTCCCTCTCTTCGCGACTGCATCCACGCTCTCCTTCGGTGCATCCGGGCTTACGGTGCTCGAGTCAGCCGGCGACCAGCGTTGGGTGGGACATCGTGTCGGTGTTGGCCCGGGGAGCCGCGCGACCGACGAGGCACGCACGCGTCTTCGTGATCGCGCTCCGCTCGACGTGGCTCGAGATGCGCACGCGCTCCGAGTTCATCTCCACGCTCGGGAACGGCGTGCCCCGCTTCGCCGTTCTCGCCTGGATCGCGGGTCAGAGCGAGGATTCGAGCGTGGTCGCGACCGTATCGGTCGGGATCGTGCTGCGTGCGTCCGGAAGTCGAAGGGGTGGTGACGTGATGACGTGACCGGTCCGGAGACATGCTCGTTGCTGCCAGCCGGTGAGAGTCCGGCACGGGTAACTGTCAGGAGGCCCGTTAGCAGGTCGGCGGCGTGGACGGGAAACGGTCTGCGTCGAAGCCCGACGTCAAGAGCCCTATGAGGGGGAGCAAACGTGCGGTCCGCAGCATGACGCGAAGTCTGCCGCGCCGTGAGACTCGCCTGTCTATTGACAGGACCAAGGAGGAGCCGAGCCCGGGTGGTCAGGGCGAAGGCCATGGACGAGGTGAAGATCCTGGAATGCAGCCTCAAGAAACCTCCCGGCGTATGGGACGTGGAACGTACGGAAGGTAGCGACGGGAACCGGAGAAGCCCTCCCCGGCCCGGCACCCTGTGAGAGGGCGTCGGAGCGAGGCGTCCTATAACCGGTCAGAGCCGGGAAGTGGACAGCCAGCCGGAAGGGTGGCGGAGGGGGTCGTAGTACCGCTGGAGCCGGACGGACAACATAACCGCCGGTGATGGGAAGGACCCCTACTTTGTCCGTGCATGTTGCTGGGGGTGTGGACTGGTGAGTGCCCCTCGGGGCTAGCAACCACTTGGTAGGGTTCGAGGCTCTCCGCACATGCTGTACCGGCTGGCCAAGGCACGACCCACGTTGTGGGGAGCGCTGCATGCCATCTGGTGAAGGGCATCGGTGAGCCGGATGAGGGAGAACCTCACGTCCGGTTCGATGTGGCAGGGGCTGGAGACGGACGCTGCTATGGCCGTGGAGTTGGGCACCACCGGGAAACCGGCTTGGAACTGATGCGCCACCGCCTACGGCTCGCACCGCGCCAGCCCCTGACCCTACTCGTTATCTGGACGGCCGCGGCTTTCCGCGTCAGCTTCACCCTGCGGAATGAGGCGTTCCTCGGGACGCTCGACCTCAACATGCTCGGCCGCTCGCCGCTGGCTTTGATCACGCTCGGCAAGGCGGCCGCCGTCACGCTCTCCTTCGTCCCGAACGCGATCGCCGCCCTGATCGTCGTGTTCGCCGTCACGCGCCAGCCGATCACGGTCGCGGCGCTCCCTGCGTTCGCGGTCGCGATGACGCTGGCGATCCTCGCTCTCCTCGCGGTGGCGTTCGTGCTCTTGCCGATGCTCTTCATCATTGGGAACCGCGCCGGCTCCTTCGCCGCGATCACGCCCTTCGGCGCCGTGCTGTCGGGCTTCGTCTACCCGATCGATGTCCTCCCGGGCGCGCTCGAGGTCGTGGCCCGCCTCATGCCGACGTCGTGGGCGATGGAGACGGTCAGGTGGTCGATCTTCGGCGGCCACGACGCCTCCGACTTCGCCGGCCACTGGGCGGTCGCCGCCGCGCTGACCGCGCTCTACGTCGCGATCTCCGTGTGGCTCTTCCGGGTCGCGGAGACCCGCATACGCCGGAGCGGCAGCGTGGAGGGCGGGTTCTAGCATGGCGGCATTCGCCGCGCAGTCGCGCCTCTCCTACGTCGCGCTCTTCTACTGGCTCTACCCGTGGGGCTACGTCTCGAACGTCATCCTCGCCCCGTTCTTCCAGCTGCTCACCTTCTCCCTGGTCGCCACCTACGCGACCGGCGCCGAGTCGGCGCAGCGCTACATGGTGGGCATGATCACCTGGGCGATCGTCTGGATCGTGATCTCGGGGATCCTGCAGTCGTTCGCCTACGACCGGGGCTTCGGGACGCTCTCGCTGCTCTTCTCGACGCCGGTCTCGCGGCTGGGCGCGCTCACCGGCCGTGCCGCGCTGCACTTCCCGAACGGTGTGATCAGCGCCCTCGTGACGATCGCGCTGGCTGCGCTGTTCGCGGGTCTCGACGTGTCCTCGCTCGACTGGGGGACGGCGGCGGCCGCGGTGGTGATGATGTCGCTCGGCTGTACGACCCTCGGGCTGGTGCTGGGCTGCTGGACGGCGCTCACCCAGGACTGGTTCGTCTCCAACGCCGCGTCCCACGCGCTGCTCATCACCCTCACCGGCGTACTGGTCCCCACGGCCGACCTCCCCCCGGTGGCCTCCGACGTCGGCGTGCTGCTGCCGCTGACGCACGGTGTCGAGGCGCTCAGGCAGGCGTTCGCCGGGGCTTCCATCGCCGATGTCGGAGACGAGCTCGTCCGCGAGGGGCTCGTGGCGCTGGCGTACGGCGTCGCGAGCTACGTCGCGTTTCGTCTGCTGGAGCGCCATGCCCGGCGCACCGGTGCCCTGGAGCTCACGGGCTAGGGAGGCTTGCCATGGTGGACGGGCCAGCGATCGAGTGCGAGGAGCTCGGGCGCCTCTACGAGTCGCGGGGGCTGCTGGGGCGCCGCAGCGAGACGGTGGCGCTCGACGGGCTCACGCTCGATATCCCGCGCGGCGCGGTCTTCGGCCTGCTCGGCCCGAACGGGGCGGGGAAGACCACGACCGTGCGCATCCTCTCGACGCTGCTGCTGCCGAGCTCGGGCTCCGCGCGCGTGCTCGGCCACGACGTCGAGCATGAGGCGGGCGAGGTGCGCAAGCACATCGGGCTCGCCCTCGGCGGCGAGCGCGGGCTCTACGGCCGGCTCTCCGGCCGCGACAACCTGCGCTACTTCGGGGCGCTGCAGCACATGTCGGGGCGTGACGCCGGGCGCCGCATCGACGAGATCCTGGAACTCGTCGGGCTCGCGGATTCCGGTGGCACGCTGGTCGAGCGCTACTCGCGCGGGATGCGGCAGCGGCTCCAGATCGGCCGTGCGCTGCTCGCGCGGCCCGAGGTGATCTTCCTCGACGAGCCGACGATCGGGCTCGACCCGCAGGGGGCTCAGGAGTTCCGGGCGCTGGTGCCGGAACTCGCCGCTGCGGGCGCGGCCGTGCTGCTCACGTCCCACTACATGCTCGAGGTGGACCAGCTGTGCGAGACGGTCTGCGTGATCAACGAGGGCCGCGAGGTGGCACTCGGCAGCCCCGCCGAGATCAAGCGCCGATTCGGCCGCGCCTCGGTGATCGAGGCGCTGCTGACGGAGCTCCGCGAGGGGCTTGTCGGCACGCTCGAGTCACTCCCGGCGGTGCAGCGCGTGGAGGTCACGAGCGACGGCGGCACGCACCGGGCGATGGTCCACCACGCGCCGGATGCGGATGTCAGCGCCCACGTGACTCAGATCGTGGGCGCTGCGAACATCGTGCACATGACCACGCGGGAGCCGACGCTCGAGGAGGCCTACCTCGAGCTGATCAGCCGCGAGCGATAGCGGTGGAGTATCACGGGGCCGTCCGGAGGGACGAGCGGCGCGTCTGGCCGAGCGGCCGCTGCGAGTGGGCCTGCGGGGCGCGACCGGACCGCGACGGTGACGGCGTGATGGTTGCCGCGGCGGTGGGTCCGGAGGGCGCCGGGCCCGGGCTGCGAGCGAGGCGATGACAGGGGAGCGGTGGCACCCCGGGACGCCAATCACCGGCCGCAGCCTCTGGTGCGGGCGCGTGTTCGCAGCCTGGCCATTCGTCGTGGTCGAGGATCGCGGCGACACCATCGCGGCCTTTACGCCACCCGGCGCGGTGTGGAGGCGCCCGACGGACCTCGAGGGCAACGACATTCGTCTGCCACACGTCGCGTGGCGTCTTCGCGACGACATCTGGTACGGCCGCGGAATGGTGCGCGTATTCATTCGCGACGCCGCACACTCGGTACTGGTCTTCCTCGACGAGGCCGACGTAAGGAATTGGTACGTGAATCTCGAAGCGCCCTTCCGCCGGACCGCGATCGGTCTCGACACGAGCGACCATCACCTCGACGTCGTCTTTCCTCCCGACCTCGGTGAGGCGCGGTGGAAGGACGAGCACGAACTCGATGAGGCCGTCTCCTTCGGCAGCATGACCCAGGACGGGGCCGAGACGGTTCGCGCCGAGGCCGAGCGGGCGATCGAGTGGATCCAGCGCGGCGACCACCCTGCCATCGACGATCGCTGGCGCAGCTGGAGCCCGCCGTCCGAGTGGCGTATCCCCGTCCTCGCTCCCGATTGGGAGACGCTTCCGCCGCTCGTGACCTGACAAGGCGGCGCGGACAGGGAGACTGGGCTCCCGCCGCGGCTGCCGCGTAGCGCGCGTGCGTCGTCAGACGCGGACCGCTCCGCCCCGACTGCCGACCGGCTGCCCTCGTGGCACTCCACCCACGCCACTCCGTGCGACAGCCGGCCCGCCGGCAGGGGCGCAAGCAGCCGGAGGGGCAGTCGTCTCGTCCGTGTCTCCCTCAGACGCTACCGGGGCGGTGGTGAGGCAGGGGGGCATCGATCTTCGCAGTCCTGATGCACGTCTCCCGTCGAGGACGCAGCTCGCGGCGGAGGCGACCGTGTGCATCGTTTCGTTCAATGCGATGCGCAGGGTCGCGTACATCCCTATCCCCATTGCGCCCCCCCGATAGGGGGGGACGCAATGGGGATCGAGGTCACGCCACATGGCCGGAGCCTGGGCCGCGTCGGCGCCGCCGGGATCAGCGCTCGGCGCCGATTCCGTCATCAGACGTAGCGCCGCCTTCCGGCTTGGCTGGGTCATCGTTTGACGGGAAGGAGCCGAGAAACGCGGGAAGTTCGATGCCAGCGCTCGCGGCGAGATCGTGGATCGGCGGAAGGGTGGTTGCGAGGCTGCGCACGAAGCCGGCCAACCCACCAGCGGGGCCCCCGCCCTCCCAGACGACAACCTTGTCAATGCCGATCCCGGAGATCGCCTTGGCCTGCTGCTCCACGAGGGCCGGCATCTGCTCGGCCATCAGCAGCAGGACCGCATCTCGGGGACTGTTCCCCGCTGCTCCGACGAGGTCACTGATACCTTCTGCGCGCTTCGACAGGATCGCGTACTGGCCGTTGGCTTCGGCTTCCAGGAGCTTCTGGTTACCCTCAGCCTGGCCTCCATTGAGGATGCTGATGCTGGCAGCCTCGGCTTCGGCGATGACGCGAGCCCTCTCCCGTTCCACTTCGGCGGGCATGATGACGTCCGCCTGCTGCTTGGCCCTGTCGCGGATCGTGCGGGCTTCCTCGGCCTCCGCCTCGGCGGCGAATGCCTCTGCCTCCGCCGAAGCAGTCGTCACACGCTCGGCGGCGATGGCAGCCCGTTCCGCTTCCGCTGCGCGCTGGCGGCGTGCACTCTCCGAGTTGGCGACGACCACTCGCGACTCGTTCTCGCCCTCAGTGGCAGTCGCTTCCTCTTCAGCGACCCGCACGCGTCGCTCGCGGTCCGCTTCGGCGGCGCCAACGGAGCCGTCACGTTCCTGCTCTGAGACTCGGATCTTCGCCTCGTTGATGGCGCGGGCGGCGGCTTCCCGCCCAAGAGCGTCGATGTAGCCGGACTCGTCGGTCACGTCCTGAATGTTGACGTTGATGAGCCGCAGTCCGACCTTGGCCAGCTCGGCTTCAAGCGACTCGGTGATGTTCGCGATCAGCTTCTCGCGGTCGGTGTTGATCTCCTCGATCGGCATCGTGGCAATAACCACGCGCATCTGGCCGAAGATGATGTCGCGAGCCAGTGTCTCGATAGCTGGCAACTCGAGTCCCAGCAACCGTTCGGCGGCGTTCTGCATCACGCCGGGATCGGTGGAGATGCCGACAGTAAACGTGGCAGGCGTGTTGACCCGGATATTCTGCTGGGACAGTGCGCCTTCCAGCCTGATGTCGATGGACAGCGGCGTGAGGTCCAGGAACGCGTGCCCCTGGAGGACGGGCCACACCAGAGCGCCACCACCATGGAGGCAGCGTGCTGATTGGCCTTCGTCACCGACACGCCCATAGATGACGAGCACGCGGTCTGAGGGGCAACGCTTGTAGCGCCCCGCGATCGACAGCACGGTCAGCAGCACGATGGCTACGAGACCGCTCACTAAGACAATGGCATCCATCGGAGGCCCCTTCCTGAGTCCCTGTGGTTATGAGTCCCTTGAGTCCCTGTGCCTATCCTGAGACGACGTTGTTGGTCCGGTCAGACCGAGAATGGGCGGACCAGAACAGTGGTTGGGTTGATGGTGCCGACGACTTCGACACGCTCTCCGACCGCTACGGCACCGCTACCTGGTTCGGCCACGGCTGCCACCTCTCGCAGCCGGCCCTGCACCATGACTTCGATTTTCCCTGCCCGTGATCGGTCGTCAGGGACGGTGAGGTAGACGCGGCCGACAGATCCTACTGCCGTGCTGTAGTCGAGTGAGCCATCCGACTCGAGGCTTGAGAACTTCCGCCACATGATGCCTGCGCCCACCATGGCCAGCGTTCCGGACACGGCCGCGCCGCCCACCGAGGCGGGGAAGGGCACGTTCGCATCCACCAGGAGCACGCCGACCCAGCCGAAGACGAAGAAGAACGCAGTCAGCCCGCGGAGGGATATCATGCCCGAGAGCCCGGCCTCGTCGCCGCCGAAGTCGAAGTCGCCGCCGAATCCGACTGCGAGCAGGAGCAGCTGCAAGGCGAGCGCAGCTGCGGCGGCGAACCCGATCGCGTAGAAGACTTGGAGTGGGCCCGTGAGCCCATCCCACCATCCGGGCATCTCTATCCATCCTTATGCGGCAGGGCACGGGAGCGAGCCCCAGGCGGCATTCAGTGTAGGGGACGTACAGCGGTTCCGCTGCTGGTCATGTCACTGGCGGTGGCGAGGCGTACACACCCGACTCAGACGGGGAGATCGTAGCGTCCGCTACCGCGGTCAGGGTGAGGCAATGGACGCGTGCGCGGAACTACAGCGAGAGCCATGTCTGATTCCGTCCTCGTCGATCTCGGTGTACCAGCAGATTGATGGTACGCCCGTGTCAGACGCGAACGTGATTGAGGCGGCTTGTGCTGCGTCCGCTACGCTGCACGGTGTGCTGACTGCGGAGCGGCGATGAGCGACACACCGGCCATCCGCTTCGAGGGCCTCGTGAAGTCGTACGGCGACGTGCGCGCCCTCGACGGCATCGACCTCGACGTGCCGCGCGGCGAGGTCTTCGGCTTCCTCGGCCCCAACGGTGCGGGCAAGACCACCGCGATCCGCGTCCTCATGGACCTGATCCGTCCCAACGCCGGCCGCGCCGAGGTGCTGGGGTTCGACGCCCAGCGCGACTCGATCGAGGTACGCCGGCGCTGCGGCTACCTGCCCGGCGACCTCGCCCTCTACGACGCGCTCACCGTCGACGCCTGCCTCGACCTCGTCGCGGCGCTGCGCGGGGGCGTCGACCGGCGCTACCGCGAGGAGCTCGTCGAGCGGCTGCGGCTCGACGGTGACCGCCGCGTCGGCGACCTGTCGCGCGGCAACTACCAGAAGGCCGGCCTCGTCATCGCGCTCATGGCGAAGCCCGACGTGTTGGTGCTGGACGAGCCGACAAACGCCCTCGACCCGCTCGTACAGGAGGAGGTCGAGGCGATCCTGCGCGAGGCGGTCGCCGAGGGGCGCACGGTCTTCTTCTCCTCGCACGTCCTCGCCGAGGTGGAGCAGCTCGCGCGCCGCGTGGCGATGCTGCGCGAGGGCCGCATCGTCGCCGTCAGCGACCTCGCCGAGCAGCGCCGCCTCGCGCCGCGTCGCGTGAGCGTGACCTTCGAGGAGGCCCCGCCGGCCGGGGACTTCGGACGGCTGCCCGGCGTGCGCCTCGTCTCGCTCGAGGGGCGAGACGCCGTGTTCGAGACGCACGACGCGATGCACGCGCTGATCCAGGCGCTCGCAGCCCATCGCGTACAGACCCTCGAAACCCACGAGATCACGCTCGAGGAGCTCTTCCTGTCGTACTACGAGGAGCCCGCGGGGGCGGCCACGCATGCCTGACCGCACGATCGTGCGCAAGACGCTGCTCGACCTGCGCTGGCAGGTCGTGGGCTGGGGCCTCGGCCTCGCGGCCCTCGCGGCGATGCTCGTGCTGATCTACCCCGCCATCAGCGCGCAGTTCGAGGGCGTCGAGATGGAGAACATCGGGTTCGGGGAGATCCAGGACCTCTCGGACCCGCGCCAGTTCTTCCAGGTCGAGTTCTTCACGTGGTCGCCGGTGCTGATGACCATCTTCGCGATCATCGCCGGCGGTGCGCTGCTGGCCGGCGAGGAGGGTGCGGGCACGCTCGAACTCCTCCTGTCGCAGCCACTCGCCCGCCGACGGCTCTTCCTCGGCAAGCTCGCGGGCGTGGCGGTCGCCGTCGTCGGCGTCCTCGCGCTCGCCGGGCTCGGCTTCCTGTTGACGGCCCCGTTCGTCGATCTCAAGGGCGCGGTGGCCGCGGGTGAGCTGGCGGTCGCGCCCTTCTCGCTGCTGCCGTTCGCATGGTTCGCGCTCGCGGCGACGGTCCTCGCCGCCACGCTCACGCCGACGCGCGGACGAGCTGCGGCGCTGATGACAGCCGGCGCCTTCGTGGCCTACGCGCTGAACATCGCGGCCGACCTCGTCACCTCGCTCGACTGGCTGCGCTTCTTCACCCCCTACTACTACTCCGACGCCCAGCGCGTGCTGACCGAGGGCACCGTGTGGTGGCATCAGGTAGCGCTGCTCGCGGCCGCGCTAGTCTGCGCCGCACTGGCCCTCGCCGTCTTCGAGCGCCGCGAGATCGGCGTCGGGCGCTCGCCTCTCGCCCTGCTCCTCGGCCGCGAGCCGTCTGCCGCCGAGACCGCTGAGGCCGCTCGCGAGCCCCTGGTCGCCCGCTAGCAGCGTGCTAGAAACGCCTTCCGGGCAGCGGAGCGGGCGCCGCGCGGCCCGCCTCGAGTTGCGTCGTCGTGCTTCCGGCGTGCTGGTCCCCTTCCACGGGACGCCGCCTGCCGTCCGCCAGACCCCTGCCGGTGGGTGCGAAGGTCGACGAACCGATGCTCGATCCCCCGCAAGGCCCGTCAGGCGAGGAGGCTGCCCGTGAGCCCGGCACCGATGAACACGCCGCGGCTGGCCGTGAGAGCCGTCTTCTGGGACCTGGACGACACTGTCCTGGACACTCTGACGGGCCGGGTGGAGGCGCTTGCCGGGGCGTATGAGGACTGTCTCGGCAGCCGACCGGACGCACGTGCGCTGTGGCGGGGGCACGATGGCCGCACGCTTCACGAACTCGCGAAGGAGTTGATGGGCGATGACTGGCCGCGTTTCGTCGAGTGCTACCGGGAGCGGTACTTTGCTCTCGACATCGCCTCCGAGCCGTTCCCCGGCGTTGTGGACACGCTCGATGCGCTCAGGTCGGACGGGTTTCAGCTGGCGATTGTCACCTCGAAGCTCGCGTGGCGGGCGACGGAAGAGCTCGCACGCGCGGGACTGTTTGGCCGCTTCGCGGCTGTGGTCGGTTGGGAGGACAGCGAGCGGCACAAACCGGAGCCGGATCCGCTGCGCGTTGCGATGGGGCGCCTCGGCGTCGGTGAATCGGGCTCCATCGCGTACGTCGGGGACACGCCAGCCGACGTGAGGGCTGCACGGGCGGCAGGGTGCCACGCGATCGGAGCGGCATGGGGGTCGCTTGACGCCGATCGGGTGCGAGAGGAAAACCCGGACGTGCTGGTGGAACATCCGGCCGACGTGCTTGCCTACGTGCGCCGCGTGGGGCCGGAGAGGTAAGAGCCCCGCCGCCGAAGTGGTGAAACGCTGCCACTCAGCGTTCCTGCAACCGCTCGCGCGCCTGCCACTCGGCGCCCAGCACCGCGTAGAGAACGCCGTCGGCGCGCTCACCTCGGACGGGACGATTCATGCGAACTACGCCCTCCCGCTGCATGCCGAGCTTCTCTATAACACGCCACGAGGCCGTGTTGCGGATGTCGGCGACGGCCTGGACGCGGGCGAGGCCGAGCTCTTCGAAACCGAATGCGATGACCGCCGCCGCTGCCTCCGTCGCCAGGCCCTGGCCCCAGAGCGGGCGCGCAATGTCGTAGCCGATCTCGGCCGAGTCGGCCCCGCCGATTCCCAGGTTGAGGCCGCCCGAAGCTCGGCCCTCGTGGGCGATCGCCCATTGGAACCTGGTCTCGTCGTCGGCACGGATGGCCTTCGCAACAAACTCCTCAGCACTACGTCGCGTGTACGGACGTGGCACGGGGAGATACCGGGCCCACTCGGGGTCCGTCGCGTAGCCGACGACGTCATCGACATCGTCGAGTCGGAAGGGGCGCAGGAGCAGGCGCTGCGTTCGGAGCGTGGGCGGCATGATCGGCCGAGTATCACACGGCGCGGCGCCGACGCCTCCCACGCATCGAAGTCGCAGGGGTCGTCGCAGACCTCCTGGCGCATGAGTCCGCCGGGGGCGAGCCCGGGCTCAGCCTCGGGAGCGAGCGCCGGAGCGTCGAGTGACTCTACTCCGGCTCCTCGAGGAACCCTGCGTCGGCAGGCTCGAGCAGCCCTCCGGCGTCCACGCGCCTGCGCGCTTCGGCGAGCGCCGCCTCGACCTCGGTGTGCCCGGGCCACGCCAGTTCGCCGCTGCGCAGGAAGAGCAGGCCCGCGTTCGCCGGAGCCCCGACGGCGGCCTCGATGGCGCGCTGGTAGAGCCCGATCTGCACGGCGTAGTGGCGTGCCGCCTCCTTAGCCGAGGTCCCGTCCAGCCGATCGCTCTTGAAGTCGATCACGTGCCAACCGCTCGCGTCGTGGTAGACGAGGTCGATGCTGCCGTGGACCGGCACGCCGTCCCAGTCCCAGGCGAACGGCAACTCGAACCAGCGCTCGACATCCGGCGCGGCCAGCGCGGCGGCGACCGGCGACCGCGTGAAGCGGTCGAGCATCTCCCGGGCCTCGCCGGCCAACGCCCGCGCCGTCGCGTCGTCGAGGGCGCGCTCGCTCTGCTCCCGGGCGAGATCGGCCAGCGCATCGTCGTCGAGGGAGCCGGGTGCGCCCCCGGAGACCTCGAAGGCGCGGTGCACGAGCAGGCCACGCAGCGCCGCCAGGCCGTCACCGTGCTCGTGCTGCCGCGGGGCGGTCTCCGGAGGGCGGAGCGCCGTGACGGGCGTGCTCGCGCGCAGCGGGATCGCGGGCGGCCGCGCGAGCAGCGGCGAGATGTAGTCCTCCTCCTCGGATGTGTCGGGGCGCTCCAGGGCGGAGGGCGCCCGCCGCCTGGCGATCGCCTCGAGGTCGGGTGGGACCGGCTCGCGCAGCTGGATCTCGCGCAGGGCGCCACTGGCGTGCGCGTCGCGCACCGAGTGCAGCCAGCCCCCGCCTCCCGTCTCGTCGCCCGAGATATGGAGGTAGTCCCCGGCACGCGTCGCCGCGACATAGAAGAGACGCCGCTGCTCCTCCGCATCCTCCAGTTGGTCCTGTTGCTGCAGGTGCGCGTAGAAGCCGGGCCGCGGCCGCTTGTCGTCGTCCTCGTCGCGCTCCAGCATGACGGAGACGCCGTCCTCGCGAGACCAGCGGACCGCGTCCCAGGTCGACCAGGATGAGAGGTGCGCCTCCGGCACGAAGACGATCGGGAACTCGAGGCCCTTCGCGCCGTGCACCGTCATCAGCTGCACCGCATCGGGGCGGTCGAGCGTGGCCGGCCCCTCGCGCGGGTCGAGGTCGTCGCGACGCTGCTCGAGGTAGGAGACCACCTCGGAGAGCGGGTGCCCGGCCAGCGTGCGCACGATGCGCAGCAGCTTGCGGATGTTCGCGCGGGCTTGCTCGCCGCCCGCGAGCGGCGCCCATGACGCCTCGACGGCGGTGCGGTCGAGAGCCAGCTCGAGCAGCGCGTCGGCCGGCAGGGAGGCAGCGGCCCGTCGCAGTGCGGCGAGCGTCTCCCGGGCATGCGCGCAGCGTGCGCGCTCCTCGCCGGCGATCTCGTCGGGCGGATCGGCCAGCGCCGCCACCGGCCTGCCCCGCTCGCGCAGCGCCAGCAGCGTGTCGTCCCCGAGGGCAAAGAAGGGCGATCGCAGCACGCCGCTGAGCGCGAGATCGTCCTGCGGCTCCGCCAGCCAGCGCAGCAGGTTGATGCAGTCGAACACCTCCTGCCGCGTGAAGAAACCCGTGCCGCTCGGTGTCGCGGCCGTGATGCCATGCGTGTCGAGGGCTTGCTGGAAGACATGGACGTGCCTGAAGCGCCTCAGCAGGATCGCGATGTCGCCGCGCTGCGCGGGGCGCATCACACGCTCGTCCCGGTCCCAGACCAGCCGCCCGCCGGCGAGCAGCCTCTCGATCTCCTCCGCGACCACGTCCGCCTCGACCCGTCGCCGCTCGGGCTCGCGCGGCCGCCCGCCGTCCGGCGCCCTGCTCCCGATCTGTGTCAGCGTGAGGTAGGTGCCGTCGTCCGGCGCCTCGCCGGGGCGGCCCGTCATCGGTGGTAGCGCCGCGAGGGACGGCGCCGTACCGGCGAAGACCTCGCCGAAGAGCTCGTTGATGCGCGCCACCAGTGCGTCGTGGCTGCGGAACGAGCGGCTGAGCGGCAGCAGCGGCCCGCCCCGGCGGGCGACGAGGCCCTGCAACGCGGTGAAGCGGTGCACGTCCGCCCCGCGGAAGCGGTAGATCGATTGCCGCGCGTCGCCGACGAGGAAGAGCGCGGGTCGCGGCCCGTCGCCGTCGCCGCCGGCAATCAGCTCGATCAGCTCCGCCTGCACGGGGTTGATGTCCTGTGACTCGTCGACCATCAGGTGGCGGAAGCGCTCGCGCACGGCGGCGGCCACGGCCGGGTGATCGCGGAGCAGGCCGACGGCGCCCAGCTCGAGATCGAGGTAGTCGAGCGCGCCCTGCGCCTCCTTCGCCGCCGTGTAGCGCCGCACCGCGTTCTCGAAGAGCGCGCGCAGCCCGGCGAGCGCTTCGAGAGCCGGCTCGTCGTGCTCGTTCCAGGCGGGCAGCCTCCCGGCCTCGCCGGCAAGCTCGCGCAGCTCGCGCAGCGCGTCCTTGACGTCGGAGTCGGGCGGACTCCTGCGCCCCACGTTGAGTCTGATGCGCGCCGCCGCGTCGCCGAGGAGGGCGGCGAAGTCTTGCCAGGAGTCCGCCTCGCAGGCCTCGGTGAGCGGCGCCAGGACGTCGCGCACGACCTCGGCAAGCCTGTCGCTCACGGCGTCGGCGTCGCGCCTGATCCGCGCGGCGATCGTCGGCGTCTGCTCCTGGATCGATCTCTGTCGGGGCCCGTAGCGCCCGTCGAGGGTGGCGCGGACGCGGCCGGGCCAGCCGGCGCTGTCCGCGCCCATCGCCGCGAAGGCGGACTCGACGGCGTCCCGCTCGGCGACCATCCGCGGGAGCCGGACACCGGCGTGGTAGACGCCGATCCCGCGCAGCGCGGTGGTGCGCTCGTCGTCGGCCTCCGCGGCAGCATCGATCGCCTCGATGCAGGCCGTGCGCCGCAGCAGTTCCGCCTCGTCGTCGGCGAGCACGGCAGCCGAGGGGTCGAGTACCGCCTCGACGGGGTGCTCGCGCAGCAGGCGCAGGCCCAGCGAGTGCACCGTCCCGATCGCCGCCTCGTCGAGCAAGGCGCGATGCTGCTCCAGCGCGGGGTCCAACATCACCGCGCTGCGCACCCGCTCGCGCATCTCGGCGGCGGCCGCCTCGGTGAAGGTGATCGCCGCGATCTCCGGGATCGAGCAGTCGCGCAGCAGCCGCAGGTAGCGCTCGACCAGCACGCGGGTCTTGCCGCTGCCCGCGCCGGCCGCGACCGTGAGGTCCGAGGCGTCCGCCTCGATGATCGTTCGTTGCTCGCCGGTCAGGTCCACTGCTTACGCCTCGTGAACTGGTTGACGCGACAGATATGGCGGAAGGCGCAGTAGCTGGGGCAGGTCGGCACCTGCGGGTCCACCCGGAAGTCACCTTCGGCCACCGAGGTACGCACCCCCTCCGCGTGTTGCGCCGCCTCCTCGATCAGCGCAGCATCGTCCGGGTTCGAGATCGAGCCCCGAATGTGGCAGGGCCCGATCGTCGCCTGCCTGGGGCGCTCAGCGCTCGGCTGGGATGGTCTGCACGCCGTAGCGGGAAATGATGCTGTCGGAGGTCACGATGGTCAGTCCCTCGACCTGAGCCTGAGCGACGAGCAGCCGATCGAACGGATCGCGGTGGATGGGTGTGAGTCCTCCCGCATGCTCCGCGTGGAAGAGGGTGATGGGCAGACCCTTGAAGCCATCCTGCTCAATCCGCCCGGCGAGATCGGGAGGAGCCCGCAGTTTTCCCAGGGCCTGCTTGATGGCGATCTCCCAGACCGAGGCGGCGCTCGCGTACGCGTCGTTGTCGGGGTCGGTGATGGCGTCACGGGCGCTCGGTCCAAGCCTCGGATGATTCCCGAGCGCCCACACCAGGGCCTGGGTGTCGAGGAGCAGGCGGAGCATCACGCAACGTCACCACTGGCGCCCTCGAATGCCTCGATTACCTCCAACGGGGTGTCGTCGAAATCCTCGGCGATCCAGATCTGACCCTCAAGCGATCCAAGCTCGCGCCGGCGTCGCTCCCGGTAGGGTTGGAGCAGCAGGTACGGCTTGCCGGCCTTGGCGATCACGATCTCCTCTCCGCTCCACGCCAGCTCGCCGAGACGGGAGAGTTGCGACTTCGCCTCGTGCATGTTGACCTGCATCGGGGGCTCCTTAGCTAAGCTGGGCTTAGTCGATTATTGGGGCAACGCGCCCCATCCGCAACGCGGCGGCGAAGGTGCGGGTGCCTGTCGGGCTCGTTACAAGCGGAGCTCCCGATACTCAGCGTGAGAATCCGGGGCTCACGGCCCTGCGTGGTCGCGCGCGCCGAGGCACTAGAATCCAGCTGGAGGCATCATTCGTAGCCGGGGGGGTCGCGATGGAGATCAAGGCGGCAGTGCTCTACGAGGCGAACACCCCGCTGGTCGTCGAGCCCGTGCAGCTCGACGCCCCGAAGCATGGCGAGGTTCTCGTGCGCATCGCCGCGGCGGGCGTGTGTCACTCCGACTACCACGTGATGAAGGGCGAGTGGACACTGCCGCTGCCGATGGTGCTCGGCCACGAGGCCGCCGGCACCGTCGAGAAGGTGGGCCCGGGAGTCGAGCGCGTGCGGCCGGGCGACCACGTGATCCTGAACTTCCGCCCGAACTGTGGCTGGTGCGACCACTGCAGCCGGGGCGAGCCCGTGCTCTGCAACGGAGCGGACAGCGAGCGCTGGCTGCTGTTCGACGGCACCACGCGCCTGCACACCGGCGGCGGGCGGGACCTCAATCACTTCGCACGAGTCGCCTCGTTCGCGGAGTATGCGGTCGTCCCCGAGTCGGGCGCGGTGCCCGTCCGCAACGACGTGCCTCTCGACAAGGCGGCGCTGATCGGATGCTCGGTGATGACCGGGGTCGGAGCGGTCATCAACACCGCGCGGGTCGAGGTCGGCAGCTCGGTGCTGGTGATCGGCTGCGGCGGGGTCGGCCTGAACTGCATCCAGGGCGCCGTGCTTGCGGGGGCGGAGCGGATCATCGCCGTCGACGTGAGGGCCAACAAGCTCACGTACGCAAAGCAGTTCGGCGCGACCGACGTCCTCGACGCGAGCGAGGGCGACACCGCAGCCCGGGTTATCGAGCTGACGGGTGGGGGCGTGGACTACGCGTTCGAGGCGATCGGCTTCTCGAAGACGATCGTCGACTGCTACGAGTCGACGCGGCTCGGCGGCACGACGGTCGTCGTGGGTATGACGCCCGAGGACGACATGATGACCATCCCCGCGCTCTCGCTTCCGCGCACGGAGAAGGTGCTGCGCGGCTCGTGGTATGGCTCCGCCCGGCCCTGGATCGACCTCCCGAAGATGGTCGACCTCTACATGGGCGGCCGCCTGCAGGTCGATCCGCTCGTCAGCCGCACCTACCCGCTCGAGGAGATCAACGAGGCGTACGCGGCCCTCGATCGCGGCGAGGTCGCACGTAGCGTGCTGCTGATGGACTGAGCCGCTCACCAGCCGATTCGTTCGTTCGGGATGGTCTGCACGCCGTAGCGGGAAATGATGCCGCCGGACGTCACGATGGTCAGTGGAGTCGGCTAGACGACGCGCAGACGGTCATGAGGCTCGGGCGGCAACCCGACCAAGATCCGGTCGCCAGGCTGCACTCCGCCGGTATGCGAACCCGCGACCCCCAGTTGGCGAAACTGGCGCTCAGGCGCGCTCGCACCAGGTACCACGAGCCGGATGACGATCAGTCGATCACCAAGGCGTCGATAGTCGTGCTGAAGGTCCCGGCCGAGTCAATGCTGCGATCGAGCCTGGCTTGCGACCACGCTCGATCTCGGAGAGATAGCTGAGGGCCACACCCGAGCGCTCCGACAACTCGCGCAAGGTGAGCCTGTGCTGGTCGCGGAATGCACGGACGGGGCTGGCACCTTCCATGATGGCGAGCGCCACCTCGTGCGGAAGCCTTGCATCGCCCTCCGCCTCGGCGGCGGCCAGACGGTCCTCAAGCACGGCGGTCCGCTCGACAAGCGCGTCGTACTGCTCGCGTGTCAGCGTGACGATCTCATCGGCGCTCATACGCCTCCCTCCTGTGCCGGACTCTCAGCACGACCATGACAGGCGGATCGCGGTGCTCGACGGCGAAGATCACCCTGTAGCTCCCGACCCTCAGACGGTGGTACCTGCTCCCGGTCAACGGCGTCACCTGCCTGGCAAGCGTTTCCGGGTCCTGAGCGTACTGTTGGCGCGCGTGGCTCATCCACAACTTCTGGCTATACCTCGGAGCTGCGGTCGCTCGCCACCTACGTGGTCGCCGATCATGTCTGGCGCGCGGTTCGCCGCGAGCCGAAGCCGCTCGTGCTCCTCATAGACGAGGCGTGGTCGCTGATGCGCCACGTGGAGGGGGCGCGGTTCTCGCGCAGATGGCGCGCCGCGCCCGCAAGCGCTGGCTCGGCCTGACGACGGTGACGCAGGAAGTCGAGGACTTCCTGGCCTCGCCCGAGGGGCACACCGTGCTCGCCAACAGCTCGGTTCAGATGCTCGTGCGGCAGGACAGCTCGGCGGCGGACTGGTCGCCGAGACCTTCGGGCTCTCCCCCGGGGAGCGGGAGTTCGTGACGTCCTCCCGGCGGGGGCAGGGGCTGCTCCTGGCCCACGGCAACCGCGTGGCGCTCGGCATCGAGGCGAGCGATCTGGAGGCGTCTCTCGCGACCACCGACCCGGCGGAGCTCGCGGCAGGCGGCAGGGGGATGGAGGTGGCGTGATGACGATGACGACCGATATCGAGCGCGTGAAGCAGTGCAATCCGATCGAGGATGTCGTGGCCCGCCGCGGCGTGGAGCTTCGGGGGCAACCCGACTGAAGCGTGGAGCCCTCCTTTGATCAGTCTGCCTAGCCAGCTGTGAACTTTGCCGCTTCCCCCGAACCGCCTGTAGCATCCCCTTCGCTGTATGAGTGGGCTCCTGTTCCAGCAAGGGCGCCTCCCTGGACAATCAGGTACTCCTCCCTAATCGGCCGTCCATCCAACCAGCATTCCAGAATCTCACGGACTCCCGCTGAGTAGCGGGCTTGGGCTGAAAGCGAAGTGCCCGAGGTGTGGGGAGTCATGGCGTGGTTGGGCATGGACCTCCAGGGGTGATCATTGGGAGCCGGCTGAGGGAACCAAACGTCGCCCGCATACCCTGCCAGTTGACCGCTTTCGAGAGCTCTGACGATGGCGTCCCGGTCACAGATTTTGCCGCGGGCCGTGTTGACGATATAGGAGCCGCGCTTCATCTTGCTAATCAGAGCATCGTTGAACATATTCTCAGTCTCGGGATGGAGAGGACAATGGATGCTGACCACATCACACACACTGACGAGCGACTCAACGGTTTCGTGGAACGTCAGGCCAAGCTCTTGCTCGACATCAGTGGCAAGCCGATGTCTGTCGGTATAGTGGAGAGTGACGTCGAAAGGCTTCATTCGTCTCAGGACCGCTAAGCCAATTCTGCCGGCCGCCACTACACCCACGTCCATTCCCTCAATGTCGTAGGACCTGGAAACGGCGTCCGCAATGTTCCATCCGCCCCTGACCACCCAATCGTGCTGGGGGATGTAGTCCCTGACCAGCGCCAACATCTGCATGACCGCATGCTCCGCGACGCTTATGCTGTTGCACCAGGTCACTTCACAGACAGTGATGTTCCTGCCGATGGCCGCCTGAAGGTCGACATGGTCCGACCCAATGCCAGCGGTTATGGCTAACTTGAGGTTCGGAGCCTTTTCAATGCGCTCGGCGGTGAGGTACGCGGGCCAGAAGGGTTGGGAGATGACTATATCGGCATCAGCCAGTTCTCTTTCGAAAACGGAATCGGGTCCATCCTTGTCCGCCGTTACGACGAACCTGTGTCCCCGTTCAGCCAAGAACCTCTCCAGCCCAAGTCCGCCCGAAACAGATCCCAGAAGGTGGCCAGGGATGAAGTCTATGGCGGCCGGTGAGGGTAAGGTCTGGCCGTCCGGATACTGGGTGAGGTTGGGTATTCTTTCGCGGGCATAGTCCGGAGGAAATCCTGCCACTGGATCGGAATAGAGAACACAAAGCACTTTCTGAGCGGAAGAGGAACTCATAGTAATCTCCTAAGTATATCTCCGCATATTGTATGTCGACCAATAGCCAGGGGTGGTCTTTGCCACCCCGCTGCTGCGGGATGTCCTCGAGTTCATGCCCGACGAGCTTCCAGCCCATCGGGGTCGGGGACCAAGGCCTGTCACGGCCAGCCGCCCCAAGGATGTGGCGACAGGCCGTCCCTGACTGCCGGGCTGCGCCTCTGTGCAGACACGGCCGGGTGGTAGCGTTCTTGCCCCCGTTCCCGCGGAGCGAGGCGTCCGGAACCGTCGGCGTTCATCGACTCGCCCCTCGGTTGGGCTGTGGCCCATGCTCGCTTCCACGTCCTCGCGCGCCCGCCTGGATGCGGCCTCCAATTCGAGACGCGCCCGGCCCCACGCCTCCGACTGTACTGGCCCGGTCGGAGACTACAAGAACTTGCAGAAACAAGCTCTGAGTCTCACAGTCACCCTACACTGCGCTTGTATGCTTTGGTGGTGCAGGTGACAATGAACGCTGCAATTGGCGGCACCGTCCTGAGGATGCACAGCGGGGGCAACGGCGCAGGCAAAGAGTTTGCCCTGCTTCAATCCGCGCGGGCGGTCGAGCATCAATCGGGAGTACTACTCGCCGGCGCGTACGAAGCCATCGCCCTACACGATGCCGATGCCCCTCCAACACGAACCAACCCGGCTATGGCGAGGGCCTGCTTGTCGCTAAGACGTGCGATGAGCGAGGCGCAAGGCCCTCGGATGGCGATGGAATACGGCGAGGACCGCGTCGTAGTTGGCATCAGATTGAATCAGGCGAAGCATGCCTTCGTCCAAGCCGACGAGATAGGCGAACGGGCCAAGATTGTGGCCGCTGGGAAGACGAAATGACTTCGAACCAATACTGGTGGCCGGATCAACTGAACCTGAGGGTTCTCCGCCAGGACTCTCCCCTGTCAGATCCAATGGGCAAGGGATTTCAGCTACGCCGAGGCGTTCAAGACCCTTGACCTCGATGCGCTGAAGAAGGACATCGAGCAGGTGATGACGACGTCGCAAGACTGGTGGCCAGCCGACTACGGCCACTATGGGCCGCTCTTCATCCGGATGACGTGGCACGCCGCCGGCACGTACCGCATCAGCGACGGCCGCGGCGGTGGAGGTTCCGGCTACCAACGCTTTGCGCCCCTCAACAGCTGGTCCGACAACGCTAGCCTGGACAAGGCGCGCCGCTTGCTCTGGCCGGTCAAGCAGAAGTACGGCCGGAAGATCTCGTGGGCCGATCTGATCATCTTCGCCGGCAACAGCGCCCTGGAGTCGATGGGGTTCAAGACCTTTGGTCTCGCCTTCGGGCGCCCGGACGTCTGGGAGGCCGACGAGACTGACTGGGGGTCTGAGGGCACGTGGCTTGACGACGAGCGCCACAGCGGCGACGGAGAACTCCAGGAACCCTTCGGCGCCGACCAGATGGACCTGATCTACGTGAACCCGGAGGGGCCGAACGGCAACCCGGACCCGCTCGCTGCAGCAAGGTACATTCGCAAGACGTTCAGCCGCATGGCGATGAATGACGAGAAGACGGTTGCGCTCATCGCGGGCGGACACACAGCAAGGGAGAATACGAGCAACTTTCTGGATTCGCTTGAGTCCGCTCTGATCACTCACGCCGTGAGGCCGGAGCAGCTTGGGGTCATGGGATCAACGGTAGTGGGTATAGTGCACGGGCTCGAATCGGCCACGGAGCGATTGCAGGATGGCCTCGCTAGAATCGAGAGCGGCGACTCGTGAAGCACTTCCTGCTCGAATACGACCGCGCCACCCAGAAACTGGTTGGCATCACCGCGTTCGACGACATGGGCGAGGCCATCGCCGCGTACGGCTCGCGCGAGCGCGAGGCTCTCGGGACATCACACGAAGTCGTACTGCTGGGCTCCGAGTCCGAGGATGACCTGCGAGAGACGCACGGCCGCTATTTCTACACGGTTGGCGAGATGTTCGAGCGCGGCTTTAACCGGTCCATGGAACGGCTCAGCACCCTCGCCTGACACCTGGGCTTTGCCGCAGAAGCGCGGCCGGCGTGCCAAGGCCAAGAGGCCCCTCCGGCTTCACGGGGTTGACGCCGCGGACTTACCCGAGCGCGGTGCTGCTGTCTAGTGCTCGACATAATCCCCACTGGACGAACATGGGGATGTCCGTTCAGCTGCGATAAACGATGAGCTGCCTCGCGGGGTGCGCTTTCGCTGCACGTTCCACACTGCGAGTAGGCGGACGCCAGTCGGGCACGGCGGCCGTCGTCAGACGTCTAAGAGCCGCCACAGGAGCGGCTCCCCGTCGTTGAGGGCTACCAGCGCCTCGCAGATCGATTCGGGCAGGCTCTTCGAAGTAGTCCGTCTCGAACCAGACGATCGTCGGGAAATCGACGGAATCGAGGCCCGTCTGCACCAGCCGGGGGTGGCGACGAGGTCGAGGAGCGCCTATGGGGCTCCCGTGGGCAGAACGAGATCTTCAGCTCGTTTGCGGTGAGGGACATGCTCAAGAACGCGTTCTACCTCGGGATGGTCACACATACCGCGGCGACACGTTTCGCGGTCAGCACGAGCCGATCGTGACCCAGCAGCGCTACCAGCACGAGCAGGCGAGGCGCAGCGTCGTGCCGCCCAGAAGCACCACCGGCGGTGCCACGGGACTCCTTCACGGGCGGCTCCGAGATATCGTCAAGAGTTGTGGATCGCTGGCCAGGGCAAGTCAGGCGGCGTACCTCCCGTGGCGTGCGTCGTCGCTCGCATCCGGGCTGACGGCTCGTTCCTGTAGGACGCCATCGACGAAGACGCCGCCCGCCCGGACGACGGCGACGAGTTGCGGGGCGTTCACCCGCCGCCAGCGCTGCTGCGCGGCGTCGAGCAGTTTGTAGGCCATCGCCAGTCCCGCCGACCGCGACCCGGCGCCCTTCGTGACGCGCTGGCGCAGCCGCACCGTCGCGAAGGTGGACTCGATCGGGTGTGCGCCTTGAAGTTGAAGGACGGTGCAGGATGACCTGACCAGTCTGGAGACGTGCTCGTTGTCGCCAACCGGTGCAAGTCCGGTCCGGGTAACTATCAGGAGGCTCGGTAGCAGGTCGGCGGCTTGGTCTGGAAACGGACCGGGTCGGAGCCCGACGTCGAAAGCCCTTTCAGGGGAAGCAAACACACGGTCCGCAGCATAAAGCGAAGCCTGCCGCGTCGTAAGAGTCCCCGCCATTGGCGGGAAAGAGGAAGAGCCGAGCCCCGACCCTCAGGGCGAAGGCCATGGAAGAGATGAAGACCTGGAATCGCAATCTCGAAGAACTTCCCGGCGTAAGCCCTGATCCAGAGCGCCAGGCTAACTGGCGAGTAGGCAGGAGGTGGAAGTCCTCTATGGCAAAGAGCTAGCCACTCATGTCATTCCGCGAGCCGTGCGCGGGTCGTCGCGAGGCGGCTTGTGAAGCGTCGGCAGCGGGGTGTGCGGGCGGGGCTAATGAGCATCGAAAGGGCCATTTGGGGTGCCGAGGCTCTTGGATTGGTCGAAGGCAATACCGGCGACGGCGCTACTGGCGAGTCGTGGTCGGGCCCCACGGTGTCGAAGACCCCATGCACGCACACACGTCTATCGCCGGGACTTGGGAGAGCTGCGCGTTGTCCCGACGAGTCGTACGCCGGGACCGCGTCGGGAAGGGACGTAAACCGTAGCCGATGATGAACGATGCGCAGCAGTCTGATGGGGCCGTACGAGCGATGAAGGCGGCGAACAAGGGGGCGCGAGCCCCGGCGGAGTCGCTGGAGCAAAGGGCCCCAACCGAGAGGAATCCTCAAAGCACCGGCACGGTCCGGACGCAGAGTCGGGGTGCGGTGTCACCCGGAGCGGAGAGGATACGGCAGTTCGTGGAACGGAAGCCGGGAGAGAAACTCACCGCGCTCTTGCACCACATCACGCCGGAGGCGCTGCGGGAGGCGTATCTCGCGTTGAAGCGGGATGCGGCTCCGGGCGTGGACGGGGTGAGGTGGCGAGAATACGGGGACGGGCTGGACGAGCGATTGCTCGACCTGCATGGCCGCGTACACCGTGGAGCGTACCGGGCGAAGCCCGTCAGGCGGGTAGAGATACCCAAGCCGGACGGGGGAATACGGCCGCTCGGTATCGTCTCGCTGGAGGACAAGATCGTTCAGCGGGCGGTGGTGGACAATCTTTTGAACCCGATTTACGAGTCGGGCTACTACGGGGCACCTCGAAGAACTCGCGATTGTTGATGAAGGTATCGGTGAGGGCACGAGGGGGCAGAGGGCGTAGCTGAGGAGACCCCAGGGGGTGTGGGTGAGTCCGCGAGAGCATAGGTGAAGCGGGATAATTGACAGTTAAACGGGACTGTCAAAGCACCGAACTAGAGGCTGGTGTGAGGTCTGTGGACGGGTGGCGGCAAGCTAGGCCGCGGCAGCCGTACGGCGGTGTTCGAGGTGCGCCAGACGGCGAATATTGTACGCCAGGTTCTTGAAGCCGATCTGCGTCACTGCCCGCCGCACGCCGATCGTACGGATGTGCGTGCCGCCCATCTCGTTCGTCTGCGAGCCGAAGATGTGCTCAACCCGGGCCCGTACTTGCGACCATCCCCGGTTGACCGCCTCCTCAGCCGCCGTCAACGGCCGGTTGGCAGCGGCCTTCCGATGGATGCGGCTCGTCAGACCTTTCTCCGTGAGCATTGCCTCAATCGCCCGCGACCGATAGGCACGGTCTGCCCACACATCGGGTGACGTGTTCGGAGAGTCGAGCAGCTGGTCGATCACCTGGCTGTCATGGACCGCGGCATCGGTGACGGCGTAGGAACGCACCAGCTTGTGGCGCCGATCGATGGTGATGTGGTTCTTGTAGCCGTAGTGACTCTTCCCGTGCTTCTTCGTCCAGCGGGCGTCGAGGTCTTTCTGGGCCAGCTTCGCCGGATTGAAGACCCACTCCGAGGGAATGAGGTCCTGCTTGAGCGACTCGTTCTCCCGGCGGCTGTTGCGCTGGATCGGCACCGAGACGATCGAGGCGTCGACGATCTGTCCGCCACTGGCGCGGTAGCCCTGGCTGGCGAGATAGTGGTCGAAGGCCTGGAACAACTCGGCGATGGCGCCCGCCCTGGTCAACTGCTCGCGGTAGAGCCAGAAGGTGGTGGCGTCGGGCACCCGGCCTTCGATGCCTGTGCCGCAGAAGCGGGAGAAGGAGAGACGGTCGCGGATCTGATACTCAATCTGTTCATCGGAGAGGTTGTAGAGTACGCCGAGTATCAATCCCTTGAAGATGACGATTGCGTCCCATGGCTTGCGTCCGGCCGGTGATTTACGCTCTTCTTCGGGCGTGGCCCAGACGGCTTCTAACTGAGGTCTGAACTGCTCCCACGGGATGATTTGGTCGAGCTTGGCGAGTGGGTCGCCCTTGGCGTCGAGAGCGTCGTAGCGGTCGTCCACATTGAAGAACCCAAGTTGGCCCATATCATCCCCCGTAACCATGACCCTAATGGCTACAGTATATCATTCACCATGCCGACGATATAGTCATTCTTCGAAGTGCCCTACGGCTTCTCGCATGGCTTCAGGCCGGGGCGTTCGGCGCATGACGCGCTGGACGCACTGGCCTACGCGGTCGAACGGCGCAAGGTCAGCTGGATTGTCGAGGTGGACATCCGGGAGTTCTTCGGCAGCATCGACCGGGGGCGGCTGATGTCGTTTCTGGAGATGCGCATCGGGGACCAGCGGGTGTTGCGCCTGATACGAAAGTGGCTGAGCGTCGGCGTCATGGACGCGGAGCCGGAAGTCGATTTCGTGCGGGGGATGCCGCAGGGGGCGCCGATATCGCCGCTGCTTGCGAACGTGTACCTGCACAACGTGCTCGACGACTGGTTTGCGCGCGAGTGGCGACCGCGGGAGGTCCGGGGCGAGGCGTACATCGTGCGGTATGCCGATGACTTCGTCCTGGGGTTCCAGCACCGCAGCGATGCGGTGCGGTTCATGGAGGCACTCCGGGAGCGGTTCGCGGCCTACGGGCTGGAGCTGCACCCGGAGAAGACCCGTCTACTTGAGTTCGGCAGGTTCGCGCTGGCGAACAGGCGGAAGCGCGGGGAGGGCCGACCGGAGACGTTCGACTTTCTCGGCATGACGCACTACTGCCGGACCCGACGCGACGGGAGATTCGGGCTGGGGCGCAAGCCCGTTGCGAAGCGGATGCGCCGGACGCTGAAGGCCATCAAGGCCGAGTTGTGGCGGCGCATGCACGACAACCCCGTGACGACGGGGCAGTGGCTGGGGCGGGTACTGCGTGGGTGGCTTGGCTACTACGCGGTGCCGACCAGCTCGCCGGCGCTCACGCGGTTTGTTCGTTTCGTGAAGCGGCTCTGGCTGCGCGTTCTCCGACGGCGGTCGCAGCGCGACCGTTTCACGTGGGAGCGCATCCTTGCCCTGTGCCAGAAACACTGGCCCCGAATCTCCATCCTTCACCCGTGGCCTGCGGAGCGATTTGCCGTCACGCACTTGAGGTAGGAGCCGGATGCCCGAGAGGGCACGTCCGGATCTGTGCGGGGGGTGCCGGGCAACCGGCATCCCTACCGCGAACCGAAGAAGAGTGCGCGAGCGGCTGGGGTTGGGTGCTCCGCTGTAGCTGGGACAATGGTTTTTGACCGAATCACGTCACAGCCACAGGGAGCACCCATTCGATGTTAGCAACGAGCAGCCCCGACCGGATACACATCGCCTTCGACGACGACCGCCTCGTGGACCACGCGGGCCTGCTGCTCCCGGCCACGCTCGCTGGCCGGCTCGGCCTCCGTGAACTGGCAGACGCCCAGCTCGACCTCGGTGACGCAGCGGGGCGGGCGAACGTCGGCGACAAGCTGATGACTCTCATCGCCTCGGCGCTCGCGGGCGGCGACTGCATCGATGACGCCGATGCCATGCGCTCAGGCGGCGCCGGGCGCGTGCTCGGCTGCACCGTGAAGGCGCCGTCCACCCTCGGGACCTTCCTGCGCAGCTTCCGGTGGGGCCACGTCCGCCAGCTCGACCGCGTCAGCCGCGAGTTGCTGGCCCGCAGCTGGGCGGCCGGGGCGGGACCCGGCGCGGCGCCGTTCACGATCGACCTCGACTCGACGCTCTGCGAGACCTACGGCCTCGCCAAGGAGGGCGCCCGGCACCACGGCTACACGGGCGTGCGCGGCTATCACCCGCTGCTCGCGGTGGCGGCCGGGACGGGTGAGGTGCTGATGGCGCGGCTGCGCGGGGGCCGTGCCAACACCGCTCGGGGGGCCGCACACTTCCTGCGTGAGACGGTGGCGCGGGTGCGCGACGCCGGGGCCTCGGGGCAGCTCACGCTGCGCGCCGACAGCGGCTTCTACAGCCACGCTGTCGTCGCCGCCTGCCGCAAGCAGGATGTCCGCTTCTCCATCACCATTCGCCAGCAGCCGAACGTACGCCGGCTGATCGAGGCGATACCGGAAGAGGACTGGACGCCGATCCCGTACTGGCTGCCGGGCGGCGCCGCTGTCGCCGAGACGACCTACACGCCGTTCCAGCACACGGGGGACGCCACCGCGGTGCGGCTCATCGTGCGGCGCGTCACGCCGACGCCCGGCTCACAGCTCGCGCTCTTCGTGGACTACAGTTACCACGCCTTCATCACCAACCGCGCGGGGGAGATGATGGAGCTGGAGGCCGACCATCGCCGTCACGCCGAGATCGAGAACGCGATCCGCGACCTCAAGTACGGCGTCGGGTTGAACCATCTCCCATCGGGCCGCTTCGCCGCGAACGCGGCGTGGCTCGCGGTGCAGGTGATCGCGCACAACCTCGCCCGCTGGACGGCGCGCCTCGGGCTCGGCGAGGGAATCATGACGACCAGGACGCTCAGGCGGCGCTACTTCTCTCTCGCCGGACGGCTCACCCGCTCTGCCCGGCGGTGGACTCTGCACCTCCCGAAGCGCTGGCCCTGGGCAGAGCAGCTGGCAGCCGCGCTCGCGCGACTACGGGCGATACCGCTCCCGGCCTGACGCTCGCTCACAGCGCCGACCCGGGTCCGAGGCTCGCGCCAGCATGCCCGCGCACGCCTCGCGCACCCTCGCGCCCGCACCCTCAGCGCCCACGAGCGGTGCTGAGCGACGGCTTCTGGCTCCGGCCCGCCCCCGGCGCCGCCCGGCGAACGCCGGCACGCCCGCCGAACTCTCCGGCAGCCCGGCACCCCGCCTCGTCAAGCTTCGATCGGTGGATTCGAGCTTAGACCGATCACTGTGTCGACGAGCAGCGATTCGGTCAGGGGCTAACGCGTCAGCGACCCTGTCCTCCCTGGAAGCAGAAGCAGGGGGTGACAGTGCAGCAATCCGAACAGGCACGCCGCTATGTACTCGACAGCGTGATCGCAGGCGATCTGCGGGTCGCGCAGGCCGGCGAGATCATGGGCATCAGTCAGCGCCACACGCGGCGCCTCCTCGCCGCCTACCGCGCGCGGGGAGCCGCGGCGCTGGGGCACGGCAACCGCGGCCGTCGCCCCCACAACGCTGTCCCGGTCGCCGTCGCCTCCGCCGTGGTGCGCTTCGCCACCAGCGGCTACCCGGGAGCGAACCACACCCACCTCGCCGAGCTGCTCTGGGAGCACGAGGGTCTGGAGGTGAGCAGCTCGTCCGTCCGCCGGATCCTGGCGAAGGCCGGCATCCCCAGTCCCCGACGCCGCCGGCCGCCCGAGCACCGCGTCCGGCGTGAGCGGATGCCCCGCGAGGGGATGCTGCTCCAGGTGGACGGCAGCCATCACGCCTGGCTCGAGGAACGAGGCCCCCGCTTCGCCCTGCTGCTCGCCGTCGACGATGCGACCGGCGCAGCCGTGCACGCGCTCTTCCGCCCCACCGAGGACGCGCGCGGCTACTTCCTCCTGCTGGAGGAGGTCGTCCGCGGCTGCGGCATCCCGCTCGCCCTCTACAGTGACCGCCACGGCGTCTTCCTGGCCGGTCCCGGCGGGCGGCGTGGGCTCAAGGCCTCGACCCAGTTCGCGCGGGCGATGGGCGAACTCGGGATACGCCAGATCTTCGCGCGATCACCCCAGGCGAAGGGGCGCGTGGAACGTGCCGCAGGTACGTTTCAGGACCGGCTGGTGACCGAGCTGCGCCACGCCTCAGCCTCCACCATCCCCGAGGCGCAGGCCGTGCTCGAGGGCTTCCTGCCGCGCTTCGACGCCCGCTTCCGGGTCCCGGCGGCGCAACCCGAGCAGGCCTACCGCCCGCTCGACCCCGCGCTCCCCCTCGCCTCCATCCTCAGCTTTCGGAACCCCCGCACCGTCGCCCGCGACAACACAGTCAAGTACCGCTGGCGCACGCTGCAGCTGCTGCCGGGTCCCGAGCGCACCAGCTACGCTGGGACACGGGTCGAGGTCGTGGAACGGCCGGGCGGCGAGCTCTCCGTCCAGCACGTAGGCGAGACGATCCCCTCTCGCCCGGCACCGCCGCGCGCGGGGATGCTGCGGGAGGCTCGCTCCGAGCTGGCTCTCCGCCCCGACCACGAGCGCATCGCCTCAGGGCTCGGCTCCGGCGGCGCGCCTCGGCGGCTCAGTGCGCCCCCCGTCGCCCCGTCGGCGGTTGCGGCCGGCAACGGCGCTGCGGTCAGGCCGGAGACCAACGGCAAGCAACTCCCTGCTCCGACGCCCCGGCAGCTCGCCCGCTGGAAGGCGATTCAGCAGGCGCAGCTGCAAGGGCTCTCGATGCGGGCGACCGCCAGGCTGCTCGGGATCGCCCGCGACACCGTCCACAACTACGTCCTGGCTAACGGCGTGCCTGGACGCCGCAACGGCGCCGCGGCATCCTCCGACGACCAGGGCGACACTGACAGAGTCGCTGACGCGTTACGAGGACAGAATCGCTGACCGTCGACAGTCACTGGTCGGGTATTAGAACGATCGGAACAGACCCGGGTCCGAGGCTCGCGCCAGCATGCCCGCGCACGCCTCGCGCACCCTCGCGCCCGCACCCTCAGCGCCCCCGAGCGGTGCTGAGCGACGGCTCCTGGCTCCGGCCCGCCCCCGGCGCCGCCCGGCGAACGCCGGCACGCCCGCCGAACTCTCCGGCAGCCCGGCACCCCGCCTCGTCAAGCTTCGATCGGTGGATTCGAGCTAAGGGGATCCGACTCCGTAGGGGCCTCGACTAGGTGGCGTGGTTCGACGCGGCGGAAGTTCCTGCGTGGTGGATCAACGACGAAGAAGGAGCATTATGAACGACCTGATCGGCGAATACATCAACGCGGCTCGGAAGGTGCCACAGCTCGAGGAGGAGGCTGACAGCGCACTGGCGGTCGCTCAAGAAGCGCAGAAGACACGCGACGAGGCTGTTGCAGACCGCGAATCACAGAGCGTCTACGACGCAGTTCAATCGTGGGCCATTGCAGCGGACGCTGCTGAGAGAGCGCAAGGCGAACTCGAATTGGTCAAGAAGCGGCGTGATAACGCCGAGAAGGCGATCATGGCATATCTTCGCCTGCCTTCCTAGGCGCCGGTGTCCCTACACACTACTCCCATGCTCAGCTCAGACTGGGTAGACAGCGCCTGGTCACGCGGAGAGTCGGTGGCGACTCTTACCGCGACCGTCGTAGAGAGAGATCGGCAACGACGCCGAAATGATCGGAGAGCTTCCGCTTCGCGAAGACATTGCTCATCACGTCCACCGGCCCGACCGCCAGATCCTTGCTGAGCGCGATGTGGTCGATGCTCTTGCGACCCTGGAAGGTGACGGGACCGGTCGCGATCGGAATATCCGACGAGAAGCACTCGCGCAGCATCGACCTGGTCCTGGCCGGCGCTCGGCCGCCGGGTCCGACGACCTGATTGAAGTCGCCCATCACGATGAGGCGCTCCGGGGTCCCCCGCCTCAGAATCGCCGCGAGGCCGGCCAGGTAGCGCTCATGGTCTCCCCACGGCCGCCTGCGCTCCGGCCCGCGCCTCTTCTCGGTCCGCGACCGGAACCACGGGATGCAGACCCCGATCACGGTGACAGGTCCCAGCGACGTCTGCGTGACGCCGGACACGTACCGTCCGGGCGGCATGGAGGCAATGCCCACATCGTCGACGTGCTGCCACGGCTCCCGCGACCAGAGCATGACCTTCCTGCGGTGTTCCCGGATCGAGTAGCCATAATCAGGCCGTGAGCGCGCGATGTACCCGTCTGGACCAAGCAGCTCGTCATGGGTCTCGGTGAGACAGAGCACCTCGGGATCCCAGCCGGCAATGCGGCGCAGGATCTCAGGCGTTGCCCAGGATGCGGGAGTGGCCCACTCCACATTCCACGTCGACACCCTCAGCTGCACGACCCGACTCCCTCGGTGGGCTGTCGGCTTGTCCGGAGGCCCGAAAACCTGACTGACTCTCTCCGCTCCCGGGTGCATTCCCGAACTCTGACTGGGACACGATACGCGGCGGAACCAATGACCCATGCTGCGCCGCCCACCCAGTACGCCGATTGTGCGCGAGAGACGGTCTTGGGAACGCCCGGTGCCGACCGCCGCACAGTCCGTGCGAGGTGAGGCGTGGCAGAATGTCCGCCATGGTCTCCCCGCTCCCCATCATGACGCTGATCGCGCGCGCTTCATGGCGCGAGGCGGTGACGTACCGCGAGACATGGCCCCACGAGTACGTCGTGATCCAACGTGACGGGCAGCAGGCGCTGCTCGCCGCCTTCTGCGCCCGCATCGCGCGCGGCGAAGGCGTCGAGTGCCGCTTCTTCGGGCGGACGCGGCGCCATCTCTTCCTTGCCGATCACAAGTACTGGACGATGACCGACTGCGCCGACATCGACCTCGACGCCGATGACTACGTCCTCAACCGCGCACGCCTTTACCGCGACCGCCGCGACTTCGATGTGCGGCCGGGCGACCACGGCGCGCGGGACGGGTAGCCTTGCCGTGTCCGACGCGCACGAAGACGCCGCCGAACGGTTGGACGTCCACACGCTGTGGGGCCACGAGGCGCTCGACTTCACGCCCTGGCTGGCCGCCAATCTCGACCCCCTCGGCAAGGCGATCGGTCTGCGGCTCGAGCTACTCGACCGCGAGCACGCGGTCGGCCAACTCTCGCTCGACCTCCTCGCTCGTGACGCCGATGCGCGCGTGCGGGTGGCGATCGAGAATCAGCTCGCGGTGGCCGATCTCTCGCACCTTGGACAGCTCATCACCTACGCCACGGGCAGCGACGCCCCTACGGCCGTGTGGGTCGCCACGGGTTTCCGGCGCGAACTGGCCGACGCGCTGCACTGCCTGAACGCCTGGACCGGCGAGGGCATCCGCTTCTACGCCGTCCAGGTGGAGGTCGTGAGGCGAACCGAGGACGCCGATCCGGAGCCGAGGTTCCGCAGGGTCGTCTACCCGGGCGGCCGGGACGAGTCCTTTGCGCTGGCCGCCGCGGAGCCGTCGCCCGAGGCCCGGCGCTATCAGGAGTTCTTCGAGCCGCTGATCGCCGAACTGCTGCGGACGGGCTTCGCCGGACGCGCCGTGCAGCACTTCGATCACACGGGGCGGTTCTTCCGCTCGCGCCTCGATCCCGGCATCGGCTACGCCGCGTCGCTCTGGAGGGGCGTCGCGTGGGTCGGGCTGCATATTCGCATGGACGGCACGGCTCACACCAAGCGCGTCTTCGACACGCTGCACGGCGAGCGGGCGAGCATCGAGGCCGACCTCCCCGCGACCGACGGGTCGACGTGGTCGTGGCTGCGGCACGGCGCCTACACGTTCTCCAGCATCAACCTCCGCCGCGACGGCGCGATCCACGACCCGCCGGACCGTCTGGCCGAGACGCGAGAGTGGATGCTCGACATGCTGCCGCGGCTTCGCGCTGTCTTCGACCCGCGCGTCGCGGCCATTCTTGAGGGCCTGCGTGCGTCGGGGAACGCGTAGGACGCTGGCGAGACAGCCGCCTGCGGCGGCAGCGTCCCTATGGCTCGATCCTCGACCAGGAGAACTCTCCCACCCCGCTTGAGCTGCCGCCGCCGGGCCGCTTCACCACTCGGGCTCCGCCTTCGCACGGCCCCGCACGCCGCCAGGGACAGGAGAGCCCACGATGACCGTCACCACCTCAGAACTCCGCCCGCTGCTCATGCGACTCAAGCTCGGCTGGCTCACACGCTCGTGCGCAACCTGTCGAATAGAGTCGGCACGACTTGCGACCGAATCGCGCGGCAAGGTCGGGTCGATGGAGTCGGGCAGGGCGGTCCCGGCGGCGACCTGCTCCAGCGCGGTCGCGAACTCGTCCGGGCTGAAGGAGCGGCCTTCGCGCGCTTCCTCGCGAAGCGTCATGACCCGGTACGATGGGTCCACGGCCGTCACGCCTCCCGTGCTCGCCGCGCTGGATCCGCACGCGGCTTCGGGCCGCAGGTTCTGAAGGCGCTGGTTCCCGATTCTGGGAGCGAGGTGAGGCCTCAGGATTGTGCGGTAGTTCTCCGCAACGCGCAGGCCGCGGATCCTCATCCTGTCCGCGGGCCCGTCATCGGAATCTCCGGCGACGCGCCATTGGAGCTGGTAGCGAGCCCCGCTGGCATCGTCACCATCCTGATGATCGTCGGCATCGCGCTGGACCGCGTGATGAAGGACAGGCGCAAGGCCATCGTCGACGAAGGGGGGTCTCAAGCGCGCCCGGCGCGAGCTCGACGACGACTAGCATGTCCTGCTTGTCAAGCATCGCGCGCCCGTCCAAACTCGTCGCAGGACCGGCGACGAGGGGGCCGAGGAATGCCGTTTAGCGATCAGGTGAAGGGCGAGGCCTTCCGCCGCTCCAGGGGGCGGTGCGAGTGCCGGAGGAAGACGTGCTCGAACCGGCGCCACAAGACGCCGCGGTGCACTACTTCGATCGTGCGGAGCGTCCACTACCACCACGTCCACGCCGAGAGGCTCGGCGGGTCTAACGGCCTGTCGAACTGCGAGGCGCTTTGCATACCGTGCCACAAGGCGACTGCCAACTACGGGCGCTCGTGAACTCGAATGGCGGCTGGCGCGCGTCGCGCCTGAGACACATTCGATCCCAGTCGACGCCAGCGGGAGACGCGGCGTCTAGCGGCACAGCGTCCAGATCCGCATGTCCGCCGAGTTGCGTCTCTTAGGCGAGTGGCCTCGGACTCGGCCTCAACCCAGTCGTCGTAGCGACCGCAGACGCTCGAGCCGGTGAGAGGGCTCGCGAGCAGGAGTAGGGGGGCACAATTGCTCAAGGCAATGCGGGGATACTTCGCACACCCGCACGGCAGGAAGCGAATTATTGCTCCTTGGAAATGGGCATGGCGAGACAGGATCCTACTTGGCGGTGAAGCAATAGCTGTGTGTGCCTCAATTGCCGCGATACCTGTCGAACTCGCCGAATCGGACTTCGGACCTTGGTTGGTAATAGGAGCGACGATTGTAGGAACTGCTGCACTTCTATGGTATGCGCTCGACCTGATCTCAGCGGGAGAGATGCCGCTAACAAATAGATCGGCTCACACGATCAGGCAGGTCGTACAAGCCATGAAAATGGAAGAACAGGGAGCCATTTTCGAGTGGGACAATATCAGTCCAGACGGTGGAATACCGTCAGACCTAGCGAATTGGGCAAGATTGAGGCCAGAATTGAAAAGACTCATTAGACAATACAATATCCCTCTGACGGTGGCGGTGGGCATGTTGGATGCTCAAGAAAAGGCGAGAGAAACATCAGGCATCCCCGACGAAGGAGAAGCGCACGGGTGATCTCACTAGAGATTCACCACATGCGTCATCTCACTGGGGCTGGGCGGTAGCCTGACGCGCAGGGCACCGCCTGCGAGAAACGAAGTCGAGCGCGGGGATGACCCTCGCGACCACCACCTGTGCCGTGCGGGTCTTCGCGTGGCGGCCGCGAGGCCATGGTGCAGCACGGCGACTGTGCGCCAGTGCCGCCGCGGCCGCGCGGTAGTGTCTGCGTGCGGTTACGCGAGCGGCCAGAGGGTCACATATGCCGAAGCAGTACAAGTTGAGCCGTGCGCGGGCCGCCAACAACGATGTGCTCACAGCCGCTCGAATTCCTCGCGAGTCAAGCCAGCCTGCCGGATGATGGCGCGCAGGAGACCCGCGCCGATCTCCCGATGGCGGGGCACAATGGTCACCCGGCGGCGGCCACCCGTTGCCCGGCCGAACTTGACGTGACTGCCTTGTTGGCCGATCTCCGCGAACCCCGCCGCCATGAGCTTCCGCGCGACCTCGCGATAGGGAAGAGGCCTAACCGCTGGCAACCTCTACCTCGACCCGGTGAATTCGGGGGGGGCTCGTGGCGACGGGCGGCGTCAAGTACAGCTCTAGCGCCTCGCGCAGATTTGCCAGCGCACTGTCGACGGTCTCGCCCTGGCTGGCGACATCCACCTCCAGCGCCTGAGCGACGTACCACTCGTCTTCCTTCTGCACGCTCGCCGTGAACACCTGTCTCACCGTCGCCGCCCCGTTCCATTCCGATCCCGCAATCCGGTCCGGGTACTCTGACATGTTCGGTCGTCGGACCTGCCTCGACGGCTCCGGTGAGGCGGGCGCAGGCGCATTCCGTTCCCTTGCAGGAGTGTCACGACGCTGAGCGGCTGCGGGTTCACAGGATACTCCCAAGTACATAGCCCTGCCCATTATTGGGGGACTACATACCTTTGGCCACTCTCACGCTGACACCTAGCCGTCTACCGGTTGCCCAGGGGCGATGCCCGTTGCGACGGGTGGCTCAAAGTAGCGTCCCAGCAAGTGGTGTCACAGGCGGGGAGACGGTCTCCGCAGGGGGACCTACTACCGACCACGGTGCCCATGCAGGTGGACGTAAGAGACCACCGCATCATCCTTCACGAAGTTATGACGAACGTGGAGGAGGACGACGGTGGTCAGAGAGAGCGTGGACGTGTTGGAACTGCTCCGCAAGCAGGCATCGGGAGCTGACCTCGATTTCCTGCGCGAAGCGGTGGCTGTGCTCGCCGAGGCGGTCATGGACCAGGAGGTCTCGGCGCAGGTCGGCGCCGGCTACGGCGAGCGCAGCGAGATGCGCACCACCCGGCGCAACGGCTACAGGCAAAGACGCTGGGACACGCGGGTGGGCAGCATCGACCTGCAGATCCCGAAGCTCCGCCAGGGGTCCTACTTCCCGGCGCTGCTCGAGCCCCGGCGCCGCTCAGAGCGCGCCTTGCTAGCCGTCGTCCAGCAAGCGTACGTGGAGGGCGTCTCCACTCGCCGCGTCGACGACCTCGTGCGCTCGCTCGGCTGCGAGGGCATCTCCAAGAGCCAGGTCTCGCGTATCTGCTCGGAGCTCGACACGGTCGTCACAAGTTTCCTCGGCCGGCCCCTGGACTCCGGCCCCTACCGATACCTCTGGCTCGACGCGCTCACCCAGCGGGTGCGCGAGGAGGGCCGCATCGCCCAGGTGAGCGTCGTCGTCGCCACCGCGGTCAACGTGGAGGGGAAGCGCGAGGTGCTGGGCATCGACGTCGGTACCAGCGAGGACGGGGCCTTCTGGCTGGCATTTCTCCGCGGCCTCGTAGCACGAGGGCTCTCCGGCGTGGAGCTGGTGACCTCCGACGCCCACCAGGGCCTGAGGGGAGCGATCGCGACCGTCTTCGGCGGCGCCTCCTGGCAGCGCTGCCGTACCCACTTCATGCGGAACCTGCTCACACGCGTGCCGAAGAGCGCCGAGGCGCTGGTGGCGACGACCGTGCGCACCATCTACCAGCAGCCCTCGGCCTCCGAGGTGCACGCCCAGCACACGCGGGTCGTGGAGCAGCTCGGTGCGCGCTTCCCGCAGGCCGCGGCAATGCTCGCCGACGCCGCGGAGGAGATCCTGGCGTTCACGGCCTTCCCGGTGGCGCACTGGCGGCAGATCTGGTCGAACAACCCCCAGGAGCGGCTCAACAAGGAGATCCGCCGGCGCACCAACGTGGTCGGCATCTTCCCCAACCGCTCAGCGGTCATCCGGCTCATCGGTGCGGTGCTCTCCGAGCAGCACGACGAGTGGGCCGTGGGGCGGCGCTACATGACGATGATGACGCTGCTCTCCCCGCCGGGGAGTGAGCTCACGTCAGGCAAGGAGGTGCTGCTGCAGGCTGCCGGCTAACAAATGATAAGGATGATGCGCAGTGACACCACTTGCCGGGACGTGACCGACACCACTCGTATCGGTACCAACAACCACAACAGGGGCTGCGGATGGGAGGCGCGATTGGTAGACGGCGCAGAGGGGCCGAGGTCCCCGTGCTCGTCACTTCGCAATCAGATGGTCGAGCGCAGCCGCCGCCGCGCTCTGCTGGCCACTCAGGAGATGCCCGTACACATCCATGGTGAACGCCGCGGAGCCGTGGCCGAGCCGCCGTGAGACCGTCAGCAGGTCGACGCCGGCCTTGATCCACTGACTCGCCGCCGTGTGGCGCAGCGAGTGAAAGTTGACCGTACCGGGATCGTCGATCCCGCTCGAACGGAGCAGGCGGCGAAAGCCGGTATAGAAGGCCTGCCGGTACTGGAACCGGCCGGATCCGTCGGGGAACACGAGATCGTGATCCTGCCAGGCGGCACCCAGCCGAAGCCGCACGGCGTTCTGTTCGGCGCGATGCTGACGCAGCAGGGCGACGGTTGCTCCCGAGAGTTCGATGGTGCGACGGGAATTGCGCGTCTTCGGGGGCAGCAAGCGGAACTCACCGCCGACGCTCTGGAGTGTCTGCCGCACGAGAAAGCTCGCGCGTTCCAGGTCGATCGATGCCCACCTCGCACCGAGCAACTCCGCCTGCCGCGCGCCGGTGGCGAGCGCGAAGCGTAGCGGGACGTCGTAGTCCGTGTCCTGGACGGCCCCGAGCAGCTTCGCGATCTCGCTCTCATCCAGCGCGCGGCGTTCGCGCATTTTCCCCGCCAGCGACGGGCTCGGTACAGCGGAGGCCGGGTTGCGGACAAGCAGCTGCCCGGCGACGGCGGCCCCGAGAGCCTGGCGGAGCAGACCCAGTATCTTCCTGACTGTCGCGGGCGCTCGTGACTTCGACAGGCCATCCTTCAGGTCGAGAATGTGGTCGGGACGGAGTTCCTGGAGGCGCAGGCTTCCGATTGCGGGAGCGAGGTGGAGCCTGACGATCGTGCGGTAGTTCTCGGCAACGCGCGGGCCGATCGCCTGATCGACCGTGCGCCGTTCGAGCCACAGCGCCAGCCACTCGCCGACCGTGATCTGGCTCGGGTCCACGCCGCCGTGATCGCGCTCGCCCAGCGCCTCTCGGAGTGCGCGCTGCGCGTCGCGCTTGGTGCCCTCGACCGAAAACCGGCGGCGCCGTCGCCTGCCGGTGCCAGCATCGCGCGGCAGCTCGACGGTGACCCGCCAGCTGCCCCTGGAGCGCTGCTCAATCGACCCGAGCCGTAGTCGCGCCTGGCCATCAGTCGCCTCCACGGTCTCGCGTTCGGGCGCTCCCGCGACTTGACGCGGCCTCTCCGCCCCGACTGCTCCCGGCCGTCCGGATTCATCCTATCAGAACTGTTGTGCTGTTACGGGTCGCTCGGGCTTCGCGGCCGACTTCTCCAGCCAGTCGTCGAGCTCCCTCCTCGGTATCCGGATCACCCTGCCGAGCCTCACGGCCGGCAGCTCTCCGCGCGCCACCAGCTCGTAGGCGAGATTGCGCGAGATTCGGAGCAGCCTCGCGGTCTCGGGGACGGTCAGCAGCATTGGGCTATCGTTCATCCGTCACCTCCGGCGAGCGATCCCGCGCGGTGCGCGGAACCGATCTGGGCCATCCGGCCTTCCCTGAATTGGTTCACGCGCCGGCCCCATCGCGAGACCCGCCGGTGAACCGCCACGTAGGGGACCTGAAAGTGTCTTGTTCGCCTTGCAGATCGACCCCCCTTCTGTCCGCTGAGTCCGTCACAGTCACTGGTCGCCGCGTCCGACTGATCGCCAGCCCCGGCGATCGCCTGCGCCGCTCTGGTGCGTTGGCCGGCCGCGCCGACCGAGCACCCATGTGTCGTCCCTGGCACTCGGTTCGCCATTCCGTGGTCGTGAGCACGCCGGCCTGCCCCGCCCACTCTCTCGCGGCCCGCCCGACCCGTGCCTCGGCGTGGTGGTCGCTGCAGACGAAGAGCAACGCGGGCTCGCTCGGGAAGTGGTCTTCCCACGCCGCGGCGGCGTAGTAGCGCCGGTACCCCTCGAACTTCGCGCGGTAGTCGCCCGAGTCGAGCGTCCCGCGGTCGTACTCGAGGAGGAACGGCCGCGACTCCGCGCCGCGCACGAGCACGCCGGACGCATCCGGACGGATCCAGGCGATCCGCCCGTCCTCCGCCACGAAGCGATGCGTCGACTCCGCCTCGTTTCGCCATTCCGCGAGGCGCCAGCCCGCGGCCCTGGCATCGAGGGCCAGGCGAGCGGCGAAGCGGTTCACGCCGAGCGTGTGCTCGCGGTGCCGGACCACCCGCGCGCGGTCTGGCTGCTGCGCGGAGACGAAGGTCACTCCCCCGTGCCGCGCGTAGATGGCCGGAGGGACGCCGGCCCGAGCGGCGATCGACCGCATCCCCAGTTCCGTCAGCAGGTAGCGGGGCTCGTCGACGCCGCTTTTCTGGCGGGCTTCTGCTCTCCCCGGCGGTTCGGCGTCGGCATCGATCGCGCCGCAGCGCGTGATCCACTCCAAGCGGCGCCCGATCAGTCCTCCCGGTTCGCCCGTGAGGGCCGCGAGCTCGGCGGCGCTCAGTAGCGGGTGCCGCGCCACCCATTCGATCAGGATCTTCTCGGCCGCGCTTGTCGCGAGCGCGAGGCCGGCAAGACGTTGCCGGTCCGGCCCCACCCTCCCGCTCGTCGCCTGATCGAACGCACGCCTGCCATACGATGTTCCGGCGCGGCGGGTCGGCGGCCGGCAGTCGTCGAGCGCCCGCGCGATCCAGACCGCGTCCACGACCGGCGCCTCCCCCCACCCGAGCTGCTCGACGAGCGGCGCCGGCGCGCGGCCCGGTCGCCACCACCGCGCTTCGTCCGCGGCGGCCGCGTGCAGCTCCTCGCGGGTGGTGAAGAGCAGGTCCGGAGACCCGGGCCCTACGCCGTCCCGCTTCGCCAGCGCGTCCTCCCACACCCGCCACTCCCGGGCGGAGGGGCAGATCACGAGCACGGGCGGGAGTCCTTCGGTACCCCAGAGCCGGTCGACACGGGCGCTCTCCGCGAACCACCCGGCCAGCCTCCTGCGGCGATGGACGTCCGGCGCCGCCGCGCGGTCCCACGCCACGAGGAACGGCGCGTGGATCGGACCCGAGCGGAGGCAGCCGTAGCCCTCCGTGTCCGGGAGCCACCAGCGCTCGGCCGGAGGCAGGGCGAGCGGGAGCGACCGCGCGTCGGCGAGCTCGGCGATACCGGAGCTCTCGAGATCGTCGGCGAGGTCGGCCAGGAAGCGATTTACGCAGGCGGTGATCTCCAGGCGGGCCACGCGCCTCGAGAGATCGCGCGGGCGGACCGGGACGGCGCCGGCGAGCGAGGCGAGATCCCGTCCGCACGCGGCCGCCAGGGCCGGCACCGCCTCGTCCCGCAGGACGGCGAGTCGCCGCGGTTCCAGCTCCGGCGAGGCGGCCGCGACGGTCTCGACCCACCCCTGCGCGGAGAGCAGGTGGATGAGCCGGCGGGCGTCGGACTCGTCCACGCCGAGCAGCCCGGCCAGTTCCGGCTCGCCGCAGAGGGGGAGCCGTGCGATCCACTCCAGGGACCGCGCGAGACGCGCCGCTTCATCGCGCATGGTGGCCTCGGTGACCGTTGCCGCGGCTCGGCGGCCTCGCGGCCCTCCGACTCTCGGGCCGCTCCGCTCCGCTCGCCGACTTCGCGTCGGCGCCGCTCGTCCCGGCGGCACTCCCCGGCCCTGCCCCGGCCACCTCCTCCTGGGACTTCCGCTCCCGGCGGCCCGCTGCCTGTGACGGCGAGCGCTCCCAGAGCGCCCGCGTGATCTCCTCGACCACCTGCTCGCGCGGCCGGCCGACGCGCTCGGCGGAGCGTGCCGCGATCGCCCGGGCCCGGCCCGGGACGGTCGGTGGCGGCGGGTCGACCCGGAACGAGAAGGCAGGCGGGCGGGCGCGGCCGTCCCACCAGCGCGCATAGCAGGTGAAGTCGTCGAGCGAGACGAGGTCGGGGACCTCGATCCCGCCGCCCAGCTCCGGCGTCAGCCGGCGGGCGTCTTCGGCGCTGACCCCGAAGACGGTGAGGCCGTCGGAGTTGGCGAAGATCGTCGGGGCGAGGTTGCGGTCGATGGCGTCGAGCTTGGCGAGCGACTGCGTCACCAGCACGAAGCTCGCGCCGTACTTGCCGAGCTCGGAGAGCATGCGCGTGTAGTCGACGGCGCCGAGCGTGCTCGACTCGTCGATGAGCCCGATCACCTTCCGCCGGCGCTCAGGCGGCAGCGCCACCTGCTCCTCGATCAGGAGGCCGAGCAGGTTGAGCAGCGTCGCGCCGACGAGCGAGGCGGCGCCCTCGCCGAGCGCGCCGACGGCGGTGTTCACGACGAGCACGCCGCCGTCGCGCACGATCCCGCGCGGATCGAAGGTGGAGCGCGCCTGCCCGAAGACCAGGCGCGAGGCCTCGGTGACGGTGAAACGGCCGATCTTCGAGGTGACGGGGTTCGCGGTCTGCTGCTGCAGCACGCGACCCGCGCGGTCGTAGTTGTCGCGCCACCAGGCGCGCACCGCCGGGTCCTGCACCTGGTCGAGCACGCGCTCGCGCAGCTCCCGGTCGGTGAGCATCGGCGCGACGTCGAGCAGCGTGAACTGCGCCTCGCGCTCGTAGTGGCGGTTCGCGTCGAGCAGCGCCAGCAACGAGGCCCGCAGGGCGCCCTCCATGCGCGGCCCCCAGTTCGCCGGCCAGAGGCGGTTCATCATCGTGACGATGTGCTCGGTCGTCCGGTCGCGGTCGGGGAAGAGCGCGGCGTCGAGCAGGTTGAGGCCGACCGGCCGCTCCAGGTTCGCGAAGTCGAGGTAGGTCGTGCGGTCCTCGAGGCCCGGCGGCACGGCGTCCAGCACCGCCTCGGCGAGGTCCTGGTGGGGGTCGACCACCACCAGCGCCGTCCCGTCCGATCCCCCGGCTGCCCCCTCCATCACCCGGGCGGCGAGGTGCCTGAGCAGCGTCGACTTGCCGCGCCGCGTCTTCGCGACGATGAGCTGGTTCCGGTGCAGGAGCGGCGCGGGCAGGTGGACGGGAGCGCCCGTGCCCTCCGCATCGGAGGCGCCGACGCGCGCGCCGCGCGCCGCGTGACCGGGCGCCGGCGGAAGCCGCTGCGCCGTGGTGCGGCGGATCCCGGCCGGGCCCCCCGCCTGGTCGGGCAAGTGCCAGAGCCCGGCGAGCTCGGCGGTGTTCAGGAGCAGCGGCAGCTTCCGGTCCGGCGTGCGGCGAGGCGGGCGCGGAGCCGCGGGGCGCAGGCCCCCGCCCGCTGAGTCGTAGGCGCCGTAGGCCCCCGCGGTCTCGGTCGCGAGCAGGCGCAGGCGATCGGGATCCGAGCCCCGCCCGCCGATCGCGTGGACCTCGAGCCGCGCCGCGACCAGGGGGGAGGCCAGCTTCTGCTCCACCACCCTCGGCGGCAGCGGTTCGGGGGAGCGCAGCATGCGCATGGCGATCGCCCCGGCGAGTGGCAGGCCGACGAAGACGCAGGCACCGCCGGCGACCAGCAGCGGCCACTCCCCATCGAGGTACCACTGCCGTCCCTGCAGGCCCGCCGCGGCAATCGCGAGCGCCCCGACGAGCGGGACCGGGCTCGGGCCCGGGTCGCCGGCGGGCTCGCGCCGCGGCGCTCCGGCGGGCGCCGCGCGGCGGTGGAGGCGGCCGGCCGCCCCGGCCGGCGCGGGACCGAGCGTGAGCCGGCAGACGACCCGCTCGTCGCCCCGCGGCGCCGCCCGGGCCAGCACGCCGGTCAGCGGGGAGGGCTCGTTCCGCCAGTCGCTGCGGAGCGAGAGGATGTCCCCGCTGGACGGCCGCAGCCCGACCACGACGGCCTGCTCCGGCCCGAGCACCCGGACCGGGTCGAGATCGTCTCGATCCGGCGGGATCAGCTCGGCCCGGGCCTGCGGGTAGGCCGCGCGCAGCTGCGCGAGCGCCCGCTCGAGGCCCGTTTCGGTGGCGGAGCGCACGTACCAGCGCGGGCCGGTGTGGCCCGTCGTGATCTCGAGCGAGATCGACTCGCCGGCCAGCGCGCCGAACATGCCGCGCGCTGAGGCGATGCTCGCCTCGAGATCCCGGGGCGCGACGACCTCTGCCAGGTACGAGAGTTCAGTACGTGATCGCGACATCCGCTTCCCTCCTCCCTGCATCGAGCAGCCGGAAGAAGGCGTCGCGCCCTCCCGGCCGTGCGCCCAGCTCGCTCACGTCCTTGACGCCCGCGGGCAGCTCGAGGACCTCCGCTCGCCCTCCGAGCTCGGCGGCGAGCCGCTGCGCGGCGTCGCGACCGGCCTCGTCTGAGTCCATCACGAGCACGACCGAGCGCGCGCGTTCGAGCAGCCGCAGCACGCCGCGGCCGGGCTGCGTCCCGAGCAGCGCGCACGCCGGCAGCCCCCAGCCCGTGAGCGTCAGCCAGTCGAACGGCCCCTCGGTGAGGAAGAGGCGTCGCCTGCCGCGCTCGTAGCCGAGCAAGGGCTTCGGGAGCGAGAGCCCGCGGTACTTCGGACCTCCGCCGCCGTCCGGCGCGCGGCCGACCATCCAGCCGCAGTGGGCGCCTCGCAGCTCCGGGATCACGATGCGGCCGCTCATCGCCTCGTCGCCGGAGGCGAACAGCAGGCCGAGCTCCCCGGCGCGCTTCAGGCTGAGCCGGCGGCGCTTCAGGTAGGGCACGAGCCTCTTGCCGTCGCTGGTGCCGAGCCGGCAGCGCTTCGCGACCCAGGGCTGAACCCCCCGCTCATCCAGGTAGCGCAGCGCCGCGGGCGTCTCGAGCAGCGTCTCGTGGTAGAGCTCGCAGGCCGCCGTGAGGATCAGCCGGTCGTCGAGCGACAGCACCGGGGCCTGCTCGGTCTTCTCCGGCACGCGGGCCCGCACCGGGGGCGGTGGCGCGTGGGCGGCGGTCCCGATCGAACTGCCACCGGAACCGCCGCCAACGGCTCCGCCTCCGAGCCGCAGAACGGCCTCGCGGAAGCCCAGGCCCTCGGTGCGGCGGATGAAGTCGATCACGTCGCCCGAGGCGCCGCAGCCGAAGCAGTGGAAGGACTCCGTCTCGGGATAGACGCAGAGGCTCGGGGTCCGGTCCTCGTGGAACGGGCAGCGCCCCGTCAGTCGCCTCCCCTGCCCGCGCAGCTCGACCCCGTGGCGCCGGACGATGTCGGCGAGCGGGTTGCGGCGCTTCAGCTGATCGATGTCGATGTGGCTCATGGCTGCACCTCCGTCCTGTCGGCAGCGCGTTCCGCGGGGTCTGTCGTCGCCAGCGCGTGCTCGAGCGGGCTCGCCTCGACGCGCAGCGCGATGTGGTTGCCGCGGGCCAGGAAGAGGCCCTCGCCCCTGCGGCAGGCGAGCAGGAACTCCCGCTCCGCGGCCGAGAGCCCGAAGGTCTCCGCGACGAGCCCGGCCGTGGAGCTGTCCTGCCGCATCAGGAGCTGCACCGAGCTGTTGGCGAGCACGGTGTGACCCTCCGGCGAGGCCAGGAAGTCCCCCACGTCCTGCGTGACCGTGGTGAGGCCGAGCCAGCGCTTGCGCGCCCGGCGCGCGAGCTGCGCCAGGAAGCGAGCCCCCTCCGGGTAGCGCATCAACGACCACGCCTCGTCGATGAGGAGCACGCGGGGTTTCGGGTCGTGCTTCACCCGCGCCCAGATGTGATCCGCGATGAGGTAGGTGGCGAGCGGGCGCAGCTCCTCCTCGAGGCCCTCCACGTTGAAGACCACGAAGGGACGGTCGAGCGAGGCCGTCGTGCGCTCCGAGAAGACGCGGCCGAGGCTGCCCGAGACGTAGCGCTCGAGGCGCCCCGCGAGCCCGTGCTCATCGCCTGAGCCCTCCAGCACCCGGACCAGGTCGCGCAGCACCGGCGCGGGGCGGTCGTGCGTCGCCGGGTCGGCGGTGATGCCGGCCCGCCGGTAGCTCTCGTAGAGCGCCCGGTCGAGCACGCCCCGCTCGTGCTGGCCGAGCGATTGGCCGGGCCCTGCCAGCATCAGCGCGAGCAGACCCTGCAGCGCCAGCACGCGCTCCGCGAGCGGGTCGCGCGCATCGGGATCCGCTCCGGCCGGCTCCGGCCCGCCCGGCGGCAGGTCGAAGGGGTTGATGCGGACGGGCGAGCCGCCGGAGAGGCGGACCATCTGCCCGCCGACCGCCTCGCAGATCCGGCCGTACTCGTCCTCGGGGTCGATGACGTAGTACTCGACCCCGAGCAGCAGCGCCCGCAGCGCCTCGACCTTGCAGGCGTACGACTTGCCGGCCCCGCTCTTGGCGAAGACGACCTTGTTGGCGTTCTCCTGGTCCGCACCGAAGGGGTCGAAGACCACCAGCGAGCTGTTGTGGACGCTCTCGCCGTAGAGCAGCCCGCGGCCGGTGGCGAGCGCGCTCGAGGTGAAGGGGATCATCGTCGCCACGCTCGAGGTGTCGAGGTTGCGGCGCCGGCCCAGGTGGTCCTGCCCGGCCGGGAGGCACGAGAGCAGCCCCGGCATCATCTCGTAGAGAGCCGGCCGCGCCTTCGCCATCATCCCGCCGAGCGTCCCCTCGACGCGCGCCGCGGCCCGGTCGAGCTCCCGGGCCGAGCGGCCGTGCACCCTGAGGTAGAGGCCTCCCGAGAAGACTCGCTCGTCGCCGCGCTCCAGCGCGTCCCGCAGCCGCTCGGCATCCTCGTAGGCGACCTCGCGCTCGGCGGAGGCGATGCGCCCGCCCCTGGCGTCGAGCAGGCGCGATGACTGGAGCTCCACCAGGCGGTGTGTCAGGCCGCGCACCGCGTCCCCCGAGTCCAGCGGCTCGAGGTGCAGGCTGAGGTCGAGCGGCTCGCCCTGGTCGATGAGCCGCCCGAGCCAGTTCGGGGCGACGTGGCGCGGGTAGTCCGTGAGCGCCAGCACCCGCGTGAGTTGCCCGTCGATGTCGAGGTGGTCTCGCGTCTCCTCCATCGCCGTGGGCGCGATCAGGTCGGCGGTGGAGCGCTCGCCGGCGGCGAAGCGGTGCGCGCCCGCCGGGCTGCCTGCGCCGCGATCCCGACGCCGAAGGAGTGCCGCGGGGCTAGGCACGGGAGGCCTCCTGACGGTGCCCGGAGAAGACGACGGGTGATGTGACGACGGGAGTGGCGACCGGAGGCCCATAGCCGGCGCCGCCGCCGAGCACGGCGCGCCAGAGCGCCGCCAGCTCGCCCGCGTCGAGCCGCCGCGTGCGCACCCCGAATGAGCCGAGGCCCTGCGCCACCTCGCCGCAGCGCAAGGAGAGCGTGCGCCGCGCCCGGGCGAGGTCGCTCTGCTGCCGCGGGGACCGCGCTCCCAGTCGCAGCAGCCGGCCCAGGCCCGGCCAGCCCGGCGTGGCCCGCCCGGGGGCGCCGTCCACGTCCGCCGGCAGGACGACGTAGAAGCGGCGGTCGAGCAGCGTCCGCTCGCGGGCGATACGACGCACGAACGCCTCGTGGTCGAGCGCGAGCCGCCGCAGCGTCTCCGTGCCCCGCAGGGCGCCCCCGAGACCGGCGAGGTAGCCCTCGACGTCGGCCGGGACCAGGCGAACCAGCACCTGCAGCGGGTAGGTGAGCCCGTTCAGGAAGCGCCGGTACCCGGCGAGGATCGCCTCCTGCTCGGGCTCCGACTTCAGCGCGAAGTGGACGCCCTGGGCCTCGAGCACGCAGCGGTAGTCGCCGCCGCGCAGGCTCACGACGTCGCCTGCGATCTCCTCCAGCGGCAGGATCTCCTGCACGCTCGCGAGGCGCCGCCTCCTGCTACCGCGTGACCACATGTGCCACTCCCTTCCTCGTCACCGGGTGGACGGGCGGCGCCGCGAGCGGGCGCAGCACCACCTCGCGAGCCGCGCGCGGAGGCACGGAGCGCTCGCGCGGCCTCCAGACGGCGGCGCGGGGCACGGCCCAGTAGCGCAGCAGCACGAACACCCACTCCTCGAGCGGGCGTCCGGCGGGCCGCCAGAAGACGAGCGGCAGCACCGCGGCCAGCACGAGCGCGGCCGCGCACAGGCGAAGCGGGAGCGGCAGCGGCAGGTCGCCCGCGGCGCCGTAGGCCAGCGAGAGGCCGGCGGCGGCCGACAGCAACTGACGCATCGTCAGGCCCAGGACCGCCCTGTCGGCGACGCCGAGGTGGGTCGGGATCTCGTGGCGCCCCATCACGCCATCGCCCCCTGCACGATGCCGGCGATCGCGCGCGCGAGCAGCACGATCGCGAACCCCGCGAGCGCGTTGAGGATCGCCGTCTTGCCCGCCTCCATCTGGCGCGGCGATCCGGACGCCGACATGTAGAGGAATGCCCCCCACATCACGAAGAACGCCGAGACCGCCGCCGCCACACCGATGCCGATGTCGAGCAGGTTCCCGAACAGCACGTTGATCTCTTCCATCCCCGGCTCCCTTCTCAGCCGGCGCCCCGTGCGCCGGCCGGCTCCTCGCTCATCACAAGCACCTCCGTCACCAGCCAGCGGCCGCCCTCGCGGACGAGCCGCAGGCGGACGTGCTGGGTGACCTCTTCCCGGGCGGCGCGTCCGGACGCCGGGTCCAGCCAGCTCCGCTCGTGCAGCGAGCGGACCGTCGCCTCCGCGACAGCGGCGGTGAGCGCGGCGACCGAGACCGACTGGACGGCAGCGCGGCTCCGGCGGTCCCCGGCGATGGCGGCCGGATCGACCGCCGCTCCCGCGAGCGCTGCGCGGAGTTCGCCTGAGGTGAGCGCGGCGCGGCGCGCCATATAGCTGTCTGCGTCGCGGTAGTCGAAGCCGCCGTAGGCGACGACGAACGCGGACGCCGCGGCCTCCACGGAGGCGGCATCGGCCGCCCGGCGCGCGGCGCCGTCCTCACCGCGCCCGGCGAGGCGCGAGGCCCCGCTCCAGGCGGAGGCGACGGCGACCGCCAAGAGCAGCGCGGCGAGCGCGAGCAGCGCGTAGCCCGGTCCGCGCCCGGTCACGACGCCGCCCCGGCAGACGCGGCCGGCACGGGCGGCGGTGCCGTCATGAGCTCGGCGGCGGCATAGCTCTCGCGGGCGGGCGCCGGCGCCACGGCGGCCGCTGGCGCCTTGGTGCGGGCGCCGACGCCGCCTCGCATCGGGGCGATCGCCGCTGCCGGCAGCTCCGCGGGCACGCCGTGCGCAGCGCCGTCTCTGGAGATGGCGGTGGCGTGTTCGGGCGGAGGCGGAGGCGGTTCGGGACCGCCGACGCCGGGAAGTGCCGCGAGCAGCGTCGCCGCCAGCGCCGCCACGGCGATCACCACCACGAGCACGGAGGCGAGGACGAGCAGCAGGAGCGCGCCGGCGGTGCGGAGCGCCTCGCGCGGGAGGTCGCCGAGCAGCGAGCTGACGATGAGCGCGGCCTGGAGCACGGGCTACCTCCCGACCGCGCCGGCGGCGGCGCTACCGCGCCCGGCGACGCCGGCGGCGACGCGGCCGGCCACGACGAGCGCGACGGCCGCCCCGGTGCCCGATTGCTGGACCTGGCCGTGGAGGAGCGAGGGCACCCGGAGCGTCAGGGCGGCGATGGCGATGCCGAGGAGCAGGGTCAGCAGCGCGTCCGCGGCGCCGCCGGGCACGAGCTCGACCATCAGCGCCGCGCCGAGGCGCAGCACGACGAGCTGGACCGCCTGCTGGAAGACCACGATCGGGAAGAGGTGCGCCCACCAGCGCGTCCAGCCCTGCGTCTGCGGCAGCACCCAGCAGAGCACCATCAGCGGCGACAGCACGATCAGCACGTCCAGGAGCGCGAGCCGCATCAGCATCTGGAAGACCAGCAGGAGCGCCATCACGGCGTACGCGATCGCCACGAAGACGAGAGCGATCCCCTCCTGCGCGACGTTCGCCTGCTCGTAGCCGGGCAGGCCGACCTGGCCGACGGCTGAGGCGAAGGCGTTGTTGACCTCGATGAGGAGGCCCGCGAACTCGAGCGTGAGGTTCACGGCGAGGGCGGCGAGGATGACGCGGGGCAAGAGCTCCATCGCCCCGTGGTAGGGGCTGCCGATGTGCCGCCGGACGATGACGTTGAAGCCGCCCCACATCACCACCACGGCGAGGCCGGCGTTGGCGATGGCGCGCGAGAAGTCCCAGAGGGAGCGCACGGTCGGGCTCTCGTAGGAGCCCTGAGCCGGCGTGCGCGTGACGAAGTTGAGCGAGGAGCCCCCGAAGCCGAGCGCCCAGTCGATGAAGCTGCGCATCGCCCCGAGCAGCTCCCGCCCGAGCGCGCTCACGACGCCGTCGAGGATCGAGGCCGCCCACTCGCGCGGGTCGAGGCCGCTCAGCAGGTCGGAGGGGCTCGGGAGCCCGGGAATGCCGATCGCGGGGGCGGTGCCCGGCGCCGGTGCGACCGGGGCCGCCGCGGCGGCCGCCATCGGCCTCGCCGGTGCGGTGGGGCCGGCGGATGTGGGCGCGGCGGCGACGAGAGGTGCGCCGGCCCGGGTGAGGGCCGCGAGCGGATCCGCCGCCTGCTCCGCGTGGGCGGGCACGGCCAGCAGCAGCCAGCAGACGAGCGCAGCGGCAACGGCGAGCAGCGAACCCCGCACGGCCAGCCCCTTCCGCATCGCCGCGCGCTCGCCCCGGTGGGCGGGGTGCGGCGATGCAGGGCTAGGGTGCGATCAGGCGTTCACAGAAAGTTCCGGCTACGTTCCATGAGAGTTCAAAACGTTCCGGATTTGTTCCGGATTTGTTCCGGGAGGCCAGAAATGGCTCAACGCGGGTCCGGGTGGCGTTTCCGCATGCTGCGGACACATGGGGCGACGCCCACATGCCCACATGAACTCCGCCCAGGAGAACAGAGACCGCTGCCGGCCCGGGGCCCGGGCGAAGACCGACTCGACCGAGGCGGCGTCCTCCCCGCCGGCGACGATCTTCCCGGCGAGCGCCAGCATCAGGTCGTCGCCCTCGTCCCCGTAGGCGGTGGGCCTGCGCGTGCTCGGCGTGCGCTAGGCCGCGGCGCTCTGGCACCCGCCGGGGGCGAAGGACGAGACGCCGCTCGTCGCGCGGTCCGGGGCGAGAGTGCTCGTCCCCCAGGCGAGGGGACGTGAGCGGCGGGGCGCTCGTCGGGCAGACGACGGCGGGTGCGCCGCGGGAGATCCGCTTCCCCGAGGACCTGCTGCGCCGCCACCACCTCTACGTGGCGCGCACGCGCATGGGCAAGTCCACGCTCATGCAGCACCTCGTCGCGCACAGGCTGCGCGAGAAGGCGGCGGGCCGCGACGGCGACGCGATCGTCGTCGTCGACCCCCACGCCGACCTCGTCGCCGACATCCTCCAGCAGGTCCCCGAGTCCCTGGCGGGGCAGGTACGCCTGCTCGACCTCGCGGGCGAGAGCGGCTACCCCGGCATCAACCTGCTCGACGCGCGCGTCTTCAGCGACCGCGACCGCACCGCCGACTCGGTCGTGCGCGTGGCGAAGGGGATCTGGGAGCAGTGGGGGCCGCGCATGCAGTCGATCCTCGAGCAGGTCGTGAAGACCCTGCACGAGCACAACGCCCACCCCGCCACCGCCGCCGAGGAGCAGTACACGATCCTCGACGGGCTGCGCCTGCTCTCCGACGAGCGCTTCCGCACGCTGGTGCTGAAGCGCGTGAGCGACGAGTTCCTGCTGGACTGGTGGGAGCGCGACTTCCGGGGCTGGCGCCGCGAGTACCGCGCCGACGCGCTCGCGCCCGTGCAGACGCGGCTCTCCTACTACGCCTCCTCGAAGCGGGCGCGCGCCATCCTCGGTCAGCCCCGCTCCACGATCGACCTGCGGCGCACGATCCTCGATGGCGGCGTGCTGCTCGTCTCCACCGCGCAGGGCGCGGCCGGCAAGGACGTCGCCGCGCTCGTCGGGGCCTCCGTCCTCAACCTCACGGACGCCGTCATCCGCGAGCAGGGCGAGCTGCCCCAGGCGCAACGGCGCGGCGCGCTCGTGGTCGTCGACGAGATGCAGTCGATGCCGGGCGTCGACTACGAGTCGATGCTCTCCGAGCTGGGCAAGTACGGCGCGAGCTTCGTGCTCGCCACGCAGAGCCTCGACAAGCTCGACGACCTCTCCCCCACGCTGCGCAGCACGCTGCTCGCCAACGTCGGCTGCCTCGCCGTCTTCCAGGTGGCGGGCTCGGACGCGCGCCAGCTCGTCTGGGAGCTCGACCGCGAGCGCGTCTCCGAGGAGGACGTCGTCTCCCTGCCCGTGCACCACGCCTACGTGCGCGCGACGGTGGGCACGGAGCGCGCGCCCGCCTTCTCGATGGAGGTGCGCAAGCCGGACGACGGGAACCCGGAGACGGCCGCGCGCATCCGCGAGGAGGCGTCCGCCTACCTGCTCACCGAGGAGGAGATCGCGGCCCAGCGCGCCGAGGGCCGCAGGCGCGTCGATCTGTGGCTTGAGCAGATGGCGGAGGAGGACGACGGCAAGGCGGAGTCCGGACCGGAGCAGCGGGACCAGTCGCGCGACGGCGCCTCCGGGGACGGCTCCCGCGGGAAGGGACCGCGCAGCAAGCGCACCCGGCCGCCAGGCGCTTCCTCCGGGGATGACGCCGCGTGACGGTCGAACGCGACCTGCTGCGGCTGCTCGGGGAGATGCCCTTCCTCGACCGGCTGGAGGCGGCCGCCCTCTCCGGCTGGTCGCGGGGGGCGGTCTACGCGGCCTGCGCGGCGCTGGAGGAGGCGGGGCTGGTCGCCCCGCTCCCCCACGCCCATGCCTCGGAGCTGCTCGCGTCCACGCAGCGCTACCAGCTCACGCTGGCCGGGCTGCGCCGGCTCGCCGCCGAGGAGGGCGTCGACCTGGGCGAGCTGCTGCGCTCGCTCCCGCTCACGGCGCACTGGCGGCGGCTCCTGCTGGAGCGCCTCGACGGCGTGGCCTCCATCTACCGGCTCGCCTCCGCGATCTCGGACGCCGTCTGGCCGCTGCGCTTCCGCTGGTACCGGGCGATGCCGATGGACGCCGCGCTCGCACTCCCCGACGGGCGCAGGCTGTTCGTGGTCAGGGAGGGGCAGACCGCCGACCGCACCTCCTTCGCCAAGCGCCTCTGGCGGCTGCGCGAGGGGCCGCGCCCGGGCGCCTGCCTGTTGCTCGTCCCCGACGCGGTGCGGCTGCGCCACACGGCGCGGCTGATGGCCCAGGCGTCCGTACCCGCCTTCCTCGCCCTGGAACGCGACGCGGCCTCTTCCGGTCTGGATGCGCGCGTCTGGCGCACCGCGGCCGGGTCGCCCTGGCTCTCGCTCCGGGAAGTCCTCGCGCACGTCGCGCGGCGGGGCGCGTGGCCGGAGGAGGAGCCGCTTGCCCGTGCGACCGTCCCGCGCGACCTCGGCCCGCGCGACCTGCGCGCGGACTGGATGCTCCCCGCCACGCTCGGCGCGGCCCGGAAGCGAGCCCTTGGCCTCGTCGCCGACTGGCCGTGGCTGGCGCCCGCCGACCTGGGGGCGCTGCTGGGCGTCTCCGCCCGGCAGGTCTCGCAGCTCCTGCATCCGCTCCGGGAGGCGTCGCTCGTGGCTCGCGTGCGGGGCCGGCTCGTCCTGCGGGACCGCGCGCTGGCGTTGCTTGCGCGCCGCGACCGCTCCGCCGCCAACCTCGCCCTCAGGCGCTGGAGCGCCCGGCCGCTGGACCCGGAGGCGCCGCTCAGCTGGCGCAACGTCGCCGGCAGGCGCAGCCGTCAGCTCCTGCGCACCATCGACCACACCGCCGCCGTGCACGGCTTCGTGGCGGCGCTGGCCCGGCAGGCGCGCGACGAGGGCTGGGAGGTGGCGCAGCTCGACCCACCCCACCGCGCGTCACGCTACTTCCGCCACGGCGGCGTCCTGCACTCCGTCCACCCCGACGCCTTCGGCGTGCTGATCCGCGAGGGGAAGCCGTGGGCGTTCTTCCTCGAGTGGGAGCGCCGCGCCGTGCGGCCCTCCACGATGGCCGCACGCCTCGCCCCCTACCTGCGCTACTACGCCTCGCACCGCCCCACCGACGACCACGGTGTGCGCCCGGCCGTGCTCGTCGTCTTCGAGGATGAGATCGCGGCGGACCACTTCCTGCGCGTCGCGCGCAAGGAGATCGCCCGCGCCCGCATCGAGCTGCCCCTGCGGGTCTCGCACCGCGCCCTCATCGAACGGGAGGGGCCGCTCGGGCACGCCTGGCGCGCTCCCGCAGGCGGCCCCCCCGGCTCGCCCGTTCGGTTGAAGTGGGTCTTTCCCTACGTCAGCCCGCCCATCGTGTCCCACGCGCTGCGTGCGACAGTCGTGTGGTCCGAAGCAGATTACAGCGTCTACACGATGCGGCAGGCGTCCCGCCGCTCGTGGCGCATCGGCCAGAGCGAGCCCGTGTAAGTCGTCTTCATGGCCTACCGGAACACGCTCCAGGCCGACGCCCTCGAGCTCGTGGCGCAGAAGCTCCAGTCGTCGCTGGCCGTCGAGGGCGTCTGGAGAAGCTGACGTGTACCGGCTCTCCGCATGCGTGCGTGCAAGGCTCCGGTCCGTTCTGCAATTCTGGAGGCAGAGGCAGGATGTTGAACGCCGGTACGCGCCTGCCCTTGCGCTCCTTGACTTCACCCGCCTCCCGTCGCTTTCGTACTCCCCGCCGTAGCTTGGCGCGAGTCATAGCCCGTGATCCACGCTATTGTTTGGCCCCACATTCTGAGGAAGCATGACCTCCTGTTGGCGTCACCGCCCTCGGGGGCATGCTTCCCTACCTCGACCTGCTGGCAGTCTCGGGTCTGCGCCAGTTGGCTGGAGCGTCACGCTCCCACGGCCCGCGCGCAGGGCTGGAGCGAGAGCCAGCTCTCCGTCGCCCTCGTGCTCCTCAACCTCGCCGGCGGCGAGTCGGTCGACGACATCGCCATGCTCGAGCAGGACCAGGGCCTGGGGCAGGTCGTGCGCGCGGCCGAGCTCCAGGGCGTGCGCCGCCGCAGCCTGCCCTCCCCCTCCGCCCTGCGTCGCTACCTGGAGTCGTTCCAAGGAGGAGCGGCGGGAGCGTGGACGGGCCTTCATCCCCGCGCCCGGCGCCGCCCTGCGCGGCCTGGGAAAGGTCAACGCCGAGCTCATGCGCTTCCTGCAGCGCCGGGCGCCGCAGACGCAGGCCACGCTCGACATGGACGCCACTGTGGTGGAGACGCAGAAGCGGACGGCGCTCTACAGCTACGCGGGGACGCGCGCCTACCAGCCGCTCACGACCTACTGGGCGGAGGCCGGCCTGGTCGTCCACTCCGAGTTCCGCGACGGCAACGTGCCCGCCGGCCACGAGCAGCGGCGCGTGCTCGAGGAGGCGCTTCAGCACCTGCCCGCGGGGGTGGAGCGGGTGCTGAAGCGCTCGGACACGGCCGGGTACCAGTGGGAGCTGCTGCGCTCCTGCGCCGAGGGGCGCAACGAGCGCTTCGGGGTGATCGAGTTCGCCGTGGGTGCGGACGTGAGCACGGCCTTCAAGACGGCTGTGGCGGAGGTGGACGAGGCGGAGTGGCGCGCGCTCTCAGGCGCCGGCGGCGAGGAGACGGGGCAGCAGTACGCCGAGGTGTGCTTCGTGCCGAAGGGGCTCGGGTACTCGCGCAAGGGGCCGGACTACCTCTTCCTCGCGATCCGCGAGCCGCTGCGCAATCCGCCCTTGCCGGGGATGGAGGAGGGACTGCCCGCCGTCGAGCTGGGAGGCGCGGGCTGGTACCGCATCCGCGGGGTCGTCAGCAACCGCCACGGCCTGCCCGGCGATGAGCTCATCCGCTGGTACCGGGCGCGCTGTGGCAAGGGCGAGGAGGTCCACGGCGTGATGAAGACGGACCTGGCGGGCGGGCGCCTGCCCGCGGGCCTGTTCGGGGCGAACGCGGCCTGGTGGGCGCACGTGCTGCTGGCCTTCAACCTGCACGCGGCGCTGAAGACGCTGGGGCTGGGGCCGGCGTGGGCGGGCAAGCGCATGAAGGCCGTGCGCTTCGCGCTGCTCGGGCTCCCCGGCCGCGTGGTCCGCCACGCGCGGAGGCTCATCATCCAACTGAGCGCCGGCCACCCCTCCTACGGGCTGCTGCTGTCTGCCCGTCGCAACATCCTGGCGCTCGCCCACGTACCGCCCTGACCCAGGCGCGGCCTCCCGCACGGACCTCACTCGGGCGACCGGACGCAGTCGGCCTGGCGGTCGCATCCCCTCATCCCTGTCTCACCATCGCCGCCTCACCGCCCCCGAGCGTTGCCAGCCGCCCGGCAGCGCTCTGGCGCTCCCGCAGCTTCCCGAGAGCCCCTGCGGAGCGCGAATCACGCCCCCCACCGCCCCCTCGATGCACTCGGGTGGCGGATATGGGCTGGTCTAGAACCTCTACTCAGGTTATACGATACCGGCAGCAAAGCGCTTAGGAGAGGATCGGTGTGGGGCTGATGTCAGATATCCCACGGGAACCGGCGGTCAGAGACGAGCGTGAGCAGCGCGCGGTCCCACCCGATCGTTCCGCCAGTGCCGCGACGTCAGCCGGGGCGGGCGCTCCGAGCCGCTGGTTCGTCGCCCTGCTGATCTTCGTCCTGATCGGCGCTGTCTGGGCGCTCGGCATGACGCCTGTCGTGGACGCCAACGACAGCGACGGGCTCGCTCGAGATGGCGCATTGCAGGCGCCCATGACCGTCGATGCCGTCGTCGGGTGGGGGGTTTCTGTCTTCGAAGTGAGAGTGCCCGAGGGCGGCAGCCAGACTTACACTATGAAGCTGACCAAGCAGCCCACCGCCAGCGTGGTGATTAACTTGACCAGCACCGGCAGCGCCGACGTGACGGTGTCTCCGGCCTCCCTGACATTTTCCACGAGCAACTGGGCCACGAGGCAGACAGTGACGGTGCGGGCCGCCCAGGACGCTGACGCGAGGCCGGACAGTGCCTTCATCAACCATGCAGTTGCCTCCAGTAGCGCCAGTGAGTACGTCACCTACTGGAACAGCTTGACCAACTCTCGGCTTGGCGTGGTCGTCGACGACGACGAAGCCCCCGGGTTGACGCTGTCCACGTCCACGCTGACAGTGCCCGAGGGCGGCACGGCCACATACACGGTGAAGCTGGACGTGCTGCCCACCTCCAACGTCGTGATCGCCGTGAAGAGGAAGACGGGCAGTAGCGACGTGACGGTCTCGCCGGCCAACCTGACCTTCACGCCGAGCAACTGGGACACGGCGCAGACGGTGACGGTGGCCGCCGCCCAGGACGACGACGGCGTTCCCGACAGGGCCACCATCGCCCACGCGGTGGTGGCCGCCGAGAGCGCCGACGAGTACGACACTGTGACGATCCGCTCGGTGCCGGTGACCGTCTTCGATAACGACATCTCCTACAGGGTGCACGTGTCCGATGAGCGGGTGGTGGCGCGCGAGGAGCGCTTGTACATCAACCTCTATCATTTGGGCCTCAGTGTGCGGCCCACCTCCAACGTGGTGATCACCGTGAGCAGCAGCAACACGGGAGCCGTGCTCGTTCGGAACTCTCCGCTGATCTTCACCCCGACCAAGTGGAAACGAATCGATGTCCTCGTGAACCTCGTCCTCGACGACAATGCGGTTGATGAACAGGTCACGCTCAGCCACAGGGTGGACAACGCCCGCAGCGCCGACGAGTACGACAATGTGAACATCGGAGCGGTGGTGGTGACGGTCGACGATTGGCACCAGGCCGGGGTCAGGGTGTCTACGTCTGCGCTATGGGTTTCTGAGGGCGGCAGCGGTTACTACGGGGTGGGCCTGAGCTCGGAGCCTTCCTCCGACGTGGTGATCCGCGTGACCAAGAGCGGCAGCTCCGACGTGACGCTGGACACCGACACGGGGACATCCGGCAACCAGGACAGGCTGACCTTCACGCCGAGCAACTGGAAAACGGCGCAGATCGTGATGGTGGCCGCAGCCCAGGACGGCGACGCCGATCCCGACACGGCCACCATCAGCCACATGGTGGTGGACGCCAGCAGCGCCAGGGAGTACGCCCCGGTGACCGACGTCGCGCTCCCGGTGACCGTGGTCGAAGACGATGTTGCTGGTTTTACGTTGTCCGCGTCCAAGCTGGTATTGTCCGAGGGCCACAGCAAAACCTACACCGTGAAGCTGGACGCACAGCCCTCCTCCGACGTGGTGATCACGCTCAGAAGAAGCAACGCGGAAGTGAAGTCGTCGCCTAGCCGGCTGACCTTCACCCCATCGAACTGGAACGTGGCGCAGAGGGTGACGGTGCGGTCGTTCAGGGATCCGAACACGGCGAATGAAACGGCAACGATTGGGCACGCCGTGGAAGATGAAAGCAGCGCCGATGAGTACGATGACGTGAACCACCGCTGGCTGGCAGTGACCGTCATCGACTACCACCCCCCCGCCGATGTGAACCCGCCCCCCAGCGGCGGCCCCAGCGCCGCCAACGCACCCAGCGGCGGCGGCGGCGGCCCCAGCGGCGCCAGCGGCCCCAGCGGCGCCAGCGGCCCCAGCGGCGCCAGCGGCCCCAGCGGCGCCAGCGGCGCCAGCCCAAGTGAGGCCGACTTCGAGTGGACTGTCGAGCGGGACATCGAGGAGTTGGACAGCGGTCACGACACGCCCACAGGGCTGTGGTCTGACGGGGCCATCCTCTGGATCGCCCAGAACGGCGATGGCGCCGACGACGCCATCTACGCCTACGGCCTCAGGACCGGTGAGCGTGTCGAAGACCGTGCACTCAGGCTCGACGAGCGCAACAGCACCCCGCGCGGGGTCTGGTCCGATGGGACGACCATGTGGATCGCGGACAGTGGCCAGGGCAAGCTCTTCGCCTATGGCCTCGAGACCAGTGACCGACTCCCCGACGCGGACATTGGAACGGCGACTCGCAATCGCGACCCCCGCGGGATCTGGTCCGGGGGCGTCACCGTCTGGGTTCTCGACGGCAGCGCCGGCGCACTCTTCGCCTACGACATCGAGAGCGGCGACCTGCTCGCCGAGTACGCTCTCCACTCCGCCAACGACAGTCCCAACGGCATCTGGTCCGACGGCGTCACCGTCTGGGTCTCCAACGACGACCCGAAGAGCCTCTTCGCCTACCGCCTCCCCGCGCTGCCGGATGAAGCGGTCGAGTCTGGCGAGGAGGAGGCCAGGGAACTCGAGCGCGTCCGCGACGAGGAGTTCGGGCGACTGAGCGGGGCCGGCAACAACAGCCCCCGCGGCATCTGGTCCGACGGCGAGGTCATGTACGTCGCCGACGAGAACGACAACAAGGTCTACACCTACAACATGCCTGACGCCATCGATGCGCGGCTCGCTTCCCTCTCTCTGAGCGGCATCGACATCGGCGAATTCGATCCTGGCCGGACGGAATACCAGGGCACGTTTGGCGAAGGGCTAACGGAGACGGTCGTGTCGGCCGAGGCAATCGAGCCCGCTACCACCGTCGCGATCGAGCCGCCAGATACTGAGGGGGATGTGGAGGGATACCAGGTCGCCGTGGAGGGCCATGACTACATCACCATCACCGTGACATCGGCCGATGGCAGCCGCTCGCGGGTCTACCGCGTGCGGCTCGCCGAGCCGGCGTGGGATCCGGTTCGCGATCTCTGGCCACACTGCCTGAGCGGCGCCGTCGTCCAGGGCTTCAGCCTCGTCGTCTACGAGGGGGGCAGCATTGAGGAACTGGTCGAGTGCGCCGAGAGCCGGGGCATCGCGGCCTTCCACATCCTGCATGAGGGCGTCTACGTCTCCTACATCCTCGGGGCGCCGGACTTCGTGAACCGCGAGTTCAGGGAGCTATTCCCCGACGGGCTCGCAGCCATGGCGCCGCTGGTCGCCGGGAGTAACGGACCACCCTCGGCGGACCCGTTCGGGGATGACCTTGACCACGAGAGGCAGCAGCCGTGGCCGGAGTGCCTGCGCGGCACCGTCGTCGAGGGCTTCAGCCTCGTCGTTTACGAGGGGGGCAGCGTTCAGGAGTTGGGCGGGTGCGCGGCGAGCCGGCACGTGACTGCCCTCTACGCCCTGCAAGAAGGCGAGTTCGTTCCGTACGTCCCTGGAGCGCCGGACTTCGTAAACAGGGCCTTCCACGAACTGTACGCTGACGGTCTGGCCCCCATGGCGCCATTGGTCGCCAAGAGCACCGGGCCGCCCGTGGCCGGCGCAGGTGGGGGCGCCGCCGCTGAGAACTAGCAGGGTCGCCTCATGGGTTGCGTGGTCATCAGCAAGTTCAGGGGCCAGGAGACCGTATGCACTGAGCGCACGGACTCACATGACCGGAGCCACCATCAGCTCCGTGCAGTGGATCCCGACCGCTCGAAGCCGCGAGGCGCGGGATGAGTCGGGCACAGCGACTGGTACAGGATCGGGGGCAAGTCCACCGCAGTTCGCAGTGCAGATGAGGATGCTACAGCGCGGCCTGCGCGGGGCGTGCTCGACCCGATGACGCTCTTCGCCGTGGGCGCGCCCGAGGGTGCTCCCTTCAGCGAGCGGCTGCGGGCGGCGAGGCGCGGTCATCGCCGCCGCGGGCGCATCGTCAGTCAACTGATCGCGCGCGCTGCATACGTCGTCTGGTTCGAGACGGCGCACCCGGGCCTGCGGGTCCGTCGCCTCGGCTGCTCCGGCTCCTCGGCCATAAACTCCGCCCAGGAGAACAGCGACCATTGCCCCTCCGGAGCCTAGCATGCTGCTGAAAACCCCTGATCCTGAGCCGCAGGGTCTCGCTGGCCATTCGGTGGGCTGGCGTAGAGCCCAGAAACATTGGGTTTCTTGATGTCGCGGTCAGCGCGATTTCAGCCCAAAACCGCCGCGGCAGACTTTTTCATCATCCTGCTAGTGTCCTGAGTCGCAATAGCGACATATAACGGGTATGGTGCGGCACAGCGGGGTTTTGCCCCATGGGGCAGACTCTGGAGTGTCATGAGCACCCGAATCGGACGGCCGACGGTCGCGATCGTCCTGAGCGACGAGGAGCGTGAGACGCTGGAGCGGTGGGCGCGCCGGCCGACATCGGCCCAGGCGCTGGCGCATCGTCCTTGCAGCAGCCGAGGGGACATCGAATAGGGCGATCGGCGCGGCGCTCGATTGCCATCCGGTCACCGTCGGCAAGTGGCGCCGACGCTTTGCGCAGTGGCGGCTCGATGGGCTACAGGATGAGCGGCGCCCTGGGGCGCCGCGCACGATCACTGATGCACAAGTGGAAGCGGTGATCGTCAAAACGCTGGAGGAGCAGCCTTCCGACGCGACGCACTGGTCGACCAGATCGATGGCAGCCGCGCTCGGGATGTCGCAGTCGGCGATCGTCAGGATCTGGCGCGCCTTCGGCCTGAAGCCGCACCTCGTGGAGACCTTCAAGCTGTCGCCCGGCCCGCAGTTCATCGACAAGGTGCGCGACGTGGCCGGACTCTATCTCAACCCGCCCGACGCGGCCGTTGTGCTGTGTGTGGACGAGAAGACCCAGGTCCAGGCACTCGACCGCACCGCTCCGATGTTGCCGATGATGCCCAACGTCCCCACCCGCCAGACGCACGACTACATCCGTCACGGCACGACGAACCTCTACGCAGCGATCGATGTCGCCTCGGGACACGTGATCACGGAGATGACCCCCCTGTTGCGATCGGTCTCGATCTAGCAGGGTGATGAAAAACCCCTGATCGTCTGGCAAGATGGAGTTGGCGGCGGGGGCGTAGCCTGGAGGCTGCCCCATGCGAGGCGACGCCGAGCGTCAGACGAACATGCTGCTGGCGGTGACGCCGGACTCCTTCATCCCGGACGACCACCCGATTCGCCGCATCAAGCCGATCGTCGATGCCGCGCTGCGGCGGCTCTCGCCGCTGTTCGACACGATGTACTCAACGGAGGGGCGGCCCTCGATCCCGCCCGAGCATCTGCTCAAGGCGAGCCTGCTGATCGCGCTCTACTCGATCCGCAGCGAGCGCCAGTTCTGCGAGCGGCTGCGCTACGACCTGCTGTTCAAGTGGTTCCTGGACCTCAACATCTCAGACGAGCCCTTCAACGCCACCACGTTCTCCAAGAACCGCGAGCGCCTGCTCGCGGCCAGCGTCGCACGCGCTTTCTTCGCCGAGGTGGTGGCCGAGGCGAGGCGGCGCAGGCTGCTCTCGGCCGAGCACTTCACCGTCGACGGGACGCTGCTCGAGGCGTGGGCGTCACTGAAGAGCTACCGCCCGCGCGACGACCAGGACCCGCCGTCCGGGGGCGGGCGCAACCCGGAGGTCGATTTCCGGGGGCAGCAGCGGCGCAGCGACACCCACGCCAGCAGCACGGACCCCGAAGCGCGGCTCTACCGCAAGGGGCGGGGGCAGAAAGCGGCGCTCAGCTACATGGGTCACCTGTTGACGGAGAACCGGCACGGCCTGGTGGTGGACGTCGAACTCACCGAAGCGCACGGACGCGCCGAGCGCGAGGCGGCAGTCGCGATGGTGGAGCGCAGCACCACAGGCCGCGCCACGCTGGGAGCAGACCGCGGCTACGACACGCGTGACTTCGTGGCGCAGCTGCGCTCGCGCGGGGTGACCCCGCACGTGGCGGTCAACGACCACCGCTGGGGTCACGGGGCAATCGACGGGCGCACGACGCGGCACGACGGCTACGCGCTGAGTCAGCGCCGGCGCAAGCGCGTCGAAGAGGTCTTCGGCTGGATCAAGACCGTGGGCGGAGGCCGCAAGCTCCGCTACGTGGGAGCCGCCGCCAACCGCTTCTGGCTGGAGCTCAACGCATCGGCCTACAACCTGGTCCGCATCGCCAAACTCGAACTCGACCCGGCGTAGGCGCAGTGCGCCCTCCTGCCTGTCTGCAGCCCCTGCAGACAGCCGCAGGGCAGCTCAGGAGCAACGACCGCACCGCCGCGGGGCGGCTTCAGCGCCGCCCGACGCCTCTCGCCACCACCGCAGCGGCTTTTTCAGCAGCCTGCTAGACCAAGTGATCGGTCTAAAACCCGGCACCGGGCGCGGCGTGACCGGCGGCAGACCCTCGCGGAACTGCTGCACGAAGGCGTCGTTGACAAACTCCGGCGCTCCGAAGATGTAGGGCAGCCACTCGCCCGCCGCGAGCGCGTAGGCAGCCGTCACGAGCGGTCGGCTCCCTCGAGCAGCGCGTTCAGCCCCGCGGCGGGCGGTGCGGTTTCTGCTCGGGAGACTGGGCGCCGTTTCCGCCCCTCCGCTCAGGACTGCCCGGTCTGTCGGCTCTCCATCTCCGGGAGGCCCGGCCGAGACGCTGCCGGCAGTCTCCGATGCCGGCCCCTTATCTCAAATCCACCGATCGAAGCGTGACAGGGCGGGATTCCGGGCTGCCGGAGAGTTCGGCAGGCGTGCCGGCGTTCGCCGGGCGGCGCCGGGGGCGGGCCGGCGCTGTGAGCGGGCGTCAGGCGGGGAGCGGAAGCGCCCGTAACCGCGCCAGGGCGGCTGTCCACTGGCCGGCCCAGGGCCAGCGCTTCGGGAGGTGCAGGGTCCAGCGCCGGGCAGAATGGGTGAGCCGTCCGGCGAGAGCGAAGAAGCGCCGCCTGAGCGTCCTGGTCGTCACGATTCCCTCGCCGAGCCCGAGGCGCGCCGTCCAGCGGGCGAGGTTGTGCGCGATCACCTGCACCGCGAGCCACGCCGCGTTCGCGGCGAAGCGGCCCGAGGGGAGATGGTTCAGCCCGACGCCGTACTTGAGGTCGCGGATCGCGTTCTCGATCTCGGCGTGACGGCGATGGTCGGCCTCCAGCTCCATCATCTCCCCGGCGCGATCGGTGATGAAGGCGTGGTAGACACCCCATGTCCGTAACGCGCAAGGGGCGCCCCCACCCGGGCAGCGAATCGGGGTGTCGGGTGCGCGATGCGCAAGGAGATCGTGAGCAGTCGGAGCGCCGTGTTAGAGCCGTGCGCGCGGCGGTGTTCCGAGGTCGACGCCGCCGGAGAGAATGGTCTTGGCCGGCGTGAGATGGGTGTCGGCTTCTGCGGACATGCGGTGGCTGGCCGACCGCTGCCGGTCGCCCGTGACGCGGGGTGCGCAGGTACTCGCCTCGCCGAGTTGCGCCCTCAACGAGCTCCAGACCCTGGATGAGTCGCGGCCCGCCGAGGCGCTCCGCGACCTCCGTCAGGCGGCGAGCTCAGCGTCCTCGGTGCCCAGGCCGCCCCAGGCAGTCTCCTCGTCGTAGAGCCGGCGCTTGTGCAGGCAGCCGTGCAGGAACGCGACCAGGCGGTTGGCGAGGGCGCGCAGCGCCTGGTTGTGCCCGTCGCCGAGCGCCCGCCGCTGCTGGTAGTACGCCCGGCACCCGGGACTCGCCTGGAGCGAGCAGAACGCCCACATGTGTATCGCGTCGTAGAGGCGCCGGTTCCGCACGTGGCGCGCGGTGACCGCCCGCTTCCGCCCCGATGATATGGTGAGCGGCGACGTGCCCGCGTAGTTCCTGCGGGACTTCGCGGACACGAAGCGTTCGGGGTCATCCCCGAACTCGCCCAGCACCCGGGCGCCGAGCACGGGCCCCAGGCCCGGCATCGACAGGTAAATCGCGGCGTCCGGGTGCTCCTCAAGAGACGCGGCCAGCTTCGACTCCAGTACCTCGAGTTGCCGGTTGATCTCCTGGAGCTGGGCAACCTGGGCGAGCACGCTGTCGGCGAACGCCTCGCTGAGCGCGGGCGCGACCGGGAGCGTGCGGAGCCGGAGTACCTCGCGTATCTCTTCCGCCCGCGTGTCCAGGTTGCGCTTGCGGCCTCCGCGCCTGAGCGCCGCGCGGAGCTGCGTCCGCGTCAGCTTCGCCGCCGCGAGCGGCTCCGGGGCGACGGCCAGCACCGAGAGCGCATCGGGATGCGTGAGGTCGGGGAAGGCCTGGAGTGCGGCCGGGAAGTACTGCAGCAGCGCGCTGCGCAGCCGGTTGCTCTCGCGGGTGCGATTCCAGACCAGCTGCTGCTGGGCGCGGGCGCGCACCTGCACGGCGGAGGCGAGGGCGCTGTCGCCCGCGACCGGCCGGTGGTTGTGGCTGTCGGTGCGGACGAGGTTCGCGAGCATGCGCGCATCGCCCCGGTCCGACTTCCCGCCGCCGACCTGGTGTCGCTCGCGGTAGAGGGCCGCCACCCGCGGATTGATGGCGTAGACCCGGTAGCCCGCGCCGATGAGCGCTGCGACCCACGGGCCGCGGTCGGTCTCGATGCCGACCACGACCTGGCCGGCCTCCTGTGCATGCTCGGCGAGCAGCGCATGGAGCGCGGTCATGCCCTCCGCTCCCTCGGGGAGTCGCTTCGCCGCGAGGCTCTCGCCCTCCTCGTTCATGAGATGGACATCGTGATGGTCCTCGGCCCAGTCGTCCCCCACGTACACCGTCAACCCGTGCTCCCTTCCGTCCCACCTGTCCGTCCCACCTGGCTGGCTAGACCCACGGGGCTGCTCCGCAACGAGCTAATGGCACGGTGCTCTACCGGCACGACACCCCATCAGTGCATCGCAGGCCCGAACGAACCAGCCGGGGCACGGTCTACCACTGGAGGTCGCAATCGCCTCAGCTATTACTAGTGCTCTCCGGCTGGCGGGTCCGGAACCAGTCTCCCGGATCGCTCTGGTCCTCTGGTTCGGCTCCCATTAGCTGTAGCTGGTGAAGAGCGCGAGCTGGGAGCCGGGCGCCGGCTTCACGCGCCGCACGATAAGCCGCACCGGGGCAGCGTCCTCCCTGTGCCGGAACGGGGTGTAGGTCGTCTCGGCGACAGCGGCGCCGTCATCCAGCCAGTACGGGATCGGCGTCCAGTCCTCTTCCGGGATCGCCTCGATCAGCGCGCGCACGTTCGGCTGCTGGCGGATCGTGACCGAGAAGCGGACATCCAGCGCGCGGCAGGCGGCGACGACGGCGTGGGTGTAGAAGCCGCTGTCGGCGCGCATCGTCAGCTGCCCGCTCGCTCCGGCGCCGCGCACCCGCGCCACCGTCTCACGCAGGAAGTGGGCGGCGCCGCGGCCGCTGCTCGCGCGGCCCTCGCGCAGCCGCGCCATCAGCACCTCGCCTGAGCCGGCCGCCACCGCGAGCAGCGGGTGATAGCCGCGCGCGCCGCTGTAGCCGGGCTGCCGGGCGCCCTCCTTCGCCAGGCCGTAGGTCTCGCAGAGCGTCGAATCGAGGTCGATCGTGAACGGCTGGGAATGACAACTCCATTTGGCCCCACCTTGATCCTTGAAACTGGCCCCACCCCCGGGTGTGGTCAGCTGGTTGGTGCACCTCCCTTCGTGGCGGCGGTGACCCGCAGGCGATAGGAGTCGCTGCCGGTCTCGATGATGTGGGCGCGGAAGGTGAGGCGGTCGACGACCGCGGCGGCGAGGCGCGCGTCGGTGAAGGTGCGGCCCCACTCCGAGAACGGCGCATTGGAGGCGACCGCCACCGAGGCCCGCTCCTCGCGCTCGGTCAGGATCTGGAAGAGCAACTCGGCGCCGCGCGGGTCGAGGTGGACGTAGCCGAACTCGTCGAGGCACAGCAGGTCGAGCCGCCCGTAGCGGGCGACCAGGCGCGAGAGCGTGCGCTCGTCGGCCGCCTCGGCCAGTTCGTTCACGAGCTGTGCCGCCGTCGTGTAGCGCACCCGCAGCCCGCGCTGGCAGGCGGCCATGCCGAGGCCGATCAGCAGATGCGACTTGCCGGTACCGCTGTCGCCGAGCAGCACGACGGGCTCGCCCTGGGCGATCCACTCGCCGCGTTCGAGTGTGGCGAGCAGCGCCGGGTCGACGCTGGGCGCCGCCGCCAGGTCGAAGTCGGCGAGGTACTTGAGGCGTGGGAAGCGCGCCTCGCGGATGCGGCGCTCGCGGCGGCGCTCGTCGCGGTCGTCGAGTTCGGCCTGGAGCACCTCGGCGAGGTAGCCGAGATGGCTGAGCCGCTCGCGCAGCGCGGCCTCGGCGAGCGCAGCGGCCTGCTGGCGCACAGTCGGGAGGTGCAGCTCCCGGCTGGTCGCCTCGACCGTCAGCGCCGCCGCCTGCTCGGTCACGGGCGCGCTCATCGGGCGCTCCCGGCGAGCAGCGCGTCGTAGCCGGCCAGGGCCGGGGCCGGGCGGTCGAAGCGCCGCAGCGCCGGCCGCTCCACGACGGCGCGCTCGCGGCGGCCGTCGGCGATGCGGCGCGCCTCGATAGCCACCAGCGCCGGGTTCACCGAGCCCACGCGCTCCACCGCATCGAGCGCGGCGTGCACGGCCACGAAGGGCAGGTGGCGGTGCAGCAGCAGCACCTCGATCAGCGTCCGCGTCCCCTCGCGGTCACCGAGCTTGCGGCGGGTGCGCTTCCAGAAGCGTTCGTGCACGGCGGTGAAGCTCCCCGAGGCGCGCGCCTGCTCGAGCGCGACCGCGCCGGGCAGCGCGCCGGGCTTGCGTGATAGCACCTCGAGGAAGTGGTCGAGCACGAGGATCTCGGCCCCCCGGTGCGCGCTGCGCTCGTGGCGGGCGACCACCCGGCCCTCGGCGAGGGCGGTGACGGTCCCGCCGCCGAGGCGCACCTCCACCGTGCGGCCCGCGTAGGCCGCGGGCACCGAGTAGCGCGAGCCGCGCACCGCGATGCGCGCCTTGCGGTCGGCCTTCGCGCGCAGCGGGACCGTGGAGTCGAAGGCTTCGGCGGGAAGGGGCCGCAACATCGCACGCTCGGCCTCCGCCGCCTGCCCGACGGTGGCGAGCCTGCCGGCGATGTGGCGCGCGTCGTCTGAGCGGTCGGCGGCCTCGAGCAGCGCATTCAACTCGGCCAGGCTCTCCACGCGCGGGACCGGCACGAGGTGGCGGCGGCGGAAGCGGCCGACCTCGCCCTCCACGCCGCCCTTCTCATGCGCGCCCGCGCTGCCGGGCTCGCAGAAGAAGCTGTCGAAGCCGAAGTGCGAGCGCAGCGCGGCGAAGCGGTCGCTCTCGACGCGGTCGCGCCCGGCGAGGACGCGCACCACCGCCGCCTTGAGGTTGTCGTAGCGGACCCGCCGCGGCACGCCGCCGAGGCGCCCGAAGGCGAGCGTGTGGCCCTCGAGGAACGCCTCCTGGCCCTCGCCCGCGAAGCACACGTGGACCGCCCGCCCCGAGTGCGAGAGCCGCATCACGAACATCGGCAGCACGGTCTCGACGCCCGCCAGCCACACGCTGACCTCGCCGAAGTCCACCTCCGCCTCCTCGCCCGGGGGATGCAGCTGGGGGATCGTCACGACCTGGCGGCCGGACTCGAGCTCGCGCCGCAGGCGGGCGACGCAGGCGCGGACCGTCGCCTCGGCGACCGTCGCGCCGTACTCATCGACGAGGCGCTCCCAGACCCGCCGCGCCGTGTGCCGCTGCTTGCGGGGCGCGCTCAGGTCGGCGACGAGCCACTCCCGGATGATCTCCACGTACGGACCGAGCTTCGGCGCCGCTCGGGACGCCTGCTTGCGCTGCGGCGGCAGCGCCGACTGCAGCGCCTGCCGTACCGTGCGCCGATGCACGTGCTGGCGGCGCGCCAGCTCGCGTATGGCCAGCCCCTCCTCTCGCCGTGCCCGTCGGATATGCTCGAACAACTCCACCCTCGACACACTCCTCTTCTTTCGCTCGGGGGAGGTTTCAGTCGCCCGAGCGTAGCTGCTGGATGGGTCGGGGGTGGGGCCACTTCAGAGGATCAAAACGGCTCCAGGTGGGGCCAAATCAGAGTAGCGTTCCCAAACGGCGCCGCGCCGGGTCCCGCGGTCAAGTCCAAGGTCCGCAGCCGGAAGCCAAAGCCCGCAGCCGCGTCCCTGTTCGATTGGGCGCTCGCCCTTGAGCAGGATCGGGAGGCGGAGCCGGTCGGCGGGGCGCTAGCCCCCCTGCACGTCCATGTGTGCGGCCCTTTTCTGTTGCCCATTTTCCGGTGGGGCATTGATTCCTCTTCTTCGTTCGCCCTCTTCTTCGTTCGCCCTCTTCTGCGTCAGATGGTCCCATCTGGGGAAGCGGCGGGCATGGAAGCCAATAAGAGGAGACTCACTCTGGACCTGGCCTCCACCTTTCAACGTTGGCTGAAGGTCTGGCGGTCAAGGGCGTCAGCATGCGCCGGAGCGGTCAAACCGCCGTCGACCGGGAGGCCGACGAAGGGAGAGGCTGATACCCCGTTGCTCGGCAGTGCCAACACGCGCCGGGAGCGCCTCCAAGACGATATGGACGATATGCCGTCCGCCCCCGGCTGAGGGCGCGTGGCTTTAGCAGAAGGGCATGTAGCCACTGCCAACCACAGACGAGGTCAACTGGTCTTCCAGGCTGCTTGGCGCGCACCCGCTCAACAAGTTTTCGCTGAGGTCCAGCACTTTTAGGTTGGAGAGGCTGCCCAGCTCCGCCGGTATCTCCCCGCTCAAGCTGTTCCAGCCGAGGTCCAACTCTACCAGGTTGGAGAGGCCGCCCAGCTCCGCCGGTATCTCCCCGCTCAAGTCGTTGCTCTTGAGGTCCAGCTCTGTCAGGCTAGAGAGGCTGCCCAGCTCCGGCGGTATCTCTCCGCTCAAGTCGTTGCTCTTGAGGTCCAGTATCTCCAGGTTGGAGAGGTTGCCCAGCTCCGCCGGTATCTCCCCGCTCAAGTCGTTGTCGCGGAGGTACAGTCCCTCCAGGTTGGAGAGGCTGCCCAGCTCCGGCGGTATCTCCCCGCTCAAGTCGTTGTCGCTGAGGCTCAGGCTCTTCAGGTTGGAGAGGCTGCCCAGCTCCGCCGGTATCTCCCCGCTCAAGTCGTTGTAGCTGAGGCTCAGGCTCTTCAGGTTGGAGAGGCTGCCCAGCTCCGCCGGTATCTCCCCGCTCAAAGCGGACATCCAGCGCGCGGCAGGCGGCGACGACGGCGTGGGTGTAGAAGCCGCTGTCGGCGCGCATCGTGAGCTGCCCCGACGCCCTCGGCGGAGTCGCACCCGCGCCACCGTCTCACGCAGGAAGTGGGCGGCGCCGCGGCCGCTGTGCGCGCGGCCCTCGCGCAGCCGCGCCATCAGCACGTCGCCTGAGCCGGCCGCCACCACGAGCAACGGGTGATAGCCGCGCGCGCCGCTGTAGCCGGGCTGGCGGGCGCCCTCCTTGGCGAGGCCGTAGGTCTCGCAGAGCGTCGAGTCGAGGTCGATTGTGAGCGGCGCGTCGCCGGGTCCCGCTCCGGCCGCCCAGGCGCGGTCGAGCTGGCGGACGTGGCCCCAGCGGAAGCTGCGCAGGAAGGTCCCGAGGGTGGACGGCGCCTTCACGGTGCAGCCGAGCACGCGCCCGGCGCCGCCGGCGCGCAACGCATCGGCGTCGTCGATGCAGTCGCCGCCCGCGAGCGCCGAGGCGACCAGGGTCAGCAGCTTGTCGCCGGCGTTCGCGCGCCCCGCCGCGTCACCGAGGTCGAGATGGCGCTCGGCGAGCTCGCGGAGGCCGAACCGGCCGGCGAGGGTGGCGGGGAGCAGCAGGCCCGCGTGGTCCACGAGGTGGTCGTCGTCGAAGGCGATGTCTATCCGGTCGGGGTCGCTCGTTGGTAGCATCGAATGGGGTGCGCCAGGCTAACTGGTGCTTGGGCAGGAGGTGCAAGTCCTCTACGGCGAAGGAGCAAGCCACTCCACGCGGTTCCGCGAGCCGTGCGCGACTCGTCGCGAGGCGAGCCGTGAAGCGTCGGCAGCGGGGTAGGCGGGCGGAGCTATTGAGCATCGAAAGATGCATAATCCGGAGTGCCGAGGCTTTCCCATTGGTCGAAGGCAACACCGGCAACGGCGCTTCTGGCGAGCCGTCGTCGGGCTCTGCGGTGTCAAAGAACTCACGCACGTCTGCACGTCCAGCACCGGGACCTCATATGGATGCCTCGGTTGTCAAGCCCCGTCCAGCGGTACTTGAACGTCCGGTCTGCTGCGGCGGCGGTCGCGCGAGGATGACGACTCCGGGGTGGCGAAGGAGGGATGAGCGGGAATTGTTCGACGTCTTGTCACTCTCATATTCGCGGGTTGCCAGTGGCAGAGCCGCATGACCCTTCTTCGTCAGGAGCAGGCGCATTCTGATATCGCGGGTTGGCGACGCGAAGCGTCGTTGCCGCATGGTTCCGTCGCGCAGTCTCCGAAACGTAGTCCCGCTTATCCGTCCTTCACCGCCCCCGGAGTCGAGGTCCCCGCCCTCCGCGGCCAGCTCCGCTGCATGCTCCTCACTCGCGGCGATGCCTGAGAGCCCCTGCTCCGTCGGGCGGATGTGCTCATCCGTCATCTCGACCCTCTGCAGGTAGCTGCCGAAGGCCGCCTGGGCGCCCTTCTCCTGGAAGACGACTCCGGGGTGGCGAAGGAGGGATGAGCGGGAATCACTCGACGTTGTGTCACTCTTATAGTCGCGGGTTGCCAGTGGCAGAGCCGCATGACCTTTCTTCGTCGGGAGGGGGCGCCGTCTGGGAACGCGGGTTGGCGACGCTTCGCGTCGTTGCCGCATGGTCCCGTCGCGCGATCTCCAGAATGTGGTCCCGTTCATCCGTCCTTCACCGCCCCCGGAGTCGACGTCTCCGCCCTCCGCGGCCGGTCTGTCCTCCTCTCCGTCCGCTCGCTGTTCGTGGCCAGCCGGCTCAGGCGGCCTGCTGCCGCTCTTCAGCGTGGGTGCGCAGCACCGCCCAGATGGCGGCGAGCAGCTCCCGCGCCACGGCCACGACGGCGACCTGCGACGGCTTGCCTCGCTCCTTGAGATGCCGGTAGCGCCGGGACATCCGGGAACCGGTCTTGTCGGCCATCGCGACCGCCCAGCCCGGCTGGCCCTGCCGCCGTCTGCGCAGCGGCGCCCCGACGCGGTACGGGCGGATGCTGTGCCAGCCCGCCTCGACCAGCACGCGCCGGACGTGCTCGTTCCCCGTCTTGGTGATGCCGCCGCGCCGCGTCCTCGGGCCTGAGCTGTGCTCGCTCGCCACCAGCCCCACGTACGCTGCCAGCTGGTCGGGGCTTCCGAATCGCGTGATATCGCCGAGCTCGCCCAGGATCGTCATGGCGGTGACCGTGTCGATGCCGCGGAAGCAGCGGAGGAGTCCCGCCTCCGGCGCATACTCCTCACTCGCGACGATGTCTGAGAGCCTCTGCTCCATCAGGCGGATGTGTTCATCCGCCATCTCCACGCGCTGCAGGTAGCCGTCGAATGCCGCCTGGTCGCCCAGCTCCTCGAAGGAGAGCGAGCGCAGCCAGCACCGGTGCTCTCGGGTCCACGTAGACTTACCATAATGGTGGCCCGAGCGCAGCAGGAACCCCGACAGTTGCACCTGGGCCGTCTTGCGGGCCGCAACGGCGTCCTCGCGCCCACGGGTGAGGTTGCGCACAGATTCCTGCCGCTCAGTCGGCTGGTGCACCTCGGTGAGCAGTCCCGCGCGCAAGAGATGCGCCAGGTTCCGCGCGTCGCGGCGGTCCGTCTTGACGCGGTCTCCCGGCTTTGTGGGGATCAGCGCCGGCGCGATGACGCGGCAGTCGATCCCCTTCGCATCGAGAGTGCGCTTCAGCCCGAACCCGGTCGGGCCCGCCTCGTAGCAACAGACCACGGAATCCCCGGCCTCGCGGCGCAGTCGCCGCGCCAGCGCCGCCACGGACGTCGGCTCGTTGGCGAGCTGCCACTCTTCGGGCTTCTTCTCCCCGTGCAGAACGGAGACGTTGATCGTCCGCGCGTGCACGTCGAGGCCCACGTATAGCTTCGTCTGGTCCATCTGGTCTGCCCCCTACCCCTTCCATGTTCCGGTCCGGTTCCGCTCCGATGTTGCACTCGGAACAGAAACCGACACCGGTTCTCAAGGTGTCGAGGCATCCATAGGGTCTGGGAGGGCTCGGCCTTGTCCCTGCGTGTTGCCACGCCGGGACCGCAACGGAAAGGGCGATTCCGTAATCCGTTGACGCACGAGGTCGAGCAATCAGATCCGGCCATAGTAGTGATGAGGGCGGCGAACAAAGAGGAGTAGACACCCTCGGCGGAGTCGACGGAGCGAAGGGCCGGACCGGAGGGGAAGCTGGCGAAGCCCGGCACTGGCGGGACACTGCGCCCGCGTTTGGTGTCACTCGGGCCACCCGGCTACGGCACCTCTTGGGTGCCGTCTGACCTGACGGAGGAGCCGTATGCGTTAACGCGCACGTACGGATCTGTCCGGGGGGCGGCCGGCAACGGCCGTCCCTACCGGAATTGCTCCCTGTGGCTGTGACGTGATTCGTTCAAAAACCATTGTCCCAGCTACAGCGGAGCACCCAACCGCAGACGCTCGCGCACTCTTCTTCGGTTCGCGGTAGGGATGCCGGTTGCCCGGCACCCCCCGCACAGATCCGGACGTGCCCTCTCGGGCATCCGGCTCCTACCTCAAGTGCGTGACGGCAAATCGCTCCGCAGGCCACGGGTGAAGGATGGAGATTCGGGGCCAGTGTTTCTGGCACAGGGCAAGGATGCGCTCCCACGTGAAACGGTCGCGCTGCGACCGCCGTCGGAGAACGCGCAGCCAGAGCCGCTTCACGAAACGAACAAACCGCGTGAGCGCCGGCGAGCTGGTCGGCACCGCGTAGTAGCCAAGCCACCCACGCAGTACCCGCCCCAGCCACTGCCCCGTCGTCACGGGGTTGTCGTGCATGCGCCGCCACAACTCGGCCTTGATGACCTTCAGCGTCCGGCGCATCCGCTTCGCAACGGGCTTGCGCCCCAGCCCGAATCTCCCGTCGCGTCGGGTCCGGCAGTAGTGCGTCATGCCGAGAAAGTCGAACGTTTCCGGTCGGCCCTCCCCGCGCTTCCGCCTGTTCGCCAGCGCGAACCTGCCGAACTCAAGTAGACGGGTCTTCTCCGGGTGCAGCTCCAGCCCGTAGGCCGCGAACCGCTCCCGGAGTGCCTCCATGAACCGCACCGCATCGCTGCGGTGCTGGAAACCCAGGACGAAGTCATCGGCATACCGCACGATGTACGCCTCGCCCCGGACCTCCCGCGGTCGCCACTCGCGCGCAAACCAGTCGTCGAGCACGTTGTGCAGGTACACGTTCGCAAGCAGCGGCGATATCGGCGCCCCCTGCGGCATCCCCCGCACGAAATCGACTTCCGGCTCCGCGTCCATGACGCCGACGCTCAGCCACTTTCGTATCAGGCGCAACACCCGCTGGTCCCCGATGCGCATCTCCAGAAACGACATCAGCCGCCCCCGGTCGATGCTGCCGAAGAACTCCCGGATGTCCACCTCGACAATCCAGCTGACCTTGCGCCGTTCGACCGCGTAGGCCAGTGCGTCCAGCGCGTCATGCGCCGAACGCCCCGGCCTGAAGCCATGCGAGAAGCCGTAGTAGCCCGACTCGTAAATCGGGTTCAAAAGATTGTCCACCACCGCCCGCTGAACGATCTTGTCCTCCAGCGAGACGATACCGAGCGGCCGTATTCCCCCGTCCGGCTTGGGTATCTCTACCCGCCTGACGGGCTTCGCCCGGTACGCTCCACGGTGTACGCGGCCATGCAGGTCGAGCAATCGCTCGTCCAGCCCGTCCCCGTATTCTCGCCACCTCACCCCGTCCACGCCCGGAGCCGCATCCCGCTTCAACGCGAGATACGCCTCCCGCAGCGCCTCCGGCGTGATGTGGTGCAAGAGCGCGGTGAGTTTCTCTCCCGGCTTCCGTTCCACGAACTGCCGTATCCTCTCCGCTCCGGGTGACACCGCACCCCGACTCTGCGTCCGGACCGTGCCGGTGCTTTGAGGATTCCTCTCGGTTGGGGCCCTTTGCTCCAGCGACTCCGCCGGGGCTCGCGCCCCCTTGTTCGCCGCCTTCATCGCTCGTACGGCCCCATCAGACTGCTGCGCATCGTTCATCATCGGCTACGGTTTACGTCCCTTCCCGACGCGGTCCCGGCGTACGACTCGTCGGGACAACGCGCAGCTCTCCCAAGTCCCGGCGATAGACGTGTGTGCGTGCATGGGGTCTTCGACACCGTGGGGCCCGACCACGACTCGCCAGTAGCGCCGTCGCCGGTATTGCCTTCGACCAATCCAAGAGCCTCGGCACCCCAAATGGCCCTTTCGATGCTCATTAGCCCCGCCCGCACACCCCGCTGCCGACGCTTCACAAGCCGCCTCGCGACGACCCGCGCACGGCTCGCGGAATGACATGAGTGGCTAGCTCTTTGCCATAGAGGACTTCCACCTCCTGCCTACTCGCCAGTTAGCCTGGCGCTCTGGATCAGGGCTTATTGACCTTCTCCGCTACTGCCGGGTGTCCCCTCGCCGGCACGCTCCCCGAGAGGCGGCTCGTGCTTGGCGATCAGTGGCGTAAGCGGGCGCACGCCGTCGGTGAACAGCTCGCGGAAGGGCGCATTGACGAAGGGCGGCGCCCCGAGGATGTAGGGGGTGAACTCGCTGTCGTGCAACGTGTAGAGAGCCGACACATGCTGGCTCTGCATACACGCCGCGAGTTCCCCGACGCTCCCCCCTTCATAGACGACGAGGTTGAAGCCCTCCACCATGGCGCCGTGCAAGCAGCCTGGCCAGGTCTCCGGTTCGCTGCCCGTCGGCGAGTGGATCTCGCCGGGTACGAGTCTCCCCTCTTGAGATTCGTTGCTTACGGCGACGAGTGGCGTGAGTGGGGCAAGGGCCTCGGCAAACAGCTCGCGGAACGGCTGATTCACAAACCTCGGCGCTCCCAGGATGTACGGAACGTATGCCCCATCGGCCAGGGCGTAGAGGGCCACGACCCCTCGGCTGAGCGCGCAAGCCTCCAGTTCTTCCACACTGCCGCCTGCATAGAGGACGAAGCTGAATCCGACGGCCAGTTCCCCAGACAGACAGACCGGCCGGACGCGGTAGACGGTCCTGCGGCTCCCGTCCGCCGAGATTACCGTGACTGTGATCTCGCCCTCTGGCTCGACTGCAACCTGGTGCCCATTCGCCGGGTCGGCGTCGCGGTCAGCTGGCTCTATGACGACCGTCGCGTCTTGCCGTCGAGCCTCCGCTTCGACCGTCGTCACGGTGAGGCCCGGCGTGATGAGCCCCCAGTAGTCAGTCGTGCCACGGAAGAATGCGTCGATCGACATACCGCTCAGCGAGAGTGAGGCGAGGCAGGTGTCGATGGATTTCGGCATGTCGTACCTGTAATGGCGCTCGTCCTGTGCGTCTGCGACGTACATCACGCCACAGTCCGACCAGATGCCACGCGGGTCGCTGTTGCCCGCCCCCCGGAGCTGCGCGAAGTCCCTATCGCGGACGCGCACAAGCGCGCTCGCAGCGGGGCTACCCTGTGGGAAGGTGAGCGAGCCGGAGGCGGGGCGGTAGTCGGTCCCGGCGCGGGCGCTGCCATTGGCGGTGGTGTAGCCGACCGTGAGGTCGGCGCTGGGGATGACGCCGGTTGGTGACAGGGAGACGGGATAGGTCGCCGTAGCGCCCTCGTCCACCGAGGCGTCGCCCTCGAGGACAACGGTGATCGGATCAGAGGGCGCGATGGTGGCCGAGGCCTCGCCATTGTGCTCGTCGACGGTGACGCCGGTAGGGAGGTTGCCGCCTGCGGGGCCGAGGCTGACGGTGAGGGACTCGGCCAGCTCGGAGAGGTTGTCGTCTGCTAGGGCGAGCGTGATGGTCCGGGTGGCGCCGGCGACGGAGCCGACGGCGAAGGTCACCGGCATGGTGTTGACGACGCTGTCAGCGGACAGCATGAACGAGCCGCTGGTGGGCCAGTAGTCGCGGCCCGCAACCGCATCTCCCGACACCGACCAGGCGACGCTCACCGCCGCCGCCACCTCAGCCGAGAGGGTGACGGTGAAGGTGACGTCGGAGCCCTCCTCGAGGTCACCTGCGGGAGCGCTGATCGCGAGCGTGGCGCGGTCGTCGTCCTCGAGGGTGATGGTGGCCTCAGTGACTGTGAGGCGGCCGCTGTGGACACCCTGCACGAGGATCGTCTCGTCACCCTCGACCACACTGTCGTCGCTGGGCGTGAGCAGGAAGCTGGTCGTGGCCGAGGGCCGGCCGGCGGCGATGGTGATGGCACCGAGGGGGGTCGCCGTGTAGTCGGCGCCGGAGCTGGCGCTGCCGCCCAGGCTGAGCCTGAGCGTGGTGTCCGTCGGCAGGGTGGCGCCTCCATGCATGGTCGCGGTCACGGTGAGGGTAGTGGCGGCGGAGCCCTCGGCGATACTGCGCTCGGAGACCGACAGGGCGATACCGCTGCGGGGTGCGTCGTCGTCGTTGATGGTGGTGGTCAACGGCGAACCGCTGACTGTCAGGGGCTCGCCCCCGCCGCCGGATGCGTCGCGGAGCTCGAGCGTGAAGGTCTCGCCGCGCTCGGCGGCGCCGTCCTCGATGGTGCTCACCTGTACGGTCTGCGCACTGCCGCCGCTCGCGGTGAAGGTGAGCGAGCCGGAGGCGGGGCGGTAGTCGGTCCCGGCGCGGGCGCTGCCATTGGCGGTGGTGTAGCCGACCGTGAGGTCGGCGCTGGGGATGACGCCGGTTGGTGACAGGGAGACGGGATAGGTCGCCGTAGCGCCCTCGTCCACCGAGGCGTCGCCCTCGAGGACAACGGTGATCGGATCAGAGGGCGCGATGGTGGCCGAGGCCTCGCCATTGTGCTCGTCGACGGTGACGCCGGTAGGGAGGTTGCCGCCTGCGGGGCCGAGGCTGACGGTGAGGGACTCGGCCAGCTCGGAGAGGTTGTCGTCTGCTAGGGCGAGCGTGATGGTCCGGGTGGCGCCGGCGACGGAGCCGACGGCGAAGGTCACCGGCATGGTGTTGACGACGCTGTCAGCGGACAGCATGAACGAGCCGCTGGTGGGCCAGTAGTCGCGGCCCGCAACCGCATCTCCCGACACCGACCAGGCGACGCTCACCGCCGCCGCCACCTCAGCCGAGAGGGTGACGGTGAAGGTGACGTCGGAGCCCTCCTCGAGGTCACCTGCGGGAGCGCTGATCGCGAGCGTGGCGCGGTCGTCGTCCTCGAGGGTGATGGTGGCCTCAGTGACTGTGAGGCGGCCGCTGTGGACACCCTGCACGAGGATCGTCTCGTCACCCTCGACCACACTGTCGTCGCTGGGCGTGAGCAGGAAGCTGGTCGTGGCCGAGGGCCGGCCGGCGGCGACGGTGATGGCACCGAGGGGGGTCGCCGTGTAGTCGGCGCCGGAGCTGGCGCTGCCGCCCAGGCTGAGCCTGAGCGTGGTGTCCGTCGGCAGGGTGGCGCCTCCATGCATGGTCGCGGTCACGGTGAGGGTAGTGGCGGCGGAGCCCTCGGCGATACTGCGCTCGGAGACCGACAGGGCGATACCGCTGCGGGGTGCGTCGTCGTCGTTGATGGTGGTGGTCAACGGCGAACCGCTGACTGTCAGGGGCTCGCCCCCGCCGCCGGATGCGTCGCGGAGCTCGAGCGTGAAGGTCTCGCCGCGCTCGGCGGCGCCGTCCTCGATGGTGCTCACCTCTACGGTCTGCGCGCTGCCGCCGCTCGCGGTGAAGGTGAGGAGTTCAAGCTGCCTGGGCACGGGCAGTGCGTAGGCGAAGAGCCTGTGGTCGGAGACCCAGATCGTGATGCCGTCGGACCACAGCCCGCGCGGGTCACCGTTGGCGCGGTGCAGGGAATACTTGGCGATCAGCTCGCCGCTCGATCGGATGTAGGCGAAGAGAGCGTCCTGGTTGGCGTCCAGCACCCACATGAGCTTCCCGTCGGACCAGATACCACGCGCAGCGCCGTTCTGGCCGACCAGTGCGAGTTCGCGGTCCTGCAGGCGCTCGCCGCTTTCGAGCTTGTAGGCGAAGAGTCGGTCCTGACCGCTGTCGGACACCCAGATCGTGACGCCGTCGGACCACAGGCCTCGCGGCGCGCGGTTGGTCTCATCGAGTTCAAACTCGCGCTCCTGGATCCGCTTGCCGCTGGCGAGGTCGTACGCATGGATGGCGTCGTCGGCACCCCGGACGTTCACGGCCTGCCACAGTATGTCGCCATCGGACCAGATGCCGGTCCAGCCGTAGCCGTCGCGCTCGACAGCTTCCGTTGAGGTCCGCTCAGGGGGGATACCCACAGGATCATCGGCGTCGGTGACGGTCACCGCCACCCCGGCGGCCTCGTCGTCGCTGACGGTCACCGCCACCGCGGCGATGGTCGCGCCGTCGTACTCGTCGGCGCTGCGGGCGGCCACCACCGCGTGGGCGATGGACGCCGCGTCGTTCACCGCGTCGGCGTCCTCGGCGGCCCGCACCGTCACCGTCTGCGCCGTGCTCCAGTTGGCCCGGGTGAAGGTCAGCGTGGCCGGCGACGCCGTCACGTCGGCGCTGCCGCTCCTGGGCACGCTGATCACCACGTCGGAGGCGGGCTGGGCGTCCAGGACCACCGTGTAGGCGCCGCTGCCGCCCTCGGCCACCTCCAGCGTGGTTTCGGACACCGTCACCCCGGCGTCATCGTCGCTGACGGTCACCGCCACCGCGGCCACGGCGACGGCGTCGTACTCGTCGGCGCTGCGGGCGGCCACCACCGCGTGGGCGATGGACGCCGCGTCGTTCGCCGCGTCGGCGTCCTCGGCGGCCCGCACCGTCACCGTCTGCGCCGTGCTCCAGTTGGCCCGGGTGAAGGTCAGCGTGGCCGGCGACGCCGTCACGTCGGCGCTGCCGCTCCTGGTCACGCTGATCACCACGTCGGCGGCGGGCTGGGCGTCCAGGACCACCGTGTAGGCGCCGCTGCCGCCCTCGGCCACCGTCAGCGTGGTTTCGGACACCGTCACCCCGGCGGTCTCGTCGTCGCTGACGGTCACCGCCACCGCGGCCACGGCGACGGCGTCGAACTCGTTGGCGCTGCTGGCGGCGTCGACGGCGTGGGTGATGGAGGCCGCGTCGTTCACCGCGTCGGCGTCCTCGGCGGCCCGCACCGTCACCGTCTGCGCCGTGCTCCAGTTGGCCCGGGTGAAGGTCAGCGTGGCCGGCGACGCCGTCACGTCGGCGCTGCCGCTCCTGGTCACGCTGATCACCACGTCGGCGGCGGGCTGGGCGTCCAGGACCACCGTGTAGGCGCCGCTGCCGCCCTCGGCCACCGTCAGCGTGGTTTCGGACACCGTCACCCCGGCGGTCTCGTCGCTGACGGTCACCGCCACCGCGGCCACGGCGACGGCGTCGTACTCGTCGGCGCTGCGGGCGGCCACCACCGCGTGGGCGATGGACGCCGCGTCGTTCGCCGCGTCGGCGTCCTCGGCGGCCCGCACCGTCACCGTCTGCGCCGTGCTCCAGTTGGCCCGGGTGAAGGTCAGCGTGGCCGGCGACGCCGTCACGTCGGCGCTGCCGCTCCTGGTCACGCTGATCACCACGTCGGCGGCGGGCTGGGCGTCCAGGACCACCGTGTAGGCGCCGCTGCCGCCCTCGGCCACCGTCAGCGTGGTTTCGGACACCGTCACCCCGGCGTCATCGTCGCTGACGGTCACCGCCACCGCGGCCACGGCGACGGCGTCGTACTCGTCGGCGCTGCGGGCGGCCACCACCGCGTGGGCGATGGACGCCGCGTCGTTCGCCGCGTCGGCGTCCTCGGCGGCCCGCACCGTCACCGTCTGCGCCGTGCTCCAGTTGGCCCGGGTGAAGGTCAGCGTGGCCGGCGACACCGTCACGTCGGCGCTGCCGCTCCTGGGCACGCTGATCACCACGTCGGAGGCGGGCTGGGCGTCCAGCTTCACCGTGTAGGCGCCGCTGCCGCCCTCGGCCACCTCCAGCGCGGTTTCGGACACCGTCACCCCGGCGTCATCGTCGCTGACGGTCACCGCCACCGCGGCGATGGTCGCGCCGTCGTACTCGTCGGCGCTGCGGGCGGCCACCACCGCGTGGGCGATGGACGCCGCGTCGTTCACCGCGTCGGCGTCCTCGGCGCCAGCCACCGTCACCGTCTGCGCCGTGCTCCAGTTGGCCCGGGTGAAGGTCAGCGTGGCCGGCGACGCCGTCACGTCGGCGCTGCCGCTCCTGCTCACGCTGATCACCACGTCGGCGGCGGGCTGGGCGTCCAGGACCACCGTGTAGGTTGCGTTGCCGCCCTCGGCCACCGTCAGCGCGGTTTCGGACACCGTCACCCCGGCGTCATCGTCGCTGACGGTCACCGCCACCGCGGCCACGGCGACGGCGTCGTACTCGTTGGCGCTGCGGGCGGCCACCACCGCGTGGGCGATGGACGCCGCGTCGTTCGCGGCGTCGGCGTCCTGGGCGGCCCGCACCGTCACCGTCTGCGCCGTGCTCCAGTTGCTCGGCGTGAAGGTCAGCGTGGCTGGCGACGCCGTCACGTCGGCGCTGCCGCTCCTGCTCACGCTGATCACCACGTCGGAGGCGGGCTGGGCGTTGAGCTTCACCGTGTAGGCGCCGTTGCCGCCCTCGGCCACCGTCAGCGTGGACGCGGACACCGTCACCCCGGCGTCATCGTCGTCGGTGACGGTCACCGCCACCGCGGCCACGGCGACGGCGTCGTACTCGTTGGCGCTGCGGGCGGCCACCACCGCGTGGGCGATGGACGCCGCGTCGTTCGCGGCGTCGGCGTCCTGGGCGGCCCGCACCGTCACCGTCTGCGCCGTGCTCCAGTTGGCCCGGGTGAAGGTCAGCGTGGCCGGCGACGCTGTCACGTCGGCGCTGCCGCTCCTGGTCACGCTGATCACCACGTCGGCGGCGGGCTGGGCGTTGAGCTTCACCGTGTAGGCGCCGCTGCCGCCCTCGGCCACCGTCAGCGTGGTTTCGGACACCGTCACCCCGGCGTCATCGTCGCTGACGGTCACCGCCACCGCGGCCACGGCGACGGCGTCGTACTCGTTGGCGCTGCGGGCGGCCACCACCGCGTGGGCGATGGACGCCGCGTCGTTCGCGGCGTCGGCGTCCTGGGCGGCCCGCACCGTCACCGTCTGCGCCGTGCTCCAGTTGGCCCGGGTGAAGGTCAGCGTGGCCGGCGACGCTGTCACGTCGGCGCTGCCGCTCCTGGTCACGCTGATCACCACGTCGGCGGCGGGCTGGGCGTTGAGCTTCACCGTGTAGGCGCCGCTGCCGCCCTCGGCCACCGTCAGCGTGGTTTCGGACACCGTCACCCCGGCGTCATCGTCGCTGACGGTCACCGCCACCGCGGCCACGGCGACGGCGTCGTACTCGTTGGCGCTGCGGGCGGCCACCACCGCGTGGGCGATGGACGCCGCGTCGTTCGCGGCGTCGGCGTCCTGGGCGGCCCGCACCGTCACCGTCTGCGCCGTGCTCCAGTTGCTCGGCGTGAAGGTCAGCGTGGCTGGCGACGCCGTCACGTCGGCGCTGCCGCTCCTGCTCACGCTGATCACCACGTCGGCGGCGGGCTGGGCGTTGAGCTTCACCGTGTAGGCGCCGTTGCCGCCCTCGGCCACCGTCAGCGCGGTTTCGGACACCGTCACCCCGGCGTCATCGTCGTCGCTGACGGTCACCGCCACCGCGGCCACGGCGACGGCGTCGTACTCGTTGGCGCTGCGGGCGGCCACCACCGCGTGGGCGATGGAACCCGTATCGTTCGCGGCGTCGGCGTCCTGGGCGGCCCGCACCGTCACCGTCTGCGCCGTGCTCCAGTTGCTCGGCGTGAAGGTCAGCGTGGCCGGCGACGCCGTCACGTCGGCGCTGCCGCTCCTGCTCACGCTGATCACCACGTCGGAGGCGGGCTGGGCGTTGAGCTTCACCGTGTAGGCGCCGTTGCCGCCCTCGGCCACCGTCAGCGTGGACGCGGACACCGTCACCCCGGCGTCATCGTCGTCGCTGACGGTCACCGCCACCGCGGCCACGGCGACGGCGTCGTACTCGTTGGCGCTGCGGGCGGCCACCACCGCGTGGGCGATGGAACCCGTATCGTTCACCGCGTCGGCGTCCTGGGCGGCCCGCACCGTCACCGTCTGCGCCGTGCTCCAGTTGCTCGGCGTGAAGGTCAGCGTGGCCGGCGACGCCGTCACGTCGGCGCTGCCGCTCCTGCTCACGCTGATCACCACGTCGGCGGCGGGCTGGGCGTCCAGGACCACCGTGTAGGTTGCGTTGCCGCCCTCGGCCACCGTCAGCGTGGTTTCGGACACCGTCACCCCGGCGTCATCGTCGCTGACGGTCACCGCCACCGCGGCCACGGCGACGGCGTCGTACTCGTTGGCGCTGCGGGCGGCCACCACCGCGTGGGCGATGGAACCCGTATCGTTCACCGCGTCGGCGTCCTGGGCGGCCCGCACCGTCACCGTCTGCGCCGTGCTCCAGTTGCTCGGCGTGAAGGTCAGCGTGGCTGGCGACGCCGTCACGTCGGCGCTGCCGCTCCTGCTCACGCTGATCACCACGTCGGAGGCGGGCTGGGCGTTGAGCTTCACCGTGTAGGCGCCGCTGCCGCCCTCGGCCACCTCCAGCGTGGTTTCGGACACCGTCACCCCGGCGTCATCGTCGTCGCTGACGGTCACCGCCACCGCGGCCACGGCGACGGCGTCGTACTCGTTGGCGCTGCGGGCGGCCACCACCGCGTGGGCGATGGACGCCGTATCGTTCACCGCGTCGGCGTCCTGCGCGGCCCGCACCGTCACCGTCTGCGCCGTGCTCCAGTTGCTCGGCGTGAAGGTCAGCGTGGCCGGCGACGCCGTCACGTCGGCGCTGCCGCTCCTGCTCACGCTGATCACCACGTCGGAGGCGGGCTGGGCGTCCAGCTTCACCGTGTAGGTAGCGCTGCCGCCCTCGGCCACCGTCAGCGTGGTTTCGGACACCGTCACCCCGGCGTCATCGTCGCTGACGGTCACCGCCACCGCGGCCACGGCGACGGCGTCGTACTCGTTGGCGCTGCGGGCGGCCACCACCGCGTGGGCGATGGACGCCGCGTCGTTCGCGGCGTCGGCGTCCTGGGCGGCCCGCACCGTCACCGTCTGCGCCGTGCTCCAGTTGCTCGGCGTGAAGGTCAGCGTGGCCGGCGACGCCGTCACGTCGGCGCTGCCGCTCCTGCTCACGCTGATCACCACGTCGGCGGCGGGCTGGGCGTTGAGCTTCACCGTGTAGGCGCCGTTGCCGCCCTCGGCCACCGTCAGCGTGGTTTCGGACACCGTCACCCCGGCGTCATCGTCGTCGCTGACGGTCACCGCCACCGCGGCCACGGCGACGGCGTCGTACTCGTTGGCGCTGCGGGCGGCCACCACCGCGTGGGCGATGGAACCCGTATCGTTCACCGCGTCGGCGTCCTGGGCGGCCCGCACCGTCACCGTCTGCGCCGTGCTCCAGTTGCTCGGCGTGAAGGTCAGCGTGGCTGGCGACGCCGTCACGTCGGCGCTGCCGCTCCTGCTCACGCTGATCACCACGTCGGAGGCGGGCTGGGCGTCCAGCTTCACCGTGTAGGTAGCGCTGCCGCCCTCGGCCACCGTCAGCGTGGTTTCGGACACCGTCACCCCGGCGTCATCGTCGCTGACGGTCACCGCCACCGCGGCCACGGCGACGGCGTCGTACTCGTTGGCGCTGCGGGCGGCCACCACCGCGTGGGCGATGGACGCCGCGTCGTTCGCGGCGTCGGCGTCCTGGGCGGCCCGCACCGTCACCGTCTGCGCCGTGCTCCAGTTGCTCGGCGTGAAGGTCAGCGTGGCCGGCGACGCCGTCACGTCGGCGCTGCCGCTCCTGCTCACGCTGATCACCACGTCGGCGGCGGGCTGGGCGTTGAGCTTCACCGTGTAGGCGCCGTTGCCGCCCTCGGCCACCGTCAGCGTGGTTTCGGACACCGTCACCCCGGCGTCATCGTCGTCGCTGACGGTCACCGCCACCGCGGCCACGGCGACGGCGTCGTACTCGTTGGCGCTGCGGGCGGCCACCACCGCGTGGGCGATGGAACCCGTATCGTTCACCGCGTCGGCGTCCTGGGCGGCCCGCACCGTCACCGTCTGCGCCGTGCTCCAGTTGCTCGGCGTGAAGGTCAGCGTGGCTGGCGACGCCGTCACGTCGGCGCTGCCGCTCCTGCTCACGCTGATCACCACGTCGGAGGCGGGCTGGGCGTTGAGCTTCACCGTGTAGGCGCCGCTGCCGCCCTCGGCCACCTCCAGCGTGGTTTCGGACACCGTCACCCCGGCGTCATCGTCGTCGCTGACGGTCACCGCCACCGCGGCCACGGCGACGGCGTCGTACTCGTTGGCGCTGCGGGCGGCCACCACCGCGTGGGCGATGGACGCCGTATCGTTCACCGCGTCGGCGTCCTGCGCGGCCCGCACCGTCACCGTCTGCGCCGTGCTCCAGTTGCTCGGCGTGAAGGTCAGCGTGGCCGGCGACGCCGTCACGTCGGCGCTGCCGCTCCTGCTCACGCTGATCACCACGTCGGAGGCGGGCTGGGCGTCCAGCTTCACCGTGTAGGTAGCGCTGCCGCCCTCGGCCACCGTCAGCGCGGTTTCGGACACCGTCACCCCGGCGTCATCGTCGTCGCTGACGGTCACCGCCACCGCGGCCACGGCGACGGCGTCGTACTCGTTGGCGCTGCGGGCGGCCACCACCGCGTGGGCGATGGACGCCGTATCGTTCGCGGCGTCGGCGTCCTGGGCGGCCCGCACCGTCACCGTCTGCGCCGTGCTCCAGTTGCTCGGCGTGAAGGTCAGCGTGGCCGGCGACGCCGTCACGTCGGCGCTGCCGCTCCTGCTCACGCTGATCACCACGTCGGCGGCGGGCTGGGCGTTGAGCTTCACCGTGTAGGCGCCGTTGCCGCCCTCGGCCACCGTCAGCGTGGTTTCGGACACCGTCACCCCGGCGTCATCGTCGTCGCTGACGGTCACCGCCACCGCGGCCACGGCGACGGCGTCGTACTCGTTGGCGCTGCGGGCGGCCACCACCGCGTGGGCGATGGAACCCGTATCGTTCACCGCGTCGGCGTCCTGGGCGGCCCGCACCGTCACCGTCTGCGCCGTGCTCCAGTTGCTCGGCGTGAAGGTCAGCGTGGCTGGCGACGCCGTCACGTCGGCGCTGCCGCTCCTGCTCACGCTGATCACCACGTCGGCGGCGGGCTGGGCGTTGAGCTTCACCGTGTAGGCGCCGTTGCCGCCCTCGGCCACCGTCAGCGTGGTTTCGGACACCGTCACCCCGGCGTCATCGTCGTCGCTGACGGTCACCGCCACCGCGGCCACGGCGACGGCGTCGTACTCGTTGGCGCTGCGGGCGGCCACCACCGCGTGGGCGATGGAACCCGTATCGTTCACCGCGTCGGCGTCCTGGGCGGCCCGCACCGTCACCGTCTGCGCCGTGCTCCAGTTGCTCGGCGTGAAGGTCAGCGTGGCCGGCGACGCCGTCACGTCGGCGCTGCCGCTCCTGCTCACGCTGATCACCACGTCGGCGGCGGGCTGGGCGTTGAGCTTCACCGTGTAGGTTGCGTTGCCGCCCTCGGCCACCGTCAGCGTGGTTTCGGACACCGTCACCCCGGCGTCATCGTCGCTGACGGTCACCGCCACCGCGGCCACGGCGACGGCGTCGTACTCGTCGGCGCTGCGGGCGGCCACCACCGCGTGGGCGATGGACGCCGTATCGTTCACCGCGTCGGCGTCCTGGGCGGCCCGCACCGTCACCGTCTGCGCCGTGCTCCAGTTGCTCGGCGTGAAGGTCAGCGTGGCTGGCGACGCCGTCACGTCGGCGCTGCCGCTCCTGCTCACGCTGATCACCACGTCGGCGGCGGGCTGGGCGTTGAGCTTCACCGTGTAGGCGCCGCTGCCGCCCTCGGCCACCTCCAGCGTGGTTTCGGACACCGTCACCCCGGCGTCATCGTCGCTGACGGTCACCGCCACTGCGGCCACGGCGACGGCGTCGTACTCGTCGGCGCTGCGGGCGGCGTCGACGGCGTGGGTGATGGAGGCCGCGTCGTTCACCGCGTCGGGGTCCTGGGCGGCAGCCACCGTCACCGTCTGCGCCGTGCTCCAGTTGGACGTGGAGAAGGTCAGGGTGGCCGGCGACACCGTCACGTCGGGGCTGCCGCTCTTGGTGACGCTGATCACCACGTCGGAGGCGGGCTGGGCGTCCAGCTTCACGGTGTAGGTTGCGCTGCCGCCCTCGTCCACCTCCAGCGTGGTTTCGGACACCGTCGCCCCGGCGGTCTCGTCGTCGGTGACGGTCACGGCCACCCCGGCGATGGTCGCGGCGTCGAACTCGTTGGCGCTGCCGGCGGCGTTGACCGCGTGGGTGATGGACGCCGCGTCGTTCACCGCGTCGGCGTCCTGGGCGGCGGACACCGTTACCGTCTTCGCCGTGTCCCAGTTGGACGAGGAGAAGGTCAGGGTCGCCGGAGACACCGTCACGTCGCTGCTGCCGGTCTTGGTGACGCCGATCACCACGTTGGAGGTGGGCTGCACGTCCAGGACCACCGTGTAGGTGGCGCTGCCGCCCTCGGCCACCGTCAGCGTGGTCTCGGACACCGTCGCCCCGGCAGTGTCGTCGTCGTCGACGGTCACGCGCCGCACGGCGTCGGGCGCGGCGTCGAACTCGTCGGCGCTCTCGGCGTCCACGACGCTATGGGTGATGGAGGCCTCGTCGTCCACCGCGTCGGCGTCCTCGGCGGCCCGGACCCTCACGAGCTGCCCTGTGTCCCAATTGCCATTCGTGAAGGTCAGCGTATCCTGGTCGCCGTCTGTACTGCCGTCGGTGTCCACCGCCACGTCGCTGCTGCCGCTCACGGTTACGCGCACCACCACGTTGCTCGTGGGTTGGGCGCTCAGTCGCACAGTGTAGCCACCGGATCTGATGCCCTCCGATATCATAATTGCGTCGCCAGGCACGACCAGCGTGGCGTCATCATCGTCGGTGACGGTCACCGCCACCCCGGCGATGGTCACGGCGTCGTACTCTTTGGCGCTGCTGGCGGCGTTGACCGCGTGGGTGATGGACGCCGCGTCGTTCACCGCGTCGGCGTCCTGGGCCCCCCGCACCGTCACCGTCTGCGCCGTGCTCCAGTTGGCCGTGGTGAAGGTGAGCTTCGCCGGCGTCGCCGTCACGTCGCCGCTGCGGGTCACCGTGATCACCACGTCGGAGTCGGGCAGGGCGTCCAGGACCACCGTGTAGGTGGCGCTGCCGCCCTCGGCCACCGTCAGCGCGGTTTCGGACACCGTCACCCCGGCGTCGTCGTCGGCCACGGTCACGGTCACCCCGGCGATGGTCACGGCGTCGTACTCTTTGGCGCTGCTGGCGGCGGTGACCGCGTGGGCGATGGACGCCGCGTCGTTCACCGCGTCGGCGTCCTGGGCGGCGGACACCGTCACCGTCTTCGCCGTGCTCCAGTTGGCCGGGGTGAAGGTCAGGGTGGCCGGCGACACCGTCACGTCCGAATTGTCGCTGCTCACCGTGATCACCACGTCCGCGGCGGGCAGGGCGTCCAGGACCACCGTGTAGGTGGCGCTGGTGCCCTCGTCCACCGTCAGCTTGGACGCGGACACCGTCACCCCGGCGTCGTTGTCGTCGACGGTCACGTGCCGCACGGTGTCGGGCGCGGCGTCGAACTCGTCGGCGCTGTCGGCGTCCACGACGCTATGGGTGATGGAGGCCGCGTCGTCCACCGCGTCGGCGTCCTGGGCGGCCCGGACCCTCACAAGCTGCCCTTTGTCCCAATTGCCATTCGTGAAGGTCAGCGTATCCTGGTCGCCGTCTGTACTGCCGTCGGTGTCCACCGCCACGTCGCTGCTGCCGCTCACGGTTACGCGCACCACCACGTTACCCGTGGGCTGGCCGCCCAGCTTCACATCGTAGGCAGTGCTACTGCTGCCCTCGTCCATCTTTAACTTCTCGACATCCAAGACCAGCCTGGCGTCGTCGTCGGTGACGGTCACCGCCACCCCGGCGATGGTCACGGCGTCGAACTCGTCGGCGCTGCGGGCGGCGTCGACGGCGTGGGCGATGGCGGCCGCGTCGTTCACCGCGTCGGCGTCCTGGGCGGCAGCCACCGTCACCGTCTGCGCCGTGCTCCAGTTGGACGGGGTGAAGGTCAGGGTGGCCGGAGACACCGTCACGTCCGTATTGCCGCTGCTCACCGTGATAACCACGTCGGAGGCGGGCTGGGCGGCCAGCTTCACGGTGTAGGTGGCGCTGCCGCCCTCGGTCACCGTCAGCGTGGTTTCGGACACGCTCACCCCGGCGTCGTCGTCGGTGACGGTCACCGCCACCCCGGCGATGGTCACGGCGTCGTACTCGTCGGCGCTGCTGGCGGCCACCACCGCGTGGGTGATGGAGGCCGTGTCGTTCACCGCGTCGGCGTCCTCGGCGGCGGACACCGTTACCGTCTTCGCCGTGTCCCAGTTGGCCGTCGTGAAGGTCAGCCGCGCCGAAGACACGGTCACGTCCGTATTGCCGCTGCTCACCGTGATCACCACGTCGGAGGCGGGCTGGGCGTCCAGGACCACCGTGTAGGTCGAACTGTTGCCCTCGGGGATGCGCAATGTAGCAGGGGACACCGTCACCCCGGCGTCGTCGTCGGCCACGGTCACGGTCACCCCGGCGATGGTCACGGCGTCGAACTCGTCGGCGCTGCTGGCGGCCACCACCGCGTGGGTGATGGACGCCGCGTCGTTCACCGCGTCGGCGTCCTGGGCCGCCCGCACCGTCACCGTCTGCGCCGTGCTCCAGTTGGCCCGGGTGAAGGTCAGCGTGGCCGGCGACACGGTCACGTCGGGGCTGCCGCTCCTGGTGACGCTGATCACCACGTTGGATGCGGGCTGGGCGTCCAGCTTCACCGTGTAGGTGGTGCTGGTGCCCTCGGCCACCGTCACCGTGGTTTCGGACACCGTCACCCCGGCGTCGTCGTCGGTGACGGTCACCGCCAGTTCGGCGATGCTCACGGCGTCGAACTCGTCGGCGCTGCTGGCGGCCACCACCGCGTGGGTGATGGAGGCCGCGTCGTTCACCGCGTCGGCGTCCTCGGCGGCGGACACCGTTACCGTCTGCGCCGTGTCCCAGTTGGACGGGGAGAAGGTCAGGGTGGTCTGGTTGCCGGACGTCGCGCCGTCGGTGTCCGCCGTCACGTCCGAATTGTCGCTGCTCACCGTGATCACCACGTCCGCGGCGGGCTGGGCGTCCAGCTTCACGGTGTAGGTTGCGTTGCCGCCCTCGGCCACCGTCAGCGTGGTTTCGGACACCGTCGCCCCGGCGTCGTCGTCGGTGACGGTCACCGCCACCCCGGCGATGGTCACGGCGTCGAACTCGTTGGCGCTGCGGGCGGCGTCGACGGCGTGGGCGATGGCGGCCGCGTCGTTCACCGCGTCGGCGTCCTGGGCGGCAGCCACCGTCACCGTCTGCGCCGTGCTCCAGTTGGACGGGGTGAAGGTGAGCTTCGCCGGCGTCGCCGTCACGTCCGAATTGTCGCTGCTCACCGTGATCACCACGTCGGAGGTGGGCTGCACGTCCAGGACCACGGTGTAAGTGTTGTTGCCGCCCTCGGTCACCGTCAGCGTGGTCGCGGACACCGTCGCCCCGGCGGTCTCGTCATCGGTGACGGTCACCGCCACCCCGGCGCTGCTCACGTTGTCGAACTCGTTGGCGCTGCGGGAGGCGTCGACGGCGTGGGTGATGGACGCCGCGTCGTTCGCCGCGTCGGCGTCCTGGGCCGCCCGCACCGTCACCGTCTGCGCCGTGCTCCAGTTGGCCGGGGTGAAGGTCAGCGTGGTCTGGTTGCCGGACGTCGCGGCGTCGGTGTCCGCCGTCACGTCCGAATTGTCGCTGCTCACCGTGATCACCACGTCGGAGGCGGGCTGGGCGTCCAGCTTCACGGTGTAGGTTGCGCTGCCGCCCTCGGCCACCGTCAGCGCCGTTTCGGACACGCTCACCCCGGCGTCGTCGTCGGTGACGGTTACGCTCACGCGGGCGATGCGGAGGCCGTCGTACAGGTCGTCGCTGTCGGCGTCCACCACCGCGTGGGTGATGGAGGCCGCGTCGTTCACCGCGTCGGCGTCGTGGGCCGCCCGCACCGTCACCGTCTGCGCCGTGCCCCAGTTGGCCGTGGTGAAGGTCAGGGTCGCCGGAGACACCGTCACGTCCGTGTTGTCGCTGCTCACCGATATTACCACGTCCGACGCGGCCTCGGTGTCGAGGAGCACGGTGTAGGTCGCGCTGCCGCCCTCGGCCAGCGACCGCGCCTTGGGGGACACGGTCACCCCGGGGTCGTCGTCGTTGACGAACACTTCCAGGGCGATGAGAGGGACACTGCGGTACTCCTCGGCGCTGCTGCCGGGGATAATGCCGTGGTAGATGGTGGCCGAGTCGTCCGCCGAGTCATCGTCGTCGGGGGCCCGCACCGTCACCGTCTGGGGGGTGTTCCAGTTGGCCGGGGTGAAGAGCAACTCCACCGCCGCCAGGGTACCCAGTCCGGGCAGATCGAACGTGATAGGGGACCCGTCCACCGTAATGCCCCGGCTGCCGAGCACCCCTATTATTAGCGCCACGTTGGAAGTGGGCTTGGTGGTCAGGGCCACCGTGTAGGAGAAAGGTATGCCCTCCGTCATCACAATCCCGTCGGTTTGGGACACTCTCATCCCGGGGTCGTCTTCGGTGACGGTCACGCTCACGCGGGCGATTTGGAGGCCGTCGTACAGGTCGTCGCTGCTGGCGTCCACCACCGCGTGGCTGATGGCGGCTGCGTCGTCCACCGCGTCGGCGTCCTGGGCGGCGGACACCGTCACCGTCTGCGCCGTGTCCCAGTTGGCCGTCGTGAAGGTCAGGGTGGCCGGAGACACCGTCACGTCGGAGCTGCCGCTTTTGGTTACGTTGATCACCACGTCGGAGGTGGGCTGCACGTCCAGTACCACGGTGTAGGTTGCGCTGCCGCCCTCCGGCGCCTTCACTGAAATGACGGACACCGTCACCCCGGCGGTCTCGTCATCGGTGACGGTCACGGCCACCCCGGCGATGGTCACGTTGTCGTACTCGTCGGCGCTGCGGGCGGCGTCGACGGCGTGGGCGATGGAGGCTGCGTCGTCCACCGCGTCGGCGTCCTGGGCGGCGGCCACCGTCACCGTCTGCGCCGTGTCCCAGTTGGCCGTCGTGAAGGTCAGGGTGGCCGGCGACACGGTCACGTCCGTATTGCCGCTGGCGGTGACGCTTATCACTACGTCGGAGGTGGGTTGAAGGTTCAGCACCACGGTGTAAGTTGCGCTGCCGCCCTCGGCCACCTCCAGCGCGGTTTCGGACACCGTCGCCCCGGCGGTGTCGTCGTCGGTGACGGTCACGGCCACCCCGGCGATGGTCACGTTGTCGTACTCGTCGGCGCTGCGGGCGGCGTCGACGGCGTGGGCGATGGACGCCGCGTCGTCCACCGCGTCGGCGTCCTGGGCCGCAGCCACCGTCACCGTCTGCGCCGTGTCCCAGTTGGCCGTCGTGAAGGTCAGGGTGGCCGGAGACACCGTCACGTCGCTGCTGCCGCTGGCGGTTACGCTTATCACCACGTTGGATGCGGGCTGCACGTCCAGGACCACGGTGTAGGTTGCGCTGCCGCCCTCGGCAACCGTCAGCGTGGTTTCGGACACCGTCGCCCCGGCGGTCTCGTCGTCGGTGACGGTCACGGCCACCCCGGCGATGGTCACGTTGTCGTACTCGTCGGCGCTGCGGGCGGCGTCGACGGCGTGGGCGATGGCGGCTGCGTCGTTCACCGCGTCGGCGTCCTCGGCCGCGGCCACCGTCACCGTCTGCGCCGTGTCCCAGTTACTGGAAGTGAAAGTCAAAGTGGCCGGCGACACCGTCACGTCGGCGCTGCCGCTCTTGGTGACGTTGATCACCACGTCGGAGGTGGGCTGGACGCCCAGCTTCACCGTGTAGGTTTTGCTGCCCCCCTCGTTCACCCTCAGCCTGGGCCTGGACACCGTCACCCCGGCGGTCTCGTCGTCGGTGACGGTCACCGCCACCCCGGCGATGGTCACGGCGTCGTACTCGTCGGCGCTGCGGGAGGCGTCGACGGCGTGGCTGATGGAGGCCGCGGCGTCCACCGCGTCGGCGTCCTGGGCCGCGGCCACCGTCACCGTCTGCGCCGTGCTCCAGTTGGCCGGGGTGAAGGTCAAAGTGGCCGGCGACACCGTCACATCGGGACTGCCGCTGGCGGTTACGTTGATCACCACGCCGGAGGTGGGCTGCGCGCCCAGGACCACGGTGTAAGTGTTGTTGCCGCCTTCGGCCACCTCCAGCGCGGTTTCGGACACCGTCACCCCGGCGGTCTCGTCGTCGGTGACGGTCACCGTCACCCCGGCGATGCTCACGTTGTCGTACTCGTCGGCGCTTTCGGCGGCCACCACCGCGTGGGTGATGGCGGCCGTGTCGTTCGCGGCGTCGGCGTCCTGGGCCGCCCGCGCCGTCACCGTCTGCGCCGTGCCCCAGTTACTGGAAGTGAAAGTCAAAGTGGCCGGCGACACGGTCACGTCCGTATTGCCGCTGGCGGTGACGTCGATCACCACGTCAGAGGAGGGCTGTTTGTTCAGCACCACCGTGTAGTTGCTGTTGCCGCCCTCGATCACCGACACCGCTGTTTCGGACACCGTCACTCCGACCGCGTCGTCGTCGACGACGATCACCTCCACCACGTTGTCGTATCTCAAGCCGTTGTACTGGCTGCAGGTGCACCGTACAACGTAGGATACCTGGGCCCTGTCGCTCGCCTCGATGTCCTGGGAGGCGGACATCGTCACCGTCTGCGCTGTGTCCCAGTTGCTGGAAGTGAAGAACAGCGACGCCGGCGCCCGCGTCACGTTCCCGTCGGAGACGAGAAGAACGAAGACCGTCACTCCGAAGGCGCCTGGGGGTGAGGTGTTAAGCACCACGGTGTAGGTGGCGCTGCCGCCCTCGGCCACCGTCAGCCGGGACACGGAGCTTGTCACCCCGGCGGTGGGGGTTTCGTCGTCGATGACGGTCACCCGCACCCGGGCGATGGTCACGTTGTCGTACTCGTCGGCGCTTTGGGCGGCCACCACCGCGTGGGTGATGGCGGCCTTGTCGTTCGCCGCGTCGGCGTCCTGGTCCGCGGCCACCCTCACCGTCTGCGCCGTGCTCCAGTTGTTCGGGGTGAAGGTCAGCGTGTTCTGGCTGCCGGACGTCGCCGCGTCGGTGTCCACCGTCACGTCGGAATTGTTGCTGGTCACCGCGATCACCACGTCGGAGGTGGGCTGGGCGTTCAGCGCCACGGTGTAGGTGTTGCTGCCGCCCTCGTCCATCCTCATCCTGGGCCTGGACACCGTCACCCCGGCGGTCTCGTCGTCGTCGACGGTCACCGCCACCCCGGCGATGGTCGCGGTGTCGTACTCGTCGGCGCTTTCGGCGGGCGCCACCGCGTGGGCGATGGCGGCCGAGTCGTCCGCCGCGTCGGCGTCCTGGGCGGCGGCCACCGTCACCGTCTGCGCCGTGTCCCAGTTGTCCCCGGTGAAGGTCAGGGTGGCCGGCGACACCGTCACGTCGGTACTGCCGCTCTTGGTTACGTTGATCACCACGTCGGAGGTGGGCTGCGCGTCCAGGACCACCGTGTAGGTGTTGTCGCCGCCCTCGGCCACGGTCAGCGTGGTTTCGGACACCGTCACGCCGACGGTGTCGTCGTCGGTGACGGTCACGGCCACCCCGGCGGCGGCCAAGCCGCTGTACGGGCCGGACACGTTGTCGGACGACACAGTGTAGCGCAGCTGGGCTTTGTCGTTCACCGCGTCGGCGTCGTGGGCGGCGGCCACCGTCACCGTCTGCGGTGTGTTCCAGTTGCTCGGGGTGAAGGTCAGCCTGTTCTGGATGCCTGGCTGCGTCGCGTCGGTGTCCAACGTCACGTCCGGGTTGTCGTCGGCGATGATAATCGCCACGTCGGCGGAGGGCTGGGTGTTCAGCACCACGGTGTAGGTGGCGCTGCCGCCCTCGGCCACCGCCAGCGTGGATTCGGAGTTTGTCACGCCCGCGTCGTCATCGGCGACGGTCACCGCCACCCCGGCGATGGTCGCGGTGTCGTACTCGTCGGCGCTTTCGGCGGGCACCACCGCGTGGGCGATGGCGGCCGAGTCGTTCACCGCGTCGGCGTCGTGGGCGGCCCGCACCGTCACCGTCTGGGCCGTGCTCCAGTTGCTCGAGGTGAAGGTCAGCCGCGCCGGCGCCGGCGTCACGGCCGAATTGCTGCTGGTCACCGTGATCACCACGTCGGAGGAGGGCTGGGGGTCCAGCTTCACCGTGTAGGTGTTGCTGGCGCCCTCGACCACTGTCAGCGTGGTTTCGGACACCGTCACGCCGACGGTCTCGTCGTCGATGACGGTCACGGCCACCCCGGCGGCGAGCACGCTGTTGTACGGGCCGGACCTGTCGGCCGTATAGCTTACCGCGTGGTCCAGCTGGGCTTGGTCGTCCGCGGCGTCGGCGTCCTGGGCGGCGGACACCTTCACCGTCTGCGGCGTGTTCCAGTTGCCCGGGGTGAAGAGCATGAAGGCCTGGAGGCCTGGGAAGATCGCGTCGGCGTCCACCTTCACGTCCTGGTTGTTGTTGTCAATGCGAATCAGCACGTCGGCGGCGGGCTGGGCGTTCAGCACCACGGTGTAGGTGGCGCTGGCGCCCTCGTCCAACGTCAGCGTGGTTTCGGACACCGTCACCCCGGCGGTCTCGTCGTCGGTGACGGTCACGGCCACCCCGGCGGCGAGCACGCTGTTGTACGGGCCGGACCTGTCGAACGTATAGCTTACCGCGTGGTCCAGCTGGGCCTGGTCGTCCGCGGCGTCGGCGTCCTGGGCGGCGGACACCTTCACCGTCTGCGGCGTGCTCCAGTTGCCCGGGGTGAAGAGCAAGAAGGCCTGGGCGCGTGCCCTACCCGCATCGGCGTCCACCCCCACGTCCAGGTTGTTGTTGTCAATGCGAATCAGCACGTTGGAGGCGGGCTGGGCGTTCAGCACCACGGTGTAGGTGGCGCTGGCGCCCTCGTCCAACGTCAGCGCGGTCTCGGACACCGTCACCCCGGCGGTGTCGTCGTCGGTCACGGTCACCGACACCCCGGCGATGGCCGCGGTGTCGTACTCGTCGGCGCTCTGGGAGGCGTCGACGGCGTGGGCGATGGCGGCCGTGTCGTTCACCGCGTCGGCGTCCTGTGCCCCCCGCACCGTCACCGTCTGCGCCGTGCTCCAGTTGGCCGGGGTGAAGGTCAGGGTGGCCGGCGACACCGTCACATCGGGACTGCCGCTCCTGGTGACGCCGATCACTACGTCGGAGGTGGGCTGCCTGTTCAGCACCACGGTGTAGGTGGCGCTGCCGCCCTCGTCCAACGTCAGCGTGGTTTCGGACACCGTCACCCCGGCGGTCTCGTCGTCGCTGACGGTCACGGCCACCCCGCTCGGAGCCGCCACAACCGGGGCGTCCGTTTTCTGTTGCGCATTCTTGCCCGATCCTTGGCTGTCGGTGTAAGCCGCCGTGGCTCGCAGGTAGCTGCCAACGTCGGCGGCAACCGGTCTGTAGGTGGACGACGTTGCGCCGGCAATAGCGGTCCACGTAGTTTGGTCCGAGGATTTACTCCAGGTCCAACCTATGATGGAAACACCCCCGTCGAGGTCGGTGATACTGGCCGTCAGGTCTATGCCAACGACGGGCGCTTGGGACGACAGGGTTATCGCGCCCGCCTCGTCCTCGTTGGTTACTGTGATGGTCAGTGTTACTTTGCTGCTCAAGTTATTGGGGTCGGTGGCGATAACATCGACCTGGTACGAGGATTTGGTCTCGTAGTCCAGCGGCGCGTTGGCCCGCAATTCCCCGACGGTAGTATCGTTGATGTTGAAGGAGGCGGCGTCGGTCCCGCCCAGGGAGTAGGTGATCGCCTCGCCGTTCGGCTCTTCGGCCGCAACAGTGGCGACGATGGTGGTGATATCGGCGTTCTCCGGCGTATCCCAGGTGGTGTCGGTATTGGCTGGGAACCGGGGAGCCACCTGGGGAGTGACCCGCAGGATCTTGTCCGCGCCGTTGCCCTCGGAGGTGGAAACATACAGGGCGTCGGTGTCCGCGTCCGTGGCCCCGACAGGCGCGCCGATGTTTGCGCCTGCGGCGGTGTTCTCGGCCACCGATCGGGCACCGTCCTCGCTGGACGGGAACGCCGGTTGACTGTTGGTTACCTGCGCCGCAGCGCTACCCACGATTAGGAAGGCGAGGAATAAGGCGCTTACTGCGGTCGCCGACAGGATTCGCTGCCGACGGCGCGGCAGAGTGTTCACTGTGTGCGGGAACGGGGTATTCCCCATCACCTATTCACCCCTCTGCCACCGCCGTACCTAGATCGAATGCATGTTCAACAAAAATCCAGACTGGGAGACGATTGTACTATCGTGCACTCCCAGACCCACAACCAAGACTTCTCCCCCGTCGGCCCCGACCGCAATCGGGACGATGATGCGTGTGTCAAGCCGCAATGCATCACCAACGGCGTGCGCCATCATGACACAGGGACTCCTACCCATCGAGTACGCCGAGGCGCCGCGCTCGGGGGCGGGCGTCACGGCGCTGGCAGGCCTGCTCCTCTACCTCGATCTACTGGAGGCCGCGGGGCTGCGCGGATCGTTCGCGCGTCGCGCTCCCACGGCCCGCGTGCAGGGCTGGAGCGAGAGCCAGCTCTCCGTCGCCCCTCGTGCTCCTCAACCTCGCCGGCGGGGAGTCGGTCGACGACCTGGCATGCTCGAGCAGGACGAGTGCTTGGGCGAGGTCGTGCGGCAGGCCGAGCGCCACGGCGTGCGCCGCCGCACGCGGCGGGCGCGGCGGCCCCTTCCGGTGCCGGTGACCACCCGAGCGCCATCCCGCCCGTGGGAATGACAACTCCGTATGGCCCCTTACCTTCTTCAAATGAGCTCAGTAACCTCTGAGCCCGGGAAGCCCAGCGCGGCCGCCAGCCATCCCGCGAGTCCGGTAGCCTCTTGGGCCAGGGCACGCATCGCGGTAACCTAAGGGCACTTCGAAGAATGACTATATCGTCGGCATGGTGAATGATATACTGTAGCCATCAGTGTCATGGTTACGGGGGATGATATGGGCCAACTTGGATTCTTCAATGTGGACGACCGCTACGACGCTCTCGACGCCAAGGGCGACCCACTCGCCAAGCTCGACCAAATCATCCCGTGGGAGCAGTTCAGACCTCAGTTAGAAGCCGTCTGGGCCACGCCCGAAGAAGAGCGTAAATCACCGGCCGGACGCAAGCCATGGGACGCAATCGTCATCTTCAAGGGATTGATACTCGGCGTACTCTACAACCTCTCCGATGAACAGATTGAGTATCAGATCCGCGACCGTCTCTCCTTCTCCCGCTTCTGCGGCACAGGCATCGAAGGCCGGGTGCCCGACGCCACCACCTTCTGGCTCTACCGCGAGCAGTTGACCAGGGCGGGCGCCATCGCCGAGTTGTTCCAGGCCTTCGACCACTATCTCGCCAGCCAGGGCTACCGCGCCAGTGGCGGACAGATCGTCGACGCCTCGATCGTCTCGGTGCCGATCCAGCGCAACAGCCGCCGGGAGAACGAGTCGCTCAAGCAGGACCTCATTCCCTCGGAGTGGGTCTTCAATCCGGCGAAGCTGGCCCAGAAAGACCTCGACGCCCGCTGGACGAAGAAGCACGGGAAGAGTCACTACGGCTACAAGAACCACATCACCATCGATCGGCGCCACAAGCTGGTGCGTTCCTACGCCGTCACCGATGCCGCGGTCCATGACAGCCAGGTGATCGACCAGCTGCTCGACTCTCCGAACACGTCACCCGATGTGTGGGCAGACCGTGCCTATCGGTCGCGGGCGATTGAGGCAATGCTCACGGAGAAAGGTCTGACGAGCCGCATCCATCGGAAGGCCGCTGCCAACCGGCCGTTGACGGCGGCTGAGGAGGCGGTCAACCGGGGATGGTCGCAAGTACGGGCCCGGGTTGAGCACATCTTCGGCTCGCAGACGAACGAGATGGGCGGCACGCACATCCGTACGATCGGCGTGCGGCGGGCAGTGACGCAGATCGGCTTCAAGAACCTGGCGTACAATATTCGCCGTCTGGCGCACCTCGAACACCGCCGTACGGCTGCCGCGGCCTAGCTTGCCGCCACCCGTCCACAGACCTCACACCAGCCTCTAGTTCGGTGCTTTGACAGTCCCGTTTAACTGTCAATTATCCCGCTTCACCTATGCTCTCGCGGACTCACCCACACCCCCTGGGGTCTCCTCAGCTACGCCCTCTGCCCCCTCGTGCCCTCACCGATACCTTCATCAAAAATCGCGAGTTCTTCGAGGTGCCCCTAACGTGCCTTAGCCCTGATCCAGAGCGCCAGGCTAACTGGCGAGTAGGCAGGAGGTGGAAGTCCTCTATGGCAAAGAGCTAGCCACTCATGTCATTCCGCGAGCCGTGCGCGGGTCGTCGCGAGGCGGCTTGTGAAGCGTCGGCAGCGGGGTGTGCGGGCGGGGCTAATGAGCATCGAAAGGGCCATTTGGGGTGCCGAGGCTCTTGGATTGGTCGAAGGCAATACCGGCGACGGCGCTACTGGCGAGTCGTGGTCGGGCCCCACGGTGTCGAAGACCCCATGCACGCACACACGTCTATCGCCGGGACTTGGGAGAGCTGCGCGTTGTCCCGACGAGTCGTACGCCGGGACCGCGTCGGGAAGGGACGTAAACCGTAGCCGATGATGCACGATGCGCAGCAGTCTGATCTCGAATCCACCGATCGAAGCTTGACGAGGCGGGGTGCCGGGCTGCCGGAGAGTTCGGCGGGCGTGCCGGCGTTCGCCGGGCGGCGCCGGGGGCGGGCCGGAGCCAGGAGCCGTCGCTGAGCGCAGCTCGGGGGCGCTGAGGGTGCGGGCGCGAGGGTGCGCGAGGCGTGCGCGGGCATGCTGGCGCGAGCCTCGGACCCGGGTCGGCGCTGTGAGCGGGCGTCAGGCCGGGAGCGGTATCGCCCGTAGTCGCGCGAGCGCGGCTGCCAGCTGCTCTGCCCAGGGCCAGCGCTTCGGGAGGTGCAGAGTCCACCGCCGGGCAGAGCGGGTGAGCCGTCCGGCGAGAGAGAAGTAGCGTCGCCTGAGCGTCCTGGTCGTCACGATCCCCTCGCCGAGCCCGAGGCGTGCCGTCCAGCGGGCGAGGTTGTGCGCGATCACCTGCACCGCGAGCCACGCCGCGTTCGCGGCGAAGCGGCCCGAGGGGAGATGGTTCAACCCGACGCCGTACTTGAGGTCGCGGATCGCGTTCTCGATCTCGGCGTGACGGCGATGGTCGGCCTCCAGCTCCATCATCTCCCCCGCGCGATCGGTGATGAAGGCATGGTAACTGTAGTTCACGAAGAGTGCGAGCTGTGAGCCGGGCGTCGGCTTGACGCGCCGCACGATGAGCCGCACCGCGGTGGCGTCCCTCGTGTGCTGGAACGGCGTGTAGGTCGTCTCGGCGACAGCGGCGCCGTCGTCCTGCCAGTACGGGATCGGCGTCCAGTCCTCTTCCGGTATCGCCTCGATCAGCCGGCGTACGTTCGGCTGCTGGCGAATGGTGATGGAAAAGCGGACATCCTGCTTGCGACAGACGGCGACGACAGCGTGGTTGTAGAAGCCGCTGTCGGCGCGCACCGTGAGCTGCCCGCTCGCCCCGGCGTCGCGCACCCGCGCCACCGTCTCACGGAGAAAGTGTGCGGCCCCCCGAGCGGTGTTGGCACGGCCCCCGCGCAGCCGGGCCATCAGCACCTCACCCGTCCCGGCCGCCACCGCGAGCAGCGGGTGATAGCCGCGCACGCCCGTGTAGCCGTGGTGCCGGGCGCCCTCCTTCGCCAGGCCGTAGGTCTCGCAGAGCGTCGAGTCGAGGTCGATGGTGAACGGCGCCGCGCCGGGTCCCGCCCCGGCCGCCCAACTGCGGGCCAGCAACTCGCGGCTGACGCGGTCGAGCTGACGGACGTGGCCCCAGCGAAAGCTGCGCAGGAAGGTCCCGAGGGTGGACGGCGCCTTCACGGTGCAGCCGAGCACGCGCCCGGTGCCGCCTGAGCGCATGGCATCGGCGTCATCGATGCAGTCGCCGCCCGCGAGCGCCGAGGCGATGAGAGTCATCAGCTTGTCGCCGACGTTCGCCCGCCCCGCTGCGTCACCGAGGTCGAGGTGGGCGTCTGCCAGTTCACGGAGGCCGAGCCGGCCAGCGAGCGTGGCCGGGAGCAGCAGGCCCGCGTGGTCCACGAGGCGGTCGTCGTCGAAGGCGATGTGTATCCGGTCGGGGCTGCTCGTTGCTAGCATCGAATGGGGTGCGCCAGGCTAACTGGTGCTTGGGCAGGAGGTGCAAGTCCTCTACGGCGAAGGAGCAAGCCACTCCACGCGGTTCCGCGAGCCGTGCGCGACTCGTCGCGAGGCGAGCCGTGAAGCGTCGGCAGCGGGGTAGGCGGGCGGAGCTATTGAGCATCGAAAGATGCATAATCCGGAGTGCCGAGGCTTTCCCATTGGTCGAAGGCAACACCGGCGACGGCGCTTCTGGCGAGCCGTCGTCGGGCTCTGCGGTGTCAAAGAACTCACGCACGTCTGCACGTCCAGCACCGGGACCTCATATGGATGCCTCGGTTGTCAAGCCCCGTCCAGCGGTACTTGAACGTCCGGTCTGCTGCGGCGGCGGTCGCGCGAGGATGACGACTCCGGGGTGGCGAAGGAGGGATGAGCGGGAATTGTTCGACGTCTTGTCACTCTCATATTCGCGGGTTGCCAGTGGCAGAGCCGCATGACCCTTCTTCGTCAGGAGCAGGCGCATTCTGATATCGCGGGTTGGCGACGCGAAGCGTCGTTGCCGCATGGTTCCGTCGCGCAGTCTCCGAAACGTAGTCCCGCTTATCCGTCCTTCACCGCCCCCGGAGTCGAGGTCCCCGCCCTCCGCGGCCAGCTCCGCTGCATGCTCCTCACTCGCGGCGATGCCTGAGAGCCCCTGCTCCGTCGGGCGGATGTGCTCATCCGTCATCTCGACCCTCTGCAGGTAGCTGCCGAAGGCCGCCTGGGCGCCCTTCTCCTGGAAGGAGAGGAAGCGCGGACAGCGCCGGCGCTCGTGCGCCCAGCAGGACTTCCCATAATGGTGCCGCGCGAGCAGCGAGCACCCCGCCGACGGCTGCTGCGCCGTCTTGCGCGGCCGCGCGAAGATGACGACTCCGGGGTGGCGAAGGAGGGATGAGCGGGAATCACTCGACGTTGTGTCACTCTCATAGTCGCGGGTTGCCAGTGGCAGAGCCGCATGACCTTTCTTCGTCGGGAGGGGGCGCCGTCTGGGAACGCGGGTTGGCGACGCTTCGCGTCGTTGCCGCATGGTCCCGTCGCGCGATCTCCAGAATGTGGTCCCGTTCATCCGTCCTTCACCGCCCCCGGAGTCGACGTCTCCGCCCTCCGCGGCCGGTCTGTCCTCCTCTCCGTCCGCTCCCTGTTCGTGGCCAGCCGGCTCAGGCGGCCTGCTGCCGCTCTTCAGCGTGGGTGCGCAGCACCGCCCAGATGGCGGCGAGCAGCTCCCGCGCCACGGCCACGACGGCGACCTGCGACGGCTTGCCTCGCTCCTTGAGATGCCGGTAGCGCCGGGACATCCGGGAACCGGTCTTGTCGGCCATCGCGACCGCCCAGCCCGGCTGGCCCTCCCGCCGTCTGCGCAGCGGCGCCCCGACGCGGTACGGGCGGATGCTGTGCCAGCCCGCCTCGACCAGCACGCGCCGGACGTGCTCGTTCCCCGTCTTGGTGATGCCGCCGCGCCGCGTCCTCGGGCCTGAGCTGTGCTCGCTCGCCACCAGCCCCACGTACGCTGCCAGCTGGTCGGGGCTTCCGAATCGCGTGATATCGCCGAGCTCGCCCAGGATCGTCATGGCGGTGACCGTGTCGATGCCGCGGAAGCAGCGGAGGAGTCCCGCCTCCGGCGCATACTCCTCACTCGCGACGATGTCTGAGAGCCTCTGCTCCATCAGGCGGATGTGTTCATCCGCCATCTCCACGCGCTGCAGGTAGCCGTCGAATGCCGCCTGGTCGCCCAGCTCCTCGAAGGAGAGCGAGCGCAGCCAGCACCGGTGCTCTCGGGTCCACGTAGACTTACCATAATGGTGGCCCGAGCGCAGCAGGAACCCCGACAGTTGCATCTGGGCCGTCTTGCGGGCCGCAACGGCGTCCTCGCGCCCACGGGTGAGGTTGCGCACAGATTCCTGCCGCTCAGTCGGCTGGTGCACCTCGGTGAGCAGTCCCGCGCGCAAGAGATGCGCCAGGTTCCGCGCGTCGCGGCGGTCCGTCTTGACGCGGTCTCCCGGCTTTGTGGGGATCAGCGCCGGCGCGATGACGCGGCAGTCGATCCCCTTCGCATCGAGAGTGCGCTTCAGCCCGAACCCGGTCGGGCCCGCCTCGTAGCAACAGACCACGGAATCCCCGGCCTCGCGGCGCAGTCGCCGCGCCAGCGCCGCCACGGACTTCGGCTCGTTGGCGAGCTGCCACTCTTCGGGCTTCTTCTCCCCGTGCAGAACGGAGACGTTGATCGTCCGCGCGTGCACGTCGAGGCCCACGTATAGCTTCGTCTGGTCCATCTGGTCTGCCCCCTACCCCTTCCATGTTCCGGTCCGGTTCCGCTCCGATGTTGCACTCGGAACAGAAACCGACACCGGTTCTCAAGGTGTCGAGGCATCCATAGGGTCTGGGAGGGCTCGGCCTTGTCCCTGCGTGTTGCCACGCCGGGACCGCAACGGAAAGGGCGATTCCGTAATCCGTTGACGCACGAGGTCGAGCAATCAGATCCGGCCATAGTAGTGATGAGGGCGGCGAACAAAGAGGAGTAGACACCCTCGGCGGAGTCGACGGAGCGAAGGGCCGGACCGGAGGGGAAGCTGGCGAAGCCCGGCACTGGCGGGACACTGCGCCCGCGTTTGGTGTCACTCGGGCTACCCGGCTACGGCACCTCTTGGGTGCCGTCTGACCTGACGGAGGAGCCGTATGCGTTAACGCGCACGTACGGATCTGTCCGGGGGGCGGCCGGCAACGGCCGTCCCTACCGGAATTGCTCCCTGTGGCTGTGACGTGATTCGTTGAAAAACCATTGTCCCAGCTACAGCGGAGCACCCAACACCAGCCGCTCGCGCACTCTTCGTTCGGTTTCCGGTAGGGACGCCGGTTACCCGGCGCCCCCCGGACAGATCCGTACGTGCGCGCTAGCGCATACGGCTCCTCTCCCGGGTATGACGGTCGGGGCTGAAACGCACCCTGCCGTATCGGCTCGGACTTCTTGTGCCACAGGTCACCCGGCTCAGTGTCCGGCCCATGTCGAGTCCTCGCAGATTCCCCGCGAGTCCGGCCCTTGGCTCCTCCGACTCCGCAGAGGCTCGCGCCCCCTTCTATGAGGGTCGTCTGATCCGCAAGGCCGACGTGGCGGCCTTCTGCGCCGTTCTACCGATCGCGCCTCCCGTCCGCAGCCCTGTGGTGGTTGTCGGTGCCGATGCGAGTGGTGCCGCCGTCTTGTCCCCGGGACGTTGTGGTGACCGTGCTTCTATTCGCACTCGTCGAGGGGCCGCTCCGGGCCCGGTGCATGATGATCAGCCTGTCTCCAGGGTGTGGGCGCTGCCATCTTGTTCCCGTCCTCGTTGGGACCAGGGGGTTCCGCAGTCGCCCGCGTGTCGGCATCTCTCGTATCCTCCGAAGCCCACCGGCCGCCCGGTCGCCTCGCTCCTCGCGTGCTGTCTGCTACGCCGCCTCGGCCGCGCGCGCGTGGCGCAACGGCTCGTAGACCTCCCCGCTCTTCCAGAGCGCAAGCATCAGCACCGCCAGTCGCCTCGCGACCGCGACGACGGCACGCTTCTTCGCATTGCCGGCCCCCGACTCCGCGTAACGCAGCCCCCACCTGCGGAGGTCGCTGTCGGGGCCGAAGGGGCCCAGGATGTAGTGCGCGGCCTGGTTCAGCACCCGGCGCAGCGCCACGTCCCCTTCCTTCGTGATCCGCAGCTGGGGCTGCCGATCACCGGAATCGCGGCTCCGGGGCACCAGCCCCAGGTAGGGCCCCACCTCCCTGTTCTTGGGGAAGCGGGCCGGGTCCTCGATGGTGAGGATGAAGGTGAGCGAGGTGATCGGGCCGACGCCCACGATCTGCCGCAGCGCGCCGGTCTCCGCGTAGCGCTCGCACATCGCGGCGAACTTCTTGTCGGCCTGGCGGATCTCCCCGGTCAGCTGCTCGATCTGGTGGAGCACCGGCAGCAGCGCCGGGCCCAGCTCCTCGGGGATGTGCTCTCTGACCGCGCGGTGGAAGGCCGGCGCCGTGCAGCCCGGAAGCGCCGCGCCCCACGCCTTCACCGCGCCCCGGACGTGGTTGATGAACATCGTGCGCGCCCGGACCAGCGCCTCGCGGCTGCGGAGCACCTGGAGGTCCGCCTGCGCCATGGCGCTTCGGTGCCGGATGGGGAAGAGGAGCGCCGGGTCGAATCGGCCGAGCCGTGCGAGGTGCTCGGCATCGGAGCGGTCGGTCTTGCGCTGGCTGCGCGCGATCAGCCTGACCTGCCTCGGGTTGGCGACGATCACGTCGTGACCGAGCTCCGCGAACATCCGGCTCAGCCACGGGGACCGCGGCCCCACCTCCATCACCACCCGGGCGCCCTGCAGTGGGGTGAGCGCCCGCGTGAGCGCCGCGGTCGTGGTGCGGACTCGCTCCTCCCGCACGATCTCCCCGTCGCCACCGAGGACGCAGAGGTGGCTGTAGCGGTCGCTGACGTCGATGCCGACAGTCACGAGCTCCGCATCCCCCACCTTCCTGCTCTCTGTGACATCTGATGTACGCTGTGCCACGGTCGGTCTCCTACCTCTCTCGGCTCGCCTGAGCCGTTCTCCTGGGCCACCACGTGAGCCCGTGCTTGGAGGGGAAGTATCCCCTCTGAGGAGGGGACCGACCCTCATGTCATCTTGTTCGCCGGTCTCACAGCTACTATGGCCGAATCAGATTGCTTCACGGCGTACATCAGCGGCGTACGGCTTCTACCTTCCCGCTGCGGCCCCCCCGACAGGAACTGTCACAGGGGCACCGTGGAGCCCTCCCAGACCCTATGGATGCCTCGACACCTTGAGAACCGGTGTCGGTTTCTGTTCCGAGTGCAACATCGGAGCGGAACCGGACCGGAACATGGAAGGGGTAGGGGGCAGACCAGATGGACCAGACGAAGCTATACGTGGGCCTCGACGTGCACGCGCGGACGATCAACGTCTCCGTTCTGCACGGGGAGAAGAAGCCCGAAGAGTGGCAGCTCGCCAACGAGCCGAAGTCCGTGGCGGCGCTGGCGCGGCGACTGCGCCGCGAGGCCGGGGATTCCGTGGTCTGTTGCTACGAGGCGGGCCCGACCGGGTTCGGGCTGAAGCGCACTCTCGATGCGAAGGGGATCGACTGCCGCGTCATCGCGCCGGCGCTGATCCCCACAAAGCCGGGAGACCGCGTCAAGACGGACCGCCGCGACGCGCGGAACCTGGCGCATCTCTTGCGCGCGGGACTGCTCACCGAGGTGCACCAGCCGACTGAGCGGCAGGAATCTGTGCGCAACCTCACCCGTGGGCGCGAGGACGCCGTTGCGGCCCGCAAGACGGCCCAGATGCAACTGTCGGGGTTCCTGCTGCGCTCGGGCCACCATTATGGTAAGTCTACGTGGACCCGAGAGCACCGGTGCTGGCTGCGCTCGCTCTCCTTCGAGGAGCTGGGCGACCAGGCGGCATTCGACGGCTACCTGCAGCGCGTGGAGATGGCGGATGAACACATCCGCCTGATGGAGCAGAGGCTCTCAGACATCGTCGCGAGTGAGGAGTATGCGCCGGAGGCGGGACTCCTCCGCTGCTTCCGCGGCATCGACACGGTCACCGCCATGACGATCCTGGGCGAGCTCGGCGATATCACGCGATTCGGAAGCCCCGACCAGCTGGCAGCGTACGTGGGGCTGGTGGCGAGCGAGCACAGCTCAGGCCCGAGGACGCGGCGCGGCGGCATCACCAAGACGGGGAACGAGCACGTCCGGCGCGTGCTGGTCGAGGCGGGCTGGCACAGCATCCGCCCGTACCGCGTCGGGGCGCCGCTGCGCAGACGGCGGGAGGGCCAGCCGGGCTGGGCGGTCGCGATGGCCGACAAGACCGGTTCCCGGATGTCCCGGCGCTACCGGCATCTCAAGGAGCGAGGCAAGCCGTCGCAGGTCGCCGTCGTGGCCGTGGCGCGGGAGCTGCTCGCCGCCATCTGGGCGGTGCTGCGCACCCACGCTGAAGAGCGGCAGCAGGCCGCCTGAGCCGGCTGGCCACGAACAGGGAGCGGACGGAGAGGAGGACAGACCGGCCGCGGAGGGCGGAGACGTCGACTCCGGGGGCGGTGAAGGACGGATGAACGGGACCACATTCTGGAGATCGCGCGACGGGACCATGCGGCAACGACGCGAAGCGTCGCCAACCCGCGTTCCCAGACGGCGCCCCCTCCCGACGAAGAAAGGTCATGCGGCTCTGCCACTGGCAACCCGCGACTATGAGAGTGACACAACGTCGAGTGATTCCCGCTCATCCCTCCTTCGCCACCCCGGAGTCGTCATCTTCGCGCGGCCGCGCAAGACGGCGCAGCAGCCGTCGGCGGGGTGCTCGCTGCTCGCGCGGCACCATTATGGGAAGTCCTGCTGGGCGCACGAGCGCCGGCGCTGTCCGCGCTTCCTCTCCTTCCAGGAGAAGGGCGCCCAGGCGGCCTTCGGCAGCTACCTGCAGAGGGTCGAGATGACGGATGAGCACATCCGCCCGACGGAGCAGGGGCTCTCAGGCATCGCCGCGAGTGAGGAGCATGCAGCGGAGCTGGCCGCGGAGGGCGGGGACCTCGACTCCGGGGGCGGTGAAGGACGGATAAGCGGGACTACGTTTCGGAGACTGCGCGACGGAACCATGCGGCAACGACGCTTCGCGTCGCCAACCCGCGATATCAGAATGCGCCTGCTCCTGACGAAGAAGGGTCATGCGGCTCTGCCACTGGCAACCCGCGAATATGAGAGTGACAAGACGTCGAACAATTCCCGCTCATCCCTCCTTCGCCACCCCGGAGTCGTCATCCTCGCGCGACCGCCGCCGCAGCAGACCGGACGTTCAAGTACCGCTGGACGGGGCTTGACAACCGAGGCATCCATATGAGGTCCCGGCGATAGACGTGTGCGCGTGCATGGGGTTCTTCGACACCGTGGGGCCCGACCACGACTCGCCAATAGCGCCGTCGCCGGTATTGCCTTCGACCAATCCAAAAGCCTCGACACCCCAAATGGCCCTTTCGATGCTCATTAGCCCCGCCCGCACACCCCGCTGCCGACGCTTCACAAGCCGCCTCGCGACGACCCGCGCACGGCTCGCGGAATGACATGAGTGGCTAACTCTTTGCCATAGAGGACTTCCACCTCCTGCCTACTCGCCAGTTAGCCTGGCGCTCTGGATCAGGGCTATGCGTATCCTCGACGCCTTCATCGAGGCCGTCCCTGTGTTCAGCGACGACCTGGAGGAGATGTTTCGGGCAGAGGAGCCGCTGCGAGAGCAGGCCTTACAGACTCTTCGTCGGGCGGCCCGCTACGTTCAGGAGGTGGACGACCAACTCAGCGCCGCGGGACGCCCCCGGCCTCCAGTATGGAACCACCCGGTCTGAGTCGGCAAACGAAGCGACTGGTGCGAAACGCGGCCTGCCCGATTGCCGCCGTGTCGATCGAGCTGGCAGAAGCGGCTGATCAGGCGCGACCGGGGCGAGCGCAATCGAGCGGCGATTGCGGGCCTAGTCAGCCCGATCGTAGCCCGGGCCTGTAGAATGGGGTGGCGCGGGAGCGAGTCAACATGACGACGACCACCGAGGCGAAGCTGCTGACCGTCGGCGACCTGCTACGGCTCGACGCCGAGGGCGTGCGCGGCGAACTGATCCGGGGGGTGCTCTGCGAGACCATGCCAGCGGGACAACGACACGGGAAGATTGTGGCAAGGCTTGTGGCTGCGTTGGTCAACTTCGCTGAGGCAGGGAGACTGGGCACGGTCGTCGCATCCGACTCGGGGGTCTGGCTGGAGCACGATCCCGACACGGTGCGCGAGCCGGACATCGCGTTCACATCAGTCGAGCGGCTGCCGCTCGACGAGGATGTCGCAGGGTACGCTGAGGTGGTCCCCGACCTTGTCGTGGAGATCGCCTCACCGAGCGACAGTCGCCGCGAGGTGCACGACAAGGCGCGGATGTGGCTCAGCCACGGCGTGCGCCTTGTCTGGGCCGTCCACCCGGAGGCGCGCGCAGTGGATGTGCATCGACCTGACGGCGATGTGGAGACGCTCGGCGAGCCGGATGCCCTCGACGGGCTGGACGTGCTGCCGGGCTTCACCTGCGACGTAAGCGCAGTCTTCGGTGGGCCAGCGGCAGGAGCTGTGCGGCAAGACGGCTGAGGTAGGCGCGGTGGCTGAGCCGGTCTCGCAGCGCGGCATCTTTGCGCACCTGCGCAACGGTTCCCCGAGCGCCGTCAGCGTACGCAAGGCCGCGCTCGCCGTGGCGCACCTGCGCAAACGAGCGACCAGAGACGCATCACGATGTCCGCACCACGCCGCTCCAGCGCGACGTCGACGCATGGCCAACCGGATTGGCGGCACGCGGAGGAACGCGCGCACGGCGGCCGCGGCCGGCGGGGGCGGCCTGCCGCACGACGGTGATGGCGACCGTGGCCGTGGCGACGCCGCCCCGCGCCGGCTTCGAGATGGGCACGGCCTCTCCATCCTCGAAAGCGTGTACTCGTCGACATCCTGTGACGAGCGCCGGGATAGCGGTCCGATCGCCTGCGTCGCGCAGTGCGGTGTACGTGGTCACGATCAGGTTTCCCGCATCGTCCAATAGATGTCCTTCGGAGATCGGGGTCATCTCAGCGTCATGTGGATGTCGCTCGTGCCAATTCGGTCCCCGAGAACAGCGAACGATGGGTCAGGAAGGGCGTGACGGAGACAACTGGATCCCGATGCTGGAGGCCCTCGCCGACGCCTCAGGCGGGGCGGTACTCAAGGAGCGGCGACCGGCCCGTGATAGAGGCGACGCGCACAGCGCTCACGCTCGAACGGTTCGCCAGCGTTGAGCCCGATCAGTGCGGTGCTTACGGGCTCCGGGAGGCTTCCCCAGAACGCTAGCGAGCTACCGTCGAGCTCGGCCACGGTTATCCATCTCCCCGGTTCGACCTCTTCCTCGATTGCCTCGATAGCGTAGTTGTGCAGGCCCCAGGTCTGGGTATGGCACCGGTAGGGGCCAGCCGCCTCGATCGCGACGACGACCTCGTCGGTGAAGTTCGGCGCGTCCCCGTCATCGAAGCCGAGCTTCAAGTTCCAACGTCGATGTCCCGGCGGGTGCCAGTACGTCTCCTTTCGTACCTGAGAGCCAGCGTATTGAGCGCCCTTCGTGCCCGTCTGTCCCGCTCGTATCGCTCCGTGGTGACAGGTTGACGCCAAATTGATGCCAACGGCCAAATGGAACGGCGCTGGCGATCGACAGCGCAAGATTGTGGCGTCCGGGGGAGTGCAGCAGTTGCTGTCCGGGGCTGGCTCCATCGCTACAATGCGCGGCGGCCGCACGGCGGCATCGGCGGCGCTGTTCCCGCGTCCTCCCTGTAGGCAGCGTCCGTGGGGAATAGACAATGCCTAGATCCGGCGGCGAGGCTGACAAGCTGGGGAACCGATACGAGGGCTTGTGGGCAGTTCATGCTGCACTGGACCTCATCGACGGCGAACACGTCGACCTGACAATCGAAGCGATCGGGGACGAAGCCGCCGGGGTCGAGTTCGTTCGGACGAACCGCTCAGGTGCCCCCGAGTACCACTCCATCAAGCGCCAACAAGGGAAGGGCAACTGGACACTCAGCCGTCTCGCTGAGGAGGGGCCGACGGGGAGGAGCATCCTCGGCGACCTCATCGCGAAGGTCGACAGTGGGGGTGAAGCGGTCTTCAGCTCCGGCACTAGCGTAAGCGAACTCGAGAGACTGATTGACCAATCTCGCGCGACTGAGTCTTTCGACGAATTCGGTGCGCGCATCGAGCAAAACGCCATGCGTTCCGGGCAGGTTGTGAGTACGGAGTGGACGTAGACCTCGAAGACCGTGCGGATCAGCGGATTGTCGAGTCGGATGAACTCCACGTCCCACGAGGCAACCGTCGCCTTGGCTTGGTTGAAGTAGCGAGCAACCTGCGGGTCGGCCTGCAGTTCCGCTCGCGTGCGGCCCTCGACGACGACGCGACGCTTCCTTGCTCGCTCGACGGCCATCGAGAAGGCAAGGGTCGCGGAGTGGTGCGTGCTGCTTGGGCGTGTGTGTTGCGCGAGGCGGTTGCGCAAGTTGCGAGTCTGTCCGACATATCGATAGCGTTCGCCGTCGCTGAACAGGTAAACCCCCGGGACAGCGGGTACCTTGCCCGGCGTAGGCGGTGATTGCGGAGCGTCCAGCAACGGACGCATCTTCGACCAGATGCGCTCCCCGCTTTGCCAGGATGGCTCAACGTCCAAGCGATGTGGACCCTGCTGGCCGACTACGCGAAGGAGCAGCGATTGCTCGATCCCCTGATCGCGATGACCTCAGAAGACCTCGGCCGCTCTGGATCGTGGCGGGCGATCGAGGCCATGCCCGAGATCGCCGCCGACGATCCCGAGCGGTGGCGTGACGTGCTCGGCTGGGCAGCGAGCCGGCTCGCCGAGCGTGCCGCCACCGATCCCTGGTCGGTCGCCCTTCTCATCGAGAAGAGCAGTGGTGTGGTCCCTCTCCCCGTGAGTGAGCCCGCGAGGGAGATTCGGTCTCCGTCTGCTGGAGAGGACGAGGCGCTCATCCTGGTCTGAGAAGTCGAGCCTCACGGAGGATTCCCTGATCGGGGGATTCCTGAACCTCCCGGCGGGGAAGGCAATGCAGGCGCTGCTCGAGCTGGCACGCCGGGAGATGGCCGACTTGGAGGCCTCCACCGGGACGCAGCCCGGCGTGCCGCAGTGGTTCCGGTCCAGCGTGCTGGACGTGATCGAGCGCGACGATCTGGCTCTGGGGATCGATGCATGGGTGGGGGTGGGCCGCTACTATGCCTTGCTGGCCAGTCGATCGCCCGACGCAGTCGCCTTCGTCGCGGCTCGCCTGGAGTCCGAGGCGTCGGACCTCTCGACCCCCACACTTGCCTTTTGGGCGGGATACCTGTGGTCACCCTCGGTGTGGCCCCGCGCACTGGAGCGCCTCCAGGACGCCTATAGGCAGCACGCCCTGATCCTGCAGCGGGCGCAAGCTCTAGATGAACATCTTCGAGAGTCGTTCTTCCATCACGTGGTGATGGGAGCTCTCAGGGGGGTGGGCGACTACGAGGACATCTTGCAGGCCACCCTCGGTCCCCCCTTCACTCCGCAGGCCGAACTGACCTAGTTTGAACAGCAGTAATGCCCTAGTTATTGCTGTTTCCAACTAATGCAAATGCATCCATTAGGCCAGCACATAAAGGGACTTAAATCAAAAACCCGAAGTTCGGGCTCGTTGCCAGAGTGTGCTGTCCTAATGGATGCATTTGTATCAGGTTTGAAAAACTAGTGTCTAGAATGAGGCTAGAGTCTTGACTGCGTGCGTCCGGAAGTCGAAGGGGTGGTGACGTGATGACGTGACCGGTCCGGAGACATGCTCGTTGCTGCCAGCCGGTGAGAGTCCGGCACGGGTAACTGTCAGGAGGCCCGTTAGCAGGTCGGCGGCGTGGACGGGAAACGGTCTGCGTCGAAGCCCGACGTCAAGAGCCCTATGAGGGGGAGCAAACGTGCGGTCCGCAGCATGACGCGAAGTCTGCCGCGCCGTGAGACTCGCCTGTCTATTGACAGGACCAAGGAGGAGCCGAGCCCGGGTGGTCAGGGCGAAGGCCATGGACGAGGTGAAGATCCTGGAATGCAGCCTCAAGAAACCTCCCGGCGTATGGGACGTGGAACGTACGGAAGGTAGCGACGGGAACCGGAGAAGCCCTCCCCGGCCCGGCACCCTGTGAGAGGGCGTCGGAGCGAGGCGTCCTATAACCGGTCAGAGCCGGGAAGTGGACAGCCAGCCGGAAGGGTGGCGGAGGGGGTCGTAGTACCGCTGGAGCCGGACGGACAACATAACCGCCGGTGATGGGAAGGACCCCTACTTTGTCCGTGCATGTTGCTGGGGGTGTGGACTGGTGAGTGCCCCTCGGGGCTAGCAACCACTTGGTAGGGTTCGAGGCTCTCCGCACATGCTGTACCGGCTGGCCAAGGCACGACCCACGTTGTGGGGAGCGCTGCATGCCATCTGGTGAAGGGCATCGGTGAGCCGGATGAGGGAGAACCTCACGTCCGGTTCGATGTGGCAGGGGCTGGAGACGGACGCTGCTATGGCCGTGGAGTTGGGCACCACCGGGAAACCGGCTTGGAACTGATGCGCCACCGCCTACGGCTCGCACCGCGCCAGCCCCTGACCCTACAACTATCACCACCTACAGTCGACCATCTTGTTGGTGCTACACTGAGCCAGAGTTCAACGAGAAGCTGGCTCAGTTGAGACGAACCAATAAGTCCGCAACCATCTTGAGATCGTTGGCGTGGCTAACAAGCTTCTTCGCGTCAATCAAATCCCGAGCCACCACAGCCTGCTCCAACGAGAGTCGTTCGCCAAGAAGGAGTCGCAAGGACTCATGTAGGTGAAGTCCTGCCCGGTCAATCTGGTCGTAGAGTTCGCTAACCATATCAGTCATGTGGTGAGGGTCTCCTAGTTTGAACAGCAGTAATACATGAATCGAACTAACCTAGGTTGAATCATGCATGAAAAACGTGTCAGGGCTGAACTGCTCAGCCTCTCTCAGAATAGCAATGAGTTTTTCAGTCAGGTTCGTCAGCGACCTAATCTATCTCGAAGGTAACAAGGCCGAACTCCTCAACTTGTCTGAGAAGCCCAACGAACTCGTCCGCATTGAGTATAGTAGCGAATCGGGGGTTCGGACGGCGCTGCGCTGGCGACGTACCTGCGATGGCTGGACGAACTCGATCGCCCCCCTACGGAGATCGGAGACCTGATCGAGGCATCGCTCGACCAATCAACAGACGGCTTGGAGGCCGATCAGGTTCTCCGGTACCTTGCATCCCACGTGGAGGACGCTCCTGAGCGCGTCCTCACGCTCTTCGGGAGCTGCGTGGACTGGCATCGGCTGCGCGGGCGTCTCTCGGCTCCCGCGTGAGGAGACACACACCCTGCTTGCGGGTCTCGCGCCCCGGCTACATGGCAGCCCCGAACTCGCTCGGATCCTCGACGGTCTTGCCGAATTGGGAGTAATTTCGACTCAGGATGTCCGCCGCTACCTCGCTGCCCTCGACTCGTAGTGCCCCGGATCTCCAGCGCCCTGAACAGCGTCGACGGCTCGTGCGGCAGGCTCCTTGATGTGGGATCCGCGCCGGACCGTCACTCACGATCGGGCATCCGTCGCCCGATCGCGCTCGCGCGCCCGCAGGCGGCGACGTGAACCCTGAAGCCCGACGCTGCGCGGCACACGCGGCAGATCACTTGGCCGGGGCACTCGTGCGTCAACCCGCAGTGCGGGTGCGGATGCCCCGAGCTCAGGGGCGCCGGCGGCCGCCGTCCCGACCTGCCGGTTCGGGAAGGCAGCGTGGGACGCGGGTTCCACGGCGTTTCCTGCTACGGGACGCGAGTCCTATGGGAACGGAGCCCCCGTAGTAGTCCGAGGACGGGAAAGCCGTCCACATGGCGAAGGGGGGCAGGTGTCTTGAGACCTGACCGAAGGAGGTGCGCGAGATGCGCAACGCCGAAACCGCGTTGGGAATCATCCAACAACGTGGCAAACAGGGACAGCCGCTGGAACGCGTCTATCGGCTCCTGTTCAATCGGAACCTGTATCTCCTGGCCTACGGCAAGCTCTATCGCAACAAGGGGGCCATGACCCCCGGGGCGACGGGCGAGACCGTGGACGGGATGACCATGAGCAAAATCGACGCCACGGAGATCGACCGAGGATGGAGCGGGACAACCTGGTTCATCGAAGGGGATATCGCCGAGTGCTTCGACCGGCTGGACCATAAGGTCCTGCTCGACGTACTGGGCGAACACATCCACGACAACCGCTCCCTGCGCCTCCTCGCGGGGCTGCTTGAGGCGGGGTACCTAGAGGGGGCGACACAACGCCACGCTGAGCGGCACGCCGCAAGGCGGCGTCGTGAGCCTCATTCTCGGACATCTATCTGGACCGATTGGACAAGTACGTCGGGGCGGTGCTCCAACCGGCACACACCCGCGAAACCAAGCGACGAACGAACCGGACGTACCGGCGGCTCTGGGAGCAGGCCGCGTACGCGAGGAGCACGCCCGGGTGCGCGAGCGCAGGCGCCCACCTGGGCATCGCTAGACTCGTGCAGGGCAGCCGGTCGAGTTCGCCGTCGATGCCCCCGAGCGGCAGATGCCCGTTCGCTTCCGGAGCGCAAGCACCACATGTAGTGTCTCCGCTGTGGCACTGGCTGCCCCGATCGCGGAGAGTTGAGACCCATGATCGTGCTCCACGCGGCCATCTCCGAGGGCGCGCTGCTGCTCTGGGGCGAGACCCCGCCGGGGGACGCCAGCTCCCCTCCACCCGCCGGGGGCCCCCGCCGCCGCGCCCGGCCCCACCCGTTCGCGGCCAGCGCGCTCGGAGTCGCACGGGCGATCGCGGACGCCGCTCCCTGCACCCCCGTGGCGCCCGCGGACGCCTGGAAGGTCGGAGCGTGGCTCCCCACCCGGGGCTCGCGGCCGCTCCCCTCGACCGCGCTGCTCGGCGACGCTCCGCCGTCCCGCGCTCGGATCCGGATCGCCCGCTGGTCGGTTGCGGCCCTCCCGCTCGCCCCCGCTGACGCCCGGGGACTGCTTGTCGCAGCAGCCGGAGGAGAGCGCGCGATGGCCCCGGGCGTGATCGCGGCGAGCGACCTGCGCTACTGGGCGGACGCGCTGCGGCTGGCGACCACCCTGGTCGCGAGCGGCCAGTTCCTGCCGGGACTCGACGCAGGGCCGGGCGGCGCCCACGCCACCTGGGATCCGGTCTACACGGGCGCGAACGCAGAACGCCTCGCCGCCCTCGCTCGGCGGATGCCGGCCGCGGCGCGGGCCCTCTCACGCGCGCGGACCGCACCTGGGGCGCCCGCCGCGGAGGTGTTGCGCCACGTGATGGCGCGCGTCACCGACCGCCTGGTGCGAAACGCCGCGGGCGGCCTGGGAGCAGGCTCGCACGCCGCCCCCGAGAGCGCGCACGACGCGTGGCTCTCCGCCCTCCGTTCGCCCGACGGCGGTGTGGAGTGGCCGGCGGCGGATCTGCGACAGCTCGCGGCGGAGGTCGATTCGTGGCGTGCTCCGATCGCGGTGTCGGAGCATTCGCCGTACCGTCTCTGCTTCCGCCTCGAGGAGCCCGCCGCCGTGCCGGACGGGGGCGACGACGCTGGTGCGGCCGCTGAGGGAGAGGAGGGAGCGCCGGAGCACGGCTGGTACCTGCGCTACCTGCTTCAACCCCACGACGACCCGAGCCTGCTGGTGCCGGTCGACGAGGTCTGGTCGGGCCGCATCCCGAAGCTGCCCGGGCGCTCGGGCGACGGCCTCCACGAGTTCCTGATCGCCTCGCTCGGGCAGGCGGCCGGCCTCTGCCCCGCCGTCCTCGCAGGTCTGGAAGACACCGCTCCCGCCGGGTGCCGCCTTGATGCGGATGGCGCGCACGCGTTTCTGACCCGCGACGCCCTCGCCCTTGGGCAGGCGGGATTCACGGTCATGCTTCCGGCCTGGTGGACGCGGCGGGGAAGCAGGCTGCAGCTCAGCGCCCGGGCCCGCGTCCGGGGCTCCCGCCACAAGGCGGGGGACGGAACCCTGCTGGATGCGATCGCCCGCTTCGATTGGGAGCTCGCCATCGGCGAGCGAGCGCTCAGCTTCGGTGAGCTGGAGCAGCTTGCCCTGCTGAAGAGCCCGCTGGTTCGGATGCGCGGCCGGTGGGTGCAGGTGCGCCCCGAGGAGATCCGCGCGGCGATCGAGTTCTGGACCTCCCGCGGCTCGGACACGGCAACGGTCCGCGAGCTCGTGCAGATGGCGCTCGGTTCGCAGGACCTGCCCGGTGCTCTGGACTTCGGGGGAGTCGAAGCCGACGGGTGGATCGGCGAACTCCTGGGGCGGCTTCGGGGGACGGCCGCGTTCGAGCAGCTCCCGCCCCCCGCCGGATTCACCGGCACGCTCCGCCCCTACCAGCTCCGCGGCTACTCCTGGCTCGCCTTCCTCGGGCGCTGGGGTCTTGGGGCCTGCCTGGCCGACGACATGGGGCTGGGGAAGACGATCCAGACCCTGGCCCTGATCGAGCGCGACCGCGAGCTCGGCTCCACGCGACCGGTGCTCCTGATCTGCCCGACGTCGGTCCTGAACAACTGGCGCAAGGAGGCCAGCCGCTTTACACCCGGTCTCCGCGTGCTCGTCCACCACGGGCCCGGCCGCAGCCGGGGCGAGGCGTTCGCCCGCGAGGCGCGGCGGCACGGCCTCGTCATCTCCAGCTACCAGCTGCTCGCCCGTGATCTCGACACCCTGACGGAGGTCGACTGGGGCGGGATCGTGCTGGACGAGGCGCAGAACATCAAGAACCCGGAGACGCTGCCGGCACGCGCCGCGCGGGCGCTTCAGGGCGGCTACCGGATCGCCCTCACCGGGACGCCGGTCGAGAACCATGTCGGGGAGCTGTGGTCGATCATGGAATTCCTGAACCCCAGCCTGTTGGGGACGGAGGGTGCGTTTCACCGTCGGTTCCTGGTGCCGATCCAGGCCGCGCGCGACCCCGACGCCGGCGAGCGGCTCCGGCGCCTCACGGGGCCGTTCATCCTGCGTCGGCTCAAGACCGACAGATCGATCATCTCGGACCTGCCGGAGAAGCTGGAGGCGAACGTCTACTGCCTGCTGACGCGGGAGCAGGCGTCGCTCTACGCCTCCGTGGTGGACGAGACACAGCGGGCGCTCGCGGGGGCCGAGGGCATCCGGCGGCGCGGGTTGGTGCTGGCGACGATCTCGAAGCTCAAGCAGGTCTGCAACCACCCCGCGCAGTTCCTGGGCGACAACTCGCGGATTGACGGCCGCTCCGGCAAGCTGCAACGGCTGACGGAGATGGTGGAGGAGGTCGTGTTGGCGGGCGAACGCGCGCTCGTCTTCAGTCAGTTCGCGGAGATGGGGAGCATGATCCAGCGCCACCTCCAGAGCACGCTCGGGCGCGAGGCGCTGTTCCTCCACGGCGGGGTCGCGCGCCGACAGCGCGACGAGATGGTCGAGCGCTTTCAGGACGAAGGCTCGGCGCCGGCGATCTTCGTGCTGTCGCTCAAGGCGGGCGGCACGGGGCTGAACCTGACAGCCGCCAACCACGTCTTCCACTTCGACCGCTGGTGGAACCCCGCTGTCGAGAACCAGGCGACCGATCGTGCCTTCCGCATCGGCCAGTCCCGCCACGTCCAGGTGCACCGCTTCGTCTGCAGCGGAACGCTCGAAGAGAGGATCGACGAGATCATCGAGCGCAAGAGAGAGGTCGCCGATCTCGTCGTCGGCACCGGCGAGGGATGGTTGACCGAACTCTCCGAGGCAGAGCTGCGCGAGGTGCTCGCGCTCGGCAGTGAGGCGGTCGCGGACTGATGGCGGCCCCCGACGCCGGCGGCTACAACCCCCCGCCGGGGCCGCGTCCGGCGAAGGGGGGCATCCGGTCGCAGTCGCGCAGGGGCGGCCAGGAGCGCTGGTGGGCCGGGCGCTGGCTCGCGGCGCTCGACCGCCGCTCGCTCGCGGGCCGGCTCGCACGCGGCCGCTCGTACGCCCGCCGGGGGCAAGTGCTCTCGATCAGCGTCGAACAGGGAGTCGTCACGGCGGAGGTGCAGGGTTCGCGCCGGCGGCCCTACTGGGTCACGGTCTGGGTGCGGGCGCTGGGGGCGGAGGAGAAGGGGCGGCTCGTGCGCGGGCTCGCCGGGCGCCCCGCCGTCGCCGCCCGCCTCCTGGCCGGGCACGTGCCCGAGGAGGTCGAGGACATCTTCCGCGAGGCCGGGGCCTCGCTCTTTCCCGATGACCGCACGGATCTGCAGACTGAATGCTCCTGCCCCGACTGGTCGAATCCGTGCAAGCACGCGGCGGCGGTCTACGTGCTGCTCGGCGAGGAGTTCGACCGCGATCCGTTCCTGATCTTCCGGCTCAGGGGCGTGGAGCGCGAGGAGATCGTCGCGCTCGCCGCGGGCGGGCAGGCCGGAGCCGGGGCGAGACCGGACGACAAGCCGGCGAGCGAGCCGGTGCCGGACGAGCCGCTCCCCGAGAACCCCGACATCTTCTGGGACGGACGGCCCGCGGCACCAGCCGCGCCCCCGCCGGTGCTCCCGGCCGCGGCCGCCCTTCCCCGGAGGCTCGGCCCCTTCCCGTTCTGGCGGGGGCAGGAGCAGTTTCTTCCGGCGCTGGACCCGCTCTACCGGGCCGCATCGGCGGCCGGCGTCGAGCTCGTCGCAGGCCTGGCCGGCGGAGGCGGCGCCCCTGAACCGGACCCCGGGCACCCGGACCCCGGGCAGCCGGCCGGGTAGGGGGGCGGTCAGCGGCTCCCGCTACGAGGGGGGCGGCCGCTCCCCATCCGCCGCCCCCGCGCTTTCCTCCGCGGCTGGCTGCTCGAGGGCGGCGTCCTGCCGGTAGCTGAACGCAAGCGCGGTCTCCTCGATCTCCGGCTCCGCGCCCGGATAGAGCCGCCTCAGATCCCACTCGTTGATCCAGCGCCGGACGAAGGAGCGGATCGTGCGGCGGCCGCCCTGTCCGATGCCCGTCTCGATCTCGGGAGCGGTCCAGTCGTAGGCCCGGGAGTGGATCCCGAGCAGCTGGCGGTAGAGATCCCTGAGCATCGCCTCCCCGGGCTCGGCCAGCAGGTGCTGGTTCCGCTCCAGAAGCCGCATGCCGATCTCGGCGCGCGAGGCGGCGAGGTCGTCGGGAGCGCGCCCGCGCGCCCGGAGACGGGGCAGGGCCTGCCGCCGGTCGTCCTTCTCATCGAGGACCACCGCCGCGAAGTCGGCCGTGACCGTCCCCACCATGACGAGACCGGGGTAGCGCTCCCGGACATCCTGCCCCATCCAGCGGGTGAGTTCGGCGTAGGAGCGCGCACGCTGCAAGATACTGTAGTTGGCGACGAGCTCGATCTCGTCGATCAGGACCACCCAGCCGCGGTAGCCAGCGGCGCGGATCAATTCCAGCACGAATCGGAGTCGCTGCGGCGGGAGCTCGCGCTGGAGCGGGGCGCGGAATGCGTAGTTCGCGAGCCGGCCAGCCTCCCGCAGCCCGTCGCGGACGCGCCGAACCGCCATCCGCTCCCCCGACCAGAACCAGGCGATCTCGCTCGCGAGCTCGAGATCGCGGCTGTGCTCGTGCACCGTGAGCGTGGCCGGGAAGATGCGGTGCAGCCCGTTACTATCCTCGTCGGCCCACCGCACGAACTCCCGGTAGCGCGCCGAGTCGTGATCGAGCCTCTGGGCCAGCTCCTCGACCATCTGCCCGGTGGTGTTCGGGACGCGGCCGCTGACGACCGCGGCGCGGAAGACCTTGTCGAGGTCGAAGAGCGGCGTCTCCTTGCTGATCACGACCCGGCTGCAGACGAAGCCACGCTCCAGAGCCAGCGACTCGAGTCCCCCCAGGAGGTGCGACTTCCCGGCACCGAACTCACCGGCGACCAGCATCCCCTCGCCCGACGGCGGCCGGGTGTCCCCCGACGCGCGGTCGAGTATCGCGCGGACATCGCGCTCGACGGCGGGCTGGTTGGAGCCGAGAACGGCCACGGCGTCTCGATTGGGAACGCCGTGACGCAGCGCCTCCAGGGCGCGGCGGCAGGCCAGCCTCTCCGCCGAGGGGTCCGTGCGCGGGGACTCTGCTCTCATGCTCAGTCCCCCAGCCGCACCAGCGCCGACATCGGGTTGAAGCGCCGCCGGTCCCGGACCTCCTCGGCGATTCGCCCCATGAGCGCGCGGTAGATCACGAGCCCCCGGCCGCGCTCGTCGGGGTCGAGAAAGTCGCCCGAGACGAGCACGACGAGGAGCAGGCCGGGCAGGCGGTCGGTGCTGTCGATGAGCTCGCGCAGCACCTCGTAGTGATCCATGACGGCGGGCCGCGTGTAGTAGCGCGATCCGTCGCGGGGGTTGCGCCTCACGGTGACCCGAGCGTCGTCCATCACCAGCAGCGTCCCGGGATGGCCGCAGAAGCGGACCCAGTACAGCAGCGATTCGAAGAAATGACGGGCATTCGTGCGCATGATGGTGTTGTAGATGGAGTACGGCCGAACGGGGGAGACGCGCCGGTTGCGACCGGTCAGCCACTCGACCAGCGGCGCCGCACTCTCGCCGCGCCCGTCCATCTCCGCGAGCAGGAGGTGGGTCATCGCGAAGCGAAAGTCGCGAGACATCCCGCGGTTCTCGCGGACCGCATCGGGCACGAGCCTTCGCAGCTCCAGGGCGATCTGCCCCTCGTCGACGCCGTTGTCGTCCGCGATCACCCGCAGGATCGGCGCCTCTGCGAGCGGATCGACGCTGCCGCAGCGGTACGGCAGCTCGCCCTCGCAGAGGCGTACGATCGCCCGCCGCGCCAGGAGTCGCCAGTCGACCTGGTCGGCGACCGCGAAGAAGATGTCCTGCGGCATGTGCACCCGCGTCTCTCGGGCGTCGACGCGGACGGACACGTAGTCAAGCTCGTCGGCCAGCTGCCCCAGCCCGCGAGCGACCAGAGGCGTCAGTCCGTTCTCCGCCGCCACCACGAACTTGACCGCGGAGCCGCCGTCGCGCACGAAGCCGTCCATGTAGTCATTCCGGATGACCTCGAGCCACCCCCGGGTCGTTGCGCTCATACGTCCGCCCCGGAGAACCGGATCCCGTAATAGACAACGGTCTCGCCGCGGGGGTCGATGAAGGTGATCGTCCCGCGGGGTGTACGCGTTCCGGTCGATGCCGGGAACGAAACCCGGGCACCCGACCGCACCTCACGGACGCCGCTCTCCTCCAAGTGGTAGAGATCGCGGGCGAAATCCAGCTGCGTGTACTCCCGCCCCGTCCCGGGCAGGCCCGTGAAGAGCCGATAGATGCGGTCGAGCCGGATCACCTCGCCCACGCCACCGAGCGCGAGCGCGCTGGGTACATCGCTCTGACATAACTCAAGGTAGGCGCCGTACAGGGAGTGGAGAAAGGCGCGCGGCTGGAACCGGGCGGGACGCTCCTGCACGCGGATGAGGTCCGCCACCACCCGCGTCGGGCGCACCGACGCGCTGCGGCGGCGGTCGATCCGGATCGCTCGATCCCCGGCCAGCACGCGCACAATCGAGGGGTGCGCAATCAGCCGGTCATCGCGGCTGAAAAGCTGGAGCCCCTCCCGGTCGGCGCACGCGACGAGCTCGTCGGAATAGCGAGTGCGCAGGTAGTCGACCTCGCCCTCGGCCGAGAAGGGCCAGGCCTTCGCCGCCTCGTCGACCCGTGCGCCGATCTGCTCCAGGCCCTCGTCCAGGCGCTCCGTCTCGCGCCGGAGGGCGGCGATGTTGCCGTCCCGTGCGGCGCGCTTGAGCTGCCTGACCAGCCGGGACATCTCGGAGAGCGCCGCCAGCACCGAGTCCGCCGCCGCCTCGCTCGTCGCGAATCCCTCCTCGAGAGTCGCCATCGCCACCCCGCTCGCGAGCGTCCGGCCCCGCCGGCCCCGTACGCTACGCCAACGCGCCCACAGGCGCAGCCCCTCTCGCCCACGATGCGGGACACGCCGCTCGCCAACATCGGCTGCCTCGCCGTCTTCCAGGTGGCGGGGTCGGACGCACGGCAGCTCGTCTGGGAGCTCGATCGCGACCGCGTCTCCGAGGAGGACCTCGTCTCGTTGCCCGTGCACCACGCCTACGTGCGGGCGACGGTGGGCACGGAGCGCACGCCCGCCTCGGTGGAGGTGCTCAAGCCCGAAGAAGGGAACCCCGGCAGGGTGTCCTCGCGATAGCCGTCCTGCACGGCCACCAGCTCCTCGCAGCCGTCCGGGCGCACCCCGACCAACACCAGGCAGCAGAGCCGGTCCTCCTCGAGACGCACGGTGAAGTGGACGCCGTCCGCCCAGAGGTAGACGTAGTCGACCTCTGCCAGTCTGCGTCGCTGGCAGCGCTCGTGCTCGGCCTGCCACGCCTCCGTGAGCCGCCCCACGGTCGCTGTTGCGATCGCTCTAGGGCACTTCGAAGAATGACTATATCGTCGGCATGGTGAATGATATACTGTAGCCATCAGTGTCATGGTTACGGGGGATGATATGGGCCAACTTGGATTCTTCAATGTGGACGACCGCTACGACGCTCTCGACGCCAAGGGCGACCCACTCGCCAAGCTCGACCAAATCATCCCGTGGGAGCAGTTCAGACCTCAGTTAGAAGCCGTCTGGGCCACGCCCGAAGAAGAGCGTAAATCACCGGCCGGACGCAAGCCATGGGACGCAATCGTCATCTTCAAGGGATTGATACTCGGCGTACTCTACAACCTCTCCGATGAACAGATTGAGTATCAGATCCGCGACCGTCTCTCCTTCTCCCGCTTCTGCGGCACAGGCATCGAAGGCCGGGTGCCCGACGCCACCACCTTCTGGCTCTACCGCGAGCAGTTGACCAGGGCGGGCGCCATCGCCGAGTTGTTCCAGGCCTTCGACCACTATCTCGCCAGCCAGGGCTACCGCGCCAGTGGCGGACAGATCGTCGACGCCTCGATCGTCTCGGTGCCGATCCAGCGCAACAGCCGCCGGGAGAACGAGTCGCTCAAGCAGGACCTCATTCCCTCGGAGTGGGTCTTCAATCCGGCGAAGCTGGCCCAGAAAGACCTCGACGCCCGCTGGACGAAGAAGCACGGGAAGAGTCACTACGGCTACAAGAACCACATCACCATCGATCGGCGCCACAAGCTGGTGCGTTCCTACGCCGTCACCGATGCCGCGGTCCATGACAGCCAGGTGATCGACCAGCTGCTCGACTCTCCGAACACGTCACCCGATGTGTGGGCAGACCGTGCCTATCGGTCGCGGGCGATTGAGGCAATGCTCACGGAGAAAGGTCTGACGAGCCGCATCCATCGGAAGGCCGCTGCCAACCGGCCGTTGACGGCGGCTGAGGAGGCGGTCAACCGGGGATGGTCGCAAGTACGGGCCCGGGTTGAGCACATCTTCGGCTCGCAGACGAACGAGATGGGCGGCACGCACATCCGTACGATCGGCGTGCGGCGGGCAGTGACGCAGATCGGCTTCAAGAACCTGGCGTACAATATTCGCCGTCTGGCGCACCTCGAACACCGCCGTACGGCTGCCGCGGCCTAGCTTGCCGCCACCCGTCCACAGACCTCACACCAGCCTCTAGTTCGGTGCTTTGACAGTCCCGTTTAACTGTCAATTATCCCGCTTCACCTATGCTCTCGCGGACTCACCCACACCCCCTGGGGTCTCCTCAGCTACGCCCTCTGCCCCCTCGTGCCCTCACCGATACCTTCATCAACAATCGCGAGTTCTTCGAGGTGCCCTGGGGGGTGTTTACATATGAGGAATACGGCACGATCAGGTGCTCGTAGTTAGCGGTAGGTAGTTGTCAGCGGATCGTACCTGCAGCGCCAGCAAGCCGTTCTCTGGATCGTAGGTCATCGCGCAACGGTCCAGTACATCGCGCCCCAGCAGGGAGTCGGACACGTTGTTCATCTTGGCAATGAACACTACCTGCTCGTAAGCGACGATCGACTTCGTATCGTCACAGGCGAAGATGATAGACCCATGCTCTCCGTAGCATGATAGACCGCCGCCGACACCGCCGAAGTCTTGATCACCTGCGAGGTTGGCGAGCTGCCCCTGCAGGATGCGCGAAGCATCGGGAAGCGACAGCACCGACGCATCGGCGCCCGTGTCAACGAGAAACTCGACAATCCCTACGCTGCCGAGTCTCGGAAACGAGATGACGGCGCGAAGTCGTGGCCGCCCGCCGGGGCCGAAGTAGCCGCGCAGGATCACAGAATCAGTAGTTGTTCCGTCGCGGTCAGGAACTTCACGACCGCCCTCCGTCGAGGCAGATCCTTGGCGTCGAGCAGATCCAATACCGCATCGAAAGCCTCGCCGTGTGCGACGACCTCGCCGTCGAGGATGGCAACCCACTGCTCCGCGTACTGCTCGAGAAGTTGCACCTTGCTCTCGTTGAACACCCGCACATCGTCCCCGAACTGTTCGAGTTCCTGGCACATGAGGGCTGGCGGGTAGCCCTCGAGGCCGCGCTGGTCCTTCTGAGTCTTGGCCATGTTGGACACTCCTTCGCCGCAGGCTCTTCTTAGAGGATACAGGGTACTGACCGGGGTCGAGCTGCGCGGGCAGGGGAAGCGACTGACGGCGCGCTGCCCGTTCCACGAGGACCGCACCCCGAGCTGGCGATCGCCGCGGCGCTCGATTGCCATCCGGTCACCGTCGGCAAGTGGCGCCGGCGCTTTGCACAGTGGCGGCTCGATGGGCTACAGGATGAGCCGCGCCCCGGGGCGCCGCGCACGATCACCGATGCACAGGTGGAAGCGGTGATCGTCACGACGCTGGAGGAGCAGCCTCCCAACGCGACGCACTGGTCGACCAGATCGATGGCAGCCGCGCTCGGGATGTCGCAGTCGGGGATCTCCAGGATCTGGCGCGCCTTCGGCCTGAAGCCGCGCCTCGTGGAGAGCTTCAAGCTGTCGCCCGACCCGCAGTTCATCGACAAGGTCCGTGACGTGGCCGGGCTCTATCTCAACCCGCCCGACGCGGCGGTTGTGCTGTGCGTGGACGAGAAGACCCAGATCCAGGCACTCGACCGCACCGCTCAGACGGTGCCGATGATGCCCGGCGTCCCCGCCCGCCAGACGCACGACTACATCCGTCACGGCACGACGAACCTCTACGCGGCGCTCGATGTCGCTTCGGGATGCGTGATCACGGAGATGACCCCCCGGCACCGGGCTCGGGAGTTCCAGCAGTTCCTCACCCTCATCGACCGCAGCGTTCCCCGTGAGCTGGCGGTGCATGTCGTGCTCGACAACGTCTCCACGCACCGCACGCCCGCCATCCAGCGCTGGCTCCAGCGCCATCCCCGCTTCACCTTGCATTTCACGCCGACCTACAGCTCCTGGATGAACCTCGTGGAGCGCTGGTTTGCAGAGCTCACCAGCAAGTGGCTCCGGCGCGGCACGCACCACAGCGTCCCTGATCTGATCCGCTCAGTGGAGATGTGGGTCGCCAGCTGGAACGAGAATCCGAGGCCCTTCATCTGGCACAAGTCCGCGGACCAGATCCTGGACAACCTCACCGGCTATCTAGCAGGGTCGGGAAAAAGGCCCCCTTTGGCGCGGCCACGGAGCGAATCACCGCCAAGAGGGCGTATGCGGCGTCATTTCGGGGCCGATTCTGGCCCCCTCCGGGGCTCTCTCAGCCCGTCCGGGCGCCCCGGGACCTACTCCGGGCGCACTACGCCCGTGACAGCGCGGCGTCGATATTGGCCACGCGCACCAGGTTGTACGCGGCAGCGCCCATCTCCATCCAGAAACCGTTGACCTGTTCGCCGATGTAGCGGAGCTTGCGCCCGCCCCCCACGGTCTTCAGCCACCCGAAGCTCTCCTCCACCATCTTGCGCCGGCGCTGACTCACCTCGTAGCCGGGCGTCTGCGCCACCTCCTCGGGGATGGCGCTGTGCTTCGCTCGCCGTGCCACGTGCGGCACGACCCCGAGTTCGCACAGCCCCTCCACGAAGTGCTTCGCGTCGTATCCCTTGTCGGCGCCCAGCGTCGCCCCCGGTGTCAGGCTGCGCTCGGCCATGGCCAGCGCCGCATCCCGCTCCGCCCGCCCGTGCGCCGTCGTGAGCTCGACGTCGACGATGAGCCCGTTGCGGTTCTCCGTCATCACATGCCCGATGTAGCTCGGGCGCGCCGCCTGCCCGTTCCCCTTCCGGTACAGGTGCGCGCCGGGATCGGTCGTGCTGACGTGGGTGTCCCGGTGCCGGCGCTCGCCGCGGAAGTCGACGTCCGGATTGCGGCCCGCAGGCTTGTCCCCGTCCTGCTCGTCGCGTGACCGGTAGCTCTTGTGCGACGCCCACGCCTCGAGCTGCGACCCGTCGACCGTGAAGTGCTCCTCGGACAGCAGGTTCCGCTCCCTCGCCTCCCTCACGACTTCCTCGAAGAACCCCCGGGCGATGTCGCCGTCAAGGAGCCGGGAGCGGTTCTTCGAGAACGTGGAGCGGTCGAAGGAACCGGGGTCTCCCGGGAGGTCGAGGAACCACTTGAACGCCATGTCGGACCGCAGCCGCTCGCAGAACTGGCTCTCGCTACGAATCGAGAAGAAGGCGATGAGGAGTGTCGACTTGAGCAGCGTCTCGGGCGGAATCGACGGTCGCCCGGACTCGCTGTAGAGACCGTCGAAGCGCGGGGAGAGATTGGCGAGCGCCCGGTCGACGATGGGCTTGATGCGTCGGAGCGGGTGGTCGCTGGGGACGAACATCTCCGGGCAGGTGAGAGTGGCGCGGCCCTGGTCCTCGCTCTGTCCTCGCATCGATATCCTCCCTCGTGGGGGTCCCTCTTGTATGATCGTTAGTATACTCGTCTTATCAGTTACAGTCGACCACTACCTGGGGCTTCTGACAGCTACCGGGGGCGTTTGTTGCACCCGCGGGGCACCGCCGGCCATGCTCCGGGCACCCAGGGAGAAAATCACAACCCTGCTAGAGCGCATCCCTGACTCAGGACACTAGTCGGGCGACGATCTCGCCCACGGTCGACGACGAGGGTCTCGGCCATGCGGTCTCGTCAACAGGGCCGACACGCTTCTGTAAGATGGTTGTGCGCCGACGTGGAGTGCTGGATGAGCCGCGACGATGATCTGCGACAGAGAATCCTCAGTGGGCGATCTGACGCAAACATCCGCTTCGAGCAGCTCCGCTCGTTCCTGTTGCGGCTGGGCTTCACCGAGCGCGTCCGCGGAAGCCACCATATCTTCAGGCGAGAGGGCGTCCGCGAGCTAATCAACCTGCAGCGCGATGGGAGCCACGCGAAACCCTACCAGGTACGGCAGGTCCGTCAGGCAATCCTGAGAAACCACCTGTGAGGAAGCTGATGCACAAGTACGAGGTCATCATCTACTGGAGCAACGAGGACGACACCTTCGTCGCGGAGGTGCCCGAGCTTCCCGGTTGCAGCGCCCACGGCGACACCAAGGCGTCCGCCCTGCAGAGCGTCGAGCAGGCGATCGACCTCTGGATCGACACGGCGCGGGAGTTCGGCGACTCCGTCCCGGACCCCCGCGGTGAACGCCTGATGCTGGCGTAAGGCCGCATGAGCGCCCTCGCCGGAGCTGACGGTGAGGCCGCCGCGCCTGAGTGGCTCGCAGCCTTGGCTGGCAGACCGCGCATGCCCCGACATTGGCCCCGGGACGGCAGATCTTCGTGAGTGCCACCGAGGCGCGTTATGGCGGCGTGTCCGCGGAGCATGGCCATGTGGCAGCAAAGCAGGAGCTCTCGACCTGCTGATCCCGGGCAATCGGGGCGTTCGGTGGAAGTTGAGCCGCCGGCTCCGTCCACTCGATCACGCTGCGTGAGGGCCTTGTGCAGTTGAGTTGCGGGTGGATCGCACCGCCGATTGAGAAGCGTGTCGGAGTGAACACCGCAGGCCGCGTCGTTGCGAGCGCCTGCGAGTACACTGCCGGACAGAGGAAGGGCCAAGCTGTTGCGATCGCTCTAGTGTCCCGAGTTGCAAATGCTGAAAACAATGGGGATTATATACAAAACTGCCACGAGATGATATGATCCTTGTGTAGCAAGGAGAATCCGGAGATGACGCAGAAGGCGCCGGGCCAGTACCACCGCAAGGGGATGAGCATGCGAGAGTTGTTTCGCTTGTTCCCCGACGACACGACCGCCGAGGACTGGTTCGTAGAGACCCGCTGGGGCGGCTCTCCCGCCTGCACAGCCTGCGGCTCCCTAGACGTGAAGACCGACGCCGTCCACAAGTCCATGCCCTTCCGCTGCCGCGACTGCAAGAAGCGCTTCAGCGTTCGCACCGGCACGGCCATGCAGTCCTCGAAGCTTGGCTACCAGACATGGGCGATCGCGATCTACGTGCTCTCGACCTCGCTCAAGGGTGTTTCGTCGATGAAGATGCACCGCGACCTCGAGGTCACGCAGAAGTCCGCGTGGCACCTCGTACACCGCATCCGCCAGGCATGGGAGGCGCAGGGCGACCTCAACGGCTTCATCGGCCCCGTCGAGGCGGACGAGACCTACATCGGCGGTAAGGAGCACAACAAGCACGCGAGCATGAAGCTGCGCGCGGGCCGCGGGCCTGTCGGCAAGACCGCCGTCGCCGGCGTCAAGGATCGTGTATCAGGCCAGGTGAGCGCCCGCGTCGTCGAGCGCACCGACGGCGCGACGCTCAAGCCGTTCGTCCTCTCGCGCATCGCGCAGGAGGCCGATGTCTACACGGACGACCACGGCGCGTACCGGGGCCTCCCGAATCACGAGACGGTCGCCCACAGCGTGGGCGAGTACGTCAACGGTCAAGCTCACACGAACGGTATCGAGTCGTTCTGGTCGATGCTCAAGCGCGGCTACTACGGGACGTACCACCGCATGAGCCCGAAGCACCTCGACCGCTACGTCGCCGAGTTCGCGGGCCGCCACAACCAGCGCCCGATGGACACGATCGATCAGATGGCCGCGATCTGGCGGGGGATGCAGGGCAAGCGCCTGCGCTACTGTGACCTTGTGGCCTAGTCGCGTGAGACCCCCGAGCTAGGGGTCGATCCGGAGGACGTTATCCAGCCCGCAGGTCCTTGCTGTCGCGGAGAGACGATCCTGCTCGGTGAGGGCCTCATGGTAGGCTTCGATCATGTCTCGCAGAGAATGGCCATCCCACGTAACGTCCTCGACGGTTGCGCCTGCATCAGCGTAGTTCTTGGCGATAACGCCATCCTTGAGGCACACGGCGCGGGGTGTGTCGACGAGAGCCTTCCCAAGCTCCTGTAGCTGGCGTCCAACCGACTGGAGCCGCATCTGCGCGAACCCGCGAGCCTGCTGGTTCGCAGCAAAGCTCGTCACAAGCTCAGCGATCGCCTGATCGGTCTGCTTGGGGGTCATACCGGTGATTGTACCGGAGCGTGTCGCCGCGCGTACACGCCATTTGTGGTAGCATCCCGCAGCTCTCGCCAGAGCGACCTGCATCGGCACCTCTCAGAGGTCGGGGAGACCCATGTCTCCTCGCGGGGCTGTGCCGGTGTAAGGGCCATCTGGCGAGAGCGGTCAATCCCCGACCTGCTCCGCGAGGGGGCTCCACGTGCTGTCGTCGCTCATCTTGGCCGTGCTTATCGTGATCGCGTCCCACCTCGCTGGCAGCGACCTGAGCGCCCTGTTTCCGGACGACCTGACCGACGAACACCGCGCCCTCGTCAAGAGCGCGGTGCCCGAGCCAGATCCGCCGGCCGGGACATTTGACGGGGTGGGGGATTTCACGAGCGACTCCTTTGTGCTCGCCCCCGGCAGATACACTGCCCGCTCCACGTGGCTGGACGCAGAGCACACCGAGTTCCTCGACCTGTGCAGCATGCAGGTGCTCGACCGCTCGGCGTCGAAGTGGGTCGAGGACCACAGCAAGTACGGCACGTCCATCGTCGCGATTCGCGACACCTCTGTCGGCTGGAACAAGGAGCGCGGTCACTGGGAGGCGGTGCAGGTGGTCACCTTCACAGCCCGGCTCACAGCGCGCATCGAGCTCCTGGTGCTCTGCGACGGGGCCTGGCATGTCGAGATCGCCCCCTCGGACGCACCTTGACAAACGCCGAACGCGTCCAACACCCTAGATGTGGGAAGAGAGGCTGAGACGTGCCGAAGCGAGTAGATAATCGGATCGACGCGTCGCCGCAGGAGTTGGCGCGGGCTGTACTCGGCCTGCCGGCAAAGTCGGCGGCTGCCCCTCCCTCTGGTAAGGTGATGGTGGAGCGTCCGGGAGTCGAACCCGGCGGGGGCAGGGTGTAAGTCTACCCCGGCAAGCCTGCACGCCCCATCGTCGAGAGCGGTGGCCCGCCTGTCTCAGGACGTTGCGGGTCACCGCTCTAGCCTATCATCTCGTGGCACTTTCCCATATAATCCCCAAAACAATCGCACCGAGCCTCGCAGGCTTGGTCCGCTCAGTGGAGGCTTGGGTCGCAACTGGAACGAGCACCGGATGCGCTTCATCTCGCACAAGACCACCGACCAGATCCTGGACAATCTCACCGGATATCTCAATCGCATTTCCAATTCAGGACACTAGGAGGCTGGTGCCAAACTTGATGCCCGGCCGCTGCGGTCAGGTGTGAGACGGAAGTGTCGCTTCTGGCGGCCCGGGTCGGGAGGCGGCGGCCGGGGAGTGAGCGGGGCTTGCATCGATGCGGTCTCGGGATCCCCGGTCGCGGGCCCTGCCGCAGTGGTCTCTCGCCGCTTCGCCTCTACGAGGGCGCTGCCACCGCCCACCGGGTTGGTGTGTAATGCAGCCCCAGCGTCGCCAGCCGCGCCAGGTTGACGGAGGCGGCGAGCAGATTGTGGTCGGCGTCGACCTTGAGGCGGCCCCGGACGCGGGCAACGCGGCCCCCGTGTCTGCGACGGGTCGTATGCGCCACCTTGCGTTCGACTCTCGAGCGGACCGCGCGGTAGCCGGATAGCCACCCGGGAGTCTCCTGGCATGCCCGGGCGGCCGCGAGACTGGCCTCGTGGACGCCCACCGCGACGGTGCGTCCCCCGCGCGATGTGGTGCACTGCGCGCGAAGCGGACAGGGGCTGCAGGCGCCCCGGAAGCCGGCGGTTCCCGAGCCGTCGGAGGCGCGGCGAATCGGCACCGTCACCTCCGCGGGGCAGGTCACGGTGCCCCTCTCCAGGTCGATGGTGAATCGCTCCTTGCTGAAGTGCTGATGCGGCGCGGTCGCTCTCTGAGTGCGGCAGCGGGACTCGACCCCGTGCTGCTCCAGCAGCGACTGGAACGCGCCCGAGCCGTAGGCCGAATCGCCGTAGACCGTCGGTGTCCCGGTGCTCGCCTCCGCAGCCGCGTCGGCGGCTAAGTCGTGTGCCCCTGCGTCCTCCAGCAGGTCCGTGATCAACTCCTCCGCAACCTCCCCGTCCGCCACGTTGCCCGCGGTCACCGTCGTGTGGGTGATGAGCTCCGACTCCGGGTCGACCGCCAGATGGCCCTTGTAGCCGTCGAAGCCGTGCGCGGAGCTCTTGCGTCCGTGGCGGGCGTCGGTGTCCACGGTCGAGATGATGCGGTCCCTCGCTACCCGCCGCGCAATCACGAAGCGCCCGCCGTCGTCCTGCTCGAGGTCCTGCCCCACCACGGCCGCACAGAGCTCGCCCGCCCGCTCGACGTGCCCGTCGAGCTCCCGGCCCTCCAGCACCCGCAGGCAGCGCGATACATCGGCCGCCAGCTCGTCGATGAGCGCCCGCGCGGCCTCGCGGTCCTCCCAGTCGCACGGAGGCTTCCCAGTGGCCCGGTAGTCGTCATCGCGCTCCAGCACCGCCCGCAGCTCGGCCCCGAGTCCGGGCGCATCGAGGCTCTCCGCCTCCCGCAGCAGCCCGCGGAGCGACGAGCGGAGCAACGTCACCGTGTCCTGCGTGGCGACGGCGTCGTAGAGCGGCGTGGAGTCCAGCACACGCTGAGCAGAGAGCAGCTTCGCCTCGCGCGCCACCGCGAGCGTGGCCTCGAAGATGCGCCGGGGACGCTCGGAGCCGGCGAGGCGAGCGCGCATCGAGACCAGGACCGTGTGCACGAAGCCCGGCGCGTCGTAGTCGAGTCCGCCGCAGGCGAACTTCCAGCGGGCGTCCCACTCGAAGGCCGCCACCGCCTCGCGGTCGGAGAGGCCGTGGAGTCGCTGCAGCACCATGACCGTGGCGACGACGCGGGGCGGAACGCTGCGGCGGCCGCGAGCGGCGAAGAGGTCGGCGAACATCTCGTCGGGGAAGAGGCGTTCACCCTCGCGGGCCAGGAGGGTCCAGATGGAGTTCCCGGGAACCCTCTCAGCGACGTAGGCGGTGCTCTTGAAGAGGTGGGGCTGCCTGGAGGTCTCTCCGAGTGTCATGGGCGCGCCTTCCGCTGCGAACGGAACTGATCACACACATGATCGCATTCCGTTACTCAGCTCGCAACGCGACCCCGCCTCCAGCGGCACCCACCGTCCAAAAAACACCAGCCTCCTAGGGTCGGAGGCAAGGCGATCCCCGTTTTCTGGGATGAGTCGGTTGCCGAGGATTCGCCGTCTTCGGTGGGTCAGGGGGTGGCCCGGCCGAACAAGGATTGCGATCCCGAGGATCCGGCCTCCTGCGTCGCTTCCCGCTCATCCGCCCGCTCGAGGAGCGAGCCGGAGTCGCCTGTGTCCTCGCCATCGGTGCAGGCCGCGAGGGCCGCCGTGAGGACCAGCGCAAGGACAACGCCCAACAGGGCAAGCCGTCTCGCCGGTCCAGTACTCGTCATCATCGTGACCTCCCATCGTTGCTGAAGGCGTCATCCCGCGACACTGCCCGCGGCAAACCGCACGGCAGGCCTCCGCCGGGCCGGCTATCGCTGCCCTCGCGCGTCCCCTCCCGCAGAGATTGGGACGGGGTTCCGTACTCTCGGCTATGACTCCTCTCCCGACCACGGCGTGGCCTTGCCAAACCAGTCACTGCCCTAGCAGGCGACGGAGCCGTCCCGCTTCACCGCGCAGGTGCGGTCATCCCCGGCGCTGACGGAGGCGAACTGCCCCTCCGGCGGCGTGGCTTGGCCACTCCCATCATCGCCCCAGCAGGCGACGGAGCCGGCGGTCCTCACCCCGCAGGTGCGAACCACCTCGGTGCTGACCAAGGCGAACTCACCGACCAGCAGGAGGCATGAACGCCCCATATCGGCCCCAGCAGGCCACGGAGCCGTCCACCTGCACCCCGCAGGTGCGGTCATCCCCGGCGCTGACGGAGGCGAACTGCCCGTCCGGCGGCGTGGCCTCGCCATTCTCGTCACCGCCCCAGCAGGCCACGGAGCCGTCGGTCTTCACCCCGCAGGTGTGCTCCACCCCGGCGCTGACCGAGGCGAACTCCCCCTCCGGCGGCGTCGCCTGGCCAAAGCGATTCTTGCCCCAGCAGGCGACGGTGCCGTCGGTCTTCACCCCGCAGGTGTGAGACGACCCGGCGCTGACCGAGGCGAACTGCCCGTCCGGCGGCGTGGCTCGGCCACTCCCATCATGGCCCCAGCAGGCCACGAAGCCGTCCCGCTTCACCCCGCAGGTGTACAAGGACCCGGCGCTGACCGAGGCGAACTCCCCCTCCGGCGGCGTGGCCTCGCCCAATTCACTCCCGCCCCAGCAGGCCACGGAGTGGTCGGTCCTCACCCCGCAGGTGTGCTCATACCCGGCGCTGGCGGAGGTGAATTCCCCTTCCGGATGAGACTTGGCTCTTGACGATCCCCTTGAAGAATCTCCCCAGCAGGCCAACGTCCCGTCCCGCCGAACTCCGCAGGTGTGGTTATACCCGGCAGAGCGCGTGCCGGTGCTGACCGCAGTGAACTCCCCCTCCGGAGGCACTCCACAGGATATGCAATCATCTGAACGCAATCCCCAGCAGGCCACCTCGCCGTCTACCCGCACTCCGCAGGTGTAAGCATCCCCTTTGGCGCTGACCGCGATGAACTTTTTGCCCGGCGGCGTCGCCTGGCCAACGCGATTATCGCCCCAGCAGGCGACGGTGCCGTCGGTCTTCACCCCGCAGGTGTGCAAGTACCCGGCGCTGACGGAGGCGAACTGCCCCTCCGGCGGCGTGGACTGGCCATTCTCGCCCCAGCAGGCGACGGTGCCGTCGGTCTTCACCCCGCAGGTGTGCAAGTACCCGGCGCTGACGGAGGCGAACTGCCCCTCCGGCGGCGTGGACTGGCCATTCTCGCCCCAGCAGGCGACGGTGCCGTCCCGCTTCACCCCGCAGGTGTACTTGTACCCGACGCTGACCGAGGCGAACTCCCCCTCCGGCGGCGTCGCCTGGCCAACGCCACTCGCGCCCCAGCAGGCGACGGTGCCGTCGGTCTTCACCCCGCAGGTGTGCCCATACCCGACGCTGACGGAGGCGAACTGCCCCTCCGGCGGCGTCGCCTGGCCAACGCCACTCGCGCCCCAGCAGGCGACGGTGCCGTCGGTCTTCACCCCGCAGGTGTGCCCATACGCGACGCTGACGGAGGCGAACTGCCCCTCCGTCGTCGCCGCCTGGCCAACGCCACTCGCGCCCCAGCAGGCGACGGTGCCGTCGGTCTTCACCGCGCAGGTGCGGTCATCCCCGGCGCTGACGGAGGCGAACTGCCCCTCCGGCGGCGTGGCCTCGCCATTCTCGTCACCGCCCCAGCAGGCCACGGAGCCGTCCCGCTTCACCCCGCAGGTGTGCAAGTACCCGGCGCTGACGGAGGCGAACTGCCCCTCCGGCGGCGTGGCCTCGCCGCCTGCCATGATGGGCCGGTCTTGGTCTGCCTCCCCGGTGGATCCTGGGATGTCCAGGCCGAAGGGGGTCTGCGATTGCGATCCCGAGGATCCGGCCTCCTGCGTCGCTTCCCGCTCATCCGCCCGCTCGAGCAGCGAGCCGGAGTCGCCTGCGTCCTCGCCTTCGGTGCAGGCCGCGAGGGCCGCCGCCAGCACCAGCGCAAGGACAACGCCCAACAGGGTCCCGCATCTTGGCGCTCGCCTACCGGTCATTTTCTTCACCTCCCCATAGCATCGATTAATACCGGGTTGTTCAGGCCATCCCTAGTGTCCTGAATTGGAAATGCGATTGAGATATCCGGTGAGGTTGTCAAGGATCTGGTCCGCGAACTTGTGCCAGATGAAGCGCCTCCGGTGCTCGTTTCCAGTTGCGACCCAAGCCTCCACTGAGCGGACCAGGCCTGCGAGGCTCGGTGCGATTGTTTTCAGCATTTGCAACTCGGGACACTAGAACGCGTCGCTGTAGTTGCTGAACGAGTCAAACTGGTCCAGGTCACAGACCGCTTCAGCCCTGACCCTGCGGCCGTCCTGCCTGACGTTGATGTCGTGGCAGTCGCCGTCGTCCACCACCTCTTCGAGGTCGTCTTCGGCTCGTTCGGCGTCCCTCGCGGAATCGAATTCAGCCAACAGCACGATCTTGGCTTCCCGTGAGTTCTCTTTCTCCACCGACAATCCGTAGACCTCGCAGCCGTCCCAGCCGCATTCGTCGCCTGTGACTATCCGCACATACCCGGAAGGGAGGTCTCCCCATACATCACCCAGCTCGTCATCGAGCGACGACCCGCCCCGGTCGCGCCGCCGGAGCATGTCCTCCATATCCTCCTCGTAATAGGCGATGAGGACAGCGCCCCGGGCAGGAAGGCAAACGCTTCCCATGTGCTCGATGAGTCTATCCATACTTCCACACTGGCGCTCTCGTCGTCGTCGTAGTCCCGATCGTCCAGTTCGTCCTGCAGGTCACGGTCGTCCACTTCGCCCAGGAGGTAGACGTCGCCCCCGCCGTCTTCTTCGGAGAACGCCATGAAGTCCAGGTCCCGGAGGTCCGCGTCGTAGGCGTCAAAAGCCCAGTTGGATTCCACGCTCCTTCGGAAGTCCCTGAGGTCGTCATCGCCGTCAATCGCGGCGACATCGAAGAAAGAACCCCGGCGGCATCGTCGGAGAGCATCTGCATGAGGTCCTCCGTCGTCTGGCGTGTCAAACGGCCACGGGAAGGGGAAGGTCTCGAACGTCGTTGTCGGCGTGTAGCGCGGGCGATCCTCTAGGCTCGTGCCCATCCGCAGCGACCACAGCTCGTGCGCGCGCGAGTGCAGCACCCCAAACGCGTAGTCGTCGGCGCGTCCAATCACAATAAGTTGGTGATCGTCGTGCTCGAGCTCAGCAAGAGCTGCACGCAGTGAATGCGCAGCATCACTGCCAACGGGTAGGGCCGCCGTCCCCGCCCCGCCTTCGGGTAGACGGGCCGGATGCGCCCTTCGAGGGCCTCCCAGGGGAGAAGGCCGTCCATCCGTTCGAGGAAGCGCTCCCGGCGCGTCTTCCGCCTCTTGTTCTCGAACTCCACGCTCGCGAACGTCGGCTGGTGCATTGGGGCGCGCTCCTCCCTCTCCCCCGCCCCCCAATCCTACCGAGGCGCCAACCTCGCGACCTGTTCAGAGAGTTCCTGGAGGCTTCGCAGAGGCAATTCGACTGACATTCGACGCGAGAAGCCCCCATTCGACTGAATCGACCGCGATCTTCGACTGACGCTCGGTGGCCCCAATGCAGGCTATGCCCACATCGCTGCCGCATTGGCCGCGGTGCTTCGGAAGGGTCGACGCGTGAGAACACCGTTCGCCTCATCGGCCGCCACCGTCCCCCGCGCGGGAGTCGCCGGGAGTCCGCTCGCCGAGTCGGCCGCCAGCGCAGCGTGGGCAGTCACGTGAGCAAGATCGCTGCAACCGGGGCACTCGCCTCGCGGGCCCTGGCCTGGCTGGTCCAGCTGCCCCTCCTCGGTGATGAGGAACTGGCGCAGTTGCTCGGCGTCCATGAGATCGATGCCGCGAGGACGCGCCGCGAACTGGAGGGCCTCGGCTGGGTGGAGCGGGTCGCAACCGGCTCGCACGAACTCCGCCCCGGGTGGCTCTCGTTCGTGCGCGAGGAGGCGACGCCCGCGCTCGCGGATCTGCTCGGGATCTCCCGCGAGGAGTTGGGGCGGTGCCTCGCGCTGCGGACGCGTGACGTGCTGCGGCGGATAGCCGCGATGGAGATCGCCGCCGGCATCAACCAGCTCTTCGCCGGGTTGGCCGCGGACCCTGGCTTGCGAGGGCTCGAGCTGACGGTCGCTCGCGTTCTTCCGGCTGTCGGGCGCGCAGCGAATCGGTGGTGGCCAGCCGGCGTCGACGCCTACGGTTGCCTGCGTGCCGGGGGACTCCACGCGCCGTTCTTCGTCGCGTGGGACCGGGCGCGGGCTCCGGTTGTTCATCGTCGCGCGCGCCTGGCTACCTGGCAGGCCTTCGCGAAATCGACGGGGGCCTGGGGATCGGCCGGGGCACCGCCGGTCGTGGTCGTCTGCGCGGACGAGCGCGCAACCGGCTGGTGGGAGAGCAGCGTCAGGCAGCACGTCGAGCGGCACGGTGGCCAGCCGCTCGACCTGATCCTCGGCACCGCCGGCGCGCTCGCGGCCGACGGTGCCGGCACCGAGATCTGGCGCCTGCCGGAACCGCGGCGCCGGGCCCTCCTCGCCGAGCGGCTGGGGTGGGGTCCGGCGCCGCCCGCCGAGGTCGCGGCACCATCCCTGGGGGAACTGCCCGAGTCCCTCCCGGAGGTGCCCCGGCGCACGCCTCCGCTGCGCCGAGCGGCCGCGGCGACGGCCGCACCGGACTCTCGTTCCGGCGCCCGCGAGCGACTCGCGGCCCTGACGCTTGCCACGGACGCCGACGAGAAGCTGCTGCTGGAGTGGGTGGGGCTGCACCCGCTGCTCGATATGGCCCAGCTCGCGGTGTTGCTCGACCGGCCCGTCGCCGCCGTGGCGCGGCGCATCGCGCGCCTGCTTCGCTTCGGTGCGGTGGAGGAGATGACGCGCCTGCCGGACGGGGCAGCCCGCTCCGCGACCGGATTCGTGCTCGGCGGTCCGGGCCTGAGGTGGCTCGCCGCCCGCGACGGTGTGCCCCCTCGCCTCTACGCCAGGCACGGTGCAGTCGCCGCCGCCACGGACGGCGGCAGCACTGCCGGCACGCGCCTCGACGGCTTCGTCCGGCACGTCGAGCACTCACTGGGCGTGAACCGCACCATGGTGCGGCTTGCCGCGGACGCGCGTCGCGCTGGCCACCGGCTCGAGGAGTGGCGTAGCGAGGCGGAGTCGCACAGGCGGTTCCGGGACGACTCCTCCAGCTACTGGATACGCCCGGACGCGTCGGGCTCGCTCTCGTGCGCCGGAGGCCGCCACGCCTTCCTGCTTGAGTACGACCGGGGCACGCTCGATGCCGCGGACCACCGGGCGAAGCTCACCGGCTACCACCGCTACTACCGCAACCGGGAGTTCGCGGGCGACTTCGGTGGGCCGCCCGGGCTGCTCGCTGTCGCCACGGATGACCGGGCCGAGGAGCGCTTCGCGCGGGCCGCGAGGCGAGCCTCGCGCGAGTGGGCGTCGCAGCTTCCGCTGCTCCTGACCACCGAGTGGCGGTTTGCCCGCGATCCTTCCAATACCCGGGGTCTGCTCGGGCCGATCTGGAGGGCGGCCGATGAACCCGCGACGCGCTGGCCGTGGCTGGGAGAAGGCCGCCGGCCGATTCCGTGCGCGGGAGGGGCCCTCCCGGACACCGATCCGGCAGGCAGAAGGCAAGGGACGGTCCCGGCCGAGAGCCGTTACGCTCAGGCCGACCGTCAGGGTGTGCGATGAACGTCCAACACGACATAATCACTGCAAGGTCAGGGATCGCACGGGGGAGCTGCGCGCCCACCTGGGGGGAAGGGAAGTGCGCCGGGATCGACGAGGGCGACTCCGGACCCTCCGCGTCGGCGGTGGAGTATCTTTGCCGTGAGTGGGCGGCCGTCGGCAGGGCGATCCTGACCCGGCGTGCGCGGGCAGGGGCGTGTGATGGCGGCAAGCAGTAGGGCGGCCGGGTATATCCGGGTCTCCGACGAGAGCCAGATCGATACGAACTCGCTCGAGGCTCAGCGCCGCGAGATCGCCCGCTACTGCGAGCGGCAGGGCTACCGACTGGTCCGCTTCTACGCCGACGAGGGCGTGAGCGCCCACACCGAGCAGATCGAGCGGCGTCCCCAACTCCTCGCGTTGCTCGACGCCGCCTCGCGCGGTGAGTTCGACGTGGCGATCGTCCACACGCTGGACCGGTGGTCGCGCAACGTCGGCGTCCAGCGCCAGGCGCTGCAGCGCCTCGGCGATGCCCATGTGGGCTTCGCGAGCGTCACCGAGAGCATCGATTTCGCGACTCCCGCCGGCAGGCTCATGCTCACGATGATCGGCGGCGTGTCGGAGTTCTTCTCGGACCAGCTCGGGGTCCACGTCAGCAAGTCGAAGAAGGTCCGCGCCGAGGGCGGGCTCCCGGCCGGCAACGTGCCCTTCGGGTACCGGGCCAACCCGGAGTCGGGCGTAGCGGAGCAGGTCCCCGGGGAGGCCTCTGCGGTTGCGGGCGCGTTCGAGCGCCGGGCCGCCGGTGACACCAACGGGGCGATCGCGGACTGGATCAACGCGCAGGGGTTCACGACGCGCACCGGCCGGCTGTTCACGGCGCATGCCATCAAGGACATGCTGAACACGCGCTTCTACGCGGGGGTCGTCGGTTACAGGGGGAACGAGTACCCCGGACGGCACGTGGGCATCGTCGACGAGGACCTCTACGAGCGCGTGCAGCAGCGCCGGCGACGTGATCGGCGGCCGCGCCGGCAGCGGGTCGGTCCGCCGAGCGTCCTCCACGGGATGCTCCACTGCGGCAACTGCGGTAGCGCGCTGCATTCCGATCGCACCCACGCGGGATATCCGCTCTACCGCGAGCGCCACGGCAGACCGTGCGGGACGAACGGGCGGGCGATCGTGGCGCACCGCGTGGACGAGCAGATCGGCGAGATCGTCAGCTCGGTGGAGCTTCGGCCCGACTGGCGGAAGCGCATGGCCGAGTACGCGGTGTCGGACGAGGGCCCGAGCCTCACGGTCCTCCGCAGCCAGCGGCTGCGGCTGGGCCGGGTGTACGCGGACGGCACGCTCCCGGAGGCGGAGTACCGGGGCCGGCTCGCCGAGATCGACGCTCGCATTCGCGCGAGGACGGCGCCGTCTGAGCCGACGCTCGGGGATGCGGCGGAGTTGTTCGGCGACATACCGGCGCTCTGGGAAGAGGCGGGGCCCGAGGAGCGCCGCCGTCTCGTGGCGCCCTTGATCGAACGTGTCTACGTGGACATCGAGAGCAAGCGCGTCGGCGCCTTCACGCCGTCGCCCGCGTTCCGGTCGCTGCTTGCGGCGGCAACGCAACGGAGGTCTCAATCGAGGGCGGTGATCCTGTCTCCAGATGAGACCAGGTCCCCCGAAATAATGGCGTGGTGGAGACGGGGGAGGCTCTGGCTCCAAGATCTCCAACCACCCGCGCTCATTCATGCCGGGCCAGCTCAGTGGTCGGCCTACGGCCTTGTCTGGCAGCTCAGGTGAATCGGCCGCGGCAGCAGCATCGACGACGACTGGTGGTTCGCGCCATCTTCTTGACTTCCCGGAAGCTGGCGGTAGTCATGTGAGCGGACGTTGGGGGCCCCGCACTGGTACTCCACACTGCCAGATTGCCAAGTTCCGTCCCGCCCCGTCCCGTTCCGTACCTATATTCTGCGAAGGCACGTCGCAGCCTGTACCCGCTCGTCACACCCAATCCCACCGAACATGGGCACAACTTGGCCACAAGATCGTCGCACGCGCAGTCGTCACGGGGTGGTCGGCCGAGGGCACGCCGCGGACCAGACCGGGGCGTGACCCCGGGCGAGTGGCGCGTCCTCAGGATCTCAGGGAGACCCAGCGGAGCCTGGCGTCCGATGTCCGGGAGGAGACCGGCCACCCGCTCGTCTTCATCATCGACGAGCTCGACCGGTGCCAGCCGACCATCGCGATCGCGCTGCTGGAGCGGGTCAAGCACATCTGCGACGTGCCCGACGTCGTGTTCGTGTTCGGGGTCAACCGCCTGGAGCTCACGCGCTCAGTGCAGTCGGTCTACGGCGCAATCGACGCGGGGACGTACCTCCGGCGCCCTTATCCATTTCGACGGGTGGGAATGATGCTCTGAATTGGCCCCACCTGGAGCCGTTTTGATCCTTTGAATTGGCCCCACCCCCGACCCATCCAGGACCTACGCTCGGGTGACTGCATGACTCCCGGAGCGAGGGAAGAGGAGTGTGTCGAGAGTGGAGCTGTTCGAGTCTATCCGACGGATGGCGAGGGAGGAGGAGCTGTCGATCCATGAGCTGGGACGCCGGCATGGCGTGCACCGGCGCACGGTGCGGCAGGCTCTTGGGTCGGCGATACCCCCGGAACGCAAGCAGGCGACCCGCGTGGCCCCGAAGCTCGGGCCGTACGTCTCGGTCATCCGGGGCTGGCTCGTGGACGACCTCAGCGCGCCGCGCAAGCAGCGGCACACGGCCCGGCGCATCTGGGAGCGCCTCGTCGACGAACACGGGGCGACGGTGGCCGAGCCCACGGTCCGCGCCTGCGTCGCGCGCCTGCGTCGCGAGATCCAGGGCGGGCGCGCGGTTGTGACGATCCCGCAGGTCCATCCTCCCGGCGAGGAGGCGGAGGTCGACTTCGGCACGGTGACGGTGTGGCTGGAGGGCGTCGAGACCCGGCTGGCGATGTTCGTGATGCGGCTCTCGCATTCGGGGCGGGCGGCGCACGTCTGCTTCGTCGGCGAGGGCCAGGAGTCTCTGCTCGAGGGGCACGTGGTCGCCTTCGAGCGGCTCGGCGGAGTGCCGCGGCGCATCCGCTACGACAATCTGACGGCGGCCGTCACCACCGTGCTGCAGGGACGCGAGCGCCTGCAGACCGAGCGCTTCATCGCGCTCCGCTCGCATTACGGCTTCGACAGCTTCTTCTGTGAGCCCGGCATCGAGGGCGCGCACGAGAAGGGCGGTGTGGAGGGCGAGGTCGGCCGCTTCCGCCGGCGGCACTTCGTGCCGGTCCCGAAGGTGGCGACCCTCGGCGAGCTGAACGAACGAGTGCGGGAGGCGGACCGCACCGACGACGCCCGGCACATCGAGAGCCGCCTCGCCACCGTCGGCGAGATGGGAGAGAACGAGAAGGCCTCGCTGCGTCCGCTTCCGGCGGAGCGCTTCGACCCGTCAATCCCGCTGCGCGCGAAGGTCGACCGCAAGGCGCGCATCGCCGTGCGTAGCTCCCGCTACTCGGTCCCGGCGGCCTATGCAGGCCGGAAGCTGGACGTGCGGCTGTCCGGGAACAGCCTGACCGTGTGGGCCGAGGGGCGTGAAGTCGCCCACCACGAGCGCAGCGCCCGCACCGGAGCAGAGGTCCTGCTGCTCGACCACTATCTGGAGGTGCTCGCGCGCAAGCCCGGGGCGGTCCCGGGCTCGGTGGCGCTCCAGCAGGCGCGTGCGAAGGGACACGTCACAGCCGAGCATCAGCGCTTCTGGGACCGCGCCCGCCGCAAGCTCGGCGACCGCGCGGGCACGCAGGCGTACATCGAGGTCCTGCTCCTGCATCGCCATCTTCCCTTCACGGCGGTGCACGCCGCGCTCGGGACGGTCAACAGGATCCAGTCGGTGAACCCCGAACTGGTCGCCATCGAGGCGCGCCGTCTCGCCGACCGCAGGCCACCAGACGCCGCCGTCGAGAGACCGCACCTGGAGCGCTACGACCGACCTGCCCCGCTCCTCGATGGCTACGATGCGCTGCTCTCGGGTGATTCCCGATGGCCCGGCACGTCGCCGGGCGGGCGCTCCCGCGCTCCGCGGTCTGCCGAGAACGCGTCGCACACCACCACAACCGCCGTCACCGCTGCGGTGTCGACGGCACGCTGACCACAGGAGGCACCCGATGACAGCACCCCTCACCGACCAGGCCGCGGAGCTGACAATCGAGGCGATCTGCCGCGAGCTCCGTCTCCCCACCGTCAGGAAGCAGGCGCTCCCGCTCGCCGAAGCCGCGGTCCGAGACCGGATCACCCATCTGGGCTATCTCGCCGAAGTGCTGGGAGCCGAACGCGATGACCGTGAGGAGCGGCGCCGTCAGCGCCGTATCGTCGAGGCGCGGTTCCCGCGTTTCAAGTACCTCGCCGACTTCGACCTCGAGGCGGCGCCGACAGTCGACGCGCCGGCGCTCGCCACGCTGGAGCGCTGCGACTGGGTCGAAAGGGGCGAGCCCGTCGTCCTGCTCGGTGACAGCGGCACCGGGAAGTCACACCTGCTCATCGGCCTCGGCATGGCCGCCTGCCACCTGGGGCTGCGCGTGCGGTACATGACCACGGCCGCCCTGGTGAATGAACTGGCCGAAGCGTCGGATGATCGCGCGCTCTCACGCCTCGTCGCCCGCTACGGCCGCCTCGACCTGCTCTGCCTGGATGAGTTCGGGTACGTCCACCTCGACCCGCGCGGTGCCGAAATGCTGTTCCAGATCCTGACCGAGCGCGAGGAACGGGCATCGGTCGCCGTCGCCTCCAACTCCCCGTTCTCCGAGTGGGGCCGCATCTTCACCGACCCTCGTCTCGCCGCGGCCGTCGTTGACCGCCTCACCTACCGTGCCCATATCATCGAGACCGGCACCGAGTCCTACCGGCTCCGGGCCTCGACCTCCCCGAGAGGAGGTGCCCCAACGACCTGATCCCGGTCCCCGGGGGTGGGGCCAGATCAGAGGATCAAAGTGGGGCCAGATGTAAGCATCATTCCCACCGACGGGGGCCGCTTCCTTGGCCCGTACTCCTCATGAAGGTACGAAAGTGGCGTGGCTGTGCTCGCGGGACCGGCGAAGCGGGCTGGCGGCAAAGTGCACAGGCGCGGTTTGGGCGTACGCTCGTGGCGCGGGAGATCGCCCGCCGCGTTTACCTGCGTAAGGGCTCCCTAGAACCGTGCGGCCCAGGGCAGCGTGTTCCCATCCATAGGTGAGAACGACCGAGCGCTCAGCCTCGCCCGTCCACAGAGCACCTCTGCGCGCTTGTGGTGGGAGCCCCGGAAGGATCTCAACAGCTGCACGCCGCATCCAAGGAAGCCTCTGTGACCACGGCGCAACGCGTACCGACAATGACTCGGTTCCGAGATCTTCAACCAATCCGTGCCGAGCCGCCTCGCTCCCTACCCTCACAACGACTTCGTCAAGGGCAACTCCGTCACGGCGCAGTCGATCCAGGGCAACATGCAGTGCGTCGGCCTTGGGATTCGCATCAGAAATCAGGGCGTGCAGCTGTAGCCCGCTTTCACGAAGTGCTGGCCAGGTGGTCTCCCGGAAGGTGTGCCACGGCCCCGCAAAGAGTGAGTGGCTGTTCGCCTCGAGCGTGTTGCGCAGGCTACGCAAGGACCTCGTACGGTGATCGAGCGCAGCTGATCGGTCGTATGCCTCAACAGAACCAACGAGCTGGGCCAGGATGCTGACCATCCGCCGAGCAGCTACAAACGGGTAGGGAGCAGGAGCGAGTACATCATTACCTGCTCGGAGTAGCACAAACGCCCGCCGGAAGAGTTGCTCGAGATCCGGTGCCGAGATTCTCACGACGGAGGGCTGCGCATCGGATCGTGTGAGTAAGGCGTTCGTCGACAAGACCGAGGCGCTGCTCTCTACGCCTACGACTCTCATGAGATCGGCGATGACCTCGGACGTTGCGCAGAATTGTCTGAAGTGTGCAGACCGGGACTGAACAAGCGACACTGTGTCCTCATCGCCGAGGTCAGAGATGACAATGACTCTTTCGACGCGGTGCGCTCGGACCCAGTCCAGTGCACGGGCGAGGAGCTCAGAGCCTCCAAGCGTGGTCCGGTCGACAATTGCCACCCCACCTGACTCGCCTCTCAACGAGGGCCAACCGACTCGTGTATTGAGGTAGAGCAGGCTACCTCGGCGAAAATCCACAATCCGCCCGTCAGGACTCACAATTCTCCCGTCGCTGCGCACTCGGCGGACGCCCAGTCCCTCCGCGAGGTTGACTCCCTCCACCGTCATGCTGGAGAGCCTCCGCTGCATAGCAGTGTCCATTGCTATGACGACGGTGGAACCTTGAGAGGCGGCCGGTGTACCAGTCTCAAAGGCGCGGCTGTAGAGCCGAGCGAGATGTGCTACTAGTCCCATCGCGATCGCGAATTCACTTCGCCCGCGGGGGAGTTGAATGACAAGCGCCTGTAGGCCCGCGGGGCTCGCAGTGTGGCGAAGCAGACGAAGAATGAGCGCTACGAGCGCCTGGTCGAGTGCCCCTAGTTGAAACCTGGCACGACCATCTCGCAGATGTAGTTCCTCGATCGCATCAAAGAGACGATCGTCGCCTTTCCCGAAGGGTATTAGCCGGTCGACCCAGTCATCACTGCGGTTCTCCATGACGGTAGGAGGCGCAGTGGAGCATCTCTGGGGCACCGAGTCTGACGGGTTGCTCACTCCCGAGGCTCCAGGCTGTGCATCCACCGGAAGAACGCACCGTACCTGCGGGTCCGAGCTGACGTGAGAGTACTCACATGCCCGCGCTCCGCGTTGCGTGAGCCGCGACCCACCCCCTGCAGAGACTCGCGGTACCGTCTCCGTTGGAGAAGCCAGCTCGCAACCATCTTGCGCTGCTTACTACCCAGCACGCTGATCTCAGGCTCTTCGCCGGGTCTCACATGTGACGAGAGAGCCCATGACGATCCGTCAATTGGGAGATCCGCCTCTTTCGGTTGGTTCTTCTCAAGCAGACGCAATATACAGCTCGACCCTGAGGCTCACCCGTCAGCGGGGGCTGCTGCTGGCTCTCGGCAAGCGGAGTGTTGTGCTGGTGGCGACCCCTATTGGCACCTGTCGGCCGGTGGTGGGTACGGCGTGCCGATCACGATCGTGAACTTCGAGGTGTTCGATCCGGTGGACGGCTCCCAGTTGCTGATGTGCGAGGTCACCGAGGACGAGGCCCGGCCGCCGCGCCGGGAGGGGACGCGCCACAGCGTCGAGGCGATCCGGCACCGCGCCCGGGAGGAAGGCGTCGGCGTGCCGTTCGACCGCTTCCTCGACATGGCGAAGGAGGCCGGGCTCGTGGTTCGGCCGTACTCGCGAGCCGTCATGATCGCGCCTCCCGCGAATCGCAGCCGCTTCCTGATGTACGCGCGACCCGATTCCGGCCGCATCGTCCTGAGCGCGGGGCCGGCTCAGGAAGCGACCGCCGCGATTGGTCCGTATGAGCGCGGAGGCGCTCCGCATTTGGCCGGTGCCGAGCTGTAGGCGCGCCTCGACCAGCTCGAGGCATTCCTGCGGTCGTTGCCCCGAGCGGAGGACGAGGCCGGGTAGCGGGGCCCGCTCGCCGTCGGCTGGCGGCGGGTGCGGTCTTCCAGGAGGCGACCTTGACCGTCGCCAGGCGGATGTGCCTTTCGTCGCTCGCCCTGGGCCGGGAACGGGAGCGGACGGCTCGGCGGGCGCTCCCCTGCAGCCGGTCGACGACTCTGGCGGGTAGCCCTGTCGCATGCCGAGTTGAGTCAGGCCTTGGTTCTCGCTACCGGACGCGTGCCCTCGAGATGGCTCTGAGGAACGAGGGAAACGACGCCTTGCTCGGCGTGGAGCGTGAATCGAGGTCCGTGGCTCCCTACATCCATCTACGTTTGCACGGGAACGGCGGTTGGTAGTAGGATCCCCTGCACAAACGGTCGCGCCGCTGGGGCACTACGTCCGTGTACGCGACCGTCCTGCGCGGGGCTGGTCGCACACGATCGGGAGCCCTCACACCACGAGGTCATCGAAGACGCTCCGCTCACTCGAGATAGGAAGCGATCCGGCAGCCCCCGCCCGATACGAGCCCCTAGGACCATCGTCCTTGGGTGGGGATTCCCCGCGCTCCGCGATCCACTCCCAACGCATTGAGAGGATCCGTGCGGCGGTGCTCGATGCGTGGTTGTCGCCGGGGAACTCACGCCGAAGTGCTTCGGCGAATTGCTCGAGCGGGTCGCTGAAGTACTCCGGATCCTCATTGCCGTCGTAGTGGCTCAGGAATCCGTTCACCGCGCCGGACGGATCCGCCATGACCTCCGATCGCAGGCGGTCCCGCAGGATGGCCTCATCTCCTTCGCTGAGCAGGGAGCGGAGACCGTCCGACCAAAGCACCGCTGCGTCGGTGCCGTCTAGGCAATAGGGCACCTCGAAGAACTCGCGATTGTTGATGAAGGTATCGGTGAGGGCACGAGGGGGCAGAGGGCGTAGCTGAGGAGACCCCAGGGGGTGTGGGTGAGTCCGCGAGAGCATAGGTGAAGCGGGATAATTGACAGTTAAACGGGACTGTCAAAGCACCGAACTAGAGGCTGGTGTGAGGTCTGTGGACGGGTGGCGGCAAGCTAGGCCGCGGCAGCCGTACGGCGGTGTTCGAGGTGCGCCAGACGGCGAATATTGTACGCCAGGTTCTTGAAGCCGATCTGCGTCACTGCCCGCCGCACGCCGATCGTACGGATGTGCGTGCCGCCCATCTCGTTCGTCTGCGAGCCGAAGATGTGCTCAACCCGGGCCCGTACTTGCGACCATCCCCGGTTGACCGCCTCCTCAGCCGCCGTCAACGGCCGGTTGGCAGCGGCCTTCCGATGGATGCGGCTCGTCAGACCTTTCTCCGTGAGCATTGCCTCAATCGCCCGCGACCGATAGGCACGGTCTGCCCACACATCGGGTGACGTGTTCGGAGAGTCGAGCAGCTGGTCGATCACCTGGCTGTCATGGACCGCGGCATCGGTGACGGCGTAGGAACGCACCAGCTTGTGGCGCCGATCGATGGTGATGTGGTTCTTGTAGCCGTAGTGACTCTTCCCGTGCTTCTTCGTCCAGCGGGCGTCGAGGTCTTTCTGGGCCAGCTTCGCCGGATTGAAGACCCACTCCGAGGGAATGAGGTCCTGCTTGAGCGACTCGTTCTCCCGGCGGCTGTTGCGCTGGATCGGCACCGAGACGATCGAGGCGTCGACGATCTGTCCGCCACTGGCGCGGTAGCCCTGGCTGGCGAGATAGTGGTCGAAGGCCTGGAACAACTCGGCGATGGCGCCCGCCCTGGTCAACTGCTCGCGGTAGAGCCAGAAGGTGGTGGCGTCGGGCACCCGGCCTTCGATGCCTGTGCCGCAGAAGCGGGAGAAGGAGAGACGGTCGCGGATCTGATACTCAATCTGTTCATCGGAGAGGTTGTAGAGTACGCCGAGTATCAATCCCTTGAAGATGACGATTGCGTCCCATGGCTTGCGTCCGGCCGGTGATTTACGCTCTTCTTCGGGCGTGGCCCAGACGGCTTCTAACTGAGGTCTGAACTGCTCCCACGGGATGATTTGGTCGAGCTTGGCGAGTGGGTCGCCCTTGGCGTCGAGAGCGTCGTAGCGGTCGTCCACATTGAAGAATCCAAGTTGGCCCATATCATCCCCCGTAACCATGACACTGATGGCTACAGTATATCATTCACCATGCCGACGATATAGTCATTCTTCGAAGTGCCCAATAGTCAATCAGATGCCGGGCGAACTCTGCTCGCACTACCTCCGGCAGTACTCCATTGCGCCGGAGAGTGACCACGAGGTTGTTCGCGGTATCGCCCTCCAACATAAGACCGGGCTCCGCAAGCGAGCGAAGAATGTCTGGGAATCGGTCGAAATACGCGATCTGGAAGCCCGGGACGCAGTGTCGGGCGATGTAGCTCTCCGTTCTCTCGAGATGCCGCCAAGCACTGCCGACGCTGTAGGGCTCGTTCAGGCGGTCCATGACCGTTGGCCACAGGTGTGGCGGGATCACAAGCGCATTCTCGATACCTACGTCGCCGCACGTCGTCTGATCGAGGAGCGTATCGATGCCGAGCCCGCCGAGCAGCAGGTGCAGCAACTCGGGATTGCGCAGGAGCTTGGCGTACGCATCTATCATCGTTGGATGCGCGAACGCCCACCCTAGACGCGAGTCGCGCGTGACCTCCGACACGAGCGAACCGCTCATGGCTGCCAACGCTTGGGTCACGCCCCCAATAGAGGATCCGAGCCGCTCTATCAGTTCCGTTCCCGCATCGTCTGGCTCGACCGGGCTCGGAATCCAGCCCCGACCGAGGAAAATGAGGCCGAGTGCCGCTCTGTTGTGTGCATCGAGGCCCTCGAAGATCGATTCGAGCATCTCCCGCGGTTCGTCGAGGAACCGTTGCAGCGCGGTCGGCGTGGGCTGGCGCAGGTGCTTTGTGAACATGGGCTCGGCTAGCCTGCGCGCCAGCTCCGGGGTGAAGCCCTGGTGCGATGCGAGAGCATCAAGGTGCGGGCGCAGCCGGAGCAGATACTCGCGGCTCTGTCGTCCATGCTTCAAGTGGTTGTAGAGAATCTGTTGGCGTTCCTGCACGTTCAGGTCGGCCACGTCGACGATCACCTGCGCTCCCTCGAGCAGGGGAAACGATCCGGGCTTCAGGTGTGGCCATGCCGACCTCAGCACGTAGTCGCGCGTGGTGAGCACGAACTTGCTGCCGCGATTGATCGCTGCGGTCACGCGTGGCGTCGCCCGCTGCCACGAGGAGGCGAGGTACGAGTTCAACTGCGTGGCGCCAAACGCGTCATCCAACCAGAAGAACTGGCGCTCGTCCGGATTCCAGCGATCCGCAAGCTCGGAGGCATCGTCGAGCGCCACGACGGTCGTGTCGAATCGATCGGCGGCAGCGAGCGCCAACTCGGCCGCGATCGTCGTCTTCCCGGTCATCGGTGCTCCGGATAGAAGAACAAACCCATGATGATCCAGGGCGTTGGCGGCGCGCTCGTAGGTCTCCGTTCGAACAAGCTTCGCCAGATCCATCCTCATGGTGTCCAGCACAGCCGCCGCTTGGCGGTAGGCCCGCTCGTCGAGAATCTGGGTGAGATCGCCGATCCCGTACAACCGGGGAACCAGCATGCGCAGCCGGCTGCTCTCCCTGATGGTGTGATTGAACCACGAGGCTCCTAGAACCATCGTCTGCTGGACGCCGCGCGAGGCCAGCGCTTCCCGTATGGTCGATTCCGACCGTCCGGTCACCCGCGCGTTGGTCATCAGCACGTAGACATCGCAGCGGCCCTCGGCCACGAGGCGCTGCACCTTATGGAGCTCGTCCGCGATCAGTGACGGAGTGAGCGATTTCCCTGGCAGGGATGTGTGCTTGGCCTGGATGACAAAGTTGCCTTGATACGACTCCTGCCCTCGGGGAGTCCAGGATCCGTAGAATGCGCCGTCGCGCCCAGCGTCGTCGGTCTCGACGAAGCCGACGACAGTCTGTCCGAGAAGCTCGCGTGCAACGGTATGGCAGAGGTTCTGGAAGTCATGCCAGCCGAGCAGGTGGAGGTCGAAGCTCGCCATCATGGATGGCACTCTCAGTTGAATCCGACGAGACTACGGTCGACCGATCGCGGCGCGGCCAGCTCCCACGTCAGCAACTCGTGAACTCCGTCGGCAATCGCTGTCAGAATTGGCGCCGCACCCGGCCCCAGAATTCGTGATCGATCTCGCGGCGGTCATCGGCGGCCTGCCAGAGTTCGCGGGAGTATGTGCTCATCTGATTGTCAGCCGCGACCGCGGGGCCATGAAAGAGCCACACCGACACGCCTTCCCGTTTCGCCAGTTCGACGGCGGGAACGAGGTCTCCATCCCCCGCGACCAATGCCGCGTGGGTGATTTGTTGTTTGCCGCTCAGGAGCGCAATGTCCAATCCGAGGAGCAGGTCTACCTGCTTCTGACCGAAGATCGGACTCCCGTCGGATCGGGTTCCCTGGTGCTGCAGTCTTCCGAGTCGAACCTCGAAACGTGGAATGCTCGTAAGGGCGTTCTGGAAGCGTCGAAAACCCGAGTAGCGCTCGCGCTCGTCGTCTGTCGGCGGACTCGATTGATATGGCGGTGCCGAGTAGTAGAAGGCGCGTAGCAAGTCAACCGGCTCCGCGGTTGCTTCATCCACGGCCAAGGTGACCTGCCCTGCCATCCTCCCGTAGTCCGCTCCGCCCTCGAACAGACGACGGGCCAGCGCGTCGACGTAACCGCCATCAATGAAGACCGCGAGCCTGGCCAAGACCGTGACCTCAGAGGGTGCCGAACACCCTTAGGGAGAGAGGGATACTGACCTGGCGTGCGGTCACCCGAACGCCAGGGGCGATACTGCCGATAGTGTCGACCGCTCTAGGGAGGGTGTCAAGTACTCAGAAGGAGCCCAAACTTCCCATCTGTGGCTGGCGAGGCGCTCGAGAGGCGGTCACGGAACGCTGATCGGCGTCGTGTCGCGGATTGGCGGGGTCGCGAGGCCGCTCCGAGCGCCTCCCGAGCACCGGAAGCTGCGGCGCAGGGACTCCGACTCGCCGGCGCGGGCCCCATTTGACACCACCCGGGCATGCAGCGGCCGGGTCATACAACGAGAATCGCACTGAGCAGCGGCTATATCGGGGGCGGAGCGCGCAGCGCCAGCAGTCGCCGCTGCGCCCGGAAGAGATGCGTCGTGCCCGGGTGGCCCTCCGGCAGGCGAAGCGTCAGCTTCCGCGCGTGCCGCACCAGGCGCCCCGGGATCTGCAGCAGGGCGAAACGCACGGCCTTCATCCGCTTGCTCACCCACCCCGTGTCCAGCAGCAACTGCTTGATCACCGACATCACGTTGAACGCCAGCATCGTCAGCGCCCACCACACCGCGTTCGCTCCGAACAGCCCCGACGGGAGCCTGCCGCCCGCCAGGTCCGTCTTCATCACGCCGTGGACCTCTTCGCCCTTCCCCGCCCGCGCCCGGTACCAGGCGATGACCTCATCGCCCGCTGGCTCGTGGCGGTTCGTCACCACTCCCGAGAACCGGTAGACACGTCCCGCTCGGCCCCGCAGCAGCGGCATGCCCAGATTCAGTTGCTCCTCCATCCCCGGGAGCACCTGCTGCCGCAGCGGCTCCCGCGTCGCCACGAACCGGTAGTCCGGGGCGTTCGCGCTGTAGCCGGCCCAGTTCGGCACGTAGACGACCTCGGCGTACTCCTCGATGACCGTCCCGTCGGAAGTGCGGGAAAGCGGCTTCCACTCGCTCTCCGGCATCGCCTCTACGGCCCGACGGAACTCGGTCGTGCGGTCCACGCCCACTACGAACTCGATGACGCCGAATCGGGAGCGGCCCTCCGCCATATAGCGGAGCAGCTCCCGCTGGTACCCCGCCGTGTCCGAGCGCATCGACACTCGCTCCACGCCAGAAGGGAGCAGCTCCAGCGATTCCTCGAGCACGCGCAGCTGCTGGTGACCGGCGGGGACGTTGCCGTCGCGGTACTCGGAGAGCACGACCGTGTCCTGCTCCGCCCAGTACACGGTGTGCGGCTGGTACGCCTTCTCCTTCGTGTAGGCGTAGAGCGCTTCGCGCTTCTGGGTCACAATCAGCGTCGCGTCCATGTCGAGCGTCGCGGAGGACTGCGGCCGGTGCGTGTTCAGGAATGCGAGCAGGTCGGCGTTGACGCGCTCCAGACCGCGCACGGTCGGGGACGGCTCCGGGATGAAGGCGGGCGGTCCCGTGGTGCGCAGGCGCTCCTGCTCCTCGTCGTGCTGGCGGCGGATCCAGCGGGAGAGCGCCGAGCCCGAGGGCACGCTCCGTGTGCGCCGGCAGCGCCAGCGCTTCCGCACCGCCGTCCGGGCGAACAAGCGCCGCATGCGCCGATTCAGGCCCCGCCCCGAGACCTCGTCGATGGCGCGCGCGAGCCCGGGGTCGCCCTGCAGGTGGTCGATATCGGAGAGCGACTCTCCGCCGGCGATGTTGAGCAGGAGCACGGCCTCCACCATCTCCGACGCGGTCCAGCCCTGGGTGGAGTCATCGGGGACGAATCGTTCGACGGCGTCGAGAAGGCCGGCACGCTGAATGAACTGGAGCGGGAGCACGAGGCCGGAGCTGGCGGTAAGGGCGGTGGAGTTGGTGTCGGCGCCGAACTCGATCGGGAGCCGCTGACGTGTCATGCTGTCTGCACCTCGCTGGTGAGTTTTCTTTTCGTACAGACACTCTCCAGCCTTGAGCGATCAAGGCGCCAGCGAGGTACCTCTCTCTTCACCGCGCTCGCTGCGGCCTCACCGGGACTGTGAGACGCTCGGAAACGCCGATCTGGGGGCGTGATCGGCGTCAGAAATGCGGCTCTGGCGGCCGGATCGGCGCGGCCGACGGTACATCTGCGTCCCGGGTGGCCTCCACCGGGCCGCTCAGGCCCGACGCAGTACCGTCAGCTTCCCGGGCCTACGAATCTTGATGGGATATCTGGGCGGAGCTGAGCAACTCGCGAGTAGAGTGTGAGCGATGCGATCGGGGGGGTTCCCTATCTTCTCTGTCAAGGTCCACGGGGGTCGGGATTCGAGATCGGGGCAAGCCATCAGGCGGCCGCGACTTGGTGGCGGGTAGGTCTGGACCGGCTGTTGCAGGCGGAGCATGGTCAGGATCACGTCGCAGCGCCTGCGGGCAAGGCAGATGACCGCGGCGTTTTGCTTCTTCCCCTCGGCCCGCTTCCGGTCGTAGTAGGCTCTCGAGGCGGGCTCGCGAAGCGAGGCGAAGGCCGCGAGGAACATCGCGTTCTTGAGGCGGTGGTTGCCGCGCCGGCTGCGCCCTTCGCCTCGGTCGCCTCGCCGCTCGCGTGCTGCCTGCTGCTACGCCGCCTCCGCCGCGTGCGCGTGGCGCAACGGCTCGTAGACCTCGCCGCTCTTCCAGAGCGCCAGCATCAGCACCGCCAGCCGCCTCGAGCCCACGACGACAGCGCGCTTCTGCGCACGGAAGGGGTACTGTCCTGCGCGTCACCCGCCGTGGGACTCGTCAGCCTCCACTTTGGCTGCGATCACAACACACGGCAACGCGGCGTCCTCTCCGCTGTGCGTAGTGACGCGCGATCACAGCCTCGATGCTCTCCCATGGCGCGCGAGGTCACGGGAAGGTGGCGTGGCCAGGACCGGACACCCTCACGCCAGCGGCTCGGTGTCCGACCGGAGGCTACGGCGCGCTGGAGGGTGTGCGGTCGGAGGTGGCCGGACAGGTTCTGCCTGTCCGGCCACTGTCGCGAGCGACCCGCTCAGAGCCGCCACGCGAGCGGCTCGCCGTCGTTGAAGGCGACGAGCGCGTCGCGCACGGGCTCCGGGAGGCTCTCCCAGGGCGGCAGCTCGTAGCCGTCGAATCCGGCAACGGGCACCCACTCCCCCGGGGCGACCTCCTTCTCGATGATCTCGATCCCATAGTTGTGGAGCCCCCAGATCTGGGTGCGGCAGCGGTAGGGACCGGCCGCCTCTATGACGGCAACAACCTCGTCGGTGAAGTTGGGCCCATCGCCGTCCTCGAAGCCGAACTTCGAGAACGCGTCGGTGATCTCCCAGCAGATGATCCGTCGTGGCATCAGGTTCTCCTTCTCTCGGTGCTGTCATGGGTGGTTGGCCGGACCGGGTGCCCGGACCGGCGTGTTCTCAGCGCAACGCGGTGGGGTGGGGCATCGCCCGACGATCTCGATCGCGTCGAGCGCCGCCCCACCCCACCACGTGTGATCGGTTTCGGGCGGTCAGACCGCCGCTCTCGGCGGCTCCTCCGGTGCCTCGGGACTTCGCCCGAGGATGTGATCGGCGGCGCGCTGCCCCTGCGCGGCGGCGACCACGACCAGGCGCCGGTCGTCGTCGAGCACGCGCAGCCAGGAGGCGATGTAGGCCGCGGACTGATCGACCCGCGAGGGGTCGATCCCGGCCTCGCTTCCGAGGAAGGCGGCTGCGAACTCCGCCACCAGCTCCTCCTGCGAGTAGCGCTCGGAGCCGAAGCGGGCGGCGGTCCGGTATCCCTCGCGCGCGAGGCGGCTCGGGTGCCCGGTGGAGTGGGCGAGCTCGTGGAAGAGCGTCGCGTAGTAGCCGTGCGCGTCGGTGAACGCTGCGCGCGGCGGCACGTGCACCTCGTCCCGCTCCGGGACGTAGTAGGCGCTCTCCGAGTCCCGGCACAGGCTCGGGCCGTCCCGGTAGCCTGCGATCACCGCCTCCGCCCGCTCCAGCGGATCCGGGCAGCCGGACTCCGCCCGTGCGGGGAGCCTCACGCCATCGCACTGGTCGACGTTGAAGACGGCGTAGAGGCGGATGAGCGGGAAACGCTCCACCCGCTCGGGGTCCTCCGGGTCCCTCCGCTCGATCCACTTCCAGAGCACGACGCGGGTGCCGTGCTCGCCGCGGCGGACGTTCCCGCCCGAGGCCTCGGCCTGGCGGTAGGTGAGCCAGCGCGGGTCGCTCCAGCCGCGCTCGAGCGCGGTCATCTGGAGGACCAGCGTGTTGATGCCGCGGTAGGGGCGGCCCGAGCGGGCGTTGCGGTGCCCGCGTGCGCGCCACGGCGTGCGCCACGGCACGGTGCCGCGCTCAAGCGCGGTGATGATGCGGCCGGTGATCTCCTGGTAGGGGTCGGTCCGGCCGCCGGGCTGCCTACGCCGCACCGGGATCACCCCCGCCATGGCATGGCTCGAGACGCTCGTAGAGCGTGAGACGGATCGCTCGCGCCTGGGGGCGATCGGCATCGACGGCCTGGATGAGGCAGGCCCGGAAGCCCGGTATCGGGCACTCGGGCAGCGGGATCCGGGCGACGTCGTAGCGTCCGTGGCGCGTCTCGATGACGCGGCTGGGGCGGTAGGCCATCTGCGTCAGGCCGCCCGTGCGCCGTTACGGCGGTGGAGTCCGCGCGTGAGGGCGTCGACGCAGGCGAGCAGCGACCCCCCGCCGAGCTCCGCGAGCGGGCGCCCGTAGCGCTGCTCGACCCAGCTCCGGGTGCGCGCCTCGTCCGAGCCCGCGCTCGCCGCGATCTCGAGCACGCGGCGCCGGAGCTCATCGGGCCGCGCACCGGCCGCGAGCGCAGCCGCCCCGGCCGGCTCGGCTCCGAGCCCGTTCCCGAAGCGCGCCCCGAAGTGCCGGAGCGCGCGCTTGAGCGCGTCGGTGGCGGCGGCCTTGACGGCCACCGCGTGCGCCTCGGCCGTGTGATCCGAGGCGAGGGCGGTGCCGACGTCGCTGTGCGGCAGGCAGCCCCAGGCGGTGACCCGGACGGTCGCCGTGTAGATGACGGCGGATGCGCCGCCCGCTCCTGGCGATCCCGGGCCCGGCCGGGAGGTGATTTCCCCGACGAGTTCGGCGCCCCAGCGGTCGGGCCCGAACGTCGCGTTCGCCTCCTCTATCGCCCGCCACCCCTCCAGATAGCGGACGACCTCGCCGTCCTCGGTCGTGCGCTCGGAGACGAGCTCCGGCGGAAGCGGCTCCCCGAGCCGCCGTCTCGCGGCCGGCGTCAGGCGGCGCGGCCTGGCCGCTCGTGTTCCGTTGATGTCGGACATGATTCCTGCTCTCGTGCGTGTGCCTGCTGGAGCGAACGGAGAAACGTCGCCCGTCCGGACGGGCGCGTTCCGAGTTCGCTGAGGTCGTGCGCGTCCCCTGGGAGCGGCACGACGGTGGCCCGAGCTCCGAGCTCGGAGCGGATGCGGGCCGAGGCGCGGCGGCCGGGGCCGTCGGCGTCGAGCGCGACGTAGATGCGCCGTAAGGAGCGGAGCGCGACGAGCGCGTCCCGCGAGAGGTGCGTGCCTGCGAGCGCGACCGCATGCAGTCCCCACTCGCAGGCGGTGAGCCAGTCGAAGGGGCCCTCGGTCAGCACGACCGAGCGAGCTCCCGCCGCGCGCGCCTGCCCGAGGCCGAGCAGCGGCGACGGGAGGCGGAGGTTGAGGTAGCGCAGCTCCCGGTCGTCGAGCGCCCGCGCGGTGAGCCAGGTGGCCCGGCCCTCCGTGTCCAGGTCGGGGATGACGATCCGGCCCGAGAGCGTGTCGCGGTCTCCGCTCAGGAGGCCCAGCTCTCGAGCGGGATCGCGCCGAAACCGCCGTCGCTCCAGGTGCTTGGCGAGGCCGCCTGAGCCGAAGCCGATGCGAAGCCGCGCCGCCGTCTTCTCGCCGATCCCGCGGCTGCGAATGTAGGAACGCGCCCGGCGGCTCCGCCTGTACTGGTGCGCGTAGAGTGAGGTCGCGGCCTCGATGACCGCCGACTCCTCATCGTCCGGCGTTCGGGTCGCCTCCGGCGGCGCGCGCCGTCGGCTGGCCGGAGGGAGCGGGCGGGGCCCGCCGGCCGGTCCGACGAGGAACTCCGCGGTCTCCCGGAAGCCGGTCCCGCGCATCCGGCCGACGAAGTCGATGACGTCCCCGCCGGTGTCGCAGGCGAAGCAAAACCAGCTCTGCGTCCCCGGGTAGACGAGGAGGCTCGGCCTCCGGTCCTCGTGGAACGGGCAGAGCCCGACGAGGCGGTGTCCCGAGCGCCGTAGGCTTACCCCGGAGCCCTCGACGGCGCCTTCGATCGGGTGCGCCGTGCGGATCGCGTCGGTGTCGAACACGCTCACGCGCGCCCGCCCGGAGCGGGCCGGCCCCGCCCGTACCGGCCGATCGCCGCCTTCGTGTACGTGGCCGCCGTGCTCCCACACGTGGCGCGGTCCCGGCTGTGCCGGGTTCCGCCGCGGGCGGAGCCGCGCGTCGACTCGTGGTGATTCCCGGATTCCATGTCGCTTGTCCTTTCGTTGGTGATCGCGCGCGCGGATCGCCCCGCGCGGCGACGAGTTGAGGAGGCACGGACGAAGAAGAGACCGCCCGGCGGCGGTCCCCTCTCGTCGTGCTCCCGGTGGTTCGGGTCAGGCGAGCGCGCGTGCCCCCCGCAGCGCCCGCGGCGCGAAGCGGCGGCCGCGTTCCCAGCGGCTCAGCCCCAGGGCCGTGACGACCTCCCAGCGGCCGTCCAGGGCCGGCATCAGCACGGCCCCGCGGCAGGGACCGGCCCGGTAGTGGATCGCCGCGAGCAGGCCGAGACGGCGGCAGGCGGTGAGCCAGCAGCCGTAGAGGTGCCGAGCGAGCTCCTCCGGCACGCCGTCGAGCGGGGCCTTCTCGAGCACCTCGATCGCCCGCGCCGGCTCGCGCCGGTGCAGACGCCTGGCCTCTGCGAGCGCCGCCTCCGCGGCGCGGATCTTGACGGCGCGCTCGCGTCGCCGTAGCGTTTCGAACGCCTGTTTGAGGTCCGGTACGCTGCTGATGTTCTCCTCCAAGGAATCCAGCAGCCGCCGGGCCTCGTCGTATCTGCCGCCGTCCAGGTGCCTCCCTGCCAGCGCCAGTTCCCCCTCCATCCTCGTCTTCTCCTCCCTGTTTCGCTCCTCCTCGATCAGCCGCGCGATGTCCTCACGCTCGCCGAGCGCCCGGGCCTCGCGCTCCCGCACCGCGGCGTGTGCCTCGGCGCGGTTCGCGAGCCGGCCGGCCGCCGCGAAGCTGAACTCCGCCCGCCTTCGCGTCCCGGGCTCGAAGGCCGACCGTGCGAGTCCCTCGGCGCGGCGCGCCGCCTCGCGCATCTCGCCTGCGGTGCTTCGGAGCCGCGCGGCCTCCGCTGCGGCCGCCCGCACGCGGTCGAGACCGCGCTCCGCCTCCAGGCGGCGCTCGCGGTCGCCCGCGACCAGCCGATCGAGCTCCTCGATCGCCCGCCGCGCCTGCGCGGCCAGCGCCTCGCGTTCGGCGGGCCCGGTGCCGCGAATGACGGGCACGAGCGCCCGCTCCTCCGGGATAGGTCCTTTGTCCACGAAGAAGTCGCGGACGGCCGCGAGCTCACCGAGGCTGGTGAGCACGACTCCCTGCGTCATCGCTCCCCCCTCATCACGTCGGCCGGGAACGCGCCGTTGGGGCCCGCGCCGGCCCGCTCGGGCAGCGCCAGGTCGTCGAGCGGCGACGTACCGGGCTCCGGGACGGACTCGCCACGCTCGGCGGCGGGCTGGACGGTGGTCGCCTCCAGCGGAACGACGCGCAGCGTGCCGAGCTCGGAGGCGACGACGTGCCGCAGCTGCTGCCGGAGCGTCGCCACGACCTCCTCGTCCGCGACCCGCCGGCCGCCTACCGAGAGCGCGACGTAGAGCACGTGCCGCGTGCGGCCCGCCGAGTCCTCGAACACCTGCAGCAGCGCCTGGAGCTGACGCTCCTCCATCGTCACCGTGCGCTGCACCACCACAAGCAGGTGCCCGGGCGGCGTGACGCCGAGCGCCCGCAGGTGGCTCCGTGCCGTGCCTGCGATCGCCCTGCGGAGCCGGCGCCCGCGCTTCCCGCCGACATCGGCCTCGACCGGCGGGCGCCACGGCCGCAGCCGTGAGGCGACCCCGCGCCGCCCGTCCGCGATCCTCCGCTCGCACCACCGCCGGACGCGGGCCGGAGGCGACGCTCCGCTCTGCGCGCGGCGTGTCTTCTTGCTTGCCATCTCGCACTCCTCTTCTGCTGCGCCGCCCCGTTCCGGCGGGACGGATGTATCTCGCTCTCCCGTCGCTGTCGGAATCGGACCCGGCATCGGAGCCGCGTTCCGACCAGCTGCTTCCCGATCGCTCCTCCTTTCGGCGCTCCACCACGAGAGAAGCCCCGCGGCACCGGGCCTCACGGGGCGTCGTCGACGGCAGTCCCGCGCCCTCCGCGTGCGCCGCGAGTGCGCTGCGCGGGGTCGTGGCCCGCCTCGATGCGTTGCTCTGCTTGCCGGCTCGCGCCGGGTTCGATTGGTTCAGGTCGCCCCTCGGCTGCTCCTTCCCGGGCCGCTTCCGGCCTGCCGTCGCTCGCTCCGCGACTCGACGTCCGCCTGGTTCACCTCCTCGCCTTCATGCACTCGTCCGCCCTCGCTGCTCGCTTCGATGTCCGGCTGGAGAGCGCTGCTCGTTTCCCCCGATGGAGGGTGATCCGTACCGTCATCCCGGATGAGCAATCCGTGCCGGCTGTTCTGCTCCGTGGGGAGCCGGCGCCGCCGGCGACACGCACTACTTGTGGGGAGGAGGCTACGAGGGGGCGGTCACACGGCGGTCACACGGGGTCACACGGGAGTCCCAGGCGCTCCCAATTCGCGATGAGTGGCTGTTTTTCCCCGAGTCGTACGAACCGGGGCCGGAGCAACCCTGTGGGGCGCGGCGTGTGTGCCGGCCGCTTCCGTGGGACTGCTGTGTGACCTGCGTGGGACCGAATTGGGAGCGGATGTTTAGATCCGTGACTGCCTGCGAACGTCCGTGTGATGCCTCACACGCGTGCGGCCGTCCGGGCTCACGTCGTCTTTCCGTCGTGCCCGCGCTCGCTCGGACTCTCGACTCGATGGCGCCCGGGTGGATCGCGACCACCATGCACGGTGTCGCTTCCCTGACACCGCGTCGCCGAGTCCCTTCTGCCGGCGGGGCTGCTGCTTCCGCCGCATCCGGTTCGGGGCGGCGGCGCGAGCTTCCCGGGTCGGGTGCCTCGCGCCGTCGCGTTGGGGCGCCGGGCCCGGTCTCGGGCCGCCGGGCCGCATGACCGGACGGGACCTCACCGCGCTCATCGGCCGGTGCGTGCCGCCTCTCGCTCCGCAGGGACGAGGAGCCGGTTCGCGTCGCCGGCGTACGGCCCGAGGGTCTGCCTCGCCCACGCGACCGGCTCCTGATCGGAGGGGGTTCCGCACGGCACGTAGCAGCGCCTGAGTGCCCGCTTCACCGACCCCTCTACGGGGAACGCATAGAGCCTATGGAGGGCGAAGAGCGCGCCGCAGTCGGCCCTGGGACCGATCCCCTCGCAGCCCATCGGCCGGAGCCGCACCTCGCGGTAGTGAACGCGGGGCCCGGCGAGCTCCTCACGGTTGAGCTGGCCGCCCGCCATCGCCCGCGCGACGGCGAGGGTCCTACGGTGCTTGCCGAGTCCCGGCCGCGGCCTCTCGAGTCCCCCCGCCTCGCGGCCGGGACTCCGCTCCGATCTTGCAGGGCGGGCGCGGTACGTACACTCTGCTCGGTGGCCAGGGCCGTCCGGCACCGCTCATCCGGGGCTGGGCCCGGCTCGGTCGAGCGCGTGCGCGCGCCCGATGACTCGGGACCTGGTGCTTCCGGCGCGCCGCCGTGCGGGCCGCGCATCGAATGAATGGTGTCTTGCGTGTCGGCCACGAGGAAGGTGGCGCTCGCCCGAGGCGACGAGGACGGGAAGGCAGGAGCATGACCGGTGCCTTCTACGTCAACGAAGACAGGCCGACGCGGTCGGCGACGGTTCACCAGGCGGGGGGACCCTGCCAGGTCCCCCCGCGAAAGCGGGCGCGCGATGGGCAATGGCACGGCCCGTTTCGACTCAAGGAGGGGGCGCTGAGAGTCGCCCGCGAGGTCGGCCGCGACGTCTACGAATGCCAGCGCTGCGAACCCTGACGCCGGGCGGTACTGCCACGGAGATCGGGATAGTGGAGTCGGTTGCCCTTCAGGGCCCGCGTGCCGCCAGCGGGCGCGGAGACCTGGGCGGGCCGGACGGGCTCGACAGCCCCGACGTGCTGGACCTGGGCGCGGCCGGAACTGAGCGGGCGGCTGCCCGGGCTCTGGCGCCGCCGGTCGTCGGCAGGGAGGAGAGTGTGCACAGGTAGGCGTACGCTGTCACGGTTGCCTCGGCCGACCTGTGACCGAGGCGTCTGAAACCAACCCGGCCGCAGCAAGCGCAGCTCCTGCCGGATCACCGGTAGCCGCCGAGCGGAGAAGCAGCGCGGCCGTCGCGCGGCGAGCCTGGCCGTCCTCGCGCACCACAGGGGATGGGGGCTGGCGGTTCTCGCCGCGAGGCCCGGCAGTGAGTTTCGGCATCACCTCGCCGTCGAGGACGCCCGAGTCGCCGCCGCGATCGTGCCGCGCGCTGACAGGAAGGCCGGCCCGGACCTCGGCATCGAACATCCGCCTGATGGCCGTGCCCGACCGGATGTCCGGAGGCTGTGCCTCAGGCGCGGTGAGTGGCAGGCACCGGAACCCCACGCTCGCGCGCACCTGAGTCGACGCGTCCACGCCCATGGCCGCCAGCGACGGCGGCACGAGCTGGTGGTCACGACTAGGCTTGAACCACCGACGGGAACGCGCGCTCGGCCCTGCGCCGGGCTCGATCAGCGCCGGAGAGAGGCCGTGTGATCCGAACGGCCCTCGAGGGCCGTGATCACCGGGTCGCCAGGGAGGGACCATGCAGCAGGTACGGATATGGAGAATCGGGACCGACCGGAAGCTGTCGGAGATTCCGGCGAGGAACGCCAGCCTGGAGCAGTGGATCGAGGACTGGCTCGCCGACGACATATCGGTACTCGACCCCAACCTCCTGGTCATCGGGAGGCAGGTTCGTACGAGCTCTGGCGGCATGGTGGACCTGCTGTGCATCGACGGGGAGGGGAATCTGGTGGTCGTCGAGCTCAAGAGGGGCCAGACCCCCCGGGACGTCACCTCCCAGGCCATGGAGTACTCGTCCTGGGTCAAGGATCTCGAGTTCGATGAGATCGCCGAGATCGCCACGTCCTATCCCGGCATTGCAGGGACGCTGGCGGCAGCCTTCCGGGAGAGGTTCGGGACGGAGCTGCCCGAACAGCTCAACCAGGCTCATCGCTCTCTGATCGTCGCCGAGTCCGTGGACGCCCGTACCGACCGGATAGTTCGGTACCTGGCAGAGATGGGGGTGCCGGTCAACGTGGCGACGGTGCAGCACTTCGAGGATGGCGCGGGCACGGAGCTGGTGGCTCAGGTCTACCTGATCGAGCCCGAGTCGATTCAACCCAGAGCGCGCCGGACGTCGGCGAGGTCGGGCTACCGCACGGTGAACGAGCTTCAGGCTCTCGCCGACGAGAAGGGCATCGGCGAGACATACCTGCGGTTGAGGGACGGGCTCCGAGGGATCTTCTTCGCCCAGGCGTACCGGGAGACGGTGGCGTACGTCCGTCGCCTGGAGGGTGGCGGAGTGCGGACCATGATGTTGGTCGACGCGGTTCCGGGCGACGACGCCAGAGGCGTCAGGTTCGTCGCTCACGCCACGCGGTTCGAGCGGTACATGGATGTGTCGCTGGACGACCTGCAATCCTGGTTGCCGTGCAACACGGCAGACTCCAACGTGAGGAGCTGGAGCGGCAGTTCTCCGGAGGAGAGAGGTTCGGCGCAGGGGCTGGAGGGCGTGTTCCGCAGCACGGAGGACGTGGACAGCTTCGTGGCGGGGCTCGCCGCTGCACTCAGGCGGTTGCCCTGACCAGATGGGGTGAGCGACGTGAGCCTCCGCAGCCGACTCGCGCCGAGGATCGGAAGCGGGTTCGTCGCCCTCTGTCGTATCGGCGGCTGATACTGTGACGCCCGTCTTTCGCGGCGGGCGAGGATCGGCGCCGATCATCGGCAGTTGCTTCTGTCGGACTCGTCCCGGACGGCGATGCTGCCCGTCAGGGGCAGAGCGCCCCCCGGTGGGGGACACGCTGCGCGGAGTGGCCGAAGGGGTGCTGCTCCGGCGACACGCCCACTAGCCTGCGGGGCGCATGCGGCGGAATTCGTCCCGGCGAGCAAAGAGATCGAACGACGCCCAGCACGCGGTCGCGAGATGCGATCCGGCGGGCGGGAATCCAGCCTGCACGGTCCTGAGTCCGCGCAGGTCCAGGAACTCGACCGCCGGAACGAAGTCGCTGTCGGACGACACCAGAACGGCGATGTCGTAGGCCTGCTCCCAGGCCAGCCGAATCATGTCAGTGACCATCGCCGTGTCGACGCCCTTCTCCTGCGTCCGGGCAAGCGCTCCGCCGCAGTGGGGGCACTCGGCGACGGTCTCGTGGCACGCAGGACATGTCGGTGGTTCGCGTCGGCGTCGTTCGCGGAGACTGACCTGGACGCCGGGTTGTCGATCGAGCCAGTTCGTCATCCAGTCGCGCAGTCGCCGGTCCGGCTCCGATAGGGGATTCCACGAGGCGTACACGTGGGCACCGCCATAGGACGCCGATGTGTGGCCGCAGGTCGCTGCTCCCACGGATGCCAACCATGTCGGCAAGCGCGACCAGTCGAAGCGAAACTCGTCGCCGGGCGATATCCGTGCGATCCGGGCGTTCATCGTGATCTGGAGGTTCCAGAAGTCGATGAAGACGCGAACGCGGTTGCCCGCGCCCGGCGATTCGACCGAGTTGTCCAACGCCATCCGCAACAGCTCCGGGGCCAGATACGATACAGGGGCCGCGGGAACGAATCCCCGGGCCCCTGGTACTCGGATTGCCGACGGACTCATCCGGGCTGACCCCGAGCTTACCGCCAGCGGGCTCTGATGTCCGGATCTTCATGTAGCGGGTTGCCGTATGTCAAGGAGAGACGAGCCAACACCCGTGCGCGAGACCCCGGCGTCGATCGAACGGTTCGGCCGGGAGGGGCTTGCCGCGCAGGCCTATGCTTTCTGAGGGTGCGTCTTGTCGGGGGCCGGCACGGTCGAGCTTGAGTTCTTGGCGCTCTCGCAAAAGAACATGGAGGACGCGCATCGCGTACATCCGCGAGCAGGCGGGGGCGCCGGAGGTCGGCGACATCGCGTTCCGCCCCGTGCGCCACGACGCCTCCGCCGTCAGCCACCAGCGGTACGACAGGGTCGACCGGCTCGGAGAACGTCAGCCGGGCAGTGCGGAGGACTCCGCCCCCGGAACGAAGGTGGGCCGGAAACCGTCACTCGCTGCGGCGATGAGTACACTCCCTGACGAGCGATGGAAAGACGTACGTGAGGGCCTGACCGGCTTCGTCACGACCGCGCCCGAATCCTGGAACCCCACTTCACAGGGCGGGACCGCCGATGCGGCAGCACGCCGGGGGGCCCCCTGAGCGGGGCGCTCGAGCGGTCGATCCGCGACGCGTGGAGCGCCTTCTCGTCGGCCGGAGCCCTCCCCTCGCGCGTCGACCCGGCCGTGCCGATCCTCTTCTTCGGCGATCTCACCGCGTACGAGGAGTCTCCGCTGCGCGTGCTGACAGCCGGCCTCAACCCCTCGCTCCGCGAGTTCCCCGAGTCCGCGCCCTTCAAGCGCTTCCCGCTCGCCGCAGGCGCGGGGCCGGCCGACGTCGACCGCTACACGGCCGCGCTGTCGGCCTACTTCCGGACCGACCCCTACCGCCGCTGGTTCGGGGCGTTCGCGCCGGTGCTGGGGGGCCTCGGGGCGAGCTACTACCCCGGGCATCCCTCGATCGCGCTCCACACGGACATCTGCTCGCCGGTCGCGACCGACCCCACCTGGACCGGGCTCGACGACCTCTCCCGGGCGGCGCTCGAGGCCCGGGGCGGTCCGCTCTGGCACTCCCTCCTCGAGGCACTGCGCCCGCACGTCGTGGCGCTCTCGGTCGCCCGGCACCACCTGGCGCGCATCGCGTTCGCGCCGCTGACCGGATGGGAGCCGCTCGTGGTCTTCGACAGGACGGCGTCCGGGGAGCCGAGGAGCCGCCCGGTCCGGGTTCTGGCCCGCTGGTACGACGTCGCCGGCGAGCCGTCGCTGTTCGTGTTCGGTCCGGCCGCGCAGACGCCGCTGGGACTGCTGGGCGCGGGCCAGCGGCGTGAAGTCGGTGCCCAGGCACTGGAGGTGTGGCGACGTGAGCAGTAACCGGTGTTTCGTCCAGTTTTCCCATCCGGGGGCCGAGCACGAGCCCGCTCCGGGCGGCGGCAAGGCGTGGAACACCCACGCGAGCCGGCACGCGCGGAAGTTCATGGAGTTCCCCGGCGAATGGATGGAGGAGGACGGGTCGGCGCGCACGGGGCGCCTGAGGGCGTGGGGCGAGTGGGAGGCCGAGTCACACCTCATCCGCGAGCTGAGGCGACCGGGCGGTGACCGGCTCTTCCCGCGCTTCCTCTGGGAGCCCTACTACGTGCCGAAGGAGGATCACCGCCGCCTGCACAACACCGACCCCTTCATCTTCGGGTCACGCTTCCTGTACTCGAACTGCGGGCAGCCCTCCAGTCCGGGCCTGCGGGCGCTCGGACGCGGCTCGGTGATCGCCTTCGGAAGCCTGAAGAAGATCGCGGGAGAGCGGCGGTGGATGGTCGACACGGTGCTGGTCGTCGCCGGCTCGGTCGAGTACGATGCGCACGAGGCCCGCGAGGCGCTGGCCGGCCCGACAAGCGAGGCGTTCATCGAGGTCACGGCCGGGCCGATCGCCACCACCGAGGAGGGGTCGTTCCGGCTCTACCGGGGGGCGACGCCCGACGATCCGGTCGACGGCATGTTCAGCTTCTTCCCCGCGGAGTACTTCAACCCGAGGCACCAGCAAGGCCCGAAGGGCCTCTGGCGCGAGCGGTCCGCGGACGAGCGGCGCGGCCTGTGGGATTCCCTGGTCGCGCAGGTCCGGCGGGCCGGACTTGTACTCGGTACGCACGCGATCCCGCCGGAGAGGCGCGAAGCGTGACGCCGGCGGTGCGAGCACCGCGCGTCCCGCGCCGCAACGCGGCGTCCCCGAAGCCGTGGTCCGGTACAGGGGCGGTGGGCCGATGACACGGAGGCTGATGATCGCACAGCCGTTCGACCTCGCGCTGACGCTGGAGATGGGACAGACGTTCCGCTGGCGGCGCGTCGGCGACGAGGACGTCTGGGCGCGGGACTGGGGCGACCCGCCGGAGCGATGGCGAACGGGCGGCGCCTGGTACTCGGGGGTGCTGGGCCCGCACCTCGTCCACATCCTGCAGAGCGGCGACGGCGTCGAGTACCGCGTGGGCGGCGCGGACGGCGAGCGGCACGACGTCGACCTGAGCACGACGCTCCGTGACTACTTCCGGCTCGACGATGGCATCACGGACGTCTACGACGCACTGCGCCGCGATCCGGTCGTGGCCCGCGCGGTCGACCGCTACCCGGGGTTGAGGCTCCTCCGCCAGGAGCCGTGGGAGTGCCTGGTGTCCTTTGTCTGCTCCCGCACGCGGACGATCCGTGCCACCAGGGGGAGTGCGGAGACCATCGCCAAACTCAGCGCGCACACGGTGAGACTGGACGGTGACTGTCGCCCCGTCTTCCCCGGCGCCGAGATCCTGGCCGGCCGGGCGAGTGCCGACCTGAGCGCGCTGGAACTCGGTCTGGACAAGCCCCGCGTCATTCTCCGGCTGGCCCGGTGGCTCGCCGCCGACCCGCAGGGCCTGAGCCGTCTCGCGGGAACCTCGGTGTCCACCGAGGACGCGGTGCGACGGCTCGACGGCTTCCCGGGCATCGGTCCCAAGATCGCGAGCTGCGTCGCGCTGATGTCGCTGGACAAGCTCGATGCGTTCCCGGTGGACAGGTGGGTGCAGCGGGCCCTCGCCTCGTGCGACCTGTCGTCGCTGCCCACGGCCCTTGCTGAGAGGGTCCGGGGTCCCCGCACCCTCACCGGGCCCCAGCAGTACCGCGTCGCCGAGTGGGCGCGGACGCACTTCGGCCGCTACGCCGGCCACGCCGGCCAGTACCTCTTCCACTCGGCGGAGCCCCGCAAGGAGCGCGCGCGCCGGGGGCGAGGGGCTGCGCGGACGCGTGCCGTCGTGGAGCATGCCGGATGAGCCGGGGAGGATCCGTGCGTTGACGCGTAGCGGGTTCGCGCGTGCACGCGGACGCCACCGCCTCACGCGCCTCAGGCTGACCAACCGCAGCCCCTACTCGCCAGGCACCGGAGCCCACGCTCGCGCGCACCTGAGGCGACGCGCGGCTTGACAGGGTGGAGCCCGTTCGGCGGGCGCCACCACTCGCCGCTGTCACCCACTCGCCAGGTCGCGCCGTCCCTCCTTCCTGAGCACCCGGCGGTAGTGCGTGTCGCATCTCTCCGGGCTCATCGCCGGCTTCCCCCAGTCGTCCATGCACGCCTGCTCTTCCTCGGCGGCAGCAGGTGCAGGCGCCGGTACCCGCGCTGCCGCTGGTAGTGCTTGAAGCACGGGCCCCTCGCCTACACCTCGCCGGTGCAGTCCGGGAGCGTGCACGTCACCACCATCCGCCTCCGATCCCGAAATCCTTGAGCGCGCCTCCGTTGATGGCGATGGCGGCGAGCATGAACAGCACGACGTACCCCGCCGCCCGCACCGCCAGCAGGTGCCATCGCCCCCAGTCCCAGCGCGGGAAGCGGGCCCGCAGGATGAGCACGGCGACGCCGACGGCCAACAGCGGGATCACCCACTCAGTCACCTCTCCATGCCGCACCTTGGCGACCGCGACGATGGCGAGCAGGCCGGAGACGTACGTGAGCACCAGCCACGCCCCGAACAGGCAGTCCCTTATCTCGAATCCACCGATCGAAGCTTGACGAGGCGGGGTGCCGGGCTGCCGGAGAGTTCGGCGGGCGTGCCGGCGTTCGCCGGGCGGCGCCGGGGGCGGGCCGGAGCCAGGAGCCGTCGCTGAGCGCAGCTCGGGGGCGCTGAGGGTGCGGGCGCGAGGGTGCGCGAGGCGTGCGCGGGCATGCTGGCGCGAGCCTCGGACCCGGGTCGGCGCTGTGAGCGGGCGTCAGGCCGGGAGCGGTATCGCCCGTAGTCGCGCGAGCGCGGCTGCCAGCTGCTCTGCCCAGGGCCAGCGCTTCGGGAGGTGCAGAGTCCACCGCCGGGCAGAGCGGGTGAGCCGTCCGGCGAGAGAGAAGTAGCGTCGCCTGAGCGTCCTGGTCGTCACGATCCCCTCGCCGAGCCCGAGGCGTGCCGTCCAGCGGGCGAGGTTGTGCGCGATCACCTGCACCGCGAGCCACGCCGCGTTCGCGGCGAAGCGGCCCGAGGGGAGATGGTTCAACCCGACGCCGTACTTGAGGTCGCGGATCGCGTTCTCGATCTCGGCGTGACGGCGATGGTCGGCCTCCAGCTCCATCATCTCCCCCGCGCGGTTGGTGATGAAGGCGTGGTAACTGTAGTCCACGAAGAGCGCGAGCTGTGAGCCGGGCGTCGGCGTGACGCGCCGCACGATGAGCCGCACCGCAGTGGCGTCTCCCGTGTGCTGGAACGGCGTGTAGGTCGTCTCGGCGACAGCGGCGCCGCCCGGCAGCCAGTACGGGATCGGCGTCCAGTCCTCTTCCGGTATCGCCTCGATCAGCCGGCGTACGTTCGGCTGCTGCCGAATAGTGATTGAGAAGCGGACATCCTGCTTGCGACAGACGGCGACGACAGCGTGGTTGTAGAAGCCGCTGTCGGCGCGCACCGTGAGCTGCCCGCTCGCCCCGGCGTCGCGCACCCGCGCCACCGTCTCACGCAGGAAGTGTGCGGCCCCCCGAGCGGTGTTGGCACGGCCCCCGCGCAGCCGGGCCATCAGCACCTCACCCGTCCCGGCCGCCACCGCGAGCAGCGGGTGATAGCCGCGCACGCCCGTGTAGCCGTGGTGCCGGGCGCCCTCCTTGGCGAGGCCGTAGGTCTCGCAGAGCGTCGAGTCGAGGTCGATGGTGAACGGCGCCGCGCCGGGTCCCGCCCCGGCCGCCCAGCTGCGGGCGAGCAACTCGCGGCTGACGCGGTCGAGCTGACGGACGTGGCCCCAACGGAAGCTGCGCAGAAACGTCCCGAGGGTGGACGGCGCCTTCACGGTGCAGCCGAGCACGCGCCCGGCGCCGCCTGAGCGCATGGCATCGGCGTCATCGATGCAGTCGCCGCCCGCGAGCGCCGAGGCGATGAGAGTCATCAGCTTGTCGCCGACGTTCGCCCGCCCCGCTGCGTCACCGAGGTCGAGGTGGGCGTCTGCCAGTTCACGGAGGCCGAGCCGGCCAGCGAGCGTGGCCGGGAGCAGCAGGCCCGCGTGGTCCACGAGGCGGTCGTCGTCGAAGGCGATGTGTATCCGGTCGGGGCTGCTCGTTGGTAGCATCGAATGGGGTGCGCCAGGCTAACTGGTGCTTGGGCAGGAGGTGCAAGTCCTCTACGGCGAAGGAGCAAGCCACTCCACGCGGTTCCGCGAGCCGTGCGCGACTCGTCGCGAGGCGAGCCGTGAAGCGTCGGCAGCGGGGTAGGCGGGCGGAGCTATTGAGCATCGAAAGATGCATAATCCGGAGTGCCGAGGCTTTCCCATTGGTCGAAGGCAACACCGGCGACGGCGCTTCTGGCGAGCCGTCGTCGGGCTCTGCGGTGTCAAAGAACTCACGCACGTCTGCACGTCCAGCACCGGGACCTCATATGGATGCCTCGGTTGTCAAGCCCCGTCCAGCGGTACTTGAACGTCCGGTCTGCGGCGGCGGCGGTCGCGCGAGGATGACGACTCCGGGGTGGCGAAGGAGGGATGAGCGGGAATTGTTCGACGTTTTGTCATTCTCAGAGGTATAGCCAGAAGTTGTGGATGAGCCAGGAGAGAGAGGCGGCGTACCCTCCCTGAGTCAACAGGAGTGGCCGGGAAGTGTCGATCGCCAGGGTCATTGAGCCACGCGTCGCCACGGTCATTGGACCACCCGGGACGCCGGTAGGCGGCTTGATATCAGTGAGCGTCTAGCGCGTCAATCACCTCCCGTCTGCGCCTCGAGCAGGGCGCGGTGCGGCGAGAGCCGCTGGCGGTAGCTATCGCCCTCGATCACGATCTGGTAGCTGGCGTTCGCGAGCCGGTCGAGGGCGCTGTTGCCGAGGATCGGGTCGTCGAAGAGACCCAGCCATTCCTCCACGGCGCGGTTCGAGGTGATCACGAAGCTCGAGCTGCGGTGGCGCCCGATGACCAGCTCGTAGAGGTCGATGGACTGCTGCGCGCTGAGGCGATGGAGCCCGAGGTCGTCGAGGATGAGCAGGTCGGGCGCGAGGAAGCTTCGGAAGACCTTCTCGGCCGAGTGGTCGACGCGGGCCTGCGCCATCTCGCGGAAGTAGTGGTCGGCCGGGGCGAAGCGCACGGTGCGTCCGGAGCGGACGGCTGAGTAGCCGAGCGCCTGGGCTAAGAAGCTCTTGCCGACGCCGACGGGGCCGACGAGCAGGACGTGCTCGCGGCGGTCGAGGAAGTGCAGCGAGAAGGCGGCGTCGAGCAGGCGGCGGTCGAGCCGGATGGCGGCCGCCCAGTCGAAGTCCTCGAGGCGGCAGAGCTGCTCGAAGCCGGCCTGGCGCAGGCGCAGCTCCAACCGCCCGTGGTCGCGGCGGCTCACCTCGTCGACGAGCAGGATCTGCAGGAAGTCCGCGTAGTCGAGGTGGTCGCGCCGCGCGAGGGCGATGCGCTCGGGCAACGTGTCGAGCATACGGCCGAGCTTGAGGCGCTTGAGCAGCGGACGGAGGTCTGAGGTGGTGGCGGTCATCGTGGTGCTCCTGTCGGGGTCTGCGTGCGGGACTGTGCGAAGACGGAGCCCGAGTGGGCGAAGCGCCCCGGAGGCGGCGGCAGCTCGGGCTGGTCTGGGGTGCTCTCCTGGTCGAGGGCCTCGACGAGGATGCGCTCGAGGCGGCGCACGTCGATGAGGTCGACCTCGAGCGCGCGGCGGCAGGCGGCGTCGAGGCGGTCCGGGGAGTAGCGCTCGGCGAGGCGCAGCAGCTTGTGGCCCTGCCGCAGCTTCGCCCAGGGCAGGGAGCCCTCGAAGAGACGCTCGGCGTAGGCGCCCACGGCCTCCCCCAGCTCGGCGGCGCGGCGCTGTATCCAGTCGGGCGCCCGCCTGGTGTAGGGGGTGAGCTCGGCCGGGTAGTCGTTCGGGTCGGTGGCGCGGCCGCCCCGGCGCTGGCGCGGGTGGACCTTGATGAGCTGACCGCGGTGGTAGATGCGCACCAGCTTCGAGCCGAGCTGCACCTCGACCTTCTGGCGGGGCGGGCAGGCCGTGGACGGCACCGAGTACAGCGCGTACTGGCAGGCGATGTGGTGGTCGGGATGGACCGTGGCGGTCCGCCAGTCGGGGACCTCGTAGGGCTCGCCGTCCCAGGGAGCGAGGAGAGGGAGCTCCTCCTCCCGGAAGACCTCGAGCGGCCGGCGGCGGGTCGTGCCGTGGATGCGCTGTCCCGCCACCTCCAGGCACCAGCTGCGGGCGGCGGAGCGCAGGTCGACGACGTCCCGGAAGTCGCCGCCCTTGAAGAGGCGCTCGCGCACGTAGGGGATGCTGCGCTCGACGCGCGGCTTGTCGCGGGGATGACGCACGCGCGCGGGGTCGGTGATGAAGCCGCGGTGGCGGGCGTACTCGAGGAAGCCCCGCGTGAAGCGCGGGTGCAGCGCGTCGGCCCCGGCGACGGCGGCCGGGAAGTTATCGATGACGAGGTAGCGGGGCACGCCCCCGAAGAAGGACCAGGCCTCCTCCAGGCCCTCGATCACAGCGTCCAGCTTCTGGCTGGTGGTGGGCCACACAAAGCAGTGGCGGGAGTAGCGCCAGACGACGACCAGCGCCCACACCGCGCGCCGGCGGCCGCTCTCGGGGTCCCGGATGAAGCCGAGGCGGCCGAAGTCCATCTCCGCCACCTCGCCCGGCGGCCCGTCGTCCATGCGCACGGTCGACGGCAGCCGGTGGCGCCAGCCGCGGCGCCGGATGAAACGCCGCAGCGTGGTGTAGGAGACCTCGCAGCCTCGTCCGGCGAGGAGCTCCTGGATGCGCGTCAGTTGCAGGCGGTCGGTCTCAAGCCAGCGCTCGATCTGCTCCGCCCAGGGCGAGAGCAGCTCTTCGCTCGGCGCCTCGACCTGCCGCGGGCCGGAGAGGCTCAGCGTCGCCAGCGCGGCGAGCTGCTCCTCACTCGGCTCGGGACCGTCAGGTGTGAGGCCGGCCGCTTCGGCCGCGTCGATGTAGCGGCGGACCGTCTGACGCGACAACCCCATCCCGCTGGCGATGCGGCGCTGGCTGAGCCCCGCCTGCCAGCGACGAATGATCTCCTGAATCTCCACCCCGTGTACCTCCCGGTAGGCCATCGCTGCTCCCTCCGCTGGGGATGCAGGCGATGGTGGCCGTACCGGCGGCCCGAGTGGTCAGACCCCCCGGAGGGGTGGCTCAATGACCTTGGCGAAGTGGCACATAGACCCTGGCGATCTCGCCGTTTGCTGGTCTATAGATCCTGGCGATTCACACGGGAAGCCGGCCGGGGAGGAGTACGCCGGATGTTGAGGATAGTCCATGAGGGAGGCGAGCGGGAAGCGGGGCCGGGGACGCAGGTCGGACTGGACGAGCTCTGCCGCATGGCCGCCCAGGAGATGCTCGGGGTGGCGCTGGAGGCCGAACGGCAGGCCTACCTCGAGCGCCACGCGGGCGCGGTCGATAGAGAGGGCCGCCGCGTGGTCGTCGGCAACGGCTACGCCCGCGCGAGAGAGATCACGACCGCCGCGGGACGGGTCGCCGTACAGGCGCCGCGCGTCGACGACCGCCGTCCCGGCGAGCGCTACATCTCGGCGCTTCTGCCGCCCTACATGCGGCGCTCGCCCAAGGTGACCGAGGTGTTGCCGCTGCTCTACCTGCGCGGGCTCTCGACGGGCGACTTCCTGCCCGCCCTGTCGGCGTTCTTCGGCTCGGGGGCGGGGCTCTCCGCCTCGACCGTGGGGCGGCTCACGGAGGCGTGGCAGGCCGAGCACGAGCGCTGGCAGCGACGCAGCCTGGCCGAGGTCGACTACGTCTACCTCTGGGCGGACGGCGTCCACTTCACCGTGCGTCTCGAGGAGGACCGGCTCTGCTGCCTGGTGCTGGTCGGGGTGCGCCCGGACGGCCGCAAGGAGCTGGTGGCCGTGCAGGACGGCTACCGTGAGGACACCCAGTCCTGGCTCGACCTGCTGCGGGACCTGCGCGAGCGGGGCATGCGCGACCCCGAGCTGGCCGTCGGCGACGGGGCGCTCGGGTTCTGGGCGGCGCTGCGGGAGGTCTTTCCCCGGACCCGCGAGCAGCGCTGCTGGGTGCACAAGACCGCGAACGTCCTGGCGGCGCTGCCCGAGCGCGTCCAGGGGGAAGCGGCGCGGGCGCTCCACACCGTCTCCGGAGCCGCGACGCGCGCCGGGGCGCTGGATGCGGCGCGCGCCTTCGCCGGGCAGTTCGCGCAGTGGCCGAAGGCGACAGCGAAGGTCGCCGACGACCTCGAACGGCTGCTCGCGTTCCACGACTTCCCGTCCGAGCACCACGTGCACCTGCGCACAACGAACCCGATCGAGTCCACCTTCGCCACGGTCCGGCTGCGCCAGCGCGTCACGAAGGGCGCCGGCTCCCGGTCGGCGGGACTGGCGATGGCCTACAAGCTGCTCGACGCGGCGCAGCAGCGCTGGCGGCGGGTGAATGCCCCGCATCTCGTCGCCGTCGTCCGGGCGGGCGGCGTCTTCGTCGATGGCGTCCTACAGGAACGAGCCGTCAGCCCGGATGCGAGCGACGATGCACGCCACGGGAGGTACGCCGCCTAACTTGCCCTGGCCAGCGATCCACAACTCTTGACGATATCTCTCATTCTCATATCCGCGGGTTGCCAGTGGCAGAGCCGCATGACCCTTCTTCGTCAGGAGCAGGCGCATTCTGATATCGCGGGTTGGCGACGCGAAGCGTCGTTGCCGCATGGTTCCGTCGCGCAGTCTCCGAAACGTAGTCCCGCTTATCCGTCCTTCACCGCCCCCGGAGTCGAGGTCCCCGCCCTCCGCGGCCACCTCCGCTGCATGCTCCTCACTCGCGGCGATGCCTGAGAGCCCCTGCTCCGTCGGGCGGATGTGCTCATCCGTCATCTCGACCCTCTGCAGGTAGCTGCCGAAGGCCGCCTGGGCGCCCTTCTCCTCGAAGGAGATGACGACTCCGGGGTGGCGAAGGAGGGATGAGCGGGAATCACTCGACGTTGTGTCACTCTCATAGTCGCGGGTTGCCAGTGGCAGAGCCGCATGACCTTTCTTCGTCGGGAGGGGGCGCCGTCTGGGAACGCGGGTTGGCGACGCTTCGCGTCGTTGCCGCATGGTCCCGTCGCGCGATCTCCAGAATGTGGTCCCGTTCATCCGTCCTTCACCGCCCCCGGAGTCGACGTCTCCGCCCTCCGCGGCCGGTCTGTCCTCCTCTCCGTCCGCTCCCTGTTCGTGGCCAGCCGGCTCAGGCGGCCTGCCGCCGCTGGTCAGCGTGGGTGCGCAGCACCGCCCAGATGGCGGCGAGCAGCTCCCGCGCCACGGCCACGACGGCGACCTGCGACGGCTTGCCTCGCTCCTTGAGATGCCGGTAGCGCCGGGACATCCGGGAACCGGTCTTGTCGGCCATCGCGACCGCCCAGCCCGGCTGGCCCTCCCGCCGTCTGCGCAGCGGCGCCCCGACCCGGTACGGGCGGATGCTGTGCCACCCCGCCTCGACCAGCACGCGCCGGACGTGGGTGTTCCCCGTCTTCGTGATGCCGCCGCGCCGCGTCCGCGGGCCTGAGCTGTGCTCGCTCGCCACCAACCCCACGTACGCTGCCAGCTGGTCGGGGCTTCCGAATCGCGTGATGTCGCCGAGCTCGCCCAGGATCGTCATGGCGGTGACCGTGTCGATGCCGCGGAAGCAGCGGAGGAGTCCCGCCTCCGGCGCATACTCCTCACTCGCGACGATGTCTGAGAGCCTCTCTTCCATCAGGCGGATGTGTTCATCCGCCATCTCCACGCGCTGCAGGTAGCCGTCGAATGCCGCCTGGTCGCCCACTTCCTCGAAGGAGAGCGAGCGCAGCCAGCACCGGTGCTCTCGGGTCCACGTAGACTTACCATAATGGTGGCCCGAGCGCAGCAGGAACCCCGACAGTTGCACCTGGGCCGTCTTGCGGGCCGCAACGGCGTCCTCGCGCCCACGGGTGAGGTTGCGCACAGATTCCTGCCGCTCAGTCGGCTGGTGCACCTCGGTGAGCAGTCCCGCGCGCAAGAGATGCGCCAGGTTCCGCGCGTCGCGGCGGTCCGTCTTGACGCGGTCTCCCGGCTTTGTGGGGATCAGCGCCGGCGCGATGACGCGGCAGTCGATCCCCTTCGCATCGAGAGTGCGCTTCAGCCCGAACCCGGTCGGGCCCGCCTCGTAGCAACAGACCACGGAATCCCCGGCCTCGCGGCGCAGTCGCCGCGCCAGCGCCGCCACGGACGTCGGCTCGTTGGCGAGCTGCCACTCTTCGGGCTTCTTCTCCCCGTGCAGAACGGAGACGTTGATCGTCCGCGCGTGCACGTCGAGGCCCACGTATAGCTTCGTCTGGTCCATCTGGTCTGCCCCCTACCCCTTCCATGTTCCGGTCCGGTTCCGCTCCGATGTTGCACTCGGAACAGAAACCGACACCGGTTCTCAAGGTGTCGAGGCATCCATAGGGTCTGGGAGGGCTCGGCCTTGTCCCTGCGTGTTGCCACGCCGGGACCGCAACGGAAAGGGCGATTCCGTAATCCGTTGACGCACGAGGTCGAGCAATCAGATCCGGCCATAGTAGTGATGAGGGCGGCGAACAAAGAGGAGTAGACACCCTCGGCGGAGTCGACGGAGCGAAGGGCCGGACCGGAGGGGAAGCTGGCGAAGCCCGGCACTGGCGGGACACTGCGCCCGCGTTTGGTGTCACTCGGGCCACCCGGCTACGGCACCTCTTGGGTGCCGTCTGACCTGACGGAGGAGCCGTATGCGTTAACGCGCACGTACGGATCTGTCCGGGGGGCGGCCGGCAACGGCCGTCCCTACCGGAATTGCTCCCTGTGGCTGTGACGTGATTCGTTCAAAAACCATTGTCCCAGCTACAGCGGAGCACCCAACCGCAGACGCTCGCGCACTCTTCTTCGGTTCGCGGTAGGGATGCCGGTTGCCCGGCACCCCCCGCACAGATCCGGACGTGCCCTCTCGGGCATCCGGCTCCTACCTCAAGTGCGTGACGGCAAATCGCTCCGCAGGCCACGGGTGAAGGATGGAGATTCGGGGCCAGTGTTTCTGGCACAGGGCAAGGATGCGCTCCCACGTGAAACGGTCGCGCTGCGACCGCCGTCGGAGAACGCGCAGCCAGAGCCGCTTCACGAAACGAACAAACTGCGTGAGCGCCGGCGAGCTGGTCGGCACCGCGTAGTAGCCAAGCCACCCACGCAGTACCCGCCCCAGCCACTGCCCCGTCGTCACGGGGTTGTCGTGCATGCGCCGCCACAACTCGGCCTTGATGGCCTTCAGCGTCCGGCGCATCCGCTTCGCAACGGGCTTGCGCCCCAGCCCGAATCTCCCGTCGCGTCGGGTCCGGCAGTAGTGCGTCATGCCGAGAAAGTCGAACGTCTCCGGTCGGCCCTCCCCGCGCTTCCGCCTGTTCGCCAGCGCGAACCTGCCGAACTCAAGTAGACGGGTCTTCTCCGGGTGCAGCTCCAGCCCGTAGGCCGCGAACCGCTCCCGGAGTGCCTCCATGAACCGCACCGCATCGCTGCGGTGCTGGAACCCCAGGACGAAGTCATCGGCATACCGCACGATGTACGCCTCGCCCCGGACCTCCCGCGGTCGCCACTCGCGCGCAAACCAGTCGTCGAGCACGTTGTGCAGGTACACGTTCGCAAGCAGCGGCGATATCGGCGCCCCCTGCGGCATCCCCCGCACGAAATCGACTTCCGGCTCCGCGTCCATGACGCCGACGCTCAGCCACTTTCGTATCAGGCGCAACACCCGCTGGTCCCCGATGCGCATCTCCAGAAACGACATCAGCCGCCCCCGGTCGATGCTGCCGAAGAACTCCCGGATGTCCACCTCGACAATCCAGCTGACCTTGCGCCGTTCGACCGCGTAGGCCAGTGCGTCCAGCGCGTCATGCGCCGAACGCCCCGGCCTGAAGCCATGCGAGAAGCCGTAGTAGCCCGACTCGTAAATCGGGTTCAAAAGATTGTCCACCACCGCCCGCTGAACGATCTTGTCCTCCAGCGAGACGATACCGAGCGGCCGTATTCCCCCGTCCGGCTTGGGTATCTCTACCCGCCTGACGGGCTTCGCCCGGTACGCTCCACGGTGTACGCGGCCATGCAGGTCGAGCAATCGCTCGTCCAGCCCGTCCCCGTATTCTCGCCACCTCACCCCGTCCACGCCCGGAGCCGCATCCCGCTTCAACGCGAGATACGCCTCCCGCAGCGCCTCCGGCGTGATGTGGTGCAAGAGCGCGGTGAGTTTCTCTCCCGGCTTCCGTTCCACGAACTGCCGTATCCTCTCCGCTCCGGGTGACACCGCACCCCGACTCTGCGTCCGGACCGTGCCGGTGCTTTGAGGATTCCTCTCGGTTGGGGCCCTTTGCTCCAGCGACTCCGCCGGGGCTCGCGCCCCCTTGTTCGCCGCCTTCATCGCTCGTACGGCCCCATCAGACTGCTGCGCATCGTTCATCATCGGCTACGGTTTACGTCCCTTCCCGACGCGGTCCCGGCGTACGACTCGTCGGGACAACGCGCAGCTCTCCCAAGTCCCGGCGATAGACGTGTGTGCGTGCATGGGGTCTTCGACACCGTGGGGCCCGACCACGACTCGCCAGTAGCGCCGTCGCCGGTATTGCCTTCGACCAATCCAAGAGCCTCGGCACCCCAAATGGCCCTTTCGATGCTCATTAGCCCCGCCCGCACACCCCGCTGCCGACGCTTCACAAGCCGCCTCGCGACGACCCGCGCACGGCTCGCGGAATGACATGAGTGGCTAGCTCTTTGCCATAGAGGACTTCCACCTCCTGCCTACTCGCCAGTTAGCCTGGCGCTCTGGATCAGGGCTTATCCCTGATCCACCGAAGAAGAGTGCGCGAGCGGCTGGGGTTGGGTGCTCCGCTGTAGCTGGGACAATGGTTTTTGACCGAATCACGTCACAGCCACAGGGAGCACCCATTCGATGCTAGCAACGAGCAGCCCCGACCGGATACACATCGCCTTCGACGACGACCGCCTCGTGGACCACGCGGGCCTGCTGCTCCCGGCCACGCTCGCTGGCCGGCTCGGCCTCCGTGAACTGGCAGACGCCCAGCTCGACCTCGGTGACGCAGCGGGGCGGGCGAACGTCGGCGACAAGCTGATGACTCTCATCGCCTCGGCGCTCGCGGGCGGCGACTGCATCGATGACGCCGATGCCATGCGCTCAGGCGGCGCCGGGCGCGTGCTCGGCTGCACCGTGAAGGCGCCGTCCACCCTCGGGACCTTCCTGCGCAGCTTCCGGTGGGGCCACGTCCGCCAGCTCGACCGCGTCAGCCGCGAGTTGCTGGCCCGCAGCTGGGCGGCCGGGGCGGGACCCGGCGCGGCGCCGTTCACGATCGACCTCGACTCGACGCTCTGCGAGACCTACGGCCTCGCCAAGGAGGGCGCCCGGCACCACGGCTACACGGGCGTGCGCGGCTATCACCCGCTGCTCGCGGTGGCGGCCGGGACGGGTGAGGTGCTGATGGCGCGGCTGCGCGGGGGCCGTGCCAACACCGCTCGGGGGGCCGCACACTTCCTGCGTGAGACGGTGGCGCGGGTGCGCGACGCCGGGGCCTCGGGGCAGCTCACGCTGCGCGCCGACAGCGGCTTCTACAGCCACGCTGTCGTCGCCGCCTGCCGCAAGCAGGATGTCCGCTTCTCCATCACCATTCGCCAGCAGCCGAACGTACGCCGGCTGATCGAGGCGATACCGGAAGAGGACTGGACGCCGATCCCGTACTGGCTGGCGGGCGGCGCCGCTGTCGCCGAGACGACCTACACGCCGTTCCAGCACACGGGGGACGCCACCGCGGTGCGGCTCATCGTGCGGCGCGTCACGCCGACGCCCGGCTCACAGCTCGCGCTCTTCGTGGACTACAGTTACCACGCCTTCATCACCAACCGCGCGGGGGAGATGATGGAGCTGGAGGCCGACCATCGCCGTCACGCCGAGATCGAGAACGCGATCCGCGACCTCAAGTACGGCGTCGGGTTGAACCATCTCCCCTCGGGCCGCTTCGCCGCGAACGCGGCGTGGCTCGCGGTGCAGGTGATCGCGCACAACCTCGCCCGCTGGACGGCGCGCCTCGGGCTCGGCGAGGGAATCATGACGACCAGGACGCTCAGGCGGCGCTACTTCTCTCTCGCCGGACGGCTCACCCGCTCTGCCCGGCGGTGGACTCTGCACCTCCCGAAGCGCTGGCCCTGGGCAGAGCAGCTGGCAGCCGCGCTCGCGCGACTACGGGCGATACCGCTCCCGGCCTGACGCTCGCTCACAGCGCCGACCCGGGTCCGAGGCTCGCGCCAGCATGCCCGCGCACGCCTCGCGCACCCTCGCGCCCGCACCCTCAGCGCCCACGAGCGGTGCTGAGCGACGGCTTCTGGCTCCGGCCCGCCCCCGGCGCCGCCCGGCGAACGCCGGCACGCCCGCCGAACTCTCCGGCAGCCCGGCACCCCGCCTCGTCAAGCTTCGATCGGTGGATTCGAGCTTATGCGGCACCCCGCTTCCGTCGGGTGTTCGCCCACTCAATGATGCTCGTCACCTTGAGACGCTCGACCAGCCCGCACTTGCTCTCCGCCTTGATGCCGCATTCTGCGGGTTCGACGGTAGGCGGCGACCTTCGGCGCCTTCGTCACCGGCCACGAGACCGACTAGGTGAGCGTGGCGGCGGGCGCTACGCCGGACCACGAGACGAAGAGCTCGTGCGCCGGCCGGGTGCATTGGGCGGTGCACGGGGACCCCGCGCTGCCACCGTCACCATCAAAGTGACCGATGTCGGGGCTGCCAGGCACGACGCGTCGACGCTCGCCCGCGCCCCGGTCAGCGAGCCGACCGCTCCGGCCCTCGACGTGGCCTGGACCGCCGCCGCCAACGGCGGCGCGACCATCACCGGCTACAACGCCCAGTGCCGCAAGAAGGCCGCCCAGGTGAGGACCCTGCAGCGTGGATGGCCTATGCCCGCACCGACTCCAACGACCAGCCAGCCAGTTGCCCGCGACGAGCATTAGCATCACCCTCGCCACCCGAGCGTCCGGCGCCACCTGCGAGGTGCAGGTGCGCGGGGTCAGAAGCGAAGAGGGTGATGGGCCGCCAGCTCCGAACGGCCTATAGAGACGGCGGCCCGGCGGCCGTTTTCATCAAAGGCTGAAGGCACGGGAGTAAGCGCATGGTGGGGGAGCTCAAGATCTGGGCCCTGGGCGATGGCGCCGGGGTGGAAGTCGTCGAGAGCGTGACCGTGGGGCTGGAGGATCGTCTTGAGGAGACGCTGGTGCGGCGTCCCGAGATGCTCGAGCCCGGGCTTCACCTCGTCGGACGCCAGACACCGACCGAGGGCGGCCCGCTGGACCTGCTGGGCGTCGATGAGGACGGCCGGCTGGTCGTCTTCGAACTGAAGCGGGAGAAGCTGACCCGCGAGGCGGTGACGCAGTGCATCGACTACGCCTCGGCACTGAATGTCAGGGCGCCCGACCAGCTCGCGGACCTCATCTCGGAGCACTCGGGTAGCGGAGGCGTCGAAAAGATCGATAATTTCGAGGAGTGGTACCTGGAGCGTTTCGCGGAGAAAGAACTCAGCGATCTGTTGCCGCCGCGGCTCGTGCTCGTGGGACTCGGCGTGGATGCACGGGCGGAGCGGATGGCGCGGTTCCTCTCGGAGGGCGGCATCGGCATCTCCATGCTGACGTTCTTCGGCTTTGAGCACTCGGGAGAGACGCTGCTCGCGCGGCAGGTCGAGGTTGAGCGGGAGGAGGCCGTTCCATCCGGGCCGCGACCCCGCCGGAGTGCGGCCGAGCGCCGCGTGGCACTCGAGGACAGGCTGGACGAGAGGGATTTGACCGACCTATTCGCAGAGATCGCCGACGTGCTCCGTCGCGCACTCCCCGAGTCCTCCCAGCGAATCGGCGCGTGGGGAATGAGCTTCCGACTGCCTTCCGGGGAAGGCCGGAGCCGCTTCTGCCACCTCTGGGTACAGGAGGGAGGCGGGGCAAGAATTCAGTGGTTTGCGAACTCGCAGCACTACGACGCCGATGCACTCAACGCCCTTGGGCAGGAGGCCGAACGGCTCGGCTGGCTGCCCGAGCGGAGCGGCTTTGCCCTCGACATCGCCGGCGATGAGGAGTGGCAGCACGTGCGCGAGGGCCTTACCGGCTTCGTCACGACCGCCCTGGAATCCTGGAATCCCGCGCCAGAGAGGGGGACCGGAACCTTCCAGGAGCGGGTGCGGTCCTATGTCCGAGAGGTTCCGACTGGCAAGGTGGTGACGTACGGACAGGTGGCGCAGGAAGCGGGTTCTCCCGGTGCGGCGCAGTCGGCGGGGAACATCATGCGCGCCCTTCCCGATGAGACCGACATCCCGTGGCATCGCATCGTCGACGCAGCGGGGCGGCTCGCCGCGGATGAGGTGCAGGAGCAGCGCAGGAGGCTCGGTGACGAGGGCGTCGGCGTCGGAGAGGATGGATCCGTCGACCTCGAAGCGCACCGGTGGCGCGGGTAACATTCCGGCCGGACGGCTCCCGGCGACGACCGCGGGGTCGGGGGATCGGCCGCCGGCGATCGCCGGTCGTGCTTGCGGCGCGGGCCGGTGGATACGGTGACGGGGCGGCGGACGCGGCGAGGCATCCGCGACGGAAGGGAGATTGCCTGCATGGCTGACGTGGAGGTCTTGGGGATCGACGGCGACACCACGAGGCGCGCGAGTCGCTCGGGACGGCTCACGAGAAGGGAAGTGGTGGATGCAGGGCGTGAAGACCAGCCTCGGGCGTCTGGACTGAAGTGACGCGCGCCGACGGGAGCGCCGACCAGGACGCCACAGCCCTGCTTGCCGACGCGGTCGCTGCCGGCCTGTTTGTCCTGAGCCCATGGGACCGTCAGCGGTTCCTGGTGGCGTTCGATCAGAGCGTGGCAGCAGTCCTGCGGCAGTCTCGGGCAACCGGCGGCGGTATTCCTCCGGAGCTTGAGGCGTCGGTGACACAGCTCACCGGTTCGATCCACTTCCATCTGGCTCGTCTTGAGTCCGAGATTGGCCAGATCCGATGACGACTACGGCGAGGACCCTCTCCAGCAGTCGACCGCCGGCGTAGCGCTCGTCGTCGCCCGGGTGATGCTGTTCGCCAGCGAGTCCGGACTTAACATGGGCGCCCCTGATCATGGGGCACAGTGCGACGAAGACTCGCGACAGTGCGGATTGGTACTTCCGAGCCCGGCCCTTGCTGCTGAGTGCTTGTGCGGATGCGACTCGCGCGAGCCAGCTGGACGAGAGCATCCTGGTCTGTCGCGAGGGTTGAGGCGAGGAACGCATGAACACCCGCACACACACGGAGCTCGCGAGCTTCATCTGGAGCATCTGCAACCTGCTGCGGGGTCCCTACAAGCGCAACGAGTACCGCAAGGTCATCCTCCCCCTCACCGTGCTCCGGCGCTTCGACTGCGTGCTCGACGGGACGAGGGAGGCCGTGCTCGCCGCCGACGAGGGCTACACCGGCGACAGCGCGAACGTGCGCCGTCAGCTGCTCGAGGAGGCCTCGGGGCGGCCGTTCTACAACACGTCGAGGCTCGCCTTCGAGCGGCTGCTCGACGACCCGAACCAGATCGCGCAGAACCTCGGCCGCTACATCCGCGACTTCTCGGACAACGTCTTCGAGATCCTGCAGCGCTTCGGGTTCGAGGAGCACATCGCACGGATGGACGAGCGCAACCTGCTCTACCAGGTCGTCCAGCGCTTCGCGAAGGTCGACCTCTCGCCGGAGCGCGTCGACAACGTCCAGATGGGCTACGTGTTCGAGGAGCTCATCCGCATCGGCGCCGAGCAGGCGAACGAGGAGGCCGGCGAGCACTTCACCCCGCGCGAGGTGATCCGGTTGATGGTCAGCCTCCTGCTCTCGCCCGAGCCCGACCTCGGCAGGAGCCACGTCGTGAAGACGATCTACGACCCGGCCTGCGGGACCGGGGGCATGCTCTCGGTCTCCGAGGACTACCTGCGCGAGCACAACAGCGAGGCGCGCCCGTACCTGTACGGGCAGGACTTGAACGACGACGCCTGGGCCGTCTGCCGGTCGGACATGCTGATCAAGGGCGAGAACGCCGACAACATCATCCTGGGCGACACCTTCTCGCGGGACGGGTACGCGCGTGGAGGCGGTGGCGGCCGCCCCTCGACCTTCGACTACATGCTCGCCAACCCGCCGTTCGGCGTGGAGTGGAAGCAGCAGGAGCAGGAGATCAAGCGGGAGCGCGACACGCTCGGCTACCAGGGGCGCTTCGGCGCGGGGCTCCCGAGGATCAACGACGGATCGCTGCTCTTCCTCCAGCACATGCTGTCGAAGATGCGGCCCGTCGACGAGGGCGGGAGCCGCATCGCCATCGTCTTCAACGGATCGCCGCTCTTCACCGGCGACGCCGGCGGCGGCGAGAGCAGCATCCGCCGGTGGATCATCGAGAACGACTGGCTCGAGGCGATCGTGGCGCTGCCCGACCAGCTCTTCTACAACACGGGCATCTCGACCTACATCTGGGTGCTGACCAACCGCAAGGAGCCGCGCCGGTTGGGCAGGGTGCAGCTCATCGACGGGCGCCGGTTCTTCGTGAAGATGCGCAGGAGCCTCGGCAACAAGCGCAACGAGCTGTCGGACGGGCAGATAGAGGATCTCACCCGCGTCCACGGCAACTTCGAGGACGGCGAGACGCGCGACCTCATGGACGAGGACCCCGTCACGCACGAGCCGCGCACGCGGCCCCGCGTGGTGAGCAGGGTCTTCGCGAACGAGGACTTCGGCTACCGCAAGGTCACCGTCGAGCGGCCTCTGCGACTCAACTTCGCCGCCACCGAGGAGCGCATCGCGCTCATCGAGGACGAGAGGGCCTTCCAGAACCTTGCGAAGAGCAAGAAGCGCGCCGGCCCGGCGCACGACGCCGAGGTCGCCGGGGGTCAGGCCCGCCAGGAGGCGATCCGCGGACTGCTGCGCTCGCTCGCCAGCGAACCTGGCAACGAGGTGGTGGGCGACCGCGAGGCGTTCGTCGAACTGCTGCGCGGCGCCGAGGCGGGCGCTGGATTGAAGCTAGCGGTGCCGGAGCGCAAGGTCGTGCTGTCGGCGCTCGGCGAGCGCGACCCGGAGGCCGAGGTCTGCCGCGACCGCCGCGGCAACCCCGAGCCCGACACCGAGCTGCGCGACACCGAAACGGTACCGCTGCGCGAGGATGTCGACACCTACATCGCGCGCGAGGTGCTGCCGCACGTACCGGACGCGTGGGTGGACGAGAGCAAGACCAAGGTCGGCTACGAGATCCCGCTCAACCGCCACTTCTACGTGTACGAACCGCCGCGCCCACTCGAGGAGATCGAGGCGGACCTGCAGGCCCTGGAGCGGGAGATCGCGGGCCTCCTGTCGGATGTCGTGCGGAACCCATAGCGTGACCAGGAGGCATCGAGCCGGCATGAATCGGGCTGCCTGAGCGATGCCGAGGGTGCGGGACGCGATCCGGATAGTGGAGCGCGACGGCTGGTACCATGTCACCACGCGCGGGAGCCACCGCCAGTTCCGCCACGCCGTGAAGCCGGGCAAGGTCACGATTCCCGGGAGACTGAGCGAAGACGTGGGGCCGAAGCTCTGGGCCAGTTTGATGAATCAGGCCGGCCTCAGGAGAGAACGTCGATGAAGCTGACGTATGCCGTCGTCTTCGAGCAGACGCCCAACAACTACGGCGCCTACGTGCCGGACGTGCCGGGCTGCGTCAGCACCGGCAAGACCTGGGACGAGATGCTGGCGATGATTCGCGAGGCGCTCGTCTTCCATCTTGAGGCGATGCTGGAGGACGGCGAACCGCTCCCCGCGCCGAAGATGTCCATCGACGACGCCATCGCTCACCACAGCGAGCCTATCCCCGAGGACGTGCTCAGCTCGTACCGCGAGTTCGGCGAGCCGTCACCCACGATCTCGACCCGGTTCGAGTTGGTCGAGATCGTGGTTCCCGCCCTGCAGCCCGAGGCTGTGTAGGCCCCGCCCGCCTCGCCGACGGCATGACTCAGCAGCCCGACTCCGAAGGCGCTCCCTCCGTCCTACCGGCCTTGAAGATCGCCGAGCCCGAGGTCGACGCCGAGAACCCGTGGGGCGACGACGTGCTCGGACGTAAGGAGATCGCGGACCGCCTGACGACCATTGTCCGAGGGCAGGAAGCGCCGTTCGTCATCAGCGTCGACGGGCAGTGGGGGACCGGAAAGACGTTCCTCCTCAAGCGCTGGCAGCAGGATCTCGAGAACCAGGGCTGGCAAGCGATCTACTACAACGCGTGGGAGGACGACTTCGCTGGCGACCCGCTGCTCTCGGTTACGGGGCAGCTCGCCGAGCACTTCACGAAGGCGTCTCTTCGGGCGAAGGCACGGAACCTGGGTCGGCTGGTCGCGCCCTTTGTGCAGCCCGTCGCTTCGACGGCTTCGATCGCCACGATCGGGGTCCCCGTCCCTAACGTCCGCCGCCCCCAGCAGACACCGCCCAATCACTTGGCGGACTATCGGGAGAAGCGAGCAGCCAAGGATGACCTGAAGAAGCACCTCGCCGAGCTCGCAGCCGACGTGCGCGCGGCAACGAGCCAGCCACTGGTCTTCATCATCGACGAGCTCGACCGCTGCCGACCGACGTTTGCCATCCAACTGCTGGAGCGGGTCAAGCACATCTTCGATGTAACGAACATCGTGTTCGTCTTTGGCATCAACCGCGGCGAGCTCGTGAAGTCGCTCGAGTCGGTCTACGGAAAAATCGACGCCGGAACCTACCTTCGGCGATTCTTCGACATGGAGTTCGTCTTGACTGCTCCTGAACCAGCAGAGTTCTGTCGGAATCTGGTCAAGAGATATCAACTCGATGCCTTCTTCTCCGATCTGGCCAAGACTGAGAACGACGATTCCCACTTCAGAGACTTCCGGGGCGTCTTCGAGACGTTTCCGTTCGTTCTCGGCACGATGGGATTGTCGCTCCGCGACATGGACTACTGCGTGCGTTTGCTGTCGTTGGCAACGCGCGACATGCGACCAGGCCAGTTCCGCTACGCGGAGCTCTTAACGGTGCTTATTGCAGTGAAGGTTACGAATCAGGACCTGTACAGGCGCTTCGTCGATGGAACAGCCCGTGGAGCGGATGTCATCGACTACATGAACACGCGCAGGGGATCGCGGGATGTCGGTGCTCCGTATCGATCACAGATCGCGACAGCCGAGATCGACCGTGTCGAGGCAATCTTGTACTGCGCCGACGGCGGGGGCGTAGTAAGTAACCAGATCGATGCGCTGATGAACGGTTGGCCCTTGGACCACCCCCACTACCTCGCGGCTCACCACCTCCGTCTGAACCAGGGGCGCGACATCGAAAAACAACAACTGCTGCAGCTGAGAGCCAACGTACAGGGATGCGCGGATCGCAACTATCCGGCCGTCCTCGCAGCGCTAGCCCAGGGCGTAGATATCCACGACGGCTTTGTGAGGCCTTAGTCCGTGCGCGCCTACTCCCGCTACCGCAACTCCGGCGTCGGGTGGCTCGGCGAGGTACCAGAGCACTGGGAGACGAAGCGACTCAAGCTCGTGGCGTCGACGAACGACGAGACGCTCTCTGAGAGCGAAGACCCGCTGCGCCCAATCGCATACGTCGACATCGGCTCGATCGATTCGACCATCGGGATCACCGAGATGGAGGAGATGGTCTTCGAGGACGCTCCGTCGCGGGCCCGCCGGTTGGTACGCGATGGAGACACGATCGTCTCCACCGTCAGGACTTATCTGCGCGCGATCGCACCAGTGTCGGCGCCACCGCCGGAAATGGTGGTTTCGACCGGCTTCGCGGTGATCCGGCCGCGAGTGCTGGCCCCGGGCTTCGCTTCCTGGGCCTTGCGAGAGCAGGGGATCGTCGAGGAGATCGTCGCGCGCTCCACTGGCGTGAGCTATCCGGCGATCAATGCTTCGGAGATCGGCGATCTTCCTATCACGCTCCCACCCCTCGACGAACAGCGCGCCATCGCCGCGTACCTCGACCGGGAGACGGAGCGCATCGACGCGCTGGTGGCCAAGAAGCGGGTGCTCATCGAGCGGCTCGAGGAGTACCGCACGGCGCTGATCAGGCGCACAGTGACGCGCGGCCTCCCGCGCGAGGCCGCCCGCGCCGCCGGTCTCGACCCCTCGCCACGCTTCAAGCCCTCGGGCGTCGAGTGGCTCGGCGACGTGCCGGAACACTGGGAGGTTCAGCGGTTACGCGATTGCAGTCTCATACAGACCGGACCATTCGGCAGCCAGCTTCACGCTGACGAGTACATCTCCGGCGGAACACCGATCATCAATCCCGCCAATGTCGTTGAGGGTCGTCTAGCTCCCGACGATGAGGTGACCATTCCCTCTACCAGGGCGGGCGATCTGGCCCGTCATGCCTTCAAGGCCGGCGACATCGCTTTCGGGCGTCGTGGCGAAATGGCGCGCGTTGCAGTCGTGCAGCCATGTGATTTGCCTGCCCTATGCGGGACGGGGTGTCTCCGAATAGATCCCCACCGGCAGCGTGTCGAGCCATCGTTCCTGTTGCGCGCACTCGGCTTGGGCGCGTTGCGCGATTGGCTCGAGTTGGTTGCAGTCGGGTCGACACTAGCGAACCTGAACGAACGAATCGTCGGAAGAATACCTATCGCCCTGCCGCCATTTCGTGAGCAACGGGCTATCGCCACCTACCTCGACCAAGAAGCGAGCATGCTCGCCGAACTGGTCAACCGCGCTGAGGCAGCCATTGAGCGGTTGCAGGAGTATCGGACCGCACTAATCACGGCGGCGGTCACCGGGAAGATCGACGTGCGAGAATCCAAGACGCACCCGAAGCGTGCCGCAGGAATCAGATCCCCATGACCACACAAACCACCGAGCAGGCCTTCGAGACTACCGTCGAGTCGATGCTCCTCGGCAGCAGCTGGCGAGCGGGCGACCTCGCCGAGTGGGACGTGGACCGGGCGCTGTTCCCAGATCGCGTCGTCGCCTTCATCCGAGACACGCAGCCCGACGAGTGGGCGCGAGTGGCCAACCTGTACGGCGACGACCTTGAAGCGCGCATCGTCGAGATCCTCGCGCGGGAGCTGGACACCAAGGGCGTGCTCGACGTGCTGCGCCACGGCTTCCGCTTCTCCGGCCGGACGTTCCGACTCGCCTACTTCGCGCCGGCGTACGGCCTCAACCCGGACGCCCTCGCCCGCTTCGAGCGCAACGAGCTGACCGTCACGCGGCAGACCCCATGCCACCCGGGCAAGGGCGACACGCTCGACCTCGTCTTCGCGCTCAACGGCGTGCCGGTCGCGACCTGCGAGCTCAAGAACCCGATGACCGGCCAGAGCTGGCGCGACGCCGTCCGCCAGTACCAGCGCGACCGCGACCCCAACGCGCCGCTCTTCCGCTTCAGGCGCCGCGCCCTCGTCCACTTCGCCGCCGATCCCGACGAGGTCCACATGACGACGCGCCTCGCCGGCGACGCCACGCGTTTCCTGCCGTTCAATCGCGGCAGTAACCCCGGCGGCGTCCACTGCGGCGCCGGCAACCCGGCCAACGCCGACGGCTACCGCACGGACTACTTCTGGAGGGGCGTGCTCGAACGCGAGCGATTCCTCGACATCCTCGGCAACTACGTTTTCATCGAGACGCGCGAGGAGAAGGTCGCCGACGGCGCGGGCGCCCGCACGGTGAAGCGCGAGACGATGATCTTCCCGCGCTATCACCAGCTCGATGCCGTCAACGGGCTCGTTGAGGCGGCTCGTGCCGAGGGCTCGGGGCGGAACTACCTCGTCCAGCATTCGGCCGGCAGCGGCAAGACGAACAGCATCTCGTGGCTCTCGCACCGCCTCGCGAGCCTGCACACCGCCGCCGCCGAGAAGGTCTTCGACTGCGTCGTCGTCATCACGGACCGCCGCGTCCTCGACCGCCAGCTGCAGGACGCCATCTACCAGATCGAGCACGCCCAGGGCGTGGTGAAGGCCATCGACCAGGACTCGCAGCAGCTCGCGCAAGCACTCATCGACGGAACCAAGATCGTCATCACGACGCTCCAGAAGTTCCCCTTCGTGATGACGGGCCTTCTCCGCGCCGCCAGCGCCGAGTCGGTCGCCGCGCCCTCTGAGACCGAGCGCGCTCAGGCCGCCGCGTGGCGCGAGACGATCGCCGGGCGCCGCTACGCGGTCATCGTCGATGAGGCGCACTCGAGCCAGACGGGGGAGAGCGCGCGAGAGATGAAGGCGGTGCTCGGGTCGCGTGCGCAGGGGTCTTCCGGCGACGCCGAGGACTGGGAGGATGGCCTCAACGCCGTCGTCGAGTCACGCGGCCCGCAGCCAAATATCTCGTTCTTCGCGTTCACGGCGACCCCGAAGGGCAAGACGATCGAGCTCTTCGGCCGGCCGGGACCGACCGGGAAGCCGGAGCCCTTCCACGTCTACAGCATGCGCCAGGCGATCGAGGAGGGCTTCATCCTCGACGTGCTGCAGCACTACATCGACTACGACACGTACTTCCAGATCGCGAAGAAGGCCGACGCCGACCCGGAGCTCCCGAAGCGCCGCACGGCCGTCGCGCTCGCCAAGTTCCTGAGCCTGCACCCGGTCAACGTGGCGCAGCGCACCGAGGTCATCGTCGAGCACTTCCGCGAGCACGTTCGCCACCACATGGGCGGCCGCGCGAAGGCGATGGTGGTCACCTCGTCGAGGCTGAGCGCGGTGCGCTACATGCAGGCCTTCCAGCGCTACATCGCCGAGCGCGGCTACGACGACGTGCGCCCCCTCGTCGCGTTCAGCGGCAGCGTCCACGATCCGGACACGGGCGAGGAGTTCACAGAGCCCGGCATGAACGTCGACGTGGTGACGGGGAGGCCGATCGGCGAGTCGGCGCTCCCCGAGAGATTCGCCTCGCCGGACTACCAGATCCTGCTCGTGGCCGAGAAGTACCAGACCGGCTTCGACCAGCCGCTGCTGCAGGCGATGTACGTCGACAAGCGCCTCGATGGCGTGCAGGCGGTGCAGACGCTCTCCCGCCTCAACCGCATCGCGCCGGGGAAGGCGCCGCCCTTCGTCCTCGACTTCGTGAACGACGCCGAGGGGATCCGCGCGGCCTTCGGGCCGTACTACGACCGCACGGAGCTCCGGGCCGCTTCGGACCCGTACCGGCTCCAGCAGCTGAAGCACGAGCTCGACGGCATGCAGGTCTACCACCATGTCGAGGTCGAGGCGTTCGCGAAGGTCTTCTACCTCCCGCGAGCGAAGCGCCGCCCAGGCGATCACGCGCGCATGGAGGCGCAGCTGCAGCCCTCCCGGGACCGCTTCCGCGCGCTCGGCGAGGATGGGCAGACGGCGTTCCGCGACCGCCTCGGCGCGTTCGCCGGCCTCTACGCCTTCCTGAGCCAGATCATTCCCTACGGCGACGGCGACCTCGAGCGCCTCGCCTCGTTCGGCCGGGCGCTCCTCCCGCACCTCCGGACGGATCGCGCCGACGGCGCGGTGCACATCGGCGACGACGTGGAGCTCGAGTACTACCGCCTCCAGCGCGTCTCGACCGGCGCGGTCGCCATCGGCGACGAGGGGGGCGTGTCTGTCACGAGCCCGACCGAGGTCGGGACGGGCGATCCCGAGGAGACGCGCGCACCGCTCTCGGAGATCATCGATCGGCTCAACGACCGGTTCGGCACGGACTTCACCGATGAGGATCGGCTCTTCTTCGCGCAGGTCAAGGAGCGCGCCGTGAGCGACGAGGAGGTGCGCAGCCTGGCCCGGGCAAACCCGTTCGACAAGTTCGCTCTCGGCGTCCGCGACAGGATCGGAGAGCTCATGATGGAGCGGATGCAGGGGAACGACGCCATCGTGACGCGCTTCCTCGACGACACGGAATTCCAGGAGATCGCCGCGGACGTGCTGGCGCGCGAGATCTTCGCGGAAGTCGGAGCGGCCGGCTGAGCCGGGACCTGAGCGTTCCCCGTGTCCCTCCAACGGGCCATCGGGGCGCGTCGCCCCCTGGCTCACGGGGCCGGGTGGGTAGCAGGACCGTCGCCGAAGCGGCGGAGCGCTGCCACTCAGCGTGTCCACAGCTGCTCGCGTGCCTGCCACTCGGCGCACATCACCGCGTCGAGCACCCCCTCGGCGCGCTCGCCCCGACCAGGATCGCGACCACGGCGATCGCCGCCCACCCGTGTCGCCTCCGGCGGACCACGACCGTGACGGCTTCCACCGCGACCGACTCGGGCCGTCCGCAGTCGGCGGCGACCAGCAGCGCCTTGGCTTCGGCCGCAACCTGCGGCGCCTAGGCGAAGACCGACTCGGACGAGCCCGCCCTCCTCGCCAGTACCAGCATCAAGTCGTCACCGTGGTCGTCGTAGGCGGCGAGGCCCTCCTCAGGGATCTCGCCTTCGACGGCGAGGGATCTCCGCAGCTTCTTGAGCTTGAGGGCGTCGTCCTGGAGGGTGTTCTGATAGGCCATGAGTACGAACGCCACCGGGTGGGTCGGAACACCTGCGCCCGACCCGATCTTGAGCACTTCCGTGGGAACCAACTCTGGCGCGTGCCTGCCATCGTCGACGGGCAGTAGCTACGGCCTCAGGTTCAACTTGCCGAGGAGCGCCTCAACCGGCATGGTGTTCTTTGGTATGAACTTTCTCGCACCGCTGGCTGGGTCCTCACGTTTGATGAAGTAACGATCGAAGGCCCGGACATCACTCGTCTTGCCTGTCCTGTATAGCTCGTACAACCATCGGATTAGAGCGCGAAACGCCTCTTCATCGTCTGAGTAGCTCAATAGTTCGGAGGACTGTGCCGACCATTTTGTTTCAGTCTTGGCTGGGCCATCATGAGTGACGGTCACACCAAATGTTCCCGTCTCGCTGTACTTTCTCTGTTCCGTGCGTTTCGTCGTGATGTTGACCCATGTCAATAGTCCTCCAGTTAGGATCACGGCGACGTTCGGAGATAGTTCATCACCAATCTCATGGGTGAACTCCAAGAAAGCCTTCATGAGTGAATCAGTGTTCATCTGCACCGATCCGGCTATGATGAATCCGAGAATCTCCCTTGTCTCGTCAGGACCGTCCTGCTTCGTAATGTCAACTATGGACGGATTCTGTAGATTGCCGTAGCTTCGCTCCAGCACTATCGGCTCTCCTGTTGTCGGGTGAGGCATGAAGTCATGCACAGGGTAGCGCTGTAGCCGTTTGACTGACGCAATCTTCTTGAACTCGTCCTTGAGCAGCGGCTTGGTAAGAACGCTCTTCACTTGACCAACGGCAATGACCCCCTCGCAAGGGTAGTACGTCGTGCCAGGTGTGTTGTTAATGGAGAGCACCGGGCAGATGTCCTTTTCATACAACACTACATCTGTCTGTGAGCTGGTGGCCCCATTGCTATCTATCACAAACCCCGATCCGACGCCGATTCCCCTCGGGAGAATCTGCTCCAACTGGTCCCTTACAGGAGATTCCATGGCGTCGCCCACAGCCGACGGCGAAGTGGCCGCACGAGCATTCTCGAACTGCTCGACAAGCCTCGTCCCGATACGGGCGATAAACCTGTCTACGTCGAATGTGTTGTCCACCGTCGTACTTCCATCGGCGCGCTAGCTCAACAACGGCGGCGAGTAGCACTCGCTCCCGAGCAGTCCAGAGCCTCATTCAGTGTAGGTCGGGGCGTGAACGCGGTGCAAGATCCGTACTGCACCACAATCGTGGGCGTGCCACTGGTGACGCAGGTACTTCCTGAGCGTGTCCATCGACAGCACCATAGCGGCCTGCCGCGATCGGGGCGTTCCCGCTTGACCGGGTATCCGGCCGCTGCGGGTCGTGCTCAATCGCCGGAATCGGACACGCGGAGATCTCTCTCGGGCACGCGCTGCACGCCCTTAGATCGATGCGGACGGAGCGCGCTCGCTGACCGGCGCGAGGATGGGCGGGATCACCATCCTCGACGGCGCCGGACAGCTCGCGGACTTCATCAGCACCGGCCTGACGCCGGAGGAGCCTCAGCGGTTCGTCGACCTGCCCGGCGGATCGGAGTTCTGCGACTACCTGAGCAAGATTCCCGAACCGCTGAGGCTGGCGGACTTCTCCAGCCACACCACGGCGCTCGGCCTGCCCGAAGTCGAGCCCCCAGCGGGGCCGGTGCAGACCTTCCTGAGTACGCCCATCCGCCGCCGTGGCGCGCACGTCGGCAACCTCTCTCTGTCGGACAAGGAAGGTGACCGCGAGTTCACGCAGGAGGACGAGCAGATCCTCACCCTGTTCGCCTCACAGACGACGATGGCCATCGCAAACGCCCGCGCCCATCAGGAGGAGCAGCGGGCCGGGCCGATCTGGAGACGCTGATCAACACCTCGCCCGTGAGCGTCGTGGTCTTCGACGCGGGGACCGGAGCCGCACCGTCCATCAATCGCGAGGCGCGCAGGATCGTCGACGGACTGCGCATGCCGAAGCCGTCGCCCGAGCAGTTGCTGGAGGTCATGACCATCCTGCGAGGCAGCGGGCGCGATGTCTCCCTGGAGGACTTCCCATCGCGCAGGCGCTGGGCACCAGTGAGACGGTACGGGCCGAAGAGATCGTCGTGCGGGTCCCCGACGGGCGCAGCGTCACTATCCTGGTCAATGCCGCGCCGTTCCGCTCGGAGCAAGGCGAGTTCGATTCCGTCGTCGTCAGCCAAAGCTGACTGTACTGCGAACTGCCTCGGGCAACTCGACCTCCGCGGCGTCTGCGCCGTCGATCGGGCTGTCCGGCGGCGTCGGGATCGTGTAGCGGATCGTCGCCGTGCCGGGCTTCACCGTGATCTCCTTCACGAAGGAGCGGATGAACGCCTTCGACTCGGTGAGCTCGCTGGTCTGCAGGAACTCGCTCATCTCTCGCGCGAACGCCGCGATCACCTCCGCGCTGTCCAGCACCGCGCGGCGCTCCGCCAGGCTCCTGCGCGTCTCGTCGGCCGCTGCGTCGAGGCGCTCCTGACTCTCCTGATGCTGCCTCAGGCGCGGGAGGATGTCGTTGACCTCCAGGTCCGAGGTCTCAACCGCGTGCCAGAGCCGGTCCATCTTGCGGCGCACCTCGGCCAGCTCCGCCTCGATAGTCTCCAGCTTCGCCCGCTCCTCGCGCGCCACGCCGTCCATCTCCTCGTCGACGAGCCGCACGAGGTCGCGGATGTTGGACTCGGTGAGTATGTGCTCCCTGATCTGCTCGATGATCCGCCGCTCGAAGCGCTGCGCGTTGAGGCGAGGCGTCCCGCAGGCTCCGCTGCCCCGCTTCAAGAGGGACTGGCAGACGTAGTAAGTGTACTTGCCGCTCTTCGCCTCGGCGGCCGTGAGCGCCCGCCGACAGCGCTGGCACTTGACGAGCCCGCTCAGCAGGTAGGGGCTGCCGGCGCGACGCGGATGGACCTGCGCGGGAGCCTTCGATCGCAGCAATTCCGCCACCTGCCGGAACTCCTCCCGGGAGACGATGGCAGGGAAGGCGTCCTCGACGCGCACGGGCGGCAGCCCGTCCTTGGCCGTGACGCCCCAGAGCAGGGTGCCCGCGTACGTCTCATTGGAGAGCATCTGGTGGATGGTCGTCTTGTTCCAGCGCTTGCCCCCGGGACTGGGGATGCCCTCGGCGTTGAACGTCTTGCTGATGTCGAGCACGCTGCGGCCCGCGAGCGCCATCTCGAAGATACGCCGCACCAGGCCGTCGGCGGGCGGGTTCAGCTCCAGCTTCGGGCGCTCCCTCGGGCCGTCCTGGACCTGCACCTTGCGGTAACCGTACGGAGCGCGGGGGGTCACCCAGAACCCGCGCGAGGCCGACTCGCGGAGGCCGCGCATGACCTCTTGTGCGAGATTTTCGCTGTAGAAGTCGTCCACGCTCTCGATGATCGCCTCCATCAGCTTGCCGGTCGGGGAGTCGTCGGCGTGCTCGGTGATCGAGACGACGCGGATGCCGCGGCGGCGCAGCATCGACTTGAAGGCGACGGCGTGCTCGCGCTTGCGGGTGAAGCGCGAGAATTTCCACACGAGAATCTCACGGAACGGCGCGTCGGGCTCGCGTGCGGCGTCGAGCATCTTCGTGAACTGCGGGCGGTCGGCGATGCGGCCGCTCTCCGCCTCGTCGACATACTCGCGGACGACGGCGTAGCCGTTCTTCGCGGCGTAATCGCGCAGCGCCCGCAACTGCGCGGAGACGGAGAGGTCGACGTCCTGGCGGTCGCTGGAGACGCGTGCGTAGAGGGCTGCGGGGGTGGGTTCGGTTCGTTCTGGCATCGGTTCGTGCTCCTCGCTCGGGCCCAATGTACCGGGCGGCCCGGTCCGCTGCGGCTCCGCTGCAAACGTTTGTCACACTCCAGCTACATCGCAGCTACATCGGAGCAAGCAATTCCCGGAAATCGCCCCAAGAGTCCCATGCACGGGACTGCCGCGCCGCCGCGCAGGGGCTACGATGCGTACGTACGTTCCAGCACGAGCATACGACAGGCACGACGGGCTCGCCATCACCGGCGGGCTGCGCGCACGGGAGACGGACGCGGGTACGCAGCGAGTGTCGAGACCATTTCACGCGTGTAGTCCCTTGCGCGGGATTGTCTGGCGGTCGTCGATCGCCGACGCTCGTCTGCGTGGAACAGCCGTTCTGTGAACGGCGTCGATTCGAAGGGTGCGGCCGACGCGCCCGCAGGAGACGAGTGTGGATACGCAGCCACAGATGGACGACGAACGGGAGCGGATGCGCCTCGACGGCCTGCGCGCACTGGCGCGCATCATCGCGCGCCACGCCCTCACTCACCCCGACCGCTACACCGATCATCGGGGCGACCGCTCGGTCGCAGCGCCGGCGGCGGGCTGCGGCGGTGCCGCCGCGAAGCCGGCCCGGAAGGATGGCGCGGCATGAGGCGCAGCGCCTACCCGCCACGGCACCTGTTCGTCGACGCGACGCCCGTCGTGAACGACCTCCCGGCGCGCCTCGCTCGCCTCAAGCAGGCGATCGGCCTCCCCTGGGACGGGCTGGCGGCGTGCCTGGGCGTCGATCCGCGCCAGCTGCAGCGCTGGCGCAACGGCACGATGCCGAACGGCTTCGCGATGGCCGCGCTGTTCCTGCTGGCCGACCGGATCCCGGGCGGCGCAGGGATCCTGCGTGGCGACGGCTGCGTCTCGCCAGACGGATGCGAGGGGCAATGACATGGTGTCCCGGATGCGGGCGCATCGGCCCGTCGTCTCCGATCTCCCGGACGACTTCGGGGAGCGGATCGAGGAGTTCCGTGTCGCGGGTGGGCTGACCGTGCGGTCGCTGGCGCGCCTGCTCGGCGTCAGCCCCCACCGGGTCCGCGAGTGGCGCGGGGGCGTCGCTCCAGCTTCGCGCCACCTCTACCTGCTATTGATGATCGCCGAGCGCATGGGGCTGCGCGACGTCCTGATGCGCCCCGACGACGACCTTCCGGCTGAGGTAGAGCGGCAGATCGCCGCCGGCAGAGGCGACTACCGCCCGCCACAAGGCTCACCTCGCCCGCTCCGGGTACGCGAGAGGGAGCACCATCCATGGGCGCGGCCGTGGCGACCGTCCCTCGCAGCGCCGATGAGGTGCCCTGGACCGGCGGCGCCTGCGGAGACCGAGGCAGTGCTACTCGCGGGGGCCGTTCACACGAAGGAAGGTGACAACCGGAGGGTAGAGCGTCCCCGCAGGTGATGAGCGTATCTTCAGCGGACTACTTGGGTCGCGATTCCCCTTGGACAACTCGAAGCTGCACTCACCTCGTGCACCGTCGGCGGCCGTGATCTCCACGGTCATGCGCCAAGTCCAGGTGTCGTCCAAATGGATGCTCTTCGCTCTGGATCGTTGACTGCCATCGGCGTAGGCGATCCTCCCGGACGAATCAGTGTTCTCGAATTCGAGAACACGCAGATCGGCCCCCTTCGGCGTTACCTCGACAGTGTCGCCGCCCCCGTAGCTGTCTGACCACAGGAGCAGTCCCGGCTGGCGTGCATCTCGCTCGTCGTACCAATCGCGCACGGAGGCATTCAGGGGCTCAATCTCGGTGAGCACTCCGCGCGCACCGGAGTGGACCTTTCCATCCGCGCTCGACGCGTGGGCAGTGACGAGATAGCCGCTGTTGCGACCTTGCGGGCCGTAGCGCTGGCGGCGCTCGACTTGCGGCTTGATCACGATCGCTTGAGGCGGAGTGCGAACGCGTCCAAGAAACCACATGACCCAACCGGAAAGTGCGATCACGGCCGCGACGGTCAGAATGACCCACTCCCACTCGAGCCGGAGATACACGCGTTCAACGACGGCAAGGGCCCCGCCGAGAGTCGGCGGGATGCTCAGTGCAAACGCGAGGTGAGAGTATCCAGCCCGGAACGTTCGAGCACGGTTCGGCCAGCGGAATTTCATGAGGCCAGTATAGGTTCGCGCGATGTGCAAGTGCCGCGGTCGTGGCAGCGTCTGCTCAGTCCTGGCTGACTCGACGATGGCAATCCCGAGCGACCCGCTGATCGGAGGCGTCGAGTTAACATCCGATTCCGAGCGAGCCTGACCAAGTGGAGAGTCTCGGGGCGGCAGGTGTCCTCACACTCCTGGTACCCGAGCGAGACGCGGTGGCCGATGTCTGGAACAGCAATGCCCGAGTATCAGGACACTGAAACGGCGCGAGCGAAGCCTTGGCTGTGACCATCGACAGAGCGGAAGCTCTCACATGTCCGGTGTGCAGCGGCTCAGGCATCTCCAAAGGGGCGGCAGCGCGTCCAGCCGCCACCGGGGTTGAGCCAGACCGGCCCGAGCGGCCCTACTTCTTCAACGAGGTCGGTGTGCGAAACGAGCAACGGCAGGTCCACGCCTGAGCGCTCGATCTCGTGCTGCGCCACGCGCAGGAAGTGGTGCGCGGCGAGTTCGTCGCCGAAGACGACGAGCACTGCGGGACGTGCGCCGTGGTCATCGGTGGGCCGCCGTGAGGCGTAGTAGCGCAGGTAGGGTGCGAGCTTGGCCGCCATCGTGCTCGGGCGCACCGCGCGGCGCTCCCACTCGACGAAGCACGGCCACACCGTCCCCTCGCGGCGCAGCACGGCGAAGGCGTCAGGCAGGACCGAGCGCAGGCGTCCGTCGCGGCGGAAGTAGCGCGACGCGCGGTGCGGCGGGTCGAGCTGGACGAGGTCCCAGCCAGCGGCGCGCGACTGCTCGGCGAGCGCCGCGATGAAGCCGTGCACGGCGGTGGTGTGTTCGATGTTGCGCAGCAACTGGCGGCTGCGCCGGCCGGCGACGTCGCGCCAGCCGCCCGCGGCGCCTGTGTCCAGCGGCGCGGCGCTCCAGCGCTTCTTGGCGAGTCCGGCGGAGGTGCGGTCGCGCCGGGCGATGAGCGTCAGACCGCGCTCGGTGAGGACGAGGCGGCCATTGGCTGCGGGCGCACGCGCCGCGAGTCCGCGGTCTCGGAGGGCCGAGGCGATCTGCGCCGTCCGCGAGCGCGAGACGCCGAGCAGGACTTGCAGGTGCTCCAGGCTGAGCCACGGCCAGTCGGCCAACAGGTCGAGCGCGCGCTTCTCGGCGGGCCTCAGCAGCGCCGGCAGCAGGCAGTTGCGCACATCACGCCCCGGCGCGTCGACGGCCAGTGCCGCGGGCGGTGTCAGGCGTGCGAGCGGCCGTTCCTCCGGCAGCACGCCGTGCGGGACCGCCCGATCGAGGACGGCCTCGAGAGGGATCGCGGCGTTGACCGAGGGCAGCCTCCAGATCGCGGCGTCGGGAGTGAGCGTCGCCTCTCGCTCGAGCGCCAGAACGGCGGGCACGGGAAAGCCGGCCAGCAGCCCGCGCGCGTGGCGCAGCCGCACTTCGTCCGGGAGGAGCAGCAGCACCACGCCGGGGAGCGACCCTGCGCGCAATCGCCAGAGCCGGTTGGCGAGGCCCGTGCGGTCGGCGCTGCGACCCACGCGGACGACGCCGACGCAGCGGCCATCGGGGAGCGCGATCGCGGCGTCCAGCGGCAGGCCGCGGTACCAGCGGAAGCCGATCGGCCAGGAGATGTCGGAGACCGCGCACACGAGCCGGTAGATCGCGGCCAGGCCGTCCAGGCGCTGTAGCAGGATACGTAGCCATTGCGCGGAGACGGAGCGCTGTCGCAGCAACTCCTCCTCGCTCACGCCGTCGTCGCGGGCGAGGATGCGCACGCCAGCCTCGGTGAGGTGAAACCTGTGCGTGGGCGCAATCAGCTCCGTGGCGTGAGGAACGGAGGCGGCGAACCCGGCCTCCTCCAGGCGGCGGACGCCCGCGTAGACCGCGCCCCGCGACCAGCCGGAGAGGGCGACCAGCTCCAGCCGGTCGAGGAAGGGCATCTCGGCCAGCCGGCGCAGCAACTCCGGGGTGCTCGCGGCCGGGCTCATCCGTCCCGCTCATCCCCGGGCGCCTCCGGCGCGTCCCCGCCGGGCTTGCGGTCGCGCCTGCTGCGCTGCCTGCGCTTCTTCGGTTGCTCGGGAGCCTCGTCCCCGCTCTCCGCCGCCTGCGCGCCGTTCCGGCCGTTCCGCAGCTCGCCCAGGCCCTCGCGGTAGCGCTCCGCCCGTTCCCGCGCCCCGGCGTCGCGCTCGGCGATGTCGGCAGCCGGCGTCAGGTAGGCCGCGGCGTCCGCGCGGATGCGGTCAGCAACGACCGGGTTACCGTCCTCGGGCTTGCGCACCGCCATCGAGAACGTCGACATGCGCTCGCCGCCCGCCGTGGCGCGCACGTAGGCGTGGTGCACAGGCAGCGAGACGATGTCTTCCTCGGTGACGCGCTCCTTGCCGAGCTCCCAGACCAGCTGCCGGGCGTCGGCGCCCGCTACCTGGAAGACGGCGAGGCAGCCGACGTTGGCGAGCAGCGTGTCCTGCATCGTCGGCGAGAGGTCGGACAGCTTCGCGAGGCTCTGCGTCGCGAGCACGAAGGAGGCCCCGAACTTGCCCAGCTCCGAGAGCATCGACTCGTAGTCGACGCCCGGCATCGCCTGCATCTCGTCGATGACAACCAGCGCGCCCCGGCGCTGCTCAGGCGGCAGCCCGCCCTGCTCGCGGATGACGGCATCGACGAGGTTGAGGATCGACGAGCCCACGAGCGCGGCCACGTCGCGCCCGGCCGTACCCTGCGCCGTCGAGACGAAGAGGATGCCGCCGTCGAGGATCGTGCGCCTGAGGTCGATCGTGGAGCGGGACTGGCCGAGGATCGCGCGCGCCCGCTTCGAGGAGGCGTAGTAGGAGAGCCGCGTCTGCACCGGCGCGAGCGCGTCGGCCTGGTACTGGCGTGTCCAGGAGGCGAAGTCGCGCCCCCACCACGGCAGCAGGTAGGGGTCGCTCACCTTCTCCAGCACGCTCGCGCGGAACCCCTCGTCGGAGAGCAGCCGCAGCCCGTCGAGGATCGTGTGCTGCTCGTCCGCCGCGGTGTCGGGGTGGGCGTTGGCCTCGTGCAGCGTCTTCACCGTCTGCTCGAGGATCGACTGCATGCGCGGCCCCCACTGCTCCCACAGCCCCTTCGCCACGCGCACCACCGAGTCGGCGGTGCGGTCGCGGTCGGTGAAGACGCGCGTGTCGAGCAGGTTGATGCCGGGCGCGCCGCGCCCGTCGGCGAGGTCGACGAGCCGTACCTGGTCGATGAGCGACTCGGGCACGTGCCCGAGCAGGTCCTCGACGAGGTCGGCGTGGGGGTCGACGACGATGATCGCGTCACCGTCGCGGCCCGCAGCCTTCTCGCGCAGCTTGTGCACGACGAGGTGCTGCATGAGCGTCGACTTGCCCATGCGCGTGCGCGCCACGTAGAGGTGGTGGCTGCCGCGCAGCAGGTCCGGGGGGAAGTGGATCGGGCGCGGCGCGCCCGAGGTCGTGTCGCCGACGTGCGCGCCGCCGCGCACGCTGCGCGCCGTGGGCAGCAGCACCTTGGCGCCTGCGCGCGCCACGAGCGGCGTCTCGTCCTGCGCGCCCGGCGGGTGCCAGAGGCTCGCCGCCTCACGCACGCCGAGCACGCTGCGCTTGCCGAACAGGCCGGGACCCGAGGGCTGCATCCGCGCCGGCTGGGGGAGCGCGGGCCGTACCCTGCCTCCCCGGAAGCGCGCGCCCGCGGGATGGTCGTAGTCGCGGTAGGCGGCCGCCGCCTGGCCGAGCAGTTCCTTCGCTCTCTGCTTCGCGCCCGAGGGCACGATCGCGAAGACCTGCACCTCGCCCTCGAAGGCGATGCGCGAGACCTTCTCCTTGATCAGCAGCGGGTCGTGGACGCGCCTGTGCGCCTTCCTGAAGCGATGCCACGCCCAGCCCAGGGTCGCGAGCCCGAGCGCGATGCCGCTGCCCAGCGCGACCGTCTTCCAGCCCTCGCCCGCCTGCCACCACTGGTAGCCCCTGAGGGCGGCGGCGCCTGCGACGAAGAGGAGAGCCAGGGCCACCCCATCGTTGGTGTGGCGTCGCACATCGCTCGTGTGGGCGTCGTGATGCGGCTCCTGCACGGCTTTGCGGTGCGGCCGCTCCTGGTGCGCCTCGGCCCAGTCCGGGCCGAGCGAACGCAGCAGCAGCCGCGCGACGACGCGCTCGCCCTCGCGCAGCTCGGAGAGCGCGCCGAGCAGGCCCATCAGCGGGTCGGCGCCGGCGTCGAGCAGGTCGTCGTCGCGGAAGGAGCGCAGCGGCACGTACTCGGGGCCGCCCGAGCGCAGCGTCAGCGACCACGCCTGCTCGCCCGCCGCGAGCAGCAGCGGGTCCTCGTCGGCCGGGACCTCGTGGATGCGCGCCTGCGGGTAGCGGGTGGCGATCTGGCCGCGCACGACCTGGTCGCTCTCGCAACGCGCGAGCAGCGTGACGCCATCCGCGTCGCCCGCCAGCTCCAGCGAGAACGGCTCGGGCACGGCGATCGAGCCGAGCAGGTTCTCGACGGCGAGCAGCGTGCGCTCGCCAGTGCGCGGCGGCGTCAGCGCCAGCAGGGTCGGCGGGTCGCGGTGGCGCCTGAACAGGCGCAGGGGGTTGAGTCTCATCGTTCGCTCCGTTTCCTACCGGTCGTTCCGGGTGTCTGCGCCGCGCGCCCGTTGCTCGCGGCGTCAACGATCGAGTGTGGCCGCCGGACGTCCGCTTTCTAATGGCCTGTAGGGGGGCCTCCCGACGAACCCCCTTACAGGGCCTCTACGTCGCGGCGCCGATCGTGCTGAGATCGGTGCTGCGGCGCCGCGTGGACGTGCGGGGCCTGTACAGAGAAGTGCGTCAGTTCCCGAACGGGAAGTGGCGGTCGTGAGCAAGGCGTCGCAAGGGGAATACGCGTGTCGGGGGCTGCCGGCTACATCGCAGCAAGCACGTCGGTGTTCGGTCGTGTTCCGGGCCACGCGGGCGAGAGTTCCCGTTTGGGAAGTCGCGATCCGGGTGGTGGGGAGGGTCGAGCCGGCCCCTGGCGGCAGGCGATCGGGACGGACCGCGGCGGTTGAGGGGCCGGCGAGGGGCGTGCGAGGAGGCGAACACGGATGGATGAGCAGCGACTGAACGGTCACGAGGAACTGGACGCCGAGGTGCTGCGCCGGCTGCGCCTGAACGAGCTGCTGCGCGACCTCGTGCGCGAGCGGGGGCGCATGGAGGCGGCGGCGCTGATGGGGGTCAACTACAAGACGCTGGTGCGCGCGGAGGAGTCGGGCCGGCTCACGGGCCGCATGATGCATGCGTTGGAGCGGCTGCAACTGTCGGGCGACGCTCCCACGGAGGCAGCGCAGCGGGAGCGCGTCGGCGAACTCGAGCGGCGTGTGGGACTGCTGGAGGCGAGCCTGGCCGCGCTGGCGGACGAGCTGCGTGCTGGCCCTGGCGAGCCGCGCGAGGCTGTGCGGGGCAAGACGCGCAAGCGTGAGGAGTCACCGCGACGGGCACCCGAGCGGAGCCGGGAGCCGCAGGCCGCGCTGCCGACCCCCGCGCCTGCGGGGCCGGCTCCGGCAGTGTCGGGGCTGCAGCCCCGCAAGCCTGGGGCGCTGCGGCGTCCGTTCCCCGACGTGGTCACCGAGCAGCCCGCCGACGATGACGCCGAGGTCTACGGCGAGGCGTGGCCGCTCGTCGACGAGTGGCGCTTACTGCGGGCCGGCCATCCCCACGACGGCAAGGGCGTGCGGTGGCTCGAGACCGACGAGCGCATCCTCACTCTCGAGCTGTCCATGCTCGAGGAGCACGGGCTGACGCTGCCGCCCGAGACGCAGCCGCTGCGCGGCTTCGCGCGCAAGGGGCAGACGAGATGGCGCAAGACGGCCCTCTACGACACTCAGCGGGCGCTCGCTTGGGCAAGACTGCGGCGCTGGGTGCGGCGGGTGCTGACGCTCGGGCTCTGGTGGAGGTAGTCCGAGGTTCCGCGGAAGCGCCGCTACGCGAGGCGGCGGAAGCAACATCCGAGAGTGGATCATCGAGAACGACTGGATCGAGGCGATCGTGGCGCTGCCGGACCAGTTCGCGCCCCGCCGGTGGTGCCGAGCCGCAGCCTGTCACTCCTGCGATGAAGCGTCCTTGCAGACTGAGAGTTCCGTGTCCGTAACTCCGTCCGGGCAATCACTGAGCAGTAGTGGTGTGTCGCTCGTTGGAGGGCGCAGTCCGCACATCTGCGACTCCTCATCACAGTGCACTACGTGCAGCAAGGCTGCCGTGTTGATCCCCGACTCATCTGCAGCAAACATCAACTTGCCGACTACAAATGCCACGCCAGCTGTTGCCTGCTTGAGAAGCTCGATGCTCTTGGACACCTCTCCATCGTCACCCGCCGCGATCCCCGCTGCGACGTGACCCATCGCATCGCCTCGCCTCTGAAGAATCCCGCTCACAACGGATGGCACTTCGCGGAGCCCGTCGGGGGCACCGGGGCCCTCGCTTATCCACTTGTCTGCGAGATAGTGGTGGGCCTCGGAAGCGGATTGTGTGTAGCGATAGTAGTCAGAGGTACTGACCCGATTGTTCTGATAGAGCGTCGTTGCGTGCCTCCAACCACCCAAGTTGTGGTCTGAAGGCCCGAAATAGCTGAGGACCGCCCGATAATACAAGATGATCTCGGCTTGGCGTCTTGTTTCAAGACGAATCTCGACGCCGCCGTCAGTCGCGACTACAACTGGAAGCGAGCGTGTTTCTGCATCCGAGTCGTCTGGCGTGGCAGAGGTGCCCGCCGGCTCTGGTGTGCGTCTTGGCGTCTGATCATCCTGCGGCGGGCTCGCCGCCGTGGCTGCAGGTTGCGGGGCAGCCGTGGCAGCGGCGGGGCGCGGAGCCGATGCCGATGGCGCCAGCTCCTGGCCCTCGCTGCCGACCGCGACGAGGAGCGCGGCGACGGCGATCGTGGCCGCGCCGAGGTAGGGGAGCCACGTGAAGCGCGCCGCCCGCCAGAACATCAGCGGGATCGTGACGATCCAGATTCCGCTCGCGGCGGTCAGGACGATCCGCAGCCAGTCCGGCCAGCGTCCGGGGTGCAGCGCGCTCCGGCGAGGTGGGGCGACATCGCCGCCCGGGGATTCCAAGTCCGTCGCGGACTCGAGTCGGCCGGCCGCCGGCGGCTCCGCGCTGCGCTCGCCAGAGCCGGGCTCGGTCGCCGCCTCGCTCAAGCCGAAGGACTCGTCGAGGATGCGGGCGCGCTGCGCCTCGAACTCCTCGTCGGAGAGCAAGCCTCCTTCGCGTAGCCCGCTCAGTTCGCGCAGGCGCTCCGCGGCGGGTCTTCCGCTGCCCGAGGCATCGGTGCTCATGCCAGACTCCCCCCGGCGCAGTCTACACACGCGCCGGTCGATCGAGGATGTAGGCCTGCTACGCCTCGTACTGCGCCTCGTACTGCGCCTCGCTGATTAAGGTTCGCGTCGCGCAGCCGCTCGCTCGCCACGGTGCGGCGGCCGGACGACGTATGCGGGCCAGCCCGCAAGAGCAGCCTCGGAGCCTGCGGATCGTCCGAGAGTCGGGGAGCGGATTCAAGGAAAACTGAGCCCTGGAGTGCGTCCCGGGCTCGCCCCCGATCTCGCACTTCGAACTGACGAGCCTCGATGACGACCTGGGACTTCAGCGGGGTTCCGCGCGCCGTAGTCCATGAGTTCCGGGTCCAACTCGACGAGTGCATCCGCGAGCACACGGCGGAGCATCGGCGGGTATGGGGAGTTGACGAATCCGGGGCCGCGCGGGGCGTATGATGGCATGGTACGGGGTGCTGCCAGGACTTGTCCGCAACCCGACGCGGTGCGGCGTATTGCTGCTGCTCGCCCGAGCGCGGTACCAGAGGACCATCGTGACGACTCTCCGCGATGTCGAACTGACCGACTTGCTGGATCAAGGCGAGTCGGATCGCGTCGAGTTCAAGGAGTCGCTGGCGGGAGGCGCTGCGGGGGCGGTTCGGGAGGCGATTTGCGCGTTCGCCAATGACCTGCCTGGCCACGGCGTGCCCGGAGTGATCTTCGTGGGTGTGCGCGACAATGGCTCAGCGGCCGGTCTACAGGTCACCGATGAGTTGCTCCGGCAGTTGGCCGACATGAAGACGGACGGCAATATCGTTCCACCTCCCTCCATCGCGGTGCAGCGGCTCGTCATCCACGGGGGGGGGGAGACAGCAGTCGTCACGGTAGTGCCGTCGGACTCACCACCGGTCCGCTACCGAGGCGGAGTACATATCCGGATCGGTCCCCGGCGAGGGCGTGCGACCGCCCAGGACGAGCGGATTCTCAATGAGAGACGCCGCTCCGGTGACACGCTATTCGATGTCCAGCGGGTGCCTACATCGACGCTCGATGACTTGAATCTAGGCTTCTTCGAGAACGAGTACCTGCCGCAGGCCTTCGCGCGGGAGGTGATTGAGGCCAATGAGCGCAGTCGCGAGGAGCAACTGGCAGCGACGAAGATGATCGCATCGGCCGACGATCCGGCCGCCACGGTGCTCGGGCTGCTCGTACTCGGTAAGAACCCACAGGATTTCCTGCCTGGCGCCTACGTCCAGTTTCTCCGAGTGGGTGGAACCGAACCGCATGATGACATCATCGACAGCGAGGACATCCGCGGCTCGGTCGGGGATGTGCTGCGCCGTCTCGACGAGAAGCTCAGGGCCCACAACCGAACCGCTATCGACTTTGTCTCCTCCTCAACCGAACGGCGAACCGGCCTGTATCCGGTACCAGCCATTCAGCAGATCACACGGAACGCCGTCATGCACCGCACCTACGAGGCGACCAACGCCCCTGTGCATGTCCGTTGGTTTGAAGACCGAATTGAGGTGATCAGCCCTGGGGGGCCATTCGGACGGGTGACCGCCAGCAACTTCGGCAGCGGCAGCGCGGTCGACTACCGCAACCCCAATCTGGCCGAGGCGCTGCACACGTTAGGCTTCGTCCAGCGGTTCGGCGTCGGTATCCCGACGGCTCAGCATCTGCTGAGGGAGGCCGGACATCCAGAAGCGAGATTCAGAATCGACGAGAGCACTGTGCTCGTGACCATCCCGGCGATAGCGAGCCCTGGAGGCGCGCCGAGATGACGGTTCCTGTCCTCACCTTCTTTAACAACAAGGGTGGTGTCGGCAAGACCTCGCTCGTGTACCACCTCGCGTGGATGTTCTCGGAAAGGGGTCATCGGGTGCTGGCCTGCGATCTCGATCCTCAGGCCAACCTCACCAGCATGTTCCTGGAAGAAGATCGTCTGGAGTCCGTGTATGAGGAAGGCGACGGGTCGCCTTCACCGTCTGGAACCATCTTCGAGTGCGTGAGGCCGTTGATGGAGGTGGGAGACCTGCGCTCCCCGACCCTCCAGAAGATCACCACCGAGTTGCAGTTGATACCCGGCGATTTGGCGCTCGCCGGCTTCGAGGACACGCTATCCGCAGAGTGGCCAAACGCCCTTCGATCAACCGACATCTACCGCCCTTTCAGGATTCTGACTGCGTTCTCCACCATCATGCAGGACGGTGCCTCTCGGATGGATGCCTCCGTCATCCTCGCCGATGTCGGCCCCAACCTCGGCGCGATCAACCGATCAGCCCTGATTTCGACTGACTATGTCATCGTGCCCGTTGGGGTCGACCTCTTTTCTCTTCGCGGGCTCCGTAACCTCGGTCCCACACTGCAGAACTGGCGTGCCGAGTGGGAGAAGCGGCTCCAGAACTGGCTTGACCCAGCCTTCGATCTCCCCAACGGCCGGATGGAGCCTATCGGCTACGTGGTGCAGCAACACGGCGTGCGCCTGAGCCGGCCCGTACGAGCGTACGATAAGTGGGTCAACCGAATGCCGAGGGAATACGCACGCAGCCTGCTTAGAGATGACCAGGGGCCGTACGCCCCAACACCGGAAGACGACGAGCACGCTCTCGCCACAATCAGGCACTACCGGAGCCTCGTTCCGATGGCCCAAGAGGTGCGCAAGCCCGTGTTCAAACTCACCTCGGCCGACGGAGCCATTGGCAGTCACGCTGCAGCCGCCAGCAGCGCCTACTCCGACTTCAAGACCTTGTCCGAGAACATAGTCGAGCGTATGTCGCAGCCTTCAACCTCCCGCCGCAAGGAGCGACGCGGCGGACCGGCCGGGCGAGCCGCTTCGCGGAGGGGTCGCATGGGGTGAGGCACGGGTGTGTTCAGGCGTCCCACAGCGATCCCGCATGGCACGTCGAGTGACCAGCAAACGCGGGCGGGCGCGCACTCGCATAGTCCTCACCTGACTCCGGCCGGGCGCTACCGGCAGAAGTACGGGCCCGTGCGATCATCACGCCGCACTGCCGCAGAGGGCGTTTCTTGGGTACCATGCACCACGGCAAATCACTCTAGCTGAGGCTGCGATGATCGCTTCTTGGGGGCGGCAAGGTGCTCGAACGACCGACGCTCGACGAGATGCTGCTTACGGTCTTCGCGATCGTCGTGTTCGCCATCGTGCAACTCGGCTCGAACTCCGATGGCAGCGTGGAGCCTCCCGCGGCGACGCCGACTGGGACGCCCCGGGCAGCGGCCCCTGCCGCCACTGCAACGCCCTCGGTCGTCGCGTCGTCCGGCACCGCTACCCCGACTGCCACCGTCACCCGGCGGGCCACGGCTACCCCCACCGTGGCCGCAGCGGTCGCCGCCACCCCCGCCACCGCCGCGACCCCGAAGGATCCTGACAGCTGTGACTTCCGCGACGAACTCGAGCGCGTGCGTGGCGCGGTCGTCCGCATCCGCGCGCCGGCGAGCCCGTACAGTGGCAGCCAAGGCACCGGCTTTCACATCGGCGGCGGCGAGTACGTGACCGCGGCGCACGTCGTGCAGGATGAACGCGGCAGAGCCCACGACGAGATCTACGTGGCGTCGGCGCTCACCGGGCGCTCGGAGCGGGCCGAAGTAGTGAGCGCCGGATCGTTCAGCACGAGCGGCGACCGCCAGCACCGCGATATCGCCATTCTCCGGAGCGCCCTCATAGTCGCACACTCGATCGCGTCCCGCACCCCGGAGGACGGCGACGTCGGGCGGGATGTGCGGGCGCTCGGCTATCCGTGGTCGCAGGCCGGGGACGACTCGGCGGCGGTCCCGGCGCCGGTGGTGGTGCGCGGCGTCTTGTCGAACGCTGCGGTGCGCGACAACATAGCCGTCGTCCAGGCCGACGTGCAGGCGCAGAGCGGCATGAGCGGCGGGCCGCTCGTCGACGAGTGCGGCTTCGTGCTGGCCGTGGCCTCGGCCGTGCCGCGTGCGCTGCGCGGCGAGGCCGGCGACGGTCTCACGGTCTTCATCTCGATGGCCGAACTGGACAAGCTGCGGTAGGCAGCGGAGGAGCGGCGATGGGCGCGGTCAACATCTTCCTCGGCGGCACCGGCAAGGCTGTGGCCGAGGACATCCAGGACAGCCGCGACTTCTATCCGGCGTTCCGCGACGCAATTGGCGACCCCATCGCGTTCGATCTCGACGTCACGGTGCGCGACGGAGTAGGGCTCGACATCATCGCGCCCGGCGACCTCGCGACGAGTGGCGTCAAGCAGTTGGCGACGCAGTGGTCGACACAGGATCCTGGGCCGGGGGTGGGCCCGGAGTCGAACGGGAGCCCGCCCGGCCCGCGGCTTGAGGCGGAGCGCTCGCTGCTCGTGAACGTGGGCCGTGGCATCTCCGCCAATCCCGAGCCGGGCGCTGGGCTCTACGCCCTGCGCGCGCACGGCCTCGCGGTCTTCTCGTTGCTGTTCGACGAGTCGAGGCAAATCGCGGGCGCGGGCGCGGGCACCGAGTTGCGCAACCGTATCGCCAGCGCTGTCGAGAACCAGACGTTCGGCGGCCGACCGCCGCGTATCAACCTCGTTACCTCCACGGCCGGCGGCACGGGCGCGGGCACGGTGATCCCGCTCGCACTGTGGTTACGCAAGGAGTACCGGTACTCGCCGCTCAACCTCATCGCGGTCACCGCGTCGGCCTTCACGAAGGTGCTCAGCGGCAATCCCACGATGCGGGACCGTGCGGCGAAGGGGCGTTCGGGGACATACGCGATGCTGCGCGAACTCGCGTTCCTCTCGGAGCAGACCGACGACCAGGCGCAGTTTTCGACGCGCAGCCTGCCGGTCACGGACGGCGGGCTGGAGTACCGCCCGGGGCAGCAGATCTTCCGCCGCGTCTACTGGTTCGGCGGGCGGCGCGGCGGCAACCCGGAGGATGCCTTCGAGGAGGCAGGGGCGCTGCTACGCCTGCTCAGCCACGATGACAGCGCTGACCGGCTCGACGGGCAGACCGGCTCCGATCCGATGCGCTCGGTGGGAGCGATCACGGCGATCGAGTACCCGAAGTTGCGCTACCAGCGCCGCATGATCTCCGCCGTGCTGCAGATGGCGTACCGCGACCTCCGCGAGTCGCCGCGGGATTACGAGGGCGCTACGCAAGAAGAGACCACGCTGCTTGCCTACGCCGCCAACGAGCCGGGAGGCCTCGGCGGATGGTTCCACGATCACCGCCACGACGCGTTCGCCCCGGCCACAGCCATGGACGTGGACCGTTCCGCCGCCGACGATCTCGCCCGCCGCATCCGCACCCCCGCCCAAGCGTCCGGCGGCTACGAGCGCGTGCAGCGCGGTACCCAGGTGGAGGTCGGCGTCGAGGGCGACATCTACGGCGCCGGCGAGGTCGATTGGCGCAAGTACGTCGGCAGGGTCAAGGACGGCCTCGACCGCGAGGCGGACCGCAGGCAGAGGGGCCTGCAGCGGGCGATCCGCGAGATGCGCCGCGAGGAGGAGCAGGCGTTCGGCCGTTGGCTCAAGCAGGAACTGGAGCAGCGCCTCGGCAGCGAGGGCTCCGATGCGACCGGCGGCGTGCTGCAGCTACTAGCCGGGCTCGACGCCAATGCCTCCGAATTGCAGGAGCGGGTCGGCCGGGACGGCTTCTTCGGCAGCGAACTCACCCTCGACCAGAGCGATGCGCGGATCCGGGAGGCAACGGACAAGTTCGACAATCCGCCGCGGGCTGCGGCCGAGCCCTCCGGCCTCGACCGCTGGATGCCGCTCGGCCTCGGCGCCGTCGCCCTCTTCGCCGTGCTCGCCATCGCTCGGGCGATTCCCGGGCGCAGCCTCGCCGGCGTCGGGACCGAGTGGATTGCGTGGGGTCTCGCGTTCGCCGCGATGTTCGTGACGTACCGTGGCGCACGCTCGTGGAGGATGAAGGGCAAGGCCGCATCGCTCGAGACGCAAAGGCAGCGCGCCGAGGCTCGCCTGTTCGAGGCCTACGAGGAACGCGACCGCGTGCGCGCGCTGCAATGGATGCATCAGGAGCTGCGCGGGCACGACGGCGCTTTGCCGTTCTTCGGCGAACTGCGTCAGCAGATCGACTCAGCGCGCACCGCCGTTGGCGATCTCGAAGCCGCCTACAAGGAGCTGGAGGCCTTGGCCACCTACGATGTCTCGCAGGCGGGCGAGAGCCCGCCGCACGTCGCGGCCGAGGTCGGCGACTGCGTTCCTCACGACCCGGATCTCGCCGGCAGCATCGCGGGCAAGATGCGGGAGCGCTTGCGGATCGAGGCACAGGCCAGCCCGAAGCCCCGCGTGCTGGAGCTGACGCTGCGGCTCGTTCCCGGCGAAGCCGACGGCGATGTCTTCGCTCCGGTCGTCGGGGCGGTCGGCCCGATCCTGCAGGCCCTGCGCGACACAGAGCAGGCGGGCCTCGAGGACGCCAAGCGAATCGCGAACCGCTGGCGCGAGTCGGTCTGGAACCTGATCAACGTGGAACTCGGCCAACGCCTGCCGGATGACTTCAGCGCCGCGCTCGCCGAATGCGCGGACGGGGATGCGGGCAAGGCGTCGAGCACGCTGGCCTCCAAGCTGCTCGGCCTTGACTTGCCGCGCGGGCCCTCGGTCGAATTGCAGGCCGCGGCGGCCGCACCGGCCGTGCGAGGCGTCTTCGTCGGCGGCACGGCGATCGGGGCCGAGTTCAACCTCGCGCTGCGGGCGCCCGAGATGGCCCCGAACCTGGCGGCGCTCCAGTCCTACGGCGAGCCGCAGATCGTGCCCGCGCTGGGCCAGCAGATCGTCTTCCTCGACCTCTGGGTCGACCCCGGCGTCCATGACTGGGCGCCCGGCGTGATCGGCAGTGCCACCGAGGCCAGGGCGGCGATGAAGACCTACTACGGCGCGGAGGTCGGCGTCCCGCCAGGCGCGACGGCACGGGAGACCTGCTTCACGGTGCTGCCCGAGCTGCTCGCGGCGACCAAGGTCGAGCTGCTCGACGGCGACGTCCAGCCGCTCGCGCCCGCGGTCGTCGCGCGCATGCTGGGCAGCGACCTCGATACGCAGGGCCCCACCTACGCCGAGCTCTTCTACCTGCTGCGCGCTCGCCGCCGGCTCTCCTCGAGTGTCGAGGGCGCCGGACCCGCGGCCCGCGAAGTCACGACGATCGCCGGCGAGGGCGGCGGTCCGCTGCGGCTCGTCGACTGGCCGCCCGGCGGCCTCAGCGACGGCGTCTTCGGTGACGGACGTATGACCGTGGTCGCCTTCGACGCCTTCTGCGAGTTCATGCGCTTCGACGGCACTCCCGGCATCGCCGGCGAAGCGTCGGCTGACGGCCTAACCTTCCCCGGTGCCACGATCTTCGCCACCGACTGGCAGCGCGAACGCGAGCGGGTCGCCGCGCTCCAGCGCGCGGTCGTACGGGAGTGGTATCACGGTGACGTCGAGGCCGACTGCGCCGCCATGATCGCGCTGCTCGAAGAGGACCTGGGGCGCATGGCGGACGGCCGGGACTACGCGCGAGAGAGCTGGGGACGCGCGATGCGGCGACTGCTCGCGGGCGACGAGCGGCGCAAGATCCGCGCGACGCACCTCGACGGGTCCGGCGGACAGGGGAGCGGTGGCTGAGCGCCCGCCTCGCAGGCGCCTCGCCGCGGCTCTGGTCGCCGCGCTTGCGCTCGCGGCGCTGCTGGCGGGAGCGGGACTGCCGCGCCCCGGTGGCGACGCCGCCGCGCAGACACCTGCCGAGTCGCCGCCTACCCGCGTCGTCTTCGCCATCGATAACTCCGGCTCCATGTTCGGCGTCGGCGGCGAGCCCGCCAGCGACCTCGACCAACAGCGCATCGAGGGCGTCCGCGGCCTGATCGAGGTGCTGCGCGGCTTCCTCGGCGCTCCCCGCGAGCAGCGCCGCGTCGAGCTCGGCGCGCTCTCGTTCGGCGGCGACGAGCCGGAGCTTCTGAGCGCGCCCGCCTCGGTGCTCGATGAGGCGCTGCCGGACCGGCTGCGCGCTGAACCCGTGGGGGGAGGCACCGACTTCCGCTCGGCGCTCTGCGCCGCCTGGGCGATGGCTACGGGCGAGACGCCGCCGGCCAGCGCCAGCTGCCCTCCCCTCCCGTTCGGATTCGCCGACACCACCCCCGCCGCCGACAGCCGCCTGCTCGTCGTCGTGATCACCGACGGCAGCCCCGCCCGCGGCGGCGACGACCTCGGCTTCGACGGCGATCCCGTGGCCGCCGACTGCCCCGGCGGCCACGGCGGCTACGACTCTCCGGACGGCGACGCCTACCTTTGCGCGCTCGCGGCGACATGGACGGCGCTGCGCGCCGAGCGCGCCGCCGACCTCGTCGTGATCGGCCTCGACGCGCCCGGGCGCTGGTTCCCGGCCGCCGAGACGCACTGGCAGCGCGTCGCCCAGTGCGGCGGCCCGGGCCAGCGCGACTGCGCCGACCGCGTGGTCCGCAGCGTCGATCCCGGGCAGCTCGCCGCGCTGATCCTCGGCGCGTTCCCGGGCGTCGACCTCTGCGAGGCGGTCGCCGATCGCGGCGACGCGTTCACCTGCGACGTGCCGGGCGGCCTCGCCGCCGTCGGCTTCCAGGTGACGGGCCTGAACGCGGGTGCGCTCACCGGCATCGAGAATACGGCCGGCGAAACCTACCGCTCCGATGTCGCGCACCGGGAACTGGGGGGGCGCGGCGAGAGCGCGCACGTATGGCGCTTCGAGCGGCCAGTCGCCGGCGGGTGGATGGTGACGGCCAACGGCCCGCCCGGCCAGCGCGCCATCGTCGACTACGCGCCGGTCGAGTTCCGCGTGGAGCTGCGGACGTGGGACGCCGTACGCGGCCTCTTGGGGTTCGTGCTGGCCACGGCCGCCGATGTGCACGTCGCCTCGCTACTCGACCAGCCGTACCGCCTCGAGCTGCTGCACGACGGGCGGAGCATCGAGGGCATAGAGGTGATGCTCGCCCACGAGGGCGGCAGGGCGTACTCGCTGGAGGTGCCGCTCGCGGCGGGCGCGAGCGGCGGCGTGTACACGGTCGTGCTCTACCTTCAGACCGCGCGCACGCTGATCGAGGTCGGGCGGCTCGAACTGCCCCCGCCCCCGGCACCCACACCCTCACCCTCGCCCTCGCCCTCGCCGTCTCCCTCCCCCTCACCGCCGCCGTCTCCCACGCCAGAAGCGACACCGCCTCCCCGGCCAGAGGCGACACCACCTCCCCCGCCTCCGTGCTCGGAGTTCGAGGCGAAGTGGGAGGGCGAACCCGGCACCGCGTCGCGCTGGCGCTGGGCCTTTCGCGCTGGCCTCGAACTCCCGCCCGTCCGCTTCCGCGACTCCGCCGTCTGGCGCGTCACGATCGAATCGCCGGACTGTGACGAGCCGATCGCAGCCAGCGCCCGCATCCTCGGCTGCGAGTGGTGCGAGGCCGAGACGGAGGGCACGCCGCCGCTCGCGCCGCTCGACGTCCCGACGGCCGGACGTCCCGACGATGCCTCGACGCGCGCGTGGTTTGCGGAGTCGCCGCGCACCACCGACGGCGCGAGTGAGCCTGTGCGGCTCTCCGACTCGTGGCTGTTGCACGCGGAGCCCGTGTGGGCGGCCGCGCTGCACCTGCTGGCGCTGGCCGCGCTCGCGGTTGGCGTGAGCGCGGTCGCGGTGCGGCGTCCGCACAAGTGGCGTCACGGCGAGACGCCAGAGGCGCCGATCCGCCTCGCCGTGCCCGACGAACGCCAGCGCCTGGCGGGCATCGTGCGCCTCGGGACTTTCGTCGGGCGGCGCAGCCCGCGCGACGAGACAGCTAAAACGGAGGGTAAGTTGCTCACGCTGCGCTGGCTGATCTTCGGCCCGCTCGTCGCCCGCGAGACCGCAGAGGGCGCGACGCGGCGGGCGCGCTGGTTCGGCGTTCCCACCGCCCAGGCCCCCGACGCCCAGGCCCCCGACGCCGAGGCTCGCCGCCTCGACATCCGCCGCCTCCCGCCCCGCCGCGCCTGACGCCTCCGCCCGTAGCGCGCCTACCGGCAGTCCTCGTCGTCAAAGGGCTTCACGAAGTAGAGATTGAGGCGCACCTCCTGAGACACGAGTGCCTTGGGTGCGAGGTAGTCGCCGAACCATTCCCAGCGCCCTTCGGCAGGCGCGTCCCGCAGGATGTCGATACCGGCGCGCCGCAGCCCCTCGGAGAAAGCGTCGTTGACATGCCGCGCGAGGTCGACGTGGTTGCCGTCCGGCTCGTGGGCGAACGTCTCCACGAGCGCGATGCGCAACCCCTCGGCGAGCTTCTCACGCAGGAACGCCTCTGCCCGTGAGTCGGACCAATCGCCGTCCCCGATCTTGTCAAGTTCCGCTGACTTGATGACGTCCTCCCGTACCTGGCTGTTGGCGATTTCATCCCAGTCGACAGCACCGAGCGCGGCCCCGGTGAGCACGATCTGGGCGAAACGGAAATCGGTCTGCACCTCGGAGCACTCCGGAGCCGACGCTACGACCGCAGTGCGCGGCAGCAGTACAGGGAAGGCGGCGCTGTGCTCGCTGCCGTCACTCGACACGGTGAGGGTGACGGCACCCGACTCGTAGAAACTCGCCAAGAAGCTCGAGGCTCCCCCCGCGTCCGGCTCGCCGCGCTCGGCTGTCCACTTGTACAAGAACGGCTCGTCGCCTCCGATCTCCGGTGTGCAGCGCACGTTGATCCGGCCACCGGCCGCCGGGCCGCCGGGTGCTTCCATCTCGCAGCCGATGTTGAGGATCACCGGAGGGATGATCGGCGGAGCAGCAGGTGGCGGCAGGACTGCGAACTCGGCGCTGTCATCGCCACCCTCGTTCGAGACGGTGAGGCGGACGGCTCCCGCGTCCTTGAAGTTCGCCAGGAAGCTCGATGCGTCACCCGCGTCCGGCTCGCCGCGCTCGGCTGTCCACGCGTAGGACTGCGCCTCGTCGGCCCTGAGTCGCGGCTCGCAGTGGACGGGGATCAGCCCGGCGACCCGCTCGCCCTGCTCGCAGCCGAGATCGAGGATCTCTGGCGCTTCGACAAGCGGCGCCTCGACGGACGGCTCGGCGGCGACGGGCGTCGCCTCGGGGTCCCGGTCCGCGGACAGGACGCCGGACGTGAGGGCGAGGAAGACGAGCGCCAGCACCAGCATGAGGTCGGCCAGCAGCCAGCCTGCGATGCCGACTCCCTCGTCGTTCACCGCCGCCCGCCCCGCCCGTCGCCAAGTTCGTCGAGCACGCGAGTCGCCACGGTGTTCATCCTGCTCGCCGCCAGCTCAAGCGAAGCGGCGCTGCGCTCGATGCCCGAGTCGGGGCCGCTGAACTCACCGGCCATCGCGTCGGTGAGCAGGGCCAGTTGCCCCGCCAGCCGCGCGAGCTGCTGCGAGGCGTCGTCCAGCTTGCCCGCCGACGGCTCGAGACTGCCCCCGATGCCCTCAAGCGCCTCGGCGCTGCGTGCTGTCGCCTGCTCCACGCTGGCGAATGCGGCCTGGAGCGCGCTCAGTTCGCCGCCGGCCAGTTCGATAGCGCTCGCCGCGACATCGAGCCGCTCCGCAGCGGGTTCGAGGCTGCCGCGGATGCCTTCGAGCGCGTCGGCGCTGCGCGCGGACGCCGCCTCGCTGCTGGCGAACGCGGTCTGCAGCGCGCCGATCCGCTCGGCTGCCCGCTCGGCCGCGCTGGCCGCCTTTGCGAGGTCGCGCGCGGACGGCTCGATACCGGCGCGGATGCCCTCGAGCGCGTCGGCGCTGCGCGCGGCGGCGGCCTCGGCCCCGGCGAGCCCGCGCTGGAGCGCCGCGAGCTGGTCGCCGATCTGCGCGACGCGGCCGAGCCGCTCGACGATCGCGGCGCTCTGCTCCTGCTGCTGTTTCGCCATCTCCGATGTCTGGTCGAGCGCCTCCCGCACCGCGACGAGCGAGTCGGCGAAGGGCTGGGCCGAGGCTTGCAGCGAGGCCCCGACGGCGCGCAGTTCGCGCGTCAGTTCGCTGCCGGCGACGGCGAAGCCGGCGAGCGCCTCCTGCGGATCGGCGGCGCGCTGCGCCGCGCCAGCCGCCTCCGCCTGCGCGAGCACGGCGGCAAACGCCCGCGCTTCGCGCGCCGCTGCCCACCCGGCGCGCCCACGGATCAAGCCGAGCCACACGTTCACCGCGATCAGCAGCCCAAGGACGCCGGCGACTTGCAGTGCGGCGTGCTCAAGAGTCCCGCCGAGCCACCACCTGAAGATTCCGCCCAACGGCCCATCGCCGCCTTCCTGCACCCAGAACTCGAAGAACGGTTCTGAGCGATCCCATGCCGAGACTGCCGACTGGAGCTTGATCCACGTCCACAGCACCGGCATGAAGATCAGGACGTTGCGGACGAGCTCGACGAGCCACTCGAAGCGATTGCGTACGAGGGCGGCGCCGACCATCTCCGGCGTGATGGCCGCCGGCGCCACGCTCATCGCCGGCGGCGACTCCCCGCGCTCGACGCCCGCGACGCGTTGCGCGTACTCCGAGACCGCCCCGGCGAGCCTCTGCGCGCCCGCACGGGCGAGCCGTCGCGCGTAGCCTTCAAGGCCCGCCGAGGCGCTCGGGGTATCGGCCGAGTGTCCGGCCGGCGCGTCCGGCTCCGAGGCGGCCGGCGGCTCGTTCGCCGTGGGTTCGGCAGGCTTCTCCTTGCCGTCCTCGTCACGCGCAGCGCTATCCGCTGTGGATGCGACGTGCGGAGCCCCCTGATCGGGCGGCTGCTCGCCGGGGTCTTCACTCACGGGCTCCTCCTCGCCGGTCGGCAGCTCGTCCGCCGCGGCTTCGGCAGGCTCCTCCTCGACATCCTCGTCACGCGCGGCGCCATCCGCTGCGGATGCGACGTGCGGATCCCCCTGATCGGGCGGCTGCTCGCCGGGGTCTTCGCTCACGGGCTCCTCCTCACCAGCCTCGCCGGGGCTGGGCGGCGTCAGGTCGGTGCGGACGGCGGGGCGGGCGCGCAGTCGCTCGTGCTCCTCGGGTGTGATCAGGCCCTCGTCGGCGAGGCTCTGCAACTCGCGCAGGCGCGACCTATCGCCGCTGCCGTCCGGCGGCTCCTCGCTCATGGCCTCCCCCTCGCCGCCCGGCGTCCCGTGCGGACGCCCGTCCACCGCGCTCGTGCGGTTGCGATGCTGCCCGCCCGCATCGCCCTCGATCAAGCCGTCGCCGCTCCGGGACCGACGACCACCGGTTGCGTGGCTCTTCTCGCCGGATGCGTCGGCGTCCGGCCGCTCCTCCGCGCCGGGCACTGACTCCACCGACGATGGCGGGGCTTGGTCGTCGTCGCCGGAACCGGCGGCCGCCTCGCGCCGGGCCTGCTCCTCCGCTTTGCGGCGGGCCTGCTCCTCCCGGTTTCGTTGGGCTCGGCGTGCCTGCGCGAGGCGACGGGCGACGCCGGCTTCGCGTTCGAGGCGGTCACGCTCCTCGGCCTCCAGACGGTCACGCTCCTGCTCCGTCTCGCGGCGGCGGCGCTCCTCGCCGTCGCGGCGGGCTCGATCGACGGCGTCTGGCCACTCCTCCGCCTCGCGGCGCTGCCGCTCCTCATCGCGACGCGCCTGTTCGGCATCGCGCTGGGCCGCCTCTCGCCCGGCGAGCCTCACTTGGCGCTCGCTGTCCGATTCGAGTTCGTGGAGCCGGAGGCCGCGCCGCTCGCGCAGCAACTCGGGCAAGTTGAGCCACTCCTCGGGCGACATCAGCTCCTTCAGGCGCACGAGGGTCACTCGCTCGATCGCCTGGGCCCGGCCGCCGCGCGCACGCCGTTCCCGATCGATCCAGCGGAAGTCGGGATCGTCCGAGCGCACTATGCGCGGCGCGAGATCCTCCAAATAGTACCGTTCCTGCTCGTCCCAGCGGCTCCACGCTCGGATCAGGTCGTCGAGCAGATCGAGGGCCGTCCCGTGCATCGCTATCCCCGAGTCGTTACAGCGTGTCGAGGATCGCGTCGACCAGAACGCGGGCACCGAAGGGCTCGCGGCGGGCGTCGCCGGCGTAGGCGAACAGCGGGCTGCTGGTGCCCCACGCGAAGGCCGGTTCGTGGTCGCCCGCGACCTGGCCGAGGTTCAGCGCCTCCGCCAGCCGCCGACCTCCTATCACGTCCATCGCGCGCACGCGCTCGTGCCAGCCCGGTCCGGCTGGCAGCGACTCGATCAGCGGCGGGTGCACTGAGAAGCGCAGGCGGTCAGCCTTTGTCACCACCACCCAGACGCGGCGGCCGCCGGGCGGTGCTTCCACAAGCTGGAGCACGCGGTCGTTGGCGTCGGCGGGCTTCCGCCCGTCGCGCAGGGCGTCGGGGAAGGAGTCGGCGATCTGTGCGTGCTGCGTCGGGTCGATCACCAGCACGACCGCGTCGAACTCAGCGAGGGGCGGCAGCGGGCCGCGGCGGCCGCCTTCGATCGCGCGGGACTCCCAGATCCGCAGCGCTGCCTCGCTGCCGTCGCCACGCCGCACGGCGAACTCCGTCGCGTGCAGGCTGCCGTCCTCGCCGCTCCGGACGGGCCCCGCCAGGCGCGGGCCGACGGCGGCGATCATGCCCTCGACGAGCGCCGACTTGCCGGCGCCGGCGGGGCCGCTGACCAGCACCCAGCGGTCGGGGGCCGTCTTGTCGCGCCGCAGCTCGTCGTCGGAGAGCACCTCGGCGGCAGCCCGTCCCCAGTCGTCCCGGATCCGGCGGTTTACCGCCCAGTACGCCAGAGCTCCCGCCGCCGCCGCGGCGGCAGCGGCGACGAGCAAGGTCTGACTGCGGTCCGCGAACGCACCGAAGGTGACGCAGCCCGCGATGAGCATGGCGAGAGCGAGCGACGCCTGCGAGCGAGATGTACGGTGGCGCGAGAACGGCCTCAACGTCAGCAGCACATCGGCTGCAAGCGCCCCGAGAGTCGCGCTCAGCAGCACCACAAGTGCGAATGCGCGCTCGATCTCGGGGAGGGCGAGGTCGAACGGGAATGGCCAGTCGGGGACGCTCACTGTCGTTTCGGCTCACTCTGCATGGCCGCGATGGTACGCGTTGCCACCAGCACGCGCTGCACCTCCCAAGAGCTCAGTGCCTCGATGGATCAGGTGCTCATCCTGACCCGCTTCGGCTTCAACGTGGCAGCGATGAAGGCCACCGGAGCTTTCCCCTGCGGGATGGGGAGGACTGGTCTCGACCTGCGGACTTCGCCACCATCTAGTCGTCCGAGACAGGCTGCTCGGTTCGTACCTTGCCTGGAGCTCCTACGCTCCGGGCAGACGCAGCCAGTGACGGGTCGCGTTCTGGCCTACCGGAACACTGTTCAAGCCAACTCGCTGTCGTTGAGCAGCACCCACCCGTTCGGCATGGCGCTCCTGCCGGGCGAGCGGCGTGCGAGCTGCACGGCCGCAGCGCGTTCACCTCCCCGCGGCTCCCGGCTCGCGCGCCTACAGAGCCACCGTCAATTCGAAAGTTCGCAGTACAGTCTTCCTTGGCCACCCTGCAGGGCATGACGCCGCTCGAGAAGCTAGAACGACTGCGGGCCGAGTTCCTTGGCATGGTCAGCCGTGAGGTGCTGACGCCCCTGACCGCGATCAAGGGCTCGGGCGCCGCCGTCCTGGGATCCTCGTTCCCCGTGAGTCTCGCCGAGGTGCGCCAGCTTCTTTGGCATCGTCGACGAGCAGGCTGACCACATGCGGCGGCTGAACCGGGATCTCCTCCGACGTGACGCAGATCAACGCGGGAACGTTGCGGTCAGCCCCGAGCCCGATGACGTGGCGGCCATCGTCGACGCAGCCCGGTCCGCGTTCCTAGACGGCGGGCCCGCGAACATGCGGAAGACGCCCTCCCGCTGACGGCGAGGTTCCGGCGGCGCATGACGTGATCAGAACACGCCGTCGCCGATTGAGTCGGCGACGGCGGCCCCGAGCAGGATCGCGACCACGGCGATCGCCGCCCACCGGCGTCGCCTCCGGCGGCTGCGGAGGATGCCCCGCAGCTCGCGGCGAAGGAGCCGGGCGAACCAGCCGCGGCGCGGGCCGCGTCGACGATGGCCGCGGGAGCGGGCGCGCCCGAAGAAGCGCCGCGACAGCGCTGCGGCGAGGCGAGCGAGGGGGACGGGAGCGACGCCCGTGATCTCCCCGAACCGGGGCGAGCGCCGGTCCCGGAGAGACTTCATGGCCGCTTCGAACCTGGCGGCGTCGCGGCGGGTGGCCCGCGGTCCCGACGTCCAGGCCAGGGAGGGGTTCCCTCCCGCCGTCGATGCGACCGCGCCGTCGCGGTGCTGGCGCAGCCGCCTCCCCACGTGGGCGGTGTGGCCGACGTAGTGCCCGTAGTCGGTAACGAGAACGTAGACGTAGAACCGCCGGGCGGGGTCGGCGGCGTCCCGGCGAGCCTGCGCCCGGCCCAGATCTTCGGGCTCGTAGTACCTGCGGCGTCCACGCATGGGGCGCCGTCCAGTGTGCCACGGCCGGCGGACCGGGCGCGACGGCCGCCGGGCGGTCCGCGGCACGGAGCTACGGCCCGGGTCCGCGCTCACGCGGCTCGCGTGTCCCTGGGGTTGCGGGTGACGAGCCATCCGAGGAGCGCCTCCAGCTCGCTGGGCTCGAGCCCGAAGGCGTCGCTCCAGCGGTCCCGGAAGCGGAAGTGGGTGCGGATCGCCTCGCCCTGATCGCCCGCCGAGCGGTGGATCCCGATCAGGGCGCGCACCGCGTTCTCGTGCAGCGGGTCGGCGTCGAGCGCCGCGTCGATCGCCCGCCGCGCCGCCGGCAGGTCGCCGCTCGTGCTGCGCTCGTGGAGGGCGACGTAGGCGCGCTTCGCCGCGCTGGCGTTCGCCTGCGAGAGGTGAATCCCGATCAGGACGAGCGCCGCGCTCTCGCGCGCGGGGTCGGCTCCAGCGCCGCGTGGAGGCAATGCCTGGCGCGGGTGACACGCATTCGGGTATTCCGCGTCGCGTCCGCCCCGTCCCCCGCCCGCTCCGGGACCGCGCGAGCACCACGCGCGGCCCGGTATGATCCCGACGACCATGGGCACGGAGCGATCCGCAGCCGAGGCACGCAGCCGGGCCGGGCGCACCCGCGGGACGGGACGGGCCGCCGGTGTGATCCGCGTCTGCCTGTTCGACGAGTGCGAGCTCACCGAGGACGGCGAGTACCGTCCGCTTCCACGGGCCGTCCGCCGCCTGCTCGCGCTGCTGGCACTCAACCGGGAGGGTCTCTCCCGGAGCGACGCCGCGGCGCTGCTCACGCCGCACCTGAGCACGCAGGGCGCGCGCGGGAGCCTGCGGAAGACGCTCACGTGGCTGCGGGCCACGGGGCTGGACGTGGCGGAGGTCGACGGCGCCACGCTGCGGCTGGCCCCCGGGGTGAAGGTGGATGCGTGGGAGCTGGAGGAGCTGGTTGCCGGCCTCGCCGCGGGATCGGTGTCCCCCGGGCACGAACAGTTCCAGCGCTTGGCGTCCTGGCCCCCGCCCCGCTGGTACCCTCCCTGGCTGAGAGCCGAACTCGAGCGTCTGCGCGACCTCGTGCTGGAGGCGCTGGAGGCGGACGCGCGCCGGGCGGCGGCGGGCGGCGATGTGGAACGAGCACTGGCCGCCGCCTTCGCGGCGGTGGAGATCGATCCGCTTCGCGAGAGCAGCGTCGGCGTGCTGCTCCAGATGCTTTGCCTGGCGGAGCACCACACCGGGGTGCTGGAGATCTCCCGTTCCTTCTATCGGAGTCTCGAGGCCGTCGGGCGCGCGCCCTCGGAGGCGATGCAGGCGCTCGTCGCGGCGATGCTGGGTAGCGCCTACGGGAAGATGATCGAGAGCCTTCCTCGCAGCCGTCGCCGTCGTGCGCGGCGCTGAGCGGGGGCCGGACACGACCTGGCCCCGCGCGGCGGTTCGCGGCTCCGGCCACTCTCCTCGCTCCCCGGCCGCCGTAGCCGGGATCGACCAGTGCCGGTACCGGGGCTCTCACCTGCCGGGCCGGCCGAGGCGCCGCCCGATCGCGACGTGCGGGCACGTATGACGCCGCGGGTTGCGGCCGAGCGACTCACCGGCGTGCGCCCCGGGGGTGCCTTCCGCGATGGCCCCGATCGCGATCCGGCGCTGCGGGGGACCAGGGCGGCTTCCGGTGTCCGCCGCGTGTCGAGTATCCTCCGGTCACCCTCGGGGGAAGGCCACCCGTGCGTTACGGCATCGCTACCCTGACCACCGCGCAGCGCCTCTGCCTGGGGCTCGCCGCTCTCGGCATGGTGGCCGCGGTCGTGGGCGTCTTCGCGCCTCTTGCCGAGGTGCGGTACAGCCACACGCCCGTCCCCATCCAAGTCGATCACCCATCCTATTTCTCCGACGTCACCGGCATCGAGCACGTCCGCGGCAACTACCCGGTGTCGGATGGGAAGTGGGTGGTGTTCTTCGCCTTGCTGGCGCCGCCCGCTCTCGCTGTGATGGCGGCGTTCCGGCGGTGGCGACTCTCGGCGCTGCCCATGCTGTCGGTGTCCGTCGGCCTTGCCGTCGCGTTCCTCGCTGTGGACGTGTATGCCGAGGCGGGCGGGAGCGATAGCGGCGAGGACGTCATCATCCAGAACGAGATCGCGATGCTCGTACCTCTGGCGGCCTTCCTCGCCGGTGCCAGCAGACTGGGGTGGCTGGGCATCACCCGCGAGGCATAGCTGGCACCAGAGGCGCGGCGCTCATGGATCTCGGTGGGCACCATGCGGAGCGGAGCCGCCAGCCACCCCATGTCCGTCACGCGCACGTGGCGCCCCCACCCGGGGAGCGGATCGGGGCGTTGGGTGCGCGAGGCGACGGAGGTCGGGAGCAGCCGGAGCGCCGCCGTGTTGCACCCTCAACGAGATCCAGACGCTGGATGAGGCCGGGCCCGCCGAGCCGCTCAGCGCCCTCCCACCGGCCGCGTCGCGCTCGCGGGCGCGGCCCCGGGGCGGGGCTGTTGGGCGGGATCGCCCGTCCGGGGGGCACGCTCCTACTCCACCCACTCCCACAGGGAGCGTCGCCGGATCCGCAGGCCGCGGCGCCTGGCCGGCCGCCCGCGGAAGAGCGGGGCGACGAGATCCTGCAGCTCCTCGGAGGGCTCGAGCCCGGACTCGCTCATGCTGTCCTCGTGGAGGGCGAGGTAGGCGCGCTTCGCCGCGCCGGTGTTCGCCTGCGAGAGGTGGATCTCGATCAGGACGCGCGCCGCGGTCTCGCGCACGGGGTCGGCGTCCAGCGCCGCGTGCATGAGGTCCAGCGCCGGGCCCACCGCTCCGCGCTCCGCCAGCGCCCGCGCGCGCACATCGAGCCCGTGCAGCGAGCGGTCGCGCAGCCGGTCGCGGCTCCTGCGGACCCACTTCTCGTCCCAGCCGGGCAGCAGTTCCCGCGTGAGGAGCTCGACGTCTTCGGCGCTCAGCTCCCGGGGCTCCGGCGAGGGGTCGGCCAGCCGCCTGGCGAGCGCCTCGATCTCGCGGCTGTCGACCGCCACGTCGGCGCCGAGACGGAGCGTGCCGCGGTCCACCTCGACCAGCGATCGCGGGGCATGCTCGCGGAGGCGGACCAGTTCGGTGCGCAGGCTCGCGGCCGCGCTCACGGAGCCGAGGTGCGGCGTGAGCAGTTTGGCGGCGCTGGATCGGGGCAGGCCGCCGGGGTTCAGGGCGAGCAGCGCGACGAGGCGGCGTACGCCCTTCGGGAGCGTGCACTCGACGCCGTCGGCCGTGACCGCGAACTCCCCGAGAAGCGTGACCCGGAGCCCGGAGGCTCGCCGCCGGCCGGTGCGGGCCGCGCGGCGCAGCGGCGGCGGCTCGCCGGCTGCTGCTGGTGTGGCCATGTCGTGTCCTCCGATCCCGTCGCCGCGCCCGGAAGGAGCGTCTCGCGGCGGGGTCCGCGAGCGCCGGAGCGACTCGTCGCCGGGCCGGCCGCGGTGCCGGCCGGCGGCGCGGGCACGACCGGAGCGTCACAAATCGCGCGACAAACCGGACGCCTCCGGCGCCCCGATCCGAACCTGAACCGGCGGGACCGGGCGGCGTCCGGGGCACGCGGACGCGCATCCCGGGGCCCGCCGCGGCCGTTCTTGTTGCGCGATTTGTGACGTTCGCCGCCTAGGCTCGCGGTCCGTGTCGCCGGCGCCGGCCCGCGTGTCGCGAGGGCCCCGCCATCGGTCGCATCCGCACCGGCCGCGCCGGCACACCCACCGACCGTGTGCCGCCCCGGGGGGGAGGCACACGGGCCAGACGACGGGACGGCGGGATGGCCCAGGAGAGCTCCGGGAGAGGCCTTCAGGCGGTGGCGATGCCCCGCATGGACGTGCGGCTCCTCGCCGGCGCGGCGCTCGTCGCCGTCTCGGTGGTGGGGAGCCTCACCCTCTGGCAGCGCGCGCAGATCACGGCCCCGGTCGTGGTCGCGGCGCGCGCCATCGAGTCCGGCCGCGTCATCGAGTCCGGGGACCTGGCGGTCGCGGAGGCGCGGCTCCCGGACGCCCTCGAGCGGCTCGCGCTGCCGGAGGCCGAGCTCGGGGAGGCCGTCGGCCGCACCGCGACCGGGCCCATCCACGCCGGCGCGCTCGTCGTGCGGCCCGACCTCGGCTCGGGCCCGGCGATCGGTCCCGGCGAGCTGGCGGTGACGATCCCCGTTCCGGACGACGCCGTCTACGCGCGCATCCGCCGCGGCGACGCCGTGGCCGTGATGGCGACCACCGACGCCGGCCAGCCGGAGAGCCGCACGGTCGCGCTCCTGGAGCGGGCGACGGTCTACGCGGTGGCGCTCGAGGCCGCGCGGGTCTCGCTCGGCGGCGGGGGCGCGGGCGAGGAAGAGGGCCGCCCCACGAACGTGACGCTCGTGATCCCGCGCGGGCGCGCCTCCGCGGTCGCCCACGCCCTCGTCAACGCCGAACTGACGCTGCTGCTGCTCCCGCCCGACCCCGTCGCCGCCCCCGGGGACGGAGAGCGGCCGTGAGCGGCTCCGGCGCGCCCGCGCCCCGCGTCCTGGTCGCGGTCGGCGACCGTGCGCTGGAGGGCCGGCTCACGCGCGAACTCGCCGGGGCCGGCATCGGCGTGGCCGGGCGCTGCCTGGACGGGCCGAGCCTCCTGGAGCGGGCCGGCGAGCCGGGCGTGGACGCGGTGCTGGCGGCGCCCGGCCTCCACCGGCTCACCGACGAGATCCTGACCTCGCTCTCGGAGCGCCGCATCCCCGTGGTGCTGCTGGCCGGCGCATCGGACGACGTCGCCCGCCTCTCCCGCCTCTCCCGCCTCGGCCGCGTGGTGCCCGCCGCCTCGTCTCCCGCCGTCGTGGCTGCGGCGCTCCGGGAGGCGCGGGCGCGGGGCGCCCCCGTGCCCGCGGGTCGCGACGCCCCCCGGCCGGCGGGCGAGACATCGCGTGTCCCCGCGGTCCCGGAGCGCGGCGGCGGGCGTGGCGGGCGCCTGCTCGCCGTCGCGAGCGGGAAGGGCGCCCCCGGCGCGACGACGATTGCCGTCGCGCTCGCGGCGCTTTTCTCCGAGCGCGCGCCCGACGTGGTGCTTCTCGACGCCGACCTCCGCGGCGGCAACGTCGCGCCCGCGCTCGACCTCGACCCGAGGCGGGGACTCGTGGGCGTCGCGGCGCCCGACGCCGACATCGCCTCCGAGCTCCAGGCGGGGCCGGGATTCTCCGTGCTCGCCGGCATCGAGCGCCCCGAGCTCGCGGCCGCTCTCCGCGAGGAGACGCCGGCCCGCGCCGCGGCGGCGCTCCGGGAGCGCTCGGGGACGGTCGTCGTCGACCTCGGCGTCTCGGTGCCGCCGGGGCTGCTGCGCCCGGACGACGAACTGCTGCTCGTGAGCGGCGCCGACCTCGTCTCCATCTGGAACGCCCGCATCGCGCTCCCCGGCCTCCGCGGGCGGGCGGGGGGCGCGCGCATCCGCGCCGCCGTCAACCGCCGCGAGGGCCGCGACCACTACGGGCGGCGCGAGGTCGAGCGCGCGCTCGGCATCCCGGTGGCGGGCGTCGTGCGCGAGGAGCGCGAGACCGCCCGGCGCGCCGTGGCGCTCCAGCTGCCGCTCCCCGCGGTCGGCGGCCGCGTCGTCTCCGACCTGCGCGCGCTCGCCGTCGCGCTCGCCGGGCCCGACGCGGTCCGGGCGGAGCCGCAGCTCGCGCTCGTCGACTTCCGGCTTCCGAGCCTTCAGGGAGGGGCGCTCAGGTGGTGACGCAGGCGGCGCCGGGGCGCGACCAGGCGATCCGCGACGACGTGCGCGAGGAACTCCGCGAGCTCCTCGACGCCGATGCGCTGCTCGCCCCGGGCCCGGACGAGTACGCCCGGGCGGAGCGTCTCGTCTCCTCGCGCATCGCCACCGAGAACCGCCGGGCGGCATCGCTCGGGATCCCGGGAGTGGACGACCCCGAGCGCCTCGCGCGGCGCATCCTCGACGAGCTGCTCGGCCTCGGGCCGCTGCAGCCGCTGCTCGACGACCCCGAGGTCGAGGAGATCATCGTCAACGGCCCCGAGCGCGTCTTCGCGATCTCCGGCGGCCGCAAGCGCCTCTCCGAGGTCGTCTTCGAGTCGGACGAGCAGCTGCTCGCGCTGCTCAGGCGGGCCATCGGGCCGCTGGGGCGCCGGCTCGACGAGACGAGCCCGATGGTCGACGCGAGGCTCCCCGACGGCTCGCGCCTCAACGCCGTGATCCCGCCGCTCGCCCAGGGCGGCACGCACGCCACGATCCGCAAGTTCGTACTGAGGGCGCGCACCCTCGACGACCTGGTCGCGCTCGACATGCTCACCGCCGAGGCCGCCTCCTTCCTGGAGGCGGCGGTCCGGGCCGGGCTCAACATGCTCATCGCCGGCGGCACCGGAAGCGGGAAGACGACCTGCCTCAACGCGCTCGGCGCCTGCGTCTCGGGCCTCACCGAGCGACTCGTCACCATCGAGGAGACGGCGGAGCTCCAGCTTCAGCCGGTGCTCCCGGACGCGGTCGCGCTGCAGGCGCGCCCGGCCAACCTGGAGGGGGCCGGCGGCATCCCGATCCGGGCGCTGGTCAAGAACGCGCTCCGCATGCGGCCGACCCGCATCGTCGTCGGCGAGGTGCGGGGCGGCGAGGCGCTCGACATGCTCACCGCCATGAACTCGGGCCACGCCGGCTCGATGTGCACCATCCACGCCAACGGCCCCAGAGAGGCTCTCACCAAGCTCCGCACCTACGCGCTGATGGCGGAGGAATCGCTCCCGGCGCAGGCGGTGACCGAGATGATCGCCGAGGCGGTCGAGCTCGTCGTGCACCTGCGGATGGAGCCCTCGGGCCGGCGCCTGGTCTCCGCCATCTACGAGGTGACGGGCCTCGAGGGCGACGCCGTCTCCGGCACGGAGCTCTTCTCGCTCGAGGAGGGGCGCCTGCGCTGGAGCGGCATCCGCTCGCGCCGCTCGGCCAGGCTGCTCCAGGCCGGCTACGCCGGGCCCCCGGACGAGGCCTCCTGATGCACGTCGTGCTGAGCCTCGCACTCGGAGCCGGCGTGCTCCTCCTCTTCCAGGCGCTCTCCGGCGCCCGGGGTGGTGCGCCGCGCCCCGCCGCCGGGGACGCGGCCCGGCAGGCGGCCGCCCTCGCCGGGCGCCTGCCGCGCACGGGACCCGAGGGCGCGGGGTTGCGCGAGTTCTGCGCGGCGAGCGCCGCCGCGGGCGTGGTCGCGGCGGCGCTCGCGCAGCTCGTGGCGGCGTGGCCGGTCGTGACGCTCACCGCCGGGGGCATCGGCGCGGCGCTCCCGGCCTGGTACCTCAGGCAGCGCGCCGCGCGCCGCCACGCCGAGATCGAGGAGGCGCTCGGCGAGGCGGTCGAGACGCTCCGGGACGCCGTGCGCATCGGGCTCGGCATCGAGGAATCGCTCCGCGCGCTCGCGCGGACGGGCCCGCTGGCGCTCCGCCCGGTGCTCTCCGAGATGGAGCGCGACATCCGGCTCGCGGGATTCGAGGAGGCGATCACGCGCGCGCGGGAGCGGCTCGCCGAGCCCCTCTTCGACACGCTCGCGGTCGCGCTCCTCACCTCCTACCGCATCGGCGGCCGCAACCTGGCTCAGGTGCTCGACGGCCTCAGCCAGTCGGTGCGCGGGAGCGTGCGCGTCAGACGCGAGGTGCGCGCGAACCAGGCCCAGAACGTGCTCTCGGCGCGCGTGATCGCGGCGCTCCCGCTCGTGCTGGTGCTCGTGATCCGCGCCACCAACCCGAACTACCTCACCGCCTTCTCGCAGCCGGCCGGCCAGCTCGTGCTCGGCCTCTGCCTGCTCTCCGTCGCCTGCGGCTACATCGTGATGCTCAGGCAGGCCGCGCTCCCGGGCCCCGGGCGGCTGCTCCGGTGAGCGCCCCGCTCGTCCTGGGGGGCCTGCTCGGGGCCGGGCTCTGGCTGCTGGTGATGGCGCAGCCGCTGGGGCGGCCGCGGCCGGAGCTCTCCGCGAGGCTCCGCCGCCTCTCGGCCGAGGGGCGGCTTCAGCTCGAGGAGAGCGCCCGGGCGAGCGGCGGGCCGATGTTCCGCTCGGCGCTGCTCGAGCGGACGCTCCGCCCCCTGATCGAGGACGCGGGCAGGGCGGCGGGGACGCTGCTCGCGCGGCTCGGTATCGAGATAGCGGACCTCGACCGCCGGCTCGCCCTCGCCTCGCCCGGGATGAGCGCGGCCCAGTTCCGCGGGCAGCAGCTCGCCACAGCCGCCGTGACCGGCCTGCTCCTCCCCGCCATGAACGCCGTCGGCGTCCATCCGCTCGGGCCGTGGCCGGTCTGGCTCTGGCTCGGGGCCGCGGCGGCCGGCTTCGCGGCGCCGAGCTGGCAGCTCGCAGCGCGGCTCCGGGCGCGCCGCGCCCAGATCGCCGCCGAGCTCCCGGTCGCCCTCGACCTCTTCGTGATCGCGGCGTCGGCCGGGCTCTCGCCGGAGCAGGCGCTGGTCGAGGCGGGGCGCCGGCTCGAGGGCGTGCTGGGGGAGGCGCTGCGGGGCGTCGTGCGCGAGGCGGGGCTCGGCGCGGCCGATGAGGCCGAGGGGCTGCGGGCTCTCGCCGAGCGCGAGGGGAGCGCCGAGCTCCGCTCGCTCGCCTCGGCCTTCGCGCTCGCGCACCAGCAGGGGCTGCCGCTGGGGCCGGCGCTGCTCTCGCTCGCCGAGACGGTGCGCGAGCGCCGGCGCGCCGAGCTCGTCGAGGCGGGCGGCAAGGCCACCGTGCGGATGCTGCTCCCGGTGGCGCTCTTCATCTTCCCGGTCTTCCTGGTCGTGCTGCTCTATCCCGCCGGGGTGGAGCTGCTCGGCCTGGGCGGATAGCGGACGGCTCGCGGAGCCGGAAGGAGGGTCTCGTGATGAGGAGAGGGATGCTGCGGGCGGTGCGGTCGCTCCACCGCGACGAGCGCGGCGCGGCGATGGTCGAGTACGCGATCGTGACGGCGGTGATCGCGGTCGTCGCCCTCACGGCGGCGCAGGCGCTCGGCAACGCCGTGACCGACGTCTTCAACGACATCACCACCGCGCTCGGAACGATCTAGGGGCACCCGGGTGCTCCGCGACGAGTCGGGGCAGAGCACGGTCGAGCTCGCGCTCGCGATGCCGTTCCTGCTGGTGGTGCTCATCGGGGCGGTTCAGCTCGCGCTCGTGCAGCACTCCGGGCAGGTCGCCGCCACCGCGGCCCAGGAGGGGGCCCGGCTCGCCGCGGGCGAGAACCACACGCTCGCCGAGGGCGCGGAGCGCACCCGCGAGCTGCTCCAGGCGGGTCTCGGCACGCACGCGGCGGGCTTCACCGTCACGGCGGAGCATCGCGGCGGGTCGGTCGTGACGACCGCGAGCGGCCACTACCCGCTCTTCATCCCCTGGGTGCGCGATCTCGCCCTCGCCGTCGAGGCGCGGGCGGAGGTGCGGCGGGAGGGGTTCCGCAGTGGTCCATGATCCCCTGCCCCCCGCGCGCGCCCTCCACGCCGACCGCTCGGGGGGCGTGCTCATCGAGGCGGCGCTCGTCCTCCCGGTCGTGCTCGTGGTCGCCCTGGGGGTGGTGATGGCGGGGCGCGTCGCCCACGCCCGCATCGGCGTGGAGGCGGTGGCGCGCGAGGCGGGACGGGCGCTCGCCCAGGCGCCGTCGGCCCCGGAGGGGCTGCGAGATGCGCGCACGCGCGCCCTCGCCGCGGCGCGCGGTTACGGGCTCGACGAAGCGACGCTCCGGCTCGATCTCGACGCCGGCTCCTTCGCGCGGGGCGGGACCGTGAGCGCCCGCGCCTCCTACCGGGTCACGCTCTCGGACCTGCCGCTCCTCGGGCGGCTCGACGTCACCGTCGAGGCCTCGCACGCAGAGCGAGTCGAGCTCTACCGCAGCCGGGCGGCGCTCCCGTGACCGCGGTGCGGGCGGCTCTCCACGCGGACCAGCGCGGCGCGGCCTCGGTCATGGTCGCGCTCTTCCTGCTCGGGCTCGTCGCCGTCTCCGGCCTCGTCGCGGACGGCGGGATGGTGCTGGCCGAGCGCCGCAGCCTCCAGAACCTCGCCGACTCCGCGGCCGCGGCCGGGGCGATGCAGCTCGACGTCGCCGCCTACCGCCGATCGGGCGGGGCGGTCTCGCTCGACGGGCCGGAGGCGCGGCGCGCCGCCGCCGCCTCCATCCCGGCCGCACCCGGTGTCTCCTACGACGTGCGGGCGAGCTCACGGCTCGTCTCCGTGCGCGTCGAGCGCCGCGTTGAGCTCGCCTTCCTGGGCGTGCTCGGCCTCGGCCCGCTCACCGTGAGGGCGAGCGCCGAGGCCGAGCCGCGCGCGGGCGTGGGAGCACCGCCGTGAGGTGGGCCCTCCTGCTCGCGGCGCTCGCCGCCTGGGCGCTCGTCGCCGGGGCCTGCACCTGCCGGGGCGGGGACGGCGGCATGGACGAGCACCAGGCCCGTCCCCGCGCGGAGGGGATCGTGCCGCCGGTGACGGTGGTGCCCGTGACAGCGATCCGGCCGTACCCGCCGCCGGAGCCGGCGTCCGCGCCGACCATTCCGCCCCCGCCCCCCGCCGAGCAGGAGCTGCTTCAGGCCTACGCGCGCTACTGGGAGCTCTACGCCGGGGCGCTGCTCGCACTCGACGGGAGCCGCCTCGGCGAGGTGATGACGGGCCCGCGCCTCGAGCGCGCCGAGCAGGAGATCGAACTGCTGACGCTCTCGGGCCACGCCGTCCGCATCGACGTCGAGAGCGCCCCCATCGTCGGAATGCTGGATGGAGAGGAGGCCGTCATCATCGACCGCTACCGGAACCAGAGCTACCTGGTCGACGCGGAGACCGGGCGACCGGTCGCCGCTCGCGGCGTCGCCAACACGGTCCACGCCACCGTCTCGCTCGTACTGGAGGAGGGCGCCTGGAAGGTGCGCGACTCGCTGAGGGAGGAGGCGTCCCGGTGAGAGCGCGCGCATGCCTTCCGGCCGCGGCCCTCGCCTCAGCGGTGCTCCTGCTCGCCCCCGCCCCCGCCCCCGCCCGCGCGGACGTGGACGGGGGATACGACCCCGACGCGGGCGGCCCTCAGGTCACGACCGAGGTCACGGTCACCTCGGGCCCCGACGGCGTCACGATCTTCATCGAGAGCGAGGAGATCACACCCGGCTCGGACGGGAGTCCCGGCGGCGACGACACCTCCGGCGACGGAACCCCCGGCAGCGGCGAGGCCCCCGAGTGCCAGGCGGCCCCCATCAACATCGGCCACACCAGCACGACCTGGGTCGTGGAGGGACTCCAGGAGAACCCTGGCACCTACCCCTGGGGGGTGAACTGCGACGACGGATCCTTCGGCATCGCCTGGGTCCCGACCGGAACCTCCGGGACGCCCGAGGTCGTGGCGGGCGAGCCGCCGCTCCCGCCCATCGACCCCCAGGTGGTGCGGGACGCCGTCTTCCGGATCGTGTCGCTGCCGCAGATCGCGGTCGGCGTGAACCCGGCGGTCGGGCTCGTCGCGGTGGAGTCCTGGTTCTGGGTCGACGGCTACCACGGCCAGACGCTTCGGGGCTCCGCGACGCTCGGGCCCTACGACGTCGACGTGGAGATCACGGCCGTCCGCTACCTGTGGAACTGGGGGGACAGGAGCTCCCTCTCGACGTTCTCGCGGGGGCTCGCCTTCCCCAGGAAGAGCACCATCCGCCACCTCTACGAGCGCTCTTCGCTTCAGGCCGGCGGGAGCTACCGCGTGAGCCTCCAGATCACCTGGGACGCGACCTACAGCGAGAACGGGGGCTCCTGGCTCCCGCTCGAGCCGATCACGCGCACCTACACGCGCTCCTACGCCGTGAGGCAGCTGCAGTCGGTCCTGACGACGAACCGCTAGCGGGGAGCGCGCGGTGACGGGGGCGGTGCGGCCGCCCGGGCAGGGCGGCGCCGGCCGGAGGGAGCGGGAGCCCGGCGCGCGCGGCCTCCTCGCTCTCCTCGCCTCGGGCGTGCTGCTCGCGCTCGCGCTGCGGGCGTGGGGCGGCGCCCCGCGGCTCCCGGAGTGGGCCGAGCTCCGGCGGGGGCTCGGCGGCTCGGAGTTGGCCGACGCCGACCTCGTGACGGCCGCCACCGCCCTCTGCTGGCTCGTGCTCTGCTACCTCGCGCTCGCGGTCTCGCTCCGGCTGCTCGTGCTCGCGGCGGCGCGCGCGAGCGGCGGGGCCGCCTGGGCGCGCGCGGCGCTCCGCGTGAGCAACCTGGTCACCGTTCCGGCCGTCCGGCGCCTCGTCGACTCGGGCATCGGCGGAGCGCTGCTCGCCGCGAGCTGGCTCCCGCTCCCCGCTCCCGGGACGGCGCCGCCGCCCCCGGCCGCCTGGGTCGCGGCTGCGCCGGTCGCGGCGGAGGCGGCGGAGGCGGCGGCGGACGCCGCCCGGGCCCGGCACCACGCCTCGTACACGGTCGCTCCCGGGGAGCATCCCTGGGGGATCGCGCGGCTCTGCTACGGGGACGGCACCCGCGTCATCGATCTCTTCCGCGCCAACTGCGGCCGGGCGGCGGCGGGTGCCGGGGGATGGATCGACCCGCGGCAGATCGCGCCCGGCACGGTGCTCGCGGTGCCGCTCCCGACGCGCGATCTCAGCGCCCGTGACGGGCTCCTCACCTACCGTGTGCGGCCGGGCGACCATCTCTGGGGCATCGCCGAGCGCTGGCTGGGGGACGGCTTCCGCTGGGTGGAGATCTGGGAGCTGAACCGGGGCGCCGAGACGGAGGAGGGGCTCCGGTTCACCGACCCGAACCTGCTCCATCCCGGCCTCCTCCTCACGCTGCCGTGGGACGCCGTCCAGACCCTTCCGGCTCCGGAACCCGATCCCGCCCCGGCCGGGTCGGGAGGCGCGGCCGGGGCGCTCCCGGCGACGGCGCTCACGGAGGCCGGGCCGGCGGGCGGCGCGCGGGCCGAGAACGGCTCCGGGCCGGCGCCTGTGGGTCGGCTCGGCGACCCGCCCGGCGGGTCGCCTGCGGAGTGGCTGCATGCGGCGCGGCCGATCGCGCTCAGCGCCGGCGGCCTCGCCGTGGTGGGCGGCGCCGTCCTCTTCGTGCGGCGCCTGCACGGCGCGGGCTCGCTGCGCCTGCCGGGCCTCGCCGCACGGAGAGGGGAGGAGCCGGGCGACGCCGGTCTCGTCGCGCTCGTCGCCGGCGCCCTGGAGGCGACGCTCGCGGAGTGCGGCTTCCCCGGCACCGCCCCGCTGCTCGTTCGCGAGGGCGCGCGCCGCCTCGAGGTCACGGTGGCGTGCCCGGCCGGCGACGCCGGCGCGCTCCCCGCGCTCCGCCCCGAGCTCGAACGCCGCCTCGCGTGCGACGTCGGGGCGGCGGAGGCGGGGCCGGCGCACGTGGTCCTCACGCTGTCGTGGCGCGGGCCTCCGGCGCCCCCGGCGATCCTCGCCCCGGATGCGCGGCCGGCGCTCGTCGTGCCGGCCGGCGCGGAGGGGGACGACATCGTCTATCTCAACCTCGCGGCGGCGGGCGGCGTCACCGTCTCCGGCGACGACGCGGAGCGCGGGAGGCTGCTGCGCTCGTGGCTCGCGACGCTCTCGGTGATGCGCTCCCCGGGCGATCTCGTCTTCCGGGCGGACGCCGGAGCCGCGCGCCTGCTCGGGGCCGATGCCGGGCTGCCGCACTTCGCGGGTGGGGCCGCCGGCGGAAGCGCGGCGGAGCTCGCGGCGGAGCTGGACGAGGTGATCGTGAGCCGCGGGCAGGCCGGCGGTCCGGCCCGCCCCCTCGTCGCGATCGTCGACCTGGACGCGGGCGAGCGGGATCTCCCCCTGGCCGCGATGCGTCACGGGCCCGCGTGCGGCGTGCACGTCATCCAGAGCCTGCCCGCCGCGGGCGCCTCGGAGGGCGCGCCCGCCGCGGGCGCCTCGCTCGCCCTCGGCACGGCGGCCCCGGACGGCGCCGGCGACGGTGAAGCGCCGCCCGGCGCGATCACGCTGCGCATCGGGCGCTTCCCGCCCCTCCGGCTGGATCCGGTGCGCGTGCGGCGCGACGCCTCGGCGCGGTGGAGCGAGGGCGCCCCGGTCGCGGCGGCGGCCGGTCACGCCGCTTCCGAGCCCGGCGAACCGCTCGCGCGCCGGACCGCGAGGGAGGGCCTCCCCGTGGGAGGGCGCCCACCCGCCGTCGACGGGTCGTGTGGCCGCGCCCCGGGCGGCGACCCGGTCGCCGGGACGGACGGCGGTGCCGGCGTCGCGCCCGAACAGCTCCCGGAGGCGGGTGTGCCGGACGCCCTCGAGCCGGACGCCCGCGGTCCGGGGCCCTCCACGATCGCGGGGAACGGCGCGCGCGATGCCGCGCCCGGAGATGATGCGCGCGCCGACCCGTCCGCACCGCTCGAGCCGTCGGCCGGCGCCCGGGACGTGAGCGGGCCCGGGGCCGGCGCGGGGCCGGCGAGTATGGCCGGCGCGCCGGATGGGCCGGCACCCGCGCCGGAGCTGCGCGGGCCGGCCGCCCCGCCCCGGGCGGGCGGGACGACCCGCCAGGGCGCCCTCTTCACGAGCGGGGATGCCGCATCGCCCGCCGCGGGCGCCACGGCCGGCGCCGGGCCGGCGTTCACGATCCGCTGCCTGGGGCCGTTCGAGGTGTGGCACGGGGGCGTCCGGATCACCGGCTGGCCGCGCGAGAAGTCGCGCGAGATCCTCGCCTTCCTCGCGGCGCACGGCGGAGCGGCGGTTCCCCGCGAGTCCGTCGCCGAGGCGCTGTGGCCGGGCGAGCCGTGGGACGCGAGCCTCCGGCACGTGATGACGAACGTGGCGAGCAGCCTGCGGACCGTCCTGCGCTCCGCCGCCGGCGACGATGCCCTGCAGCCGGTGGTCGGGGCGCGCCAGCGGTACCGGCTGCAGGCGCATCTCTTCCGCATCGACCTCGACGCCTTCGACGCCGCGCTCGCCGGCCCCGAGGCGCTCGCCGAGTACGAGCGGGCCGCGGCCCTCTACCGGGGCGACTTCCTCGAGGGGGAGCTCTTCGAGTGGCTCGGCGGCTACCGCAGCGACTACGGCCGGCGGCTGGTCGACGCGGCCGGCCGCGCCGCGTCGATCGCCGAGGAACTGGGCGAGCGGGAGCGGGCGGCTCGCCTCTACGGCGTGATCCTCGAGCGTGAGCCCGCCGACGAGCCGGCGGCGCGCGGCCTGATGCGCCAGCGAGCCGCCGCCGGGCAGCCCAACGAGGCGCGCCGGGTCTTCAACCAGCTGACGGAGGCGCTCCGGCAAGAACTCGACGACCCGCGGGCACGTCCCGGACCGGAGACGACGGCGCTCCTCGCCGGGCTCGTGGCCGGGGAGGGGAACGCGGCGAGATGACGGCGCGGCGCCCGTTCGCGTGCGGCTCCACGCTCTCGGGCATCTGGGCGCCGGTCGCGCTCGCGGGAGCGGCGGCCGCTGCGGGGGCCGCGCACGGGCTGCGCGGGCGGGAGCCGGCCGACATCGTGCTGACGGCCGTCTTCGGGGCGATCCTCCTGGTGCTCGCCTGGACCGACGTCCGGCGCATGGTGATCCCGAACCGCGTCGTCTATCCCGCGCTCGCGCTGGCGCTCGGCGTCTCCCCCGCCTGGACCGGGCGCGGCCCCGCAGCGGCGCTGGCCGGGGCGATCGGAGCGCTCGTGGTGCTGGCTCTCGTCCGCCGGCTGAGCCGCGGCGGCCTCGGCGGCGGGGACGTGAAGCTGGCCGCGCTGGTCGGAGCGGTCGTCGGCTACCCGGGAGTGCTCCTGGCCGGGCTCGTGACCGCGACCGCGGGAGGCGCCGTGGCAGCGGCTCTGGTCGTGGCGGGGCGAGCCGGCCGGGGCACCCGTATCCCGTACGGGCCGCTGCTCTCCCTGGGGGCGATGACGGAGTTGCTCCGATGAGTCCCCTTGCGCGGCCGCTGTCGCACGTCACGGCGGCGATGCGGCCGACGTCCGTCCCACAGTCGGTACTCAGCACCACTGGCGCGGGCAAGTGGAGGGACGATGAGGCGAACGAGGACTTCGGCAGGTTCTCCGAACTCGTTCGGTGAGCTGCAGAGGAGGGAGCCCAGGGCCGCTACCGGCGGGGAGGAGGATCGAGGAGGGAGCCCAAGTCGTCACGTCGCGTGATCCCGTTGTGCTCTATCGCAGCAGAGCGCGGATGCTATCCGCGCTCAGGGCGTAGCTGACCCCCTCGATCGCCGTTCCGACGAGCTTCGCTTGGACGATCCCTATCACGTCCCCGCAGACATCGAGCAGCGGACCCCCGCTGTTTCCCTCGTTCGCGGGCGCGTCGGTGCGGATGTAGGTCTGGTCGCTCTTGATGAATTGTTCCGAGACGATCCCACGAGTTACGCCGGCCGTGAGCGTTTGCTGGCCCCTTCCGTATCCAAGTACCAGAGCCTCCGCCCCGTTCGGTGGCCTCTCGCCCCATGTGATCGCTGTGACAGTGGTCTCGGCGACGAGCACCGCGAGATCGAAGTCGACCCGAGCCTCCTTGACGGTCGCGGTGATGTCTATCGCCCCGTTCGTCAGCCGGACGCTCGTCTCCCCCGCGACTACATGCTCCGCAGTGAGCCACTCGGAGTTCCCGATGTAGAACGCGGTACCCAGGCCCGCGGTCGTGCGCACGAGGGCGACGCTCGGGCTGACACGCGCGGCTGCCGCTTCAGCCGAGCACTCGTCCGGGACCGGCGTCGGGACGCGACCCGATGTCGCGGCCGGCGTCCCCGTCGCGCGAGTGGGCAACGGACGAGCGCGGTCGGGCGGGGACGGAGGTGCCGTCGGCGATGCCTGAGTCGCCGCTGACGCCAGCGAGATGCGCGCCTTGTTGAGCGAGAACAGCGGCTCGTAGATCAACTCCGCGAGCTGCCGGCCGGCCGGCAGCTGAAAGTAGACGTACCCGCGGAGGCGGCCTCCGCGGACCAGATAGGCATCCCCGATCTGATCGGGACACGCCGAACTGCACAGGTACGCGTAGGGTTCGTGCGCGATGCCGTTGGAGTCGACGAGCTTGAAGAAGTACGCGTTGAGGTGATATTCCTCGTCGGCGCCGCCACGGGCATTCACGGCCTCGATCCGGAGACGCAGATTCGCATCGACGTAGAGCCCTCCGTCGTGCCGCTCGACATCGAGGACGGTGAGGTTGAGGCTTCCAATCTCGACGATGTCGCCTATGCCCGGCGCTTCCGGTGTCTGCCGTGGCGTGCGCTGAGGCGTCGGCGCGGGTGCGCGCGTGGGCGTGGGCGCGGCCCTGATCGTTCCGTCGGAACTCGAGACCACCCCGGCGCGTTCGCCCGTCACGTGGACTTCGAATGACGTCCGCTTGCGGGCGCCCGCCGCGTCGGTCCAGTGCACCGATCCCGCGACGGCGTGACCTCCGTCGATCTCCGTCACGCGGTACCCGTCGAGGCCCTCGCTGTTGCAGTCACCCTGCCAGTCGAGATCGCGACCGGCGACCTCCTGTCGCATGACTGCTTCGGCATCCTTGCACGCGTCCTTCAGGGTCGTGTCTAGTAGGCTGCCCGCGATGAGCGCCAACGTGAACAGCGGGACGGTCACAGCCCCCACGTACGGCAGCCACGTGTACCGCGCCCCGCGAGAGAACAGGAACGGGATCGTGACGAGCCACAGGGCGCTACCAGCGACCAGCACGATGCGCAGCCAGTCCGGGAAGCTCGCCGGGTGAAGCCTGCTCCGCTCACTCGCTTCGGGCGCATGCTGGCTGCGGGTGTCCGTACCCCAATGGTCCGCCCGTATGGTCGCCGGTGCAGCGTCCGTTGTCGGAGACGGAGCAGGCGATTGTGGAGCCCCCGATGAGACAGGACTGTCGTCGGCTCGACTGGGCTCGATCGACGCCTCGGGTGCAGGGTGCGCTTCGCGGGGACCGACCGCCGTCGACGTCTCCGACGGCCCGAACGACTCGTCGAGGATGCGAGCGCGCTGCGCCTCGTACTCCTCGTCCGTGACCAGGCCGTCGTCGCGGAGGCGCTGGAGCGCGCGCAGGCGTTCGGTCGCGGGGCGGTTGCTGCCGGGGGAGTCCACGCGGTCCTAGAGCTCCTCAATGATGCGGGCGCGGCGCTCCTCGTGTTGCTCGTCGGTGATCAGGCCCTCGTCGAGCAGCCGTTGTAGCTCACGCAGCCGGGACGCGGCACTCCCTTCGCGCGCGGTGGACGAGCCCCCGAGGGCGTCCGCGCCCGTGTAGCGCTCCAGCGGTGGGTCCGCCTCCAGGGACGGCGAACGACGCGAGACCGTGGTGCGTCCGGAGCGCGCGGGGGGCTGCTCGTCGCGCAGGCGCAGCTCAGCGGCCGTCGACGGACGGAAACCGCCGGGCGAGTACGCGACGTACGTGTGGACGAGCTTGTCCCAGAGGCACTGGCGCTCGTGGTCCCAAATGCACCACAGCACGACGGGAAGGTAGAGGAGGAGCCCGACACCACCCGTCGCTCCGCCGATCACGCCAGAGCCCACTCCGAACAGCCACCCCTTGATGACGAACTCGCGCAGGAATGTGGGCCAGCCGCCTGCGCGGCTGCCGTCCTCGCGCATGACGTACATCCCGAGCAACTGCTTGCCCGGAGTCTGCCCGCGGTGCATGACGATCGCAAGCCAGATCAGCCACCCTATGCCGAGCGTCACGAGGGCGACGAGAGCGTCAAGCACGTAGCCGCCGAGGCGACGGCCCGGCGAGGCCGTCTGCAGTTGCTCCGGCGGGTAGAACGACTCGATGCGGCGTCGCGCTTGCATAGTCATGTGCCGGCCATCCTCATTCCCGCCATCTCGTGCACTCGATCCCTTCGAGCAGGGGCGCAAGTGGCCGGATTCTCCCAGAGCGTCGAGCGTATGTCAGTGCCACGCGGGTGAACAGGCGGCCACTGGCTGGACATCGGGGACTTCGCGCGATCTGCCGGTTCGCGACAGGCTACTTCCCTCTACAGGAGGCAGCGGGTGTCTCGGCGCTCCGGGCGCATTGGCTAGAACGAGCCCCCGAGATCGCCCGTTACTGTGAGCGGCAGGGCTACCGTCTGGTCCGCTTCTACGCCGACGAGGGCGTGAGCGCCCATACCGAGCAGATCGAACGGCGTTCTCAACTCATCGCGCTGCTCGACGACGCCTCGCACGACGAGTTCGACGTGGCGATCGTCCACACGCTAGACCGTTGGTCGCGCAACGTCGGCGTCCAGCGCCAGGCGCTGCAGCGCCTGAATGCCCATGTGGGCTTCGCGAGCGTCACCGAGAGCCTCGATGTCGCGACTCCCGCCGGCAGGCTCGTGCTCACAATGATCGGCGGCGTGTCGGAGTTCCTCTCGGACCAGCTTGGCGTCCACGTCAGCAAGTCGAAGAACGTCCGTGCCGAGGGCGGGCTCCCGGTCGGCAACGTGCCCTGCGGGTACCGGGCCAACGCGGCGTCGGGCATTGCGGAGCAGATCCCCGGGGAAGTCTCTGCGGTCGCGGGCGCGTTCGAGCGCGGGGCCGCCGGTGACACCAACGGCGTGATCGCGGACTGGAGCAACGCGCAGGGGTTCACGACGCGCACCGGCCGGTTGTTCACGGCGCATGCCATCAAGGACGTGCTGAACACGCGCTTCGGCTCCGGGATCGTCTGTTACACGGGGAACGAGTACGCCGGACGGCACGTCGGCATCGTCGACGAGGATCTCGCCGAGCGCGTGCAGCAGCACCGGCGACGCGCCGGTCCGCCGCGCGGCCTCCACGGGATGCTCTACTGCGGCAACTGCGGTAGCGCGCTGCATTCCGATCGCAACCACGCGGGGTGTCCGCTCTACCGCGAGCGCCACGGCGGACCGGATCACCTACAAGACCGCTTGGCACCTCACACACCGCATCCGCGCGGCGATGGCCAACGATCCGCTCGAGGGGCCAACGCTGGTGCGGCGTCATCGAGGTGGACGCGACCTACGTCGGCGGCAAGGCCGCGGGCAAGGGGAGCGGCTACCTCGGCAACAAGACCATCGTCGCAGGTGCGGTCGAGCGTGCTGGCCGTGTCCGGCTGGAGCGGATCCCCGACGTGAGGCGCAAGACGCTGCATGGCTTCACCAGCCGCACGGTGCGCGACGAGGCGGAGGCCATCTATACCGACGAGCTGGCGTCCTACCTGGGCATCGGTGACGACGTCGGGAGCTTCCACAAGGTCAGCTCCAAGCACATCGACCGTTCCCCGTCCGAGTTGGAGTGGCGCTACAACAACCGCAAGAACGACCACATCTTCGTCGACACGCTGAGCCGCATCGTCAAGACCGATGAGCTCACGTACCGCACGCTGGTCGCCTAGCGGTCGATGCGCTCGCCGATGACAAGCACTCCCTGTCCGCGCCAGTAGATGCCGAGAGTGCATACCGCGACGAGGATCGTCAGCAGCGTCTTGCCGAAGCTGAACTTGTCGGGGATGACAAACGCCACGCGATAGCCGTCGGCGTTCAACCTGGGCAGCACGCGCTCGAGCGGGTACTGACCTAGTTTGAAAAACCTCCCTCTAGCCCTCTAGCCAACCTCTAGCGACCTCTGCGCTAGCAGGGTCGGGAAAAAGGCCCCCTTTGGCGCGGCCACGGAGCGAATCACCGCCAAGAGGGCGTATGCGGCGTCATTTCGGGGCCGATTCTGGCCCCCTCCGGGGCTCTCTCACCCCGTCCGGGCGCCCCGGGACCTACTCCGGGCGCACTACGCCCGTGACAGCGCGGCGTCGATATTGGCCACGCGCACCAGGTTGTACGCGGCAGCGCCCATCTCCATCCAGAAACCGTTGACCTGTTCGCCGATGTAGCGGAGCTTGCGCCCGCCCCCCACGGTCTTCAGCCACCCGAAGCTCTCCTCCACCATCTTGCGCCGGCGCTGACTCACCTCGTAGCCGGGCGTCTGCGCCACCTCCTCGGGGATGGCGCTGTGCTTCGCTCGCCGTGCCACGTGCGGCACGACCCCGAGTTCGCACAGCCCCTCCACGAAGTGCTTCGCGTCGTATCCCTTGTCGGCGCCCAGCGTCGCCCCCGGTGTCAGGCTGCGCTCGGCCATGGCCAGCGCCGCATCCCGCTCCGCCCGCCCGTGCGCCGTCGTGAGCTCGACGTCGACGATGAGCCCGTTGCGGTTCTCCGTCATCACATGCCCGATGTAGCTCGGGCGCGCCGCCTGCCCGTTCCCCTTCCGGTACAGGTGCGCGCCGGGATCGGTCGTGCTGACGTGGGTGTCCCGGTGCCGGCGCTCGCCGCGGAAGTCGACGTCCGGATTGCGGCCCGCAGGCTTGTCCCCGTCCTGCTCGTCGCGTGACCGGTAGCTCTTGTGCGACGCCCACGCCTCGAGCTGCGACCCGTCGACCGTGAAGTGCTCCTCGGACAGCAGGTTCCGCTCCCTCGCCTCCCTCACGACTTCCTCGAAGAACCCCCGGGCGATGTCGCCGTCAAGGAGCCGGGAGCGGTTCTTCGAGAACGTGGAGCGGTCGAAGGAACCGGGGTCTCCCGGGAGGTCGAGGAACCACTTGAACGCCATGTCGGACCGCAGCCGCTCGCAGAACTGGCTCTCGCTACGAATCGAGAAGAAGGCGATGAGGAGTGTCGACTTGAGCAGCGTCTCGGGCGGAATCGACGGTCGCCCGGACTCGCTGTAGAGACCGTCGAAGCGCGGGGAGAGATTGGCGAGCGCCCGGTCGACGATGGGCTTGATGCGTCGGAGCGGGTGGTCGCTGGGGACGAACATCTCCGGGTAGGTGAGAGTGGCGCGGCCCTGGTCCTCGCTCTGTCCTCGCATCGATATCCTCCCTCGTGGGGGTCCCTCTTGTATGATCGTTAGTATACTCGCATTATCAGTTACAGTCGACCACTACCTGAGGCTTCTGACAGCTACCGGGGGGCGTTTGTTGCACCCGCGGGGCACCGCCGGCCATGCTCCGGGCGCCCAGGGAGAAAATCACAACCCTGCTAGGGGTAACACGACAGAGCGGAAGCGACTCCCACGGCACCGGTCACATCGAAGGTCGCCGAGTTGGTGTCGTTGTTGTACGCGCTGACGAACTCGACAAACAGTGTTCCAGCCGCACCAGATAGTGCCTGCGTGAACGCAGCGGTCGCAAACACTGTCGAGTCGGATTCCTCGTTCGAGTACCAGGTCTCAAGCGTCGGCGCTCTCTGCGAAGCTAAGCGCCAGTTGACGCCTGCGGTGGAGTCGCCACCGTGGAGCAGGAACGGGGTCGTGATGAATACGTCGTCGTAGCCATCATTTCCGATCCCACACCGCATGCGCAGCGTGGGCGCCGCTTCCCACGAGTAACCGGAGTCGCTCGTCGCGTCCAAGCTGTAGCCCTCGTATTTGCCACTGACACCAGAACCGCTGAAGTACTTCCACTCACCGACGCCGACTGGCGCTGCCGTTGGCAGTGCGGCGGTGATCGTTTCCCGCTGCGCCTCCGGCAACTCAGGCATGAGGCTTGTGAGGTCCACGTCCAACCAGGCGGCGATCAAGATTACGACCGCGAGTATCAACTTATCCATGGGGTGCCTCCCTGCGGTGAGCGGTGGCTGTCATACTGCCGTCCTCTCTTATCAACTTCCATGTTGCAGTCAAGATTCTATCCGTGTTCTAGACCATAGTTTTTCAAACTAGGTCAGTGGTCTCGAGCGCGGCCCCTTGACTCTCGCCGCGGAAGGTTCCTACCCAGCCCCCGATATGATCGACTCGGCGCTGGACGTTGAGGGGACGGTCGCTCGGCGCGGTCATCCCAGATATCCCATCAAGATTCGTAGGCCCGGGAAGCTGACGGTACTGCGTCGGGCCTGAGCGGCCCGGTGGAGGCCACCCGGGACGCAGATGTACCGTCGGCCGCGCCGATCCGGCCGCCAGAGCCGCATTTCTGACGCCGATCACGCCCCCAGATCGGCGTTTCCGAGCGTCTCACAGTCCCGGTGAGGCCGCAGCGAGCGCGGTGAAGAGAGAGGTACCTCGCTGGCGCCTTGATCGCTCAAGGCTGGAGAGTGTCTGTACGAAAAGAAAACTCACCAGCGAGGTGCAGACAGCATGACACGTCAGCGGCTCCCGATCGAGTTCGGCGCCGACACCAACTCCACCGCCCTTACCGCCAGCTCCGGCCTCGTGCTCCCGCTCCAGTTCATTCAGCGTGCCGGCCTTCTCGACGCCGTCGAACGATTCGTCCCCGATGACTCCACCCAGGGCTGGACCGCGTCGGAGATGGTGGAGGCCGTGCTCCTGCTCAACATCGCCGGCGGAGAGTCGCTCTCCGATATCGACCACCTGCAGGGCGACCCCGGGCTCGCGCGCGCCATCGACGAGGTCTCGGGGCGGGGCCTGAATCGGCGCATGCGGCGCTTGTTCGCCCGGACGGCGGTGCGGAAGCGCTGGCGCTGCCGGCGCACACGGAGCGTGCCCTCGGGCTCGGCGCTCTCCCGCTGGATCCGCCGCCAGCACGACGAGGAGCAGGAGCGCCTGCGCACCACGGGACCGCCCGCCTTCATCCCGGAGCCGTCCCCGACCGTGCGCGGTCTGGAGCGCGTCAACGCCGACCTGCTCGCATTCCTGAACACGCACCGGCCGCAGTCCTCCGCGACGCTCGACATGGACGCGACGCTGATTGTGACCCAGAAGCGCGAAGCGCTCTACGCCTACACGAAGGAGAAGGCGTACCAGCCGCACACCGTGTACTGGGCGGAGCAGGACACGGTCGTGCTCTCCGAGTACCGCGACGGCAACGTCCCCGCCGGTCACCAGCAGCTGCGCGTGCTCGAGGAATCGCTGGAGCTGCTCCCTTCTGGCGTGGAGCGAGTGTCGATGCGCTCGGACACGGCGGGGTACCAGCGGGAGCTGCTCCGCTATATGGCGGAGGGCCGCTCCCGATTCGGCGTCATCGAGTTCGTAGTGGGCGTGGACCGCACGACCGAGTTCCGTCGGGCCGTAGAGGCGATGCCGGAGAGCGAGTGGAAGCCGCTTTCCCGCACTTCCGACGGGACGGTCATCGAGGAGTACGCCGAGGTCGTCTACGTGCCGAACTGGGCCGGCTACAGCGCGAACGCCCCGGACTACCGGTTCGTGGCGACGCGGGAGCCGCTGCGGCAGCAGGTGCTCCCGGGGATGGAGGAGCAACTGAATCTGGGCATGCCGCTGCTGCGGGGCCGAGCGGGACGTGTCTACCGGTTCTCGGGAGTGGTGACGAACCGCCACGAGCCAGCGGGCGATGAGGTCATCGCCTGGTACCGGGCGCGGGCGGGGAAGGGCGAAGAGGTCCACGGCGTGATGAAGACGGACCTGGCGGGCGGCAGGCTCCCGTCGGGGCTGTTCGGAGCGAACGCGGTGTGGTGGGCGCTGACGATGCTGGCGTTCAACGTGATGTCGGTGATCAAGCAGTTGCTGCTGGACACGGGGTGGGTGAGCAAGCGGATGAAGGCCGTGCGTTTCGCCCTGCTGCAGATCCCGGGGCGCCTGGTGCGGCACGCGCGGAAGCTGACGCTTCGCCTGCCGGAGGGCCACCCGGGCACGACGCATCTCTTCCGGGCGCAGCGGCGACTGCTGGCGCTGCGCGCTCCGCCCCCGATATAGCCGCTGCTCAGTGCGATTCTCGTTGTATGACCCGGCCGCTGCATGCCCGGGTGGTGTCAAATGGGGCCCGCGCCGGCGAGTCGGAGTCCCTGCGCCGCAGCTTCCGGTGCTCGGGAGGCGCTCGGAGCGGCCTCGCGACCCCGCCAATCCGCGACACGACGCCGATCAGCGTTCCGTGACCGCCTCTCGAGCGCCTCGCCAGCCACAGATGGGAAGTTTGGGGTCATAGAGTCTCCTTGCGGCGCAACGCGAGGTGTCGCTCCGCACGAGGTCGACCACGGCACCAGGCCGCAAGGAGGCACGCAGCCCCCGGTCGGACAGTGTCGCAATCGTGGCTCGTGCGGAGCCGGCGGAGCATGGGCATCCACGAGGGGCGCTGTCAACGCGAACGCCCATTCGCGCGATTGCATGTGCGAGCGGCGGCCTGGCGGGGGCGCGGATGCTCGCCGAGATTCGGTGACGTCTCTCGCTTCGAGAACGGATCGAGGCTGGCCAGCTACGCCGGCCTTGCCCCGGTCACCCGCCAGTCCGGCAGCAGCATCCGGGGGCAGACCCGGAGCCGCCGCGGCAATCACCGGCTCAAGAACGCGATGTACCTCTCCGCTTTCGCCTCGCTGCGCGATCCCGTCTCGCGAGCGTACTCCGACCGGAAACGGGCCGAGGGAAAGAAACACACCGCAGCCGTCATCTGCCTCGCGCTTCGCCGCTGCGACGTCATCCTGACCATGCTGCGCTCGCGCGAACCGTACCGCGCCGAGGCTCCTCGTCATGGGTCGGCGGCTGCCTGACGCCGCGCCGGGCATCCCGGGTTACTGGCGCTGGCCCTCGACAGAGAACATGGGGACACCACCCGACTGAGCGACGGCTGCGCGGTCCCTCGCGTGCGGAGCAAGACACCTCCGCGGGAGCCACCGGCGACGGTCTGGTTGGCGCCGAGCCGGCAGCTCTGTCGGCTCCCTCCGCACCATGACGCCTCCACCGCGATGTCCCGGCTCGACGAACTCGCCGCCTACCGTGGGGGGTGCGACGGCGATTGGGACCCGCTGTGAGCGAATTGTGACCGTTGTGACCGTCCTGGGACCGTCCTGTGACCTCCCTGTGAGCGCCTGGTAGCAGTCTGACCCCGCATCGCCGCACGCCGTCACCGGGGCGCGCGTGCGGCGATGCGGAGGGAGGCCGGCCGGTGCGCAGGGGTCTGCTCGCCGCGGTGTGCGCGCTCGGCTGCTGGCTGCTGCTCCCGGCGCCCGCGGGCGCGGAGCAGCCGGCGGATCCGCTCGCGGCGCTGATCGCCGCCGGCGCTCCGCTCACCTCTGTGGCGCCGCCCTCCGCCTCCGGCCCCGCCGGTCCGGGTGAGCCCCTCGCGGCGCCGGCCGCCTCGTGGGGCGAGGGAGCGCCCGCCCGCCCCGAGCCGGTCATTCCCGCCCTCCCCTCGCCGGGGGATCTCTTCGGCGGTCTCGACCCGCGCACCTGGGCGGAAGCGCTCCTGGACGCGTTCGTCGACCTGGTGGGGGAGGCGCTCGTCGGTGCGGCGCGCGGCGTCGTCGACTGGGCGCTCGGCCTCGGCGGCTCCTCCCTCAACTTCGTCACGCGCACGCCCGAGGCCGGCACCTACGGGAGCACGACGGTGCGCTCGATGTGGGAGGTCTCGCGCGGCGTCGCCAACGCCGCGCTCGCCGTGATCGCGATGTGGGGCGGCTTCAACGTGATGCTCAGGCAGCACCTCAGGAGCCCCTACCACACCGTGATGGAGCTCCTCCCGCGCCTGCTGCTGGCCGCGCTCGCCCTCAACCTCTCGCTCGAGTTCGCGAGCCTCCTCATCGACCTCAACAACGCCCTCACGGCGGCCGTCGGGCAGGGCGGTCTCCCCGGCTACGAGCAGGCCTCCGCCGGGCAGAGCGGCCTCGCGTACGTCGTCGTCGCCCTCGGCTACGCCGTGGTGGCGCTCCTGCTCGTGCTGCAGATGCTGATGCGCCTTGCGCTCATCGACCTCTTGATCGTGGTGGCCCCGGTGATGGTGCTGCTCTGGGTGCTGCCGCAGACGCAGGGGTGGGCGCGCTGGTGGGCGCAGCTGCTCCCGCTCACCGTCTTCCAGCAGGCCGTGCAGATGGTCGCGCTGAGGCTCGGCTCCTCGCTGATGGTGGAGCTCACGCCGGGGCACGCCGCCGACGCGCTCATCACGCTCCTGCTCGGCATCTCGGTGCTCTGGCTGACGCTCCGGGTGCCGTCGCTGCTCCAGGGGCAGCTGCAGCAGGCCGGGCTCTCGCGCGCGGTCCCGCTCGCCTCGCTCGGCCGCGCCGCCGCCGGCGCCGCGGCGGGGGGGAGGTAGACGGTGCGGCGGGTCGCGTTGCTCGCAGGCTCCAGCCCGGCAGCCCCCGCGCGCCGGGGGACGCCGGCCGCAGCCGGGCTCGCGGCGCTCCCTGTGTGCCACGCGCTCCCGGCCGTGCCCCTCGCCGCGGCCCCGATTGCGGCCCCGCTCGCGGCGCTGCTCGGGGGCGGCCACGGAGCCGGCCTCCCGGGCCTCGCGCATCCGCTCCCGGCCGCGGCCGCCGGGGTGGCGTCGTGACCGACGGGCGCCGGGCGCGGTACGCGCTGCTCGGGCTCGGCACGGCGCTGCTCGTGCTCGCGGTCGCCTCCGGCTGGAGCGGCACATCTCGCCCGGCGGGAGGGGCGGAGGACCGCGCCTCCGTCGCGGCGGCGGCCGGGGCGTTCGTGCGCGCCTACGGCGCCTTCGACCACCGACGGCCGGAGGGCTACACGAAGCGACTCGCCGCGCTCGCCGCGGGCGATCTCCGCGACGCGCTCGGGGCGGCCTCGGTCGATCCGGGCGTCGTGGCGGCGGGGCGACTCAGCACGGCCCGGGTCGAGTCGGTCCGGGTCACGTCGCTCTCCGGCAGCTCGGCCGGGGCGTCGGTGCGCTCGCGGCACCAGCGCAGCTGGACCGACCCGGCCACGGGGAGGGCCGTCCGGGAGGCGGTCACCCAGCACGCCGCGCTCCGGCTCGTCCGCGATGGCGATCGGTGGCTCGTGGCGGGGCTGGCGCTGGTGAGGGAGGAGCCGGCGGCGCCGCCGCCGGCGGAGAGGGCGGGCGCGGCAGGCGCCCGCTGAGGGAGGAGTCGGAATGGATCAGGTCAACACGCTCTTCGAGAACCTGCTGAACATCGGGATCGGTGTCTCGGCGGCGGTCTCGGCCTTCTTCGTGATGTGGGGGGCCTTCCTCTACATGACGGCGGGTGGATCGCCCCGCCAGATGGAGACCGCCAAGACCGCGATCGTGAACGCGCTCGGCGGCCTCGCGATCGTGCTGCTCGCGCGCGTGATCGCGGGCATGGTGCAGGGCGCGATGGCATGAGCCCTCGCCACGAGATCCCGACCCACCTCGCCGTCGCCGACGGCGCCTTCGGGGGCCTCACGATGCGCCAGCTGCTCTCGGCGGCGGCGGGGCTCGCCCTCGCCTACGGAGCGCTGAGCGATCTCCCGCTGCCGCTCCCGCTCCGCCTGGCCGCCTGCGCGCTCGTGCTCGCGGCGACGCTCGCGCTCGTGCTCTGGCGGCCGGCCGGGCGGCCGCTCGAGGAGTGGGCGTTCGTGCTGCTGCGCTACCACGCGGCGCCCCGCGTCGCGGTGTGGCGGCCTCGCGAGCCCGGGCCGCTCCCGGACGGTCCGCGCGAGGTCGTGCTGGCGCCGCCGGGGCGGCGCCCGGATCCCGATGCGGCGACGAGAGGAGGGATGCATGCGCTCACCCCGTAGCCCGCTGCGGCGCCTCGCGAGCGTGCAGGAGCAGCTGCCGCTCGAGGAGATCGCGGGCGACGTCGCGCGGCTGCGCGGCGGCGAGCACCGCGCCGTCCTCGAGACCGGCTCGGTTCCCTTCGAACTGCGGTCGGAGGGGGAACGGGAGGCGATCCTCGCCGGCTACCGGCGCTTCCTGAACGGGCTCGACTACCCCCTGCAGGTGCTGGTGCGGGTCGTCCCGGCCGACGTCGAGGGCTACCTCGCCGGCCTGGCGGGGGCCCGGCGGGGCGATGAGGCGCTGCGCCGGCTCGCTCTCGACCACGCGGCGTTCGTGCGGCGCATCGCGCGCGAGCGGACGCTGCTCGACCGCCGCTTCTACGTCGTGGTGCCGGCGGGCGGGGACGCCGTCCCGGAGTCCGGCGGCTTCCGGCCGGGGATCCTGCCGTGGCGCCGCGGCCCGGGCGTCGAGCGGGGGCCGGGCGAGGCCGCCCGGGCCCGGCGCACGCTCTCCCTGCGCTGCGGCGAGGTGGTGCGCGGTCTCGGATCGTTCGGGGTCGGTGCGCGCCGCCTCGGCGGGGAGGAGCTCGCCTCGCTCTGGAGGGAGGTGCTCGCGGGCGCGACCGGGGGCTCGCCGACCGCGCTGCTGGTCGCCCCCCTGGCCGCAACGCCCGTCGTCGTCCGGGAGAGCTCCCGGTCGGAGGCCGACCGTGCGTAGCGCCGCGGCATGGTTCACCGGGCGGCGGGAGGCGCGGGCCGGCGCCGGGGCGGCACGCTTCGCGGACGGCGAGCGCTCGGCGGTCGACCTGGTCGCGCCGTCCGCCGTCGAGGAGCGGCGCGACCGCCTGGAGATCGACGGGCGGCCCGAGCGCGTGCTGGCGCTCACCGGCTACCCGCGCCAGGTGGTCCCAAACTGGCTCGGCCGGCTCATCGACGCGGACGAGCCGCTCGACCTGAGCCTCCACCTGGAGCCGCTCGACTCGCGGGAGGCGATCCGCGGCCTCACGCACCGCCTCGTCGAGCTCGAGTCGTCGCGGATGCTCGACGCGAGGGGCGGCCGCATCGCCCCGGCGGAGCGCGAGGTCGCCCGCGGGGATGTCGAGCGCCTCCGCGACGCGCTCGAGCGCGGCGACGAGCGCGTCTTCTCGGCGGCGCTCTACCTGAGGCTCGGGCGTGGCTCCGGGCGCGAGCTCGACCGCGCGACCGCGCGCGCCCGGGCGACGCTCGCGGGGATGATGGCGGAGGCGCGGCCGGCGCTCTACGAGATGATGCCGGGGCTCCTCTCCTGCCTCCCCGCCGGCCAGGATCACCTCGGCCGCCGCCGCAACCTCGACACCTCGAGCGCCGCGACGATGATCCCCTTCGTCTCGAACCGGCTCGCCGCGCCCGGCGGCCTCCTCTACGGGGAGAGCGTGGAGGGCGGCTCGCTCGTGATCGTCGACCCCTTCGGGCCCGACCAGGAGAACGCCAATCGGGTCGTCTTCGCCAAAAGCGGCGCCGGCAAGTCGTTCGCCTGCAAGGTCGAGGCGCTCCGGGCGCTCCTGCTCGGCATCGACTACTGCGTCATCGACCCCGAGGGCGAGTACGGGCGCATCTGCGAGGCCGTGGGCGGAGAGCTGATCCGCCTCTCCGCCCGGGCGCCCCACCGCGTCAACCCCTTCGACCTGCCGCCCGCGGGCGGCGGGGAGCGCCACGACGTGCTCGCGGAGCGCGTCGTGGCGCTGCAGGGGCTGCTCGCGCTCATGCTCGCCGAGCCCGGCGGCCGGCTCGGGCAGGACGAGCGCGGCGTGCTCGACCGCGCCCTCTACGAGAGCTACCGCCGCGCGGGGATCACCGCCGACCCGGCGACGCACGGCCGCCCCGCGCCGCTGATGCGCGACCTGCTCTCCGTGCTCGAGGAGTCGGGGGCGCCCCACGGCCTCGCGGCGAGGCTCCGGCGCTACGTCTCGGGGAGCCTCGGCCGTCTCTTCTCGGAGGCGACCACGGCCGACCTCGACCGGCCGTTCGTGGTCTTCGACCTGAGCGCGCTCGACGAGGAGCTGCGACCCGTCGCCACCTACCTCATCGCCGACCACCTCTGGGCGCGGGCCGCGCGCGACCCGAGGCCGCGGATGCTCCTCGTCGACGAGGCCTGGTCTCTGATGCGGCACCCCGAGGGGGCGCGCTTCCTGGCGCAGCTCGCGCGGCGGGCCCGCAAGCGCTGGCTCGGGCTCACCGCGGTGACGCAGGACGTGGAGGATTTCCTCGCCTCGCCCGAGGGCCACACCGTCCTCGCCAACAGCTCGACGCAGCTGCTGATGCGCCAGGACAGCTCCACCATCGCGCTCGTCCAGGAGACCTTCGGGCTCTCTTCCGCCGAGCGCTCCTTCCTGCTGGCCTGCGGCCGCGGCGAGGGACTGCTGCTCGCGCGCGGCACGCACGTCGCGCTCCGCGTCGTGGCGAGCCCGCTTGAGCACGAGCTCGCGACGACAGACCCGGAGTTCCTCGCGTCCCGGGGCCGATCCGGGGCGACCGACCCCGCGGAACGCGCGATGGAGATGACGGAGGGTGAGCCATGAGTCACATCGACATCGAGCAGCTGAAGCGCGCCAGCCCGATCGCCGCGGTCGTGGAGCGGCACGGGGTCGAGCTGCGCCGCGCGGGGACGCACCTCAGCGGGCGCTGTCCCTTCCACGAGGACCGGAACCCGAGCTTCTGCGTCTACCCCGAGACGGAGTCCTTCCACTGCTTCGGGTGCGGCGCGCGCGGCGACGTGATCGACTTCGTGCGCCGCGCCTCGGGGCTCGGCTTCCGCGAGGCGCTCGAACGCCTGGGCCGGACGGGCGCTCCGCACGCGGCGTCCGGGCCGCCACCGCCGCCGGCACGTCGCGAGCGGGTCCCGGCCCTCTCGCTCGACGACCGGCTGATGCTGACGGCGGCGTCTGAGCTCTACCACGAGACGCTGCTGGAGACGCCGGAGGCGCTCCGCCACCTGGAGGGGCGCGGGATCCCGGCGTGGCTCACGCGCTCGCGCCGCCTCGGCCTCTCGGACGGCCGCCGGCTCGTCCCCTACCTGAAGCGCCGCCGGCTCAGCCTGAAGCGGGCGCAGGAGCTCGGCCTGCTCCACCGGGGCGGCGCCGAGACGATGACGGGGCGCATCGTGATCCCCGATCTCCGCGGTTCGCACTGCGGCTGGATGGTCGGGCGCGCGACGTCCGAGGAGCGCACGCCGAAGTACCGCGGCCTCGCGCTGCCGCGGCCGCTGCTCGGCTACGAGCGCGGCCGCCGCCGCCTCTTCGTGACCGAGGGCCCCTTCGACTGGCTGACGCTCGCCGGATGGGGGCTTCCCGCCTGCGCGCTGCTCGGAACCCAGCCCGGCGGCGGCGCGATGCGCCTGCTCGAGCGCGCTCGCTCGGTGGTGCTGGTGATGGACGGAGACGATCCGGGGCGCCGGGCGGCGGCGGCGCTCGCCGGCCTGCTGGACGGGCGCGCCCGCGTCCTGGAGCTCCCCCCGGGCGTCAAGGACGTGAACGAGCTGGGCACGCGACCCGGTGGCCGCGAGACGTTCTTCCGGCTGCTCGACGCGGAGAGGGAGGCGCAGGCCGACATGGAGGGAGGCGCACATGGGGACGCACAGGGAAGTGCACGTGGGGACGTTCCGGGGGACGGCGATGCGCCCTCCCGCTGAGAGCTTGCATCTTGCCGAGGTGGTGCCGCCGCGCGACCTGGAGGGGGGCATCACGGCCGCCCGGGGCATGCTGCGCGCGCTCGCCGGGGAGCGCCTCTCGCTCGAGATCGTCGTCGACGCGGAGGGGCCGCGCTGGTACCTGCGCGCGGAGGCGCGGGCGGACCTCGAGCGTGCCCTCGCGCAGCTGAGGGCCGCCTACCCGCAGGCGCGCGCCGAGGAGATCCCCCCGGGGCGGCCCGAGCTGGATCCGGCTCGACCGCTCGGAGAGGAGCGATCCGTACTCGTCGAGCTCCGCCACCTGGCCGAGCCGGCGCTCCCCCTCCGCGCCGACTGGCGCCACGACCCCGATCCGCTCACCGGGCTCGTGGCGGGGATCGCGCCGGATGCGACGGAGCGCGTCGTCGTGAGGCTCTCGCTCGCTCCCGCTCCGCGGGGCGCCGACGCGCGTATCCGCCGCCGCGCCGCGCCCGCCGTCCGGGAATGGCGCGAACCGTCGGCGCCGCGCGGGCCGAGCCCCGTCCCGATGGTCGCCCTGCTCGCGCTCGTCGCCGGCGGGCTCCAGGGCTGGCGCTGGTGGGTGGAGGGCGAGTGGGAGCTCCTCGCCGCGGGAGGCGCGGGCGCTCTCGTCGCGCTGCCCGCCGCCGCCGCGCTCGCCGTCCGCCTCCGGCGCCGCCCCGACCCGCTCCCGCCGCAGCTCGTCGAGCAGAAGCTCGCGGCGCCGCTCGCCGCCGCGAGGCTTCAGGTGCTCGCGATCGGCGGCCGGCACGCGGACGGCGGGCGGCTGCGCCGGCTCGCGTCGCAGGCGGCCTCCTCCTACGAGGGCTACGACGGCGCCGCGGGCGGCGGCCTCCGGCCCGGGCGCGCGCGCCCGGCGCGCCGCGGCAAAGCGGGGCGACTGCCCCTTCTCCTCAACACCGACGAGCTCGCCGCGCTCTGGCACCTGCCCGACGAGGCGGCCGCGCCGGCCGGCGTTCGGCGCACGACCGCCCGGCGCCTCGCGCCCGCTCCGGGCCATGCGCGGCGGGGGGCGCGCGTCGGCCGGGCAGACGCCGGCGGCCGGTCGGTCCCGGTGTACATGCCGCAGCCGCTCCTCCACCGCAACCAGCTCATCGTCGCGAAGACCCGCCGCGGCAAGTCGACGCTGCTCCGGCACCTCGCCGCCTCCGTGATGGAGGGGGTGGGCCCGGAGGAGACGGCGCTGGTCGTGGTCGACCCGCACCAGGACCTCGCCGAGGCGGTGCTCGCGGCCGTCCCGCCGGAGCTCTCGGAGCGCACGACCTACCTCGACTTCGCGAACCCGGAGCGGCCCGTCGGCCTCAACCTCCTGGACCGGGGCCTCTTCCCGGACCGCGACCGCACGACCGAGCACGTCGTCACGATGATGAACAGGCTCTGGCCGGCCAACTGGGGGCCGCGCATGGAGGGGGCGCTCCGCGCCTCGCTGCTCGCGCTGCTCGACGCGAACTTGCAGTACGGGCGGGACGAGCAATTCACGCTGCTCGACGTGGCGCCGCTTCTCACCGACCGGGAGTTCCGCGAGGGCGTGCTCGACCAGGTGCGGGACCCGGCGGTGCGCGCCTGGTGGCGCGACAACTACGACCGCGTCGGGCGCGTGCTGCAGCAGCAGACGGCGAACCCGGTCACCTCGAAGATCGGCCGCTTCACGGTCACCGAGGCCTCGCGCCTGGTCTTCGGGCAGGCGCGCTCCACCTTCGATCCGCGCGAGATCGTGCGGGAGGGCGGCGTGCTCGTCGTCAACACCGCCACGGGTGCGCTCGGCGAGGGCGCCTCGGCGCTCGTCGGGGCGACGCTCCTCAACCTGCTCGGGCTGCTGGTCGAGGAGCAGGTGGCGCTCCCGCCGGAGCGCCGGCGCAAGGTCATCGGCCTGGTCGACGAGTCGAGCACGCTCGGCGCGGTCGACTACCCGCGGATGCTCTCCGAGCTCGGCAAGTACGGCGCGAGCTTCGTGCTGGTGACGCAGTCGCTCGCGAAGCTCGACGCCGTCGACCGCAACCTCGCGCCGACGCTTTTCGCCAACACCGACGGGCTCACCGTCTTCGGGGTGAGCGCCGAGGACGCGAGGCGCCTCGTGCCCGAGCTCGGGAGCGGTATTGAGGTCGCTGACCTGGTCTCGCTCGACGACTTCACGTGCTACGCGCGGTGGTGGGACGGGCGCACCCGGCCTCCGGCCTTCTCGTTCCGGGTCGACCCGCCACCGGCCGCCCTCCCCGGGCGTGCCGAGGCGATCGCCCGCCGCTCGGCGGAGCGCGTGGGACGGCCGCGCGAGCTCGTGGCGCGGGAGGTCGACGAGGCGCTCGCGGAGCGCTCGCCCGCCGGGCGGCGGGGCCGGGCGCGGGCGTCCGGGGAGGAGCTGGCCGGGCGGGCGATCGAGGGAGCCGTGCGGGTCGCGCTGGATGCGGGGGGCCACGAGGCGGGCGATACGTCCGGGACCGCAGCGCCTGCGCGCCGCGGCCGCGGCAACGCCCAGAGGGGGGCGGCCACGTGATCGCGGCGGGCGCGCACCTCGCCCGCGCGCTGGAGTGGGTGGCGCGCCTGCCGCTCCTCGGCGAGCCGGAGCTCGCGCGGCTGCTCGGCGTCGACGAGCCGGACGCGCGCGCGCTGCGCCTCGCGCTCGAGCGGCTCGGGTGGGTCGAGTGGGTCGTGGCCCGGGACGGTGGGCTCGCGCCCGATCGACTCAGCTTCGTGCGGGAGGCGGCGCTCCCGGCGCTCGCGCGGCTGCTCCCCGTGGAAGAGGACGCGCTCGCCGCCCGCGTCCCGGCGCGCCGCGGCGACATCCTGGCGCGGATCGTGCGTGCGGGGACGACGGCCCGGGTCAACCGCTTCCTCGCGGAGCTCGCGGCCAACCCGGGCATTCCGCATGTGGAGCTGGAGGATGCACGCTCGCTCCCGCTCGCGATGCTGCGGAGCGAGCGCTGGTGGCCGCGCGGCGTCGAGGGCTACGGCTGCCTCCGGGCGGGCTCGCTGCGGGCGCCGTTCTTCGTGGCCTGGGACCGGGAAGGGGCGCCCGACGCGTACCGCCGCCAGCGGGCGCTCGGCTGGGCGGCGCCCACACTGGGTGCGGAGGCGCGCTGGGGTGCGGAGGGGCTGCCTCCGGTCCTCCTCGTCCGCCGCGGCCGCCGCGGCCGGGCGGTCTGGGAGCGCGCGCTCGGGCGCGCGGCGGAGCGCGCGGCAAGGCGGCCGCCCGGCGTCCTGGTCGCGGATGCGGACGAGATCGCAGCGGCCGGGCCGGCCGGGTCGATCTGGTCGGACCCGGTCGCCGCACGCGCAGGAAGCCTGCTGGAGCAGCTCGGGTGGGGCGCGCCGCCGCCGCTCGGACGCGTCTGTGTGACGGGGGATCTGGGTGGCGTGGGCCGCCCGCCGCCGGGCGAATCGCTCAGGCGGTGGGCGCCGCGCGCGGCGGCGGGCTCCGCCGCCGGCATCGGCGAGCGCGTTGCCGCGATCGCGATGACGACCGACCCGGACGAGAAGCGCCTGCTCGAGTGGATCGGGCGCTGGCCGCTGCTCAGCATCCCGCAACTGGCGAGCCTCGCCTCCCTCGACGCGGCGGCCGTCGAGCGGCGGGTGGAGCGAATCCTCCGCCTGGGCATCGCGCGCTTCGATACGGACGGACAGCCGGACGAGTCCCCGGCGAAGCAGCTTCTGCTCACGCCGCTCGGCCTGCTGCTGCTCGCCCGCCGGGACGGGGTGCCGGAGGGTCACTACGCGCTCTTCGCGGGCGTGAGCGCCCCCGACCCGGCGGGAGATGCCCCCTCGGTCCGCCACCGGGCCCACCAACTCGGCCTCAACGGCGTCGTTGCACGGCTCGCGGCGGACGCGCGCGCCGCCGGGGGCCGGCTCGTGGTCTGCCGCAACGAAGCGCAGTCGACCAGCCGCTTCCGGCACGAAGGGCGGGCTGCGTGGATCCGGCCCGACGGTTCGGGCGTGGTCGCCCTCGGTGGAGGCCGCGTGCCGTTCCTGCTCGAGTACGACCGCGGGACGCTCGACTCCGGTGACTTCGCGGCGAAGTTCGGCGGCTATGCGCGCTACTACGCGGCCCGCGCCTGGCGCCGTGACTTCGATGCCGAGCCCCTGTTGCTCTTCGTCTGCATCGATGACCGGGCGGAGGAGCACGTGGTGCGCGCCGCCCGGCGTGCCGCACGCGAGTCCGCCCTCCGCCTACCCCTCCTGGCCACGACCGGGTGGCGGTCGGGTCGGGGCCCCCGGAATCCGAGAGGATTGCTGGGGCCCGTCTGGGGCCCTTCCGGTGCATCGGGCGAGGGGCGCCGGTCGGTGGGGCTGCGCGTCCCGCGGGCAGAGAGCCAGTGAGGCCCCGTCGAGAGGCCGGGGGGGCGCGCGCTCACGAGCGGGTCCGCGGGCGGCGCAGTGGGTCACGGGGGCGACCGGCGCTGCCTCCGACCGTGGAGTACCTTTGTCGTGAGTACGCAGCGGTCGGGTGGGCGATCTGGGAGCGTGAACGCGCGCGCCGGGAGGGCAGGGACGGGAAGCACGATGGGCAGAACTGAGCGAGCGGTCGGGTACGTCCGCGTCTCCACCGAGGAACAGGCCGACGGGCACTCGCTCGATGCCCAGCGCCGCGAGATCGCACGCCACTGCGAGCGGCACGGGTACGAACTCGTGCGGATCTACGCGGACGAGGGCGTGAGCGCGCACACGGAGAAGATCGAGAAGCGGCCGATGCTAGCCGCGCTCCTCGACGCCTCCTCCCGCCGCGAGTTCGATGTCGTGGTGGTGCACACGATTGATCGCTGGGCGCGGAACGTTGGTGTCCAGCGGCAGGCCCTGCAGTACCTCGGTCAATTCAACGTCGGCTTCGCCAGCGTCACCGAGAACATCGACTTCACGACGCCAGCGGGGAAGCTGATGTTGACGATGATCGGGGGCGTCTCGGAGTTCTTCTCCGATCAACTCGCCGTCCACGTGAGCAAGGCGTTCCGGGAGCGGGCCGAGAACGGACTGCCGCCGGGTCCCGTGCCCTTCGGGTACGTGGCGCCGAGTCCCGGCGCGATCCCGGGCGTGGTCCCCGGGGAAGGGGAGGCGGTCGCCGAGGTCTTCCGGCAGCGGGCGCAGGGGGAGTCGTACGGCGCCATCGCCCGGTGGCTGAACGCGGAGGGCTTCGAGACGCGCGGGCACAACCCGGTCTTCACGTCGTTCGCGGTGAAGGACATGCTCGCCAACGTCTTCTACCGCGGTGCGGTTCTGTACAAGGGGACCGAGTTCGCGGGCGCCCACGAGGCGCTGGTCGACGACGACCTCTTCCGGCAGGTGCAGGCGAAGCGGGGGGTGCGGCGACAGCGGCGCCTCGTGGTCGGTGGCCGGGGGATCCTCCAGGGGCGGGTGAGCTGCGGGCACTGCGGAAGGGCGCTCCAATCCGACCGTGATCACCGGGGACGGCCGATGTACCGGGAGCGTCACGGCGAGCGGTGCAGCACGAACAACCGATCCCTCATGGCCGCGGGCGTCGACGAGCAACTCGGTGCGATCTGGAAGTCGGTGCAGTTCTCGACGGACTGGCGCGACCGGATGGCGGAGATCCTCTCAGCCGGTTACGACGGTCCGAGCGCCGAGGACCTGGCCGAGAATCGTCGGCGCATCGCCCGGGCCTATGCCGACGGGGGACTCAACGAAACCGAGTACGAGGTGCGCCTCGCCGCGATCGACAAGCGCGCCCGGGACGTGCTCCGCCCCTCGGGCCCCGCGTTCGACGAGGCGGCGGAGTTGTTCTCGGACATGCCTGCGCTGTGGGAGCGGGCCGCGCCGGAGGAGCGGCGGCGGCTGGTGGCTCCCCTGATCGAGCGCGTCTACCTCGACATCGACTCGAGGCGCATCGGCGCGATCACGCCGACACCGGAGTTCAAGGCGCTGATCGACCATGCGCTCGAGCCGACGGCCGATCCCGAGGTCGCGCTGATCCCGCCGGAATCGGCTGAAGACGTTAGCAGTTGGAGATCCTGGAGATGGAGGTCAGGTGACATAACTGCCGACGACGGGGTCGATTTGAATCTGGACGAAAACGCTGACCTAGTAAACAGTTGGAGATGGTGGAGACGGGGGAGAATCGAACTCCCCGTCCAGAGAGCGTCCGTCACGGATCTGCTACGGGTGTAGTCAGCGGTAAATCTCGCCGCCGCGCCTCCGCTGACCAGGGGTGCGTCGACCAGTCTCGGTTAGCTTAGCGGGCGTCGCCCGAGGCGCACGCCGTCCGCGCATCCCGGCTTATCGTCGCCTCACCGAGCCCGCCGGGAGGGGGCCCGGGTCAACGTCGCTACCTAACTAGGCAGCGAGAGCGAGTTGTCGTTCGCCAGTTACCTTTTGCCACCTGATTTACGAGGGTGGTGGCACCTCGACCCGCAAACCGCGTCCGTTGGCTCCTGTCGATTCCTGTCGTCCCCATGTTCACCCACCGGAGCGGCTCTTCGCTCCGGTGGTTCAATACTATCGCAATGACTCCGGGGAGTCATCGCCGAGCGCCACCATCAGCGGGGTGACTCTCGAACGGAGTGGCGGAGCGCCCGCTGAATCGAACGGGCGGCGTCTCGCCGTGCGATCGCCTGCCTCTTGTCGTAGGCGCGCCGGCCGCGTCCGACGGCGAGCTCCACCTTGGCGCGTCCCGCCTTCAGATAGAGCCTGACCGGTACCAGCGTCGTACGCGGGTTCTCGCCGAGCGAGCGCTCGAGGCGCCTGATCTCCTCCTTGTGCAACAGCAGCTTCCGCGGTCGGGTCGGCTCGTGATTCTCACGGGCGGGCGGGTAGGGGGCGATGTGGACGTTCTCCAGCCACAGCTCGCCGTGGCGGAGGCGCGCGTAGCCCTCGGAGATATTCGCGTTCCCGGAGCGGATCGATTTGATCTCGGAGCCGAGCAGCACGAGCCCTGCCTCGGTGTAAGAGAGGATCTCGTAGTCGTAGCGGGCGCGCCGGTTCTGGGCGACCGTGTGGTCGGCGCCCTGAACGGTGCGGGGGACCTGGCGCTTTCGTTTTGCCACCTACGGACTCCGGAGTGGCCGGCGGAAAGCCGGTGCGAGTTTAGACGACATAAGTGTAAGCCTCGCGCCTCGGATCGGGAGGTGAGGGCTGCGACAGGGTAGCGCAGCCCCGGTGGGGTAGGGCCTGTGCGCGGGGATCCGTCAGTTCGCCGACTGAGACTCGATCTGCGCCCGCAGGACATCGATGGCGCGGTGGATGAACACATCTCGCTGGGCGTCGATGTCCTCGGGCGTCAGCTCCACTGGAACGTCGGGGATGACGCCGAGGCCCTCGATCAGGTTGCGGTTCGGCGAGAGGTACCGCGCGATCGAGATGTAGATGGCCCCACCGTCGGAGAGTTCGCGCACCGAGTTCACCGTCCCCTTGCCGAAGGATCGCGCGCCGACGATCGTCGCGCGGCCGTGCTCCTGCAGCGCCACGGCGAGGAGCTCCGAGCCCGAGGCGGACTGTTCGTCCTGGACGATGACGATCGGGAGTTGGGTGACTTGTCCCGGCCGTGCCTCGGCAATTCGTTCGTTACCGTCCCGGTCGACCTGGACGATGATTACTCCCTCATCGAGGAAGAGATCGGTGACCTCCACTGTCTCCGCGAGCAGGCCTCCGGGGTTGCCGCGGACGTCGAGGATCAGTCCCTGGACGCCATCCGCCTCGATGCTCTCGATCATGTCCTGCAACTCGTCCGGCGTGCGCTCCGTGAACTGGGCGATGCGGATGTAGCCGAGATCCGTGACGTCATTGCCATCGGCGTCGCGGAGGACGCCGCCCGGCGGTATCCGATTGATCGAGTCGACCTCGATCCGGTCGCGGACGATGTCGACGACCTCCTCCGTGCCGTCACTGTGCCGGACCTTGAGCGTCACGGTGGTGCCCCGCGGACCACGGATGGTCAGGACTGCCCGGTCGACCGACCAGCCGATCGCCGATTCGCCGTTGACCTCGAGAATGACGTCGCCCGCCCGCACGCCGGCCAGCTCGGCCGGGCTCCCGTCGAAGGGACGGACGATCACGATCTCGTCCTCCTGGCGGGAGACCGTGGCGCCGATCCCCTGGAAGGTCCCGGAGAGATCGGTGCGCGAGATCGAGTAGGTCGTGGGGTCTATGTAGGTCGAATGGGGGTCGTTCAGCGAACTGAAGAGGCCGTCGATGGCGCCCTCGTAGAGCTGTACGTCGTTGATGCGATCGGGCTCGACGAAATCGTCCTCGAGGATGCCGTAGATCTCCGCGAGAACGCCGAAGTCGACTTCCGTCGATCGCACTCCGGGCGTGACCGGGGCCTCTGGGGTGGCCGTCGCAGCGGGAGTCGCGACGGTCTCGTCGCCGGCGGGGTCGAGCACGAGCGCCACGAGGAAGCCCGCCGCGACGAGCAGGCCCCCGATCAGGGCGACGATCGCGCCGGCGAGGATGTTGCGCACTAGGTTGGAAGAGCCGCTCGTGGCGGCTGGAGGACCATCCGGGAGGGACGCGATGACTTGCCTCCCTCCGCGGCCGGGATGAGCCTCGCATACCAGTCTTCTGACCGGCCAAGGAGTGGCGTGCGCCCAGTTTATCACCCGCTATGTGTTGCGCGGGTCGCCAGAACCGTCCGAGAGGACATAACCCGAGGCCGTTGGTGATGCGGAGCGGCCGGGCCGTCTCGGCTCCCTGGGCAAAGCGGGGTCCCGGCGCCGACTCGGACCGCGACAGGTGCCGCCTCGGCCCCGCTGGCACGCGTCCTGGCGGCTGGGGCCGATGTCGTGGCCGGTCGTCGGCTGCCTCGCCCGGTGCCGTGATCATCGGTGGCCCGAGGTCGAGGCTCAGTGATACGGCATCGCTGCTATCGTGCCCCGGCCCTCCCCCAATTCCCGGAGAGTCAGGTTCCTCGTGCTTTCACATCACATAAGAAGAATAGTGCGACACGCCGGCGCGATGCGGCCGGGATCGCGGTATGGAGGGAAGAGCCCGCTGCCCGCCTCGCCGAACCCGACCCACACGAGGCGAGCCGGCGGCGACGACCGAGCGCGCGGGCTTCGGGCGCGGGCGTCTCGAGAGCCCGCGTGCACACGCTGACCGGCCGGCCTCACGGGCCGGGTCGCTAATCGGCCGTCGTCGGCGTGTCGTTGACCTGCTGGCCGGTGCGCCCGGCCGCGACCGCGAGGACCACCCTGCTCTGACTCGGGCCCGCTGGCGTGCGTGAGCCAGGCGTGGTGCTCGGCCTGCGTCGCTCGTGGAGGCAACCAACCTGGAAGTCAGCGCAGACCCTACCCCCCTGTGGTATATTGGCTGGGTAATGAGAGGAAGTATCGGAAATGACGACGCTACGTGGTGAGCTCCGCTGCTTCGCCTGCTCCCGCTACCTCGGCGACTTCGAGTCGCACACCGGGAGCGGCCCCCGCGACCTCCGCCTGTGCCACTCCGACGCAGGGCCGTTGCCGCAATCCGCGGTCATGACCGAGCGCGGACTGCGCTGCTCGCACTGCGGCGGGCGTGCCGTCGCCGAGAACGTCGATCGGAGCGAGAGCAACGTCACGCAAGGCGAAGCGTATAGCTGTCCCAGCTATGTGAAGCCGGCCATAGCGGCGTAGTCGGGAGTCTGCCCCCCGCGACTCGGTGTTATGTCTTGTTGCAGCGGGCGACGGTGCCCTCTCTGATCACCCGGAGGTACGTAGGGTGTTGAGCACGGCCTCACCGTGCCCCGCCGCCCGTGCGCGCTTCCACACCTTGGTGAGGCAGCCGTCCGGACCGATCACGAACGTCGAGCGCGTCATCCCCACGAAGCGGCGCCCGTAGAGCACCTTCTCGCCCCAGGCGCCGTAGCTCGTCGCCACCTTCGCCGCGTCGTCGACGAGCAGCGGAAACGGCAGTTCGTGCCGCTCCCGGAAGCTCCGGTGCGACTCGGCGTCGTCGGTGGAGACGCCGAGGACGACCGCGCCCTCGGCGGCGATCTCATCGTGCGCGTCGCGGAAAGAGCAGGCCTCGATCGTGCAGCCGGGGGTCTCGTCGCGCGGATAGAAGTAGAGGACGACCGTCTGGCCCCGGTAGTCGCCGAGCCGGTGCAGAGTCCCGTCCTGGTCGGCGAGCTCGAAGTCCGGCGCGGAGTCCCCCGCCCCGAGTGTGATCGCCACCGCGCCACCCCTCCCCTGCTGCCGCCGCCGGCGCCCAACTCGCCGAGAACGATACAACCGGCGCGAGTGGGGGGAGGACCGTGAGGCGCGCCGCGTGAGCCGTGGGTCCCGAGGCCGCCGCCGCTTGCTGACAAGGGCCGCTCACTCGTACGGTCAGGCGCGCGCGGTGTCCCCGCTGCGGCCGCCCGGCCTTCACGATGATGTCGCGCGGAAGAAGTCGACCCGTCGAGGAGGTGCCCGGTGCGCTTCAGCTACTACCTGAACCCGCAGACCCCCGGTCCCGATGACGACGAACGCGTCCTCGACGAGGTCTTCGGGCAGCTGGAGCTCGCCCAGTCGATGGGCTTCACCGACGCCTGGATCACCGAGCACCATTTCACTGGCTACAACGTCTACTCCGACCCGACCACGATGGCCGCCGCGGTCAGCCAGCGCGTCCCCGGGATGCGGATCGGCTTCGCCGTGGCGGTCGTGGCGCTCACGCACCCGATCCGCTTCGTGACCCAGTGCAACCTCCTCGACCAGCTCACGAAGGGGAAGCTGATCGTCGGGATCGGCTCCGGAAACGCTCCGGATGAGTACGACGGCTACGGGCTGGACCGTGAAGAGCGGTACGAGATCATGCGCGAGTTCCTCGAGGTGTGCGACCTCGCGTGGGAGCCGCCCAGCCCGGAGGGCTTCGAGCATCACGGCAAGTACTTCGACGTGGAGGTGCGCGGGCGGATCATCCCCGCCCCCATCCAGAGGCCGCGCCCGCACATGGCGGTCGCGACGGGGACTCCCGAGCGGCTGGAGATGGCGGGCCGGCGGGGATGGTCTCTGCTCCTGGGGCCGCAGGACGTCGAGTTCATCGCGGCGCGCCTGCAGTACTACTTCAAGGGAATGGACGACGTCGGGCTCGATCAGGAGGCGCGGGCACGAGCCTGGCAGCACACGAGCCTCGTCCGTCAGCTTTATGTCGCCGAGGATGGCGAGAACTGGCTGGAGGAACTGGACGACGTGCTCGACACGTACACGCGCAAGAGCCTGCGGGCGAACACGGGCATCGACGACCTCCCGAAGGCCGACATGGCGAAGCGCCGCTCGGAGTATCTGAAGCACGGGTGGCTGCACGCCGGCACCGCCGACGAGGTCTTCGAGCGGCTGCGGCCGTTCGCGGAGCTCGGCGTCAACAACCTGATGTGCTGGTTCAACTTCGGGCACATGGAGGACGAGCGCATCCGCGCCTCGATGACGCGCTTCCGCGAGCGAGTCATCCCGCGGCTCCAGGAGATCACGCCCAGGGAGGATCTGCTGCCGGCGCTGATCGAGGTGAACAGGGGGCTGGCGACCGTCGCCTCGATTCCCTGATGGGGCGGCACGTCGGTAGCGGACGGGGCTGGCATCGACGGGCGATGGATTCGCGGCAGGTGGGGGAATGATGGCTGGTGACATGGGGTCGAGGCGTGTCGCGACCGCTCTGGCGGAGGGCCGGGACGTCGGCGAACTCGATTCGATGGACGCCGAGGCAATCGTCGAGCACGTCCGCCGTGAGCTCGACTCGGGTGACTCGACGCTATCCCGGCGCGATCTCGCTGCTGCGCTCGTCGAGCTCGGCAACCAGAGAGCCGGGAGCGAGCGGCCGAACGAAGCCGCTACCGCTGCCAGGATGGCGGTCGACCTCTACCGCGCCCTCGCGGTGGAAGAGCCTGACGTCTACCGCGAGGAGTTTGCAGTCGCTCTCGATAGCCTCGCCATGCGAATGGCAGCGGTGTGGCTACATGAACCTGCTCTCCAGGCCAACCGCGAGGCGCGCCGCGTGCGTCGTGGCGCCCCGATTCAGAGCTAGACGCCCTGCCCCAGGCGGCAGAGCGTCACATCGCCACGTGCGAGCGATCCCGGCAGCCCCGCATCGCTTCACGGCCACGCTCCGCAGGCTCGCAATGAACTACTGCGTCGACGTGCCCATCGATGCCAGCCGGACGCTTGCGGGCGCCCCGCCCGAGCGTTACGTGCGCGTCGAGGGCCTCGCTAACGGCCGTCCCTTCCCTACGCGGCTCACACCGGGCGGCGGCGGCGCCTTCCGACTCTTCCTGGACGGCGCGGTCCGCGCCGCCGCAGGCGTGGGCGTCGGCGATGTCGTCGACATCATGGTCTGGCGGCACGAGGCACGGCGCGAGCCCGAGATGCCCGCCGATCTCGCTAGCGCTCTGGCGGCCATCCCCGGCGCGAGCGAGGCTTTCGTGGCGCTGACCCGGGCGCAGCGCGAGGGGATGACCGCCTTCATCGAGCGCGCCCGGACAGCGGAGACGCGTGCACGGTATGTGCAGCGCGTGCTGAGGGAGGTCCGCCTGCGGCTGGGACGTTGATCGCTGCGGCCCCGAGCACACAGCTCGGTGTCCCTCCTGCGTCCTGCCCGTCGTGGGCATTTCCGGGCCCAACGGGGGGCCGTACGCAGAGCGACGCCACGCAGATGCGATCCCCTCGCCGCCACCGGATAGCATGGAGCTGTGCAGCGAGTCGGCGGGCGTCTTGTGTACGTGGTCGCGAGCCCCGCACTGGTTCGCGTCCGCTGCCGCACCCCCCGGCAGATGCGCCTGGCGAACGCGCTCGCGCGCTTGGTCGAGGTGGCCGACGAGCAGGTCTAGAGGACAGAGTTTGGTGCGCCGCTCACGTTCGTTTACATGGGCGGCTCTGCTAGTGGAAGACGTTGTCAGCGTGCCACTCAAGCGCCTGCGAACTCGGAACGAGCCGACGGTTGTCGATCGCCAGGGTCATTGATCCACGCGTCGCCACGGTCATTAGACCACCCGGGACGCCGGTAGGCGGCTTGATATCAGTGAGCGTCTAGCGCGTCAATCACCTCCCGTCTGCGCCTCGAGCAGGGCGCGGTGCGGCGAGAGCCGCTGGCGGTAGCTATCGCCCTCGATCACGATCTGGTAGCTGGCGTTGGCGAGGCGGTCGAGGGCGCTGTTGCCGAGGATCGGGTCGTCGAAGAGACCCAGCCATTCCTCCACGGCGCGGTTCGAGGTGATGACGAAGCTGGAGCTGCGGTGGCGCCCGATGACCAGCTCGTAGAGGTCGATGGACTGCTGCGCGCTGAGGCGATGGAGCCCGAGGTCGTCGAGGATGAGCAGGTCGGGCGCGAGGAAGCTTCGAAAGACCTTCTCGGCCGAGTGGTCGACGCGGGCCTGCGCCATCTCGCGGAAGTAGTGGTCGGCCGGGGCGAAGCGCACGCTGCGTCCGGAGCGGACGGCTGAGTAGCCGAGCGCCTGGGCTAAGAAGCTCTTGCCGACGCCGACGGGGCCGACGAGCAGGACGTGCTCGCGGCGGTCGAGGAAGTGCAGCGAGAAGGCGGCGTCGAGCAGGCGGCGGTCGAGCCGGATGGCGGCCGCCCAGTCGAAGTCCTCGAGGCGGCAGAGCTGCTCGAAGCCGGCCTGGCGCAGGCGCAGCTCCAACCGCCCGTGGTCGCGGCGGCTCACCTCGTCGACGAGGAGGATCTGCAGGAAGTCCGCGTAGTCGAGGTGGTCGCGCCGCGCGAGGGCGATGCGCTCGGGCAGGGTGTCGAGCATACGGCCGAGCTTGAGGCGCTTGAGCAGCGGGCGGAGGTCTGAGGTGGTGGCGGTCATCGTGGTGCTCCTGTCGGGGTCTGCGTGCGGGACTGGGCGAAGACGGAGCCCGAGCGGGCGAAGCGCCCCGGAGGCGGCGGCAGCTCGGGCGGGTCTGGGGTGCTCTCCTGGTCGAGGGCGCGGACGAGGATGCGCTCGAGGCGGCGCACGTCGATGAGGTCGACCTCGAGCGCGCGGCGGCAGGCGGCGTCGAGGCGGTCCGGGGAGTAGCGCTCGGCGAGGCGCAGCAGCTTGTGGCCCTGCCGCAGCTTCGCCCAGGGCAGGGAGCCCTCGAAGAGACGCTCGGCGTAGGCGCCCACGGCCTCCCCCAGCTCGGCGGCGCGGCGCTGTATCCAGTCGGGCGCCCGCCTGGTGTAGGGGGTGAGCTCGGCCGGGTAGTCGTTCGGGTCGGTGGCGCGGCCGCCCCGGCGCTGGCGCGGGTGGACCTTGATGAGCTGACCGCGGTGGTAGATGCGCACCAGCTTCGAGCCGAGCTGCACCTCGACCTTCTGGCGGGGCGGGCAGGCCGTGGACGGCACCGAGTACAGGGCGTACTGGCAGGCGATGTGGTGGTCGGGATGGACCGTGGCGGTCCGCCAGTCGGGGACCTCGTAGGGCTCGCCGTCCCAGGGAGCGAGGAGAGGGAGCTCCTCCTCCCGGAAGACCTCGAGCGGCCGGCGGCGTGTCGTGCCGTGGATGCGCTGCCCCGCCACCTCGAGGCACCAGCTGCGGGCGGCGGAGCGCAGGTCGACGACGTCCCGGAAGTCGCCGCCCTTGAAGAGGCGCTCGCGCACGTAGGGGATGCTGCGCTCGACGCGCGGCTTGTCGCGGGGATGACGCACGCGCGCGGGGTCGGTGATGAAGCCGCGGTGGCGGGCGTACTCGAGGAAGCCCCGCGTGAAGCGCGGGTGCAGCGCGTCGGCCCCGGCGACGGCGGCCGGGAAGTTATCGATGACGAGGTAGCGCGGCACGCCCCCGAAGAAGGCCCAGGCCTCCTCCAGGCCCTCGATCACAGCGTCCAGCTTCTGGCTGGTGGTGGGCCACACAAAGCAGTGGCGTGAGTAGCGCCAGACGACGACCAGCGCCCACACCGCGCGCCGGCGGCCGCTCTCGGGGTCCCGGATGAAGCCGAGGCGGCCGAAGTCCATCTCCGCCACCTCGCCCGGCGGCCCGTCGTCCATGCGCACCGTCGACGGCAGCCGGTGGCGCCAGCCGCGGCGCCGGATGAAACGCCGCAGCGTGGTGTAGGAGACCTCGCAGCCTCGTCCGGCGAGGAGCTCCTGGATGCGCGTCAGTTGCAGGCGGTCGGTCTCAAGCCAGCGCTCGATCTGCTCCGCCCAGGGCGAGAGCAGCTCCTCGCTCGGCGCCTCGACCTGCCGCGGGCCGGAGAGGCTCAGCGTCGCCAGCGCGGCGAGCTGCTCCTCACTCGGCTCGGGACCGCCCGGCGTGAGGCCGGCCGCCTCGGCCGCCTCGACGTAGCGGCGCACCGTCACGCGCGATAGCCCCGTGCCGCTGGCGATGCGGCGCTGGCTGAGCCCCGCCTGCCAGCGTCGAATGATCTCCTGGATCTCCACCCCGTGTACCTCCCGGTAGGCCATCGCTGCTCCCTCCGCTGGGGATGCAGGCGATGGTGGCCGTACCGGCGACCCGGGCGGGCAGGAGTCCCTGACGGGGTGGATCAATGACCCTGGCGAAGTGGATCAATGACCCTGGCGATCTGGCGATTTCGTGGTCTATAGACCTTGGCGATTCACACCGACGGTCGCGTGGAACGTGTATCCGACGACCAGCCATTTCGTAGTAGTGCTTACCGTTCTCGAACTCGTCACGCAGGCGGGAACTCACGTCTAGGCGCAGATCGGGCGTCACAGTTACATACCCCGTGTCGTAGAGCCGATGGAGGTCGGACCGAAGCACGATCCCGTTCTGTGGGTGGTTTGATGCCGGACCCAGATACGGCTGAATGTGGGCAGCCTCGAGAACCGGGATCGCGTGCTCTCCCGTCACCGCGCACTGCTGGTCATACGCGCTCAGCAGCCGCAGGCGGAATGTGCCCTGCCCGCGCCTGTCTACGCGGACGGCGTCAACGTGATGGCGAGCATCCTGCTCGAGCAACTCGAAGGACGGCTGGAGATCGAGCACAGGCTCCGGATGGGTGCTGCGCAGGAGCGCTTCGAGGCTTCGACCGTCGGTGGCGAGGTCATAGCCCTTGTAGCTCACGAGATTGGGATGCCACCCCTGGTCCCGTCCCCAGGGGAGCCATCGGTTTCGTGGCAGGAACACTGCTTCGCGGAGCACAATGCAGGCGAGCTGCGCACCTGCCGCGCGACCGGATCGCAGTCGGTACTCACGGATTCTCCTCTCGAAGTCCGCTCGCATGGCGTCGCCGTTGCGGTCGCCGAATATCTCCCAGGCGAGCTGGACCGGCATCCGAGACGAGAGGGCAAAGAACCCGAACCCGGCGATGGCGTTATGTGGCGCCTTCAGGCGGAAGAAGAAGGGCTCACCAGATCTGAGAGCGCGGAATTCGTCCTGAGCCGACGGGCGCCAGAAGTTGACCTCGTCAACCTCGGTCAACTCATCGGATGGCCGGAAGTAGGAGAACCAGCGTTCATCGGTGGGCGCGACGACGGCCGGCAGGGACGGGGTGGCCATGGCAGGTGGAGTCTAGCGCGCCGCGACCTGGAGCGGTCCTGCTGGCTCCGGGGCCGTCTGTTCGGAGCCAGGACCGACATCCCGGTCGTCTCTGTGTGTGACCTCGGTCTTGGCCAGTTGCGCGGCGCTGCCATCATGGTGCCGAATGGGCTCTCGGCTATGGCTGCCGATGTTCCGCACGGCGCGCGTCGCGCATAGAGGTAGGCGTAAGTCGCATCCTTTGCCGCCCGCACGTACTACTGGGGACCGTGCTGATTGTGTTTGGTGAGCGGCACTGCCGGAGACGGACGGACTACACTGGGCATCGCGCGCTCAAGGAGTGCAGCGGCCAATGCAAGGGCCCGCATGGACTTTGAGAAATACGACCTAGATCCGTCGATCTACGACGAGATGCTGCTCCCGGACGGCACGCACCGCGATCATTGCCGGGAGGTCGGTGCGGCTCTGCGCGATCTCTCGGTCGCGGAACTCGGCGTCATCCAGGAGCGGGTCACGCGGACGTTCTCCACCGAGGGCATCACCTTCACCGTGTACGGTGACGACGAGGCCGACGAGCGGATCATTCCCGTTGACTGCGTGCCGCGCGTCATCTCGGGCTCCGACTGGCAGCACGTCGAGACGGGCCTGACGCAGCGCCTGAAGGCGATCAACCTCTTCCTGGCGGACGTCTACGGCGAGGGCCGGATCGTCGAGGACGGTGTCATTCCCGTGGACGTGGTGCGCGGGTGCCCGCAGTACAGGCTGCAGATGCGCGGTGTCTCCCCGCCGCACGGCACGTGGGTCGCCATCTGTGGCACCGACATCGTCCGCACCAACGAGGGCTTCCACGTTCTTGAGGACAATTTGCGCGTTCCCTCGGGCGTCTCGTACATGATCGCGAACCGGAAGGCGGTCAAGGCGAGCCTGCGCCGCCTCTTCCGCAGGTCCCGCGTGCGGGGGGTCGAGCACTACGGAAGCATGTTGCGGGAGACACTCCGGGAGATCGCGCCGGAGGGCCGCTCCGACCCGGCGATCGCCCTCCTGACTCCCGGCGTGTACAACTCCGCCTTCTACGAGCACATGTTTCTCGCGCGCGAGCTCGGTGCCGACCTGGTCGAGGGACGTGACCTGCTCGTCCACAACGGTTTCGTGTATGCACGTACCACCAAGGGTCTGCATCGCATCGACGTGATCTACCGGCGCGTGGAGGATGACTTCCTCGACCCGCTCGCCTTCCGCCCCGACTCCTTGCTCGGCGTGCCCGGCCTGATGCACGCGTACCGGCTTGGCAACGTGACCCTGGCGAACGCACCCGGGACGGGTGTCGCCGACGACAAGAGCGTGTACGCCTACGTGCCCGACATGATCCGGTACTACCTGGCCGAGGAGCCGCTGCTGCAGAACGTCGAGACCTACCTCTGTCGTCGCCCGGAGGATCTCGAGTACACGCTCGACAATCTCGACAAGCTCGTCGTGAAGCGCGTCGGGGGCTCGGGCGGATACGGCATGCTGGTGGGGCCCCACGCCACCCCCGAGGAACGCGACCGGTACGCTGCAGAGGTGCGTGAGCACCCGGCCGACTTCGTATCGCAGCCGACGCTCGCGCTCTCGCGCTCTCCCTGCTTCGTGGATGGCCGCCTCGAGCCGCGCCACGTCGACCTTCGCCCGTTTGTCCTCCACGGCCGCACGACCAGGCTCGTGCCGGGCGCCTTCTGTCGCGTGGCGCTCAGGCGAGGCAGCCTCGTCGTCAACTCGAGCCAGGGTGGCGGCTGCAAGGACCTCTGGGTGCTGGACAATTGCTAGCGCGCAGCGCCCAGGGACTCTACTGGATGAGCCGCTATCTCCAGCGGGCGGAGCGTCTCGCCCGCCTGCTACGGCTCCAGACGGAGAGTCTGGTCGACCGGCCGCTCCCGGAGATCCACATCGGATGGGCTCGCATCTACGCGGCGATCGGACGCCACCCGCCGTCGGGCGATCTCGTCGTACTCGAGAGCGACGACTATGCCCTCGCCGACTCCTACACTCTCGCCGAAGACCTCACGTTCGAGCCCTCGAATCCGAATTCGTTGCGCAGCTGCTTCGCGCTCGGCCGCGAGAACGCCCGCCAGATGCGTCAGCTGATCAGCGCCGAGATGTGGACGTCGCTGAACACGAGCTACCTCCGCATCCAGCATCGGGAGCTGCGCGACATCTGGGGGGGATCGCCCGAGAGCTTCTACGCGGAGACGGCCACCGCGATCAACACGTTCCGGGGCGTGGCCGCCGCGACGATGTACCGGGACGAGGGGTGGAGGTTCATGCAGCTCGGGCATCTGTCCGAGCGGGCCCAGATGCTGACGGGGATTCTGCTGGCACAGTTCGCCACGGACAAGATGCTCGGGGAGACCTCCGAGGCCGGCTGGACCAGTCTTCTGCGCCTGTACCACGCCTTCGAGGCCTACGACGATCTGTACAGCGTCGAGATCGAGCCCGAGCAGGTCGTGGATCTCCTGGTCACGAACCCGCTGCTGCCCGGATCACTCCTGCGGACGGTCGATGCGACCGCTGCCGAGATCGCCAAGATCGGTCGCGGCCCCAACACTCGATCCAGCGATGAGACTGAGAGGGCGGCCGGAGATCTCGCCTCGTTGGTCCACGACGCGTGGCAGGTTCGTGACGATGCGGAGAGCGTCCTGCGCCAGGTCCACGAGGGCTCTCGGCTGGTCCACGACCTGGTGACAGCGAGCTACTTCGACTACCCGATCGAGATTTCTCCGACGGTGACGCCGTGAGCCAGTCAGCCCGCTACGAGATCGAGCACGTCACCCGCTACTCCTACACGTCGCCGGTGACCGACTCCGTGCTGTCGCTCTGCTTGAAGCCTCGGGACGACGGCGGTCAACGCCTGCTGCGCTTCGAGATGGCTGCCGATCCCCATGGAACGTTCCCCGAGGCTCTGGACTTCTTCGGGAATGCGACGCACCTCCTCACCGTCCACCAGCAACACGAGGCGCTGGAGATCGCCGCCCGCTCGGCGGTGGAGCGGTTGACGCCGCGGGCGCTCCCGGAGTCGCTGGCGATGGACACCTGGACGGAGATGCGGCCCTGGGCGGAGTCGTCCGCTGACTGGGAATTCACGCATGCCAGCGCGTTCGCGCGCCCCTCCCCCGAACTCGAGGCATTCTCCCGACGCGAGGACCTCTTAGCCCCAACCGGGGACCCGCTGAGCGCCGTATCGGGGCTCACTGGTGCGCTCCACCGGATCTTCGAGTACATGCCGGGGAGCACGTCGGCGGTCTCCCCCATCGAGCAGATCCTGGAGTCCGGCGTCGGTGTCTGCCAGGACTACGCTCACGTGATGATCGCCATCGCTCGCTCGTGGGGCGTGCCGTCACGTTATGTTTCGGGCTACCTTCATGTCGCCGACCCTGCTGACCAGCCGACGCGGGGGGAGGCGAGCCACGCGTGGGTGGAATGCCGGCTCCCCGACCTCGGATGGGTCGGATTCGACCCCACGAATCCGGGACTTGCGCGCGAGCGCTATGTCCGGCTTGCGGTCGGACGAGACTACCGTGACGTCTCGCCCGTCCGGGGCATCTTTCGGGGCGGGGCCACCGCTGAGCTCACGGTCGGCGTCGTCATGACGCCTCAGGCGACAGGCTAGGTCGCGCCGGCCGCGTGCCCAGCCTGAGGGCGGCAGCGTGGCCCCCGGCATCTTCCGGGTGCTTCGCCGATCGTGTGCTCGCGGTCGCTGCGATGATCACGCATCACGACCCGGAGACTCGGATCGAGCCCGCTCTCGTCGGCGAGGCTCGCCTGGCGCGCGGCCGCGGTGACGACGCGCAGGCGCGTCTAGGTTTCGGCCTCCTACGGCTCGGGCTGGGACATGCCCGGTGTTGTCAGCGCGAGGGCAACAGCGACCGGAGCGACCACCGGCGGCCGTGCGAGCGCGCCTGTTGCAGGAGATGGCCAACGTGGTGGTCCTCGAGACAGCCCTCCAGCGAGTTCTCCAGCTGGAACGTGGCGTGCGAAATGCCGTGCACGTTGTGGGCAATCTCCTGAAGGCGGATGGTCAACTGGTTCGTGTCTCCCCGGTAGTCAGGGTCGAGGAGCACGTGGGCCGTGCATGCTTCGCTGTTCGACGTGATGGTCCAGACGTGAACGTCGTGGACGAGGGTGACCCCCTCCAGTTCCTCTATGTCGTGGCAGAGCTTGTACACGTCGATGTGTTTGGGAACCCCTTCCACCAGCACGTGAAACGCTCGCTGCACCAGAGTCCAGGCGGAGAACAGGATCAACACGCCGATGACGACGCTCAGCAACGGGTCGATGAACTCCCATCCGAAGGCAATGATTAGCAGGGCCGAAATGATCATGCCGGCAGCTATCAACACGTGGGACATGAGGTGCAAGAAGGCCCCTTCGACGTTGATGCTATGCCGCACTGAACCGTGCAACACCCAAGCGCCTGCCGCGTTCACGATCAGCCCGACCGCGGCGACCACGAGGATCGGCAGCCCTTCGGGATGGGCATGAGCATCGCCGCCATGAGCGTGGGGATCTCCCCCACTGATGCGGTTGTAGGCCTCGAACAGAATGAGTGCCCCAACGACCACGAGGATGCCGACGTTCACCAGTACCGCAAGGACCTCGACGCGGTAGTAGCCCCAGGTCCGCTCGGCGGAGGCTTCCCGCTGGGCGATCAGCGTGGCGAGGAGTGCCAACGCAAGCCCGCCGCTGTCGGCAAGCATGTGGCCAGCGTGGGCCAGCAGGGCGAGGCTGCCCGCAAGCCAACCGCTGACCACTTCGAACACCATGAACCCGAAGATGAGGGCCAGCGCGACCGCGAGCCGGCGACGACTAAGCCTCCGTAGCTGGTCAGCGTGCTCGTGGTGGGCGCGTCGTACGGCCGCGTGGCCCTGGCCAGCCTGCGCGTCTGGTCGGACTGTCCCGGAAACTGAGTCCATCGTCGAAGACATGCTCGGCAGGGTCCTTCGCTAGTGTCCGCTGTGGAGCAAGTTGAGGATGGCCGTCCCGACATCCTACGGGCGCGACTCCTATAGCTTGCCTCCGACTCGCGCTCCCCGGCACGTCGCCACAATTGCGATAAAGGCAACACCTGGCGCGAGGCCACGTGCAGGCCGCATCACGCCACGTTCGAACTCCACGCCAGGCCGCATGCGCGGGGCGCACAGCAGCCTGGACTGGCTCGCCCCGGCTGCCCAAGCCGGGGGCTGTGCGCCATCCTGAGCACCTAGCTCAGGATGGCAAAGCCCGCTACTCGGAAGGCGGCGGCGCGGGCGGGACCTCGATCTCGCCGCTGCGGAACCAGACGCCTTGCGGTAGTTCGGCCGGCAGCAACACGTGCGTCGGCGTGACGGCGTTGCCGTTGGCGTCGCGGAAGCCGAGCTCGATGCGCCCATCGGACAGGCGCCGTGCGCGAATCGTCCCGATCGCGCTCTCGTTCACCTCGACATCGCTGCTGACGTACCACTGGTCAACGGCGGTATCCACCGGCAGGAAGCGGACAGACGGCAAGACTTGCTGGCCGCTGGCGAGTTCCACGGCGTGCTCGACGCGGCCGTCCTCGCCCAGCCGGGCGAGGATGCGCAGCGCGTATGGCGATGGCGGTGGCGGTTCCGTCGCCGCGGGCAGTTCGGGCGCGATGAGCTGGTTGAGCTCTTGGCTACCGCCGAGCCCCAGGCGTCTGAGGAACCGGGAGTTCACCGCATCGACGCCCGCCGCCGTGCAGAGCGTCGCGTCGGTCGCCAGGCCGTGGGTCGGCAGCGCCGCGCGGAGCTCCGCGTCGAGCTCGAGCAGCCCGTCGCCGTTCTCCACACCAGCCGCTATGAGGGCATCGCCGAGCGACGCGTCGCGGCAGGAGGCCATCCGCGCGAGGTCGGCGACCATCGCGCTGACCACGGGATCCTGCCATCCCATCTCGGCGTCGCGGGCGGCCCGCACGATCTCTCCGGCCGTGATTGCCGGCGCGAGGACGCGCTCGGCGTAGGCGAGCTCGGACTGGAGCGCGAACGCCTCCGCGAAGGAGAGCGCCTCGCCGTCCGCGACCCGCTCCTGGAGCGCCCTCCAGGAGGCGGCCAACGACCCGTACCGCGCTGCCGCCGTCTCGGCCGTCCCGAGGGTCAGATCCTCGACGGCGACAGGGCTGATTGCCTCGCCCGAGGCCAGCGCTTCGACCAGCCCGGATCCTGCGATCGCGCTCGCGTACTGCTCCGCGATCGCCCTGGTCAGGGTGGTCGACGAAGCGTTCTCGAGGCCAGCGGACATCGGCTCGGCCGCGATCGGCAGCGCACCGAGGACCGACTGCTCGAAGATGCCGTCGAGCACCAGGGAGCGCACGCCTGCCGCGTAGATGGCTCTGGCCCGCAGTGCCTCGTCGATGTCCGCCCCGGGATCGGCGAGCGATGTCACGGAGGTCGTGACGAGCCCCTCTTCGTCGGCTGAGGCCGTGACCTCGTAGGCCGCACCGTCAACGGTGGCGGCGACCGGGCCGAAGGTCGGGCCGCCCAGCACCATCAGGTTCCGCCAGATGCCGTGGAACGCGATCTCCTCGCCGGCTTCGTCGAAAGCGATGACCGCGACGAACACCCACGAAGGGCCGGGTTCGCTGAGTGTGACCGCAAACGGCGCCACCCTGGCGGTCGCGATACTCGTCGCGCTCGCTGTCTGAGCGCCGGAATGATAGGAGACGCCTGCCCGCCACAGCTCCGGCGTCGCGATGATCCGCTCGAACACACGAGGCGCCACCACGTACAACACGACGTTGCCGGCGGCGTCAGACAGGTCGCCGCCGCCCGGATTGCCGGTGCGGTAGTGAACGGCGAAGGGCTCGCCCGCGACCACCTCGTCGGGGGCGTGGGTCGCCTCGATCTTGAGCTGGAAGCGGCCCTGCCGCGCCTCCTCATCCACCAGGTGGACCACGAGGTCGAAGTCAGCCGTCAGAGGCTGGAGGTCGCGCTGCAGATACGTCGTCGCCTCGATCAGGTAGATACCCGCCGCCAGGTATTGTTCGATGCGTGAGTTGCGGCGGCCGCCACCGTCGTCGTTGGCGCCGATGAAGTTCCCATCGGACGAGGCCAGAGAGAGGACCGGGTCGCCGTCGACCGACGTCAGGTCGATGAGCACGCGACCCTCGTGCGGCAGGTTGAAGGAGTAGGCATAGGCGGGGTGTTCCGCGACCACGCGTGAGCCGCACGTGTCGATCGTCCAGGTGCCGGATGCAGTGAGGTCGATACCCGGCTCGAGTGTGCCCAGATGTGCCGGCTCGCAACCGGTGACGTGCTCAACGGAAAGCCTGAAGTCCGCCGCGCCGCGTCCGCGTCCGCCGACCGTCGTGGCCTCGACGAGGTAGATGCCCGCCGCCAGCTCGCGCTCGATGCGCGCGTTGAGGTTGGCGCCGCCGTCGTCGTTGTCCGTGATGCGGGTCCCGTCCTCATTCAGGAGGTAGAGGTAGGAATCACCGTCGGTCGACCTCAGGTCGATTCTGATCCGGTCACCCTCGGCGAGTTGGAATCGGTACGTGTGCGCATCGCTGTCAATGCGAAGGGGACTATATACAATGATGCCCCGGAGTGATAGAATAGGAGTGAAGCGAGGGGAGGGGCAATGGCACGGAAGGCACCGGGACAGCACCGGCGCGCGGGGATCACCTACGTCTCCCTGGCCAAGATGTTCCCCGACGATGCCGCCGCGGAGAGCTGGTTCGTCGAGGAGCGCTGGCCGAACGGCGTTGCCTGCCCCAACGACGGCTCACTCAACGTGTTTGCCGGCTCCAAGCACAAGACCATGCCCATGCGCTGCCGCGACTGCCGGAAGCGCTTCAGCGTCCGCACCGGCACCGTCATGGAGTCCTCCAACCTCGGCTACCAGACCTGGGCGATCGCCATCTACCTGCTCACCACGTCGCTCAAGGGCGTCTCTTCGATGAAGTTGCACCGGGATCTCGGCATCACGCAGAAGAGCGCGTGGCACCTGGCCCACCGCATCCGCGAGTCCTTCGATTCGTACGGCGCCGGCTCACCGCTCGACGGCCCGGTCGAGGTCGACGAGACGTTCGTGGGCGGCCTCGAGAAGAACAAGCACGAGCACAAGCGCCAGCACCAGCGTGGTGGCCCTGCGGGCAAGGCCCCTGTCCTCGGGATCAGGGACCGCACGAGCGGCGAGGTTCGCGCCCGCGCCGTCTCGCAGACGGACGGCGACACACTGCGCGGATTCGTCCGTGAGAACACCCGTCCGGGGTCGCAGGTCTACTCGGACGGCCACAGCGCCTACGTCCCGCTTGAGGGCGAGTACAAGCACGACGCCGTCCAGCACTCGGTTGGGACGTACGTGATCGGGGATGCCCACACCAACGGTATCGAGAGCTTCTGGTCGATGCTGAAGCGCGGCTACGTCGGGACGTATCACTTCATGAGTCCGAAGCACCTCGACCGTTACGTGCGGGAGTTCTCAGGCCGTCACAACCAGCGCCCGCTCGACACGATCGACCAGATGCGGGCGGTCTGGCGCGGCATGGTGGGGCGAAGGTTGCGCTACGACGAACTCACGGGGTAGGAGTTACACAAAATAGCTAGGGGGCGGTCCATATCCGTAACAGCATCATCGTTGCCATCACGATGGTCGTGATCGAAGGGACCGCGACGGCGACCACCAGCCAGCGCGCCATGCTGAACTGACCCTCGATGTTTGCGATTTTGGTCGTTAGTGCTCCCTCGGTTTTGGCAAGGGCAGTTTGCGTCGCGAAGTAACGGCGGACCTCATCGGCGGCGATATAGCCCATGGCTTTGCCGTTGCCGTCCGGCGCGTCTGTCATACCCGGACTCCTTCGATCGCGCGCAGCCACGCCCATATGCGTGTCCAAGTAGAGCCAGCGATCGGAGCCCTTACGTTTAGGACAAGCACAGGCGATCCGTTGCCTAGACGTGCAACTACATCAGCGACTTCTAGGTCGTCACCGTGGACGAAGAACACATCATCCGTGAACCGGATGTGGTCATCACCGGGGAATGCCTGAGCGATCTGCTCCCGGATCTGCTGGTTTGCGTCGGACTCATCATCGTGTAGAAGCACCACATAGGAGTTGATCATGGTCGCTCTCTCTTGGTTAGGCACGAGCATTCTCCCTGTGCCGCGGTGCGGGCGGGATTGTAGCAGGCGCCGTACCCCGCGACGACACCGATCACGCGCCTCAATCGATCCGAAGCGCTGCGCGAGTGTGCGGATGCGCATTCTGCACCACGATCTACCGCCAGCCGAGGAGGTCAGAGCATTCCGCCGACTGAGTACCGAAATCCAACTCCCCGCCGCCGTTGTAGTAAGAGGCAGCGTACAGACCGACCTGCTCCGCTGCCCCTCTCGTGTAGGTGCCTTCCGACACTACCTGGGCGATCCCGCCGCTGACAGCGGTGATCGACAGTCGATAGCCGGTCCCCTGCTCGAAGCACGAGCCGTACAGCTCGGCACCCTCGGATGGCACGGCGACCTGCACGACGGTGTCGATGCCGGTGACGGTGACGGACTCGACGGGATTGGCGACGGTCACGGTCTCGACCGGGTTCGCGATGGTCACCGTGTCGACCGGGTTTGCCACCGTGACCGTCTTGTCCATGACAGACACAAGGATCATCCCCGTCAGGGCCAACTGGACCGCAACTGCCAGAGCAGCGAGCCCGAACAATATGCTTCTGGCTGTCGGCATGGGAGCCTCCTCGCGGAGCAGTCGGGAGTTGACCGCTCTGGGCAGAAGGGCCACACCAGCACCATCCCGCGAGAAGGCACGAGGTCCTCCCGGGCTGCTGAACGGCACGGGTGTTGCGGCTCTGCCCAGAGCTCGCCGGTAGCCTTGGCGGTGTGCCCGCCGTTTGTCAAGGCGGCGACGCCGCCATTGGACAAACGCCCTAGACGACCGCTAATCTGCCCTCCGTAAGCTCTCCGCAAAGAGCTCGGACACCGGCGCGAACGAAAGCGAGCAGGGGCCTTCGTGCCTCCTTGCGGCTCGTGTCGGTGCGGCCCCTTTGCGGAGAGCGGTCTACCCCGCTTGCGCCGCAAGGGGGCTCCACGTGACCCCTCCCGGCTGCGCGCTGCCGACGCCCGCGAAGGAAGGTGATTCAAATGGAAGTGCTCCTGATTCTCGCGGTCTTGTGGGGGCTGCCCGTGGTGATCATCGGACTGATGGCCGACAGCCGCGGCCGCTCGCTGGCGTGGGTGATCTGGCCGCTTATGCTCGGCTGGATCGGCTGGGTTGTCGCCTTCCTGGCGCTGGTGAACCAGCCGAAGACGAAGTAGGTCGCGCCCCCACAGGTTTACGCTGACGCTCACTGGACAACCGCCATGGGGGACGCCACACTTTCTGAGTGAAGGGCGGGAGGAGCACCCCATGGGTAACGAGAAGGATCTGCGGATTCCGACGACGCCGAAGGAGCTGGCGAAGGCGATTCTGAGCACGCCTCCGAAGCGCCGCTATCCACGGGGAGCACCACCACCCGCTTCCGTCACCAGGTAGGAGGTGGCGCCGGGGAAGGGTCTCGAACCCTCGTCTTCCCGATTAACAATCGGGCGCTCTCACCTACTGAGCTACCCCGGCACCATCAGCGGGTCGCCTCCATCCCATGTGGGGGCGACCCCTCCTACCTTACTCCTCTCGGCCGGTCCCGGGGCACTACCCTATATACTCCCCAATGCGAAAGCGCGAGTCGCAGTCTTCAGTCGTCCAGCGGCCGTCTGTCGTCAGCTTGCTGTCCGCTTCCGCGCTGAGCGTCCCGAGGTCGATGACCTCGCAGGCAGACTCATCTTGCCCCCACGCGATGCTGGGCCCCTCCAGGGCCAGCAAACCGACGATCACGGCGGCGGCGGCGCACGTCATGATCAGCGCGTGCACGCCGAGCCTCAGTGGGAGCAGAGCGGTTCGCATGATGGGCTACTTCGCGCGCGCGTGAAGCGCGGCATACGATCGTGGTCTGCGGGGACGATGCGCAGATGTTCGCAGCGCGCATGGTACGACGCCAGCGCGAAGCCGCCACCGACCGACCCGGCAGCTATCCCATGGACTTCGCAGGGGAACACCCTCACGACGCCAACCTCGTGGTCCGATCAAGCATGGCCGAGGCGGCAACGCCCAGTCCCGCGGACTTCGTGGGGCTCACCGAAGACGGCCAACGGCAGTTTGACTGCCTGACCGAGTAGCAACTCGTGCGACTTCAGGAGCGCGGGGTGGCGCCGCTCTCGGCGCCGTAGCGGCACCCCGTGCGCAGAGCGCGGGACGATCAGCGCCGCTGGGGCCTCGACGGTGCTATGACGGTGCGGTGAGATCCTGAGAGGGACGTCGGCGTCGCGCACGGCGTAGTTGGGGGGTAGAGGGTGACTGAGTACGTGCCGAGCCCGGCGGAGTGGGTCAGGGACCACGTGGAGCTCTACGAGGGCAGCGACGGTGCCGAAGGCGCGGAGATGCGCGGGATGCCGGTCGTGATCGTGACCCACCGCGGGCGCAGGACGGGCGCGATCCGTAAGACACCCCTGATGCGCGTGGCCGATGGTGACGGCTACGTGCTCGTGGGGTCGCTGGGCGGGGCGCCGAAGAACCCCGTGTGGGTTCACAACCTCCTCGAGGAGCCGAACATCGAGCTCCGTGACCGCGTCGCAGTCCACGCGATGCGGGCGCGGCTGGTCGAGGATGTCAGCGAGCGAGAGCGGCTCTGGCGTCTCGCGGTTGAGGCCTACCCTGACTACGAGGAGTACCAGGAGCGCACCGAGCGCGTGATCCCGCTCTTCCGCGCCGAGCCCGCCTAGCCTTCTTTCCCTCGTCGCGCCGGCGATCGCGCGTGTCGGGGTGCGAGCGTGCGCGTCGCGCACGGGGTCTGCTGGTCCGCGTCGCGCCCTGACCGAACGATGAGCGTGTGTCGGCAGAGCTCCGGCGATGCCGGTCTCCGCTGTCAGTGCGAGGGTCGCGGACGCCCTTCACCTCCGATCCCGGCTCCCAGCGGGGCGTCATGCATGTGTCCGGACGCCGGGCCCTCCGGCTGGATCGTGACGTGGTTGAGGTCAAAGCGATCGCGCAGCAGCGAGGTGGCGGCGTCGATCGCGGCCAGGGGCTCGGCGTCCGGTTCCAGTTCCAGGTGGCAGGCGAACGAGACGAAACTCCCCGAGATCGTCCAGCAGTGCATGTCGTGCGCCCGACGCACGCTCGGGAGCGTCGCCAGGCTCTCCTGCACGTCCCGCAGGTCGACTCCCGGCGGAGAGCGTTCCATCAGCACGTGGAGGGTCTCACGCAGTAGCCGGAGAGCGGTGACGCCGATCAGACCCACGATCAGCAGCGATAGCAGGGCGTCGGCCCGCTCCCAGCCCGTCAGGGCGATGACGAGTCCGGCTGTGATCGCCGCCACCGAGCCGCCGAGATCGGCGAGCACGTGGAGCCGCGCCGCCCGCAGGTTGACGGAGAGCCGCCGCTCGGAGGCTCCCTTGTTCAGCACGAAGAGCACGGCCAGATTCGCCGCCAGGCCGAGCGCGGCGATCGCCGCCAGTCCCGCCCCGTCGACGGTGCTGGGCTCCTGCAGCCGCTCGACGCCGCGCCACACCACGAAGGCGCCGAGCAGCAGGATCCCGACGGCGTTCCCGGTGGCGGCCAGCACCTCGGCGCGATGCAGGCCGAACGTGGAACTCCAGGTGTGCGCGCGGCCGGCAAGCCACACCGCCCCCAGCGCGATCACGAGGGCAGCGACATCGGAGAGCATGTGACCCGCGTCGGCGAGGAGCGCGAGAGACCCCGTCCACGCCGCCCCCCAGAGCTCGACGGCGAGCGCCGTCACCGTGATCGACAGCGCGAGCAGCAACCGTGCCCGCGCCGACACGTCCGTCTCGTGGCCATGCACGGCTAGGACCCGCCTGCCGGGGCTTCCGCGGGTCGGCCGCGCGCGAGGAGCCTGAGGCGCCGCGTCGGGGAAGTCTCGCTCACGGTTGAGAGCCTCCTCGCCCCCGCGGTCGGTACGCGCCTCTCACCGCCCCGTGGCTGGCCGGAGCGCCTCAAGGTCCACGCGGCTGACAGTGAACCGTCGCTCGCGGACAATCGGGGATAGTGTCCCATGAGCGGACGGCAGGAGCGCCGTGATCGCGAACATCGCCACCGTGCTTCGTCGGGCCGCGCTGCGGAGGCCGGCCCGCGCCGTTTTCGGCCTCCTGCTCGCGACGAGCGTCGCGCTCGCCTTCGCGGCATGCGGGAGCGGTGACAGCACCCCGGCCGGAGACGCGGACTGGTCGGGCCCGATCGAGTTTCGCCAGGGTCAGCCGGTGACCGCGACGCTCGTCAACAGCCGTCTCGCGGTCGGCACGAGCCGTCTCGCCTTCGGCCTCTTCGGGGACGACGGCTCGATGATCCACGACGCGACCGCCGCCGATCTCCGCCTCTACGCTATCGACGAGGACGACCGCGCGACCCTCGCCCTCGAAGCGGCGCTCCGGCCCTCGGCCCTCGTCCAACAGTTCGATCATCGCCATGAGGACGGCTCGATACACGTGCATGAGAACGCCCTCATCACGGTCTGGCGCGAGACCGTCGACGTGACGCAGGAGGGCTGGTGGGGCGCTGAGCTCGCCGTCACGCTGGACGGGGAGAGGCACGAGGGCCTTCGGATCCGCTTCTTCGTGGTCGAGGATGCTGCGGAGCCCGCGGTCGGCGACGCGGCACCGGCAACGCGCCAGCGCACGCTCGCCGGCGGCGACGGCATCGACTCTCTCTCGACGGCGCAGCCCCCGAACCCGGAGATGCACGAGCTGACCGTGGCGGAGGCGCTCACGCTCGGGCGGCCGCTCGTGATCGCCTTCGCGACCCCCGCGTTCTGCCGCACGCGCTACTGCGGGCCGGTGCTGGAGAAGGTCGTCGCACCCATCGCGGAGCGCTACGCCGGGCGTGTCGAGTTCCTGCACATCGAGCCGTACGAGCTCGCTCGCCTTCGCGACGAGGGCGTCTTCGTCCTTGTGCCGGCGATGGAGGAGTGGGGACTCTCGACCGAGCCCTGGGTCTTCGTGGTCGATGCAGAGGGTCGGGTCGCCGCGAAGTTCGAGGGCGTACTCTCCGAGGAGGAGCTCATCGAGGTGCTCGACAGGCTCGGCGCCTAACGCGTCGACCAGGGCCGGCCCGTCATCATCAGCAGCTCGCCGAAGAACTCGTCCACCGGCGCGTCGAGGCCATCGGCCGTGGGCTCGCGCTCCGCGACCGCGAGGCCTTCGCGGATGACCCACCGCGTTCCGGCGGGCGGTGGGGGCGTCGCGTCCCGATTCGAGCGGTGCTCGCAGTCGGGCCAGTAGCAGCCGTGCGGGCAGAAGTCGCTCGCGCCGTTGCTCCGGCCACACGCTGTCGGCGCTGACTCCATGCTCGGCCGGGGATTCCCGAGAGAGCCGGCGGAGTGCATCAGGAGGCCGCTTCGGGAAGCGAGGTTCTCGACGGTTCCGGCGGCGTCTCAGTACCCGGGGATTCCGTCCCGGCGGGCTCGACCGACTCGGGGAGCCTCGGTGCACGCGGCGTCCAAGTGTCGAGGTTCTGAACGACCGTGCGGTAGAACTCGTTCAGAAGCGACGTGACCGAGCCGATGAAGGATCGTTGACCGCTACGCGCCATCCCCATGTCTCGCGTCAGCGTGACGCCGAAGCTCCGAGGGGCGATCCGCCGGTCATCAAGAAGTGCCTCGTCGGATTGATCGACCAGCGTCTCAAGCAGGGCCGATGTCGTGGCCGACCGGGATTCGAAAGCGACGTCCACACGGAGATCGCCCGGGGCATCCGCCCGAAGCTGGCGAATGATCCAGTTGACACGCGTACGGGGTCGGCCTTCACCCGGGGCGTCGATCTGTAACGATGCAGAGATGGTTCGCGTCTTCAACTCAGCGCGGAGCGTGATGTCTGCGACGGCAGCGGGCACGCGCAGGACGCATTCGAGAATGCCGGCATCAGCCAACGTCTTGGCGGATCGCGCCCGGCGCCGGGCAACGTCTTGTCGGTCGCGCCGCGGGACGATTTGCCGGACGTCGGTCCCCAGCTCACGGCCCAGCTCGAGGCACAGGTAGCGCGAGAGCTCGTCCCATCGCGCAACGACATCGTCGACGCCCTCATCGTGCGGACCGAGCGTGCCGGCCTTCGCGTTGTCGCGGACGGCTGTCCAGTGCCGTCCCATGTCCTCAAAACGCATAGCCCCCGAACTCGGGTGTTCGAGGTAGGCGATCAGTTCGCCGAGGATCCATGCTTGGTCGGGGTCTGCGACGCCTCGGTACTCGTGCTCCATCACGGCCTCGGTGAGCAGCGCGACCCAGGAGATGTGGTACAGACCGACCTTGCGCAGCTTCCGCCGATTGACCGCGACCGGGTGGTCGCCGGTGGCTGGGACTATCTGGTTCGAGATCGTCACGACGGCATCGAACTCGTGCTCGCGGGCGGCGTCCAGATAGGACTCGACCTGCTCGCGTTCCAGCTCTGTCGTTCCCGTCTTCACCTCGAAGAGGGCTGCCCACGTTCGCGCTCCACGCCGGATCCGCACGAGACCGTCCGGGCGGACTACCGTGCCGTTGAGCATCTTCAGGGGGACTTCGATGTAGGTCTCGACGGCCCCGGCCGGTGCACCGAAGCGTCCGCGGAGAATCGACTTGCCAAACTCGTCCACGGCACCGAGCACGCTGAGCAAAGCGGAAGTCGCCCTGGTCTCGCGTTCACGTTCCCCCCGGATTCCTGAGGTTGGAATCAGGCGGGCCGGGAGCCAAGCCTCATCAGTCACGCCACCTCCAGTGTTGCAGACCTCATCGCCGCGGGCCGTGAGTCGCCACAGCCAGCTGGCAATCTACGCCAAAGTCATTCCAACGTGCATCAACCTCCCCACAAGCGCGAAGTGCGCGCGCGGAGCCTTCCATACCCCTCGGCCGAAGACTCTCAGGGGCCCCGTAGCCATACGGATTCCACGATCCGGTCGAACAGTCTCCCGATCTGAGCCGCGTCGCCCCGGTCGTCGAGTCCCGCATCCGAACTGCGGGCCGGAATCGAGCGGCGCCATTCGGGCCCCTCAACCCAGCCCACAGCGAGGGCGAGCCAGAACGGGCCGCCGATCTCCCTCAGGACCACCGCGATCCCGGTATCGCACCTGTCGGCACCGTGAGACATGACGAGAGAGCTGTACTGAAGCCGTACCGCTGCCGGTACGTCGAAGACGAGATCGGTGGAGACGCCGGTTGTGGGGAAGCTGTACGTGCCAGCGGTGAGAATGAGTTCCGAAGAGTCGGCTGATTGCGTGGGTCCGCAGTCGGGGAGGCCCAGCAGCCGGAGATCCGTATTCGCCACGCTTCCAAGCGGAAGTGGGACACACCCGCTCAGCATGTTCGAGCCGAGATAGAGATGCGTCAGGCTCGGTAGCTGACTCAGCTTCGAGGGGATCGATCCGACGAGCGCGTTTCCTTGCAGGTGCAGAGCGGACAGTCCGGTCAGGTTCCCCAGCAGGCCGCTCATCTCGCCGGTGAGGCCCCGGTTCGCCAGGTCCAGGCTCATCACCCGCTGAGGCGTGCCTCCGACCGTGACTCCCTCCCAGCTTGTCGTGGCAGTGCTCACGCTCCAGTTGACGCTCCCGGATCCAGCCAGCGTGTCCCGCAGCGCCAGCAGGTGCTCGCGGTCCGCCCGCAAGTCCGGGCCCGCGAGGGGAATCGCGACCGCGAGGTCGCCGTAGCGATAGCGCCCGCTCGGGCTGTGGCCGTCATCGAGCGGCAGGTGCGTCATTCCTCGCGGACTGCAGGCGCCGTACTCCGGGCACTCGTGACCACAGGCGCGGATGTAGAAGCGCTCGGGCTCAGCCGTGAACTGCCAGAAGCGGACCTCGACACCGCCTATGGCGAGATCCCTGTAGCGGTACGTCGGTCTGGCGCCTGGGTGGTCCACCCGAACGCCTTCGTCGCGGTCTAGGGGGAACGGGACCGTCCCGAGCTCACGCCAGTTGCCGCCCTCCGGCCGGGCGCTGATCCAGACGTTCTCGGCGTCGTTCACGTCCTGCCATATCCGCAGATCCACGATGACGGCGCCGACACGTTCGGCAATCGCCGCCTGAGCGGCGGGAGAGCCGCCGCCGACGGCGATGCCGAGGAAGAGCAATGCGGCAACCATCCCGCTTCTCAGCAGTACCGTGCGCTTCACGGCGCGCCTCCTCCGCCGACGGCCACAGCCATACCACGGTGCCGAATGCACGCAGCGCGGTGCAACAGCATGTCCGACCACGCTCCGGACCGCATGGACGCCGGGACGTGGGCATGGGCTACGATGCGATGCGGGCTGGAGGCGCGGTGGGTCACCAACAGCGCGTCGCTGTGATCGGCGCAGGTGCCGTTGGAAGCTACTACGGCGCTCGCCTCGCGGAAGCGGGTCACGACGTCCGCTTCCTGTTCCGACGCGACCACGAAGCGGTTCGTGTCGGCGGGCTGCATGTGCGAAGTGTGGACGGAGACATTCATCTGCCACGGCCGTTCGCGGCGGCGACGAGCGCGGAGATCGGCCCCGCGGATTGGGTTGTGTGCGCGCTCAAGGCGACGTCGATGGACGACATACCGGCGCTCCTGGCGCCGTGTGTAGAGGCGGAGACACGCATCCTCGTGCTGATGAACGGCCTCGGTCTCGAGGAGCGTTTCTCCGTGTGGTTCGGCGCCGGGCGCGTCTACGGCGGGCTCGCCTTCACCTGTATCAACCGGGGTGAGCCCGGCGTCGTGAACCACCTCCGGTACGGACCGGTCACGATCGGCCACGCCGAGAACGACCCCGAGCAGCTCGAGGCCGCCGAGCGCCTGTGGGCGGGCGCGAACGTGAGCGTGTCGACGGAGCCGTCGTTGCTCCGGGCGCGCTGGGAAAAGCTCTGCTGGAACATCCCCTTCAACGGACTCACGATCGCCGCCGGCGGCGTGGGTACGGAACAGGTGGTGACCGATGAGGCGCTGCGGTCCGAGGCGCGCGCCCTGATGGAAGAGGTGGTCCGGCTCGGTAACGCCGACCTCGCAAGCCAGGGAGAATCGGCCCGCATCGACGGTGACGCGGTGATCGCGCGCATGTTCGCGCTCACCGACACGATGGGGGACTATCGGCCGAGCACGCTGATCGACTTCCTTGAGGGACGCTCGCTCGAGGTCGAGGCGATCTTCGGGGAGCCGCTCCGCCGCGCGCACGCGCTCGGGGAGCCCGCCCCGCGCCTCGCGTTGATGACGGCGGTCCTGCGCTCCCTCGACGCCGGCAACCGTGGGCGCAGTCCCGAGGAGGGTGGGACCAGCGACGAGCCGGCCGAGGCCGGCGTCACCCCCTGATCGCGGGCCCCTCTACCACCGCCGGTGGATCCCACAAAGGCCGCCTACCGGTGTGGGGTGGATGGCCGCAGCCAGCGCGTGGTGCATGAGTCCAGCGAGCGAGCGGACGGACAGCCGGACCGCCACTGACCGCTAGAACTCGCCCTCGCGGACCTGGTTCGCCGAGAGCTTCTGGATGACCGCCGGCTTCAGCGGATCGTTCCCGGGGAGCACCCCGCCCCCCTTCTTGAACCTCGTCGCGGCGACGCTATCCAGACCGATGAGGGTCTTCGCGCCTTCCAGCGCCTTCAGGTCGCCTCCGTAGTAGTCGAACCACGGTAGGCCGGCCTCCGCGTACTCCGACGCGGTGGGAGCGTGCTGCGGCGGTATGTCGCCGGTCACGCTCAGGAACTGGACGCTGTTGAGGATGTGCACGAAGCAGCGTGAGCGCACCGACCGATCCCAGGCGCCGAAGCCGTACTCGTCCTCGTAGATCTCCTGGCGCATGAGGCCTCCGGGGGCCAACCCCATGTCGGCGATAGGGCTCCCGATCATGGAGTAGGCAACCTCGTCGCTCTGGAGCCGCAGGCAGGCGTTCCTCATCGCTTCGTATTCCGATGTCGTCATCGGGTAGACGGCGATCTGCAGCCCGCCGTGCTGTGCCTCCCCGGTCAGCTGCTCTTCGGCGGAATACCCCTCTCCCAGGGGCATCGCCACGAACTGCCGGATCAGTCCCTTCTCGACGCAGAAGCCGTCGAGCCACGGCTGATCGGGGACGACGAGGTAGTCCTGCGGCTCCGCCGAGAGTCCATCCCTCCACGGCTCTCCGGTCAGCGCGTTGATTTTCCCGGTGGCCACCTTCACGGCCATCGGGTAGTCGGCGGTGAAGTTGATCCACATCGCCTCTGCCTGGTGCATCGGGAGGAAGACCCCGCCGTGCCGACTCCACTCCGCGGGCAGCCTGTCCGCGGAGTCGTCGACGTGGCGGAGCGGGAACGTCCCGAGACTCGGAGGCAGCGGGTACTCCCGGTTGTCGTCCGGGATGCGGAGTGTGCGCTGGAACTCGATCTTCAGGACGGCGTCCTCGTGCACCTCCGGGAACCGGAATACCAGTTCGTTCTCCCGTAGCTCGATCATGATCCTCTCCCTCTACTTCCTATTGGTCTGGTCGCGTTTCGGACCACCGGCTGCCTACCAGTCGCCGTCACGGATCTCCCGCGCGACCCGGACGATGGCGTGGTCCGGGACGTCCCTGAGCTGCCGGAGCAGGTCCGCGAAGAGCCGCGGTCGCCTGAGGACGATGGACTGGAGGTCGCTCGACACCTTCCCCGCCATCGCCAGCAGCAGGTCGGGGTCCGCGTCGAGCTCCGCAGCGAGGCGGCGGATGGCGGCCTCCGAGGGGGGAGCCACCTGGTCTCGCTCGATCTTGCTCAGGTAGGCCGGCTCGACACCGATGCGTTGGGCCACACGGCGGACTGAGTAGGCGGGGTCCTCCCTCCGGAAGCCCTCGCGGACTTCCCGGACGTATGCTCCGAATGTCATGTGTACTACATAGAACACACTCGGCCCGCCTGTCAAGCACGAGCCGTGCTGACGCGCGGATCGGCCCGCGGGGTGCCGGGCGGCCTGCGGCGTGGCGGCATGGCTGCAATACTCGGGTGTACTCCGTGTAGCACCTGGCGTTGCACCCGGCGTAGCACCTGGCGAGCAGCAGCGGGGCACCCTCCTGCCCACCCATGAGCCAGACCCCTACAATCGGGACGCGCTGGCGTAACGGGCATGAGCGGGAGACGAGGGGCCGTGGCCGGGAGCGACGACGAGCCGGACGCCGGGACGGCCCGGAGCGCCGCTGCGGGCGCCCGGGATGAGGCCGCCCAACCGCACCCTCTCGATCCGATCTTCCACCCGCGCTCGATCGCGGTCGTGGGGACACCCTCCGGCGATCCCCACGGCGGCAATTTCCTGCGCTCGCTCCGGGCGACGGGCTACGACTCGGGGCACGCCCTCTATCCCGTCAATCCGCGAGGCGGCGTGATCGGCGGGCTCCCCGCCTATCCCTCGCTGCTCGACTGCCCCGGACCCGTCGACCACGTCATCTCCCAGGTCCCGGCCTCAGCCGTCCCCGCTCTCGTCGAGCAGTGCGTCGAGAAGGGCGTGCGCACGCTCCATCTCTTCACCGCTGGCTTCTCCGAGACGGGCGATCCGGAGCGGGCCGAGGCCGAGCGATCCGCGGTGAGCCGCGCCGTCGGCGCTGGCATCCGCGTCATTGGCCCCAACTGCATGGGGATCTACGTCCCGGAGGAGCGGATCTCTTTCACAGGGGAGCCGCCGACTGAACCCGGCAGCGTCTTCCTGCTCTCCCAGTCCGGTGTGAACGCCGCCGACACGATCTTCCGGCTCGGCGCCGTGGGGCTCCGCTTCTCCAAGGTCGTCTCCTACGGGAACGGCGCCGATCTCACGGCGCATGACTTCCTCGACTACGCCGCGGCCGACCCCCAGACCGAGGTCGTCGCCGCCTACATCGAGGGCGTTTCCGACGGGCCCGCCTTCGCCCGGGCGCTCAGGCGCTGCGCGCGCCTCAAGCCGACGGTGATCCTGAAGGGCGGCCTGACGGAGGCCGGCGCGCGCGCCGCGAACTCGCACACGGGATCGCTCGCGGGCTCCCTCCAGGTCTTCGAGGCGCTCTGCCGCCAGGCCGGCGCGCTCCGCGTCGAGAGCATGGTGGAGCTCCGGGACGTGCTGCTTGCGCTCACCACCTCGGCGCGTCGCGTGCGGGGCCCGGGGGTCGGCGTGCTCAGCTCGGGCGGGGGCTTCGCCGTGCTCTCCTCCGATGCGATCGCGCAGGCGGGGCTCGAGGTGCCCGAGCTCCCCGAGGAGACCCGGAGCGCGCTCTCCCGGCTCGTCCCCATCGCCGGCACCTCGGTGCGCAACCCGGTGGACGCAAACTTCGATGGCGCCCAGGGGCGCTCGGAGGGCGATCCCGACCGCCTGAGGCTCGCCGTCTCGGAGGTCGCGCGCTCCCCCGTCACCGACGTCGTCTTCCTCTCCACGAGCCGCGTCCCCTGGCTCACCGACTCGGCGTCCGGCGCCGAGGACGAGCGCGACCCCTACGAGGCGGCGCGCTCTTTCGGCGAGCAGGTGGCGGCGCTCCAGCGTGACCTCGAGGTGCCTCTCCTCTACATCCAGCGAGAGCGGATCTGGGGCGACATCGGGCCGGACCTGGAGCTCGCGCGCACTGCCTATGCGGGCGGCGTCGCCGTCTACGAGAGCATCGAGCGTGCCGCGCGCTCGGTGGCGCAGCTGCTCGTTTGGCGCGAGCGCCGCGATGGCCTCCCCGCAATCCTCTAGCCCGCCCGGGCCGGGTCCGCTCCTCCTCATCGGCCAGTCGCTCGAGATCTGGCGCGTCCCCATCCGGCCGGCCGCGCTCGGGAGGCCCCCGGCGACCTGGACGGGCCGGGACCGCCGGGAGGTCCGGTTGTTCGAGCGGGCCCGGCGGGCCCGGCTGTTGCGTGAGGACCGGGAGGCCCTGGACTACAGGGAGTTCCTGCGGGCCGAGCGGGGCCGGGAGACGCCCGAGGCCCGGGCGGCGCATGAGGCCTGGGTGGCCAGGGAGACCCGCGCGGCAGAGATGGCCGAGGAGGCCCGCGACGTCGAGGTCCGGAAGGCGCGGAAGGCGCTGGAGGACGGGGCTCTCGCGCAGCTGGCGCACGGTGCGGCGGCGCTCGACCTCAACGCCGGTGCCGGGGGAGAGTTCTGGCGCGAGCTCTCCCGGCTCGCCGGCCACCTCGCCGCGGCGCTTCCGGACGTGCCGCTTCTCCTCGACTGCGGCGATGCGCGGGCGATCGGGGGAGCGCTTCGGGCGGCCGTCCAGGCCGCGCCGGACCGCCCCGCCCCCCTCGTCGCGAACTCCCTGCGCACGGGCGATCGCCACTCGGCGGCACTGCTCCGGGACGTGGCGTGGGCCGGAGCCGGGCTCGTGATCTCGTCTGCTGCCCCGGACCGGGACGACTCCCCGCTCTCGATCAGGCAACTGCTCGCGCTGAACGAGGTGGCCGCGAGGCGCGCGCGCGAGGCCGGTGTGCGGGGCCCGATCTTCGCCGATGCGCTCGCCCATCCGGCGTTCCTGGACGCCGCGCGCTGCCGCCGCTCGCTCGCGCTGCTGCGGGCCCTCCGGGACTCGCCCGACGGGCTCATCCCGCTCGTCGCGGTGGGGAACGTCGGGCACCGCGCGCATGGGGCGCTGCGCCCTGTGCTCCGGCGCCTCTACGCCGCGGCGGCGCTCGGCGCCGGGGCTGAGGCGCTCATCCTTCCGGTCGAGGACCGACCGCTCGTCGGCACCGTCGCAGCGCTCACCGGCATCACGCTCTCCCGCACGCGCGCCGTCACCGCGCAGCCCACCGCCTCCCCCCACGAGCTCCCCTGGCTCCGCCGCGTCTCGCGCGCGGCCGCGGCCGGGGAGCCGCTCCCCGCCCCTCCCGTGCGCGCCGGGGACCGGGCGATGTGGGCGTGGGAGGCTCTCAGCGCCTGAGGCGGGAGGGCCCGGGCCGGCCGAGCCGGAGGGAGCGGCCGAGGGAGTCGAGGGCGAGGTGGAAGAAGGTGGGGCGGCCGCGCGGGCAGCTCTCCGCCGCCTCCAGGTCGTGGAGAAGAGCGCGCTGCTCCTCGGACGCGGACCCGTCGGACGCCTCGCCCGGAGGTTCGCCCTGCACGCGCAGGGCGTGCGGTCGACTTCGATCCGTGCCCGGCTTCTCCGGCTAGGTGATCTCGCTCAGCACGCCGGCCAGCTTGTCGAAGGCCTGAACCCATCCCCCGCCGGCGCCGGTGGCCATGGCGTCGTCGCCCCAGCCCTCCTGCCGAACGGTGAGGCGCGTCGTGCCGTCGCCGAGGTCGGCGAAGGAGACCGAGAGCACGGTCTCGCTGGGAGCACCCTCGGGCATGCCGTAGTGGCTCGCCGGCACCGTGTTGCCGGCTGCGTCCGCCATGCACATCGTGGCGACGAGGCGCTCGTGCGGGACGATCTCGCGGAAGACGCCGGCGTTGTAGAACTCGAACCCATCGGGCGAGCGAAGTTGTTGCGATCGCTCTAGATCTAGACCAAGTGAATGTCGACGGTCAGCGATTCTGTCCTCGTAACGCGTCAGCGACTCTGTCAGTGTCGCCCTGGTCGTCGGAGGATGCCGCGGCGCCGTTGCGGCGTCCAGGCACGCCGTTAGCCAGGACGTAGTTGTGGACGGTGTCGCGGGCGATCCCGAGCAGCCTGGCGGTCGCCCGCATCGAGAGCCCTTGCAGCTGCGCCTGCTGAATCGCCTTCCAGCGGGCGAGCTGCCGGGGCGTCGGAGCAGGGAGTTGCTTGCCGTTGGTCTCCGGCCTGACCGCAGCGCCGTTGCCGGCCGCAACCGAGGCTACCGCGGAGGTCACGTCCTCGCCCGAGATTGTGGCGGAACTCCGGCGTCGCAAGAACTACCAGCCACTCGCCAGCTTTAGCGGGTGAAGCGTCCGCCCCGGCTCTTGCGCCAGTCGGGATGCAGGCCGACGTATTCGATGAAGAACATCTTTTCCTGCTCGTCGACCCGGTAGATCACCCGGCGCTCTCGGTCGACGGAGAACTGATAGTAGCCGCGGTACTCGCCCCGTAGCTGCTTGAGCTTCCCTGGAACGTGAGTCGAGGGGGTGCGGCTCACGTGGTCGCGCAGAAACGCCAGCACCTCATCAAGGCGGCGTTCTCCCCAGGACTCGAACTCCCTCCAGTGAGCGTCCTCGATCTCAATCGACGGTGGGACGGCCATGCGGGCAGCTCTGCAGCGGTGCCGCCGCCTCCAGATCCTCGAGCAGCGCGCTGCTCCTCCGGCGCTACTCCGGGAAACCGTCCCGGATCTCCTCTCGCGCTTCGGCCAGCGCGGGGGTGTCTCCCAGGGAGAGCCCGATACCGAGCCCCTCCGCGATCGGCTCGACCAGCTGCGCCGATCTCATCGAGTCGACGACGATCTCTCGAGGAAGCGCGTCGACACGCTCCAGCAGGGCCAGAAGCGTGTCCCGCTTCTCGGTTGCCGACGGGCGTGCGCCCAGGATCTCGCCGCTCAGCACGAGCCCCGAGCGCCCGTCCACGACCAGAATCATGGTCGGGTAGTAGGGTCGTTCGCCCTTCCGTTCCTGAATCGGTGTGCGCATATTGAAGCTGTCCCATTCCCAGACGGCCGCGCCCCGTGTGTCCGACCGCGCCACCTGCCGAAGCCGCTCCTGGCGCGGGTAGTCCGGGACGGGCGCCGTCGGCGGGAACGGCTCCCCCGCTCCCCACTCGCTCTGCTCCGGGCCGTCCCCGAGAGGCGGGAACGAGATGAGAGCGGGCCCGGGTTCCGGCGCAGCCGCCTCGTCCCGGCTCGCACGGTGCGATGCGACCTCGATGACGGCTCTCAGTGCCAGCGTCAGGAACGCGGCCTCGTCGGCGTCCAGGTACCAGGGCACGTAGCCCGGCATGAGCCGCCGGAACAGCGGCCAGCGGCCCCGTCCCCTGTACCGCAGTCCCAGCGTGCGAATGACGGCGAGATCCGCGGCCGCGAGGTCCTCTCGGTCGGTGAGCAGCGCCGAGGCGGCATTCAGCATGTCGAACGCCTCCTCCGGATCCGGCTCCACCGCGTCCGCCATCGTCGCCAGGTAGGTCGCGAGCCCCTCGTCGCCGAGATAGAGGGCCAGGCCGTACTCGAGCCCGGCCGCCCCCATGACGACGCCGTGGCCCGTCTGGCCTCGAGAGGGATCCTCCACCGTCACCACGTCCTCATCGTCCATGACGTGCCACGGCTCCGCGCGGCAGAAGTCCGCGAACGCCGCGTGCAGATCGCGCCACTGCCCGGTTGTGGGGTCCGTCACCTCGCAACGCCCCTCTCCCCTGCCGGTCTTGGAGGCCTCGCGGGCGCTCGCCGGGAGCTGCGCGCCGTCCCTCGCCACGCCCGTGTGCGGCGCGCCGTCGCCCCAGCGTAGACGGCCCGGGCCGGTACCAGCATCACCCCGCCGCACGGGAGGGAGCGCGGGGGCGACGGCGCCCCCGGCTGCGGCCGCGAGCGGGTGGAGGAGCCCGCAGCCGTGCGCGGCCTACCGGCGCTGCCCGGGCCTGCGGAAGGAGCGGTCGAGGGCGTCGCGGGTGAGGTGCACGACGGTGGGGCGGCCGTGCGGGCAGCTCTGCGGCGACTCCGCGGCCTCCAGGTCGTGGAGCAGCGCCCGCTGCTCCTCCGGCGCGAGCCGGTCGCCGGCCATCACGGAGGCGCGGCAGGCGAGGGTCGCCAGGGCGCGGTCGGGGCCGGTGAGGCGCTCCTCGGCGTCGAGGGCGTCGAGGTAGTCGACGAGCGCCCGCGCCGGATCGCGGCTCCCGAGCGCCGCCGGCACGGCGCGGAGCAGCACGGCGCTCCCGTCCATCTCCGTGAGCTCGAAGCCGAGCGCCTCGAGATCGGTGGAGACCCCGGCCGCGAGCGCCGCCTGGGCCGGCGCGAGCGCGACCATGACCGGATCGAGCAGCGGCTGCCGCTCGGGCCGCCCGCGCCCCTGCGCCGCCAGCACGCGCTCGTAGAGCACGCGCTCGTGCGCGGCATGCTGGTCGACCAGGTAGAGGCCGTCCGGTCCCTCCGCGACCAGGTAGAGCCGGTCGAACTGCCCGAGCGGCCTGAGCGCCGGGAGCCGCTCCCCGAGCGGGAGCGTCACCCGACCCGCGTAGGGCTCGCCGGAGGGGAGCGCGGTCCGGGCGGAGGCGCCCGAGGGGTCCGACCCGTGGCCGGGGAGCGGGGGCGGGAGGTGGAACGAGCGCGACGGCTGCGCGGAGGCGAGCGCCTCGCGACCGCGGCGCGCGGCGGGGGCGCGGTCCTCCTCGCTGCCGGCGGGAGGCCCCTCGAGCCAGGGGGCCTCGGGGGCGGGAGCCCCGGCGAGCGCCTCGCGCACAGCCTCGGAGACGGTGGCGTAGACGAGCTGTTCGTGGCGGAAGCGCACCTCGGCCTTGCGCGGGTGGACGTTCACGTCGACCTGCTCGGGCGGGACCTCGACGCGCACGAGCGCGACCGGGTGGCGGCCGGCGGGCATCAGCGAGCGGTAGGATTCCTCGATGGCGTGGACGAGCGCCCGCGAGGAGATGGTGCGGCCGTTCGCGACGAGGTGCAGGTAGCGCCGGCTCCCGCGGTGAAGCGTCGGGGGGCCGACCAGGCCGCCGACCACGCAGCGCGGCTCCTCGCCGCCGGGGTCCGTCGCCGGCAGGCCGCGGTCGGCTGAGGCGGGGAGCAGCAGCTCCGCGACGGCCGCGCCGTAGACGGCCGCGACCGCGTCCAGGGGCGCGCCCGTCCCCGGCGTGTTAAGCGACTGCCGCCCGTCGACGCGGAGGCGGAAGGAGACCCCGGGCCGGGCGAGCGCGTAGTCGGTCACGACCTCGCTCACCGCGCGCGCCTCCGCACGCGGTGAGCGCAGGAAGCGCCGGCGCGCCGGGAGGCGGGCGAAGAGATCCCGCACGTCGACGGTGGTGCCGGGGGCGGAGGCGGCGCTCCCGGGAGCCTCCGCGCTCCCCGAGCGGTAGCGGGCGATGACGGCGCCCTGCTCGCCCGCGGGACGCGTCGTGAGATCGACGTCGGCGGCGGCCGCGACGGCCGCGAGCGCCTCCCCCCGGAAGCCGAGCGTCCGGACGCGGAAGAGATCGGAGTCGGTGGCGAGCTTCGAGGTCGCGTGGCGGAGGAAGGCGCGTGCGACCTCGCCCGGCGGGATCCCGCGCCCGTCGTCGCGCACCCGCATGCGCGAGGCTCCCCCCTCCTCGATCTCGACCTCGATGACCGCGGCGCCCGCGTCGAGCGCGTTCTCTAAGAGCTCCTTCACCACCGACGCGGGGCGCTCGATGACCTCGCCCGCGGCGATGCGCGCCGCCACCTCGGGCGGGAGCACGCGGATGGGCGGGGGCCGGTCGGGCCCGGTCGCGTCAGTGCTCATCTTGTCCGCCCCCCCTGGTGTACCTACGATGACGGCGAGCCGAGCTCCCGACCGGCGCCTGGCCTGCGGCGCATGCGGGCGGGAGCGCACGGGGGAAGGGACGGCCCGCCTGCTCACACGGATCGCGGCGGCGACGCTCAGTGTGCTGCTGGTGGCGCTGGCCGCGAGCGACGTCCCGCGTCCCCCGGACGCGGAGGTCCTCCCCCCGCTGCCAGGCGCTGACGTCCTGCTGGCGCTGCCGCGAGCCGGCATCGAGCCCCACGAGCTCGCGCGGGCGCTTGCGCGACTCGGCCACGAGACGCTCCCCGTCCCCGGGCTCGCCGGCGCCGCGCGCGTGCGCGTCCCCGCCGGCACGGACCCCGGTGAGCTCGCCCGCGAGCTGGCCGCGAGTGGCCTGGCGCGCGCGGTCGAGGAGGACGGCATCGTCCGCGTGAGCCGCACCCCCGGCGACCCGCTCTACCCGGAGCTCCAGTCCTCCTATATGGAGGTCGTGAGGGCGCCCGAGGCGTGGGAGCGGACCGGCGGCTCGCGCGAGGTCGTCATCGCCGTCATCGACACCGGCATCGACTTCGGCCACCCCGACATGGCGCAGACGCTCTGGGTGAACGAGGAGGATGACTTCGGGAACCGGCGCGACGACGACACAAACGGCTGCGTCGACGACACCTACGGCTGCTCCTTCGTCTCGCTCGCGACGGCCGACCCCTCCTGCGGGTACCAGGTCGCCTCCCCGAACTGGCTCATCGACGACGACGAGGGGCACGGGACCTTCGTCGCCTCCATCGCCGCCGCCTCGGGCGACGACGACCGGGGCATCACCGGGGTCGCCTGGGAGACGCGGCTGCTCGCGGTGAAGGTGCTCGACTGCACGGGCACCGGGCGCATCTCGGACGCGGCGGCGGGGATCCGCTACGCGGCCCGCGCGGGCGCCGACATCATCAACGTCTCCTTCGGATCGCCGCGGGACTCGCGCCTCTTGCGCGAGGCCATAGCGGCGGCGACTCAGGCCGGGGCGCTCGTCGTCGCCTCCGCCGGGAACGAGGGGCCGGGCGACGCGACCTTCCCGGCGCGCTACGAGTCGGTGCTCTCGGTCTCGGCGAGTGGGGCGCGCGGCGAGGACGGCGCCATCGACTACCGGCTCGCGGCCTCCTTCGCCTCGACGGGTGCCGGCGTCGACCTCTTCGCGCCGGGGCTCGATGTGGCGGGCGCGGTCCCGGAGCCCCTCTGCGGCCAGGGGACCTGGCGCTGCCACGGCGCCGAGCCCTACTCCGTCGCCTCGGGCTCCTCCTACGCGGCGCCGGTCGCGGCGGGGGCCGCGGCGCTGCTGCTCGCCGAGCGGCCCTGGCTCACGCCGGCGCTCGCGCGCGGCCTCATCGTGACGAGCGCCCACCGCCGGCCCCGCCGTCCGCCGATCCTCGACATCGCGGCGATGCTCGACGCCGAGCTCTACGGCGCCGGGGTCGCCAGCACCTCCCGCCCCGGCGGGCCCGCGGCGCGCCCGCCCGAGCCCTAGCGCCGCTCCGTGGCCGGCGTTGGCCTGGCCCCTCGTTGCCCCGCTCATCCCTCGCCGCCCTCGAGCCGCCGCGCGCGGGCGCGGAGCTCGTAGAGCCGCTGGAGCGCCTGAAGCGGCGAGAGGCCGTCCGGGTCGAGGGCGGCGAGCTCTTCTGCGAGCGACTGCGCGCCGGCCGCGGCGAGCGGGAGCTGGGCGGGGGCGGCGCCGTCCGCGGGCTCGGCCAACGCCCGGCGCCTCGCCTCCGCGTCGAGCTCGGCGAGGAGCTCCCTCGCGCGCGCGACGACCGGCCCGGGGAGCCCCGCGAGCTCGGCGACGTGCACGCCGTAGGCGCGGTCCGCCCCGCCGGGGACGATGCGGTGGAGGAGCACCACCTCACCGCCCTCGTCGCTGACCGCCACCGAGCGGTTCTCGACGCGGGGCAGCAGGCCCTCGAGCTCGGTCAGCTCCTGGTAGTGCGTGGCGAAGAGCGTGCGGGGCGTGCCTGAGGGCAGGTTGTGGAGGTGCTCGACGACTGAGCGCGCGATGGCGAGGCCGTCGTTGGTGGAGGTGCCCCGCCCGACCTCGTCCAGGATTACGAGCGAGCGCGCCGTAGCGTTATGTAATATGGATGCCGTCTCCAGCATCTCCACCATGAAGGTCGATCGCCCCGCTGCGAGGTCGTCCTGGGCCCCCACCCGCGAGAAGATGCGGTCCACCATCGCGATCCGCGCCCTCTTGGCCGGCACGTAGCAGCCGCACTGCGCGAGCAGCACGATCAGCGCCGTCTGCCGCAGGTAGGTCGACTTCCCGCCCATGTTGGGGCCGGTGAGGACCACGATGTCGGAGTCCTCGCCTAGGACACAGTCATTGGGGACGAAGGCGCCTGACGGGAGCTCGGCTTCGACGACCGGGTGCCTGCCGCCCTCGATCTCGATGGGGCCGGACTCGGCCAGCTCCGGCCGGACGTGGCCGAGCTCGACGGCGGCCTCGGCGAGGGTGGAGGCGACGTCGAGCCGCGCCACCGCCTTACTCGCCCGAGCGATGCGCTCCCCCGACTCCGCGACCTGCGCGACGATCCGGGCGAGCGCCGCTCGCTCGGCGGCGAGCAGCCGCTCCCTCGCCGAGAGGATCTCGCTCTCAAGCGACGCGAGTGCCGGCGTGCGGAAGCGCTGCGAGCCGCTGAGCGCCTGCCTGCGCTCGAAGTCGTCGGGGACGCGCTCCGCCTGCGAGCGGGGGACCTCCAGGTAGTAGCCGAGCACGCGGTGGTAGCCGACGCGGAGCGAGGAGATCCCGGAGCGCTCGCGCTCCGCCTGCTCGAGCGCGGCGAGCGCCGAGCGGGCGCCCGTGGCAAGCGCGCGCAGCCGGTCCACCTCGGCGTCGACGCCGCTCCGTATCGTGGGCTGGTCGCCCGGCTCGGCCGGCGCGTCCTCCGCGATCACCGAGGTGATCGCCTCTGCGATCTCCTCACAGCCGCCGAGCGCCGCGGCGATGGCTCGGGGCGGGTCGCCGGCTTCCCCGGCCCGCTCCCGGAGGGCTGTGAGGCGCGCGAGGCCATGGGCGAGCTGGAGCAGGTGCCGCGCGCCGGCGCTGCCGGAGCGAACGCGGCCGAGCAGCCGCTCCAGGTCGGGGACGCCCCTGAGCCCCTCCCGCGCGCCGGAGCGGGCGAGCGTCGCGTTGACGAAGGCTTCCACCTCGTCGAGACGCGCCCCGGCCTCCGCGGCGCTCCGGAGCGGTCGGCCGAGGCGCTCGCGCAGGAGCCGCCCGCCCATCGCGGTGCGCGTGCGGTCGAGCGTCGCCACGAGCGAGACGTCGCGCTGTCGTCCGTCCGCGAAGAGGTCGAGGTTGTGGCGGGTCTGACGGTCGAGGTAGACGTGACCGGCACCGCGGACCGCGCGTGGAGGCCTGAGCGTGGCGAGTGCCTGGGGCCATCCCTCCTCCAGGTAGGCGAGGAGTGCGCCGGCGGCGCCCACTGACGCTTCCATGCCCTCCAGCCCGAATCCGTCGAGCTCGGAGACGCGGAAGCGCTCGGCAAGACGCTCGGCCGCCCGGCGGGGAGCGAAGTCGCGGGGCGGCCGCGGGGTGCGCGCGCAACCGGCTGGCGGGGTCGCGGCCGCAAGCGTGGCGCCACTTGCCTCCGGCTGGTCGGGGAGGAGCAGTTCGGCGGGGCGCAACCGCGCCCATTCACCGGCGAGCTCGCTGGCGGGCAGCAGCTCGAGCTCGAGCTCGCCCGTGGTCACGTCGCAGCGCGCAACGCCCCACGGCGCGCCCTCGCGTGCTGGGGACCTAGCCAGAGATGCGGGTGCCGCAGCGACGAGCCAGTTGTGGGCGATCCCCTCGACGGCCGCCCCTGTGTCGACGGTGCCTGGCGAGACGACCCGCACGACGCGGCGCTCCATGAGCCCCCGGCCGGGGGGCGAGACTTGCTCCGCAATCGCCACTCGGTGACCGGTCGCCACGAGTTGCTCGACGTAGCGGTCGAGCTGGTGGTGCGGCACACCTGCCAGCGGAAGGCGCCCCTCCTCTCGTCCCATCGGGCGGGAAGTGAGCGCGATGCCCAGCACATCCGAGAGAACCTTCGCGTCGTCGTCGAAGCTCTCGTAGAAGTCGCCCATGCGGAACAGGAGCAGCGCTCCCGGGTGTTGAGCGCGTAAGCGTAGGTATTGCTCACGGGCCGGAGTGGACAGGATCGCGCGCCGATCACGGGGAGGACGTGCTGATGGTACGGTCGCTGACGGCTCATCGGCCAGCTTCACGGGTACCACGGCTAGAATCACCGTCGTCGTCGGCTGCTCCAGCCAGCAGTCGGCACCGCGGTCTCAGACCGCACTCCAGGGGAAGCAGGGGCAGGGCTACCCGTTGACCGTGGAGATCGTCTCTTGGACCTTGCCTATCGGCCGGAGCCGTGGCGGATCCTCGGTGAGATCGAGGCTGACGTCGCGCTGCTGCGGGAGGCAACTGAACCGCCCCCCGACGTACCCGAGAGAATCGATGTCGACTCCGCCCCGTGGTCTACCGCTGGCGCGGATGCGACGCGCCTGAGCGCCACGCAAGAGCATCACGGGGTCACTATTGAGTAGTTTTACTCAGTATCGTATCTTGGCTCCATGGATCGATTCCAGCGCGAGAGTGTGGCAACCCTCGTCTCGCGGCTCGAGGAGCCGCCGAACCGGCTGATCGCGGTCTTCGGGCCTCGACAGACCGGCAAGACCACGATGGTGCACCAGGCACTTGCCCAAACCGATCGGCCGAACCAGTACCTCGCGGTCGATGAGCCGGCGCCGTCGGCTCCCGGCATCTCTGTCGTTGCGCCCATCGAAGACACTGCCCCACTTGCCGAGGAGCGCGACAGCGCCTGGCTCGTTCGCACCTGGGAGCACGCCCGGCAACGGGCGCAGGAATCGCCACAGGGCTTCGTGCTCGTCTTCGATGAGATCCAGAAGATCCCGGACTGGTCCGCCACCATCAAGGGACTCTGGGATGCCGACCGCGCCCGGAGCGTGCCCCTGCACGTCGTGGTTCTCGGCTCGGCCCCGCTGCCGATGCAGTCAGGGCTGAGCGAGAGTCTGGCCGGCCGGTTCGAACCGATCCGCATCACGCACTGGGCGTTCCCCGAGATGTCCGCAGCGTTCGACGTGACCCTCGACGAGTACCTCTACTTCGGCGGCTACCCGGGCGCCGCCACCCTCATCAGGGATGAGGAGCGGTGGCGGGACTACATCCTGCACGCGCTTGTCGAGCCCCATCTCGAGCGCGACCTCCTCGCGATGACCCGAGTGGACAAGCCGGCGTTGCTCAAGAACCTGTTCGAGCTGGGGGCGGCCTATTCCGGGCAGGTTCTCTCGTACAACAAGATGCTCGGGCAGCTGCTGGACGCCGGCAACACGACGACGCTGGCCCGCTATCTCCAGCTGCTGTCGACGGCTGGTTTGCTCACGGGACTGCCGAAGCACTCAGAGAGCTCGCAGCGCCGCAGGGCGTCGAGCCCCAAGCTCAACGTCCTCAACACGGCTCTCATGACGGCCGCGTCCGGCTACTCCGTCGGTGCCCGCGGATCCACTCGGAATCGCCCCCGGGAAACTCGCCGATGGGCCACGCTCTGCGGCGTGCCAACCGGTGGCCCATCGGCGGAGGCGCCGGCATCCAACTGGCCGGACCTAGACGAGGGCATCAGTGTCGATGGCTTGCTCGCGGGCCGTCCGTCGGCCGAGAGCCAAGAGTCCTTCCAGCGCTGGCTCGAGGCCAAGCGGGCCCGGCTGCCCCGTGGGGTGCGACCTCCCGCTTCAGCCAGTCGTCAGTCCCCGAGATTAGGATCAGGCTGGGCGAGGGTCAGCCCTAGCAGAGGTTGATTAGCCTCTACTGCCTAGCAAGGAGCTGTTGACTCGACGGAGATATCGTCAAGAGTTGTGGATCGCTGGCCAGGGCAAGTCAGGCGGCGTACCTCCCGTGGCGTGCGTCGTCGCTCGCATCCGGGCTGACGGCTCGCTCCTGTAGGACGCCATCGACGAAGACTCCGCCCGCCCGGACGACGGCGACGAGATGCGGGGCATTCACCCGCCGCCAGCGCTGCTGCGCCGCGTCGAGCAGCTTGTAGGCCATCGCCAGTCCCGCCGACCGCGAGCCGGCGCCCTTCGTGACGCGCTGGCGCAGCCGCACCGTCGCGAAGGTGGACTCGATCGGGTTCGTTGTGCGCAGGTGCACGTGGTGCTCGGACGGGAAGTCGTGGAACGCGAGCAGCCGTTCGAGGTCGTCGGCGACCTTCGCTGTCGCCTTCGGCCACTGCGCGAACTGCCCGGCGAAGGTGCGCGCCGCATCCAGCGCCCCGGCGCGTCGCGGCTCCGGAGACGGCGTGGAGCGCCCGCGTCGCTTCCCCCTGGACGCGCTCGGGCAGCGACGCCAGGACGTTCGCGGTCTTGTGCACCCAGCAGCGCTGCTCACGGGTCCGGGGGAAGACCTCCCGCAGCGCCGCCCAGAACCCGAGCGCCCCGTCGCCGACCGCCAGCTCGGGGTCGCGCATGCCCCGCTCGCGCAGGTCCCGCAGCAGGTCGAGCCAGAACTGGGTGTCCTCACGGTAGCCGTCCTGCACGGCCACCAGCTCCTTGCGGCCGTCCGGGCGCACCCCGACCAGCACCAGGCAGCAGAGCCGGTCCTCCTCGCACCTCCGAACCCGACCGTGACCCTCAGCAACGTCGTGTGCGGCGCTAGGTTGCCGCGGCCACTTCGAAGCGTCGCCGCATCGCGACACTGTACGCATCACTACCGTCGGGCATTCGAAACAGATGGTTGTCGGCGAGGTCCGATGCCGCTTCAGGAGACACGAGAAAATGCACGCCGCGGTTCAAGAGCCCTTCGACTAGGTAGAGGTAGGGCTCGTCGTCCTCGTTGAAGTCGACAGCAAACAAGCCCCAACACTCGTGGATGAACGGGTCAAGTACGGAGTAAATATAGTGGATCGCCTCTATGCCGAAGTCCATGCCTGTCGGGGGCAAGAAATGCTGGATGGAGTTGCGAAGCCGACCAAACTCCCCATATCTGGCCAGCGCTGGAACAGACACGCCTGCAGCGGCGAGCAGTCGGCTGGGCAGGTCACCGTAGCTCACGGTCCGGCCCTCATGGGCGAGTAGCGACGAGTCGAGGATTGTGTCCTCGGAGACTTCTGGGAATCTCTCGAAAATGAGGAGAGGATGCTCCTCGGCGATGCGGGCCTTAATGAGAAGCTCCCCGGCGTGCGCTGCCTGCAGCACTGACAGTTCCGGCCAGTAATCATTGGTATAGGACCAGTAGTTCGCGTGCCAGTTCGCGTGGGCGAGTGCGCCAAGCCCGAGCGCCCTCATGTGCGCAGCGATGCTGCCGATGCCGTCCCCATTCGACACTCTGTCACCTCCCGACTCGCCAGCGAGCGATGCGACCCGGTGCCGTCTCGCTCAACGGGGAGTGAGCCTGTCACAGTGTAGAGTTCGGGGGTTCGAGTCCCTCCGGGTCCACGATTCTGGCCATCGCGTACTGTACTGCGAACTGGTGTGGAGCCACCCTGTGATGTGGTCACGCCAGTCCATGGCCGGCCCCGTTCCCGAGCGCCGGGCGTGTTCCTCTTGAGCCACTTCGGCTGCCAAAGACCGTGGCCCCGCCGCCCAGCGTCGGGGCCGTGCGCGGCCTGCCATTGGGGGGGCGCCCTGTCGCCGACCAGCCCGCGGGCGACGTGCCATTCTTGGATGTTCGGAGCCTTCTCTACTCTCAACACTGGCAGTGACGCCGCCAATGAACCCCCGCCGGGCACGACCTCCGCCCCTGCGAAACGCGTCAGCGCGTTGTCGGTTCTGGGCGCAGGCCTCGCTGCCCGCGGGTGCACCCATCACTGCAGATCACGTGAAGCCCCGCGGTCTTGATCGCAAAGGAGGGTCAATCGCCCGCCCTCGTGCGATGCAGTAATGCCTCCCGGCTTGCGATGGCAAGCACGGTGCTGGGGTTCTTGACAAGTACTTCCCCCGGTATGCCCAACGCCTGCATGATCGCGACCCAAACGGTGAACGCAGTGTCGTTAAGTGAGCTCTCGTCCTCCTTGGGTACGTGGTCTAGCTCCGGGGCAGAAATAAAGCCTTCTGGCCAACGGCCCGGGGGAGCTGTCAGGTCTGAGTCTTGAACTACGGGTACGTCGAACGTTTCCAAGTGGTCCATATACTCGGCAGTATCGATAAACGGTACGGCCCGCCAGACATTGTCGATCGTGGCCTTGATGAAGAACGGTCCTTTCACCCCTGCGCGGCCAGCCAGCGTTCGGTGTCGGGCGATTACTCCCGCGAGAATGGAAATCAGGAGATTGAGATTCAGTACGCGCGTAGAGCTCAGGTTCCGCTCGGCAAGGAACACCGCAAAGGACTTACCGTACTCGTAGTCAGTCCATGGTCCGAAGTCCGTCGACGCTTCATCGGAGTTAACGGAGGGGACGACTAGGTTGGGGATTGGCACAGTCACGAAAGAGTTGACCCTTCTGGAGAACTCCCAGGTGAACAGTCTGTGCTGGCGCCGATTGCTGCGTGCCTGCCTTGCCACCATTCCGTCTTGCGAGGTGTAGAAGTTGTCAAAGGGCAGAGGTTCTGAGGCCATGACAGAAACAAATTCTGAGAACGGTTCGGCGAAATAGTGGTCTAGGATCTGAAAGGGGTCGGAGGAAATGACCAAGTGTAGGTAGCTATTGTCCCTTTCGGCTTCGGACACCGCTGGTCTCCGGCCGATAAGGCTTTCCAGCAGGGAAGTTTTTTGTTCAGCTTTGCGAAGCAGCAGGTCGAAAGTGGCCCTGTCCTTTGCAGGAACCGGCGACGCGGAATCCCCTGTTCGAACGTAGACTCGACCATCGTTGTGCACGTAGGGGGTGCTGGCGCCTTCGGGAATGCGGATCAGGACTACTGATCGTCCTTGCTCGAGAGATATGCCGTGCAGCGGCCCCTGCAGGACATGGTGGACGAAGGGCACGCTGGGCTGGAGAAGATCCTTCGCGGCGTTCCTCAGCTGCACTATGGCATCTGGGACGTCCAAGTCCGATATGCCGGGGAAGCTCTGGGCGGTGTTGTTGACGGAGTCTTCCTGCACACCAAGAAAGAGCCAGCCTCCATATCGGTTGGCGAACGATGAGAGGCTCTTGGCCAGGTCGCGCGTCTTGGGGACTTCGGACTTGTACTCGACATACCACCCTTCGGCGACTTCTCGTAGGCTGGCCAGATGGGCTTCGGTGACTTTATGCAAGTCGGTGTCGAAGGGCGTGTAGCGCAAGGGCACCCTCGCAAACTTCAGTGGTCGGCCTACACGTACTGTACTGCGAACTCTCGCCAGAGGACGTGCCGCTGTCGACGGCGAACGCCGACGCCTCGGCGAGAGCCAGCGCGCGCTCATCTGGTCGATCTTCGTACGCGTCCGCTCCGAGCTCGCCGCGCGTGACCTCCTCAACCTGGCCGTGGTCTTCACGGCGGCTGCCAAGTACGTGGCGACGAGCGCCGAGAGCCTGCACGACTTCGGCGGTTGAGATCCGCTACCCTGCACTGCGGTCTTCGCCGCCGCCGCGGCCGGCGACGCCCGCGCTCGTCCTATCCTCGGCTGTCGTTTCTTCAGCCGACGGTGCTCACCACTCGTCAGAGGGATCGCCGAGTTCGCTTGCTACGCTCTTGGCCGCGGCCTGAGCTGGTTCGATCTCGGGTAGCCGGCATTGTGCCCAGGGTCGCCCAAGGTATTCGCAGTGCAGCGGCGCCCTCGAAGAAACGCAGTCAGGCCATGCGCACTTGGTCTTCCCCTCGGGAGCCATCTTGAACGGAATGCACAGAAGTTCGCGGTCCGAGTCCCCGAACATCTTGATTAGGTAGAACTCGTCCGGGCGGTGGTAGAGGAACACCTTGTGGCACTGTAGAAGGCTCACAACCTCGGAAATCCAACCAGGGACCGCATCTATGAGTGACGGGTAGTCGGTTTCCTTTCCCATGGGATTCTCGGCATGAAGGATGTTGCCGAGCCGCCCGTAGACCGCTATCAACTTGTCTTCGCTCAGGAACCCATCTGCCCGATCTACCGGTTCGCCTCCTGCGGAACGCTTCTCCGGGTCTAAGGGCCGTGGGTAGAAGTTGGAGTGGAGGCGCTTGAGCTCCCGCAGCTTCTTGCTTATGTCCTGAGAGCTCTGAAGCTCCTTCTTCGATTTCTGCCATACGTCCTTGTTGGACACGAGGGAGCTAAACACAACGAGTTCGAGCAGCATTCGGAGTTGAAGGCAGATCGACTCAACCTGGGTTCGACTACTGATTCCTGGGATGGCCAATAGATGATCGATCGATTCGAGCCTCGACTTGACCTCTTGCATGAGTTCGCAGTATTGGCCGATGTCGAGGCTCTCTGCCTGCTTTTTCTCCCAGTCGCAGTCTGGGCAGACTATCTTCCATCCCCACTCGGAAAGACCCCTACCCTGGAGTTCCAGACCGTCCTCCCCACACGCAGGGCAGGTCGTGTATTCTTGTCCGTCGACCCCTTTGATCGGTTTGTCCGGGCTGAAATCGAGGCTCATCGCGGCATTGCTGAACTCGGGTATCTCCCCACACTTGGGGCATGGCTCGGTGGGCTGGATGCCGCGCATCATGAAGGCCAGCGCCGCTTCCTGATGCCCATTCGGGCATGCTCCCAAGGGAACATCCCGAGGTTCTGCCTCGCCCGCCTCAGCAAACAACGCCTCGGCCCTCCCCGCGGGTCTTCGATCCACGTGTGTCGCGACTCCTGTGCCAACGCCTGCGACTTGTAGCTGGCTATCGCGATACTAGCGCGCCGTATCGGCTACATCTCCAGGGCAAGGTAGTGCGCCCCAGCTTGGTCGCTGTGTCCACGGTTGAAGGCCGAGGCGACGGCTAACCTTGTGGCGGACTACCGATCGTCCATGGGTCACGGACGAGGAACTCCAGCATTCGACGGCCGGCGGTACTGACCGCATGCTCACATCGCGACTGGCTAGCGGAGAGCTCGCAGTCTAGTACCTCCATATGCTCGGCAGTGTCGATAGACGGTACTGCTCGCCAGACATTGTCGATCGTGGCCTCGATGAAGAACGCCGGTCCGGATGTGAGAATCGGGGTGGATTGACGCGGCGTGCAGACATCGCGAGTGGCTACAACCCCGCGAACCTCACCGCCCGCCGTTTCATCCCGGGCGCAGGGAGCGCGTCAGAGAGGCCGAGGCGATCTGGCATGATGAGCCTCCCGCTTTTCTGTGCCGGTGACCTGGATGCGGTGCAGAGCATCGCTGCCCTGAATCTCGACAAGACCTGGACCGCTTACGTGAACGGTGCGCCGGAGTTCGTGAACCGTGGCTTCACGCCCCTCTACATCACGCAGGAGCCGCAGGCGCCTCTGGAGCCTGAAGAGGCTGGCTATTGGCTCCTCGAGGACGGCGTGGCCACGCTTCAATCCGATCGCACGATGCCTAGCGGTCGCCGTGATGCCGTCACTCTCCGGCTCACCTGCGAGGGTGAGCGCCCGTCAGTGGCCGTGGGATCAAGTCATGTTTCTTCGACCGACCATGGAGGCGAGCTGTACCGAAAGCGCAATGGGCCAGGAGGTTCGTCACTACGCACAGCGGAACAGTCATGCCGATGTTCGTGCACCGGTAGAGGGTGACCCACGAAGATGGGAGACGGTCTTACGCCAATCGCCGCGACAAGCTCCGCAACCCCGCAAGCCCCCCCTCCCCGCGCACGATAGTCGTCACGCGGGGAGCAACGTCGGCCGACCCGAGGCGGTAAGCAGCGCGGAGCCGCAGCCGCGCCGCGTTCGAACGCGGAACCGCGGGGTGGAATTCGGTGCCGGCCGGCGCCGGCTCGCGGCGCATCCCGCGCGGCGCCACGTCGGTGCAGGCGCCGCAGCGGATGCAGAGCGAGTCGTCCACCGAGCGCTCGCCCGCCTCGCCCGCAATCGCCCCCGTCGGACATATCGAGGCCGCCTCCGCGAGCAGCGGATCCTCCTGGTCGACGACGGCGAAACGCGAGAGGCCGGGGCAGCCGAGCGACTCGCACCGGCCCTCCGCCACGTGCGCCTCGTACTCCTCCTCGAAGAGAGTGATCGTGTTGCGCATGATGGTCGGGCTCGCCTGCCCGTGGACGCAGTTCGAGTAGAGCAGCGCGTCGCCGACCAGCTCGAGGTTATGTCTATCCTCGCGCCGGCCGCCCCCCTGCCCGATGCGCCGGAAGACCTCGGCCATCCGCTGGTTGCCGCCGTGGCAGGTCGTGCAGCGCCCGCACGACTCGTCCTCGAGGAACTCCGCGAACATCGCGTTCAGGTCGATGGAGCAGGCCCGCTCCGAGACGAAGACGATCCCGCCCGCCCCCACAAGCGCCCCGTGCGGCCGGAATGAGTCGGGCTCGAGCGTCAGCGTCTCCGCGACGTCGGCGGAGAGGTAGCCGGCGAGCGGCCCCCCGGCCTGGAGCGCCTTCAGCCGCCCGCCTTCCGAGATCCCGCCGCAGGCCGCAAGCACACCCGGGAGCGGCACGCCCCAGGGAAGCTCCGAGAAGCCGGTGAAGCGGACGTCGCCCGAGAAGGAGAAGATCTTGGTGCCGGAGGCCTTCTCCGTGCCCAGCTCGCGGAACCACTCCCCGCCGTTCCGCAGGATCAGCGGCACGTTCGCGTAGCTCTCGACGTTGTTGACGTTGGTCGGCTCGTAGTAGATGCCGGAGGCGGCCGGGAACGGCGGCTTGGTGCGCGGCATCCCGCGCGCGTCCTGAACCGAGGCGATGAGCCCCGTCTCCTCGCCGCAGACGTAGGAGCCGGCGCCGCGAACGACCTCGAGCGTGAACGAGAACCCCGAGCCGAGCACGCTCGCACCGAGCAGGCCCACCTCCTCCGCCTGCGCGATCGCGAGCCTCATCCGCTCCACGGCGAGCGGGTACTCGTTTCGGATGTAGATGAAGCCGTGCTGCGCGCCCGAGGCGTAACCCCCGATCAGCATCCCCTCGATCACGAGGTGGGGGTCGCCCTCCAGCAGGATGCGATTGACCCACGCGCCGGGGTCGCCCTCGTCGGCGTTGCAGACCAGGAAGCGCCGTGGCTGCTGCGCGCCGGCGAGGAATCCCCACTTCACGCCCGTCGGGAAGAAGGCGCCGCCTCTGCCGGTGAGCCCCGCGTCCATGACGAGCTGGCGCACCGCCTGCGGCTCCAGGTGGCGCTCGATCATCCGGTTCGCGGCGAAGTAGCCGTCTCGCGCGATGTAGTGGGAGATCTGCTCCGGGTCGATGCGCCCGATGTTCGCGAGCAGGCGTCTGCCCTGCTCGTTCTGAAGGAACGGGTGCCGCTCTATGGCAGGGATCCCCGGCCGCTCGCCGGAGAGCACGCCGATCGCGAGCTCCGCGGCGGCGCCGACCCGCCCCGTCGCCTCGTCGATGAGAACCCCGACCGAATCAGGCGTGACCGGCCCGAAGAGCACGGTCGTCCCGTCCGTCCAGGTGATCTGAGCGAGGGGCTGGAGCCACTGCAGCCCGTAGCCGGCCGTCCGACCGACCTCGACCGCGGCGCCCCGCTCCTCGATCGCGGCGAGCAGCGCCTCGCGCGTGGACTCGCAGCCGGCGGCGAGCGCGGAGGTGTCCCACGCGAGGTCGATGCGCGGGATCTCGGGGTGCGTCCACGCCTCGTACTCGGCGCGGGAGCGCTCCAGCATCTCCTCGAAGTAGGCCTGGGGCTCAGCCACGGAGAGAGCCCTCCCCTGAAGCGCCCGGCGACACGACGCCGGGCCCACCGATCCGGGCCGGATCCTCGCTCGCCGTGAGGCGCCTCGCGATGCGCACGCCCTCGGCGGCGGTGAGGTTCCCGACCACGCGCCCGTCGATCCAGATCTGGGGGGCGCGCTCGCAGCTCCCGTTGCACTGCTGGAGCTCGATCTGGAGGCGGCCGTCCGCCGTCTTCTCGCCGAGCTCCGTCCCGAGCACCGCGAGCATCGCGTCGCGGATGCCGGCGCCGTTTCGGAGCCGGCACGCCGGGCCGCTGCACCAGCCGACCACGACCTGCGCGGGCGGCTCGACGCGGAAGTCGGCGTAGTAGGTGACGGTCCCGTAGACGTGCGCCGGCGGGAGCTTCAGCTGCTCCCCGACGACCTCCATCGCCTCGGCGGGGATGTAGCCGTAGCGGTGCTGCACGCGGTGCAGCGCCTCGAGCAGGTCGGCGTCGTCGGGGCGGAGGTCTGAGACCAGTGCCCGGATCTCGGCGGTCGCCTCGGTCTCGAGCGGCATCGGCTCTCCCGACCCGGCGCGCGCTCGCGCGCCGCCTCGTTTCAGGCGCAACTATCGCGCGCCGTTCGTGCGCGTTCAAGGAGCAGCGACGCGCGCGAGGGGAACTGGCCGCCCGGGGGCCGGGGCTCCGTCCCGGGTCCCGCCCGCCGCTGCGCCCTGCTCGAGCGCGGCCGAGGGCGGCGACGGTGTCGACGCCGAGGGCCGGCGAGCCGCCGGTGGCCCCGGGCTCGCGCAGGGATGTGACGGCGGGGGTCCCGGCAGCGGAACGACCGCGCCGGAGATCGCATATGTGTCGGTGATAGGCTGCGCCCCGCCTCTCGGAGTGCCGGTGGAGTCCGCAGCGGCGGGCGCGGCGCGGCGCCACGGGCGATCCGAGCGTGCCGGCACGTCCGGGAAGGACCCCCTGTGAGACCGGGAGCGGCACCGCGGTACGGAACCCTGGGCGCCCTCCTGCTGGCGCTTGTGCTCATCGCCGGCCCCGCTCCAGCCTCCGCCAATGCCGGCGCCGCTACCGGCACCGTCGACGTGCACGTGCGCGTCTGGCAGGACGTGAGCGACCCCCTGCGCCTCTTCATCAGCGCTCGCCCCGCGGGTGGCCGCTGGGACACGCTGGGGACCATTCGCCTCCTCCTCGACGACGGGCTCAGCAGCAGCCGCGACGACCGCTTCGGCGACGTCACGGTCGACGGCGTGGAGGTTCGCGTCTCGCAGCACGTGCACGAGCCGTTTCGGATCCACGTCGGCGCGCGCGTCACGGGCGGCGACCGGGACGCGCTGGGAGAGATCCGCCTCCTCCTCGACGACGGGCACAGCCCCGGCGGGCACTACCGCTACGGCGACATCACGCTCCGCGTGCCCGTCCCCGACCCCGGTCCCCCCGTGACCGTCTCGCCCGGCGGCGAGGACGTGCCGCGCCTCGCAGCCCTGACGATCGCCTTCCGCGATCCTCCGCCCCGGGCAGACGGCGGCTCGCTCGTCTCCATCGATCCGCCCATCGAGGGCTCGTTCGCCTGGCTCGACGACCGCACGCTGCTCTTCCAGCCGGACTTCCCCGGGTGGCAGCGCGGCCAGGCGTACCGGGTCGTCGTGGACGCCGGCGCGGCGGGCCTTGCGGCCGACCACGTGCACGCGTTCACCGCCGAGGGCCGGCTCGAGGTCTCCTACGTCATACCGGGGGACGGGGACGAAGAGGTCCCCGCGAGCGCCCGGATCCTCGTCCAGTTCAGCCGCTCGGTGGCGCCCCTGACGGTGTTGCAGGAGGGCCCCGCGCCTGCGGTGCTCGAGTTCGACCCGCCGCTTGCGGGTCGGGGCGAGTGGCTCAACACCTCGCTCTACCGCTTCATCCCGACCGATCTCCGGCCGCACACGGAGTACACCGTGCGCGTCCGCTCAGGCCTGACCTCCGCCTCGGACGGAGTGCTCGGCTCCGACTACAGCTGGAGCTTCACGACGATCCAGCCTGCCGTCGCGGGCTTCGAGCCCCAGGACGGCGCCATCCACGTGGAGCCGGATGCCCACGTCGTCGTGACCTTCAACCAGCCGATGGACCACTCCTCCGTGGAGGCGGGACTCTCGCTCAGCGAGGCGTCCGGGGAGGCGCCGAAGGAACCGATCGCGAGCTCGTTCGCGTGGAGTGAGGACTCCACCGTGGTCACGCTCATCCCCGACGAGCCGCTCGCGCTCGGCACCGACTACGAGGTGGTCGCCCGGGGCGGCCTCAGCGGCGCCGACGGCGGTGCGACGCTGGCCGAGCGCTCGTCCGGCTTCAGGACCGTCCATCCGCCGCGGATCACCGGCACCTCTCCTCAGGACGGCGAGGAGAACGCGTACTGCTGCACCATCCGCATCTCCTACAACAACCCGATGGACCGCGAGTCCTTCCCCGGGCGCATCCTGGTCAACGGCTCCCCCGTCGAGGAACGCTCCTTGGGGAGGAGCGACAGCGCGGTCCGGATCTACGGCGCAGTCCAGCCCGGGGGCCACTACACGGTGCGACTCGAGGAGGGGGTTCGCGACCGTGGCGGGCGGGTCCTCCCGGCCTACGAGTTCTCCTTCACCACGCGTCCCCCGCGCGTCGCTCTCCGCCTCCAGGCCGGGGACGCCGTCGCGATCTTCCCGTCGGGCGACGAGCAGATCCTGGAGTACCTCGCGACGAGCGCAGAGGAGGTCCAATTCCTGCTGCACCGGCTCTCAGGCGAGGAGGCCGACGCCCTCCTGCGCCGGGGCTTCATCGACGACGACTTCGCGCCCGGCAGCGTTCCGATCCGGGAGTGGACGGAGGCGATCGACGACGACGACGAAGACGGCGGCACGCCGAGGGTCCGCGCCACCTCCCTCGGGGGCGGCGAGCCGCTGGCGGAGGACCACTACCTCCTGAGCGCGACGGCGCTGGGACCGATCAGGGATGACCGGGATCCGGAGAATCTTCCGCCGTCCCTGCGTGGCGCGCTCCCGGATCCGACGTGGGGGCGGGACTCCTCCCGGCGTGAGCTCGTGCTCAGCGTCGTGGACACGACGATCGTGACCAAGCTCGCCCACGACGAGCTGCTCGTGTGGGCGCTCGACTACGAGAGCGGGGAGCCGCTCGCCCACGTGGAGGTGCGCGCCGTTTCCGCCGGGGATCCCCCCTACAGCACCGCCGGGAGCGAGGTCACGGACGAAGACGGGCTCGCGCGGTTCGCCATTCCCCCCGAACGCGGCCACTACTGGAGTCCCTACGGCGACTACCTGGTCCGCATCGACGGTGGCGGTCGCACCGGCGTGGCGCTCACCTGGTGGGAGAGCGGAAGCCGTCCGTATCGCCTGGGGGTGCCCGTCTCCGGGTACTTCGCCGGGCCGCTGGGCCATCTCTACACCGAGCGGCCCATCTACCGGCCGGGCGAGACCGTCTTCTACAAGGGCGTCGTGCGCGAGGACGACGACGCCTCCTACTCCGTGCCCGATCCCGGCTCGGAGTTCACCGTCCGGATCCGCGACCCGCGCTACCGCTGGCTGACGGAGACGAGCGCTCCCGTCAACGCGCTCGGCGCCTTCGTCGGGGAACTCCCGCTTCCGGCCAACGCCCCCACCGGCAGGTACTCGATCTGGTTGCGTGACGGCGGGGGACGCCACGTCACGTCGACGTCCTTCACCGTGGCCGAGTTCCGCGCCCCCGAGTTCGAGGTCGACGTGGAGGCGGCCTCCGCGAGCTACATCGCCGGCGAGCAGATCGCGATCGAGGCGGAGGCACGCTTCTTCTTCGGGGGTCCCGTCGTGGATGCGGACGTCACCTGGGCGGCGCACTCCTCGCCGACGTTCTTCCGGGCCGAGGGCTACGAGGGCTACTCCTTCTCCGAGTACCGCCGGAGCGACGTGGATCCCCGGCGCGCGCGTGGCAGCGCTAAGACGGACGAGGCGGGTTCTGCCGAGATCGACGTCCCCTCGGTCCTCGAGACCGGCGAGGGGACGCAGCTCTTCACGATCAGCACGACCGTGACCGATCAGAGCGCGCAGGCCGTGGCGGGGAGCACGACGGTCACGGTCCACCCCGCCGCCTGGTACGCGGGTATCCGGACCGACTCCTACGTCGCCACGGCCGGCGAGCCGGTGACGGTCCGCCTCGTCACCGTCGACACCGCCGGACGGGCGGCGCCGGACCGGCCGGTCACGGTGCGCACCGTCGAGCGCGAGTGGATCACGACGCTCGAGAAGACGGAGGGCGGCGACTACCGCTACCGGAGCGAGCTGCGCGAGACCGAGGTCGAGGTGCGCTCCGTCACGACCGGCGAGGACGGCGAGACGTCGACGGCGTTCACGCCGCCGTCGGCGGGGAGCTACCTGCTCGTCGCCGAGTCGACCGACGAGCAGGGGCGCGTGGCGCGCTCGGCCCGCTCGCTGTGGGTGAGCGGCTCGGGGCACGCGCGGTGGTTCGTGCGCGACGACAACCGTATCGAGCTCGTCGCCGACCGTGAGAGCTACGAGGTCGGTGACGTCGCCCGGGTGCTCGTCCCCGCCCCCTTCGCGGGTGCGACGGGCCTCGTCACCGTCGAGCGCGGGCGTGTGCTGAGCGCCGAGGTCCGCACCTTCGACACCAACAGCGAGGTGCTGCTCATCCCCATCGAGCAGGGCCACCTGCCCAACGTCTACGTCGGCGTCGTCCTCTACCGGCCCCCCACCGAGGAGGATCCGCTGCCGCGCTACCGCATCGGTTACGTCAACCTCCCGGTCGCGACGGATCCGGTCGCGCTCGACGTGCGCGTCGAGCCGGATCGGGAGCAGGCGATCCCGGGAGAGACGGTGCGCTACGACGTCCACGTCACCGACTCCGAGGGACGCGGCGTCGCGGCCGAGGTCTCGGTCGCGATCGTCGACGAGGCGGTCCTCTCGCTGGCGGCTGAGGTGGGCCCGGACGGCCTGGGTGCGTTCTGGAGCGAGCGCCCGCTCGGTGTCAGGACGGCATGGTCGCGCGCGCCGGCGGAGCGCCAGGGCGGGGGCGACTCCGACATGGCGGTCGCCGAACCGGCCGCCGCCCCGGCCGCCGCCCGGGCCGAGTCGGCCGCGCCCGGGGATGACGCCGCGCGCATCCGCTCCGACTTCCGGTACACGGCACTGTGGCTGGGGCAGCTCACGACCGATGCGGATGGCCGGGCCAGCTTCGAGCTGGAACTCCCCGACAACGCGACGACGTGGCGGGCCACGGCGCGGGCCGTCACCACCGAGACGCAGGTCGGCCGGGGTGAGAGCGAGCTCCTGGTCACGCAGCCGCTGCTGGTGCGACCGGCCCTTCCCCGTTTCCTGCGCGTCGGCGATCAGGTCTCGCTGCGCACGCTCGTCCGGAACGGCACGCAGGAGGCACGGGACCTGGTGGTCACGATCGAGGCGGAGGGCGTGGTCCTCGACGCGGACGCCACGCAGTCGGCGACGGTCGAGTCAGGCGACTCCGTCCTCTTCTCCTGGCCCGCCCGCGCCGTCTCCGAGGGCACGGCCACGGTGCGCTTCCGCGCGACCGCCACCGGCGGCTACGGCGACGCGGTCGAGCTGAGCCTTCCCGTCTACCTCGACGTGACGCCTGAGACGACGGCGACCGGGGGCGTCGTCGACGATTCCCCCGTCATCGAGGCGCTCTACCTGCCGGACTACGTCATCACCGGGCAGGGCTCGCTCGAGATCTCGCTCCAGGGGTCGCTGGTGGGCGCGCTCGATGAGGAGCTGCGTGCCTTCAGGCCCTACACGTGGGAGTCGAACGAGAGGATCGCGAGCCGCGTCGTCGCCACCGTCGCCGTCTCGCGCGCGAGCCCGAATGGCCTGACGGAGGCGCAGGAGAGCCAGCTTCGGGCCGACATCGAGAGCCTCGCCGGGGCGCAGAACTACGACGGCGGCTGGGCCTGGTGCCGCGAGTGCTCGGGGACGAACATCTGGGTCACCGGCTGGGTGCTGCTCGCCTTCGGGGAGGCGCGGGACGCCGGGTACGCCGTCCCGGGGCACGAGTACTCGCGCACCGTGGACCTCATCACGGAGCACGTGAGCCGCGAGACGGACGTCGAGCGCCCCGCAGACCCCAACCAGCACGCCTTCCTGCTCTACGCGCTCGCGAGCGCCGCGAACGAGGGCGGAACGGTGAGCGACCTCGCCAGGGAGCAGGCCGCCATCGGGCGAGAGCTCGTGAACGAGCAGAGGGCGCAGCTTGCGAATTGGGGCCGGGCCTACGCGCTGCTCGCTCTCCTCGCGAGCGGCCACGACCCGGGCGACGGGGCGGTGCGAGCTCTCCTGAACGACCTGGCCGCGAGCACCGTCGCGAGCGCGAACGGCAACCACTGGGAGGATCCGCACGTGCCCGGGTCGATGCACAACACGAGCGTCCGCGCGACCGCGCTCGTGCTGCGCGCCCTGACCGAGGCCGCCCCGCGGCATCCCCTCATCGAGGAGACCGTCCGCTGGCTCGTGCTGGCGCGCTCCGAGAGGCGCTGGAAGACGTCGGTGGAGCGGGCGCAGGGCATGGCCTCCCTCGGGGCGTTCGCGGAGCTCACCGGCGAGACCCGCGGCGCCTACGACTACCAGGTGCTGCTCAACACCCGGCGCGTCCTCGACGGCGACTTCGACGTGCCGGCGGGCGACCGCTCAGACGGTGTCGCGCTGCCCCTCGGGCAGCTGCCGGTAGGCGAGGTGAGCCTGGTGCAGATCGGGCGGGGCACCGGCCAGGAGGGTCGCCTCTACTACGCCCTCAACCTGCGCTACGTCACGCCCGCGAAGGAGATCGGGGCGCTCAACCGCGGCTTCGCCGTCTCGCGGCGCTACTCGCTGCTGGGCGACCCGGAGACGCCCGTCACCGGCGCCTCGCCGGGAGACATCGTGCGCGTGACGGTGACCGTGGTCGCCCCCGCCGATCGCCTCTTCGCCCGCGTCGAGGACTTCCTGCCCGCCGGCCTCGAGCCCGTCGACCCGCGGCTCGACATCGTGCCGGAGTGGCTCAGGGATCAGCTGCGGCGCGAGCAGGCGGAGGCGCGCCAGAGGAATGCCCCCTCCTACGTCGCGCCGTGGTACGGCTGGTACTACAACCCCTGGGACCAGGTGGATCTCCGCGACGACCGGCTCGTCCTGCTCGCGTCCCGGCTGCCCGAGGGCGTCCACGAGTACGTCTACTACGCCCGGGCGACCACGCCCGGCGACTTCTTCGTGGCCCCCGCGCGCGGCGAGGAGACCTACCTCCCCGAGGTCTTCGGCCGCAGCGACAGCGGCCGCTTCGCGGTCGCGGAGACCGGGCAGGGATCCGCGCCGTGACGGCCTTCCCCGCCGCGCGGGGAGGCGGCGCAGGAGGGTCGGTTCCTCAGGGCCCGTTCCCAGTCGCCGTGGCCGGGGCCCGCGCCGCCGGCGTGCTCACTCGCCGCTCGGCCCCGCCTCGAGCGCGCCGGCGGGCTCCTCCGCCGAAGGACGCGCGATGGCGCTGATCCCGAGTCCCAGGCGCGCACGCCAGCGCGGCGCCGGCGAGCACCACGCTGATGAGGATCGGGGCGTGCAGGCCCAGGCGTACCCCACAGCGCGTCGCAGGTAGCACTTGCAGATTGTGCAATCCCAGGGCGCCAGCCGATAATCGAACCTGTGAATCACCACTTTCCATGCACCACCATGGGGCGGGATCGCCACGGTCATTGAGCTACGCTGGGCGGGCCGGGGGGATCTCAGGCGTCGAGAGACATGAGGAGGCCGGGGCGTGATGTGCAACCAGGATGTTCCGTCGGCGGGCGCGCCTCGCCTCTACGAGATGACGATCTCGCTCATGGACGCCGGCGTGGATATCGAGCGGCGCGTGTTGGTGCCGGAGCACTATACGCTGACCGATTTGCACCTCATTATCCAGGCCGCCATGGGCTGGACTGATGCGCACCTGCATGAGTTCACCTCGCGCGACGGGACCATGTACGGCGAACCCCGGCTCGACGAGGCCAACTTTGTCGATGAGGTGCGTGTGCTGCTCGGAGAGGTGCTTCGCGAGCCCGGGGACGCGCTGCGCTATGTGTACGACTTCGGTGACTACTGGGTGCACCGCGTCGAACTCGCTGCGATCCGGGCCTCCGACGGGCCGGCTTGGCCTTCCTTGATCGGCGGTCGCGGCGCATGTCCCCCCGAGGACTGCGGCGGCGGCTCCGCGTACCGGGAATTGTGTGAAGAGCTGGCCAACCCGGACTCACCCGAATACGAGGAGTTCGCGGAGTGGGCCGCCGAGATGATGATCGACCTCCCGCTCGACGTGCACGCCTTCGACCTCGACGCGGCGATCGAGGCCGTGCGCCGCCTCACGGGAGCCGCTGGTCGCAGCGGGCCGACCGGGTCCCGCAGCTAGCTACCCGAGCGAGCGCTGCTGGCGTGGCCGGGGCGGCGGCATCCCGCCGGGCGCTCGCCGGCACCCCCGATGAATCACGTAACGTGATGACCGTTGTCGGGACGGCCAGCGGTGGGTCTTCCCGTTCCGTTCCCGGGGCGAGTGTCCTCCCTCGGGGCACGCGCGATGGCGGTGATCCCGAGGCCCAGGCGCCACGCCAGCGCGGCGCCGGCGAGCACCACGCTGACGAGGATCAGGGCGTGGAGTCCCAGGGCGTAGGCGGTGGCGTCGGCCGTGGACACCCCGAAGGCGACTGCGACCTCGCGAGCGAAGAACTCGAAGGGGCCGATCCCCCCGGCGGTGGAGGGAGCGGCGATGGCGAGGTTCGCGGCGCCGGCGATCGCGAGGTAGATGGGCGCCGGGAGACCGAGCCCGAAGGCGAGCCCTATCAGCCAGTACGAGGCCGCCTCCAGGCCCCAGGACGCAGCCGTCAGCCAGACGGCCGCCCACCAGTCGCGCGGGCCGCGGAGCGTGGTGAGCCCCGCGAGCAGCCCCGTTGCGATCGCCCGGGCCGCCGGTTGCAGCCTCGGGGACAGCAGCCCCGCCAGCCGCTCGAGCATCGCACCGAGCCTCCCGGCCCAGCCCGGCCGCTGCGAGAGCATCACGAGGAGCGCCGTGACGAGCACGAACGCCCCGAGCCCCGCCGCCGCGAGTAGCCGCAGGGCATCGCTCCCGCCGGCGAGGGCGATCGTGGCGGCGAGGAAGACGGCCAGCACCAGCCCGTCGAGCGCCCGCTCCACCACGATCGTCCCTATGGCGGCGCTCCGGCTCGTTCCGTGGCTGCGCTTGATGAGGAGCGCGCGCAGCACCTCGCCGGCGCGGGCCGGGAGCACGTTGTTGGCGGCGTAGCCGATCACCATCGGTGCGAGGGTCCCCCTGGCCCCGAGGGGGAGCTCCGGCCAGAGGATCCGCCGCCAGCGCGCGGCGCGGAGCCAGAGCGCCGCGGCGTAGACGGGGAGCGATGCCAGCAGCCAGCGCCCGTCCACGTTCCGGAGTGACTCCCAGAGCTCGTCCCGGTCGACGCCGGCGAAGAGCAGCCCGAGGAAGAGCGCGCTGACGCCGAGCCCGAGCCAGACCCGCACGCCGCGGCTCCCGGGCACGCTCACCGCGCCCCTTCGGCGGCGCGGCGGGCGGTGGACTCGGGGAAGAGCACCTCGCCGTGAAGCGATCCGATCGCCGACTCGTCGATGCGGCCGGAGAGGAACTGCCACCAGTCCTGAAGCAGCGAGCCGTCGGCGATCCCCGAGAGCACGCTCCCGACGCTCGCCGACTTGTAGCGCCTCTCGGGGAACCACGAGCGGTGGCGGTAGGGAACGACGCGCCCGTAGGCCTCCCGCAGGTCGGGCCCCTCGTCCAGCGTCCACGAGGTCGCGATCAGGACCCTCCCCGGCTCCGGCTCCTCCGCGCGCAGCATCTCGCGGGTCGCGTAGAGGACCTGCGAGTAGTCCCTGAGGTACCACGCCCACGGCCAGGAGAGCGAGGCCGTCGTTTCCACCATGATCGGGAGCCCGAGCCCCGTCCCGGTCGCCTCGCCGTAGGCCGCGAGCTCGCGCGCGATCTCGGCCACGTCGGGGCTCGTCTGCGTGTAGATGAGGGGCTCGACCGGCGTGGCGGGGTGGACGTAGGAGACCTCCGTCCCGGTGCGGAGGGTCAGCAGCCCGAGCGCGAGGACGAGGACCGCGGCGGCTCCGGCGACGCCGAGCCGGCGGGGCCCTGCCGGGGCGGCTCTCGCTCCCGCGGCCCGAAGCCGCGAGACCGCCTCCCCGGCGACGAGGCCCGAGAGGAGGATGAGCGGGAGCGCCAGGTGGACCGTGAGCCACGGCATCTTCTCGCCGGCGAGCGAGAGGGAGACGAACATCCAGACGAACCACCAGGCGAGGAGCCGCGCGAGGCGGTGGCCGCGCGCCAGCAGCCAGGCGCCGCCCACAACGCCGGCTGCGAGCGCCAGGGGCTCGTAGAGCGGGAGCATGAAGGCGTAGTAGAAGCCGGGCTGCTGCCCGCGCTGCACGTCCTGCTGCGCCAGCCAGTAGTCGAGCGAACCCCACAGCCCCGAGTGGAGGCCGCCCGGGTTCGTGCCGAGCGTCGTGTAGAGCGGGACGTAGATCGCGGCGAAGACGGCCGCAGCGGCGAGCCACCACCGCCGGTTCCAGAGCAACCCGACCGCCGCCGCGCCGCCGACGAGCACGGTGATCGCGACCACCGAGACCGCGCGCTCGCGGCCCTCGGTCAGCTCACCCACGGCCGCCTCGACCGGGAGCTGGGCGAACGCGGCGATCTGGGTCGCGGTCAAAGTCCCCACCACGACGAGCAGGTCGCAGTCTGAGCTCCACGAGCCGAGCCCCCACCTCCGGCGCAGCGCCCCGGCGAGCGGCCAGAGCGCGACCAGCGCCCACGCCGCCGGCAGGAGCGCGGCCCAGCAGAGCAGGCGCCTCCTTCCCGAGAGCCGCTCGGGGACGAGCCTCCACGCGACGGCGGCGTCGAGGTAGAGGAGCAGCATCGCGGCGGTGAGGTAGGCCGTCTCCTTCGTCGTGAAGGAGAGCGCGAGCGCCGCCGCGGCGAGCAGCAGCCAGCCGCCCCCGCGGATGCGCCTCTCCCCATCCGCGGGCGTCTCTCCGTCACCGTGCCCGCGCTGCTCGCGGTAGCGCCAGACGGCGGCCGCGAACAGCGTCGTGAAGAGGGCGAAGGGGAGGTCGTTGCGGGCGAAGCGCGAGTAGTAGAGGAGGACCGGCGAGAGCGCGAGCAGCGCCGCCGCGACCACGACCCCCGTCGTGCCGAGCCGGCGGCGGAGCAGCAGGGGCGCGGCGACGAGCGCGGCGCCGGCCAGGGCGGACGGGAATCGCGAGATCACTTCGCTCTCGCCGAAGAGGCGGAAGGCGCCGGCCAGCACGTGGAACTGGAGGGGCCCGTGCATGAGGGGGTCGTGGAGGTAGCCTCGCCCCTCGGCGAAGTACCAGGCGAAGGTCGCGTGCAGCGACTCGTCATGATGCATCGGGCGCGCATCGAGATCGACGAGGCGCATCGCCAGCGCCGCGGCGGCGAGCGCGAGCACCGACCACGTCACGGCATCCGGCCGGAAGCCCTGGATCGCCCTCACGGCTTCGCTCTCATTCCGGCCGGCGCACGCCCGCGGGTCCTCCCGCGAGCCACGACGCCCGCCGCGGCGCGGGGCGGACCCCGGTAGATCCACGCCGGTGGGACCCGGCCGCGCGGGAGGCTCCGTGGATCCGCGATGTCATGCTCACGTCCCCGGCACCGTGCCGCAAGCTCGCCCCGCCTACCCCGCCCACCCCGCCGCGCCACGCGCGATCGCGTGATGAAGCAACGTCGCGCCGGGCCGCTCGGCGGGAACCCGGCGGATCCGTCAGGGCGCCGGCTCGCGCAGCCAGGCGAGGTCGAACTGCGCCAGGTCGTCGATCAGCCAGTCGGGGGTCGCGAGCGCGTCTCCGCCAGGCTCGCCGCGCAGGAGTACAACGCGCATCCCTGCGGCCCTGGCCGACTGCCCGCCGGCCGGCGCGTCCTCTATGGCGATACATGCCGCGGGATCGACGCCGAGCCCGCGGGCGGCCTCGAGGTAGATCTCGGGGTCGGGCTTCCCCGCCGCCACCTCGTCGCCGGCGACGAGGTGCCCGAAGCACTCCCGGAGGCCGGCGCCTTCGAGTCCCGCCTCGACCCAGCTCCGGGGCGAGGAGCTGGCGACGGCGATCGGGACGCCGGCATCGGCGAGACGCCCCACCAGTTCGCGCGCGCCTGGGATCGGCGCGATGCCGGCCCGGTAGCGGGCGGCGATCTGGCCTCCGTAGCGCGCCTCGAAGTCCCCGCGCGGCGCCGTCAGCGCGTGGCGCGAGCAGAGGGCGTCCCAGGTGTCCACAAGCGTCATCCCGAGCGTGCGGGCGTGGTCTTCCGCCGACCACGGGAGACCCCACGCGGCGAGGACCCCGCGCAGCACCACGTAGTGGACCGGCTCGGAGTCGAGCAGCACGCCGTCCATGTCGAAGATGACCGCCGCCGGCATGGCCCGCTCCGTGGAACTCCGTGGCTCGTGCTACGGGGGATAGGGGCTCAGGCTTGGTTCCCCGTCGGTCGCGGACGCGCCGGGGGGCGGCGCATCGCGCCGCCCCCCGGCTTACCGTCCGCTCGCGGTGTGCGCCCGCTAGGCAGGCTCAACCGTGTCGTACTCGATGAACGGGTAGACCCGAGGCGACCAGTCGAGGATGCTCGGGCGCCAGCCCGTGAGACCTATCGACTCGAGCGTCCACATCGCCGGCGGATCGCTGAAGGCGACCACCGAGGCGTCGCCGTACAGCTGGCGCCTCTTCTCGTCGTCGATCTCCGAGACGGCGGCGTCGTGCGCGGCCTCCCACTGCGGGTTGTCGTAGAACTTCCCGGGGTTGCTCTTGCGGTACCACGTCATCGCGAAGGAGACCTCCGCGGCGAAGCACGACCACGGGCTGTAGTGGATCGGAGCCCGCTTCTTGTTGCCGTAGAGGCCGTCCCGCCAGACGTTGAGCTCGACCGGGATCACGCTCGTGCCGATGCCGACCTCGTTGAGGAAGCCGGCCGAGGCCTCGGCGAACGGCCTCGTCTCCGGCTGGTACGGCGAGACGAACTCGAAGTCGATGTCGAAGCCGTTCGGGAAGCCGGCGTCGGCCAACAGCCGCCGCGACTCGTCCGGGTCGTAGCCGTACGCGTCGAGCCGGTCGGTGAACCCGAAGATCCCCTCGGGCGCGATCTGGCCTCGCATCGGCTTTGTCCGGCCGGACCAGATCGTGTCGACGATCGTCGGGACGTCCAGCGAGTGGCAGATGGCCAGGCGCACGCGCACGTCGGAGGTCGGACCCTCGAAGTACTCGATGTCCCATCCAAGCTGGCTCGTCGACGATCCTCCCGAGACCGTCACGTCCGGGAAGCCGGAGACGCGGTCGGCCTCGATCGTCGGGATCGCCGCCACCAGGTCGATCTCGTTGGTCTCGAATGCGGCGATGCGCGTCGTCTGCTCCGGGATCTGGAAGGCGGTGATCTGGGTCACCCCCGCGTTCCCGTGCCAGGAGCTGCCGCTCGCGGAGAGGTCCGTCCGTGCGTCCAGGAAGTCGTCGACGATGTACGACCCGGTGCCGACGCCGTTCTGTGCCTGGTGGGCGGGGCCCCTGGCCGGATCCTCGAAGATGTGCTTCGGGATGGTCAGCACGAACATCGCGCGGCGCGGCATGATCGGGTCGAGCGCCTTGGTCTTGATGGCGAGCGTCTGGTCGTCGATCACGCGCGTCGACTCGACCGTCCCCACCCGCGAGATCAGCCGCGAGCCGTTGTCCGGGTTGCCGTAGTAGTCGTGGCTGAACTTCACATCCGCGGCCGTCATCTTCGTGCCGTCGGACCACTCCGCCTCGGTGAGGTTGAAGATCCACTCGAGGTTGGGCTGATCCAGTTCCCACGACTCAGCGAGGTGGGGTTCCACATTGCGGTCACGGCCGAGCCGGGTCGGCGCGTCGTAGATGCCCCAGAAGATGTCGTCGGAGGCCGCCGTCGAACTCGGGTCGAGCGAGGGCGGCTGCCCCGAGGCGCCGTTCTTCAGGTAGAGCGTCTTCGGCGCCTCGGTCGGCGCCGCCGTGGGGGCGGGTGTTGCTGCCGCCGCCGTGGCCGTTGCCACCGGCGCGGGTGCCGCGTCGTCGTCATCGTCGCCGCAGCCGATCACGGCCGCGGTGGCGAGCCCGACTCCGCCGATGGTCGCTCCGCGCAGGAACCCGCGCCGCGAGACGCTGCCTGCCAGCAGCGCATGCCGTCGCTCCATGAATCCGTCCCTCCCGGGCACTGGAGCCCGTACCGCGGTGGTGCAGGGGGCCCGGACGCGCCCCCTGCTGTCACACGCGGATCAGGCACTAGTCGGCCCGACTTGTCAATCGCGCGCCGGCGCCTGAGCACGAGGGGGCACACGGCGTGGTGGCGTGCGCGCGCCCGCACGCGCATCCCTCCCCCGTGGGTCCCCCGCAGCGCGCCCTCCGGCGCGCTAGACTGACCCCGCCGCGCGGCGGGCGGTAGGGGGGGTTGATGAGCGGATGACACGGACGATCTCCGACCTCGAGCTCGGGGAGGCCTTCCCGCCGATCCGCAGGGAGGTCACGGCCGAGTGGGTGGAGCGCGATGCCGCCTTCAAGCAGGACGAGAACCCGTGGTACACGGGACCCTCGCCGTGGGGCGGACCCGTGGCTCCGGTCACCCTGACCAACGCCGACTTCAACCAGTTCCTCCGGGCGAACGGGATCGAGATGTCGCGGCTGATCCCCGTCCACGTCGCCCACGAGTACTTCCGCCCGATGGCGGTGGGGAGCGTGATCGAGACCACGTGCACCGTGGTCGAGCGCTCGGAGTCGCGGGGCCGCGACCGCGTCACCTTCGAGTTCGTGACGTGTGACGAGGAGGGCCGGATGCTCATCCGGCAGCGGGACACGATCCTCCGCATGCCGGCCGGAGGTGAGGGGTAACGATGGCAGCCGACTCAGCAGCCGGCCCCGGGACCCAGCTTCCCGAGCTGCGCGTGCGGGCACAGAACGTGCAGGCGCGCGCCGGCCGGGACGAAGAAGAGAACATCCACGACGACGCGACGGCGCAGCGTCTCGGATTCCAGCGCGGCTTCGTCGCCTTCGGGCAGTCGCTGGGATGGATGTCGAGGATGCTGCTCGACTACTTCGGGCCGGCCTACGTCGAGAGCGGGCGCTTCGAGTGCCGCTTCAGGTCGCCGATCTTCGACGACGACGATGTCGCCATTCGGGGCGAGATCACCGAGCGCGTCGAGGAGCCGGGGGGCGTCCGCCTCGTCTGCGACGTCTGGATCGAGAAGGAGGACGGCACCCGTGCCGTCGTCGGGACCGCCAGCGCGCTCGTCTCCGCAGACGGTGGCGGCGTGGCACCCGGGGCCTGATCGGGCCTGGCCGGAGGTCCCGTCGTAGCCAGGCGCCCATGCGAGGAATTCCCCGGGGCTACCCCTCGCCCGGCGCCGGTCCTCCGGGAACGTCGCCGGCGGGCTCCAGGCGCGTGTACCGAACGCCCGTGAGTTCCTCCGACATCGCCCAGAGCCGGTGCGCGTCCGCCTCGCTGCGGGAGGCTCGCGACGATGACACCACGACCGGGTGGCCGCGCTCCTCGAACGGGCCGCGCGGCCCGTAGTACCGGCCGCTCGTCGCCGCGGGGTCGACGGAGGCGCGCAGCGTCGGGAGCGCCCCCATCTCGGGGCCCTGTACGAGGGCATTGAAGAGCCGGAGCACTCCCGGCGGATGCCAGCGACGCGTCAGGTTGTGAGCGAGATTCGTCGCGGAGAGGCCCGGATGCGCCGCGAGGGAGAGCGTCCCGGCCCCGGCGCGCTCGAAGCGCCGATGCAGCTCGTACGCGAACAGCAGGTTCAGGAGCTTCGACCGGTAGTAGGCCCGCAACGGCCGGTAGCCGCCCGTCTCGTAGAGCAGGTCGTCGAGGTCAAGCCGCGCCCTCCGGTGGCCCATGCTGCTGACGGTCACGACCCGTGCTCCCGGCGTGTCGAGCAGCACGTCGAGCAGCCTGCCCGTCAGGGCGAAGTGGCCCAGGTGGTTCGTTCCGACGTGGCGCTCGAAGCCGTCGTCGGTCACGCCGTAGTCGACCCCCATGATCCCGGCGTTGTTCGCCAGCACGTCGAGGCGCGAGTAGCGGGCCGAGAACTCCCGGGCGAATCGCTCGACGGAGGCGAGGCTGGCCAGGTCGAGCGCCAGCAGCTCCGCCCTGGCGGCGGGCACGTCCGCCCGCAGTGACTCCATCGCGCGCGCGCCGCGTTCGGGTGAGCGGCAGGCGAGGACCGTCTCGGCGCCCCTGCGCGCGAACTCTCTCGCGGCCTCAAGCCCGATACCGCTGCTGCTTCCCGTCACCACCACGACCATCCCGGTCAGGTCCGGGATGTCCGCCGCCGTCCACCGCTCACGCCTCTTCCTGATCGCCATGGGCATCGTGGCCTCGTCCTGCTGGGAGCGGCTGGATTCGGAGAAGCGGATCGTACCCGGGACATCCCGACGGGAAGGCATGCGCGCGGGCCCCGGGCTGCTCTCGCTCCCGGGCTCTCGCGATCGTAGCAACCGCGCTCCGCCCGGCACTCTCGTCCCCCGGATGCGATGACGGCGGCCGAGTTCACCACCCCGGCAACACGCCGCCCACGCTCGGCGGGGGCCGCCTCCGCTCGCCCGTCAGGCCACGACCGGCCACCCTGCAGGCGACGGGCATCGCCATCCTCGCGGAGCCGCCGATTCTCGCCCCCGCCGGGCCGGCGCCGATCGCCCCGGCTACGGCGGCACCTGGACGATGCGGACGCCGGGGGCGTCGAAGACGACCGGCCAGCCGGAGAAGCGCTCCGCGACGCCCACGCCGTGCTGGCGCCGCTCCTCGGAGCCGAGGTAGACGTGCGTGACGCCGCGCCCTGTGAGCAGCAGCCGCGTCTCCTCGGTGGCGCCCTCCGCGTAGGCGCGCTCCACGAGCGCGGTGATCTCCGCGAGCGGCGGGTCGCGGCGCCACTGCAGCTGGTGTCCCGGCCAGCCGAGGAGCGTCGGGATCCCGCTCGCCGCGGAGACGCGGTTGCCGGCGCCGTAGCTCGGGCCCACCGCCTCCAGCAGCAGCGCCCTCGCCGGCTTGAGCTCGGCGCGCGCCCAGCGCACGGCCGCCGCCTCGCCGGGCGCGACCCGGTCGAGGAAGGCGAGCGCATCGACGCTCGGTACCTGCCCCTCGCGGCTCCGGGCCACCGCCGCCGCCGGCGCGTAGGCGAGCGACGCGAGGAGCAGCACCAGTCCCGCTCCCGCGAGCGCCGCCGCCCCCGCGGAGAGGGCCCGTGGCCGCCCCGGCACCGCGACCGCGCGCGGAGCAGCGCCGCGCCACCGCGCGACGGCCAGCCCCGAGGCGACGCCGCCCGCTGCAGCGAGCAGGAGCCAGGCGTGGAACCAGAGCTTGAAGACGGTGTTCATCCGCGTGCCGAAGGCGTCGGTGAGGAAGAGGAGCTCGGTGGCGAGCAGGAGCGCCCCCGCCCCCGCCGCGAGCCCGAGCGCCGCGGCCAGGGCGCTGTGCCCCTTCCGGTCGGCCGCGGCCGCGAGCGCCCCGGAACCGCCCGCGGCGAGCACGAGCGCGCACAGCGTCAGCCAGCCGCTGCCGCGGTCGAGGAGCGGGCCCGGGCCGGCCACGGCGAGGGTCGCCGCCGCCCACGCGGCGACCGGGGCAGCCGCGAGCATCACTCCCCGCCCGAGCGCGCGGCGGCTCGCCCGCGGCCGGAGCCACGCCCCTGCGAGCGCGACGGGGAGCGCCGGCGCGAGCCAGAAGAGCGCGAAGCGAAGTGGCTCCGAGCCCCCGCCCGCGACGAGCGCGAGCCCGAGATCCGGCCGCTCAAGGGGGATCACGAAGGGGAGGGCGAGCGCGATCGCACCGAGCGCCGGCAGGAGCAGGTAGCGCACGCCGCCCAGCAGGGCGAGGGGCCACGGCCAGCCGACGCGCCTGAGAGCCGCCGCCGCCGCGAGCAGCCAGACGGCGCCCCAGGTCACCACGTCCCACGAGTTCGTCATGACGAGCGCCGCGTAGAGCGCCGCCGCGAGGCCGAGCCGGGGCGGGTCGGCGAACCAGCGCCGGGGCGAGAGCGGCGTCTGACCCGAGAAGTCCCCCGCTGCGAGCGCGAGCGCGGCAACGCCGAGCGGGAGCGCGAGCAGGTGCGCGTGGAGGTCGCCGAGCAGCAGCGAGAAGGCGGGAAACTCGGCGATCACGCCGGGGAGGAGGCGCGTCGCGTCCCACCACCACCAGAAGCGGTCCGGTACGAGCCCGGTCGCCCCCTCCGGGCCCGGCAGGCCGTCGACGCCGAGCGCCGAGGCGAGACCACGGCCGACGCCGTTCGCCCCGGCCACCTCTACTGCCCCGGCGAGCGGTGCGAGCCAGAGCAGCGCGATCACGGAGACGGCGGCGGCGACCGCCGGAGCGAGCCACCGGGGCCCGCCGCCGGCGTTCCCCGGCCGGGAGGCGCGCCGGCGGAGCGCGAGCAGGTCGAGGGCCAGCCCCGACGTGGCGACCCCCGCCGCGGCCCCGGCCGTCACGACGCCGAGCGTGAAGGCGGGGCCGACGCCCACGGCGGCGAGGGCCGCGAGCGCGTCCACGGCGACGTGCCCGAGGTAGTAGTAGGAGATCGGCTCCCCCGCGAACCAGGGGTCGGCCGGCGGGAAGACCTGTGCCGAGTCGATGGCCGTGAGCAGCCGCAGGTCCATCGGCTTCTCGGTGCCGACGACATCGGGCGCGCGCGAGCGCACGAGCACGAGCGCCCCGTAGAGGAGAAGGAAGAGGAGCTCGCCCTGAAGCAGGAGCCGGCGCTTCGCCCAGACCGCGCGCCAGAGCTCCGGCCGCCGCCACGCGAGGTAGGCGGAGAGCGAGAGGAGCGCCGCGAGAGCCGCCCACGCCGCTCCCGCCCCGTAGCCGATGCCGACGGCGCCGGGGAGCCAGGCGAGGTAGGCGAGGAGGGCGAGCCCGAGCGCCCGCGTGTAGAGCACGCCCCGGCTGGGGAGCGACCGGAAGAGCAACGCGGCCGGGAGCAGACTCGCCCCTCCCACGAGCGCGAGCGCCGCATACCAGGAGAGCGCGTCGGCCATCCACCCCGCCTCAGGGCTCCGCCGCCTGCCGGGGCGGCTTCCGCTATGCGCCGGCGGGTGCCGGCTCCGCCAGCAGGGCGGAGACGAAGCCCGCCGGGTCGAAGGGGGCGAGGTCACCCGCCTCCTGGCCGACGCCGACGAAGCGCACCGGCAGACCGAGCTCGCTCGCGACCGCGAAGACGATCCCTCCCCTGGCGCTCCCGTCGAGCTTCGTCAAGAGCAGGGAGGTGACCTCGGCGACCTCGGTGAAGGCGCGCGCCTGTTCGAGGCCGTTCTGGCCCGTGGTGGCGTCGAGCACCAGCAGCACCTCGTCCGGCCCGCGTCCGAGCTGGCGCTCGATGACGCGGCGGATCTTCGCCAGCTCGGCCATCAGGTTCTTCTTGTTGTGGAGACGCCCCGCCGTGTCGACGAGGACGAGGTCGTGGCCGCGGGCGCGCGCCGCCTCCACCGTGTCGAAGGCGACGGCCGCCGGGTCGCCGCCCTGCCGGTGGGCTACAACGTCGACCGAGAGGCGCTCCCCCCACTCCCTGAGCTGGTCGATGGCCGCCGCGCGGAAAGTGTCGCCCGCCGCCAGGATGACGCTTTGCCCGTCCTGCTGGTAGGCGTGGGCGAGTCGCGCGATCGCCGTGGTCTTCCCGCTCCCGTTCACGCCGATGACGAGCACGACGGCCGGCGGCTCGGGTGGCTCCGCGCCGGGACCCCAGAGCCGGCCCGGCGCGCTCGCAGCCGGCCCCTCCAGCAGCGCGACGAGTTCGGAGGCGAGGAGTTCGCGCAGATGCGCCTGATCGCGGGGGCCCGCTGCGCGCACGCGCCCCAGCACCTCCATGCTCGTGCGCACGCCGGTGTCGGCGCCGATGAGCGCCTCCTCGAGCGACTCCCAGAGCTCGGGGGTGACCCCGCCCCCGAGGAGCCCCCCGAGCCGGCCGAGCCATGAGCGCCTGGTGCGTGCGAGCGCCCGCCCGGTCGCCTCATCGGAGTCGGCGCGCGGGCGGAACAGTGGCACGGCGACCTCCCACGGGATCTCCCGACGGTCCCCCGGCGGGGGCGCGGCGGGGTGAGCCCTCGCCCCGGATCGTAGCGAGTCGCGGCGCACGTGCGCCACGCGGGCCCTGCTCCTCGCCCTGTGGCACACTTGGCCCGCCAGCCGCGCCGCGGCCGGGGGAACGGGGATTCCGGGCGAGGGAGGATCGATGACGACGACGGCGGAGCGGCGCGAGCAGATCGCGGACGGCCTGCGCACGAGCGCGGAGCGCGTGCGGGCGCTGCGCGATGAGATGGTGGCGGGCGGCGACAGGCCGCTGCTCCGGGGCGAGTGGAGCATCCGCGACGCGCTCAGCCACATCGCCGCGAGGTCCAACCCCGTCGCGCTCGTCCACCAGCGCATCGCCGAGCAGGGGCAGGAGCGCACGCTCACGGTCGACGAGATCAACCACGGCCAGGTCGAGGAGCGAAGCGACCTCACGGTCGCGGGGCTCGTCGACGAGATCCTCACCGGCGCGGAGGCCGCGCTGTCCGAGCTCGACACGCTCACGGACGACTTCCTCGATCAGACCGTGAAGGTCAGCTTCGGCCCCGGTGAGATGGCGGCGAGCGCGATCGTCCTCTTCGGGGGCCCCCGCCACTTCCTCGAGCACCTCGGCGACATCGAGGAGGCGCTCCGGGCATAGCCGCCCCGGCCCCCGGGGCGGCCGGTCAGCCGGCGGCGGGGAGATCCTCCAGGCGTAGCGAGAGCACGCGCGACACGGAGTCCTCGCCCATCGAGATTCCGTAAATCGCATCGGCGTTCTCGATCGTGTGGCGGTTGTGCGAGACAACGATGAACTGCGAGCGCGCCGTCAGCTCCCGCAGCGTCTCCACGAAGCGCTCGACGTTCGCCTCATCCAGCGCCGCGTCCACCTCGTCGAGCACGCAGACCGGCGCGGGATTCACCGAGAGCAACGCGAAGAGCAGCGCCACGGAGGTCATCGAGCGCTCTCCTCCCGAGAGCATCGCGAGGCTCGTGATGCGCTTGCCGGGAGGCTGCGCCGTGATCTCGACGCCCGGATCGGAATCGCCCGCCTCGGGCGGCTCCTCCACGCCGATGCCCGCTTCTGAGTCCTCGTCGCCCGCCGCTGCCGAGCGCTCCAGGCGCAGCTCGGCGCGGCCGCCTCCGAAGAAGCGCCGGAAGTACTCGCCGAACGCGGCGTTGACCTGCTCGAACGTCTCCGTGAAGCGGCGCCGGATCAACCGCCTGAGCTCGGCGATCGCGCCGCGCAGCTCGTGCTCCGCCGCCTCCAGGTCGCGGAGCTGCCCGGAGAGGAACTCGACGCGCTGGCGCTCCTCCTCGAGCTCGGCGAGCGCATCGACGTTGACGGGTCCGAGCGTGCGGATGCGGGCCCGCAGATCCGAGATGCGCTCGCGGAGCTCCTGAGTGTCGATGGTCGTGCCGCCGCGGAGTGGCGGCATCGGCGGCGTGGCGGTCTCGGTTGCCGCCTCGCCCGGGGCGCTCTCGGTCGCGTCGTCATCCTCGTTCCGCTCGCCCGCGCCCGCGTCGAGCGACCCGTCGTCGAACTCCGACCTGGGCGGGTCGGCCGCGCCGTCGGGGAGCGGAGCGCGCACGTGTCCGCGCTCGTCGACCACCATCCCCTCGTCCGCGATCTGCGAGAGAGACGTCTGAACGGCCTCCTCGTGTCGTGCGAGCTGCGCCTCCGCCTCGAGCAGGGCGCGCTCGGTGGCGAGCTGGCGCAGCTGCGCATCTGAGCGACGCGCCGTCACCTCGCGCTCCGTCTCCTCGACCTCGTCCAGCGCGCTCCGCGCCGGCCCGACGCGCGCGCTCGCCTCGGCGAGGAACTCGCGGGCACCCTCGAGCCGCTGCCCCAGGCCGGTGATCTGGAGCGCGAGATCCTCACGCTCCCGCCCGGCGGCCGCGAGCTGCTCGCGCCGCTCGGCGAGGAGCTCGCGGGCCCGGCGCTGCGCCGAGGTGCGCTCCTCGCGGCGTGCCTCGGCCGCCCGGCTCTCCCCCGCGAGGCTCGCGAGCGAGGCCTGCGCCGACGTGACCCGCTCGATCGCCAGGTCGCGCTCGGCGACAAGCGCCTGCGAGCGGTCGCGCAGCGCTTCGAGATCCCGGGCCACGGTCTCGACCTGCGTCTCCGTCTCGCGAAGGCGATCCTCGTAGCCGCCGTCGACCCGGGCGGCGGGCGCCCGGAGCGCCCCTCGGATGCCGCGGAGCTCCGCCGCGACCGGTGCGAAGCGGCGCCCGAGCGACTCCCGCTCGGCGTCCACGTCGCGGCGCTCTTGCTCTGAGCCCTCGATGGCGCGCCGGGCGGCATCGACGAGCGAGCGGGCGTCGGCCACGACGTCCTCCTGCCGCGTGAGCCGCGCGCGCGCCTCCTCGACCTCGTCGCGCGCCCGCTGCTGCTGCTCCGGAAGCTCGTCGAGCTCGCGCTTGAGCGAGAACTGCTCGCCGGCGGCGCCGCCGCGCCCGCCGAAGAGCGCTCCGCCCGGGCGCAGCAGGATGCCGTCCCGCGTCACGACGGAGCCGAGGCCCCGCGTCAGCATCCGCCGCGCCGTGGCGAGGTTCTCGACGACGATCGTGCGCCCGAGGAGCGCGTCGATGAGCGGGCGGTAGGCGCGCTCGGTGCGGACGAGGCGCGCCGCCACGCCGATGACCCCGCGCTCGTTGCGGAGGTTGAGCGGGGGCGAGCCGCCGATGCGGTCCAGGGGGTAGACCGTGGCGAACCCGGCGCCGTGGTCGCGCAGGAACTCGAGCGCCTCGAGGGCCGCCTCGTCGTGCTCGACGACGATCGACCCGATCTGCTCGGCGAGCGCCGCCTCGATGGCGTCCCCGAGGTCGTCCGGCACGCGGATCAGCTGGCCGACGGTTCCCACGATCGCAAGAAGCGGCTGCGGCTCCGGCGCCCCGCCCTCGCCCGTCGCGTGCCCCCCCGCCTGAAGCAGAGCCTGCGCTCCGGCGTCTGAGCCCGGGACCTGTTCCGAGAAGCGCTCGACGAGCCGCTGCCGCTCCTGGAGCTGCTCCACCGACGCCTGGGCGTTCGCCAGCGCGGCCGTCATCCGAACGAACTGGAGCCGCTCATCCTCCAGCGCGCGCTCCACCGCGCCGCGCCGCCGTCGCGCTTCCTCGAGATCACGGGCGAGCGTCGCGGCGCGGGCCGTGAGTGCGCGCATGCGCGCCCCGTACTCGCGCGTGCGCTCGAGGAGCTCCGCGCGCCGCTCGAGTGCGTGCGTGCGATCGCGGTCCTCGCGCTCGGCGGCCTCTGCGTCTCGCGCCGCCCGCCGTCTGAGCTCGTCTCGCTCCGCCTCGTGCCGCGCGCGACGGGCCTCCGCCTCGGCGAGCTCGCGCAGGAGCGCCCGCGCCGACTCGTCGCTCGCCGCCAGCGCCTCCCGCTCGCGCTCGGCGAGCTCCCGGGCGGTCGCGTAGCGGCCCGAGAGTTCGCTCACCTCCTGCGCTTCCCGCTCGTCCCCGTCGGGGACCGCGTCCTGCTCGCTCAGGGCGCCGCCCAGCTCTCCGATGTCGCGCGAGAGCTCCGCGGCGCGCGCCGCGAGCAGCTCGTCGCGCTGCGTCACGAGCGCGTTCTCCTGCTCGAGCCCGCGCACCATCTCCCGGAGCGTCCGCTCGCTCGCCTCTCCCTCGGAGAGCGTGCGCATGAGCGTCCCCCGCTGCCGCTCGAGCGTCTGCGCGCGCTCCTCGATGGAGGTGAGCTCCTGGCGCGCCTGCGCGAAGGCCTCGCGGCGCTGATCGTGGTCGGCGCGGGTCGCGGCCAGCGCCTCCTGCGCCGTGCGCAGCTCCGTCTCGAGGTAGAGCGAGAGGACGTCCGAGAGTTCCCGCGCCAGCTCGCGGTAGCGCCGTGCGCGGCGTGACTGCCGCTCGAGCTGGCGGACGCGCGGCTCGATCTCGCGCAGCAGCAGCCGCACGCGGCCCAGGTTGTCGCGGGTCGCGGTGAGGCGGCGCGCCGCGAGCGCGAGCTGGTGGCGATGGCGCCCGAGATCGGCCGCCTCCTCGACGAGGCCCCGCCGCTCGCGGGGCCGGAGCGCCAGCACCTCGTCGACGAGCCCCTGCGACATCATGGCGTAGCTGTTCTGGCCGACCTGGGCGCGGCGGAAGAGGTCGAGCACGTCGCCGAGCCGGACGCGCTGCCCGTTGACGCGGTAATCGTTCTCGCCCGAGCGGTCGGCGCGGCGCGTGACGGCGACCTCGCCGTACTCGACGGGCATCCAGCCCTCGGCGTTGTCGAGGGTCAGCGTGACCTCGGCCGCGCCCAGCGGGCGCCGCTTGTCGGAGCCGCTGAAGATGACGTCCTCGGTGCGGCGCGCGCGGATCTGGCGGGCCGACTGCTCTCCGAGCGCCCAGCGGATCGCGTCCGCGACGTTCGACTTGCCGGAGCCGTTGGGGCCGACCACGACGGTGATGCCGGGCCCGAACTCGAAGCGCTGGCGGTCGGCGAAGGCCTTGAAGCCGTGCAGCTCGAGCGAGCGCAGGTGCATATCAGCTCCCCGCCGCCTGCTGGGCGCGGAGGGAGAGCAGCGCCTCGCGCGCCGCCCCCTTCTCCGCCTGCTGCTTGCTCCACCCGTAGCCGGTGCCGGCCGGCTCACCGTCGAGGCGCACCTCGACCCCGTAGTAGCGCGCGTGCTCCGGCCCCTCCTCGGCGATGAGGACGTAGTCCGGGCGCACCCCCGCCCCCTGCGCGAGCTGCTGGAGAGCGCCCTTCGCGTTGAGCAGGTCGTCGTCGACGCCGAGCACCTCGAACTCGTCCGAGAGGCTCTCCCTGACGAAGGAGCACGCCGCGTCGAGCCCGCGGTCGAGCAGGACGGCGCCGACGAGCGCCTCGTAGGCGCGCTCGAGGTTGCCCTCGCGCTCGTGCCCGCCGGTCGACTTCTCACCCCGCCCCAGCCGCAGCGCCGGGCCGAGCCCGAGCGCGCGCGCGACGCGGGCGAGCGTCGGGCCGCAGACGAGCTGCGCGCGCCACTGGGTCAGGAGCCCCTCCTGCACGCCGGGGTGCCGGGCGAAGAGCTCGTCGGCGACCGCGAAGCCGAGCGCCGCGTCGCCGAGGAACTCGAGGCGCTCGTTCGACTCGCCTCCATCATCGGGGTGCTCGTTGACCCAGGAGGCGTGCGTGAGGGCCGTGGCCAGGAGGGCGCGGTCCGAGAACGAGAAGCCGACGCGGCTCTCGACCGCCGCCAGGGCGTCCCGCCCCTCCGCGGGGGCGCCGCCGCCCGGGGCCGCCGGATCGCATGCGGGGGCTCTCTCCTGGGCGAGCACCGGCAACTCCCTGCCACGCCGGCCGCGCGCGTACGATCGGCTCGCACGCCGGGTCCCCGCCCGGGTGCGGCCGGCTGCTCGCACGCCGAGGGGGAGCTGCGACGCGTGGCTACCGCGATCGTAGGGAGAGCCGATCGGGGTGTCAATAATCGCTCACCCGCCTATGCGCCCTACCCCGGTGAGGCTGCGCCGGGTCCTCGCCGAGGATCTCGGGCGGCTCCTCGACGCGGCGGTCGCCGCGGCGCTCGCCCGGGGGCTCGCGCTGTGGGCGGTCGGCGGGTGCGTGCGCGACGTCGCCCTGTCCGTCCCGCCCGGCGAGGTCGATCTCGCCGTCGACGGCGATGTGGAGCCGATCGCGAGGAGCGCGGCCGCGGCGCTCGGCCTCCCCCGGAGGGCCGTCCGTTTCGAGCCCCGCTTCGGCACCGCGTCGGTCGAACTTGCGGGCGGAGCCGGCCGGCTCGATCTCTCCCGGCTCCGCACCGAGCGCTACGCCCGGCCGGGCGCCCTCCCCGAGGTGCGGTTCTCCGCGACCATCGAGCAGGATCTCCGGCGGCGCGACTTCACGGTGAACGCGGTCGCCCTTCTCCTGAGCGCGCCGGGCGAGGGGCCGCGCGCGGGCGTCGTCGTCGACCCGCTCTCCGGCATCGCCGACCTCGAGGCCGGCGTGCTGCGCGCGCTCCACCCCCGCTCCTTCGCCGATGACGCGACGCGGATCTGGCGGGGGGCGCGCTACGCGGCGCGCTTCTCGCTTCGGCCCGACCCCCCGACGAGGCGCCTGATCGAGGAGGGGGCGCGCCACCTGGCTCCAGTCTCGGGCCACCGGCTGTGGTCGGAGCTCGAACGGCTCGCCGGTGAACGCCGCGTGGGCGCCGCGCTCGCGCTCCTGGCCGGCTGGGGCGCGCTCTCCGGCACGCATCCCGGTCTGGGGGCGGAGGGAGGGGCGCTCCGCGCGCTGCGCCGGAGGCGGGGGCCGCTCCCCGCCGATCTCCTCGTCGCGCTCCTGCTCGCGGAGTCCCCCGCCCGGGCGCGTGCGGGCGTTCTGCGCCGCCTCTCCTCGCCGCGGGGGGCGCGCCTCGCCGTGGAGGGCGCCTCGACGCTGCTTGAGGCGGGCAGGCGGGACGAGAGCCCGCCCGAACCCGCGGAGCTCGAGCAGCTCGCCGCGACCACCGAGAGCGGGCGCCGGGCCGCGCGCTGGCTCGACCCGGGCCGCCAGCGGCCGCTGCAGCGGGAGCTGCGGCGCTGGGAGCGCACGAGCCCGCCCCTCGCGGCGCGGGAGCTGATGGCACTCGGCGTGGAGCGGGGGCCGGAGATCGGGCGATTGCTAGCCCTCTTGCGCCGCGAGCGCTACCTCGGCACGCTGCGGGGCGCGGCGCAGGCGCGGGCCCGGGTCCGATCCGAGCTCGACGCCGCGCGGCGCTCGGAGGGCTGATGGACGTGAGTGGTGCCGAGGCCTGCCCGGGGGGCGGCGTGCCCCCGGCCGGGTGTGCGATCTGCGGCCTGGCGGAGGAGGACCCGCGGCTGCTCGCGCCCTGCTACGGCTGCAGCCGCCCCTTCCATTTCAACCCCTTCGCGGGTCCCGGCGTCGACTGCGGCTCTGTCTGGGCCGGGAGTTCCCCCGACGACGGCTTCACCGGCCTCGAGTTCTACTGCGCCCCCTGCTTCGGGGAGCGGCACCCTGAGGCGGTCGCACCCGAACCCGTTCGGCTCCCGGCAATCGGTGCGGCCGGGGGAGAGGCGTCGGCTCGCGGCGAGGGACCGCCCCCCAGGCCGGAGCGTTCCCGGTGGCCCAGGCGCTACCGCAGGCGCGACGGGGGTGCTCCGTGAGCGACGCCTCCGGCCCACCGCCGCGACGCCGCCGTCCGGGGCGCGGTGCCCGCCGCGAGCGGCCGCCTCCAGCGCCCCCCGCGCCCGGCGGGCGCTGGTCCAGCCGGGCGCTCGTGCTTGCGCTCCTCGTTGGCGCCTGGGTGGGGCGTCAGGCGGCCATCCTGCCGGAGGCGGGGGAGCGGATCCTCGACCTCGCGATCGCGGTCGGGATCGCCGTGATGGTCGCGCTGAGCTATCGGCGGCTCGCGCGCCGCTACCGGCGGCCCCGCTCCGGGCGATCGAGCCGGCGGTAGAACCATCCGCACCCCTCGGGGGCGGCCTCCGGCGCGCCCTCCGCGCAGGGCGCGCCTCCCTCCGGGGGCTCGAGGAGGGGCCGGTATCCGGCGCGGAGCCAGAAGTAGACGCCGCGGCCGTTCCGGCGGGGGACGCTCGCGTAGACGGCCTGGGAGCCCTCACGGCCCAGGCGCCGCTCGGCGGCGAGCACCGCGCGGAGCCCAACGGCGCGTCCCCGCCGCTCGGGCGCGACCGCGACGGCGAGCACCGTCGCCGCCGACTTGCCGGGTCCCGGCGTGAGCACGAGCACGCCGGCCGTCTCACTCTCCTCCCGCACCAGCAGAAGCGTGGCCCCCGTCGGACGCGGCGGGAGCGGTCCGTCGTAGCCGCGCGCCACCCCGTCGGCGAGCGCGCGCCGGAGGGGCGCTGAGTCCGGCAGCGCGTCGGCCTGGTGGAGCGAGACGCCCTCCGCCTCCGACCAGGCGGCGAGGCTCACCGCTTGAGCCAGTCCGCCACCGCGGGAGCGATCGCTTCGGCTGAGAGCTCCCGCCGCTCGCAGTCGGGGAGTGCGCCGAGGAACGAGGCGCCGTAGCCCCGCGTGGTGAGGCGGCCGTCGAGCACCAGGAAGACGCCGCGCTCCCCCGGGCCGCGGATCAGACGCCCGAAGCCCTGGCGGAAGCGCAGCACCGCCTGCGGGAGCACGTACTCCGTGAAGGGGTCGTCGTACTGCTCCGAGCGGCCGGCGTGGACGGGATCGGTCGGGACGGGGAACGGGAGGCGCGCCATCACCAGCAGCTGCAGCGCGTCGCCGCGCACGTCCACGCCCTCCCACAGTGCCGCCGTCCCCAGGACCAGCGTGCGCGGCTGCGTGCGGAGCTGCCGGAGCAGCTGATCGGGCGACCCGTCGACTCCCTGCGCGAGCACGGAGATGCCCGAGGCCGCGAGCACGGGGCGGAGCGCCCGCCCGGCGGCGCGCAGCGCCGCGTGCGAGGTGAAGAGGGCGAGCGTCCGCCCGCCGGCCGCCTCCGTCGCCTCGGCGAGCACGCGCCAGGCCGACTCCTCGTAGTCGGGCGACCCCGGCTCCGCGATCTCCTCTATGTGGAGCGCCAGCACGGCGCGGCGGTAGTCGAAGGGGGAGGGGATGGCGAGCGTCTCGGGACCGCTCTCCCAGGAGCCCCGGAGCCCGAGCCGGCGCGCCGAGAACGCGAAGGGATCGGTCTCGCCCTCCGGCCGCCCCTCCACGACCGGGGGATCGGCCCGGCTCCCGCGGCCGCGCGCACGGCGACTGGGAGTGCGGGGAGTCGCGAGCGTGGCGCTCGTGGCGATCACGGTGTCGCAGTCGTCGTAGAGGTCGCGCGCGAGCGCCTCCCCGACGTCGAGCGGGGCGAGCTCGAGCCGTGTCTGGAGGGGCCGCGGGCCTCCCGCCTGATCCGGCGCCGCGGCCCAGACAACGGCGCCCGCCTCCGCCGAGAGCACCGTGCGAGCGAGGGTCTCGCGGCGCTCCGCGAGGGCCGCCGCCGAGCGCTCCAGCGCGGCGCGCACCCCCTCCTGGTCGGGAATCGCCCCGGCGGGCAGCTGCTCGACGGCGAGCACCGCCTCGGTGAGCCGGCGGCCGACGCCGCCGAGCGCGATGTCCAGGTCGAGCGCCGCCCCCTCGGACTCCTCCCACGGGTGGAGTCCGCGGCGGCCGGGCGTGATGGCGGCGACGAGCTCGGCCGAGACGCCCCCCGCGGCCGGCTCGGAGAAGGTGGCGAGGAACGCCGAGAGCGCCTCCCCGAGCGGGGCGAGCTGCGTGGCGGCGGCCGTGCAGGCGCGCCTGAGATCGCGCGCGACGCCCTCGAGCGCCGCCGCCGGCGCGAGCGGCTGATCGCCCGGCGGGCGCACCGCGTGCTCGAGCGGGGCTGCGAGGCCGCGTGGCCCGCGGGGGTCGAGGAGCTCGGCGAGCTCTGCGAGCGCGAGGCGGGCCCCGTACTGCTGCGTCGCCACCTCCTCCAGGCGGTGCGCCTCGTCGATGACGAGGCGGCGGAACGGAGGGATCGCCTGCTCCCCCACGCTCGCCGCGGCGAGCAGCAGGGCGTGGTTCACGACCACGACGTGGGAGGCGTGCGCTCGCTGGCGGGCGCGCAGCAGGAAGCAGCTGCCGTCGCGGACGTAGGCGCAGCGGCGCGAGAGGCAGTCGACGCCCTCGCTGGAGAGCTGCCGCCAGCGGCGGCGGTCGCCGCGGCGGAGTGCGAGCTCGGCCACGTCCCCGCTCTCGCTGGTGGGGAGCCAGAGCGCGATCTGGGCGAGGAAGCGCGCCTCCTCCTCGTCGAGCGGCGCCTGCGCCTCCCGCGCCTCGACCCAGCGTTCGCGGCAGAGATAGTTGGCCCGTCCCTTCAGGACGGCCCAGCGGAGCGGACCGGCTCCCGGGCCGCCCGCCTCGTCGTCGAGCGCCGCCGCGCGCTCCACGAGGGCGGCCGCCCGCGGGAGCTCGCGCTCCGCGAGCTGCTCCTGGAGGTTGAGGGTGTGCGTCGAGATCACGGCGCGGTCGCCCGAGCGGCGCGCGTGGGCGAGCGCCGGGATCAGGTAGGCGAGCGACTTCCCGGTCCCGGTTCCCGACTCGACGAGGATGCGACCACCCCGGGCGAAGCCCTCGCGCACCGCCTCGGCCATCTGCTGCTGCCCCGCGCGCGGCTCGTAGCCCGGCAGCAGCCCGGGCGTCCGCTCCGCGAGGGCGAAGAGCCGCGCGAGCGTGCCGGTGCCGAGCGGTTCCCAGTCCTCGATCGGCTCGATCGGAGGCGCCGGACGGGCCGCGGGGGCCGTGCCGGTGTGTGAGGCCGCGTCGCCAACCCCGGCCGCGTCGGTCGCCGCGGCCTCCGCGGCGAGCTCGAAGAGTCGCCGGGCCGGCCATCCCGCGCGCGCAGCGAGGTGCGCGAGGTCGAGCAGCAGCGTGCGCGGGAGCGCGTCGAGTTCGTCCAGCAGCCTCAGGAAGACGTCACGCGTCGCCTCGGCATCCGCCAGGGCGCGGTGCGGCCGGGCGTTCGAGACGCCGAAGTGAGCGGCGAGAGCCGCGAGGGAGAGGCGGGGATTCCTCGGCAGCAGCACCGCCGCGAGGTCGTGCGTGTCGTGGACCTCCCCCGGAAGCTCGAGCCCGGCCGCGCGCAGGAAGCCCAGGTCGAAGCCGACGCTCTGCCCGACGATCGGGAGCCCCCCGCAGAAGGCGCGCAGCTCCTCCATCACCGTCCGCGCCGCGGGCTCGCCGGCGACATCGGAGTCGCCGATGCCCGTCAGCTCGCGGATCTCTTCGGGGATGGGACGGCCGGGATCGACGAGGCTCTCGAACGCCTCGGCGCGGCCCGAGCGGTCAAAGCGGGTCGCGCCGACATCGATGATGCGGTCGGTGGCGGCGTCGAATCCGGTCGTCTCGAGGTCGATGGCGACGAAGACGGGCCCCGCCCCTGCGCTGCGGGACGTCCGGGCTGCCGGCGCCGGGGGCCGCACGCTACGTGCCCGGGGCTTCCGCGCCCTCTGCGGCCTCGATGCTCCCGGGCTCGAAGCGCACGAGCCGGCCGTGAGCGGTGCGGTGCACCGCGTGGAAGCGGTAGGCACGGAGCTCCTCGAGCAACCCCGCGGGGTCCGCGACGGGGCGTTCGAAGCCGGTCGCGAAGTAGCCGATGCCGCTGTCGGAGTGCGCGTCGCTCCCGCCGGTGCCCGGCACGCCGCGCACGCGCGCCACCTCCGCCGCGAAGTAGTTCTCGCGCGGCGTGTTGCAGGCGTTGGCGATCTCGATGGCGTCGACGAGCTTGAAGACGGGAAGCTCGGCGGCCTGCTCGGGCGTGAGGGTGAAGGGCGCCCCGCCCGTGCGCATCGCCGTCACCGGATCGAAGACGTGCCGGAAGGGGTGGGCGACGATGAGGAAGCCGCCGACGCGGTCGGCGGCTGCGCGCAGCCGCTCCGCGCGGTGGATACCGCTCTCGTACTCCGGGAGCCCGATGGCGAGGATGTGGCCGAGGTCGGTGGAGACCTCCATCCCGAAGTGGGCGAAGAAGCCGGGGTGCGCCTCACGGTACTCCGCCTGGCGGTGGCGATCCCAGACCTGATCGTGCTCGCTGATGTTGATGCCGCTGAGCCCGCTGGTCCGGGCGAGCTCGGGCAGCTCGTCCGGATCGAGCATCGAGTCGGAGGAGGCGCCGCGACTGTGGAGGTGCATGTCGATCACGGATGCATCGAAGCCGTCCTGGAGGGAGAACGGTCGGGAGGCCGGATCGGTGGAAGCCACACGGCGAGGATACGGAACGCCGGGGACGCGGGCCAGCAGCGGCGGCGGCGCGGCGCCGAGCGGAGTAGCTGGCGACGTCCGTGCGAGCGGGGGGCCGTCGGGCCTGGCTCATCTCGCGTGTGCCGGCCTCGCCGTCTCCCCTGAAGAGCCCGATGGCGAGCAGCACGAACCAGAGGTCGATGGTGACGATGACGAGGATCCGCGCGGCGTCGACATCGAGATCGTGGACCTGCCCGCGGATGATGGCGGCGGCGGCCCCCGCGAGGCCCGCCGCGGCCGCGAGGCGCACCGTCAGGCGGAGCCCGCGCCCGGGCAGCACGAGTCGGGCGATGAGGCTCGGTGAGCGCTCTGCCCGAACCAGGGGCGGATCACGGGCCCTGCGCCGGAGGTTGCGGTGTGACCCCTGGAGCGATCAGTCCAGCGTCTCGAGCCACGCGGGCAGGGCGGCGAGCGAGGGAATGGATGGAGTGCCGGGAGGCGCTTCCCCGGAGCCGACGAGGACGGTGCGGGCTCCCACGTTCTGGGCCGCGGCGACGAACTCGGGCGTGTCATCGAGCACGAGGGCATCGGCCGGGTTGACCGCGGCGATCATGAAGGCCCTCGCGTAGTACGCCGCGGCGGGCTTCATGGCGTTGACCAGGTCGGCGCCGAAGAGGATACCGAAGCGGTCGACGATGCCCATCACCGACAGGTAGCCCTGCATCTCCCAGGACGTCTGGTTCGAGGCGGTGTGGAGCGTGTAGCCGGCCTCGGTCAGTGCGGCGACCGTCTCGCCGACCCGGGGGTACGCGCCCTGCACCCTGCTGGTGATGTAGGTCATCGCCTCGCGGGCGAGGTCGGCGCACTCCCTGCCTTCGGGTGGAGTGATGCCCATGTACTCGCACATGGCGGTGATCCACGCCCTCTCGTACGCGCGCTCGCCCTCCAGGTAACGGTCGGGGATCGCCATGACCTGCCTGTAAGCCTCGAAGATCGGCGGGAACATCACGCGGTTCGCCTCGGCCCAGGCCCGGGACTCGCCGCCGAGGCGCGACGGGAAGAACTCGCCGACCAGTCGGCGCCACTCCGGACCCCGCCGCGTGTTGTCGCTCAGGACGCCGCCGTCGTCGAGGAAGATCGTGAGGTCGGGCACGCCGCGATCGTGGAGTCCGGCGCGGGCACGGGCAAGTATCGATATGCTGCTCCGCGCACGGGAGGCGCGCGATGACAGTTCACATCCTCAGATCGGACGACGGGGAGACGGTAGAGCGGACGGACGCCCCCATTTTCGAGGGCGGCCGCGTGTGGGGGCGGTCGCTGACGGGTTCCCACTCGACGCACGTGAGCGTGCAGGTCGTGCAGTTCGGGGCGGGCGCGCGGGCCGGGTGGCACCGGCACACCAGCGACCAGGTGCTCTACGTCGTCTCAGGGATCGGCAAGGTGGGGGATCGCGAGGGCGAGCACGTGATCAGCGCGGGCGACTGCGCGGTGGTCCCGGCGGGGGAGGATCACTGGCACGGCGCGCACGACACGGGCTCGCCGATGTCGCATCTCTCGATCATGCGGGAAGGGTCGGAGACAACGGTCCTGGACTCGTAGACGCGGGCGTCGGCCCGGAGCAGGTTCGCCGGCGCCCCGCCTCGCCCTGGGCGCCAGCGCCCCGACGGGGGTCCCCGTGGCTCAGCACGCGGTCAGGTAGTCATCCCCGTCAAAGAGTTCGTTGGCGCGCTGGACCTCCCGCACGTAGCAGGTGATCCTCCGCACGTCGTCCTCCGAGAGGCCGGTGACGGGGGGCATGTCCCCGAACGACCAGTGGTGCTGCGGCACTCCGTTACGCACCGCGTTCACGATACTGAAGTCCGCGTGGTGCCCCGGGTGGTAGATCCTGCTGATGAACGTCGGTCCCTGGCTGGTGCCGGTCGCGCCCGTCCCGTGACAGGCCGCGCAGCTCGCATTGAAGAGTTCCTCGCCCGCACGGGCCGTCTCGGACTGCTCATACACCCTGACCGGGGGGGCCTCTTCGCGCCCGCGCGATTCCGTGGTGCCGCCCTGGGACGCGCTCTCCTCCCCGCATCCGATCATCGTGAGCAGAACGAAGGCCGCGACCGCGACCAGGGCAGGGAGTCGGTTGCGCCCGCGCCCGCGTCTCGTCATGGGCGGGGATTCCTTCGCGGCCTCAGTCGAGGAGCGCGCGACCGAGGCGCGCCGCGTCCCCGCGCAACGTGTCGCTGACGACGACATCATACGGTCGGTCGGCCGCAGGGAGCCCGCGCACGCGGTCTGGCAGACGCGCGATCTCCGATGCCGCCCGCTCGCGTGCGCGCTGAAGCGACTCCCCACCCGCCGCCAGCCGCCTCCCGCCCCGCATCACCGGCACGAGCAGCGGGTCTCCCTCGTGGTGCTCATCCGCCCGGGCGAGGATGTCCCGCGCAGGGGTGCCGGATGCGCCCCGCTGCCGGAACACCTGCTTGCGCCCGGGGAGCGTCTCCTTGCCGGTGGAGCGCTTGATCCGCCCCTCGCCGTCGTAGGCCGCCAGCTTGTAGACCGCGTCGAAGGTCGGCGCGTCGGCGGAGGTCACCGCGTGTGTCCCGACGCCGAAGGCGTCGATCGGCGCGCCCGAGTCGACGAGCTCCGCGATCCCCTGCTCGTCGAGGCCGCCGCTCGCGATGATGCGCACCGAGACGAGCCCCGCGGCGTCGAGCAGGCGCCGCGCCCCGACCGCGAGCTCCGCGAGCGGCTCCGAGTCGAGCCGGATGGCGCGCACGCGGAACGCGTCACCGAGCTCCCGCGCGAGCTCGATCACCGCCCGCACGCCTGCGAGCGTGTCGTACGTGTCGACGAGCAGCGTGGTCTCGGGGTGCGTCGCCACGAAGTCGCGGAACGCCGTGAGGTCGTCGCCGTGCACCTGGATGTAGCTGTGCGCCATCGTGCCGGTCACCGGGATGCCGTACCGGGCCCCGGCAGCCACGCTCGAGGTCGAGGCCATGCCGGCGATGTAGAGGGCGCGCGCCGCGAGCAGCCCCGCCTCGGTCCCGTGGGCGCGGCGCCCGCCGAAGTCGGCGACCGGCCGCCCGGCCGCCGCCGTCACGATGCGCGCGCCCTTCGAGGCGACCAGCGTCTGGAAGTGCAGCTGGTTGATGAGGTAGGTCTCGACCACCTGCGCCTCCGCCATCGGCGCCTCCACCACGAGCAGGGGCTCGCCCGCGAAGGCCGGCGTCCCCTCGGGCATCGCGTGTACGTCGCCGGTGAATCGGAGCTCCCCGAGCCAGTCGAGGAAGGGGGCGGGGAAGCCGAGTCCCTCCAGCGCGGCGAGGGCGTCGGGCCCGAACCGAAGCCGCTCGAGGTAGGCGAGGGCCGAGTCGAGCCCGCACGCGAGGAGGTAGTTGCGCCCCCCGGGCAGGGTCCGCGCGTAGAGCTCGAACGTCGCGGGCGCCCGCAGGCCTCGCTCCCGGTAGGACTGGAGCATCGTCAGCTCGTAGAGGTCGGTGTAGAGCGCGGGGTCGCTGCCTCCCGCGTCCGCCCGAGCACCGCCGTTGGGACTCACTCGAGGTGCGCGCCCGCCTCGCGCATCGCCGCGAGCGCCCGCTCCCCGTCACCGGGAGTCAGGTCGACGGCGCGGATCGCCTCGCGCAGCACCGTCGTCTCGAAGCCGAGCCGCACGGAGTCGAGGGCCGTCTCCCGCACGCAGTAGTCGGTGGCGAGCCCCGCCACGACCACTCTCTCGACGCCGCGCTCGCGCAGCAGCCCCTCGAGCTCCGTCGGCACCTCCTCGCCCCGCTCGACGTCGCGCACGGTGAAGCCCGAGTAGCCGTCCTCGCCGCCGACGCCCTTGCGGATGCGGGGGGCGTCGGCCGGCGCTACCAGTTCGTCGTGGAGCCGCGCCCCCCAGGAGCCACCGACGCAGTGCACCGGCCAGATCCCGCCGTCCTGGGCGAAGTGCGGCGTGTGCTCCGGGTGCCAGTCCTGCGTGTAGGCGACGAGCGCGCCCGCCTCCTGTGCCCGCTCTATCTCGCGGTTGGCCGCCGCGATCGCCCCTGCGGCCCCCGCCACGTAGAGCGATCCGGCCGGGTCCGCGAAATCGTTCTGCACGTCGACAACGAGGAGGACCGTGCGCGTGCCGTACTCCACCGCGGGCCCCTCCCCGGTCGCTGCAGCCGCAGGGTATACGGACCGGCCCACCCTCGACACCGCGGCCGAGGCGGGCGGGACCGGGGCTACCCGGCGGCCGCCAGGTGCGGCAGAACCCAGCCGAACGCGAGCGCGGCGATAGCCCCCGTCTGCACCATCGGCGGCGTCACGCGACCGCGGACGATCCCGGCGAGCCCGAGCAGCGAGCCGACCGCGACGAGGACGCCGAGCGTGAAGAGGCCGTTCGGGCTGCCGAGCCCGTCGGCCGGCCGCTCCGACTCGGCGCGCAGGTAGGCCGCGCCCAGCACGAGCCCGGTCGCCGTCCACGCCAGGAGCAGCCCGTTCGCGGCGGCGGCTCCCAGGAGCGGCAGGGGCAGCCGCCGCCCGCCCGCCCGCCTCCGCCACTCCTCCGACCGCACGAGCGCTCGAAGCGCGACGACGGTGCTCGCAAGCGCCGCGCCGGCTCCGGCGATGAAGCCCCCGAGCAGCGCCGCGCCGGTCGTTCCGTCCACCGCTCAGGACCCGCGCGCGGTGGCAGTGCCGCTCTCCGCCGAGAGCGGCGGGAGCTCGCGCAGCTCGAGCGCGCCTGAGCGCCCCAGCGTGCGCGCGGGGAGGACGAGCGCGCCCCGCGCGCGGAACGACTCCGCCAGTTCCGAGCGCTTCGCCCGCTCGTGCACCAGCAGGTAGACGGCCGGTCCCGCGCCGCAGAGGTGAAGCGTGGGTGCGCCCGCTGCGCGGTAGGCGGCGTAGTGCGCGACGAGCTCGGCATCCGAGCGCTCGACGGAGGCCTCGAAGGCGTTGACGAGGTCCGCCGCTGGCGGCGGCGCGTGGCGGCGGAGCCGGTGAGCGAGGCGGCGGGAGCGCCCCCCGTCCGTGAAGTCGCGCTCGGTCAGCGCCGCGTAGCGCCGGGCTGTCTTTCCCGCAAGCGCCGGCACCGGCGGGAGCAGCACGAGCAGCGAGAGCGGCCGGAGGTCGGGAAGCGGCTCGACGCTCTCCCCCCGCCCGGTGGCGTGCGCGGCGCCGCCTGTGAGGAAGAAGGGCACGTCCGAGCCGAGTGCGGCCCCGAGCTGTGAGAGGCGCTCCCCGGGCCAGCCGAGCTCCCACAGCGCGTTCAGGCCGCGCAGCACGGAAGCGGCGTCCGAGGAGGCGCCCCCGAGACCGGCCGGCTGCGGGATGCGCTTCTCCACCTCGACGGCGAGGTCGGGAGAGCGGCCCGCGGCCGCCGCCATCGCGCGCGCCGCGGCTCCCGCGAGCTCGGTGGCCGGATCGATGCCGGAGGCGTGGGGGCCGACGAGGCGCACCGCGAGACCCGCGCCCCGGGGCTGCGGGTGGAGCCTGACGCGGTCGGCGAGGTCGATGGTGGTGAGCACCGTGTCGATCTCGTGGTAGCCGTCGTTCCGGGGGCCCAGGACCTCGAGCGCGAGGTTCACCTTCGCGGGCGCGACGAGCTCGACGCCCGCCCCGGCCCCAGCCGGCATCTCAGCCGGCTCCCAGCGCCCGGGGGTGGCGCGCCATCAGCACCCGCAGCAGGCGCTCCCAGTCCGTGAGCGCCAGGTGCTGCGCCCGGAGCGAGGGCTCGAGCGCCGCCTCCTTGAGCGCCGCCTGCAGGAGGTCGGCCGGGAGTCCGAGCGCGGTGGGCAGGACGTTGTGGAGCTGCTTGCGCGGTGCGGAGAAGCCGGCCCGCAAGAGCGCGAGCAGCGCCTCGCGCTCCCCCGGCGCGAGCAGAAGCGGCGGCGTGGCCGAGCGCTCGACCCGCACCAGCGCCGAGTGCACCTTCGGCTGAGGCCAGAAGGCGGAGGGCGGCAGCTCGAGGACGACCTCGGCCTCGCCGTAGAGCCGCGTCGCGAGCGAGAGCAGCGACTCGCGCCCGACCCCGCCGACGATGCGGTGCGCGAGCTCGCGCTGCACGAGCACGACGACGCGATCGGGGGGCTCCTCTGCCTCCAGGAGCCGCCTGAGCACGGGTTGCGTGATGTAGTAGGGGAGATTCCCGACCGCCAGGTACGGCGGAGCAGCTCCCGCCTCGGCGAGGAGCTCCGGCGCCTCGAAGTCGAGCACGTTCGCGGCCAGCACCTCGAGCCGCTCGGAGGGGACGCGGCGCCGCGCCAGGTCGGCGAGCTCCTCGTCCAGCTCCACGGCGACGACGCGGCCCGTCAGCCCGACCCGCGCCACAAGCTCCGCGCTGAGGCCGCCGGGGCCGGCGCCCACCTCGAGCACGGTGTCGCCCGGCCGCACGCGGGCCGCCTCGGCGATCGCAGCGAGCGCCAGCTCGTCGACGAGGAAGTTCTGGCCGAGCGCCGCCCGCGGCCTGAGGCCGGCGCGGCGCAGCGCGGCCGGGATCTCACCGGGGACCTCGCCCCGGGTGGCTCGGCGCCGACGGCCGGCCGGCTCCTGCGGGCGCCGCGCACCCCCCGCGGGACGTGCGCCGCTCATCGCGGGTGCGCGCCGCCCCTCCCCGGCCGAGGGGCGGTCCACGGTCGTGCCCCGCCGTCGAATCGCACCACGAGCATCTCCCCGTCCGGCAGCTCAAGCCCGGCACCCCTGCGGCACCCGATAGGACCGACGTACCGCTGCTTCCTTCCGGACCTGACGGGGTTGGCCGGGTATCGCCGCGCAGGACCAGACTCTCAACGCCGCCTCGCGGGGCGAGCGGCTCCTGATGTCGACCCTCGGGCGGGCATTCAGTCCCGCTGAAGCGGATTGCGGGTACAGGGCACCGCTAGCTCCCCACCTAGCACGACCGCGGCCGATCGTAGGCGCGCGCCCGCCCCCCGGTCAAAGCGCCGGGCCGGGCGCTCGGGCGCCGGTCGCGACGGCGCTCACCGCAGGCAGCGGATACGATGTCTCGCGGGTTGGCGCGGCAGGGCGCCCGGGAGGCTGACGATGCGCGTGCTCTCGATCGGTCATCCGCTGCCCAACTCGGCCGTAGACAACCGCTCGATCTTCGATGCGCCGACGCTCTTCGACTACGAGGCGATCGTCATCGATCTGGCGGCGGTACAGGAGTCGGTACGCGAGGCCGCCCTGGCGACGGCGCCGCATCAGACCTCCGCCGGCGTCCCGGTCGTGAACGGCGAGAGCATCGGCGGTGCCTCGGGCCTCGCCGAGCTCCTGAACCGCCGCCGCGACGAGATGACGCGCGCGCTCGAGCGCGGAGCCGTCGTCGCGGCCTACCTCTATCCGACCTCGCTCGTTACGGAGGTGGCCGGGATGAGCGGTCTCGACCGCTACTTCCTGCTCCCCGCCCCCGCCGGGATGGGGTGGGACGCGCAGACGATCCGGGGTGGCGAGGGCCGCACCGGAGCGATCGTCGATCACGCCCATCCCTTCGCCTCCGTCGTGGAGGCGACCCGCAGGCGACTCCACTACCGCGCCTACCTGAACGATCGCGCCCGGGGTGTGGCCGAGCATGCGCGTGTTTTCGTGCGCTCGGTGGGCGGGGCGCCGATCGGGGCGCAGATGCCGCTGCTCGCCGGCCAGCTCATCCTGCTTCCGGCGATCACCTCGGCCAGCTCCACGCAGGCGATGCCCGAGGCGCAGGCCGTGGTCGCGGCGATGCAGGAGGCTCTGGGCCGGGTCGACGACGACCGGAGGCCGGGCTGGCTCGACGATCAGCCCGTGCCGGGGCTCGCGGAGCGCGAGGAGAAGGTCGACGAGACGCGCGCAGCCCTCGAGCGAGCGCAGGGCGCCTTCGACGATGCCCGGGCCGCCGCCGGTGAGCTGAGCCCGCTGCGCGAAGTGCTCTGGCGCGCCGGCGAGCAGGCGCTCATGCCGGCCGTCGTGCGCTGCCTGGAGCTGCTCGGCTTCAGCGCGCGCGAGGACGGGTCGGGATGGCTGCTGACATCGCCCGAGGGAGAGCTGCTGCTCGAGGCGGAAGCCTCGGAGCGCGAGGTCAGGATGGATCCGCACTATCGCCTGCGTGCGCGCGCCGACCGGCTGCTCGAGGAGCGGGCGCGCCCCGCGCGCGGCCTGATCGTGATCTCCGGGCACCGGATGACGGAGCCGGTCAGGCGTGAGGCGCAGCCCGGCGACGCGCTCAGGGTCGCAGCCGAGTCTGTCGGCTACGCGCTCCTGACGGTGGACGAGCTCTTCTCGGCCGCCAGCTCGGCCCTCGCTCACGCCGACGGGACGGAGGGGGGCGCCGACGAGGCGACCCTCGCCGGCTGGCGCGCATGCCTCGTCGCAGGGGAGGGCCTCGTCACGCTCGCAGGGAGCGATTCCGGGGAGGCCGACGGCGGGGGAGAGGGCGAGCGCGAGGGGGAGGACTAGGAGCCCGGGGCAGCGACCAGCGGGCGGTCTACCTCCGTCGGCTCGGCGTAGTCGACGCCCTCCACGCCGAAGCCGAAGAGCTGCTCGAAGTCGCTGCGGTATCCCTGGTAGTCGCTCAACTCACGCAGATTCTCCGTGCTCACCTGCTCCCAGATCTCGGCCACGCGCGCCTGGACGGCTGGCTCCATCTCGAGGTCGTCGAGGCGGATCCGCCCCTCCGCGTCGACCCCGCTCTCGCGGGCGGCCGGCAGGAGCTCGGTGAAGAGGCGGGCTATCTGCTCGGTCGCGTTCTCGTGCGTGCCGCGCTCCTTCATGACGCGGAAGAGGATCGCGGCGTAGAGCGCGAAGGCCGGGATCGCCGCCGACGCCTGCGTGACGACCGCCTTGTTGAGCGAGACCCAGGCTCCGCCGCCGTCCCCGGCGAGCTGCTCCGAGATCGCGTGGGCCGTCGCCTCCAGGTGCTCCTTGGCGCGGCCGATGGTGCCGTGCCGGTAGATCGCCCGCGTCAGGTCGCCCCCGACGTAGCTGTAGGCGAGGGTGCGCGCCCCCGGCGCCAGCAGCCCGGCTCCCCGGAGATCCTCGATCCAGGAAGCCCAGTCGTCGCCCCCCATCACGCGCACGGTGCCCTCGATCTCGTCGGCACTGGCCGCCTCGAACGACGCCTCGCGCACCTCGCCCGAGCGCAGGTCGATGGACTTCCCCCGGAACGGGGCGCCGACGGGCTTGAGCGTCGTCCTCCAGGTCGTGCCGCTCGCCTCGTCGTCGCGCCGCGGCGCGGCGAGCGAGTAGATGACGAGGTCGAGCGGCCCGAAGCGCTCCGCGAGCGCCTCTCTCACCTGGAGCTTCACGCCGGGCGAGAAGGCGTTGCCGTTCACCGTCTCGAGGTGGCGCCCCTCGCTCGCGGCGATGCGGTGCGCCTCGGCGAGGTTGTACCAGCCGGCGCTCCCGCCGCGATCGCCCTCTGGCGCCCGCTCCAGGCAGACGCCGAGCGTGGCGGCGCCCGCCCCGAAGACCGAACAGAGCAGGCTCGCGAGCCCGTAGCCTGTTGAGGAGCCGATCACGAGGACGTTCGCGAGGGGCGGAATCGGGCCGGCGCCACGCACGATCTCGACCTCGCGCCGGACGCGCTCCGCGCAGCCCTCGGGGTGCGCGGTGAGCGAGATGAAGCCCCGGATGCGCGGCTCGATGATCTGGCGTGGCATCGCAACCCTCCCCACCGGAACTCTACCCGCGCCCTGGCCCTCGTGCGATCGTTGGGCGTCCGTCCGATCGGGTACGATCGCGGCGATGACGACACGGCTTCGGGCGGCTGTCGGGATCCGGGCCCGACGTGCAGTCCTCGGCGCCCTGCTGCTCCTCGCCGGGGCGCTCGCGGCTGCCTCCTGCGGCGGCGGTGAGGGCGAGCCTCCCCCGACCGGCGCGGCCTCGGGCGTCCGCCCCGCCGCCACCTCCGGCGGCCCCGCCGCCACCTCCGGCGGCCCCGCCGCCACCTCCGGCGGCCTCGCCGCCGCCTCCGCGCAGGAGATTGACGTCTGGGCCCAGGCGATGTGCTCGCTCCAGAGCGAGTTCGAGGCCAGGGCGGCCGCGCTCGCCGACGGCATTGACCCGACCACGCTCGATCTCGAGCAGCGCAAAGCCCGCTACCGGCGCATCGGGCCCCGGCAGGTCGGGCTCTACGCGGACGTGGCGCGCGCCCTCTCGCAGCTCGATCCGCCGGCCGGCGCCAGCTTCTTGCACCAGGCGGTCCTGCTTCAGGTGCGGGGCCTATCCGCCGCGCTCGAGCGCCAGGCCGGGCTCGTCGACGCCGCCTCGACGACCGCGGAGATCGACGCCACCAACCAGGACGTGGAGCAGGTCCGCCGCCAGACGGGCGCCGAGGTCAGGTTCGCGGAGCAGGCGCTGCCCGGCCCCATCCGCACGGCGCTCGCCGCCTGCGGCGGCACGGGCGGGCTGGGCGTTCCGTAGGGTCGCGGTGACGGACCGGGTCGGCGCAGCGCGATCAGGGGGAGGTCGCCGCTGCCGGAGCGACCGGCTCATCGTTCGTGTCGCGCGCTCTCCACCGCCTGTTCACTACGGCGGCCGCGCCGAAGAATGCCGTGGCGACCAGCGCCATCGCGGGCCCCGAGGGCAGGTCGGCGTGGAACGAGAGGTAGAGGCCTCCCACCGCCGACGCCGCTCCGATCAGGGCCCCGACGATCATGACTCCGACGAAGCGCCGGGCGAGGAGATAGCCGCTCGCCGCGGGCGTGATGAGCATCGCCATCACCAGGACGATCCCAGCGGCCTGGATGCCGATCACGATGACGAGAGCCAGCAGCGCGAGCAGCACGTACTCCACGAACCCCGTCCGGATGCCGGCGACCGTCGCCCCCACGGGGTCGAACGTCGTGTACACGAGCTGGCGATGGAAGGCGTAGAGCCCGGAGAGCACGACCGCGGTGAGCACAAGCGAGACGAGAACGTCGGTTCGCGAGACGCCGAGCAGCTGCCCGAGCAGGAGGTCCTCGATGTTGACGGTGACGTTGGTGGCCTTCGAGAGCATCACCAGCCCGAGCGCGAACAGCCCGGCGAAGAGGATCCCGATGGATGTGTCCTCGCTGATGCCGGTGCGCCGGCTGATCGATCCCATCAGGAGCGCGATCGCGACCCCGGCCGGGACGGCCGCCAGGAACGGGCTGATGCCGAGGAGGAAGGCGACGACCATCGCGGGGAGCACCGAGTGCGCGAGGGCGTCCCCCATGAACGCGCGGCCGCGCGTGATGACGTAGGCCCCGAGGACGGGGCACATCACGCCGACCAGCACGGAGACGACCAGCGCCCGCACCATGAACGAGTACTGGAACGGCCCGATCACGTAGTCGATCACGGGCGGCGCTCCCCCGTGGCGCCGTCAGGGTGGGAGAACTCGACACCATGGGAGCCGTAGAGCTCCTCGAGCACCTCGGGCGTGAAGGCCTCCGCGGGCGGACCGTAGGCGCAGACGTGGCGGTTGATGCAGAGCACCCGATCGAAGCGCTCGGCGAGGTTGGTGAGATCGTGGGTGGCGAGGAGCACGATCCGCCCCTCGTCGCGCAGCGACTGCAGCACCCGCACGATCCCCTCCTGGGCCGCGACGTCGACGCCGCTGAACGCCTCGTCGAGCAGGATGATGCGTGCGTCCTGGGCAAGGGCCCGCGCGATGAAGACGCGCTGGCGCTGGCCGCCCGAGAGCTCCGTCATCAGCGCCTGCCGCCGATCCCACAGGCGGACGCGCTCGAGGCAGGCGCGGGCCACCTCGCGGTCCTGCGTGCTCAGGCGCCGGTACCACGCGATGTGACTGGACCGCCCCATCATCACCACGTCGAGGGCCGTCGCGGGGAAGTTCCAGTTGATGGAGTCGCGCTGCGGGACGTACGCGAGCGCCCCGCGGCGATCCTCCGTTCCGCGCAACGTGACCGTGCCCCGCGTGATGGGATGCACGCCCGCGATCGCGTCGAAGAGCGTGCTCTTGCCGGCGCCGTTCGGACCGAGCACGCCCATCAGCGTGCCGCGATCGACCTCGAAGGTGACGTCCTCAAGCGCCTGGTACCCGTCGTGCTCTACGACGACGCCCGCGACCGCGATCCCGGGCTCAGAGTGCATGCTGCGCCACCTCCGCGGCAGCCGCGGCTATCCGCTACCGCGCGCGATTCCTGCCGCGACCCCTGCGCGACAACGCGCTCACCTCAGCGCCTCGACGATGCGCGCGACGTTCGTGCGCACCATCTCGAGGTAGGTCTCTGCGCCGCTACCCCGGACGCCGAGCGACCCGGAGTAGAGCCGGACCAGCTCCGCACCCGACTCCTCAGCCACCGCCGCGGCAAGCCGCTCGCTCACCGTCGTCTCGCCGAAGACGGCCGGCACGCCGAACTCCTCTATCTCGTGGACCAGCTCCGCGAGGTCGGTCGCCGACGGCGTTGCCTCGGTGGTGGTGGAGAGGATAACGCCGACCACGTCGAAGCCGTAGAGCGCGGCGAAGTAGCCCAGGCTGTCGTGGGAGGTCAGGAGCAGTCGCCGGTGCTCCGGCACGGCCACGACCTGCTCCGCCGTCCAGCCGTGCAGCAGGTCGAGCTCCGCCCTGTAGGCCGACGCGCCGGCCCGGTACGCGTCGCCCCGCTCGGGGTCGAGCTCCGTGAGGCGCGCGGCGATCGCGTCGACGGCGAGCTTCACACGGAGCGGATCGAACCAGAAGTGGGGGTCGTAGAGGCCGTGGCCGTGGTCGTCGTGCTCGCCCTCCTCCTCGCCGACGAGCCCCTCGATGGCCTCGATCGCGGCGGAGGGCCCCCTGCGCCCGGCCTCGGCCTCCTGGATGACCGCGAGGACCATCTCGACTACGTCCTCGTCCGCTTCGCGGTGCTCGTCGTCCTCCCCGTCGCCAGCGAGCATCGCCGCGATCTGCCGCAGGGCCTCCTCGGCGTCGACCTCGCCCTCCTCGACCTCGTGGACGATCTCCTCCAGCTCCTCGAGGAACACGATCTCATCCGCGTGGGACGCGCCGAACTCGAGGGGATCGATGAGCTCGCCGAGCTCCACGATCGCCGACGGATCCTGAGAGGCGTTCTCGAGGAGCTCCACGAGCCACGACCCCTCAAGGCCGAGGCCGACCGCCAGCACCAGGTGGGCGTCGGCGATTCTCGCCACGTCGCGCGCTCCGGGCTGGAACGAGTGAGGGTCGGCTCCGACCGGCACCAGGCTGAAGACGTCGACGTGCTCACCGCCGACGTTCTCGACCCAGTCGGCGACGACGTTCGTGGTCGTGACCACGCGGACGCGAGGGTCCGCGCCGGCGCCACCGCCGCCGGAGCTGCCGCCCCCGCACGCGGCGAGAAGCGCCAGTCCGGCGACCAGGGCGAGCGGCGCGAGCGCTGCCATCGTCGCGTGGCGCATCGGGGCGTCCTCGCCGTGCCGCCGGCCGCGCCGGCGGGCGCGTCCGAGTGATACCCTGTATCAGGGAGACACAGTATCAGGCCGAGACGCGCGGGACAACGCCGGGGGTCGCCCGCTTGTCGGCCCTTGCGTGGCGGGCTCGGGTCGCCTCGGCGCGGGGCGGGGTCGGTGCCTCGCTCCCCGTCAGTCCCGCAGGCGCAGCACGGCCATGAAGGCCTCCTGAGGGATCTCGACGGAGCCGAGCATCTTCATCCGCTTCTTGCCCGCCTTTTGCGCCTCGAGCAGCTTGCGCTTGCGGCTGACGTCGCCGCCGTAGCACTTGGAGAGCACGTTCTTCCGGAGCGCGCGCACCGTTTCGCGGGCGACGATCCGCCCGCCGACGGCGGCCTGGATCGGCACGTCGAAGAGCTGCCTCGGTATCAGCTCCTTCAGGTGCCCGACCATGCGCCGCCCACTCGCCGCCGCATCCCCGGAGGGGACGATCGCGGAGAGGGCGTCGACCGGCTCGCCGTTCACGAGCACGTCGAGCCGCACCACGCGCGCCGGCCGGTAGGAGGCGAACTGGTAGTCGAGGGAGGCGTAGCCGGAGGTGCGCGATTTCAGCTGGTCGTAGAAGTCGACGAGGATCTCCGAGAGCGGCACCAGATACGCCGCGAGGACGCGGGCGTCGCCCTGCTCGACGTTGCTTCCGGCGTCGAGGTAGTCGAGCTTCTCGAACTCGCCCCGGTGCTCCTCCATCAGCCCCATCACCGCGCCGACGAAGCGGACCGGCAGCGTGATCGCGACGCGCACCCAGGGCTCGCGGATCTCGGCGGTGTGGTTCGGCGGGGGAAGCCTCGCCGGGGAATCGACCACCGACTCCGCCCCGTCGGTGAGCGTGACCCGGTACTCGACGCTCGGCGCTGTCGCGACGAGATCGAGGTCGAACTCGCGCTCGAGGCGCTCCTGCACGATCTCCATGTGGAGGAGTCCCAGGAAGCCGCAGCGGAAGCCGAAGCCGAGCGCCGCCGAGCTCTCCGGCTGCCAGGCGAGCGAGGCGTCGTTCAGCGAGAGCTTCTCCAGCGCCTCGCGAAGCTGCGGGTACTGGTTGGCATCGGAGGGATAGAGGCCGGCGAAGACCATCGACTTTGCCGGCGCGTACCCGGGGAGCGGCGCCTCGGCGCCGCGCACGGCCGTCGTCACGGTGTCGCCGACGCGCGCCTCACCGACACCCTTGAGGCCGGTCGCGATATAGCCGACCTGGCCGGTCTCCAGGGCCCCGGCGGGCGTCAGCTGCGGACGGAAGCAACCGACCTCAAGTGGCTCGAAGCGGCGCCCCTGCTGGATCAGACGCAGACCCGCGCGCCCGTCGAGGCGGCCGTCGACGACGCGCACGTAGAGCACCACCCCCTTGAACGAATCGTATGCGGCGTCCAGCACGAGCGCCCTCAGCGGCGCGCTGGCGTCGCCCGAGGGCGGGGGCACGTCGCGGACCACCGCCTCCAGCACCGCCTCCACGCCCTCGCCGGTCCGCGCCGAGGCGAAGCGGATCTGGTCGCGCTCGAAGCCGATGACGTCGACGAGCTCCTGCGCCACGCGCTGCGGGTCGGCGAGCGGCGCGTCCACCTTGTTGACGACGGGCACGAGCGTGAGATCGAGCTCGATGGCCTGGTAGACGGTGGCGAGCGTCTGCGCCTGGATGCCCTGCGTCGCGTCCACCACCACCACGGCGCCCTCGCAGGCCGCGAGCGCGCGCGACACCTCGTACGTGAAGTCGACGTGACCCGGCGTGTCGATGAGGTTGAGCTCGTAGCTGTTCCCGTCCGCGGCACGGAAGTCGAGGCGCACGGCCTGCGCCTTGATGGTGATCCCCTTCTCGCGCTCGAGCTCCATCTGGTCGAGCAGCTGCTCGCGCATCTCACGGGCGGCGACCGCGCCCGTCCGCTCCAGCATGCGGTCGGCGAGTGTCGACTTGCCGTGATCGATGTGCGCGACGATCGAAAAGTTGCGGATGCGCCTCTGCTCCACGGGCCCATCGTAACCGGCGGGGGAGCTGCGCGGTTTCGGGGCGTGCGCGACGAGGGGGCCGTGAGGCCCCCTCGCTCTGCCGTCAGCCGGTCGCGGAGATGCCCGCGATCGCGACTAGACCCGGTGGCACGCCACCCAGTGCTCGGTCGCCACCTCTCGCCACTCCGGGATCTGCTCGTAGCAGGGGTCGATCGCGATGGGGCAGCGCGTGTTGAAGACGCAGCCCGGCGGGGGCCTCATCGGCGACGGCACGTCACCGGTGAGGATAATCCGCTCGCGCGCGCGCTCGATGACCGGGTCGGTGATCGGCACCGCCGACATCAGCGCCTTGGTGTAGGGGTGCAGCGGGTTCTTGTAGAGCTCGACGGAGCTCGCGAGCTCCATCATCTTCCCCAGGTACATGACTGCGACGCGGTCGGAGATGTGCCGCACCACGGCCAGGTCGTGCGCGATGAAGAGATAGGTGAGGTTGAACTCCGACTGCAGATCCTCGAGCAGGTTGATCACTTGCGCCTGGATCGAGACGTCGAGCGCCGAGACCGGCTCGTCGCAGACGATGAAGTCGGGCTCCACCGCGAGCGCGCGCGCGATGCCGATGCGCTGCCGCTGGCCCCCCGAGAACTCGTGCGGGAAGCGGCGCGCGAAGTACGGGTTGAGCCCCACCGCGTTGAGCAGGTACGAGACGCGGTCACGCCGCTCAGCCCCCTTGTAGAGACCGTGGATCGTCATCGGCTCGGAGACGATGTCCTGCACGCTCATGCGCGGGTTCAGCGAGGAATACGGATCCTGGAAGACCATCTGCATGCGCCGGCGGAAGCGGCGCAGCGCCGAGCCCTTGAGCTCGGTGAGCTCGTTGCCGTCGAGCTTGACCGATCCCTCGGTCGGCCGGACCAGCTGGAGGATGCTGCGCCCGGTCGTCGACTTCCCGCATCCCGACTCGCCCACGAGTCCCAGCGTCTCGCCGCGCTTCACGAAGAAGTCGATACCGTCGACGGCGCGGATGTCCGCCACCTTGCGCTGGAAGAGGCCGGCCGTGACGGGGAAGTAAACGCGCAGCCCCTCGACGCTCAGCAGGTGGTCGGGTGCTTCGGCGCCGCCGGAGCGCTCGGCGACGGCGGTGTCTGTGTTCTCGCTGGTCATGGCCACTCCCTACGCCGTCGCGACCACGCGGGCGGACTCGGCCGCAGCCGCGGAGAGGTCCCGGGTCTTTTCGTCCGTCCGCGGATCTCGCCAGCAGGCGGCGAAGTGCCCGCCCGCCTTCTCCTCGAGCGGGGGCGCCTCATCCTCGCACTTGTCGATAACCCAGTCGCAGCGCGGCGCGAAGGGGCACCCGGGGATGGCTGCGATGAGCAGCGGGGGCTGCCCCTCCAGCGTGGCGAGCCGCTCGTGCTCGATCGCGTCGAGGCGCGGCACCGAGCGGAGCAGGCCCACTGTGTAGGGATGCCGCGGTTCGTGAAAGATGTCGACGACCGTGCCGGTCTCGATGATCTTGCCGGCGTACATGACGTTGACGTTGTCGACGTAGCGCGCGACGACGCCGAGGTTGTGCGTGATCAGCACCACGGCGGTCCCGAGCTCGCGCGCAAGGCGCGCGATGATGTCGAGGATCTGCGCCTGGATGGTGACGTCGAGCGCGGTCGTCGGCTCATCTGCGAGCAGGAGCTTCGGGTTGCAGGCGAGCGCCATCGCGATCATGGCGCGCTGACGCATGCCGCCCGAGAACTGGTGCGGGTAGTCGTCGATACGCTCCACGGCGTCGGGGATGCCGACCATCTCGAGAAGCTCGACGGCGCGCGCCCGGGACTCCGCCTCCTCCAGCCCCATGTGGAGCCGGATAACCTCGATGATCTGGTTGCCGATGGTGAGAACCGGGTTCAGGGAGGTCATCGGCTCCTGGAAGACCATCGCGATGCGGTTGCCGCGGATGTGCCTCATCTCCGCGTTGGAGATCTTCAGCAGGTCCTGTCCCTCGAAGAGGATCTCGCCGTCGACGATGCGCCCCGGCGGGTTGGGGATCAGGCGCAGGATCGAGAGCGCCGTCACGGACTTGCCGCAACCCGACTCGCCCACCAGCCCGAGCGTCTGCCCCTCCTCGAGGTCCCAGGTCACGCCGTCGACGGCACGAACGGTCCCGTCCTCCGTGAAGAAGTAGGTGCGCAGGTCGTTGATCTCGAGCAGCTTGGCCATCAGTCCCCCTCTTGGGCGATCTCCCGCGTCCCCTGCACCCCGCACTCGGCCGCCAGTGCCGACCGCTCGCTCATGCTCTCCCGCGAACTCTGCGAGGTGGTGGGGAAGAGGAGATTCGAACTCCCACGCCTCGCGGCACATGATCCTAAATCATGCTCGTCTACCGGTTCCGACACTTCCCCTCGACACCGTTCCCACGGCTACGGGAGCCCGCGCTCGGCCGCGGCCCGGTGCGTTTGGTGAGCCCCCGGGGACTCGAACCCCGAACCGGCTGATTAAGAGTCAGCTGCTCTGCCAATTGAGCTAGAGGCCCGCCTCGACTCTACTCCGCCGCACCGCTCGGCGTCACGGCCTGCGTGGCCGCGACCCGTGCCGACGCGACATCGGCGTTCTTCCGGCCGCTCGGCGGCGGGACCGTATCAGGCGAATTCGCGGGGTGTCAACGATTCGCGGGGTTGCCAGTGTTCCCCTCCGGACGCTGGGGAAGGTCATTCCCCACCCTCCGGGAGTGAGGGCCGGGGCCTCCCAGGGCGTGCAGCCGGGACGGGGCGCCGGCAGCGCTCTGCGAGATGGCTCCGCCGGGCACGGAACCCTGCGGGGACGGCGGCGGCTCCCTCAGGGGATCCCCCGCGCAACCGCCTTCGGATTCAGTAGAGGTGTGGCTGGACGTAGGAGGCGATCGAGAGCTCCAGGTCGAGGATGACCTGGGACATCGCCTGGCTGATGAGGTCGAGCTTCCGCACCTGCTCGATGCGCGCGGAGACGTTCTCCAACTCCTGCCGGGAGAGTAGCCGGTCGAAGATCCCGCACGCATGGGCCAGGGCAATGATCACGACGTCCCGTGGATCCGGGATCGCGTCGCTGAACAGCACCTCCATGATGCGCAGCTTGACCTCGCGCTCGGCCTCGCCCTGGAGCAACGGATAGCGCCTCGACCGGAAGACCCAGAGGAAGCGCTCCTCGCGCTCCTCCAGGATCCCGTGGTCCACCAGCCGGACGAGCGCCTCCTGGCGGACCTCGTCGGCGCGGTTCGCCGTGCGCTGCACCCAGAAGCGGGCGTCGCCGCCCTCGTGCGATCCGATGTCGGCGAGCGTGGGGTCGAGCAGGCTGTCGCCCAGGGGCGTCGCGTCCAGAACGATCAGCCGGTCGAGGTCGGTGTCGATCCGGTTCTCGAGCGCTAGATCCATCAGCACGCCGCCGGCGAGCGCGTAGTCCAGGGAGGCGCGGGGGACGCGCGCGAAGGTCCCGTCCGTGTCGTCGAGCAACAGCAGGATGATCTCCTCGGCGAATCTGAGTTTGATCGTCCCCTGCCTTCCACGCTCTCGCCGTTCGTGCCAACCGTTATGTCGACCGTGGTGGGCGATAGTGGATTCGAACCACTGACCTCTGCGATGTCAACGCAGCGCTCTAACCAACTGAGCTAACCGCCCACGCCGACGGCGCGAGCGTAGCACGGGCTTGCTGCGAGCGGTGCAGCCCCGAGCCCGGTCCGGAGCCCCGGCAGCGGCTGCTGCGGGCGGTCCCCGTCACCGGAAATGGCGGTACCATGGCGGGCCGCGGGACCGCGTCCGGCGGAGCCCTGCGCGGCAGGCGTGGTGGTCCCTCCCGCCAGCGCGCGGGAGTTGTTCTGCCTCCGCCGGCACGGCGGGCGGCGGGGCGCTCGTCGGCGGCCCGGGGTGAGGGGAGCGGTGCGATGGCCGGAGTTGCCGCGCGGGCGCGGAGCGGGGAGGACGAGGATCGCCCCGCTCCGCAGGCGGCGGAGCGGCTCTCGCGGATGCGCCACTCCGCCGCCCACGTACTGGCCGAGGCGGTGCTCGAGCGCTTCCCGGAGGGGAAGTACGCGATAGGGCCGCCCATCGAGCACGGCTTCTACTACGACTTCGAGCTGCCGCGCCCGCTCACGCCCGAGGACCTTCAGGTCCTCGAGAGGCGGATGCGCAGGACCGTGAAGGCCAACGTCCCCATCGAAGGGCGCCAGATCTCGAAGGACGAGGCGCGCGCCCTCTTCGCCGGCCAGCCCTACAAGCTCGAGCTCATCGACGAGATCGAGGGCGAGACGGTCGGCCACTTCCGCCACGCGGAGTTCGACGATCTCTGTCGCGGCGGACACACCGAGCGCACCGGGCAGCTGGGGGCGTTCCGGCTCGACCGCGTCGCCGGTGCGTACTGGCGGGGCGACGAGCGCAACACGATGCTGCAGCGCATCTACGGCCTGCTCTTCGAGACGCCGGAGGAGCTCGACGCCCACCTCGAGGCCAGGGAGGAGGCGGAGCGCCGCGATCACCGGCGCCTCGGCCGGGAACTCGACCTCTTTCACCTCGACCCCGTCTCCCCGGGCTCGCCGTTCTATCACCCGCGCGGGACCGTGCTCTACAACGGCCTCGTCGACTACATGCGGGACCTCTACGTCGAGTACGGTTACCAGGAGGTCATCACGCCGCAGCTCTTCGTGGCGGACCTCTGGAAGACCTCCGGGCACTACCAGAACTTCGCCGAGGACATGTTCCTCTTCGGCGAGGGGGGCTCGGAGCTCGGCATCAAGCCGATGAACTGCCCCGGTCACTGCCACTACTACCGAACGCGCCTCTACTCCTACCGCGAGCTGCCGCTTCGCCTCGCCGAGTTCTCCCGGCTCCACCGCAACGAGCGCTCGGGCGTTCTCTCCGGGCTGACGAGGGTCCGCTCCTTCGCGCAGGACGACGCGCACATCTACTGCACGCCGGAGCAGTTCGAGGGCGAGGTGCGCTCCGTCTTCGAGATGAGCGAGCGCGTCTACTCTGATCTCGGGCTCGGGGACGCGCACATACGGCTCGCGACGATGCCCGAGGAGAAATACATCGGCGAGCCCGCCGACTGGGAGCGCGCCGAGAGGCTGCTGGAGGCGGCAATTCGGGGCGCGGGCAAGGAGTTCGAGCTGGCACCCGGCGAGGGCGCCTTCTACGGCCCCAAGATCGAGTTCCATTTCCGGGACGCCCTCGGACGCTCGTGGCAGCTCGGCACGCTTCAGGTGGATCTCGGCATGCCCGCGCGCTTCGGCCTCACCTACATCGCGGCCGACGGCGCCGAGCATGAGCCGGTGATGCTGCACCGCGCGATCCTCGGCTCGCTCGAGCGCTTCCTTGCCATCTATGTCGAGCACACGGCCGGAGAGTTCCCGCTCTGGCTCGCGCCGGTGCAGGCAGTCGTGATTCCCATCGCCGATCGGCACGCCGCGTACGCCGAGGAGGTGCGAACCGCGCTCGCTCGCCGGCGGCTGCGCACCGAGGTCGACAGCTCGAACAGCCGCATGAACGCAAAGATCCGCGGGGCGCAGCTCCAGAAGATCCCCTACATGCTCGTGGTCGGCGACCGTGAGGCGGAGGCGCGCGCCGTCGCCGTCCGCGTCCGGGGCGGTGGGAACCTGGGCGCGCTCCCCCTCGAGGAGGTCGTGGGGCGCCTCGCCGGGGAGCGCGACACCCGCGCTCTCAAGGGGCTCGGAGCAGCCGCGCCGTAGGGGCGCCCGACCGCGCTCCGCGGTTGCCCGCGCAGGGGTGCCGTGGCAGTCTGGCGCGTCGCTTCAGGGGGGTCCGCGTGTATTTCCGGCGGCTGCTCATAGCCAACCGCGGTGAGATCGCGCTTCGCGTCCAGCGCACGTGCCGCGAGCTCGGGATCGAGACGGTCGCCATCTACTCCGAGGCAGACCGCAACTCCCTGCACGTGCGCAACGCCGACGTCGCCGTCTGCGTGGGCCCGGGACCGGCTGCCGAGTCCTACCTCGTGATCGAGAAGGTGATCGCGGCGGCGAAGGAGACAGGAGCCGACGCGATCCACCCCGGCTACGGCTTCCTCTCCGAGAACGCCGACTTCGCCGACGCCTGCGAGAAGGCCGGCCTCGCCTTCGTCGGCCCGCCCGGCTCCGCCATGCGGCAGCTGGGCGGCAAGGTCTCCGCCCGTCGGCTGATGGAGGAGGCGGGCGTCCCGATCGTCCCCGGGGCGAACGACATCGACCCCTCCGACCTGGCGCTCGCTCGCGCCGAGGCGGAGCGCGTCGGGTTCCCGCTCCTGGTGAAGGCCTCCGCCGGCGGCGGCGGGCGCGGCATCCGCCAGGTCGACGAGCCCGGGCAGTTGGCCGCAGCGATGGATCTCTCCGCGTCGGAGGCGCGCTCCTCCTTCGGCGACGCGACGATCTTCCTCGAGCGCTACGTGCAGCGGGCGCGCCACATCGAGGTGCAGGTGATGGCCGACTCGCACGGAACGGTCCACGCCTACGGCGAGCGCGAGTGCTCCGTGCAGCGCCGCCACCAGAAGCTCGTGGAGGAGGCGCCGTCGCCCGTCGTGACGGCCGAGCTGCGCGCCCGGCTCTGCGACGCGGCGATCGCCGCCGTCAGGAGCTGCGGCTACCAGAACGCCGGCACGGTCGAGTTCCTGCTCGACGAGGACACCGGGGAGTTCTTCTTCCTCGAGGTGAACGCGCGCCTGCAGGTGGAGCATCCCGTCACGGAGCTCGTCTACGGGCTCGACCTGGTCGCGCAGCAGCTCGCGGTGGCGGCGGGCGAGGCGCTGCCTCCCGCCCTCTCGGACGGACCGCCGGAGCCGCGTGGCTGGGCCATCGAGTGCCGCATCAACGGCGAGGATCCCTACGAGAACTTCGTTCCGTCGCTCGGTCTGGTCCATCACGTCGAGGCGCCGCTCGGCCCGGGCGTGCGCTTCGACTCGATGCTCTTCGATGGACTCGACGTCCCCGTCTACTATGACTCGCTGCTCGGCAAGCTGATCGTGTGGGCAGAGGATCGCCCGCTCGCCCTGGCCCGCATGCGGCGCGCACTCGACGACCTGCTCGTGACGGGCATTGTGACCAACGCGCCGTTCCATCGCGCGCTGATGGAGCACCCCGACTTCATCACGGGCGCCGTGCACACGAAGTGGCTCGAGAGCTCCTTCGTGATGCCGCCGCTGCCCGCGGAGGATCCCCGCGAGCGGATCGCGCTCATCGCCGGCGCCATCGCCTCCGAGCTTGCGGCGGCGCGCCGCCAGGGTGGTGGGCCCGGCGCGGCGGGTCCCACCACCAGTCGCTGGCTGCGCGCGGCGCGCTCCCGCGCGAGCGGGCTCCCGATCCGCACGGCGGCCTCGGGCTGGCGCCGCGCCGGCCGTCGGCGGGCGGGCTAGCGCGATGCCGAGCCGGCACCGTCTCCAGCTGGGCGACGAGATGCACACCGTCGTCGTCGACGATCAGGACGATCGGCTCCTCATCACCGTGGACGACGACGAACCCGTGGAGGTCGACGCGACCGCCTCGGGCCTCCCCGGCCGCCTCTCACTCCTCATCGGCGGCGTCTCCCACAGCGCCTACGTCTCGATCGAGGGAGACATCGTCCACGTCATGACCGGGGGCCGCGGCTTCGTGCTCGCACCGGCCCGAGCCGGCGGGCGCGCCCGGGGCGCCATCGGGGGCTTCGCGGACCAGGAGGGGCAGATCACGTCCCCGCTCGCCGGCGTCGTGATCGACGTGCGCGTCGGGGTCGGTGACGAGATGGAGGCGGGGAGCCCCGTCTGCGTCGTCGAGGCGATGAAGATGCAGAACGAGGTCCCGATCCCCCGGCCCGGGACGATCACCGCGGTGCACTGCGCAAGCGGTCAGCGCGTCGAGCGAGGCGAGCTGCTCGTCGAGTACGAGAGCTCCGAGTAGCCGTCGGCTGCGCAGCGCCGGGGCACCTCCTCGACCCGATCCGGTCCCAGCGATGCTAGAATGCCGGTTCGCGGCTCAGGTGGCCGCCGGGGTGCTGCGCCTGCAGGGGAGGCGCGAGACGGGAGTCGTCGATCGCCAAAGATCTCCGCATCAATGAGCAAATCCAGGTACCGCAAGTCCGCTTGATCCGCGGCGACGACCAGATCGGGATCCTGCCCATCAGGGAGGCACTCCAGATCGCAGTCGAGGCGGATCTCGACCTGGTCGAGGTGGCGCCGACCGCCGACCCGCCCGTCTGCCGGATCATGGACTACGGCCGTTTCAAGTACGAGCAGAGAAAGCGCGAGCGCGAATCCAGGCGCGCCTCCAAGCACGTCGAGTTGCGCGAAGTACGTATGAAAGTGAAGATCGGGCAGCACGATGTCGACTTCAAGGCGCGCACCGCGTTGAAACTGCTCAACGCCGGCGACAAGGTGAAGGTCTCGGTGATGTTCCGGGCGCGGGAAATCACGCACCCGGAGATCGGTGAGCAACTCCTCCGGCGCTTCTTCGAGCAGGTGAGCGAGTACGCGAGCATCGAGCGCCAGCCCACGATGGAGGGGCGCATCATGTCGATGACGCTCGAGGGCGCGCGCAGGCGTCCCGACGAGGCGTCCGCCAAGGAGTCTGTCGAGGTCGGGGCGGCGACCTAGGTCGCCGCGGGAGCAGCAGGGGTCGGGGGCGGCGACGTGCCGAAAATGAAGACGCACCGGGGGCTCGCGAAGCGCGTCAAGGTGACCGGCACGGGACGCGTCCTGGTGATGGGGCATCACCGCAACAACAAGCGCATGAAGAAGCGCGCGGAGAAGCTCTACGCGCTGCGCGGGATGCATCCCGTCAACGCCACGCACCAGAAGCGGATGAAGCGTCTGCTCCCGTACCACCGCATCGGGTAGCGCGGCCTCCCGGAGGCCGGACCCAGATGGATAGGGGCCCGAGATGACCCGAGCACGGAACGTCCCGGCACGCCACGCGCGCCGCCGCCGCGTCCTTGAGAAGACCTCCGGCCAGGCCGGGCGCCGCCACCGGACATACCGCGTCGCGAACGAAGCGATGCTCCACTCACTTCGCTACGCCTGGGCGCACCGCCGCCTCCGCAAGCGCGACTTCCGCAGGCTCTGGATCGTCCGCATCAACGCCGCCGCCCGCCTGCATGACCTGACGTATGCCCGGCTGATGCACGGGCTGCACCGCGCCGGCATCGAAGTCGACCGGAAGATGCTGGCCGACCTCGCGGTGCGCGAGCCGGACGCCTTCGGGCGCCTCGCCGATCGCGCCCGAGCCGCGCTCCCCTAGGCTCGCGCCGCCCGGGCTCCGCCCCGACCCCGCTCCCCCCGACCGGGGATGCTCACCCTCGTCCGGGTGCGCCGCCTACCTCTGGCGAGCGCCGAATTCCCCGGTGAGGAGACTCACGATGTGCTCCTGCTCGACCCGGGCGTCCTCGCCGGTGAGCGTCCGGTCCGGGGCCTGGTAGCGGATGGAGAACGCGAGCGAGCGCGTCCCCTCCGGCACCTGCTCCCCCGTGTAGACGTCGAAGATGCGCGCCTCTGCAACGAGCGGCGAGCGCGCGATCGCGGCGCGCAGCGCCTCCGCCGGGACGGAGAGCGGAGCGATCACGGCCAGATCCTGCTCCACTGCGGGGAAGCGCGAGATGGGGCGTGCGAGGCGGCGGCTCGCCACGTGCGGTAGCAGGCGGGGGAGATCGATCTCGAACATCATCACCGGCTGCTCGATGTCGAAGGCGGAGAGCACCCGGGGGTGGACCTCGCCCAGCACGCCAACCTCGGCGCCCCCGACGACGAGGCGCGCCGTCCGCCCGGCGAGCATGGCGGGGTCCTCGGCCGGCTCGTAGGAGCACTCGACGCCCAGCTCGCCCAGCGCCGCCTCCAGCACGCCCTTCGCGTCGAAGAAGTCGAGCGGCTGCCCCGTGGGCATCCCCCAGCGATCGGCGGATGCTCCGGCAATCGCCCCGACCACCTGCTCGCGCTCGTCGGGCAGGGGGCCGTCCGAGATCCGCTCGCGAGCCACGTAGACGCGTGCCGCCTCGAAGATCGCGACCTCGAGGAGGCCGGCGCGCAGGTTGCGGGCCACCGTCTCGAGCAGCGCGTGGCGGAGCGTCGGACGCATCAGTTCGCGTTCCGCCGAGAGCGTGTTGGCGAGGCGGAGCGGCGCCCTCCGTCGGATCTCCTCCTCCGGGAGCACGCGCGCCAGCACCTCCTCCGTCGTCAGGGAGTAGTTGATTACCTCGCGCAGCCCCGCCGCCGCGAGCGCGTCGCGCAGCCGCTCCCGCAGCTCCACCAGGGGCTGCGGCTCGTGCGGGGGAACGCGTCCGCGGATGGTCGTGGCGGGCAGCCGGTCGTAGCCGGCGAGGCGCACCACCTCCTCCGCGACGTCGTCGGCTATGGCAATGTCGGTGCGCCACCACGGGGGGCGGACCACGAAGCTCCCGGGCGTGTGGTGGACCTCGAAGCCGAGTGCCTTGAGCCACGCCTCCACCTCTCCGTCCTCGAGCGTCAGCCCCGTCACGGTGTCGAGGCGCCGGTGGCTCACCTCGATCGGCGGCCGCTCGGGCGGGCTCGGATAGACGTCGACGGCGCCGGGCCGGGGTTGCCCCCCGGCGACCTCCTGGAGGAGGCGGACCGCCCGCCGTGCTCCCGGGCCGGCGAGCTCGGGCGAGAGCCCGCGCTCGAACCGCGTCGACGACTCGGAACGCAGGGCGAGCCGCATCGAGGTGGTGCGGATGCTGGAGGGCTGGAAGCGCGCCGCCTCGAGCAGGATCCGCGTGGTCGACTCGGTGACCTCGGTGTCGGAACCCCCCATCACGCCGGCGAGCGCGACGGGACCTGCTGAGTCGGCGATCACGAGCATCCCGGCCGAGAGCTCGCGCTCCTCGCCGTCGAGCGTCAGCAACCGCTCGCCGGGGCGTGCCGCGCGCACTTCGATGCGGGGCACGCCGCCACCGGCCCGCTTCTCGAGGCGGTCGAGGTCGAAGGCGTGGAGCGGCTGCCCGAGCTCCATCAATACGTAGTTGGTGACGTCGACGACGTTGGAGATCGGCCGCATTCCGGCCGCGCTCAGCCGTTCCTGCATCCAGCGCGGCGAGGGGGCGACCTCGACGTCTTCGATCACCGCGCCGATGTAGCGCGAGCAGAGATCAGGGTCGGCGATGGCGATCGAGACGGCCTCCGAGGCCGGCTCTCCGGCCTCCGGGTGTTCCTCGGGCGGGAGTCTCAGCGCCCCGCCCTCGATGGCCGCAACCTCGCGCGCGATCCCGACCATGCTCATCAGGTCGCCGCGGTTCGGCCAGACGTGGATGTCGAGCACTACGTCGCCCAGGTAGTCGGCGAGCGGTCGTCCGACCGGCGCGTTCTCCGGCAGCTCCACGATGCCCTCGTGCTCGTCGGAGAGGCCGAGCTCGCGCTCCGAGAGCACCATGCCGGCTGACTCGACGCCCCGGATCGTGGCACGGGAGAGCACGGCCGGCTCGCCGGTGCGGCCGTCCCGGATGCGCGCCCCCTCCCGGGCGAAGGCGACGCGCTGTCCCTCGCGCAGGTTGGGGGCACCGCAGATCACCCGCAGGGGCTCCGCCGCGCCGTCGTCGACCGTGGCGAGCCTGAGGCGGTCGGCGCGCGGGTGCGCCTCGACGGAGAGGATGCGGCCGACCCGCACGAGCTCCCGATCCCAGTCGCCCCCGACGCGCGACAGGCCCTCGACCTCGGCGGAGGCCATGGTGAGGCGCCGCGAGAACGCCTCGACGTCGTCGGGCACGTCCACGTACTCCTGGAGCCACTTCAGTGAGACCAGCATCGTCGCTCCTCGGCGTGCGCACCGGCGGCGCCCCGCGGCGCAGCCGGCGTGTAGGGCCTCAGAACTGGCTGAGGAACCGCAGGTCGTTCTGGTAGAAGTGGCGGATGTCCTCCACGCCGTGGCGCAGCATGGCGATCCGCTCGACGCCCATGCCGGCGGCGAAGCCGGTGTAGCGCTCGGTGTCGTAGCCCGCGGCCTCGAGGATCTCTGGGTGCACCATCCCGGCGCCCATGATCTCGAGCCAGCGGCCGCCGCGGCAGACGGTGCAGGCGGAGTCGGTGCCGTCGCAGGCGAAGCAGTCGACGGCGAGCTCGACGCCGGGCTCGACGAAGGGGAAGTAGCTGTTGCGCAGGAGCACCTGGCGCTCGGAGCCGAAGATCTGGCGCGCGAACTCCCAGAGCGTGCCCTTGAGATCGGCCATCGAGATGCCCTCGTCGACGGCGAGCACCTCCACCTGCTGCATCATCCACTCGTGCGTGGCGTCGGTCGCCTCGTAGCGGTAGCAGCGCCCGGGAACGACGATCCGGATCGGCGGCTCGTGGCGCTCCATGAAGCGGATCTGCATCGGGCTGGTGTGGGTGCGGAGCAGGAGCCGCCCGGCCCCGCTCGCCTCCTCGTCGAACCAGAAGGTGTCCCACATGTCGCGCGCGGGGTGGTCCTCGGGGATGCGCAGCCGGTCGAAGTTGTAGCGATCGAGCTCGACCTCCGGACCCTCGACCGAGGCGAAGCCCATCCGCGCGAAGACGGAGAGGATCTCGCGCAGGGTCTGCGTGATCGGGTGGAGTCCCCCTTTCGGGCGCGCCCGTCCCGGGAGGGAGACGTCGAGCGAGCCCTCGGCGAGGGCGGCGAGCGAGCGCTCGGAGAGCTCCAGGCGGCGCCCCTCGAGCGCCTCCTCGAGCGCCACCTTGGCGTGGTTGGCCGCCTGCCCGAGCTCGCGCCTGAGCTCCGGCGGCTGGTCGCGGAGCGAGCGGAGGATCGCGGTCAGCCGACCGGATCGCCCGAGAACCCGCGTGCGCCACTCCTCGAGCGCCCGCTCGTCCGCGGCGCCCGCGAGCGCCGCGCGCTCCTCGGCGAGGGCGGACTCCACCTCCTCGACGCTGCTCATGGGGTCGAGTCTATGGGCGGGTGCTGCTCATGGGCTACTCTCGGCGGGTGCGGGAGGGCCTGGGTGTCGGCGAAGTGGCACGGTGAGGTCGAGCTTCCCTGGGAGCAGTCGGAGGCGCTCCGCGAGGAGATCCACGCCTTCATCGCCGGCGAGCGCGGCGAGCGCGCCTGCTTCCTCACAACACTTCGCCGCGACGGCCGGCCCCTGACCCGACCGGTCAACGCCCTGGTCACCGACTGGAGCGTCGAGACCGTGACCCAGGACATCCAGTACAAGACGGGCCACGTGCGCGCCAACCCGGTCGTCTCGTACCTCTGGGTGAGCGCGGAGAGTCGGCCCGGATTCCGCGTGCACGCGCCGCGCTCCGTCTTCCTGGAGGGCCGCGCGCGGCTCCTCGAGCACCCGGCCTCCGTCGAGGAATTCTTTCGGCGTCGCGTCGCGTCGCGCGGGGCGGGCGCCCCGAGGGGGCGGCGCACCAAGGCGATCCCGACTACCGCCGCTTCCTGATCCGGACGCGCCCCGTCTACGTGCGCGCCGAGAGATTCGCCGAGCTCTCGCGCCCCGCGGTCCTGCGCGACTTCCCCGCAGCGGCGCTCGACGCGGGAGGCGAGTAGCGGCCGTTTGACAGGCACGGCGTCGCGCGTCGAGCATCGGCGCGCCGCCCGGCACATGGGGGCGGCCCGCGGGGAGGGGGTGTGATGGCGATCCGCGGCTACGTTCTGGTCGAGACCGAGGTGGGGCGCACGCAGGCGGTGGGGATGGAGCTCCGGCGCCTCACGTCCCAGGCGGCGAAGGTGCTCGCCGTCGACACCGTGACCGGGCCCTTCGACGTGATCATGCAGCTTGAGGCGGAGGACCTCGACCGCCTCGGCAAGTGCATCACCGACGAGGTCCAGCAGATCGACGGCATCCAGCGCACCACCACCTGCCTCGCCGTCAACCTCTGATCGCGAGTCCTGAGCGGTCCCGGCGCCCGCGCCGGGGCGGGAGGATCGGGGCGATGAGCATCAGCGACACGCGCGGATTCCTCTACTGGCTCGCGAGGTTGCTCGGCGACGTCAACGCCGTGAAGCGCGGGCGCGTCGGGCGGCGCATCGCGCGGCGCGCCGCCGGGAAGGCGACCGGCCGGGGTCTCGGCAAGCTCTTCAAGTAGCCCCCGCTCCCGCCCCCGCGCGGGGCACGGGAGGGCTCACGGCAAGCGCCGGCTCAGGAACTCCGCCTGCGGAAAGCCGTCGGGCGTCCAGCCGAAGCCGTCGAGATCGGCGCGCAGCGCGGCGAGGAAGCCCGGCTGCGCCAGCTGGGCGTTCGGCGCATCCGCCACGATCCGTCGCTCGGCCTCGTGGACGAGGCTCTCGCGCGCTTCGGGATCCGGCTCCCCCTCTATCGCGTCGACGAACCTCGTGACCTCCTCGTTCTCGTACTGACCGCAGTTGATGAGCCCCATCGGCCCCGGGTAGTAGTCGTGGACGAGCGCGTAGTAGGGGTCCGGTACCTGGTGCATGCTCTCGTAGAGCAGCATCGGGTAGGCGCGGTGATAGCGCGCTCCCGCCCAGAAGGTGGCGCCGTCCATCGGCTCGAGCGCCGCGTTGACCCCGACCTCGCGTAGCGCCTCGGCGACCAGGCGCGCCGCCCGCCGGTGCGTCTCCGACGACGCGCCGAAGAAGAGCGCCGTCTCAAGGCCCGCCCCGTGCCCGGCCGCCCCGAGCAGCTCGCGCGCGCGCGGGGGGTCATAGTGGTACGGCCACCCCGCCTCGGAGGCCATCGGCGTGGTGCCGGCGAGGGGCCCCCGCCACGGCCACGCGGTCCCGAAATAGACCTCGTCCAGGATGCGCTCGTAGGGAATGGCGTAGGCGACTGCCTGGCGCACCACTCGGCTGTCGAACGGCGCCCGGCGGCAGTTCATCATCAGCATGAGATGCGCGCCCGAGGGGGCGTGGCTGACGCGGACGCCGCCCGAGCCGTCGAGGAGTTCCCGCTCCCAGGGGTCGATGCGCGGGAGCAGGTCGACCTCGCCCGCCAGCAGCAGCTCCCGCCGCCTCTGTGCTCCAGGCACGAAGAGCACGCGCACGGTCGCGAACGCCGGCTCGGACTCGCCGTTGGCGACCAGCACCGCCTCCTTCCAGGGGGAGAGCGACTCCAGGCGGTAGGCGCCGTAGCCGGCGGCGTTGCGGACGAGCCAGCCGCTCGCCCAGGGGTCGTCGGCGCTGGCGTGGCGCCGTGCCTCGACCGAGTCGATGATCGCGGGCGTCGCGCGCGTGAACTGCTGCAGCAGCGACGGATTCGCGGCGCGCGGGCGGAACTCGACCTCGTGGCTCCCGATCGCCTCCACTGCCTCCGGGTCCCAGATCGAGCCGATGCGCGCAACCCATTTCCCGACATCGCGGAGCGCGATCGCTCGCTGCCAGCTCCACACCACGTCCTCGGAGGTGAGCTCGTGGCCCGCGGCCGAGCGGACGCCGCGCCTCAGCGTTACCAGGTAGCGTCGCCCTCCGTCGAGCGCCTGCCAGCCTTCCGCCAGCTCGGGAACGAGCCGCGGCGGATCGGGGATGAGCTCGCCGGTGGGGCCCTCCACCAGCGGGTAGCGCGCGAGGCGGCGATAGCAGAGGCGGTTCAGCAAGCCGTCGAGGCCCCGTGCCTCCGCGTCGAGGCCGGTCGGCCCGGGTGGGACGGCGATCCGCAGCTCGCTACCACTCATGGTCTGCCCCCTCCGCCGCCGTGCCTGGGGGAGATGCTACCCGCCGGGGCGCTCCCCGCGGGCCGGCCGCCGTGCCCGGCGCCGACGGCCCCCGCTCGCGGGCTACGCTCTAGACTGAGGGCATGGTCGCCGGCCCGGAACGCGCCGCCACGCCCGCGATGATCTCCGTGGAGGAGGCTCGCGCGCGCATCCTCCACGGGATCGCACCCCTCGAGGCGGTCGAGGTCCCGCTGCTGGAGGCGCTCGGACAGACGCTGGCCGGAGAGGTGCGCTCCTCCCTGGACATCCCGCCCCTGCCCAACACCGGCATGGACGGCTACGCGGTGCGCGCCGTCGACACCGAGGGCGCCACGCCGGCCTCGCCTCGCAAGCTCCGCATCACCGGCTACCTCGCTGCGGGCGGCGTCTATGAGGGGAGCGTCGGACCCGGCGAGGCGGTGCGGATCATGACCGGCGCGCCCATCCCCGCCGGCGCCGATGCCGTCGTCCCCTTCGAGGAGACCGACGAGCAGGAGCAGACCGCGCCCTGGCGGGAGGGCCCGCGCCGCGGCGTCCGCATCGACGTGGAGGCGCGGCCGGGCGCGAACGTGCGGCCGGCCGCGGAGGATGTGCGCGCCGGCGAGGTCGTGCTGACGTCCGGCACGGTGATCGGGGAGTCGCAGGTGGGCGTGCTCGCCTCGCTCGGGTTGGCGGAGGTGCGTGTCGTGCGCCGGCCGCGCGTCGCCATCCTCTCCACCGGCGACGAGCTCGTGCGGCCCGGCGAGCCGCTCCGGCCGGGCGCCATCTACGATGCCAACGCGTTCTCGCTCGCCGCGCAGGTGCTCGCCGCGGGGGGGACGCCCCGGATCCTGGACGTGGCGCGCGACACGACGGAGGCGTTGACCGCGCGCATCCACGAGGGTCTCCGCGACGCCGATCTCCTCGTCACGTCGGCGGGCGTCTCGCGCGGCGACTTCGACATCGTCAAGGAGGTGCTCGCGCGCGAGGGAGAGATCGGGTTCTGGACGGTCCGGATGCGGCCCGGGAAGCCCCTCGCCTTCGGGTCGTTCACGGTGAGGGGAGCCGGCGCCGAGCGCCGCGTGCCGCACCTGGGGCTTCCCGGGAACCCCGTCTCCGCGATGATGACCTTCGAGCTCTTCGGGCGGGCGGTGCTCTACACGATGCTCGGGCGGGATGACTGGGAGCGCCCGCGTGTGCGCGCGACGGCAGCCGAGCGTATTGACAATCCCGACGGCAGGCGCGTCTACGCCCGCGCCGTGATCGCGCGCGACGGGGGAAAGGGGCGCTACGTGGCGCGGCTCACGGGGCCGCAGGGCTCGGGCGTCCTGACGTCGATGGCGCTCGCCAACGGCTACGCCGTCTGCCCCGAGGACCGCCCCGCGGTCGAGCCCGGGGAGGAGTGCGAGGTGCTGCTGGTCGGCCCGGTCGAGGGGCCCGCCGACTGAGCGCCGCCGCGCGCGCGCCCTCCGGCCCGGCGCTCGTGCTCATCGCCGGCGTCTCCGGCCCCGAGAAGACGCTGCTCGTCGTCTCCTTGACCGAGGAGCTGCGCCGCCTCGGCCACCGAGTCGGCCGCGCCGAGGCGCGCGGGGACGTGCTCGTGGTGGCGCTCGCGTCGGGCGGGCGCGTCACCGCCGCGCCGCCGGCCGACCCGCGCGCATGGCCCGACGCGCTCGGCCGCCTCGCGCGGAGCCTCGATCCGCAGCTCGAGCTCCTGCTCGTCGAGGGCCCGGAGAGGCGCGACACCGACGAACTCCCGGTCGTCGAAGTCGTGGTGCCGCGCGGGGCTTCGACGACGGCCCCCGGGACGCTGCTGGCAGCAGCATCGGGCGCCGACTCGGCCCGGGATCTCGCGGTGCTCGTCGAGCGGCGCGTGCTCGGAGGCGCGGCCGGGCGCTCGCTCGACGCGGCGGTCGGGCGGCGACGCGCCCGCCGACCCCTCGGCCGGGCATTGGGCGGGGCGCTACATCGCGCACTCGCGGTGCTCGGCCGCGTGGGGCGGCGTGGCTAGAGCGACGCACTCAGCAGGAGAGCCCGTCCGCTCGCCTCATCCGGCTCAACCGCTCCATGGACGGCCGGGCTCGTGTGCGGACCAATCTGCCTTCCGAGAGCCATGTGGGCCGGGCGGCTTCTCCGTCGTGCTGGGCGGCATCCGTGAGCGCCGCGGCAGCGCCGACCGTGTACTCGGGGATCCCTCCACCACGCCGCGCCGTGGCCGGTGTCGCCGTCCCGACGGTGGGCCGCCCAGGTTCGAAGCTAGTACAGCACCTCGAAGCCCACCAGGCCGTTCTCCGGCTCCTCCCACCGGTACTCGACATCGTCGACGACGGCGAGAGGTGGTCCCTCGCGGAGGCGCTCGACGAAGCGGCGCAGCGTGGGCTCGTCGCCCTCGGCGACCACCTCGACGGAGCGCCCGTCCGCGAGATTGCGGGCGTAGCCCGAGATCTGCAGCCGGGTCGCCTCCTCGACGCAAAAGGCGCGATAGCCGACGCGCTGCACGCGTCCGAGCGCGCGTCCGACGAGGCGCCTGCGGGGGCCGCCCGGGCTCACGTGGCCGTGCCGCTCGCAAGCCCGCGCACCACGTCCTCGACCAGCCGGGCGGGGACATCGTCGCGCACGACCGTCCGGCCCGGCTGCTCCAGGAGGACGAAGCGCTGCTGTCCGGAGACGATCTTCTTGTCGTAGCGCATCGCCTCGAGCACCGCCTCCGGGTCGATGCGGGGGCAGGCGACCGGGAGGCCGAAGGCGCGCAGGATCTCGTCGTGGCGGCGCGACTCGCTGGAATCCAGGAGTCCCATCCGCTCGGCGATGCGGGCCGCGCCGACCATGCCGACGGCCACGGCCTCGCCGTGCAGGAACTCCTCGTAGCCCCCGGCCGCCTCCACGCCGTGCCCGATCGTGTGGCCGTAGTTGAGGATGGCCCGCACGCCCGACTCGTGCGGGTCGCTCGAGACGACGAGCGCCTTCGCCCTCACCGAGCGACCGATGATCGACGCGAGGAACGACGGATCGGCGGTGCCGCCCGCGAGTTCGGCGGCGTGCTGCTCGAGCTCGTCGAGAAGCGCCGTGTCGAGGATCAGGGCGTGCTTGATCACCTCGGCGAAGCCCTCGACGAGCGCCCGGTGCGGGAGCGTCGCGAGGGTCTCGGTGTCGGCTATGACGCCCCTCGGCTGGTGGAAGGTGCCGATGAGGTTCTTCCCCTGCGGGAGGTCGACGGCGACCTTGCCGCCCACCGAGGCGTCGGTCATCGCGAGCACCGAGGTCGGCAGGTGGACCAGCGGCATGCCGCGCAGGTAGGTCGAGGCGACGTAGCCGGCGAGATCGCCGACCATCCCGCCGCCGAGCGCGAGCACCGTGTCGCCGCGCTCGGCCCGCTGCTCGGCGAGCCAGCCGTAGATCTCGGCCGCGACCGAGAGCTGCTTGGAGCGCTCCCCCGCCGGCACGATATAGGAGGCGCCGGCGATGCCGGCGTCGTCGAGAATCTGCGTCACCCGCCGCCCGTGAAGTCCGATCACGTCGGCGTCGGAGATGATGAGCACGCGCCCGGAGAGGCCGAGCATCCGAAGGCGGTCCGGGAGGCGCTCAAGCTCGCCCGGTCCGACCCACACCGGGTAGCGCTCGCGGACGGTATCGACGACCGCGGTCGGGGCCCGCGCCGGCGCCTCCGCCCCGAGGCGAGCGCGCCGGCGCTCATCACCGAGCGCCGCCTGGGAGCGCTCCGCCCACAGCACGAGGATCCGCGAGGCGACCTCCTCGGGCGAGAGCACCTGCGCCGGGATCCAGGCGTCGGCGTGGGCGTAGAAGGGCCGTCGCTCCTCGTCGAGATCGAGGAGGCGCCGCTCCACGTTGCCGCCGAGCAGCGGGCGCTCGCTCGCGTCGGGCGATTGCCGGAGACGCTCCGCGATCGCGTGCGGCGTCGCGTCCAGGTGGCAGAGGAAGCCGTGCTCTCCGAGCGCGCGCCGGGCGCGCGCGGAGAGGAAGGTACCGCCGCCGGTCGCGATCACCGCCGGCACCTGCCGCGCCGCCTCCACGACGACGCGCTCCTCGATGCGGCGGAACGCCGCCTCGCGCCCCGAGACGATGAGCTGTGCGGGCGTCCGACCCTCGCGCTCCGTGATGAGATCGTCGGTGTCGAGGAGCGGCCAACCGAGGCGCTCCGCGAGCGCCGCCCCGACTGAGGACTTCCCGACTCCCGAGAGGCCAACGAGGACGATCTGCCGCGAGGCGCTCATTCGGCGGGATCCTCCGCTGCGCCGGCGCCGGCCGCCTCAGCGGACGGCCCTCCGGACGCGCTCGCGCGGCGCGGCCCCACGCTCTTCCGGAAGGCGGCGTGGTTGCGCCGGAGTTCATCCATGTGGTCGCCCCCGAACTTCTCGATCACCGCCCCGGCGAGCACGATCGCGAGCATCGCCTCCCCGATCACCGCGGCCGCCGGCACCACGCAGGCGTCGGAGCGCTCGTAGAACGAGGTCGCCTCCTCCCCCGTGTGGAGGTCCGCCGTCGGCATTCGGCGCGGCACGGTCGATATCGGCTTGATGGCGGCGCGCACGAGCAGATCCTCCCCGTTCGTCATCCCGCCCTCGAGGCCGCCCGCGTGGTTGCTCGCCCGCCGCCACGGGCGATCCGACCAGCTGTGGCTCGGCAGGATCACGTCCTGCGCCTCGGATCCGGGCAACGACGCCACCGTCCATGCATCGCCGATCTCGACCCCCTTAACAGCGTTGATGGAGAGGAACGCCTGCCCGATACGGCCGTCGAGGCGCCGGTCCCACTGCACGTGGCTGCCGAGGCCGAGCGGGAGGCCCTGCGCCCGCACCTCGAAGACGCCGCCCAGGGTGTCGTGCTCCGCCTTCGCCTGATCGATGGCCGCGATCATCGCCGCCTCGACGGCACCGTCGGCGACCCGCACCGGGGATCGCTCGACAGCCTCCCAGTCGACCTCCTGCGGCGCCTCCCACAGGACACTGCCTATCGAGCGCACGTGGGAGCGCACCGCCACGCCGAGCTCCTGAAGCAGCGCGCGCGCCACCGCTCCGACGGCGACGCGCGCCGCGGTCTCGCGCGCGCTCGCCCGCTCGAGGATGGGGCGCACGTCGTCGAAGCCGTACTTCTGCGTGCCGGCGAGGTCTGCATGCCCGGGTCGGAGCAGCGTGACCGGGTCCACTCGCTCATCGACCTCGTCGACCGCCATCCGCACGCGCCAGTTGGCGTTGGCGTGGTCGGCGTTGCCGATCCAGAGCGCGATCGGCGATCCGATGCTCTTCCCGTGGCGGACGCCGGAGGTGATCTCCGCGCGGTCGCGCTCGATCTGCTGCCGCTTGCCGCGGCCGTAGCCCTGCTGCCTGCGGGCGAGGTCGCGCGCGATCCCCTCCTCCGAGAGCTGCAGCCCGGCCGGGATGCCCTCGATGACCGCGGTGAGCCCCCGGCCGTGGGACTCGCCGGCGGTCAGGAAGCGGAGCGCGCTCATCGCCGCGCCTCCCCGCCCCGGGCGGCCGTGCCGCCCGGCCGTCCCGCCGCGTCGGGAGGCGCGGCCGCCACGGGCGGAGTCGCGGGCTCTTCGCTCCCGGAAGCACCGAGCGTGATGCCATCGCCCGGGGCGATCAGCGCGCCCAGTTCGGGATCGAGGTCGCGGCCCGGCGCCGCCTCGCGCGTGCGCCACGTGGCGAGCACCCCGGCGGGATCCTGATCGGGCGCGGCGGCGGGGGACGCCCCATCGCTCGCCTCGTCCTCCGCGGTCGCTTCCGGGGCCGAGGCGTGCGGATCGAGCTCCCACCGCGCCGACCAGTCGACGGTCGCCGCCTGTTCTCGCGTCGTGCGCGTGGTGAGGAGCGCGCGCGTCCGGGTCGCCCCCGAGGCGTCGCGGTAGCGCTCCCAGACGTCGATTTGCACCTCTGAGAAGCGGACGTGCGGGATCTCGTAGAGCAGCCGCTCCACCATGCGCAACGCGACGCGCCTGCCGACCACGAGCGGGCCGCCGAGCTCGCGGCGCTCGCCCGAGACGACGCGCACGTCGCCGTCGGCGAGAAGCGAGGCGCGCACGCGGTCACGATCCGCCGCGACGAGCTCGGCGGAGGCGAGCGCTGCCCAGTCCGAGGACGGCATCCCCTTCGGAGGGCGCATCTCCCGCCACGACTCGAAGGCGGCCTCGAGCGCCTCCCGGAGCACGTCGAGGTCGCCCGAGGCGATGCGCTCGCGCCAGGCGCGCGCGGTGAAGGTCCCCTGCAGCACGAGGCAGCCGAGGAAGACGCCGGTTGCCACCACGATCAGGACGCCAATCTCCACCTCGCGCCCTTCCGGTTTGCTACCGGCCTCTGACCGCGGCGCGGGCCGCGTCGAACATCACCCCGAGGGGTGGCTCGAAGCCGGTCCACAGCCGGAACGAGACCGCGCCCTGATGCACGAGCATCGAGAGCCCGCCGACGGCGCGCGCCCCGCCGCGCGACGCCTCCTCGAGGAAGGGCGTCCACTCCGGGGTGTAGACGGAATCGAACGCCACCTGCCCGGGACGGAACGCCGAGCGTGGGAGCGGGCTCCTGGTCTCGTCGGGGCCGTGCCGCATGCCGAGCGGCGTGCAGTGTATCACCAGGGAGGCCTCGTACAGGGCGGCGCGGAGCTCGCCCGAGGCCTCGTCGAGGGGGCAGGTCGAGAGCGTGAGCACCTCCCCGGCGAGCGAGCGCAGTTCCTCGCCGCGCTCCGGAGTGCGGTTCGCCACCATCACGTCCGCGGCGCCGAGAGCCGAGAGCGCGATCACGGCTGCGCGCGCCGCGCCGCCGGCCCCGAGCAGGACGACGTGCTCTCCCTCGACCCGGATGCCGGCCTCCTGCCAGGCGCCACGGAGCCCCGCCACGTCGGTGTTGGAGGCCTCGAGGAGACCCCCGGCGTTGACCACGGTGTTGACCGCGCCCACGCGCTCGGCCGCCCCATCCGGGCGGTCGAGGAGCGGGAGTATCGTGACCTTGTGCGGCACGGTGACGTTGGCGCCCAGCAGATCGCCGCCGCGCAGGCGCTCCACGGCCAGAAGCAGCTCGGAGGGGGGCACGTCCCACGCCTCGTAGCGGATGTCGAGGCCCGAGGCCTCGAAGGCCGCCTGTTGGAACGCCGGCGAGATCGAGTGCGCTACCGGATGGCCGAGGAGAGCGACGCGCCTCGTCACGGGGGCTACTCGCAGGCCGCGCGGTAGCGCACGACGTTCGCGATGTGCTCGTCGAGCGTCTCCGCGAAGAGGTGGCTGACACCGTCGCAGGAGGGGTTCGCCACGAAGTAGAGGAGCTCCGTCTCGGGTGCATCGACCATCGCGCGGATCGCGGCGGCCCCCGGCTGGGCTATGGGCCCGGGTGGAAGGCCCGAGACGCGGTAGGTGTTGTAGGGCGAGTCGACGTCGAGGTCATCGATGGTGAGCTCCTCCTTCCACCAGCCGTAGAGCTCGACGCTCTCTTGAGTCGCGATCGAGTACTGCACGGTGGGATCGGCCTGGAGCGGGATCCCCCCCTGGAGGCGGTTCAGGAAGACCGAGGCGATGAGCGGGTACTCGTCCTCCAGGGCCCCCTCGCGCTCGACTATCGAGGCGAGCGTCAGGAGCTCGTGGAGGGAGAGGCCGCTGGCGTCCGCCTCCCGGATCAGCCCGGGCGTGACGACATCCGCGAGCGCGTCGAGCATCGCCTGGACCAGCGACTCCGCGCTCTGGGCGTCGGCGAGCGCGTAGCTCTGGGCTGCCAGGTAGCCCTCGAGCGTCGCGCCCTCGGGGCGCGCGACGAGGAGGGGATGGCTGCGGGGACCCTGGCGTACGGCGTCCCACTGGGCCGCGGTCACGACGCCCTCGGCGACGCAGCCGGGCGGCGCCTCGTCGTCGCCGTCGACCAGGAGCTCGCCGAGCTGCTCCAGGCGCAGCCCCGCGGGCACGCAGACCACGACCTCGCTCGGAACGCCGGCGCGGAGGCGCCGGATCAGCTCCCCGGCCGGCGTGGGGCGCGGCAGCGTATAGCGGCCCGCCTGGAGCTCCGGGGCGGCGCGCTGGTAGTCGAGCAGGAGCAGGAAGGCCCGTGCGTCGGTGAGCACGCCCGCGTCGACGGCGAGCTGGGCGATGCCGCCGGCTCCGGCTCCCTGCGGCACCACGAGCTCGCTCTCGCCCACGGCGGGGCGCACGGCGACCGCGGCCGTTCCGGTCCGTTCGTGGAGCGCGGCGGCGGCCGCTTCCGGCGTTCCGTCGAGCAGCATGCGGGCGCCGACGCCGACCAGGCCCGCGTAGAGCAGGAGCGCCGCGAGCACGAGCGTGAGCGGATCACGCGCTCGCATCGTCGGCTCTCGCGTCGCCCCCTGCAGAAGGGTCGCGGCGTGCGTCCAGGAAGCGCTGCAGGATCATCGCCGCCGCGATGTCGTCCGAAGGCCGCTTCCGCCGGGAGGCTGGCCTCCCGGTCGTGCGCAGTGCCTCCTCCGCCGCCCAGGTCGTGAGCCGCTCGTCTGCGTACTCGACCGGGAGGCCGAGAGCGGCGAGCCGCGTGCCGAGGCGGCGCGCCGCCCGGGCCGCCTCGCCCTCCGAGCCGCCGAGCGTGAGCGGCAGACCCACCACGATGCCGCCGGCCTGCTCGCGGGCGGCGGTGGCGCGGACGGCGGGGAAAGCGGCGGAAGCAGGCACCACCTCGAGCGGGACGGCGAGCCGCTCGTCGTCGTCGCAAATCGCGAGCCCCACTCGCTCGCTGCCGGGGTCGACCCCGATCCAGCGCATCAGCGAAGCCGCGCCCGGCCCCGCGTGTCGGACCCCGCACGCGCGAGCAGCGGCGTGGGCTCGCCGCCATTCGGGCTCCGGCTCTCCTCGCCGTCCCCGTCCGGAGAGGCCTCCTCCGGCTCCGCCTCGCCCTCCTCCTGCGGCTCCTCGAGCATCCCGGCGAAGTCGATCGCGATGCGCTCGGCGCGGCGCGGCATCCAGCGCCAGGGCACCCACTCCGGCTCGAGCGTTACCCGGGGCGCCTCCTCAAGGCCGAGACGCTCGACCAGCCTCGCGGCGGCCACGCTCGGCTCGACGCCCGTGAGCTCGGCGCGCAGGGGATCGAGGTCGGGGACGGCGTGGACGCGTCCTTCCACCATGATGACGACGCCGCCGCCCGCTCCCTCCGGGGCGGCGGCGAGCGTAGCGGAGACCGTGTCGTGGAGGAGCGCGACGCCGTCGGGGAGGGCCTCCTCGATCAGAAGCCGGCCGTAGGCCTCGGCAGTGGCGACGGTGACGGCGAGCCCCGAGGCGAGCGCGGTGTAGTCCATGAGGAAGACATCGGTCGCCTCGCCGAGCAGCGACTCCGGCCGCTCTGTCAGGATCACGACGCCCACCGTCTCCTCGAGCAGGGTCGCCTCCTCGGAGGCGTCGCGCAGCGCCCGCGTCGCGGCCCGGGCGAGCACCGCCCGGGCGAGCTCGCGGAGGCGGTCCACGTCCTCCTGCGCGACCGCCGGGACCAGTATGTTGGTGCCGCCGTCGGCGGCGACCGGGTTGATCACGGTGAGCGAGGCTGGCAGCTCCGTGCCGAGCACGCCGATCTCCCCGGGGGCGACGTTGCCGTCGACGCCGGAGAACTCCGCTGCTGCGCCCACGTCGACCGATTCGCCGGGGGGCACCACGACCGGCTCGTCGGTGAGGAAGGCCGTCCCGGAGTCCGTCCGGGCCACCGTGTCCGCTGGCAGATCGATGTGGGCGTCGCTCGCGTTCGCGAAGCGCAGGATCGTGGTGGCGCGGTCGTCGCCGATCTCGGTCTCGCCGGTCGGCACGGTGGCGAGCGTCGCCGAGATCTCGCGCTCGACGCTCTCCGCGGGGACGATGGCGAGCGAGATGTCAGGCGCCTCGATCAGGGGCTGTGGCCGGACCTGCGCCGAGCGGCTGATGGGCTCGCTCGCCGGCACGATCACTATGCGCGCCGAGGGCAGCTGGTAGCACGCTGCGACACCGGCGAGCGCGACCGCGGCGAGGAGGAACAAGCCGCGGAGCGACGAGCCGAGTCGCGGCTTGGGGATGGTGAAGACGCGCGCGCCGAGGCGCAGGCGCCACGGCCCGCGGCGTAGTCCACGCGGCGAGCGCGCTGCTCGCAGCCCGTTGGCGCGCGCGTGCGCGCGCACGTCGCCGCGCGAGGAGACAACGCCGAGCGCGGTTCCCCTCCTCCGGACGTGGGCGGCGACGTGCGCCCACGCCGCCGCCGACCGGAGCGCGCGCGCGCCCCGCGGCACCAGCAACATGATGTCGGGCTCGGTCGCAGTGTCGATTCGGCCGGTCACCGCCAGCCAGTCGTCGTCGCGGCGGGCAACGATCGTGGCGACCGGGATGGCCTCCCGCCGGCCGCGGTCGCGCCGGGGACGGGCCGTCCGGGCGGGCCGCTCCCGCCGCTCCCGGGAGGGGCGCCTGGTGACGAGCGCCCGCGCCGCGGTGCCGAGGCGCCGCAGGCCTGCTGCGGCTGTCCCGGCGAGTCGCCGTGCGCCGGCGCCTGCCGCCCGTCCCAGCCGACCGCAGGCCCGGCTGGCGCCCCCAGCGAGCGCGCCGCCCCTCGCGGCGATTCGCTCGCCGATGAGGCGCAGCCGTCCCGAGGCCGCTCCGGACGGCGGGCGGGAATTTCCGGGCCGATCCGGCGACATGGCGCCCTAGTCCTCGCCCAGCAGGCGAGCCCGCGCTGCCTCCGCGGCGGCCTCGAGCGCCGGCTCGATGGCGGCGGCGTCCCGGCCGCCGGCCTGCGCCATCCGGGGGCGTCCACCTCCGCCTCCGCCGGCGCGCGCCGCGGCGACCCGCACCAGCTCATCGGCGCGGAGTCCTCGCGAGACGGCGGCCTCCGTTGCTGCGGCGACGAAGATGGGGCGTCCACCCGCTTCGGCGGCGAGTGCGACGAAACCGACCTCCCCGAGGCGACCGCATACGGCCTCGGCCAGGGCGCGCAGCGCCTCCTGCGACTCCGACTCCACCCGCGCGACGACGAGGTGCGCGCCGTCTCGCTCCTCCGCCTCGGCGGCGAGCCGCGAGGCGATCTCGGCGCTCTCGCTGCGCGCCCGCTGCCTGGCCCGCCTCCGCTCCTCGGCGAGCTGCTCCTCGAGCGCCGCGACCCGCGCCCGGAGCTCCTCCGGTCGCGAGCGAAAGTGCTGGACGAGTTCCGCGACGATGTCGACGCGCTCCTCGAGATAGCGCTCGGCCTCGGGGCCGGTCAGCGCCTCGATGCGCCGCAGCCCGGAGCCGATGCTCGCGTCGCTCACGATCGCGAAGCTGCCGATGCGGCCCGTCGAGGGGAGGTGCGTCCCGCCGCAGAGCTCGCTGCTCCAGCAGCCGTGCTCGTGTCGTGCGTTGTGCACGTGCGGGTCGCAGTACTCCACGACCCGCACGTCGGTTGCGTAGCGGTCCTCGAAGAAGGCGATGGCTCCGCGCTCGATCGCCTGCTCGTAGGGGAGCTCGAGGATCTGGCTCGGGATGTCGTTGCGCACCCGCTCGTTGACCATCCGCTGCACCGCGCGCAGCGACTCGGGCTCGGGCGCCTCCGGCAGCGTGTAGTCGAAGCGCAGCCGATCGGGCGCCACGAGCGACCCGCTCTGCCGCACCTGCGTACCGAGCACCGAGCGGAGCGCCGAGTGCAAGAGGTGCGTCGCCGTGTGGTTGCGCTGGCAGCCCGCGCGCCATCCAGAGGCGACGATCGTTCTCGCCTGGTCCCCCACGGCGATCTCGCCCTCGAGCACCTCGCCGCGGTGCACGATCGCCTCGGCGAGGCGCTGGGTGTCGTCGACCCGGAAACGGGCCGTCCCCTCCGTCGCGTCCGCGACCGCGATCTCGCCGCGGTCGCCGACCTGGCCGCCGCCCTCGGGGTAGAAGCTCGTCGCGTCGAGCACGAGCTCGCCCCGCTCGCCGGAGCGGAGCCGATCGCGGGCGGCGCCACGGGCGCCGTCCTCCCCCCCGGCCTGAAGCCCGATCACGGCGCCGCGCCCCTCGGTCGTCTCGTAGCCGATGAAGCGCGACTGCAGGCCGAGCGCGGCGTAGCGCTGCTCGGAGTCGCAGATGGCGACGGCGCCCTCGCCGGCGGCGCGCGATCGCTCGCGCTGCGCCGCCATCTCCTCTTCGAAGCCCGCCTCGTCGATCCGAAGTCCCCGCGACGACGCCACCTCGCGGGTGAGCTCCGGGGGGAGCCCGTGCGTGTCGTAGAGGACGAACATCTCCCGGCCCGGCAGGAGCCGAGCGCCCGCGCCCTCCGGGGCGCGCTCGATCAGCTGCTCGAGGCGCTCGAGCCCGCGCGTGAGGGTCGAGCGGAAGCGCGCCTCCTCCGCCTCGACGATGCGCCGGATGAAGGCCGCCTGCTCGCCGAGCTCCGGGTAGGCGGCGCCGGCCGTCTCGATCGCGCGGGCGACGAGCGGCTCGAAGAGCTCCGCACCCGGCGCGATCGTGTGGCCGAAGTAGATCGCACGCCGGATCATGCGGCGCAGCACGTAGCCGCGCCCGTCGTTCCCCGGCAGCACGCCGTCGGAGACGAGGAAGGCTGCGGCGCGAGCGTGCTCGGTGATTGCGCGAAGCGCCCGCGCCCCCGCCGGATCGCCCTCCGCGTCGTAGGGGCGGCGGGTGAGGCGCTCCGCCTCCGCGAGGAGCCCCCTGAGCTCGTCGGTCTCGTAGACGGTCCTCACGCCGGCCAGCACCGCCGCCACGCGCTCGAGGCCGGCGCCGGTGTCGATGTTCTGCGCGGGGAGCGGCGTCCTCTCGCCGCTCTCGTCCTGGAAATAGGTCATGAAGACGAGGTTCCAGACCTCGAGGAAGCGCCCGCAGCCGACATCGGGGTGGCACTCTCCCGTGTCGCACGATGCGCAGCCCTCGGTCTCGCCCCAGTCGTAGTGGAGCTCCGAGCAGGGTCCGCACGGCCCCACGTCGCCCGAGTACCAGTAGTTCCCCTGCTCCGCGGTGTAGCGGAGGATCCGCTTCTCGGGGATCCCGCGCTCCCGCCACAGCGCGAACGCCTCGTCGTCGTCGGTGTAGACGGTCGCCCACAGCCGCGCGGCCGGGATCCCGAGCGCTGTGGTCATGAACTCCCAGGCCCACGCCACCGCGTCCTGCTTGAAGTAGTCGCCGACCGAGAAGTTGCCCAGCATCTCGAAGAAGGTGAGGTGGGACTCGTCGCCCACGTCCTCGACGTCGGTCGTGCGGAAGCACTTCTGGATCGAGGTCAGCCGGGGCGCCGGCGGTTCCTCCAGCCCCATGAAGTAGGGCCGCAGCTGCACCATCCCGGCGGTCGTGAAGAGCAGGGTCGGGTCGCCGTGCGGGATGAGCGAGGAGGAGGGGATGCGGCGGTGGCCGCGCGCCTCGAAGTAGCGGAGGAAGGCCCCCCTGAGGCCCTCAACGGTCGTCGGCGCCGGCATCGAGCCACCCCCCGCAACACCGGCCCATTGTGGGGGAGAGCCACCGAAGCTGCACACGCGCCGACGCGCCTCCCGGCGCTCCGGAGTCGCCGGGAGGTGCGCACGATGTAGTATGAGCGGCCGCTCGCGGCGCAGGGAGAACCGCCGCGAGCGAGGCCTCGCGCGAGGCCTCGCGCCGAGAGGAGACCCCCCTGAGCGCCGACGCCGGGGGCGCACCGGGGCCTCCCCGCCCCGGGGGATCCGTCGACGAGTGGAGTGCCGTCGTGCTGGCGGCCGGGCGCGGGACGCGCATGCGCTCCGCCCGGCCCAAGGTGCTCCACCCGGTGGCCGGCCGCCCGATGGTGCAGCTCGTCTGCGACGCCGCGCAGGACGCCGGGCTTCAGCGCATCGTCGTCGTGGCATCGCCCGACGCGCGCGATCAGGTGGCCGAAGCGCTGTCCGAAGGCGGCGTAGCCGGCCCGGGCGCAGCCCGGCCGACGATCGCCGAGCAGTCCGAGCAGCTCGGGACCGGCCACGCGGCGCTCTGCGCCAGGGAGGTGGCCGCGGGCGCCCGACACGTCCTCATCACCTACGGCGACCTCCCCCTGCTGACCGCCCCGACGCTCGCGGAGCTGATGGAGCGCCACCTCTCGACCGGGGCTACCCTGACCTTCCTCACCGCGCGCCTCGACGACCCGACCGGCTACGGCCGCGTCATGCGGGCCGGCGGCCGCGTGCGGGGAATCGTCGAGGAGAGCGAGACAGACGAGGCCACGCGCGGGGAGCACGAGGTCAACGCGGGCCTCTACGCGGCGCGCGCGGACTGGCTGTGGCCGACGCTCGCGGCGCTCACACCGGGGCCGCGCGGCGAGATCTACCTCACCGATCTCGTCGCCCGCGCGGTGTCGGAGGGGGTGGGCGTCGAAACGTCGGCCCTCGAGGATCCCTCCGAGGCGCAGCAGGTGAACACGCGTGTCGAGCTCGCCTCGGCCGAGCAGGCGCTCCGCGACCGCGTGAGGCGCCACCTCATGGAGTCGGGCGTCACGCTGGTGGATCCCGCATCGACCTTTGTCGATGTCGGCGTGGAGGTCGAGGCGGACTGCACGATCCAGCCCGGCGTGCACCTCTCCGGCGCAACCCGCATCGGCGCGGGCACCGAGATCGGACCCCACGCCGTGCTGCGAGACATGCGAGTCGGTGAGCGCTGCCGCGTGGAGGGCGCGACGCTGCGCTCCTCGACGCTCGGTGACGAGGTCGAGGTGGGGCCCTACTGCGTCGTACGGCCGGGCTGCGTTCTCGCTGAGCGCGTGCACCTCGGCAGCTACGCCGAGCTCAAGAATGCGCAGGTCGGCGCTCGCTCGCAGATCGGTCACTTCTCGTACATCGGCGACAGCGTGGTCGGCTCCGGCGTGAACATCGGAGCCGGCGTCGTCACGGCGAACTACGATGGATCCCGCAAGCAGGTGACGCGGATCGGCGACGGTGCCTTCATCGGTAGCGACACGACGCTCGTCGCGCCTGTTACCGTCGGGGCCGGCGCGTACACCGGCGCCGGCGCGGTGGTTGTCCGCGACGTAGCGCCGGGTGAACGCGTGGCCGGCGTTCCGGCGCGCGTGCTGGGACGCCGCAGAAGCGGCGGGCGCGGGAAGCGCCCCGCCGAGGAGGAGGAGGTCTGAGGCCGACCGGCGGCTCATCCCGCCGGGCGGTAACCGGTTTTGGATACGAGATCGCTGCTGGCTATCCTCCTCCTCGTCCTCGCCGGCGTGGTGCTGGCCGTGGTGGCAGCGTCCGAGGCCTCCGTCTCGGCGCTCGGGCGTCTTCGCTCGCGCCCATCCGACGACAACGACCTGCACGCCCGCCTGCGCGGCTACGTGCGCCAGCGCCACCGCATCCTGCGATCGCTCTCCGCGGCAAGCAGCGTGGGGATCGTGATCGTCACCACCGCCATCACCGTGCTCGTGCTCGGCGGCTCCCGGCTCGACGGTGCCGAGATGCTGGGAGTGGTCGTGCTCGCCGCAGCCAGCGCCGTCGTCCTCCGGCAGAGCGCGCGGATGTTCGCGCTCCAGGGACCGGAGGCGGCGGCTCTCCGCCTCGCCGGCCTCATCCGGCTCATCGACCTCGTCTTCGGCGCCGTGGCGTGGGGCGGCTCGCTTCCCGCGCGGCTCGTGCTCAGGCTCATCGGCCGCGATCCCGAGCGCGGCGATCCCACGCCGGCGCAGGAGCTCCTGGACCTGCTCGAGCTGGAGGAAGAGTCGGACGCGCTCGCCGAGGAGCGCCGCATGATGCGAGGCATCCTCGAGATGGGCGAGCAAAGCGTGCGCGAGATTATGTCAGCTCGCACCGACCTCACGGCGGTCTCGACGGATGCATCCATCGGGGACGCGATGCGGTTGGTCTCGGACACGGGATTCAGCCGCATCCCGCTCTATGAGGAGGACATCGACCACATCGTTGGCGTGGTCTACGCGAAAGATCTGATTGCCTACCTCCAGCGGGGCGACGTGGCGCCGGCCCTGCGCGACGTGGCGCGCCCACCGTACTTCGTGCCCGAGACGAAGCGCGCGAACGAGCTCCTCGCCGACCTCAGGCGCGAGCAGGTGCACATGGCGATAGCGGTCGACGAATACGGCGGAACGGCGGGCGTGGTCACGGTCGAGGACCTGGTGGAGGAGATCGTCGGCGAGATCTCGGACGAGCACGACACCGACGAAATCGAGGTCGAGCGCACCTCGGACCACGAGGCCCTGGTCGACGCGCGGCTCTCGATCGACGATCTCAACGAGCTCTTCGGGACCGAGATCGAGCTCGAGGACGTCGACTCGGTGGGCGGCCTCGTAGTCTCGCGACTGGGCCGGCTCGCGGTTCCGGGAGATCAGGTCGCGACCGACGACGCCGCCCTTGAGCTGCAGGTGCTCTCGATCCTGGGCCGGCGTATCAAGCAGGTGCGCGTGACGCGCGCTCAGCGGACGGGCGAGCACGCCGGCGCCGGCGAGTCCGGAGCGGCCGAGCGCTGATCGCCGCGCGGCCGGCGTCCCGGCCGCCCCGCGCCCGGGACGCCCGATCTCCCCGGAGCAGGGTTCGCGCCGCGCCTCGACTGAGCAACGTTGCGCATTCGGGCTCCGGGGCCAAATGTAGGAACGACGCACGGGGGCATGCGGGAGAGGCGCAGGGCGCGTGAGTGAAGAAGCGGCCCAGGAGCAGTCGAGCACGCCGGCTGGCGGGAGCCGCCGACGTTCCGCCGCGCGCGCCGCGGGCTCGGGGACACGCCTCGTGATCGTGGAGTCGCCTACGAAGGCACGCACGGTCGGGGGCTTCCTTGGCCCGGGCTACGTCGTCGAGTCCTCGGTCGGCCACATCCGTGACCTCCCATCGGAGGCGGCCCAGGTGCCGGAGGGTGTGACCGGCGAGGCGAGGCGGCTCGGCGTCGACGTCGAGAACGAGTTCGCGCCGGTCTATGTCATCCCCCCCGGCAAGAGGCAGCAGGTCGCGAAGCTCCGGAGGCTCCTGCGCGACGCTGACGAGCTCTACCTCGCGACCGACGAGGACCGCGAGGGCGAATCGATTGCGTGGCACCTGCGCGAGGTACTGAAGCCGCGCGTGCCCGTGCGTCGCATGGTCTTCCACGAGATCACGCGCCCGGCCATCGAGGAGGCACTGGGCTCGCCACGTCAAGTCGACGAGGAGCTGGTCGAGGCACAGGAGGCGCGCCGCATCCTGGACCGCCTCGTCGGCTGGGAGATCTCGCCCCTGCTCTGGAAGAAGGTGCGCCGGGGTCTCTCCGCCGGACGCGTGCAGTCGGTCGCGACGCGCATCACAGTCGACCGCGAGCGCGAGCGGATGCGCTTCGTCCGCGGCAGCTACTGGGGCGTCGAGGCGTCGCTCGCACCCCGGGAGGAGCCGGAGGCGGGGGCGCCGCGCACCGTGCTCTCCCGTCTCGTGGAGATCGGGGGGCGCCGCGTGGCGGTGGGCCGCGACTTCGACGCGGCGACCGGGCGGCTCGCTCCCGGTGCCGCGATCACGCTCCTCGACGGCGAGCGCGCGAGCGCGCTGTCCGCATGGCTCAAGCAGGGTGATCGCCCCGGGAGCGTGCCGGGCCCCCGCCTGCGGGTGGTCGACGCCTCCAATCCCCCCCGCGGCGCCTCACTTCGCGTCGCCACGGTGGCCGAGCGCCCCTACACGCAGCGCCCGCCCGCTCCCTTCGTCACGTCGACGCTCCAGCAGGAGGCCTCGCGGAAGCTCCGTTTCACGGCGCAGCGCACGATGCACGCCGCGCAGCAGCTCTACGAGAACGGCTACATCACGTACATGCGCACGGATTCGACGCAGCTCTCGGATGAGGCGACCACCGGCCTGAGACGGCAGATCGGCCAGCTCTACGGCGAGGAGTACCTCCCGGACCGCCCGCGTCGCTACCAGGGCGGCGCCCGCCGCGCGCAGGAGGCCCACGAGGCGATCCGGCCTGCCGGGGAGATCCTGCGCACGCCGGAGGGCCTCGCGCGCGAGCTGTCGGCGCTCGGCCGGGATGCACGGGCGCTCTACGAGCTGGTGTGGAAGCGCTCCGTCGCCTCGCAGATGCGGGACGCGCGGGGCGTGCGCACGCGGGTGCGCCTGGAGGGGGAGGCGCCGGCGCCGTCCGGCGGAGCCGATGCACTGGTGTTCAACGCCTCGGGGAAGGTGATCCGCTTCCCGGGCTTCCTGCGCGCCTACGTGGAGGGCTCCGACGACCCGGAGGCCGAGCTCGAGGACCAGGAGCGGCTGCTGCCCCCACTCGCCGTGGGGCAGATCCTCGACGTGATCGAGGCAGAGGCGGCGGGTCACGAGACGCAGCCGCCCGCCCGCTACACTGAGGCGAGCCTTGTGCGCGAGCTCGAGGAGCGAGGCATCGGCCGCCCCTCCACCTACGCCTCGATCCTGCAGACCATCGAGGAGCGGGGCTACGTGCGGAGGCGCGGCACGCAGCTCGTCCCGACCTTCACGGCCTTCGCGGTCGTGCAGTTGCTCGAGCGCCACTTCGCCGAGCTGGTCGACCTCGAGTTCACCGCGCGCATGGAAGACGATCTCGACGCCGTCGCCGATGGGCGGCTCGACAGCGGGCCGTGGCTGCGCGCCCTGTACTACGGCCGGCCCCGGGGCGAGCTGAAGGGTGCAGAGAGCGCCGGTGGTGAGGGGACCTCTCTCTCCGAGGTCGGTCTGAAGGAAGCGATCGAGCGCGGCCTAGAGGCGATCGATGCGCGCGCCGTCTCCACGATCCCGCTCGGCGAGGACGACCAGGGTCGAGCGCTCTCGGTCCGCGTTGGCCGCTACGGCCCCTTCGTCGAGGCGGCCGGCGAGAACCTGCGCGCCGACGTCCCGGAGGACCTCGCACCCGACGAACTGACAGTGGAGCGGGCGAGCGAGCTGCTCGCCGCCAAGCCCGGAGCGGAGGCGCTCCTCGGCGTCGATTCCGAGAGCGGCGAGCCCGTCTACCTCCGGAGCGGTCGCTACGGGCCCTACGTCCAGATCGGCGAGGATCCCGAGCGCGATGCGAAGGGGAGGATCCCCCGGAAGGCGGCGAAGCCGCGGCGCGCGAGCCTCTGGAAGGGGATGGTCCCGGAGATGCTGACGCTCGCGGAGGCGCGGGAGTTGCTCTCGTTCCCGAAGACCCTCGGGCATCACCCGGAGAGCGGCGCGCCCGTCATCGCCCTGGACGGCCCTCGTGGCCCCTACATCCGCGCCGGCGAGGAGAGCCGTAGTCTCAGGGACCACGACCACCTCCGTGAGATCACGCTGGAGGAGGCGCTCGCCATCCTCGGCGAGCCACGGCGCGGCGGCCTGCGCGGGCGGCAGGGACCGCTCGCGGAACTCGGCGCCCACCCGGAGAGCGGCGCGCCGGTCGTCGTACGCGACGGTCGCTTCGGCCCCTACGTCACGGACGGCACTGTCAACGCTTCCCTGCCCCGCGGCACGGATCCCGCCTCGATCGATCTCGATACGGCCGTGGTGCTCCTGACCGCGCGCGAGCAGCGCATCCGCGCGGAGGGCGGCGAGCCGGGGAAACGCCCGCGGGCTCGAGGCGGCCGGCGGGCAGGCGGGGGCCGAAGCGGTTAGGACCCCGGGACTACATCTCCCACGGCTCCACGCTCACACGCAGGACTGGCGCCGTCACACCGAGCAGAGGCGCCCGACCCGCCGGCCGATCGGAGCCGCACCTGCCCTGAGGGACTGGTTCGAATGCGCCGCGCGCCGCGTGACCTCGTCGGGCACGTGCGGCCGGTGGGCGAGTTCCCGGGCGTGAGGCGGGTCTCCCCCGATACGCCGTGAGCCCCGACCGAGTGGTGCCGCCGCCCGTCGCGCCTGCGAACGGCCGCCCGTCGCACGCTCCCTCCCGGTGCATCGGACGCGGTGATACGCTGGGAGGAGCGGGGTGGTGCAGGGGTCCTCTCGTCCATGCCGTCCCAATCTGCGGGAAGCACTGCTCGCTCCGATCTCCGCGACCCGCATGAGGCGCTTGTACGCTACCTCGATGATCTGCGCTCCGTCCGCCGCCGATCCCCGCACACGCTCCGCAACTACCGCTCGGACATCGGTGGGTTCCTCGCCTACCTCGAGAGCGAGGGCGTGGGCTTCCTGGAGGCGGGGCGCAGCCACGGCCGCGGATACCTCGCCCTCCTGAGGGAACGCGAGATCGCTCCCGCTTCCGTCAAGCGCTGCGCCTCGACGATTCGCAGCTTCTACGGCTGGCTCGACACGCACGATGTTCCGCTCGGCGCGCGCCGTGGCGACTCGATACTCCGGCTGCGCCACCCGAAGGCGCCGTCCAGACTTCCGCGCTTCCTCTCGGAGGAGGAGGCGGCTGCGCTGCTCGATGCACCGACCACGCGAGGGCCCAGCGCCGCATCCAAGGGGGAGGAGGGGGGTGACGACGCGGAGTCCCTGCGCGACCACGCGATCCTGGAGCTGCTCTACGGCGCCGGGCTACGCGTGGCGGAGCTGGTGGGCTGCGATGTCCGGGATGTCGACCTGGCGCAGCAGCACGTACGGGTCACCGGGAAGGGCGACCGCCCGCGCGTCGCGCTCTACGGCGCCCCCGCCCGCGCCGCGCTCGCCGGCTACCTGGAGAGGGGGCGGCCCGTGCTCGCCACCGGCGCGGAGCCGGCTCTCTTCCTCTCACGCACGGGCCGCCGGCTCTCGACTCGCTCGGTCCAGCGCATCGTGCGCCGCGCCGGGCTCAACGCCGGGATCGCCGCACGCGTGCACCCGCACCTCCTGCGCCACACGTTCGCGACGCACATGCTCGACAACGCGGCGGACCTGCGCGTCGTCCAGCACCTGCTCGGGCACTCGTCGCCCGACACGACGCAGGTCTACACGGCCGTCTCCCAGCGCGGGCAGGCATCGCTCGTGACCACCGCGCTCGCGCGAGCCCGCGAGCGCTCGACTCAGCGCGTGGGGCCCTCGCCCGCGCACGTCGGGGAGGAGAGCGCTGCCGAGGCGTCCGGCGGCGAGCCGAGAGCGGCCGCCGCCGACTGAACGCCGGTCGCGCGCAGGCCGCTGGCACGTGCCGCACCCCGACCTCCCCGCGCTGCGGCCGGTAGAATCTGGAGGCTGCCCGGCACCGCGACGCGGTGCGGGCCGACGGGAAGAGGTGGAGGCGGATGCGCGTGCTCGTGCTGAACGGACCGAACCTGAACCTGCTCGGCAGTCGCGAGCCGCAGATCTACGGCTCGGAGAGCCTCGACGATATCGAGGCCATCCTCCGCGATCGCGCGAATCAGCTCGGCATCGAGATCGACTGCGTGCAGTCCAATCACGAGGGCGCCCTGATCGACGCCATCCACGAGCACCGGGACTGGGACGGCGTCATCATCAATCCCGGCGCGCTCACCCACACGTCGATCGCGCTCGCCGACGCCCTCTCCGCGACCGGGCTCGCCGCGATCGAGGTGCATGTCTCCAACGTGCACGCGCGCGAGCGGTTCCGGCGTCACTCCTACATCGCCCCCGTGGCGTGGGGGCAGATCACGGGATTCGGCTTCCGGGGCTACCGGGCGGCCCTGCACCTCCTCCACCAGCGGTGGACGGAGATGCAGGAGGAAGGCGAGGCGGAGAGCACCGCGTGAGCAAGACCCCCGCGTCCCGGCCCGGGGCCGGGGGCACGCGCGTCGACCGCCTCCGTGCGCTGCTCGGCCGCGAGGGACTCGACGCTCTGCTCGTCACGTCGCCGGTCAACCGCCGCTGGCTCTCGGGCTTCACGGGCTCCGCCGGCACGCTGCTCGTCTCGAGTGGCTCCGCCCTGCTCGGCACCGACTTCCGCTACTGGGAGCAGGCAGAGGCGGAGGCGCCCTGCTTCGAGCTCGTGCGCGAGGGCGACCGCGGGACCGGCCCTCCGATCGAGCTCCTCGCCGGGCTCGGCGGGCGCGCCGTGGGCTTCGATCCGTGCGGGATCACCGTCGCGGAGCACGGCGAGTGGACGGGCGCGCTCGCGGAGCTGCTGGTGTCCGAGCGCCCCCGCCTGGTGCCGGCGCCGGGGCTGGTGGAGGAGCTTCGTCTGGTGAAGGAGCGAGGCGAGGTCGAGGCGCTCGAACGCGCCGCCTCACTCACCGACGCCTGCCTCGAGCAGGCCGTGGAGCTGGCGGTGCCGGGCACCACCGAGCGCGCGATCGCCTGGTCCATACAGCGCTACGCGATGGAGCACGGGGCCGACGGGCTCTCCTTCGACTCCATCGTGGCGGCGGGGCCGCACGCCGCGAGGCCGCACGCCCGGCCTCGAGACGTGCCGCTCGAGCGTGGGCAGCCGCTCGTGCTCGATCTCGGCGCTTCCGTGGACGGCTACTGCTCTGACCTCACGCGGACCATCGTGGTCGGCGGTCCGGACGCGGCCAGTCCGACCTTTCACCGGGTCTACGGCACCGTCCTTGCGGCGCAGATGCGGGCGCTCGAACGAATCGAGGCGGGGATGACAGGTGCTGAGGCGCACGACGTCGCCGCCTCCGTGATCGCCGAGGCGGGCTACGGGGAGAACTTCGGCCACGGCCTCGGGCACGGCGTCGGCGTGGAGGTACACGAATCGCCCCGGCTCCGACCCGCATCGGATCATGTACTCGCCGACGGGCAGGTCATGACGGTGGAGCCGGGCATCTACCTCGCGGGCTGGGGCGGAGTCCGCATCGAGGACATGTGCGTGATGGAGGGCGGACGCTTGCGGCCGCTCTCCAAGGCGGCGAAGCTCGACGGGGGCGCGCCGGGCCGGCGCCCGCGGGCGACGGGAGGCGGCGTGTGATCGGGACCGGGGAACTCAAGCGCGGCACCACCGTGGAGATCGACGGGTCCCTCTATCAGGTTGTCGACGTCAACCACATCAAGACCAAGAAGTCCGCGGTCTACCGCACCAAGCTCCGCGACCTCCGCGCCGGGCACATCATCGAGCGCACGTTCAACGCCAACGAGAAACTCGCTCCCGCGCGCGTCGAGCGCCGGCAAATGCAGTACCTCTACGGCCAGGACGAACTGCACACTTTCATGAACACCGAGACCTACGATCAGGTCACCGTCGAGGCGCGCGTGATCGCGGGGGAACTCCCCTACGTGACCGAGGGTGCGATCGTGCAACTGCTGCTCTTCGGCGACGAGCCGCTCGCGCTCGAGCTCCCGGCCGCCGTCGAGCTCACCATCACCGAGTCCGACCCTGGCGTCAGGGGTGACACGGCGACCGGCGCGACCAAGCCCGCCACCCTGGAGACGGGGCTCGTGGTCCATGTGCCACTTTTCATCAACCCGGGCGACCGCGTGAAGGTCTCGACCGACGGCGGCCACTACCTCGAGCGCGTCCAGATCGCCTGAGGGACGCTGGGCCGCCAGGCGAACGTGATGTGCTGTCGCGACGCCCGCGGAACCGTCCGCCCCTGCGCCGGAGGTTAGCGTGTCCGCGACGCCCGGAGCCCCGCCCCCTCCCCGGGGCAACCCCGAGGCCGTTCCCGTCGCCCGGCTGCTGCACGCGCTCCGCGGCGTGCTGGAGGCGGATCAACGCTTCCGGGACGTCTGGGTCTCGGGGGAGGTGCTCAACCTCGTCCACGCGCGGTCGGGCCACATCTACTTCACGCTGACCGAGGGCGGCGCCGCGCTGCGCTGCGCGTTCTTCCGCAACCGCAACGTCGGGCAGGCCGACCGGCTGAAGGACGGGGCGGCCGTGCTCGCACACGGCTCAGTTTCGCTCTACGAGGAGCGCGGTGATCTCCAGTTCATCGTCGACTTCGTGCAACCGGCGGGCGCGGGCGCGGCCGCCGCCGAGTTTGAGCGCCGCCGCTCGCGCTTCGAGGCTGAGGGTCTTTTCGACCCGTCGCGCAAGCGGTCGCTCCCGCGCTTCCCGCGCCGGGTCGCCGTCGTGACGTCGCCGCAGGGCGCGGTCCTCCACGACGTGCGGACCGTGCTCGGACGCCGCTGGCCGCTCGCGACGCTCCTCGTGCAGCCGACCTCCGTGCAGGGTGCCGAGGCGGCAGGGGAGATCGCCGCCGCGATCCGCGCCGCCGCAGAGCCCCGAGGGCGGGACGGCACCAGAATCGCCCCGCCTGAGGTCGTGATCGTCGCGCGTGGCGGGGGCGCCGCGGAGGATCTCTGGGCCTTCAACGATGAGTCGGTCGTCCGCGCGATCTTCGGATGCCCGGTCCCCGTCGTCTCCGCGGTGGGCCACGAGACCGACGTCACGCTCGCCGACCTCGTCGCTGATGTGCGTGCCCCGACGCCCTCCGCCGCCGCCGAGCTCGTCGCCCCCGATCGCGACGAGCTCCTGGATCGCGTCGCGCGCGAGCGGGCGAGGCTCGCCACGACGCTCCTCGGAGTGCTCGGATTCCATCGCGCGCGCGTCCGCGAGCAGGGAGCGTCGCTTGCACGCGCGCTCCCGGACCGCGACCAGCGCCGCCTTCGCGTGCGGGCGGTGGCCGATGCGATGGCCCGCCACGTGGAGGCGCGGACCGCCTCCCATCGCGCCGGCGTCGGCCGGTTCGCGGAGCGGATCGCCGCCCTCTCGCCCCGGGGAACGCTCGGGCGGGGCTATGCGCTCGTCTCGCGCCCGGACGGGAGCGCCGTCGCCGACGCGGCCGACCTCTCCGAGGGAGAGCGCGTGCTGCTCAGGCTCCGCGACGGCGCCCGCGGCGCGCGTGTAGAGTCTCCTCCGTGAGCACCGATGCGCAGGAATCCGCCCCGGCCGCCGAGCACGGCGCGGGGCCCGACCCGGTTCCGGGCGCTGGCGACGGCGAGCCCTCCTTCGAGGCCCTCTACGAGCGGCTCGATCAGGTCGCCCAGGAACTCGGCGCGGGCGGCCTTTCTCTCGAGAAGTCGATCGCCCTCTACGAAGAGGGGATGAGACTCGCGGCGAGCTGTGAGCGCCTGCTCGATGGCGTCGAGCAGCGGATCGAGATGCTGCGCAAGGCCCGGGCGACGGGTGCAGCGGGACCGGGAGAGCCGCCTGGCGGAAGGCTCCTGTGAGGCGCGCGTGACCCTGCGCATCGGCTGGTTCACCACAGGGCGCGGAGAGGGATCGCGCGGTTTCTACCGCGCCACACGCGACGCGATCGGAGCCGGCGCGCTCTCGGCCGAGATTGCGGTGCTCTTCTGCAACCGCGACCCCGGCGAGGTGCCGGCGACCGACGCGCTGCTTGAGGAGGTGCGTGCCGACGGCGTGCCGGTCGTGACGCGTTCCTCGGTGGCGTTCCGCCGGGCGCGCTGCGGCGAGCGCTCGCGCCCCGGCGAGCCACTCCCGGCCTGGCGCGCCGAGTACGACCGCGCCGTCCACGAGGCGCTGGCGGCGTACCCGTTCGAGGTCGGCGTGCTCGCCGGCTACATGCTGATCCTCACCGCGGAGTTCGTGGAGCAGCATGTGCTGCTCAACTTCCACCCCGCGCTTCCCACAGGCCCGATCGGCACCTGGCGCGAGGTGATCCGCGCGCTGATCCGCAGCCGCGCGACGGCGAGCGGCGTGATGATGCACCTCGTCATCCCGGAGGTCGACGCCGGTGCCGTCGCGACCTTCTGCCGCTACACGCTGCGCGACGCGGGGCTCGATCCGCTGTGGCGGGAGCTCGAGCCCTCGATCGACGGGGCGACCGACCAGGAGCTGGAGGAGAGCCCGCTCTTCGGCGCGATTCGGGAGCGCGGCCTCAGGCACGAGGCGCCGCTCCTCGTCGCCACCCTGGGCGCCGTCGCCGACGGCCGCCTCCGCCTCGCGGGCGGGCGCCTGGAGGGCGCGCCGCTGGAGATCCCCGTGCCGACCCTCCCGTAGGCCGGCGCGGCCCGGCGTCGGGCGCGATTGGGTACGCTGTCGCGAGGTCGCCCCTGCGGCTGATGAAGGGATCGTACCGTGAGCGAGCATCGACCCGTCCCCGCCGCGGCCCGCTTCGGGCGCGCGCTGGCGGCCCTGCCCGCGCGGGCGCCGGCGGGACGCCGCCGGCGGGCCCTCGCGCGCGCTTGGTGCAGGACCGCGCCGGCCGTCCAGGGCGCGCTCGCCGCCGTCGCTCTGACGCTTGCGGCCGAGCGCGTGCTGCGCGCTGCGGGGAGTGTCGTGCTCTCGGTTGTCTCCACCGCTCCGCGCGCGCGGCCGGCGGGCAGCCCCGGCACGAGCCGCCGTTCGCGCACGGTCGTCACCGAGATCACCATCCTCGAGCGGCGCGTCCGTCGATGACCGGCCCGTGACCCGCAGGCGCTCTCCTCCCCCCGTCCCGCCCGCCGACCCAGGCGGACGGGGCCCGGTGACCGCGGAGCCGCCACCGCAGGCGCCGGTCGACGGCGGGGCGCTCCGGGGCGAGCGCCTGCAGAAGGTCCTCGCCTCGCGCGGCGTCGCGAGTCGCCGGGCTGCTGAAGTCCTGATCGCGGCGGGACGCGTCACCGTCGACGGCCGCGTCGCGCGCCTCGGCGAGCGGGTCGACGCCGCGCGCCAGAGCGTCGCGGTCGATGGGCGGGCGATCGCCCGGGCGGCCCCGCCGCCTCGCACCCTGATGCTGAACAAGCCGCCCGGTGTCCTGGTCAGCAGGCGCGATGAGCATGGGCGGCGCACGGTCTACGATCTCCTGCCGGGGGCACCCCCCGGCCTGCGTTACGCCGGACGCCTCGATCGCGATAGTGAGGGGCTGCTCCTCCTCACAACGGACGGCAGGCTCGCCTTCCGCCTCGCGCACCCGCGCTACGGCGTCGAGAAGGTCTACGAGGTCACGGTCGACGGCGAGCCGTCACCCGCCGCGCTCCAGGCGCTCCGGCGCGGCGTCCTGATCGAGGACGGACCGAGCGCGCCCGCCGGGGCGCGCCTCCTGGGTCGCCCGCGGGGCCCGGAGGGGCCGCGCCGCTCCCGCGTGCGGCTCGTGCTCCACGAGGGGCGGAAGCGCCAGGTCCGCCGCATGCTCCAGGCGGTCGGCCACCCCGTGAGGCGGCTCGTGCGCACGCGCGTCGGATCACTTGAGCTCGGAACGCTCCCGCCGGGCGCCGCGAGAGAGCTGACAGACGCCGAGCTCGGGGAGCTCTACGCGCTGGTCGGGCTCGCCCGCTGAGCGCGCCGGCGCGCCGGCAGCGGCTCTCCTTTGTGGACGGCCCGGCTCAGCCGCCCATATCATCGAACGCCCTGGCGAGAGTGCCCATCGATGGGAGCGTTCTATTCCGCCTGATCTCGGCGCGACCGAGTCCCTCAGGAGAAGCATCGCGATCGACGGTCCGCTCGCCTCCGGCAAGAGCGTGGTTGGGCGCGCCCTCGCCGAGGTTCTCGGTATCGGCTTCTTCGACACCGGGCTGATGTACCGCGCCTGCACGCTCGCCGTCGGCCGCGCCGGCGTCGACGCGGAGGCGGAGGGCGCCGTCGTCGAGCTCGTGTGCGCGCTTGATCTGGACATGCGGTGGCCCGATCCGGCCACGCCCGAGCTCCTGCTCGCGGGCGAGAACGTCACGCCGCTGTTGCGGGATCCGGAGGTCGAGACCGCGGTTTCGCTGGTCTCGCGCATCCCCGACGTGCGAGACGAGATGGTAAAGCGCCAGCGGGCATTCGCGGCGCGCGCGCCGGTCGTGATGGCGGGCCGGGACATCGGCGCCCGCGTCCTCCGCGAGGCGCGGGCGAAGTTCTTCCTCGATGCATCGACCGAGGTGCGCGCGCGGCGGCGCCGCGGCGAGGAGCGTGAGGCGGGGCGCGCCAGCTCCTTCGAGGATGTCCTCTCACAGACGAGGCGACGGGACGAGCTCGACCAGACCGGGCAGCGCACGATTCGCCGCGAGCAGGTGGCGCCCGACGTGCTCATCATCGACACCGACGCGCTTGGCATCGACCAGGTCGTCGCGAGCTGCGTCCACGCCTACCGCGAGGCGAATGGCGAGGGCGCGGCCGGCCCGAGGCGGGCGGCGACGCAGTGAGCAGTCCGTTCCATGCCCTCCTGCCCCGCATCGCGGCGGGCCGGCTCTCGCGCTGGGCCTTCCTCGTGGCGACGCTGCTCACGCGCGCGCTCTTCGGTGCCCTCGCCCGCGTCGACGTCCGGCACGGAGAGCGCGTACCGGATGAGGGCCCGGTCGTGCTGATCGCCAATCACGTCAACCAGAGCGACCCTCTCATCCTGCTGGCCTACGCGCCGCGGCGGGCGCGTCCCCTGGCGAAGCGCGAGCTCTTCGAGTTGCCGCTCGTCGGGTGGTACTTCTGGCTCTACGGGGCGATCCCGGTGCGCCGCTACGCCGCCGACATGGGCGCCCTGCGCGCGGCCAGCGGCTACCTGAGGCGGGGCGAGGCCGTGCTCGTCTTCCCGGAGGGGACGCGTTCCCGCGACGGGCGGCTGCGCCCGGCCTTCCCCGGCGCCGCGACGGTGGCGCTGCTCTCGGGCGCGCCGCTGCTGCCGGTCGCGGTGAGCGGGACCCGCGGGCTCTCGGCCCGTGGGCTCCTCACCGGCTGGCTGCGCCGCCGGCGCCCGGAGATCCGCATCGAGTTCGGAGAGCCGCTCGACCCGCGCGCCGCGGCGCGCGCGGCGGCCGACGGCTCCGCAACCATCAAGTCCGGGGCCGTCGCGGAGGCGACCGACCGCGTCATGCGCGCCCTCGCCTCGCTTCTCGCCGAGGAGGCGCGCGGCGCCTACGCGGAACCCCGCAATGGCGGCGGGCCCGTCATCGCCCGCTCGCCCCAGCCGCAGCGGGAGAGCTCAGACGTTCCCGGCGGCTCTCCGAGCGGCGGATAGACGGCCGTGTGCGGCATCATCGCCTACACCGGAGCCCGCCCCGCCGGCCCGATCCTGCTCGAGGGCCTGCGCCATCTCGAGTACCGCGGCTACGACTCGGCCGGGATCGCGCTGGCGGTGGAGGGCCCGGAGCTCCACGTCGAGCGCGCGACCGGGAAGATCGAGGAGCTCGCGCGGCGCGTGCAGGGTCGTCTACCGCGCTCGCGCTGCGGTGTCGGTCACACTCGCTGGGCCACGCATGGAGAGCCCTCCGAGCGCAACGCGCACCCCCTCACCGATCCGGAACGGCGCGTCGCGATCGTGCACAACGGCATCGTCGAGAACCACGAGGAGCTGCGCGCCTGTTTCGGCGACGGCGTGCCCTTCGCCTCCGACACCGACACGGAGGTGCTCGCGCACCTCATCGGGCAGGAGCTCGCGCGTGGCGTTGATGCGCTCGAGGCCGTGCGGCACGCCGCCGCAAAGGCGCGCGGCGCCTTCTCGGTCGTGGCGATGCCGCGCGACGAGCCGGGGCGGATGATCGCGGCCCGGGTCGGGAACGCCGGCGGCATCGTGGTTGGCCACGGGGACGGCGAACGGCTCCTCGCCTCCGACCTCGGGGCGCTCCTGCCGCACACCCGGCACGTCACCTTCCTCGAGCCCGGCGAACTCGCAGACGTCCGCCCGGGGAGCGTGCGCTACGTCGACGCCTCGGGCTCGGAGGTCGCGAAGCCGGTGGAGGAGCAGGCCTTCGACCCTGTCGCGCTGGTGAAGGGGCGACACCGGCACTTCCTCGCGAAGGAGCTCCATGAGCAGCCCGACGCGATCCTCGACGTGCTGCGCGGCCGCTACCTCTTCGATCCGCCCCGCGTCGCGCTCGAGGGGATCCCCTTTAGTGAGGAGCGGGCGCGCGCGCTCCGCCGCGTGGTGCTGGTCGGCATGGGCACCTCGTTCGCCGCCTGCTCCGTGGGGCGCCACTACATCGAGCGCTTCGCTCGGCTCCCCGCCGAGGTCGACAATGCCTCCGAGTTCCGCTACCGGAGGCCCGTGCTGGATCCGGAGACGCTCGTCATCTCCATCTCGCAATCCGGCGAGACCGCCGACACGCTCGCCGCGATGGACGAGGCGCGCCGGGCCGGGTGCCCGCAGATCACGGTCTGCAACACGCCTGGGGCGCAGGCGACGCGCATCGCCGACGGCACCGTGTACCTGCGCGCCGGGCCCGAGATCTCGGTGGCGAGCACGAAGTGCTTCACCTCGTCGATCGTGGCGCTCCACGGCATCGCGCTCCACCTCGGCCGTCTCACCGGGCGGCTCGACGCGGCGCTGGGCGGGGAGCAGGTGCGGGCCGCGCTCCACCTCCCCGCGGCCGTCGGCGAGGCGCTCGACCTCGAGCCGCAGGTCTCGGGCATCGCCGAGCGCTACGCCCGCTACCAGAACTTCCTCTTCCTGGGGCGCGGCCTCTCCTACCCGATGGCGATGGAGGGGGCGCTCAAGCTCAAGGAGCTCTCCTACATCCACGCCGAGGGCTACCCCGCCGGCGAGATGAAGCACGGGCCCATCGCCCTTATCGACGAGTCGATGCCCACCGTGGCGATAGCGCTCCGCGACGAGGTCTTCGACAAGATGCGTTCCAACATCGAGCAGCTGCGCGTGAGGCGGGGGCCCGTGATCGCGATCGTGTCGGCGGGCGACCGCTCGCTCGACGGCCTCGTCGACGAGCGGATCGAACTCCCCGTCGTCGACCCGCTGCTCTCGCCTGTCGTCTCCGCCGTCCCGATGCAGCTCCTCGCGTACCACATAGCGCTCGAGCGCGGCGCCGATGTCGATCAGCCGCGCAACCTCGCCAAGACGGTGACGGTCGAGTAGGAGGCGGAGACCGGGCTTAGCGCCGACCGCGCTCCGGCCCGCTCACTCCGAGGGCGGCCTGCGCGGCCGCCAGGAGCGCGATCGGGACGCGGTAGGGAGAGCAGGAGACGTAGTCGAGCCCGGCCCCGTGGAAGAACGCCACCGAGGGCGGGTTCCCCCCGTGCTCGCCGCAGATGCCGACCTTGAGCCCGGGCTTCGCGGCGCGGCCCCGCTCGATCCCGAGCTTCACCAGACCCCCCACACCCACCGTGTCGAGCTCCACGAACGGGTCGCGCGAGAGCACGCCTGTCTCGAGGTAGGTCGGCAGGAAGCGACCGGCGTCGTCGCGGGAGAGGCCGAAGGCCGTCTGCGTGAGGTCGTTCGTCCCGAAGGAGAAGAAGTCCGCGTGCTCAGCAATGAGATCGGCGACGAGGCAGGCGCGAGGGAGCTCGATCATGGTGCCGACCGTGACGTCGATGCGCCGCCCGGCGGCCGCCATGGTCTGCTCCGCCACCGCGATCACGCGTTCGCGGAGCACGGCGAGCTCCGCTTCCGTGCTCACGAGCGGGATCATGATCTCCGGGTGGACGTCGACCCCCTCGGCCTCGAGCGTGCACGCCGCCTCGATGATCGCCCGCACCTGCGTCTCGTAGATCTCGGGGTAGGTGATGGCGAGCCGGACGCCCCGGTGCCCGAGCATCGGGTTGGACTCGCGCAGCGCGCCCACGCGCCGCGCGATCGCATCCGGTGAGCGCCCGAGCGCCGAGGCAAGCTCCTCCTGCTCCCTCCCCGCGCGCGGCAGGAACTCGTGGAGCGGCGGGTCGAGGAGCCGGATGGTGACCGGGTATCCGTCCATGGCGCGCAGGATCCCGACGAAGTCCTCGCGCTGCATCGGGAGAATGCGATCGAGCGCGGAGCGTCGCTCCGCCTCGTCCTCGGCCAGGATCATCTCCCGCACCGCGAGGATGCGATCCTCTCCGAAGAACATGTGCTCGGTGCGGCAGAGGCCTATCCCCTCGGCGCCGAATGCGCGCGCCCGCTCGGCGTCCTCCGGCGTGTCGGCGTTCGCCCGGACGCCCAGCCGGCGCCTCGTGTTCACCCACCCCATCAGCCGCTCGTACTCGGGTGGGAAGGAGGCGTCGGCGAGCGGGACGGCACCCCGCATCACCTCGCCCGTGGAGCCGTCTATGGAGATGACATCGCCCGCGTGGATCTCCAGCGTCCCGCCATCCTCGACGGGGACCGTGAAGAGCTTGCGGCGGTAGTCGATGTGCAGGCCGGAGCAGCCGGAGACGCAGGGCGTCCCCATCCCCCGCGCCACGACCGCGGCGTGCGAGGTCGTGCCGCCGCGGGCCGTCAGGATCCCGGCGGCGCTCGACATTCCCTCGATGTCCTCCGGGCTCGTCTCGTCACGCACCAGGATCGCGGCGTCGCCCCTCGCATGCGCCTCGACGGCCTGGGCCGGCGTGAAGACGGCGTAGCCGACCGCGGCCCCGGGCGAGGCGGCGAGCCCGCGTGCGATCACAGCGCGCGCGGCGCCGGGCCGGAAGACCTTGTGCAGGAGTTCGGCGAGCTGCTCCGGATCCTGGCGGCGTATCGCCTCCGCCTCGTCGATGCCTCCCTCGTCGACCATGTCGACGGCGCTGGCCACCATCGCGTAGCCGCTGCGTTTCGCGTTCCGCGTCTGCAGGATCCAGAGGCGGCCCTGCTGGATCGTGAATTCGATGTCCTGCATGTCGTGGAAGTGGTCCTCGAGGCGCGTCGCGGCGGCGGTGAGCTCGCCGAAGGCCTCGGGCATCGTCTCCTGAAGCGTCGGGCCTTCGCCCGGGGCGCGCTGGGCGGCGACTATCTTCTGCGGCGTCCTCACGCCGGCCACGACGTCCTCGCCCTGAGCGTTGACGAGGAACTCGCCGACCAGTCCCGGTGCCCCCGTGGCCGGATCCCGCGTGAAGCAGACGCCGGTCGCGCAGTCGCCGCCGAGGTTGCCGAACACCATCGACTGCACGGTGACAGCCGTCCCCCAGTCGGAGGGGTAGCCGTGAAGGTCGCGGTAGACGATCGCGCGCGGCGAGTTCCAGGAGGCGAAGACGGCGGCGATGGCGCCCCAGAGCTGCTCCGCAGGGTCGTCCGGGAACGAGCGACCGCTCTGCTGGCGGACGACCGCCTTGTACTGGGCGACGAGCTCGCGCAGGTCCTCCGCCGTGAGCCCGGTGTCGAGCTCGACGCCGCGGCGCCGCTTCATCGCCGCGAGCAGCTCCTCGAAGGGGTCCTTGCTCTCGCCCGAGGCGCGGCGCACGCCGAGCACGACGTTCGCGTACATCTGTACGAAGCGGCGGTAGGAGTCGAAGGCGAAGCGCTCATCGCCCGAGGCGCGCGCGAGGCCGGCCACGGTCTCGTCGTTGAGGCCGAGGTTGAGCACGGTGTCCATCATCCCCGGCATCGAGACCCGCGCCCCGGAGCGAACGGAGAGGAGGAGCGGGCTCTCGGCGTCGCCGAAGCGCACACCCGCGATCGACTCGATGTGCTCGATGCCCTCAGCGACCTCCGCCGCGAGCCCGGACGGGTAGCTCTCGCCCCGGGCGTAGTAGGCGGCGCAGACCTCCGTCGTGATGGTGAATCCCGGCGGGACGGGAATGCCGATCCCGCTCATCTCGGCGAGTCCGGCCCCCTTGCCGCCGAGCAGATCGCGCATCGCAGCCGATCCCTCGGCCGCGCCCGCGCCGAAGCGATAGACGAGCTTCGGGGCCGCCCAGACGCGGTCGGTCCCGTCGGTGGGCCGGGGAGGAGCAGCGGGGCTCTTGGGGGTCGTGGCCATCGGTCACCCTCCCGCACCGGCGCCCCGGGGGAGTGACGGGGAAGCGTGCGACGCGCGGGAGGGCCCGCGTGGCCGCGCCGTGCGACACCAAGTATACGGGGCACCCGGCCTACCCGCCCGCTACGCGGAGCTCCCACCCGAGGGCGGCTTGCCGCGCGCACCGCCGCTGCGCACACTCGTCGCGATGGCAGCGCAGCGAGCCGGCCGGGCGGGGGTCTCCGTCGAGACGCGTGTGCGGGCGTCGCTCGAGGCGCGCGAGGCAGCGCTCGCCCCGGGCGCCGCCCGGGAGGCGACCTCGCGCGGGCGGGAGCGGCCGGAGCCGCCGTCGGCGCTGCGAGTCGCCTACCAGCTCGACCGCGACCGCATCATCCACACGCGCGCCTTTCGTCGTCTCACGCACAAGACCCAGGTCTTCATCGCCCCCGACTCCGACCACGTCGTGACCCGCATGACGCACACGATCGAGGTCCAGCAGATCGCACGGACGATCGCTCGCGCGCTCGGGCTCAACGAGGACCTCGCCGAGGCGATTGCGCTCGGGCACGACCTCGGGCACACGCCCTTCGGGCACGCGGGGGAGGAAATGCTCGCCTCGCTGCTGCCCGAGGGCTTCCGTCACAATGAGCAATCTCTGCGCATCGTCGACCGCCTTGAGAACGCCGGCCGCGGCCTGAACCTCTCGGCGGAGACCCGCGAGGGGATCCTCATGCACTCCAAGGTGCGCGAGTCGGTGGCGGCCGAGGCGTGGGGCACCGCCGCCACGCTCGAGGGCCAGATCGTGAAGCTGGCCGACTCCATCGCGTACTTGAACCACGACATCGAGGACGCGATCCGAGCCGGACTGATCACGCCCAGCGAGCTCCCCGATCGGGCCGTGGCGACCCTGGGCGAGACGCGATCGCACCGCCTCGATCGCCTCGTGCGCGACTGCGTCGCGAACTCGTGGGAGGCAGCGCAGGACCCGCCCGGTGGGGAGGGGCCGGCGGGCCGCATCACCCTCTCCGAGGAGGCGCTCGAGGCCACCGACACGCTGCGCGACTTCATGTTCGAGCGGGTCTATCTCGTCGACGGCCAGCTTGATCGGGCGCAGCGCGGCCAGCGGGTCCTGGAGGCGCTCTTCCGACACTACGAGGTCCACCCGCGCGAGATTCCCGGATACGCCTTGCCCGCCGACCCGCCGAGGCGGCGCGCCGCCGACTACGTCTCGGGGATGACGGACGGCTATGCGATCAGGCGGGCCCACGATCTCGGACTCGAATCGGCGGCTGACTGGCGCGTGACAGAGCGCGCGTAGGAGCTATTCCGTCGCCGGGAGGAGCAAGTGCCGGCGCCTCCTCCGACGGTCCTCGCGAAGTGCCGGTGCCCGCTTCGAATGCTGAATCCGACTGACACGCCGGGGACGACCCCGCAGATGTCACGGACGTGGTCCACACCCGACAGCCGCGTCCGCCGCCACGAACACCGCCATCACGCACAGGACGAGCCCGTTCCCGATGATCCGCCCCGGCGTCCCGCGCGCCATGCTCCACCGGATCCCCAGCCTCAGCCGCGGTCGGGTCTCGGCACCCGTGCGGCCGCGTTCGCTCCTCTGCGGCCCGCGCCGCCCGCCCGCGTCCGTGACCGCTACAATCAAGGTGAAGGGGGCGGGGGCCCGAGAGGTAACCGACCACGCGACGCACCGTTCGAACGCCCACGCTCGCCGGCATCATGGTCGTGCTTGTCGCCGCCCTGACGCTTGCGGCGCTCGCGATCCTGGGTACGGAGGAGGAGCCACCGGTGGCCATCTCCGGCGCCGGAGCGGGTCAGGCGAGCGCGACGCCGGAAGCACGGACCCCTCGCGCGGCGGCGCACGTCACGACCAACCTCCGCCAGTCGCCTCACCCCGCCGCCGACGTGGTGGCGGTAATCCCGGGGGGTCGCGAGGCGGAACTCCTGGGCCGGAGTGCAGACGGTGCGTGGGCGCAGCTCGCCTACCCTCCGGGCGGGGTCGAGGGGTGGGCTCCCCTCGCCTCGTTCGCGATCGCGGAGCGGGACATCGCCTCCGCGCCGGTGCGGGCCTCCGAGTCGGGATCGACGCAGCCTCCCGCCGCGGAGCGCACGCCGGCCGCCGGAACTCCGGGGCCGGACGCGCTCCCCGACCTCGCCGTCGTGAATGCTTTCCTGCTTCCCGACGGCCGGCTGACGGTCTCGGTGCGCAACGGCGGCGACGCCCCGCTCGAGCAGCAGCGGATCTCGCTGCGGGTCTCGAGCGCCGAGGGGGAGATCCTCGGGGTCCTGGAGATCGGTCCCACCTCGCTCGCTCCCGGCGCCGTGGCGACCGCGATCACGCCGGTCACCGTGCGCCGCACCGGCGTCTACATCCTCGAGCTCGATCGCCTCGACGCGATCGCCGAGTCGAGCGAGTTCAACAATCACTTCAGCCAGCTCTTCGTCGCTCCCGCCGCGCCGCAGGGGAACGGCGGCGGATGAGGGGAGACGCGCAGGTGGGAGGAACGAGCGCGTGAGCGATCAGCCGCCCGACGCCGTCGCACGGACGCGCGCCCGCCTCACGCGCTCCCGCCAGAGCCTCCTCGCGGCGCTGGCCGGTGTGACCGAGGCCGACTTCCGGCGAGAGGTGGACGGCGAACTTCTGGTGGAGCGGCTGGCGAAGCTGGCGCGCCGGGAGCGCGCCGCAGTTGCGGCGGCTCGCCAGCTGCTGGCGGGAGCCGGCAGCTCGGACGACCTCTCGCCGGAAGTCGCGGCCTCCGGGGGCTCCACAACCCTGCCGCCACAGGCGATCCACGCGCTCGCCGGCGCGCGCCACCGTTCGCTCCGCCTGCTCGACGAGGTCGAGGCCTCGGAGCAAGCGGCGGCGGGCGAGCGGGCGCGTGATGCGGCGCTCGCGCTGCTCGACGAAACCGCGGAGCGCGAGCAACGCGTCGCCGCGCTCATCGGCAGCGCGACCTGAGCGGCCTGCCGGTACAGGGGAGACTCCCCAATGCCGGATCGCGCGCTGCCTCGACCAACCGCCGCGTAACGGATCGGCCGCCGCGGTGTCTATACATGTGAGGCCGTAAGCACAGGAGCCCGATGAGCGCGATCGACGACGTGAAGGCGCGTCTCGACATCGTCGAGACAGTGAGTCGCTACGTGCCGGCGCTGAAGCGCGGCGGCCGCACCTTCAAGGCGGCGTGCCCCTTCCACACGGAGCGGACGCCCTCGTTCATCGTCGACCCGACACGCGGTACCTGGCATTGCTTCGGGGCGTGCTCCACCGGTGGGGACGTCATCGAGTTTGTGCGCCGTATCGAGGGGCTCGAGTTTCGGGAGGCGCTGAAGCGCTGCGCGGATCTCGCCGGCGTGGAGCTGAGGCCCCCCTCCGCGCGGGAGCGCCGTCAGCGGGAGGAGCACGAGAGGCTGCTCTCGGCGAACGAGGCGGCCGCGCTCTTCTTCCAGGCCCAGCTCGACGGCCCGGACGGCGTCGCCGCGCTCGCCTACGCCGAGAGCCGGGGGATCGACGCCGAGGCGCGCCGGGAGTGGCATCTCGGCTACGCCCCGGCGAGCTGGAGCGCGCTGCTCGACCACCTGCTGGCCCGCGGCTATACGGAGGAGGAGTTGGTCCGAGCCGGCCTCGCCGTCGAGAACGAGGGACCCTCCCGCGACGGCCGTGGCGCGCACGATCGCTTCCGGGACCGGCTCATCTTCCCGACCCGCGACGAGCGGGGCCGGCTGGTGGGCTTCGGCGCGCGCGCGCTCCGGGCCGAGGACGAGCCGAAGTACCTGAACACGCCGCAGACGCCGCTCTTCGACAAGAGCGGGACGCTCTACGGACTCGACCGCGCCCAGGAGGCGGCGCGCCGGAGCGGCCAGGCGATCGTCGTCGAGGGCTACATGGATGTGATCGCCGCGCACCAGTTCGGAATGAAGAACGTCGTCGCCTCGAACGGAACATCGATCACCGAGCGCCAGATGCGCCTGGTGAAGCGCTACACGCCGAACCTCGTGCTCGCGCTCGACGCCGACGTCGCGGGTTCCGAGGCGGCGCTCCGGGGCGTCGAGGTCGCGACTGGCGCCGCCGACCGCCAGCTCGTCGCCGGTGTCGACTGGCGGGGCCTGGTCTCGACGCAGGAGGTGCTCGACGCCGACATCCGGGTCGCCTCCCTCCCCGGGGGGGAGGACCCCGACTCGCTGCTGCGCGCCGATCCGGAGCGCTTCCGCGCGCTGATCGCAGGAGCCCTCCCGGTCGCCGACTACCTCTTCGAGGCGATCCCGGGAGCGGGCGACCTCACCGACCCGCGCGCGCGCTCGCGTGCCCTCACCGCGCTCGCGCCGACGGTGGCGGCGATGGCGGATCCCGTCGTCCGAGCGCATTATGTGCAGAGACTGGCTCGCATCGGCCGCGTCGACGAGCGCTACGCGGCGCAGCTCGTCGCGCAGGCGCGCCGGGGCCGCGTGCGTCTCGTGGAGAGCAGCGAACGCTCGCCGCTCTCCCCACGCGACCGCGCCGGCCGCCGCGGACCGGGGCCGGCCCGCGCGCCGGCCCTCGACGGCGAGTCGCAGCTGCTGCGGCTGCTGCTGGGGAACGAAGCGTGCCGCGAGGCCGGAGAGGCGCTCGACGCCGACCTCTTCGAGGACTCCGAGAACCGGGCCCTCTATGAGGCGTGGCTCGAGCGTCCCGGGCTCGCCTCACAGCTCGATGAGCTCGAGGATGGGCCGCGCCAGAGGGCCGAGGCGCTCCTCGCGCGGCCGCTGCCGCCCCACCCGGCGGAGGAACTGGCCGCGATGGTGGCCGACATAGCGGGGCGGCAGCGGGAGCGCCGCCGACGGGAGCGGCTGAGGGAGCGCACGAACGAGGTGGCGGAGGAGCTCGTGACCGCGCGCCGGGCGGCGGCCGCGAGCGAGGCGGAGCGGGGCGGAGCCGGAGCGGAGCGCGAGAGCGGGCTGGAGCGAACGCCCAACGGGGTGGATGCTGAATCCGGCGCGGAGCAGGGTGCCTCGCAGCCGCCGGCGCTCGTCGACGAGCTCGCGGCCGAGCTCGAGGAACTGGTTGATCGCCAGCGGCGGCTGGCGCAGGGCGCCGGGGTCGAGATGGTGGAAGCGGGAACGACGGGGGACGGGGGAGCGAGAGAGTGACGCAGACCTACGAGCCGGCCGGTATGGAGGAGCTCCTCGAGAAGGGGCGCCGCAGCGGGCAGGTGACGGCTGAGGACGTGCTGGTGGCCTTCCCGCAGGCCGAGACGAGCCGTGAGCGGCTTTCCTCGGTGATCGCGCAGCTCTCCGAGAATGGCATCAGCGTCCGCATCGACTCGGGCGCGGGCCGTGAGGCGTCGAGCGTCGTCGACGCGGCGCGCCGCATCGTGGAGGACGCCGCCGGCATCGACGATCCGGTGCGGATGTACCTGCGCGAGATCGGCAAGGTCGCGCTGCTCACCGCCGCCGACGAGAAGCGACTCTCCAGGCACATCGAGGAGTGGCGTCACGTCGAGGAGATCGTCGACGCCTTCGAGGAGAGGCACCAGCGCCCGCCCAGCTACGGCGAGATCCTCGCCGAGCTCCTGAGGCAGCTCTACCAGGACCGGCACGTCTACCAGGCAGTCGCCCGCCACCTGGGGCTCCCGCGTCAGCCGATCTCCGAGCGCATCGCCGAGTTCTCGTTCCGCGCTGCGCTCGACGGCAATCTCGACGAGGAGATGCAGCAGAAGCTGATGCGGGAGTTCTCGTGGGACGAGGAGCGCGCCAAGCTCGCGATGGTCCGGCTCTCGATCATCACGCACATCCTGCAGTCGCAGCACGTGCGCTGGGCGGGCTCGATCGCCGGCCGTGAATCGCGGACGCTGCCGCCGCCGCAGAAGCTTGGCGTCGAGCTCGAGGCGGCGCACGGGGGTGCGCTCCAGTACTACTTCGAGAAGCTCATCTTCGACGGGCGTCGCTCCGAGCGTCAGCTGACGGAGGCGAACCTCCGCCTCGTGGTCTCGGTCGCGAAGAAGTACATCGGCCGCGGGATGTCGCTCCTCGACCTGATCCAGGAGGGCAATATCGGCCTGATCCGCGCGGTCGAGAAGTTCGACTACCGCAAGGGCTTCAAGTTCTCCACCTACGCGACCTGGTGGATCCGCCAGGCAATCACCCGGGCCATCGCCGACCAGGCGCGCACCATCCGCATCCCGGTGCACATGGTCGAGACCATCAACAAGCTCGTCCGCATCTCGCGCCGGCTGGTGCAAGAGTACGGTCGCGAGCCGACCTCCGAGGAGATCGGGCGTGAGCTCGAGCTCCCCTCGGAGCGCGTGCGCGAGATCCTCAAGGTCTCGCAGGAGCCGGTATCGCTCGAGACGCCTATCGGCGAAGAGGAGGATTCCCACCTCGGCGACTTCCTCCCCGACGAGTCGGCGCTGGAGCCGGCCGAGGCGGCCTCGCACCAGCTCCTCAAGGAGCAGGTGATGGAGGTTCTTTCCAGCCTCACACCGCGCGAGCGCAAGGTGCTGGAACTGCGCTTCGGGCTTGAGGATGGCCGCTCCCGCACGCTCGAGGAGGTGGGGCGGGAGTTCAATGTGACCAGGGAGCGCATCCGCCAGATCGAGGCGAAGGCGCTCCGCAAGTTGCGCCACCCGACGCGCTCGAAGAAGCTGCGCGACTACCTCGAGTAGACACCGCGGAGCCGCCTGAGGGAGGGGGAGAGGTGCCGATCTACGAGTACCGATGCAAGAAGTGTGGGGAGCTCTTCGATCTGATGCGCCCCGTGTCGAAGGCCGACGCCCGCGCGCGGTGCACGAGCTGCCAGTCGACTGCGGTCAAGCGCCAGCTCTCTCGTTTTGCCGTCGTCGGCGGCGGCGACGACGCGGGCGGTGACAACGACCTCGACTTCGGCGGCGGCGGCGGCGGCGACGACTTTGGCGGTTTCGACGACGACTGGTAGCAGGTGCGGGCCCTGACCGCGGCCTGCGCCTGCCGGGACCGGGATCGCCGGGCTCCCCGTCCCCTGATGGCCTGACCGCCTCTCCTCCCTCAGCCGGCCCCGGTCAGAGCGTTGGGCCCCGCTCCTCCGCCGGAGGCGGTTCGCCGCTCCCGGTCTGTTCGGTCTCCCCCGCCGCCGCCGGAGCCGATTCGTCGGTGCCGGCGCGGCCGGTCTCCCCCGCCATTGCCGGAGGCGGTTCGGCGCTTCCGGTCCGTTCGGTCTCCTCCGCTCCCGCCGTGCACCGCTCGTCGCTCGCGGCCGGGCCGGTCTCCGTCGTGTCCGACGCCGGTGGCGGCGTGATGACTCCGGCACGCCGTCGTCGCCGATCCACGTAGACGACGTAGCCGAGGCCGGTGGCGACGAGCAGCATCGCTTCCACGATCGTGAGCAGCCCCACGCCGAGTGTCGCGTCGAACCAGAACCCCCGCGGGAACATCTGGATCAGGCGGTCGCGGTCGGGATCCAGCTTCCAGAGATCGTTCGAGAACGAGATCACGTGGAATTGGCGGAAGAGGTCGTCGAAGCCGGCCACCAGCGCCGTCGAGGCGAGCACGAGCACGGCGACCGTGACGGCGCCGCCCAGCGCGACGAGCCGCGCGAGGTGCCGCATCGAGCGCTCCCGCGCCCAGAGGAAGACGATGGCGATGTAGCCGACGACGAAGATGAGCGAGAGCTCCTGCACGGAGAAGGCCCGTCCCATGAGCGCCTTCACGTCTCGCATGTGCAGCACCTCGCGCGGGTTGAAGAGCGCCTGCTCGCGCCCGTCGATCGCGACGCGGATGTCGAGCAGGTCACGGTCGTCCCGGAAGTAGAGGACGATGTCGCGCGCCGCGCGATCGAGATCCGTCCGGGTGACTCCTGTCCGTTCCTCTGCGCCGTAGCGGTCGAACGCGTAGCTGTAGACGGCGAGCGCGTTCGCCGCGATGCGCACGTTCGAGAGCACCAGGAAGAGCGGGAGCGCGACCAGGAAGAGGGCCGCCGCCACCCAGCGGGCGAGTACCATGGCGCTCATTCTATCGCCGGTGCGCCGCGTGGCGGCGCGGCGGCGCGGCCGCTCGTTATACTGCGCGCATGGCCGCCGACGCCCCGCATCCGGCCCGCGAGCCCCGCCTCGACGCGCTCCTGGTGTTGCTCGGGCTGCCGGCCGAGCGCGTGCAGTCCTTTGATCCGCTGGCCCCCCGCTTCGACGCGGGGAGACCACTGCTCGTCCTTCCCGCAGCCTACGGGGGTGCGCGGACCCTCCTCGCCGAACGCTACCCGGCCGCACACCCCGCGCGCGTCGTGGTCGGGGGTGAGGCGAGGGAGTCGGCGGTGGGCCTCCTCCCCGACGGCGCCGGCGCCTGGCTCATCGCTCCGCTCGCACCTGAGGAGGACCATCCTTCTTTCGCGGCCCTCCGCTCGATCGTCGAGCGACTCTACGCCCCCGGCGGCTGCCCGTGGGATCGCGAGCAGACGCACGAGTCGCTGCGCCAGTACCTGCTGGAGGAGAGCTACGAGGTCGCCGAGGCCATCGACGAGGGCGACGTCAGCGCCCTGCGGGAGGAGCTTGGCGACCTGCTCGTTCAGATCCTGATGCACTGCGCGATGGCGCAAGAGGCATCCGAGTTCACGGTGGAGGAGGTCGTACGGGACGCCTCCCTGAAGATGATCAGGCGCCACCCGCACGTCTTCGGCGACGAGAGCGCCCAGGACGCCGCATCGCTCGTCGCTCGCCGCTGGGACGAGATCAAGGCCGCGGAGCGCGCGGCCCGGGGTGAGGGCGGTCTGGGCGCGGCACTGGACGCGGTCCCCCGCGCGGCCCCGGCACTCCTACGCGCGGCGGCGCTCCAGGGGCGGGCCGAGCGTGCCGGTGCGTCGCGCCCACCCGCGCAGCCGGCTGAACGGGTGCGCGAGGCGCTCGAGGGGGCGGAGGCGGCCGGCTGGGCCGAGGCCGAGTCCCGCATCGGGGAGCTGCTGTGGGCAGTGGTGGCACTCGCCCGGGAGCACGACATCGATGCCGAGGCGGCGCTCCGCGCGAGCGCCGCGGCCTTTGTCGAGCAAGTAGCCGGGCAGCCCCGCGGGGACTCGGTGGACCGAACGGATTCGGCGCCTGCGAGCGCCGGGGCGGATGCTACACTCCCCGCACAGGTTCGTACCGGCGCCCCGGTCGGGCGCCCCAGCAAGGAACAGAGGAGCGAATGACCAGCCAGACCTCCGTCGTCACCCCCGAGCGCTTCGCCACTGGTCTCCCCGATTTCGGCTCGTGGATGGACGCGATCGAGCAGCGGAAGAACGAGTTCCAGCAGCACTACGACGAGTTCACCCCCGCCGAGGACGACCTGGCGGCGATCGCGGGGCTCGTCGAGCAGCACGGCGTGAAGGCGCTCGTGCTCGGCGAGGACTGGTGCCCGGACGTGTGGCGCGGCGTGCCGGTGATCGCCAAGGTCGCCGAGCGCACGGGGATGGAGTTGCGGCTCTTCAAGCGCGACGAGAACAAGGACATCATGGCCGAGTTCCTCAAGGATGGGGAGTTCGAGTCGATCCCGACCGTCGTCTTCTACGACCGGGAGCACCGCTACCTCGGCCACTGGATCGAGCGCGCCCAGGTCGCGAACCAGGAGATCGCCGAGATCCGGAACGAGGTCATGGCCGGCGCTCCGGCCGAGGGCCCGGAGCGCGATCAGGCGATGGCCCGCTACCGAGCGGCGACGACGGAACGCGCCGGTCCCTGGCGGCACGCGCAGGTCACCGAGATTCGCGAGCTGCTGGCGGGCGAGCTCGGCTAGGCACCTCGGCTCTCTCCCCCGATACGAGGATCATGCGGGGCGCGCCGGAGGCGCGCCCCGCTGGCGTTCGGCGCCAGCCCGTGCGGGCGATGCCACTCTCGTGGATGCGGTGCTAGGTCCGGGCGTCCCCGTCCGGGTCGGCCCTCGCCGGGTCGGGCTCGCCGCCCGGCGGGGACGGCGTGCGGGGGAGGCGGTCCCCCGGGCGTCGCCTCGCCGCCGAGGCGGACTGGAGCGCGTCGCCGGCGGGTGCGGCCTGGGGCCGGTCGCCGCGAGTGGCCTCCGGGACGCGCGGGACCGGTGGCGCCTCGCGGCCCGGTGCCGCGCGCTGCTGCTCGGCGCGCTCTGCTCCCCTCCGCGACGGGGGGGGAGCGCCATCGACGTCGCCGTCGCCGGCCGGAGGCGCCTCCCGCTCCGGCGCCGCCGGCCGCGGTCGGGGTGTCGCGCAATAGGGGCAGTTGCGCCACTGGTACGAGAGGAGTCGGCCGCAGGCGTCGCAGGGCACGCGCAGCTGCGTCCGGCAGTGCGCGCAGACCATGAAGTCGTCCTCCACCGGGCGGCGGCACCGCGGACACGCCGAGGCGGCGTGGAGCTCCGAGAGCATCGCCTCTTGCTCGAGCTGTCGGCTGTAGACATCCTCGAGCGTCTGGCGGGGCCTGAGCACGAAGTAGAGCGGGAGCCCCAGGATCGGGAACGCCAGCGCGATCGCGAGCGCCGTGAGATGAGAGATGACATCTCGTGTCCGCGAGCGGATGTCGCGGTAGACCCAGATCACGGAGACGGCCCAGATCAGGGCGCCGTAGCCGCCGACGATGAAAGCCGCGAGGCGGAGCGTCGACGCCATGTCGCCGCCGGGCCATCCGATGCCGATATCCACCCTCGGGGGCCTCCATCCTCACCGCGGCGTGATCAGGCTACCACGGGGCGGGGCGAGGCTCCCGGCCCCGCCGTCCTACTCCGGCGCACCGCGTCCGGGTGAAAACGGCGCCGGCCATCTCGCCGGGCCGGGGATGGTGCGAAGGGGCGCTACAATCGGCTCAGTCCCCGTGAGCGGAGCCCGATGAGCGAGGGAATCGAGAGGGAAGCCGTGGTGCGGACCGCCGCGGGCGAGGGTACCCTCGGCGGGGCGTCCCTGAACCCGGCGCAGCGCGACGCCGTCGAGGCGGAGGACGGGGCGGTCCTCATCCTCGCCGGACCAGGATCGGGCAAGACCCGCGTCATCGCCTACCGCATCGCCCACCTGGTCGGGACGCGCCGCGTTCCGCCGGAGCGCGTTCTCGCGGTCACCTTCACCAACAAGGCGGCGCGCGAGATGCGCGAGCGCGTGGAGTTGCTGATCGGCGGCCGGGCGCGCTCCCTGACGCTCGGCACGTTCCACGCGGTCTGTGCCCGCATCCTGCGCCGCCGGGGCGTGGGCGTCGGCGTGCCGCCGGAGTTCCAGATCTACGACACCGACGACCAGCGCGCGCTCGTGCGGCGCATCGAAGGCGAGCTCCAGGTCGATCCGCGGCAGTTTCGTCCCGGCGCCGTGCTGGCGACGATTTCGGCCGCCAAGAACGGTCTCATCGGTCCCGAGGCCTACGCGCGTTCCGTCGGCAGCTACTACGAGGAGATCGTCGCCCGCGTCTACGCTCACTACGAGCACGCCCTGCGCCGCTGTGGAGCCGTCGACTTCGACGACCTGCTGCTGCTCGTCGTGAAGCTCCTCGACGAGGACCCGGAGGCGCTCCACGCCTACGCGGAGCGCTACCTGCACGTCCTGGTCGACGAGTTCCAGGACACCAACCTGGTGCAGTATCGCCTCGCGCGGCAGCTGGCCTCGGTGCACGGCAACATCACCGCGGTCGGCGACCCGGATCAGGCGATCTACTCCTGGCGGGCCGCCGATGCACGCAACCTCCAGTACTTCATGCGCGACTTCCCCGACGCGCGGCAGGTCCTCCTGGAGCAGAACTACCGCTCCACCGGCCGCATCCTCCGCGTCGCGCGCGCGGTGCTGGCGAGCGACGCGGAGCGCCCGGAGAAGGGGCTCTGGACGGAGAACGCCGAGGGCGAGCGGATCGCGCTGTGGGACTTCCGCGACGGGGAGGAGGAGGGGCGTGCCATCGGCATGGAGGTGCGCCGGCTGCTGCGCGAGGGGGGGCGCCGCCCCGCCGAGATCGCCGTGATGTACCGCACCAACGCGCAGTCGCGCACGATTGAGGAGTCCTTCCTCGAAGGCGGCATCCCGTACCGCATCGTCGGCGGCACGCGCTTCTACGACCGGCGCGAGGTGCGCGACCTCCTCGCCTACCTGCGCCTCGTGCACAACGAGTCGGACGTGATGGCGTTTCGGCGCATCGCCAACGTGCCGGCGCGCGGCATCGGCGGACGGACCATCGAGGTGGTGACCCGGGCGGCCGCCGACCTCGGCATCTCCCCACTCCGGGCGGCGTCCCGAGTGGCGGCCGGCGAGCTCGACCCCGCGCTCCCGCCGGTGCGGGCCGACATCCGCCGCGCGCTCGGCGGCTTCGTCGCGACGATGGAGCGGCTGCGAAGCGCGAGCGACGCGCTTCCCGTCACCGGGCTGATCGAGACCATCCTCTCGGTGACGCGCTACCGCGACGAGCTCGCGCGCATCGAGGACGGCGATCCGGAGCTCGCCGAGGCGCGCTGGGAGAACGTGCAGGAGCTGCTCGCCGTTGCTGGTGGCTACGAGGCGCTGGAGGAGGACGCCTCGCTCACCTCGTTCCTGGAAGACGTGTCGCTCGTCGCCGACGTGGACGACCCCGCCGCCGACATCCCCGACGCGGTGACGCTCACCACCCTTCACGCCGCGAAGGGGCTCGAGTATCCGGTCGTCTTCCTCGTGGGGCTTGAGGAGGGCCTGCTCCCGCACGTGCGCTCGCTCGATGATCCGGCGGAGCTGGCCGAGGAGCGCCGCCTTCTCTACGTGGGGGTGACACGCGCCAAGGAGCGGCTCTACCTCACGCACGCGCAGCGGAGATTCCGAAACGGCGCCTACCGCGCCGCCCCCCGCTGCCGCTTTGTCGAGAAGATCCCGGGTTCCGAGCTCGCGCGACCGTCGAGGAGCCAGCGCGGCGTCGCGGCTGGCGGCCCGGGCTGGGCCGCGACGCGCGCGCGGGTGCCGGAGCCCCGCGCCGCCTCGCGCGCCGCCGGCGACCGGGCAGGTGCGAGGACCACGCCCGCAGACCGGCCCGCGTACGCGCCGGGCGAGCGGGTCGCGCACGCGACCTTCGGCGAGGGCGTCGTCGTCTCCTGCGATGTGCTGCCCGGCGATCAGCAGGTCACCGTCGCGTTCGCGGGCCGGGGCGTGAAGAGGCTGCTCGTCTCCTACGCCCCGCTCTCGCGCCTCTAGTCCGTCGGCGGGCGAGGGGCCGGCTCAGTCCCCGAGCAGCAGCGCCAGCGACTCGTCGTCGACCGAGGCCGCCATAAGCTCGCCGATGCGTTCGATCTTCGCCTCGCCCGCGAACGGCGCGCTGCCGAAGGTCCCCTCGACGTCCCGGACGGTCTCGACGGTGCCCTCTGGGGCGAGCAGGAGCGTCGTGTCGCGCCCCGCGGCGGCGCGGTCGAGCAGGTAGGGGCTCGGCTCGGCGCCGCCGGAGAGCATGAGGCAGCTCACGCCGGTGCGGAGCGCGCCGAGCGCGATGTCGACCTTCTCGGCGCGCGTGATGACCGCCGTCCGCGGGCGCCGCTCGAAATAGGACACGTCGGTCGCGTCGTGGGAGATGGCGCCGACGAGAATGTGCTCGATGATCGCGGCATCGCCCTCGCGCGAGCGCGCCAGCACCCGGGCGCCGCTGGCCTCGATCAGGTACCCGACGGTGGGGGCGGCGAGAAGCCGGTCCTCGGGCACCCGCAGAGGCCCGGAGGCGCCGGGGAGGGCGCCCCTGCTCCGCGTTCGAACGAGCTCGCCTCCGGCCGGCGGATCCGCCTCGGCACCGTCCGGCGCGACGAGCAGCGCGCGCGCGCCGAGCCGGGCGGCGAGCTCGCCCAGGGCCGCGCCGGGGGGCGTCTCAACGACCAGGACGCCGCCCTTCTCGGGGGGCAGGGCGGCGAGCGCCTCGGGCGCGATCGGCGCGCCGCTGCCGTCGGCGAACTCGAGCGACGCGAAGAGCTCCGCGTCGGCACCCGCGCGCGGGTCGCCGGTCAGACGCTCCACACGAACCGAGCGGCCGGTCCGGGCGATGCGGCTCGCGAGGCCGACCGCGACGGTGCTTGCCCCCGCGCCGATGCCGACGCCCCCCACGAGCAGGATCGCCATCGCTCCTCCGAATCGGCTGCGGCCGCAGCGAGCCGTCCCGCCTGGAGCGGTCTCATCGGCCCGCCTCCGCGCCGGGGCCGAGTCTGACGAGGGCCGCCGCCGGTCGCAACCGCGTCCACCCGTTGCGGCGTGCGAGCGCCCGTGCTCAGCGCCCGGCGACGTTCCCTGCACCGGCCGGAACCCGGCGCGTGAAGAACTTGATCCGGTAACCGTCGGGCGCCGCGAGAGTCAGCGAGTGGGCCCAGGGCTCCTCGGCGACTGGCGGTAGCCCGGCGAGGCGGCCGGAGAGCTCCGCCCGGAGCGCGTGCACATCCGGCACCTCCATCGCCGCGCGCGTGCGCTCGTCGTCGGCCTCGGCCGCCGGGTCGTCGATGATCTCGATGCCCCAGTCACGCGTGCCGAAGCACACCCCGCGCCGCCCCTCCCCCGCGTACTCGACGAAGACCGGCCAGCCGAGCACCTCGCCGTAGTAGCGGTAGCACTCGTCGAACCGGGACGTGCGGATCACGGTCCGCGTGCAGATCACATCCATCGAAAACCTCCGTGTCCCGTCCTAGGCCTCCGTGCCGTCGCCGCGCATGAAGTCAAGCACGGCCGCGACCCACGCGTCGGGTTGCTCGTCGACGATGTCGTGCGTGCCGCCCTCCAGCTCGACGTAGGGCAGATCCGGGCGAGCCTCGCGGGCGCGCTGGGTCGCGCGGTAGAGATCCTCCCCCGTGTTGGTCAGCAGCAGTGTGGGCACGGCGAGGTCACGCAGCGCTGCCTCGAGGTCGTACGTGAAGACCGGGATGTAGCCGTACCACTCCGTCTCGCGCACCTGCAGCATCTCGATCACGCATCGCGTCATCGCACGCAGGTCGGTGTAGCCGGTCGTCACGCGGAGCCGGCGCTCCCACGGCTCCAGCAGGTGGCTGCCGTCCTCCCGGATCTCGGGCGCGCGCTCCGGGAGCCGCGCCAGGTAGCGAGCGCGCTGGTCGGCGCGGAAGAACGGGACGCCGTTGAGGATGAGCCGGGAGACGCGCTCGGGGTGGGAGCGGCCGAGCTCCGAGGCGGTCACGGCGCCGGTATGGTGCCCCAGCACCGTGGCACGCGGGACGTCGAGCGCGTCGAGGAGCGCGAGCGCCGCCCCGGCGTACCCCTCGGCGGTCGGCCGGCCGGGCAGCGGGTCCGACATCCCGTAGCCGGGCGTGTCGGGGGCCAGCACGCGGACACCCGCCGCCGCGAGCCGGGGGTAGGCCGCCTCCCACTGGAGCCCGGAGCTCGGCGTCTGGTGCAGGAGCAGGAGCGGCTCCCCGGCGCCCCCCTCGCGGTAGTGCAGCTGGCCGGCGTCGAGATCGATGTAACCCCGCCGCGGTCCCCGCATCGTCGTCGTCATTGCGCCTCCGGTCGCTCCTCGGGTGCCGGCGCATCGTAGCGCGTGCGCCAGCCGGGCGGACGCCGGCTCTGGACGTGGGCGGGCGGTTCGGGCATGGTGCCGGCGGCGCGGACGCGTCGGCCTCGGGGGCAGTAGTGCGCTTCAGTACGTTCCACCAGCCGCTCGCCCCGACCAGCGGCGACGACCGCCGTGTGATAGGCGAGCAGATCGAGCAGGTCGTCGTGGCCGAGGAGCTCGGCTTCCGGACGGCGTGGCTGACCGAGCACCTCTTCAACGCCACCTGCGCCTACGGCGACCCCACGCTCATCGCGGCCGCGCTCTCCCAGCGGACGACACGCATCCGCATCGGCTTCGCCGTACTCCAGATGGCGATGACGCATCCCTCGCGGCTCGTGATCCAGGCCGGGGTTCTCGACAACCTGCTCGACGGGCGTCTCACCATCGGGCTCGGCCGCGGCTCCGCCTTCAACCCGGGCGAATACGCGGCATTCGGGCGCTCGCCGGACGAGGAGCGCGACCGACGGCGGATGTTCGAAGCGATCGAGCTGATGGAGCGCGCGTGGGCCGGAGAGGGCGAGTTCGCTGGCGAGCACTTTCGGGTGACCATCTCGGAGGTCCACCCTGTGCCCGTCCAACGGCCGCACCCGCCGATCGTGCTCTCGGTGCTCTCGGATGAGACGCTCGGTTGGGCAGCGCGGCACGGGCACTCGGTGCTGATGCCGCGCCTGGAGATCGGGCGCGCCGTCAACCGCCTCGCGTTCTTCCGGGAGGCACTGCGCGAGGCGGGGCACGATGGCGAGACCATCGAGCGACTGGTCGACGGTTGCGCCATGACCAGGACGATCTACGTCGCGGAGAGCGACGCCGAAGCGCGGGCGGAACTCGAGGCGGCCGAGACACGCCATCGGCACGGCCGCGCGCCGGACGTCGACGGGCAGGCGCCAACGAGCCCCGATCCGAGGCTCTGGCAGGCGGAGCCGGCGGCGTCGTCCCCGCCCTCGCCCGATGGCGCCGCCGCCCTCCTCACGAAGACGATCCTGGGCCAGTCGATCGCGGGCACTCCTGAGACCGTGCGTGCCGAGATCGAGCGGCTGCGGGCAGCCGGCGTCCCGGAGCTGATGCTCGCCTTCAGCCGGGGCGACATCCCGCACGAGAAGGTCGTGCGCTCGATGGAGCTCTTCGCCCGCGAGGTGATGCCGGCGTTCGCGGCCGATCCCGCGGCGGTGTAGGAGCGAGCGGGGATGCACACGGGGTAGCCGGGCTGTCGCGTTCACCGAGGGAGACGATCATGCCTCGAGGTTATGTCACCGGCCGCTGGGGCCAGGTGCACTACCGTGCCGCCGGCGAGCGCGGGCCGGCGGTGCTGCTGGTCCACGAGTCGCCCCTCTCCTCCGAGGAGTACGTCCGGGCGCTGCCGGAGCTCGGCCGCTCCGTGCGCGCGGTCGCCTTCGACACGCCGGGGTACGGGCAGTCGGACCCGCCCCCCGCGCCACAGGAGATACCCGACTACGCGGCCGCGCTCCTCGAGGCGGCCGACGAGCTGGGCCTCGAAGAGTTCGCGGTGGTGGGTACGCACACGGGAGCCTCGATCGCCGTCCAGATCGCGGTTCAGGCCGCGCCCGGGCGCGTCACGCACGCTGTGCTCTCCGGCATCCCGCTGATGAGGCCGGAGACGCGCGCCTCCCTGCTCGCCACGTGGGCCCCGGAGACGCCGCCCCAGGCCGACGGGTCACACTTCGCCGAGGTGTGGGGGCGTTACGCGGCGCAGGGCGACCCGCCGCCCGACTTCATTACGACGCTCGCCTGCTCGCTGTTCTCGGTCTGGGACCGCTACAACTGGGCGTACAACGCGGCGTTCCGCTACGACCCCGCGCCCGACCTGCCGTCGCTGGCCTGCCCGACCCTCTTTCTCACGGCCGCGTCCGACCTGCTGCTGCGCGCCGACGAGCGCGCGCTCCGGGCCGTTCCGGACGGACGGATGGAGGTCGTCGAGGGGCGCTCGCACCCGCTTCCGTGGTGCGTGCCGGAGCGCTTCGCCCGTGAGATCGCGGACTTCGTCGGCGCGGGCTAGATTGCCCCGTCCCGCCGCGCCGGCACCGCGGCCGCGGGCGCGGGCCCGTCGAGCTGCGGCATGACCTCGGCCGCGAAGTGGCGCATCGACTCGAGAACGCGCTCATGAGGGAGGTCGCCCCAGCTGAACGCGAGCATGACGCGTCGCACGCCCGCCTCCGCGAGTTCTTCCAGCCTCGCCCGAGCCATCTCGGGCGTGCCGATGATGTGGGTCCGCTGGATCACGCGCGAGAAGTCCTCGGCGCCCTCGACCGCCTGGGGCGCCGCGGCCGGCGCCCTCCATGCATCCATCGGGATCGCGAGCGAGGTCGTATTCAGGGCCCGGGAGTGCGCACGCGCCGCGTTGGCGCGCTCGGTCGCCGCAGCAGCGGTCGCGCGCGCCTGCTGCTCGCTGTCGGCGAGGTGAATGGAGCGCGAGATCGCGCAGTCGTCGAGCACCCGCTCGATCGTCGCCTCGTCGTGGCCGGCCTCCTCCATTGCGCGCGCGAAGAACGCCAGCCGCTCGCGGGCGCGACCCACCTCCAGGCGCGGGAGAAGGATCGCGTATCCACGCGCCGCAGCCCACAGCAGCGTGTCGTCGGAGAGGGAGGACAGCGCGATCGGCGGGTGAGGCCGCTGGATCGGCGCGGGCCGAACACCATGGACCTGCACCTGGAAATGCTCGCCCTCGAAGGGGCTGTGGTCGCCGGCCCACGCGCGCTCCATCAGCTCGATGGCCTCAAACATGCGCTCGCGCTGGCCCTCCGTGTCCGCGCCGAACCCCGCGTACTCGAACTGGTTGAATGCGGAGCCGCGGCCGATCCCGATGGTGAGACGCCCGTTGAGCAGGTTGTCGAGCGCGGACGTCTGGATCAGAACGCGCGTCGGATGGTGCAGGGCCATCTGCAGCACCGCGAAACCAATCCGGATGCGCGTCGTGCGCTGCGAAAGCGCTGCGCCGAAGATCAGCGGGTCGGCGAAGGCGGACTCACCCGTGAAGTTGTGCTCGGTCAGCCACGCCGTCCCGAACCCGAGGCGCTCCGCTTCCACGATCTGGTCGATCTGCTCGGTCATCACGCGGTGGTCGTCGTCCGCCGACGGCGAGTACGGTAGGTGGAATGTATCGAACAGCATGGCGGCTCCCGTCGTGGTGCCAGGGCGACCGCCCCGGCTCGTTCGCCTCGCCGGTGCTGCGGGGCGCGCGGCGCTGGCCGCGCCGCTTGGCCGCGACCGCCGCGAGACTACGATCGTCACGCCGCACGGCGCCAGCGGGCCCGGGAGATGCTCCGGCGATGATGGTGGGTCGTGAGGCTCCCCCGCGGTCCGACCGGCGGGCTCGCGGACCTCGGGGGACCCGTCCATCCGCGGAGCCCGCCGCGTGAGCGGGGAGGACGGCCGGGAGGCCGGGCCGCACCCGGGGCCGCTCGCGGGGCTCCGCATCCTCGAGCTGGGGGGCGGGCAGCCGGGCGCCTACGCGGGCTGGGTGCTGGCCGGGCTCGGGGCCGAGGTGGTCGTGCTCACGCTTCGCGACGGGCACGACCGCGCGGCCGGTGCAACCCCGGCTGGCCCGGACGACGTCGCGCTCCACGCCGGCAAACGCCGCCTTCTGCTCGATGCGTCCCGGCCCGGCGGGCGCGAGGTTGCCCTGCGAGTGGCGGCCCGCTCGGACGCGATCGTCAACAGTCTCTCACCGCGCATCGCCGAGGAACTCGGTCTCAGCGTCGACTCGGTGCGCGCGGCCAGCCCGGGAATCGTCTACGCGCAGGCCACGGCGGCCGGTGCGATCGGTGGCGACCCGAACGAGCCTCTCGCCGACATCGTGGGCCAGGCGGCGGGCGGATTGATGTGGAAGACGGGCCTGGCTGGAAGCCCGCCCACGGCGGCCGGCGCCGCGCTCGGGGACCACGGCGCCGGTGCCTATCTCCTCGCGGCGACGCTCGGCGGGCTGGCGCAGGCGGCGCTCACCGGACGCGGTGCGCGCGTCGACGTCTCGCTCGTGGGCTCCCAGATCGCCCTCCAGTCGTGGGAGATCGCCGCTGAGTCCGTGTTCGGACGCGACAGCGGTCGCGCGGGCCTGGGGCACCCCGAGGTGTCGCCGGGCGCGATCTGGGGCACCTTCGAGGCGCGCGACGGGTGGATCGTCCTCGGCTCGGTCGACGCCGCTCGCTTCGAGCGACTGAGCGCGCTGATGGATCTCCCGGATCTCTTCGCGCTCTACCCGGATGACGCGCGACGCTCGGCCGGCATCCCCGACATCGTCGCGCGCCTGCGCACGCGCTTCCCCGATCACGACTGCTCCCACTGGCTCGGCCTCTTCGCCGAGCACGACATCATGGGCGCGCGCGTGAGCGGCTACGACGACGTGGTCGCGGACGAGCAGGCATGGGCGAACGGCTACCTGCGCACGCTTGCCGATCCCGCCGGCGCCGCCGTCGCCGGCGCCCCGATCGAGTTCGACGGCGGCGGCGCGTTCGCGGTGCGTAGGCCGCTCGGCGATGAGCACGAGCCCGGGTCCCTCCTTGAGGAACTCGGATACGGTCCGGATGAGGTCGCGGCGCTGCGCGCGTCCGGCGTGCTCTGAGGAGGAATACGTGACCCGACCGCTCTCCGGCGTGCGCATCGTGGACTTCACCCTCTACCAGCAGGGCCCGTATGCGACCGTGATGCTCGCCGACATGGGCGCCGACGTGATCAAGGTCGAGCGGCGCGAGGGCGAGCGCACGCGCGCCTACCAGGACGAGCGCGCGCGCGCCCATCAGAAATGGACCGGCGTCGCCTTCTACATCAACAATCGCCGCAAGAGGAGCATCGCGCTCGACGCGCGCACCCCCGGAGGTCGCGCGATCGTGCTGCGGCTCGCGGCGAGCGCGCACGCCCTCGTCCACAACTTTCGCCCGGGCGTCATGGAGCGGCTCGGCCTGGGCTACGAGGACCTGCGCGAGGCGAATCCGGCGATCGTCCACGCCCGTGCCTCGGGCTGGGGTCCGCGCGGTCCGCGGGCACGCCAGGCCAGCGTCGATCTCATCGCGCAGGCTGCGGGCGGGCTGATGTCTCGCACCGGCTTTCCGGGGGATCCGCCGCTTCCTCTCGGGGCGGCGGTCGCGGACCAGCTGGGGGCGATCCATCTCTGTGCCGGCATCCTCGCCGGTATCGTCCGCGCGTCGCGAGTCGGCGAGGGGAGCGAGGTCGACGTCTCCCTGTTCGGGAGCCAGATCGCCGCGCAGGGCCCGGAGCTCGCCGCACATGCGATGGGAGAACCGCCGCCCTCGCGCGGGGGGGCGGGCGAGGGGCTTCGGCGGCCGGATCACGCGGTGTCGGGCGTCTTCGCCACGTCGGACGGCTGGATCGCGCTGGCGGCGACCGAGGCGGCGCTCCCCCGCCTGCACGCGGCGCTCGAAGCGACCACGCCCGCAGGCGCACGGGCGGAGGAGGTCGACGCGGCCGTGCGCCTGCGGCTGGGGCACGGAACGACGGCCGCGTGGCTGGAGCAACTCTCCGCCCTGGACGGAGTCGCCGTCGGCCCCGTCCGGCGTTATGCGGAGATCCTCGACGACCCGCGCGCTCGCGCCAACGGCTACATCGTCGACCTGGACCACCCCGTGTGGGGACGCCGAGCCGTCGCCGGCTCGCCGATCGTCCTTGATGGTGCACCGCTCACAGACCCCGGACGCGTCCCCGAGGTCGGCGAGTCAACCGAACTCGTGCTCGAGGAACTCGGCTACGGCTGGGACGAGATCACGGCGCTCCGCGAGGAGGCCGTGATCTGAGGAAGCGGGTGGGACGGGAACCCTTCGCCGGAACGCGCCTGCGACCGGTGTAGTAGGCTCCCCCGGAGCCGCTAGACCGCGGTCGCCGAGGGGGAGACCGATGGACTGGTCGGATACGCCGGAGGAGGCCACGTTCCGCGCGGACGTGCGCGCGACGATCGCGGAGCGGTTGCCCGCTGTCTACTCGGACGCGGAGGCGCGGCTGCGCCGCCGCACCGTCCGCGTCTGGCGCGAGGACTTCTTCTCGGACGACCCCGCCAGGCGGGAGAAGGCCATCGCCTGGCGCGACGCGCTCGCCGGGCTCGGCTGGACGGCTCCGGGATGGCCCCGCGAGAAGGGCGGCGCAGGGATGTCGCTAGTGCAGCGCCGCATCCTCGGGGAGGAGCTCGCCGCCGCCGACGCGCCGGGCCTCGGCGTCGCGAGCGTCGACCTGTTCGCCCAACACGCGAGCGAGCGACACCAGCGGGAGCACATCCCGCGCATTCTCGCCGGTGAGGCGCTCTTCGCCGGGGGATACTCGGAGCCGGGCTCGGGCTCCGACCTGGCATCGCTCTCGACCCGTGCGGTGCGCGACGGCGACGACTTCATCGTCGACGGGCAGAAGATATGGAGCTCGGGCGCGCACGAGGCCGACTGGATGATGGTGCTCGTGCGGACCGACCCGGAGGCGCCGAAGCACCGCGGCATCTCGATGCTACTGGTCGACCTGCACTCGCCGGGCGTCCAGATCATGCCGCTCCCGAACATCACGTATGGGCACAGCTTCAACGAGACCTACTTCGACGGCGTGCGCGTGCCGGCCGAGAACCTGCTCGGTGCGGAAAACGAGGGCTGGCGCGTGGCGATGTCCGGGTTCGAGGCGGAGCGCTCGACGGAGTACAACGCGGACGTCTCCCGGAGGCGGCTGCGTGAGCCCCTCGCCTTCGCGCTCAGCGAGCGTGGCCGGCGGCAGGCGCCGATGGGCTCAGCACTCCGCGACGCCGTCGCCGACCGCGCCATCGAGATCGAGGTGGGCGCGCAGTTCACGCTGCTCATCGGCTCGCTCCACGGACGCGGCGAGCCGCTTGGCTACGTACCTTCGGCGACAAAACTCCACGGATCGCACACGCTACAGCGGACCACGGAGACGACGATGCGTCTCCTCGGGCTCTACTGTCAGCTCTGGGATCCCGACGAGCCGCGCGCTCCGCTCTTCGCCGCAGTGCCCTACCACTTCCTCTACTACATCTCCGCGACGATCGGCGGCGGCACCTCCGAGATCCAGCGCAACGTGATCGCCACGCGCGGGCTGGGGCTGCCGAGGGGCTAAGCCACCGCGACAGGGGAGGCGGGGCGCCGCCGGGGTGAGCCCCGTGCGCGAGGCCGGGCGCAGGCCCCCGGGCTATTCTCGACATCGCTCGAGTGGGCATGTACGGTCGCAGCGTCAGCGCCCGGAGGGCGCAGCTTCCACCGACGGGGGATGGCCAGTGGACACCGCATACATGGCTCGGCGCGCTATGCAGTTTGCCGTCGTCCTGTGGCTCCTCGTCACGATCCTCTTCATCATCCCCAGGCTCCAGGGCGATCCGATCCTCCTGCTCACGGAGGGTGATATCGAGCCCGCGGAGGTGGAGCTGCTGCGCATCGCCTACGGGCTCGACCGACCGGTCGTTGTCCAGTACATCGACTACCTCGGCAGCCTCGCGACCGGCGACCTGGGGACCTCAATCAAGACCAGCCAGGAGGTCACCGACCTCATCGGGCAGCGCATCCGCCGCACGCTGCCGCTCGTCATCCCGGCGAAGTTCCTCTCCCTCTTCGTCGCCATCCCGCTGGGAACCATCGCTGCCGTCAAACGCGGGGGAATCGATGTCTTCGCCGTGGGGATTTCCCTGCTCTTCCAGTCCGTTCCCAATTTCTTCGTCGCGATCCTGTTGATCTTGATCTTCGGCGTGAAGCTCCAGTGGCTGCCCACGTTTGGCAGCGGGGGGATTGATCACCACATCCTCCCGGTGCTGGTTCTCGCCGCCTACCCGATCGCCCGGTACACGCGGCTGATGCGCGCCCAGGTGAGCGAGGCCATGCACTCCGACTACGTGCGCACGGCGCGGGCGAAGGGCCTTGCGGAGGCCTCGGTGGTCCGGAGGCACGTGATGCGGAACGCTCTACTCCCGATCGTCACGCTGGTCGGCCTCGACTTCGGCACGCTCGTTGGCGGATCGATCATCATCGAGGCCGTCTTCAGCTGGCCCGGGTTCGGCACGCTCACGCTCGACGCGGTCCTGCGCAAGGACTACCCCGTCATCCAGGGTGCGGGGCTGACGATCGGCCTCCTCGTCCTCACGGGCAGCCTTCTGGCGGACCTCGCCTACGGGTATATCGACCCGCGCGTCCGGCGGCGGTGAGCGCCGGGCCGGCGCGACGCCCCGCTCGTCGCATCGCCCTCGGGTCTCGCGATGCCAGGGGGGTGGCGGAGGGGCTCTCGCTTGCCGGAGGAAGGCGGTCGGGTGTCCGTCGTGACGCCGCATCGGTGAGCCCGGGCACGATACCGTCAGGCACTGTAGACTGCGCGTGGTATCGGCCCGGGGTGGCCGTGTGAAAAAAGAGAGAGTGGAGGACTGTCAGACATGGAAGAGTTGAGGACCTTGCTCGGCAGGCGCAGCTTCCTGCGGGGAGCCGCGCTCGGCGGTGTCGGGCTCGCGACGGCAGCCGTTATCGGCTGCGGCGACGGCGACGATGACGACGTGGCGGCGCCAGCCCCCGCCGCCACGCCCGCACCGCTGCAGGCCACCGCGACGCCGACCGCCTCGACGGCAGCGGCCACGCCCACGCCTACCGCCCAGCCGCCAGAGACCGTGAAGACCGGGAGCATGACGATCGCGGTCCAGAGCAGCGTCGGCGAGACCCTGGACCCGAACTCCACGGCGGCGATCGCCGGCGACTACGCCGGCATCTTCGACCAGCTGCTGCGACGGGATCCGCAGACGAACCAGTACGTGCCCGAGGGACTCGCGTCCTCCTGGGAGTTCGACACGAGCAACCAGACGCGATGGCTCTTCAACCTCCGCGAGGCCGATTGGAACGACGGCACTCCCTTCACGGCCGATGATGTCAAGTTCAGCCTCGAGTACATCACCAACCCGGACAACAAGTCGCGGCTGATCTCGCGACTCAACACCGTCGATCACGTGGAGGTCATCGACCCCCGCACGGCCGTGGTCGTCACGAAGGCACCGGACCCGATCCTCGATCGGCGCATGATCTCGAGCTGGGTCCTCCCGAAGCACATCTACGAGGACGCGTCGAAGGGTGCCGAGTGGCAGGCGCTCAGCGGGACCCCGGTCGGGACCGGGTCCTACGTCGTTGACAAGTGGATCCAGGCGGAGCGGACGGACCTGGTTGCGAGCGCGAGTTCGTGGCGCGGCAACAAGGGCGTGATCGAGGCTGTCGGGGCCAACATCACCGAGGGGTCGACGCGCACGGCCGCGTTCGAGGCCGGCGATGTCTCGGCGATCGCTGCCCCCCTGCTCGAGGTTAGTCGCCTGCAGGGCCTGCACAACGGCGGCGTCACCGCCGCGGTCAACGTCAGCAACGCGCACACGAACTTCTCGGTGGAATACCACGAGGGACCGACGTCCGACCTGCGCGTGCGCCTGGCGCTCGCCCACGCGCTCGACAACGCGAGCTACGCCGGCCTCTACGAGGGCTTCGCCGAGGAGATGCAGGGGCAGCAGCTGACGCGCTCCGACTTCGGATTCAACCCGAACGTCGGCCCGTACGGCTACAACCAGGAGATGTCGCGGACGCTGCTCAAGGACGCCGGCTTCGCGGGCGGCTTCGATGCCCCCATCGGGCAGCTCACGGGTAACGATCCCGTCGTCGACGCCCACACGCTGGCCGTGAAGGATGCCCTCGACCAGATCGGCCTGAACACGAGCATCGTGAACATCGATGTCAGCACGTGGCGCGATCACATCTACGGCCGGACGCCGCGGATCATGCTCGAGCGCTGGGCCTTCAGCGGGATCGGACAGCACGACGCGTCGTTCGCGCTCAGCTGGTCGGAGGGCAGCCAGCCGTCGAAGTTCTACGCCAATGCCGATTTCGACCGGGCGTTCAACACGGCGATCACGACGATGGACTCCTCGGCACGTGAGAAAGTGTTCTGGGAGGCCGTGCAGGTCATGCACGACGACCCGCCCGCCGTGTGGTCGACCACGCGGCCGTCGGTCGTTGCGTGGCGCAGCGACCAGTACGATCTCTCGCTCTGGGAGCGGCCGACCATCTTCTTCGACCAGGTGGCGATCATCTGATCGAAGTAGTCGCGTGCGGTGGGGGACCGGCCGTAAGCCGGTCCCCCACCCACCCGCGAAGCCCCGCCCGGCGGTCCATCCCGGGGGGCACGGCGTGACGGGGTCACGGCCCCACCGCGTCGGCGTGATCGGCACCTCCTGGGCGGCGCGCGTCCCGCTCCCCACCTTTGTCTCCTACCCCGGCGTGGAGGTCACCGCGATCTGCAGCGGCCGCCTCGAACGCGCCGAAGAGGCAGCGCGGCGCTTCGGCGCCCGGACGGCGGTGGACGACTACCGCGCGCTTGTCGAGTCGCCCGACGTCGACATCGTCTACATCGGGGCGCCGGTCCGGCTGCACCGCGAGATGGCCCTGGCCGCGGCGGCGGCCGGGAAGCACATCCTCTGCGAGAAGCCGCTCGCGTTCGATGTCGCGGAGGCCGCGGAGATGCTGGCCGCCGCGCGAGCCGCCGCCGTCGCACATGTCACCTCCTTCTTCGTGCGCCCGTTCGAGAGCCACCAGTACGTCAAGCGGCTCGTCGAAGATGGCACCATCGGCGAGCCGCGCCAGCTCTCCGTCACGCACTTCCCCGGCTGGCAGCGCGGCGCGTGGAGCTGGCTCGACTCGGTCGCCCAGGGCGGAGGTCATCTCGGCGCCGTCGGTGCGCACTTCATCGATCTGGCGCGCGACTGGCTCGGCGAGTTCGCCACCGTCTCGGCGCACGTGCGCACCTGGGTAGCCGAGGCCGACGACGCCGACGGCGTGCGCCAACAGGTCGACGCGGACGACGCGTTCCTGCTCACGGGAGCGATGGAGAGCGGCGCCCTCTACTCGATCCACTTCGGGCGCAACGTGCCGCCCGGGCGTGGTCGCCGCATCGAGCTCTACGGCAGCGAGGGCGCGGTGACCGTCGACGGTGACGAGGCGCGCGGTGGCGCACGGGTCTACTTCGCGCGGCGCGGCGCGCGGGCGCCCCACGAGGTGACGCTGCCCCCGTCGCGGCTGCCCGCCGCCGTCCGCGAGAGCGCGGTCCCGATCTTCGGTGCGATGATCGACGCGCTCCTGAGGTCGATCGAGGAGGGATCTGCCAGGGGGCCGAGTTTCGAGGACGGGCTGCGGTGCCAGGAAGTGCTGGACGCCGCGCGGCTGTCGGCGACGGAGGGACGCACTGTGCCGGTGACCCGGGTGGCCGCCGGCGCGATGGGAGAGAGGACACCGCGATGATCGTTGGCCTGCATGTGATCCTGCTTCGCGTGGAAGACGTTGAGCGGGAGCGACAGTTCTACGAGGACGCCTTCGACCTGCCCCTGGAGGAGATCCCGCGGGTCGAGGGCCAGCTCGCACACCTCCGACTGCCCGGGATCGCGTACGACGGGGGGTCCACCTTCAGCGGGACGCTCGAGATCATCGCAGGCGGGAAGCCCCAGCCGGTCCCCGACGACCGCATCCACTCCCCGACGACGCCCGTCTTCCAGGTCGACGATATCGAGGAGTCGATGCGCCGCGTGGTGGCCGCCGGTGGCACCGTCGTGAACGAGCCATGGAGCAGCACGCAGCGCAGCGCGTTCACGAGCCAGGAGATCTTCGAGAGTGCCCGGCGCTCGGGGCGAGGCGTGCAGCTCGCCTACTTCGCCGATCCCGAGGGGCATGTGATCGGCCTGCGGCGCCCGATCGCCGTGTAGCAGCGGTTCCTTGATCGGCAGGCCCCCGGGTCGCGCCCCGGCGGCGTGATCGGGGGCGGCGACCGGCGTGATGCGGCGCGGTTCGCTATGTCGCGCCGCGCCACATCCGGGCGAAGTCCGTCGGGGCGGCCGAGCCGCTGCCGAGCAGCGCTGGAAGCAGGCCAGGGTCGGGCTCGATGTCACGGAGCACCGGGAGCACGCGCTCGACGAAGCGGCCGAGGCTCGCACGGATGCGCTCGTCCTCCATGTGGCCGAAGTTCATCCAGCAGAGCAGGTTCTGAATGCCGAGCTGTGCGAGCGGCGTGAGGCGCTCCACCACCTCCTCGGCGGTGCCGGCGACGAGCCAGCCGCCGCGCATGTAGCGATCACGCCAGTCGGAGAACTGTGACGGCGAGAGGTCCGCCCCGGCCTCGCCGGCGTTCGCCACGGCGCTCTTGCGGACGTAGACATCGATGGGATCGGCGATCGAGCGCCGCCAGTCCTCGCCGTCCTCGGCGACGTAGATCTGACGGAGCACGCTCGTGTCGGCGAGACCGCGGGCGCGGACGCCTTCCCCCCCGTTCGCTGAGGCGACCTCGAGTCCGCCGAGGTAGTGAGCCAACCGCGGCGCCAACACGTCCACTTCGACCGGGCCGAGCAGCAGCGACCAGCCGCGCCGCCCCGCCATCTCGAGCCGGCCGGGATCGGAGGAGGCGAAGGCGATGTGCGGGTGAGGTTTCTGCACGGGCGCCGGGATGACGCGGCCACGCACCTCTCCCTGGTAGTGGGATCCCTGGTAGGCGAAGCCCGCAGGACCCGCGGACCACGCGAGGTCGCAGACCTCCATGAACTCGGCCATTCGCTCATGACGGCGCGTTATGTCGACCCCATACCCGGCGAACTCGTCGGGGGCGTTGCCGGGCCCGATGCCGATGACGACCTTCCCCGCCGTGAGCTGGTCGAGGAGGTTGCAGCGCGTCACGAAACGGATCGGGTGCTCCAGGGGGACGACGTTGACCGCGAAGCCGATGCGCATCGAGGGGTTTCGTTGGCTGATCGCCGCCGCCATCGTGATCGGATCCGAATAGACGTTGTAGCCCGTGAAGTGATGCTCGGTGATCCAGATGTCCGAGAAGCCCCGTCGCTCGGCGAGGTCGACCTGCGCGAGCACCTCCGCCAGCACGCGGCGATCGTCGGCGGGCCCCGGCGTCTGCGGGTTCAGGTAGTAGCTCGCGCGCAGCGTTCGACTCCGTCCGGTGGCCGAGGGCTAGTAGACTTTCTCGTCGCGCAGCCGCGTGATCTCGTCCCAGCCGTAGCCTATCTCCTCAAGGTAGCGCTCGGTGTGCTCACCGTAGGTCGGCGGCGGCGTGGCTCGCGCCATGGGCTCGCGGTCGAATGTGATCGGCATCCCCACGACCGTGATCGCGCCGTGCTCCGGGTGGTCCATGTCGAGGAGATAGCCGTTCGCGCGGGCCTGGGGGTCGTCCCGGATATCGCCGTAGCGCTGCACCGGCGCTGCCGCGATCCCCGCACCCCGCAGCCGCTCGACCCAGTCGGAGGCGCGGCGGGACGGGAGCCGCTCGCGGAGGCCGCTGAGGATCGAGCCGAGAGTGTTCTCGTCCGCCTGCTCGGTCGGCGGATCCAGACCCGCGACCTCGCAGAGCGTCGCGATCCCCGCCGGATCGGTGCAGCCGATGGCGATCCAGCCGTCGGCCGCCTCGAATGCCTGCCAGACGCCGCGGCCGTTGATCAGCGAGTGGCCGACGCCCGCGCGGGGCTCGGCGCCCCCTCCCCGCAGCGATCGCTCCGCGAATTCCCACGCCTGGAGAGCCACCTGGCCACCGTAGAGCGACGTGTCGACCTGCTCACCGTGGCCGGTTCGCGCGGCGCGGGCGAGGGCGGCGAGCAGCGCCGAGCAGAGCACGAGCGCGCCGACCTGATCCGTGACCGCGCACCCGGTCGTCATCGGCGCTCCGCCGTCGAAGCCAGTGCGCCACATGAGCCCACCGCGGGCATGGCCCACCATGTCGACGGCGCCCTCGGAGACGCGCGGGCCGAAGGGGCCCCAGCCCGAGCCCTGCACGACGACGACCCGCGCGTTCACGCGGCGGAGGTCCTCGAATCCGAGGCCGAGCTTCTCCATCACGCCCTGGCGGAAGTTGCTGGTCACGACGTCGGAGGTCGCCGCCAGGCGCCGGGCGATCTCGTTGCCCTCCGGGTGCTTCAGGTCGAGGCTGATCGACCGCTTGTTGCGGGTGTGCGCGAGCACGAAGCCTCGCATCCACGGCTCGCCGCCGCCGATGCGCCCACCGCTCCTCTCGACCTTGATGACCTCGGCACCCATGTCGGCGAGCAGCTTCGTGGCATGCGGGCCCTGCTGAGCGATGGTGAAGTCGAGGACGCGGATGCCGGTGAGGGGGCCGCTCATGCGACCACGCCGTCCGCGCGCAGCGCGGCGATCGCGTCGGGCGTGTAGCCGATCTCGGCGAGCAGCGCCTCGGCATCGGCTCCACGAGCGGGCGGCGGCGTGGGCGCCGGCGACGGCTCGCGTCCGAACATGAAGGGCGAACCGCAGACCGGCACGGTGCCGCGCTCCGGGTGCTCCACGTCGACCACGTAGCCATTCGCTCGCGCCTGCGGGTCGGCGGCGATGTCGTCGTCGTCCTGCACCTTCACGCCGAGGATGTCGCGCTGCGCGATCTCCTCGAGCCACGCCGTGACCGGACGCGTGCGCAGCCGCTCGCCGAACGTCGCCACGATCTCGTCGATGTGCTCGGCCTGGGCTCGCTCGTCGGGCCAGCGCTCGGACATCTCCGGCTCGCCGATCATGTCGCAGAGCTGGGGCCAGCGTGCGCGCAGCACGCCCGCGATCTGGAGCCAGCCGTCGGCGGTCTCGAACGCGTGGCAGATGCGACGATCGCTGACGTCGGGGTGGCCGACGGAGATGCGTTCCGTGACTCGCCCGAGCAGCCACTCGCTGTCTATTTCCCAGGACTGCATCCCGATCTGCGAGCCGTAGAGCGAGACGTCGACGCGGCGTCCGCGCCCCTCCCGCTCGGCGCCGGTCACCGCCGCGAGGACACCGACCACCAGGTAGAGAGCACCGACGCCGTCGGCGAGAGCGACGCCGGCCGGCATCGGGGGGCCGTCCGGCTCGCCCGTCTTCCACATCACGCCGCCGACCGCCTGCGCGGTGATATCGGCGCCCGGAGCGCCGGCGAGCGGGCCCAGCGGACCGTACGGAGAGGTCACGGCGAGCACGGCGCGGGGAGACTCCGCGCGCAGCCGCTCCTCGTCGAGGCCGAGCTCGGTGAGCAGTCCGAGCCCGAGCGGCGCGACGATGGCGTGGGCGTGTCGCACGAGCGACAGCACGAGCTCGGCCGCCCGGGGGCTCCCCGGCTCGACCGCGATACTGCGCTTCCCGCTCTCGACTGCGATCTCCCACGACGACGGTGCCGGCTCGCCGAGGTCCACGGGCGAGCCGCGCCGCGGCTCACCGGCTCGCTCCACCTTCACCACGTCGGCGCCCATCTCCGCCAGCATTTTCGTGGCGAGCAGGCCCTGCCCCGTCTCGGAGAGGTCGAGGATGCGCACGCCCGCCAGCGGCGATGTCACGATTGCGCGGCCGCCTGCGCCGCCGGAGACTCGGAGGCTCGAGCACCGATCATTTCGTTCCGGGCCGTGGCGACGCAGGCGACGAGCGAACGCCCGAAGACGCCCCGCTCGTCGTGAAGCGCGCACTCGCCGACCGCCACCCCCTCGGCGCTCCCGCGAGCCACGACATCGAGACAGATCCACTCGCCCACCGGCAGCCGGTGCATGTAGAGCGTCATGTCCGCGTTCTTGAAGTAGAGCCCCACAGGACTGCGGTTGCTCACCGGGCTCGTGGCCTCGGCGCCCTCCGACGCCCTCACCAGCGGCGTCAGCGGCGCGCCGTCGACGAGCGGCATCCGCATTCGCGTCCAGCGCGCCGCGGGCTCCGACCCCCCCGTCGGGCGCAGCGAGCGATTCTCGATCGAGGACGTGGCGGGGTTCCGACCCGGCCATCGATCCGTGGCGATTCCCTCCGGGCCGGAGACGGTTCGCGGGGGCGTTGTGGCGACGTCTCCGGGCGGCTCCTCGGTCCGGCGGATGAGCAGCGCCGTGGCACGGCTCACCTCGACGCCGTCATGCGTGAGCGAGACGTCGACGACCCGGATGCGCCGCCCGTCCCTCACGACCCGAGAGCTCATCCCGAGCGGCCCACGCGGCACAGGGCGGTACATGTCGAAGGTGAGGCGCGCGGGATGCAGCGTGCCGTCGACGTGGCGCTCGACCTCGTGAGCGAGGAGCCCCGTCACGAGTCCGCCGCCGAGCTCATTGTCGCCCCACGGCCCGCGGGCATTCTCACCGGGAATGTAGAGCCCGTCCTCGAGCGTGAACGCGGCGCTCATCGTGGCGCAGCCCGGCGAGCGGTCTCTCTGCATGACGATTGCTGGTGCATCGATCCCGCCCCTCTGGCCTCGCGTGGACGCTAGGCGGGCACCGGGGGACTGTCAACAGGAACCGCGGGCGCTACCGCTCGCCCCTCGCGAAGCGGCGGATCGCATCCAGGACGGCGGCCGGCTGGTCGTGGTGTACCCAGTGGCCCGCATCGGGAACGACGAGGGTCTGTGCGTCGCGGAAGTGGTCGGCGTCCGCAGGACTCTGAACCCCCCGCCCAGCAGCCTCGTCGCCGATGAGCAGCAGCACGGGGCAGCGCACGCGCGCCCAGATCGGGGGCGCCTCCTCGGGACGGAGCTCGACCGGATCGCTGGAGTCTACCCACGGATCGAACTTCCACGCGTGGCCCCCGTCGACCGGCCGCACCGCATACGACGCGAGCTCGAGGGCCCGGTCCGCGGGAAGCCGCGGGTTGCCGCGACGCATCCGCTCGGCGGCGGCCTCGATACTCGGGAGGAGCCGCGGCAGGCGGCGCTCGAGGGCCCGCGTGTGGTCGACCCACTCCCGCAGCGAGTCGGGCTCGGCGCGCGGCAGCCTCTGCAGGTGGGCGCCCGTCCCCTCGATCGCGACGATGCGCTCGACATGCTCGGGATAGAGCCCGGCTGCGAGAGTGGCGACGAGACCCCCGCCGGAGTGCCCGACCACCGACGCCCGGCCGCCGACGACATCGATCAACGCGATGAGGTCGGCGATGTAGTCCGCGAAGACGTAGTGCGCGCCGATCGCCCACTGCGAGTCCCCGTGGCCGCGCAGGTCGGCAGCGACCACGTACCACTCCCGCGACAGCTCGGCGGCGAGTCGATCCCACGAGCGCGCGTGGTCGCGCTTCCCATGAAGGAGGATCAGGGGAGGGCGGGCCCCGTCTCCCCACGCCCAGTACGCGAGGCGCAGCCGCTGCGACTCAAAGACGTGCTGTGTCGGATCGCTCGCCGTCATCGGCTCCGCCTTATCGTCGGCCCGCGCGCAGCGCTCGGAGCCCGCCTCGCGGCGCCGGCCGGGACGCCCGAGACGCCCGCTCACAGCGACACGCGTCGGGCGCGAGATGGGCGGGCATCCTTCTCGTCGCGGAGCCTGACGCCACCATTCTACGCGCGGGTGTGATACTCCTAGGAGCGACCGTGCGCATTGCGCCGGGACGGTCGGGAGGGAGCCATTCGATGACGGCCGCACTCGCGGGTGTGCGCGTGCTGGAGCTGGTGCCGACGCGCCAGAGCGCCTATGCGACGCGGATGCTCGCCGACATGGGCGCGCTCGTGACCCTGGTCGAGCCGCCCGCGGGGACGGCGCTCTCCGCGGCGCGCTTTGAGCACGAACTCGACCGCATCACCTTCCACGCGCGCAAGCAGAGCGTGGTGCTCGACATCGAGCGGGAGCAGTCCCGCGGGATCCTGGGGCGCCTCACGGCGGAGGCCGATGTCGTGGTGCGGAGCGTCGGCGAGGCGACCGCGGAGCGACTCGGCATCGACGAGGAATCACTGCGAGCGCTGAACGGCCGGGTCGTCTATGCGGTCTGCTCCGGCTTCGGACCGCGGGGGGATCTCGCGGACGCGCCCGCCACCGACATCAACGCTCAGGGCGCGGGCGGCTACATGGCTCGTTCCGGCTTCGAGGGCGAGCCGCCGCTCCCCGCCGGCGCGGTGATCGCGAGCTCGACCGGCGCCATGTACCTCTGCTCGGGCATCCTGGCCGCGCTCATCCGCGCCGGGCGAACCGGAGTCGGAGGGCGCGTCGATGTCTCGCTCTACGGCGCTCAGATCGGCATCCAGTCCTGGGAGCTCGACTCCCAGTCCGTGCGCGGGATCGTGAGCCCGCGCATCGGGCGCGGGCACCCCGACATCAGCGACTACACGCTCTGCCACGTCTTCGAGGCGAAGGACGGCTGGATCACGCTGGCCGGCATGGGCTCGCCGCGCTGGGAGGCGCTCTGCGGGCTGCTGGGGCTGAGCGAGCTCCAGGGGCAGTTCATGCCCTACGGCGACCGCTCGAAGTGGGCCGTGAGCATGGCGGAGGTGCTCGAGATTCTCGGCGAGCACTTCCTGCTGCGGACCCGCGCGGAGTGGCTGGAGGCGTTCGAGCGCGTCGGCGTCACCGGCGGGTCGGCACAGACGCACGAGGAGATCCTGGGTGAGCCGCAGGCCCGGGCCAACGGCTACATGACCGAGATGGCCCATCCCACGCTCGGACCGATCACGGTCGTGGGCTCTCCCTACGTCTACGGCGGCGAGCCGGCGACACCGCCGCCTCCGCCGCCAGCGCCCGGCGCCGACACGGAGCGCCGCCTCGCGGAGCTCGGCGTGGCGGCGGGCGAGGTTGCTGCTCTGCGGGGAGAGGGGGTGCTTGGATGAACCGGCCGCTGGATGGAGTTCGCGTTCTCGACTTCTCGATCGCCCAGCAGGGGCCGCATTCGATGATGATGCTCGCCCAGATGGGAGCCGAGGTGATCCGCGTCGACCGGAGCGGGCCGGGTGTTCCACCCGCGCGCCCGCCCTCTCGGGATCACCACATGGTCGGATTCTCGTTTGCCCACGCGCTCGGTAAGAGGAGCATCGCCGTCGACGTGCGTCGGCCGGAGGGCCGCACGATCGTGCTCCGACTCGCCGCGACGGCGGACATCGTCACGAGCAACTTCCGGCCGGGCGTCATGGAGAAGCTCGGACTCGGCTTCGAGGACATGCGAACCGCGAACCCCCGCATCGTCTACGCGACGGGAAGCGGTTGGGGCCGGCTTGGCCCGTACCCGCAGCGAACCTCGCTCGACATGGCGGCACAGGCCGCCGGGGGGATGGTGTGGCTCTCTGGCTACGAGGGCCGGGCGCCCGCGCCGGCCAGCTGCGCCATCGCCGACCAGGTGGGAGCTCTCACGCTGTGCGCCGGCGCGCTCTCCGCCCTCGTCCGCGCCGATCGCACCGGCGAGGCCGTGCAGGTCGACACATCGCTCTACGGGGGCGGCGCGGCGCTGCAGGCCTGGGAGATGAACGCGTCGTCGCTTCAAGGGCGAACGGTCCGCTCCGGCGACGCACATACCGTTCTTCGGCCGCGGGGGTCGGTCGGGCGGGCGTTCGAGACCTCCGATGGGTGGATCACGATCGCTGCCGAGGATGCCCCCACCTTCGCGCGCCTCTGTGAAGCCATCGACACTCCCGACCTGGCCGAACGCTACCCGCACGACGAGGCCCGCTCGGCCGGAATCGACGCCATCGAGCGGCGTCTCGCCGAGCTGCTCGCGTCGCGGCCGGCGGAGCACTGGCTCGCGGCGCTCCGCGAGCGGGAGGTGCCCGCGGGACGTGTGCAGAGCTTCGCCGAGGTCCTTGCCGACCCGCAGGCGCGCGCCAACGGCTACATCGGGCGCACCGCGCACCCCGACTTCGGTGAGATCGACGTGGCGGGCCTTCCGATCCTCTTCGAGCGCGAGCCGGTCGCGCCCCCGCCCCCGGCCCGGCCGGGCGCCGACACGGAGGCATACCTCCAGGAGGTCGGCTACAGGTCCGACGAGATCGAGCGGCTGCGGGACGACGGCGTGATCTGACCGCCAACCCCGGCGAACAGGCATTCAGGAAGGAGACGACCATGGCGACAAGCGAGGGATCGCCCGCCTATCCGGCGCGCCTGGAGATCGACTACCCCGAGCGACTCAACCGCTTGACCACGGTGTTCCGGCTGATCTGGATCATCCCGATCCTCGCCGTGGCAGGAATACTCAGCGGCACCGGAAACCAGTGGGTGGTCACCGATTCGGGTGAGTGGGTCCAGGGATCCGCCGGCGGCTTCAGCGCCGGACTCTTTCTCGCGACGCTCCTGATGATCCTCTTCCGCCACCGCTACCCGCGGTGGTGGTTCGACTTCGCGCTCGAACTCACACGCTTCAGCACGAGGATCTTCGCCTACTTCGCCCTCCTGACAGATCGGTACCCCTCTACGACGGATGAGCAGTCGGTGCATCTCGACGTCGACTACCCGGACGCGGAGCGCGATCTCAACCGCGGGCTGCCTCTCATCAAGTGGCTGCTGGCCCTCCCGCACTGGCTCATCCTGAGCCTCCTCTCCATCCTCGCGATGTTCGCGATCGTCATCGCCTGGGTCGCGATCCTGTTCACGGGCCGGTATCCGCGGGGACTCTTCACCTTCGTCGCCGGGGTCGCCCGCTGGGGGCTCCGCGTGTCGGCCTACTCCCTCCTCCTGGTCACCGACCGCTACCCGCCGTTCCGCCTTGAGTCGTAGGGGCGGCGAGCCGCGCGGCGCCTCGTGGCATAGTGCGGACGCCGTGTCTACCGTGAGGCGCCGCGCAGGAGTGGGAGCGAAGCACGGGGGAACCGTCACGACCGGCCACGGCCGTATTGTGAGCCGTGCGTGAGCGAGGAGCCGGTCCCGCAGGATCCGCGAGGGGACGCGGCCCCGCCGGCACCGCCCGCAGGGCCCGACCCCGCCCCCGGGGCCGACCGGCCCACCTGGTCCTACTTCCTCACGCCGATCGCGGTCCTGATCGGTGCCACCGCCATCATCGCCGCCGTCGTCGCGACCGATCGCGGCGATGACTCCGCGGCCTCCCTCGCGCCCACGCTCGAGTCGCTCTCGGCGACCGCCGGGTCGCTCTCCGCCACGGCGCGCTCGCTCTCCGACACAGCCGAGTCCCTCTCCGGCGGCGCCCAGCCGACCCGCGCCGCGCCGGGAACTCCCGCCACGCTCCGTGGCGCGGTGAGGGACTACGCAGCGTCGCTGGGCCTCGACGTCGCCCTCTTCGACGAGTGCCTCGCGGCGGCAGCCCCCTACGAGGTGATCAGCGCGCGGCTCCAGCTCGGGGTCGACCTCGGCGTCAGGGCCACGCCGACCTTCTTCGTCAACAACAAGCTGATCGCCGGCGCGCAGCCAGCCTCCGTCTTCGCCGAGGTCATCGCCGCCGAGCTCGCGGGCGCCCCGACGAGCATCGACGACTACTCGCCGGTGATCCGGCAGCTCGCGGAGCGGGATCCACCCAGCTTCGTCATCCACTCCGAGCGGCCCGACCTCGCCGGCGCGTTCATCGAGGGAGATCCCGACGCCCCGGTGGTGATCGTCGAGTTCAGTGACTTCCAGTGCCCCTTCTGCCAGCGCTGGTACTACGATTCCCTGCCGGCCATTCGGACGCTCGTGGGCGACGACGTCGCACTCGCGTTCTCCCACTTCCCGCTCACGCAGATCCATCCCAACGCGGCCGGCGCCCACGTCGCCGCCGAATGCGCCGGGGCACAGGACCGGTTCTGGGAGATGCACGACCTCCTCTACGAGAAGCAGGAGGAGTGGGCGAGCCTCCCGGACACGGGCTGACCCGGTGGACTTCGACCGCGAGCATGACCGTCGCGTTCGGGAGGCGGCGTTCGCCTGGCTTGATCGGCTGGAGTGGATCCACGGGGAAGTGCTCCCCCGCCGCGAGCTCCAGAACGGGTTTCCGCTGCGCGGGGAGCGCGTCCACCTGGTGAGTCCACAGGGGATCTTCACGCCGAGAACGCTCGCGGCTCCCCTCTCGATCCTGACCGTCCACGACAGCCCCTACGCGGACGAGCGCAGCCCGTCCGGCCTCTTCCGCTACATGTACCGCGGCACCGATCCCGCGCACCGCGACAACGTCGGCCTCCGCTTCGCGATGGAGCAGCGCCTTCCCCTGGTCTACTTCCTCGCCGTGGCGAGGGGGAGATACCAGGCGCTCCGGCCGGCGCACGTGCTGGACGAGTCGCGGAACGATCGGTCGTTCTGGATCGGGATCGGCGAGCCCGCGGATCCGTTCGCGCCCGCCGAGCCGTCCGATCTCAGGCACTACGCCACCACGGAGGCGCTCCAGCGTCTGCACCAGGGGCGCTTCCGTGAGCGCGTGCTCGACGCCTACCGCGAGCGCTGCGCCTTCTGCAGCCTCCGGCACCGGGAGCTGCTCGATGCCGCCCACATCATTCCCGACAGCGAACCCGGGGGCGTCCCGGAGGTGCGCAACGGCATCGCGCTCTGCCGTCTCCATCACGCCACGTTCGATCGCTACGTCGTCGGCATCCGGCCGCGCGATCACGTGATCACGGTGCGCCCGGACGTGATGGAGGAGGAGGACGGCCCGACCCTGCGCTATGCAATCCAGGGACTGGACGGGCAGCGCATGGCTCTGCCGCCGCGCCCCGGCGACAGGCCGGGGCGCGAGTTCCTCGAGACGCGGTACGAGCGCTTCCTGGCCGTCGCACCGTCCTGAGGGTGCCGCCCCGGGGGCTCCGGTCGCTCCGCCCTGGCTCCACGCGCCCTGTGCCGGTCGTGTGCGCCGCGGAACGCGACCAGCGGTGCACACGGGGGGAGGGGGCTCCGCAGGGATGGTGGTGCCGAGGGCCGGAATCGAACCGGCGACACCACGATTTTCAGTCGTGTGCTCTACCGACTGAGCTACCTCGGCGTAGCGCTGAATGTAGCGAGTGGCGGCGATGCGGGCCAGCGCGCGGCGCCGCCGCGGGAGCCGGGAGGGGCTCTCAGTGCCAGATCATGGCCGCGCGGGCGCTCTCCTGCTCCCGCTCGCTCTTCTCGGCCCAGCGCGCGAGGAAGTCGCCGCCGATCCGTCCGCGCGCGTCGGCCCAGCGCATCGGACGGCGCGCCTCGCCCGCGGCTCCGAGGCGCGCGCGCTCGCGCACGGCCACCAGGTAGGCGGTCGAGTCCCCGAGGGCGACGGCGTCGAGAGCCTCGCAGGCGAGATAGCCGACCCCCTCCGTGAAGAGCGGGTCCCCCGCCGCCGTGGTCCGGAGCGGAAGGCCCGAGAGCTTCTCGCTGTCTCGCCCGGAGCGCAGTCCGAGCGGCTCGAGCAGCTCCAGCTGGTCCTCCGCGAGCAGCGTGACGGCGAGCGTGCCCGACTCCAGGACGAGATCGTGGGTGAGGGTCGTGCGGCTGAGGACGACGAGCAGCCGCGGCCGCTCCGGCACGATCGACGCCCCGAAGACGGAGACGCAGATCTGCGCGTTGAGCCGCCCGGCAGCGTCGTGGCTCCCCACGGCGCAGAGCGGCGCCCAGAACTCCGAGAGCAGGTCGGGAAGCTCCGGGGCGCCCGGGCTCACGGCGTGGCGCGGGGGCCCGGGGACGGGGGCGGAGGTTGCTGCTCGCCCCGGAGCACGCGCAGCGCCGGCCCGTGCAGGGCGCCGTTTGAGCTGATCGCGTGGGGGATCCCGAGATCCGCGCGCCCGTCGACGTCGGTCAGGTGCCCTCCCGCCTCCTCCAGGATCGGGCCGAGCGCGGCGATGTCCCACGCCGCGACCGCCGGGTCGAGCATCAGCTCGGCCGAGCCCTCGGCGACGAGCAGGTGCCCCCAGCAGTCGCCGTAGCCGCGCTGGCGCCAGCTCGCCTCGAGCAGCAGGGCGGCGCGGCCGCCCCACGTCCGCGCCATCAGCCGGTAGGAGCCGAAGACGATGTGGGCGTCCTCGATGCGGTCGACGGCGGAGACGTGGATCCGCTCGCCTCCACGCGCTGCGCCCCGGCCCTCAAGGGACCGGCTGCGGTAGGCACCGAGCCCGCGCCCCGCCCACCAGCGCGCGCCGAGCGCCGGCGCCGACGCCACCCCTACCTCCACGACACCCCTGCGCTCGCAGGCGATGAGCGTCCCCCAGACCGGCACGCCTCGTGCGAAGGAATGCGTCCCGTCTATCGGGTCGAGGATCCAGCGCGCCGGCGCATCCGGCGCCCCGCCGAGACCCTCCTCTTCCCCGAGCACGGCGTGCCCGGGGAAGCTCCTCCCGATGCGGATCCGGAGCTCGCGCTCCGCCGCCTCGTCGGCAGCCGTCACCAGCGACCCGTCCGGCTTGCGGCGAACCGGCGCCCCACCGCGGAAGGCCGGCAGCGTGACGGCATCCGCCGCGTCGGCCAGCTCGAGCGCGAACGAGAGCAGATCGCGCGTGGTCGGCTCGCTCACGCGGTGAGCGTCCCCTTCGTGGAGGGGATCTGGCCGGCGAGGCGCTCGTCGATGCGCGTGGCGGCGTCGAGGGCGCGGCCGAGCGCCTTCATCGCCGCCTCGGCGACGTGGTGGTCGTTGGCGCCGGCGAGCTGTCGCACGTGCACCGTCGCCCGGGCGCCCACGGCGAAGGAGCCGAGCACGTGCGAGACGAGCTCGGTCGGTGCCTCGCCGATCCGCTCCCCCGTGAACTCGAGATCGACGGCGGCGTAGGGGCGGCCCGAGAGGTCGATCGCCACGTGCACGAGCGCCTCGTCCAGGGGGACGGTGGCGTCGCCCATGCGCACGATTCCCGCGCGCTCCCCGAGCGCCCCGTCGAAGGCCTGACCCAGCGCGAGCGCGACGTCCTCCATCGTGTGGTGCGCGTCGACCTCGAGGTCGCCCTCGGCGCGTACGTCGAGGTCGAAGCGGCCGTGGCGCGCGAAGGCCTCGACCATGTGGTCGAGGAATCCCACGCCGGTGCTCGCCGACGCGGCGCCCGAGCCGTCGACGTCGAGCTCAACCGTGACGCGGGTCTCGCCCGTCTCGCGCTCAAGCGACGCCCGGCGCCCGCCGGCCGCCGCTGCGTTCTCCTGGGTCATCGCTCGTCCTCCGTCCGTCCCAGCTCGCCCGAGGCGGCTACCTCCCGGATCGCGCCGAGCAGCGCGTCGGTCTCCTCAGGACGCCCCGCGGAGATGCGCACGCACCGCTCGAGCCGCGCCGCCGCGAAGTGCCGCACGAGGACCCCGCGGCGGCGGAGCGCCTCGTAGAGCCTCCGACCCGCGTCCTCCGGCGCAGAACCGCCCCCGGGCGTCCCCGTCATCTCGACCAGCACGAAGTTCGCAGAGGATGGGTGCGACCTCAGCCACCCCGTCTCCGCGATCGCCGCGGCCATCCGGTCGCGCTCCGCGAGGAGTGCGCAGGCCCGCTCGTCGAGGAGGGTGCGCTCCTCGAGGCTCGCGAGCGCGGCCGCCTCCGCCGCGACGCTCACGGAGTACGGCTGCTTCACCACCATCAGCGTCTCCGCCAGCTCCGGCGGCATCGCGGCGTAGCCGGCGCGGAGCCCCGCGAGACCGCCCCACTTGCTGAAAGTGCGCAGCACGACGAGCGGTGCGCCGGCCGCCGCCTCCTGGGCCATCGACGGCGTCTTCGTGAACTCGATGTACGCCTCGTCGAGCAGGAGCAACGCCCCGCTCCCCAGGAGCGCCTCCAGGAGCGCCCGCGGCGCCACACCACCGGTGGGGTTGTTGGGCGAGGCCAGCGCGACGAGCTTCGCCCGCCGCGCCTCGGCGAGCAGCTCCTCCTCGTCGAGCGACCAGTCCGCCAGCCGCGGCACCTCTACGATCTCAGCACCGACCTGCCCGGCATCGAAAGCGTACATCCCGAAGGTCGGCGGCGCGACGACGACGCGGTCGCCGGGCCCCACCACGCAGCGGATGACAAGGTCTATGAGCTCGTCGGATCCCGCGCCGGCCACCACCGCCTCGGGTCGAACGCCGAGGTGGCGGCCCAGAGCCTCGTGCAGCCGCCTCTGCTCGGGATCGGGGTACCGGTGCGGCGCGACCCCTCGCAGCGCCCGAAGCGCCCCGGGCGAGGGCCCCTCGGGGTTCTCGTTCCCGTCGAGCTTCACCAGGCGCCGCGGGTCGAGGCCGTAGCGCGCCGCGACCTGCTCCGGCGACTCGATGGCCGCATAGGGCTCGACTGAGCGCAGCTGCGGGCGGAGCAGCCGCCTCGGGTCGGCGGGCACGGGTGGGTCGTTCCCCCGGCGGCCTGGCGTCCCGCTCATCATCGTCCCTCCAGACGCAGCTCGACGGCGCGCGCATGAGCGGTCAGCCCCTCGGCCCGGGCGAGCGTCGCCGCGTAGCCGCCGAGGCGGTAGAGGTCGGACTCGGAGAGGGCGACCGTCGAGGTGACGCGGAGGAAGTCGAGGACGGTGAGAGGCGACGCGAAGCGCGCCGATCCCCCGGTGGGCATGACGTGGCTCGGGCCGGCCGTGTAGTCGCCAATGACCTCGGGCGTGTCTTCGCCGAGGAAGAGGCCGCCCGCGGAGGTGACGAACGTGGCGAGCCGCTCCGGCTCGCGCGTCAGGAGGCAGAGGTGCTCCGGCGCAAACTCGTTCGCGAGCGCAACCGCCTCCTCGAGGTCGGCGGCGATCACCGCTCCTCCCCGTTCGATCGCGGCGCGCGCGATCACCTCGCGCTCGAGTTCCGGGAGCTGGCGGTCGACCTCCGCGGCTACTGCCTCGGCCTGCTCCCGGTCGGTCGTGATCAGGATTGGAGTCGCGAGGGCGTCGTGCTCGGCCTGCGCCAGCAGGTCGGCGGCGACGAGATCCGAGGCGGCGCTCCCGTCCGACAGTACGAGCGTCTCCGTCGGTCCGTAGAGCGAGTCGATCCCCACGCGGCCGTAGAGCTGCTGCTTCGCGAGCGTGACGAAGAGATTCCCAGGGCCCACGACGATGTCGACGCGCGGGATGCTCTCCGTCCCGAGCGCGAGCGCCGCTATCGCCTGCGCGCCGGAGGCGCGCACGACCCGCGTCAGCCCGGCAAGCTCCGCCGCGGCGAGCTTCAGCGGGTGCACCGAGCCGTCCGCGCGCGCCGCCGTGGCGCCCACGCGTTCCTCGACGCCGGCGACGGCGGCGGGCACCGCCGTGTGGATCACGGAGGAGGGAAGGACGGCGTCGCTTCCCGGCATGTAGATGCCGGCGGAGGCGAGCGGCGTTACCCGCATCCCGAGCCCGTGCCGGGCGAAGGGTCTCGGGCCGTGGTCGAGCTGCAGCTCGTGGAAGTGGCGCACGCGCTCGGTCATAAACCGGAGCGCTTCGAGGAGATCGGGCGGCGTCTCCTCCAGGGCGGCGCGGAATTCTGCTCGCGTCACCTCGATCGGCGCCTCCGCGGATCCGTCGAAGGCGCGCGAGTAGCGCACCACGGCAGCGTCGCCCTCGCGCTCGACGTCGGAGATGATGCGCGCCACGGCGGAGGCGGCGTCGAGCTCCTCGCCCAGCACGTCGCGGATGCGCTCGCGCACGGGCTCGGGGAGCTCGGGACTCGCCAGGGGGCGGCGGCGGAGCACGCTCGCGCGCGCCGCCTCCGCGCCGTCCACGATCCGAAGCGCGCGCCCCTCGCCGCCGCCCGGCCCCACCGCTGCCGGCTCGCTCACGGGATCTCCTCCCACGCGAAGTAGTTGGCGATGCGCCGGGCGCACGCTTCGGCCGTCTCCTCCCAGAACGCGCTCATCCGCTCCTCCGTCACCGCCGCAAACGCCTCCGCCGCGAGCTGTGGTCCGCGCGCGACCTGCTCCTCGATGGCCGCCTCGTCGAGGCCGGCCCGGCCGAGGTGGAGACGCAGCATGCGCGGAAAGCGCTCGTAGGTGGGCGGCTGCGCCGCGATGTCGGCGACCGCCTCGCGCCACCGAGCGAGGTCGGGCCCCGGAAGGAACGGGACCCGCGGGTCGCCCTCCTGCGCCGCGAGCGCCGCGCGGATCTCGTCCATCGCCGCCGCGTCCTCGCGCTCGCGCCGATCCATCTCGAACTGGAGCGCCCGGTCCAGCACGTCGCGCCGCGGATTGCGGGCGCGCCGTGAGCGCTCCCCGAACTCGCTGCGGTAGACCTGCTCGATGTATCGCTCGTCCATCACCAGGTGCGTGACGTAGCCGGCGAGGAAGGCCGGCGTCGGGCGCGGCAGCACGGCCGGCCGGGCGAGCTCGGGGTACGCCCGGGCCATCCGCCCGAGCGAGTCCTGCGGCCCGAAGTCGTCGAGGTCGTAGAAGTGCGTCTCGCTGCGATCGCGGCGCGTGATCGCGCGGATGTCCGGCGCCGTCGCGCCGAGGTAGTAGGCGCCTCGGTCGGCGTCGATCACCGGCCGGCCCAGACGCTCCGCGACGCGCCGCGCCACCACGAGGTGCGAGCCCAGCGACGGCATGGCGCTACCCCGAGCCGGAGGCGGCGTCCGCCAGCCGGCGCACGAGCTCCGCTCGGAGCTCCCCGCGCCTCCCGGTCGGGGGCTCCCTGTGGCCGATTGCACAGTTCGTGGACTCCATCACGACGTCGATCATACGCAGCCTGTTCGCGCGCAGCGTGGTCCCCGTCTCGGTTCCCTCCAGCAGTATCTCGGCGTCCTCCGGCACGAAGCCCTCGGAGGCGCCGGCGATCGGGATGACGCGGTAGCGGCCGAGGTGCCGGTCGCGCGCGTACTGGTCGGCGAGGGCCGCGTACTCCGAGGCGATGCGGATCACGCGCGCCGGGTCGTCCCGGCGCCAGTAGGCGACCGCCTCCTCGATGCTCTCGGCCGGGAGCTCCTCCGGGACAACGGCGCCGAGCCGGTAGTTGCTGCGCCTGAGGTCGCAGAGCTCGACGACCGGCGAGCCGGGGAACATGGCAACGTACACCGCGAGCCAGTCCCGTCCCGTGAGCGCGAGATCGAAGAGCCCGAGCGCGACGGCGCGCGGCATATCCTGCGGCCGCATCACCTTCACCGAGACACCCTCCATCGGCGAGACCGGGTGCCGCACGGCACGCTCTTCATCGTAGCCCTCGAAGACGATCCCGGCGCCCGCGAGCGCGGCCACCGTGTGGCGCTGCGCGTGCCCGTCCGGGACCGCGATCCGCAGCGTCTCGCGCCCTGTGACCTCCGCGCGACGAGGCCGCCGCCCGGGCCGGAGTACCAGCGGGAGCGGATCCACGGGGCCGGCCGCGGCTCCCTCGCCGGCGGGGAGCGCGAGCAGCGGGCCCAGCGCCTCCGTCAGGTCGCGGCGCATGAGCGCCTCCCGGTTGCCGAGAAGCCACGCGCTGCCGCGGTGGAGCGTCGCCAGCTCGACCAGCTCCTCGGCGCGCGCCCGCTCGGAGGTGACGACGGCGGCGTCGGCATCTTCCGGGGGCCACGCCTCCGCGTTCGCCCACACCTCCACGAGGCGGTGGTCCGGGACGCGGGCGCGCGCGAGGAAGCGCGCCGCGAGGTTCGGGAACTCCGTTGCGACCCGGAGGATCCCCTCGTCGGCGAGTCCGTCCAGCGTGGCCCCCGCCGCTCCCGCCAGCACCAGCCGGCTCTCGCCGATGTCGAGGGCCCGCAGGGGGATGACGGAGTCGTGCGGGTAGCGCACCAGGAGCTCGTCGATGTGGGCACGGCCGGTGATGCCGAGATCGTAGTGGCCGAGCGCGACCTGGATCGGGATGTCCGCCTCGGAGAAGACGCGGACGCGCACCCGGGGCCTTCCCTCCACGTCGAAGCGGTAGGAGCGGGAGCCCTCCCCGTAGCCGGGGACGCGGAAGCCGGCCGCCTGGAGCCGCTCCGCAAGCTCCCCGCGCAGGTCGCCGCGCGGCAGCGCGACGCGGATCTCCCCGGAGCCGCCCGCACTCATCGCGGCGTTCCGTCGACGGCCGGGGAGCCGGCTTCGGGGGCGAGATCGGCGAGGCGCAGCAGGTCGACGCCGAAGCCGGAGGCGGGGATGGCCGGCCCGCCGAGCGCCTCGGTGAGGCCGTCGTAGCGGCCGCCGGCGAGGCACTCGGCCTCGCCGGCGAGCGCGCGGAAGGTGACGCCGGTGTAGTACTCCAGGTTTCGCGCGGTCGCCGGGCGCACGCGGTAGGGAACGCCGGCCCGATCGAACACTCCGGCGGCCACGGCCAGCTCCTCGATGGCCGGCTCCGACTCCGGGAGCACGGGGAGCAGCGCCGCGCGGAGGTTCGCGAGGTAGCCCGGACCCTCACCCGTTATGTCCAGCAAGAGACGCAGGGCCGTCGTCGCGGCCGGGTAGGCGGCGGCGAGCTCCTCGGTGACGCCGCCGTCGCCGTCCAGCACGCGGTCGTAGGCGGCGAGCTGCTGCGCCGGATCGAGCCCCGCGGCGCGGAAGGCGGAGCGCATGATGCCCGCGTGCGCCAGCTCCATCCGCGGCGCCAGGCCGAGCGCGCGGAGGAGGACCACCGCCAGTCCGAGCAGCTCGCCTTCGCCCTCCGGCGCGCCGAGCCCGAAGAGCTCGACGCCGGCCTGCCACTGCTCGCGGTTCCCGTCGCCCGGGACGAAACGGTAGACGGGCTCCACGTAGGAGAGGCGCACGCCGTCGCCGAGGTCGTCCGCGCTCAGGAGGGCCTCCTGCTCCAGCAGCCAGCGCGCGGCCGGGACGGTCCCGTCCGGGCGCAGCACGACACGCTCGCCGCTCCACCCGTCCCAGTCGAGGAAGGAGTAGACGCGCTCCAGGAGCTGCGGGGAGAGGGTGCCGGCCGCCGTGAAGAGGTGGAGCGGCTCCAGGGTCGGCGTGCGGATCTCGCGGTACCCGCGCTCCGCCGTCACCTCCAGGAAGATGCGCTCCACCAGGCGGAAGCGGCGCATCTCCTCGGGGCCGAGCTCGCGCATCCCGCGGCTTCGTAGCATCTCGGCCGCGGCGCCCGCTCCCCCGCCTGTCCCCGTCGCTCGATTGATCCCGCCGTCAGTCGGCGTCATGTCCTCCCCCTCCGCCCGCGGGCCGGGCTGGGCCCGAGGCCCGACCGGCCCGCTGGATGGATCTCGGGCGGCGCGCACGGCGGCGCCGCCGGCGCGCCGCCGCCGCTCGCTCTCTCGCCCGTGCCTGATGACTGCTAGCGCGGGAGGGGAGCGCGCGACGGCGACGCGCCGGGATGCACGTGCATGCAGGCGGAGATCGCGCGCTCTGTTCGGTTCATGACGTCGAGGCTACGGCTCGCCCTCGCCGGGGGCAACCGGCGCCCGCGATCGTACGCACCCGCCGCCTACTCGGGGGCAGCGTCGCCCGCCGGACCGCTCGTCGCGACGTCGGCCGCCGCGTAGGCGGTGGTGGAGCCGTCGGCCGACCGGATCAGGAGCTCGCCCGTTGGCGAGACGTCGAGGGCCAGGCCCTCCACGACGCTCGCGCCGGGGCCGGAGGCCGGGACGGCGAGCCGCACCCGCTGCCCCAGCGTCAGGAGGCGCGACCGCCACGCGGCGGTGAGCGACGCCGGCTCGTCGGCTGCCTGGCGCCACCTCTCCCCGAGCGCGGCCGAGAGCGCCGCGAGCACCTCCTCGGGGGAGACGGAGCGCCCTCCTGCCTCGACGACGCCCGCGGCCGCCTCGGCCAGCGCGGCCGGAAGCGCCGCGGCGCTCGTCAGGTTCACGCCGATGCCGAGCAACACGTCGACGCGGCCACCCGGCGCCGCCGCCGACTCGGCCAGGATGCCGGCGACCTTGCGGACCGCGCCCGAGCCCTCGCCGCCGGAGCCCACCACGACATCGTTCGGCCACGTGTAGCGCGGATCGAGGCCCGCCGCCTCGCGAAGGGCGTCGCCGACGGCGAGCGCGCCCGCGATGGTCGCGCGCGCGGCCTGATCGGACGAGCCGCAGAGGTGGTAGGTCACGAGGAGTCCGGAGCCGGCCGGCGAGTCCCATCGCCGCCCGTGCCGACCGCGGCCCGCCTCCTGTTCGCCGGCGACGAAAGCGCTGCCGCAGGAGGAGAGCCCCTCGCTCTCCGCGGCCGAGCGCGCGTCGTCCATCGTCGAACGCGTCCGCTCGCGGAAGCGGACGCGTTGCCCGACCGCGCCGCGCCCGCGCCGCGCGCCGAGCAGCGCCCGGTAGCGGTCCTCATCGAACGGCGGCACGAGATCTTCCCTCCCCCGGCTCATGCGCGGGCCGCGGCCCGCACGCGGGAGCGATCGACGACCGGCATCCCGTCCCCCCGGCCGACGCCGTCGGCGACGGGAGGCGAGACGCAAAGAGAGAGGCGCGCCGGCCGATGGCCGACGCGCCTCGCGTATATCGCACCGGACCCGGGAACTAGCCCGGACGCACCTCCTCAGAGATGCCGGGGAAGCGCCCGCGATCCGGGCGACATTGTCTATCACTCATAAGAGGCATCACCTCCTTTCCTGCCGGCGAAGATAGCGGCGCGGTCGGGGGTCGTCAATCCAACGGCGCAGCGTCGTGCGCATGTGCGGCGGCGCGGCCCCACGGCGGGTCTCGCACCCTCTCCGGGCTTGGCGAGCCGCTACCCGAGCGTCGCCCGCACGGCAGCGTCGAGGGCGCCGACCACCTGGTCCACCTCGTCTCCGTTCACCACGAGCGGGGGCGCGAGGACGATCTCATCGCCGACGAAGCGCGTGATCACGGATCCCTCCTCGCGCATGTGGCGCGCGACCCGTCCGCCGACCCCCTCCGAGGCATCGAAGCGCTCGCCGCTCCCCGCGTCCCGCACGAGCGAGAGCCCGGCGATCAGTCCGAGCTGCCGGATGTTGGCGACGTGGGGGTGCGCCCCGAGCGAGGCGCGTAGCCCCTCGCCCAGGCGCTCGCCCATCGCCCGGCCGTTCTCGACCAGGCGCTCCTCCTCGATGATGCGCAGGTTGCGCAGCGCCACCGCGGCCGCGGTCGGGTGCGCGCTGTTCGTGTAGGCGTGCATGAAGCGCGCGTCCGGCGGGAGGTCGTGGAGCGCCTCCGTGATCGGGCCCGAGAGCACGACCGCCCCCAGCGGCACGTAGCCGGAGGTGATCGCCTTCGCGACGGAGAGGATGTCCGGGACGACGCCCCAGCGCTCGAGTGCGAACCAGTGTCCCGTGCGGCCGAATCCGGTGATCACCTCGTCGGAGACGAGGAGCACCTCGTACCGGTCGCAGATCTCGCGGAGCCGCGGAAAGTAGTCGTCCGAGGGCGTCCAGACGCCCCCCGCCCCCTTCACGGGCTCGGCGATCACGCAGGCGACAGTGTCGGCGCCGGCGCGCTCGATCGCGGACTCGATCCAGTGCGCGCATTCGCCGTCCGCGTTCGGCCGGCAGCCGCACTCCAGGTTCTCGGGGCGGGTCGCACGGATGACGTCGTCAGGGAGCGGCCCGAAGTACTTCCAGAATGCCGGCAGCCCCGTCATGGCCGAGGTGGCGAGCGTGCCGCCGTGGTAGGCGCGCTCGCGCGCCACCACCTTCACCTTCCCGGAGCGCCCCATGAGGTTCCAGTAGAAGCGCGCCGTCTTGAAGGCGGCCTCGTTGGATTCAGAGCCGGAGTTGGTGAAGTAGACGCCTTCCATCCCGTCGTAGGCGAGGCCGGCCAGGGTGCGGGCGAGCTCGATGGCGGGAACGTTGGAGAAGCCCGTGTAGTTGTTCGTGAAGGCCAGCCGGCGCATCTGCTCGGAGGCGGCGTCGGCGAGTTCGGCGCGGCCGTGGCCGACCGCGACGTTCCAGAGCGAGGAGAGCCCGTCGATGTAGCGGCGGCCGCGCACATCGGTCAGCCAGACGCCCTCGCCGGAGGCGAAGATCACCGGATCGGCGTGATCGGGCGCGTAGTACTGCGGGTGCAGCAGGTGACCGAGGTCCTCCTCGACGAGGCGCGCGATCGTCGCCTCGTCCAGCCGCGGGCCCATCCCCGTCGTGCTCACGGCATCCCCCTCCTCAGCCGGCTCTCACCGCGCCTGCCTCCGGGCGTGCGAACCGAAGCGTGCGGCGACCAGCTCCCCTGCCACCGCGCGCTCGTCCCACGGGTGCGCGCCGTCCGCGCGCTCGATGCTGCGCTCGTGCCCCTTGCCGGCGAGCACCACCGCGTCGCCCGGACGGGCGAGCTCGAGCGCACGCCCGATCGCCTCCCTGCGGTCCGGGACCCGCTCGAAGCTCCGGCCCTCGACGCCGCCAGCATCACGCATCGCCGATGCCAGCGCCTCCAGTATCGCGTCGGGCTCCTCCGATCGCGGATCCTCCTCGGTCAGGACCGCGTAGTCGGAGAGCTCGGCGGCGGCCCGGCCCATGCCGGCCCGTCGCTCCGTTCCGCGCTCGCCGGCACAGCCGAAGACCACGATCAGGCGTCCCGGCACTCGTGCGCGGAGCGTCTTCAGGAGCTGGCGCAGAGCCGCCTCCGTGTGCGCGTAGTCCACGACCACCTCCACCGGTGAGTCGGCGATGAGCTCCATGCGTCCGGGAACGCCGGGAGAGGCCGCGAGCCCGGCCGCGGCGCGTACGGGATCGAGGTCGAGTGCGTACGCGACCGCCAGGGCGGCCACGGCGTTCGCGAGGTTGGCCCGGCCGGGAAGCGGCGCGTGCGCCTCAATCGCCGCCGTCCGGGAGCCGTGCCGTCCGAGCGCCAGGAGAAAGCGCGAGTCGCGCTGCCGCCATTCGACGGATTCGGCCCGGACCGAGGCGCCTGGGATTCCCTCCCCGCCCTCCAGCGCGTAGCGCAACGCGCGAGCCCGCGTGCTCCGCGCGAGGTAGTCCGCCGCGTCGGGCTCGTCGGCGTTCAGCACCGCCCAACCGTCGGGGGGCAGCATCTCGAACAGCCTGGCCTTCGCGGCGTGGTAGGCCTCCCGCGTGCCGTGGAAGTCGAGATGGTCGGCGCCGAGCGTGGTGGCGACGCCAACATCGAAGCCGGCCCCGTCGAGCCGGTGCTGCACGAGCCCGTGCGAGCTCGCCTCGATGACGGCGTGGGTGCAGCCGGCGTCGACCATCTCGGCGAGCAGCCGCTGGACGTCGGGCGCCTCGGGCGTGGTGAGGCGCGAGAGGGGCAGCCGGACATCGCCGGCGACCCGCGACTCGACCGTCGAGAGGAGTCCGCCCGAGAGCCCCGCCCCCTCGAGGGCGGCAAGCGAGAAGAATGCCGTCGTCGACTTCCCGTCGGTGCCGGTCACACCGACGACGGTGAGACGGCGCGCGGGATGGCCCTCGTGCGCGGCGGCGACGGAGGCGAGCGCCGCGCGGCCGTCCGGGACCTCGACAAGCGGGACGCCCGTGGAGCGCAGCGGCTCGCCGCGGCCGCTCTCGGCGACGATCGCGGCGGCTCCGGCCCGCGCCGACTGCGTGGCGTGGTCGTGCCCGTCCGAACGCCGGCCGCTGAGGCAGACGAAGAGGTCCCCCGGCTCGACCAGTCGAGAATCATGGCGAACGGCGCCCACGCGCGGGGGAAGCTCGGAGCCGGCGAGGAGGCGCGCCTCGGGGGGAAGTCCCTCTCGCCAATCGCCGCGCGACTCCGGTGCCACTCGTTCTCCCGCCCTGTGCGGCCGTCATCGTAGCGGAGGCTTCCCGCTGGGGCTTCGGCGTACACTCGCCGCACGCCCGACGAGGGCGAGCGCGAGCGGGGGACGGGGGCGCGATGATCCGCCTGACGGACGAGATGCAGAGCGCCGTGAACGACGCCCTCACGGAGGGCGTGCCCATCACGATCGCCGCCGTCGACGCCGCGGGCCAGCCGAACATCACCTTCCGCGGCAGCACGCAGGCGCTCGACGAGGAGCGGCTTGCCCTCTGGGCACGCAACCCGGAGGGGGGCCTCGTGCGCTCGATCCAGAGCAACCCGCGCGTCGCGCTGCTCTACCGGCACCCGGCGCGGGGCCTCGCACTGCTCTTCCACGGCCGCGCGCACGTGACCGAGGACGCCGCACTCGCGGCGGCCATCTACGAGCGATCGCCCGAGCCGGAGCGGGCCCGGGACCCGGAGCGCGGCGGCGTCGCGGTGGTGATCGAACTCGACCGCGTGATCCAGCGCGGGGCCGCGATCATGGAGCGCGACCAGGCGGTCGCAGCCTCCCCGCGGCTGCCTGCGGCGCCGGAGAGTGGGACAGGGGACCTGTAAGCGGGATTCTGTCCCGCCCGCCGCCCGAGGGGCGGAAGCGGGGACGGTCATCCATCTAGGACGGCGGTTGCCCGCCGCCTCCAGCAGCCTACCCGGGGGCGGGACCGGACCTCCCATCGCCCCCCTATGTGGCCTTGCTCCGGGTGGGGTTTGCCCGGCCGCCCCGTCTCCGGGAACGCCGGTGCGCTCTTACCGCACCATTTCACCCTTGCCGCCCCGCCGGGCCCGGGGGCTCCGCGGGGAGGCGGTATGTTTCTGTGGCACTTTCCGTCGGCTCGCGCCGCCCGGCCGTTAGCCGGCACCCTGTCCGGTGGAGTCCCGACTTTCCTCCCGCGGGGGCGCCCACCACGTGGGGCCGTCCGCTGGCGACCGTCCGGTCCCCTGTCCTCCCCGATTATCACACGGCCGGGGACTCGTCGGGCTGCATGACCTGGAGGTCGGCGGGCGGGAGCTCGACGACCCAGCGCCGGGTCGAGGCGACCCCGAGCACCTCATACGGGCGCGAGGCCACCTCCACGAGCACGGCGGGGCCGCGTCCCTCCGGCTCGAGCCTGAGCAGGTGCGCGTTGCCGAAGGCGAGATCCTCCACCACGCCCGCGACGAAGCAGTTCTGGGGGAGCGCCCCGTCGGGATCGAGGCGGCGCAGGATGCAGCGCTCGGCGCGGACCCCGACGTCGACGCGGACGGCCCCGGCCGGGGGCGGGCGGTCGGCGGGGAGCGCCAGCGCGAGCCCCCGCACGACGACGCGCCCCCCCTCCACGCGGCCGGCTACGATGTTGCGCACGCCCGTCAGCTCCGCGACGCGGCGGCCGAGCGGGCGCCGGAAAACCTCGTCACGGCGGTCGAACTGCAGCACGCGGCCCCCGTCGAGAACCGCGATGCGATCGCCGAGCAGGTGCGCCTCGCGGAGATCGTGCGTCACGAAGAGGATCGGGAGTCCCAGCTCTCGCCGCAGCCGCAGGAGCTCCCCGCGCATCTCCTCGCGCAGCGCCTCGTCGAGAGCCGAGAACGGCTCGTCGAGCAGGAGCGCCTCTGTGGGACGCACCAGTGCTCGCGCGAGCGCGACGCGCTGGCTCTGGCCGCCCGAGAGCTGGTGCGGTCGCCTCTCGTCCAGCCCGCCGATGTGGAGCATCGCGCAGAGGCGCGCGTAGCGGGCGTGCGCCTCGCGGGAGCGCTCCACGCCGATCAGGACGTTCCGGCGCACGTCCAGGTGCGGGAAGAGAGCCGGCTCCTGCACGACGTAGCCGACGCGCCGCCGCTGCGGCGGCAGGTGGAGGCCGGCCGCCGCGTCGACCACGACGCGGCCCCCGATCTCGATGCGCCCGCGCTCGACCGGTTGCAGCCCGGCGAGGGCGCGCAGCGTCACCGTCTTGCCGGAGCCGGAGGGTCCGTAGAGCACGACCAGCTCGTCGGCGGCCGCGAGGTCGACTTCGAGGTCGAAGTCGCCCACCCGGGTCCCGAAGGCGGCGGTCAGGGTCACCGGTAGGGCCCTCCTGCCGTCGTCACGCGGCTCAGCGCGAGCATGACGGCGAGCGCCAGGGCGACGAGCAGGAGCGAGATCGAGACGGCGCCGGCGAGCCCCGCCGAGGACTCGAAGGCGTTGAGGATGGCGAGGGGCGCCGTGCGGGTGCTCCCCGGGAGCGATCCGGCGAAGAGCAGCGTCGCCCCGAGTTCCCCGAGCGCGCGCGCCCAGCAGAGCACGGCGCCGGCCGTGAGCGCCGGCCGCACGAGCGGGAGCGTGACGCTGCGGAAGGTGCGCCATCGCGAGAGCCCGAGCGTGTATGCGACGCCCTCGAAGCGGCGGTCGGCGCCGCGGAAGCCGGCGTAGGCGGAGCGGACGAAGTAGGGCCCCGCCACGAAGAGCTGCGCCAGCACCACCGCCGCCGTCGTGAACGAGAGCGAGATGCCGAGCCCCTCCAGGGGCTCACCTAGGTAGCCGCGCCGGCCGAAGACCGTGAGCAACGCGATGCCGGCGGCGGCCGGCGGTAGCACGATGGGCAGGTCGATGAGCGCCGCCGCCAGCCGTGCGCCCCCCCGCCCCGACCGCGCGAGCGCGTACGCGAGCGGCGTCCCCAGGATCGCCGCCAGCAGCGTCGCGAGTGTGGCCGTCGCGAGCGACAGGCGCAGCGCGCGCCAGCTGTCGGCCGAGCGCAGCTCGGAGGCGACGTCGCCGTCGGTCAGCGCGCGCAGCCCGAGCCCGGCGACGGGCAGGAGGAAGAAGAGTGCGAAGAGCGCCGCCGCGGCGAGCCAGCCGTGGCGCGCGATCGCGCTCATCGTGCCGCCGCCGCCCCGGGCGCTCGGAAGCCGGCGGCCTCGAGCAGCCGCCAGACGCCCTCGGATGCGAGAAAGTCGGCGAATGCCTTCGCGTCGGCGCCGGCCCCGGCGAGGACGACGGCGACGTACTCGTTGGCGGGGAGCCCGGCCGGTAGGTCGAGCGCGCGCAGCGCCTCGCCGTCGCGCGCGCTGCCGCGTCGGGCGTCCGTCTCATAGACGAAGGCGGCATCGGCCTCGCCGGTCTCGACGCGGGAGAGCACGAGCCGCACGCTCGGATCCTCCGTCACGATGTTGGCGCGGATCCGGGCGGCGAGTTCGGCGTCGAGCAGCGCAAGGGCCGAGCGCGTGAGCGCCCCCACCGGAACGTCGGGCGCCCCCACGGCGACGCGGCGTCCCGGCTCCGCCAGCGCCTCGACCGAGGCGATGGGAGATCCCTCCCGCACCACGACGGCGAGCGCGTTGGCCGCGAACCCGAGCGACCGCGTCGCGCCCGCTGCAGCGACGAGGCGCTGGGCCTGGAGCCGGTTGGCAGAGAGCAGCACGTCGGCGGGCGCTCCCTCCTCGATCTGCGTCGCGAGCAGCTGCGAGCCACCGAAGACGACCGCCACCTCGACCCCCGGCCGCTCGGTCTCGAAGAGCTCGACCACGCGGGGCAGGACGTCGTCGAGCGACGAGGCGGCGAGGACGCGCAGCGTACGCTCACGCGTGCCGCTCTGGCCCTCGCCGCACGCGGCGATCAGCGCCGCGAGCACCGCGAGCGCCGCGAGCGCCGCGTGCCAGGAGGCGGACCGCGCGGGGCTCTGAGCCGAACTCTCCGGCACGTGCATCCTTCCCTCCGGCGCACCGCCTTCCGGCGGTGACGATAGCAGCGCGGTCGCGCTGCGGAGCCGCGTGCGGTGCTACGATCGCGCTCCGCCCGGGAGGTCGGTCCCTGGTGATCTTCAATGTTTCCACGCTCCTCGGCGAGCCCGTGGGCGCATCGCGCGATCACGCGCTCGCCGACGCCCCGGCGGAGTCCGCCGCCCGCCCCCGGCCGATTCGGGGCGCCGCGCGTCTGACGCGGACCACGTCGGGCATCCTCGTCTCGGCGCGTCTCACCCTCGAGACGGATCTGGCGTGCGCGCGCTGCCTGACCCGATTCCGACGACCCCATGAGATCGCCTTCGACGAGGAGTTCGTGCCCGAGCACGACCCGGCGACCGGCCTGCCGCCGACCGTCGACGACCCGGACACGTTCCGCATCGATGCCCGCCAGCATCTCGACCTCAGCGAGGCGATCCGGCAGTATGAGCAGGCGGCGCTTCCGATCTCCCCGCTCTGCCGCGAGGAGTGCGCGGGCCTCTGCCCGCGCTGCGGTGCCGACCGCAACGAGAGCCCCTGCGGCTGCTCGGGCGACGACGAGGATCCGCGCTGGGGGCCGCTCGCCGCGATCGCCAGCGCGTGGAGGCAGAAGGAGAAGCGGCGTGGCAGTCCCCAAGCGTAAGACGCCTCGCGCGAAGCGCAATCACCGCCGCAGCCATCACCGCGTCGCGGTGCCGCAGCTGGTCGCCTGCACGCAGTGCGGCTCCCAGCACATCAACCACCGCGCCTGCACCGTGTGCGGCAACTACAACGGCCGCCGCGTGCTGGGGTCCGAGCCGGAGCAGGAGTAGCGCCGGCCGGGGCCGGGGCGTCGCGCCGGAGGCCAGCGCCTGAGCAGGGGGATGGGGCGGCCGAGCCGTCGGCGTTCCTCCCCCGTCCCGGAGGTGGCACCCATGCTCCAGGACGCGCTCGGCGAGCTCCCGCGTGATCCCACCGTCGCGTGGCTCTTCCCCGGGCAGGGAGCACAGCACGCCGGCATGGGCCGCGACCTCTACGAGGAGAGCAGCTGGGCGCGCGCGATCTTCGACGAGGCGGACGACGCCCTCGGCATCGCGCTCTCCCGCCTCTGCTTCGACGGTCCGGCAGAGGAGCTGACGCGCACCGTCAACGCACAGCCGGCGCTCGTCGCGCACGGACTCGCGGCGCTCGCAGCCGCCGTCGAGGCGGGGAGCATCACGGCGCGCCCCGGCCTTCTCGCCGGCCACTCCCTGGGCGAATACGCCGCGCTGGTCGCGGCCGGGGCGCTGTCGGTCGGTGCCGGGCTGCGGCTCGTCCGCGAGCGCGGCCGGCTGATGCAGGAGGCCTGCGACCGGGAGCCGGGCGCGATGGCGGCGCTCGTCGCGCTCGAACGCGATCGGGTCGAGGCGATCTGCCTGGCGCACGGCGCCACGATCTGCAACGAGAACGCACCCGGCAACGTCACGATCGGCGGTTCACCCGAAGCGGTCGACGCCGCCTCCGAGCAGGCCCGCTCGGAGGGCGGACGCGTCTTCCCGCTGGCGGTGGCCGGCGCCTTCCACACGCCCCTGATGGAGAGCGCCGCGGCGGGCATGCGATCGGCGCTCGCGTGCGTTCGCTTCGCCGACCCCGATCCGCCGGTCGTCTCCAACGTCACCGCCCGGCCGCTTGCGCGCGCGGCCGAGCTTCCGGGGGAGCTCGCGGCGCAGATCACAAGCCCCGTGAGGTGGGCCGACTCCGTGCGCGCGCTGGCCGAGTCTGGCGTCTCCCGCCTCATCGAGTTCGGGCCGGGGAAGACGCTCACCGGCGCGGCGAAGCGCACCGTTCGCGGCATCGACGTCCGGAACGTCGAGAGGGCGGCCGACGCCCGCGCCGGGGCCGATGCCCCGGCCGGCCGATGACCCCCGAGAGGAGGGCGGGATGAGCGCGGAGGGGCCCCTGGCGGGCCGCATGGCGGTGGTGACGGGCGGATCCCGCGGAATCGGGCGGGCGATCGCGCTCGAGCTCGCGAGGCAGGGCGCCGATGTGCTCATCACCTACCGCACGAACTCGGCGCTCGCCGAGGCCGCGGCGAACGAGATCCGGCGGCTTCGCGTCGAGTGCACGGCGAGCGAGATGGACGTGCGCGACGACAACTCCGTCAGGCGCGTGTTCGAGGCGGCGCGGGCGCGCCACGGCGAGATCGACGTGCTCGTCAACAACGCCGGCGTGACGGTCGACGGCCTGCTGATCCGGATGTCGCGGGACGACTGGGACACGGTCGTGGAGACGAATCTCACCGGTACCTTCCTCGCGACGCGTCTCGCCCTCCGCGGGATGATGCGCCGCCGCCGCGGCCGCATCATCAACATCACCTCGGTGGTGGGGCAGATCGGCAACGCCGGGCAGGCAAACTACGCGGCCGCGAAGGCGGGGATCATCGGGTTCACGCACGCCGTCGCGCGCGAGGTCGCCTCCCGCAACGTGACCGTGAACGCCGTCGCGCCCGGGTTCGTCGAGACCGACATGACCTCCGGGCTCTCCGAGCAGGTGAAGGAGACGATCCTCAAGCAGATCCCGATCGGGCGCTACGCCGACCCCGCCGAGGTGGCGGCCGTCGTCGCCTTCCTCGCCTCCGACCAAGCGTCTTACATCACCGGCCAGACGTTCAACGTCGACGGCGGACTGGTGATGCAGTAGCGGGAGGCGCTCGTGGCCACGCGCTCACGTCGCCGCTCGCGGATCGCCGCGTTCCAGGCGCTCTTCGAGGCGGATCTCTCGGGGCGCCCCACGGAGCAGGTGCTTGGCAGCGGATTGGCGGGCGCGCGCCTCACGGAGGAGGCCACGGCGTTCGCGCGGGCGCTCGTCGTCGGCGTCACGGAGCGGCAGGACGAGATCGACGCCGTGATCACCGAGCACGCCCCGGCCTTCCCGCTCTCGGAGATGGCGCCGGTGGATCGCAGTGTGCTGCGCCTTGCTATCTATGAAGTGCTCTTTGATAATCGCCACGCTCCGCTCCGGGTCGCGATCAACGAGGCCGTCGAGATCGCAAAGGGGTACGGGTCGGAATCCTCCGGCCGCTTCGTGAACGGAGTGCTTGGATCCGTCGCCCTGCAGGCGGCGGGCGAAACGCAATAGGCACGGAGAGGGACTTGACTCGTGGCAACCGTTTTTGAACGTGTGCGCCTGCTCATCGTCGAGCAGCTGGGGGTGGAGGAGTCTCAGGTTGCGTCGAACGCTTCGTTCGTCGACGACCTGAACGCCGACTCGCTCGATCTGGTGGAGCTCATCATGTCGATCGAGGAGGAGTTCGGCGGCGACGACGCCAGCCTCGAGATCTCCGACGAGGATGCCGAGAAGATCCAGACCGTGCAGGACGCGGTCGACTACCTGCACGATCAAGGCGTCGAGGACGAGTAGCACGCGCCCGCGGCCGCCGCCGCGCGCGGGCGGCCGCGGGAACGGGCCGGCCCCCGCGGCGTATCATCGCTGAATGGAACTCTTCGGCGTCGGCGCCATGGAGGCGCTGCTCGTCCTCGTCGTCGCGCTGATCGTCGTCGGACCGCGCCGCTTCCCCGAGATCGCGCGTCAGGGCGGGCGCTGGTACCGCGTCGCTCGCCGCTACGCGAGCGAGGTCACGCGGGACGTGCGCGGCGCCATGGAAGAGCTCAAGAGCGAGATCGAGGAGGAGAGCGAGGATCTGCGCTCGATCCGCGATCTCGGGGACGAGGTCGAGGCGGACCTCCGCGCGAGCACGCCTCCACTGGAGGACGCCGGGCCGGCGACAGGCCGAGCGGGCGGCGACGCCGCGCGGGCGCCTGATGAGGGCGGCTCCACTCGGTGACGACCGCGGATCAGGAGGAGCTGGCCGACGGCGGCAGCATGACGCTGCTGGAGCACCTCTCCGAGCTCCGGTCGCGCGTCACCTGGATGGCCGCGGCCGTCGCCGCCGGCTCCTTCGTCTTCTTCCTCCCGCCTATAGGCTTCCGGCTGATCGAGGTGCTCCTCGAGCCAGCGCGCGTCGCCATCGACGACCCCACCTGGCGCCCGCAGTTCGTCGAACCGCTCGAGCTGATCGTCACGTTCTTTCAGGTCGGCCTGCTCGGCGGCGTCTCGGTCGCGATGCCCGTCCTCGTCTACCACGTGCTGCGCTTCGTGAGCCCCGCGCTCACCCGCAGCGAGCGCGTCTGGACACTGCCGATCGCCATCGGCGCTTCGATCTCGTTCCTGATCGGCCTCGCCTTCTGCTACTGGGTGGTGCTCCCGCTCACGCTCACCTTCCTCCTCACGTTCGGCGACGAGGTCGCGCAGGCCGACCTGCGGATCGGCAACTACATCAACTTCGTCACGCGCCTGCTGCTCGTGCTCGGCCTCGTCTTCGAGACGCCGCTCGTGGTGATGGGTCTGGCGAAACTGCGCGTCGTCAGCGCCGGTCAGCTGCTCCGGCGCTGGCGCATCGCGGTGGTCGGCTCATTCCTCGTCTCGGCGATCGTGACGCCGACCATCGATCCGGTCACGCAGTCCCTGGTCGCGGGCCCGATGGTCCTTCTCTACTTCGTTGGTATCGGCCTCGCCTGGGTGGTGCGCCGCTGAGCCCGGCGATTCTGCTCAGACGCCTACGCGGTTGATTGCCCGCTGAGGGGCGTCGCGGTAGCATGGCGACGGGGCACCCTCCCCGCGAGCCGAGGACTCCATGGCCCTCCGCGAGTTGACCGTGCTCTACGAGGAGATCGCCGATTGCCCCAACTGCGCGCTCGCCCGGACACGAACGCAGACCGTACCGGGCACCGGGCCGGCGCCTGCGGACGTGATGTGCATCGGGGAGGCGCCCGGCGCGCGCGAGGACGAACTCGGCCAGCCCTTCGTCGGCCCGGCCGGTCGCTTCCTCGACGAGCTCCTCGGCGCCGCCGGCCTCACGCGGGAGAGTGTCTACATCGCCAACGTCGTGAAGTGCCGCCCGCCCGGAAACCGCGACCCCCAGCCGGAGGAGATCGCGGCCTGCCGCGGCTACCTGGAGCGGCAGATCACGCTCGTCGACCCGAAGGTGATCGTCACCCTCGGCCGCTTCTCGATGGCGGCCTGGTTCCCGGGCGAGAGTATCGGCCGTATCCACGGCCGGGCGCGACGCGTCGACGGCCGGCTCGTCATCCCGATGTACCACCCCGCGGCGGCGCTTCACCGCGGCGACCTGCGCCCGGCGATCGTCGCCGACTTCCAGAAGCTCCCCGCCCTGATCGCCTCCGCCTCGGGCGAGGGCCCGCCCGCGGAGAGCGCCGGAGAGCCCGAGCCGGGCGCGGCGCGAGCGGAGGAGGCAGTGCCGGCGCCTCCTCCTCCCCAGGCCCCCCTCCTGTGATCGCCCGGCGGGAGGCGGGGCGATGAGCGGCGCGCTGCGCGTGATCCCGCTCGGCGGGCTCGGCGAGATCGGGCGCAACATGATGATCTACGAGTACGAGGGCGCGGCGATCGTCGTCGACGTGGGGCTCCTCTTTCCGGACGCGGAGCACCTCGGCGTCGACATCATCATCCCCGAGATCAGCTACCTCAGGCGCGACCCGTCGCTGCTGCAGGCCGTCTTCCTCACGCACGGGCACGAGGACCACATCGGCGCGCTGCCCTTCCTCCTGCGGGAGATCAACGTGCCGGTCTTCTGCTCTGAGCTCACGCGGGGATTGATCGAGGTCAAGCTGCGCGAGCACCGGCTGCTCGACCAGACGCAGATCACCGTCCTCGCGCCCGGCCAGAGGGTGAACGTGGGGCCCTTCACCGTCGAGCCCTTCACGGTCTCGCACTCGATCCCGGATGCGGTCGGCTTCCTCGTCGAGACCCCGCTGGGGGACGTCGTGCACACCGGCGACTTCAAGATCGATCACACGCCCGTCATGGGCCAGCACACCGATCTCCCCCGCCTCGCCGAGGCGGGGGCCGACGGCGTTCTGCTGCTCGCCGCCGACTCCACCTACGCCGAGATCGAGGGGTACACGCCCTCCGAGCAGATCGTCGCCGACGCGCTCGACCGCGCCATCAGCTCCGCCGCCGGGCGCGTGATCGTGACGACATTCGCCTCGCTGATCTCGCGCGTGCAGATGGTGATCGACGCCGCGGAGCGCCACGATCGGCGAGTCTTCGTGACCGGGCGCTCCATGATGAACAACGTGAAGATGGCGCGCGACCTCGGCTATCTCCAGTGCAGCCCGGAGACGTTCATGAGCCAGCGCCAGCTGGCCTCCCAGCCCGACTCCAAGACGATCATCGTCTGCACGGGGTCCCAGGGGGAGCCGACCTCGGCCCTGACGCGCATGGCGCGCGGCACCCATCCCGTCGTCGCCATCGGCGACGGCGACACCGTGATCCTCTCCTCCAATCCGGTGCCCGGGAACGAGAAGCAGGTCTACCGCAACATCGACGCGCTCTTCGAGCGCGGCGCCAACGTCATCTACAACCGGCTCGCGTCCGTGCACGTCCGCGGCCACGCGGCGCGCGAGGAGCTCAAGATCGTCCACCGCATCGTGCAGCCCCAGTACTTCGTTCCGATCCACGGCGAGTACCGACACCTCGTGCTGCACCGCGAGCTCGCCATCGAGCTCGGCATGGAACCCGACGCCGCCGTCATCCTCACCGACGGCGACGTGCTGGAGATCGACGAAGACGGTGCGCGCGTCGTCGAGCGGGTCTCCTCCGACTACGTCTTCGTTGACGGGCTCGGTGTCGGCGACATCGACGAGTTCGTGCTGCGCGACCGCCAGCACCTCGCCACAGACGGCGTGCTGGTCGTGGTCGCCGCCGTCGACCGCCACACGGGGAGGCTCACACGGCCCCCGGAGGTGATGTCGCACGGCTTCGTCGGCCCGGAGGAGGAGCCGGCTCTCCTCCAGGCGGTCGGCGATCTCGTCTCCGACATCATCGGGAGCAATCCCGCCGAGCGGCGTGACTGGGCCGAGCTCCACGACTCGCTGAAGGACGATGTGCTGATGCTCATGCAGAAGCGAACGCACCGTCGCCCGCTGGTGTTGCCGGTGATGCTGGAGGTGTAACCTCCCGGAGAGGCCGCCGCGCCCCGGCGGGGAGCGCGACGGCCGGGGGCGTGGAGATGGCCGACACGCGCAAGCCCCGCAGCGGAGCGGCGCCACGCCGCGCCGTCGGCCGTCATCCGCGGCAGAGAGCAACGCCCGATATCCTGACCGTCGGTCGCCTGCTGGTGCGGCCCGCGGTGGCCGGCGCGGCGATCCTGATCCTCGCAGCGGTCGCCCTTCCCGGGGTGATCGCCCTTCCCGGCCGGTTGCTCGATGTCCGCGCCGAGGTGCTCGGCGCTCTGGGCGTGCACCAGGCGACGCTCGCGCTGCTGGCGGGCGGCGCCGGCGTTCTGCTCCTGCTCGGCGACCGCGGCCCGGGCCTGGGCGGCATGCTCTGGCGGCACCGGCGCCACACGCTGGGCGTTCTCTTGATGCTCGGATTCAGCTGGGGACTGCTCGGCATGTGGCAGCCTTCCCTCACCGTCGACGGCGTCGACCTCCAGGCCGCCTCCGCCGGCGGCGCGCTGGGCCGATCGCTCACAACCTGGCCGCGCCTGCTTCCGTGGCTCCTCTGCCTGCCGGCGGGATTCGCGCTGCTCTGGCCCAGGACCGCCACCGGCCTCGCACGGAGGACGCCGGGCGCTGCGGCCGTCGCGGCGCGCTCCGTCTGGCGGTGGAGGCTCGACAGGCGCGCCTGGCGGGGGCTGCGGGTGCTCGCGAGAGGTATCGGCCGCCTGCCGGCGCTGCTTCGGGCGTTCGTCGTGGCGCTGCAGCCCCGGATGCCGCGCGAGGAGCGCACCCGGATGAGCGGTCCCTCCTCGCTCACCGAGCTCGCCGGGCCTCCCGAGCCGACGCTGGTCTCCGTGCCGCGCGTCGCGGCGCCGCCCGTCGAGGAGCTGACGCCGACCGAGGACGGGGAGAGCGGTGGGGCGCCGGTGACGCAAATCGTGATGGATCTCGAACGCCCGGCCGGGGAGTGGAGGCACTCGGGCGACGGCTGGCAGCTCCCGCCCCTCTCCCTGCTCGAGGACGGAGCGGGTGCCACCAATTCGTCGACCGACAACGCACGGCGCGCGGAGCTCATCGTCCAGACGCTCGCCTCCTTCGGAGTCGACGCCTCGGTGGTGCAGGTCAACGAGGGCCCCACCGTCACCCAGTTCGGCGTGGAGCCGGGCTGGGACGTCCGCACGCGTTCGGTGCCGGAGCGCGACGCCCAGGGGCAGTCGGAGCTCGACGAGTCGGGGCAGCCCAGGGTGCGCATCGTCGAGACGGCGCGCACCCGTATCCGCGTCTCGCGCATCACGGCGCTCCAGAACGACCTCGCGCTGGCGCTCGCCGCGCCCTCGCTCCGCATCGAGGCGCCGGTGCCGGGAAAGCCGATCGTCGGCATCGAGGTGCCGAACCACACGGCAGCGTTGGTCTCGCTGCGCTCGGTGCTGGAGTCGCCGGTGTTCGCCAAGGCGCGCACGCGCGCCGCCCTCCCCGTCGCGCTCGGCGTCGGCGTCTCGGGCGAGCCCGTCGTCGCCGATCTCGCGACGATGCCGCACCTACTGATCGCGGGCGCCACCGGCGCCGGCAAGTCAGTGTGCCTCTCGGGGATCATCACGAGCCTCCTCATGAACTACTCGCCGCAGGAGCTGCGGCTCGTCCTGATCGACCCCAAGCGTGTCGAGCTGACCCCCTTCGCGGAGGTCCCGCACCTCGCCTTCTCCGAGATCGTGGTCGACATGGACCGGGTGGTGGGAACGCTCCAGGCCGTCATCAACGAGATGGAGTCTCGCTACCGCCGCTTCGCGCAGGCCGGCGTCCGCAACATCGCCCGCTACAACGAACAACATGCCGCGCGGGCGCTTCCCTACTGGGTCGTCGTCGTCGACGAGCTCGCTGACCTGATGATGGCGGCGCCCTTCCAGGTGGAGGCACAACTCGTGCGACTGGCGCAGCTGGCGCGCGCCACAGGCATCCACCTGGTGGTCGCGACTCAGCGCCCCTCCGTCGACGTGATCACGGGGCTGATCAAGGCGAACTTCCCCACCCGCATCGCCTTCGCCGTCGCCTCGCAGGTCGACTCGCGCACAGTGCTCGACCACGGCGGCGCCGAGAAGCTGCTCGGCCGCGGGGACATGCTCTTCCAGGCCCCCAACGCGCAGAAGCCGACCAGGCTGCAGGGCGTCTACGTCGCCGACGCCGAGATCGAGGCGGTGGCGGGCTTCTGGACGTCGGAGCGCTTCGCCTCGCTCGCTCCGGAGAAACACGACGGCCTGCTGCAGGAGGCGGCGCGACAGCTCTCCGAGGAGACGGAGGCCGCCGCAGTCGGGGGCCGCGGCGAGGAGGATGACCCGCTGCTCCCGCGGGCGACCGAGCTCCTGCGCGACCACCAGCGTGTCTCGATCAGCCTGCTCCAGCGCAAGCTCCGCATCGGCTACCCGCGTGCCGCCCGGCTGATGGACGAGCTGGAGCAGCGCGGCCTCGTTTCCGCCGCCGATGTCGGCGGCAGCTCGCGTGCCGTCCTTCTCCGCGCGGAGGCGCAGCCGGATCCCCCCGCCGGTGCCGAGACGGCCTCGCCCCTGCGGTCGGCCTCCCCGCCGTCGCCGGGGCCCGGACCGGCGGAGCCGCCTCCCGGGCGGGCTCCGGGGGCCGGCTACCCCGCCTTCCCGCGCCCCTTCGACGAGGAGTGACGGCTCGGGCCGAGCCCGCCACCGCACCCGATCCGAAGCGGCACGGCGGACGTCCCCGGCCGCCGGAACCCGGCCCCGCTCGTGAGGCGGTGCACATCCGCGAGCGCCGATGCGACGACGCGCGAACGCGCGAGAGCCGACGACGCCCGCACGCGTGCGCGCCCGTCACGTCCTCTCCCCGATGTTGCCCCGCGCGTCCGTCGCTTCGATAATGGATGTACGCGGAGACGGACGCCGCGAATCGACGGTGAGGAGGTGCCCTGCCCTTGGACAAGGAAGATCCGTCAACGGTGTCGCCCCCCGCCCTCTCAAGAACGGCGTAGCGGCACACCACCGGGCATCCGCCAGCGGGATGGACCGACCGTCACCGTGGCGGAGCCCCCTCGGCACCAGTCGTGGCGACACGGTCGCGCGTCGAGGCGGCACGGGCGACAAGAGATGAGAGACGGGCCCCGGACCTCCGGGGCCCGTCGGCGTCCGGGGGGAGGGGCAGGGACGGAGCCGGTTAGCGCCGGCGGCGGCCGCGGCGCACGCCCCCCGTCCCCGACTCCGGCCGCTCGGGCGCAAGCCGCCGCAGCCCGGCCGGGGGCTCGCCCAGGAGCTCCCCCCGCAGCTCCATCACCTGGTCCCTGAGCAGCGCGGCGCGCTCGAACTCCAGATCGCGGGCGGCGTCGCGCATCTGGCGCTCCAGCTCGCTGATCAGGCGCTCCAGCTCCTCGCGCGGGAGATCTGAGGCGGCCGTGTATGGCGCCGCCGACCGGTCGGCCGCGCGCAGCTGGTCGGTGATGTCCCGGATCGTCTTCTCGATCCCCTGGGGCGTGATGCCGTGCTCCTGGTTGTAGCCGTGCTGGAGTTCGCGCCGACGCTCCGTCTCGTCGAGAGCCCGGCGCATCGAGCCGGTGATTACGTCAGCGTAGAGGATCGCCTTTCCGCGCGGGTGCCGCGCGGCTCGCCCGATGGTCTGGATCAGCGAGCCGGAGGAGCGCAGGAATCCCTCCTTGTCGGCGTCGAGCACGCAGACGAGCGAGACCTCGGGGAGATCGAGTCCCTCGCGCAGCAGATTGATGCCGACGAGGACGTCGTACGAGCCGGTCCGCAGCTCCCGCAGGATGTCGACGCGCTCCAGGGTGTCGATCTCGGAGTGGAGGTACATCGCGCGCACGCCCATCTCCTGGAGGTAGTCGGTGAGGTCCTCGGCCATCTTCTTGGTGAGGGTCGTGACGAGTGTGCGCTCACCGCGCTCCGCGCGCGCCGTCACCTCGGCGTGGAGGTCGTCGATCTGCGCGCGCGTGGGGCGAACCTCGAGCTCCGGATCGGGCAATCCCGTCGGGCGAATCAACTGCTCGACGACCTGCGTCGAGCCCGCGAGCTCGTAGGATCCGGGGGTCGCCGAGACGTAGACGACCTGGTTCAGGTGCCCCTCGAACTCCTCGAACGAGAGCGGGCGGTTGTCGAGCGCCGAGGGGAGGCGGAAGCCGAATTCGACCAGCGTCGACTTGCGGGAGATGTCGCCCTTGTACATCCCCCCGATCTGCGGCACGGACACGTGCGACTCGTCGACGAAGAGCAACCAGTCATCCGGGAAGTAGTGGAGCAGCGTCCACGGCGTCGAGCCGGGCGTCCGCGCCTGGAGATGGCGCGAGTAGTTCTCGATCCCCGAGCAGTACCCGACCTCTTGCAGCGTCTCGAGGTCGTAGCGCGTGCGCTCCTCGAGCCGCTGCGCTTCCAGAAGCTTCCCGCTCGCCCGCAGCTCGCCCAGTCTCCGCCCGAGCTCATCCCGGATCGTCTCGATCGCCTGCTCGAGTCGCTGCTCAGAGGTGACAAAGTGCTTCGCCGGGTAGACCGCGGTGCTCTCCACGTCGCCCAGAAGCTCGCCGGTCAGGGGATCGAGCTGGGCGATGCGCTCGATCTCGTCGCCCCAGAAGTCCACGCGCAGGGCCGTGTCGTCGTAGGCGGGGAAGATCGTCAGCGTGTCGCCGCGGACGCGGAACCGCCCGCGCTCGGGGCTGACGTCGTTGCGCTCGTACTGCATCGCGATCAGCTGGCGCACGAGCGAGGTGCGGTTCACCCGTCGTCCGCGGTAGAGGCGCATCACGAAGGACTGGTACTCCCCCGGCTCCCCCAGTCCGTAGATGCACGACACGGAAGCGACGATGATCACGTCCCGCCTCTCGAAGAGCGAGCGAGTGGCCGCGTGCCGCATCTTGTCGATCTCGTCGTTTATGTCCGCGTCCTTCGCGATGTAGGTGTCGCTGCGCGGGATGTACGCCTCCGGCTGGTAGTAGTCGTAGTAGGAGACGAAGTACTCCACGGCGTTGTGCGGGAAGAAGTCGCGGAACTCCGCGACCAGCTGGGCGGCGAGCGTGCGATTGGGAGCGAGCACGAGCGTCGGCTGCTGCCGCTCGGCGATCACGTTCGCCATGGTGAAGGTCTTCCCCGAGCCGGTGACGCCGAGCAGCGTCTGGGCGCGGTCGCCGCGGTTGAGGCCCGCGAGGAGGCGCGCTATCGCCTCCGGCTGGTCGCCCGTCGGTCGAAAGTCGGAGACGAGCTCGAAGGCCCGTCCCTCGCCGCTGGCAAGAGGGGCGGCGGCGGCTGTTTCCCTGGGCGGTGCGGACACGGATCGTCCCCTGCCCCGGCCTGATCGTCCCGGCCGCGGCGCGGCCGGCGAGGCCTCCTGCGGTGCCCAGTGTAGCGCGCCGGCGAGCACGCTCAGCCGGAGCTCGCGCCCCCTCCGCGCGTTGCCTGCCGCTCAAGGACCGAGCGCAGCAGTGCCTCGAGCCCGGTCGCGGCGGGGTCGGCGCGGAGCGCCTGGTCGACCAGACGCTCCGCCTCGCGGCGCCCGTACTGCAGGGCGATCAGGGCGTCGACCGCGTCCTCGCGGAGCTCGTTCGCCGCGGCCCCGCGCGGGCGGCCGGACGTGTAGGGCTCCTCGGGGCCCAGCGCCGCCTCGATCAGCCGCCCCCGCAGCCTGGCGACGATGGTCTGCGCCAGCCTGGGGCCGATGCCAGGAAGACGCTGCAGGGCGTGGACGTCCTCGGACTCCACCCAGCGCGCGATCTCCGGGACCGGGTGCGTGAGCGCGCGCACCGCCTTCACCGGTCCGACATCGGGGACCTCGATGAAGATCCGGAAGAAGTTGCGGTCGGCTGCGCGCGGGAAGCCGACGAGGAGCGGCTGGGGACTCCGCTCCGAGACGTGGTAGTAGGTGTGGAGGTGGATCTCCGCGCCCTCGGCATGTCCGGCCACCCATTCCGCGGCGAACGCCGGCACGACGACCTCGTAGATGACGCCCGAGACGTCCACCCAGGCGGTCGCCGTCGGCTCGTCCCAGCGCGCGAGAGCGCCGCGCAGCCCCGCGATCACGGTCGGCCGCTCGCCCGAAGTCGGGCGTCGAGCCGCGCCTCCGCGAGCCGCGTCAGAGCGATGGCGATCGCATCCGAGACGTCGAGAGGCGAGGGCGGCTCGTCCAGGGCGAGCTGCAGAATCACCATCGCACGCACCTGCTCCTTCGGCGCACCGCCGTACCCCGCGACCGCCTCCTTCACCTCGGTCGGCGCATAGGTGAACACCGGAAGCCCGGCCGCCGCGGCCGCGATCATCGCGGCCGCTCGCGCCTCTCCGATCGCCATCGCGGAGCGAACGTTCTCCGCTACGAACTGCTGCTCGATCGCCACCTCCCGGGGCCCGTGCTCCGCGATGCGGGCGGCCAGTCCCTCGGCGATCCGGTGGAGGCGCACCGAGCGCTCGTCGGCAGCTCGCGTGCGGAGCGCGCCCGACGCCACCAGCCGCGGCTGGTGTGGACCGCCTTCGAGCACCGCCCACCCGGTCACCGCGAGGCCGGGGTCGACCCCGAGCACGCGGCCGCCGGCCTCCACCCCGGGCGCGACGCCCGCATCCGCGCTCACCTCATCGTGCGTGTTCGCCGGGATGGTGCCGGCGGCGCTTCCCTCCGACTGCGTCCCGCGCGCACGCGCGGTCCCGGGGCTCAGCCCGCCGCCTCCAGCACGCCGGCAGGGAAGTCGGCGTTCGAGTAGACGCGCGAGACGTCATCGAGCTCGTCGAGCCGATCGAGCAGGCGCAACATCTGCTCCCCCGCCTTCTCGTCGAGCGTCACCGTGCTCTGGGGAACACGCGCGATCTCGGCGCGCACGACCTCGAAGCCGGCCTCGACGAGCCGATCGCGGATGCCCTCCAGCTCGCCGGGCCCGGTCACGACCTCGACCTCCCCGTCGTCGACCGAGATGTCGTCGGCTCCCGCCTCGATCGCGGCGAGCTGCACCTCGTCGGGATCGGTGCCGGCCGCGGAGACCGCGAGCAGCCCACGCAGGTCGAACTGCCACGAGACGGCGCCCGCGTCCGCGAGGTTGCCGCCGCCGCGCGTGAAGGCGAGGCGCACCTCCGCGACGGTGCGGTTGCGATTGTCGGTGACGGTCTCCACGAGCACCGCGGTGCCCCCCGGGCCGTAGCCCTCGTACGTGGCCTCCACCAGGTGGGCGCCGTCACCCCCGCCGACTGCGCGCTGGATCGCGCGCTCGATGTTGGCGTTGGGCATGTTGGCGTCTCTGGCGCGCTGCATCGCGAGCCGAAGCGCCGAGTTCGTCGTCGGATCGGCGCTCGATCCCTTGGTCGCCGCGACCGTGATCTCTCGCGCGAGCTTGGTGAAGAGCTGGCCGCGCTTCGCGTCGAGCGCGCCCTTCTTGTGCTTGATCGAGGACCACTTGGAGTGTCCGGACACCGTGCCCCTCCGGGACGCCGGCCGCCGGATCGCGGCCGCGACCTATGCTAGCGGCGCGGCCGGTCGGGGCGCTACGGCCTGAGCCTGACATTGTCGATGAGGCGGGTCCCGCCGACCCGGGCGGCGAGCGAGAGCACGGCCTCCCCGGGGACCTCGCCGTCTAGCTCCCCGCTCATCCCGGCATCGGCGAGCGAGATGTAGTCGAGGACGGCGAGCGGCTGCGAGGAGACGCAATCCGCGACGATCCGGCGCAGCTGTGCCGCGTCGCGCACGCCGTCAGCGAAGGCCGCTTCCGCTGCGCGCAGGCCGGTCGAGAGAGAGCGCGCCTGCCCGCGCTCCTCCGGCGAGAGGTAGACGTTGCGCGACGAGAGCGCGATCCCGTCCGGGTCACGCACCGTGGGGCACGCGACCACCTGGACCGGGAGTGCGAGGTCGGAGACGAGCCGGCGGATCACGGCGAGCTGCTGAGCGTCCTTCTCCCCGAAATAGGCGCGATCCGGAGTGATGATCGAGAGCAGCACCGTCACGACCGTCGCGACGCCCGTGAAGTGTCCCGGGCGGGAGACGCCCTCTGGCCGCTCCTCCGCGCCGGCGACCGTGACCGTCGTGGCGTGACCCGGCGGGTAGATCTCCTCGAGCGCGGGGGCGAAGAGAAGGTCGACTCCTGCCTCGGCGAAGAGCCGGGCGTCGCGCTCCTCGTCCCGGGGGTAGTTCGCGAAGTCCTCCTTCGGTCCGAACTGCGCCGGGTTGACGAAGAGGGAGGCGACGACCGAGGCGCACTCTCCGCGCGCGCGACCCACCAGAGAGAGGTGCCCCTCGTGCAGCCCTCCCATCGTCGGCACCAGACCGACCGGCGGCTCGAGCACTCCCCGCGCGGCACGTACCTCGCCGATGGTGCGGACGAGCTGCATCTTCCCGGCGGCGGGCATGGTTAGTCGCGGTCGGCTGATCCGCCGCCCGCCGGATCCGAGCCGCGCGGGCCGTACAGCTCGGCACGCTCCGCCTCGGGTCCCTCGGCGGCGGCGGGGGGCGCGTCCTCGGGCGGCCCCCCGGCGTTCTGCCGCGTCATCCGCTCGATGAGCGCGAGCGCGCGCTCGTCCATGTAGAAGGACTCCGCGGCGGCGGGGAAGGATCCGTCGGCGACCGCCTCCCGGTAGGAGGTGAGCGCCTCGCGTGCCAGGCGGGCCCCCTCCATGAAGCGGCGGGCGTGCTTCGGCTCGAAGTCCTCGTAGAGGCCAAGCATGTCGTGCAGCACCTGGACCTGGCCGCTGCAGAAGGGCCCCGCGCCGATCCCGATGGTGGGGACGCGCACTCGCTCGGTGATCATGTGGGCGAGCGCGGTGGGGATCGTCTCGAGGACGACCGCGTAGGCGCCGGCCTCCTCGAGCGACTTCGCGTCCGAGATCAGGCGCACGCCGTCACGGGGCGTCTTGCCCTGGACGCGGAATCCGCCGAGCTGGTGGACCGACTGCGGCGTGAGGCCGATGTGCCCCATCACGGGAATCCCGGCCTCCACGAGCCGCCGTACGGTCTCGGCGATGCGGGTTCCCCCCTCAAGCTTCACGGCGCCGGCGCCCGTCTCGCTCAGGACGCGCGTCGCCGCGCGCATCGCGTCCTGCCAGCCGGTCTGGTACGTGCCGAACGGGAGGTCGACGACGACGTGCGCGCGCTGCGCTCCCCGCATCACGGCCCGCGCGTGGTGAATCATGTCGTCGAGCGTGACAGGGAGCGTCGAGTCATAGCCGAGCACGACCATCCCGAGGCTGTCCCCCACGAGGATCGCCGGGATCTCCGCCTCGTCGGCGAGCTTCGCCGAGGGGTAGTCGTAGGCCGTGACCATCGCGATCGGCTCGCCGCGATCCCGCATGCGCTGGAGATCGACAGTCGTGAGGCGCCTCACGACACGCCCTCGGCACAGCGGCCCCGGTGCCCACCCTCGATACGGCTTCTCGTCATGGCGGCTCCGTCTCGGTCTCGTCGATCCAAGCGGATGTGTCCTGCGGCCGGACCGGTCGTCCCCGGCGAACGCGGCGCCCGTACGCGCCCCGCCGCACTCCCTCGCCGCCGCTCGCGCGGTCGGCGGGCTCGGACTGCCGCTCCGGCGCGCCGAGTATCGAAAGCGACGGCCCGACTGTCAACGTGCCGCCCGCCCGGTGCCCGTCACGCGGAGGCGGCGGGCACCCCGTGAAGAGCGGTCGCGAGGCGCACGGCGCGCAGCACGGCCCGCTCCACGGCGCGCGCGGCGAGCGCCTCGAGCGCCACGATGCGTCCCGGCGCCAGCTCCACCGCCCCCGTCGCGAGCCCGAAGACGGTATCGCCGTCCCCGCGCGTGTGCGCCGGCAGGATCGTTCGCGCGAGGCCAGCGTGTGCGGCGCTCGCGAGCACGCTTGCCTGCGCCTTGGTGAGCCGCGCGTCGGTCGCCACGACGGCGAGCGTCGTGTTCTCCGGAGGGGCCGAGGCGACCGGAGGGCGTGCGCCCGAGCGCAGGAGCTCGATCGGATCGGACACGCCGTCCTCCGCCGGCCGCGGCGCGGCGACGCTCTCGCCGGTGGCGGGGTCGATGATCGCGCCGAGCGCGTTCACGGCGACGAGCGCCGCGACCACGATCTCCGGGTGCCGGGCGCCCGGTACGGCCTGAAACCGCTCGCTCGCCGTCCCCAGTCCCCCCTTCGCGCAGCGCTCGGCGCCGGCCACCTTCGCCACGGTCGCGCCCGTCCCGGCGCCGACCGAGCCCTCCGCGACGCGGCCGCCCCGGGCCGCGCGCGCCGCGCGGTATCCCTCCTCCGGGCCGGGTGACCAGGGGCGGCCGACCGAGAGGTCGTAGAGGATGGCGCCGGGAACGATCGGTATCCGCCTCGGAGCCTCGCGCGGGCCGACCGGGAAACCCACGTCCCGCTCCTGGAGCAGGCGTACGACTCCGTCGGCCGCGGCGAGCCCGGGAGCGGAGCCGCCGGCGAGGACGATCGCATGCACCTCTTCCACGAGCGTGCCCGGGCGCAGCAGGTCGGTCTCGCGCGTGCCGGGCGCCCCGCCGCGCACGTCGACGCCCCCCACCGTCCCGGGCGGGGTGAGCACGACGGTCACGCCGGTCGCGCGGCGCCGGCTGCTCCAGTGGCCGACGCGAATCCCCGCGACGTCGGTGATGCGCCCCTCGTCCCGGGGCGGCGAGGCGCCGCGCGGGCGCGGGCCCGCGGTGGAGGCGCGGTCCGCCGGCATGCCCCTAGCCCGCGAAGGCGATAGGCAGCCGGGCCGGGACGGCGATGTCGACGAAGGCACCGACGCGCCGGAGGTACTCCTCCGGGTGCTCGAGGAAGGCGCCGCAATGGCCCGCCTCCGGCGCGACCCACACCTCGTGCCGCCTGCTGAGCGAGGCCGCCGCGATGTTCAGGGTCTGATGCGGCGGGATGTGTTCGTCCAGTTCCCCGCAGACGAACAGGATCGGGACCGCCTCGGCCCGCGCCACCGCGGCCATCGGATCGAGGGCGTCGACGTCGGCGTCGAAGATCCTGCGGGCGAGCACGCAGGCGAGCGCGAAGAGGTAGCCCGGCACGCGGGAGTGCTGCCACCGCCGCTGCTCGCGCATGGACGCGATGGGTGAATCCGCGATCACCGCCGCGACCGGGCTCTCGGCGACCGCGACGGCTTCGAGCGCGAGCGAGGCGCCGAGCCCAAAGCCGTGGAGCAGCACGGGAATCTCTGGAGCCCGGCGGGTCGCGTAGGTGATCGCCGCGACCACGTCCACGAGCTCCGGCCCGCCGAGCCGGTCCCGGCCGCCGGGGGATTCTCCGCGCCCGCGCAGGTCGAAGGCGAGCACGTGGAAGCCGCGACGCACGTACTCGTGCTCGAGCTCGAGCAGCCCATGGCTCTCGTCGGCCCGCGTTCCGTCGCTGTCGTGCACCACGGTGACGGTCGCCCGCGCGCCCGGCGCCTCGATGAACCAGCCACGCAGCGGCACGCGGTCGGCGGTGTGGAAGCGCACGTCCTGGTAGCGCAGCCCCGCGTCGCCCGGCGTGCCGCGTACGCGACGGCGCGGCGATCTGGTCAGCACGTTGGCCAGGCACAGCGCGGCTGCAACGTGCGCGAGCACGGCGATCGCAAGAACGACACTGACAAGCGCCAGCATCACCATGAACATCCACCCCGCCCGGACGGCCCGGATGCGTACCGCCAAGCGTCGCGCACACTACTACTGCGGGGCCCCCGCCTCAAGCCCGGCGGCGCGGCCAGAGAGAAGCGGCGCCTCAGCGTACGGCGAGGACGGCGAGCACGAGGCCTGCGACGATGAAGAGCGCCCCCGACAGGCGCTCGACGGCCGGCCCGGGGAGCAGGCGCGCGAGGCGCACGCCGGCGACGATCGCGAGCGCGTCGGCCGCCGTCATCCCCGCCGCTGCTCCCAGCCAGACGAGCAGCCCCCGACCGGGATCGACGCCGGCGAGGGAGATCGTCGCGAGCTGCGTCTTGTCCCCGAGCTCGGCGACGGTGAGCCCGACGACGAGCACCGCTCCCAGGACGAGCGGAGCCCACCTCGTGTCGGCGCGGCGCGCCCTGGCGAGGAGCGCCGGCACGCCGTGCTCAGGCTCCCCGGCCCCGTCGTCCTCCCCGCCGGCGAACGAGGCGTGCACGGTCCAGGCTCCCACCGCGACGAAGAGGAGGGCCGACCCCGCCTCCGCCAGGCGTCGCGGCAGTATCTCGCCGGCGGTGGCGCCGATCAGGACGGCCGCTCCCATGATCAGGGCGGCGGAGAGCGCGACCGCGGGGAGCAGCACGGCGATGCGCGCTCGCGCCGCCACCACCAGGACGAGCAGCATCGACTTGTCGCCGAGCTCGGCGAGGAAGATGAGGGCGAAGCTCGAGGCGAGCGTTCCCACGGTGCTAGCGCCGCTGGCAGCCGGGGCAGAGATGCGTTCCGCGGCCTCCGACGCGTCGCTTCACGATGGTCGCGCCGCAGCGCCGGCACGCCTGCCCCTCGCGCCGGAAGACGGCGACCCGCACGGTGTGGAGCCCCTCGGCGCCCAGGCCGTCGCGGTAGTCGCTGAAGCTCGACCCGCGATCGGCGATCGACGCGTGAAGCGCCTCGCCCACGGCGGCATGGAGCCGTGCGACCCGCCTCGCGCCGAGCCGGTTCGACGGCGTGCGCGGGTCGATCCGCGCCCGCCAGCAGGCCTCGTCGGCGTAGATGTTGCCGACGCCGGCCGCGACCGCCTGGTCGAGCAGCGCCGACTTCACCGCCGCCGAACGCCGCGCGAGCGCCCGTCTCAGCCATCCCGCCGTGAACGCCTCCGAGAGCGCGTCGGGTCCCGCGCGCGGGAAGGCATCACGCGCCTCGTCGACCAGGTGCCACGTGGCGAACTTGCGCACGTCCCGCAGCGAGAGAGCGGCGCCGTCGTCGAACTCGGCTCGGGCCCGCTCGTAGCGGGCGCCCGACTCTGCCGCACTCGCGTCCACCCCGTCCGGCTCGTGCACCAGCGACCCGGTCATCCGAAGGTGGATCACCCAGTGGCGGCCGTCGTCAAGTCCCAGGAGCAGGTACTTCCCGTGGCGGCCGACATCGCGGATGAGGCGGCCCTGAAGGGCCTGCTCCATCGCCCGCGGGGCGTGGGTGACGGCGAGCCGCTCCGCTCCGGGGTGGATGGACACGCACTCGACCCTCCGCCCGGCGATTCGGGGCGCGAGGTCGCGCCGGATCGTCTCGATCTCGGGCAGCTCAGGCACGGCGCCCATGCCCGCCCCGCGGCACGCCGGCGCTGCGTGGCGTCACGGCGAGCGGCCGGGGCGCGAGGGGGCGGGCCCGTGGAGGTCGCCCCAGGAGCGACCCCATTTCTCCTCGAGCACGAGCGGGACGGCAAGCTCCATGGAGGGCATGAGCCGCGCCGCGGTCTCTCGCACCCAGCCGAGCTCCGCCGCCGGCAGCTCGAAGATCAGCTCGTCGTGCACCTGGAGCACGAGCCGCGCCCGTGCCCCCGCGGCGCGCCCCTGCTCGAGCTCGTGGTCGATGCGGTTCGTCGCGATTTTGATGATGTCGGCCGCCGTCCCCTGCGCCGGCATGTTGATCGCGATCCTCTCCGCCGCCATGCGCCGGTTGCGGTCGTGCGCCCGGAGCGCCGGCACGGGTCGCCGCCGCCCCGTCAGCGTCTCCGCGTACCCCTTCTCCCGCGCCTCCTCGACCACGCGCTCGCGCCACTCCGCGACCCCCGGGTAGGCCTCGAAGTAGGCGCGGATGAACTCCTCCGCCTGCTCGTGCGGGATGCCCTCGCGCTGGGTCAGGCCGAACGCCGTGAGCCCGTAGAGCACGCCGAAGTTGAAGACCTTGGCGCGCCGCCTCTGCTCGCGATCGACCTCCCCGGGGTCGACGCCGAAGACGCGGGCGGCCGTCGCCGCGTGCACGTCGAGGCCCTCCAGGAACGCCTGCCGGAGCTCCTCGTCGCCCGAGAGATGTGCCAGGATCCGGAGCTCGATCTGCGAGTAGTCGACCGAGAGGAGAATCGGATCCTCGCCGCAGTCGCGCGCCACGAAGGCGCGGCGGATGTCGTTTCCCATCTCGGTGCGCACAGGGATGTTCTGGAGATTGGGGTCGTTGGAGGAGAGCCGTCCCGTCGCCGCCGTCACCTGCGAGTAGACGGTGTGCACGCGACCGGTGCGCGGATTGACCTGCGAGGGAAGCGTTGCGACGTAGGTGGACCTGAGCTTGGTGAGCTCGCGCCACCTGAGCACCGCCTCCACGACCGGGTGGACGCCGCGGAGCGCCTCCAGCGCATTCGCATCCGTGGTCCAGCCCGTGCGGGTCTTCCGCGTCTTGGGCAGGCCCAGATCCACGAAGAGGACCTGCGAGAGCTGCTGCGGCGATCCGATCTGGAACTCGTGGCCGATGGAGCGGTAGACCTCCGCTTCGGCGTCGGCGATCTCCTCGTCGAGCTGCCCCGAGAGCTCGGTGAGCACGGCCACGTCGAGGGCCATACCGGCCCGCTCCATCCGCGCCAGCACGGCGATATGCGGGCGGTCGAGATCGCGGTAGAGGCCGTCGAGCCCGCTCGCCCGCAGTTCCGGCTCGAGGACGGCCGCGAGCCGGAGGACCGCGTCCGCCCGCGGCGCCGCGTAGTCGCAGGTCTCCTGGAGCGGGGCCTCGGAGAAGGCGATCGCCGTGCGCCCGCTCCCGAGCAGTTCCCGGGGGTCCATCAGCTCGAGCCCCAGCCGGTCGAAGGCGAGCCTCGACAGCGTTATGTTGACGTCACCGAGCACGTAGGCGGCGAGCATCGTGTCGACGTCGATGTCGGCGGCCTCGACGCGCTCCGGGGACTCGGCGAGGGCGACGAGCCACATCTTCCCGTTGTGTGCGACGCGCGTAATCGCGGCGTCGGCGAGAAGCGGCCCCAGCGCCCCCAGCAGCTCGCGCGCCGCGAGTGAGACCGGCGCGCCGGTCGCCTCCTCCATCTTGCCGTCGTCGCCGGGCTCGAGAGCGAGCGCCGCCTGGCCGCCCGGGGCGGCCGGAGCGGGCTCGCGGGCGAGGGGCGCGTACCAGCCGCTTCCCTCGGCGGTCGAGAGGGCGAGGCCGACGAGCGTCTCGGCGGCGCGCATCGGGTGCTCCTCGTCGGCGATGAGTTCCACCGCGACGCGGCCGGCGGTGCGTATCTCGCGGACCAGCTCCCGAAGCTCGGCGGTCGTCGTGAGGAGCCGGTACCGACCCTCGACCCTCGTGCTGGGCGGCTCGCCGCCCGCGGCGCCGTCATCCTCCGCGGGCTCTGGGAGGCGCGCGAGCAACGAGCGGAACTCGAGCTCACGGAAGAGCGCGATCACCCGGCTGCGGTCGTAGCCGCCCCAGCGGGCCCGCTCCCAGTCGAGCGTGACGCCGGGGACGTCCTCCACGATCGTCGCGAGGCGCCGGGAGAGATCGGCCTCCTCCCGACCGGCGGCGAGCGCGGCGCGCGCGCGCGGCGGGGTCACCTCATCGAGGTGCGCGTAGATCTCCTCCACCGTCCCCCAGCGCGTGATGAGCGCCTTTGCGCCCTTCTCGCCGATCCCGCGCACGCCGGGGATGTTGTCGGATGTGTCGCCGACCAGCGACTTGTAGTCGACGACGCGTCTGGGATCGAACCCGAAGCGCTCGCGCACCTTCGCCTCGTCGTAGAGCACGTAGTCACGCTGGTAGGGGCGATACATGTAGACGCGGACGCCGGGTCGGACAAGCTGCAGGAGGTCGTTGTCGAGGGTGACCAGCACGGTCTCGATCCCGGCCTCGACGGCCTGCGCGGCGAGCGTGCCGAGCACGTCGTCCGCCTCGTAGCCCACGGCCTCGATGCGCGGGACCGCGATCGCCTCCAGGAGCTCCCGCACGCGGTCGACCTGCGGGCGCAAGTCGTCGGGCATCGGCTCCCGGTGGGCCTTGTAGCGTTCGTCCTCCTGCTTCCGGAAGGTCTCCTCGGAGGCATCCCACGCGGCGATCACGTGGGTCGGGCGCAGCTCGTTGAACACCGTGAGGAGAGAGTTCGCGTAGCCGTAGACGGCCCAGACCGGTTCTCCCGAGTGCCCGACCGTGAGCGTGTCGCGCATGGCGAAATAGGAGCGGAAAATGATCCCGTGCGAGTCGAGGATGACGAGCAGAGGCGAGCGGATGGCGGGCTCCGACACGAGCGCCAGTATATCGAGGGCGACGCACCTGGGTTCGACCGCGCCGTGCCGCTGACCGATCCCCCGACCGGGCAGCGGTCGCGGCGCCTTCAGGCCGCCTCCCGCGCCGATCGCGCGGAGACGCCACCGTGCCCGTGAGCCGGGTGTTGCACCTCATCGCGGGGCGCCTCCCGACCGGCGCAGCCGGAGCTCCGCGCCTCCAGGCGGCGATCGAGCTCGGCGGCGAGCTCGCCAGTGCCCCCGGCGTGCGGGCGGCGCTCATCGGGAGCTCCGAGCAGCACATCGTCTCGGCCTGCTGGCTCGACGACCGCGCCGCCATCGAGCCATTCGCCGCCTCCCGCCCGCACATGGCCTTCGTGATGCGTGGCCTTGCACCCCTCGTGAGCGGCATGTGGAGCGCCTCCGTCGAGACCGCGTCTTCCCCGCACGCCGGCGGCGACGCCGCCGCGATGTGGGCGATGGCGATCCCGGAGCGCGCCGGCATCTTCGAGTGGGAGGTTCGAGCGCTGCTCGAGGCCATGACGGCGCTCCCGGGCGCTGCCGCCTCCGGCCCGACCGTGGAGGAGCGCGATCGCTTCCGCGCCGGCGGCGTCATCCTTCTCCGCGGGTCGGAGCAGGAGCACTTCGACGAGGCACTTCGCGCCGCTCGGAGTACCTGGCCCTCCTTCGCCTCCGGCATCGAGGAGGCTTTCGTCCGGGTGCTCCCTCCGCGGGATGGGGCATAGCGGCGTCGGCCCACGGCGTGCCCCGGCGCGGCGCCCCCTACGGGCGCGAGCCGGGCTGGTAGGAGAGAAGCCGGAAGATCTCGGAGCCGTTATCCCACTGGACGAGCTGATGCGGCGGGTCGACCGCGATCCAGGCAACCCGCGTCGCGCGACCGCTGCGAACGTGGAGCCGCCACGCGTCGAAGGCGCCGGCCGGCACCTCGACGCGCTCGCGGCGCACGACCGTCAGGCGCACCGTGATCTGGCTCTGGTTCACGGCGCTCACCGAGACGTACTGCCCGTCGTACTCCCCGGTGAGGTCGAGCGCCCGCCAGAGCCACAGGGCGCTCTCGTTGTCGTACGCGCCCCGGCGTAGCCGCAGTTCGCGCTCCTCCGTCTCCCCCGCCGGCGTCTCGTGCGTGAACGCCACGGCGGAGAGATCCGGGGCGTAGGCGGCGGACCAGCGCTCCTGCTCGTCCTCGCGCGTCGCCTCGCGGCTGCTCGAGACGGGGAGCAGGGTCCCCGAGTCCGCGACCACGTGCGAGAGGTCCTGGGCGCCGTGTCCGCCGTCTCCGGTCCGCGGTTCCGCCGCCCGGAGGCTCTGCTCAAGGAGCAGCGTGTCACCCTCGCAGAGCACGTCAAAGGACGCTTCGGCGACAAGCGTGCCGTCAAGCTCCTGGAGGTCGTAGCGCGCGCTCTCCCCGCAGGCGAACGGGATGCGGGCCACGACGATTCCGGCCTCCGTGCCCCCGCCGGTCGCCTGACACCCCGCCGCGAGCACAGCGAACAGCAGCGCGCCGAGCACGCGGAGGCGAAGGGGCGCCCTCACTGCGCGGGGACCGCCGGGAGGCTCTCCACAGCCCGCCTGGTGCGCGCGAGCGCCTCCTCCACGTCGGCCGCCGAGATACCGAGGTGCGTCGCCATGCGCACACGGTGGGGGGCGGTGCCGGAGGCGCGCACGCCCTGCGCCGAGAGCGCCGCGCGGAACGCCCACGGATCCGGCCCGTCGATCTCGAAGAAGACGAGGTTCGTCTCGACCGCCTCCGGGTCGATCCGGATCCCGGGCAGCGTAGCGAGGCCCTCGGCCAGGAGGCGCGCATGCGCGTGATCCTCGGCCAGGCGGTCGCGGTGGTGCTCCAGCGCGTAGAGCGCGCCGGCCGCGATCACGCCCGCCTGCCGCATCCCACCGCCGAGCTGGCGGCGCAGTGCGCGCGCCCCTCCGATCAGATCGGCGGGACCGCAGAGCACGGAGCCGACCGGGGCGCCGAGCCCCTTCGAGAAGCAGAACGAGGCGGTGTCCGCGTCGGCGACGAGCGTGGCCGCGTCGGTCTTAAGCGCTACCGCGGCGTTGAAGATGCGCGCTCCGTCGACGTGCACGGTCGCGCCGGTCGACCGCGCCCGTCCCGCCACCTCGCGGGTGTGGCTGAGGCTGACGGCCCGGCCACCCGAGCGGTTGTGGGTGTTCTCCAGACAGACCAGCGCGGGGCCGGCTGCGAGCGCCGCTTCGAGCGCGTCCAGATCGAGCCGACCCCGCGTGTCGTTGGGGACCACGGAGAGGTGAATCCCCCCGAGCGCCGGCGCTCCGAGTCCCTCGTGGTGGAGGATGTGCGACTCCGAGCCGACCACGGCCTGCCCCCCGCGGCCGCAGGCGAGAAGCAGGGCGATGAGGTTCGCCATCGTTCCGCTCGGGACGTAGAGGGCGGCCTCCTTCCCGACGCAATCGGCAGCGGCGGCCTCCAGTGACTGGACCGTGGGGTCGTCGCCGAGGACGTCGTCGCCGACACGTGCCTCCGCCATGGCGCGGCGCATCTCGGGCGTGGGCTGGGTGACGGTATCGGAGCGCAGATCCATGACCCGCACGGGCGACCCTCCGGGAGCATACGGCGGCATCGCCGAGCGTAGCAGAGCCTCCCCACACGATCGCGCCCGCGCACGCCGACTCTCACCTCGCGGGCATGCGGCGGGTACGGAGCGGCTACGAGGAGTCGGCGACCCGCTCCCAGAGCGTCTCGTAGCCCTCGCCGCCGCGGATCGCAGCGACAAGATCGATGCGCTCGGCGCGGAGTGCACTCTGGAAGGCGCGCTCGCACTCCTCGGCCAGCTCGGGACCTCCCTCGGACACGAGCCGCTGCTCGATGTGCTCCCAGAGGCCCATGTCGCGCATGACCTGGATACGCCGAGGCCACTCGAAGACGGTGATCTGCTCGGGGAGCCCGAGCGTTGGTCGCTCGCGGCGGAGGTAGCGGTAGCGCTCCTCAGCGGAGTGGACGCGTGGAACCAGGCGGATAATCGGGCGATCTGTCGGGCCCGGCCGCGCATCGACGAGGAGCCGCTGGTCGATCAGGCCGAAGCGGACGATGAAGACGTCGGCCTCTCGGATGACACCGACGATCGCGTCCAGATCGATGCCGAACTCGCGGTCCATCCGGCCCACCGTCCCGCGCCGATCCCCGGTGCCCGACTCCCGGAGAATCCTGCAAACGATTGTAGGACCCGGCTCTCGGGCACCGCAACGGCGCCGGCCCGCCCCGGCGGCTACGCGGGCTCCACCGGGAGCTGGTAGGTGCGATCGAGGTACGGGATGCGGACGAGCCCGGTCATCTGCAGCCCGAGGGCGATCAGCACGACGCCGCCGATCCGCGTGAGGGTGTCGAGCGAGTCCTGCACGAGCGTCCCAACGAAGCCGAAGGAGGCCCCGACCACGGTGAAGACGGCCGTGAAGCCAAGCACGAAGGCCAGCGCGTGCCCGAGCACGCGCCGGCGGTCGATCCGCGCGCGGCCCGTGCCGAAGAGGGCCTCCCCGGCGAGGTTCGCGAGATAGGCCGGCACCAGCGGAAGCACGCAGGGGGAGAGGAAGGACACCATGCCCCCGAAGAAAGCGAACACAGGTCCCGCGACGCCGTCGACTCCGCCCGCGAGGTCGCGCTCGGCGCTCTCGGTCGAGCCGAGGAGGAAGCCGAACTTCTGGAAGTAGATGTTCAGCCGGGCGAACTCGCCCAGCACCATCAGCGCCCCCACGGCGATGAAGAGCACGCCGGAGACGATCATGATCCTCCCCAGGTACGGGTAGAGCGCGCGGATGCGCGGAGCGATCCAGCCGAAGAGGAGTCCGAAGGCGAGGAACCACACGCCCAGCCCGAGCGAGTAGCAGGCGAGCAGCAGCGCCCCCTGTGCGGCGGTGCCGCTGGTCGCCGCGAGCGTGAGTACGACGCCCAGGATCGGTCCGATGCAGGGCGACCACGCCACGGCGAAGGCGGAACCGATCAGGACGGAGCGCCGGTAGCCCGTGGTCGGCCCCGGCGGCGGCGCGGCCGGGGCCGATTCGACCGACAGATCGGTGCTCACTCGCCCCTCCGTCCGCGCCGGGCGCTACTCGCCCAGACCGAGCAGGCGGCGGCGCGCCCGCTCGTAACGATCCTTGGCGCGCGCCTCGCGGTTCAGCAGACCCTTCAACTGGTCGGGAGCCCGCCTCTCACCGTCCAGGAGAACGGCGTGGAGCCGCGTGAGCTGCGCCTGCCAGTCCTCGTAGGCGGCACGGTAGGACGCCCTGGGATCGCCGCTCGCCTCGTCCGCCATCCATCGATCCTAGCGCCTCCCGCCCCTGCAGGCGCGCCCGCCGTCGCACGCGGACTGCGGTCGGCGTAGCCTTGCCCGGTGCTCGCCACGCGGGATACCGCGGGGCCGGCGCACCTCGGGGCGGCTCTCCCGGGCCCATGCCGGCGCGCCGGCGCCGAACCGGCCGCGGGTAAGGGGAACGGAGTGCACGATGAAATACCGGAAGCTTGGACGGTCGGGGCTCGACGTCTCGGTGATCGGGCTCGGCGGGAACACTTTCGGGCGCCGCTGCGACGCTGTGCAGACGGCGAGCATCCTCGACGCGGCCCTCGACGCGGGGATACAGACCGTCGACACCGCCGACATCTACGGCGGCGGCGGCACCTCCGAGGAGTACATCGGCCGCGCGCTCGGTGGGGGCAAGCGCGATCGCTGGGTCGTGATGACCAAGTTCGGCGGGCGCACACAGGACGGCCCGAACGGATCCGGCTCCTCGCGTCGCTACATCCGCCAGCAGGTCACCGCGTCGCTTCAGCGGCTGGACACCGACTACATCGACGTCTACCAGGTGCACTTCGCCGACCGCCGCACGCCGCTCGGCGAGACGATGACCGTGCTCGACGAACTCGTCCGCGAGGGACTCGTCCGCTACATCGGCTGCTCCAACTACTCCTCGTGGCAGATAGCGGAATCACAGTGGCAGGCACGGAGTCGCGGCGGCGCGGAGTTCGTCTCCTCGCAGCCGCCCTACAGCCTGCTCAACCGCGACGTCGAGAGCGATCACATCCCGGCCTGCCTCCACTACGGGCTCGGGCTCATCCCCTACTCGCCGCTCGCCGGCGGGTTCCTGACCGGCAAGTACCGCCCCGGGGAGGAGCCGCCTGCCAACAGCCGCTACGGCGATCCCGCCGTCGCCCGCTTCGCGTCGCGCGTGCTGAACGAGAAGAACTTCCAGCAGCTCGCCGCACTCGACCGCTTCGCCTCCGAACGGGGCATCTCGCTCCCTGAGCTGGCGCTGGGATGGCTGGCCGCGCAGCCGGTCGTCTCCACGGTGATCGTCGGAGCGACCTCGCCCGAGCAGGTGCTCGAGAACGCGGCGAGCGCGGAGGTGACGCTCTCCGCCGAGGACCTCTCCGCCCTCGACGAGATCACGAGCGGCGGCTAGCCAGCACCGCTCGCGGAGAGGCGGGGACAACGTGCGCATCGGGATCCAGCTCGAGTGCCAGGAGGCGATCGACTGGGAGACGGCGCGCCGCGTCGCCCGCGCCGCCGACGATCTCGGCTACGACTCTCTCTGGTGCTCCGATCACGTCTACTCGCAGCGCGCCGACCCCGACCGCACGTCGGTCGACCCGTTCCTCCTGCTCGCCGTGCTGGCGGCCGAGACGACACGGATCGGGATCGGGACGCTCGTCACGGCCGTCTGCTTCCGGCCGCCGTCGATCGTGGGCCGCATGGCGGCGCACCTCGACGCCCTCTCGGGTGGGCGATTCACGCTCGGCATCGGTGCCGGCTGGGGCGAGGGCGAGCACCGCGCCTACGGCCTCCCGTTCCCCTCGCCCCGCGAGCGGCTCTCCCGGCTCGATGAGGCGGTGCGACTGCTGCGGGCCCTGTGGCAGGGCGGACCGGTCGATTTCGACGGGGAGCACTACCGCCTCGAGCAGGCCTATTGCCACCCGCGGCCCCTGCGCGGAGACGTGCCGCTGCTCGTCGGCGGCTCCGGCCGCCGCACGATGGGGATCGCGGCGCGCCACGCCGAGGAGTGGAACGTCGTCGCGCTCACCCTCGAGGCCTGGACCGAGCAGGACGCCGCCTTCCGCGAGCGCTGCGAGGAGGTAGGCCGCGACCCGCGCTCCGTCCGTCGCTCCCAGGTTTCGGGCGTGCTCATCGGCCGCGACGAGCGCGAGTTGCGCGCACACCTGGAGCGGATCGCCGAGCGCATCCCGGCGCTCGCCGGGCGCGACCCCGAGCGCGCAGTGGGCTCGCTCAGGCGCCACGGCTGGCTCGTCGGTGCGCCCGGCGAGATCGTCGACGAGCTCGGCCGGCGCGCCGAGGCGGGGCAGGATCGCATGATGCTCGAGCACCACACCGGTGGGGACCTGCGCGCCCTGGAGTTGCTCGCAGCGGAGGTCCTGCCCGAGCTCTGATCGCTCCGCCCCGCCGGTCGGGCGGCGGCGCTACCCTCCACCCGGAGCGCAGGCCTCCATCACCGATCGGACGGCGTCGAGGCCGGGACGCGAGGCCACGACCCGCACGAGCGCGACGTCGAGCCCCTGGGCCAGCCTCTCGACGTGCTCGCGGGCTCCGGCCGGCGCTCCGAAATAGCCCACGCTCAGCAGCAGCTCGTCGGAGGCCGCGTCCGCGACCTCGTCGTCCGAGGCCCCACCGCTGCGCCGGTCGTCGAGCGCCGCCAGCTCGTCGGCGAATCCCATGCGCTCGAAGTGGGGACGGTACCCGAAGCGGCGATCGCGGGCGGCGGTTCGGGGCCCGAGCGCGTAGCCCAAGGTGGCCCGGCCCAGCGCCCGCCGCGCCGCGCCCACGTCCTCGTCGACGGAGACGCGGATGTACTCGACGAGCGGGACGCTGCCCGCGCGGCGGCCCGCCTTCGCCGCCCCGGCGTCGACGATGCGTCGCGCCGCCGCGACCTGCTCCGTCGAGCACCAGTTCAGGCAAATCCCGTCGGCGATCTCGCCGCCCAGCTCAAGCATCCGCGGACCCAGTGCTCCCAGATAGACGGCCGTCCGGGGCGGGGGCTCGATCGCGAGCCGCTGGCCATGGACGGAGAGAGCCATGCCCTCACGTTCAACCGTCTCGCCGGCAAGCAGCGCTCGGGTAGTCGCCAGGTAGTCGCGCATGATCTCAAGCGTCGAGCCGGTTCGAAAGCCCATCGCCCGCCGGAACTCCGGACGGTAGAGCCCGCCGCTCCCGATCCCGAGCACGAAGCGGCCGCCGGTGTGGGCCCCGAGCGTCCCGGCGCTCATCGCGAACGCCATCGGCGTCCGGTACGCGACCGGCGATACCGCGATGCCGGTCGCAAGACCCCCCGGAGTCACCTCGGCGCTCGCGCGCCAGCGCATCGCGCACAGCTGGAAGGAGTCGATGCCGGCCCCCTCGGGGGTCCAGATCTCGGCATAGCCGAGCTCCGCGGCCTCGCGTGCCAGGACCGCCTGATCGTCGAAGTCGAGGCCGAGCGTGAAGTCGAGTCCGAGCCCGACCCGCACCGCCCTAGCTCGTCGCCAGGAGGCGCAGGGCGGTCGCCTCCGCAAGGATCGCCCGCTTCAGCTCCCCGAGATCCTGGCTCTCATCGGGCCCGTGGACGGCGCTTCCCGGATCCCCGACCCCGGTAAGGAGAATCTCGGCATGCGGGTGGGAGGCCGCGAGCCCGGCCACGAGCGGGATGGAGCCTCCGATGCCGACCTCGACCGCCGGCCGGCCCCAGGCCTCGGCAAGCCCTCGCCGGAAGGCGGCATACGCCGGCCCGGTCGCATCGAGGCGGAATGGGGCACCGCGCGCACCCTCCGTGACCACCACCTCCACGCCCCACGGCGCGTTGGACTCCAGGTGCCTCCTGAGCGCCCGCATCGCCCTCCCGGGCTCGTCGCCCGGCGCGAGGCGGACGCTCACCTTCGCCGCCGCCGCTGGCACGAGCTGGTTGATGGCGCCCGCGGTGCGCGGGGCGTCCACCGCCAGCACGGAGACGGCCGGGCTCATCCAGAGACGCTGCGTCACGCTGCCCGTCCCCAGCAGCTCGACGCCGGCGCCCACGCCGGCCTGGAGGCGGAGCTCCGCCTCCTCCACATCCATCGACGGCGCCGGGCCCGTGATCAGCCCCTCCACCGCGGGAGAGCCGTCTCCGTGGTGCAGCGTCGCGAGCAGGCGCGCCAGGGCCGTGAGTGCGTCGGGCACGGGTCCGCCGAAGAGTCCGCTGTGGACCCCGGCCGCGAGCACCCGCACCTCGACCAGGCAGTCGACGATGCCCCGCAGCGAGGTGGTGAGGGCCGGCTCGCCGACCCGCCAGTTCAGGGAATCGGCGACCACGACCACGTCGGCCTCGAGGCGGTCCCCGTATCTCTGGAGAAACGCCTCGAGGTGGGGCGAGCCGATCTCTTCCTCCCCCTCGACGAGAACCTTCAGGCTCACCGGGGGCCGGCGTCCGATGGCGCGGATCGCCCCGAGGTGCGTCGCGAGGCCCGCCTTGTCGTCCGATGCGCCACGCCCGTAGAGGCGGCCGGCGCGCTCCTCGGGGCTGAAGGGCGGGCTCGTCCATGAACCCTCGTCCCCCGGGGGCTGCACGTCGTAGTGGGCGTACAGCAGAACCACCGGGGCGTCGTCCGGCCCCGCAAGCTCTCCGAAGACGGCGGGCGGGGCGTCAGCGAACTCCCAGAGTTCGACGGTGTCGAGCCCGGCCTCGCCGAGGAGCACCGCCGTCAGCTCCGCGCCGTCACGCAGGGGGGCTTGATCGAACCCCGCGCCGCTCACCGAGGGAATCTGAACGAGCCGGGCGAGCGCCTCCTGGATCAGTCCGAAGTCGCGATCGACGGTGCGGGAGAGGTCGCTCATGGCATGGATTCTCGCAGCGTCGGCGACGCGGGCCCCACCGTCACGCGACCGCCCAAGGGTGGCCGGCCGCAACCGGAGCGGACGGGTCGACGCGGGCGCGTGGCCCGTCACCCGGCGATGCTGGTGCCCCCAGGGGGACTCGAACCCCCGTTTCCACCTTGAGAGGGTACCCAGGCCGGTCCCGGCCTGTCGCTTCTGGTCCCTTCGCGAGCCATTTCGTACCTAGCAATAAGAGATTATGACAAGTTATGTCATCGTTCGTGACCCCCCGTCCCATGCCGTACCACCGAACATGTCCCCAAGATGTCCCCAAGATGGACGACGCGGGCGCCGGTGAGATCTGGATGATCACCCGCTCTGTCCTGGTGCGCGATGCCGAGGGCGTTGTCCTCATCATCACCACCGACCTGCCCGTGGTCTCGCGAACGGGGTTCGGTCAGTACGCATACGCACGGACGCGCAGGTGTGCGCACCGGCGAAGGGGACCATGAGCGACGCGAGAGCCCGGGATCACGTGGCGAGGTCACCATCTGCCACTGGACGGCGATCGGCATGAATGTTCAGCTGTGCGCAACGATGGGTTGTCCATCGAGAAGCTGCGCCCCCAGCGGCGGTTATTGCGCGCCAACTGCTGCACACCCGACGCTACCGACCGCAGACGAACGGCAAGGCCGAGCGCTTCATCCAGATCCTGCAGAACGAGTGGGCCTACGCCCGCCCATACCGCTCCAACGCGGAACGGATCCACGAACTCCCGCGCTGGCTCTACCGCTACGATCACCGCCGACCGCACGGCGGCGTCGGCGGGGCTGTCCCCGCCTTACGCCTGTACACAACGCCCCTGGGAACTACAGCTAGCCGCGCTGGATGACGCCGCAGGCGACGCGGTCGCCGGCCCCGGCGGCCTCGCCGTAGCTATCGGGGTTGGCGTGGACGATGATCGCGGATCCGTCGTCGTCGAACAGGGAGTGGTCGGCGCCCTCGTCCAGGGTGACGGCATCGCTGAAGTAGTCGGCGCGGGCGGCGCCGTCGGCGCCGCCGTGGATGTTCGGCAGGTCGCCGGCGTGCGCGCCGTCCTCGTGCAGGAAGCCGTGGCCAGAGCTGCCGGGGTTGAAGTGGTCGCCGGCCGCCGCGAAGTCCGGGGTGCAGGCGCCGACGGCGTGGATGTGGAAGCCGTGCGCGCCGGGCGAGAGCCCGCTCACGTCAGCCGAGACCAGCACGCCGTGGGGGGCCTGCGTGAGCGTCACCGTGCCCATCGATGCGCCGTCTGGTCCGGTCAGGGTCGCCGAGGCGGTCGCGCCTATGCCTTCCGGCGCCGCATCGCCGCCGCAAGCCGCCAGCGCCAGTGCCGCAAACAGTGCCGCTGCAGCGAGGGATGCCAGGCGCAACTTCATGATCGGAAACCCCCATCCGCACGCGAACTATCGCGGCGATCCTCGGCTGGGGGCGGCCTACCAGCAAACGCCGGCACACCCACCCTCCAGATGTCGACGGCCCCGGGCGAACCCCGGGGCGGTCGACAGTGACAGTGCGCCGCTGCAGCGGGAGGACAGCCGCCCGGGCGGAGCTAGCCGCCCGCCGCGTCGTCCCGCCCCGGCCCGGCTGCGGGCGGCCGGTCGCTCCTCGCCACCAGGGGGGTCATCGGGCTCAGGCCGCCGGCGTGGAGCGCGACGAACGACCGGTTCACGAACTCGGGGGCACCGATGATGTAGGGGAGCCAGGCGCCGTCCTCGAGGGCGTAGAGCGTCGCGACGCCGAGGCTTCGGGCGCAGTCATCGAGCTCCTCCACGCCGCCCCCGCTGTAGACGACGATGCTGAAGCCTGAGGCGACCTCGCCGCGCAGGCAGCCGGTCGAGCCCTGCGCGAGGGGAGCCTCCGGGGCCGGGTCCCCGCTGGCAGGTCCGCTGCTGCCGGCGATCAGCGCGGTGACGGAGGGGACTCCGTCGGCGAACAGCTCGCCGAAGGCGCGGTTGACGAACGCGGGGGCCCCGATGATGTAGGGGACCCAGGCGCCGTTGTCGAGGGCATAGAACCTCGCGACGTGGCGGCTCTTAGCGCACTCCTCCAGCTCCTCGATGCTGCCGCCCTCGAAGAAGACGAGGCTGAAGCCGACGGCGACCGCGCCGCTCAGGCAGTGCGCCCACCCTTCATCGGTCTCGCCCACTCGCACCAGGTAGACCGTCGTGCGGCTGCCGTCCTCAGATGTCACCGTGACCGTGATCTCGGGACCGCCCTCGACGGAGACCTGGTGGCCCGCGGCCTCGGGGTCGGCGTCCGGGGGGTCGACGGCGACCCTCGCGCGTCGCTGCGCGGCCCCGGCCTCCACGGTGGCCTGCGTGACGCCCTCTGCGACCGTCCCCTCGTACTCCACCCGCCCCGGCTCGAAGTCGCCGATCTCCACGCCGCTGAGGCTCAGGGAGGCGAGGCGGGCGTCGATCGCGTCGGGCATGTTGTAGGTGTAGACCTTGTCGTCGCTCTCGTCGGCGACGTACATGACGTCGCCGTCCGACCAGAGGCCGCGCGGGCTGTTGTTGCTGGCGCGGCTCAGCAGCGTGAAGTCCTCGTCCGAGATGCGTTCGAGCGGGGTCGGCTCGGCGTCCTCCGCCGCGGGCGCGGCCGGCCGCGCCGGCAGGCGGTAGGCGATGAGCCGCTTCAGGCGGTCGTCCGACACCCAGACCGTGGTCCGGTCGGACCAGATGCCGTGGGGAACGTCGTTGGCGGGGTCGAGCCCGTACTCGGCGAGCAACTCGCCAGTGGCGAGGTCGTAGGCGAAGAGGCCGTCCTTCCCGCCGTCGAGCACCCACATCGTCTCGTCGTCGGACCAGATGCCGCGGGCGTCGCTGTTGCGGGCGGCGAGCGCGAGCTCACGCTCCTCCTGGCGCTCGCCCGTCATGAGGTGGTAGGCGAAGAGGCGCTCCTGGCCGCTGTCCGACACCCACGCGGTCACCTCGTCCGACCAGACGCCGCGCGGGGCGCGGTTTGTCTCATGCAGCGCGAACTCGCGCTCCTCGACGCGCTCGCCCGTCGCGAGCTCGTAGGCGTAGACGGCGTCGTCTGAGCCGGAACCGTTCTCCAGGATCCAGAGCGTCGTGGCGTCGGACCAGAGGCCGGAGGGGGTGTTGTGGCCGCCGTCGAGCTCCTCGATGTCCCGCGTGACCGTCCACTCGAAGTCCTCGTCACTGGGGGTGGGGCCGGACGACCCGCCTCCGCCTCCGCCTCCGCCTCCGCCGAAGCTGGGGCCCCCTCCTCCGCCCGGCGGGGTTGGCGCAGCGCTGGTGACCCTGATCGTCACGTCGATCGTCGCCGTGCCGCCGTTGCCGTCGTTCGCGTCGACAATCACCGCGTAGCTCTCCTGGAACGCCGGATCGAGCACGGCGTTCGGAGCCACCGTGATCTGGCCGGTGTGCTCGGCGATCGCGAACTCCGGCGGGCCGAATACCTGGTACGTGAGCATATCGGCGTCGACGTCCGTTGCCGCGACGCGGGCGCCGACCCTGGTACCGGCTGACGCGCCCGGCGCGACGGTGCGGGTGGTGGTCGCCGACGGGAACGTCGGGGCGTCGTTCACCGCTCCGATGTCGACATCGACGGCCGCCCTGGCGGTCAAACCCTTGGAATCTCTCACCTCGTACATCAAGCTGTCTCCGCCCACGTAGTCCTTCCTGGGCGTGTACGCGACTCTTTGATCACTCTCGACTGTCGCCGTGCCGCTGGGAGGTCTGACAATGTGCACCGTCATGGCGTCGCCATCGTCCGGGTCGAAGTCGTTACTCAGGACGTCGATCATGACCCGCTTGTCCTCGAGCGTGCTGACCTGGTCGGTGTCGGCCCTCGGCTGCTCGTTGACGTCGTTCACGGTGACGGTGACCATGATCGTGGCGTCGACCGCCGTGCTGATGTCGCCCCGCGCATTCTTCCCGTCGCTGACCTGGACGGTGACCGTGCGGCTCTCCGCGGCTTCGTGGTCGAGCGCGTCCTTCGTGCGCAGCTGGCCCGTCCCGGCATCAACGCTGAAGGCGGCGCCGCTCTCAGCGATGGAGTAGGTCAGGGTGTCGCCCTCTTCGTCAGTTGCCGCGACGGGCGCGCCGACTGCCCGGCCCGGCGGCGTGTTCTCGTCGACCGAGCGCAGGCCGGTCTCCGTCGAGGGGAACCGGGGGCGCTGGTTGCGCCGCAGCACGGCCGTGCCCGACCACGCGCCCGCGCCCTCGCTGTTGGCGGCCCGCACCTCGATGTCGTAGTCGAACTCGTTGTCGATCGAGGAGACGGTGTGCTCCAGGGCGCCGTCGCCGGTGTTCCAGGCAGTCTCGACATCCCAGTTCGAGTCGGCCCGGTCGGTCTCATCCGCCTCAATGTAGCGTACGTCGTACCTGGTGATCTCGGCGCCGCCGTTGCGGGCCGGAGCGCTCCACGAGACCGTGAACTCCCCATCTCCGGCAACGACGCTGTCGATGGCGGGAGCGCCGGGCTCGACGGTCATGGTTTGCCCCTGTGCGACCTCGGACCATGGTCCCGCGCCGGCGCTGTTGACCGCGCGGACCTGCACGTCGTAGCCGACATCCAGGGTCAGGCCGGACAGCTCGTAGACGAGGTCGCCGGCGCTCCAGATCCGCATCTTCGGCGTCCAGTGCTCGTCCTCCCTGTCCGTTGCGTCGGTGCGGATGTAGCGCAGGTCGTAGCTCGTGATCGCGGAGGCGCCGATGTCCTCGGGCGCCTCCCAGCCGATGGTGAGGTAGGTGTCGCCCGGCCCGACGGAGGCGATCGCGGGATGGCGGGGCTTCAGGCCATGGCCGCGGATCGTCAGGCTCCAGCCCGCCAGCGTTCCGTCGTCTGGCAGGCTCGGATCCTTCACCGTCAGCGTCCATGTACCCTCGGGGTCCTCACCGAGATGACGCGCGGAGCCGAGGTCGATCGGGCTTCGCAGTTCCTGCGGAAGCAGCAACTGCCAGATGTCCCCGGCTGTCCCGGCCAGGAGCCTGGAGCTGGCTCCCGATGGCGCGATCAGGTCGATCGTCAGTTCCCTGAACTTGTCGTGGTCGATGTCGAGGTTGACGGTGACGTACTCGATGAACTCGATGTGGTCACCCGCGATAGCGAGAGTCGTCGTGAAGGTGTTGTTGTCGAGCGACTGGCTCATGGGTGCAGACGTGATCGTCAGCGTTCGGAGGGCGGGCAGTCCGGGCCATGTCTGCGCCAGCGCTACGGCGGCGCCGGCATCGATCACCCCGAAGCCGTAGGTGTGGTTGTAGTTGTACCGTGCGCTGGTCGAGCCGTACCGCAGCGCTCCCACTTCCCAGCCACTGTGCGAGGTGTGGTTCTTGCGCGCCGTGGCCGCGATGATGAGCCTGGCGTCGCGCCAGGTCAGCTCAAGGTTGGCGGCCCGCATGAGCGCTACGACTCCGGACACTAGGGGAGCCGATGCCGAGGTGCCCCCGAACGCATCGGTGTAACCGCCGTTCGTGGTCGTCGCGATCTGCGGCAAGTCGCTGTATCGCTCATTCGACGGGGCACAAACCCAGAGGTTGGGTCCCCTCACGGAGCGCGGGCTGCGCACATCCCTGTAGTTGACGGCGCAGACCGTGACCACGCCGTAGTGGCTGTTGATTTCGCTGAGGTTGGAATAGTCGTTGTCGCCGCCGTTGCCGGCACCGAAGACGTACACCGTCCCCTTTCCGCCGAAGCCCTCGGAGAGCCCGCGCTCGATTGCGCTGGGCCAGGCTGCCCCGGTCAGCTTCGGAGCCCCGTCGCCCCCGAACCCCCAGCTGTTGTTGCTCACGGCAGTCTGCGCCAGATGCAGCAGCGCGGCCTCGGCCGCCAGCGCCTGGTTGCGCGCCACGTCACTCGAGAACGCTTCGACCACGTTGGAGCCGTAGATGGAGGATCGAGGCGCGACCCCGACCATGCCGAAGCCGTTGTCCCGCGCCGCGATCAGACCTGCCACGCTCGTACCGTGGCTCTGGCGTTGTCGGAAAAAGGTTCGGGCAGGCGTGTGGTTCTGGTCTGGCAGGATGTTGTCCCGCAGGTCCGGGTGATCGAGCTGGAACCCGCCGTCGATGACCGCGACCGTCACCCCCGCGCCCTTGGTGATTTCCCAGGCCGCCTCCACGTTGATGTCCTGGCGCGCGCCCCCGGCTTGCAGGTTCCCCGTGTTCTTGAGGTGCCACTGGCAGCCCGAGAGCGGCTCGCCCAGGAGCGAGGGCAGCTTTGTGCAGCGATCCTGCAGATCCTGGTTGCCGGCCGAGAAGCCCACCTTCAGGGTGTACCGGCCGCCTGAGCGCGCCGCCGCCTCCGCCACGTGAACCACGTACGTCCCGGGTGTCAGGAACGCGGTCGCTTCGAAGGCGACATGATCCTTGTTGATCTCCGACCAGTAGGATTGCGGGAGGACGTACGTGTCGACCTCCTGGTCGCTGCTGTTGCGGATGGTCGGCGTCAGGGCGAGCAACGCGCCCTGGATCGCGATCGCGCGGAGCTTCACCCACGAATCCCCCGCCACGGTGAGCTGGAAGTAGTCGTCCGCGCTGGTCGCGTCCACGCGGCCCCCGTATACGCCACCGAGACTGACAGGCGTCGCCGTGGCGGCCGTGCTGCCCGGATCGTGCACAGCCCGAATGTGGAGGGAGTACGAGCCGGTGGGCCGGCCGTTGCGGGTGCTGCTCGCAACCCTGAGGTAATAGGTCCCTGCGTTCACCGACCGACGGATGGCGAAGTCCAGCCCCACCTGCGGCTCGGCGTAGCTGTTCGATGTGATCGTTCGGCCGTTGCTGTCCTGCAGCGAGCCCTCCGTATCGACGCCCCCGGTGGTGTAGAACCAGAGATCGACCGCCTCCGTCAGCACGAGTTTGAACAGGTCCACATCCCCCTCGATATGGATCTGAGACGGGATGGTCGAATTGAGCTGCACCGGCGTCGCCTCGGTGCGCCCGGAACTGTGGTCGTGGGGCTGTTCCGTGACGGTCCGGGAGCCGCTCGCGCCGTCGGTGTTGACCGCCCGCACCTGCACGTCGTACCGGGCGTTGTCGCCCAGGCCTGGGATGACGTGCTGGAGCGTGCCCGACGGTGAGATGCGGCTCACCACGGTCCAGCTGCCGTCCGACTTGTCGCTGGCGCTGCTCAGGATGTAACGCACGTCGTAGGAGGTGATGGCGGAGCCGCCGGTGTTGGCGGGTGCGGCCCACGAGACGGTGAGGGAGCCGCCGCCGGCGGTCAGCGAGGTGGCGGTCGGCGCGCCCGGCGCCGTCTGCGCAGCCGCGCGTTCAGCGGGGGCCGTGACGCAGAGCGCGACAACGATCGCCAGCAGCGCCGCCCACCTCACCGGGCAGGGACATCCGCGCGCTCACACGGGCCGCGATGCAGGCGCCGCCGCCCCGCGCGGGCGGTCTCAAGACCGCCCACCTGATCACCACCGACCACGTCATTGAGTTCGGAGTCGAGGTCGAACGCGGGCGGGCTCGGCGTCCCAGCCAGGGGCTCGACCTGCTCGTTGCCGCTGACGTCGCCGTCGGGTGCCAAGACAGGGGCCTTCAACTAGTGGCTGCGCCACTCGATTCTGCCATTCCCCTACGGTGATGAGATAGGTGAAAACGATTAGTCTGGACTAGGCGTAGTGCTCGCTTAGGAATCGGCACTTGGCCTATTGTGGTTGGTACTTTGTGCTCTCGTATCTCATGAGCAGTCGATGTAAGTTGTCACTGGTAAGAGTCGCGAGATTGCACGGCTCTCGGTGCGGTATTCGATCTGTCATGTCAAGGCGCATCCAAGCAGGTAACTCGGGACCGGGAGACGTGGCTTGCTGAAGACTGGCATGGAAGCCATAGAGAAGTGGGTGACGCCAGGCACTTTGACCGACCCGGACGTCGTTCTGCATGCGGCAAGGATCTCTGTCTGGGGTCGCTGGTTCGTCTGGCTGGTCGGTGTCTTCCTGCTGGCCTACCGGCCGGGCTTCTGGTACCCCGACGACATCGGATTCCTGTCCATACCTGTGCTGCTGGGGATCTTCAACGGCCTTGTGCACCATCGGCTCCTGACGAACAGGCCGGTGACGTGGCGCTGGATGCTCTTCCTCAGCGCCACGGAGATCGCCCTGATCACCGCCGGCATCGTCATCGGCGGCGGATTCAGGAGCTTCATCTTCCTGGCCTACTATCCGTCCCTCGCCGTCTTTGCCGTGGTCTTCTCGTCCCATTCGCTCAGTCTCGCTTGGACGACGGCGGTCGCCGTTGCTTACGCTGCCGTGTGCGTGCGGGTGGGCTCCGGTCTCGACCTCGATGCCGGCAACGAGAAGGTGCTGATCGCCAGGCTGGCGATGATGTACACCATCGTGCTGGGCATCAGTCTCATCATCCGGTTCGAACGCATCAGGTGGCAGACGTCGGTGGCAAGGGAGCGGGGGCTGCGGCGGGAACGCATCGAGCTCTCGCAGACGATTCACGACACGACCGCGCAGACCGCCTACATGGTTGACCTGGGGATTCACAGGGCCCGGGAACTGGCCGGCGAGTCGAACGAGGCCCTGGTGGCCGCCCTGGATGCAACGTCCGCGCTGACACGGTCGGCCATGTGGGAGGTGAGGGGCCCCATCGACGCGGGCCACATCCTGGAGGGCAGGGAACTGGGACGGGTCTTGTGGTCGCACTGTGCGACCTTTGAAAAGATCACGGGCGTCCCTGCCGAGATGTCGCAGTCGGGAACCGAGCCCCCTCTGACCACGGAGACCCGAACCCGTCTCTTCTCCATCGCGCACAACGCGCTGACCAACGCCTTCCTGCACGCCCGGCCCGGGAGAGTCGAGGTCAGGTTGGGCTTCGAGGCCGACCAGATCAGGCTCTCCGTCTCCGACGATGGAGTGGGTCTTCCCGACGGCTACGCCGAACGCGGGCGGGGCTTCAGCGGGATGAGGTCGGACGCCGAGCAGGTGGGTGGAGTGCTCAGCGTGGAGAGCGGCGAGGGGGCAGGAGGAACGACCATCTCCTGCGTGGTCCCACATGTCGCGGATCAAAGAGGAGGCTGAGATGTCTACAGCAGATCGGACACGGGTGATGGTGGTGGACGACCATCCGCTCATGCGGAACGCCTTGCGGGACGTGCTGGAAGCATCGGGCCGCTTCGAGGTGGTGGGAGAGGCTGGAGATGGAGAGGAGGCGGTGAGGGCCGCCGACGAGCTGGAACCGGAGGTCATCGTCATGGATGTGATCATGCCGGGCAAGGACGGCATCGATGCCTGCCGGGAGATCATGGAGCTCTTGCCCGGCACGCGGGTCATGATGCTGACGGCTTCGACCGAAGAGGATGCGGTGGTAGAGGCGGTTGCCGCCGGCGCGACGGGCTACCTTCAGAAGCATTCACGACCGGAGGAGTTGGTGGCAATCCTTCTGGATGTGGCCGAGGGTCGGCTACGCTTTCCTGACATCGCAGTGAGGCGGGTCTTCGCGATGATCCGCGGCGAGCGCAGGCTCGTGGCCCCTCAGCCTTCGGTCAAGCTGACGGCGCTGGAACTGGAGACCCTGACGCTGTTCGCCCGCGGCACGTCTTACACCGCAATCGCCGCGGCGAGGGAGAAGAGCAAGGTGACCGTCCGCAATACCCTCTACCGCATCCAGGACAAGCTGGGCATCGGGACGAAACAGGAACTCGTGATCTGGGCTGTGCGGCACGGCCTGGTGGACGACGTCGTGGTGGGTGTTGACTCCGAGCCAGTGCCGGAGGGGCAGTGAACCAGCCGGCGTCCAGCGGGGCAGATCCCTCGTGTGCGGTTCCGCAGCGGCCTCTCGTGAGCGTGAGCGTGCGGGGTCTGAGGAGGCCATGCCGCTGAGCCTGAGGACGCTGGCCGAGACCCGCGGCCGGCCGGCGCTGTGCGCTGCTGTCAGCGCTGGCCGACGCGCCTACCGGCCACTCTCCTTCATCGACCCCTCCATGTGCAGGTCCTCGAGGTCGAAGAGCGTGCAGACCACCTCGCGATCGCCAGCGTCCTCCCACGAGTCACGGCTGGGGAAGAGCGTGTGAATGTCAAGCAGCGGGTTGGCGTAGGTTTCCCCCACGTACTCGTCGAAGTCGTCGAGGCACGGGCTGAACGCGACGGACTCGAGCTGTGTGGACCCTGGGAACCGCGCATCGTTGGGCGCCTCGACATCGATAGCCGCGAATACCTCGTACCGGTGCGGCTCGTCGCAGTCGACGAGTCCGACGTTCTCGACCTCGTCCCCGCCCCCTGGTTGAAGCAGTCTCCCACCCTTCAACGAGAACACGTGTCCCTCGCCGGAGCACGCGACAATCAAGACGGTGAGCACCGCCAGAGCCGCGATCGGTCCGCCAGGAGCACGGATCGCGACCACCACCAGCGGGCCTCGCTGGCCTCGTCGCGCGGGGTGTCGGATTCGTACTGGACTGAGTGGTACGTCATCGGCAGTTCCGCTGCGGTAAGCGGTCCCTCAGCGTCACACCGCGCGGGGGCGCCGGCATCGCGGCCCACCTCACCGTGGAAGGACATCCGTCCGCTCCGGTCCGGTCCGGGCGGCTCTACTCGAGGCTGATGGGCACGATCGCCTGCTCGACGATCGCGCCGCCGACATACGCCCAGATGCCCACGTGACCGTTCGTCACGTCCCCGTCGGCGTTCCAGTCGAGGGTCGTCGCCGCGCCCTCGTAGTTGACGTCGTTCCCGTCGCGCACGGCCTCGAGGCCCCCCTCGATGCCCGCGGCTCCGGGGAGCACGGCGAGGCCGGGAGGCGAGGCCACGCTCACCAGCGCATCGCGGAGGGCGGCTCCCTCGAGGGAGCCGGCGGCCTCCGCGGCGAGCGCGATCGCGATCGTGGCGTCGTAGGCCTCCCGCACGAACGGGAGGGACGGCAGGTCGCCGAAGGCGGCGATGTAGGCCTGGTTCCACGCCTGCGAGGCCTCTGTGTCGGGGGAGGCGGGAGCGGTGCCGGGCGAGCCCTCGAGGAACTCCGCTCCGATCGCCTCGACGAGATCCTCGCTCTTCGTGCCGTCGACGAAGACGAACCTCTCGAAGAGACCGCTCTCGAGCGCCTCGCGGATGTAGACCTTCGCCTGCGCGGGGAAGCTGATCGCGACCAGGTGCTGGGCGCCTCCGCGGGCCGCCTGCTGCAGCTCGGCGAGGTAGGAAGGCTGTCCGTCCTCGTGCGACACCAACGTCGCCGTGCCGGTGAAGCTCGCCGCGAATCCGTCGGCGAGGCCCTGCCCGTAGGCGTCGTTGAGGTAGAGCACGGCGACGTTGTCGATGCCGATCGTGCTCACCATCTGGGCAAGCACGGGCGCCTGTGCCGCGTCGGAGATCGTGCTCCGGAAGAGGAAGCCGTCGTCCTCGGCCACCGTCACGGAGGGAGAGGTGGCCGACGGCGAGATCGTGGGCACGCCGGCCGCGCCCGTCACGCTCTCCGCGACGGCGATCGTCACCGAACTCGAGAGCGGCCCGACGATCGCGTGCACGCCCTCGACCTCCACGAGGCGCCGCGCCTCTTCGACGCCGATGTTCGTATCGACCTGCGTGTCGCCGGTGACGAGGACGACGTTGCGGCCGTTCACGCCGCCGGCGTCGTTGACGTGCTGGATCGCGAGCTCGACGGCCATCTGGAGCGCGGGCCCGAACTCGGCCAGCGGACCGGTGAAATCGCCGAGGAAGCCGATCTTCAGCTCTTCGCCTTCCTGCTCGTCGCTTTCCTCGCCGCAGGCCGGGGCCAGCGCCATGGCCATCGCGGCCGCGGCAACGAGCAGGACGGCCGCGATCCGCGCGAGTCCGCGCCGGCTGCGAATGTCGAGCATCGAAGGCTCCCCCCTGATAGACCGGGAAGCGACTCGGGAACGCTCCCGCAGTCTTCGACCGTTCTGATGCTACGTGCGCCGCGAGGGCACCGGCAGGTCGCATCACACCAATCTGCCATGGCGGAAGTGATCGGCGATGTGGGTACAGGTGAACGCTGCCAGGTCTTGCGGATGGCCCAGTGCTCCGCATGGCGCTCGAGCGACCCAGCCGTCGTGCTGGCCGGGCAGCAGCTCCGGCGGTCAGGCGCGAGCGGCCGATGCAGGCGCCGCACCCCGCACCCGGGGAGTCAGTTGCTCTTGCCGACGAGCGGCGTGGCGACGGGGAGGCCGTCGGCGAACAGCCCACGGAAGGAGCGATTGACGAACTCGGGCGCGCCGAGGATGTACGAGACCCAGAGACCGCCATCGAGGAAGTAGAGGACCGTGACGCCCGCTCCCTCCGCACATGCCTCAAGGTCGTCGACGCTGCCGCCCTCGTACAGCACGAGGTTGAATCCCTCGACGATCTCGCCCTGCAGGCACGCGGCCCCGGGCTCCCTCAGCCCGGCGGCAACCGGACCGGCCGTCGCCGGCCCGTCGCTCCTGGCGATCAGCGTCGTGGATGCGGGGATGCCACCGGCGTACAGCTCGCGGAAGCGGCGGTTCACGAAGTCCGGCGCTCCGGTGATGAAGGACACCCACTCGCCGCCGTCGAGCGTGTAGAGGGCCGCGAGGTGTCGGCTCTGCGAGCAGGTCTCGAGGCCGTCGACGCCGCCCCCCTGATGGACAACGAAGCTGAAGCCCACGGCGACGGCGCCTCGCAGGCACTCCGGCGCGGGCGCGGGCGCGGGCGCGGGCGCGGGCGCTTCCTCCTGGCCGAGGAGCAGGCGGTAGACGCGCGTGCGGCTGCCGTCCTCCGAGGTCACGGTGATGGTGATCTGAAGCCCCGGGAGCAACCGCACGTGGCGCCCGTTCGCCGGGTCGCCGTCGTGGTCCGCCGGCTCAATCTGCAGGGACGCGCCGGGTTGGGCCGGCATGGCCGTCAGCGTCGCGACGTCGCCGTCGGGGATGGTGTCGCTCGCGTAGTCGTACCGCAGCGGCGAGAACTCGCCGAAGTCGACGCCGCCGAGCGAGAGCGAGGCGAGGCGCGCATCGATGGCGCCGGGCATGTTGTAGGTGTAGACCTTGTCGTCGCTCGCGTCCGCCACGTACATGAGATCGCCGTCGGACCAGATGCCGCGCGGGCTGTTGTTGCTGGCCCGGCTCAGCACCGCGCTGGGGAACTCCTCGTCGCGGTTCCGCTCGAGCGGCGCAGCCTCTGCGTCCTCTGTCGCAGGCGCTTCCGGCCGTGCGGGCAGGCGATAGGCGAACAGCCACTTCGCGTCGTGGTCGGAGACCCACATCGTCGTCCTGTCCGACCAGAGGCCCCGCGGGTTGCCGTTGGCGGAGGCGAGCGCGTACTCGGCGAGGAGCTCGCCGCCCCCGAGGTCGTAGGCGAAGAGCGCGTTCCTGCTCCCGTCGAGCACCCACATCGTCTCGCCGTCCGACCAGATGCCGCGGGGGTCGCCGTTGCGCTGGGCCAGCGCGATGTCGCGCCCGGGGACGCGCTCGCCGCTCTCGAGATCGTGGGCGAAGAGGCGCTCCTGGCCGCTGTCGGAGGCCCAGAGGATTGAGCGATCGGACCACACGCCCCGGGGCGCGCGGTTGGTCTCATCGAGCTCGAAGTCGCGTTCCTCCACGCGCTCGCCGGTCGTGAGGTCGTAGGCGTAGACGGCGTCGTCGGCGCCGTCGCCGTTCTCCAGGATCCAGAGCACTGCGCCGTCGGACCAGAGGCCCGTGGGCCAGTCGTTGCCTGAGTCCAGCTCCCCGATGTCGCGCTCCACCGTCCACTCGAACGCCACATCGCTGGGCGTGGGGCCGCCACCGCCACCCCCACCCCCACCGCCGCCGCCGCCGCCGCCGCCGCCGCCGCCGCCGCCGCCGGGGGCAATGGTGGCGCCGTCGATGCCGGAGGGGGCGTCGGGGACGCTCGCGCCGATCGCGATGCCGAAGCTGTCGCTGACCGACCCGCCGTTGCCGTCCCTCGCCGTCACCTTCGCCGAGACCGTCCCCACGTCGGCGGCCTGCGGCGTGCCCGAGACGGTGCGCGTGGCGGCGGCGAAGGCCAGCCACCCGGGCAGCGCGGCGCCATCGGCTCTCGTCGCCGAGTAGGCCAGCGTGTCGCCGTCCGCGTCGCTGAACGTGTCGCGCGGAAACGCATAGCGGAACGCCGTGCCCGCCGTCGCCGCCTGGTCCGGAATCGCGGTCGCCACCGTCGGGGCGTCGTTCACCGCCGTCACGTCGATGGTCATCTGCGCGGCGGCGCTGTCGTCGGTGCCGTCGTTCACCGTGAACCCGAAGGTCGCATAGTCATCGCCGTTGGCATCGGCGGGCGGGCTGTATGTCAGCTTGCCCGCGTCAATGTCGGCCCTGGCGACGGCTTCGGGCAGGGCGGTCGAGGTAATCGCCCTGCCGTCCACCTGCAGCGTGCCCGTTGCGGGCAGTGACGTGATCTTCACGCCGGACAGGACGTCGCCCGCGTCGGTGTCCGAGAAGTTGAAATTGGCCGCCGTGAACGTGTAGTCCGTGTCCTCGGTGGCGGTCACCTCGCCGTTCGAGGCCGTGGGAGGGCTGTTGGTGTCCCCCGCGGCTCTGACCGCGATGTCGAAGCTGTCGCTGACCGACCCGCCGTTGCCGTCCCTCGCCGTCACCTTCGCCGAGACCGTCCCCACGTCCGCAGCCTGCGGCGTGCCCGAGAAGCTGCGCGTGGCGCCGGCGAAGGCCAGCCACCCGGGCAGCGCGGCTCCGTCGGCTCTCGTCACCGTGTAGGCCAGCGTGTCGCCGTCCGCGTCGCTGAACGTGTCGCGCGGAAACGCATAGTCGAACGCCGTGCCCGCCGTCGCCGCCTGGTCCGGAATCGCGATCGCCACCGTCGGGGCGTCGTTCACCGCCGTCACGTCTATGGTCATCTGCGCGGCGGCGCTGTCGGCGGTGCCGTCGTTCACCGTGAACCCGAAGGTCGCATAGTCATCGCCGTTGGCATCGGGGGGCGGGCTGTATGTCAGCCTGCTCGCGTCAATGGCGACCCTGGTGACGGTTCTGGGCGGGGTGGCCGAGGTCATCGCCCTGCCGTCCACCTGCAGCGTGCCCGCTGCGGGCAGTGACGTGATCTTCACGCTGGACAGGACGTCGCCCGCGTCGGTGTCCGAGAAGTTGAAATTGGCCGCCGTGAACGTGTAGTCCGCGTCCTCGGTGGTGGTCACCTCGCCGTTCGAGGCCGTGGGACGGTTGTTGATCGCGATGTCGAAGGTATTGCTGACCGACCCGCCGTTGCCGTCGCTCGCCGTCACCTTCACCGAGACCGTCGCCACGTCGGCGGCCTGCGGCGTACCCGAGAAGGTGCGCGTGGTGGCGGTGAAGGTCAGCCACGTCGGCAGCCCGTCGCCGTCGGCTTTCGTCGCCGTGTAGGTCAGCGTGTCGCCGTCCAGGTCGCTGAACGTGTTGTCCGGAAACGCATAGCTGAACTCCGTGCCCACCGTCGCCGTCTGGTCCGGAATCGCGGTCTCCACCCTCGGGGCGGTGACGGTCGACGTGGTCGTGCCCCTGATGGTGATGCGAAACGCCAGGCGCGTGATGGTGGGCCCCCACAGGTTCGTCGCGGAACTCTTGCGGTGAGACTCATTGGCGATACTCCAGCCCGTGGCGCCGCCTGTGTCCTCGCGGTCGCGGGGGGTGGAGCCAAAGTGCAGGTTTTCTCCTCCCGGAGACGTGATCAGCAGCGTGTAGGTCGTGTCGGCCTCGAGGGGCATAGGGGTGGACGCGGTGAAAACAAGGATTCCGGCCGCGAAGCTACGAGGGGGCGTGAGGGCCGTGCAGGTTGAATCCGGGTAGCCGTCGACGTCGACGGTGCACACGGAGACGGCCATGTCGTCATCATCCAGATCGTTAGAGACGATTTCGACGCTTGACAGCGTGCTGCCGGTGGCGCCGGTGGTGAACGCCTGCGCGCGGTCCACGGTGGAAGTAGCAACAATGTCATTTGGGACCTGACCCATGTTGCTCACCAGGGTAGCGGCGGATTGCGCGGCCGCCGGCGGGGCTGTCCCCAGAACGGCGAATACGAGGAGCGCCGCGACTGCCGCGCTGCGCCGCGCCGCGCCGCGCCGCCCTGTGCCCGTAGGGCGTGTATCAGATGAGCTATTCACCCCATAGCCTCCGCGGTCGCGATGATTGATGGATGGGGCGCGAGCCCGGCCGGACGGGGAATCCGCCCGTGACGCTCGACCGGCCTCAATCGCCAAGCGGGATCGCCAGATGCCAGCGAGGGATAGAGCTCGAGAGAACCTGCCCCCTCGTTACTGGGGCGCGCAGCTCAGATGGACCGCTTCTGGGAAGTGGCGGGAACCGCGGAGCGTGCCGTGCCTCTGTCCTCGGGGACACCGACGTACGCGGCAATCTCCCACGGCGGATGAGGTCATGCTCGAGCCCTTCACGTCCATCTACCAGCAAGGCTCCGGCGAACTCATCAGCCCCCCGTTCGACGCGGCCCCCGAACATGGTGTGCTCCGGCATCAGGAGGTGTTCTCCGCGTGCAGGAACGTGCGTCCGATGGCGTGCGCGATCATCCACCGCCACCTCGGCAGGCCGAGGCGTTGCCCCGTTCGGCCACATAGCTGGTCCGCATCTGCTCCCGTTTCACCCACGGCGCGCGGCCCGACGCACCCCGGTAGGTTGTCCGCCATCGCAGCTGTCGACGTGTGATTCTGACACTCCCCTGCTGTGATGAAATAGGTGCTAGTGACTACTCTGGGCGTGAACCTTTGCTCGCCCATGAGTCCACACTCGGCCTATTTGTCTTGATACAATGTGCTCGCGTCTCACATGAACAAGTGATGCAAGTGTTCAGTGGTAAACGCCGCGGGATTGCGCGGCTATACAGGGGGTGTCGGTCTGTCATGGTCGCGGCGTCGATGCTCTCACATGAAGGGCGCGGTCACGGGAGGACTGGCGTGTTCAGGGCAGAACGCCGTCACGCTGCGGGCTCGGTTTCCGACCGGAGACTGCGACGCAGTGGAGGGTGGGTGTGCGGGCGGAGGTGGCACGCAGGGCCCCGCAGCCGACTGCCGCAGGTCCTCGCACAGAGTGGAAGGTGCCTCGCTGACTCTGGGATAATGGTGTCTGACGGCCTTCCGCCCCTGACGCCGCTGACCGCCAGGAGCGGCGCTCCGCCGGCCACACCGGGGCGGGAGCGCCGCAGGACCGCATTCCGGGATTCACGGAGAGGGAGGATGTGATGCCTACATTCACGAAGATGGACCCTGCTGATGTCGCCGTCGGGCGCGGGCGCGCCGCCGCGAAGATGCGGCAGCCATACATCGAGGCGCTGAACGCGGGCGACGCAGGGAGCGTGGAGCTTGAGCGCGGCGAGAAGCCGGCGACCGTGAAGCGGCTGCTTCAGGAAGCGGCACGTCATGCGAACGTCCGCATCCGCTCCTCGTGGGCTGACAGCCAGCAGCGCATGCTGGTGTGGAAGAAGGTTGGCACGCGCTAGGCCCGTGCATCTCGCGGTGGGTCGCGCCTTCTGGAACCGGTTCAGCGACATTCGGATGGTGGCGGTGAACCTCCATCTGAAGTTTCCGGTCTCGGTGGTCGGCGGGCTCCTGAGCGTACCGACGGTGGAGTTCCCGGGGCTGCGCCGAAGTCAACGCTTCCGTTGGTCACCAGGGGGCATCGAGCGCCTCCCCGAGCAGGCGAGCGGCGCACGGAGCATCTCCTGGAATCCGTGGCATCGTCTTCGATCCGTATGCCGGCCGGCTTGATCCGGGGATACCTCCGGTCGGCAGCGGTGTGCGCTGGGACGAGTAGTGACGGGGCCCCGCGCTCGAAGCCGGGGCGAGTGCTCAAGGGGATCGGTCATGAACGCGCGCGTTGCCGACACCGCCCGGTTCTACGACCTTCTCGACCGCCTGGCAGTCCGCGTCGGCGGCCTCCGCGTGCTGGCCGACTGCACCGGCAGGATGAGATGGCCGCAGCGGGGGGTCTACTTCTTCTACGAGGCCGGCGAAACGCGCTCCGGCTCGGGCAGCGGACGCCGGGTCGTGCGTGTCGGGACGCACGCGCTGGTGAGCGGCTCCCGGGCCACCCTCTGGCGCCGTCTGTCGTAGCACCGGGGGTCGGCCCGGTCCCGGGGCGGCAACCACCGTGGATCGATCTTCCGCCTGCTCGTGGGCGCCGCCCTGGCCCGGCAGGGGGATCTCCCCCTCCCGCCCTCCTGGGGCCGTCGCGGACGGCGGCCCGGCCTGGACCGGGCCGCGCTCAAGCGGGACGAGTCGGGCCTTGAGGCGCTGGTCAGTCGCAGGATCGGGGCCATGCCGTTCCTCTGGCTGGGCGTGGACGACGCGCCGGGGCCCGGCAGCCAACGCACCCTGATCGAACGCAACGCGATCGCACTGCTCAGCGGCGACGCGGAGTCGGCACTCGACCCACCGTCGCCGGGCTGGCTCGGACTCCACAGCGATCGCGAGCCCGTGCGCCGCTCCGGCCTCTGGAACAACCGCCATACGGACGAAAGCTACGACCCGGCGTTCCTCGACGTGCTCGAGGAGCGGGTCGAGGAGATTCAACCGCCGTAGCAAGCGGTAACACCGACCGACTGCCCACTATCCGGTCACAAGCGTCCCGGGCGCCCGACCAGCATGGGACGTAGCGCCACGCAGGAGGACGACGGACGACCACTGACTCCCGCTCGACTTCGGCAAGCTGACCAGCGACGGATGCTGCGTGTCGCTAGTAGCTGTGCCAGTAGAGGTCCAGGTGTCCCTGCGGGTCATATCCAGTGTCTCCCCAGCACACCGCCTAGTAGCGTCCCAAGAAGTGGTGTCACAGGCTGGGAGACGGTCTCCGCAGGGGATCTACAACCCACCATGCCGCCGTGCAGGTGGAGGTAAGAGACCACCGCGCCATCCTTCACGGAGGACGACGGTGGTCACAGAAGGCGTGGACGTGTTGGAGCTGCTCCGCAAGCAGGCATCGGGAGCTGACCTCGATTGCCTGCGCGAAGCGGCCGTGCTCGCCACCAGTTGGGAAACGCTGGCTGGCGACGGCCGGACCTGGGTCTTCAACCTGCGCGAGGCCAGTGGTCGAACGGCGGGAAGTTCACGGCCGAGGACGGGAGCGAACTTCCCGTTCACGCTGGAGTTCCAGGCACCTACGCGATCTCCGACAGCTCATGACCGGCGACGGTAGCACCGGGGTGCACCGGCAACGTTCCAGTGCCGGAGCGTTTCGGGGCGGGCGCCTGTCCGGCCAGCCGACGACCTCGTCGCCGTCTGCCGCAGCGTGTTCGTCGACTACGCGCGGGTTCCGTCATCGGGTCTCCGCGCCCGGAGGAGTCGCTGTCCCAGCGATGTGTGGCGTGGCCCGCAGGTTCCCGATCGCGACCTCGGCCCGCTGCCCCAGCGGTGACCCAGCCCGGCGTGGCGCGCCGGAAGCGAGTCTCGTCCCAAGCACATCCCCAGGGCATGGAGACACCCGAAGCCAGCCTGAACGCCGAGCCGAGAGCTACTCGATCGGTGCGGGCCCGAAGTGACGACTCTGCGGCCGCTCGGCGAGGTGCTCGCAAACGACAGCTTCCGGCGGCTCTGTGTTGTCGGCTCCGTGACCTCGACACTGCGGACCCTCTGGGTCATCTGGCTGGTGCTATGGGTGTGCAACGCGTCGCACTTCCCCGAGACCTTCCCCGTGGGGCCCTTCCTCGCCGGCGAGATGATCCTGCTCGTTCTATCCGGGTTCGTGCTCGGGACGATCGCCGACCGCGTGTCGAGACAGAAGCTTCTCGTCGCCAGCCTTCTCACTCTCGCGGCCGTGTGGACGGCGTTCGGCCTGCTGTGCATCACGGACCGCCTCGAGCTGTGGCACGTGGTCGTCGGCGCGCTTGTCGTACCGATCGCCTGGGCAGGCGAGTTTGTCGCCAGGCGCGCCATGATCGGCGATGTCGTACGGCCCCACGTCGTCGGGCGCGCGGTGGCCCTCGACACCGGTGCGATCGTCCTTTCCCAGATGCTTGGGCTGCTCATCCACCATCGGGTCGTGTTCCACTGGGAGGTGGCGTTCTTCGTTGTATCAGCCGTCTTCGCGGCCGCAGCCCTCGTCGTCGTCTCGATGCGCTACACGCCGCCCGCCCGCGACAGGGCGCGCGCCTCGCCCCTCCGCGACGTGGCGGATGCCTTCGGCTGCGTCCGTGCCAGCCCACTGCTGATGGGCGTTCTCGCGGTGAGCGTCGCGATGACCCTCGGCTTCCCGTTCCTGCGCGTGGCCTTCCCTTACCTCTCCATGGCCAGCAGCGACTACATCCTTTCACAGCTCGATCCGTACCCACACTTCTATTACTTCGAGCCCATGTGGGTGCCGGGTCTGGGCGCCTTCACCAAGGTGTGGGGGCTGAGCGCGGCGGTGGGGGCGGTGGTGGTAGCGGTGCTCGCACCACCGCACTCTTACTCCCGCATCTACTATTTCGGCGCGATCTTGTTCGTCATCTGCCTGCAGCTGCTCGGCCGCTCGGAGTCGTACGCGATCTCAGTGGCCTTGCTCTGTCTCGCCGGGGTCGGGATCGCGAGCTTCGAGACGATGCAGACGACGCTGGTCGTCGCGGCGGTGCCGCCGCAGATGCGCGGGCGAGCGATGGGAGCGCTCTTGCTCACGTTCGCCCCGTACGAGCTGGTGGCCGTCGGCGTCGGTGGCGGCGCCGTACTCCTCCAACCGATGGCCATGACGCTATCGGCGACCGGGGGACTCATCGTGCTCGCGCTTGTCGGCCTCGCGTGGCCGCTTGTGCGGCGTCGGGGCGGCGTAGGACTGGGTAGGGACACAAGCGCCGCGAACCCGCATGACTCGCATGAGTAGTGGCACCGGGAGGATCCATCGCCGATGCGCGCCGGCAGGTACGTAGCGGGGGCCACGGCAGCCCTGGCGGTCATCGCGGCGCTGGTCGTACTCGCCTGCGCCCCGCTACCGACGTACCAGTATCAGTACGTGTGGCATGACGCTCCCCTGGACCCCGTGTCCGGGGACTGGTGCCTGGTGGGTGGTCACCATGGAGCAGGGTGTTCGCCAACGAGGACTTCGGCTACCGCAAAGTGACCGTCGAGCGACCGCTGCGCCTCAACTTCGCGGCCACCGAGGAGCGCATCGCTCGCATCGAGGACGAGCGCGCGTTCCAGAACCTCGCGAAGAGCAAGAAGCGCCCTGGCCCCGCACACGATGCCGAGGTCGCCGAGGGTCAGGCGCGACAGGAGGCGATCCGCGACCTGCTGCGGTCGCTCGCCGGCCAGACGGGCGGCGCGGTGGTGCGCGACCGCGAGACGTTCGTCGAGGTGCTGCGCGGCGCCGAGGCGGCCGCGCGCGTGAAATTAGCAGCACCGGAGCGCAAGGCGGTGCTCGCCGCACTCGGCGAGCGCGACCCGGCCGCCGACGTCTGCCGTGACCGCCGCGGCAACCCCGAGCCGGACACCGAGCTGCGCGACACGGAAACCGTACCGCTGGCCGAGGAAGTAGACGCCTACATCGCGCGCGAGGTGCTGCCGCACGTGCCGGACGGGTGGGTCGACGAGAGCAAGACGAAGGTCGGCTACGAGATCCCGCTCAACCGTCACTTCTACGTGTACGAGCCGCCTCGCCCGCTCGAGGAGATCGAGGCGGACCTGCAGGCGCTGGAGCAGGAGATAGCGGGCCTGCTCTCCGATGTCGTGAGAAGCTGATGCACTACCGGTTCCTGCCGGGATGCGTCCGATAGACTAGGTGGGGAGAGGCGCTACCGCTTCTTCTTCTACGCGAGCGATCGGGAGGAACCGCCGCACGTCCACGTTGAGCGCGACCGGCAGACGGCCAAGTTCTGGCTGCGGCCGGTCAGGCTCCAACGCAGCGGAGGGCTGAGGCCGTCCGAGATACGGCGCATCACGAGGACCGTCGTCGACAACGAGACGCTGTTCATGGAGGCGTGGAATGAGCGTTTCAATGCTTGAGGTGAGCGTCCCCGAAGCGGAAACTGTCAAGGTCTCGGGCGACACGCTGACCGCCGAGCTTTCCGACGGGCGCACCATCTCCGTGCCACTCGACTGGTACCCGCGGCTGACCCACGCCACGCCGGAGGAGCGCGACAACTGGCGGCTCATCGGGGGAGGCGAGGGCATCCACTGGCCCGACCTGGACGAGGACATCAGCGTCGAGGGCCTGATTGCTGGTCGTCCGTCCGCCGAGAGCCAGAAGTCCTTCCAGCGCTGGCTGGAGGCCAAGCGCGCCGGCCGACCGCTGACGCTGGATGCCTTGCTTCGTCACGACCGTGAGTGACTGGCGAGAAGAGAGGGGCGATGAAGTTGACGTATGCCGTCGTCATGGAGCAGACGCCCAACAACTACGGCGCCTACGCGCCAGACGTACCGGGCTGCATCAGCACGGCCGACACCTGGGATGAGATGCTGGCGATGATCCGCGGAGCGCTCACCTTCCACATCGAACTCCTGATCGAGGACCGCGATCCGGTGCCGTCGCCGACGGTGTCCATCGACGACGCCATCGCGCACCACAGCCGGGCGCTCTCCGAGGCCGACGAGGAGTTGCTGGCCGAATGCGGTGACGCCCCTCCGACGATCTCGACCCGCTTCGAACTGGTCGAGATCGAGGTTCCGGCGCTGCAACCCGAGGCCGTGTAGGTCTCGCCCGCTTCGCCGACGACATGGCTCAGCAGCCCGATCCCGCAGACGCCCCGCCTGCCCTACCGGCCCTCAAGATCGTCGAGCCCGAGGTCGACGCCGAGGACCCGTGGGGCGACGATGTGCTCAAGCGCAGGGAGATCGCCGATCGCCTGACGAGCATCGTCCGAAGGCAGGAGGCACCGTTCGTCATCAGCCTCGACGGTCGCTGGGGGACGGGGAAGACGTTCCTGCTCAAGCGCTGGCGGCAGGATCTCGAGAACCAGGGCTTGGGAATGACAATCCGTTCTGGCCCCACCGTGATGATCCAGTTGGCCCCACCCGGTCGGCGTGATCAGTTTCCGCTGGCGCCTCCCTCCGCGAACCTGGTGAGACGCAGGCGATAGGATTCCTGCCGCGCGAGAGCACGACTCCGTGCGTGATCACTCCCCCCTCATCACGTCGGCCGGAAACGTGCCGTTGCCCCATGGGGCGGGTCGGGCGGGCAGCTCCGGGTTGTCGAGCGGCGATGTCTCCGGCTCCGGCACGGACATGATGTGCTCGTCCGCGGGCTAGACCGCCGCCGCCTCCAGCGGGACGACCCGGAGCGTGCCGAGCTCGGAGACGACGACGTGCCGCAGCTGCTGCCGGAGCGTCGCCACGGAGCGACGCATTCGATCACTGGTCCCGCACTCGCCGAGGACGTCTCGGGGCCGCCCTTGGCGTCCCCGAATCATTGACCACGCGGACCGATTCCCCGTCGCGCCGGCGCGAGCCAGCCTGACCTCCGGTCTCGTGCTCTGCCCGGCCGTCGCCGGGGCATCGCATCCCCATGCAGTTCGTCGCTCAGGGGAGTGCGCCAGCGCTTCCCGGCTCCATCATCTCCCGCGCCTCACGGAATGCCGCGCAATGCGGAATCCACTCACTCGCCGGCCTCGATCCCCACGATCAGGTCGAGCAGGCCGGCAGCCTCCCAGCTGCGATTCCGCGCCGAGCGGCTGAGCGGGATGAGGACACCGCACGACTCCAGCTGGCTGATCGCATGAGCGACCGCCGGGCGTGTCCGCCCGGTAGCCGCCTGAGCCACGCTGGTCGTGATCACGGGGTGCGCAGGCAAGGCGTCGACGATCGGCCACGCGGCGGCATCCGAACGCGGGCGGACGTCCCGGGCCAGCTGCTCGCGCCACATCTCCTGCAGCCCGGCGACGCGTTCGGCGTACCGCGCAGCGAGCAGCGCCGCGGCTGCGGTTGCCTCGGCGAAGATCGCCACCCACCCGGCGGACCGATCTGCCCGAAACTGCGCCAGTCCCTCGATGTAGCGTTCACGATGGCGGGCAAGCACGACGCTGATCGGTGGTACGTAGGACGGCGCCAGTTGACGCCGCCGGAGGATCACCTGGACGAGGGCGCGCCCTGTGCGTCCGTTGCCATCCTCAAATGGATGGATCGTCTCGAACTGCGCGTGCGCGATCGCCGCCTGGACGAGCGGCGACAGGGTGTCGTCATTGCAGAAGGTGGAGAGATCCGCAAGCAGCGGCCCGACCTCTTCCGGCGGCGGTGGGACGAAGTCAGCCCCACACGGGTTGTAGCTGTTGCCGCCGATCCAGTTCTGGACAGTCCGGACGCGGCCGACGGTGCCTGCGCGGGCGTCGGGAGCCATCAGCACGCGATGGATCGACGCAAGCCCGGCGGTATCGATCGCCTGCTCTCCGGCGGCATGCTCGACGGCGAGCTCCATCGCGTCGATGTTCGCAAGAATGCCCATGGCGTCCGGGCCGACCCGCTGCCCGGCATCCTGCTTTACCTCGGCTCGGGCGAGGTCCCGGGCGTCGACCTGCATCCCCTCGATCCTCGACGAGCCGATCGCCTCGGTCCGCAGCAGGAGCCGGGCGAGCGGCGCCAGCCGGGCGGCGGAACCCCGGTTCAGGTCCGAGATCGCTTTCTCCGCCTCGGAGACGAGCCCGACGACGTCGCCGGGGAGGCTGAGCTTGAGAGTCGCCAGCATGTCCGGGACAAAGGCATCGTACGAGCACGCCCGCCGATAGCTCGCCGGGGCGTACAGCGTGGGGTCATGCTTCCATGTTCGTCGAAGCAGGCGGCTGCGCACCGGGCATCCTTTCGCGTTCGGACGCGATAGGAAAGGCTAGCATACTAAACTTTCTCATGGGCAAGCGAAGGGCAAGGTTATCGCGCTGCTGCTTCTCGTTGAGCGCAGCGACGCCGGCCCTGCGTCCCGCCAGTCGGCCTGGCAACTCCACCCCGCACCCGATCTCCGTCACCTGCCAGTCGATCCGCTCGGCGACCACGCTGCGACACCGTTCGTTCCGCAGGCCACGCCGTGACGCTCGCGGTAGCGTGGCCCGTGCCGACGGCGCGGCGCCCGGGCGTCGAGCGGATCCTCCTTGATCGGGGGAGCGGGTGGGCACGGACTCGTTCGAACGTTACGGCGCCGCGAGCTGTCGCGACCGGTCGCGGTCAGCATGCACGGCCGCTCGCGTGTGAGCTATCACACGAAACGCCGATCGCCAGCAGGATCAGCGGCAGCACGACCCGCGAGTCGCGATCGCTCGCCTCCTGCGTGTCGGCCCCCGCGGCGGTGTCGCCGCCGACCAGCACGCCGGCCGGCTCGAGGCCTGCCGAGGCCGCGCTCGCACGGGCAAGCCCGCGCGGCTCGGGGCACGACATCGAGCCGCTCGTCGGCGAAGGGGTTGTCCTTCAGTACGACGTCGATGCGCAGGGCGCCGCCGGCGGCGGAGACAAAGCGCGCCGCGGCTCCCCGCGGCCCACCCGGCGGAGCACCCGTACTGAAGGGCCGGCTCGGTCCGGATGCGCTCGCGACGGTCGGGTATTCGGCGGACGCGGTCGTCAGCGCGTCGAGCTGCTCGAGTGGAAGGCGAACAGGCCCGCGATGAGTAGCGCCAGCGCCGCCATCGTGGCCGCGAGGGGCTCGCGCCGCCACCGCAGCATGACGCCGCCGGCCGTAGATGCTGCGCCGCCAGTCCTCGCGGGTCGGCGACCTCTCGCCCGCCGCCGGGTCGAGTAGCCCGGTACCATGCCGACGCGCGCCGGCACGCGGATGAGGGTAGACACGTGCTCGATATGCGGTCGCGGAAGCCAGCACCGCAACTCGCTGTCATCGACTGCGAGACGACAGGCCTGGGCCGACATGACCGGATTGTCGAAATCGCCGTGCTCACGCTCGACCCGCACTCATGGGAAACACTGGACGAGTACGACACGCTCATCAACCCTGAGAGGGATGTCGGTCCGGTGGAGTTGCACGGGATCACGGCCTCGATGGTGGAGGCAGCCCCTACGTTCGCCGAAGTCGCGGCCCCACTGGCCCGTCGACTGCACGGGGCGGTCCTGATCGCGCACAACATCAGCTTCGACACGCGAATGCTCGGCTACGAGTTCACGCGGCTCCATGTGGAGTTTGGTGCCGGTTCGGGTCTGTGCACGCTGAGGGCGACCCGGGAGAAGCTCGGTGCCGCATGCCGCAGGCACGGCGTCGCGCTCGACAACGCGCACCGGGCGCTTGCCGATGCCCGTGCTACTGCTGCACTCGGGCGGAAGGTATTGACAGGCGAGGAGCGAGACGCCGCGGCAGCGACGGTCGGATACCTCTCCCATAGCCCCGCTCCGCGGACCCTCAGGCGCGCAGGGGCGGATGCGGGGATCAGCGAAATGGCGCGCATCATTTCGCTCGCGCACTACCCATACTCCGACGAAGCCCTGCTCCAATACCTTGATGCACTGGACTGGGTGCTGGACGACCACCATATCGACGAGGAGGAACATGCAGCGATCAGAGACCTGGCGAAGACACTAGGCATCTCCGACAAGGCGCGCGAGGATGCTCACCGTTCGTACCTCGCCTCGATCATCGCTGCCGCCGAGCGCGACGGCATCGTCACGGAAGCCGAGCAGCGACTCATCAGCCGAACCGCAGCCGCACTGGAGATCACGGACGTAGCCATTCCCGACGTGACCGGCCTGCCGTCCGGTAGCCGGTTGCGTCCGGGCATGCGCGTCTGCTTCACGGGCAACGCTCCCGAGACCCCCCAGGCTTGGCTGGAGGAGCATGCGGCGTTCGCCGGTCTGCAACCTGTTGACCGCGTGACGAAGCGGGGCTGCGACTTGCTGGTAGCGGCGGACACCGCCAGCCAGTCGGGGAAGGCACGTGCAGCACGGAGTTACGGCGTTCCTGTGCTGGCGGTATCTGACTTTCTGGCTCAGATCGGGGCGGCAGTCCCATGACCACACGAGTGCGCTGACCGGCACCGACGGAGCGCGTGCTGGGCAGCAACACGACGTTCGACCCGGACGTAGCGACGGGCAGGGGTCTGCGCCCGGAGCCGCGGTCCTACATCGCCAGCGCGCCCGGCTTCGTGGGCGAGCCGGAGTGGACCGCAGGCAGACCTCCGCTCGCTAGCCCTGAGCCGGCAGACCAGGCGGGGCGAGACGGGTCGTGCCCGATCCGTGTCACTCAGCGGAGCGCCGCCTGGACGAGCGCCCCACAGGCATCAAGTGCCTCGGACACCGGCAGCTCACCAACGCTGAACCAGCGTACGTCGGTGTGCTCCGCGGGTGCCGCATTCGCGGGCTCGCCGTCCCACCAGAGGACCGCGTAGACATGGATGACCGCGGGCTCGATCGGGCCGTGTATCTGCCCGAGTCGCCTGCACGTCCGCACGTCAGTGCCGAGCTCTTCGCGGGCCTCGCGGCGCGGGGCCTCCTCCAGGTCTTCACCTCTCTCGACGTGCCCGCCGAACAGGTCCCACACGTCCGGGAGGACACGAACCCACGGGGCCCGGTGTACGAGCAACAGCGAACCGTCCCTCACCACGGCTCCCGCGCGACACACACGGCCGGCGCATCACTCACGGCCAGGGACTCCTCAGAACGCGAGGGGCGGATGGCTGCGCCTGACCGCGCACGAGAGAGGGCGGCACCCGGCGCCGGGGCCCCGGGAGACGGTCGTGGCTGGAGGATGGGCGCGGACACGTGTGCCGGGGAGTCATCCTGAGCACCGTCACGTCCGGCCGGCGGGCCTCGGTAGCCAACGGAGATGGCAACACCCCGCGTCGACCACTCATCGGAGAGGGCCGTCCGCAGCGTCCCCGCATGAACGCGCCGCTCCTGGTCCGCCCGCCCGTCCGTGAAGGCCACGCCCTCCTCACCGAGCAGCTCCACCGGATCGCGCGTGTCCGAGGCGTCGCCCCAGGTGAAGCCCTCGGCGAAGCGGCCATTCTCAGTTATCCGAGGCGTCGCCCCCGTCCCCGCCTGCCTGCCCCTCGCTCTTGGTGATGAACGGCGTTGCCGCGGGGACGCCGCTCGCGAACAGCTCGCGGAAGGACCGGTTCACGAACTCGGGCGCGCCGAGGATGTAGGGAACGTACTCGCCCTCGTGCAGGGCGTAGACGACGGTGACATCGTGGCTCTGTGCGCACGCCTCGAGGTCCTTGACGCTGCCGCCCTCGTAGAGCACGAGGCTGAAGCCGACGGCGATCTCGCCGCTCAGGCAGTCCGGCCCGAACTCCGGCACGTCGTCACTCGCAGGCGCGGGGGAGGGCGACCCCTCGTTCTTCGCAATCAGCGGCGTGAAGGAGGGGAGGCCGTCGGCGTAGAGCTCACGGAAGGACCGGTTCACGAACTCGGGCGCGCCGAGGATGTAGGGCAGGTATCCGCCGTCGTGCAGGGTGTAGAGGGTCGTGACGTGGCGGCTCTGCGCGCAGGCGACGAGGTCCTCGACGCTGCCAGCCGCGGAGATAACGAGACTGAAGCCGACGGCGATGCTCCCGCTCAGGCAGGCGGGCGCCGCCAGTTGCTCCGCCGCGCCGCCGATGCGCACGCGGTAGACGCGCATGCGGCTCTCGTCGGGGGAGGTGACGGTGACGGTGATCTCCTCGAGCCCGTCCAGCGCCACCTGGTGGCCGTCGGCGACCTCGTCGGCGTCGAGGGGGTCGATGACGACCCTCGCGCGGCTCTGCGCGGGCCGGGCCTCGACCGTCGTCTGCGTCGCGCCGTCGGCGGCGACGCCCTCGTACTCGGCCTGGCTGCGTGAGAACTCGCCGATCTCGACATCGCTGAGCGCAAGCGATACCAGCCGGGCGTCGATCGCGTCGGGCATGTTGTAGGTGTAGACCCTGCCGTCGCTCTCGTCGGCGACGTACATCACGTCGCCGTCCGACCAGAGGCCGCGCGGGCTGTTGTTGCTGACGCGGGGGAGCTTCCAGAACTCCTCATCGCGCACGCGCTCGAGTTCGAGGTCCTCTTCCTCGTCCGCGCTCGTGTCCTCCTCCTCGAGCGAGGGCAGGCGGTAGGCGAAGAGGCGCTTGTCGTTGTGGTCGGAGACCCAGACGCTGACGCCGTCGGACCAGATGCCGTGCGGGTCGTCGTTGTCGGAGTCGAGAGCGTACCCCGCGAGCAGCTCGCCGCTCTCCAGGTCGTAGCCGAAGAGGGCGTTGTCGCGGCCATCGAGGACCCACAGCGTCGAGCCGCCGGACCAGATGCCGCGCGGGTCGTCGTTGTCGGGGTGCAGTGCGAGATCGGAGTCGGGGAGGCGCTCGCCGCTACCCAGGTCGTGTGCGAAGAGCTTGTCCTTGCCGCTGTCGGAGATCCAGATGGTTGTGCGGTCGGACCAGACCCCACGAGGCGCGAGGTTGGCGTCGTCGAGCTCGAACTCGAGCTCCTGGACGCGCTCGCCGCTGGCGAGGTCGTAGGCGTAGACGGCGTCGGCGGCGCCGTCGCCGTTCTCGGCGAGCCAGAGCGTCGTGCCGTCGGACCAGGAGCCGGTGGGGACATCGTGGCCGCCGTCGAGCTCCTCGATGTCGCGCGTGACGTTCCACTCGAACTCGATCTCGCTCGGGGTGGGACCGGACGGCCCGCCGCCGCCGCCCCCGCCGATCACAGTCACGGTCACCGGCGGCGTGACCGGAGTCGCGCTCACCTCGATGGTGACGTCGATCGTCGCCTCGCCGCCGTCCGGGTCGCGGGCGACGACCGTCACGAGATGCTCGGGCTGGGCTGCCGCATCGAGCACCATCCCGGCGACAAGGATCTGCCCCGTGTGCCGTGCAATCCGGAAGAAGGGGGCGCCAGTACCGCGCAGCGAGTAGCTGAGTTCCAGTGGCTCGTGGTCGACGTCGCTGGCGGTCACGGGTGCGCCGACGGGGTCTCCGTTCCGATCGGTCTCGGCGACGACGCGCTCGGCGGTCTGCGCGTCGAACGACGGCGAGTCGTTGACCGATTCGACCGACACGTGCACCGTCGCGCCGGCACGCGGGTTGCGGCCGTCGGAGATCGTGTAGGTGAAGCTGTCGATCCCGTTCGTGTCGGGGTTCGGCGTGTAGGTGAAGGTGCTGTCGGCGTTGAGGACGGCTGTGCCGCTGCGCGGCGCCGACCCCGGCGAGACCGTCAACGTCTTGTCCTCGGGGTCCTCGTCGTTGCGCAGCACGTCGATGGTCGTGGCAACGTCCTCGACCGTGGCCACCTCGTCGTTCTTCGCCACCGGCGGCTCGTCCACGTCGGTGATCGCGATGGTGACGGTCGTGCTGTCGCTGTCGTCGGACGGGTCGGTCGCGGTCACGAAGACGGAGTAGCTATCGCGGGTCTCGTGGTCGATCATCACGCTTGCGGCGACGCGGATCTGGCCGCTGGAGCCATCGATCGTGAAGCTGCCGCCATCCGTTCCCGACAGGGTGTAGGCGAGCACGTCGTTGTCGTCGTCCGTGGCCCGTACCCGCGCCCCCACGGCTGTGTCTTTGCCGGAGTTCTCGTCGACCGAGCGCTCCATCATGGAACTCGCGAACTCGGGTGGGTGGTTCGCCGGCGGCGCGGGCTGGGTCTGATGGTCCGTGGTCTCCTCCTCGCCCTTGTTCGGGCCGTGTCCGTCGGTGTACTCGACGGTCACGCGCAGGCGGCGGTTGAGGTCGTCATCCACCGGCGTGTACTGCCAGCCCGTGGCGCCGCCGATGGGCGTCCACGTACCCCCGTCGAGGCGCTGCCAGCTCCAGGACTCCCCGGAGATGCGGCCGTCGAGGTCCGTCAGCGTGGCGGTGAGCGTGGTCCCGACCTGCGGCTGCTCCGAGGAGAGGGTGAGTGTGCCCGCTTCGTCCTCGTTGGTGACGGTAACGGTGACGCCGAATGTGGCGGTGTTTTCGACATCGGCGGCCTCGATCGTGACCTGGTACTCGTTGTCGCGATTGCTGTCGGCGGCTGTTTCGAAGTCGGGGATGTTGGCGAAGCCGAGGACGCCGTTGGTCAAGCTGAAGTCACCGGCGTCGGGGCCGGAGAGGGAGACGATGACGGTACCGCGTTCGGGATCGCTCGCGGAGTAGGAGCCGAGCGTCCCCCTGTCGTTCTCGGCGAACTCGATCATGCTGTCGCCCGTGATGATGGGGGCTTCGTCGACGTCTGTGACCGTGACCTTCACGGCGAACGTGCCCGTGTAGTTCTGGTCCGAGGCGCGCAGGGTGACGTCGTAGGTGTTGTCGCGGCCGACGTCGGCCGGGGCGTCGTAATCGGGCACGTTGACGAAGCGCAGCTCGCCCGACGTGTCGTCGAACTCGAAGGCGGCCGCGTCCGGGCCGGCGAGTGTCTCCCAGGCCGAGGGCTGTCCTTCCGGGTCGGTCTGCGTGTAGCTGCCGATGAACACCGTGCCGTTTTCCTCGATAGTGACGTGGGCGGGACCATCTATCTCGGGGGCCTCATCGGCGTCCGTGGGCCTGACCAGCACATCGAGGCTCCCGCTGCCGAAGGCATCGGATGCAAGGACGCTAACCTCGTAGACGTCGTCCTCATTGTGGTCGTCGACGTCTTCGTAGTTGGGTCGCTGCTTGAATGTCAGCTGGCCTGATTCGTTGATCTTGAAGAGCTCGCCATCGTCGCCTCCGACGTCGAATTCGACTGGATCCTCAGGCTTCTCCGGGTCGACGCCCACGTAGGTGCCGACGGTCCCCACGCTGTCTTCGGGGAAGTCCAGATCGGTCGGGCCCGTGACGATCGGCGGTTCCTCCTGGTCCGTCACCGTGATCTTGACCATGAGTTCCCGGCTGGAGCGGATGCCGTCGGAGATGCTCACCAGGACCTCGTAGAGGTTGTCCCGGTCGCTGTCCGTCGGGTTCTCGAAGTCGGGCGGGGTGACGAACCTCAGCTCGCCGTCCTCTTCCTCGCCGTTGTCGATGTCGCCGTCGTCCCCGTGGCTGAAGAGGCCGATGTCCGGCCCCACGAAGGCGATGGTCATCTGGTCGCCTTCGCGGTCCATGCCTACGTACTCTTCCACCTTCCCCTCAACGTTCTCGGTGACCGTGAAGCTCTCGCGGCCCTGGATGCTGGGAGGGTCGTTCTCATCCAGGACGTCGATGACCACGTCGACGGAATCGTCGACTGCCGGGTCGGGCACGCCGCTCCTGTGCCTGTTGTCGCTCACGTGGACGGTGACGCGGTACTGGTTCGTTGTTTCGTAGTCGAGCGCGGTCTTTCTGAACAATTGGCCGGTCGACGGATCGATGTCGAGGATGTCGTCGCTGACTCCCGTGAGGGTGTAGGTCAGGGAGTTGTCGTCGGGGTCGACGGCGCCGACAGGCTCCCCGATGTTCGGGCTGGCCTGGTGCTCGCCGATGCTGCGGACGCCCGACTCGGTCGCGGGAAACACGGAATCGACGTTCACGGGGGCAGGCGTGCCGGTGCTTGTCGCGGACCAGGGGCCGTCCCCTGCGCTGTTGGCGGCGCGCACCTGCACGTCGTACTTCACGCCATTGGTGAGGTTGGTGACGGAGGCGCGCGTGTGGACGTCGCCGCTGCGCCACGCTCCAGTCGACACGATCCAGTTGTCGTCGGCCTTGTCGCTCGCATCGCTGCGGATACGGCGAATGTCGTAGCGCTGGATGTCGGCGCCGCCATCGCTGGCCGGCGGCTCCCACGCGACGACGAGCCCCTCGTCGCTGTCCGTGACGACGATGTTCGTGGGGACTCCCGGCGCAGCCGCGACGCTGCCGACGACAGTCTCCGACCAGGGGCCACCGCCTGAGCTGTTGACCGCCCGGACCTGGACGTCGTACCGAACGGCAGGGGTCAGGCCCGTGAGGTCGTACGAGAGGGTGCCGGAGGTCCAGGCGCTCGTGACCTCGGTCCAGTGGGAGTCCGCCTTGTCCGCAGCGTCGCTGCGGATGTATCGCACGTCGTAGGAGGTGATGGGAGATGTACCGGTGTTGCCGGGAACGGTCCAACTGACCGCCAGGGAGCCGCCGACGGTGGTGCCGGATGGGGTTGCGAGGAACCCGGGCTTCTGGCTGTGTCCGTACACCTTCAGGCGGAAGTTCCTGAGTATCCCGTCCTTGTCGGCAGCCTCATCGGTGATGCGCAGTTTCCACTCACCGTCGGGGCTCTCCCCCAGGTGCTTCGCCGAACCGAAGCGGAGCGCGCCCCAGTGAGGTTCCCGGAGCAGGTCGCCAAAGTAGTCTCGGACCTCTCCGGAGTGCAGCAGTTGGGACGTGGCGCCCGATGGGGATTCCAACTCGATCTTGAGGTCCCGAATACTCGAGTGATCGAGATTGATGGTGATTTCAACGAACTCGATAAAGTCGACATCACTGTCGGGGAAGGTCACCGTACGCGTATAGGGCGTGTGGAGGGTATCAATGGCCACATCGGGGCCGTCCCACGTCGCCTCGGCGCTTCGCATGGTGGGCACGTTGGTGGTCCACCCCTTGGCGAGAGTGACCGCGGCGCCGGCATCGACAACGCCGAAGCCGTATTTGTGGTTGAACGAGTAGTAGTCGGTGTCGGATCCGTAGCGCAGTGCGCCCTGCTCCCAGCCACCGTCGCCCGCATGGTTCTTGCGCGCCGAAGCGGCCAGGATCAGCTTCACGTCGCGCCAGGTCAGATTCGGGCTGGCGGACCGCATCAGTGCGACCACGCCGGACACGATGGGCGTGGCCGCCGAGGTACCGCCGAAGTTGTCCCTGTAGAGCCCCGGCCTGAAATCACTACCGTCGCTACCGAAGCCGAGGGTGGCCCCCTCGGCCGTCGTCGTGATGCCCGGCTGACTCACTCCGTTTGACGGGGCGCACACCCACAGGTTGGCGCCCGGTTCTGAGTAGATGCTCCTCACGTCGTTGTAGTTGACCGCGCAGACAGCCGTCACGCCATAGAAGTTCACGTACCCGTCCAGGTTGGAGTTGTCGTTGGCTCGCGAGCTGTCTCCCCCGTTGCCACCGGCCCAGATGTAGGAGAGCCCGCGGCCGCCATCCCCCTGCCGGAGGCCTGTCTCGATCGCGGCCCGCCAGACGCTGGGGGAGGGGTGTGGGAGGCCGTCGTCTTGCGGGCCCCAGCTGTTGGACGATATCTGGGTCGTGACCCTGTTGCGGGTCATCGCGTCCACCTCGTAGCGGAGATCCTGTCCCTCGTACGCTAGATAGTCCACGTAGTTGTAGCTGTAGATCGTCGCTCCGGGCGCGACGCCGCGGACGCCGACGTCGTTGTGCTCCGCGGCGATGAGCCCCGCAACCGCAGTCCCATGGTTCACAAAGAAGAGCTCAAAGACTTCTGATGGGGTGCCGTATGCCTCAGCCCAGTAGTCGAAGTTGCGGCTGGTATCCACGTTATTCTTCAGGTCCTCATGTCTGTAAAATAGTCCGTCATCCACGATGGCGATGTTCACGCCCGCGCCCGTGGTCCCCTCTTCCCACACCTCCTCGACATTAATGTCCTGCATCGCCCCGCCTGAAAACTGGCCGGTGTTGTTCAGGTGCCACTGGCAGCCGTAAAATGTATCGATGGCGGCATCCGTGGTGAGCTCCATGCACCGCTCAAAAAAGCTCTTATACGCCCCCTCGGGCTGGACGAAGAGGAAGTATGCGCCCGTCATTCCACCCCTTCCCTTCACACGGAGTTTGTACGTCCTTCCGGCCTCGAACAGGCCAAACGCGTAACCGGCTATGTAGTCGCGCGCGTAACTATCCCACCGTGCGTGATCGATCGTATAGAAGTCGAGGCGCGTGTTCTGATCATCGTAGGCTGTTATTTTCAGGTCAGTCTCTTCGTACTCGACCGTTACGGCGACGACGGATGCATGAGTGTCCTCATCAAAGGAGATACTGAAGTAGTCGGCATCTGACGAAGATGAAATACGCCCCGGCACCCCGGCGCCCGGAGGCATGGGAGTAGCGGTGTTCAGGGAGTTGCCGGGGTTCGGCGCCTCCCCCACCTGCATCACGTACCCTCCCGTGAAGTAGGACTGGGTGCCCTCGACCTTGATGTAGTACGTTCCGGCTGCGCCGGTGCCGCGCAACATGAACCCCTGGGCAATATGACGACCTCCTAAGGTCTGGTGAATGAACAGATCATCCTGAAGAAAGAATTTGAAGGATGTAGCCAGTGTGTTCCCGCTGGCATCGAGGAGTTTCGCGTTGACAAAGGTCTCGCTGAACGCCACGACGTAGAAGTCGGTCGGCGAACTGAACTCGAGCTTGTAGTAGTCAACGTCGTAGCTGTTGGTGTCTCCGGGCCGCCCGATCCGCCCAGCGGTCACGAGGCCGGGGTAGGCGGCGGCAGCTGAAGGGCGGCTGTTTCCGATATCGGCGGGCAGGATCTCCACGTGGATTTCGTACGGTCCCGTCGCGCCGGCGTTGCCCGCCACCGAGGCGTAGTAGGTTCCGGCGGCAAGGTACCCATGCAGGATGAAGTTCCAGGGGTTGTCGGGAAGGATGGTGTCGTTGCTTGACTCCTGGGACTGGTCGTTGTCGTCCAGCAGTTCGCCGACGACATCGACGGGCCCGGTGCTGCGTACCAGGATGTCGGAGTCTTCGGCCAGGACGAAGCTGAAGAAGTCCTTGTCGGTCTCGGAACCAATTCGCCCGGCTGCCACCGCGGGAGTCGAGGCGCTCACGACCAGCGCCGTGGCCGTGGAGGTCGTACCGCCGTAGTCGTTGGTCGTGCCCGTGGAGGTGGCCGACCAGTCGCCGTCGCCGGTGGCGTTGACGGCCCGGACCTGCACGTCGTACCCCGTGCTGTCCCTGAGCCCGGAGACGACGTACGAGAGCGAGCCCGACGTCCATACCTCCTCGTCCAGTAGGGTCCAGTTGGAGTCGGCCTTGTCGGTCGCGGCGCTCTCGATGTAGCGCAGGTCGTAGGCGCTGATCGCCGCCCCGCCGTCATAGAGCGGCGCGCTCCAGGTGACGGTCAGCGTGTTCGTCGTGGCCGCCACCGCGTCGATGGTCGGAGGATCGGGAGCGGTGGTCTGCGCCGCGGCGCGCTCGGTACCGCCCGCGAGAGCGAGCGCGGCGCCGAGGGCGAGCAGCGCGAGCCACCTCACCTCAGGACGACCTGGCGCCGCCAGTTGGGGCTGGAGATGACCACGCCGTCCTCGGCGGCCAGCGCATTGGCGAGCTCGAGCGAGGGAAGGCCGGGAGCAGTGTCGATGAAGAACGCGTTGGGAGCGAAGTCCATCGTCTCGATGCTGCCCTTGGCGATGCCGTTCGTGGCGACGAAGGTGTTGATCCGACGCTGGTCCCACTGCTCGTCGAGCACGAGCAGCACGCCGCCGGGGAGGGTCATCAAGGAGCCGGACTCGGTGCGGAAGACGGGGAGTGTGTCCTGCTCGTCGTGCCGCCCCGTCCGCTGGACGATGTTCTCCCTGCTACCGGCCCTGACGACGACGTCCTCGACGGTGTTATCGGCGGTGTTCTGGATGACGAGGTTGGTCTGCAGGTAGACGCGCCTGGTGTGCTCGCCGTCCTGCCAGGTGTGGAGTACGGACCCGCCGGTCGAGCGGGCCGACGCCCCGGACTCGGTGGGGCTCGGCCCGACGGCGCCGACCTGTCCGGGCTGCGGGGTTGGCGAGGCGGGCCACCCGCGAAATGCGGCGCCGCTGCTCGCCGGTGTGGGGTCCCGGGTGTTGGCGCCCGCGGCCGCAGTTCGCCGATCCGGGTCGCGGGCGGGCAGGGGCGCCGGGGTCGCGGGCGCTGCGGTGGCCGTGGGGGGGCCTTCTTGCCCGCGGAGCTCGGGTGTCGGCGTGCTCGTCGAGGTCGCGCTCGCCGAAGACCGAGCTTCGCTGCCAGCAGTTGGGGAGGGAGGCGCCGGCGCCGTGGCCGCCGGTGTGGGGTTAGCCGTGCCCGTGCTCGCCGGAGCGCGCTCGCCGCCGCTGTCCTGCAGGGAGGGTGGCGCCGTGGCCGTCGGAGTTGTCGCTGCCGGTTCGGGATCCGGGCGGTTGCAGCCGGTGAGGAGCATGGCGGCAGTGGCTATGAGAGAGACGACTGCGACGGCGGCGGGGAGTGTGAATCGCGTCCGCATGGGCACTTTCCCACTTGGCAGATGGGGGACGACAGTCCCACGCGCACCAATAGTAGTGTACCGCTGGGATGCTTAGCGCACGGGAGACTATCCAGTATTCGACGCCATCGGCCTCGAGTCGGCGCGACCTGTTCGCCGACGGAGTCCCCGCCGTCACGCCGCTGATCGCCAGGAGCGACGGGTCGCGCCGGGTCACCGGCCAGCACCGCTCCACGCAGCGCCGCCTCCCGGCGCGCGGCCGCGGCGACGACGCGCTGCGGACGGAGTTGCACGCCTTCTCACGTGGCCACCCCCGCTGGGGTTACCGCCCGGCCTGGGCGGCCTTGCGCGAGAAGGGATGGGGCGTGAATCGCAAGCGGGTGCAACGGCTGTGACGTGAGGAGGGGCTGCGCGTCCCGGTGAGACGACGCAAGCGTCAGCGTCTCGGGGACTCGGCAGTGCCCGCCGTGCGGCTGCGGGCTGAGCGGCCGAACCACGTCTGGGCGCTGGACTTCCAGTTCGACCAGACCGCGGACGGGCGGGTCTTGAAGCTGCTCAACGTCGTCGACGAGCACACACGGGAGGCGCTGGCGGTAGTGGCCGCCAGGAGCATCACCGCCGATTCCACGGCCTCAACGCTCGACCGGATCGTCGCCGGGCGCGGAACGGCGCCTGTGTACCTCCGCTGCGGGTTGTTCGACCAGACCTGTCGCCAGTGCGCGACCGGGAAGGCCGCGAAGGGCGGGACCTCTGGCGCAGCGTCGCCGAGCACCGCCGCGGCCTCGGGGATGCGCGCCGGAGGCAGCCGGGGCGGGCGACATGCCCGCGGAAGCCATGAGCTGAGCCGCGCCAGCAACAACAGCCCGCGCGGTCTCTGGTCGGACGGCGACATCATGTACGTGGCCGACGCCAGCGACGGCAGGGTCTACAGCTACAACATGCCCGACGGCGTCGACGCCCGCCTCGCTTCGCTCACCCTCAGCGATGTTGAGATCGGCGAGTTCTCCCCCGGCCGCCTGGAGTACGAGGGCGTCGCCGCCGAGGGCGTGGCGGAGACCACAGTCGCGGCGTCGCCGGTCCAGCGGGGGGCGACGATTGGGATCGGGCCAACCGACGCCGGCATGGACGCCGCGGGGCACCAGGCCACCGTCGAGGACGGCTCGGAGATCACCGTGACGGTGAGCTCGCCCGACGGCAGTCGCACGAAGGTCTACCGCGTGCGCATCGACGCGGAGGAGCAGAAGCCCGCGCCCGGTTGCCTGCGCGGCGATGTCGCCACGGGTTTCAGCCTTGTCGTCTACGAGGGCGGTAGGGTCGATGAGCTCGAGATGTGCGCGCAGGGCCGCAACATCACCGCCGCCTACGCCCTGGTCGACGGCGAGTACGCGCCCTACATCCTCGGAGCTCCGGACTTCGTGAACGAGGCGTTCGGGGCGCTCTTCCCCGAGGGCCTCGCCCCGGCCACCCCGTTGATCGCCAGGAGCGCCGGACTTCCCGCAACGACGTCCAGCCAGTGACGTCAGGGCGGACTGCCTACGCGTCGGGGTTGCTCCGCGGGCCTGGTAGCGGTCGTCCGTGCCGTTTGGACCGCTCCTCGTCGAATGTTCTCGGGCGCGGGTGCCAGGAAGGTTCCGGACATGCCGCCAGCCGTTCTCGCGTGGATCGACTATTCCGAGTCCGACCAGCGTCGGGCCCGGGAGATCGTCGCGATGTTCTCGCAGCACGAGAGTCGCGACGAACTGGGACTCGGCGGGATTCGAGACGTGCTGAGCGACACGCTCTTCCCGGGAACCTCCGTGCTGCTCACGCGCGCCCGGCATCTCCTCTTCGTTCCCTGGCGATTACATGACGGCGCGCGCCGCGGCTACCGTGGCCCACAGCTCGCTTCGTGGGTGGACGGGCAGGAACGGAGTCTCATCGGCGCGCTCCGGAAGGGCGGCGATCTCAGAGGGCTGAGCGGGCGCAACGTGGGGCGTGACGTCCGGATACTCCCCTCCACCATCTACTGGAACAGCCTCAGGCGCTTTGGCATCCTGCGGCACGAGGGGACGGCGGCCCAGATCGCCGGTCTTCGGCAGCTCTCAGCGGATGTCGCCGGGCGCTGCCCCGCGCACGGCGACGACCCGGTCGAGCGTTGAGGCGGTAGCGTCGGCATTGATGCGCCTGGCGGCGACGATCGCCAGCGCCCCCCCGTGTGTGCTCGTCGACGATGTTGAGCAGCTTCAGGACGCGCCCGTCCGCGGTCTCGTCGAACGGGAAGTCCAGCGCCCGGACGTGGTTCGGCCGCTCAGCCCGCAGCCGCACCGCGGGCACCGCCGAGTCCCCGCGAATGGCCAACGTGTGAGCGTACTCAGAGGCACGTGTCATCCGCCTAATCGTTGTCCAGCAGCCCGCTGCGCACGCACCAGAGCACCATCTCCTGCATCGTCCCGACCCTCAGCTTTTTCTGGATGCCGTAGATCGCTTGCCGGACGGTCACGGGCTTGATCCCCCGCGCCTCCGCTATCCGAGCGTAGGACATCCCCCGCGCGAAGGAGACGAGTATGTCCCGCTCCCTCGGAGTCAGCCCGGCGGTGGTAGCGGCATCAGCCGTCCTTCCGCCGCCGCGTATCGCCGCGAATGCCATCCTCACCGTGTCGGCTGGCAAACGAAAATCGCCCAAGGCCACGTTCCGCACGGCTGACAGCAGTTGCTCCCTGTCAGTCTCCTTTTTCAGGTATCCGGTGGCGCCGGCGGCCACGGCCTCCACGACGGCGTCCTCCTCCGTCGAGGCTGTGAGCATGAGCACGCGGGTCTCGGGCGCGGACTCCATGATCTCCCTGCACGCCTCCACTCCATCCTTCTTCGGCATCATCACGTCCATCACCACCACGTCCGGCGACACGTCTGCGGCCACCCTCACCGCCTCCTCGCCATCCGCCGCCTGTCCCACCACCTCGAACTCGCCGGACTGATCAAGAACCTGCTTCAGGCCGACCCTCACGACTGAATGGTCGTCAACGATCATCACCCTTATCTCGAATCCACCGAACGAAGCTTGACGAGGCGGGGTGCCGGGCTGCCGGAGAGTTCGACGGGTGTGTCGGCGTTCGCCGGGCGGCGCCGGGGGCGGGCCGGAGCCAGGAGCCGTCGCTCAGCACCGCTCGGGGGCGCTGAGGGTGCGGGCGCGAGGGTGCGCGAGGCGTGGGCGGGCATGCTGGCGCGAGCTTCGGCTCCGGTTCGGCGCTGTGAGCGGGCGTCAGGTCGGGAGCGGTATCGCCCGTAGTCGCGCGAGCGCGGCTGCCAGCTGCCCGGCCCAGGGCCAGCGCTTCGGGAGGTGCAGGGTCCACCGCCGGGCAGAGTGGGTGAGCCGTCCGGCGAGAGAGAAGTAGCGCCGCCTGAGCGTCCTGGTCGTCACGATCCCCTCGCCGAGCCCGAGGCGTGCCGTCCAGCGGGCGAGGTTGTGCGCGATCACCTGCACCGCGAGCCACGCCGCGTTCGCGGCGAAGCGGCCCGAGGGGAGATGGTTCAACCCGACGCCGTACTTGAGGTCGCGGATCGCGTTCTCGATCTCGGCGTGACGGCGATGGTCGGCCTCCAGCTCCATCATCTCCCCCGCGCGATCGGTGATGAAGGCGTGGTAACTGTAGTTCACGAAGAGCGCGAGCTGTGAGCCGGGCGTCGGCTTGACGCGCCGCACGATGAGCCGCACCGCGGTGGCGTCCCTCGTGTGCTGGAACGGCGTGTAGGTCGTCTCGGCGACAGCGGCGCCGTCGTCCTGCCAGTACGGGATCGGCGTCCAGTCCTCTTCCGGTATCGCCTCGATCAGCCGGCGTACGTTCGGCTGCTGGCGAATGGTGATGGAGAAGCGGACATCCTGCTTGCGACAGACGGCGACGACAGCGTGGTTGTAGAAGCCGCTGTCGGCGCGCACCGTGAGCTGCCCGCTCGCCCCGGCGTCGCGCACCCGGCCCACCGTCTCACGCAGGAAGTGGGCGGCCCCCCGAGCGGTGTTGGCACGGCCCCCGCGCAGCCGGGCCATCAGCACCTCACCCGTCCCGGCCGCCACCGCGAGCAGCGGGTGATAGCCGCGCACGCCCGTGTAGCCGTGGTGCCGGGCGCCCTCTTTCGCCAGTCCGTAGGTCTCGCAGAGCGTCGAGTCGAGGTCGATCGTGAACGGTGCCGCGCCGGGTCCCGCCCCGGCCGCCCAACTGCGGGCCAGCAACTCGCGGCTGACGCGGTCGAGCTGGCGGACGTGGCCCCAGCGGAAGCTGCGCAGGAACGTCCCGAGGGTGGACGGCGCCTTCACCGTGCAGCCGAGCACGCGCCCGGCGCCGCCTGAGCGCATGGCATCGGCGTCATCGATGCAGTCGCCGCCCGCGAGCGCCGAGGCGATGAGAGTCATCAGCTTGTCGCCGACGTTCGCCCGCCCCGCTGCGTCACCGAGGTCGAGGTGGGCGTCTGCCAGTTCACGGAGGCCGAGCCGGCCAGCGAGCGTGGCCGGGAGCAGCAGGCCCGCGTGGTCCACGAGGCGGTCGTCGTCGAAGGCGATGTGTATCCGGTCGGGGCTGCTCGTTGCTAACATCGAATGGGTGCTCCCTGTGGCTGTGACGTGATTCGGTCAAAAACCATTGTCCCAGCTACAGCGGAGCACCCAACCCCAGCCGCTCGCGCACTCTTCTTCGGTGGATCAGGGCTTATGCGCTCGCCCGCCGGCATCCCGGGCCTCCTTTCTCTATCGTTCCCGTGGTATCAGGCAGGTCACGGTCGCGCCGCCCAGGGCGCCTCTCTGATCCACGACAAGACGCCCGCCGAGCCGCTCGGCGGCCCTGATCATGTTCGCGAAGCCGTTACCCCGCTCGGCGTAATCATCGGGCAGCCCGACACCGTCGTCCGACACAGACAGGCGACTACCCTCCTCGGAGAACTCCAGGTCGATGGCGACAGTGCTCGCCTCCGCGTGGCGGTATGCATTGGTGAGCGCGTTGTGCGCTATCGAGAAGAGCAGGCTCTTGGCCTCTATCGAGAGCGGCGGCTCGGCGCCCGTGCGAGTCATCTCGGCGGGCACGGAGGTGACGTTCGCAAAGCTGGTCGCGTGCGACCTGAGAGCACTGCCCAACTCCCGGCCCTCGTAGATGCCACCCATGTTTATGGGCTGTCGCAGCTCCCATATGATCGAGCGGGCCAGCTGGGACGTCGCCTCAAGCGTGGCGGTGAGCTCCGGATTGGCGTTCCCGGCAAGTACCTTCGCCGAGTCCATGCCCAACCCGACCATGTACGCGGACTGGGCCGCGGTGTCGTGAATGGCATGGGACAGATCGACCCGCTCGCGCTGAAGCGCCCGCTCGCGCTCCATCGCCTGTCTCCACCTGATCCGCTCGAACCTCGTTGCGAGGTTGACCGTCGCAACGACCGTATACATGACGGCTATCCTGGCCAGCAACGCCTTCTCGTCCCCCGTCTCGATGGATATTCCATCCGCGACGGTGAGGCTGATTGCCACATAGACGAGGGACGCCATCGTCACCCAGGCCATGTTGAACCTGAAGGAAGTGAATAGCACCGCCATCCCGCTGAGCGCGGGATAGTAGAACAGGTGGAGAAAGTCGTGGTCGAAGCCGTTGCTTAACGCCGCCGCTGCCGAAAGTAGGACGACATCCAACGCGTAGAGACCGAGAAGCCAGTGCCATGTAATCGGCCTGTTCGACAACAGACGGTAGTGAAGGTACCCGTTGAACCCGATCAACAGCCCGAGCAGCAGCACATAGGTGGTGTACCTGCCCACCCCGAAGCCGAGATAAGGGCGATACGCCAGTTCGAAGAGCAATACGGCGACGATGAACCAGTGCCCTCTGGCCGACATCGTCGCGACGTACCGAAGTCCGTCAGGATCGATCTGGTCCAGCCTCCAGTCGGTTCGCCGCAAGGTGTCGGTGGCCCTGGTGGCGAGCTGCCGGATCCGGCTGTACTCAGGCGCGTGAGGCATCTCGTCTCCCGAGCGCCCGTGCGTCTATGAAGCGCTCCACTGGTGACAGGCGGGCGTTCCCGGCGCGTCTTCGTCAATCTAGCCAGTAGGGGCCGTGTATAGAAGGAGCAAATGTATATTGCGGACATAGCGATAGTACCTGTGGCGGAGTTGTGCCCCGGGGATGGCGTGCATCGTGGACAAGCGCCCGTATCACTTGTGGAAATGTTTGTGTTGTCTCTTAGCAGGGCCAGAGCCCCCTGGCAGAACAGGGCACTCTGTTTCCCCCGCACGCGCAGGCGATAGACCCCGTGCGCAGGCGATAGACCCGCTGTGCCGCGTCTCATCGTCGGCGAGGACGGGCACTCCTCGCCGGTGCTCGATGTCGACCGGCGCCGGCGGACGATGTCCGGCGCCTGCTCTTCTCGGCCACGCACACGGATGCGCCGTGCCCGCGCGCGGATCGCGAACGTCCCGTCGACCACCGTCACATCGACGGCACTGGGCGCGGACGCGCACACGGAGGATGGACGTCACCACGACACCGCCGAGTGGTGGCTCCACCCCCGGCTCCGATGGCGGACTGGGCCAGGGCCAAGGGCAAGCAAGTACAAATGTACCAGGCTAAGAAGGTACAAAAGGACCTCGCCTCCACTCCGTCCAGGCAGTAGCCTCCAGATGTGTCGGTACATCGCCTGCGGCCATCTGTGTTTCCTTGGGGGCCGGGTGCGGGAGACGGCGCCGTGACTTGCTGCGACGGGAGTCGCCGCCCGAACGGCGTTCGACCTGTTGAATGGTGAGTCCGGAACGCGGCATGGACACGGGAAACGGTGAGCAGGCGTTGCACGACGAGCACAGGCGAGACCTGGTCGACCGCTTCTTGCGAGCCGCCGAGCTCCTGAACCGCCAGCTACACGCCGACCGCCTGGATGAGTGGCAACGGTCGGACCTGAGCGTGCCTCAACTACGAACGCTCCTCCTGTTGCAGCGGACTGGGCCGTTGCGGATGGGCGGTATCGCGCGCCAACTCGGGAGGGCACTGTCCGCGACGACAACGGTGGTGGATCGACTGGTGGAGCAGGGACTCGTTGGCCGCGGCTCGGATCCGCACGATCGGAGGGTCGTGGTCTGCCAGCTGACCGACCGCGGACAGGAGACGATCGAGCGCTTCTGGAGCATCGGCCCGGAGCGCGTCCGGCCACTTGTGGATAGCCTCGGCCTCGAAGAGCTGGAGAAGGCGGTGGCGGGGCTCGAGATCATCAGCCGGGTGGAACCCGATAGCCAGGCCGTGGCGTCGCCCGACGGACCGTCCGACTAGACCGGCAGGACTGCCGCATCCTGGGCGAGCCCGGGGCGGTCGCGGCCCGAGCCAGCACGAGGTTCGCTCACCAGCGAACCACCCCTGCCACACGATGTGTGACACCCGCCGCGCGGGGCGAGTGTGCCGTCGGGGCGATGCAGGAGGGCCGGGATGTCTCCCATGGCCGCCGGCGCCGCGCGGTCGCAGCCGCCCGAAACGGCAGCCAGCCCGGGGAGCGCCCGCGACCGCCGGCACGCTTCCGACCGGGATCGTCCGGCCGGCTGGCGGGCACGGAGAGGCGTGCCGCCGGCGAAGTCGCTCGACTGCGAGACGCTGCGGCACGCGTGAGCTCGAGCCATTCGATGCGCGGCGGGTGTGTCAGCTCCCCGACGCCGGCTCGTCGAGCAGGCCGTTCCGTACGGCCCAGACGACGAGTTCCTGCTTCGTCCCCGCTTCCAGCTTGTCCTGGATGCGGTAGAGGGCGTTCCGGATGGTCACCGGACTATTCCCTCGGAGTTCGGCAATCTGGCCGTACGACTTTCCGCTGGCGAACAGCTTGAGTATCTCGCGCTCCCGCGTGTTGAGCGCCGCCGAGGAGGCGTCACCGCGGATGGTCCCGAAGACACGTTTGACGGTGTCTGCCGGCAACCGCAGCCCGCCGGCGGCAACCTCCCGCAGGGCATCGAGCAGGTCGTCCCTCCCGGAGTACTTCTGCAGATAGCCTGTCGCGCCGGCCGCCACGGCCTCGATCACCGCGTCCTCGTCCGTCGAGGCCGTCAGCATCAGTATCCGGGTATCGGGGAGCAGAGCCATGATTTCGCGGCAGGCCTCGACGCCGCCCTTCCCCGGCATGATCACGTCCATGATGATCACATCCGGCGCCAGACCCTCTGCCGTGCGCACCGCTTCGACGCCGTTGCCGGCCTCCCCCACCACCTCGAATTCGCCCGAGTGCTCGAGCACCACCCGAAGACCGTCCCGGACGATGGGATGGTCGTCGACGAGCATGACCCTGACCTTCTCGGTCGAGGACATCTCCGGTTCCCCTCAGCCCGTGCTCCGATACGGGACGACGCAGGTCACGGTCGTGCCGCCCTCCCGTCGACCGGTCGCCACGATGAGCTTACCGCCCATGGCTTCGGCATCCCCCTGCATGCTCCGGAATCCGTTCCCCCGCTCCGCGTAGCCGTCGGGGAGGCCGACCCCGTCATCCGAGATGGACAACTCGACGCGTTCGGCCGTGAAGTGCAGCCTGAGGTCGACCCTGCTGGCACGGGCATGCCGGAACGCGTTCGTGAGCGCGTTGTGCGCGATGGCGAAGAGCTGGGTACGAGTCTCCGTCGTGAGCGGAGGCTCGGTGCCCGACTGCGCCATCTCGGCCGGAACCGACGTGATCGTCGTGAAGATGGCCGCATGGGACCTCAGCACCTGCCCCAGCTCCCGGCCGCCCATGATATGACCGATATGGATCGGTCCTCTCAAGTCCCACATCACCGATTTCGACAGGTCGGACGTCGCCGCCAGTGTTGCGGCGAGCTTCTCGTTCGATCCGTTGGCCAGTTCCATCGCGGTGTCGATACCGAGGCCGATCATGTAGGCGGTCTGCGCGGTCGTGTCATGGATGGTCTGGGACAGCTCGACGCGCTCGCGCTGCAGGGCCCGCTGCACCGCCTCCCGCCTCAGGAGGCGTTCGAACCGCGCGATCATGCGGATGGATGCAACGACGGTGTACGCCACAACGATTCGCCAGAACAGGTCCTTCTCGTCACGGGCGGCTACATCGAGGCCGGAGCCCACGGTGAGGCACACGCCCGTGTAGACAGCGGCGACGAACGTCACCCAGACGAAGGCGACGGTCGAGGATCCGATCAACGCGATCGTGCCGAGTGCCGGGTAGTAGGCCAGGAATATGAACGAGACGAATCCGCCGTGCGCGACGACGGCGGCCGTGATCATGACGATGTCGACCGCGCTGATGCCCAGGAGCTGGTGTCGCGTGACGGGACGATTCGTGATCAACCTCTGGTGCAACGCGCCGTTGAGCGCCCCGAACGCAAGGAGCAGCGCAGCGAGGACCGCGTACATGGGCGGGGTCCGATAGACGATCTCGACGACCGCGGCGGCACACACGAACCAGCGAACCCAGACCGACATCGCCGCGAGGTGTCGCACCTCATCCGGATCCGGTCCGTGAGTTCGTCGGATGAGCCAGCGAACCGCGTCGGCCTGCACCACGCCCACTCCCCCTACCGTCGCGCCACGGCCTCAGAAGCCTCTGAGACCGGGAAGCGGGGCAGCGTCGGCATGGCTCGCTACCGCCTGTCGCGGGCGACCGCCCGGGTGGTGTTGCCACCGGCGCTGATCGGTGCGCGAGTCACTGATGGGGACATGCGGCCTGATCGCTGACTCGTCGGGTGGATGGCGGCACGGTAGCGTCCCGGGAAGTGGTGTCACAAGCAGGGAGACGGTCTCTCCAGGGGGCACCTGCGACCCGTCACAGTCCCCATGCAGGTGGAAGCGAGCGACCACCGCGCCATCCGCACGAAGGTCGACGTCACGCCGTCCAGTTCCACCCGCCCGCCGAATCCAACAATCCGTCCATGGCAGATTGGATACGAGCGCGACGACCCCGACGGGTTCTCCGCCGCGTCGCCGCGTCGTGGCGGGCTACAGCCCGTCGCTCTTGGCGATAGGCGGCGTGACGGCGCGGTCAGGATCTGCGCGTCGATCGTGATGGTCGTGCCGTTCGGGAAGCCGGCGTCCCTGAGGTACTGCTTCGCGAGATCCGGGTCGTAGGCCCTCAGGGTCAGCCGCGCGGAGGGAGAGCGCAGCACGCACTCCTCGTGGGCGGTCCGTCCTGGCGTCACTGGCTGGACCGCCTGCGGCGAGAGCGTCAGTCGCTCTTGGCGATCAGCGGCGTGGCCGGGGCGATGCCCTCGGGGAAGAGCTCGCGGAACGCCTCGTTCACGAACTCGGGTGCGCCGAGGATGTAGGGCACGTACTCGCCGTCGATCAGGGCGTAGACGGCGCTGACGTTGGTGCCCTGCGCGCAGCTGTCGAGGTCCTCGACGCTCCCGCCCTCGTAGAGCAGGAGGCTGAAGCCGCTGGCGATCTCGCCGCGCAGGCAGTCCGCCCCGAACTCCGGCACGGCGTCACTCGCTGGCGCCGGGCTGGGCGGCCCCTCGCTCTTGATGATGAGGGGTGTCGTGGCGGGGACGCCCCCTGCGAACAGCTCGCCGAAGGAGCTGTTCACGAAGTCGGGTGCACCGAAGATGTAGGGCACGTAGCCGCCGTCGTTCAGGGTGTAGAGGGCCGTGGCGTGGCGGCTTTGCGCGCAGGCCACCAATTCCTCGACGCTGCCGCCCGCGTAGACGAGGAGGCTGAAGCCGACGGAAACGGCGCCGCGCAGGCAGGCCGCCGTGGACGGCACGCCGGCCGCATCGCCGAAGCGCACGCGGTAGATCTTCGTGCGGCTCTCGTCCGCCGATGTCACGGTGATGGTGATCTCGGTGCCGCCGGCGACGGCGGCCTGGCGCCCGTCGGCCGCCTCGTCGCTGTCGGGGGGCTCGATGGCGACCGTCGCTGCGGGCTGGACCGCCTCCGCCTCGACCGTCGTCTCCGTCACGCCGTCTGCCGCGACGCCCTCGTACTCGGTCTGGTTGCTGGAGAACTCGCCGATGTCGACGCCGCCGAGGGTCAGCGAGGCGAGGCGAGCGTCGATGGGGTCGGGGATGTTGTAGCTGTAGACCTTGCCGTCGCTGGCGTCGGCGACGTACATCACGTCGCCGTCGGACCAGATACCTCGAGGGCTGTTGTTGCGGGCGCCGCTCAGCTCCTTGAAGTCCTCATCACTGACGCGCTCGAGTTCCTTGTTTTCCTCATTGGAGGCTTGCTCGTCGTCGGGCAGCGTGGGCAGCCGGTAGGCGATGAGCCGCTTAGCTCCGTCGTCGGAGACCCAGACGCCGACGCCATCCGACCAGATGCCGTGGGGGTCGCCGTTGGAGGCGTCGAGGGCGTACTCCGCGAGCAGGTCGCCGCTGCCGAGGTCGTAGGCGAAGAGGCTGTTCTTCCCATCGTCCAACACCCACATCGTCTTGCCGTCGGACCAGATGCCGCGCGCGTCGCGGTTGCGTTCGGCGAGCACGAGGTCGCGCGCGCGGAGGCGGTCGCCAGTCGCGAGGTCGTGAGCGAAAAGGCGATTCTGGCCACTGTCGGAGACCCACACCGTCACGTCGTCCGACCAGAAGCCGCGGGGCGCGCGGTTGGCGGTGTCGAGGGCAAACTCGCGCTCCTCGACGCGCTCGCCGGTGGCGAGGTCGTAGACGTACACCGCATCGTCGGCGCCATCGCCGTTGTCGGCGATGTAGAGCATGTTGCCGTACGACCACATGCCCGTCGGCCGGTCGTTGCCGGGCTCGAGCGCCTCGATGTCGCGTGCAACGTTCCACTCGAAGTCGATGATGCTCGGAGCGGGCCCGGTGGGACCGCCACCGCCGCCGCCGCCCGTTCCGATCGCAGGTCGCGGCTTAATCGTGACGACCGCCTCGTCTGGACTGCCCCCGGTGACCCGATGCGGTAACGAGCCATTGAACGTGATCGTCACGATCTCACCGTCATCGTCGTCGGTGTCCTGGGTTGACGTGAATGTGAACGACTGCTCCGTCCCACCCGGTTCAAAGGTCAGCGTGAGCGGATCTGTGTCCGGGTCCATGGAGTAGTCATCTGCGGTGGCCCCGTCAGCCTCGGTCGTGAACTCCAGGGCGATCGTCACTTCCCGCTCTGGATCAGCGCTCAGGTTGATCTGGATTGCCTGGCTCATTCCCTCCGGGACCGTGTACTCCGCCTGTTCGAAGCCGACGGTCACCTCAGGATCGTCGTTATCGGTGATGCCGATGGTCGCTTCCGATGGTGAGCCTGCCGAGACCCTTGATGGCAGCGTGCCGAGCCCGATCGTCAAGCCCTCATCGTCGTCATCGATGTCGTCGTCCTTGGCATTGATCGTGAAGGACTTCGAGCGTTGGTTCTCCGGGAATTCCACGCTCGTGGGCAATGGCTCGTCCACGTCGTCGGCGCTGTAGGTTCCGACGGGCGTAATCGTCAGCGGGACCGTGACGGCGCGCTCCGGCGCCTGGTCCAGGGTGACGGTCACGATCACCGATTCTCCTTCGGCGACGGTCTCTGACGCAGCTTCGATCTTGACCATGACGTCCGGCACGTTGCCGTCAACGATTGCAACGGTCGTCGTCGACGGGTCACCCGTCGACGGATCAGGGGCGGTTACTCCATCCGGCAGCTCTCCGAACCGGATCTCAACGCTCTCGTCATCGTCGTCTTCCTCGTCCGCTGGCGCGGTCACGGTGAACATCGCCTCGGTCTGGTCGACGGCGAACGCGACGTTCGTCGGCACGCCGTCGTAGTCGCCATCCGAGATGCCGTTCATCGGCGTTTCGGTCAGTGGAATGGTCACCGTCCGCTCGGGCGCCGCGCTCAAGTGGACGGTCACCGACGCACTCCCGCCCTCGGGGACGATGTACGTGGCGGCGCCGAACTTCACCGTCACTTGCGGGTCGTCGTCGTCGGTGATGCTGATTTCCGTCGAGGGCACGTCGCCTGCCGAGACTCGGTCATCCGGCATCGTGCCGAAGCCTATCGTGACCTGGTCGTCGTCGTCGTCCTCGCTGTCATCGACGGTCATGAAGGTGATCGTCTCGGACCTCTTGTCGGTCGAGAGCGTCACGCTGGTGGGCACCCCGGTGTAGTCGGCGTCCGTGGCGCCGCCGTCGAACTTCGGCACCAGCTGGATGATCAGTTCCCGCTCGGGATCGACATCGAGCGAGACCGTGAGGTCCACCGCCGCACCCTCTGCCACGGTGTGCATGGCGTGCGAGAAGCTCACCTTGACGGACGGGTGGTCGTCGTCCGCGATTGCTACCGTGGTCTCGGCCGGACTGGCCTTGCTCACCCGAAGATCCGTGATCGTCCCAAACTCTATCTTGACGCTCTCGTCGTCATCATCGACGTCGTCGCCCGCTGCGGTGAGTTCAAACGTCTTCGATGTCTCGCCCGGACCAAAGGTCACGTCGTCCGGGATCGTGTAGTCGGCCGGGTCAGTGGGGTCGGGCGGGTCCGCCGGGTCAGTGGCGCCGTCCTGGCCGGACGCAGTCAACGGGACCTCGACCGTCCGCTCCGGGTCAGCGCTCAGCAACACCTTCACTGTGACCTTGTGCTCTTTCACGTCCGGGGTGTCTGGATCGTCGCTCTCGGCGACCGTGTACGAGTCCTTTTCGAAGCTGACCATGACCATGGGAACGTCGTCGTCGGTGATATTGACGGTCGTCTCGGCGATGGTCCCCGCTGTGACGCCGGTAGGCAGCGTGTCGAAGCCGATGACCACGCTCTCGTCGTCATCGTCCACATCGTCCGAGTCCACGGTGAAGGCGAAGGTCTCTGAGGTCTGGCCGACGATGAAACTCACGCTTGCCGGGAAGTCCGAGTAGTCGTCCCCGGTCGCGCCATCCTGGCCGCTCGAGGTCAGCGGAATGCTGACCATGCGCTCCGGGTCCTTGTTCAACGTCACGGTGATGGCGACAGTGGCGCCTTCGGCCGCTGTGTAGGTGGCAAGTTCGAAGTCGGCGACGACATCAACGATGTTATCGATGATGGTTACCGTCGCCTCGCTCGGGGTGCCGGCGGTCACGCCGGCCGGCAGCGAGGACCCGAAGCCGATCGTCACGCTCTCGCCGTCGTCACTGACGTTGTCGTTCGCCGCGGTGAACGTGATTCCCTTCGATGTGTCGGTAGCACTGAACGTGACGCTCTGGTCCACCAGGGTGTAGTCGGCAGCCGTGGCGCGGTCTGGAGTCGCGGTCAAGGGGATGGTGACCTGGCGCTGCGGCGCCGGGCTGACCAAGACCGTGACGGTGATGTCCCCGCCTTCGGGGGCGTCGTAGGTCGATGGGTCGAACTTGACCGTCACATTGGGGACATCGTCATCGGTGATGCTGACGACGGTCTCGGGTGTGTCGCCCGCGGTGATGCCCGTTGGCAAAGATGAACTGAATGCGATCTTGACGCTCTCACCCTCGTCGTCCGTGCTGTCGTGCTCTGCCGTGAACGTGAACGTCTTCTCCATGTCATTGGCTTCGAATGTGACGCTCATGGGGGTCGAGTAGTCGGTGCTGCCGGCGGTGTCGCTTGTGATCGTGAACGGAATCGTCACCTGGCGTTCGGGCGCAGCGCTCAGCTTCACCTTGACCGCGACCTCGTTCTCTTTCACCGGCGTGGTCGTATCGTCGCTCTCGGCGACCGTGTACGAGTCGCGTTCGAAGTTCACCTTGATGGACGGGAAGTCGTCGTCGGTGATGGAGACCGTGGCTACATTTGTGGTGCCCTCCGTCACGCCGTCGGGCAGGTTGTCAGTGTCGAAGCCGAGTGTGACGCTTTCGCCGTCGTCGTTGTCGGTATCGTGAGTGGCCTTGAACGTAATCGTCTTCTCGGTATCACCACTCGCGAAGGACACAGTCATCGGCACGCCCGAGTAGTCGCCGCTGCCGATGTTGGCCTCCGACCTGGAGATCGGGATCACCACCGTGCGCTCCGGAGCCGCGCTCAGCTTCACCTTGACCGCGACCTCGTTCTCTTTCACCGGCGTGGTCGTATCGTCGCTCTCGGCGACCGTGTACGAGTCTTCTTCGAAGCTGACCGTCACCGCGGGAACGTCGTCGTCGGTGATCGAGACCGTTGACTGGCTGTAGGTTCCCAGCGAAACGCTGTCGGGCAGCGGGAGCGGCCCGAAGCCGAGCAGCAGCGACTCTCCATCGTCGTTTTCGGTGTCCTCCGTCGCAATGAAGCTGATGATCTTCTCGGTCTCACCACTCGCGAAGGACACAGTCATCGGCACGCCCGAGTAGTCGCCGCTGCCGATGTTGGCCTCCGACCTGGAGATCGGGATCACCACCGTGCGCTCCGGGTCCGCGCTGAGCTTCACCTTGACATCGACGCTCTCACCCTCGTCGACAACGTACGTCGCATGTTCAAAGCTGACCATGACCGCGGGAACGTCAGTGTCGTCAATGGTGACAATGGTAATGAAATGATCTCCCAAGCCGACTCTGTTCGGCAGTCCCAGGTCGGGCTCAAGCTCGACGAACTCACCGTCGTCGTTAAATGAGTCATTGGCCGCGGTGAACCTGACGGTGGCCAGCGTTGCAGTCGCAGCGAACTCCACCACGACCGGGTCGACGGTATAGTCGTCGATTGTGGCAGTGGTCTCGGCGGTTGATTGCAGTGTGATCGTGATCAGGCGCTCTGGCGGGGCGGTCAATTCCATCATGAGATCTATATAATCGCCCTCAGACACCGAATACGTACCCTCTTTGAAGCCCACCTTGAGCACCGGATTGTCGTTATCCTCGATGCTGACCGTGGTGGTCGCGTACGTAGTGCCTGCCCCTACCCCCGCCGGCAGCGTTCCGAACTCGATCAATACCCACTCATCGTCGTCGTCCACATCGTCATTATTCGGAGTGAAGATGACCGTCTTCGCTGTTGCACCCGCCTCGAAGGTGACGCTGGTGTCGGACAAGCTGTAGTCCGCCACGGTTGCTCCGCCCTTACCGGTCGCCATGAGCGGGATGGTGACCGGGCTGCCCAGGGCCGGGCTCAGCGTGACGGTGACCGTGACCTCGGTCTCATTCAGCGGCGTGTTCGGGTTGTCTCTCTCTCCGCCCTCGTAAGTGGCGGCGCCGAAGTTCACCGTGGCAGCGACGTCGGCAATGCTCACTGCGGTCTCGAACGTGGTGCCGACCGCATAGCCGGGTGGCAACGCGCCGAGTTCGATCTTCACGCTTTCGCCGGTATCTCTCACCGAGTCCAGCCTGGCGCTGAACACGATCATCCCCGATGTGTCGCCCGCATCGACGGTGACGCTTGTGGGCACGTCGTAGTCGGCGGTGGTCGCGCCATCCTGCCCCGTGACCGTCAGCGGAATCACAACCGAGGTGCTCGGCGCCGCGTCCAGGGTGACCGTGATCGATACGGTGCCGCCCTCGTCGACGCTATAGGTGGACTGCCCGAGGTTCACCGCCACCAGCTGCGTCGCTTCGACGTCGTTGATAGTGATGACTGTTTCGTCCGGGCTGCCCTTGACCAGGCCGGCTGTCAACATATTCATACTGAACGTGACGGTCTCGCCGTCGTCGGTCTCGGAATCAGTTCTGGCCCGGAACTGAAACGTCCTGGCGACTTCCCCGGCGGCGAAGATGACATTGCTCGGCACGCTCCCAAAGTCCGCCGCCGTCGCGCCGCTTACGGTTGCAAGCAGATCGACGCTGACCTGTTGCCCAGGGTCACCGCCGAGCTCGACCGACACTTCCACCATCTCGCCTTCGTCGACGGTGTAGGTGGCTGATCCAAAGCTAACTTCGAGGTTGCGGGTGGCGAGGACCGAGTAATACTGCGTCGTTGTGCCGTCTTCGGCCGTGACGGTGATGCCAATCTCGGACTCACCGGTCCAGGCGGCCTCTGTTGCCACGCCCGACATGGTGTCCGGCCCGTGGGTGTTCGACATCGTCGCGCCGCTAAAGCTCGTCATCCCGGTCAGCGTGACGCTTGTCGCCGCGGCGCCGATCGTGGCCGTGTAACTGGTCGTGGCCGAGTCGAACGCGGGCGACAGCGTGATGGCGCCGTTGTTGTCGACGAAGGCCAGGGCGCCCAATGTCGCGTCGGTTGAGGCGGCCTTGTCGACGTGAATCTTGTAGATCTTGGTCCGGCTCCCATCGGGCGAGGTGACCATGAACTTGACCAGGTTGTCGCCCGGGACGAGTGGCCAGACAGCGTCGTATGCCGCGGTGTTCGTGTCCTCGTGGCCGCCGACGTAGAGGATGCTGTCCACGGTTCCGCTGGTGCTCGGCGTCACGACTCCGGTGAGGGAGTCGATCTCGCTGTCCGCGGTTGCGGTGTAGAGGAAGCTGTACTTGTCGAAGGTTGGAGTGAGGGCGACCGCGTTTCCGTCGGAACCGGTCAGCGTGATCGAGCTCAGCGTGCCGTCGGTCTGGGTCGTCTGGTCGTTGTTGATAATCAGACCGGACGCGGCAGTGACGAAGCCCAGTTGCGCGTTCTCGGATGGACTGCTGAGTTCAACATTGAAGGTCTCGTCGTCCTCGTCGACAGAGTCGGCCGTGGTGGTGATAGTGACGGTCTTCTCGGTCTCGTTGGCGGCGAAGGTCAGTGTCGCGGCGGATACGCCGGTGTAGTCGGAGTCGGCGGTGGTGGCGCTGTCGTCGGCCGTGCTGTATTCGACCGTGACTGCTTCACCCAGCGCCGAGCTGAGGCTGACCGTGAACTGGACGCCCGAGCCCTCGACCGCCTGCGATCCGGTGATCGACAAGTGAGGCTTGCCGGCTTCCAGCGGCGAATTGAGCACCATCACCAGCGCCGCTGTCAGCCCATTGGTTGATTGGCAGCCTTCATTTGGCAGAGCGGCGGAGTGGATGACACGACAGCGGTCGGCGATGCTCCAGCCCTCGTCGCTCGACGGATCTTCGTCGTCATCCTTCGTATGAAGCAGACCCACTTCTCCCTGGACTGATTCGACGTACACGAGATAGGTCGTGTTGGCGGCCAATGTGATCGTTTCACCGGCCGGCGCGGTGAAGGTGACGGCGCCCACTCCCGTGCCGAGGCTCGAGAAGTCGGGCCGCGTCAACGTATGCAGCCTGGCGCCGGGATCGACTCCACTCGCCGAGTAGATGTGAACGTCTGCCTGGGCATTGTTGGTTCGCTTTTGGAATGACGGAAGTGTGACGCTGCCCAGGACGGCGGGCTCGGAACCAGTGGTGAATGCTTGAGTGCGTGCCTTGAATTGGCTGCGCCCGAGTGAACCGATCAACAGCCGTTCGGTCCCCGGAATCAATTGCGTGGCATTGCCGACCAGCACCGTATTGTTGGCGGTGGGCGCGCTGATGGGTGTTGCGTAGGCGTGGCTCTCGCTTGTGGGTTCCTTGTTGGACTGGCCGGCTCCGTTGTACGCCACTACCTGGACGTTGTATTCCACGCCGCCGGTCAGCCCGGTGATGGTATGAATCCGGGTCTTCCCACCGACGACCACGTCGCGGCGCCCGGCCGAGCCATCAAGGTCATGGACCTCCGCGCCCGACTTCCACATCACGTGATAGCCGTCGGCAGCGGCGACTTCACCCCAGCGGGCCTTGATCGATTCGACTTCTTCTTCAGCGGTCACGTCTCTTGTGAGCGCGGGGTCCTTCATTGTGAGGACGATCTCGGCGATCCTGTTGTCACTGAATTTGCCGGTGTTGCGCAAGCTCGCGATCGTGCCTTGCGGCGAAGTCGCGGTGGTGCTGCTCTCGAATTCCGTGCCGTCCAGGGTGCCGGCATCGAACGGGAACAGTTCAATGGAGATTCTGTTATTTGCGTCTAATGTGGGCCAGGTTCCACCTTGATGTAGATCGTATGCGCTGACGCCGGCGAACCAGTCCGAGGACGGATTGATCTTGACGAGGATCGTGACGCAACTGAACTCTTCCTCTATGGCGAGGTCCGGCCCCCCCTTGCCTGTGGTAGGTCCGTTTGGCGGGTTTATCGTCCAGAAGTCCTGCGCATTGCCTGCCGCGACCGCCGCGTCCAGTTCTGCCTCGAAGGCAGCGGTAGAGCCCGTCTCAGCCAACGCCTGAACACCAGCGCTGGCCGTGCCAGCTACGCTGAAGAATGACACGTCGCACTTGTGAGCCACGATGATCGTATCGCCGAATCCGGCGTCGGACGGGCGCGTGACGCCCGTAGCGAGGGCCGCCACGTTGAACTTGCCAATGACTCGTGCTTTGAACTTTCGCAGCTCCGACGGGCTGGCGGCGTCCGCCATGCCGGCAGTGCCCGCCAGCACGGCGAGGACCGCGAGCACGGTCGCCACCAGGAGGACCGGGAAGCACCACCGGGAGCAGACCCGCGCCAGCGTTCGACTGCTCATGCATGCTCCCCGACGGTGCTCACAGCGCGCAATCCACCCCGGGGCCGCGAGGGCTGCTCCGGCCAGAACGGCGTTATCAACGTCGCGATTCTCAGCAGCGGCGAGGTGCAACCCAATCGATATCCATGACGCGGTGTTCTTCGCAGTTGGCCGCTCACGCCCTCTCTTCGAGAGCACTCACGGTTCTGGCGGCCCGAGCGTCCGAGGCGACTCGCACACGACGGAGCGGCTCGACCGAACCTGGTGGGTGGCTGAGCCGGTGCGAATCCGCATCGGATCGGCCCTAATCGTACGGCTATGAGGGATAGCGTCAATCCGGCGTACTATCATTTCGCAGCGTACTGTGAGGTCGGCTTTCACGGACTCGAACCGTGGGCCTACCGCTCACCGGCCGACTGAGCGAGCGCTCCGAGTCACGGCGCGGCATGGGAGGCGGCGCGCCGCTTACCCGAGGGCGTCCCACAGTTGCGATAGGCGAGGCATCAGGGGTGAGGCTCCGTTCGGCAGGCGCATCACCGGCGGCGATCCCCTGGCGTCCGCAGCGCAGGGGAGTGGGAAGAACCCTCCGACGAGGACAGAGCACTCGGGCGCGTCGCTGATGAGGATTTCAAGGAGCTGAGCGGCGCAGCAACAACAGCCCGCGCGGCATCCGGTCCGATGGCGACATGATGTACGTCGCCGACCAGAGCGACGGCTGGGTCTACACGTACAACATGCCCGACACCATCGACGCGCGATGGCGATCCCTCGCCAGTCGCTGTGTCCGCCGCAGCGACGTCCGAGCCGGTGCCGACCGCGACACGCGAGCCCGCGACGACGCCGACTGCGGCGCCGGAGCAGCGCCAGCGCCTCGCTCCGATGCCTCCTACGCGGTCATCCCGTCCGCCAGCCCGCCGGCCTGGGGAAGAAGATCTCAATGCGATGCCCCGGTCTCGGGCCCGCGGAGCTTCGGAGGTTCACCTGTCGCTCACCGTCTGCCTGACGCACGAGCGGGGGAACAACTCCTGCAAGGTCTACTGTGAGCACACCTTCGTTGTGACTCCCCTATATCGTGCTGGCAGATAGTCCGTCAGCCGGAGGCATCGTCCCTCCGCCTGCCCGGAGGTACCGGCATGGGCGTGGCTCGCGCATCGCTGTGGCTGCTGGCCCTGGTCGCGCTCTCGGCTGCCCTGCTCACCCTCCAACCCCGGTCGGCCGCCTTCGCCGCTCACTGCTCGGGGACCAGCTACCACCCGGATCCGACGACCGTCACGGTGGATGCCGTGCCCATCGTGGCCGAGTCGACCACCGACGGGTACTTCGCGCTCTACGTGAAGCACGACGTGGACGGCACGGAGGTGGAGCTGCCGGTCTTGGTCAAGCGGGGCGAAGCCGGCACGACCACACTCGCCGAGAACGTGGAGGCGCTGCCCGCCGAGCGCTACCGCGTGGAGAAGTACCTCATCGCCGATCCGGCCGACGTCGACGGTGACTGCATCGACGACATCACCGAACTTGCCGATCCGGTCGGGATGAACCCGGTGAACCCTGCCCCCGCCGTCGCACTCAACGACGGTGCCGTGGTCATTTCCGATCGGGACACGTTCGAGGCGTTGGCCGTTTCCTCGCGCCTGAAATTCATTGCGTTCGACGTAGCAACCGACCGACCGGTTCTCTATTTCCTGAACACCAAGACTCACGACAACCACATCAGCTTCCTGGATGCTGTAGGTTTGGATTTTGATCTTGACGCGTACCGGGGGGACATCTCCTATGACCCCACACAGGTTGCCTCTGATGGCAGTCTCGGAGCCTACTACTACAACAGCACCCTAAATAAGAGCTATCCTCTCAACGTCGAAACGCGTCTCTATACAATACTGGCCGCCAGCCTGCCACTGATCGAGAAGAATATCTCTCTCTATATACCCAACCAGAAGCTTCCGACGACTCGGCACGTCGTGCCATTGTTGAGGGAATCCCGTATTCCGCTTCTGTTCACCGAAGACGTCATTCCCGGAGGGAATTTTCTTGCCTTGAACCCGGGTGAAGGATACGGGCGACTGCAGGTCCTGAACCCGGACGACCGGCCCCACCCGCGCGACGTGGTGATCTACGAGGCGCTTCCCAACGAACTGCCCCGCGTCGCCGGCATCATCTCCACAGTGCCCCAAACCCCGTTGTCGCACGTCAACCTGCGCGCCATCCAGGACGGCGTGCCCAACGCCTTTGTCCGGGACGCGCTCGACGAGCCCGGCATCGACGGCCTCATAGGCAGCTACGTCCGCTACGTGGTGACCGACAGTGGCTGGGATCTGCGTGCGGCCACGCTTGCGGAGGTGGAGGCCCACTACGAGGAGTCACGGCCCGCCCACACCCAGACCCCGGAACGCGACCTCGCCGTCACTGAGATCACGCCCTTGAGTGAGATTGGCTTCGGCGGCTCGGATGCCTTCGGCGTCAAGGCGGCCAACGTTGCCGTCCTTGGGAAGCGCGGTCTTCCCGAGGGGACGGTCCCGGACGGCTTCGCCATCCCGTTTTACTTTTATGACGAGTTCATGAAGCACAACAACTTCTACGAACGCATCGAAACCATGCTCGCCGACCCCGACTTCCAGTCGGACTTCGACGTCCAGGACGACATGCTCGACGATCTGCGCGAAGACATCGAGGGCGCGGACACGCCCCAGTGGATACTCGCGGCACTGGCGACGATGAACGAGGGGTTCCCCGCGGGCATCAACCGTCGCTACCGCTCCAGCACCAACAACGAGGACCTGCCGGGGTTCAACGGCGCGGGACTGTACGACTCCAAGTCCCAGAAGCCGGATGAAGACGAGGACGACGGCCTCGACAAGTCGCTCAAAGAGGTCTACGCGAGCCTCTGGAACTTCCGCGCCTTCACCGAGCGCGAGTTCCACCGCATCGATCATCTGGCGGCCGCGATGGGGATCCTTGTGCACCCCAGCTACCAGGACGAACTGGCCAACGGCGTCGCCGTCACCTTTGACCCTCTGTCAGTCAACTACGACAGATATTATGTGAATACGCAGCTTGGCGAGGATCTGGTGACCAATCCCGAGGCCCACTCGACGCCCGAGGAGCTCCTGCTACGAAAATCCGGTTCCCTCTACGTCGTCCTGGCCACCTCCAACCTGTTGGACCCGGGGGAGCTCCTGATGAGCTACACGCAGCTGCGCCGGTTGCGCGATCACCTCACCGTGATCCACGACGACTTCCACGGGCTGTACAACCCCGGCCCCGGCGACCCGTTCGCCATGGAGATCGAGTTCAAGATCACCAGCGAGGGTGTCCTGGCGATCAAGCAGGCCCGGCCCTGGGTCTTCGGCGGCGCCTCCACGGTGGTGAAGCCTCCCGTCACGCCGGTGTCGGTCGGCTTCGGGGCCAGCAGCTACACCGTGGCGGAGGGCGAGAGCGTGCCGGTGGTCGTCTCGCTGAGCGCCGATCCCGAACGCACCCTGACGATCCCGCTCACCCCGAGGGAGCAGGGCGGCGCCTCCAGCGCCGATCACTCGGGTATCCCGGCGAGCGTGACGTTCGTGAGCGGTGTGACGTCGCGCATGGTCGATGTCAGCGCAGCAGCGGATGGCGAGGCGGACGCCGGCGAGAGTGTGTGGATCGGCTTTGGCGCCCTGCCGGCAGGCGTCACGGTTGGCGGCAGGCCCACGACCACAATCGCCATCACGGACAGTGGCGCCCCCCCTGTCGAGCCCCCCGTGACGGTGATTCTCGGGGGAGGTGGCGGCGGTGGCGGACCGTCCGGACCAACGCCGAGCGACGTCGACTTCGAGTGGAACGTCACCCGCGACATCGAGGAGCTCGACGGCGACCACGGTTCGCCCACCGGCGCCTGGTCCGACGACACGACGCTCTGGCTCGCCGAGAACGCCGACGGCGCCGACGACGCCGTCTACGCCTACGACCTCGCCACGGGCGAACGCGTCGAGGAGCTCGAGTTCGAGCTCGACGACGCCAACCTCGCGCCTCGTGGGGTCTGGTCCGACCTCCGCACCATCTGGATCTCCGACAGCGGCAAGGACAAGCTCTTCGCACACGACCTGGGTAGCGGCGAGCGCCTCCCCGACTCCGACCTCGCACTGCACCCCGACAACGACGACCCGCGCGGCATCTGGTCCGACGGCTCGACGATGTGGGTGCTCGATGGCCGCGACGACGCCCTCTTCGGCTACGACCTCGTAAGCGGCGAGCTGCTCGCGGGGTACGCCCTGCACGACGACAACGGCGACCCGCACGGCATCTGGTCCGACGGCGTCAGCGCCTGGGTCTCCGATGACGGCGCCAGGCGCCTCTTCGCCTACCGTCTGCCCTCGATCGCTCAGGAAGAGGCGGGCGAGGACGAGGACCTCGCGCTCGAACGTGTGCGCGACGAGGAGTTCTGGAAGCTCCCCCGCGTCAGCAACAACAGCCCGCGCGGTCTCTGGTCGGATGGCGACGTCATGTACGTCGCCGACGAGAACGACGACAAGGTCTACAGCTACAACATGCCCGACGCGATCGACGCGCGGCTCGCCTCGCTCACCCTGAGCGATGTGGAGATCGGCAAGTTCTCAGGCAGCCGGGCGGAGTATGCGGGAGTCGCCGCGGACGGTGCGACGGCGACGACGGTCGAGGCGGAGGGGAGGCAGTCCGGCGCGACGGTCGTGGTGGGGCCCCCCGACAGCGACGGGGGCACCGACGGCCACCAGGCAACCGTGGACGCCGGCTCGGAGATCACGGTGACCGTGACCTCCCCCGACGAGAGCCGCATGCGCGTCTACCGCGTGCGCATCGGCGGCGCGGCGGAGCAACTGGCAGCGCCCGCCTGCCTGAGCGGGAGCATCGACGTCGGCTTCAGCCTCGTCATCTCCGCGGCCGGCAGCGTCGGGGACCTCGTCTCCTGCGCGCAGGGCCGCGACGCCACCGCCGTCTACGCGCTGCACGACGGCGGATACGTGCCCTACATCCTCGGTGCGCCCGAGTTCGTGAACCGGTCCTTCCGCGAACTCTACGCCGACGGCCTCCCCTCCTTCACGCCGCTGATTGCGAAGAGCGAGGGGCCGCCCTCGCCCGCGCCTGCGAGTGACGGCGTGCCGGAGTTCGGGCCGGAGTGCCTGCGCGGCGAGATCGCCGTCGGCTTCAGCCTCGTGCTCTACGGGGGCGGCACCGTCGACGAGCTGAAGACGTGCGTGGAGAGCCGCGACGCCACCGCCGTCTACGCGCTGCACGACGGCGGATACGTGCCCTACATCCTCGGTGCGCCTGAGTTCGTGAACCGCGGCTTCAGGGAGTTGTTCCTCGAGGGCCTCGCCCCGGTCACCCCGCTGATCGCCAAGCGCGACTGACGCCCTCGCCGCACACGGTCCAGCCCGTGACATCAGGGCGCACTGCCTGCGAGGAATGCGCCCTGCGCTCTGCCTTCGCGCGGCCGGCAGGGGCGACGCTCACCACCACTCCTGCCTGGCGAGTCACACTGATGGAAGACCGTCGTGAGACGGGTTGTCATTCCCATAGTGCGGGGATTCCGCGAGTAGACCGTCTGGCCACCGGCGCGACGAATGTCAGCGTCGCCTCTCCCGCGCCTAGCGGGGGACCGCCGCCTCTCGCCGACTTGCCAAGTGGCGTATCGACTGATCTTCGACCAATTCGACCGAGATCTGGTGGTCGCTATTGTATAGACCGAGTTCGATCACTGGCTCAGGAGCTGCTTCCGCAACGGCCGAGGGGGAGGCCGCTGTCTACGGCGCCCCCGCGCTCACGCCGTCGCTCTTCACGATCAGGGGCGCGGCGGCGGGGAGCCCGTCTGTGAACAGCTCGCGGAAGGACCGATTCACGAAGTCCGGGGCACCGAGGATGTAGGGGACGTAGCCGCCTTCATCGAGGGCGTAGATGGCCGTGATGTTGCGGCTCTCCGCGCAGGTCGTTAGTTCCTCGATCGCACCGCCCTGGTAGAGGACGAGGCTGAAGCCCGTGGCGACCTCGCCACGCAGGCACTCCGCCCCGAACTCCGGCACGTCGTCACCCGCCGGCGCGGCGGACGGAGGCCCCTCGCTCCTGGCGATCAGCGGCGTGAATGGGGGGAGATCGTCGGTGTAGAGCTCGCGGAAGGACCGGTTCACGAACTCGGGCGCGCCGACGATGTAGGGCATGTACACCCCGTCGCTCAGGGCATAGAGGGCCGTGACGTGGCGGCTCTGCGCGCAGGAGACGACGTCATCGACGCTGCCTGCCGCGGAGATGAGGAGGCTGAAGCCGACGGCGATGCTCCCGCTCAGGCAGGGCGCCGCCGACCGCTCTGCCTCGGCCGTGTCGCCGATGCGCACGCGGTAGACGCGCATGCGGCTCTCGTCGGGGGAGGTCACGGTCACCGTGATCTCCGAGCCGGCGTCCACGGTTGCCTGGTGGCCGTCGGTGCCCCCGTCGCTGTCGGGGGGCCCCACCACGACCGTCGCGCCGGACTGCCTCCCCTCCGCCTCGACCGTCGTCGCCGTCGCACCGTCCGCGGCGACTCCCGCATACTCCGCCCGGCTGCCTGAGAACTTGCCGATCTCCACATCGCTCAGGGTGAGCGAGGCGAGCCGCGCGTCGATCGCGTCGGGCATGTTGTAGCTGTAGACCTTGTCGTCGTTCTCGTCGGCGACGTACATGACGTCGCCATCCGACCAGAGACCGCGCGGGCTGTTGTTGCTGACGCGGGGGAGCTTCCAGAACTCCTCGTCGCGCACACGTTCGAGCGCGAGGTCCTCGTCCTCGCCCGCCTCTTCCTGAGCGATCGAGGGCAGACGGTAGGCGAAGAGGCGCCTGGCGCCGTCATCGGAGACCCAGGCGCTGACGCCGTCGGACCAGATGCCGTGCGGGTCGTCGTTGTCATCGTGCAGGGCGTACCCCGCGAGCAGCTCGCCGCTTACGAGGTCGTAGCCGAAGAGGGCGTTGTCGCGGCCATCGAGGACCCACATTTTCGCGCCGTCGGACCAGATGCCGCGCGGGTCGTCGTTGTCGGGGTGCAGTGCGAGATCGGAGTCGGGGAGGCGCTCGCCGCTACCCAGGTCGTGTGCGAAGAGCTTGTCCTTGCCGCTGTCGGAGATCCAGATGGTGCGGAGGTTGGACCAGACCCCGCGAGGCGCGAGGTTGGCGTCGTCGAGCTCGAACTCGAGCTCCTCGACGCGGTCGCCCGTGGCGAGGTCGTAGGCGTAGACGGCGTCGTCGGCGCCTGGGCCGTTCTCGGCGAGCTAGGGGTTCTCTGAACAGGTCGCCGCGTCGTTACTGGAGCACATGCACACTCCGATGACTATATGCGATCATGGCACTCCTCCGGGAAAGGGGAGCGCTGCCATGCATCAGCCGACATTCGCGAGAGTCGAGTTCGAGCGGGATGGCTACAAGACGCGCCGCCAGAAGTTCCTCGAACGGCTGGATGGCCTCGTCCCGTGGCAGAGGTTCGAAGCAGCCATCGAGCCCCACTACCCGAAACCGGGCCGCGGGCGGAGGCCCTACCCGCTCTCCGTGATGCTGCGCATCCATACCGTGCAACTCTGCTACAACCTCAGCGACCCCGGCATGGAGGATCTGCTCCACGAGGCCGAGTCGGTGCGAGCCTTTTGCTTCCTCACGCTCTCCGAGCCCATCCCCGACGAGACGACGATCCTCAACTTCCGGCACCTGCTCGAGCGCCACTCCCTGGGTAGCAGGATCCTCCAACTCATCAACGAGCACCTCACGAGCAAGGGATTGAAGCTGAGCGAGGGCAGCATCGTGGATGCGACCATCATCTCGGCGCCATCGTCGACGAAGAATCGCGGGCGGGCGCGGGACCCGGAGATGCATCAGACCAAGAAGGGGAAACAGTGGTTCTTCGGGATGAAGCTGCACATCGGCGCCGACAGGGATACTGGACTGGTCCACAACTTCACGACCACGCCTGCGAACGTGTCGGACGTGTCTGAGACGCACCGCCTGCTGCACGGCGAGGAAGCCGAGGTCTACGGCGACGCCGGGTACCGGGGCGTGCAGAAGAGACCCGAGAACGCGGACTCCAGGGTCAAGGACTGGAACGTGGCGATGCGCCCGGGCCTCCGGCGTGCGCTCGACCCGGAGAGTCCTGAGGCCGTCGAGGAGAAGCGGAAGGCATCGGTGCGAGCGCTGGTGGAGCACCCGTTCTACAGCGTGAAGCGGCGCTTCGGCTACGCCAAGGTGCGGTACCGGGGTCTCTTCAAGAACCACGAGCGGTGTGCGGTCTTGCTGGGGTTCCACAACCTGCTCACCGCGAAGCCGCACCGTGCCTGACCGTGGGTGGAGTGCGCCCTCCCCGCCCCACACGGGGCGAGGAGGGGAGCCACAGGGGCCCGCGAGGGGGCGGATATGACCACTGTCATCGGGAATCCGCCTGAGAGCGCCTGACCGCGGCGAAACTGGGTCGCTAGACCCACCTGATCAGACTTGCCCTAGAGGGTCGTGTCGTCGGACCAGAGGCCGGTGGGCGAACCGTGGCCGCTGGCGAGCTCGTCGATGTCGCGGGTGCCGTTCCACTCGAAGTCGACGTCGCTAGGGGACCGGCTGGAGGGCGCGCCGCCGCCGCCGCCGCCGCCGAGAATCACCGTCACCGGGGGGTCGACAGGGGGGTCGGCACTACGATCCCTGATGGCGACTGTGGTCGCGGGCGTACCGCCAACCGTGACGCCTGTCGGCAGGGCGCCAAAGCCGATCCACACACTCTCGCCGCCGTCGTCATCGGTGTCCTCGGTCGCGCTGAAGACAAAGGTCTTCGAGGTCTCGCCGCTTGCGAACGTGATGCTCGTGGGCACGGGCTCGTAGTCGGCGGACGACGCTCCGTTCTGGTTGGCCGTCGTCAGCGGGATCGTCACCGAGCGCTCTGGGTCCGCGCTCAGCGAAACAGTGACCGCTACCGTGTCGCCCTCCGTGGCGGTGTACATGGCCGAGCCGAAGCTCGCCGTCACCTGGGGGTCGTCATCGTCCGTGCCGCTCACCCACCGCACCCCCCCGGGCGACCCCGGCCAGCAAGCGACAGCCCCTTCGGTCCTGATGGCGCACCCGTTATGGGATCTGACGGCAAGGGCGGCGAAGGTTCCCGCGGGCGTGTCGGTTTGACCTATACCGTTGTTCCCCCAGCAGGCGATGGTGTTGTCGCTCCTGATGGCGCAACTGTGAAGGGTTCCGAGCAAGAGGGCGATGAAGCTGCCGGTGGGTGCGTCGGACCGCCCGTGGTCGTTGAGTCCCCAGCAGGCAACGGTGTCGTCGGCCCGGATGGCACACGTGTGATCTTCACCAACGGCAACTGCCTCGTAGGCGCCGGCGGGCGCATCAGCCTGCCCGTCGTCGTTGAGTCCCCAGCAGGCAAGGGAGCCGTCGGTCTTGATGGCGCACGCGTGATCGTCGCCAACGGCAAGTGTTTTGTAGCTGCCGGAGGGCGCATTGGTCTGCCCGTCCTGGTTGCGGCCCCAGCAATCGATGGTGTCGTCGGTCTTGATGGCGCACGTGTAGAAGTTGCTGGAGGCGAGGGCTTTGTAGGCGCCGCTGGGCGGGTTGGTCAGACCATGGTGCCCGTCTCCCCAGCAGGCGATGGTGCCGTCGGTCTTGATGGCGCAGGTGTGGAGGTCGCCGGGGGCGAGGGCTTTGTAGGCGCCTGCGGGCGCAGCGGTCTGCCCCTGCTCGTCGTATCCCCAGCAGGCAATGGTGTCGTCCGTGGCGATGGCGCACGTGTGATCGAAGCCAGCCGTGAGGGACTTGTATGCGCCCGCGGGGGCGTCCGTCTCGCCGACATCGTTGTGCCCCCAACAGGCGATGGTGTCATCGCCGGCGATCGCACACGTGTGATCGTCGCCGGCATCAATGGCCCGGTAACTGCCGGCGAGTTCGCCGTTCAACGCAAAGGGGCTTCTCCCCCAGCAGTCGACCGTTCCGTCAGTTGCGACCGCGCAGGTGAGCTCAAGACTGAGGGACAGGGCCTGGTAGGTGCCCGCCGGTGCGTCGGTTTCCCCGTTGCCGCCGCGTCCCCAGCAAGCGACGGTGTCGTCCGTTCGGATAGCGCAGTATCGATGGGAGCCAGCGGCGATGGCTTTGAACGTGCCCGCCGGGGCATCTGTCTGCCCCGATGTGTTTTGCCCCCAGCAGGCGATCGTGTCATCGGTGGCGATAGCGCAGGTGTGATAGTGCCCGGCGACAACGGTCTTGTAGGTGCCTGCCGGAGCCCTTCTCTGACCCTTGTCGTTCCATCCCCAGCAATCGATGGTGTCGTCCGTTGCGATGGCGCAATTGTGAACCTCCCCAGCCACCAGCGCCTTGTAGACGCCGTTCGGCGGGTTCACCAACCCCCTGTCGGGGTAGCCCCAGCAGGCGATGGTCCCGTCGGTCCTGAGGCCGCAGGTGTGCTCCCAGCCGATGGTGAGGGCTTTGAAGGCACCCGTCGGCGCCTGGGTCTGCCCGAACGCGTTGTACCCCCAACAGTCGATGGAGTCGTCAGTCGCAATGGCGCACGCGTGACGATCTCCCGCGGTAACGCTCCGGTACGTGCCGGCCGGCGAGTTCAACTGCTCGATGTCGTTGCTTCCCCAGCAGGCAATGGTGTCGTCCGTGGCGATGGCGCACGTGAAACGGCCACCCAGGGCGATTGATTCGTAGGCACCCGCCAGCGGCCTGCTCATTCCGCTGTCGTTGCTGCCCCAGCAACTGATGGTGCCGTCGGTGGCGAGGGCACACGTGTGCCAGATGCCGGCGCTCACGGTCGTGTAGGTTCGGCCCTCGTCGGCGGCAGCGACAGACGGCCGGGTGGCAGCGCTGCCTAACCCGAGTAACACCACCGCAGCGAGGAGCAGCGTTACGGCGCGACGAGCGCCGAGGGTCCGTCTGGAGGAGGATATCCTGGCGCTCGTTTCACAGTGGTTCACCACCTGCTCGGTGTTCATGCAGTCCGCGGGTCTCGTGACCACCTCGGGAGCCGCGTCCGCCACGGCTGAGGGTGACCCCTCCACCTGCGGGGAGGGGTCACGCCCGCCGCGCTCACGCCGTCGCTCTTCACGATCAGGGGCGCGATGGCGGGGAGGCCGTCTGTGAACAACGCGCGGAAGGACCGATTCACGAAGTCGGGGGCACCGAGGATGTAGGCGACGTAGCCGCCTTCGTCGAGCGCGTAGATGGCCGTGATGTTGCGGCTCTGCGCGCAGGTCACGAGTTCCTCGATCGCACCGCCCTGGTAGAGGACGAGGCTGAAGCCCGTGGCGCCCGTGCCGCGCAGGCACTCCGGTCAGGGCGGAGGCCGTCTGTGCTGCCGTCGGCGTCGGTGAGGGGGTTGTCGCTGCCGTCGAGGAACTCGAGCGTGGCGTTCGCATCGTTCCTCGTGGGCGACACGGTGATCTGCGTGACCGTGTCGCCCACGGCAGCCGCGTAGGACGTGATGCCGCTGGCGAAGGGCGGATCCAGCCGTCCCTCGCTCAGCTCAAGGCCGCTCAGCGTGGCGTCGGTGCTCGGCGGGGTCTGGGCGGCGACGGGCGAGGCCAGCGCCCCAAGCAGGCCGAGCAACGCCACCAGGGCACAGGCACTCAGCCGGGGCGGCGCCCAGCGAGGAGAGGGTGCACACCTGGCACCGGCCTGCCCACCGGCCAACTGCGAGCATCGAGGACGATTCTGCACTGATGAACAGTAGTGGTCACGATGATGCTAGTTCAAGCGGTGAGCATACGTGGCGAAGCGCCCGCACAGCAGCCTCGGCTGGCTCTCCCCGGCCGCCTCCGCCGAGCACTGGAGGGCGAAACAACTGGTTGGACTCTCATAAGCGGTGGTCTCGTGAAGGGGGTCCGGTCAATCGCGGTGGCGGTGGCAGTGGCGATGCTGCTGCAGGCTGCCGGCTAACAAATGATAAGGATGGTGCACTGTGACACCAGCTTGCGGGACGTGACCGAAGGAGATGGGCCCTGCTCATCGTGCGACCGGTAGCTCTTGAGCGGGGCCCACGCCTCGAGCAGCGTTCCCCTCGACCGTGAAGTGCTCGGCCGAGAGCAGCCTGCGCCGAGGTCGCCGTGTTCCACGGGGACTCGCAGGAGAGCGGGGACGTGATTGACAGGGGTCCCACGGGCAGGCGCCTTTCAACGCGGTCAGATCCCCGCGCGTTCGTCTGCAGCTGAGACGGAGGGGCATGCGGCAGCGCACGTTGCGAAGCCCGATGGTTCTTGAGTTCGCCGCCAGCCGTCCCAGCCTGTGCCACTACCTCGTCTTGGAGCCCTCTCGGAACCTGATATGACGGGCTCACGTGACGTTCCGTCCTGGCTCATCCCACTCCCTTGCGCCACGCATGCCTACGAAATGCCTACGGAGACGAGGCCCCTTGGCCCTGGCTCTGCCGCTGCCGTCTGGTCTCACCACCGGGCAAACATGGGCATGAATGTTCAGCTGTGCGTAACGACGAACGGCGTGGTGTGCACTTGCGGTACACGTTCGCGCCCACGATCGGGCGTAGACCATAGGCGAGAAAGTGCTCTGGGGCGGGCGACTGCGATGGCCTTCACCCGGACGTGTGGCGATCCGCGGCTCAGGCGAGCGTAGCTGGGAGTCGGGCCGCGCTCACCATCGGCAGGTACGGTCACCTGTTCGGCGAGTACACCTGGCTCGCCGCCGTGGACTCTAGATTCCGACTGTGGTCGGGGAGACAGGATTTGAACCTGCCGATCTCCTGACCCCCCAGATTGGCTTGCCACGCGCACGGACGCGCAGGTCTGCGTATCGGCGAAAGGGACTACGAAGAGGACCATGAGGGTCTGATTCTCTCCAAGAATCGCCGTCGATCTTCCGTTCTGTCAGTGGGCGATCGAGGCTCTGGCAACCGGCAGCGCCGGGCTGCTCTGGTGAACCGTTCATGAGTGCAAGAGAGGCGTGCACACCTGAGTCTTTCCCTGCAATGCCCCGCGAACCTCCCGGCGTAGGGGGCGTGGAACGTGTGGAAGGTGGGGGCGGGAACAGGGGAGGCCCTCTCCGGCCCGGCACGGAGGCCGTAGTTGCCGTCCCGGACGCCTACACCGCCATCCTCTGCCTCCAAAGGATCGCCTCCGACACGGCTGGGCGCGGGTATCGCATGGCGACAGCTGCTCTCTGAAAGCAGTATGAAGGACGGATGTCCGGCGGGGTCAAGTAAGGCAGTACGACGCGAGAAGCAAGGTAAGCCATGGGGAGTGTGGTAGTAGCGGTCGCAGCCCTCGCCACAATTGGGTTGCTGTTCGCGGTGGACCCGGGCGGGGTCATCGCCGAAAGCGGCTTTCCCGACTATCGGGCGATGGACTGGCAGCAGCTGACGGCATGGGGCTTCCGAACGATAGGCGTAATCGCAGCGCAACTGCTTATTGTCGTGCTGTGGCTGTGGCCCAAGTACCGGGCCCCGCAAACGCTCGAGGAGCATAAGCGCCCATGGTACTCGGGGACTCCGCAGCTCCGTTCAATGCCCGCCGCGGCGGTATCTGCGCTGGAAGGCCACGCGATATGGTACCCAGCGATACTGGCCTCCATCATCGAGATGTGCCAGCGCGGCACGCTGCGAATCGAGGCCGTGGAAACGAGGGTCGGCTTCCTATACCGGCTGTCCCGGCAGGGTCCCACGCAGCATGACTGGGAGCGGACGATATGCGACAGCCTGCCGTCGCGTTTCACAACGATTGATGCGCTGCATGAAGCGCTCAGCAAGCGCAGAGACGCCATCGGTGACCAGCTGGGAGAGTACCTGCAGCAGCGTGGCCTGTTCCATGACAACCCGGTACGAGTAAGGAGGGAGAATACCGGGGACGGGATCGAATGGGCCATGTTGGCCGGGGCTCTGATGGGCGTTGGCAGCGGGCTCTGGACGGCTCTCTGGCTGGCCCAGTGGTGGGCGAACGCTCTGATCGGCGCGCTCACGGGCCTCGTATATCTGCTGATGGCGACAGAGGTACGAACGGGCATGCTGACGCCAACGCCGGCGGGGGCACGTGAGATAAGCCGGTGGCTTGGTTTGAAAGAGACCCTGACCGGATCTGAACGGACGGGTGCTCGGGACCAATCCGATTCCATGCTGGCCTACGGCGTCGCCCTGGATGTGGCCCAGCCGTGGCTCGGCGTTGCGGCCTCGGCTCCACCGTGGTTCGGATCCGACGGGGCATCCTCCGTACAGGGCGCCGACCTGGACACGGCCTATTCCGGCTTCATGCACGCTCTGCAGTGGGGCCTGACCGGACGGTCGGGCGACGCGGCGAACGCGGCTGCGGGGCCAGGTTATGAATTAGAGCTCGAACTGCTCGAATTGGAGTCGCCGGATACCGAGGAGGCTGCTCACCGCGGGACTGCCGACGAAACTGGAGAGCTTGCGCGTGAGTTGAAGGCGCAGAGCAGTCCTCCGGCAGCCCCGGCGGGGGCGCTGTCGAGGGAATACCAGACTCAGTGGTGGGAGGGGCCGGCTGAGGAGGCGAAAGGTGGCGGATGCCTCCGCGGGTGCCTCACATGGATCGTGAGCACGGTGGGCATAGGGGTGATGGTCCTGGTCGTCCTGTTCAGCCTCGACGTGGTCTCGCCGCGCGCCAAGCCGTGTCCCCTGGAATCTCCCGGGATCCCGTCGCCCGCGCAGATCGCGGTGGCCGGTGACCTGTTCCGCGATGCCTGCGTGAGGGTCAGCGGTACGGTCGTGTTCCAGGACATCGACGAGCTACTGCTTGAGATGGACCGGGGGGAGTATGTGCAACGGGTGAGCGTCCGCGGACCTGCGGACGTCTTCGAAGCAGCCTCCCCTGGCGACGCGGTGACCCTGGCCGGATGGCTCAGAGTGGAGGAGGACGGGACATACGCAGTCCATTTCGTACCGGATTTCGGGTCGGACCGGGGGTGGTGGCGGAACCTCCGGGAGAACCTCGAAGGATTGTTCTAGACGGACGAAGGAAGTCGGGCCCTCCTTTCGACTCTTGAAGGCCCAAAGTGCTCTCAAGAGTCCGCTCTCGCCGTCGTAGCAGACCTGATCGCGGCGATCGCACAACGGGGGCTACCCGTACAGTAGGAGTCGCTACTCGTCTCTCGGTGGCTGGCGAAAGCCAGAGTTTGCCGCTCGGGGGGACCCTCTCCGGTAGAGAGTGACAGCAGCGTCGGCCCTGCGCGCCGTCAGCGATTCTAGAGCTGACCCGACCCCCTGAAACGGGACCGCTGTTGCGGGAGGCGGAGCGGCTGCTCGGCGAAGGGCAGACGATCGCCGAGGCGGCGAAGCAGGTCGAGATCTCGGAGCAGACCTACCACCGCTGGCGCAACCAGTACGGCGGGATGAAGGCCGACGACGCCAGGCGGCTGCGCGAGCTGGAGCGCGAGAACGCGCGTCTGAAGCGGATCGTCGCCGACAAGGAACTCGAGATCGACGCGCTCAAGGAGATCGCCCAGAGGAAACTGGTAAGCGCGTGACGCGGACGTCACTGGGGCCGGTCACCGTGATCGGCGTCTGCATTCCGTGGTTCGGGTCGCGGACCGAGGCGAGACGCGGGGGGTACCGCAAGCGGCGGTGGGAGGACCATGCACAGTACCTGGCGAGCCACCGAAGTGGGCGGATGTAATGAGGGGCCTGCCACCGGAGACGCAAGCGCACATCAACGCGACAAGGGACCAGCGGGATCACTGATCTCGGCGTTCGGCGTTCCCACTCCCCGGTTGGCATACAAGATCAGTGCCTGGGTGCACACGACGGCCGAGAGGCTGAGCGGGTGCTCCGTCTTGCAAGGTGGCGCGTAGACTGGTACGGTGCCGGTGGAGGGTCGGGGAATCGAGCCCCGCAGGTGCGGGATCCACAGGCCAACGTGTGCACTAGCCAAGGCCCACAACGAAGCGGCCCCGCGGTGTGACGCTGCGGAGCCGCTTACCGCAGCGGAACTGCCAATGCCGTACCACTCAGCGCAGCACGAATGCGACACCCGGCGCCACGAGGCCCGCGAGGCCCGCTGGTGGCGGTCGCGTTCCGTGCTCATGGGGGGACCGCTCGCGGCGCTGGTGGTGCTCAGCGTCGTCATTGTCGCGTGCTCCGGCGAGGGAAACGTGTTCTCGCTGAAGGTGGGAGACTGCTTCAATCAGGGGAACGAGGAAGAGGTCGAGAACGTCGCACTCGTCGACTGCGACGAGCTGCACCAATACGAGGTATTCGCGGCTGCCGATGTCGAGGCGCCCAACGATGCGCAGTTCCCAGGGTCCGCCCAGCTCGAGTTCGTCGCGTTCAGCCTTTGCCTCGATTACTTCGACGAGTACGTGGGGGAAACCTACGAGAACTCGCTGCTCGACATTCAAACGCTGTCCCCCAGCCGGGACTCGTGGGAGGGCGCCGGCGATCGCGAGGTGGTCTGCACGCTCTTCGACCTCGAGGATCTGTACATGGAGGGGTCGATGAAGGGGAGCCGCCGGTAGGCGCGTTGGCCAGCGCTGACAGCCGCTCAGCTCGTCACGGCTTCGTCGATACCGAGTTCCGCACAAGGAGCAAGCCCGCCGGACGCTTGGCTGTCGTGTCTGTAGCCCACTACAGCGCCGCCGCCTACTCGATGCTAGCTCGGCCTCCAGTGCTGGTGGACGCGCAGGCCGCCTCCCTTCCTCCGTGAGTCTGTCGCGGACTTGCGCGATCACGGACAGCGGGGACGTGGTCTGCTGGGAAGAAGCAGAGTACAGGACCACGATGTTCCTCTGATCACTGGCCCCACGGCGTTGGGCGTCGTGGAGCTCGACGAGACGCCGGTCGGTGGCGAGGCTACCCGGGTAGGGGACACGGTCACCGTCGCAGCGAGACTTGGATCGCCGGCGCCGATCTCGGCGAGGATCCGGCCGTCGTCTCTCGATCGGCGTCAATCGCGCCGTTGTGTTGCCGTCGTTACTCGCTGCTGCTCCGGGACGCGTTGCCGCCGGCGCCGCCGGGGGATGGCCATCTCGGCCGCCGACCCACCCGTCGGAGCTGGCCGCCGCGACGGCCTCGCCCGCGGCCATGGCGCCCACCGCCACCCCGCCCCGGCATCCGCGTGGTCTGCGCCGCGCCTGCACAAGCGTCCGGCCGGGTCCGGCCGGGTCCGGCCGGACAGATCGGACCTGCCCGGCCGGACCCCGTGACGGGAGCGAGGCTCCTAGATTCGCCAGGCCGGAGGCTGACCGTCGTTGAGGGCAACGAGCGCGTCGCGGATCGGCTGCGGCAGACTGGCCCAGGACGGCAACTCGTAGCCGTCGAACTCGGCGACGCGCGCCCACTCCTCCGGGGCGACCTCCTCCTCGATGATTTCGATCCCGTAGTTGTGCAACCCCCAGATCTGTGTGCGGCAACGGTAGGGGCCGGCCGCCTCGATGGCGGCGGCGACCTCGTCGGTGAAGTTGGGACCATCGCCGTCGTCGAAGCCGAACTTCGAAAACGCGTCGGTGATCTCCCAGCAGATGATCCGTCGTGGCATCAGGTTCTCCCTCTCTCTCAGTGCTGTCGTGTGTGGCGAGGCGGGACCGGGGCGGCGGTCCGGCGTGACCTCCGGCGGTGCGCACCAGGCGCCGCCCCGCCGTGTGCCCGGTCTCGACCGGGTCAGGCCTCCGCTTCCGGCGGCTCCGGCGTCTCGGGACTGCGCCGGAGGATGTGATCGGCGGCGCGTTGTCCCTGCGCGGCGGCGACCACGACCAGGCGTCGGTCGTCGTCGAGCACGCGCAGCCACGAGGCGATGTACGCAGCGGACTGCTCAACCCGGGAGGGGTCGATGCCGACCTCGCTCCCGAGGAAGGCGGCCGCGAACTCCGCCACGAGCTCCTCCTGCGAGTAGCGCTCGGAGCCGAAGCGGGCGGCCGTCCGGTAGCCCTCGCGCGCGAGGCGGCTCGGGTGCCCGGTGGAGTGGGCGAGCTCGTGGAAGAGCGTCGCGTAGTAGCCGTGCGCATCCGAGAAGGCTGCGCGCGGCGGCACGTGCACCTCGTCGTGCTCGGGGACGTAGTAGGCGCCTGCGGCGTCCCAGTGGAGCGTCGGTGGGTCCCGGTAGCCCGCGATCACCGCCTCCGCGCGTTCCAGCGGATCCGGGCAGCCGCCGTCCACCCGTGCGGGCAGCGTCACGCCCTCGCACTGGTCGACGTTGAAGACGGAGTAGAGGCGGATGAGCGGGAAGCGCTCGACGCGCTCGGGATCCTCCCGATCCCTCCGCTCGAGCCACTTCCAGAGCACGACCCGGGTGCCGTGCTCGCCGCGGCGGACGTGCCCGCCCGCGGCTTCGGCCTGGCGGTAGGTGAGCCAGCGCGGGTCGCTCCAGCCCCGCTCGAGCGCGGTCATCTGGAGGACGAGCGTGTTGATGCCGCGGTAGGGGCGGTTGGAGCGGGCGTTGCGATGCCCGCGTGCGCGCCACGGCGTGCGCCACGGCACGGTGCCGCGCTCAAGCGCGGCCATGATGCGGCCGGTGATCTCCTGGTAGGGGTCGGTCCGGCCGCCCGGCTGTCTACGCCGCACCGGGGTCGTCCCCGCGAGGGCGCGGCTCGAGACGCTCGTAGAGCGTGAGACGGATCGCCCGCGCCTGGGGGCGATCGGCATCGACGGCCTGGATGAGGCAGGCCCGGAAGCCCGGGATCGGGCATTCGGGCAGCGGGATCCGGGCGACGTCGTAGCGTCCGTGGCGCGTCTCGATGACGCGGCTGGGGCGGTAGGCCATCTGCGTCAGGCCGCCCGGGCCCCGTTGCGGCGGTGGAGTCCGCGCGAGAGCGCGTCCACGCAGGCGAGGAGCGACGGCGCGTCGAGCTCTGCGAGCGGGCGCCCGTAGCGCTGCTCGACCCAGGCGCGCGTGCGCGCCTCGTCGGCGCCTGCTCCGGCCGCGATCTCCAGCACCCGGCGGCGAAGTTCGCCGGGCGCGGCCCCGGCTCCGACCGGGGATGCGCCGCCCGGCACGGCGCCGAGCCCGTTGCCGAAGCGCGCCCCGAAGTGCCGGAGCGCGCGCTTCAGCCCGTCGGTGACGGCGGCCTTGGAGGCGGCCGCGTGTTCCTGTGCCGTCTGGTTCCGGGCGGCGGCCGTGCCCACGTCGCTGTGAGGCGGGCAGTCCCTGACGGTGACCCGGACGGTCGCCGTGTAGATGCCGGCAGGAGCGTTGCCGCCGCTGCCTCCCGCGGGCAGCAGCCGGTAGGCGACCTCGCCCACCACTTCAGCACCCCAGCCGTCGTGTCCGAAGACCGCGTTGGCCTGCTCGATGGCCCGCCAGCCCTCGAGGTAGCGGAGTATCTCTCCCTCCTCGGTGATGCGCTCCGACACGAGTTCCGGGTCGAGCGGTCGTGCGAGCTGCTCGAGCGCGGCCCGGCTCAGGCGGCGCGTGCGCGCCGCTCGCCGTCTGACTTCAGCCATGATTCCTTCTCTCTTTCGCGTGCTTCGTGGAGCGAACGCAGGAACGCCGCGCGTCCATCGCGGCGCCGTCCCAGTTCGCTGATGTCGTGCGCCCCACCGGGGAGCGGCACGACGATCGCCCTCGTCTTGAGTGCGGAGACGAGGCGGTCGGCGGCCAGTCGACCGGGGTCGTCGGCGTCGAGCGCGAGGTAGACGCGCCCGAGGGAGCGGAGGGCGTCGAGCGCCTCCCGCGAGACGTGAGTGCCGAGCAGGGCGACAGCCGGCAGCCGCCACGCGCAGAGGGTCAGCCAGTCGAAGGGACCCTCGGTCACCACGACGGCTGAGGCCTGTGCCCGGCGTACCTGCGCGAGGCCGAGCAGCGGCGACGGCAGGCGCAGGTTGAGGTAGCGGGGCTCCCGGCCATCAAGTGACCGCGCGGTGAGCCAGGTCGCGAGACCCCGAGCGTCGAGGTCCGGAACGACGATGCGGCCTGAGAGCGTGTCGCGATCGCCGGTCAGGAGGCCCAGCCCGCGGGCCGTCTCGAGCCCGAGCCTCGAGCGCTCCAGGTGACGCGCGAGCCCACTGCCCGCGAAGCCGATGCGCAGCCCGGCAGCGACGCCGTCGTCGATCCCGCGGCCGTGGAGGTACGAGCGAGCCTCGCGGCTGCGCCCGCACTGCCCGGCGTAGAGGGAGGCGGCGGCCTCGATGACCGCCGCCTCCTCCGCGGCCACCGCCCGGATGGGTCGCCGAGGCGGGGACTGCGGGGCGGCGGCGGGCGGTGGGCGCCCTCCACCGGCTCTGCCCGCAAGCAGCGCGGCCGTCTCCCGGAACGCGGTTCCGTGCAGCCGGCCGATGAAGTCGAACACGTCGCCGCCCGCGTCGCAGCCGAAGCAGAAGTAGCTGCTCGTCTCCTCGTAGACCACGAGGCTCGGGGTGCGGTCCTCGTGGAACGGGCAGAGCCCGACCAGGCGGCGGCCCGAGCGCCGGAGCTCGACTCCGGAGCCCGATACCGCGTGCGCGATCGGGTGTGCCGCCCGTATCGCCTCGATGTCGAAGAGCTCAGCCACCGCGCGTGAGCTCGAGCAGGCGCCGCCAGAAGCAGACCTCCTCGAGCGTGAGCCTCTCGTCGGCACCCCAGCCGCCCGGCAGATGCCGCCCGAGCAGCACCCCCGGCGGGTCGCCGGACTCCCAGTAGCGGAGATGGAGCTCCGCCTCGCTGCCGCACTCGCCCAGCCGGGCGAGCAGTGCCGAGACGGCGGGCCTCGCCGCCTCGCGTCGCTCCTCGGGCCAGCCGAGGTACTGCTCGTAGCTGCGCTCCCAGACGGCTCGCACCGCCAGCCGGAAGCGACTCTCCTTCTGCATGTCGCACGTCCTTCCTCGGACACTCGCTGGACACACGCCGATCGCTTCGCGCCCGCGGGCGGGCGCACGCCATCCCACGGGTGGGCATGACGAAGTCGGGGCCGCCCGAAGGCGGCCCCGAAAATGACGGCGGTGCCGGTGATGGAGAGGGGGTCAGGCGAGCGGGCGAGCACCCCTGAGCGCCTGCGGGGCGAAGCGGCGGCCGCGCTCCCAGCGCCTGAGGCCGAGCGCCGAGACGACCTCCCAGCCGCCGTCCGCGGTGGGGATCAGCACGGCCCCCCGGCCGAAGCCGGCGCGGTAGTGGATCGCCGCCAGCAGGTCCAGGCGGCGGCAGGCGGTGAGCCAGCAGCCGTAGAGGTGGCGTGCCAGCTCGTCCGGCAGCCCGTCCAGGTCGGTAGCTTCCAGCAACTCGATCGCGCGGACCGGCTCACGCCGGTGCACACGCCGCGCCTCGCGGAGCGCCGCCTCCGCGGCCCTCGTCTTGACTGCCTGCTCGCGCCGCCGTAGCGTTGCGAACGTACGTTCGAGGTCCGGTGCGCTGCTGATCTTCTTGTGCAGGGAATCCAGCAGCCGCCGGGCCTCACTAATCCTTCCGCCGTCCAGGTGGTCCCCGGCCAGCTCCAGCTCGCCCTGCATCCGCACCTCCTCTTCATGCGCCTGCTCCTCCGCCAGCAGCCGGGCGATGCCCTCGCGCTCGGCGAGCGCCGCGGCCTCGCGTTCCAGCACGGCGGCGTGCGCCTCCGCCTGGTTCACGAGCCGGCCCGCCTCCGCCGCCACGCTCTCGGCCCGCCGCCGGGCCGCGGGCTCGAAGGCCGACTGAGCGAGCACGCCGGCACGGCCCGCGGCCTCACCCAGCTCCGAGGCGATCTCTCGCAGGCGAGCGGCTTCGCCCTGGACCGCCCGCAGGCGGCCGAGACCCTGCTCCGCCTCGAGGCGGCGCTCGCCGTCACGCGCGAGCAACTCCTGCAGCTCATCCAGCGCCCGCCGCGCCGCCTGCGCGACCGCCTCGATCTCCTCCGGACCGGTGTTCCGGATCACGGGCACGAGCGCCCGTGCCTCGGGGACCGGCCCCACCTCCGCGAACAGCCCGCGGACTCCTGCCAGCTCACCCAGACTCGTGAGCACCACTTGCTGCGTCACCTTCCATCCCTACCTTTCCTCCGCAGCGGCGAATGCGCCGTTGCGGCCCTCGAGCGCCTCCAGGGGCGATCGTTCCTTCTCGAATGGCCCGACCCATGGGCCCTGCTCGGCCGGCGTCGGCTCCGACTCGGGCCGAACCGCCGCCAGCTCCTGCGGCGTGCTCAGCAGCGTCCCGAGCTGTGGGGCGACGACTCGCTGGAGCTGCTGCCTGAGCGTCGCCACCAGCTCCTCGTCGTCCACCTCCCGCTCGCCTGCCGTCAGCGCGAGGAACAGCACGTGCCGCCGTCGGCCCCCTGCGTCCTCGAACACCTGCAGCAGCGACTCCGTTGGACGCTCCTCGAGCACGACCGTGCGCTGCACCACCACGAGCAGGTGCCCGGGCGGCGCCACGCCGAGTCCTCGGAGGTGACCCTGCGTCACGCGCGTGATCGCCCGGCGCAGGAGCCGCCCGTGTCTTCCTTCCACGTCTGCCTCGACCGTCGGGCGCCACGGCCGCTTGCGTGCGGCACACGCGCGCCGCATCGCCCTGAACCGCCCGGCACACCAGCTCCGCATGCGGACCACCGGCCCCGCGGCCCGGCGGCTCCGCCTCTTCTTCCTGCCTGCCATCCGACTCTCCCTTCCTGTTGCTCCGTCCCGACTCATCGCGGCGGGCCGGTCCTGCACTCGATCGCCCTCTTCTCCCCGGCACAGAAAAACCCCGTGGCACGGGTGCCGTACGGGGCCGCTTCGTCGCCGACACCCGACCCGTGGCACGCGCGCGGCGATGCCGCACCTCGCCTCTACGGGGCTCGGGTCTCAGCTGTCGCTCCTGGTCGCCTCTACGCGAATCGGCGTGGGCCGGCTCGCTTCATTCGTCTTCCTCGGTTGTCCTCCTCTGCCTCCCGAACCTCACGGTCCGACGCGTGGTTGCCTTCCTTGCTGTTCGTGCACCTCCTCTACCGTGTCTCGTCTCTGGGTTGCCCTGTCTGCTCGATTCGACGCCTGCCGCGGAGAGCGTTGCTCGTTGCCTCGGGTGAGGGTGATCCGTGCCGGTGTCCCGGTTGAGCGATCCGTGCCGGTTTCTCTGCTCCCTGGAGTTGGCGATACCGGCGAAACGCACTGCTGACGGGGGGAAGGCTACGCCCGGGCGTTCACAGAAAGTTCCGGCTGCGTTCCATGAGAGTTCCGAAAGTTCCGGGATTCTTCCGATTTCGTTCCTTTCCCACCGCGCGGGGGCGATTGGCGCCGCCGGCCCGTCCCGACAGGCTCCCCGACTCCCGGACTGCGGGAATGACTCAGAACGATTGGCACGGTGGCAGCCGCATGGCCGCGAACGCGGCTCGATCCCGGCCCAGCTGGATCGCGCGAGCGATCAGCCGCGTTCCGACGGCCCGCTACCTCATCAAGGCATGGATTGAACCCAACCACGCGACTGGCGGCACCTCCCCCGGAGCCGTCGCTTGCGGCCGAGCCCGGCCGATCCGGGCCATGTGGATCTGCTCAGGCGCCCGCGCTCGGGCCAGCCGCAGGCCGCCGGTCTCGCCCGGCCGAGCGACTCAGCCCTCGGGCCGCAGGAACGCCGTGTGAACAAATTCGGAACGAATTAGGAGCGGATATTTGTATTCTGTTTTCTTGAACGGGGTGTGCAGGTCACGTTCTGGCTCGCTCACGGACCATCCGCGCATCCCCACAGCGAGGAGCACCTCCGGCAAGTCGGCTCTCTCCGCAGCAGTGATGATCTTCGCCTCAGCAGACATGCGGCCTCTTGTGAATTCACGGGTGCAGCACGAGTTCGCCGCCTGAGTTGGTACCGGTCGGTCGCATGGCGACTCCCGGTCACGGGCAGGCACGCTCGGCAGAGTGCCCTTCTCGAAGCGCCCACGGACGAGATGTCGGGAGCGGCGGCGACCCTCGTCCTGCTGCGCGAGCGCATCCAAGGCGTGTCGGAACTGCTGGCCGAGCAGCGCCGCCCACCGAAGGCTCCGCAGGGGTGCACGACGCCGGCCTGATCCCCCGAACGGGGACCCGTGCGCGCGGTGCACTCCATCCTCGTCGCCCAGGCCGCCGCCGGCAGCACCTGCCGGCACGGCTCCACCGAAGGCCCGGATCGACGTGGGTGCCCGGAGACGCACAGAGGTGCCTCGCTGACTCTGGGATAATGATGTCTGACGGCCTTCCGCCCCTGACGCCGCTGACCGCCAGGAGCGGCGATCCGTCGGCCACACCGGGTCGGGAGCACCGCAGTACCGCACACCGGGATATATGGAGAGGGAGGATGGGATGCCCACATTCACGAAGATGGACCCTGCTGATGTCGCCGTCGGCCGCGGGCGCGCCGCCGCGGAGATGCGGAAGCCGTACATCGAGGCGCTGAACGCGGGCGACGCGGGGAGCGTGGAGCTTGAGCGCGGCGAGAAGCCGGCGACCGTGAAGCGGCTGCTTCAGGAAGCGGCACGTCAGGCGAACGTCCGCATCCGCTGCTCGTGGGCGGACAGCCAGCAGCGCATGCTGGTGTGGAAGAAGGTTGGCACGCGCTGACGCGGCGCGCGCGGCACCGGAGGGGCTCCAGCGGATCCCGCCTCGCGGTCGGGACTCCGCCCCGACCTTGCCGCGCGGGGACGTTACGTACATTCCTCTTCACGGCGCTCGCCGGCACGATCGTCCGACGCCGTTGATCCAGGCCTATGCCCGGCCCAGTGGAGCGCGTGCAAGCGCGCTCGATGACTCGCGACCTGACGCCCCCCGGTGCGGCGCGCGCCGCTTCAGCACTTGGCGGGTCGGGGACGGTGCCGGGTGCGTTGCTCCGGCGGCCCACCGATCGTGCGGGCGGGGCACCGAAGGGATCGTGTTTCTGAGTGCCGCCCACGAAGAAGATGGCGACCGCCCGGGAGGACGAGAACGGGGAGGCCGGAGGATGACCGGGGCCTTCTTCGTCAACGAGGACAAGCCGACCGGCTCGGCGACGGTCCACCAGGCGGGGGGCCCCTGCCGTGTCCCCCAGCGGAAGCGGGCACGAGATGGGCAATGGCACGGCCCGTTTCGACTCAAGGAGGGGGCCCTGCGAGTTGCCCGTGACGTCGGCCGCGACGTCTACGAATGCCAGCGCTGTAACCCCTGAGGCCGCGTCCGCCGTCCTCCCGTGGGCGCGCCCGGGCGGGGTGCTCGGCTGCACATGGCGATTCGTCGTTCCCGCGGTTGCGTCCGTTGCTCTCGACGCGACACGTCCGGTGGCAGGCAGACACGAGGACTGGCGGGTCAGCGGCCGGCCATCCGGTCGCCGCCGGCCGCCGCCACGTCGAAGGGCACATCGATCGTGACGGCCGGCCACAGTCCGATCGAACGGAGGTAGCCGACCACCCGACGCCAGGCCTCGTCGGCGCCGACGGTCAGCTGCATCATCGCGTTCTGCGGATTGGGAAAGTGCACACCGAACAGCTGGTTGATGAACGGCCGCGCAAACCCTGTCATCTGCGGCGCGCGGAAGGGTGTGCACGGCACGAACGAGAACGGTGCGGTCGTGATCTGATCGAGCATCCGCCCGTTGTACAGAACCCGGTGCCCGAACTCGACGGAGGCGTTGCCCCGCATGAGCGAGGTCTCTACGTAGAACCCGTCGATTGCGGCCTCGTCGGCGATGTCGCAGCCGCGACGGCTCATGCCGTACGGGAAGCGCTCCGCAACGACGAAGGCGGTATCGAGCATGAAGTCGAACCCGGCCTCGCCCGCGCGGACCGAGCCGAAGAAGATGACATCCCCGTCATCGAGGTCCCGAAGTACCGGTCGCGCCTCCTGCCGGCAGATCGCGTACCGCATCTGCGACCCGAAGACCCACGGGTCCGTGTTCTGGGCACGCGGCGGTGGCTTTCCCGGTGTGACGAGGCGGTGTAGCTGCGTCGGTAGTCCTGACTCGCGGGCCAAGAGCGACGTAACGCTCGTCGGAGCTTCCCACTCGCCCCAGAACCCGATCGACTGCGCCGCGGGCCGGCGCATCCACCGGCCGTCGTCACCGACCGGGATCGCGAGTCGGGCGTCTGCGTTGATGAACTTGCGTGTATGACCGCGACCCGTGTTCCAGGCGCACCGATCATCCTGGAGGGAGCGTGCCGACGGCTCACCGCCGGGATGATTGAAGAGGATCGCGCGTCCCATCTGCGGGCTCCCTCCGCGCCGTCCCGGGGACTCTACTCGTCCGGGGGAGTGACCGGATTCCCTTCGCGACACCACCGCTGATGAGAGTCCAGCTAGTTGTTCCGCCCTCCATTGCTCGGCGTAGGGAGCCGGGGCGAGCCAGCCCGGGCTGCTGTGCAGGCGTCTCGTGTGCACTCGATCCGCCAGTTCTCGATCAGCACCTGCGCATTGAGCAAGCTGTCGAACTGCTCAAGGTCGCATCCCATGGCTCCCAACCGCACCGACCTCACCGTAACTCATGGACATTTGCCCGATTACTCACCGTTCCCTCACGCGCACCGGCCGTAGTGTTCGGGGACAGTTGCCGCCGGTATCGCGTGGAGGGACGCCGTGTGCCGATCGTAGGGACAGAGACCGTCAGGGCACGGGACCTCGGCGAGCACCCTCGTGGTACCGCGCCGGCGGCACCATCGGGTGTCCTGGTCTCCCGAAGAACCCTGTAGCCGTCAGCCGTCTGGAGCTTGCTTCGTTGTGCACATCGCACACCGGTCCGCATCCACCGGCGGAATGGAGATGGCGGGCCCCTCATTAGAGATCCGAAACGGCTACACAGATTCGAACAGGCCACCGAGCTTCCTCTGCTCGCGCTGGCCCTGCTCATGGTTCCCCTGCTCGCCGCCCCGTTTGTGTTCGCCCTCTCGCCGGCCGCAGAGAGGGCTGTGCTCGGGCTCGACTGGCTCATCTGGGGTGTGTTCGCTGCCGACCTTGCCATTCGCACGTACCTGGCGCCGGACCGCCTGAAGTACCTCGCACGCAACTGGCTCGACGTGCTGATCGTGCTTCTGCCGTTCCTCCGGCCGCTGCGCGCGGTCCGGGCGCTGCGCGTGGTGCGGGTGATCGTGTATGTGCTGCGGGCGTCTCGCACGGCGCGGATTCTCATGGCGCGCAGGGGCGTGCACGGCTCGTTGATGTTTGCCGGCGTGGCGCTCTCCGTGTCCGCCCTCGTTGTGTTCTACGTTGAGCGGGATGCAGCGGGGACCATAGACGGGCTGGATGCCGCCGTGTGGTGGGCATTGGCCACGGTGACGACGGTCGGCTACGGCGATACCTATCCCGTGACCATGGCGGGTCGGGGAGTGGCGACGTTCCTCATGCTGGTTGGAATAGGGCTGTTCGGGGTGCTGACGGCGCAGGTCGCGGCTTATTTCGTCGAGTCGTCGCGTGGCGAGCCCGACAACAACAAGATGGACGCAGTACTGACAGAGCTGAGAGAGATACGACGCCGCCTCGACGCGCAGCGCGACGACCGCCAGCTGGACACACCGAACCTGCGGCCGCATGGCGAGTCTCCCGAGCCCACCCATGCCGGACGCGCCGGAGAGTCTCGCCTCGGCGACCGTACAGCCAGTGAGACGGGGAGTTGAGGCCGTCGCTGTGCTCGTGGGCCGGCTGCATGGGCGAGGGGTCGGCGGCGCCGAGGCACCGCAGCCGTGTGCTGATCAGTGGTCGGGCACGACTGCGACACCAGTAGTCGCACAGGGCCGGGAGAGATGACACGGGCGAGGGCCCGGCGCCGGCACCGGGGAGCTGCGGAATGAGGAGGCTGGCCGATGCGGTTGCCCCGATGCTCGCTTCCCCCTTTCCGTTCCGCACAATAGCCGCCGGCCGGGTGCCGTTCCCCGACCACGCCGGGCGCCCGGCATGGCTGCGGTCGGTGTCGTCCGGGACCATCACGCACTCGGCACCCTCGAGTGCCTCGTGGAAGCTGGCGAGCAGTCCACTGGACTCTCCAGGCACGAGAGTGTCGCGATACTTCACGGGCGCTCTCGCCACACTTCTCCTGTCAGCGTTCCTGGCCCTCCCGTCAGCCTGCACACCGGAAGTGGATGAACAGCCAGCACCAGCACAGTCGACGCTTCCCGCCGCGGCAGCAGCACCCGCCACCGCTACCGCCCCCGCAACGGCTACCGCAACCACTCAGCCGACCTCAGAGCCTGCGCCTGCATCGCCGACAGTGACTCGGCTGGAGGTAGCTGACACGGATGGGGACGGCGTATCGGTTCGCGATGCCTGCGATGATGCTCGGCGCAGCTCGGCTCCCGGAGACGGCATTCCTGAAGGCACGGCGGTGTTGCTGATCGCGCGTGGCGCGGGTCCTTGCATCGAGTGGATGCTGGTTCAGGCTCCCGACGGACGCGAGAGCTGGGTGCGGTTGCGTTACCTGGCGCCGCCGCTCCAGGAAGCCTCAGCCACACGGACGCCCGCCGCGACGGCCCGGCCGACGCCCTCGCCCTCGCCCACGGCCACACAGACGCCCGCCGTGACACCCCGGCCGACAGCCGCGCCTGCGGACACACAGACGCCAAGCGCGACGCCCGAGCCGACACCCTCGCCCACAGCCACACGGACGCCCGCCGTGACACCCCGGCCGACGCCCTCGCCCTCGCCCTCGCCCACGGCGACACGGACGCCAACCGCGACGCCGGCGCCGACGGCGGTTCGAAGCCCCGAGGCTTTCCATTGCCATTGCCGACGCGTGATCAACGACCGAACGCGTTGTGACCAGAGATACACTGCCCAGGGAGGCCCCGGTTACTGCCACACAGGCGAGACACATGGCTCCTTCAATACCTGGCCCCCGCGCCACTAGGCGGGTGCCGGGATCCCGGTGCCGAGGGGGCCGCGTCTGGCACTCGGTGCTGGGTCCGAGGAGGGATCGCTCGGCTCGCGTAGGAGAGCCGCATGGCGAACATCGACCGTCGATCGGGACGGCACCGTTGCGGTTCCCGTTCGCGTGAACCTCGACGACCACCGGCTCCCGCGCGTGCCACCCGCCGCCGCCGGGCAGCGCCCCCGCCCCGAGAGTCCGTCCCCCGTAGCCATCAGTTCGCCGTCCGGCCCCTCCCCTACAGGATCCACAGGCCCGACCCATCCGGGGCAACCGTGGACACGATGGTGTCGATGTCGTGATCCAAGGCCCTGGTCACGCTATTCGGCGTGACCCGGCGGGTCCGCTGACGGCGCGGAGGGACGACCTGGTGGCGTCGTTCACGGTGCCCGCAGCGATCACGGAGGGCGAGACTGGCGCCCGCGCTCACGGGTGTGCTCGGGGAGCTGTCCCCGGCGCGGGTCATGCTCGAGGCGGGACCGTGTTCGCCGTGGCTCAGCCGCCTGGTGGCAGGCCTCGGCCATGAGGTGCTCGTCGCGAACGGCGACAGGTCGCGCTCATCGCCCGCAGCCACCGCAAGGACGACCACCTCGACGCCGAGCACCTGGCGCGCCTCGGCCGCCTCGACCTCGAGTTGCTCGCGGCGACGGCTCGCTGCCGACCGCGTACCAGCGTGCGGCCACCCGGACCGCCCGGCTGCGAACCTCGCCGGCCCGTTCGGCAGAGCACCCGGGCAACTCGACCTCAGCTGAGTCACCGCCGCCGAGTCGGTCTGTCCGGCGTCGTCGGGATCGTGATCCGTAGATGCCCACATGCGCCGGGAGGACGCAGAGCGCCTTCGCCTCAGTGAGCCTCTGGTAGCCGACGAGCGTGCTTCCGCGGTTGTCCCGAGCAGTTAAGTGACTGCTAGTGGCACCCCTTCGGCGACGGCAGCCCGACCGAGTGCGCCGTCCAGTGTTGCGAGCCCTGCGCTCTCCCTCTTGGCTAGTTCCAGGTAGAGGGCGTCATAGAAGGACAGGTCATGGGCCCGTGCCAGGTCGAAGGCGGACTGAAGGTCGGGTTCCTCATCGGTTCGGATGGGCAAGCCCCTCAAGGCGTCCACGCGCTCCTTGACCCCTCCCCTGGAGAGACGCCCACGTCGCTCCGCGATCAGCAGCGCGTTGCGGGTTTCCAGATGCCACAGGTGCGGCACCAGTGCCCCGTCTTCTTCGAGAAGCTCCAACGCGCCATTTGCGCGCGGCTCCTCCTCATCGTCGAAGAGCCACGCCACGACAACCGATGCATCGACAACCAGCCCGCTCATAGGCGGTGGCCCTCATGGCGCGCGGCGAGTATCTCCTCGGTGGAGAAAGCCACGCGCTCCCACCCGGCGCGGCGCTGCCGGAAGCGCTCTACCGCCCGTTCGCGGTTGGCGCGGTCCTGCGCAGGAGCGGGAACCAGATGCGCCACCGGCTTGCCGTGCCGCGTGATGGCAACGGTCTCTCCGTGCTCGACCGCTCGGAGGAGTTCTGCCAAGCGCGCCTTGGCTTCGGTGGCTTGAATCTCACGCACATCTAACTCCAACCCGTTGTTCTGACCATACTACGCGATCGATTGCCCACGAACCAGGTGAACGAGGAGGACGCGAAGCCGATCAGTCGATCACCAAGGCGTCGAACAGGTGTTCCGCCCCGTCATGCGCCCTCGGGCATGCGGTAGCCGACGCGGGGCTCGGTGAAGATGTATCTCGGTGTGTTCGCGTCGTCTCCGAGCTTGCGGCGGAGGTTCCGCAGGACGGTGCGCATCGGCCGCCGGTCGGCGGTGGGCGTCCGGCCCCACGCCCGTTGCAGCAGGTGGTCGTAGGTCAGCACGACCCCGGCATGGACGGAGAGCTCGCGGAGCATCCGGTACTCCATGGCGGTCAGGGCCAGCGGCTGCCCGGCCACGGACACCGCGCGGCGGGCGTAGTCGATTGTCAGATCTCCGAGTACATAGGGCCTGGCGGGCTCGGGCGGATCGGGCAGCACGCGCCGCCTCAGCGCCGCCCTGATCCTCGCCACCAGCTCGGTGGGCGAGAAGGGCTTGACCACGTAGTCGGAGGCTCCGTTCTCGAAGGCCTCGGCGATGGTCTTGTCGCGCCCGTACACGGACAGGAAGATGACGGGGATGTCGGCGACGGCGAAGATCTTGCCCATCACGGCGATGCCGTCGCTGTCGGGCAGGATCAGGTCGAGCAGCACGAGATGCGGCTCCACGTCCTCGATGAGGCCGGGTACGTCGTCGGGGTCTCCGGTCACGACGGGCGCGTAGCCCGCGTTCGAGAGCACGTCCCGGACGTAGCGCAGGGTCTCGGGGTCGTCGTCCACCACCAGGATGCGCTCGTGTCCGGCCTTGTCGGTCCCTTCGTTGTTGGGGAGCCGGGTCGGCTGCGGCAGGGTTGCCTCCACGGCCGGGACGGTGAAGGTGAAGCGGGTGCCCCGGCCGGGCCCGTCGCTCTCGGCCCAGATGCGACCCCCGTGTGCCTCCACGATCCCCCTGCAGATGGCGAGGCCCAGCCCGGAGCTCTCGGCGGGATGGTCATGGTGCTCCGACGCGATGCGGGTGAACTTCCGGAAGAGGTCGGGCAGGCGTTCCTCGGGCAGGCCCGAGCCGCGGTCGACGACCGAGAACGCGACGTGGACGCCATCCTGCACGGCGGTGATCCGGATGCCGGAGCCCGTGGGCGAGTACCTGGAGGCATTGGCGAGGAGGTTGCTCAGCACCTGCACGATGCGCCTCCTGTCCGCCATGACGTGGGGCAAGTTCGGAGACAGGTCGACGTGGAGGTCGTTCTCGCCGGAGGCGCTCGCGAACCGGGTCCGGGCTTCCTCGATGACGGTCCTGACGTCCGAGGGTTCGAGGGTGACCGGGAGCGTGCCGGTCTCGATGCGCGCCACGTCCAGGAGGTCGCTGATCAGGTAGCGCATGTGCTCGGACTGCTCGTCGATGATCCGGAAGAACTGGTCCGCTTCCGCGGGGTCGAGGTCGGATGAGGAGTCGAGCAGGGTCGCGATGGAGCCCTTGATGGATGTGAGCGGCGTCCTGAGCTCGTGGCTCACCATCGCCAGGAACTCCGCTCGCAGCCGCTCCAGTTCCTTGAGCGGCGCCAGGTCCTGCATCGTGACGACGTAGGAATCCAGTGCGCCCTCCGCGGTGTGAATCGGCGTGGCATTGAGCAGGACGCTGATGTTCCGCCCGTCCGGGACCGTCACGAGGACCTCCTCGGCCCGCACGGTCTCGCTCGCCGAGTACTCCGCGAGAGAGTGGTCGAGCGAGAACTCCCGACCGTCCGCTCGCCGGACGGTGACGGTGCGGAGGAGATCCTCCACCGATTGAGAGTCCGTCAGCAGGCCGGCGCCGATCCTCATCGCCTCGCGATTCACCGATCGGACCGCCGGGTTCCTGGCGTCGAGCACGACCACTCCCACGGGGGCGGTGTGGACGAGAGTCTCGAGGTCGGCCCGTGCGCGCTGCTCGTCGCGGTACGTGCGGGCGTTGACGATGACGAGCGCCGCCTCCGATGCGAACATCGCGAGGGTCTCCTCGTCCTCCCCGGTGAACTCTCCTCCCCCCTGCCTCTCGAGGAGGTAGAAGTTGCCGACGGTCTCGCCGCGGTGGCGGATCGGCGCGCCGAGGAAGGCCGGGGCGGGACTCAGCCCGATCGGCCACGTGAGGTCGGGCATGCCCCAGCCCCGCAAGTGGGCCCGGAAGTCCTTTATCCGCCGCAGCGCCTGCGTCAGCTCGCCGAGTTGTTCCGCGACCTCGGCGCCGCCGGGGATGTCCCACAGCTCGCGGGCCTGTTGCTGCTCCATCCCGGAGGCGAGGAAGCGCGGCACCTCTCCCGTCGCACCGAGCACGCTGACGACGCCGTAGGTGGCCCCGGTCAGTGACCGGGCGCTGTCCAGCACACCCTGCAGCACCGTCTCGAAGTCGAGGCTCTCGTTGATGCGGAGGCTGGCCTCGCTCAGCCGCGAGAGCCGTGCCCGCAGATGCGCCACCTCCCGCTCCAGGTCACCGGTGTCCGTCATGCGTCCCTCCTCCTGCTTGTGCCGTGGACGGCTGGAGGCGCGTCCCGCCTGAGCCGGCCCCGGTTATACGCGCGGATCGCGAGCGTGGAGGGCCTCCGGCGTCGTCGCGGGCCGGAACTCACCCAACCTCATACCGATTAGAACCACTAATCACACTTAGCTGATGATGGAAGTACTCAAGACTATAGGCCGAGGAGGCGACTGTGAAGGAACGAGGACATAGAGCGATGAGCAAGAACACCCGCTGTGAGTAATCTCGAAGTCGTCGGCGTCAAGGTCGATGTCGGCGCAGTCGGTCATCGTCCAGTACGTGTGATCGCCGAGAAAGAGATAGCGCCGCGACTGCCCGAAGAAGCGGCACTCGACGCCCTCCCCACGCGCGATTCGGGCACAGAAGACATCGAGCAGCGCCTGCTGCCTATCGCGGCGAACGACGACTTACTCGTGGGGCCAGGTCTCGCGGTAGGTCACTGCCTCGCGCCACGGGCCCGTGCGATCAACGTCATGATGTCCGGTGCGTCCGCGGCGACCATGCGGCGCATTCTGTCAGGCCGCGAGCCGCACCTCCATACGGCACCGGCGGATCGGAGCTCTCGACGTCACCACCTCAGGCGAGGCGGTACTCAAGGAGCGACGAGCGCCCGGTGATCGCGGCGATGCGCACGAGCAACTCGCGGCCGTTCGCGTCCGTCAGGCGCAGCTCCTCCTCGCCCGGAACGAACCGGACCGGCTGCTGCTCGCCACCGTTGATGGCGATGTTCGAGGCGTAGAGATACGTCCTGAAGCTCGTATCGAGGATCGGGTTGAGACGCCCCGCGAGGCCGGGAATGTGGCCCGTACCCTCCGGGAACACGACCGAGCCACCACCCGGGAGCGCGGTGAGTTCGACTGCGAGCGCCCGTTCCGACGGGATCCAGCCCCCTTCGACGTGCACGGCGCAGCCGTCCGCCGCGACATACACCGTCATCGGCAGGTGAACCGAGTGCAGGTCGAGTAGCGCCTCGCCGTCCGCATTGGTGGACGCGCGCTTCCACGTGTTGTTCGGGAAGAGCGCCACCACGTCGGCACCGGCGAGTAGTAGTCCGCCCCGGCGAACCGTGATCACCACGCTCGCCGGCCCGGAGTCCGGCTCCGCGGCAGGCAGCGTGAGGCAGAGCTCGGAGCCGTCGATGAGCCGGAACTCCGGCTCCCTGCCGGTTAGCTCTCGCGTCTCGCGGCGGATGATCGGCACGCCGTCGCCGCGGCGCTCCATGAAGTAGCGCCTGCCCCCGGCACCTTCGACGGAGCCTGCGTCCACGCGGCCGAGCACCGAGGTCAGCACCTCGTTTCGCGTCGACTGCCGCTCGCCCATGCTCTCGATCGTGAGGTTGTTCGGGAGCGCGCCCGGCGAGCAGAGCTCGAGCCGGTCGGAGAAGATCGAGAGCCTGATGCGGCTCCCGCGGATCGAGTAGTCACGGTGGACCACGGCGTTCACGATCGCCTCGAAGAGCGCCTGCGTGCTGTACTCGGGGAGGTTTTCTCGGGCGGGGGTCTTGCGCGCCCCGACCTGCATGTTGCGCACGGCGAAGGCGAGCGCCTGCGTGATCTGGCGATCGATCGGCCCAGTGATCTCCTGCGCGTCAACCTGCCCCGACGAGCGATCCGCGCCCCGGTAGCGGACGGCAGTGACGCCGGCATTCGGGAGGAACTGCTCCGGGTGAGCGGTGCAGACCAGCACGCCGGCCACGGTCGCGCGCGTCACGCCGCGCTCGTCCGTTGCGAGCAGGCCGAGCTTCTCGAGCGCGACCTCCGGGTCAGCGAGACCCTCGGCACTGAGGATCGGCTTCCACAACTCCTCGTCGAGAGTAGCGAACCCGGTTTCGTGCACGATCTGCTCGTCGAAGCTGGTGAATCGAACCTGGCCGCGGCGCTGTGCCAGTCGCATCCGCTCGTCGGGCGTCACCGGCTGCTTCGAGCTACCGACACGGACATAGCTGCCACCGGGACTGTCGTGCTGGGCATGTCCTTCGGGGACCCCGACGAGGATGAGCGAGCGTCCGTCGAGTTCCAGGCGGTAGGCCTCGAGCCGAATCGCTGGCTTGATGGAGTCCCTCGCGATCTCCCCGACCAGGCGCTCCACCTCGTCGAGGCGCTCGCGGGACATGACCGGCACCTCGCCGGTGTCCGTGACGCCGAGAAGCAGCACGCCGCCGCTTGCGTTGGCGAAGGCGGCGACCTCGTCGGCCCAGTCGTCGCGATGATCCCGGACGGGTCGGTCGCTCCGGAACTCGACCTCCTTGCACTCCCACCCGCTGTCCTCGCCGAGGCGCAACCGGCTGCGGATTTCGTCTTCGCTGTACGGCATCGTCATCGCTGGCTCAGCCCGTTCCAACGTTCACCGCGGTTCGCAGGTTGCCACGCGGTGCTGGACAAGCCCGACATCCTCGCTGGGCTCGGTGACCGCCTGCCGTGTAAACAGGGTGAGAGCCGGCGGATTCGGGCACCGCATTCGTCACTCTACTTTATGCCGAGCGGCCCCAATCGATCCTGCCGCTCGGTCGCGAGTCGGCGAATCCGCTCCACCACGCGCTCGACCGGCACACTGCGCACCCGCAGGAAGTTCCCTGCGGAGTCCGCGTCCAGGCCGCTCCGCTCGTTCGCCTCGATCAGGAGTTCGGTGCCCTGGCCATCGAAGTCCGGCTGCCATGTGGCACGCGGCACGATGATGCGCACCGGCACCCGCATCAAGCGCCGGCGAGTTCACGACCACCGCCGGTCGGACCCGCTGGAGCTCAGTCCCCCATGGGCGCGCGGCAGGCGGACCAGCCAAACCGCGCCCCGTGTCGGCGGAGCGGTGGCCACATCCCGCCGACTCACTCCTCGATGCCGTCGCCCGCGGTCTCGTCCCGAACCCCGGTCTCGTCGGCGTCAACGACAATGCCGGCTACCCGAATAGCACGGTGGCGTTCCTCAAGCGACTGCCTCGCGAGGTCACGCGGTGACGAACGACCCGACCGCGCCTGCTCGGCGTCGCTTGCGGAGTCCGGGTAGAGGCGGCCTGGTGTCGCGCATTCGTCCTCGTCGCTGACGCTCTCGCTGACGAAGCTGAGGAACTTGTCGCCGAGTGGCGTGGTCAGCCTTTGGTCGACCGGGTCCCTGGACGCCGCGACTGCGGCAGATCCGCCCATGACGAGGCCTCGGCTCTCGAGGTCGGTTCTGAGCAGGGTGTACACGTCGAACGGAACATCAGGAAGGAGTCGCTCAACAACCCGGCGGAACGAGCGATCGATCGTGAGTGGCACGGTCGTCCCGTGCCCGGTTGCGAATGCCCGCGTGCTCTGGAGCATGTGCAGCACCCGCAGATGCGACGGAGCAAGTACGTCAATCAGGTTGAGGAACATGGAGTCCAGGTCGCGGTCTGGCTCCTCGCGCAGGGCGACGTGCGCCAGGGCGCTCTTCAACGTCCGCCACTGCTCCTCTCTGTGGGTGCAGAGAGCGATACGGGTCGCTGCCAGTACCGCATCGATCCATTCGTCGTTGGCTGATAGCGACGCCACGGTCAGGCTTGGGTTCCGGGCCTGGAGGTCATTCACAAGTTCTGCCAGTTCGTTGAACCACTGGATGCGTCGCTTCTCGATCACGGGCGTGAACATCACGTCGATCAGCGCGGCGGCTGGAGCGCCAAGAGCTGGTATCAGGGCGAGCACCCTTCGGGCCATGTCCTCGGCGATCTCGCCCCTGGAGGGCTCTGGGTACGACTCCACTGAGCCCGATTCTGACACCTGCTACCTACCTACTCCGGCCGTTTCGGTCTGCGAGCGATCGTAGCGCGGCCGCAAGCCCGTAGCATCGAGGTCTAGCAGGGTGCTGAAAAAGGGTTGAGCTGGGGGCATGGGGGAAAGAACGGAGGTTCCCCATGCTTGAGCGAGGGCGGCAGACCACGATCATGCTGGCGGTGACCGCCGAGGCGTTCGTCCCGAACGACCATCCCCTGCGGCGCATCAAGCCGCAGCCCGTGCCCTACAATCCGCCGCGAAAGGTTTTGCCCTATGCCCTCGTCGACGCCACAGGTCGCCCCGTACGGCTCGTGGAAGTCCCCAATCACCTCTGACGTGATCACCTCCCAGGCCATCCGCCTTGGAGGGACAGCGCTCGATGGGCAGGTCGCCTACTGGCTCGAAGGACGACCAACGGAAGAAGGGCGCTACGTTCTTGTGCGCGGCGAGGCTGACGGCACATCAACCGATCTCACGCCACCTGGCTACAACGTGCGTACCCGCGTCCACGAGTACGGCGGCGCACCGGTCTTGATCCACGACGGGATCACCTACTTTGCGAACTTCGCCGACCAGCGTGTCTACCGACGTTCGGACGAAGCGCCTGATCCCGTTCCTATCACCCCCAACCGACCGCTTCGCTTCGCTGACATGCGCTACGACTCGCAGCGGGACCGGCTTATCGCGATCTGCGAGGACCACACTCATGGTGGCCAGGAAGCGCGCAACTATCTCGTTGCTCTCGAGCCTTCGCCCGGCGGTGCAGAAAAGAGCCCTATCGTCGTGACGGAGGGGCATGATTTCTACGCCTACCCTCGTCTCTCCCCTGATGGGACCCGCCTCGCCTGGTTGGACTGGGACCATCCCAACATGCCGTGGGACGGCTCCGAGCTCCGCGTCGCTGACCTCGATGACAACGGCAGGGTCATCTCCGACCACCTCATCGCTGGCAGAGCAGACGAGTCGGTCTTCCAGCCTGAGTGGGCTCCCGACGGCAGCCTCTACTTCATCTCAGACCGCAGCGGCTGGTGGAATCTCTACCGCTTTCGAGACGCCAAGGTCGAGCAGGTGGTTGCGATCGACGCCGAGATGGGCCGCCCGATGTGGGGACTCGGCTCCGGCACCTACACGATCCTGGACAGCCAGCGCGCCCTGGCCGCCATCGCCCGGGACGGTCGCTGGACCCTTCACCGCGTCGATCTTGAATCGGGCGACCTTGCGGTCGTCGACACGCCGTACTCGTACTTCGACGAACTCAAGTCCTCCGGCCACGTTGTGACCTTCCTCGCTGGTAGCTCCACTGGCTTCGAAGCTGTCGTTGCATTCGACCCAGCGACGGACACGTGCCGCGAGCTGCAAACCGCCAGTGACGTCGAGATTGACCTCGGCTACCTGGCGCCAGCCGAGGCGATCGAGTTCCCGACGCGCGGCGACCTCTTCACCGACGACGGGGGCGGCCAGGTGACGGCCCACGCCTTCTACTATCCACCCACGAACGCTGACTTCGTCGGCCCGGCTGACGAACGTCCGCCGCTCGTGGTGATGAGCCATGGAGGTCCAACGTCCGCGACCGTCGACATCCTGCGTCTGGGTCTTCAATACTGGACCAGCCGCGGCTTTGCTGTGCTCAACGTCAACTACGGCGGCAGCACCGGGTACGGCACCGCGTACCGACGCCGCCTGAACGGTAACTGGGGCATCGTGGACGTGGACGACTGCATCAACGGTGCCAGATTCCTCATCGATCGTGGCGACATCGATCCCCAGAGATGCGCCATCACCGGGGGGAGCGCTGGCGGCTGGACCACCCTCTGCGCCCTCACCTTCCGAGATTTCTTCGCAGCCGGTGCGTCGCACTTCGGCGTAAGCGATGCCACCGCCTTGGCGACCGACACGCACAAGTTCGAGTCCCGTTACCTGGACTCGCTCATCGGCCCCTACCCGGAGCGCACCGACCTCTACGACGAGCGCTCGCCCATCCACCACACGGATCTGCTCAACTGCCCGGTGGCCTTCTTCCAGGGGCTCGATGATGAGATCGTCCCGCCTGATCAGTCGGAGCGCATGGTGAACGCCCTGCGGGAGAGGGGCCTCCCGGTAGCCTATGCAACGTTCGAAGGAGAGCAGCACGGCTTCCGCCGCGCATCGAGCATCAAGGCCGCTCTCGAAGGGGAGCTCTACTTCTACAGCCGGATCTTTGGCTTCCAGGTCGCTGATGAGATCGAGCCTCTCTCGATCGAGAACCTCTAGCAGGGTGATGAAAAAATGGCGGTAGTCTGGCAGGATAGGAGTGGCGACTGTGTCGATGACATCACTGAACTGGGCGATCCCGTGGGCATGAGCCCGGTGAACGCTGCCCCCCTGATGGAATGATGGCACCGCACAGGATCTTCCCCCGGGCCTGCTCATGTGGATCGAATCCGTGGGTGCCACAGGGGCGCGCCTCCTGGGCCATCGTCAGGCCCGCTAGTGAGCGTCGAACATCTCTCCTACGCGCCGCCAGCACCGGCTAAGACGTGCGCGCCTCGACCGCCCGCGCGATTGTTGCGAGCGGCATGATCAGTCGGAACTCGCTGTCAAGCAGCGTGATTGCGCCGAGGCGTCTGTACCAACTCGCGGCGGCCTCGTCCTTCGCCTCAATGAAGAGCGCGAGTCCGCCCACTTCGTCGGCCGCCCGCAGGCAGCGAAGGCCTGCCGCTAGAAACAATTCAGAGCCGATCCCCTGCCGCTGCAGATCCCGGTGGACTGCGAGCCGGGCGAGCAGAAAGACAGGAAGCGGGTAGCGGGGGAAGCGCCTCGTGAGATCCTCGGGGACCGTGTCAAAGTCCACGGACGCGGGCGTGATCGAGTAGTAGCCGAGTATGCGAGACGGCTCAGTGATGGGGACCGCCACGTACGTCTTTGTATGGCTGCGGTCGTGGTTCTGCCGAGCGTAGCGCCTCAGGTATTCGTTGAGGTCGTCGGACCCGCAGTCGAAGCCGGCGCGATCGTGCTGTGAGGAGATTGCTTCCTCACGCCAGGCCACAGCCACCTATGCGATTTGAGTGCGCCGGCGCGCCGCCGCGAGCAGGGCGTCGGATGGCTCGGGAGGGTCGTCCAGGAGTTCAAGCATCTGAGCCGCTGCTCGTGCCGACAGTGAGACTCGCTCAGTTCGTGCGACCACCTCGCGGGCCCGGGGCAGAACGGTGGCCCTGATGAATGAGGTCACATCGAGACCCTGGCAGGCGGCTGCCTCCATGAGGAGCTGCTTCTCGTCGCTCGTTGTGCGGAGTTCGATCCGGTCATTCCGCCGAGTCGTGGGCATGTGACCCTCCAGCGACACATCTCTTGTAGGAGTGTACGTACACTAGCCGTACGCTTCCACGCTGTCCAGCGGGGCTGGACACTCTCCCCGGCTGAATGTACCCAGGATGTACCCAGCACCGGCGGCCGTGCGGCGTCCCATGTCCGGGCTTGGCTTTGGTGGTTGGTGGGCCTGAAGGGACTCGAACCCCTCTACACTGCCAGGGCGCTTCTGTCGATAAGGAGAGCGGTGAAGTAGCAGACCCGGTGGATCGTGTCCTGGGGGAAGAGGGTCTCGGACAGCTTTCGCAGATCCAGCCACTTGAACGGTGTGCGCCGGAGAGCGCGGTAGTAGAGATTGAATCCATCTATGTAGACGTTCGTGATCAATCGTTACACCCTGACAAAGACAGAGACCGCCTCGAAGGGCGGTCTCGACCCGACCGGCGAAGCGGCCGGGGTGGTGCAGCAGATCGTGACGGCGAGCGCTCGTGAAGTCAAGCGTCTGCGCCCAACCAAGCCGTGTTTCATGACGTGGTGAACGACGAGCATGCCTCCAGACGACTCAGGTCATCCCGTACCGTCCTTCGACTTCAGGGTCTTCGATCTGGAGCTGTCGGGCGAGGGCGTGTCGCAGGTCCACGGGTACATGCGCCGTCAGCGGATGGGCCGACCGGACGCACAACGGCTCCTGCAACGCATGCAGGAAGAACGCCATGCGTGGGTCACCTTCGACAGCGCAATCAGCCAGGAGTACCCGCGTCTGCCGTTCCTGCACATCCGGCCCCGCTCGTACTCGCGGCGATCGATGAGCTCCAGACCGAGGCGCCGCCGGAGTGGGTCGCGCGGGTCGGTTCGTTCACGTTGCCTCCGCAGGCCGCCTACACGAGGCCAGCCGCGGGCGAGGCGGAGAACCGCGCCGACCTCCGCCACACGCTCTCGGTCACCTCGCTGACGAGGCGCACCGCAGTCGGTGCAGGCCTGCTATCCGATGTCGTGAGAAGCCGAGGGATGAGGTGGGCGAGGACCGGCATAACGGCGAACGTAGAAGGTCGCCGTTCGGAGTTGAGCCATGCCGAAGGTGAGAGAGATGATCCGGCTCGTGGAGCAGGACGGTTGGTCCCGTGTCAGAACACGCGGCAGCCACCGTCAGTTCACACATGCGGCGAAGAGGGGAACCGTTACGATAGCGTGGAGGTTGAGGGCTTGGCCCCGACACGGTGTCGAGCATCCTCACGCAAGCCGGCCTCGACAGGAGTGCGCTGGAATGACCTACACCGTCGTCATCGAGAAGACGGGCAACGGCTATTCGGCCTACGTGCCCGACCTGCCCGGTTGCGTTGCCGCCGGCGACACCCACGAGGAGACGGAGGCTCTGATTCAGGACGCCGTCACCTACCACCTCGAGATGCTTCGCGAGTCGGGAGACCCGATTCCGGAACCGCACACGACCAGCAGCCTGGTCACGGTCTAGCCCTACGTGCTCGCTAAGTTGGTCTCGTGGTAGGCGACAGGGGGGAAATGTCTCCATAGAGTCGCGAGGCCATGCGGGGCTAGTCGACCGGGACGTCCCCCCCCCCGGTTCACTGGACGCGGAGGTGGATAGAAACTTCAAGCGATACCGATTGCGACGACGAGCAGCTCTGGGGCCTGAGGAAGCACGGATATGAAGTCCGCCACCAGGACTCGTTCCCCAAGTCTGGTGTTCTGGGAGTCCTGCTCCTCGTCGCCGTTCCCCACCCCCCATCCTACCGAGGCGCCAACCTCGCGACCTGTTCAGAGAGTTCCTAGAATGGGCGAGGGAGGCACGCCATGATTCGCCCGACCGCTGTCGAACCCCGCGAAGGATTCCGGATCTGGCTTCGCTACTCGGATGGAGTCAGCGGTGAGTTGGACCTGTCCCACCTGGCTGGCCGCGGCGTGTTCGCGGCGTGGAACGAGGCCGGGTGTTTCGAGCGGGTGCACATCGCGCCGCACCGGGCTGTCGCCTGGAGCGACGAGCTAGAGCTGTGCCCCGACGTGCTCTACATGGACCTGACCGGGAAGTCGCTGGACGAGCTACCGGGAGCTTGATGTAGCGGTGGCTCACGTCGAGGCCGATCGTCGCAGCCCCCTCATCGAAACCGTATCACTTCGGGGAGTATCCCCGGTGAAGCGGGATGCCGACCCTGATGGGAGCCGCACCGTGACACGTCGGGAAGCGCTGCGCGGCTGATGCGACAAGGTCGGGTGCGAGACGGGCTCGCCGTCGTGCTTCTGCTTGCGGCCCTGGCCCTGGGGTCCGCCTGCACGGGTGGCGGCGAGGTTCGCCCGTCCGCGACTCCGGCTGCGGCGCCGACGGCCGAGGCCCAGAATGCTGCTACCCCTCAGCCGTCGCCGGTAGGCACGGCACCGCTGGCACCCGCCGCTCTGTCTAGCCCCAACGCCGGTCCCACAACGACTGCCGAGCCCACGGCGACTGCCGGGCCCGCGGCGACTGCCGAGCCCACGGCGACTGCCGAGCCCGCGGCGACTGCCGAGCCCGCGGCGACTGCCGAGTGGGAATGATGCTTACATCTGGCCCCACTTTGATCCTCTGATCTGGCCCCACCCCCGGGGACCGGGATCAGGTCGTTGGGGCACCTCCTCTCGGGGAGGTCGAGGCCCGGAGCCGGTAGGACTCGGTGCCGGTCTCGATGATATGGGCACGGTAGGTGAGGCGGTCAACGACGGCCGCGGCGAGACGAGGGTCGGTGAAGATGCGGCCCCACTCGGAGAACGGGGAGTTGGAGGCGACGGCGACCGATGCCCGTTCCTCGCGCTCGGTCAGGATCTGGAACAGCATTTCGGCACCGCGCGGGTCGAGGTGGACGTACCCGAACTCATCCAGGCAGAGCAGGTCGAGGCGGCCGTAGCGGGCGACGAGGCGTGAGAGCGCGCGATCATCCGACGCTTCGGCCAGTTCATTCACCAGGGCGGCCGTGGTCATGTACCGCACGCGCAGCCCCAGGTGGCAGGCGGCCATGCCGAGGCCGATGAGCAGGTGTGACTTCCCGGTGCCGCTGTCACCGAGCAGGACGACGGGCTCGCCCCTTTCGACCCAGTCGCAGCGCTCCAGCGTGGCGAGCGCCGGCGCGTCGACTGTCGGCGCCGCCTCGAGGTCGAAGTCGGCGAGGTACTTGAAACGCGGGAACCGCGCCTCGACGATACGGCGCTGACGGCGCCGCTCCTCACGGTCATCGCGTTCGGCTCCCAGCACTTCGGCGAGCGGGAGCGCCTGCTTCCTGACGGTGGGGAGACGGAGCTCGCGGCAGATCGCCTCGATTGTCAGCTCCGCGGCCTGGTCGGTGAGGGGTGCTGTCATCGGGTGCCTCCTGTGGTCAGCGTGCCGTCGACACCGCAGCGGTGACGGCGGTTGTGGTGGTGTGCGACGCGTTCTCGGCAGACCGCGGAGCGCGGGAGCGCCCGCCCGGCGACGTGCCGGGCCATCGGGAATCACCCGAGAGCAGCGCATCGTAGCCATCGAGGAGCGGGGCAGGTCGGTCGTAGCGCTCCAGGTGCGGTCTCTCGACGGCGGCGTCTGGTGGCCTGCGGTCGGCGAGACGGCGCGCCTCGATGGCGACCAGTTCGGGGTTCACCGACTGGATCCTGTTGACCGTCCCGAGCGCGGCGTGCACCGCCGTGAAGGGAAGATGGCGATGCAGGAGCAGGACCTCGATGTACGCCTGCGTGCCCGCGCGGTCGCCGAGCTTGCGGCGGGCGCGGTCCCAGAAGCGCTGATGCTCGGCTGTGACGTGTCCCTTCGCACGCGCCTGCTGGAGCGCCACCGAGCCCGGGACCGCCCCGGGCTTGCGCGCGAGCACCTCCAGATAGTGGTCGAGCAGCAGGACCTCTGCTCCGGTGCGGGCGCTGCGCTCGTGGTGGGCGACTTCACGCCCCTCGGCCCACACGGTCAGGCTGTTCCCGGACAGCCGCACGTCCAGCTTCCGGCCTGCATAGGCCGCCGGGACCGAGTAGCGGGAGCTACGCACGGCGATGCGCGCCTTGCGGTCGACCTTCGCGCGCAGCGGGATTGACGGGTCGAAGCGCTCCGCCGGAAGCGGACGCAGCGAGGCCTTCTCGTTCTCTCCCATCTCGCCGACGGTGGCGAGGCGGCTCTCGATGTGCCGGGCGTCGTCGGTGCGGTCCGCCTCCCGCACTCGTTCGTTCAGCTCGCCGAGGGTCGCCACCTTCGGGACCGGCACGAAGTGCCGCCGGCGGAAGCGGCCGACCTCGCCCTCCACACCGCCCTTCTCGTGCGCGCCCTCGATGCCGGGCTCACAGAAGAAGCTGTCGAAGCCGTAATGCGAGCGGAGCGCGATGAAGCGCTCGGTCTGCAGGCGCTCGCGTCCCTGCAGCACGGTGGTGACGGCCGCCGTCAGATTGTCGTAGCGGATGCGCCGCGGCACTCCGCCGAGCCGCTCGAAGGCGACCACGTGCCCCTCGAGCAGAGACTCCTGGCCCTCGCCGACGAAGCAGACGTGCGCCGCCCGCCCCGAATGCGAGAGCCGCATCACGAACATCGCCAGCCGGGTCTCGACGCCCTCCAGCCACACCGTCACCGTGCCGAAGTCGACCTCCGCCTCCTCGCCGGGAGGATGGACCTGCGGGATCGTCACAACCGCGCGCCCGCCCTGGATCTCGCGACGCAGGCGCGCGACGCAGGCGCGGACCGTGGGCTCGGCCACCGTCGCCCCGTGTTCGTCGACGAGGCGCTCCCAGATGCGCCGGGCCGTGTGCCGCTGCTTGCGCGGCGCGCTGAGGTCGTCCACGAGCCAGCCCCGGATGACCGAGACGTACGGCCCGAGCTTCGGGGCCACGCGGGTCGCCTGCTTGCGTTCCGGGGGTATCGCCGACCCAAGAGCCTGCCGCACCGTGCGCCGGTGCACGCCATGCCGGCGTCCCAGCTCATGGATCGACAGCTCCTCCTCCCTCGCCATCCGTCGGATAGACTCGAACAGCTCCACTCTCGACACACTCCTCTTCCCTCGCTCCGGGAGTCATGCAGTCACCCGAGCGTAGATCCTGGATGGGTCGGGGGTGGGGCCAATTCAAAGGATCAAAACGGCTCCAGGTGGGGCCAATTCAGAGCATCATTCCCAAACGAGCCCATGGCGACTGCCGAGCCCACGGCGACTGCCGAGCCCACAGCGACTGCCGAGCCCGCGGCGATAGCGACACCCTCGACGCCGCCTCCGCTGCTCACTGCCGAGGATCTAGGCATCCGCGAGGTCGACACGGCCGAGGCGCTGGCGGCGGCAGGCCTCACCCGCGCGCGCTATGGCGCGGGCGAGGAGGTGCCGTGGGACCCCGGGCTGTTCCTGCTCGACGTGGAGTCGGGCGAGGTCGAGGGATGGGTGCGCTCGCTCGCCGCGCTGCCCGAGGAAGAGCGCTTGGCGGCCAGTCGCGCGGGCGACGAGTTCGATGTCTCGCCGAGTGTCCGCTTCGTGAGCTGGGCAGACCACGGAGTCCTCTACGACCGGCATACCGGGCGCACCTACAGCTGGGATCGGCAGGGGACCCAGTTCGATCGGTGGTGGGGAACCGGGTCCGGCGAACGGCTTCTCTTCTACCACGTGAGATCCGGCAGCTTCGTGGCGATGGATGCCGAGATGCGGCCCGTGGCGCGGTTCACGCTTCCGCCCGGCGAGCGCACCACCAGCCCGAACGGCGGCTACATCCTCATCCGCGAGTGCATTGGGTGTGAGCCGGGCGACCGCTTCCAGCTCGTCAACCTCGCGGACGAGGCCAACCCCGAGGTCTACTCGTGGGTACTTCCCTGGAAGACCTTCTGGTACAAGCAGGCGGGCCCCTCCTACGGGATCGAGCTACGTGAGGACCTCGTTGCATTCGTCGCCGATACGGGTTCCGGCACATGCCGCGTGGCTCGCTATGGCCTCAATGGCTCGCTCCTCTCCGACCGGACGATTCCGTGCTGGCTGAACGTGTGGGCCGGCGGCGACTTTCCTCGCATCTCCCCGAACGGGCGCCTGGTTGCCGGCGCGACTGCCGGATACCCATCTGAGACCCAATACGGTGACTATCCCGCCGCCGCGGCCGTCTCCGTCTTCGACGCCGCAACCGGCGATGAGATCATGCGCGTCAAGAGCGTGTCCGCGCCCTGGTTCTGGGAGATCGAGATCACGGATCCATGGCTCGCGGATGGCTCTGGGATCATCGTCGGCACACGCCTTGGGCCGCGCGTCGCGACGATCGACGGAGCGTGGAAGGAGGCTCCTGGCCTGCCGGCTCCGGATGATCCCGATCTCTTCTTCGCCTCCAGCTACGCGACCACCTGGTCGAGGTGGGCCGTCGTGAACGGACGAGGGGAGGTGCAGGCGTCCATCTCCTTTGGCGGTCCCAGCGCACCGATTCCTGGACCCGGCTACCAAGCTGCGCTCGTCCTCGACGAGCGTGCCGAATGGGGCGTCACCGGGAACGCCCTAAGCCCTGATCCACCGAAGAAGAGTGCGCGAGCGTCTGCGGTTGGGTGCTCCGCTGTAGCTGGGACAATGGTTTTTGAACGAATCACGTCACAGCCACAGGGAGCACCCATTCGATGCTAGCAACGAGCAGCCCCGACCGGATACACATCGCCTTCGACGACGACCGCCTCGTGGACCACGCGGGCCTGCTGCTCCCGGCCACGCTCGCTGGCCGGCTCGGCCTCCGTGAACTGGCAGACGCCCACCTCGACCTCGGTGACGCAGCGGGGCGGGCGAACGTCGGCGACAAGCTGATGACTCTCATCGCCTCGGCGCTCGCGGGCGGCGACTGCATCGATGACGCCGATGCCATGCGCTCAGGCGGCGCCGGGCGCGTGCTCGGCTGCACCGTGAAGGCGCCGTCCACCCTCGGGACCTTCCTGCGCAGCTTCCGTTGGGGCCACGTCCGTCAGCTCGACCGCGTCAGCCGCGAGTTGCTGGCCCGCAGCTGGGCGGCCGGGGCGGGACCCGGCGCGGCGCCGTTCACCATCGACCTCGACTCGACGCTCTGCGAGACCTACGGCCTCGCCAAGGAGGGCGCCCGGCACCACGGCTACACGGGCGTGCGCGGCTATCACCCGCTGCTCGCGGTGGCGGCCGGGACGGGTGAGGTGCTGATGGCGCGGCTGCGCGGGGGCCGTGCCAACACCGCTCGGGGGGCCGCACACTTCCTGCGTGAGACGGTGGCGCGGGTGCGCGACGCCGGGGCCTCGGGGCAGCTCACGCTGCGCGCCGACAGCGGCTTCTACAGCCACGCTGTCGTCGCCGCCTGCCGCAAGCAGGATGTCCGCTTCTCCATCACCATTCGCCAGCAGCCGAACGTACGCACGCTGATCGAGGCGATACCGGAAGAGGACTGGACGCCGATCCCGTACTGGCTGCCGGGCGGCGCCGCTGTCGCCGAGACGACCTACACGCCGTTCCAGCACACGGGGGACGCCACTGCGGTGCGGCTCATCGTGCGGCGCGTCACGCCGACGCCCGGGTCACAGCTCGCGCTCTTCGTGGACTACAGTTACCACGCCTTCATCACCAACCGCGCGGGGGAGATGATGGAGCTGGAGGCCGACCATCGCCGTCACGCCGAGATCGAGAACGCGATCCGCGACCTCAAGTACGGCGTCGGGTTGAACCATCTCCCCTCGGGCCGCTTCGCCGCGAACGCGGCGTGGCTCGCGGTGCAGGTGATCGCGCACAACCTCGCCCGCTGGACGGCGCGCCTCGGGCTCGGCGAGGGAATCATGACGACCAGGACGCTCAGGCGGCGCTACTTCTCTCTCGCCGGACGGCTCACCCGCTCTGCCCGGCGGTGGACTCTGCACCTCCCGAAGCGCTGGCCCTGGGCAGAGCAGCTGGCAGCCGCGCTCGCGCGACTACGGGCGATACCGCTCCCGGCCTGACGCCCGCTCACAGCGCCGACCCGGGTCCGAGGCTCGCGCCAGCATGCCCGCCCACGCCTCGCGCACCCTCGCGCCCGCACCCTCAGCGCCCCCGAGCGGTGCTGAGCGACGGCTCCTGGCTCCGGCCCGCCCCCGGCGCCGCCCGGCGAACGCCGGCACGCCCGCCGAACTCTCCGGCAGCCCGGCACCCCGCCTCGTCAAGCTTCGATCGGTGGATTCGAGCTAAGTCTCCGCACCAGGTTCTTCCACACGCAGGAATTCGGCGACGGTGGAGCTGCGCCGCCGCTCGAGCCACTGATCGAGCTTCCGCCCTTCGAGAACCGGTTGCTCGTCGAGGTCATCGTCGATACCTGCCTGAACCTTCGCGAGGAGCCCGTCGACAGCTCGACAATCGTCGGCTGCCTGCCACACGGTGCTGTCGCCGAGGTCGTCCCGACGGACGCGTACGTCTACTACAGCCGTTGGATCCACCTCGTCACCGATGATGGCCTCGAGGGCTGGGTGCCAGCGCTGCACGTGAGCTGGCATTCGGACGGCGTGCGTCTCGAGGAGTAGCGCCCGTACAGCTTCCAGCTGGAGGCGCACGGCGACGGTACTACCTACGCTGCGGAGTGGGGGACGGGCCTCGATGACAGGCCAAAACTTCCCGGCGCTCGGCCTCGGCGCGCTCGCGTTGGTGCTGGTGATCGCCTGCTCCCGTACGGAAGACCCGGTGCCACACCCAGCAGCGACCACGACGCTGGACCGGTCGTCCTCGACGACCCCGGTCGCCACGCCCGCGACTCCCGAGCCGCGGGCCGTGCCCATGGCGGACGCGTCTCCGTCCGCGTCTGAGACGGCGACGCCGCCCGCCGCGGCGGGCACCTCCACCGCGCCACCCGCCGCACCGGCGACGCCAGTGCCGACCCCGACCGCCCCACCCTCGCCGACTCTCACCACGTGCCACGGCATCGCGTGCATCATCGGGCCCGCACCCGATGTCTTCGAGCACGCGACGTGGGCGCCCGGCGAACGCGCCGACTGGCCCTCCGGCATGTTCTTCCTGAGCGCCGAAACCGGACGGACAGAGGGCTACCGCGTTCGGACCGACGGTTCCTACATCGGTGATGTGTACCAGTCGGGCCCCTCCGGGAGCTGGGTCTTCATCGGAACGAGACACGGTGAGGAAGATGTCACGCTGCTCCACGACCGCCAGGCCGGCCAGTCGTGGCAATGGCCCACCGATCGGCTCACGATCGTTGCCCTCTCGCGTGAGCATGTCCTCTTTGAGGATCGCAGCGAGAACTACACGCTCACAAACCGCTCCCTGGAAGCAACAGCCCGGTTCTCGCTGCACATTGGTGATGCGTCAGATCCGGCTATCCGCCAGGGCCTGATTTCGCCCGATGGGCGGGTCGTCGCCCTTCGCTTGCGCGGCAAGGAGTTCGGCGACAGCGTGCACGTTATCGATGTTGAGAGCGTCGAGCACAAGCTGATCGTCCCGATCGTCCCGCGTGAGAACCATCGGATCTACGTCCGGATCAAGCCGCTGGGGAGCGGCATCGGGCTGGCCGTGACGACGACGCACCTCCCCGACGATCGGCAGTCTGCGCCCATCGAGGAGTCTCGACACTTTAGCTGGACAGGTGCCGATCTCTCCCCGGGGTCATGCCCGGGGCGGCTCTCTCCGGACGGCCGCTACGTCGCCCGGCAGGAAGGCTCACCGATCTGGGTGCGGTACGCCACACCACTCCTCGAGCCCGAGCAACCCTGGGCATCGGTCGTTATCGCCGACGCGGCGAGTTGCGAGCCGGTCGTCCGCGTGCGCTCCGCCCATGCCAGCCAGATCTTCTGGGAGGGGAGGTGGCTAGCGAACAGCGAGGGCTTCGTCGTGGGTGTGCGCGCGCGGCCGGGGACCGACGGGAAGGACTACATGGTTGTCCGGGTCAGCCCCCGCCCGGAGCTCGTGTACCTGCCGCGCCCACCGCTCCCCGGGGGCGGATCTGCTCCCATACCCGCACCCGCCGGTGACGGTCGCTACTTCTCGTACGACTTCGCCGGGATCTACGATGCAAGGTCCGACCGCTGGATACTCGCGCCCTTCGCGCCCTCCGGACCTGGGAACGGGCCGTTCTCGTGGGACACGGATGGCGACGAGCTACAGCTCACGTTCACGTACTGGGGTGAGGGCAGGGCAATCTGGCTTCTTCTCCAACCGAAGCTCGAGTTGCCGCCCCTCGGCGAGGAAGCAGTCTTCCGCGTGGCGGGCCCCGCCGCCTGCCACGAACTGCACACGACCTCCCAGTCCGGTGATGTCATCGCCTGCCTTCCTAGCGGCGCCCGGCTTGTCTTCGTCGGGTCCGTCGTTGCTATCGACCTCTACGGCACCCCGCTCGATTCGCCATGGGTCCGCGTCCGGACCGATGATGGAGTCGTCGGCTGGATGTTGATCGACCACATTGCCTGGTACTAGGCTGCTGCCGCGAGCGCCGGGTCGAGCCGACCCGCGGCACGCCAGACACTCCGCGTCGAGGCGGTCGGTTTTCCGCTGGCTGCGCGTGGTCAGCGCCACCCCCTTACCTTCTTTCTGCGGCCTGGGTAGCTTCCCGGGCCGGGAGTCCGGCAGTGCCGGCATGGCTCAGTGCCCCCTGTCGCTTGACGGCCTGGGGGGTGTTGCCACCGGCACTGCTCGGTGCGTGAACCTCTGATAGGGACATGCGAGTTAATCGCTGATTCGTAAGGTGGATGACGGCGCGCGCACCTGCGGCCTTCCGGACGAGTGGACGAAGCACCCGAGAGGAGCCGCAGTGGGAACGCCCGCCCTTCGACAGACGCCCGGACGGGCGTCCTGAGACAGGCTCATCTAGTAGCTGTGCCAGTAGAGGTCGAGGTGTCCCTGCGGGTCATATCCAGTGTCTCCCCAGCACACCGCTTCACCAGCTTCAGTCAGCGCGCAAGTCCGGAAGATGCCGGCGCTGAGTGCCACGTAGCGTCCCGGACGAGCGTCCAACTGGCCGTAGCTGTTGTCTCCCCAGCAGACCGCCTCGCCAGCGTCGGTGAGCGCGCAGGTGTGATTCCAACCCGCGCTGACCGCCTCATATCGCCCCGGCGGCACACCCGACTGTCCATACTCGTGCCTTCCCGATCCATCACCTCGGTCGCGCCAGCACACCACTTCACCCATCTCGGCCAGAGCGCACACGTGCTCCCGTCCCACGCTGATCGCGCTATGACGGCCCGCTGGTGTGTCCGTCGTCCCGCTGCCGGTGGAGCCCCAGCAGACCGCCTCGCCAGCATCGGTGAGCGCGCAGGTCCGGATCCGACCGGCGCTGATCGCGCCGTACCGTCCCGGAGGCGCGTCCAGCTGGCCATAGCTGTTGTCTCCCCAGCAGACCGCCTCGCCAGCATCGGTGAGCGCGCAGGTCCGGATCCGACCGGCGCTGATCGCGCCGTACCGTCCCGGAGGCGCGTCCAGCTGGCCATAGCTGTTGTCTCCCCAGCAGACCGCCTCGCCCGCGTCGGTCAGCGCGCAGGCGTGATACCAGCCCGCCCCGATTGCCACGTAGTGACCCGGCGGTGCGTCCGACTGCCCGCTCTGGTTGTCTCCCCAGCAGACCGCCTGGCCGTCGACGGTCAGCGCGCACGTGTGCGTGTCACTCGCGCTGACCGTCGTATAGCGGCCCGGTGGGGCCGCGAGTTGCCCACGCCAGTTCCAACCCCAGCACACCGCTTCGCCAGCACCGGTCAGGGCACATGTGTGGAATCCGCCGTCACTCACCGCCACGTGGTGACCCGGAACGGGATCGGACGGCCGCGCCTCGATGTCCTCCCAGCAGACCGCTTCGCCCGCCTCGGTCAGCGCGCAGGCGTACCGCCAGCCCGTGCTGATCGCCGCGTAAGGGCCCGGGGCAGGATCCGGCGGCGTCATCACGGTCCACCAGCCCCAACAGACGGCCTCCCCCGTCGCAGTCAGGGCGCATGTGTCGGACGGACCCATGCTGATGGCCGTGAAGCGGCCCGGAGGCGCGTACCCTTCCCACAGGCCCGCGTCCCACGGGCCGCCGTCCCGCGTGCTCCGGCAGACCGCCTCGCCGACATCGGTCAGCGCGCAGAATTCGTTGCCGTTCGTGGTCACCGCCAGATAGTGGCCGCGATACCTGCTCACACCGGTTGAGTTCTTCGATTCTGGTTCCCAGCACACGATCTCGCCTGCGCTGGTGAGGGCGCAGCTGTTGCTCGCTTCGCCTTCGCCCCTGACGTAACCCGTGCTGATCGCCGTGTATCGGCCCGGCGGCGCGGCGGCGGCCAGGCGACCCCAGCAGGTAGCCTCGCCAACCTCGGTGAGTGCGCACGTGTGGACGCCGCTGGTGCTGACCGCCGTGTAGTGCTCCAACGACGTGCCGCTGCCGCCGTACCCGCCACCCCAGCAGACTTTCTTGCCCGCATCGGTCAGCGCGCAAGTCTCGTCCATACCAGCACTGATCGCCGAATAGCGGCCTGCCGGCGACTCGAGCTGCCCGGCGGCGTTGTCGCCCCAGCAGACTACTTCGCCCGCGTCGGTGAGCGCGCAGGCATGCCCCCGCCCGACGCTGATCGCGGCATAGCGGCCCGGCGGCACGGCCAGCGGTGTCGCGGTCGACGCGGCAGCCGGCGTCACGGTGGGCGTGAGCGAGGCGGTCGGTTCCGCGGGCGCGGCAGGCATCGGCGTGGCGACGGGCGTGGGCGTCGCCGTCGCCGCCAGGGCTGGCGTCAGCGTCGGGGCTGGCGAGGCCGCGAGGGGCACGGTTGCGGTCGGCGCGACCGTAGCGGCGTCTTCATCGCCGCCGGTGCAGGCGAGCGCTAGAAGGAGTGCGAGCAGCAGGGCGACGCCGATGCTCCCGCGCCCTGCCGTTCGGTGCCGGATCCGGATCATCGCCGCTCCGTGTGTCCGCCCACCGAGCGCAGCGCGTGGGTCCGCGCCGATGCCGTCGCGGACACGCGCGTAGGCAGTGCCGCCCCATTCCGAGGGTGTCGCGGCGGCAAGCGTGACGCTAGCGGAGCCATCGCCGACGGGCGCACGCGCCCGCAGCATAAGCCGCCGCCGACCCATCGTCGCCGCGCGAGCGAAACGCGTGCCGCGTGCCACCGAAGGAGCGCACCGCTGGGCCCGAATTCGTCGCCGACACCGACCACCCGAAGACGGCCTCCTGCGCCGTCGCCGTGGGCGGCCACGATAGTCAGCCCATACTTGGGGCGGCGTTGCTGCGTCGCGGGAGAAGTGCGATGAGACTACGGCATCGAGGCCTCGGGGTTGCGGCTCTGGTGCTGACGCTGGTTGTGGGGGCTGCCTGTAGGTCGGCTACCCCTCAGCCGTCGCCGGTAGTCACGGCTCCACTGGCACCTGCCGCTCTGTCTAGCCCCAGCGTCGAGCCCACGGCGACTGCCGAGCCCACGGCGACTGCCGAGCCCACGGCGATTGCCGAGCCCACGCCGACTGCCGAGCCCACGCCGACTGCCGAGCCCACGCCGACTGCCGAGCCCACGCCGACTGCCGAGCCCACGCCGACCCCGACCGCGACGCCCACGCCCGTTGCCGTCGAAACGCCCCTGCCTGTCCCCGACCCGCCACGTAGTCCCTTCGAGTCGATTAGCGTCGGTGGGCGAGCAGCCTGTGGACTGACCCTGGCGGGCGACATCGTCTGCTGGGGCGAGGGCGCGGACGGCCAGTCCGGTCCCCCGCCCGGTCGCTATACGGCCATCAGCAGGAGTGTGGACTATGCGTGCGCGCTGACCGAAGTCGGCGAGGCCATCTGCTGGGGGAGCAGCGCCTCCCCCGACCAGAGCGAGACACCCCCTGGTCGCTACATGGACATCAGCGTGACCGCGTCCCACGCGTGTGCGCTCACCGAAGGCGGCGAGGCGGTCTGCTGGAGTGCGCATTCGGGTGACCGGTGGAACGCTCCGTCGGGGTCCTTCGTGGCGGTAAGCACTGGCTTCTTTAGCGTACACGGGGCAACGGCCAGCAGCTGCGCCCTCACCCCAGCGGGTGATGCCGTCTGCTGGTTCGACGAGAGTGCCCACCCGCGGGATCACTGGAACGTCCCACCGGGCCGCTACGCCGCCGTGAGTTCAGGCGGCAGTCGGAGGCCGGGTGTTTCGAGCGGGTGCACATCGCGCCGCACCGGGCTGTCGCCTGGAGCGACGAGCTAGAGCTGTGCCCCGACGCGCTCTACATGGACCTGACCGGGAAGTCGCTGGACGAGCTACCGACTGACGCCGAGGCGACAGTCCCTGATGCCTGAGATCAGCCGTTTCTACGGGATCGTGATCCGCATGTACGGACTCGACCACGCGCCGCCGCACATGCACGCGGTGTACGGGGAGCATGAGGCCCTGATCGGGGATCGAAGAGGTCGAGGTGATCCGCGGCAGCCTCCCGCCCCGCGCCAGCCGGCTCGTCTTTGAGTGGGCGCGGCTGCACCAGGCCGAGTTGCTGGAGGCGTGGCAGCGGGCGCGGAGCCTTGAGCCTCCAGGCAAGATCGCCCCGCTCGAGTGATGCCGCGGCAAGGGTGCATCGGAGGGCGCCGGCGAGCCGTTCGCGAAGCGAAGACGCCGCCGCTCGCACGGCACGGGCGCGAGCAGTGGGCCGAGCCGGAGCGGTCTGAGCTACGGCGTGCGCCTGGTCTGCGTCGTGCGTTCTGAGGCGCGCACGGTGGACGTGCAGCGGACCGATCACGCTGTCTCGACGCTCACCGAGGATCATGCCCTCGACGGGCTGGATGTGCTGCCCGGCTTCTCCTGCGCGGAGACACCGAACTCGCCGCCTGACGAGGCCTGTGACGCGAGTGACGACGGCTCGCCTCTTGACCGCTACGAACATGGGATGTCTACCGCTACGCCTGGCTCGATGCGCTGACTCAGAAGGTGCGTGAGGACGGACGCATCGCCCAGGTGAGCGTCGTGGTCGCGACCGCGGTCAACGCCGATGGGAGACGCGAGGTGCTGGGCATCGACGTCGGCACCAGCGAGGGCGGGGCCTTCTGGCTGGCGTTTCTGCGCGGCCTGGTGGCGCGGGGGCTCTCCGGCGTCTAGCTGGTGACCTCCGACGCCCACCAGGGCCCGCGGGAGGCGGTCGCCACCGTCTTCGGCGGCACCTCCGGCGGGCGCGCGGCGGCAGCTAACGCGGCTGCACCGAGTACGGGTCGGACCGGCCCTGCGCGTACACGGCGGCTCCCGTACGGACCGGACGGCAGTCGCCTCGCAGGAGGGCGTGAGTCAGTGCGAGAACTGGCGCCGCCGGTTGATGCGCCCTACCGATGCTCGCGTACGAGAATGCCCGTGCCGGGTGCTCGCGGGGCTCCGGCTGAGCGTCGCCACGGTCCACGCCGCGAAGGGGATCCAGGCCGACCACGTCGTGGTGCTCGACCTGGCGGACCGCCAGCTCGGCTTCCCGGGCCAAATCGAGGACGACCCGCTGCTCGAACTCGTGATGCCGCACCAGGGCGCCGGCTACCCGCACGCCGAGGAGCGGCGGCTCCTCTACGTCGCGATGACCCGGGCCCGGCTCGGGCTCTGGCTCGTCGCCGATCGCAGCAGGCCCTCGGTCTTCGTCCGGGAGCTGATGGAGCACCACGGCGGGCGGCGTCTCCTCGGGTCGTTCGAGGAGGAGCAGGCCCCGCCGTGCCGCCGGTGCCGCGGCGGGCACCTGGTCGAGGGGACGGGCGGAGGGATGCTCTGCTCGAACCGCCCGCTGTGCCGCTACGGGGCGCCGCGCTGCCCGCGGTGCCGCCGGGGGTCCGCGGTCGAACGGGACGGGCGCCTCGGGTGCTCGAGCGGGAGCTGCGGCGCGGCGCTGGACGGCTGCCCCGGCTGCGGCGCGGGCATGCTGGTTTCGCGCCGGGCGCGCGGCGGCAGCTTCCGCAGCTGCACCGAGTACGGGTCGGACCAGCCCTGCACGGACACCGCAGGTCCCGTACGGATCGGGCGGCAGACGCCTCGCAGGAGGGCGTGAATCAGCGCGAGGAACTGATCACTCGCTGCCGGTTGATGCGCCTACCGGTGCTGGCCCCTCGCGGACTGCGCTCTCGTGAAGCGGATCGCTGTCCCATGCCTCCTGGGCGACGGTCCGCACCGCGGCGATGGCTCGACGGCCCACCATCGGCACAGTGTTCATGCAGCCTGCGGGCCTCGTGAACGACCACCTCGGGAGCCGCTTCCGCCGCCGCCTACGGTGCCCCCGCGGTCGCGCCCGCCGCGCTCACGCCGTCGCTCTTCACGATCAGGGGCGAGGTGGCGGGGAGGCCGTCTGTGAACAACGCGCGGAAGGACCGATTCACGAAGTCCGGGGCACCGAGGATGTAGGGGACGTAGCCACCTTCGTCGAGGGCGTAGATGGCCGTGATGTTGCGGCTCTCCGCGCAGGTCGTTAGTTCCTCGATCGCACCGCCCTGGTAGAGGACGAGGCTGAAGCCCGTGGCGACCGTGCCGCGCAGGCACTCCGGCCAGGGCGGCGCCGGCCCATCGCCCGTGATGCTCCCGGCGGGATCGGCTGTGGGCGGCCCGTCGCTCTTGATGATGAGGGGCGTGGTGGCGGGGACGCCGTCTGCGAACAGCTCGCCGAAGGAGCTGTTCACGAACTCGGGTGCACCGAGGATGTACGGCACGTAGCTTCCGTCGTGCAGGGTGTAGAGGGCCGTGCCGTGGCGGCTCTGAGCGCAGTCCACCAGCTCCTCGACGCTGCCGCCCGCGTAGACCACCAGGCTGAACCCGAGCGCGACGGCGCCCCGGAAGCACGGGGGCGCGGGAGCGCTCGGGGCCTCCTGCGCCGGATCGCCGACCAGCACGCGGTAGACGCGCTCGCGGCTCTCGTCGCGGGAGGTGACGGTGACGGTGATCTCGGAGACCTCTTCCAGCGCGACCTGGTGGCCGTTCTCCGGATCCCCGTCGTCGTCGGCGTCGTCGGGCTCGATGAGGACCGTCGCTCCCGACTGCGCCGCCTCCGCCCCGACCGTGGTCTCGGTGACGTCGTCCCCGGCCGTCCCGGCGTACTCTGCCTGGGCACTGTCGAACTCGCCGAAGTCGACACCGCTGAGGGTGAGCGAGGCGAGGCGGGCGTCGATGGCGTCCGGCATGTTGTAGGTGTAGACCTTGCCGTCGCTCTGGTCGGCGACGTACATGACGTCGCCGTCGGACCAGAGACCGCGGGGGCTGTTGTTGCTGGCGCCGGAGAGTTTCTTGAACTCCTCGTCCGTGACACGTTCGAGCTCGAGGTTCTCTTCCTCGTCCGCGACGTCCTCGTCCGCGCTCGTGTCCTCCTCCTCGAGGGCGGGCAGGCGGTAGGCGAAGAGACGCTTGTCGTTGTGGTCGGAGACCCAGACGCCGACGCCGTCGGACCAGATGCCGTGCGGGTCGTCGTTGTCGGAGTCGAGGGCGTACTCGGCGAGCAGCGTGCCACCGGCGAGGTCGTAGCTCGAATCCACCGAACGAAGCTTGACGAGGCGGGGTGCCGGGCTGCCGGAGAGTTCGACGGGTGTGTCGGCGTTCGCCGGGCGGCGCCGGGGGCGGGCCGGAGCCAGGAGTCGTCGCTCAGCGCCGCTCGGGGGCGCTGAGGGTGCGGGCGCGAGGGTGCGCGAGGCGTGCGCGGGCATGCTGGCGCGAGCTTCGGCTCCGGTTCGGCGCTGTGAGCGGGCGTCAGGTCGGGAGCGGTATCGCCCGTAGTCGCGCGAGCGCGGCTGCCAGCTGCCCGGCCCAGGGCCAGCGCTTCGGGAGGTGCAGGGTCCACCGCCGGGCAGAGTGGGTGAGCCGTCCGGCGAGAGAGAAGTAGCGCCGCCTGAGCGTCCTGGTCGTCACGATCCCCTCGCCGAGCCCGAGGCGTGCCGTCCAGCGGGCGAGGTTGTGCGCGATCACCTGCACCGCGAGCCACGCCGCGTTCGCGGCGAAGCGGCCCGAGGGGAGATGGTTCAACCCGACGCCGTACTTGAGGTCGCGGATCGCGTTCTCGATCTCGGCGTGACGGCGATGGTCGGCCTCCAGCTCCATCATCTCCCCCGCGCGATCGGTGATGAAGGCGTGGTAACTGTAGTTCACGAAGAGCGCGAGCTGTGAGCCGGGCGTCGGCTTGACGCGCCGCACGATGAGCCGCACCGCGGTGGCGTCCCTCGTGTGCTGGAACGGCGTGTAGGTCGTCTCGGCGACAGCGGCGCCGTCGTCCTGCCAGTACGGGATCGGCGTCCAGTCCTCTTCCGGTATCGCCTCGATCAGCCGGCGTACGTTCGGCTGCTGGCGAATGGTGATGGAGAAGCGGACATCCTGCTTGCGACAGACGGCGACGACAGCGTGGTTGTAGAAGCCGCTGTCGGCGCGCACCGTGAGCTGCCCGCTCGCCCCGGCGTCGCGCACCCGGCCCACCGTCTCACGCAGGAAGTGGGCGGCCCCCCGAGCGGTGTTGGCACGGCCCCCGCGCAGCCGGGCCATCAGCACCTCACCCGTCCCGGCCGCCACCGCGAGCAGCGGGTGATAGCCGCGCACGCCCGTGTAGCCGTGGTGCCGGGCGCCCTCTTTCGCCAGTCCGTAGGTCTCGCAGAGCGTCGAGTCGAGGTCGATCGTGAACGGTGCCGCGCCGGGTCCCGCCCCGGCCGCCCAACTGCGGGCCAGCAACTCGCGGCTGACGCGGTCGAGCTGGCGGACGTGGCCCCAGCGGAAGCTGCGCAGGAACGTCCCGAGGGTGGACGGCGCCTTCACCGTGCAGCCGAGCACGCGCCCGGCGCCGCCTGAGCGCATGGCATCGGCGTCATCGATGCAGTCGCCGCCCGCGAGCGCCGAGGCGATGAGAGTCATCAGCTTGTCGCCGACGTTCGCCCGCCCCGCTGCGTCACCGAGGTCGAGGTGGGCGTCTGCCAGTTCACGGAGGCCGAGCCGGCCAGCGAGCGTGGCCGGGAGCAGCAGGCCCGCGTGGTCCACGAGGCGGTCGTCGTCGAAGGCGATGTGTATCCGGTCGGGGCTGCTCGTTGCTAACATCGAATGGGTGCTCCCTGTGGCTGTGACGTGATTCGGTCAAAAACCATTGTCCCAGCTACAGCGGAGCACCCAACCCCAGCCGCTCGCGCACTCTTCTTCGGTGGATCAGGGCGTAGGCGAAGAGGGCGTCGCGGCGGCCATCGAGTACCCACATCGTCGAGCCGTCGGCCCAGATGCCGCGCGGGTCGGCGTTGTCGGGGTGCAGCGCGAGGTCGGAGTCGGGCAGGCGCTCGCCGCTCTCGAGGTCGTGGGCGAAGAGCTTTTCCTTGCCGCTGTCGGAGATCCAGATGGTTGAGCGGTCCGACCAGACGCCACGAGGCGCGAGGTCGGCGTCATCGAGCTCGAACTCGAGCTCCTGGACGCGCTCGCCGCTCTCGAGATCGTAGGCGTAGAGGGCGTCGTCGGCGCCGTCGCCGTTCTCGATGAGCCAGAGCGTGGCGCCGTCGGACCAGGCGCCGGTAGGTGAGCCGTGGTCGCGGTCGAGTTCCTCGATGTCGCGTGTGATGTTCCACTCGAAGTCCTCGTCGCTCGGCGTTGGGCCGGACGGTCCGCCGCCGCCACCACCGCCCCCGGTGATGATCGGCCTGGGGGGTGCGTTGCCAAGCACCGTGACGACGACCGTCGCCGTGGCGGAGGCACCGGCGGTGTCGGTCACCGTGAGGGTGAGCGTGACCTCTCGATCGCCGACACCGGCCGCGGGCGCGGTCCAGACAGTGTGGAGGGCCCGGTCGTTCGTGAAGGTTCCCCCGCCGTCGCTGGTCCAGGCGTACGTCAGGGCGTTGTTCTGTGGGTCGCTGGCCGTGCCGTCCAGGACGACCGCCCCGCCTCCGGGCATGGTACTCGTCGAGGCCATGGCGGAGACCGTCGGCGTCGTGGTCGTCGTGTCGATGACCGTTACGACGACAGTCGGGATGTGCACGGCGTCGTACCCCCCGCCGGAGGCGGTGTGACGGACAAGTGATACGTCGTCCTGGTGGTCGTCGTCTGCAGCGGCGGAGACCAGGAACGTCCTCTCCCTCGAGTAGTCCTGGGGCGTGAAGGTCAGCGTGATCGGCGCCACGGTCACGTCCGGATCTTCTGGCAGTGGTGTGACGGTCACGGGGCCGCTCGGCTGCACAAGCAGCCGCAATGTATAGGCGGCGGGCGGCCCTCCCTCATCGACACGGCGAAGCCCCGGTGTCAGCGTGACAGCGGGCTCTGGCCTGGTGCCTGGAGACCGCCGGCAGAACTCATCCGACCAGGGACCGACCTCACCGTTGTTCAAGTCCAGCCTCGCCACCACACAGTAGAGCGTGCCGGGCTGAAAACCACCCGCTAATGTGTACAGCGAACTGGGGACCACCTTCCCGAGAGCGGACAGGTAGAACCAGGTACCCCTGGTTCCCCATTGCTCACGGTCGACCTCGTCGCTGTAGGCCTTCACGTTATATCGGCTCAGAGGCTTGCTACCCGGGGCATCGTGCGGCGGGATGTGTTGCCAGAGGCCCGGCGGGGCGTGGGGCTCCCACTGGACCGTCAAACTATTGCGCCAGAATATCCGGGTCTTCGTGATCTTCAGCGTGTTCTCCTCGGAGGCGGGAATCACGGGTAGCCCGTGGGATCGGGAGTACGTGCCATCGCTCGCGGTGAGCGTGCAGGAGCCGGGCTGCGCGTCTGCTGACACTGACGCGGTGATGTCCCAGGCTGCCCAACCCTGGGTGGCCAGGTCAGCCGCGAGTACCGCCGTGACGGCTTCTTCGTAGTCAATCTCGACTCCGTCAGGGCAGTCGGAGTGGCTGAGCGTGACGGTGTCCCCGACCACAAACCCCTTGACGATCGCGGTCGTGGACTGATTGTCCCGGCCGATGACGATCGGCTTCAGCGTGTAGAAGTAGTGGCTGTGCGCCGATGCCGTGCGAGGCTGCTCTAGGTCCGACGCGAGTGCGAGGGCCGCGATCGTTGCCAGCAGGAATAGGGTGCCGTGGGCCCTCCATGACATCGGGCACCCCTCCCTCCACTTCGTGCGCGGAGGCACTTGGCCTCGTGTCCCGGTGGAGCGGTTCCTGGCGGGCGACGACGCCCCGCCTAACCATTAGTGCCCAAGCTACACTTCGTGACAGCGTACTCTTATGCGAGACATATAATGTGCGTTGTCCGGCAGATCTCACTCGTGGGAGGGGGCTACAACCTGTTTGAGCTGCACCGCGGAAGCAGCGGGACGTCCTCGACCCGCGTGCTGACGATCGACCGGGGGACGAGAGCGTGGCGGCGGAGTTCCGGTGGCGTCCGGCGGAGCGGTGAGTCTGCGCACGGGAGCGACGGTGATGCGCGTGAACGTGGATGACGCTCACGGCGCGTCGTGGGGGGCCTCCTACGCCGCCGTCGCGGTCGGCGACGGCGGCGAGTGGCGTCAGGCCGATGACTGCTGGGTGCGCTACCGGGTCACATCGCCACCCGCGAGCACGTTGGCTGCGAGGAGGGCCTTTGGTGTGAGATGGGTGACGTCCGCGGCCACAGGCTGCACGGGGGACATCGCAAGACGCGCGGAGCCCAGCGCCGCATGGGATCCCGAGCTTCTCGACCAGGATGACGTGACGTCGCCGATCCGCCACGGCCCGTGTGCATTCCGGTCACGGCTCGCGATGTGATCCTGGCGCTTCACGTTGGCCCACCGCCGAAGTGTTCCAACCGCACTGGATTGGCCCTACGCGTGCAGCTGCATGTCACCCGGCCGCTCGTGCCCGCAAGGACTGGCTGATGCCCGAGGACCTGGTGTTCACCGTGCAGCCCGGCGTTGCCCGGCGGGCGCACTCGATCAGTCTGGCGGAGGCGGGGCTCCGTGAACGGGCCGATCTCCAGGAGTGGGTGCGCAAGAACCCCGAGATCCTGGGCAGCGGCGTTCGCATCGTGACCTTCGAGTTCGGTGCCTGGCAGGCGCGTGATGGACACGCCTCCGATCGGCTCGACCTACTGGGGTTGGACGATGACGGGCGCCTCGTGGTCGCCGAGCTCAAGCGCGGCCCGTCTCCGGACACGGTGGAGATGCAGGCGATCAAGTACGCGGCCTTCGCGAGTCGCTTCACCGCGCAGACCCTGGCCGAGCGCCACGCCGAATACCTGTCCCGAGTCGCCGGCGTCACCGTGTCGGAGGATGAAGCCCGCGAACAGCTCGAGGAACACGCCGGTGGTGAGCTCGACCCCGACCTGCTCCGTCAGCCGCGGATCATCCTGCTGGCGGCGAGCTTTCCCCCGCAGGTGACGGCGAGCGCGGTCTGGCTGACCGAGATGGGCAGCCGTGATGGTCAGCGGAACCGTGCCGCCTTCGGCCACCTCTCCAGCGCCTGCCGAGAACGTGACGGCCGCCACGTCGTTGTCGTTCACGGTCACAGTGGCCGAGTTGATGGCGCTTGTCAGGTAGACGGGAGGACTGGTCGTGCTGCCCAGGATGAGGGCCGTCACCGTGCCGGGGGCTCGACGACGCTGTCGTCGAGTGTGAGCACGGCGAGGTCGGCCGTGGCGTCGTCGCTCCAGGGATCGCGCGGGGCGACACATCGTTTTGCGACCTTGAGGGGCGGCGGTCCAAGCCGGGCTTCGCTGGGGTCAGAGTGCTCAGCCATGTATCAGCGGGGCGGGCGCGGTCTAGACGGCCTCGGGCTGAAGGGCCGGAACCTCGACCTCGACCAACTCGAATCGCGTCGAGAGCGTCTGGGGGGCGTCGCCATCTTCGGCCAGCAACTCCTCGTCGGCATCGGAGAGGGCCTGGCTGTGGTACGCGATGGCGTCGTCGATGGACATCGTGGGCTCCGGTACAGGGTCGCCGTCCTCTACCAGGGCCTCGATGTGGAATGTGAGCGCCTCGCGAATCATCGCGAGCATCTCATCGGGGGTGCCGGCGGTGCTGATGCAGCCCGGCACGTCCGGCGCGTAGGCGCCGTAGTTGTTCGGGGTCTGCTCAATGACGACTGCGTACGTCAGCTTCATCGCGAATCCCCGCGGAGGCCTGCCTGTCTCCGGATGTTGAGCCACGTACCCCTTGGCACTTCATCCCCCAAGTTGCCCGGAATCGTGACCGTGCCCGGCTTCTCGGGGTGGCGAAAGTGGCGGTGGCTGCCCCGCGTCCTCACATGGTACGGTCGAGTGTCGGGTCGACAATAGTGGTCCGCCCCACCTCCAAACCCGGGCGATAGTCCTCCTCCCGGCAGGCACCCAGTAGCAGTACTCCGGGTCTGTCGATGAACTCTCGGGCGAAGTCGGACCAGCCATCGGTGGCGGGACGGCCGAGGTTGTCGGCGCACAGCAGCAGCGGATAGTGCTCGGACGGCTCTTGCAGCCAGAGCCACCGCGCGAGCGTCGGAACGTCTTCGGGCAGGAGCCGCAGCAGTCGATACGGGCGCGTCCTCCCCGAGAGTGTCCGGGCCGTCCGCCACATGAGCGCCGACTTTCCTGCTCCCGAGGGTGCCGAGAGCAGCGCCGAATGCCGTTCGCTCAAAGCCTCCGTAATCGCTTGCACCTCGGCGTTGCGGGGCAGATCGAGGTCGGCTGCTATGTGGGCGGGCAGCACGTCGACGCCCGTCAGGAATTCTTCGATGGGCAGATCGGCCCGCACACCGAAGTCCACCGGCTCGACGAGTCCGGTACGAACTGCCTCGTCGAGACTCTCGACATCCACCGTCTGGATTACCCGCGTCGCGAGTGTCTCCAGGTCGGACGGCGTGATCGACTGGGCGGTGTCGGGTGTGGCCGAGCGCTGCCGAGCCGCGATCTCGGTGATCTCTTCCACTAGCCGCGCGTAGACCAGGACGGCTGCAGACGGCTGACTCCCGATTGCGCGCAGCCCAGCGAGCTCGCGTCGAGTGTCTTCGACGACACTTCGCTCCACCTGCACGATGTGGGTTCGGGCCAGGACCGCCTTGGGATCGTCGAAGTCGGACTCGAGGCGCGAGGCGAGTTCGTCGACACTGGTTCGGTCAACGCACTCCGTAACAGGCCGATCCCAGCCAGTCGGGGCCAGGCCGCCGCCAAGCGTCGCGTCTGTCACCAGGGCGAACCGGCGAGACGCTTCTCGTTCGAGGAGAGTGTTCTTCTTCCGCAGGGCGTCCGCGAGGTTCGAACGTCCGAAGCGTGCCGACGGAGCACGTTCCTTCACCTGGACGAGCACCCGAGTGCCATCCCTGAGTTCGACATCTATGTCTTCGGAGCCCTCGGGGGTCGCGCGGGCCAACGGAAACCTGCCTGCAAGTGCGTCGACAAGCAGCTTCGCGGTCACCGCGACCTGAAAGCTCACACCCGCAATGTTGTGAGCGCCAGCACGGCTTCAGTCCTGCTCGGGGGCGCGAGGAGGTGCCCCGCTCGCCACTGGCGGGCTTCGTCTCTTAACTCGACCCCGACGCTGCTTCCGTTGGCTCATAGCAGTACGTGCGTGCTCCCACCTCAGCAGCCTACCCCTTGGTATCGCTTACTACCCGGGACTGACCCGAGGGGTTGCGCTCACAGGCTCAAGCGCGGCCGGCGCGAGTCTGCCACGTTGAGACTCACCATTGCCGACGGACAGGAGAAGCTGACATCAGCGCGGCTCGATGTGAACATGTCGTTGACATTGTCAGATAAATCGGGGTACCGTCGTCGTGCTCGGAGTTGCAGGAGAGCGAACGTGGCGGAACTGGACCGTTTCGACAAGACCTTCACCGCTGGCTGGAGAGCCGCGTTCAACTACGCCCGCGGTGGTACTGCCTCAGATAGGGAGGTCGGCGACAAGCTGATGAAGTCGCTGGCGAAGACCCTGCGAGAACAGGGAGGCGTTCCTGGCCTGCGTGAGATGAGCGAGGTAGTCGTGAGTGGCCTCGGCTCTCCGCTCGACGAGCACTTCGCCGCGTTGGACCGCATCGTCCGCAATCATCACGGTCACCGCCAGACGAAGGTGGCGGCGGGGGCCGCAAAGTTCCTCCTCGTATCCCAGGAGGCGGTCACTGCGCCAGGCCCCGGCACTGGCGTCGTCGACCAGTTCGTCACCCGAGCGTGCGAGGCCATCATCGAGCACAAGTTCTTCGCCAACGCTCGGCAGCACCTGGTCACCGAAGGAAAGCTGCCAGACCACGCGGCAGCCTACGACTGGCAGCGCCGGATCGAGCACCTCAATCGGCCTGCGGTGGAGAGGATTGCCGGCCAACTGCTAGAGAATCCAAGTGCAGAAGGTCTGCGGGCGCCAAGGCGGACCGTGCCAACGGAATCCATCAGCACGCTCCTCTACGAAGACCTGCTCCCGTCGGGAGCGCTAGACCCCGCGCCGGCAAGGCTGCCGCAGTGAATCTTGAGCCCTTTTCCTATGACTTCACCGTCCATCCCCGGGACGTAGGCCTTCACAGCACTTGTTGGATGGATGGTGAGGACCTGTCGCGCCCCTTCAGCGAAGCGCTGCCTCCGGATGCAGCCGACTTGCTGGACCTCGCGCTGGCGATATACGCCGCCGACCGCTCTTCGCGGCGTGACTTCAAGCGCTCGAACACCGGCCAGCGCCGCATTGATGTTCGGCTTGCGCTGAGGAACCCTGACTATTGGACCGCGCCCGGGACGGCTGATCGCCTCCAGGAGTTCCTCTATTGGCTCAGCGAAGACGAGTGGTCGTTTCGTCTTGAGCAACGAAGAGCCGCTCGGACCCCCGCCGAGTCCGGGGCGTTCCTTTTCAAGGTTCCCCTAGAGCCTCCGGTCGCCGTCTCGCTGTTTAGCGGCGGCTTGGACTCCCTTGCCGGGCTCGCGTGCCGAACAACGGAAGACCTTGGTGGGTCGCGCGTACTCGTCTCCGGATACACCCACAACCGTCTGCTCAGCCAGCAGCGATCGCAGGTGCAGCACATCAGGTCGGTGCTCAATGAGCGCTCTCCCGGCGCGGGCTCAAGAGTCACGCACGTGGCGGTCGGCTTCGGCATGCGCCGGCCTGAAGGAGGCTGCGGGGAGAAGGGGCAGCGTACACGCGCGCTGGTCTTCCTCGCCCTCGGAGCGACTGCAGCCGCGCAGGCGGGCACCGACACGCTGTGGGTCTACGAGAACGGCGTCGGAGCTCTGAACCTCCCCATCAATGAGACGCAACTCGGCGTCGACAACTACAGAGGCGTCCATCCTCGCTCCCTCAGGCTGTTCGAGGCCCTGGTTGAGCCTGTACTCGGCCGTGAGGTCCGCGTGAGGAATCCTTTCCTGTTTCACACGAAGGCCGAGATGTGCCGGTCATTGCTCCCAGCCGGACTCGCCGGTGCGGTGGAGCACACGATCACTTGTGACAGCTTCCCGATGCGCATCCCCGACCAGGCGCCGCAATGCGGCCACTGCACCTCGTGTGTTCTTCGGCGGCAGGCCCTCCACGCCGCTGGATTGGGCAGGTACGACCCTGCCGCCGCATACCGGCACGACGTGCGCACGGAGCGGGCGGTGCTGAGCAACGACAACGCCTACGACGTCGAAGCAATGCGCGGCCAGATCCAGCGGCTGGAACAGGCCCTTGTTTCAGGCGATCCGTGGCGATCCCTCATGGCTTCGTTTCCAGAACTCGGGCGGATCAGCACCGAACTCGGACGGTACGATGGCCTGAACGCGGCGCAGGTCGGCGCCAAGTTCGTCCGCCTTTTCCAGACCTACGTGCGCGAGTGGCGGCGGTTCATGCCACAGTCCGACTAACAACCCGGGAGGTTTCCATGCCACAGCACGAGACGCTGGCTCTCGACCCTCGCGCACTGGGCCGACGCCTCCAGGAGGCGAGAAAGGCTCGCGGGCTCACGCAGCAAGACGCCGCTGAGTCGCTCGCAGTAGCTCGGACGACGATCACCGCGATCGAGAAGGGTGACCGACAGGCCCGCCCGGACGAGCTCATCCGGCTAGCGAATGTCTACGGCAGGCGGGTCAGCGATCTCGTCGGCCCGAAAGAACCCATCGCGGACTTCGCCGCCCAATTCCGCACGGCGGCCGTCCGCGGTGCCCCTGACGATCTGCAAGAGGAAATGAGTCAGGCGCTCCGGGACTTTCAGGATCTGTGCCAAGACTACTTGTACCTCGAGCAGTTGAGTGGAGTGTCGCCCGGACCCACCTACCCGCCCCAGTATCCGACGACCGGGACGGCTCCCGAGGAGGCCGCCCAGGATGTCGCCTCATTCGAACGCAACCGACTGGGTCTCGGCGATGGACCGATACTGCGCCTGAGGGAGACGCTTGAGCAGGACGTAGGCCTCCGCGTGTTCTCCATCGCGATGCCCTCGCGGGTGGCGGGCATCTTCGCCTACACGGACGAGTTGGGCGGTTGCATCGCCGTCAATGCTCGCCATCCGGCAGAACGCCGGCGATGGTCGCTGGCCCACGAGTACGCCCATTTCCTGACGAGCCGCTATCGGTCGGAAATCTCCTTTCTGGGCTCGCGCCGTCGCGTCCCCGCGACCGAGCGGTTCGCTGACACCTTTGCCCGCTGTTTGCTCATGTCGGAGTCCGGGCTACGCCGCAGGTTCAACGAACTGGTGAGAGCCAGTGCTGGTAACGTCACCGCTGCAGATGTTTGCCGGCTTGCGCATTACTACTTCGTCTCCGTCGAGGCAATGATGCTGCGCCTCGAGGAACTCGGTGTCGTCCCGGGAGGTACCTGGGAGCGCCTGCGTGACCGGGGGTTCAAGGCCCGGGAAGCTCAGGAGCACCTCGGCCTGCCACCGCATCCGAGCGATGATCGGCTCCTGCCGTATCGCTACGAGTTCTTGGCCGCGCGTGCATATGAAGTCGGAAGTCTGACTGAAGGGGAGCTGGCGCGGCTCCTGCGGACCGACCGTGTGTCGGCTAGGCGGACCCTCCAGAGGCTGGGCAGTGCGCTGCATGTGCTCGACGGAGGGGAAGTGGCGTCTCTCCCGATAGAGCTCGCTGGCAGCGTCACGAAGCCGGACTCCTAGGGTCGAGCCACTGTGGACCGACGACCTGCGAGCCTCATTCTCGACGCCAGCTGCCTGCTCAACCTCTATGCCACCAAACGCTTCGGGGAGATCCTGGCGTCGTTGCCCGAGCAAGTCGGTGTCGCGGACTACGTTCTTGAGGAGGAAGCTCTCTTCATCCGCCGTGAGCCTTCCGCCGATGGCGAGGACGACCAACTCCTCGTGGACCTGTCTCCGTTTGTGTCCGAGGGCTTGGTGGAAGTGATGCGCCTGGCGAGTCCAGCCGAAGAGACCACGTTCGTGACCCTTGCCGCCCTGATCGACGACGGTGAGGCGGTGACATCAGCTCTAGCCTTCCACCGTGGGTGCTCCGTCGCGACGGACGACCGCAAGGCTAGGCGTGTCCTCGCTGAACAGGCCCGGACAGTCCCGCTTGTCTCCACACTTGACCTCGTGAGCCAGTGGCAGGAGACGATGTCCGTGCCTCTAGGCGAGCTTCGGACCGCGCTGGAGCGCATGCGCTCCGGCGCTAGCTACGTGCCTGGTCCCCGCGATCCCCGCTACGGGTGGTGGCTGGACGTCATGCAAAGCTAGGCCGCGTCCGTCGCGGATGAGGCGCGCGGGCAATTGTTCTACCACTGGAGCATGGGCATGAAGCTGCGGTCATGCGAAAAAGGGTGCGCCAGGTTGTATCTGGAGCTCTCGTTCTGAGCGCAGCGGCAGCGTCGCTCCCGCGGTGCCGGGCCACGACTCCGGAGCCCAGCCAAGTAGCGTCCACGGCACGGGCACGTGATCGCAGAACCGATTGGGCTGGCAATGCAGGGTCAGCCGTCAATCGCTAGCCGGTGAATTCCCGTCTCCCTGACCGCGCTGCGCAGTCCCATGTACCGCTCGGGTCCTTGTGACGCCGTAGTCGCGTCCCCGGTTGCGCTCATCGCTCGCAAGGTGATCCAGTCATCGGCTGGAAGGTGATCCACTCCGGGGCAGCGCCCAGCATGTTCGGCGGCGGGGGCCGCGAACGCTGGGGGAGAGGATGCTTCGAGTGGAGGAAGTCCATGTACTCCGGCACAAGGTGCTGGTCGAGGGCCAGAGCCGACGCCGGGTGGCGCGCGAGATGGGTATCAGCCGCAACACGGTGCGGCGCTACCTGACGCTCAGCACGCCCGGGGTGGAGCAGCTGGAGGCGCGCTGTTCCGAGGCCGTGGCGATGCTCGCCGACGCCGCGGAGGAGATCCTGGCGTTCACGGCCTTCCCGGTCACGCACTGGCGGCAGATCTGGTCGAACAACCCCCAGGAGCGGCTCAACAAGGAGATCCGCCGGCGCACCAACGTGGTCGGCATCTTCCCCAACCGCTCAGCGGTCATCCGGCTCATCGGTGCAGTGCTCTCTGTGAATCGCCAGGATCTATAGACCAGCAAACGGCGAGATCGCCAGGGTCTATGTGCCACTTCGCCAAGGTCATTGAGCCACCCCTCCGGGGGGTCTGACCACTCGGGCCGCCGGTACGGCCACCATCGCCTGCATCCCCAGCGGAGGGAGCAGCGATGGCCTACCGGGAGGTACACGGGGTGGAGATCCAGGAGATCATTCGACGCTGGCAGGCGGGGCTCAGCCAGCGCCGCATCGCCAGCGGGATGGGGTTGTCGCGTCAGACGGTCCGCCGCTACATCGACGCGGCCGAAGCGGCCGGCCTCACACCTGACGGTCCCGAGCCGAGTGAGGAGCAGCTCGCCGCGCTGGCGACGCTGAGCCTCTCCGGCCCGCGGCAGGTCGAGGCGCCGAGCGAAGAGCTGCTCTCGCCCTGGGCGGAGCAGATCGAGCGCTGGCTTGAGACCGACCGCCTGCAACTGACGCGCATCCAGGAGCTCCTCGCCGGACGAGGCTGCGAGGTCTCCTACACCACGCTGCGGCGTTTCATCCGGCGCCGCGGCTGGCGCCACCGGCTGCCGTCGACCGTGCGCATGGACGACGGGCCGCCGGGCGAGGTGGCGGAGATGGACTTCGGCCGCCTCGGCTTCATCCGGGACCCCGAGAGCGGCCGCCGGCGCGCGGTGTGGGCGCTGGTCGTCGTCTGGCGCTACTCCCGCCACTGCTTTGTGTGGCCCACCACCAGCCAGAAGCTGGACGCTGTGATCGAGGGCCTGGAGGAGGCCTGGGCCTTCTTCGGGGGAGTGCCCCGCTACCTCGTCATCGATAACTTCCCGGCCGCCGTCGCCGGGGCCGACGCGCTGCACCCGCGCTTCACGCGGGGCTTCCTCGAGTACGCCCGCCACCGCGGCTTCATCACCGACCCCGCGCGCGTGCGTCATCCCCGCGACAAGCCGCGCGTCGAGCGCAGCATCCCCTACGTGCGCGAGCGCCTCTTCAAGGGCGGCGACTTCCGGGACGTCGTCGACCTGCGCTCCGCCGCCCGCAGCTGGTGCCTGGAGGTGGCGGGACAGCGCATCCACGGCACGACCCGCCGCCGGCCGCTCGAGGTCTTCCGGGAGGAGGAGCTCCCTCTCCTCGCTCCCTGGGACGGCGAGCCCTACGAGGTCCCCGACTGGCGGACCGCCACGGTCCATCCCGACCACCACATCGCCTGCCAGTACGCGCTGTACTCGGTGCCGTCCACGGCCTGCCCGCCCCGCCAGAAGGTCGAGGTGCAGCTCGGCTCGAAGCTGGTGCGCATCTACCACCGCGGTCAGCTCATCAAGGTCCACCCGCGCCAGCGCCGGGGCGGCCGCGCCACCGACCCGAACGACTACCCGGCCGAGCTCACCCCCTACACCAGGCGGGCGCCCGACTGGATACAGCGCCGCGCCGCCGAGCTGGGGGAGGCCGTGGGCGCCTACGCCGAGCGTCTCTTCGAGGGCTCCCTGCCCTGGGCGAAGCTCCGGCAGGGCCACAAGCTGCTGCGCCTCGCCGAGCGCTACTCCCCGGACCGCCTCGACGCCGCCTGCCGCCGCGCGCTCGAGGTCGACCTCATCGACGTGCGCCGCCTCGAGCGCATCCTCGTCGAGGCCCTCGACCAGGAGAGCACCCCAGACCAGCCCGAGCTGCCGCCGCCTCCGGGGCGCTTCGCCCACTCGGGCTCCGTCTTCGCCCAGTCCCGCGCGCAGACCCCGACAGGAGCACCACGATGACCGCCACCACCTCAGACCTCCGCCCGCTGCTCAAGCGCCTCAAGCTCGGCCGTATGCTCGACACCCTGCCCGAGCGCATCGCCCTCGCGCGGCGCGACCACCTCGACTACGCGGACTTCCTGCAGATCCTGCTCGTCGACGAGGTGAGCCGCCGCGACCACGGGCGGTTGGAGCTGCGCCTGCGCCAGGCCGGCTTCGAGCAGCTCTGCCGCCTCGAGGACTTCGACTGGGCGGCCGCCATCCGGCTCGACCGCCGCCTGCTCGACGCCGCCTTCTCGCTGCACTTCCTCGACCGCCGCGAGCACGTCCTGCTCGTCGGCCCCGTCGGCGTCGGCAAGAGCTTCTTAGCCCAGGCGCTCGGCTACTCAGCCGTCCGCTCCGGACGCAGCGTCCGCTTCGCCCCGGCCGACCACTACTTCCGCGAGATGGCGCAGGCCCGCGTCGACCACTCGGCCGAGAAGGTCTTCCGAAGCTTCCTCGCGCCCGACCTGCTCATCCTCGACGACCTCGGGCTCCATCGCCTCAGCGCGCAGCAGTCCATCGACCTCTACGAGCTGGTCATCGGGCGCCACCGCAGCTCGAGCTTCGTCATCACCTCGAACCGCGCCGTGGAGGAATGGCTGGGTCTCTTCGACGACCCGATCCTCGGCAACAGCGCCCTCGACCGCCTCGCGAACGCCAGCTACCAGATCGTGATCGAGGGCGATAGCTACCGCCAGCGGCTCTCGCCGCACCGCGCCCTGCTCGAGGCGCAGACGGGAGGTGATTGACGCGCTAGACGCTCACTGATATCAAGCCGCCTACCGGCGTCCCGGGTGGTCTAATCTCGAATCCACCGAACGAAGCTTGACGAGGCGGGGTGCCGGGCTGCCGGAGAGTTCGACGGGTGTGTCGGCGTTCGCCGGGCGGCGCCGGGGGCGGGCCGGAGCCAGGAGCCGTCGCTCAGCACCGCTCGGGGGCGCTGAGGGTGCGGGCGCGAGGGTGCGCGAGGCGTGGGCGGGCATGCTGGCGCGAGCTTCGGCTCCGGTTCGGCGCTGTGAGCGGGCGTCAGGTCGGGAGCGGTATCGCCCGTAGTCGCGCGAGCGCGGCTGCCAGCTGCCCGGCCCAGGGCCAGCGCTTCGGGAGGTGCAGGGTCCACCGCCGGGCAGAGTGGGTGAGCCGTCCGGCGAGAGAGAAGTAGCGCCGCCTGAGCGTCCTGGTCGTCACGATCCCCTCGCCGAGCCCGAGGCGTGCCGTCCAGCGGGCGAGGTTGTGCGCGATCACCTGCACCGCGAGCCACGCCGCGTTCGCGGCGAAGCGGCCCGAGGGGAGATGGTTCAACCCGACGCCGTACTTGAGGTCGCGGATCGCGTTCTCGATCTCGGCGTGACGGCGATGGTCGGCCTCCAGCTCCATCATCTCCCCCGCGCGATCGGTGATGAAGGCGTGGTAACTGTAGTTCACGAAGAGCGCGAGCTGTGAGCCGGGCGTCGGCTTGACGCGCCGCACGATGAGCCGCACCGCGGTGGCGTCCCTCGTGTGCTGGAACGGCGTGTAGGTCGTCTCGGCGACAGCGGCGCCGTCGTCCTGCCAGTACGGGATCGGCGTCCAGTCCTCTTCCGGTATCGCCTCGATCAGCCGGCGTACGTTCGGCTGCTGGCGAATGGTGATGGAGAAGCGGACATCCTGCTTGCGACAGACGGCGACGACAGCGTGGTTGTAGAAGCCGCTGTCGGCGCGCACCGTGAGCTGCCCGCTCGCCCCGGCGTCGCGCACCCGGCCCACCGTCTCACGCAGGAAGTGGGCGGCCCCCCGAGCGGTGTTGGCACGGCCCCCGCGCAGCCGGGCCATCAGCACCTCACCCGTCCCGGCCGCCACCGCGAGCAGCGGGTGATAGCCGCGCACGCCCGTGTAGCCGTGGTGCCGGGCGCCCTCTTTCGCCAGTCCGTAGGTCTCGCAGAGCGTCGAGTCGAGGTCGATCGTGAACGGTGCCGCGCCGGGTCCCGCCCCGGCCGCCCAACTGCGGGCCAGCAACTCGCGGCTGACGCGGTCGAGCTGGCGGACGTGGCCCCAGCGGAAGCTGCGCAGGAACGTCCCGAGGGTGGACGGCGCCTTCACCGTGCAGCCGAGCACGCGCCCGGCGCCGCCTGAGCGCATGGCATCGGCGTCATCGATGCAGTCGCCGCCCGCGAGCGCCGAGGCGATGAGAGTCATCAGCTTGTCGCCGACGTTCGCCCGCCCCGCTGCGTCACCGAGGTCGAGGTGGGCGTCTGCCAGTTCACGGAGGCCGAGCCGGCCAGCGAGCGTGGCCGGGAGCAGCAGGCCCGCGTGGTCCACGAGGCGGTCGTCGTCGAAGGCGATGTGTATCCGGTCGGGGCTGCTCGTTGCTAACATCGAATGGGTGCTCCCTGTGGCTGTGACGTGATTCGGTCAAAAACCATTGTCCCAGCTACAGCGGAGCACCCAACCCCAGCCGCTCGCGCACTCTTCTTCGGTTCGCGGTAGGGATGCCGGTTGCCCGGCACCCCCCGCACAGATCCGGACGTGCCCTCTCGGGCATCCGGCTCCTACCTCAAGTGCGTGACGGCAAATCGCTCCGCAGGCCACGGGTGAAGGATGGAGATTCGGGGCCAGTGTTTCTGGCACAGGGCAAGGATGCGCTCCCACGTGAAACGGTCGCGCTGCGACCGCCGTCGGAGAACGCGCAGCCAGAGCCGCTTCACGAAACGAACAAACTGCGTGAGCGCCGGCGAGCTGGTCGGCACCGCGTAGTAGCCAAGCCACCCACGCAGTACCCGCCCCAGCCACTGCCCCGTCGTCACGGGGTTGTCGTGCATGCGCCGCCACAACTCGGCCTTGATGGCCTTCAGCGTCCGGCGCATCCGCTTCGCAACGGGCTTGCGCCCCAGCCCGAATCTCCCGTCGCGTCGGGTCCGGCAGTAGTGCGTCATGCCGAGAAAGTCGAACGTCTCCGGTCGGCCCTCCCCGCGCTTCCGCCTGTTCGCCAGCGCGAACCTGCCGAACTCAAGTAGACGGGTCTTCTCCGGGTGCAGCTCCAGCCCGTAGGCCGCGAACCGCTCCCGGAGTGCCTCCATGAACCGCACCGCATCGCTGCGGTGCTGGAACCCCAGGACGAAGTCATCGGCATACCGCACGATGTACGCCTCGCCCCGGACCTCCCGCGGTCGCCACTCGCGCGCAAACCAGTCGTCGAGCACGTTGTGCAGGTACACGTTCGCAAGCAGCGGCGATATCGGCGCCCCCTGCGGCATCCCCCGCACGAAATCGACTTCCGGCTCCGCGTCCATGACGCCGACGCTCAGCCACTTTCGTATCAGGCGCAACACCCGCTGGTCCCCGATGCGCATCTCCAGAAACGACATCAGCCGCCCCCGGTCGATGCTGCCGAAGAACTCCCGGATGTCCACCTCGACAATCCAGCTGACCTTGCGCCGTTCGACCGCGTAGGCCAGTGCGTCCAGCGCGTCATGCGCCGAACGCCCCGGCCTGAAGCCATGCGAGAAGCCGTAGTAGCCCGACTCGTAAATCGGGTTCAAAAGATTGTCCACCACCGCCCGCTGAACGATCTTGTCCTCCAGCGAGACGATACCGAGCGGCCGTATTCCCCCGTCCGGCTTGGGTATCTCTACCCGCCTGACGGGCTTCGCCCGGTACGCTCCACGGTGTACGCGGCCATGCAGGTCGAGCAATCGCTCGTCCAGCCCGTCCCCGTATTCTCGCCACCTCACCCCGTCCACGCCCGGAGCCGCATCCCGCTTCAACGCGAGATACGCCTCCCGCAGCGCCTCCGGCGTGATGTGGTGCAAGAGCGCGGTGAGTTTCTCTCCCGGCTTCCGTTCCACGAACTGCCGTATCCTCTCCGCTCCGGGTGACACCGCACCCCGACTCTGCGTCCGGACCGTGCCGGTGCTTTGAGGATTCCTCTCGGTTGGGGCCCTTTGCTCCAGCGACTCCGCCGGGGCTCGCGCCCCCTTGTTCGCCGCCTTCATCGCTCGTACGGCCCCATCAGACTGCTGCGCATCGTGCATCATCGGCTACGGTTTACGTCCCTTCCCGACGCGGTCCCGGCGTACGACTCGTCGGGACAACGCGCAGCTCTCCCAAGTCCCGGCGATAGACGTGTGTGCGTGCATGGGGTCTTCGACACCGTGGGGCCCGACCACGACTCGCCAGTAGCGCCGTCGCCGGTATTGCCTTCGACCAATCCAAGAGCCTCGGCACCCCAAATGGCCCTTTCGATGCTCATTAGCCCCGCCCGCACACCCCGCTGCCGACGCTTCACAAGCCGCCTCGCGACGACCCGCGCACGGCTCGCGGAATGACATGAGTGGCTAGCTCTTTGCCATAGAGGACTTCCACCTCCTGCCTACTCGCCAGTTAGCCTGGCGCTCTGGATCAGGGCTAATGACCGTGGCGACGCGTGGCTCAATGACCCTGGCGATCGACACTCTCCGAGCAGCACGACGAATGGGCCGTCGGGCGGCGCTACATGACGATGATGACGCTGCTCTCCCCGCCGGGGAGTGAGCTCACGTCAGGCAAGGAGGTGCTGCTGCAGGCTGCCGGCTAACAAATGATAAGGATGGTGCACTGTGACACCACTTGCCGGGACGTGACCGCCGCCTGAGCCTCGGGCGCATCGCCACCTGCCAGCTCACCTCTGACCCCGCGTGCTCCGGGCGCTTCTCCGCTCCCCGGTAGGCGGCATCGCCCCACACCGGGGCCCGCGGACTTGCGACCTGGGCAGCGGCATTGCTATGCTGCCTAATACAAGGCACATAGCTAGATGGTAATGCGACAGGGTACTGCTCATGATCGAGTCTGGAATCACCTCGAAGGGACAGACCACATTGCCACGAGCAGTGCGCGATGCGCTCTGCCTGCACGCTGGTGATCGGGTGCGCTACCTCATCCAGGATGGGGAAGTCAGGATCCTGCCGGTACGCCCCATCGCACGGCTCTTTGGCGTACTACGGCATGACGGCCCGGCCGCGACCCTGGACGACATGGAACGCGCCGTCGTCGATGGGGCCACCGACGCGTGATTGCCGTCGACACGAACGTCGTCGTGCGATATCTCGTGGCCGACCATGCTGAGCAGGCAGATGCAGCTCGGGCATTACTGGAGCGGTTGACGCCTGAGCGCCCAGGCTTCATCTGCCGCGAGGTCGCACTTGAGGTTGTCTGGGTACTGGAGCGGGCCTACGGGTTCACGCGCGTCCAGATCGCAGACGTTCTCATGGAGTTGATCGCCACCGACAGCATTGTTGTGGAGGCCGCGGACGACATGGCCCGTGCGGTCTATGCCTATCGCCAGGGTGGTGTCGGCTTCGCGGACCTCATGATCCTCTCAGCGGCTGAGCGGGAGGGAGCTGCACCCCTCCACACCTTCGACCGCCAGCTTGCGCGGATGAACACGGCGGTCCTTGTGGAGAAGCGGTAGGAGCGCACCCAGACCGACCGATGCCCAGAGGCCGTGGCCGGTCGTAGGTGCCGCCTGCAGAGACCGTCTCCCTGCTTGTGACACCACTTCTCGGGACGCTACTCGACGCGCTCACGACCCTGAGATCATCAGCGACCAGCTCTACCGGAGGCTGAACATGCTATTCCGTCGCAAGGGCTGGCATCGCGACGAACCGGTCGAGTACAAGCGGGATGAGTCACCAACACTGCTGAGGCGGCTCGTGCTGCGGGCACGGACATGATGGGGTGGGATGGGGAACGACGGCCGAGGCCCCGGCTAGGTGTCTGGGGGCTGTACGCGTGACCGCCTTGACAAAAATCGTGGGGACAGGAGGGTAGCGCCACGTTCCGGCGCCGGGATGGCGTGGTCGTGCGAGTCTCGGGAGGAACCGATGGCTGTGGAACTCACTCTGACCCAGCTGGTGCGCAACGGCACGATGTCTCCAGAGATGGCGGACACGCTCATCGTGGCCGCCCGGTCGCGGTCCTCGCTTCTGTTCTTCGCCGGGCCGCGGCTCGCGGGCAAGACGACGACGCTGCGCGCGACCCTCGCGTACGTGCCCGAGGGCACGCCGGTCCACGAGGTCTCGGCCGACGAGCCGGACCTCGGCATCCCGGCGCAGCCGGACGGCGGCTACCTGCTCGTGCACGAGTTCGCGGAGACACCGGTCTTCCCGACCTACATCTGGGGCGAGCCGGTGCGGCGCGTGTTCGATGCGCTGGCGACCGGGGGCCTCTCGCTGGCGGCGGCCACGCACGCCGACTCCCTGGAGGAGGCCTTCGACAAGATCGCGGCGAACAGCGTGCCGGACGAGCAGGCCGGGCTGATCGACTACGCCGTCCACATCCGCAGCCTCGGCGACTGGCGTGAGCCGACCCGGCGCGTGGTCGCGGCGCTGTACCAGCTGCGCCCCGACCGCGAGGCGAGGCTGCTGCATCTCTGGGACGAGGCGACCAACCGCTTCGAAGTGATGACGTAGATGATGACGCGAGCACTCCACCACTTTATGTGGAGTTCCGAGCCTGGCTACTACAGCCCAGGACCTCCAGGCTCGCGGGACGGACCTACGGTAGTTCCGGCGACCGCGGGTCGCGCCCCGCTCTACGCAGCCCGTGCCCGTGGCAGCGACACGACGAGCGCGACGCCCGCCCCGGTGCCGCCTGCTGCACCTGGCCGTTAAGCCCGAATCCAGAGCGCCAGGCTAACTGGCGAGTAGGCAGGAGGTGGAAGTCCTCTATGGCAAAGAGCTAGCCACTCATGTCATTCCGCGAGCCGTGCGCGGGTCGTCGCGAGGCGGCTTGTGAAGCGTCGGCAGCGGGGTGTGCGGGCGGGGCTAATGAGCATCGAAAGGGCCATTTGGGGTGCCGAGGCTCTTGGATTGGTCGAAGGCAATACCGGCGACGGCGCTACTGGCGAGTCGTGGTCGGGCCCCACGGTGTCGAAGACCCCATGCACGCACACACGTCTATCGCCGGGACTTGGGAGAGCTGCGCGTTGTCCCGACGAGTCGTACGCCGGGACCGCGTCGGGAAGGGACGTAAACCGTAGCCGATGATGCACGATGCGCAGCAGTCTGATGGGGCCGTACGAGCGATGAAGGCGGCGAACAAGGGGGCGCGAGCCCCGGCGGAGTCGCTGGAGCAAAGGGCCCCAACCGAGAGGAATCCTCAAAGCACCGGCACGGTCCGGACGCAGAGTCGGGGTGCGGTGTCACCCGGAGCGGAGAGGATACGGCAGTTCGTGGAACGGAAGCCGGGAGAGAAACTCACCGCGCTCTTGCACCACATCACGCCGGAGGCGCTGCGGGAGGCGTATCTCGCGTTGAAGCGGGATGCGGCTCCGGGCGTGGACGGGGTGAGGTGGCGAGAATACGGGGACGGGCTGGACGAGCGATTGCTCGACCTGCATGGCCGCGTACACCGTGGAGCGTACCGGGCGAAGCCCGTCAGGCGGGTAGAGATACCCAAGCCGGACGGGGGAATACGGCCGCTCGGTATCGTCTCGCTGGAGGACAAGATCGTTCAGCGGGCGGTGGTGGACAATCTTTTGAACCCGATTTACGAGTCGGGCTACTACGGCTTCTCGCATGGCTTCAGGCCGGGGCGTTCGGCGCATGACGCGCTGGACGCACTGGCCTACGCGGTCGAACGGCGCAAGGTCAGCTGGATTGTCGAGGTGGACATCCGGGAGTTCTTCGGCAGCATCGACCGGGGGCGGCTGATGTCGTTTCTGGAGATGCGCATCGGGGACCAGCGGGTGTTGCGCCTGATACGAAAGTGGCTGAGCGTCGGCGTCATGGACGCGGAGCCGGAAGTCGATTTCGTGCGGGGGATGCCGCAGGGGGCGCCGATATCGCCGCTGCTTGCGAACGTGTACCTGCACAACGTGCTCGACGACTGGTTTGCGCGCGAGTGGCGACCGCGGGAGGTCCGGGGCGAGGCGTACATCGTGCGGTATGCCGATGACTTCGTCCTGGGGTTCCAGCACCGCAGCGATGCGGTGCGGTTCATGGAGGCACTCCGGGAGCGGTTCGCGGCCTACGGGCTGGAGCTGCACCCGGAGAAGACCCGTCTACTTGAGTTCGGCAGGTTCGCGCTGGCGAACAGGCGGAAGCGCGGGGAGGGCCGACCGGAAACGTTCGACTTTCTCGGCATGACGCACTACTGCCGGACCCGACGCGACGGGAGATTCGGGCTGGGGCGCAAGCCCGTTGCGAAGCGGATGCGCCGGACGCTGAAGGCCATCAAGGCCGAGTTGTGGCGGCGCATGCACGACAACCCCGTGACGACGGGGCAGTGGCTGGGGCGGGTACTGCGTGGGTGGCTTGGCTACTACGCGGTGCCGACCAGCTCGCCGGCGCTCACGCAGTTTGTTCGTGTCGTGAAGCGGCTCTGGCTGCGCGTTCTCCGACGGCGGTCGCAGCGCGACCGTTTCACGTGGGAGCGCATCCTTGCCCTGTGCCAGAAACACTGGCCCCGAATCTCCATCCTTCACCCGTGGCCTGCGGAGCGATTTGCCGTCACGCACTTGAGGTAGGAGCCGGATGCCCGAGAGGGCACGTCCGGATCTGTGCGGGGGGTGCCGGGCAACCGGCATCCCTACCGCGAACCGATCGACGCCTGTAGCGGCTGCACCTCCGGGGAAACAGGTTCAGCGGCTGCATCCCATGGGGATTGCGGTGTGTCCTTCTCAGGCGCGCTCGCGATAGCGACTGTGAGCAGTTCCGCCTGCCCATCTGCGACGGAGCCAGGGCGGCCGCGTGGACGCAGGCAACGACGGTTTCGGGACGTACCTTGACCCGCTCACACTCCGCACAGTTGCCGACCTTCTGGCCACGACCGCCGAATCACGCGCCAGGGGCAAGAGGCGCTGCGCGGCTTGCGGCTTCTTCCTTCGAGGGCCCCACCATCTGCTCAGTGCTCATGCAGTCCGCGGGCCTCGTGAATGACCACCCCCGCCGCCGCCTACGGCGCTCCCGCGGTCGCGGCCGCCGGGCTCACGCCGTCGCTCTTCACGATCAGAGGCGTGATGGCGGGGAGGCCGTCCGTGAACAACGCGCGGAAGGACCGGTTCACGAACTCCGGGGCACCGAGGATGTAGGGGAAGTAGCCGCCGTCGTGCAGGGTGTAGATGGCCGTTATGTCGCGGCTCTCCGCGCAGGTCACGAGTTCCTCGATCGCACCGCCCTGGTAGAGGACGAGGCTGAAGCCCGTGGCGACCGTGCCGCGCAGGCACTCCGGCCAGGGCGGTGTCGGGTCATCGCCCGTGATGCTGCCGGCGGGATCGGCTGTGGGCGGCCCCTCGCTCTTGACGATCAGGGGTGTCGTGGCGGGGACGCCGTCTGCGAACAGCTCGCCGAAGGAGCTGTTCACGAACTCGGGTGCACCGAGGATGTAGGGCACGTAGCCGCCGTCGTGCAGGGTGTAGAGGGCCGTGCCGTGGCGGCTCTGCGCGCAGTCCACCAGCTCCTCGACACTGCCGCCCGCGTAGACGACCAGGCTGAAGCCGAGCGCAACGGCACCCCGGAAGCACGGGGGCGCAGGGCCGTCCGGGACCTCCTGCCCCGGATCGCCGACCAGCACGCGGTAGACGCGCTCGCGGCTCTCGTCGCGGGAGGTGACGGTGACGGTGATCTCGGGGACATCTTCCAGCGCGACCTGGTGGGCGTTCTCCGGGTCGTCGTCGTCGTCGTCGTCGGGTTCGATGAGGATCGCCGCTCCCGACTGCGAGGCCTCCGCCCCGACCGTGGTCTCGGTGACGTCGTCCCCGGCCGTCCCGGCGTACTCCGTCTGGGCGCTGTCGAACTCCCCGATGTCGACGCCGCTGAGCTCGAGCGTGGCCAAGCGCGCGTCGATCGCGTCGGGCATGTTGTAGGTGTAGACCTTGTCGTCGCTCTGGTCGGCGACGTACATGACGCCCCCGTCCGACCAGAGACCGCGGGGGCTGTTGTTACTGGCGCCGCTCAGCTTCTTGAAGTCCTCATCGCTGACGCGCTCGAGTGCACTGTGCTCGTCGGGTTCCTCTCCGTCGGGCAGCGCAGGCAGCCGGTAAGCGAGGAGCCGCTTGGCCACGTGGTCGGAGACCCATACGCCGACGCCGTCGGACCAGATGCCGTGCGGGTCGCCGCTGGAGGAGTCGAGGGCGTACTCGCCGAGCAGGTCGCCGCTCTCGAGGTCGTAGGCGAAGATGCTGTCCTTCCCACCGTCGAGCGCCCACATCGTCCCATCGGCGGACCAGATGCCGCGCACGTCGCGGTTGCGCTCGGCGAGTGCGAGGTCGCGTTCGGGGAGGCGCTCGCCGCTCTCGAGGTCGTGGGCGAACAGCTTCTCCTGGCCACTGTCGCTGATCCAGATGACCGTCCGGTCGGACCAGACGCCGCGGGGGGCGCGGTTGCGCTCATCCAGCTCGAACTCGCGCTCCTCGATGCGTTCGCCGGTCTTGGGGTCGTAGGCGTAAACCGCGTCGCCCGCACCGTCCGAGTTGTCGGCGATCCAGAGCGTCGTGCCATCGGACCACAGGCCGGTCGCCTTGTCATTGCCGCCGTCGAGCTCCTCGATGTCGTGCTCGACCGTCCACTCGAAGTCGGCCTCGCTCGAAGTCGGCCTCGCTCGGGGTCGGGCCACGCGAGCCGCCCCCGCCGCCTCCTCCTCCGAAGATGATCGGTGGCCTGATCACCTGGTTCGGATCTGTGACAGTGACTCCCGCGTCCAACGTTCCGGTCCGCGTTCCCCGATCGCCGTCGGAGGAAGCGCTGACGGTGACCTCATACGTGTTGTCGCCGTTGGTGTCGGCCGGATTATCGAAGTCGGGCACGGCGGTGAAGCTCAGGTCTCCGGCATCGGAGAACTCGAAGTGTTGTGCGTCCACGCCCGAAAGCGGCTCCCAGCTTGTCACGAATCCTTCCGGGTCGGTTGCGCCGTAGCGGCCCACGTAGGCCGTGGTGCCGCCCCGGACCTTCACACTGGTGGGCCCAGCGATGACGGGAGGCTCGTCAACGTCATTGATGACAACGGTGACGCGGAATACCGCGCTGTTCGACCCATCGGACGCATGTATGGTCACCTCATACACGTTGTTCCGACCGGCGTCCCTCGGGTCCTCATAGTCCCCGGCGGAATCGAAATTGAGCACGCCGTCGGCGATGCTGAAGAAGCTTGCATCAGGACCCGAGAGCGACCAGGTAATGGTGTCGCTCTCGGGATCGGTCGCGATATACGTTTCTACGTCCCTTGGGTTGGTCTCAAAGAAGCTTGGCGCCGCCTTTCCTGAGACGACCGGCCCCACGTTGAGGTTGGTGCCGCTGACTGTCACCTCAGTCGAAGGAGTGCCCGCGCCGACTGCATTTCGTGCGAGCACGCGCACGGTGTACGTACTGCTCGCGCTCAGTCCGGCGACGGTATGGGAAGTTGTGGTCACCTCCGCCTCGGAGACATGGGATGCGACGCCCCAACTTCCAGACGCCAACTTCCATTGCACCGTGTAGCCGGTGATCTCTGAACCGCCGTCTCCAACGCTGAACGTTCGGTCGAGGTCGAGCCAGCAGTCGAAGACAACGGTGAAGTCACAAACCGCAGGGGTCGACCAGCTCAGGTCAAGCTCGCCGGGGTCACCCAGTGAGCCGCTCAGGTCCGGTGGCGCGTCCGGCGCCACAGCCGCGACGGTGCTTGTCGCCTGTACATCAAGGGATTCGCTGTTGCCTTGGTCGTCGTCGAAGTGCGCCTGCACTTTGATTGTCAGCCCGGCGTCGTACGGCGCGAGCGCGTACTCGTTGATAGACGTCGCGGCCCGGAAAAAGGCGCCCTCCTCGAGGAGGTCATCATCCGCGAACCAGGTGTAACTGAACTCGGTGTCCGTGAGCCCGTCGGCGTCGGCGATCGAGGAAGTGTCCACACGTGCGACTTCACCCACCCGCAGCGCGCCGATGATGGTGGGCGTGCCCGTAGCCGGATTGTTGGGGGGCGGCTGCTGAGCGCTGAGTTGGCCGCTCTGAAGCGAGATGACGCCGACGGCCATCACGGCCATGAGCGCCGCCCGGCGCCAGAATCGGGCAAGAAGATGGTTCTGCATTCAACTCGTTCCCCTCGAGCGTTCGCGGAGTCGGCCCCAAATCTGGTCGATGCAGGGGAACGACCCCGCTGCGCGAGGTGCTCCCCTCGTGTCCAGTGATGGGACCGTTCCTGCGAAGACCAGTCGCACGCGTGAGAGCCACGAAGGGAGCATGATGCGCCCCATCACCGTTGCCGCTTACGCGGGAGCACGGTTCTTCGGAGGAACAAGGGGGACTTAGCGCATCCGAGCACGAGTGCGCATCCGCCGCGTCGGAGCCCACGCCCCACCTGGGCAGCCACCGGCGCGCCGGTGTGCCTCGCGAGCGCCGGGCCAGCGCTTGCATCGAGAGGTGCAGTCTCACGTAGATGAGCGTTTGGACCGTATGGGACTGAGGCGAGTCCCTCCAGCCATCCCCGGCGTCGCCAGTCGCCCCGAGGTCCGCCGCGTCCTAGCGGTTCCGTACTTGGCCGCCTCAGCCGGCATGTGCTCTAGTTCTCCGCCGCGTTGCCGCTGTCGGCGCTGGCTGTGAGCGGCGAGTCGCTCTTGGCCACCAGTGGCGTCAGGGCGGGCAGACCGTCGGTAAACAGCTCGAAGAACGAGCGATTCACAAAGTCCGGAGCACCGAGGATGTAGGGGAAGTAGCTGCCTTCGTCGAGCGCGTAGAGGGCCGTGATGTTGTGGCCCTGCGCGCAGGTCGCGAGTTCCTCGAGCGAACCGCCCTGGTAGAGGACGAGGCTGAAGCCCGTCGCAATCTCGCCGTGCAGGCAGCTCGACCCCCGCAGCGTTGCGAGCTCATCCTCTGGGGGTCGGTCGACGGCGGTATCCGCGCTCGGCGGCCCGTCGCTCCCGGCGACGAACGGCGTCAAGGGCAAGACGCCATCCGCATACAACTCCTGGAAGGAACGATTCACGAATTCAGGCGCGCCGACGATGTAGGGCACGTAGACGCCGTCATCCAACACGTAGAGGGCCACGATGTGCCTGCTCAGGGCGCAGACCAGCAGGTCCTCGATACTGCCTCCTTCGTAGATGACGAGGCTGAAGCCGGCGGCCACATCCCCGCGGAAGCAATGGGATGTGGGCCCGCTCGCGGCTGTCGGCTCTGGGTCGCGGAGCCGGACGCGGTAGACGAGCTCGCGGCTGCCATCCGCCGACATCACCGTCACCGTGATCTCGCTCGTTCCCTCGAGGGCGACCTGATGGCCCTCCGCCTCCTCGTCGGCATCCGGCGGGTCGATGTCGACACTCGTACGGCGCTGTAGCGCCTCCGCGGTGACCGTCGTTTCCGTGACACCGTCGCCGCCAGTGCCCCGGTAGTCCGTCCGGACTGGCAGGAACTCCCCGAGCTCGACGCCGCTCAGAGTGAGGGACGCGAGGCGGGCGTCGATGGCATCGGGCATGTTGTAGGTGTAGACCTTGTCGTCGCTCTCATCGGCGACGTACATCACGTCGCCGTCGGACCAGATGCCGCGCGGGCTGTTGTTGCTGGCCTTCGACAGCTCCTTGAACTCCTCGTCAATGACGCGCTCGAGGTCCTGCGGTTCCGCGTCTTCGGCCGCGGGTTCCTCGGGTGCGGGCAAGCGGTAGGCGAGGAGCCGCTTCGCTCCATCGTCGGAGACCCAGAACGTAGTGCCGTCCGACCAGATGCCGTGGGGGTCGCCGTTGGTGCTGTCGAGGGCGTACTCGGCGAGCAGCTCGCCGCTCTCCAGGTTGTAGGCGAAGAGCGCATTCTTGCCGCCATCCAGCACCCACATCGTCGCGCCGTCGGACCAGATGCCGCGCGCATCGCGGTTGCGGTCCGCGAGTTCGATGTCGCGCTCGGGGAGGCGCTCGCCAGTCGCGAGGTCGTGAGCGAAGAGGTGATTCTGGCCGCTGTCGGAGACCCACGCCGTCTCGCCGTCGGACCAGATGCCGCGCGGCGCTCGGTTGCGTTCGTCGAGCTCGAACTCGCGGCCCTCGACGCGTTCGCCGCTCTCGAGGGCGTAGGCGTAGATCGCGTCGTCGGCGCCGTCGCCGTTCTCCAGCAGCGACAGGGTCACGCCGTCGGACCACAGGCCCGAGGGCTTGTCGTGACCGCCGTCGAGTTCGTCGATGTCGTGCGTCACGTTCCACTCGAAGTCGAGGAGACTCGGGCTGGGGCCGGAGGGACCACCGCCGCCGCCGCCGCCGGTGATGATCGGAGGTCCTACCGGGCCGGCTGTGACGGTGATGGTCACCTCGACGGTCGCGCTGCCGCCATTGCCGTCTGAAGCGTCGACCGTGAGGGTGTACGTGTTCTTCGTCGCGATGTCGAAGGTAACCCCGCCGCCGACCGTGATCTGACCATCCTGCCGGTCGATCTCGAACGAAGACGCGTCGGCGCCGTAGCGGCTGTACGTGAGCGTGTCGCCCCCGTCGACGTCCGTCGCCGTCACGGGCGCGCCGACCCTGGCGCCAGCCTCCGCGCTTTCGGACACGGAGCGCGCGGGCATGGACTCGCCGAACGCAGGGGCGTCGTTCACCGCGTCGATCTGGACGGAGACGGAGGCGGTGCTCGAGAGGGACGGGCTGCCCGTGTCCCGGACGCGGTAGGTGAACGTGTCCGCTCCGTTGTAATCGGCGTTGGGCTCGTACGTGATCGTGCGGTTCTCGCCCGCGTTTGCGGGTTCATTGACCGTCACCGCCCCGTTTCGCGGCGCGTTGGGGCCCGAGTTGAACACCGTCAGCAGCAACTCGCTCCGGTCGTCCTCGGGGTCGCTGTCGTTGGCGAGGACATCGATCCTGATCTCGGTGTCCTCGTCGAAGCTGTTGGGGGCGTCGGCGAGGGCGTCCGGCGGCTCGTTCACATCCGTGACTTCGATGGTGACCTGGACGGTGTCAAACGCATTCGAGCTGTCGAGGGCTTTGACGGTGACCGTGTGCGAGGGCGCTGTCTCGTGATCGAGGGCCCCCCGGTTCTTGACCCGGATCTGGCCGTTGCTGCCGTCAATCGTGAACAGGTCCGGCACGGGCTCGACTTCGTACCTCACCGTGTCGCCGCTGTCGGGATCGGTGGCCGTAACGCGGCCGCCGACCGGGGCGTTCGCCCCTGCGTTCTCGGCGATGCTGCGGGTCGGGCTCGTCTCCGTGAATGTCGGCGGGTTGTTGGTGACGGGTTTCGCGCGCACCGGGTTGTTGGAGACGGCGCTACCGCTCTTGTTCGGCCCGTGGCCGTCGGTGTAGGTGGCGGTCGCGCGCAGGTAATCGCCGACGTCACCGGTAACGGGAGTGTAGACGCTGCTCGTCGCGATGCTGTTCACGGCCCCGCTGACGGCCGTCCAGGGGCCGCTGCGGCTCGTCGAGCGCTCCCACGTCCACGTCGTCGACTGCACGCCGTCGGGATCGCTGAGGGTGGCGGTGTAGTCTGCTTCTTCCCGCGGCCGCGTTGCGGGCAGGGCGAGCATCCCCGGCTCTTCCTTGTTCGTGACGGTGACCGCGACATCGAACGTGGGGGCGTGGCCCCCGGCGGAGACGCTCAGTGTCACGTCATACTCGTTGTCGCCGCGGCGCTCGGGATCCTCGAAGTCCGGAGCTGTCTTGAAGGCCAGCCTGCCGCTCGAGGAGCTGAAGTCGAACTTGTCAGCGTCGCCCCCCGCGAGCGGCAGCCAGGCAATGGTGGCGTTCTCCGGGTCCGTCGCCCGGTACGTTGCGATGAGGAGCGTGCCCTCCTCCTCGACGCTCGGCGCGGCGTCGCCGGTGATGGTGGGCCGCTCATTCACGGGCAAGACGGTGACGGTCACCCGCAGCTCGCCGATATGGCCGCCGTCGTCCTGCGCCCGCACCGTCACCTCGTACGTGTTGTCCGGCCGAGCCTCGAAGTCGGGTTCGCTCACGAAGCTGAGGGCGCCGTTGTCGAACGCGAAGTGGCGGGCATCCGCTCCCGTGAGCGTCGTCCAGCTCACGGCCTCGTTCTCCGGGTCCCTGGCGGTGTAGGTGCCGACAGATGTGCCGCTGTTCTCCGCCTTCGCCACGGCTTCGGGGCCCATCACCTCCGGCGCCTCGTCCTCGTCCCCGACGGCAATCTCTACGGAGATCGTGTTGTCGACGACAGGGGGGTCCTCGGCCACGTTGTTGGCGTCCTTCCCGTCACTGACGCCAACCCTGATGGTGTGGCTGACGGCTGCCTCACGGTCGAGCGAGGCTTTCGTCACCAACTGGCCCGTCGCGGTGTTGATGTCGAAGAGGTTGGCGCCGCTGGTGATGGAATAGGTCAGCGTGTCGTTGTCGCCGGCGACGGCCGCGACGGGGGCGCCGATGTTCCGTCCGGCGAGGGTGTTTTCCGGCACGCTGCGCATGCCGTTCTCGGTCGACGGGAACTCCGGCACCTCGTTCACGTCGCGGATGGTGACCGTCACGGGCAGCTCGCCGGTCTCACCCTCGCTGTCGAGGGCGTTCACCGTGATGTCGTAGACGTTGTTTCCGCCGGAGTCGGCGGGGTGCTCATAGTCCGGAATGGCCGCGAACGAGAGGACGCCGGCCGCGGTGATGGCGAAGTCGAGGCGGTCGGTCCCGACCACCGACCACTGGTACGTGAGGCCGGGCATCCTCTCCGGGTCGCTCGCGGTGAAGGTGGCGAGCGTGCGGTCGTGGCTCTCGTCGACCGTGAGCGCGTTGTTGTTCACGGTGACGCCGCCGGTCGCCGCTAACGAGATGTCCGCCGGCTCGTCCACGTCGGCTACGGTGACCGTCACCGTGATCGTGTCGTCGACTGTCATGTCCACGTGACCGTTGGTGTCCTTGCCGTCGTGGACGGACATCGTGAAGGAATAACTGGACCTGCTCTCGTGGTTGAGCGCCCCCTTGGTCTGCAGCTGCCCACTCGACTCAACGACCCCGAAGGGAGCAGCGTCCGCGCCGGAGATTGCGAAGGTCAGAGCGTCGCTGTCGGCATCATCGGCCGCGATCGCGGTGCCGATGTTCTGACCGGCTGGCGTGTTCTCGTCCACGCTGCGGGCACCATCCTCGGTCGCCGGGAACTCCGGATCGTGATTCTGGATAGCCGGCGTGCCCACCACGGTCGCAGACCATTCACCGGATCCGGCGCCGTTGGCCGCGCGGACCTGCAGATCGTACGCAGTGCCGTTTACCAGGCTGATCAGGTCACGCAGATCGCCGCCGACGGTGGACGTCCAGATGCTGGCCTGCTCGGTCCAGTTGGCGTCGGCCTTGTCGGTGGCGTTGCTCTCGATGTAGCGCAGGTCGTACCGCTCGATGGCGATCCCACCGTCGTCGGCTGGTGCGCTCCACGTCACGACCAACTCGCCGTCGCGGGGCGAGACGCCGGTGATGGCGGCAGCCCCGGGAACGGTCGGCGTCGTGGCCTCGATGGTTTCGGACCACCCGCCCGCGCCCTGGTCGTTGACGGCGCGCACCTGGAGGTCGTAGCCGACCGCTCCGACGAGTCCGCCGACCTCGTACTCGAGATCGCCGGATGACCAGGCGTCCTCCACCTCGGTCCAGTTGTCGTCTGCCTTGTCCGCCTCGGCGCTGCGGATGTAGCGCACGTCGTAGGCGGAAACTGCCGAGGCGCCGGTGTCGTCGGGGGCGGTCCATGCGAGGGTGATGGCGCCGGGCCCGGCGTTCGCAGACGTGATGCTGGGGGAGTCGGGGATGTAGCCGTGGCCGTAGGCCGTCAGCTTCCAGGAGTGGAGTCTCCCCGTGTCACCAGTGCGCTCGTCCGTGATGCGCAGTGTCCACTCGCCGGCGGCTTGCTCTCCCAGATGCCTCGCAGAGCCCAGGCGGTATGTGACGTCGTCTGCACGCTTGTCGCTGCTGCGCGACGCCTCGACGTCGGGGGGGAGCAGCGTGGAGGTGGCACCGGTCGGGGACACGAGCTCGATGCGCAGATCCCGGTAGTTCCGGTGGGTCAGTCCCAGCTCGATCGCGAGGAACTCGACGAAGCCGACGTGGGGGCCGAGCGTGACGCTGCTGGACACGGCGTCCGCGGTGCCTGAGCTGGGCGGGTCGGGAATCGCCAATGCCGGACTGGCAGTGGCGCTGACTTCCCGGAACGCTGGGAGAGGGGTCCAGTTGTTCGCCAGCGCGACGGCGGCGCCGGCGTCGACCACACCGAATCCGTACTCGTGGCTGAACGAGTAGTGCTCGTCGGCCGAGCCGTACTTCAGCGAGCCGTCCTGCCAGCCGGTGTTGGCGGGGTCGTTCTTGCGTGCGGATGTGGCGAGGATGAGCTTCACATCCCGCCAGAAGAGATCGCGATTCGCGGCACGGACCAGCGCGGCCACGCCGGACACGATGGGGGCGGCGGCAGAGGTGCCCGTGAAGTTCAAGTCGTAGGTATTGCCCACGCTGGTTGTCGCGATGCCCGGCAGGGCCGCATCCTTGTCCTGGGATGGGGCGCAGATCCAGAGGTTCGCACCGAGTTCCGAGTACCCGGCCCTCACGTCGTTGTAGTCGACGGCGCAGACGGTGGTAACGGCGTAGTGGTTCTGTCGCTCGTCGAGATTGGCGTTGTTTTGGGGGTGTCCATTGCCGGCGATCCAGACGTAAAACACTCCCTTTCCGTCGTACCCTGATCTCACGCCCTCTTCCACCGCCATCTCCCAGTCACTGTTCGCGGTGCGCATTGTGCCGAACGAGGGGAGCCGCCAACTGTTGTTGGACACGGCGGTCACGTCCGCCAGGTGGGCCGCGGCGTTCGCTTCATTGGCGAGGCCGGGCCTCTGGCTTATTCCGCCCCACAGGTTGTAGCCGTAGATGGTCGCGCGGGGAGCCACGCCGCGCACGCCGATGTCGTTGTCGCGTCCCGCGATGATCCCGGCCACCTGGGTGCCGTGGACTGCTCCGGGATACCGCACACCCAGCCCGGTGATGTCGTGGTGGCCCATCGTGTCGTCGTCGGGATCGGCGCTTTCGTACTCGTACCCACGGAGATCGCTGTGCAGGTAGTCCAACCCCTCGTCGACGATCACGACGTTCACGCCCTCCCCCAGCGTGGTCTCCCAGGCTGCCTCGACGTTGATGTCGTACCCCGCTCCAGAGCCGAACTGCCCGGTGTTCTCGAGGTGCCACTCGCACCCGTACAGGGGATCGTCTTGCGACGTGCCCAGGGCCAGGCAGGCCTCCTCCTCTGCGACCGCGTCAGCCGCGACCGAGGCGTGGAGCAGGTAGGTCCCTGTGTCGCTCGTGGCGCCCTCGATGCGGATCGTGTACGTGCCCGCCGGGAGCCGCTCGAGCGCCCAGAGGCTCAGATCCTTCCCGTCGATCGCCGGCCAGCCGCCTTCGTTGAGGTAGTAGAGGTCTATCTCCATGTCCTGGCTGTCGAACAGGGTCGGCGTGAGACCCAGGGTGCCCCCGTGGTCGTGTGCCTCCAGCAGCACGTAGGTCGTGCTCTCCAGTGTGAGGCTGAAGTAGTCCTCATCCTCGGTAGCGTCGATCCGCCCCGGCGCCGGCACGGTCAGCATGAGCGGGGACGCGGTTGCCGAAGAGTCACCGGGCCCGGCGACCGATCGCACATACAGGATGTAGCTCCCAGCTGCATCGGAGTCGCCGCCCTGGACCTTGATGTAGTACGTCTCGTCCGCCTCGACGCTGGCGCGGAGCGAGAACGAGCTTTCGTTGTCCGTGAGCTCGCTGTCGTCGTTCTGGGCGATGACGCTCTGGCTGGAGTCCAGGAGCTTACCCTTCGTGTCGGTGTCCCCGATGGCCAGCACCCAGAGGTCGGTGGCGCTGGTTGGCTCGATCCTGAAGAAGTGGACGCCGCCCGCGCTCAACGTGCCGGGGACCAGCGCGTCGAGGCCAACTTCCGTCGCCGTCGCGATGGTGCTCGCGGCAGCCGCAGCGCGAACGTGTAGCGTGTACGAGCCCGTCTGTTGCGCGCCGTTACCGCCAACGCTGATGTACCAGGTGCCCGCCGCCAGTTCTTCGCGGATAGCGAGGTGCGCGGGGTCTGGTGGAAGCCCCCCATCGTCGTTCGAGACAGTGGTGGCACCGACGCTGTTCCTCACCGCACCCGCGGTGTCGAAGTCGCCCGTCGTATAGACCAAGAGATCCGTGGCGCTTCCCAAGACGAGTTCGAAGTAGTCCTCGTCGCCGGTGACGTGGACGCGCCCGTGTACGGAGGAGTCGAGTGTGATGGCGGTGGCGCTGGAGATCGTGGCGCCGTGGTCGTTGGTGGTGCCGGTGGAGGTGGAGGACCAGTCGCCGGCGAGAGCGGAGTTTTCGGCGCGTACCTGCACGTCGTACCCGGTGCTGTCCCGCAGTCCCGCGATCTCGTATGAGAGGGCGCCCGTGGTCCAGGCATCCTCCTCGAGGGTCCAGTTGGCGTCGTCGGCCTTGCTCGCGTCTGTCGCGTCGCTCTCGATGTAGCGCAAGTCGTAGAAGTTGATCGCCGAGCCGCCGTCGTCGGAGGGCGCGCTCCAGACGACCGTGAGCGAGGTCGCCGTGGCGGTAACCGAGTCGATGGTCGGGGCCCCGGGAGCGGTCTGCGCATGGACGCGGTCGGCCGCCACGAGCAGGCAGATCACGGCGCAGGCGGCGAGCAGCGATCGCGACGTCAATTTGCGATCACCCCCGACATCCGGTTGCCGCTGCGCGGACTGGTGTCCAGGGAATAATAACCGTTATAATTATATGATGTCGAGACCATGAAGTATCGGCGAAGGCAGGTAGTTCGGGCCCGAAGCGGCTAGCTGAATTGACTCACGCCTGCGGAGCCCGGTTCCAGGACGCGCTCGATGCGCGCATCGAGGGGGGTGAAACGCCGCGCGGTTGGATCGCGGGTGGCTCTGATCTTCTAGACTGGTTCCGTAGACGGAGGAGGCCACCATGGTGACTCGCCGCCCCGCTGAGGAGATCGCCCGTCTCGGCAACAGGATCTACGAGCGTGACGTCCGGCGGGAGGTCGAGGACGCCCACGATGGAGAATTCGTCGCCATCGATGTGGAAAGCGGCGGCTGGGCCCTCGCCGGGAGCGAGCTTGCCGCAGCGGAGCGCCTGCGGGAACGTCAACCGGACGCGATCAATGTCTGGCTGCTGCGGGTCGGCTACCGAGCGATCGCGAGTATCGGAGGCGGCTCCCTGCGGAGCAGCAGTTGATCGAAGGCGCTGTCAACGCGGCCCTCGAGTCCATCGTCGCTCTCGAACTCCGCGGCCCGGCAGGCCAGGTTCGGCACGTCGACGCTGTCGTGGACACTGGTTTCAGCCGCTTTCTGACGCTGCCCCCATCAGTGGTGGCAGAGTTGGGACTGGCGTTCGCTGGCGCACGCCTAGTGATTCTCGCCGACGGCAGTGAAGTGGCGCTTGATGCACATGCGGTCACGGTGCTGTGGGATGGCCGGCCGAGGGACATCGTGGCCTACGCGGCGGATACGACTCCTCTCATCGGGATGTCGATGCTCGACAGCCACAGCCTGTACCTGGAAGTCGAGGATGGCGGGCGCCTCGTTATCGAGGCCCGCTGAAGCAGGCGGCGCTCGACTCTCGGTGCTCTGGGACGGCGAGGCGAGATACATCGAAGCCGCGCAGCACGCTCGGCTCGGTGTTGCTGCTGGCGGCGGTCGGGGCGGCGCTCGCGTGCACGGGCGGCGGCGTTGCGCCCACGCCCCCGGCCTCCCCGCGGGACGCCACCGCACCACTGCGATCTCCAAGCCTCGGACGGCGCGGCCCGCATCGTCGGTCGTGGCAGCATGAGGACGATGGGCGGTCGCCTGCTCGCGGCGTCTCTGGCGCTCGCGCTCATGCTGGCCGGGGCGTGCTCCGGCGCAGGGGCTCCGGCCTCGCCGCAGGCCGCGACGGGATCCCCGTCCCCGGCGGCGTCACGCGGGCCGGCGGAGCCACGGTCCACCGCCGCCCCGCCTACAGCGCCGACGGAGGCGGCGAGCACCGCGCTCGAGCGCATCACGCGCACGCTGACGGTGTCGGCGACGGGTGAGGGCACGGTGACGCCCGACGGGACGACGACGCACGAGGACGGCGTCGAGGTCACGCTTCGGGCGAGCTGGTCGGACGCGACGCACGAGTTCAGCTGGGGCGGGGACTGCAGCGGGACGGCCTCGAGGTGCGTTCTGACGATGGACGCGGCGAAGAGCGTGACGGCGACGTTCACGGCGCTGCCGGCGGGTCGCTGTGCGCAGCCGAGTGACGCGGACTGCATCCGTGCCGTGTACCGGGGAGCGCCCGGCGACTACGCGCAGGTGGTGGACATCCCCGCAGACGTGCTGCTCGAGCCCGACGCGAACGGGCGCTACCGCGTGGCGCGCGGGCAGCAGCTGACGGTGGTGACGGCGGCGGCGCTGCCCGCGGGCTGGACGCGCTTCTACCTGGAGCGGAGTCCCCTGGAGTTCGGGACTCCCAGCCCGGTGAGTGCCTCGCAGCTGATCGCGCCCGTGGGGACGACGTACACGTTCACGCCGGCGGCGGACGAGGCCGGCTCCACGCTGATCACGTTCGACCTGACGGCGGCACGGCCGTTCGTGCGGCCGCGGCCCGACGGCAAGCCGGAGCTCGGCGACGTCATCGTGACGACGGTCTTCCAGGTGGAGACGGACATCTTCAGCTACGACAGCTTCGACACCACGGGCGCGGCGACCGCGGCGGGGAGCTACGCGTTCCTGATGCCGGACGGCACCTCGACGAGCGTCGTCACCACGTATGAGCAATTGCGCACCGAGTCCACGGTGATGCGCGTGAACGTCGACGACGCCCACGGTGCGTCGTGGGCAAGCTTCTACAACGCGGTCGAGGTCGGTGACGTCGTCGAGTGGCGCGAGGCCGACGACTGCTGGGCGCGCTACCTGGTCACATCCACGCCGACTGCCACCACAGGCGCGACGCGGGACTTCGGCGTCCGGTGGGTCACCTACTCCTACACCGGGTGCTCGGGCGAGGTGGACGCGGGGGCGGTCGTCCAGGCGGGATGGGCGCCGGAGGACATCAAGTCGCCCGACATCAGGTCGCCGGTCTATCACGGGCACTTCCTCGTGATGCCCGTGTCCTGGGCGGACAGGATCGACACGCGCGTGCATACCCGCTTCCCGCCGCCGGCCGGGTTCGGTGCCACCTCCGAGTCGGCGAGTACCACGAGCATCGCCGAGGCGCGCGGGTACCCCCTGTGGCGCGAGCCGGCCCTGCCCGAGGACTGGGTGTTCCGGAGCGCGGAAACATCAACCCCCGATGCGCCCGTCTACGGATTCTCCGCGATCTACGGCTATAGGGCGGTCGAGGTCGCCGTGGGGCATCTGGTGTGGACGCCGGAGTACCTGACGGCGCTCAGCGGGACGGAGTGGATCAGGGAACTGCGCATCATCGACGGCCGGCCGGCGACGTTGACGTACACGCCCGTGGAGAACAGGCGACCGGGTACCGGCCTCCCGACCGAAGTGCTCATCTACGACCAGGACACGCGCATCTACTACCTGGTGATCGGTTTCGACGAATCCCTGACCGGCAGCAACATCGACGCCACGATCGCGATAGCGCGCAGTCTCCTTCCCCAGGCAGACCCGCCGTGAGGCGAGCGCTGGGCGTCGTCGCAGCGTTCCTGTCGGTGCTGGGTATCGCCAGTGGCGGTTGCGCGCCTCCGCACTGCTCGACGGCCAGCTGATCATCACCACGAAGGCCGAGGCCGAAGCCGTGCTCGACAGCGAACAGCGATGCCGCACTCACACGGCCGGAGCACGCCGGCCTGCGCTCGATCGCAGCCCGAGCCGACTCCGAAATCATCGGCGAGGCGCACTAGCCACCAGCGAGGGCCACGGCGTGCCGGCGAACGTCAGGTGAGCACGCGCAGGAGAGGCGTTCGCGCGGCGAATGCCCTTCGCGTAGCCCGGGCCGCCGGCGGCAGCACGTCCCTGGCCCGCCTCCACCGAAGGCCCGACCGATTCGCGTGCCGGGAGACGCACGGAGGTGCCTCCGTGACTATGGGATAATGGTGCCTGACGGCCTTCCGCCCCTGACGGCGCTGACCGCCAGGAGCGACGGGTCGCCGGCCACGCACGGGGCGGGAGCGCAACAGCGGTGCCGCATATCGGGGATATATGGAGAGGGAGGATGTGATGCCCACATTCACGAAGATGAACCCTGCTGATGTCGCCGTCGGGCGCGGGCGCGCCGGTGCGGAGAGGCGGAAGCCCTACATCGAGGCGCTGAACGCGGGCGACGCGGGGAGTGTGGAGCTTGAGCGCGGCGAGAAGCCGGCGATCGTGAAGCGGCTGCTTCAGGAGGCGGCACGTGAGGCGAACGTCCGCATCCGCTCCTCGTGGGCGGACAGCCAGCAGCGCATGCTGGTGTGGAAGAAGGTTGGCACGCGCTAGGCGGCGCACGGAGCGCGCGGCACGCCTAGTCAGTCCTCAAGCGGCTCCTGCAGCCATGCCGGGATGTCCCGCGCCGCATGCAGGACCCTCCAGACATCCACGTTCGCCTCTCGCTCACGGTAGAAGACCAGATACGGAAACCCCCGCACGACCCGCGAGCGCAGACCGGGGAGATCGAGCTCACGCGCGTAACGGGGCGAACCGCTTGCAGGGTGCGCGCCCGTACGGTGGAAGGCTTCTTCCAGCGCGTCTATGAAGGCGAGCGCAACTGCCGCTGGCGCCTCGGCCAGATAGTGTTCGACGGCCTCGTCGATATCGAGACGCGCCCGCTCGCGAAGGACGACAGGCTTCCCGGTCACCCGTCGCCAGTCTCGCGGACCCGATCGCGAAGCCCGCCGAAGTAGTCCGCACCGGCGGCGACTGCCGGCGGCGACGCCGCGCCTTCGAGGAGCAGGCCGCGCAGGCGCTGGCGATCCTGGTCCTTGCGGATCAACTCGCGGACGTACTCGCTTGACGAGCTGTAGCCGCGGACGCCGACCTGCTGGTCCACGAAGGACTTGAGGGCATCGGGAAGCGAGATGTTCATCGTGCTCATGGTGCAACGCTAGCTGGCTTGGCAAAGTTTGGCAATGCGGATCGCCCCGGACGTGCGGCCCGTCCCGCTCGCGCGGTCGGCCCGGCTGCGTGTCTCGGCTGCAGATCGCTCCGCGACAACCTGGCCCACGACATCCTCGGTGCGCAGCAGGCAGGCATCTACGCGTCTGGCTGGACCCGAGCGGGCACGGAGTGCCGGACGGTTCTGTCACCCGACCCGACAGGATCATCGGGTCGCTCCCGGAGCTGCTGGCATGAGCGCGTGGCTCGACTGGGTCGTTCCTACTCCACGACCGCGCTCGGCTCGCCCGGCCCCCGGGGGCTGCTCTCGGCCCGCGATCGCTACGCCGGGCGGGCGCACGTCCGCGTCCGCGCCGCGGTCGATCGCTGGCGCCGCGAGACGCGGGACGTCGGAATCACCGAACGCGCGCCATCTCCTCGAGGAAACTGTGGGAAACCTGTGCCGAGCTTCTGTCGGCACTCGTCAACGGGTCGCGCTGAGGGCTCCTGTGCCTGAGCGGTGAACGATGGAAGCGGTTGGCCTCGAGCAGCCCCCCGCCGAGTACCTGCCGTCGATTCGAGCGGTGGTTCGTTAGTTAGGGGTCTGGCATCAAGCCGCCGCGCGCGAGTTCCGTCGAGATGTGGTCGAAGACGGCGGCCGCGGCGCGCTCGGCCATCGCGATGTCGTCGGACGTCGCATCGGTGGTGTCCCCGGGGTAGCGTGACGCGGCGCCCCAGCGGTTGAGGCGGTCCAGGTCATCCTGCGAGGGTCCGGGCGGGAGGTGGTCTCCAACCAGGCGGCGCAGGTAAGCGAGGTCGTGCGTGAACGGCACCGGTAAGTCGTGGAGGACGAGTACGGCCTTCAGCGACTTCTCCGCGGCCTGCTGTGCATGCACGCATGCCGCGGTGAAGAGCGCCGGATCGGCGTGCAGCGCAGCGACGATTCGGAGGTCTCGACGCGCGAACTCCAGCCAGCGGAGAGCTTCCGCCGAGCGGTCCTCACCGCTCATGAAGCACAACGCCTTCGCGCAACCCTTCGTACAGGACGTTGCCCCTGATGTGCCCGCGGTGCGCGATCGCGGACGGAGTGGAGACGACGATGTCCTTCGGGAGCGGCATGGTGTGGAGCAGGGCGTGCATCGCAATGGTCGCGCGCGTCTGATCGGTTCCATCGGGCATGACGACCAGCAGGTCGACGTCGCTGTCGGGCCGCGCGTCCCCGCGTGCGCGGGATCCGAACAACACAATCCGCTCGGGTTCGAACTCGTCGGCAATGAGCGCGACCATCCTGGTCACGATCGGTCCATAGGCTGTCGCGGTCGTCATCGTCCGTTCCGTCCTTCCGCTGAACTATACGACGACTGTGGCGCGCTTTCGCGGCCTCAGGCACGGCGTGTTTCCCGCGCCTGCGGCCCGAAACACGGTGCCGTGCTCTCGGCCGTCATCGACTCGCGTGTCCTCGGTGACGGGGCCAGCGCAATCGGGCGTTCGAGGCGCCGTGACTCATCGAGGCCTCCCCGGCATTCGAACTGGCCTCGCGAGCCCGGAGGGCGATACGGCCATCGCCGATCCCTTGCGTCTCGTGCCGTCGCGGCGGAACTCAGCCCGACCGACCCGCCCCACCCGGGCGCGCCCAACGGCGTCGGCGCTCACTCACGTCGCCCTGATAGCAGTCGGGTTGCTGGACGACTTGCTGCACGTACCGGCTGTGAGGGCGGCTGAGCGCCGATGGTGAGACTGGAGCAGGTTGCAACCGAACAACATACCCAGGGTTTGTATTTCCGAAGGAATATTCGGGTGTATGAGGCTGAGGCAATTCATGTAGTGAAACCTGCCGAGCGACGGTTCTGGACAGGGTCGTCCGCCTACGAGGACGGCGGCGGGTTCGCGGCGATCCGGATCCCGGCGGCGAAGGATGGGCGGGCGCTGACCGGCTCCCTGGTCGGGCGCAGCGACGCGACCTACGGCGATCTCAAGGCTGCCGAACAGGGGGCGCTGGAGGCCGTGCGCGCGTACGCCCGGCGCACGCTCGGCATCGGGGAGGCCATGAAGCGCATCACGATGTACGACTCGATGCTGGGCGCGCGAGTGTACGAGCGGAACCAGGCGGACCGAGAGCGGCTCTACCGAGAACTGCTCCAGAGGCGACCCTGGGATCGCTGCCCGTGCCCGATATGTGGGGAAATCGGCGTGGAGGTGGCCATCTTCCGGGGGAACAACCGCAACAGACGACGGGGGTTCCACAACCTCTGGGTCTTGCGCCGTCGCATCGAGCGCGCCTCGGGGCACAGCCCGGCCCACCCTCGTCGCCGATCTCGGGGCTCGGTACCCGACGCGGCCCGTGACCCACACCCACCGGTCGCGGCTCCGGGCCAGGGTGCTTTCCCGTCGAGATGGGTGAGGTCAGTATGGAGGTGTAGGTAGACCGCGAGGCCGACGCTCTCTACGTCCGCCTCGACGAAGTGGAAAAGAACGGGACATTCGATCCCCCACCCTCACTGTCGAGGCATGCCGCGCAGTGGAATGTCTCGCCAAAGCTTGCGAACCCGGGAATCCCGCGAAACCGACGGCAGGTCGATAAGCCGTTCCGGTGGTTTGCAAGGTCGATGGATGCCTGTGCCCTGCCCCGACGTTCTCGCCACTCGGCCGCGCCGAGGGATGCCGTTGGTGCAACATCGTGAGCGATGCGACCTAGGACGCTGGTGCCAAACTCGAGTCACGGCGGCCGCAGTCGGTGTGAGAGGGAAGTGTAGCGTCGGGTGGGCGCGGGTCGGGAGTTGCGCCGCTGGGGAGTGAGCGGGGCCGGCATCGACCCGGGATCGGGACCCCCGGACGCAGGCTCTCCCGCAGTCGCCCCCGCCTCCGTCTCCCCTACGAGGGCGCTGTGACCGCCCACCGGGTTGGTGTGTGATGCAGGCCCAGGACCGCCAACCGCGCCAGGTTGACGGAGGCGGCGAGCAGATTGTGGTCGGCGTCGACCTTGAGACGGCCCCGGACACGGGCGACGCGGCCCCCGTGTCTGCGACGGGTCGTATGCGCCACCTTGCGTTCGACTCGCGAGCGGACCGCGCGGTAGCCGGATAGCCACCCGGGAGTCTCCTGGCGTGCCCGGGCGGCCGCGAGACTGGTCTCGTGGACGCCCACCGCGACGGTGCGTCCCCCGCGCGATGTGGTGCACTGCGCGCGAAGCGGACAGGGGCTGCAGGCGCCCCGGAAGCAGGCGGTTCCCGAGCCGTCGGAGGCGCGGCGAATCGGCACCGTCACCTCCGCGGGGCAGGTCACGGTGCCCCTCTCCAGGTCGATGGTGAATCGCTCCTTGCTGAAGTGCTGATGCGGCGCGGTCGCTCTCTGAGTGCGGCAGCGGGACTCGACCCCGTGCTGCTCCAGCACCTCCTGGAACGCGCCCGAGCCGTAGGCCGAATCGCCGTAGACCGTCGGTGTCCCGGTGCTCGCCTCCGCAGCCGCGTCGGCGGCTAAGTCGTGTGCCCCTGCGTCCTCCAGCAGGTCCGTGATCAACTCCTCCGCAACCTCCCCGTCCGCCACGTTGCCCGCGGTCACCGTCGTGTGCGTGATGAGCTCCGACTCCGGGTCGACCGCCAGATGGCCCTTGTAGCCGTCGAAGCCGTGCGCGGAGCTCTTGCGTCCGTGGCGGGCGTCGGTGTCCACGGTCGAGATGATGCGGTCCCTCGCTACCCGCCGCGCAATCACGAAGCGCCCGCCGTCGTCCTGCTCGAGGTCCTGCCCCACCACGGCCGCACAGAGCTCGCCCGCCCGCTCGACGTGCCCGTCGAGCTCCCGGCCCTCCAGCACCCGCAGGCAGCGCGATACATCGGCCGCCAGCTCGTCGATGAGCGCCCGCGCGGCCTCGCGGTCCTCCCAGTCGCACGGAGGCTTCCCAGCGGCCCGGTAGTCGTCATCGCGCTCCAGCACCGCCCGCAGCTCGGCCCCGAGTCCGGGCGCATCGAGGCTCTCCGCCTCCCGCAGCAGCCCGCGGAGCGACGAGCGGAGCAACGTCACCGTGTCCTGCGTGGCGACGGCGTCGTAGAGCGGCGTGGAGTCCAGCACACGCTGAGCAGAGAGCAGCTTCGCCTCGCGCGCCACCGCGAGCGTGGCCTCGAAGATGCGCCGGGGACGCTCGGAGCCGGCGAGGCGAGCGCGCATCGAGACCAGGACCGTGTGCACGAAGCCCGGCGCGTCGTAGTCGAGTCCGCCGCAGGCGAACTTCCAGCGGGCGTCCCACTCGAAGGCCGCCACCGCCTCGCGGTCGGAGAGGCCGTGGAGTCGCTGCAGCACCATGACCGTGGCGACGACGCGGGGCGGAACGCTGCGGCGGCCGCGAGCGGCGAAGAGGTCGGCGAACATCTCGTCGGGGAAGAGGCGTTCACCCTCGCGGGCCAGGAGGGTCCAGATCGAGTTCCCGGGAACCCTCTCAGCGACGTAGGCGGTGCTCTTGAAGAGGTGGGGCTGCCTGGAGGTCTCTCCGAGTGTCATGGGCGCGCCTTCCGCTGCGAACGGAACTGATCACCCACATGATCGCATCCCGTGACTCAGCTCGCAACGCGACCCCGCCTCCAGCGGCACCCACCGTCCAAAAAACACCAGCCTCCTAGAGGGCGTCGGTAGGCTCGGGAGCCCGCCGATCACCGAGACCGGAAACTGCAGATGGAGGTTCACCGCCACCATCCACATATCGCCGACCCGGTCCCGGGAGGCGCGACCCACGCGAGATGCACGGGCCTAGCGCGTGCCAACCTTCTTCCACACCAGCATGCGCTGCTGGCTGTCCGTCCACGAGCAGCGGATGCGGATGTTCGCCTGACGTGCCGCTTCCTGAAGCAGCCGCTTCACGGTCGCCGGCTTCTCGCCGCGCTCAAGCTCCACACTCCCCGCGTCGCCCGCCTTCAGCGCCTCGATGTAGGGCTTCCGCCTCTCCGCACCGGCGCGCCCGCGCCCGACGGCGACATCATCAGGGTCCACCTTCGTGAATGTGGGCATCAGCTCCTCTCTCTCAGTATGTCCCGGATATGCGCCATCGCTGTTGCGCTCCCGCCCCTGTGTGGCCGGCGACCCGCCGCTCCCGGCGGTCAGCGCCGTCAGGGGCGGAAGGCCGTCAGATACCATTATCCCAGAGTCACGGAGGCACCTCCGTGCGTCTCCCGGCACGCGAACCGGTCGGGCCTTCACTGGAGCCGGGCCAGGGACGTGCTGCCGCCGGCGGCCTGGGCTACGCGAAGGGCATTCGCCGCGCGAACACCTCTCCTGCGCGTGCTCACCTGCCGTCCGTCGGCATGCCGTGGCACCTCCCTGGTGGCTAGTGCGCCTCTCCGATGATTCCGGATTCGGCTCGGGCTGCGAGCGAGCGCAGGCCGGCGTGCTCCGGCCGTGTGAGTGCGGCATCGCTGTCGAGCACGGCTTCGGCCTCGACCTTCGTGGTGATGATCAGCTGGCCGTCGAGCAGTGCGGAGGCGCGCAACCGCGGCTGGCCGGACTGGCGCAGCCCGAACACGTCGCCCGGCCCGCGCAGCTCGAGGTCGGCCTGCGCGAGATCGAAGCCGTTGTTGTTGCGCTCGACCAGGGAGAGGCGCTGCACAGCATCCTCGCTCGGCTCGTCGGAGAGCAGGTAACAGAACGACCGCGCCTCGCCGCGGCCGACACGGCCGCGGAACTGGTGCAGCTGCGCGAGCCCGAAGCGGTCGGCGCTCTCGATGATCATCACCGTCGCGTTCGGCACGTCGATCCCGACCTCGACCACGGCGGTCGCTACAAGGATCGCGGCCTCGCCGCGCGCGAAGCGCTGCATCGCAGCCTCCTTGTCGCGAGCGCGCATGCGGCCGTGCAGCAGCTCGATGCGGCTGGCGAGGTCCGGGAACTGCTCGTTGCGGAGGCGCTCCGCCTCCTCGGTCGCGGCGCGCGACACCACGCGCTCCGAGCCGTCGACGAGCGGGCAGATCACGAACACCTGACGGCCCGCGGCGATCTCCACGCGCGCGCGCGCAAAGGCCTCCTCGCGCGCTCGGCCGTCCAGCATCCTGGTCGTGATGCCGGCGCGCCCCGGCGGCAACTCGTCGATCAGCGAGAGATCGAGATCGCCGTAGGCGGTCAGGGCGAGCGAGCGCGGGATCGGTGTCGCGGTCATCACGAGCAGGTGCGGCGCCGTGGCGCCGTCGGGGCCGCCGCGAAGCGCGGAGCGTTGCTCGACTCCGAACCGATGCTGCTCGTCGACCACGGCCAGGCCGAGACGCCGGAACTCAACCTCGTCCTGGATCAGGGCGTGCGTGCCGACGACGAGCCCGGCGCTGCCGTTGCGAATCGCGGCGAGTGCCTCGCGGCGCTTGCGGGCGCCGGCGGAGCCGGTGAGCAGGACGGCGCGGACGTGGCGCCGCCGCATGTACGGCAGATCGGCAAGCCCGAAGCTGAGCAGGTTGCGGCCGGTGTCGAGCAAGGTGGCGATCGTGCGGAAGTGCTGCTCCGCGAGCACCTCCGTCGGCGCCATGAGCGCGGCCTGGCTGCCGCTGTTCGCGCAGGCCAGCATCGCCGCCAGGGCGACCACGGTCTTGCCCGAGCCGACGTCGCCCTGGAGCAGGCGGGCCATCGGCGTCGTGCTCGCGATCTCGCCCTCGATCTCAGTGAGCGAGCGACGCTGCGCCGCCGTGAGATCAAAGGGCAGGGACTCGACGAATCCGCGCACCGTGTCCGGTTCGGCGATCGCCGGCGCAAGGCCCGCCTGTGCGAGGCGGCGCTTGCGCCGCACGACGGCGAGCTGCACTCCGAGCAGTTCGTCGAAGGCGAGCCTGCGCTCGGCACGGCGCGCCGCCGCGTAGTTCGGGGGGTTGTGGATCTCGAGGAAGGCCTGGCGCCGCCCGATCAGCCTGTGGCGTGCGCGCAGATCGCCCGGCAATGGCTCGTGGATCGCCTCGGCGTAGCGCTCGATCGCCTTCTCGATGTGGCGCCGGAGCATGGTCTGGGAGAGGCCCCTGGTGCTGCGGTAGACCGGCACGAGGCGGCCGCGGTACGCCTCGCGGGCGTCGAACAGGTAGAACGCCGGGTTCGCCATCGTGACCTCGCCGCGGCGGCCGTTGAAGCCGACCTTGCCGACGAGGGCGATTCCGGAGCCCCTCGGCAGGCGCGTTGCGAGCCAGGGCTGGTTGAACCAGGTGACGGCCAGCATGTTGCCGAAGGCGTCGCGTACCTCTGCCTTGCAGGCGCCGTGCATGCGGCCGCGCCAGCGCTCGGCGGTGACGGACACGACCACGCCGCTGACGGCTCCCTCCTCGCCGACCAGGAGCTCACGGACGCCGCGCGTGGCCGAGAAGTCGTGGTAGCGGAACGGGTAGTGGATGAGCAGGTCGTCGACGGTCGCGATCCCGAGCGTCTCGTAGCAGGCGAGCTCGTTGCGGCGGATCCCGAGCCGGGCGTCCGTGAGCGCTGTCTCTGCGGGAGGCGCGGACGGCGCCTTCGCCCGCGCGCGGCCGGCCGCCGGCTCTGGGGTTGCCGCAGGCTGAGCCGGCGCTGGTGCGCCTGCGGGCGACGCCGCGGCGTCGCCGGTCAAGCGTGCGATCTCGGTGTTCAGCCACGTCGCTCGCGCGGCCGGCGAGAGTTCGCGGTAGCGTGCCGGCGCGAGCCGCACGGCAAGCTCCTGCACCTCCGCGCTCTGCCCTGCCTGGCGGTCGAGGAAGGCGTCGAGGCCGCCGATGACCGCGCGATCGTGGCAGCCAGCCGCGTGCTCGAGCTCGAGCATTCGCACCAACCGCGCTGCTGTGAGCCCGCGCCTTGCCGGCGCGCGGGTCGCCGTCACCATCTCGCTGTTGTTCCCCCTGCTCGCGCCTTGCCCGGGGGCAGGCGCCGCCGCCCGGGTGGTCCTGCTATCGTACAGCACAAACGTTCTTATCCCGCTGTATTCTGGTCGCGCGCCTTGCGTCGCTGACTAGCGGACAGGTGGCGCGCTCGCAGGGACGAGAACGGGCAGGCAGGAGCATGACCGCTGCCTTCTACGTCCACGAAGACAGGCCGACCGGCTCGGCCACGGTCCACCAGACGGGGGGCCCCTGCCCTGTCCCCCAGCGAAAGCGGGCGCGCGACGGGCAATGGCACGGACCGTTTCGACTCAAGGAGGGGGCGCTGAGAGTCGCCCGTGACGTCGGCCGCGACGTCTACGAGTGCCAGCGCTGTAACCCCTGACGCCGGTGGGGCGATCCCCTCTCGTGCCGACGGACGGAGCACTCGCTGTGCCGGCGCGTTCGTGGGTTGCGATGGAGGACATATGACGACGCATGCACTGCCCTCCGGGAGAGAGTTGGCGGATCGCGTCAGGACGGCGATCGACGCGACCGGGTGGTCTCCCCGGCGGGGTGACCGGACGCGCCGGCTGAAGCAACGCGTGTGGGAACTCGGCTTCGACCTCGCCTCCGAGTGCGGCGTGGCGCTGTACCCCTTCGCTGGCAAGCTCGGGCACGACCTGGCCGACGACGCCCGGGGCCGCCTCGAGGCGCGGTCCGCGCACTTCTGGCCGTACCCCGAGGAGCATTCCACGCTCACGGAGTGGGCATACGGCGTTGCGTGGGCGACGTTCGGGGGCGAGTACACGGCCTGCTCCGACGACCGCGACACCGCCGAGCGGGTGCCGTCCTTCGAGCGCCTGGTGCTGGCGCTTGAGAGCGAACTCGCTCCCCGCAGGTGGGACGTGCTGACCGATCTCAACAAGCTGCTCTGCGCCCGCGCCGACCTGCGCGTGATGGTGTGGGACCGCGACGCGCTCGAGGACGGCTTCGAGCTCGTGGAGCCCCGGCTGCGTGCAGCCGCCGGAGCGGATGAGGGGTGGTGGCTGCTCAGCGGCCGGGGGAAGGGCGGCTTCGAGCACCGCGTCTACCCCGACGCGGCGCCGCAGGGCGTGCCGGCACCCGCCGGCACTCAGTAGGATTGGTCGGGGCGTGCCGCCCGGGTGGGCCGGTCCCACGTGCGGCGCCGCCCACGCCCGGTCGCGTTCACGCGCGGGCCCGGACGCAGGCGCGTCGTGCTCCCGGACACGCCTGGTCGGAACCGCCCGGAGGCGCGCCCATGTCCGAGCAGACCCCCAGCCGGGCCGAGCTGGACGCGGAGGCTCACGCGGAGCTGGCGCTCCACCGCGCGGTCCTCGCCGAGATGGCCGCGCGCGGCGTCGCCGAAGAGGTGCTGGAGCAGCAGCGCGAGAACGTCGCGCTCGCGGCCGGGACGGCCGAGCTGCTGCGGCACAGCGAGCCCGGTCACGACTGCGCCCGTCTCGGCTGCCGCACGGATGACCTGGTTGCCCGGATCGGCGCTCTGCTCACCGGCGTGCCGAGCGGCTGGCGCGCTCCATCACCGGACGAAGCGGCGCCGGGCCGGCGTCCCGCGACGATTCGCGTGTCGCTTCTCGGCGGGTTCGGCGTCACCCGGGATGGGGTCACCTGCGAGCTACCGGAGGCGGAGCAGCGCCTCGTCGCGCTGGTGGCGCTCCACCGCGCCGTGGGCCTGCACTGGGCCGCGGAGCGGCTCGCGCCTCGCATCGAGCCGGCGAGCGCGGTCGCGCGCCTCCACGCGGCGATCGCCCGCCTGCGGTCGGCCGGCCTCGACATGCTCGACGTCGACGGCCGGGTGCTCAGCCTGGCGGCGGGCGTCACGGTCGACGCCGCGGAGGCGGAGGCGTTCTTCTCCCGGCTCGCGCGGCAGGGGGGCGCCCCGCGGTGGAGCGCCGACCACGACCGGCTCCTGCTGGAGCTGCTCCCCGGCTGGCCGGACGGCTGGGTGCTTCTCCAGCGTGTCAGGTTCGAGGATCTCTCCCTGAGCGCACTGGACACGGAGATCCGCCGGCTGCTGGACGGCGGCGCCCGGACCGCCGCCGTGACCTTCGCGCAGAAGGTGCTCCGGGCCGATCCGCTCCGGGAGAGCACCCTGCGCCTGCTGATCGCGACCCACCTCGCCGAGGGCCGCGACGGGCTGGCCCGTGACTGCTACCTCGACTTCCGGCGGGATCTGCTCGACGGGTTCGGCTTCGAGCCCTCGCCGATGGCCCGTGCGCTCGTCGCCCACCTGCTGGGCGACGCGGGCGCGCCCGGCGAGAGATCTCCGGGCTGACGCGTCGAGCGTGCGCCGGCCGGTTTCAGCGCCCGGTGTGGGCGCGGGCGGCACGGTCAACGACATCGACTGGTACCGGGTCGGACTGCAGGTTCGCGCAACCTATCAGTTCGACATGCGCGGCAAGCCGACCGGCGGGTGGCAGCTGGTCGACGGCGTGCCCGCGTACGTCTCCGTGGACAGCCTGGAAGCTCCGAAGCTGCTGGGAATCCACGACGCGAGCGGCGTACTGCTCGCGGGCACGGACTCGGAGGTGGCGGGCACGGGCAAGGACAGCCGGATCGCGTCGTTCAGCCCCGCCGCGGACGGTGTCTACTTCATCTCCGCCTCGGCCGAGAGCGGCTGGACGGGCACCTACGTACTCTCGCTCACCGTGACGGCCGGCGAGCACGTCACGACCTGACCTTGCTCGCGCCAGGCGGCCCGACCGCGACCATCGTGGACGGCAGCGGCGGCGCGCTGAGTTGGAACACGCCCGCGCGGGCCAGGTCCGGCGGATGGATCCCGGTGCCTGCGAGGGCGCGCCGGGCGGCAGCCGTCCGGTTACGGCGAGGGCGGACCGTCGCTGGTCGCGAGCAGGGGCGTGTCGGGGGGAATCCCGTCCGCGAAGAGCGCGCGGAAGGCGCGGTTGACGGTCTCGGGCGCGCCGAGGACGTAGGGAACGGAGGCGCCGTTCTGTGTGGCGCGAGCGCTGGGCGACGGGCACCACCAGGCGCTGCGCGCCCTCGCCAACCGCCTGGTCGCGTTCCTGCACGGCTGCCTGGGCAAGCGTCGGCCCTACGACGAAGAGGCGGCCTGGGGCAGCCTGAAGACTGAGCCTGCCGAGCTCGCCGCCTGACGGAGGTCGTTGAGCGCCTCGGCGGGCCCGGACTCATCCAGAGTCTGGAGCTCGTCGAGGACGCAACACGGCGCGACGAGTACCTGCGCACCCCGCATCACGGGCGACCGGCAGCGGTCGGCCAGCCACCGCATGTCCGCGAAGCCGACACGCATCTCACGCCGGCCAGGACGATCCTCTCCGGCGTCGTCGATCTCGGAACACCGCCGCGATCACGGCTCTAGCACGGCGCTCCGGCTGCTCACGATCTCCTTCGCCTCGCGCACCCGACGCCCCGATCCGCTGCCCGGGTGGGGGCGCCACTTGCGCGTTACGGACATGGGGTGTCTCCCCTCGATCCCGGCGGCCTTCACGCGGCGTCGGACGATGTCGCTGACGGTGTCCCCGCTCAGCGGCTGACCGCTCCGCGGGGCGGTGGCCACCAGGAAGACGTGCTGCCCGGGATCGCGCTCTGCGTCCGGGAGGAGGGCGGCGAGCGCCTGGCGCGCGCGCTCGCTGACCAGCCAGAGGTCGACCGTGACGCTCCCGCGGATCTGGGTGTGGCGCACCGCGATCGCCACGCCGCCGGCCGCGACGTCCCTCCACCGCAGCGCCGCGGCTTCGAACGGCCGCAGCCGGCAGTCGCGCATCACCAGCAGCAGCGCGCGGTCGCGCCGGCCGATCGCCGTGTCGGGGATCGCCTGAAGCACCTGGTCGAGTCCGGCGGCCGTGAGCGGGTCGCCGCGCCGCGCCGCGCCGCGCCGCCGGCTCCGCTGCTCGCCGACCAGGCGGAGCACGCTCCCCGCCCGCGTCGGATCGGGGAGTCCGGCGTCGCGGTGCTGCGCGGAGATCGCGCCGGCGTCGACGTTGACGGTCGAGGGCGTGCGGCCCTGCGCGAGGCGCTCGACCAGGTAGGTGCCGACGTCCTCGGAGGTGGCCGGCAGCGCCTCAGCTCCCCGCTCCTCGCACCAGGCCCGGAAGCGGCGCCAGGCGGAGCCGTAGGCCTTCCACGTGGCCGGCGTGCGCGCCTCGGCCGCGGTCGCGGTGCCGCGGCCCGCACACTGGTTGCACACGCGGGCGTCGTCCGGCCGGAGGAGCACGGCGAGACGGAGCGCCTCCGCTTCGCTCGCGTACGGGCCATGCCAGCGGTTGCCGGGACGACGGCTGTGGCCGCGACCGTTGTTGCAGTGCCGGCAGCTCGCCCTGTGGACGCGCGCGTGCGTGGCGGTATCGTCCTCGTGGACCCACCAGGTCTCGCCCGCCTCGCTCATCGGGTCTCCGGGGAGGGTGCCGCCCGGGGCCCGGCTCCGCGGCCGGATCCCGCACGCCGCGCCGCCATCGGGGCCACGCACGACCGGGCGACGGGACGCTCGCGGACTGCTGGACGGGCAGCCCGACGCGAGCGGCACGGCGCCGGAGCCGCTCCCGGGCCTGTTGCCCGGCGAGCCCGCCCACCCCCGCCGTCCTCCGCCGCCGGGTCGCCCTCGGGGATCGCGGCCGCTTCCTCTCCCTCCCGGGGGCCTCGACGAGTCGAGGGCCACGGCACCGGGCTCGCGGCCGGGCCGCGCCGGGCGGCCGTGACGGGGCCGTCGCTCGACCGGCCCTCCGCCGGCGCGGGCGCGAAGCCGTCGGCCCCGGCCGCCTGCGGAACCGGCGGCAGGCACGCCGGGCGCGCAGTGCCCGTTCGCCGGCGAGTCGGCGTCGTCACCCCCGCGCCGAGCGGCGCCGCCGGCCTCCCACCGTGAGCTCGCGGCATGCCATTCACTCCCGCAGCTCCACGCGACGGCGGCGCCGCCGTCGATGCTGTAACGAAGGTTGTCCCAATCGTCGAGGCCGACCACCCATACTACGGGGAAGCTCTCGGCGAGAATGCCGCCCGAGCCTGCCGCGAAGCAGTCCGCGCTCGCACCACAGCCCGGCACCGCCCCCGCGATCGGCATTCCCGGGCTCCCGAGCCCCTCCGACCTGCTGAGCGGACTCGACCCGCGCGAGTGGGCGGCCTCGATCGCACGCAGGTCGGCCTTGCCGGCCTTCAACTCGATGACCACCGTGGTCCCGTCGGGATCCTCCGCGGTGATGTCGATCTGGCTGGCGTCGACGGTCTTCCCGGTACCGCCGTCCACGAGGGCCGGAGCGACCGGCCGAGCTACGGTCGCCGTGGCCCTGGTCGCGTAGGGCATCGTGCCGATGCTCTACCTCTGACCATCCGTCAGGATCGCGGCCGTTCGTCGAGCAGCGGCGCGACCAGCGCCCGCAGCGCCTCCGAGGGTTCGCGCCCGCGCGCCACCGCGATGTGCCGCTCGAGCGCGTGGTAGACGCGCAGCGCCTGGTCGTCGTTCCCGTCGTCGAGGTGGATCCCGATCAGCACGCCGGCGGCGCTCTGGTGCAGGGGCTCGCTGTCCCATGTCCGCTGGGCGACGGCCAGCGCCTCGTCCACATCGCCGCGCGAGGCGAGCCGGCGCGCGTATCCGTCCAGGGCGCGCAGGAACCGGTCCCTGAACCCCGTGCGGGCGCGATCGGCCCACTCGTCGTCCCAGCCGGCCAGCGGCTCCAGCATGAGGATCTCGAGGCGAGCGTCCCCGGGCAGGGGCTGCGAGGGATCCGCGATGCGGGCCGCCAGCGCCTCCGCCTCCCGCACGTCGACCGTCACGTGGGGGTGAAGGCGCAGCGTGTCGCCGTCCGTTTCGACGAGCGGCAGGCGCGTGGCCCGCAGGCGGGTGAGCGCCTTGCGCAGGCTCGCCCGTGCGCTCGCGGTCTCCAGGAGGGGGGTGAGCCGGCGGGCGGCGTCGCTCCTGTGCAGGCCGTGCGGGTTGAGGGCGAGCAGGGCGACGAGGCGCCGGGCGCCCTTCGGCAGTTCGCATTCGACGCCGTCCGCGGTGACCGCGGACGTGCCGAGCAGGGAGACGCGGAGCTCCCGGGGAACGCGCACCCGCCCGCCGGTCCGCCGGACCCGCGGGCGGGTTCCTCCGGCAGGGTCATCGACGCGCATCAGACTCCTCCGTTCCTCCCTCCCCGCCCCGATCCACCGGTCCTGGACGCACGGATCGTGCATGGCGCCGGATCGGACCGTTCCAATCTGCGATCCCTTTTTCCGGCCCGTATTGAACCTGTGCCGGGGCCATGGCGTGCGCGATGGGGGCGCCGGTGGGCCCATATCCGTCCCCGGGGCGCGGATCTGCCGCGCAAATGGGAACGGTGCCCGTCGTAGGGTGTTGGCCGTTTCGCCGAGCGCCGGCGCCCAGGTCGAGTGGCTTCGGAGCGGCGCCGGGTCGGCGAGACGGGCGGGGGCGGGGCGATGGCGGCCGAGAGCACGGAGCAACGCGGACGAGCGGTGGCGCTGCCCCGCGTCGACATGCGTCTTTTGGCCGGCCTCGCCCTCGTCGCCGTCTCCGTGGTGGGCGGCCTGACGCTGTGGAGCGCGGCGCGGACCACGACCGTGGTGGTGGTGGCCGCCCGCGACATCGGCTCCGGCGCCGTCATCGAACCGGACGACCTGGCGCTGGCCGAGGCGCGGCTCGAGGAGCCGCTCGCCGCGCTCGTCCTTCCCGAGGCGGAGCTGGCTGCAGCCGTCGGCCGCACGGCGACCGGCGCGATCCATGCCGGCGAGCTCGTGGTGCGTCCCGACCTGGGGAGCGGCCCGGTGATCGGTCCGGGCGAGCTCGCCGTGACGATCCCGGTCGAAGACGACGCCGTCTTCGGGCGGCTGCGCCGCGGCGCCGTGGTGACGGTGATGGCGACGAGCGATGCGGGCCAGCCGGAGAGCCGGACGGTGGCGCTCCTGGAGCGGGCGGTGGTCTACGCGGTGGCGCTGGAGTCGACGCGGGTCTCCCTCGGCGGGTCGGGCGACGCCTCAGAGGACGGCCGCCCCGCCAACGTGACTCTGGTGATCCGGCGCGAGCGGGCGGAAGCGGTCGCGCACGCCCTGGTCAACGCCGAGCTGACGCTGCTGCTGCTTCAGCCGGAGCCCGCCTCCGGGCCCGCCGCCCGGCCCGCAGGGGGTGAGGGAGGCCGTCCGTGACGATTGCGAGCGACCCGCGGGTGCTGCTCGCGGCCGGAAGCCGCGAGCTGGAGCGCCGGCTGACCAGGGAGCTGGCCGCGGCCGGCCTCGTCGTCGGCGGGCGCTGCCTGGACGGGCCGAGCCTGCTGGAGCGGGCGTCTGAGCCCGGCTTCGATGTCGTGCTGGCGGCGGCGGAGCTGCACCGGCTCTCGGACGGCGTGCTCGCCGCGCTGCGCGAGCGTGGGCTGCCGGTGGTGCTGCTGGCGGCGGACTCAGGCGACGCGGCGAGGCTCTCCGGGCTGGCGCGCGTGCTGCCCGCCTCCACGCCCGGCCCGGTCGTCGCGGCCGCCCTGCGGCAGGCCGCGGCGTCCGGCGCGCGGCCTGCGGGCCCCGTGGACGCCGCCGGCTCAGCCGGCGGCGCGGACGCCCCGCCCGCCGCGCTCCCTCCCGCGGCGGTGCGGGACGTCCCGTCCCCTCACGCGCGGAGCCACGGCCGCGTGGTGGCGGTCACCAGCGGCAAGGGCGCGCCGGGGAAGACGACGATCGCCATAGCGCTGGCGGCGCTGCTGGGGGAGCACGGCGCGGGCGTCGTGCTGCTGGACGCGGACCTCCGCGGCGGCAACGTCGCGCCCTACCTGGATCTCGACCCCCGGCGCGGGCTGGTGGGACTGGCGGCGGCGGGCGGGCGGCTCGACCGCGAGCTGCAGGAGGGGCCGGGCTGCTCGGTGCTCGCCGGCGTGGAGCGCCCCGAGCTCGCGGCGGGGCTGGCGGGCGGGGCGCTGAGCGGCGTGATCTCCGCGCTGCGCGAGCGCTTCGAGACGGTGGTGGTGGACCTCGGCGCGCCGCCTGATGCGGGGCTGCTGCGGGCGGCCGACGAGTTGCTGCTGGTGACGGGCCCCGACCTGGTCTCGATCTGGAACGCGCGCACCGCGCTCCCCGCGATCCGGGAGGAGTCGGGCTCCGCGATGCCCCGCGCGGTCGTGAACCGCCGCGAGGGCCGGGAGCACTACCCCGCCGGCGAGGTCGGGCGGGCGCTCGGCATGGCGGTCCTGGGCGTGGTGCGGGAGGAGCGCGAGAGCGCGCGCCGGGCGGTGTCGAGGCAGATCCCGCTCTCCGCCGCGGGCGGGAAGGTGACGCTCGACCTCCGCGCGCTCGCAGGGGCGCTCACCCCCGCGGCAGCGGCGGCGCCCGCCGAGGCGCTCCAGGGCGCCGACTGGCTGACGTTCGGTCTGGCCGAGGGGTACTGAGATGGTGGCGCCGGCCGTCGGGGGCGAGCGCGAGCGCGCGATCCGGAGCGAGGTGCGGGACGAGCTCCGGACGCTGCTCGACGCCGAGGCGCTGCTTCAGCCGGGACCGGCGGAGCATGAGCAGGTGGAGCGGCTCGTCTCCGAGCGCATCGCGGCCTGGAGCCGGCGCTCGGCGACGCTCGGCGAGCCGGCGCTGGCGGAGCCGGAGCGGCTCGCGCGCCGCATCCTCGACGACCTGCTCGGCCTCGGGCCGCTGCAGCCCCTGCTGGATGACCCCGAGGTCGAGGAGATCATCGTCAACGGCCCGCAGCGCATCTTCGCCATAGCGGGCGGCAGCAAGCGGCTGACCGACGTGGTGTTCGAGGACGACGAGCAGCTGCTGGGACTGCTGCGCCGCGCGCTCGGCCCGCTCGGGCGGCGTCTGGACGAGACCTCCCCGATGGTCGACGCCCGCCTCGCCGACGGCTCGCGGCTCAACGCCGTGATGCCCCCGCTCGCCTCCGGCGGCACGCACGCCACGATCCGCAAGTTCCTGCTGCGGGCGCGCACGATCGCCGACCTCGTCCGGCTCGAGGCGCTCACGCCCGAGGCCGCCGCGTTCCTGGAGGCGGCGGTGCGCTGCGGCCTGAACATGCTGATCGCCGGGGGCACGGGCTCGGGCAAGACGACCTGCCTGAACGCGCTCGGGTCGTCGGTCTCCGGGCTCACGGAGCGCGTCGTCACCATCGAGGAGACGGCGGAGCTCCAGCTCGAGCCGGTGCTGCCGGACTGCGTGGCGCTGCAGGCGCGCCAGCCCAACGCCGAGGGCGCCGGCGGCGTCCCGATCCGCGCGCTGGTCAAGAACGCGCTGCGCATGCGTCCGACGCGGATCGTGGTGGGCGAGGTGCGCGGCGCCGAGGCGCTGGACATGCTCACCGCCATGAACTCGGGCCACGACGGCTCGATGTGCACGATCCACGCCAACGGTCCGCGCGAGGCGCTGACCAAGCTCCGCACCTACGCGCTGATGGCGGAGGAGGCGATCCCGGCGCAGGCCGTCACCGAGATGATCGCCGAGGCCATACAGCTCGTCGTGCACCTGCGCATGGACCCCTCGGGCCGGCGCCTCGTCTCGAGCATCTACGAGGTCACGGGCCTGGAGGGCGACCAGGTCGCCGGGAGCGAGCTCTTCGCGCTGGGGGCCGGCCGGCTCGAGTGGACCGGCATCCGCCCCCGGCGGGCGGCGCGGCTGCTTGAGGCCGGCTACCCCGGACCCGGCGCGAGCGGTTCGTGATGCGCATTCCCTCTGGTGTCGGCCCGGGCGCACGGCTGTGCCGGCCGCGGCCCGTTCGGACCACGCACGGGCCGTTGGCCGTCCGTCGCCGAGGGGGTGCTCACCACGTTCCGGGTGAGAGGAGCCTCCCGTGCACGTCGTGCTGAGCCTGGGCTTCGGGCTCGGCCTCTACCTCATATTCCGCTGGCTCGCGGGCGGGCGGCCCGAGGTGCGCCCCGACGAGGATCCCAGCGAGCGGCCCGCGGGGCGTGCGGGCTGGATCGCGCGGCGCCTCGCCTCGCCCGGCGCGGACGGGGTGGGCCTCCGCGAGCTGGCGCCGGCGAGTGCCGCCGCGGGTGCTGCGAGCGCGCTCCTCGCCCAGCTCTTCTTCGGCTGGCCGGTGGTGACGCTCGCGGCCGCGGGCGCCGGGCTGCTGCTCCCCACCTGGTACTACCGGCAGCGCGCCCAGAGGCGTCGCGCCGAGATCGAGGAGGCGGTCGGCGAGGCGGTCGAGACGCTGCGCGACGCCGTCCGCATCGGGCTCGGCGTCGAGGAGGCGCTGCGCGCGCTCGCCGTCACCGGCCCCGCCGCGCTGCGGCCGGTCTTCTCGGGGATCGAGCGCGACCTCCGGCTGGCCGGCTTCGAGGAGGCGCTGGAGCGGGCGCGCGAGCGGCTTCAGGAGCCGCTCTTCGACACGCTGGCGGTGGCGCTGCTCACCGCCTACCGCATCGGCGGCCGCAACCTGGCGGCGGTGCTCGACGGGCTCAGCGCCTCGGTGCGCGGCAGCGTGCAGGTGCGCCGCGAGGTGCGGGCCAACCAGGCCCAGAACGTGCTCTCGGCGCGGGTGATCGCGGCGCTGCCGCTGCTGCTGATCCTGGTCATCCGCGGCTCCAACCCGAACTACCTGGCCGCCTTCTCGCAGCCCGTGGGGCAGGCGGTGCTCGCCTGCTGCCTGCTGAGCATCACCGTCGGCTACACGGTGATGCTCCGGCAGGCGGCGCTGCCGGCCCAGGAGCGGGTGCTGAGGTGACGGCCGCGCTCGCCCTCAGCTGCGCGCTCGGCGCCGGGCTCTGGCTGATGCTGATGGGGCAGCCCGTGGGGCGGCCTCGCCCCGAGCTCTCGGCCCGGCTCCGGCGGCTCTCGGTGCAGGAGCGGATGGCCCAGGAGGAGCGCGCCGGGAGCCCCGGCGCGCCGATGTTCCGCTGGGCGCTGCTGGAGCGGCTGCTGCGGCCGCTGCTGGAGGACGCCGGCGGCGCGGCCTCGGGGCTGCTGCGGCGCCTCGGCCTCGAGGCCGGGGACCTGGACTCACGGCTTGCGCTCGGCTGGCCGGGGATGAGCGCTCCGCAGTTCCGCGGGCAGCAGCTCGCAACCGGCGCCGTCGCCGCGCTCGTCCTCCCCGCCATGAACGTCCTGGGCGTGCACCCCTTCGGGGCGTGGCCGGTGTGGCTGTGGGTGGGGGCGTTCGCCGCCGGCTTCGCCGCCCCGAGCTGGCAGCTCGCGGGCCGGCTCACGAGAAGGCGCCGCGCGATCCACGCCGAGCTGCCGGTGGCGCTCGACCTCTTCGTGATCGCGGCGTCAGCGGGACTCTCCCCGGAGCAGGCGCTGGTCGAGGCGGGCCGTCAGCTGGACGGCGTGCTGGGGGAGGCGCTGCGCGAGGTGGTGCGCGAGGCCGGGCTCGGCACGGTCGAGGGCGCCGAGGGGCTGCAGCTACTCGCCGACCGCGAGGGCATCGCCGAGCTGCGCTCGCTCGCCGGCGCCTGGCAGCTCTCGCACACGCAGGGCCTGCCGCTGGCGCCGGCGATCCTCTCGCTCGCGGAGACCGTGCGCGACCGCAGAAGGGCGCAGCTGCTGGAGGAGGGCGGCAAGGCGGCCGTCCGGATGCTGTTCCCGGTCACGATTTTCATCTTCCCGGTGTTCCTGGTCGTCCTGCTCTATCCCGCCGGGGTGGAGCTGCTCGGCCTGGGCAAGTGAGACGGCTGGTCATGGACCGGAAGGGGGTGTGGTGATGCTGACGAGGATCCATGGGGTGGTGCGGAGGCTGCACGAGGACGAGCGCGGTGCGGCGATGGTCGAGTACGCGATCGTCACCGCCGTGATCGCGGTCGTGGCGCTGACCGCGGCGCAGGCGATCGGGACCAGCGTGGTCGGCGTGTTCGAGGACATCGCCGACGCGCTGGACGGGATCTAGGCCGGTCCGCGTGCACGAAGGCGAGTCGGGGCAGAGCACGCTCGAGCTGGCGCTCGTGCTGCCGGCGCTCCTGGTCGTGCTGGTGGGCGCGGTGCAGTTCGCGCTCATCCAGCACGCCCGGAACGTCGCCGATACCGCGGCCGCGGAGGGCGCGCGGCTCGGCGCCGCCGAGGGTCACACGCTGCTCGAGGGCGCGGAACGCACGCGGGAGGTGCTGGCGTCCGGGCTCGGTGCGACCGGTGCGGCCTTCTCCGTCCGGGCGGAGGACCGGGGCGGGACGGTGGTGACCGAGGCGAGCGGGCAGTACCGGCTCTTCATTCCGTGGGTGAGCGACCTCGCCGTCGCGATCGAGTCGCGCTCCGAGGTCCGCAAGGAGGGACTGCGCAGTGGTCCGTAGAGCGTGTCGGGCGCTGCTCCGGCCGGCCGCCGGCGAATCCGGCGGCGTGCTGATCGAGGCGGCGCTGGTGATCCCGGTGGTGCTGGTGGCCTGCTTCGGGGTGGTGATGGCGGGGCGCATCGTCCACGCGCAGATCGGCGTGGCGGCCGTGGCGCGCGAGGCGGGGCGCACGCTCGCCCAGGCGCCGTCCGCTCAGGACGGGCTCGCCCGCGCCCGCTCGCGCGCGCTGGCCGTGGCGGACGGGCACGGGCTGGCGGCGGATGCTCTTCAGCTTGTGCTGGAGGCAGGGGCCTTCCGCCGCGGCGGCACGGTGCGCGCCATCGCCTCCTACCGCGTCGCGCTCGGCGACCTGCCGATGCTCGGCCGGCTCGGGGTGACGGTTCGGAGTGCGCACGCGGAGCGCGTCGAGCTCTACCGCAGCCGGGCGGCGGTGCGGCCGTGAGCGGGAGCTGGCGGCGCCTCCACGAAGACGAGCGCGGGGCGGCGATGGTGCTGGTGGCGCTCTGGCTGGTGGCGCTGGTCACCGTCGCTGGCCTCGTCGTCGACGGCGGGATGGTGCTGGCGCAGCGCCGCGCGCTGCAGAACGTCGCCGACGCGGCGGCCGCGGCCGGCGCGATGCAGCTCGACGAAACCCGCTACCGCGCCTCCGGCGGGTCGGAGGTCGTACTCGATGAGGCCGCGGCGCACGCGGCGGCCTCCGGCTACCTGGCGGCGGAGGACGGGCTCGCCTACACGGTGACGGCCGGCGAGGCGCGGGTCGCGGTCGATGTCGAGCGCCGGGCCCCGACCGCCTTCCTGCGCGTGATCGGCATAGGCCACGTGAGCATCCGCGCCCGCGCCTCGGCCGAACCGCGGCACGGGGTCGTGCGGGCGGCGGGTGAGGCGGCGGGCGACGCGGCGGGCGAGGCGGCGGCGGCGTGACCGGCGAGGGCCGCTTCGCGGTGCTCGCCTCGGCCGTGGTCGTGGCCGCGGCGCTCGTGGCCGTGCTGCTCGCCCTGGGCGGTGGCGACGGCGAGCAGCACGCGGGGGCGCCCGCCGGGGCGGTGCCGGTGGCCGCGGTGCCGCCGGCGCCGAAGGCGCCGCCGACGACCGCCGTGCCCACGCCCACGCCGGCGCCGGCGCCGGCGCCGGCTCCCTCCGTCGAGGAGAAGGTCGAGGCCGCCTACCTCGCGTACTGGGACGCCTACGCCCTGGCCGCCCTCTGGCTCGACGCCTCGCTCATGGAGGGCTTCGCCTCGGGGGAGGAGCTGCGGCGGATCCGCGATGAGGTCGCGTTCCTGAGGGAGAGCGGCGTGGCGCTTCGGGTCGTGGTCGAGCACGACCTGCTCGTCGTCGTGACCTCCCCCGCCTCCGCGGTGGTCGTGGACCAGGTCACGAACAGGAGCTTCTACGTCGACCCCGTCAGCAAGCAGCCGCCGAGGGCGGAGGGGGGCGGCGAGGAGCTCCGCGACACGGTGTTCATGGAGAAGGAAGGTGAGAGATGGATCGCAACCGGCAGCCAGCGGGAAGGCACGCGGTGATGCACCCGCGCGGAGCGGCCGCCGCGCTGTACCTGTTCGCCCTCATCGTCCTGGGCCTCGCGTGGGCGGGGGCCGGCACCGCCCACGGGGAGGTCGCGCCGGTTCCCGGCGAGGACGCCCGGCCGATGCCCGACCGGCCCGAGAGCACGGTCGAGATCAGCGTGGAGTCCGGACCCGACGGCGTGACGATCTATATAGAGAGCGAGACGGTGACTCCCGGGGACCCCGGCACGCCCGGCACCCCGGGCACGCCCGGTACGCCGGGGTCGGACGACCCTCCGAGCTGCACGGCCGCGCCCGTGAACGTCGGCGACAGCAGCACCGGCTGGGTGGCGGAGGGCATGGAGGCCAACCCCGGCACCTTCCCCTGGGCGGCGACCTGCGACAACGGCTACTTCGGGATCGCCTGGGTGCCGACGGGAGCGGGCGCGCCCGACGTCGTCGTCGGCGAGCCGCCGATCCCCCCGGTCGACCCGGAGCTGGTCCGCGCGTCGGCCTTCCGCATCGTCGGGCTGCCGCAGGTGTCGGTCGGCGTGAACCCGAACACGGGCCTCGTCGCGATGCCGGCGTGGTTCTGGGTGCGGGGCTACTCGGGCGGGACGCTGAGCGGGTCGAGCGCTCTCGACCGCTCCATGGTGGAGGTCGAGATCACTCCGACGGGCTACCGCTGGAGCTTCGGCGACGGCGCGTCGCTGTACACGGGCTCGGTCGGGCGGGCGTACCCGGCGGAGAGCGACATCCGGCACAGCTACGGACGCTCCTCGCTTCAGGCAGGCGGCGCCTTCTCCGTGCGCCTCCAGATCACCTGGAGCGCCCGCTACAGCGAGAACGGCGGCCCCTGGCTGCCGCTCGACCCGATCTCGCGCACCTACACGCGCTCCTACCCGGTGCAGCAGCTGCAGTCGGTGCTGACGGCTGTCCGCTAGCGGACGGGGAGGGAGTGAGGTGGCAGGCGTGGTGAGGCGGCAGGGGAGCGGGGCAGGCCCCCGGCGGCGCGGGGACGCGGTCGGGACGCTCGCCCTGCTCGCCCTGCTCCTCGGGGGCGCGGCGCTGGGGTACGTGCTGCGGGAGCTCGCCGGCGGACCGCGGGCGCCGGACGGCGCGCACATCCGCGAGGTGCTCTCGGGCACGGAGCTCGCCGACTCGGACGTGGTGGCCGCCACGGCCGCCCTCGCCTGGCTCATGCTCGCGTACCTCGCGCTCAGCGTCGGGCTGCGGCTTGCGCTGCTGCTCGCCGGCCGGCTCAGCGGCGGGGCGCGGTGGGCGCGCACGGCCCTGCGCCTCAGCAACCTGGTCACGATCCCGGCCGTGCGCCGCCTCGTGGACGGGGGTGTCGGGGGAACGCTGCTCGCGGCGAGCTGGCTGCCGCTTCCCTCGCACGAGGGGGGCGCGGCCGGCATCGCGTATGCCGCCGCGGCGGCGGCGCCGCCGCCGCTCGTGGCGTGGGTGGACGCTCCGCCGCCTGCCGCCGAGGCCGCGCCCGAGGCGCCGGCGCCTCCGTGCGTGCTCTACACCGTCGCGCCCGGCGACGACCTGTGGGAGATCGCGCGGCGCTGCTACGGGGACGGCAGCCGCTTCGTCGAGATCTTCGAGGCGAGCCGCGGCCTGCCGATGGAAGGCGGCGAACGCTTCAGCGACCCGCGGGTCGTCCGGGCCGGCTGGGTGCTGCGCGTGCCGCTGCCCGCGCTGAACGTCGACGCCGAAGGCGACTCCACGACCTACCGCGTGCGCCGCGGCGACCACCTCTGGGGGATCGCCGAACGCTTCCTCGGGGACGGCTTCCGCTGGGTCGAGATCTGGGAGCGCAACAGCGGACGCGAGGTCGACGCAGACTCGCGGCTCACCGACCCGAACCAGATCTACCCGGGATGGCTGCTGGAGCTGCCGCTCCGGGACGGCGCGGCGATCCTGCGGGCAGAGGCCCAGGCCCCGGCAGCACCCCCCGCGCCCCTCCCGGTGGAGAGCGCGGCGCAGCCGGCCTTCGCTGACGCCCCGGATGGCGCAGCCGTCGGCGCCGGCACCGCGGCGTCCGAGGGCGCCGCCGAGGACGCCGACGCAGACGCCGCGCGCGGCGGTGGCTGGGACTGGGAATGGCCGCGGCTGCCGCGAACGGTCATCTGGAGCGCCGCGGGCTTCGTGGTGATCGGCGGCACGGCCATCTTCGTGCAGCGGCTGCACCCCGGAAGCCTGCAGCGGCTCCGCCGTGGCGCGGGCCGCGGCGGGGACGGTCCGGGCGACGCCGGCCGCGTGGCGCTCGCCACCGGGGCGCTCGGGACGGCGCTCGCGGACCTGGGCTTCGCCGACTCGATGCCGCTGCTCGTGATCGAAGGGGGCTCGGGGCTTGAGTTCACGGTGGCGTGCCCACCCGGTGATGCCGGCGCCCTCCTCGCGGCGCGCCATGACCTCGAGCGCCGCCTCGGCTGCGATGTTGAGGCGGCCGCGGAGGGACCCACGCGCGTCGCACTCACGCTGCGTGCGTCCGGGCGGCCTCCGGGCGCGCTCGCCGAGGCACCGTACGCGGCGCCGGCGCTCGTCGTGCCGGTCGGCGCGAACGATGCGGGCGTCGTCTACCTCAACCTCGCGGCCGTTGGCACCGTGACCGTGACCGGCACGGCCGGGGAGCGGCGAGCACTGCTGCGCTCGTGGGTCGCGACGCTCCAGACGACCTGCGCCCCGGACGAGCTCTCATTCCGCGTGGACGCCGCCGCCGCCGGGCTGCTCGATTCCGATGCGGGTCTCCTCTACTTCGGCGGCGCGGCCGGCGCCCCCGACGCCGCGGACCTGGCGGACGAACTGGATGAGATCATCCAGAGCCGGAGCTCGGGGCATGGCGTGAGGCGGCCACTCGTCGCCGTCTTCGATCCGGCCGGGAGCGGTGGGGACGTGCCCGCCGGAGCGATGCGCTACGGGCCGGCGGCCGGGGTCTTCGTGATCTGCTGCCTGCCGCCGGGCGAATCCGCGGACGACCTCACGGACTCCGGAGCGCTGGTCGCCTTCGGCGCCGCGGGAGACGGAGCGGACGGGGACGCGGACGCAGTCCCGCCCGGTGCGATCGTCCTGAGGACCGGCCGGGACGAGCCGCTGCTGCTCGAGCCGGTGCACGTGCGGCGAGATACGTCGGCCAGGTGGAGCGAGAGCGCGGACCCGGCGGCGCCGACAGAGGTGCTCGGCCGGATGCCCGAGGATCTGCCGCCTCCCCGGGAGCCGGACGCGCGCCCCTCGGCCGACGGACGACCGCGGAGCGGCGACGATCGCGAGGGCAGCGCCGACGATCTGGGCGCCGCCCTCGCCCACCCGGTCATGCCCCACGACCCGCTCGCCGGGTTCTCAGCGAACGACCCGCTCGCCGGGTTCTCAGCGAACGACGGCGGCGGGCAAGAGGCCGTGGCCCGTGCGCCCGTCCGACCAGGCAGCGAGCCCGAGCCGGATCGTTCCGAGCCCGTGGGGCCCGCGGTCGAGCAGGATGCCGAGTGCGAGGCCACGCGGGTGCGGTCGACCGTCCCCCCGGAGCAGCCCGAAGAGGATGTCTCGCCGCAGGCCGGTGAGGCGCCCGGCGAAGCGATTACCTCCGGCGAAACCCCGCGGGACGAAAGCCCGGTGACGCTGCCGGAGCCGCAACCCGTGGCGGCGGCGGACGGCATGAGCCGGCCCGAGCAGGCGATCCGTCAGTCGGCGCTGCTCACTCACGCCGACCTCGCCCCGGCGGCGGAAGATGACCCGCCCGCCGCGCAGGCGGTCTTCACGGTGAATTGCCTCGGCCCCTTCGAGCTGCGGTTCGGAACCACCCCCGTCGCGGGCTGGCCCATAGCGAAGTCCCGCGAACTGCTCGCGTTCCTCGCCACGCAGGGCGGAAGGCCCGTACCGCGCGAGTCGGTCGCGGAGGCGCTGTGGCCGGACTCCCCCTGGGACGCGAGCCTCCGGCACACCATCGCGAATGCCGTGAGCAGCCTGCGGGGAGTCGTGCGGTCCGCGGCGGGCAGCGACGAGCTGCAGCCGGTCGTGACAGCCCGCCAGCGATACGAGCTCCAGACCGCCCTCTTCCGCATCGACCTCGACGAATTCGAGTCCGCGCTCAGGCGCGCGGCGGCGCTCACCGACGTGGACGCGCTGGCCGAGTACGAGCGTGCCGCGGCGCTCTGCCGGGGAGATTTCCTCGCGGGAGAGCCGTTCCCGTGGCTCGATGCCTACCGCGCCGATTACCGCCGGCGAGCGGCCGAAGGGGCGAGCCGCGGCGCGGCGATCGCCGAACGGCTCGGGGAGCGGGAGCGGGCGGCGCTCCTCTACGGGGTGGTCCTGGAGCAGGATCCGACCGACGAGGCCGCCGCGCGTGGACGGATGCGCCATCTCGCGGCGTTCCGGGACACCAACGGGGTCCGCAAGGTCTTCAAGGCGCTGACCGAGGCGCTGCGGCGGGAGCTGGACGACCCGCGGGCCGCGCCCGCCCACGACACGAGGGAGCTGCTCGCCGAACTCCTGGCCCGGGAGCCGGGAGCGGTGGTGTGACGGGTCACCTCGCGGGCGGGCGCCCTGCGTGGCTGATGAGGGCCCGGGAGCCGTGGGCCGCGTACCCGGTGCTCGCGGGAGCGGCCCTCCTGACCGGGGCGATCCTCGGGATGCGCGGGCGGGAGCCGGCGGAGATCGCCTTGGCGTCGGGCTTCAGTGCGATCTTCATGGCGCTGGCCTGGTCGGACCTCCGCCGCCGCCTCATCCCGAACCGGATCGTCTACCCGGCGCTGGTCCTGGCGCTCGCCGTCTCCGGCGCCTGGCCCGACCGCGGGGTGGTCGAGGCGCTCACGGGCGGGCTCGGCGCGCTCACCGTCGCGATCACCATCCGCGGACTGAGCGGGGGTGGACTCGGCGGCGGGGACGTGAAGATGGCCGCGCTGACGGGAGTGGTCGTTGGCTATCCAGGGGTGCTATCGGCCGGCCTCGTGACCGCGATCGCGGGAGGCGTGACGGCCGCGATGCTGCTGGTCACCCGGCGAGTCGAACGGGGTGGCCACGTGCCGTACGGGCCGTGCATCGCGCTCGGCGCGGTCGTTGCGTTGCTGGGCTGAGCGCTCGACGTGGCCGCATGTGCCCCGCCTGTGAAGTCGAGGTGCAGGAGGTCGACGCGTCGGAACTCCTGGGAGAGCCGCGGCAGTTGCTCCGGCTGGCACAGCTCAAGCACCTGCCCGGCGGCCGGCTACATGGACGACGCGTACATGGCGCGGCGCCGCGGCGCCGCGCTGCACTTCCAGGTGCGGTGCTATCGCCTGCGTCTCAACGAAGGCCGAGGTTCGCACCCCGGCGACACGCGAGTGCGCGGGCTGCGGCCGGGGCACCGTCAACGTCGCTCAACGAAGGCCGGGGTTCGCACCCCGGCGACACCTCCATCCACGGGATCGTGAGCGCGTCCGTCACGTCCGCTCAACGAAGGCCGGGGTTCGCACCCCGGCGACACATCCCCAGCATCACGCGCGTACTCCTGCGCGGCAGTGCGCTCAACGAAGGCCGGGGTTCGCACCCCGGCGACACCCTCGCGGAGCAGGGCGCCCGCGCACAGGTCGCAGACCGCTCAACGAAGGCCGGGGTTGGCACCCCGGCGACACGGAGCGGAGCGCGCCGACGCGCTCGTTCACGCAGCTCGCTCAACGAAGGCCGGGGTTGGCACCCCGGCGACACCCGCATCCTCCACGCCGGGGAACAGGCGGGCAGCGTCGCTCAACGAAGGCCGGGGTTGGCACCCCGGCGACACCCGGACTCGAACTCGATATCGCCGCTCTCCCAGACCGCTCAACGAAGGCCGGGGTTGGCACCCCGGCGACACAAGATGATGGCGCGCTTGCCGGCCGCATAGCGCATCGCTCAACGAAGGCCGGGGTTGGCACCCCGGCGACACCACCACGACTCGGACACGACGTCCTCGGTGGACAGCGCTCAACGAAGGCCGGGGTTGGCACCCCGGCGACACCCAGACGATCGGCATCGGCGAGACGCTGCAGGGCACCGCTCAACGAAGGCCGGGGTTGGCACCCCGGCGACACCTCTAGCAGGGTCGGGAAAAAGGCCCCCTTTGGCGCGGCCACGGAGCGAATCACCGCCAAGAGGGCGTATGCGGCGTCATTTCGGGGCCGATTCTAGTAGCGTCCCAGCAAGTGGTGTCACAGGCGGGGAGACGGTCTCCGCAGGGGGACCTACTACCGACCACGGTGCCCATGCAGGTGGACGTAAGAGACCACCGCATCATCCTTCACGAAGTTATGACGAACGTGGAGGAGGACGACGGTGGTCAGAGAGAGCGTGGACGTGTTGGAACTGCTCCGCAAGCAGGCATCGGGAGCTGACCTCGATTTCCTGCGCGAAGCGGTGGCTGTGCTCGCCGAGGCGGTCATGGACCAGGAGGTCTCGGCGCAGGTCGGCGCCGGCTACGGTGAGCGCAGCGAGATGCGCACCACCCGGCGCAACGGCTACAGGCAAAGACGCTGGGACACGCGGGTGGGCAGCATCGACCTGCAGATCCCGAAGCTCCGCCAGGGGTCCTACTTCCCGGCGCTGCTCGAGCCCCGGCGCCGCTCAGAGCGCGCCCTGCTAGCCGTCGTCCAGCAGGCGTACGTGGAGGGCGTCTCCACACGCCGCGTCGACGACCTCGTGCGCTCGCTCGGCTGCGAGGGCATCTCCAAGAGCCAGGTCTCGCGTATCTGCTCGGAGCTCGACACGGTCGTCACAAGTTTCCTCGGCCGGCCCCTGGACTCCGGCCCCTACCGATACCTCTGGCTCGACGCGCTCACCCAGCGGGTGCGCGAGGAGGGCCGCATCGCCCAGGTGAGCGTCGTCGTCGCCACCGCGGTCAACGTGGAGGGGAAGCGCGAGGTGCTGGGCATCGACGTCGGTACCAGCGAGGACGGGGCCTTCTGGCTGGCATTTCTCCGCGGCCTCGTAGCACGAGGGCTCTCCGGCGTGGAGCTGGTGACCTCCGACGCCCACCAGGGCCTGAGGGGAGCGATCGCGACCGTCTTCGGCGGCGCCTCCTGGCAGCGCTGCCGTACCCACTTCATGCGGAACCTGCTCACACGCGTGCCGAAGAGCGCCGAGGCGCTGGTGGCGACGACCGTGCGCACCATCTACCAGCAGCCCTCGGCCTCCGAGGTGCACGCCCAGCACACGCGGGTCGTGGAGCAGCTCGGTGCGCGCTTCCCGCAGGCCGCGGCGATGCTCGCCGACGCCGCGGAGGAGATCCTGGCGTTCACGGCCTTCCCGGTGGCGCACTGGCGTCAGGTCTGGTCGAACAACCCCCAGGAGCGCCTCAACAAGGAGATCCGCCGGCGCACCAACGTCGTCGGCATCTTCCCCAACCGCTCAGCGGTCATCCGGCTCATCGGTGCGGTGCTCTCCGAGCAGCACGACGAGTGGGCCGTGGGGCGGCGCTACATGACGATGATGACGCTGCTCGCCCCGCCGGGGAGTGAGCTCACGCCGGGCAAGGAGGTGCTGCTGCAGGCTGCCGGCTAAGAACTGATAAGGATGGTGCGCAGTGACACCACTTGCCGGGACGTGACCCCGATTCTGGCCCCCTCCGGGGCTCTCTCACCCCGTCCGGGCGCCCCGGGACCTACTCCGGGCGCACTACGCCCGTGACAGCGCGGCGTCGATATTGGCCACGCGCACCAGGTTGTACGCGGCAGCGCCCATCTCCATCCAGAAACCGTTGACCTGTTCGCCGATGTAGCGGAGCTTGCGCCCGCCCCCCACGGTCTTCAGCCACCCGAAGCTCTCCTCCACCATCTTGCGCCGGCGCTGACTCACCTCGTAGCCGGGCGTCTGCGCCACCTCCTCGGGGATGGCGCTGTGCTTCGCTCGCCGTGCCACGTGCGGCACGACCCCGAGTTCGCACAGCCCCTCCACGAAGTGCTTCGCGTCGTATCCCTTGTCGGCGCCCAGCGTCGCCCCCGGTGTCAGGCTGCGCTCGGCCATGGCCAGCGCCGCATCCCGCTCCGCCCGCCCGTGCGCCGTCGTGAGCTCGACGTCGACGATGAGCCCGTTGCGGTTCTCCGTCATCACATGCCCGATGTAGCTCGGGCGCGCCGCCTGCCCGTTCCCCTTCCGGTACAGGTGCGCGCCGGGATCGGTCGTGCTGACGTGGGTGTCCCGGTGCCGGCGCTCGCCGCGGAAGTCGACGTCCGGATTGCGGCCCGCAGGCTTGTCCCCGTCCTGCTCGTCGCGTGACCGGTAGCTCTTGTGCGACGCCCACGCCTCGAGCTGCGACCCGTCGACCGTGAAGTGCTCCTCGGACAGCAGGTTCCGCTCCCTCGCCTCCCTCACGACTTCCTCGAAGAACCCCCGGGCGATGTCGCCGTCAAGGAGCCGGGAGCGGTTCTTCGAGAACGTGGAGCGGTCGAAGGAACCGGGGTCTCCCGGGAGGTCGAGGAACCACTTGAACGCCATGTCGGACCGCAGCCGCTCGCAGAACTGGCTCTCGCTACGAATCGAGAAGAAGGCGATGAGGAGTGTCGACTTGAGCAGCGTCTCGGGCGGAATCGACGGTCGCCCGGACTCGCTGTAGAGACCGTCGAAGCGCGGGGAGAGATTGGCGAGCGCCCGGTCGACGATGGGCTTGATGCGTCGGAGCGGGTGGTCGCTGGGGACGAACATCTCCGGGCAGGTGAGAGTGGCGCGGCCCTGGTCCTCGCTCTGTCCTCGCATCGATATCCTCCCTCGTGGGGGTCCCTCTTGTATGATCGTTAGTATACTCGTCTTATCAGTTACAGTCGACCACTACCTGGGGCTTCTGACAGCTACCGGGGGCGTTTGTTGCACCCGCGGGGCACCGCCGGCCATGCTCCGGGCACCCAGGGAGAAAATCACAACCCTGCTAGGGTCCGTGCCGGTCAAGTGCCGACGGTCGGGCGCTCAACGAAGGCCGGGGTTGGCACCCCGGCGACACCCAAACAGCGTCAGCTAAGACCGCGGCGCGATAGGTCGACGCTCAACGAAGGCCGGGGTTGGCACCCCGGCGACACCGCAGCGGTTCGGGTTTGGCGTCATGGGGTCGAGGCGCTCAACGAAGGCCGGGGTTGGCACCCCGGCGACACGCGGCGAGCCGGTGGCCACGGGTGGCGGCGCCGACCCCGCTCAACGAAGGCCGGGGTTGGCACCCCGGCGACACACACCCCGACGGTGCAGGGCAAGGGCTCTCGCCTCGACGCTCAACGAAGGCCGGGGTTGGCACCCCGGCGACACGAGATCGCGCCCGCAGCGATGTTGTAGCGGCCGCCGACGCTCAACGAAGGCCGGGGTTGGCACCCCGGCGACACGGGCAGCGGCTCTCCGGACAGGTGTTCGTCGCCGCCCGCTCAACGAAGGCCGGGGTTGGCACCCCGGCGACACCCGCGTGGAGGGCGCGGCCCTTGAGTGCCTCGTCCTCCGCTCAACGAAGGCCGGGGTTGGCACCCCGGCGACACACATCGGCGGGCTGCTCGCTCTCCTCGATGACCACGCTCAACGAAGGCCGGGGTTGGCACCCCGGCGACACCCGCGCCCCCGAGTTGTACAGACAGCGGCCTCCATGCGCTCAACGAAGGCCGGGGTTGGCACCCCGGCGACACCCGCCCGCGAGCTCCGCCCCGCCCTCCTTGAAGCCCACCGCTCAACGAAGGCCGGGGTTGGCACCCCGGCGACACCCTCGCGAGGCGGGGCGGATCCTCGCCCGCGAGACGCGCTCAACGAAGGCCGGGGTTGGCACCCCGGCGACACGGTTCCTCGAGCGCGCCGCCGGCGTGGAGGCCGGCGCTCAACGAAGGCCGGGGTTGGCACCCCGGCGACACGTCCCACGTCCCCTACCTCCGGCGGAGCCTCGAGACCGCTCAACGAAGGCCGGGGTTGGCACCCCGGCGACACGTGCTCCGCGACCGAGTCCGCGTAGCCCCGGCTCTTCGCTCAACGAAGGCCGGGGTTGGCACCCCGGCGACACACGCGCCCGCCGACCTGGACCCGTGTCAGCACCTGCGCTCAACGAAGGCCGGGGTTGGCACCCCGGCGACACCGGCTCCGCGGTGGCCACAAGTCCATCGGTGTCCACCGCTCAACGAAGGCCGGGGTTGGCACCCCGGCGACACCTGTATGGCCGCGATGGCCGCGTTCACGTCCCCCACGCTCAACGAAGGCCGGGGTTGGCACCCCGGCGACACATGCGCGTCAGCACGCGCGCGCGGCTGCCATCGTCGCTCAACGAAGGCCGGGGTTGGCACCCCGGCGACACCCCTTGATTCGCGGGCCGCCGACCTCACCCCCCAGCGCTCAACGAAGGCCGGGGTTGGCACCCCGGCGACACGTGACGTCGTGGGAGAGCGCGTCAACAGTGCGATATCGCTCAACGAAGGCCGGGGTTGGCACCCCGGCGACACCCGACGAATCCCGCGATCGCGGAACCGTCGTCCCGCGCTCAACGAAGGCCGGGGTTGGCACCCCGGCGACACTGCTAATCCTATCGGGGTGACGCTCCAGGAGAAGATTGCACAGATTTTCTGGCACGCCAGGCGCCTCAGCCATGCAGATTGGTAGCCACGTGTGCCCGTGATCCGGCCTCGCCCCGTGCCGAAGCGCTGAATCACCGGAGGTTCGCACGCCGCGTCATAGCACCCAGGGATGACCGAGCTTGCGCAATTCCTGGCTTCGGCCAAGGCGGAGCGTAGCGTCCTCGATTCTGGCCGGGAAACGGTAAACGATCACCGAGTCACGCTGGCGATCGATGACATCCTCGACCTCACCGATCATGCGAGCCAGCCGGGTGGCGGAGAGCCGGCACTCGAACACCGAGAACTGCACCCGCTGGCCGTACTTCTCGCAGACCGCGGCGACGCGCCTGAGGCGCACCGCTCCGGCACCATCCGTGTCAGCGATGTCGTAGGAGATGAGGACGTCCATCACTCACGCCAGTACGAACGGAGGATACGCCGGCAAATCCCCGCGCAGGTGCCGGGCGAGGAGCGTCGCTTGCACCGACGGGAGCGCCCACCGCTCCACGGGTCGACCCAGAAGCTGGTGGCGAACCTCCGTTCCCTTGTGCTCCTCCCATGCTTCGATCAAGCGTGTTCTGCCGATGTCGCCGAGATAGACGCCGCCGCCAGGCGTGTGGTCGAAATCACCCGGGCCGACCTGCCTGCGGCGGACAAGCGACACAACGAACCGATCCGTCAGCGCACGGAACTCTTCAGCAAGGTCGAGAGCGAGTGACGGCCGGCCCGCGCGGGGGCGGTGGAAGAATCCCATCTGGTAGTCCAACCCGACGCTTTCCGCCGCGCCGATACACTCCGTAACGAGCATGCCGTAGCAGAACCCCAGCAGCGCATTGACGGGGTCGCGCGGCGGCCGGCGCGTCCTCCCCGAGAACTCAAGCTCACTTGATGCGACGGCCCGGCCGATCGCGCGGAAGTAGATCCTGGCAGCGTCACCCTCGACGCCTCGAACATGGTCGGCGGTGTCCGCCCCTGCCAACCGCGCGATGCGTTCCCGTATCTGCGCCCCTCTGGCCGCGAGCTGTTCCGCCTCGACCGGATTCTTCTCGTCCCGCGACCACCGGCCGACGACCCGGCTGCTGTTCTGGAGCTTCGCCGCGACGATCGCCCGGGCCACCGCCAGTGACCGGGTGTCGTCCATGACGGCGGCGAACTGGGCCGTCCGCAAGTGCACGTTGCCGCTGGTCGGGCCATTAACGACGAAGCGGATGGCGCCGCTCATCTGAAGCGCCGCCACGCGAACGCCGCGACGCACGCACGCATCGAGCGCCTGCGTCGTGATCTGCGCGCCCCCCAGGACGACAAGAGCGTCAACGGCTTCAAGCGGAACACGCTGGCTGCCTTCCGGCGAAGACACCACCAGGGAACCCCGGCGGTGCCGCACGCGGGCGCGATGATTCCTCACGTAGACGGTGTTCAGGTAGCGCATCGGAACACAACATCCTCCATGTACCGGTTCACTCTGCGCGGCGCACTGGAGAGTTCCGGTAGACAGTGGTGCAGGAGCTGGCACTCCGTGCATCGGGCATCGTTGGGCGCCTCGGGCAACTCGAAGGTCATCAACTGCGTTCTGATTGCTTCGATGACTTGTCGTACGTCCCTGCGCAGTGCCTCGGTGAAGTCGACGCGCAGCCGCCGTCTCGGTCCGCCGTACCACACATACCCGTGTGGTATTTCGACCTCAAGCATCTCCTCGAGGCAGAGCGCCTGTGCGCACAGCTGCAGGTCCGCGGCCGCTCCGTGCTGGACGCCGGCCTTGTACTCGACGGGCCGAACCGCGCCGCCCTCCACCTCAACGGCGTCGGCGCGCCCCGACAGTCCCAGTACCTCCGACCAGAGGGGGATCGCCCTGAGCACTTGCCGTCCCCGTTCCTGACGATGCTGCCCGCCGTCCACCCGCCGGTGGGCACGCGTGCCCCTGACGGTGTGGGCGTTGTCGCTCCAGACGCCGTCGCAGTGGATGAGGGCGCACTGCCGCGGGCAGTACACGAAGTGCTCGATCGCGGAGATCTGGACGACGGGTTCGGGCGTCACAGCCGCATGGCACCGATCGCCCGGGTCGAATCCGCCGAGCTTCGGCGCTCGAACTGCACGCTCCGCCATCCGGCGTGTACACCAAGCCGTGCCCACCCGTCCTCCCGCTCAGGGCTCCAGGCGTCCAGGAGTGCATCGATGCCATCGCTGTCGAGCGGTTGGCTCCACGCGGGCCAGTGGAAACTGCGCAACTCCCCGGTTCCGGCAACCTGCCGCCACCCCCGTTGCAGTGGAGAGAGGTGTGCGGAGCGATCAAGCCGCTTGTCGGCCCCTCGTCCTCGCACCGGCAGGAGGGCGAGGCCGAAGAACGCGAGCACCTCGACGACCGGATCAACCCAGGGGGCCGTCGCATCCTGTAGGGATCCAAGCCTCGTCTGGTCGAACCCTAATCCGTTGTCCTGCACGCGATCAGCCTGGCCCGCCAGCGATTCGCGGAGTCGCGCCTCCGGGTCGTCCAGGCGCCCGTGGACCTTGAGCAGCCGGTGATGGAGCCACTTGGTGGTTCCGGGCCCGGCGGGGTCGAACGGAGCATGGGCAACCTCGCCGCTCTCGTCGACTGAGAGATCGGTCATCGTCGACGAGAGCGTCCACGAGCGCCGGTGGCTCCGCGCCGCTCGGGCGCGCTCGGCGAACGCCTCGACGGGAACCCTCCGCTGAAGCCTGGCGGCACCCTGCCAGTCCTCGGCGATCGGCAGCTCGGACAGGGCCGCCGCAGCCGGCCACGACTCGAGCAGGGCGGTCACCGGATCGAGGGCCGTGCAAGCGAGCACGGCAACGGGCTCACTATCGGTCGTCCAGCGCAACCGGATGCGTTCGTCAAGGACAGTGGCGCCCACTGCCGCAAGCCACGCATTGACCCATGATGCCCGCCAGCCCGGACACGCTACGTCGGTCACCGGGGCGCCCCCTGGGGTACATCCGCGCCGGCGGACACTGTCCAGTCCGCCAGGCGCACGATCGCTTCAAGCAGTGCTAACCCCCACGGGCCGAAGCGCTCGTTCAGCCTCCTGAAGCGGCGCGGTTGGCTCCAGTCGACAATGGCCAGGTCAGCCGGTGCTTCGACCGACGCGCCATCCACTACAACCGACACCATCGGAGGAGTACGGTCGGTCACCGGTGGTACGAGCGGGCGGCCCTTGCCGTGGTGGCTGATCACGAGATGGAGCAGCAGGTCCCGACGATCGGGATCGCCCCAGGATCGGTGCGATTCGAGCCAGACGTGCACCAGGCGGGCGGACAGGACCTCGTGACGGCCGCCCTGCGGCCACCCACCGTGCGTCGCCTCCCAGCGGTGACGCGGTGTGTCCGACTTGGCCAAGAGCTCGTCACTTCGTCCCTCGGGATCGAGTCGTCGCTGGAAGCGCGCGTCGGCTTTCCCGATGTCGTGCAGCGCTCCGGCGCGCTCCACAACCTCAGCCAGGTCTGCCCGGAGCCCAATACGCTCCGCGATCACCCGCGCCAGTACACCCACAGCCCGGCCGTGCTCATCGAGCCGGACAGCCGCAGCGCTGAGCGACGTCTCGTCGAAGTCACTGCTGAGGTCGCTGCTCGGCCGTAAAGCCTCATCTGTCCGGCACGTCAGCCGGGGCACTTCGCGGCGCGGCTCTTCGACGGAGGAACCGAGGGCATCCGTGAACTCGGACCATTCCCTGTCATCCCATCCGGGTGGCGTCACCGCCTCTCTGAGCCGAGCCCGGATCGTCTGCGCTGCTTCGTCGCGCGAGGCCTGATCGACATCTTCGTGCTCGTCGGTCTCCAACGCGATCGCCAGCTGGGGCGTCACGTCGACGCCGCACAGCCGCTCGATTGCCTTCGCATCGAGCGGTACTCCCTGCCCCGCCAGCGATGCATCCACGACGGGGCAGGATGCGGCGGGGTTCCAGCCGAACTCATCCAGGAGGCCGCGGTCGGCGGCAAGGATGATCTGGTCTCCGGGCCGTAGATCCGCCGCCCGCGTCAGCTCCACCGTCACGCCGTCCGGAGCCAGCCGATGGAGGTCTTCGTCATCCTGCAGCGCCATCCGTACCTCGCCGATCGCAACATCCGCGGATTCGCGATCACTGGCACGGGGCCACAGCCGCTGACCCTCCCCGGGCACGTGGACGCGCCAGATGACGGACACGGAGTACTCGGATACCTGGATGCCGCTGAAGTAGGGCTCGACGGGGGCCTCCCCGTCCGGTGGGTTGGTCGTCTTCGTCCACTCGCGCACAATCCCCGGCAGCACTTCCGGTGCCCGGCCGTGATCATCGCCCGGAGCGCCCAGCACCTCGGCCACGCGCGCAGGCGGCAGATCCACGACGCGGCGCTTATCTCCAGCGCACGCGCCCTCCAGTCGCCGGAGAACCTGCGAGGGCTCCTCGCCGTACACGGGCCAGGCTGCAGACTCCTGGCCGCGGCCGGCCCCACGGCGCCCCCTGGGAGGCGGCGCATGCACGTACACGGCCCGCGCGTGCGGATGGTGCCCGAGCCGATTCACTCTGCCCAGGCGTTGTGTGAGCGAGCGAACCCCGCACGCTTCCGTGACGAGGTATTCCGCGTCGAGGTCCGCGCCGACCTCGAGGGTCTGCGTCGCAACCACGACGAGGTGCCGTTCGCGGAGAAGTCCCGCCGGGCGCGCTGCAGCCATGCCGGTGGCGCGATCCAGGATGCGCGCCCGGATCTGCTCGGCCTCCCGTTCGCGGTTGAGGCCGGTCAGCAGTAACGCTTCGGCATCCGGCACCTGCTGACGCAGGCGCTCGAACACCTTCCGTGCCGTCCTCGGCGCGTTGGCGAAGATCAGGAAGGACGCCGGCTCCGGGGCGGCAGTGAGCAGCTCGAGTGCCGCCTCCGCGAGTAGCTTGCCCGTGTCGCCTGCGTCGTACCTCCGCACTTCCAGCGGCTTCGCGGCGTGCAGCCGGCGCTGAATGACCGGGTTCGACTCGTCCTGGTCATCGAGATCGAACCGCTCTCCGGAGGCATCGCCCGTCGCGGTCAGCGCGGTGATCCTCGCCCTCGAACGGGCTGCACCGAGTATGGGCTCTGCTTCGGGCGCACACTCGGCGATCGCGGGAATCAACGTCATCAGGTGCGGGGCGAGGTGTGCTTCGTCCAGGAGGACGAGGCTGTCAGTCCCAGCCATCGCAGCGTCTATGGGGCACCGATTCAACGTCGATCCGTAGCCTCGGAACAGAAGCCGCGAGCCGTACATCGGTAACGTGCACAGGATGACCGTCGGCCGTGAAGGGTCGGCCGGCGTTCGCGACGCGACTCCCCCGCGCAGTCGTATGACGTCGAGCGGTGGTGCGGCTGGATTGGCGGAGAGGGAACGGAGCCGCTCGGCGATCTCGCCGACGACCCCCCGCGCGTCCGCCGCGAGATCGACCGAACCGGGATCGGCGAGCACCCGCGCAAGCTGTTCGGCATAGTCTGCGGTCGAGTCCACCAGCAGGCGCCGGTTGACCACCCACCAGATGCGGGTCGGCGCCGTGCGCCGCGCCGGCTCGCGATCCGCCTGGGTCGCGAGCCACCACACGGCGATGTCCAGGCACGCCGTCTTGCCCAGCCCGGTCGGTACGCCAACCTCCCGGGGCCACTCGTCCGACTCGGCGACCTGCCCGGCCAGCCGCGCCTGCCACGGAAAGGGCTCACGCCCGTGGATGGCCCGGTAGAAGTCGGCGAAGGTCGGTGCGGGAGCCATCATCGTTCCACCGCGAAGGTGTTCGCTCGTCAAGCCCGACCATCGAGTGGGACGCAGAGTCCGAAACCCCGCTGCCGTCCGGAGCCGATGACGACCGGCCCCGGGATCGCCTGCTCGAACCACAGCTCGACGTGTGAATACGGAAGCGGCGGCCTGCCCGGCCGGTTCACTTCCACCGGGGCGAGATCGAGCGCCCCGGGGATCAGCGGCGTGTGCGCCGACCGCAAGTCGATGGGCGCCGGTAACCCCGCATGCTCACACCAGCGGGTGACCTCCGCCAGGTCTAGGCGATGGCGGCGCTCGTGAATCGCCGGTACTGCCGTCGCCCAGCCGGACGAGGGTCGCAGCCATCGATTCGGATGGGCGGCCATGGGACGCTCCTCGTCGTCGCGCGGGGTCACCGCCACATCGACTCCGTGCCCGACGAGCCGCCGGATCGAGAACGCCGCATCGCGGGCCATGCCGTGTACCGCTGCGTCGCACCCCGGTGGTAGCCACAGGGCCAGCCCGTGGATGCGCCCGCGCGACCGCGGATAGCCTGCGTCAGGAAGCGCGAGGTAGCGGGCAAGCTCGTAGCCCGTCGCGCTGAATCCGTGTCCGTGGAGCACCGCCGGAGGCTCGCCGTGCATCTGCTGGTGCTGGCTGAGGATGGCCTCCTTGAAGAGCGCGGTCAGCGCCGAAACGCGTCGCCCGGAGACCGCCGTCGCGAGGCGCAACCACGCCACGACTTCGCCTCGGTCCCGCGGCTCCTCCGACCGCGGTGAGCGGTACGGAACCGGGTGCGTCAGCGCCGGGGACTGCGACCGGCTGACCGAGGCACCGTGCACGACCCACCGCTCGTGGAGACGATCCCAGCGAGCAAGGTCCCCCTCAACGGGCACGTTGATCACGGTGCCGCCTGCGTGATCGGGGACGAACGCGCCGGCCTCGGCCGGGGGTGCGACCATCTCCGTGGAGACGCGTGTGCGCACCGGCGAGTCCGCGGAGCCCAGGTACCCTACACGCGCGGCGCGGCGCCGAAGCGCCTCGAGGATCGTGTCGTTGGGTGGCGCCACATCCCACTGGTAGACCACGCGGGGCGAGCGCGGGGCGACCCGCACACCGGCCCGGCTGGCCGCGCCCGAGCGGCCCACGTACTCGTGGTGCGTCCCCTTCGCTGGCGCGGCCCCGTGCTGCACGACGAACCGCGGCCGAAGGGGCTGGTGAACGGGGTCGGGATCAGCGTGTATGACCGGCGACGGCAACCGCTCGAACCACTCGAGCTCGGTGCCGTCGGTGACCCGGCACGCGTCTCCGGTCCCGTCGGCCGCCACCAACGCCGCGAAGAGGCGTGCCGGCGACGGCGGCCACTCGCCGCGCGTCAGGCGGCCGGTGTTGGCGGTACCGTCGGGGTCGCCGCGAAACGTGCCGTGCAGGAGTTCGACCGAGATCGAGAGCATCAGTCGCCTGGCTCGGGCCAGGTCGAGCGGATCGCCTTTGCGAGTGCATCGCCGGGTCGCAGCATCATCGGCGGCTGCCCCCAGCCATCGAGCGGTACTCCGACCGACTCAGCATGCGTGCGGGCAGCCTCCAGCAGCGTCCGTGTCGCCTCAGCGCCACCCAGGTCGCACGTCTCGTCACCGGAGCCACCGAGCCACGTCACCGTAGCGGCGGCCGGCCGCAGGTCGGCGCCGGAGCGGAGCGCGAAGGCGTGCCCGAAGGCGAGCTGGTGGGCGTGGAGCCCAAGCGCAACGAGGAGCGCCCGCGCGGCCGAGTCCGCTCCTCGCGACGCTTCCCGTCCCAGGCTGACACGCCGCAATTGGGCGAAGGACACGGTCGCTCGCTGGGTCACCCGCTGGAACGAGACGGCCGACGCGGCCGCGTCGCTCCCCATGAACGGCACCTGGCCGTGACCGAGCTCCGACAGCCTGTCCCGCTTCCCGCCCTCGACCTTCTCGGCCCCTCCGATATCCCACCTGGTTCGATCGTCCGGGTTCGAGGTCACGACTTCGTCTGTGTTCAGGTTCAGGGGGTCACCCTTCAGGCCCAGGACCCTGGTCTCGGTCGACCCCGGTCGCCACCCAACAATCTCCGAGACCCACGCCCGGGCGTGCTTGCTGTTGTGGCGCTTCCTGCCCAGGTGGGACTGCCAGAATCCGTACAGCAGTGCCTGCGGGAACCAGGACATCAGCGGCCCGCATTCTTGGGCGGTGGCGCCGAAGATGGCCTGCCCGACCTCCGTACGGATGAAGTCGAGGTCGCCCAACCGGGCGTCGCGAAGATACGCGTCCGCATTGCGGTGCGGGAATTCGAGGCTCGAGAGCGACCGGGGCAAGTGAGCCGGCAGGCCGCGGATCTCGGACAGGTCGAGAACCAACTCCGGGATCGAACTCGACTCGCGGTCGCGCCGCAGGGCGTGCTCCAGGCGGTTGGCCTGCGACGGAACATTGTCGATCACGATGATTGGCGTGGGTTCCGCATCCCCCGGTGAGGCCCAACGGCGATCGAGTTGGTACGTCCCGCCCTCGTACACCGCCGGCTTGACCGGACCACCGGGCCCCGAAAGGGGCTGGAGTTCCGCATCGATCCGAATGCCGTCATCGAACGCGTCGTCCGCGCAGGCGAACAGCAGTTGTTCAGCGTCGATCGTCATACACCCCCTAGACCTAGCGTTGACACCCGTTGCGTGCAGCGACAGCTGGCCGGTCCGTCAGCGCTTCTTCTTCGGTCGTCGTCTCTCGGTTTCCCGAACGGTGGTACGAGGGTGGTCGTCGGCGTACTTGTTCGTAACGTATCTTCCGGACCCCGCGTCTCGATACTTGGGTTGCGGTTTGCCAGCCACAGCAGGTTTCTTCAATACCCGCAATCGTTCTCGTACGGGAATACTCGCGGATTAATATATGACACCTGTTGCGCCCCGCGCCAGCAACCCGGGATTATCGACCCGAGCCTCGCCTGCTGCACGGGCTCCATGACGGTGAGCTGCCTCCCGTAGGCGGACCGCCGCCGGTGCGGATCCGCGCGACGGTCATGTCGGGCGTGCAGGAATGCGCTCACGAGCCCGCGGTCGGGCCAGAGCTGCGCCGCGATCTCGACGCGGAAGGTTTCTTGGGGGCGCAGGGCCAGCAGCGCGATGAGACGGCTCGCCGCCTCCGGCACGTCGCAGTCGACGCCGTTCACGGTGACCGCGAAGCCTCCCAGCAGCGTGACGCGGATCGACGGCTGCACAGGACCGCCCCTCCCCCACGAGTCCCGGTCGGGCCGGGTGGGGCGCTCCGCCCGGCGCTCGGCTCGACGCACTCCCCGCGTCTGCCTCCCGGTACTCATCGTGCCTGTCGTGCGCCGGCTGTGGCGAAGCGACGGCGAGGGTGAGCACGATACCGCACGGCGACTGACCGTGTCGAGCAGGGGCGGCGCAAGGTCGAGCGCCACCGTGCCACGCACGCCATCGTGGTCATGACGGGTGCCTCCCCACGGCTCAGGGACAGCGGCGGCCGCGCGTGGACGGATGCGCCAGCTCGCGCCGACCGGGGACATCAACGGGGTCCGCAAGGTCTTCACGGTGCTGACCGAGTCGCTGCGGGAGCTGGACGACCCCGGGCCGGGCCCGCCCAGGAGAGGAGGGAGCTGCTCGCCGAGCTCCGGGCCCGCGAGCAGGGCGCGGTGGTGTGACGGGGTACATCGCGGGCGGGCGCCCTGCGTGGCTGGTGAGGGCCCGGGAGCCGTGCGCCGTGTACCCGGTGCTCGCGGGAGCAGCCCTCATGGTCGGGGCGATCCTCGGGATGCGCGGGCGCGAGCCTGTGGAGATCGTCTGGGGCGCGGGCTTCGGTGCCTGCTTCCTGGCGCCGGCCTGGTCGGACCTCCGCCGCCGCATCATCCCGAACCGGATCGTCTACCCGGCGCTGGTCCTGGCGCTCGCCGCCTTCGGTGCCTGGCCCGACCGCGGATTCGCCGAGGCGCTCGCGGGCGGGCTCGGCCCGCTTGCCGTCGTGACCATCACCCGCGGACTGAGCGGCGGCGGCCTCGGCGGCGGGGACGTGAAGATGACTGCGCTGCCTTCGGGATTGCTACGCTGCCGCCCGCGAACAGGCCACTCCCCCCGATGGGATGTCGCGGTACTGAATCCGCGTGCAAGCGGGAGACGGCCTCAAAGGCTGGGTCTCGCAGGAGCACCTCGACCACTCCAAGTGACGCGACCCGCGAGGCCTCCGTTGCCTCGATGACTCAGCGAGCCCCGGGCGGGTCGCGGCGAGGCCGAACGTGGCGCGCCGGGAAGGATTCGAACCCTCCAGCCTCAGTTGTCCGAACTGGCGCTCATGCGCGGTGGCAGACGGGAACGGGGAAGCGATCGCCCTTCGGTCCCGCGGTCATGGTGAACTCGAACTTCTCCGGCGGCGGCGCGTCGTTGTCCTGGACCGTCACGGACGCCCTGCCGTTGGTCGTGTGATCTCGTAGCCGGTGCCGCCTCGCACTTCCACCGTGACGCGGTGGCCGACTCCACGCTTCTGTCTCCCGAGCACCGAGTCATAATGAGCTTCGTGTCCGGGTCGAGAGCCGTCCACGTGCGTCCGGAAGTCGAAGGGGTGGTGACGTGATGACGTGACCGGTCCGGAGACATGCTCGTTGCTGCCAGCCGGTGAGAGTCCGGCACGGGTAACTGTCAGGAGGCCCGTTAGCAGGTCGGCGGCGTGGACGGGAAACGGTCTGCGTCGAAGCCCGACGTCAAGAGCCCTATGAGGGGGAGCAAACGTGCGGTCCGCAGCATGACGCGAAGTCTGCCGCGCCGTGAGACTCGCCTGTCTATTGACAGGACCAAGGAGGAGCCGAGCCCGGGTGGTCAGGGCGAAGGCCATGGACGAGGTGAAGATCCTGGAATGCAGCCTCAAGAAACCTCCCGGCGTATGGGACGTGGAACGTACGGAAGGTAGCGACGGGAACCGGAGAAGCCCTCCCCGGCCCGGCACCCTGTGAGAGGGCGTCGGAGCGAGGCGTCCTATAACCGGTCAGAGCCGGGAAGTGGACAGCCAGCCGGAAGGGTGGCGGAGGGGGTCGTAGTACCGCTGGAGCCGGACGGACAACATAACCGCCGGTGATGGGAAGGACCCCTACTTTGTCCGTGCATGTTGCTGGGGGTGTGGACTGGTGAGTGCCCCTCGGGGCTAGCAACCACTTGGTAGGGTTCGAGGCTCTCCGCACATGCTGTACCGGCTGGCCAAGGCACGACCCACGTTGTGGGGAGCGCTGCATGCCATCTGGTGAAGGGCATCGGTGAGCCGGATGAGGGAGAACCTCACGTCCGGTTCGATGTGGCAGGGGCTGGAGACGGACGCTGCTATGGCCGTGGAGTTGGGCACCACCGGGAAACCGGCTTGGAACTGATGCGCCACCGCCTACGGCTCGCACCGCGCCAGCCCCTGACCCTACGTCCAAACAGTGCCAGGTGCGTCGGCACCCTTGCCGGGCGCTGGAGGACGAGATAGTGAGTCGCATCATCGTCGGGTGCAGGCCGTTCCAGAATCCTCGTCCCGACTCCAAGCAAAGTGGGGAAGAATGCTAGAGTCAGTCCTGCGTCGCACGGCTGAGAAGCTCGCCGCGTCGGGTGTGCTCGACGCCGCTGAGAACGCACGCCTGATGAGAGCGCTCGCCGACGGCCGCCTCAGGTCTATCGCCGAACTGAGCGCCTTCCTCGAGAAGCCCGCGGATACGGCCGAGGCCCAAACCGATGAAGATTAGCTCGCTGACCATCACTGACTTCCGCGGCATTCGACACCTCTCGATCCCGCTCGAGGGCCGAAGCGCCGTGATCTGGGGTGATAACGGCGTTGGGAAGAGCGGGGTCGTCGACGCCGTGGACTTCCTCTTGCACGGCGATGTAACGAGGCTGGCCGGGCGCGGCGCGGGCGGCCTGTCGCTCCTGCGGCACGGCCCACACGTCCGCGCGAAACCGGAGCACGCCCGGGTTGACGCCGAGGTGATCTTGGACGATGGCGCAACATACCAAGTCAGCCGCTCGGTATCTCAACCCAACGCGCTCGTAGCTGACCCGGTGGTCTCTCCAGAGTTCCTCCGCGTGTCGGGCCGCGGACAACACCTTCTCACTCGCCGAGACATCTTGTCCGTAGTCACCGTTCCTCCGGGCGACCGCGGTGCCCAAATCAACGAACTCCTCAACCTGTCGCCGATCGAGCAGGTTCGCAAGCAACTCGTCACCTTGCGGAACGCCGCCAAGAACGCTGACACCGCGGCAGACGATCGAGTCACGCAACAGCGAATGCGCCTGGCGGCGATCTCACGCGTTCCGGTCTACGACCATGACGCCATCGTTCGGGCCATCAATGAACAACGCCATCTGCTCGCCCTCGATCCGATAGCCACTCTCCACGATGATGCCGCGGCCGGAGCCCCTCCAACGCGACCACTAGACGAAGCAGCCGAAAGGCGGGTCAACGCGCGTGCTGCGGTGAGCACTCTCGCAGAGCTACTCGTCGACTCTCAACTACTCGCGGACGTCCGGCGCGAATTCCAGGACGGGTGTGATGCATCCGACAGCCTCCTGGCCATCGTCGACTACGAGCGAATCCTGTCTTTAGCGGCCCTGGTGAATGGGGGGCTATCGCTCCTTGACGGGACCGGGATGTGCCCACTTTGCGACACCCAGTGGGACGCGGGACGCCTCGCCGACCACCTCAATCGGAAGCATGACACGACCCGCGCGGTGCGAGAAGCTAAGCAGAAGATCGCAGATGCCGCCAAGCGGCTACGCACACGCCTCAACGGCGTTGCAGCGCGTGCGTCCGCTGCTCTCGACGCTGTGGCCCAAATGGATCCCGCGGCCTTGCCCCAATGGTTCTCCGACTGGAATACGACACTGGGCCAATCGGTAGCGGCGTTGGCCGATCCAGTTGACGCGCTTTCAACCGTTGAACAGCGCGTAGTGATTGCTGCAGCGATAGTGCCCGACGAGTCGTTGGCGCAGCGCTTCGCTGACTTCGCTGCCACCATTCCGATAGAGGAGGAGCCGCAGGCCCGCACTCAGGCACGCGAGCAACTCATCCGGACCGATCAAGAAATTCGGAATCTCCGCGATGCCGAGACGGAGACACGTGCTGCTCGGCGGCTTGCCACGAGCGCAACACTACTACACGACAGCTTCCTGGCTTCGCGCGATGAGCTACTGCACGAACTCTACGATTCAGTTCGGGATCGGTTCGTCGAACTCTACCGCTTCCTTCACCCGGAGGAAGCAGAATCTTTCGCCGCCGACCTCGGGCCGGACCAACGCGGGGGAGTCGACCTCGCTGTCGACTTCCACGCCGTGGGAAGGTATTCCCCTAACGCCGTCCACAGCGAGGGCCACCAAGACAGCATGGGGCTATGCCTCTTCCTCGCGCTCGCGGAAGTCCTCACGGGTGGCGCGGCCCCCGACCTACTCCTGCTCGACGATGTCGTCATGTCCGTTGACATGGATCACCGAGCCAAGGTCGCGGAGCTGCTGAAGGTCCACTTTCCAACCACCCAATTCATCCTCACCACTCACGATCGCGCTTGGGCGAGCTACCTCCAGTCATCCGGCGTCATTCGGCCTGCCGATCGGTGGGAGTTCCGGACATGGAATCTAGAGAGCGGACCGTCCGTTGGCAGGGCCGTGGATGTTTGGACTCGAATCGAGAGCCAACTCGACGACGCAGACGTGCCCGCAGCAGCCGAGTCCCTACGCCGTCATGTCGAAGAAACGCTCTTCAACGTCTGCGATGCAATTCGTGCACCGGTTCGCCTGCGCGCAACCGCTCAGTACCAAGTTGGGGACCTCGCTGGGCCAGCGTTCGACACGCTCAAGGTGCTGATCACGAAAGGCATCAGTCGAGCACAAAACTTGAATAACGTCTCGGCAATTCAGCGGCTTGAGCACCGCCAGGCCGTGCGCGCTCGTGCGCACACTGAGATGAAGATTCACGAGTGGTCCGTCAACGCCCAGATACACTGGAACGAACTCCTGCGCTTATCGGCAGCGGAATTCCGGCTCGTTACCGCCACCTATCGAGAAGCGCTAGCACTCTTTGGATGCGACCTTTGCCACAGTCCCATCCGGTTGCTTGTCGACGGCGAAGGCCGGCCAAGCGCCGTCCAGTGTCACTGCGCGAACGTCGCCTGGGCCCTGTAGGCCGCGCCCGTGTCGCTGAACATCAAGTCCGGCGCCTGCGGTCCGGCCGGTCCGGGTCAGTGGCATCTGGTTGATCCTTGTCTTGATCTCGCGCAGCGCTTCGCCGAGTGACAACGATCGCGGTGCCGCAGGCTGGCCCAGCCGCTCATCTCGCTGGTGCTGGCGACGTGGCCTTCGGCTCACGCGGCCAGCATGACGCCGACACCTACGTCGAGCCTTCCGACAGCTGCCGACGCGCGCGACGGCATCGAGCGCTGCGGGGAGCTCGCAGCAGCAGCGTGCCGGAGTGCGGCGGCGACGCGGCACGCGCCGTCCCCGCGCGGCGCGATTCGGCGCTGCGTCTGCTCATCGACGCGCCCCCAGAGTCGCCCGTCCTCACTACGTCCATTGTCGCGGGCGATGACCCAGGCGATGGACCAACTGGCGCGCGCCGGGATCTTGGTCCAGATCACGGTCGGCCGGCACAATCGGGCGTTCGAGGCGCTAGACGAGGCGAGCGGAGCGGGGCGGGGCGCGCTGTGAAGGATTCGAACCCACGCCCCCCAGTCCCATGAACTGATGCTCTCATGTGCAGTGACGGCGCAAGCGAAGCCGCTTCGACCCCAGCCGCGGGGTCACAAACCGAGCGACGGCCCGATCCTCAGAGCATCGCTTCCTCGAGCGCGCGCCTTGCGCGATACGGCTTCACCGTGAGCGAGCTCAGGACGCCGCGGGTTGTCATGGACAGTGGCGGCGGCCCGAGATTCGGCAGGCGACTCGGGCGACCTTGGCTCGCTCGCGCTGCAGGCTGTGACTGCGAATGGCGACCGCCACGGCAAGCACGATCCCCGCGGTCACCGACCTCGTCCGCTTGTCAACGGTTCCGATTCGCTTCGGCCGAGAGCCGACGCTACAACGGTAGCTCTATCAATAGCCGATCACGCATAGCGAGAATGGCATCTCTACGCGTGAGTGGGCGTAGAGCGCCTGCGCCACCGACACAGTATTCTCGTAGTCGCGGCTTACCGTGGCCCGTCCGCCCGACTTGTAGCGATATGCCTGTGGGACCGCCAGAATCAGGTGCTCCATGTCAACCATGACCAGGGCCTGGATCAAGTCTCGGTAGACCGCGTTGCCCATCCAGGCTCGGCCTGCCTCGATCTCAAGGCCAGCCAGCCACCCTTGGTGCCAAGCATCCACCTCATACTGGAGCTCAGGCTCGGCATTCTCTCCGAAGAACACTGGCCGCTTTATCTTGTCTCTGGTCCGCTTGCCTGCTTCCACCTCAAATCCAAGATCGATAAGGTCGGGCCGAAGTACCGCAAGTACCCCGTCGCTTGTCAGGCCCTTCTCGAGATGGGAGGTCCCTATCTCTCGAGCATGTTCCTCAAACAGCGCGACCAGACCCACCAGGAATCCGGGCGGTGTCCGTGTACGTGGAAACGTTGAGAAGCGAATTGACACCATTCACCTAGTGTGCCGTACCACCGAGTAGTAGCGACAGCTGTAGGGCCTCGGAAGCAGGGGCCGTACGGTTCACTCTGCTGTGTGAACGAAGCACAGGAAGGAGACCTTCGTGACTCCCGACGACATACTCTACCGTGGTCGCGTGCGCACGCTCGCCCTCGCGCAGGAGCTCGGCAGCGTCCGTGCCGCCTGCCGGGCGATGGCATCCACTACTCGATGTTCTTACACTGCAAGAACAAGACCGAGCGCTTCGGCCCCGACATGCTCCGGCCCCGGGAGCGCCGCCAACCGCGTCTCCCCGACGCCTACACCCTGAAGAGCGCTATCGCGGGGCGCGGCCGCCACGCCGGCCAGCGAACAGCAACCCCCGACGCGGAGACTTCGGGTACCGTCGCGGCTGCCGCGGAGCGCGACTGCCGGCCAGACGCGACCGGCTCCGCCCCTACGGGCACATGGTCTCCGGTATTGGGCGCCCCGCGCGGCGGAGGAGTCGGCCAGACAAGCGACTCGGGCTAGGGCGCGCGATCCCGCCTTCGATCAGTGGCTGCCGATATCAGGACACACGGTTTGGGGCTTGGTCGCCTAGGTCAGGCCGCTGCCCGTACCATGCGAGCCTGGCACCAGGATGGATAGATCCGGCGGGCTGGTACCACGACGTCACCAGCAACGACGGGCGCTCGCCCACCATCTCGTGGTGCCTGAAGCCAGCCCGGTGGAGGATCGCGAGGCAGGTGTGGATCGAGATGCTGTGGTCGCGCGCCTGATGACGCTCCCGCTCTGGGGTTCCATGGGAATCGAGTGCGGGATTCGTGCCGGGTTCCGGTGTGAGTACTGTGACCGTGATCTTCTCTCGTCGCTGGACGACTACAAGGCGTGGGCACAGGATCACATCGTTCCCGAGAGGCTCGGCGGCGCGGACACGATCGAGAAGATGGCTGTGTCTTGTGATCCCTGCAATTCTGCCTACAAGAAGGCATGGAACCCGCGCTCCGTGGCTGGCGCCACGGCAAGTCGCGCAGAACTGATCGCCGCCACCCGAAGACTCATCGCCGAGAAGCGCGCGGCAGAGCAGGCAGTGCTCACTGAGGTCCGCGAAGTCACGGGGTGGTCTCTCGCTGGGAGCCTGGAGCCATCACCGTCGCCGACGCCCGGCTCCGCAGCGGCGTCTCCGTGACTGACGTCCGCGCCGTCGAGCAATCGTTTGGCGCAATCTACGCCGCCCTCAATCGACTCGATGAGCCCGGTGGCTCGGCACTACGGGATCACTACGCGCTGCAGTCAACCCGCGACGGTGATCGCGAGATTCTCAGTTCGGTAGGTGCCGGCAGTCGCATGAACATGCTCATCGGGGCGAGGGCGCAGTTGAGCCGGTCGCTTGGCGGAGGCGTGAGCTCGGGTCTCGCAGATCTGGTGGCCCGCGTATCGGCCCTGACCGGCGAGTCGCCAGTCTCTCCTGAAGTGTGCCGCACACTCGCGAGCCGCGTCGGTGGCGTGGACGCTGCCGATCTACCGGCGCTGCTGAGCGCCCTTAGCGGTGTGCAGCCTGCGGGGTGGGCGCGGTGGAGCGCGTACGACATCTGGAATGAGTCCCTCATCGAGGAGTTCTTCAGCGGGTCGCGAGCGGGGCGCCCCGTCTACCTTGACCTCGAAGCGGATGTCGTCGAGCGTTTAACGGCCGCTATCGGTGCTCCGGCAGGCGCAGCCGCACCGGACGCTACTCGGGCGTTCAGTAGGTCGGTTGTACGGACCTTCGAGTTTCGACTCGACGGCCCTCCGATGCTCAGGGAGCATGTTCGAAAGGCTGTGACCTGGGCCGCTTCAGCGCCACGGGGCGATGGCGGCGAGGGCCACCCAGGCATCCGGCCTCCCCCGTTCATCGCTGCTTTGGGCCTCTTCTCGCTAGCAGCAGAATCGATGCGCTCGGGCGAGGGGATGCGTGCCACCAACTACTACGGGCGGCTCTGCGAGCGTCTTGAGGTGGGTAGCGACGCCGTAGCGCGCAAGGTTCAGAATGACTTCAGGCGGCACGCCAACAGGCTGTGGGCACATCTGAACGCGTGGTTGCGACGGGCCCACGGCGCGCGGGGTATTCCGACTGCCGAGGCGTTCGACCACCGTGTCTACGTCAGCATCCCCATCTCGCAGGCGCTCGTACGTGCGGCCGACCGGGACCGGCTCTCGGAGTTCTTCTCGGCGTACCAGCTGAACCCCGGACAGCAATTCTCGAGACTCGACATGCGCGAGATTCTCGCTGCGTGGTTACCGGGGTCGCATCTAAGCGCGTCGTTGAAGTCCCTCTGGCGTTCGAGTCAGGAGGCCCGCCGCCGCATCGCGGACGTCGTGTGCATCGAACTTGAACATTGGGACGGGACAGCCCCCCCTGAGCACTCTAGCTCGCAGCGACACTTCGACGCGGTCCTCGCAGCGAGTTACGAGGAGGTCCCCTTCCCGGAGTTCTCCATCGCTCTCGTAGTGCGCGACGAGGGTGACGTACCGGACGGCCGTTACCGCTTCGACGACGGCTCCGCACTGCCGGGCTTTTCTGGTGCGGTCCACGCCGTACGCGAGTCCGGCGGCTTGATCAGGCTCCAGCCGGCGACGCCGCAGTCCATGGGTAACGGGCTTCTCAACTCGGTGTTGCGACATCCGCTGGGCCTCGCACACGAATCGCGACCCGCGACGATCTCACGACCGAGCCGCTCGGTCGTGGTGTTCTTGATGGACGAATCGCGAGGATTGTTCACCGAGTCGGCGCGAGTCGAACTGGGCAGGGAGCACTTCATACTGGTGAGGAACGGTCTCGCAGCCCAGGTGCGCGGCGCCCTCGGCGAGATCGCACGGCCGGGTTATCGAGCGCTGAGTGGCGTAGCTGGTGTGCCTGATGGCTGGATGCTGTACATCGGCGTTCACGTCCGGTCACTGCTTACCGGCGCGTCTGAGGCACTCACCACCCTCGTTCCTCTGTCAACCACGCAGGTCGACCTGACCGGTGGCATGCAACTCTCCGCTGGCCGCTGGCACTCGTCATCGCCTCCCGATGTGATGGCGGTAGACGCGGCCGGAAGGCGCTTCGCCGTCAGTCTGTTCGACGAGTCCGGTACGAGCGGCGAGTTCGTAGCAACGCCGCTCGGCACGCACTCCGGTGAAGCGCGGATCTCGCTGCGCGAGCTCGGGCTTGTTGATGGCAACTACCGGATCGTCCTGAACGAAACAACCCCGTCGGGCGGAATAGGCTCTCATCTCACGTCGCGCGGGCTCAGACTCAGGTCGGCGGAGTCGGCGCACCTTGATCCGCCCACGGATGTCTGTCTCGCCCACCAGGCAGGACCGTCGCCCGACGGATGGACCGCGCTGTCAGCAACGAGTCTTGATGTATCGAGCACGGCTGCGATACGTGGCGCGGCCATCTCGGGTACTGAGGCCGGCCCGCGGCCAGTTCCCCCGGTGCGGCTGCCTGCTCGACTGGGCCGCAGTGTCTCCGTTAGTGATGTCGGCAGCCTCTCGCGGCTCTTTCCGAGAGCACATCCTGCCGCGATCGAGGCCGAGCTCGAGCAACTCATGCGTCTACATCTGGTATCCGTCGACGACGGGAAGCCGCGGCTGACGCCGGCGGGGTACGCCTACGCGAACGAGGGCCTCAAGTCATCAGGCAGGGCGGTCACACGAGCCGGCACGACTCCACCAGACGAGATCGCCAGTCGCTTCGAGGCGGACCTCGACCTCATTCTCGATGCGCTGGGCGCAACTGGCGGCGGCACGTGGCGATCGCTGGAGCAGCTCATCAGGTACTCCAGCGTTGAGCGGTGGGAGCCGCTGGAGGCAGCCCGGAACCTCAGCGCGCTTGGCTACATTGATCTCGAGCTTGACCACCACTCACAACGACCCCTGCGCTGGTCCGCAGCCCCAGCGACGATGGTCGTTCTGCCCGACGGCCTCAGCGCGTTCATCGCTGGCGCCCGCTCGGAGCCGTTGCTGCAAAGGGTCGAGGCAGAGGCCCGGCAGCTCGGGGGATCGATGTTTCGCCATGAGAGAGGCGGCCGGCCGGTTCTCGTTCAAGTGCACGGCCTCCAGGGTCGCGCCTTCGAGACGGTTGCTCAAAGGGCTAGCCTGGCGTGTGTGCGAGACGTGCCGAGACGCATCGCCCAGATGTTGCCGGCGATCCGCGATGTCTACAGGGAGCGCCCGGAGTTCTATCCACCTCAAGGCGCTTCCATTGAGCAGTTCGACTTCGGCACGAACACGTGGCGAGACGTCGAGCGAATCGAACTGTCCGGTGCCTACCGGATCACCGCGGACACGCGTCACTATGCGGCTCTGGCTGACGACGGGCTGCGCGAATGCGGCAACGCGGTGTCGAAGTATGCGGGCGCTGCGGCGACGGGCCGGAGCATCATGTCGTACAGCGTCGGCGATGAGAGACTGACGTGCCTGCTCGGGGCGCGCCCTCCCGGCCTCTACGAGCGGGTGCTGGTTCTTTGCACGGGTGAACTGCCTCGATCACTTTCAGACGGGACGTCCGTCTATGAAGGGGTCCCGCCGGGAGTCGCCGCCTGGCTAGCAGCGAGTCTTGGCCCTCACTCTTGGGAGACAGGGAGTTGATGTCGCAGCCGCGAGACGTCTACCGGCAGATCGCCGACGCGTACCTCCGGTACTACGACACCGCCTTCTGGGTGCGAACCCCCGAGGTGCGAGCCGAGCGCCGTCACTTGCTCGCTACGGAAGGGGTCATCACGCGAGAGCCCCTCCTGGAGCCGGTGCTTCCGTACCCTCCCGCGGAACCTCTCGCACAGGTGACCAGACGCGTTGGTCTCAGCCCGGGAGTCTCCGACACGCTGGCCAAGATGCTGTTCCCAGGGCTGGCGACCGGCGCGGCCTTCCGGTTGCGGGAGCACCAGGGGAGGGCACTAGAGCTCTCGCTCTCGGACGCTGGTGCGGGCCCGGTGAACCCCGTGATTACCACCGGAACCGGATCAGGCAAGACGGAGAGCTTTCTGCTGCCAGTGTTCGCCCGCCTGCTGCGCGAGGCGGAGCAGAACGGCGGTTGGCGGGCGGACGCCAAGCCAGTTCACTGTTGGTGGGACGAAGCTGAGGGGTCGGCGTGGGAGCCGGTGAGAACCTCTCGCGAGGAACGGCCAGCCGCGGTTCGGGCGCTGATCCTCTACCCGACAAACGCGCTCGTTGAAGACCAGATCACTCGAATCCGGAGAGCTATTCATATCGCGGCCCGCCCGGACCGGTCGGGGCCGCAGTTCTTCTTCGGGCGGTACACGGGTGAGACGCTCGGCGGGGCGCGCATCCAGCGGCCCGCTGCGCTCCGAGGCCAGCACGTCCTCCAGGTGGCACGCGAGGTCCGCCAGATGGCTGCCGACGCTGCGGGGCTCGCCGGCGAGCTCCGTGTGCAGTTCCCTGACCCGGTTCGCGGCGAGATGGTAACCCGCTGGGACATGGTCGCAGCGCCTCCGGACATCCTCGTGTCAAACTTCTCGATGCTCAACGTGATGCTGATGCGGGGCTTTGAGGATCCCCTCTGGGCACAAACTCGCGCCTGGCTGCGCGACGACCGAAACGTCTTCACTCTGGTTATCGACGAGCTTCACCAGCAACGCGGTACGCCCGGGAGCGAGGTTGCATTGGTCATCCGCAACCTGCTCATGCGGCTGGGCCTGGAGCCGGACTCCCCGCAGCTACGTTGCATCGGAACGAGTGCATCGCTGGAACCTGGGGGCCCCGCGTCCGGCGATGGGCTGCCCGAGGAATATCTCGAGCAGTTCTTCGGCGTCCCACGGAACCGGTTCGAGATCGTGCCCGGCACACCTGTAGTGCCGTCCTCAGAGCTCCCCCTACCGCGAACTCGCTTCGAGGAGATCGCCAGCCTAGAGGGAGCTGACCGCAGCGACGCGCTGCTCGATGCGGTTGAACGGTTCCAGCTGCCGGAGGCCGTTGCGTCGAGCTGCGCGGGATCACCGCCACGCGCGACCGCGATCCGCGAGATCGAGCAGTCTCTCTTCGGGGATGTCGTGGAGGGGTCACCCGCCATGGATATTGCCCTCGAGGCTCTCGCAGCCCGGACCCCGGACGCCGGGGCAGTGACCTTCCGGTCGCACATGTTCATCCGGAACGTGACCGGCTTGTGGGCCTGCTCAAACCCGAACTGCCGCGACCTCGACGATCGGTGGCGGCACGCCGATCGCCGCATCGGCAGGCTCTTCACGTCCCCGACTCCGGCCTGTAGCTGCGGATCGCGCGTCCTCGAGCTCCTCTACTGCGAGCAGTGCGGTGAGGAATCGCTGGGCGGGATCGTGGTTGCCAGGGAGGAGACCGGCGGCTCGCCATCGTGGTACCTGGGCGCGGAGGAGGCAGAGTTCCCTCCCGTCCAGCAGGCTCGGGTCAACCAGCGGCTCTACGACCGCTACATGTGGTACCGGCCGGGGCCACCAGAACCCGGGACAGACGGATGGTCACACGACAGCACCCGACTCGCGTTCGCGCCTGCTACCTGGATGCCCGAGGTTGGCCTCCTTCGCCGAACCCCGCCGGGGCGCGATCCAACGGGAACGATCCTCCTGGCGAGCGGCGCCCCAGATCCTGAGCATGGCGCCGTCCCCGCGATTCCCGAGCGCTGTCCGAATTGCGCTCATCGCCGCCACAACCGACCGCGAGACTTCTTCCGGGGTACCGTTCGAAGCTCTATCCGCGGGATGAGGACCGGTTTCGCGCGCGTCAGTCAGGTGGCGCTTGACCAGCTCATCCGAGCGCTCGCCCATGACGGTGGCGAACCGAGAACGATCGTCTTTTCCGACAGCCGTGATGAGGCCGCTGTGGCTGCCGCAGGGATCGAACTGAACCACTTCCGTGACTTGGTGCGCCAGCTCACGGACCGGTTGCTCGGCGAACAACGCTCGCTCCCCGCTCTCATGCTCTCAGCAGCCCATGGAAAGGACCCGAGCGGTAGTGAATCGGCCCAGCTCGAGCTCGCGAAGAGCGAGCACCCCGATGTCTGGGCCGCGTACCAGGCCGTGCACCGGTACGGCGTCGACGATGACTCGGCGCGGGCCGCGATCGGTGCCTTCGAAGAGGTCCAGGCTGGTACGGCCCAGAAGCTCTCGTGGGACGATCTCCTGCGCCGGCTTGAACGAGCACTCGTCGCGCTCGGAGTCAATCCCGCCGGTCCGGGGGCCAGCCACTCGCACTGGGGGCCCGGAAGGTCGTTCCGGTGGTGGCAGGCCTACGCCCCACCGACACCTGGAGCCTGGGAGGTCGCAGGTTCGGCGGTCGACCGCCGGGTACAGTCGGGCGAAGTGCGCGAGCAAGAGCTCTCCGTCACCCTGTTCTCGTCCCTCTTCGACTTCACGGCCCGGGACTTCGAGTCGCTCGGGCTCGGCTGGATCGAACCAACGCGGACCGGGCCTGCGTCCATCGGTTCTCTTTCGCCCGCGGAGACGCGAGAGCTGCTCCTCAGCGCGATTCGCATCCTCGGTCTCGCTGGCACGTACCCCGGTGCGCGTTGGTTTACGGGCCGCGAGAACATGCCCGTGGCGCTGCGAAAGTACGTCCGCGCCGTCGCAGACCTCCACGGAGTTGCGGCCGAATCCCTGGCAAGCGAACTAGCAACCGCGCTTCGCGAGACGGGAGTGATCACGGAGCGATGGGCGCTGGACGCCTCCCACTTGCGCGTGGCCCGATGGTCACGCGGGGATAGCGCCCCGGTCCGCTGCATGACGTGTGCGCGTGTGCACCTGCATGAGTCTGCGGGGGTGTGCACGTCGCGTGAGTGCTACTCCACGCAGTTCGAGGCAGCTGACCTCGACCAGCGCGATGACGGCTACTTCGAATGGCTCGCCCGCACAGCACCCTTCCGCCTCCGGACGGAGGAGCTCACTGGCCAGACGAAGCCCCTCTCCGTGCAGCGCGCACGGCAGCGCTACTTCAAGCACGCCTTCAAGGAAGAACCTGCGGAGCATGCGCTGAGCCACGGTATCGATGTGCTCAGCGTCACCACGACGATGGAGGTCGGAGTCGACATCGGGAGCTTGCGCTCCATTGTGATGGCGAACATGCCGCCGCAGCGGTTCAACTACCAGCAACGCGTGGGACGCGCGGGACGGCTAGGCCAGCCGTACTCGTACGCCCTCACGGTCTGCCGGGATCAGACCCACGACGACTACTATTTCAACCACCCGGAGCGGATCACAGGTGACCGGCCTCCGAGCCCGTACCTCGACCTTGCTCGGGAGTCGATAGTGCAACGGGTGGTTGCGGCAGAGGTGCTCCGTCGCGCGTTCAGCACTCTCGAGCCGGGATTCGACGGCGGCGGGAACGTCCACGGCCCCTTCGGGGAGGCGTCGGACTGGGCCGCGAACCGCTCTCACATCGCGGGCTGGTTGTCATCCGGCCCCGACGTGAGGGATGTCGCGGCCCGGCTCACCACGTACACGGGCGTCGAAGCCCGCCACCTCGAGGACTGGGTGCGGGGAGACCTCGTGGGAGAGATCGACCGGGCGCTGGACAACCCTGCGTACACCCACCCCGATCTCAGCGAGCGGCTCGCCAATGCAGGTTTGCTTCCAATGTTCGGATTCCCTACCCGGGTGCGTCCCCTCTACTGGCGCGAGCCGAGATCCGCCTCAGATATCGAAAGCGCGATCGTCGCGGATCGGGATATCGAGCTGGCTGTCTCCAACTTCGCACCTGGGTCGGAAGTCGTGAAGGACAAGCAGAAGCACACAGTGGTTGGGTTCGCTCACTGGATCCCCTCCGGTGGACGTGCTATCCAGGTTGACGACCCCCTCGGCGACGCTCATCCGGTGCTGCGCTGCACGCATTGCGGCGCTGTCGCGGTACGGGAGGGTGCCTCGGCTACATGTCCGGTGTGCGACCGAACCGCTGATACGTTCGATATGTACGAGCCGCAGGGGTTCAGAACGGACTTCCGTCCTCAGGACTTCGACGATCGCTTCGAGAGAGGTCCGGCATCCGCCCGGCCGCAGCTGGGGCTCAACGCCCCGGCGCGGGGGCACTTCCGGACGGGGGCGGTCGAGGTGAGCGTATTCGAGGCAGCCGACGTGTTCACGATCAATGACAACGGCGGGAGGCTGTTCGGGCTCAAGCGCCGCGGGAAGTCCGTGCTCGTCGAGGATCCCGCCCTCTACGCGGATCCTCCATACGGTATCCAAGTCGGCCAGGATCCCCCCGACATCAGGGCTGCTATCGGTTCAGTCCGGCGAACGGACGCGCTCACGGCGACTCTCGTAGACCTGGCCCTTCCTGGTGGCTTGCGCGTGATCAGTACGCGGAGGCCTCCTGGGACCGCACTCGCGCCGGGACTCGCAGCTCTCCTCTCCTACGCGGCACTCCTGCGCGTGACCGCCGCGCAGGAAGTCCTCGATATCCGAGCCGCGGAACTCCAGGTTGGACTGCAACCGGTCAGGGTAGATGGTGATCTCACGCAGCGGATCTTCCTCGCCGACGATCTGGCGAACGGAGCGGGCTACGCATCATTCCTCGGGAGCCACACCGAAATGCAGCGCCTGCTGCGGCAAGCGCTCCAGCTCGGCCAATCCTTCGAGCGTCAGCCGCACGCGTCGCGGTGCGGGGGCTCGTGTCCCGACTGCCTGCGCAGCTACGACAACAGGTGGCTCCATCCAGCCCTTGACTGGCGGCTTGCGCTCGATGTCGCGGAACTGGCTGCGGGCGAACCGCTGCACGATGAACGCTGGCTGCGCACCGTTCCCGCGCACATCGACGCGTTCCTCTCTGGCTACTCGGGCGCAGCGCTGCAGCCAGTGCAGCTCGGACCGCTGGCGGGGATCCTGCACGCGGATCTCCGACGGGCCGTGTTCATCTCACCGCCGCTGTGGCCGTTCGAGAGCCAGTACTACGCTGAACAGCAGGCCGAGGCGCAGATCGCGGCGTCGATGATGGGGGCTGAAGCCCTCTCCTTCGATGCGTTCTCGTTCGGGAGACTGCCGAGCCGTGTTTTCGCGTGGCTGAGAGGGGGCACCCTGTGATCGCCGCCCGTTCACCTCAACCGCTTCCGATCGCGTCGATCTCAGCGACGCAGTTCGCGGTCCTCTCGGACTGCGTGTGTCAGGCGGCCTTCGGACGCGACCCGTTGTTGTAGTTGACCGGACCCCTTCGCGAGGCTACCGCTATGAGAGTCCACCCGATTGTTCCGCCCTCCATTGCTCGGCGTAGGTAGCCGGGGAGAGCCAGCCCACGCTGATGTGCGGCGCGTCGTGCTGTACTCGATCCACCAGTCCTCGATCAGCACCTGCGCCTCGAGCAGGCTGTCGAACCGCATTGCGCTGTGAGCCACGCGCGGTAGCCCGCAACTTCGTAGCGGGCATCGGTCAGCAACCGTTCCGTCTCGCCGATCAATTCTTCATTCAAGTCCGGCTGCTGTTCAAGGGTGGTGTCGACATCTAGACGGCGGGTTGAGCGCTTCACGATGGCCTTCGCGGTTGCGCACTCATCTACCGATGCCGGCGCGGCCAGCGAGAACGCGTCTGGCGACGCTGCGATGACCGGATCGAAGCGAAGGGCGAACGAGACCAAGTCCTCCCGGACGGCAACGGGATCGATTCGGTACCCATGTGTGCTTGCGAGCTGGACGCGACTGGGACCATAAACCTGCACCAGCGCCGACAGCCACTTGCAAATGGCAGCGGTCATGAGAATGAGAAGGTCGGCCTCGCTGCACGTCGCAGGATCAATGGACTCCACATCCGATTCCAGTAGCTCCTCGCACGCTTCGGCGAATCCCTCGCAGTTGGCGACATTCTCACGAAAAAGACCCATGAGCCGCTGCTCGGCACCTGCGTCAAACATCCCACGTCCTATCCTCGTCGTGATGAGCAGAAGCCATGGGTTGTGGTTTCGCGCTTGAAAAGCCGTCAGCTGCGCCAGTGCCTCGTAGATCGATCCGCCGCTCTGCGGCGACTCGGATGCAAGCCCGTCGCAGAGGTCAATGTTGACAACATCGAACGGGCCGAGCTGCTCGGTCCGAGACCACGCGATCGACTTCGGATTGCCGATGCGCCGGAAATCATCGTGAATTACCCTGGACTGCGGATCGACATTTGGCAGCCGCCGTACTTCGTCGAGCGAAACGCTCAGTTGGAGGTGCGCGGAGTTGCCGGGCTGCGCTTCCGTGTTGAATCCAAGGAAGCGCAGTGGGCGGTCGGTCGCTCGGCAAAGCTCCTCGTGCAGGTACCGCAGATCGATCAAGTCTGTACCAGGCAGGCCCAAGTAACGCAGCGGATCCCCCGGTTCCCGCTTCTCGTAGAGGCGCCGGAGCAAGACTGACAACTGCTCGCGCCGGACGAACTGCTTGCGTGGCCTGTGCCACGACTTGAACTCCTTCGGTTCCGCCTGCGTAGGCAGATATTCGATACCGCCAAAGATTCCTGCGATTAGATCGTCATGATCGCCCGATTGCTCGGTCATTGATCGGACGTCTCGAGGATCTGACGCATCCCGGAGAGGAGCCGTTCCTGCTGCTGGTCGGTCAGGCCCTCAAAAACTCCATACGCGGCGAGGACCTGGACGATCGTGCGCAGCTTACGCTCGGCTGAATCGCCCCGGCGCGTGCCCCGCCGGTCGAGTTCGCGGAAGACCGGCTCGCGCCTGAACCGATACGCTCCGGGCCTGGCAGGTGTCAGCTCGTCGGCCTCATCGGCGAAGTCGACCGGCGGCGGTTCCGCGCCTGGATCGTCGGACTCGTCCCGCCATGCTCGGGCTGCGACACTCGACAGAGCCTCCTCTTCCTCGTCCGCGGCGGCCTCGCGGGTAGCTGTGCGGATTGCAGCCGCGATGCGCTTCTGAACCGTCGCCACGCGCCTGAGCGACGCGTGGAGCCACTGCGTGAGGTATACGACGTGTGGATGGGCGTAATTGAACGACTCACGATCGATGTTCAGCGCCGCTTCCAGACCCTCCGAGACAAATATCTCACACGAGATCTGCCTCAGCCGCGTCTGCTCGGATACCTGATACCGCAGGAACGTCGGGTCGAACAGCGTTCCGCTCGATCCGTGAACCCGGACGAGAACGCCCTGATGCTCGGTAGGAGCGATCTTCGGCGCCCACATGAGGTATGCCTCGAACTCAAGTGGGCCGCCAGTGAGTTCGGGCGGCACGCCGTCGAATTCCTCTCGGCATCGTCCGACGACGAGGATCGGCTTCTTGACTGCGTGGCTCGTCTCAGGGAGATTCCTGAACAAGAGGGGACGAGCGAGCCGCAGGTCGTCGACGAGTACAGTGAAGTCGCTCCCGACATCGGCTGCAGAGCCGATCGACTTGCTCAGGCGAATTGTCTCGTCGTCGGTGAGTTTGAACTCGGCTGCTGCTTCTCTGATGGACTGCGGCATTTCGAAGAGACGGAGCTCGTCCTGAAGCAGAAGGTCGAATGGGTTACCCGAGACGTACGGCGCGGGAATAGCCAGACTCAGCTGCCACACCATCCGGAGGTAGTAGTCAAAGATGCGTTCGAGCTGGGGGTTGGGTGTTCCTCGCTCAACGCGCTGCCATACAGCCTTGACCAGCTTCTCGAAGGCGACCTCTGGTCGATCATCGCGAGACCACGGGAGGCTGCTGTAGGCATCGGCGTCATTCTGGAGAACACCGGCGTCATCCGGCCGCACGCGCCCGATGTGGAAGTCAGGCGGCCTGAGGTCCCGGTTCCTCGCTTCGCTAGGCGCCAAGGCGGGGTCGGAATCGATAACCGCCCACAGGTCACGGCTCTGGAGCCTGTCGCGAGTCTGCGGCCGTATGTCAGTGAGGATGATCGTCGTACCGTGCGAGTGGGCGTCGGAAGCTGGCTCGCGCCAGATCGTCACCCGCCCCGCCTCGTACGCCCCTTCTTCGTTCGGCCTAGGCGCACCCTCGTCCGAGTATTGGCGGAGCACGACCGATGCGATGGTCCGGAAGGGATCACCAGCTGTCGTCGTGATGATCTGGAAGCGGTGGGTCAGCTGGGCGACTGAGAAGAGGCCGATCCCAATCTTCCCGATGAGTCGGCGCCCCGACGGGCTGAGCGCTAAGTCCGTGGTACTCGCGATTCCAAGCTCGGCTCCATCGGGTGACCGCTTCGCGCTGCCCCCGATGTGGTGGAGCAGGTGGGCAAGAGCGGCGGGTGTCATACCCATGCCGTCGTCCTCCACCGACAGCGCGTGGAACCGGGGTCGATCGGTCTTTATGACTACCTGTTTCGCATCTGCGTCGTAGGCGTTCGACACAAGCTCCCGTATCGCCGACCCCGGCTGCCGGTAGATGCCGTCAGTGACACGGGCAAGAACCTGCTCGTCTGTCCGGAGAACGGTGCTGACGGGGGATTCGCTGGAGCTGACTGCTATATGGGCAGCGAGGACGGCGTCCTCCTCGCGTCGTGGATCGTGCGCCGGGGTCACCGATTCCCCCAGCTGCGCGGATGGAGAGGATCCAGCGCTTGTCGCCGTGGGGGCCGCACGGCCGCGATCCATGCCGACGAGCATCGAAGGCCCGTCACCCCTCGGGGGTCCGAGTCCGCGTCCAGCAGGGGCGGCGTGAAGTGGAGACCAGCGGCGTTCTCGACGATGTGCGAACCCGCCAGCGCTCCGCGCTGGCGGTCGAGGGCGTAGCTCGTTTGAAGAAGGTAAGGGGCCATTTCACCCTGTCACACCCACCCCACTCTACAGGGACGATGTGGACAGTAGCTTCGCGAGGAGCGCTGGTTTCCGCCAGATGGCGATGACGTCCGCGCGTTTATGCGAGGTTACACACCGCCCCCCGACGGGAGGTGATGGTGGAGGCCCTCAACGGGGTCGGGCATTCCGATACACTGCGCTACAGGTCGAGGCCCGACGCGGGGCCAGAATCAGGTTCCGGGCTGAGTCCGCATCGTTCTCGCGTGGCGGAGTAGCGGCGAGACCTGAACCCGCCCCGGCTCCGAGGGTGGCTGCGCCAGCTCTTAGGTCGAGCAGCCCCCGGAGAAGAAGGCGCACGGAACCGGCATCGGCGGTGCGGTTGTGCTTACCATGATCCGGGCTGCCTCTCGGTCGGAATGCTGAGGACTGAATGCAAGTCAGATCGCTTGTCGGCGCTGGACTGATCTCCCGTATCGACGAGTTGCTGGAGGCCCGGTACCGGTCCGCTGATCTGGGGAACATGGAAGATCCTCTGGACGAGACCATGTACATCCTGCTGAGCAGGCAGACGCAGGAACCTGTCTACAGGCGGATGTACCAGAACCTCCGGCGCTGCTATCCGAGCTGGAATGACGTGCTTCAGGCTCCGGAAGAGCACCTGTCCCTTCTACTGCGCCCGGCAGGGCTCCATGAGCAGAGAGCTCGGCAAGTGAAAGCTCTACTTGCGGCAGTGCAAGAGGAGAACCGTCGGCGGGGTGTCGGGCCGGCCGCAATACCTGCAACCGACCTGACCCTCGACTTTCTCCGGACGCTCGGTGACGAGGAGGCTGAACAGTTCCTGATCCGACTGCCGGGCATCGGCCCGAAGAGCGCACGCTGTGTCCTAGCGTATTCGCTCAACCGTCCCGCGTTCGCTGTCGACACGCACGTTCACAGGGTGTTCTCCCGGCTGGGCCTCGTCACACCGGCCGGAAGGAAGAAGGATCACGACCCATTCCAGGACGCGGTTCCCAAGGGTGCTCGGAAGCGGTTCCACATCAACCTCATCCACCACGGACGCGCGATCTGCCGTGCCAGAAGGCCGAAGTGTGGGGATTGCGTCCTCGTGTCGTTCTGCCCGGAAGGGCGCAAGACCGTAGCCAACAACGGGCGTCCCGCCGTGGTTGATCTCTTCGCCGGGGCTGGTGGCCTCGGCTATGGCTTCAGAAAGGCTGGCTTCCGTGTGGCACTTGCTGTCGAGTCAGACCGGCATGCGGCGCAAACCTATCGCCTGAACAACCCGGGTGTCCCCGTGATAGAGGCCCAGATCGATGCAACCACCTCATCACACCAGCTAGCCCGCTTCATGCCTGGCGTCGAGCAGGTCATGGGACTCCTCGCGGGTCCGCCGTGCCAGGGATACTCAGCCGCCGGTGCGCGTGACCCCGATGCCGAAGGGAACTTCCTGTACCGGCAGGTCGCGAGGCTGGCAGCGGAGCTACGGGCTGAGACCGTCTGCCTCGAGAACGTTCCAGGCGTACGGCGCGTCAGGGGCCACGGCTTCCTTGACTCCATCCTACAGAGCCTCCGCGACGCGGGCTTTGCGACCGATGCTCACCTGGTTAATGCCTGCGACTTTGGAGTCCCACAGCACAGGGCACGCTATCTCTTCCTCGGGCGCCGAGGCGAAGGAACATCCCCTCCTCCTGGACCGGGTGCAACACACCGCTCCCACGGGGAGGCCGCACCGAGCCACCTGCCGGAGGTCCCCACTCTTCGCGATGCACTCGCCGCCCTGCCCGAACTTCCCGCCGGCACCACTGGAGAGCCCGTAACAGGGCCCGACGGTAGGGAGTACTTCAACGTTGAGACGATGGCACACTCGGAGCGTGTGGTGGCCAAGATCAGAGGGATCAAGCCTGGTGAGGGCCCCATCTCGTACAGACGCCTCAAGGACGATGAAGCGCGCACGTTGATCGCTGGGCACCGCGCCCTTCCCGTCCATCCATGGCTTGACCGGACCATCTCGGTGCGTGAGGCGGCGACCATTCAGGGGTTTCCGCATCACTACCGTTTTTCCGGACCCCGTTCAACCCAGCCTCTCCAAGTGGCTAACGCAGTTCCGCCACCGCTTGCGGAGGCTGTCGCCCTCCACCTGATGCGGGTGACCAAGGAGGGTCGCGCACCCGCGGACCCTTCCGAGGCCGCAGCCGCTGATGCCAACGGAGCAGGTCCGCGCCAGCCGCCCGAAGCCTGAACTACCCCCGCAACACGTAGTGGCTGGGTTGCTGCCTGGACGCACTCCGCCCACGGTCCGAACGGGGGCGGCTGGGCCGCGCTCATACGAAGCGGCCGACCTGCGAGTCAGTCGCGGCGCGGCACTCGTGTAACGCGGCGAGTGTGGGGAACGGGCCGAGCGCAGGACGCACAGCGACAAGACGCGGAGGTTCGCGATGTCAGCACTCACTAGTGTCCCGAGTTGCAAATGCTGAAAACAATCGCACCGAGCCTCGCAGGCCTGGTCCGCTCAGTGGAGGCTTGGGTCGCAACTGGAAACGAGCACCGGAGGCGCTTCATCTCGCACAAACCGCCGACCAGATCCTTGAGTAGGGTCAGGGGCTGGCGCGGTGCGAGCCGTAGGCGGTGGCGCATATTGCCAGGCCGGTTTCCCGGTGGCGCCCATCTCCACAGCCGTAGCATCGTCCGTCTCCAGCCCCTGCCGCCTCGAACCGGACGTGAGGTTTTCCCTCATCCGGCTCACCGATGCCCTTCACCGGGCGGCATGCGGGGTGCCCCGCCACGGTCGATATGGCCGTGGTGCCACGACGCGCTGTCCAGCTAGCGAGATGAGCCCCAGACGGTCGGCGACGGGAAACGGGTGCCCGCGATGGCGTCGCCGCCAACGCAACCGCTTCCCCAGCCAGAGTTTGAGTCTCCACATGGCAAACCAGTGCAGGACGTCGAACGCCCTCGCCGAGTTGCCGTAGCGGAAGTAGCTCATCCAGCCGCGGAGGTAGCGATTGACTTCCTCCACGACCTGCCGGGGACTCAGCAGCAGACGCAACCGCGCCGTGATTTCACGGATGCGGTCCCGCGCCCGCTGCATCGCTCGCCGTGAGGGCCAGCGTGCGAGGAACTGGATATTCTTGTTGCGCTTCGCACGTACCCAGCGATGCTCGAAGCCGAGGAACTCCAGCCCCTCGCCTCCCTCCCGCAGGTGCACGATGCGCGTCTTCTCCGCCTTGAGCTCCAGTCCGAGCTCACCCAGCAGGTCACGCAGCAGGGCCAACGCCCGCTCCGCTTCCTCCCGGCTCCGGCAGAGCACCACGAGGTCATCCGCATAGCGCACCAGCACGCCATCACCCTTCGCCTCCCAGTCCCGGTGGGAATGATGCTCTGAATTGGCCCCACCTGGAGCCGTTTTGATCCTTTGAATTGGCCCCACCCCCGACCCATCCAGGATCTACGCTCGGGTGACTGCATGACTCCCGGAGCGAGGGAAGAGGAGTGTGTCGAGAGTGGAGCTGTTCGAGTCTATCCGACGGATGGCGAGGGAGGAGGAGCTGTCGATCCATGAGCTGGGACGCCGGCATGGCGTGCACCGGCGCACGGTGCGGCAGGCTCTTGGGTCGGCGATACCCCCGGAACGCAAGCAGGCGACCCGCGTGGCCCCGAAGCTCGGGCCGTACGTCTCGGTCATCCGGGGCTGGCTCGTGGACGACCTCAGCGCGCCGCGCAAGCAGCGGCACACGGCCCGGCGCATCTGGGAGCGCCTCGTCGACGAACACGGGGCGACGGTGGCCGAGCCCACGGTCCGCGCCTGCGTCGCGCGCCTGCGTCGCGAGATCCAGGGCGGGCGCGCGGTTGTGACGATCCCGCAGGTCCATCCTCCCGGCGAGGAGGCGGAGGTCGACTTCGGCACGGTGACGGTGTGGCTGGAGGGCGTCGAGACCCGGCTGGCGATGTTCGTGATGCGGCTCTCGCATTCGGGGCGGGCGGCGCACGTCTGCTTCGTCGGCGAGGGCCAGGAGTCTCTGCTCGAGGGGCACGTGGTCGCCTTCGAGCGGCTCGGCGGAGTGCCGCGGCGCATCCGCTACGACAATCTGACGGCGGCCGTCACCACCGTGCTGCAGGGACGCGAGCGCCTGCAGACCGAGCGCTTCATCGCGCTCCGCTCGCATTACGGCTTCGACAGCTTCTTCTGTGAGCCCGGCATCGAGGGCGCGCACGAGAAGGGCGGTGTGGAGGGCGAGGTCGGCCGCTTCCGCCGGCGGCACTTCGTGCCGGTCCCGAAGGTGGCGACCCTCGGCGAGCTGAACGAACGAGTGCGGGAGGCGGACCGCACCGACGACGCCCGGCACATCGAGAGCCGCCTCGCCACCGTCGGCGAGATGGGAGAGAACGAGAAGGCCTCGCTGCGTCCGCTTCCGGCGGAGCGCTTCGACCCGTCAATCCCGCTGCGCGCGAAGGTCGACCGCAAGGCGCGCATCGCCGTGCGTAGCTCCCGCTACTCGGTCCCGGCGGCCTATGCAGGCCGGAAGCTGGACGTGCGGCTGTCCGGGAACAGCCTGACCGTGTGGGCCGAGGGGCGTGAAGTCGCCCACCACGAGCGCAGCGCCCGCACCGGAGCAGAGGTCCTGCTGCTCGACCACTATCTGGAGGTGCTCGCGCGCAAGCCCGGGGCGGTCCCGGGCTCGGTGGCGCTCCAGCAGGCGCGTGCGAAGGGACACGTCACAGCCGAGCATCAGCGCTTCTGGGACCGCGCCCGCCGCAAGCTCGGCGACCGCGCGGGCACGCAGGCGTACATCGAGGTCCTGCTCCTGCATCGCCATCTTCCCTTCACGGCGGTGCACGCCGCGCTCGGGACGGTCAACAGGATCCAGTCGGTGAACCCCGAACTGGTCGCCATCGAGGCGCGCCGTCTCGCCGACCGCAGGCCACCAGACGCCGCCGTCGAGAGACCGCACCTGGAGCGCTACGACCGACCTGCCCCGCTCCTCGATGGCTACGATGCGCTGCTCTCGGGTGATTCCCGATGGCCCGGCACGTCGCCGGGCGGGCGCTCCCGCGCTCCGCGGTCTGCCGAGAACGCGTCGCACACCACCACAACCGCCGTCACCGCTGCGGTGTCGACGGCACGCTGACCACAGGAGGCACCCGATGACAGCACCCCTCACCGACCAGGCCGCGGAGCTGACAATCGAGGCGATCTGCCGCGAGCTCCGTCTCCCCACCGTCAGGAAGCAGGCGCTCCCGCTCGCCGAAGCCGCGGTCCGAGACCGGATCACCCATCTGGGCTATCTCGCCGAAGTGCTGGGAGCCGAACGCGATGACCGTGAGGAGCGGCGCCGTCAGCGCCGTATCGTCGAGGCGCGGTTCCCGCGTTTCAAGTACCTCGCCGACTTCGACCTCGAGGCGGCGCCGACAGTCGACGCGCCGGCGCTCGCCACGCTGGAGCGCTGCGACTGGGTCGAAAGGGGCGAGCCCGTCGTCCTGCTCGGTGACAGCGGCACCGGGAAGTCACACCTGCTCATCGGCCTCGGCATGGCCGCCTGCCACCTGGGGCTGCGCGTGCGGTACATGACCACGGCCGCCCTGGTGAATGAACTGGCCGAAGCGTCGGATGATCGCGCGCTCTCACGCCTCGTCGCCCGCTACGGCCGCCTCGACCTGCTCTGCCTGGATGAGTTCGGGTACGTCCACCTCGACCCGCGCGGTGCCGAAATGCTGTTCCAGATCCTGACCGAGCGCGAGGAACGGGCATCGGTCGCCGTCGCCTCCAACTCCCCGTTCTCCGAGTGGGGCCGCATCTTCACCGACCCTCGTCTCGCCGCGGCCGTCGTTGACCGCCTCACCTACCGTGCCCATATCATCGAGACCGGCACCGAGTCCTACCGGCTCCGGGCCTCGACCTCCCCGAGAGGAGGTGCCCCAACGACCTGATCCCGGTCCCCGGGGGTGGGGCCAGATCAGAGGATCAAAGTGGGGCCAGATGTAAGCATCATTCCCAGTCCCGGTCCAACCGGTGCAGGTAGACATTGGCCAGCAGCGGGGACATCACCCCGCCCTGCGGCGTACCCGTCGCGCTGTGCTGCACGACCCCCGACTCCATCACACCGGCACGCAGCATCGCCCGTACCAGCTTCAGGAGATTGCGGTCGCATATCCGTTCCTCGACGGCCGTCATCAGACGGTCGTGTAGGGTCAGGGGCTGGCGCGGTGCGAGCCGTAGGCGGTGGCGCATCAGTTCCAAGCCGGTTTCCCGGTGGTGCCCAACTCCACGGCCATAGCAGCGTCCGTCTCCAGCCCCTGCCACATCGAACCGGACGTGAGGTTCTCCCTCATCCGGCTCACCGATGCCCTTCACCAGATGGCATGCAGCGCTCCCCACAACGTGGGTCGTGCCTTGGCCAGCCGGTACAGCATGTGCGGAGAGCCTCGAACCCTACCAAGTGGTTGCTAGCCCCGAGGGGCACTCACCAGTCCACACCCCCAGCAACATGCACGGACAAAGTAGGGGTCCTTCCCATCACCGGCGGTTATGTTGTCCGTCCGGCTCCAGCGGTACTACGACCCCCTCCGCCACCCTTCCGGCTGGCTGTCCACTTCCCGGCTCTGACCGGTTATAGGACGCCTCGCTCCGACGCCCTCTCACAGGGTGCCGGGCCGGGGAGGGCTTCTCCGGTTCCCGTCGCTACCTTCCGTACGTTCCACGTCCCATACGCCGGGAGGTTTCTTGAGGCTGCATTCCAGGATCTTCACCTCGTCCATGGCCTTCGCCCTGACCACCCGGGCTCGGCTCCTCCTTGGTCCTGTCAATAGACAGGCGAGTCTCACGGCGCGGCAGACTTCGCGTCATGCTGCGGACCGCACGTTTGCTCCCCCTCATAGGGCTCTTGACGTCGGGCTTCGACGCAGACCGTTTCCCGTCCACGCCGCCGACCTGCTAACGGGCCTCCTGACAGTTACCCGTGCCGGACTCTCACCGGCTGGCAGCAACGAGCATGTCTCCGGACCGGTCACGTCATCACGTCACCACCCCTTCGACTTCCGGACGCACGCGGTATCGACTCGAAACACGAGGCGATGTCCGTCTCCACTACCCACCGCCTGCCCCGCCACGCCTCGTCAATGAGGACCTGCAGGGCGTCATGGGCCGAACGCTTCGGGCGGAAGCCGAAGCTGCATGGCAGGAAGTCGGCCTCGAAGACCGGCTCCGTCACGAGCTTCAGCGACGCCTGCACGATGCGGTCGCGGACCGAAGGAATCGAGAGCGGGCGCTCTTCCGACCGACCGGGCTTGGGTATCCAGACCCGGCGGCTCGGCTGCACCCGGTAGCTTCCCTCCTTCAGTTCCGTGGCCAGTTCATCCAGCAGGCGCTCCACGCCGTAGCGCTCGACCTCGGCGAGCGTGACGCCGTCGATACCGGCTGCGCCGCGATTGCGACGCACCTGCTCCCACGCGCGCTCCAGAATGTCTCTGCGATAAACCTTGTCGTAGAGCGCATGAAAGCGTCTATTGGGGTCGGCCTTGGCCGCCCGGTAAAGCGTGCGTTGTAGTGTTCGGACCTTGTCTTGGATGGAGTTAGCCGCTTGGGCACTCACCGATTCATCCCTACTCCCCACGCGTGAGCAAAGCAGGGGTCCTTCCCATCACCGGCGGTTGTGTTGTCCGTCCGGCTCAAGCGGTACTACGACCCCCTCCGTCACCCTTCCGGCTAGCTGCCCACTTCCCGGCTTTGACCGGTTATAGGGCACCTCGCTCCGACACCATCTCGCAGGGTGCCGGGCCGGGGAGGGCTTCTCCCGTTCCCGTCGCTACCTTCCAAACGTTCCACGCCCCTTACGCCGGGAGGTTCCTTGAGGCTGCAGCGCAACGCGCATTCAGGATCTTCACCTCGTCCATGGCCTTCGCCCTGAATTGCCGGGCTCGGCTCCTCCACTATCCGTTAACGACGCGGCAGGCTTCGCTTGATGCTGCGGACCGCTTGGTTGCTCCCCCTGATAGGGCTCTTGACGTCGGGCTTCGACGTGGACCGTTTCCCGTCCGCGCCGCCGACCTGCTAACGGGCCTCCTGACAGTTACCCGTGCCGGACTCGCACCGGCTGGCAACGACGAGCATGTCTCCAGACCGGTTACGTCATCACGTCACCCGCCCTTCGACTTCGGGACACACCAACCTCGCCGGCTATCTCAATCGCATTTCCAATTCAGGACACTAGGCACCTGCGGGACTTCAACAGGAAGGAGCGAGTCATCCTCCTCCGCGAAGCACTCGGCGAAGACACGTTCACGCTCGATACGAGCTTCAGGGAGCGGCTGGGAGCGAAGGTCGGCGTGAATATCCCTGCTGACGCGTTCGTTGCAATGGACTACCACCTCGACTGGTTGCAGATGGCCCTGTACTTCGCCGCAACACCTTCGCCACCGTCCCCCATTCCGAACGACGATCTGTTCATGGCCAATCCGGAGGACACCGATCTACTCATCGCGTTCGACGAGGACGAGACGACCCACATCGTGCTGCTCGAGGCGAAGATGGAGACCGGCTGGATCAACGAACAGCTGCACTCGAAGGCGCAGCGACTCGATCTGATCTTCGGGGCCGGCCGGCCGGGCGTGAATCTTGCCACCCCCTACTTCGTGTTGGCGTCACCGAAGCAGTCAGAGCAGATCCTGGTCAGCGGGTGGCCCGCGTGGATGACTCGTCGCGGCGTGCCGCTCTGGATGGCGTTGCCGCGACCGCCGGGGCTTCAGAAGGTGACGCGTTGCACGGCCGACGGGAAACGATCCAAATCGGGCCTGTCCCTGAAGCTCCGCTCGTAGCCCGAGACGCCGATCCAGCCGATTACCGCCACCCCAGCCCAAGCGTCAGCCCGCAGCCCCGGTCTTCCAGAGGATTGAACGAAGAAGGTGCCCGCCGAGCAATTGTGTCGGGTGGCCGTGGCGGCACTGACAACGGCGTTGCTCGTCGACATCGACCCTCAGTCCATGAAGCTGAGACTCATGCGCGGTGCATGCGAAGGTGGGGGGAGGTGGGCGGATCTGCCCGCGAGTCCCTATGAGACTTCGATTTCCAGGCGGCAGTGGTCGCTGGGACCCCACTGATCCGGCTCGCTGAGCGCGCTCACTCTCACGGAATCCGCAAGTCCCCTCGAGACGAAGGCGAAGTCCAGCTGCCGTGTCGCGGTCTCCGGCGTCTGGCTACTCGTGTAGTAGGTCGGGACGTTCTTGCTTCCCTCGGGCAGCTCACGCGGGCACGGATCCGCCTGGCGCCCGCGCGGGGCCTGGGGCCCACGAAGGGGAGCCCCAGTGCCCCCATCCTGTCGAACACGGTTCCGTAGCGCGAGGCCCAGTACCTGCTGCCGTAGTCTCCGTACCCATGGAGAATGTTGAGGTCGCCGGCCGCCAGGATGCTGTGACCGGACTGGCGGCCGATCAGCGCGGAGAGGTCAGAGACGACACGGTGCGCAGAGGCATCCGAGAGAATCCAGCTGCTGCCGGTGGAGGCGTGGGGCCTGCTCCAGAGCGAGTACATCGAGACGGCGAAGAAGGGCTCGATCTCGGGGGCGGGGACGGGCGCGACGGCGAGCGAGCCGGAACGTCTGACGGCCAAGTCGTTCCCGGTCGCGTCCTCGAGCGATCTCGCCTCGATCCACTCCACCGTGACGCGCTGCGAGAGCCTGGCGACGGCCGTCCGCCAGGGCCGCGAGGCGTCCGTGCCGGCGGTCGACCAGGACGCCTCGTCGACATCGACTCGCCCGGCCACGTCCTGCGGGGGCTCTGCGGCCTCTTGCAGGAGCGCGACGTCGGCGCCCATCTCGGCAAGGATGCGCCACGACTCGGGGTTGCGCCGGACGTTCCAGGAGACGATCTTCACGGTCAACGGGCAGACGTACCTTCGTGCTCACGAACATGGCCCGCGGATGCGGAGCGAACCCGTGCAGTCGGCGGCGATTGTAGCGGCAGGGCGCCGAACCTCCCGCCCCGAGTTCGATCCGCGACCGCTGATCGCCCGCCCGACGGCGCGCCGGGTGTCGTGACATTCGACTCGCAGGCAGCGAGGCGTCCGGCGGCACGACTCACCCGCGCCACTGGCGCTCTTGGCGCAACAGCGCCCGCTCGTCGCCGGCCTGTGCTGGACGCGAGACCCGGCGCTGATCCCAGCGCGATCGTTGGGTGGCGGGGCGATATGGTCTCGCCACCGATCTTCTGGGGATTCGGCACGTTGGTTTAGGTCGTCCTTGCGACCAGACTAGGCCCGCAGGCAGGTGATGACATGCAGATCCGACAGATCGACATTCGGCACTTTCGTGGGTTTGACTCGCTGCGCATTACGCCATCGGGCCACGTACTCCTTGTGGGTGAGCCCCGCGCAGGTCGGTCTGATGTCGTGGAGGCTCTGACTCGAGTCTTCGATCCCGACGCCACCCGAGCACCGCTCACCGAGGACTTGGACTTCTTTCGGCGGGGCACTGGGACCAGGGCGGAGGTCGAAGTCGTCATCGGCGATCTTGGGGTTGAGTTGGAGCAGCGATTCTTTGACCAGATCGAGTTTTGGGACGCCTCCCACGGGTCGCTGGTGCCTGCAGCAGGCCCGGGAGAAGTTGCACTCGAAGACTGGGAGCCAGTGGTTCGCCTCTGCTATCGAGCCGAGTGGCAACAGAGCGAACAGCTCGCCGATCACTGGGTCGACTTCCCAAAATTCTCCGATCCCGACGCGGATGACGTCCGCCGGATTCGGCGTGTCGATCACGCAGCGCTTCCCTTCCAGCGCGTGAATGCGTCGGGTCTCCCGCTGAGGCTCACATCCCGCTCGCCCTTTCGACGGATTGTGGCCCAGTCGGATGGCGACGACTTCCCGGAAGCACTCGACCGGATGGTGGAGGAACTCCGCGGCGGTTCCGGAGAGTTCACTGCTAGTGCTCAAGTGCAGGCTGCTCTGAAGGCAGTCTTTCGCGATATTTCCCATCCGCTCCGGGTGCCCGACACACTGCCTGAAGATATGGTGAAGTTCATCCCTGACGGAGGGTCGCTTCCGTTTCTGCTCCGGTCCTTCAGCCCTACGGTCGATCTCGGCGACGAGGCAGGTCAACTTCCCATACAGCGGCACGGGTCGACGACCGAGGCTCTCATGGCAACGGGCGAAGCACTTGCCACTATGCACGGTGGGTCGGCCATCGTCGTAGTCGATGACTTCGGTGAGGGAATGGACGCGGCGTCCGCAAAGTTCGCTGCACAAGCTCTCCGAGCGGCGGCGCGGCAGGGGTGGGTGTCTACAAGAAGAGGATCAGTCGCGGAAGCATTCCGCCCCTCGGAGATGGTGCGTCTGGCCCGGACAACCGATTCGAAACGATCGTCCTTCCAGGGCAAAGAGCCCAGTAGCAGAGCGGAGCGACTCGCTGCGCGCCACCTGGCGTTACAGCTGCTACCCGCGATCGCGGCCCGCGCACTGATCGTGGTCGAGGGTCCCCATGATCACGCTGCATACCAAGCGCTCGCGACCCGGCTGTTCGAGGACGAGGGGATCCCTCCCCCAGGTGCACACGGTGTACACCTCATCCACGCGGCGGCTGCAGATTCGGCAGGGGGGTCGAGCGCGACGGCCCGACTTGCCAGAGCTGCGCAGGGCCTTGGGTTTCGGGTCGCAACTGTCATTGACCACGACGGCGATGGCCACCAAGCACAGGCTGAGCTGGAGGCGAATCTTGAGTCAGCCGACGCGGTTGTGCGCCTGCCGACGCGAGTTGCCGTGGAACGCGCTCTGGTGAAGGGGTTGGCCGCCGCCACGCTTCGGTCCGTCATCAGTGATCTGGATACCGCATTCGACCTGCAGATCGAGGTGGCTGGCACGGCGGACGCGGACTTGGAAGATTTGGCTGTCCGTACGCTGAAATCGCGCGGTGGATTCCACGCGCAGTTCGTCGAGGCACTTCCGCCGGGCTGCATTCCGGGAATCGCTCGTCGAGTGCTGGAGACAGGTTTGCGTTGCGCCCTGGGCGAAGAACAGGGTCATCAGCAACTGTGAAGTTCGGTGATCTGTCGGACCAGCAACAGTCCGTGGTCACGGTGTCGGGTTCTACGACTCTCGTGCTCGGAGGTGCGGGAACCGGCAAGACCACAGCGGCCCTGTGGGTGGCGCGAACCGCCATCGAGCAAGGCGATGTTGGCCCCCACCAGAGGGTGTTGTTCCTGACCTTTTCGCGCACCGCGGTAAGCCAGATCGCCTCAAGATCGCTTGGTGTACTCGACGCGATCCGCGAGCGTGTCGAAGTGTCCACGTTTCATGCGTTCGGCCTGCGAATGCTGCAGGACTTTGGCCGATACACAGGCCTCGGCGCGGGGATACCGCGTGTGCAGTCTGTAGCTCGCGAACGACTGCTTGGGCGAGACCCCGCGTCTACTACCTACGACGAACTGGTACCGGCGGCGATTCGCATTCTCGGGGCGCCCCGAGTTGGGCCCCTCATCGAGCGGCGCTGGCCGTTGGTCATCTGCGACGAATTCCAAGACACGAGCCCTGAGCAATGGGAGCTGCTCCGCCAGCTCTCACGGCACGCCCGGATGGTTCTTCTCGCCGACCCCAACCAGATGATCTACACCTTTGTACCCGGTGTAAGCCCGGAGCGACTGCAAACAGCACGAGCGCACGCCGACGTAGTGACCACACTGCAGCCGAGTTCATTTCGAGATCCGAGTGGGTGCATCCCAGTGATGGCTGGAGCGATTCGAGAGCGGCGATTCTCATCCCAGGAAGTGCGTCACGCTGTGGCCGAAGGGCGCCTGACCGTGCACGCGGGCGTTACCGACGAAGCGGTAGTCGCAGTCATCAGGGCGGAGTTACAGGTCGCGAGAGAGACGGCCCTCCGCTCCGTAGGGATCTTTGCTCACTCGAACGAAGGCGTTGCGCAGCTTGGCGCAAGTCTTGCTGACGACGGAATAGAACATGCGCTTGTCGGCATCCCCGAGGCGCAGGGAGAGGCTCTGGCTACGCTCGCCGCGCTTTGTGGGTACGGCGCAGGCCTTGTTGACGAAGAGGGCGTCGGACAGGCGCTGGGAACGTTTCTTACCGCCTGCACGCGTGGTGCCCCACCGGGTCTAGCGAAAGGCATGGCGTTTGGGAGCCCACTACTTCCCAGTGGGCTCCTCGTTCGCCTCCAGACTCTGAAGGAGGCACTCCTCCAAGCCTCACAAGAGAACCTCGATCGCCTAGTGGCCACTGCATGTGGTGCCTGGGACCAACTTGGCATTATTGGTGGCAGCCGCCCCTGGCGGCTGGCCGCAATCCGTTTCGCCGCATCCGCTCGACGTCTGACTCAACGTGACCGCCCGCTGCAGGAGTCGGTACTGCAACTGATTCAACAGGCCGAGCGTGACCGCGCGTCAGTCCTGGTTGGGAACGACTTCGTCGACCATCACCCGGTGCAGATCATGAACTTCCACCAGACAAAGGGAAGGGAGGTCGACCAGGTCATCCTTCTCTACCGCTCAGGTGACTACCTAGCGGACCGCCGTGCAACTGAGCCGTTTGCCGATGCATCACGTGTCCTCTATGTGGCACTCACTCGCGCTCGGCAGCGGGTCGTCGTCATGCTGCCCAGCGATCCACATCCGCTGATCGCGCCTTTCGGCCAACTTCTAGATCCGCCACACTGGTCGTCGTGATGGCGCAGACGCCGTGCCTCGTTCGTGGCACGACCCCCAGTCCATGAATCTGAGGCCCCAGTGACACCCCGCATCCGCCTCCCCGAACGATGCCTCGATGCCGGAGCGCCCCTCCCCCATGCCGAATGTAGCGATCGAGCGCGGAGTCCCGCTCGGCGACTCATCAACCGCTAGACCTGGCGTGCGAGCTACCCGACTCGCACGACCTACGCCCTCCTGCGGCCCCTGGTGCGCCACGATGTGACCAGACTAAGATCACGCGCCTAACTCGCTGGCCAGCAATGGCGAGCGCCAAGACCTCCGAGAGGAAAGGAGCCGGGTTGTGGCCGGACACCGCGGACTGATTGCCGAGCTCAACCGGCAGACTAAGCAGGACGCCAGGCGGCGGGAGCAGAGGCAGCGGCATGCAGCGTGAAGAGGCAGCCGCGCAACGGAAAGCAGAGCAAGCGGTGAGGGCGGAGCAGCGGGCCAGGGCCCAAGCGGAAAGGGCGCGCGCTGCCGAGCAGAGGCATACTGACCAGGAGGCCAAGCGTCTCCACATTGAGTCGATGGAGGCCGAGGTGTCTGCCCGGAACGCAGCACTTGCGGCCACCTATGGCGAGATCGACAGCATCCTCGCCCACACGCTGGAGGTCGACGACTACGTCGACCTCGAAACGTTGCGCCGGGTTGCGGAGCACCCGCCGTTCGAGCCGGGGCAGTTAGCCACTCCCAATTCGCGGCCTGACCCCATCAAGCCGCCGCTTCGTCCCAAATTCGTCGCACCAACTGGCAAACCGAAGAAGTTCTCTCTGGTGCCCGGTGCCAAGAAGAGGTATGCCGCGTTGCTGGCACAGGCACAGGCCGACCATGACGAAGCCGTCCGTGCTTGGGAGTCGGAGGTCGCGAGTGTCCCCACGCGGCAAGAGGAAAAGGACCGTGCGTATGAGGCTGCGGAGAATCTCCGTGTGCAGCAACTCGAGGCCGCGAAAGCAAACCACGACACGGAGTGCGAGCAGCGCGAGGCCGAGGTCGCTGAAGCGAATCGCGCTCTCGACGAACTCATCACGAACCTCGCGTACGGCGTCGAGGATGCCGTACAGGAGTATGTATCGATCGTCTTGGGGAACTCCGTGTACCGCGACTCGTTCCCTGTAGCGCACGAGTTCGCCTTCGACTCGACGCAGGGTGAGTTGACACTGAAGGCCACTGTACCCGCGCCCTCCTCGATGCCAAGCATCCGCCAATACAAGTACATCAAGGCACGCGATGAAATCACGGAGACCGCGCTGTCCCAGAAGGAACAGAGGGAGCGCTACGCAAACGCGGTGGCCCAAGTCGCCGTCAGGACGCTGCATGAGATATTCGAGGCTGACCGGACGGGCCGCATTCAGACGATCTCGCTCACGGTTGCAACCCAGACGATCGACCCTGGCACGGGCCACATGACCGACATTCCATTCGTTGCGGTCGCGTCGGACCGTGCGACCTTCGAGTCCCTCGAGCTCACGAACGTCGTGCCAGCCGCTACTCTTGCACACCTAAAGGCCGCTGTGTCGAAGAACCCGTTCGCGTTAGTGGCGATTGACCTGTCCAAGGGCGTCCGGGGCTAACTCGGACATGAGCGACCGCGTGTTCAACCCTCCCCCCAACTGGCCGAAACCGCCAGACGGGTGGATCCCGCCAACCGGGTGGAGGCCCGATTCGTCATGGCCTCCACCGCCAGACGGGTGGGAACTCTGGATCGCGCCCAACACCGACACAACCGATGTGGCCGAAGACCCGCCAGGCGCCACCGGTCCGCCTCCTTGGCCCGCGGCTCTTACGCCACCATCGGGGTCTCCAAGCGCATCGCATCCTGGCAACGACCAACACGATGCCGAGGCGCTCGCTGAAGAGGTACGCCTGCTACAAGCCGAGGTGGAGTCGCTCCGGGGTCGCGACACCCGAGGCGGTGACGCGCTCGTCGACCTTGACGACGAGCGCGTCCTCCAAGAGGTCGGTATCTACAACTACCACCACCCCCTAGAGAATGCCGAGCAGTACCGGTCCAAGCTCGGTGCCATCAATCAGAGAATCAAGGAAATGGTGAAGGCCGGGGACGCGATTCTCGCCTCGGACATGTTCACGTACAACAACTCGCTGGCTAAGGGCCGCAAGATGACCGCCGACTTCTCGAAGCTGATGCTGCGGGCCTACAACGCCGAAGCCGACAACTGCGTCCGCGCGCTGCGGGCTGGCAACATTGCCACCGCCAAGAAGCGGCTGGAGGGGGCGGTGCAGGCTATCGCCAAGCTCGGGGCGATGATGGAGATGCGCGTGAACCCTAGCTACCACGAACTCCGATTCGAGGAGTTGGAGTTGACATCGGACTACCTCATGAAGAAGCAGGAAGAGAAGGAGGCCGCGCGGGAGGAGCGCGAGCGGCTTCGCGAGGAGAGGCGGGCGGAGCAGGAACTAGCCGCTGAGCGTGAGCGACTCGACAAGGAGCGTTCCCACTACCTCGCGGCGCTCGAGGCGCTTCGTGCCAATGCCGACGAGACGGCAGTTGCCGAGATGGAGCAACGGCTCCGGAATGTCGACGAATCGATCGCACAGAATGACGATCGCGTCGCGAACATCCGTGCTGGCTACGTCTACGTGATCAGCAATCCCGGCTCGTTCGGGAAACGGATGGTCAAGATCGGGATGACACGTCGACTTGAACCAATGGATCGTGTCCGTGAACTCGGCGATGCCTCGGTGCCCTTCCCGTTCGACGTGCACGCGCTGTTCTTCGCCGACGACGCGGTCGCTGTCGAGCAAGAGCTGCACGACGCATTTGCGGAGGCGAGAGTCAACCGCGTGAACACGCGCCGCGAGTTCTTTTTCGCAACCCCCCTCGAGGTCCGCGACGTACTGACGGAGAAACTCGGCGCGCTTCTCGAATTCACCGAACAACCCGAAGCCACACAGTACCTCCAGAGCCGCAAGTACTGGCCCACGGACCCACCGGCCACTAGTCCGCCTCACTGATCGAGTCTCCGGCGCTAGACGTACGCTGAGGCGCGAGATAGGCGGTAGCGGCCGCCCTTGCGGCTCGGGCCGCTTCTCGCCAAAGGTTGTCGGACTCGGGTGCCAGGAAGGTTCCGTCCATGCCGCCGGCCGTTCTCGCGTGGCTCGACTATTCCGAGGCTGACCAGCGTCGGGCCCGGGAGATCATCGCGATATTCTCGCAGCGGGAGAGTCGCGACGAGCTGGGGCTCGGCGGGATTCGGGACGCGCTGAGCGACACGCTCTTCCCGGGCATCTCCGTGCTGCTCACGCGCGCCCGGTATCTCCTCTTCGTGCCCTGGCTCTTCCGCGAGGGGGCGAGCCGCGGCTACCGTGGCCCGCAACTCGCGTCGTGGGTCGACGGGCAGGAACGGCGTCTCATCGGCGCGCTCCGCACGGGCGGCGATCTCGGAGGGCTGATCGGCCGCAACGTGGGCCCTGCCGTCCGGATCCTTCCCTCCACGATCTATTGGCCCAGCCTCCGGCGCTTCGGGATCCTGCGGCACGAGGGGACGGTGGCCCAGGTCGCGGGTCTTCGCCAGATCTCGCGCACGCCGGACGATGCGACCGAGTTCCTCGAACGCTCCGATGCGGTTTGGGCTCCCTCGATTCCCGCGCCCCCGAGCGACTTCTCCGGCATGACTCGCTGCAACTTTGCGCTCACGCACGACGAGGCGACGTGGCTTGCCGAGAGGATCGTCGCGGCCGTACCCGGAACCCTGCTCGAATTCCTGGTGGCCGGGGGGCACCGTCCCTCGGCTGTCGCCGACTACGCCTGGGAGGATCCCTCGGCCCATGCGGCGACCGGGCCAGTCCGCGCCGCGCTCGACGAGACGCGCCGCTTCGCCGTCGCGATGCACGGAGCCCAGCTCCTCTACAACGTGCTCCTAGCCGAACGCGCCGAGGAGATCGGTCTCTCCGAGTCCGGCGGCCGCCGCGAGGTGTACACCTCCCGGATGGACGAGTGGCTCCGCGAGGTGGAAGCGAGCGACATCGGAGACTGGGACCTGGACGGGCTGTGGATGCTGGTCGCGGAGCAGGGGAGGCCGGCCCCGCCGCGGACGCGCGCCTTCGTGACGGAGTGGGTCGCCCTGGCGCAGGGTCGGAGCGGCCACGGGCTCGCGGGCGATCCACATGCGCGGGAGCTGGTTCGGAGCCGCGAGCTCCATCAGAAGGGCGGCCAGGCGCGGCTCCGCAACGACCGACTGATGCGGCAATGGGGCGGCGCCTCCGGATCCGGCCGCCTCAACTTCCGCTGGCCCGCCGTCGTGGTCCTTCTCGGCGACATCGCCGACGGGCGGGAGCGTGGCCATGCTCGCCCCTGACAGCCGCGCGCTACTACTCGACGCGCTGAGGCCGCCCCCGGGTCACTCCCTCGATCACGCCGTCGCGACCACCTTCACGCTCGATCTCGAGACGGCCCTCATGGTCCCACTCGCCTTCGCGGGCTTCCGATTCGATGAGCAGACGGATCCCATCGAGATCATGGAAGCCCTGCGCGGGATGGGCGAACGGCTCGACATCTTCTGCCAGGCCGGCGCGATCGGCGCGGGAAGATGGCCCTCCGATCTCGTGGCGCTGCTCGAAGACGCCATCCACCAGGTGAGCCCCTCCCGGCCGGGCCACATCTTCCACCCGAAGGTCTGGGTGCTGAGGCTCCTCGATCGGGACCAGGCGCTCTCGTACCGCCTCCTCGTGCTCTCCCGGAACCTCACCGACGACCGCAGCTGGGACACGATCCTCTGGCTGGACGGACGGCCCGAGGAGCGGCCCGTCGCGAGCAGCGAGCCGCTCGCGCGGTTCGTCTCGGCGCTGCCGGAGCTCGCCGTCACACGGTTGCCGGCCGACCGCCGGGCGACCCTGACCGCGCTCGCCGACGAGCTGGGGCGCGTCCGGTGGGACCTCCCGGCCGGCGTGCGGGAGATCCGCTTTCACCCCATCGGACTGCCGGGTGTGCCACCGTTCGCTGCCGACGAGCATTTCGACGGCTATCGCACGCTCGCGATCTCACCATTCGTTCGGGCCGGTGCGATTCGCCGTCTCCTTCGACCAGAGGCGGGGCCGGCCGTGCTCGTCTCGCGCGGCGAGGAGCTCGATGCGCTTCCCGGGGGCGCTCTCGAGGGCCTGGACGTCTACGAACTCGATCCGGCCGCGAGTCTCTCCGGGGACGACGTCGAGGGGGAATCGGGGCCGGCCCGCCTCACACGTCTGCACGCGAAGCTCTTCGCGGTCGAGCGGGACCGGCAAGCGCACCTCTTCGTCGGATCGGCCAACGCGACGGACGCGGGTCTCGGCGGCAACGTCGAGTTCCTCTGCGAGCTCATCGGCTCCGTCGCGAGGCTCGGGGTCGACGCGCTCGTCGGCGACGAGGCGCCGCTCCGCGGCATGCTGACGCCGTACGTCGCCTCCGAGGCGCGGCCCCCCGACGAAGCCGTCGCGGCGGGCCGCGCGCTCGAGGACCTGTTGCGCACCATCGCGGCGCAGCTCCGCTTCCGCACGAGCGTCACGAGAGGAGGGGGCGGATGGGTCGCACGCGTCACGGCCGACGGCGTGCTGCCGCGCATTCCCGAGGGCGCGCAGGTGACGCTCGCTCCCCACAACCGGCCGACCGAGACCCACGCTCTCACTCCCGCGGAGCCCATCGACGTGGAACTGCCGCCCCGTGAGCTCGCGGACATCACTCCGTTCCTGCGGCTCACGGGGCGCCGGACGGTCGGGCGGACGATGCTGGAGCGCTCGGCCGTCGTCCTGGCGCGGCTCGACGGTGCGCCGGACGACCGCCTCCAGGAGATCCTGGCGCGGCAGATCGACACGCCGGAGAAGTTCCTGCGGCTGCTCGCCCTGCTGATCGGCTTCGCCGCGGGAAGGGGCGGCGCCGGTACCGTGACGGGCGATGGGGCGGCTGGCTGGTCGGGCGGCGCCGGGCAGGGCGTCCTGGAGCTGCTCGCGCGCGCCCTCTCGGAGAGGCCCGAGTCCATCGATCACCTGGAGGCGATCGTCGAGCACCTCCGTCGGTCGCCGAGCGGGAGGGAGGTCCTCCCTCCGGGCTGGGACGAGGTGTGGCTTCCGGCGCTCGAGGCGCGGCGCGCGATGCGAGCTGACGACTCGTGACCCGGGAGAGCCGGGGAGGCCGGGCGGCAGCACTGAGCGACTTCCAGCGAGCGACGGCTCAGCACGCGTTCCGGCGCCTCTATCTCGATGGGGACTCATCGCGACGCTTTCTCGTGGCCGATGAGACGGGGCTGGGGAAGACACATGTCGCCAAGGAGGTCATCGCCCTCACCCTCGATCACCTGCAGCAGGTCGACCACGTCGAGCGCATCGACATCGTCTACGTCTGCTCCAACGCGGACATCGCCCGCCAGAACATCCGCAAGCTCACCATCACGGGCTCGGAAGGCCCGAGCTTCGCGACCCGCCTGAGCCTTCTGATCACGCAGCCGGACGTGCTCACACCCGCGCCCGGCCGCGAGGGGAAGGCGTCCACCTTCGTCGCCTTCACGCCGGCGACGTCCTTCCAGTTCGGGCTGCAGATGGGGACGGCTGCGGAGCGCGCCGTGCTCTACGTGCTCCTGCGCGATCACCTGGGCCTCCGGCGGGCACGGGCAACGGCGGCGCAGCGGATCTTCCGGGGAGCCGTGAGCAGCCGGCGCAGGTTCGTCAAATCGTACGTCGCGTCCGTTCACCCACGGCGCTTCGAGCCCGTCATCCGCCGGACGTTCCTCGAGGAGTTCGACCGGAGTCCCGAGCGCGCATCGCTCGTCTCCCTGGTCGATGAGGTCACGGGGCGGCGATCGCTGACCCCGCACCAGCACCGCGCGGCACGCCGTATTGTCGGAGGCCTGCGCCGGATGCTCGCACGAGCGGCTGTGCAGGCGCTCACGCCGGACCTCGTGATCCTGGACGAGTTCCAGCGCTTCCGGGATCTCCTCGACGTGAAGAGCGGCACCGAGGCGGCCGAGCTCGCGAACTACTTCTTCACGCAATCGGACGCGCGCGTGCTGTTGCTCTCGGCCACGCCCTACAAGCCGTTCACCTACGCGGAGGAGAGCGCCGGAGGTGCCGGTCACTACGAGGACTTCCTGAAGACGGTGGAGTTCCTCGCGGCATCCGAGCGACCCGTGGATGCCGTGCGCGCAGACCTCGACGCCCTGCGGCAGGCGGCGCTCTCGGGCGAACCGACCGCCGCGATCCGGGATCGCGTCCAGGCCCGCCTCCGGAGGTGGATCGCCCGGACCGAGCGGCCCACGGACGACCGGCGCACCACCACCCTCGATATGGCCGCGACTCCGTTCCGTGTCCGGGCGGAGGACTTCTCGGGCTGGGTCGCCCTCAAGCGGGTCGCGGACGAGGTCGGGGGGCCGCTCGGCATCGAGTACTGGAAGTCGGCCCCCTACTTCCTCAACTTCCTGAGCGGCTACCGCGTCGGCGAACACGTCCGCGAGCACATGAAGGTCCCGGACCGGCGGTCCCGGCTGATGCCGCTCTTCCGCGGCGCGCAGCGGATCGCGAGGTCCGACGTGGAGCGCTTCCAGCCGCTCGAGTGGGCCAACGCCCGCATGCGCGCTCTGGCCGCGGAGATGCTCGATCCGGGCTGGTGGCGATTGCTCTGGATGCCGCCGTCCCTTACCTACCAGGCGCTCGGCGGTCCGTACGCGTCGGTCGACGCCACCGCCATCACCAAGCAGCTCATCTTCTCGAGCTGGGTCGCCGCTCCCTCGGCCATCGCCTCGCTCCTCAGCTACGAGGTCCAGCGGCGGATCTTCGCGGGAGCCGGCCACGTCGCGAACACGCCCGCGGCCCGGGCCGCGATCTCGAGCCGCCTCGACTACCGGACGGCGGACGAGCGGCCCGCCTCGATGTCGGTGCTCGCGCTCTTCTGGCCGCAGCCGGAGCTGGCCTCTCGCACCGACCCGCTCGACGCCGCCCGCGAAGAGCCCGATCCGCCGAGCGTGGATCGTCTGCTCGAGTGGTCGCGGGGCCGCGTCGAGGCGCTCGTCGGACCTGCCGGCGAGACGATCTCCTCAGCGAGCGCTGCCTGGTACTGGTTCGCACCCGTACGCGCCGAGCGGGGCCGAGCCCTCGCATTCGCGCTCCTCGCGGCGCCGCGGAGCGCCCAGGCCGAGGCCCTGGCCGGAGCCTCCCCGGATCACACGCCGGACGTTCCGCGCGCACTGGACGCGCACGTGGAGCAGGTGATCCGGGCCCTCACCGGCTGGACACCGGAGTCGGAGCCGCCGGCGGACCTGGTCGCGACCACGGCGCTCCTCGGCGTGGGGGCGCCGGGAAACATCGCGTGGCGGGCGCTCAACCGGCTGCGGCGGGCGGATGACCAGGCGACCGAGCTGGGGCGGTGGCGGGCGGCGGCGATCCTCGCCTCGGGGCTGCGGAGCCTCTTCGGCCGTCCCGACGCGATGCTGCTCATCGACCACGTCTACTCCGGCTCGGGCGGCACGCGCGAGGACGACGGTGCCTACTGGCGCCGGGTCGCGCGCTACTGCATCGACGGGGGCCTCCAGGCCGTTCTCGACGAGTACATCCACCACCTCGCCGGGGAATCAGGGGTCGACACGACGACCGACGAGGGGCTGATCGCGCTGGCCGCGACCGCGCGGCGCGCGATCTCCCTCCGGGAGTCGGTCTACCGCGCGACCGACATCGATCACTTCGACGGCGAGGGGATCGCGTTCCCGAGCCGGTACGCGCTGCGCTTCGGCAGCACGCGCCACACCCAGGATGAGGCCCGCCTCCCCGAGGTCAGGGCGGCCTTCAACTCGCCGTTCTGGCCGTTCGTGCTGGCGACCACCTCCGTCGGACAGGAGGGGATCGACTTCCACTGGTGGTGCCACTCGATCGTCCACTGGAATCTCCCGGGCAACCCCGTCGACTTCGAGCAGCGCGAGGGCCGCGTGGACCGCTACAAGGGTCACGCGATCCGCAAGAACGTCGCGGCCGCTCACCGGTCGGCGGCTCTGGGTCCGGGAGTCACGGACCCGTGGGCCGCGGTCTTCGACGCCGCCGCGGCAGGCGACGACCACGGCCTGGGGGACCTCACCCCCTGCTGGATATACCCGGGCGATGCCCGGCTCCAGCGGCGGATCATGGCCCTCCCCCTGAGTCGCGACGAGGAGCGATGGGACCGGCTGCAGGAGGCGCTGGCGCTCTATCGACTGGCGTTCGGGCAGCCGAGACAGGAGGACATGCTGGCCGCACTAGAGCGTCGCGGCATAGCCGGGAGGCCGGAGCGGATCGCCGAGCTGCGGATCGACCTGAGACCGCCGGCGCTGCAAGCAAGCCCCTAGGGGTTCTCTGAACAGGTCGCCGCGTCGTTACTGGAGCACATGCACACTCCGATGACTATATGCGATCATGGCACTCCTCCGGGAAAGGGGAGCGCTGCCATGCATCAGCCGACATTCGCGAGAGTCGAGTTCGAGCGGGATGGCTACAAGACGCGCCGCCAGAAGTTCCTCGAACGGCTGGATGGCCTCGTCCCGTGGCAGAGGTTCGAAGCAGCCATCGAGCCCCACTACCCGAAACCGGGCCGCGGGCGGAGGCCCTACCCGCTCTCCGTGATGCTGCGCATCCATACCGTGCAACTCTGCTACAACCTCAGCGACCCCGGCATGGAGGATCTGCTCCACGAGGCCGAGTCGGTGCGAGCCTTCTGCTTCCTCACGCTCTCCGAGCCCATCCCCGACGAGACGACGATCCTCAACTTCCGGCACCTGCTCGAGCGCCACTCCCTGGGTAGCAGGATCCTCCAACTCATCAACGAGCACCTCACGAGCAAGGGATTGAAGCTGAGCGAGGGCAGCATCGTGGATGCGACCATCATCTCGGCGCCATCGTCGACGAAGAATCGCGGGCGGGCGCGGGACCCGGAGATGCATCAGACCAAGAAGGGGAAACAGTGGTTCTTCGGGATGAAGCTGCACATCGGCGCCGACAGGGATACTGGACTGGTCCACAACTTCACGACCACGCCTGCGAACGTGTCGGACGTGTCTGAGACGCACCGCCTGCTGCACGGCGAGGAAGCCGAGGTCTACGGCGACGCCGGGTACCGGGGCGTGCAGAAGAGACCCGAGAACGCGGACTCCAGGGTCAAGGACTGGAACGTGGCGATGCGCCCGGGCCTCCGGCGTGCGCTCGACCCGGAGAGTCCTGAGGCCGTCGAGGAGAAGCGGAAGGCATCGGTGCGAGCGCTGGTGGAGCACCCGTTCTACAGCGTGAAGCGGCGCTTCGGCTACGCCAAGGTGCGGTACCGAGGTCTCTTCAAGAACCACGAGCGGTGTGCGGTCTTGCTGGGGTTCCACAACCTGCTCACCGCGAAGCCGCACCGTGCCTGACCGTGGGTGGAGTGCGCCCTCCCCGCCCCACACGGGGCGAGGAGGGGAGCCACAGGGGCCCGCGAGGGGGCGGATATGACCACTGTCATCGGGAATCCGCCTGAGAGCGCCTGATCGCGGCGAAACTGGGTCGCTAGACCCACCTGATCAGACTTGCCCTAGGGAGAGCCCGCTGATGCGCCCATCGGAACAGCACGAGCGGTGGAGACTGAGTCTCCTTGGCGACCTCAAGCGACGCCTGAGCGGCTGCATCTGGTGTGGGTTCGGGCTTCGGCGCCAGCATTTTGTCCGGCTCAAGGAACCGTACAACGTGATCGTGTGGTTCGGACGCTCTGCACAGTGTGCTACGCTGCGCGAGCGGAGGCATGGGCCGGCCTCCTGAAGGAACCCTGTCACCCAGTCGGTGCCGGTTTGCGGGAGCTTCCTCACTCGACGGACGCTCTACCCCACGCCGCCACAAGCACCACCACCAGCGCCGGAGGAGGAGACAGCTATGCTCCGTTCGAGGCTCGCGATCGCGGTGACGTTCGCTCTCGCGGGGCTTGTCGCCGCGGTGGGCGTCGCGGTCGCGCAGGCCGTCACGCACACGGCGGAGGTGAGGATCGTCGCTCAGCGCCTCGACGACGGGCGGGTGGAGTTCGGCCTCCAGCAGCGCGAGGGCGACGGCTGGGGCGACCGGATCCTGCCGCAGAGCCGCTTCTTCCCCGTCTCCAGCCAGGGCCGCTGGCTGTCGAGCTCAGCGATCGACGTGACAATCGAGGTCGCGGCGCCGACACCGACGCCGACAGTGTCCGGTATCGGGGAGTGGACGTACGTCGACGGCGAGGGCATCGACGGGACGTATGAGGGCTACTACCTCGTCGCCGAGTCACACTCCGGCTACGACTGGCAGCTAGCTCCGATCCTCTACGTTCGCTGTGGCGGTGACAGCAACGAGTGGGACGACATCTTCGTTGCAACCCCCTTCCTGATCCACGGCGGCGATGACAACGAGGCCACCGTGCGGTACCGGTTCACGGCCGACTCGTCCGCGACGAGTGAAATTTGGTGGAGCGACGAGGAGACCGACTCCGCCGTTTTTAGCCAGAGCGGAGCATTCGGTTCTCGTCTGGCCGGGGCGTCGGGCACGCTTTATATGGCCTTCGTCAGTCACTACGACTACGACGAGGAGACGGCCACCTTCGACGTGACCGGGGCGGCTGAAGTCGCGCGTCAGCTCGACTGCTTCCCGTAGGGGCTTATGCAGGCGTGCCGACGAGGGGCGCCAAGCTGCATTGACACGCAGGACATCGGCGGTGCCCCCTGATCAAGCTACGCGAAGCGGCGTGGAGCGCTACCTCGCCGATCAGCTCCTACCGGCTATCGGCAAGGCGTATCCCCAGGCCTTCCCCGTACCGTCAACCTCCCGCGGAATCCTCTAGGAGAGCGAGGAGCGGCTGTCACGGCCCAGGGAGGTCCCGGCTATTGCCACACAGGAGAGACGCACGGGGCCTTCAACACTTGGCCCCCGCGCCACTGAGGGGCTAGGACCAAACGTCGTGGCTGTGGCCGCGACGCACTAGGGCAAGTCTGATCAGGTGGGTCTAGCGACCCAGTTTCGCCGCGATCAGGCGCTCTCAGGCGGATTCCCGATGACAGTGGTCATATCCGCCCCTCGCGGGCCCCTGTGGCTCCCCTCCTCGCCCCGTGTGGGGCGGGGAGGGCGCACTCCACCCACGGTCAGGCACGGTGCGGCTTCGCGGTGAGCAGGTTGTGGAACCCCAGCAAGACCGCACACCGCTCGTGGTTCTTGAAGAGACCCCGGTACCGCACCTTGGCGTAGCCGAAGCGCCGCTTCACCGTATAGAACGGGTGCTCCACCAGCGCCCGCGCCGATGCCTTCCGCTTCTCCTCGACGGCCTCAGGACTCTCCGGGTCGAGCGCACGCCGGAGGCCCGGGCGCATCGCCACGTTCCAGTCCTTGACCCTGGAGTCCGCGTTCTCGGGTCTCTTCTGCACGCCCCGGTACCCGGCGTCGCCGTAGACCTCGGCTTCCTCGCCGTGCAGCAGGCGGTGCGTCTCAGACACGTCCGACACGTTCGCAGGCGTGGTCGTGAAGTTGTGGACCAGTCCAGTATCCCTGTCGGCGCCGATGTGCAGCTTCATCCCGAAGAACCACTGTTTCCCCTTCTTGGTCTGATGCATCTCCGGGTCCCGCGCCCGCCCGCGATTCTTCGTCGACGATGGCGCCGAGATGATGGTCGCATCCACGATGCTGCCCTCGCTCAGCTTCAATCCCTTGCTCGTGAGGTGCTCGTTGATGAGTTGGAGGATCCTGCTACCCAGGGAGTGGCGCTCGAGCAGGTGCCGGAAGTTGAGGATCGTCGTCTCGTCGGGGATGGGCTCGGAGAGCGTGAGGAAGCAGAAGGCTCGCACCGACTCGGCCTCGTGGAGCAGATCCTCCATGCCGGGGTCGCTGAGGTTGTAGCAGAGTTGCACGGTATGGATGCGCAGCATCACGGAGAGCGGGTAGGGCCTCCGCCCGCGGCCCGGTTTCGGGTAGTGGGGCTCGATGGCTGCTTCGAACCTCTGCCACGGGACGAGGCCATCCAGCCGTTCGAGGAACTTCTGGCGGCGCGTCTTGTAGCCATCCCGCTCGAACTCGACTCTCGCGAATGTCGGCTGATGCATGGCAGCGCTCCCCTTTCCCGGAGGAGTGCCATGATCGCATATAGTCATCGGAGTGTGCATGTGCTCCAGTAACGACGCGGCGACCTGTTCAGAGAACCCCTAGTGTCCCGAGTTGCAAATGCTGAAAACAATCGCACCGAGCCTCGCAGGCCTGGTCCGCTCAGTGGAGGCTTGGGTCGCAACTGGAAACGAGCACCGGAGGCGCTTCATCTGGCACAAGTCCGCGGACCAGATCCTTGACAACCTCACCGGATATCTCAATCGCATTTCCAATTCAGGACACTAGGGCACTTCGAAGAATGACTATATCGTCGGCATGGTGAATGATATAGTCATTCTTCGAAGTGCCCTAGGGCGTCTCGGCTCCGGGCCGCTGCTGGGAAGGCTTCGCGATGTCTCAGTCCGATCCGCCCGATCCATCGATCCGTGACGACACTGGCTCTGCATGGCTCTCGCCGCGGAGGTGGCCTCCATGGCTGAGGCTCCCGTTGGTAGCAGCTGCGTGCATCTGGATCGTGACGTTTCCGTTTGCCTTCTCGCGCTCGTCTCGCGCCTCCTGGCTGCCGTGGGTCGGAGCAGTGACTGTGCTCATTCTGATGCTGGGGTTCGTCGGAAGTGGCAACACAAACCCAGATGAGTCAACCGGTGCATCAGCCACCTCGGCCAACTCCGCACCGATTACGACGCCATCGCCGCCGCCCGCGGTCGCGCCAGAGCGCGTGGCGATCGAACTACGCGAGTTACATTACATCGCATGGGAAGAACTGTTCCGGGGCGTGCGCGTTCATTTCGTAGCACGGATCGAAAACACGGGGAACGTACCTGCCGAAGTGCGTGACATCCGCTACGCGATGCGTGATTCAGGTGGCGCGCTGATCGAGGAAGGCGACGTCCCGCACTCGTTTCCTCAGAAGCTGGCGCCTGGTCAGATGGGCGTGATTGGACGGACAGTCACGGCCGACACCGCGAGGGGGCCGTGGGACGTAGACGATGTCGCCATCGCCTTCGACGTGCGGTCTGCCGAGAAGCCCGACAACCTGCTCACCATCGCTTCCGTGGATGCCCCCGATCTGAGCGGTAGCGACGTCTTCGTCTCGGGTTCGGTGAGAAATACGGGTAGCAAGATGTATGACGATGTTCGGATCGCCGTCATCCTCATCGATGCCGGGGGCGCATCGGTCGGCTATAGCACGGCGGATCTCCCCGTAGATGAGCTTCCTCCCGGTGAGCTGGCTCGGTTCGCCACCGTGGCGGATCTTCCTGCGGAGCAATTGCCGCAGATCGCAGCGGTCGAGGTCATCGCCTTCGACAGGTGATGCCGGGCTGGCCCGTGCGTGCTCAGCGGGACTAGTGATGGCTCCCGCTGATCGAAGTGCGCGTCGGGACGCATGCGCTGGTGAGTCGACGATGCGAATGTCGACGCCAGCAGTCGTCGCGAAGCCGCCCACGAATCGTTGTCGTGGGAGTGGATCATGGGTATGATCGACGATAGGAACCCGGTGCCGACGAAGCGAGGGCCGTTTAGAAAGCGGAAGGCTCAACAGAATATAGCCTCCCCTCACTTATCCATGACAGCGGGGAGGCTGTGACAAACACCACGTCGCTCGAACGCTACAAGCACGACCTAGACAATCTGATCCGTACTGGCCGGACCCTGCAGCATGCATTTCAACATGAGTACAGGCAGGACCGGTTCACTGCACTCGCACATGAGCAACTAGGCGAAGGTGCACAGCGTTTTCTCGATGAGCTACCCTCATTCTCTCAGGACTACCAACTTTGGTATTCGGAAGCTAAGGCGTTAGTCCGGCAGTTACTACCAGATCGCCTCGACGACTTCACGCGCTACTACGAGCGACCAAAGGTAGCCCGCAAGCAGATTACGTACTCGAATTATACTATCGAAGATGCTCTGTACGGGCTCACCGTCTCAGGGCATGGGCCAAGACCGGATGCGGCGCTTAACGCCTTTGATCAGCAGCTACAAATCGTCAGATCAATCGAATCGCGCTTTGAGAGCTCACTATTCGATATTCGCCAGTTGGCTCAAGCAGACGTGTTCGACTCTGAGTTAGAAGCGGCTAAAGAACTCGTGAAGAACAGGTTTCTCCGAGCGGCGGGAGTAGTCGCCGGAGTTGTCTTAGAGCGACACCTTAAGGAAGTGTGTGCTCGCCGCAACGTAACCATTCGCAAGCAACGTCCTCAAGTCTCGGACCTGAACAACAAGCTGAAGGACGCGGGGGTTATCGATACATCTCAGTGGCGATTCAATCAGCACCTGAGTGGTTTGCGGAATCTGTGCGCCCATGACGGCGACCTAGAACCATCACTAGATCAAGTCAATGATCTCTTGGTGGGCGTGGCGAAGGTTACCAAGACCATCTCTTGAGTTGGAGGAGCGTTTCCCCAAAGACAGTTCCTCAACTACAGTGCCAGACTATCCAGAAGTGAGTAGTGCACCCGGGGCTGCGCGAGAATCGAAACGAACCTGTGCTCGTGCCAAAGAGGATGCATCAGAGTTCTACATGGTGCTCGCGTTTGCCGGGACACCCCTCGCTAGGGCCAGGGTCGGCTCTCGGTACGTGACCGCGAACGTGGTGTGGTGGTCGCGGTTCCGCGGATCTGTTCCGGATCTCGACAACCTGGCCTATCCGGCAATCGCGACCGCCCTGATCGCCAACTCCTGCACGTGGACCTGCGCTCGTGCAGCTGCGGCGCTCAAGGCTCAAGACAGCTGAGCGACGGTCTAGCACCCTATCCGCTGAAAGTGCGGTGGGAGACCCCGCCCCCAGCACGACGCAAGGAGGGCATCTGTCCGAGCTATCAGCCTCTCGGCGTGTTCAGGCCTGGCCAACACAAAATAGACGCGCGGGGAGCGCCGTCTGTAGCGAAGTGCGGGCAGCTCGGCTTCGAGCCATGCCTGCCGCTTGGCCCGCGGAGTCTCCGCGAAGCTGAGCTCAAGGTTGAAGAACGCCGTGCCGGTAGGCAGCGCGCTGCTCGCCTCCAGCCCTGAGATGGTTCGTGCGGTCGAGACCAGCTCCCGCATCGTCTCCCAGAGAGCTGGGTCACACTGCTGGAGGAGCTGTTCCTCATACGGAGAGAAGATGTAGTCCGTGTGGCTCCCGTCGCCGGGACCCTCTCCCGAAGCCCCACCGCACCGGTACCAGAGCACGCCGAGACGGAGTGCCTCGCCGTGCGGGTCGCGGGCACACAGAGCACGCAGCAACCCGTACTTTCCAAAGTCGCCGACATCTCCCACATATGCGTCCTGCATCCAGACCGCCTCTCGGTGCTATCGTGTCGATCGCCAGGGTCATTGAGCCACGCGTCGCCACGGTCATTAGACCACCCGGGACGCCGGTAGGCGGCTTGATATCAGTGAGCGTCTAGTGTCCTGAATTGGAAATGCGATTGAGATATCCGGTGAGGTTGTCCAGGATCTGGTCGGTGGTCTTGTGCGAGATGAAGCGCATCCGGTGCTCGTTCCAGTTGCGACCCAAGCCTCCACTGAGCGGACCAAGCCTGCGAGGCTCGGTGCGATTGTTTTCAGCATTTGCAACTCGGGACACTAGCGCGTCAATCACCTCCCGTCTGCGCCTCGAGCAGGGCGCGGTGCGGCGAGAGCCGCTGGCGGTAGCTATCGCCCTCGATCACGATCTGGTAGCTGGCGTTCGCGAGCCGGTCGAGGGCGCTGTTGCCGAGGATCGGGTCGTCGAAGAGACCCAGCCATTCCTCCACGGCGCGGTTCGAGGTGATGACGAAGCTGGAGCTGCGGTGGCGCCCGATGACCAGCTCGTAGAGGTCGATGGACTGCTGCGCGCTGAGGCGATGGAGCCCGAGGTCGTCGAGGATGAGCAGGTCGGGCGCGAGGAAGCTTCGGAAGACCTTCTCGGCCGAGTGGTCGACGCGGGCCTGCGCCATCTCGCGGAAGTAGTGGTCGGCCGGGGCGAAGCGCACGCTGCGTCCGGAGCGGACGGCTGAGTAGCCGAGCGCTTGGGCTAAGAAGCTCTTGCCGACGCCGACGGGGCCGACGAGCAGGACGTGCTCGCGGCGATCGAGGAAGTGCAGCGAGAAGGCGGCGTCGAGCAGGCGGCGGTCGAGCCGGATGGCGGCCGCCCAGTCGAAGTCCTCGAGGCGGCAGAGCTGCTCGAAGCCGGCCTGGCGCAGGCGCAGCTCCAACCGCCCGTGGTCGCGGCGGCTCACCTCGTCGACGAGCAGGATCTGCAGGAAGTCCGCGTAGTCGAGGTGGTCGCGCCGCGCGAGGGCGATGCGCTCGGGCAACGTGTCGAGCATGCGGCCGAGCTTGAGGCGCTTGAGCAGCGGACGGAGGTCTGAGGTGGTGGCGGTCATCGTGGTGCTCCTGTCGGGGTCTGCGTGCGGGACTGTGCGAAGACGGAGCCCGAGTGGGCGAAGCGCCCCGGAGGCGGCGGCAGCTCGGGCTGGTCTGGGGTGCTCTCCTGGTCGAGGGCGCGGACGAGGATGCGCTCGAGGCGGCGCACGTCGATGAGGTCGACCTCGAGCGCGCGGCGGCAGGCGGCATCGAGGCGGGCGGGGGAGTAGCGCTCGGCGAGGCGCAGCAGCTTGTGCCCCTAACAGGCTGCTGAAAAAGCCGCTGCGGTGGTGGCGAGAGGCGTCGGGCGGCGCTGAAGCCGCCCCGCGGCGGTGCGGTCGTTGCTCCTGAGCTGCCCTGCGGCTGTCTGCAGGGGCTGCAGACAGGCAGGAGGGCGCACTGCGCCTACGCCGGGTCGAGTTCGAGTTTGGCGATGCGGACCAGGTTGTAGGCCGATGCGTTGAGCTCCAGCCAGAAGCGGTTGGCGGCGGCTCCCACGTAGCGGAGCTTGCGGCCTCCGCCCACGGTCTTGATCCAGCCGAAGACCTCTTCGACGCGCTTGCGCCGGCGCTGACTCAGCGCGTAGCCGTCGTGCCGCGTCGTGCGCCCGTCGATTGCCCCGTGACCCCAGCGGTGGTCGTTGACCGCCACGTGCGGGGTCACCCCGCGCGAGCGCAGCTGCGCCACGAAGTCACGCGTGTCGTAGCCGCGGTCTGCTCCCAGCGTGGCGCGGCCTGTGGTGCTGCGCTCCACCATCGCGACTGCCGCCTCGCGCTCGGCGCGTCCGTGCGCTTCGGTGAGTTCGACGTCCACCACCAGGCCGTGCCGGTTCTCCGTCAACAGGTGACCCATGTAGCTGAGCGCCGCTTTCTGCCCCCGCCCCTTGCGGTAGAGCCGCGCTTCGGGGTCCGTGCTGCTGGCGTGGGTGTCGCTGCGCCGCTGCTGCCCCCGGAAATCGACCTCCGGGTTGCGCCCGCCCCCGGACGGCGGGTCCTGGTCGTCGCGCGGGCGGTAGCTCTTCAGTGACGCCCACGCCTCGAGCAGCGTCCCGTCGACGGTGAAGTGCTCGGCCGAGAGCAGCCTGCGCCGCCTCGCCTCGGCCACCACCTCGGCGAAGAAAGCGCGTGCGACGCTGGCCGCGAGCAGGCGCTCGCGGTTCTTGGAGAACGTGGTGGCGTTGAAGGGCTCGTCTGAGATGTTGAGGTCCAGGAACCACTTGAACAGCAGGTCGTAGCGCAGCCGCTCGCAGAACTGGCGCTCGCTGCGGATCGAGTAGAGCGCGATCAGCAGGCTCGCCTTGAGCAGATGCTCGGGCGGGATCGAGGGCCGCCCCTCCGTTGAGTACATCGTGTCGAACAGCGGCGAGAGCCGCCGCAGCGCGGCATCGACGATCTGGGAATGATGCTCTGAATTGGCCCCACCTGGAGCCGTTTTGATCCTTTGAATTGGCCCCACCCCCGACCCATCCAGGACCTACGCTCGGGTGACTGCATGACTCCCGGAGCGAGGGAAGAGGAGTGTGTCGAGAGTGGAGCTGTTCGAGTCTATCCGACGGATGGCGAGGGAGGAGGAGCTGTCGATCCATGAGCTGGGACGCCGGCATGGCGTGCACCGGCGCACGGTGCGGCAGGCTCTTGGGTCGGCGATACCCCCGGAACGCAAGCAGGCGACCCGCGTGGCCCCGAAGCTCGGGCCGTACGTCTCGGTCATCCGGGGCTGGCTCGTGGACGACCTCAGCGCGCCGCGCAAGCAGCGGCACACGGCCCGGCGCATCTGGGAGCGCCTCGTCGACGAACACGGGGCGACGGTGGCCGAGCCCACGGTCCGCGCCTGCGTCGCGCGCCTGCGTCGCGAGATCCAGGGCGGGCGCGCGGTTGTGACGATCCCGCAGGTCCATCCTCCCGGCGAGGAGGCGGAGGTCGACTTCGGCACGGTGACGGTGTGGCTGGAGGGCGTCGAGACCCGGCTGGCGATGTTCGTGATGCGGCTCTCGCATTCGGGGCGGGCGGCGCACGTCTGCTTCGTCGGCGAGGGCCAGGAGTCTCTGCTCGAGGGGCACGTGGTCGCCTTCGAGCGGCTCGGCGGAGTGCCGCGGCGCATCCGCTACGACAATCTGACGGCGGCCGTCACCACCGTGCTGCAGGGACGCGAGCGCCTGCAGACCGAGCGCTTCATCGCGCTCCGCTCGCATTACGGCTTCGACAGCTTCTTCTGTGAGCCCGGCATCGAGGGCGCGCACGAGAAGGGCGGTGTGGAGGGCGAGGTCGGCCGCTTCCGCCGGCGGCACTTCGTGCCGGTCCCGAAGGTGGCGACCCTCGGCGAGCTGAACGAACGAGTGCGGGAGGCGGACCGCACCGACGACGCCCGGCACATCGAGAGCCGCCTCGCCACCGTCGGCGAGATGGGAGAGAACGAGAAGGCCTCGCTGTGTCCGCTTCCGGCGGAGCGCTTCGACCCGTCAATCCCGCTGCGCGCGAAGGTCGACCGCAAGGCGCGCATCGCCGTGCGTAGCTCCCGCTACTCGGTCCCGGCGGCCTATGCAGGCCGGAAGCTGGACGTGCGGCTGTCCGGGAACAGCCTGACCGTGTGGGCCGAGGGGCGTGAAGTCGCCCACCACGAGCGCAGCGCCCGCACCGGAGCAGAGGTCCTGCTGCTCGACCACTATCTGGAGGTGCTCGCGCGCAAGCCCGGGGCGGTCCCGGGCTCGGTGGCGCTCCAGCAGGCGCGTGCGAAGGGACACGTCACAGCCGAGCATCAGCGCTTCTGGGACCGCGCCCGCCGCAAGCTCGGCGACCGCGCGGGCACGCAGGCGTACATCGAGGTCCTGCTCCTGCATCGCCATCTTCCCTTCACGGCGGGGCACGCCGCGCTCGGGACGGTCAACAGGATCCAGTCGGTGAACCCCGAACTGGTCGCCATCGAGGCGCGCCGTCTCGCCGACCGCAGGCCACCAGACGCCGCCGTCGAGAGACCGCACCTGGAGCGCTACGACCGACCTGCCCCGCTCCTCGATGGCTACGATGCGCTGCTCTCGGGTGATTCCCGATGGCCCGGCACGTCGCCGGGCGGGCGCTCCCGCGCTCCGCGGTCTGCCGAGAACGCGTCGCACACCACCACAACCGCCGTCACCGCTGCGGTGTCGACGGCACGCTGACCACAGGAGGCACCCGATGACAGCACCCCTCACCGACCAGGCCGCGGAGCTGACAATCGAGGCGATCTGCCGCGAGCTCCGTCTCCCCACCGTCAGGAAGCAGGCGCTCCCGCTCGCCGAAGCCGCGGTCCGAGACCGGATCACCCATCTGGGCTATCTCGCCGAAGTGCTGGGAGCCGAACGCGATGACCGTGAGGAGCGGCGCCGTCAGCGCCGTATCGTCGAGGCGCGGTTCCCGCGTTTCAAGTACCTCGCCGACTTCGACCTCGAGGCGGCGCCGACAGTCGACGCGCCGGCGCTCGCCACGCTGGAGCGCTGCGACTGGGTCGAAAGGGGCGAGCCCGTCGTCCTGCTCGGTGACAGCGGCACCGGGAAGTCACACCTGCTCATCGGCCTCGGCATGGCCGCCTGCCACCTGGGGCTGCGCGTGCGGTACATGACCACGGCCGCCCTGGTGAATGAACTGGCCGAAGCGTCGGATGATCGCGCGCTCTCACGCCTCGTCGCCCGCTACGGCCGCCTCGACCTGCTCTGCCTGGATGAGTTCGGGTACGTCCACCTCGACCCGCGCGGTGCCGAAATGCTGTTCCAGATCCTGACCGAGCGCGAGGAACGGGCATCGGTCGCCGTCGCCTCCAACTCCCCGTTCTCCGAGTGGGGCCGCATCTTCACCGACCCTCGTCTCGCCGCGGCCGTCGTTGACCGCCTCACCTACCGTGCCCATATCATCGAGACCGGCACCGAGTCCTACCGGCTCCGGGCCTCGACCTCCCCGAGAGGAGGTGCCCCAACGACCTGATCCCGGTCCCCGGGGGTGGGGCCAGATCAGAGGATCAAAGTGGGGCCAGATGTAAGCATCATTCCCAACGATCGGCTTGATGCGGCGAATCGGGTGGTCGTCCGGGATGAAGGAGTCCGGCGTCACCGCCAGCAGCATGTTCGTCTGACGCTCGGCGTCGCCTCGCATGGGGCAGCCTCCAGGCTACGCCCCCGCCGCCAACTCCATCTTGCCAGACGATCAGGGGTTTTTCATCACCCTGCTAATCCCTGATCCACCGAAGAAGAGTGCGCGAGCGGCTGGGGTTGGGTGCTCCGCTGTAGCTGGGACAATGGTTTTTGACCGAATCACGTCACAGCCACAGGGAGCACCCATTCGATGTTAGCAACGAGCAGCCCCGACCGGATACACATCGCCTTCGACGACGACCGCCTCGTGGACCACGCGGGCCTGCTGCTCCCGGCCACGCTCGCTGGCCGGCTCGGCCTCCGTGAACTGGCAGACGCCCACCTCGACCTCGGTGACGCAGCGGGGCGGGCGAACGTCGGCGACAAGCTGATGACTCTCATCGCCTCGGCGCTCGCGGGCGGCGACTGCATCGATGACGCCGATGCCATGCGCTCAGGCGGCGCCGGGCGCGTGCTCGGCTGCACGGTGAAGGCGCCGTCCACCCTCGGGACGTTCCTGCGCAGCTTCCGCTGGGGCCACGTCCGCCAGCTCGACCGCGTCAGCCGCGAGTTGCTGGCCCGCAGTTGGGCGGCCGGGGCGGGACCCGGCGCGGCACCGTTCACGATCGACCTCGACTCGACGCTCTGCGAGACCTACGGACTGGCGAAAGAGGGCGCCCGGCACCACGGCTACACGGGCGTGCGCGGCTATCACCCGCTGCTCGCGGTGGCGGCCGGGACGGGTGAGGTGCTGATGGCCCGGCTGCGCGGGGGCCGTGCCAACACCGCTCGGGGGGCCGCCCACTTCCTGCGTGAGACGGTGGGCCGGGTGCGCGACGCCGGGGCGAGCGGGCAGCTCACGGTGCGCGCCGACAGCGGCTTCTACAACCACGCTGTCGTCGCCGTCTGTCGCAAGCAGGATGTCCGCTTCTCCATCACCATTCGCCAGCAGCCGAACGTACGCCGGCTGATCGAGGCGATACCGGAAGAGGACTGGACGCCGATCCCGTACTGGCAGGACGACGGCGCCGCTGTCGCCGAGACGACCTACACGCCGTTCCAGCACACGAGGGACGCCACCGCGGTGCGGCTCATCGTGCGGCGCGTCAAGCCGACGCCCGGCTCACAGCTCGCGCTCTTCGTGAACTACAGTTACCACGCCTTCATCACCGATCGCGCGGGGGAGATGATGGAGCTGGAGGCCGACCATCGCCGTCACGCCGAGATCGAGAACGCGATCCGCGACCTCAAGTACGGCGTCGGGTTGAACCATCTCCCCTCGGGCCGCTTCGCCGCGAACGCGGCGTGGCTCGCGGTGCAGGTGATCGCGCACAACCTCGCCCGCTGGACGGCACGCCTCGGGCTCGGCGAGGGGATCGTGACGACCAGGACGCTCAGGCGGCGCTACTTCTCTCTCGCCGGACGGCTCACCCACTCTGCCCGGCGGTGGACCCTGCACCTCCCGAAGCGCTGGCCCTGGGCCGGGCAGCTGGCAGCCGCGCTCGCGCGACTACGGGCGATACCGCTCCCGACCTGACGCCCGCTCACAGCGCCGAACCGGAGCCGAAGCTCGCGCCAGCATGCCCGCGCACGCCTCGCGCACCCTCGCGCCCGCACCCTCAGCGCCCCCGAGCGGCGCTGAGCGACGACTCCTGGCTCCGGCCCGCCCCCGGCGCCGCCCGGCGAACGCCGACACACCCGTCGAACTCTCCGGCAGCCCGGCACCCCGCCTCGTCAAGCTTCGTTCGGTGGATTCGAGCTAATGGGCTCCGACTGGTGACCTGGAGCGATCTGGGAGACTGGTCCCAGGCCCGCCAGCCGGGGACCTCGTAGGGCTCGCCGTCCCAGGGAGCGAGGAGAGGGAGCTCCTCCTCCCGGAAGACCTCGAGCGGCCGGCGGCGGGTCGTGCCGTGGATGCGCTGTCCCGCCACCTCCAGGCACCAGCTGCGGGCGGCGGAGCGCAGGTCGACGACGTCCCGGAAGTCGCCGCCCTTGAAGAGGCGCTCGCGCACGTAGGGGATGCTGCGTTCGACGCGCGGCTTGTCGCGGGGATGACGCACGCGCGCCGGGTCGGTGATGAAGCCTCTGTGGCGGGCGTACTCGAGGAAGCCCCGGGTGAGCCGCGGGTGCAGCGCGTCGGCCCCGGCCACGGCGGCCGGGAAGTTATCGATGACGAGGTAGCGCGGCACGCCCCCGAAGAAGGCCCAGGCCTCCTCCAGGCCCTCGATCACGGCGTCCAGCTTCTGGCTGGTGGTGGGCCACACAAAGCAGTGGCGTGAGTAGCGCCAGACGACGACCAGCGCCCACACCGCGCGCCGGCGGCCGCTCTCGGGGTCCCGGATGAAGCCGAGGCGGCCGAAGTCCATCTCCGCCACCTCGCCCGGCGGCCCGTCGTCCATGCGCACGGTCGACGGCAGCCGGTGGCGCCAGCCGCGGCGCCGGATGAAACGCCGCAGCGTGGTGTAGGAGACCTCGCAGCCTCGTCCGGCGAGGAGCTCCTGGATGCGCGTCAGTTGCAGGCGGTCGGTCTCAAGCCAGCGCTCGATCTGCTCCGCCCAGGGCGAGAGCAGCTCCTCGCTCGGCGCCTCGACCTGCCGCGGGCCGGAGAGGCTCAGCGTCGCCAGCGCGGCGAGCTGCTCCTCACTCGGCTCGGGACCGCCCGGCGTGAGGCCGGCCGCCTCGGCCGCCTCGACGTAGCGGCGCACCGTCACGCGCGATAGCCCCGTGCCGCTGGCGATGCGGCGCTGGCTGAGCCCCGCCTGCCAGCGTCGAATGATCTCCTGGATCTCCACCCCGTGTACCTCCCGGTAGGCCATCGCTGCTCCCTCCGCTGGGGATGCAGGCGATGGTGGCCGTACCGGCGACCCGGGCGGGCAGGAGCCCCTGACGGGGTGGATCAATGACCCTGGCGAAGTGGATCAATGACCCTGGCGATCTGGCGATTTCGTGGTCTATAGACCTTGGCGATTCACATGCTGAGCGACGGCTCCTGGCTCCGGCCCGCCCCCGGCGCCGCCCGGCGAACGCCGGCACGCCCGCCGAACTCTCCGGCAGCCCGACACCCCGCGTCGTCAAGCTTCGTTCGGTTCGCGGTAGGGATGCCGGTTGCCCGGCACCCCCCGCACAGATCCGGACGTGCCCTCTCGGGCATCCGGCTCCTACCTCAAGTGCGTGACGGCAAATCGCTCCGCAGGCCACGGGTGAAGGATGGAGATTCGGGGCCAGTGTTTCTGGCACAGGGCAAGGATGCGCTCCCACGTGAAACGGTCGCGCTGCGACCGCCGTCGGAGAACGCGCAGCCAGAGCCGCTTCACGAAACGAACAAACCGCGTGAGCGCCGGCGAGCTGGTCGGCACCGCGTAGTAGCCAAGCCACCCACGCAGTACCCGCCCCAGCCACTGCCCCGTCGTCACGGGGTTGTCGTGCATGCGCCGCCACAACTCGGCCTTGATGACCTTCAGCGTCCGGCGCATCCGCTTCGCAACGGGCTTGCGCCCCAGCCCGAATCTCCCGTCGCGTCGGGTCCGGCAGTAGTGCGTCATGCCGAGAAAGTCGAACGTTTCCGGTCGGCCCTCCCCGCGCTTCCGCCTGTTCGCCAGCGCGAACCTGCCGAACTCAAGTAGACGGGTCTTCTCCGGGTGCAGCTCCAGCCCGTAGGCCGCGAACCGCTCCCGGAGTGCCTCCATGAACCGCACCGCATCGCTGCGGTGCTGGAAACCCAGGACGAAGTCATCGGCATACCGCACGATGTACGCCTCGCCCCGGACCTCCCGCGGTCGCCACTCGCGCGCAAACCAGTCGTCGAGCACGTTGTGCAGGTACACGTTCGCAAGCAGCGGCGATATCGGCGCCCCCTGCGGCATCCCCCGCACGAAATCGACTTCCGGCTCCGCGTCCATGACGCCGACGCTCAGCCACTTTCGTATCAGGCGCAACACCCGCTGGTCCCCGATGCGCATCTCCAGAAACGACATCAGCCGCCCCCGGTCGATGCTGCCGAAGAACTCCCGGATGTCCACCTCGACAATCCAGCTGACCTTGCGCCGTTCGACCGCGTAGGCCAGTGCGTCCAGCGCGTCATGCGCCGAACGCCCCGGCCTGAAGCCATGCGAGAAGCCGTAGTAGCCCGATTCGTAAATCGGGTTCAAAAGATTGTCCACCACCGCCCGCTGAACGATCTTGTCCTCCAGCGAGACGATACCGAGCGGCCGTATTCCCCCGTCCGGCTTGGGTATCTCTACCCGCCTGACGGGCTTCGCCCGGTACGCTCCACGGTGTACGCGGCCATGCAGGTCGAGCAATCGCTCGTCCAGCCCGTCCCCGTATTCTCGCCACCTCACCCCGTCCACGCCCGGAGCCGCATCCCGCTTCAACGCGAGATACGCCTCCCGCAGCGCCTCCGGCGTGATGTGGTGCAAGAGCGCGGTGAGTTTCTCTCCCGGCTTCCGTTCCACGAACTGCCGTATCCTCTCCGCTCCGGGTGACACCGCACCCCGACTCTGCGTCCGGACCGTGCCGGTGCTTTGAGGATTCCTCTCGGTTGGGGCCCTTTGCTCCAGCGACTCCGCCGGGGCTCGCGCCCCCTTGTTCGCCGCCTTCATCGCTCGTACGGCCCCATCAGACTGCTGCGCATCGTTCATCATCGGCTACGGTTTACGTCCCTTCCCGACGCGGTCCCGGCGTACGACTCGTCGGGACAACGCGCAGCTCTCCCAAGTCCCGGCGATAGACGTGTGTGCGTGCATGGGGTCTTCGACACCGTGGGGCCCGACCACGACTCGCCAGTAGCGCCGTCGCCGGTATTGCCTTCGACCAATCCAAGAGCCTCGGCACCCCAAATGGCCCTTTCGATGCTCATTAGCCCCGCCCGCACACCCCGCTGCCGACGCTTCACAAGCCGCCTCGCGACGACCCGCGCACGGCTCGCGGAATGACATGAGTGGCTAGCTCTTTGCCATAGAGGACTTCCACCTCCTGCCTACTCGCCAGTTAGCCTGGCGCTCTGGATTCGAGCTAAGCCAGTCCTCAAGGGTCACTTCCGAGGCCCTGTACGTGTCGCTACTACTCGGTGATACGACAGTCTAGTGCGCCATGCCCGACGGACGGGGCGCCGCGGTGGCCGACCGGTCTACGCGTGGTGCCCCCGGCGCCGGGGTTACGGCTCCTGTTCGCGATCACGCGCCTCGAGCGTCCTGGGGTCGCGGGTCACGAGCCACTTGAAGAGCGCCTCCAGTTCGGTGGGCTCGAGTCCGTGGGTGTCGAACCAGAGGTCCCGGAAGCGGAAGTACGTGCGGATCGCCTCGTCGTGATCGCCCGCTGAGCGGTGGATCCCGATCAGGGCGCGCACCGCGTTCTCGTCCAGCGGGTCGGCGTCGAGCGCCACGTCGATCGCCCGCCGTGCCGCCGGCAGATCGCCGCACGCGATCTGCTCACCGATGTACTCCCCGAGCACGTGACGGGTGCCTCCCCACGGCTCAGGGACAGTGGCGGCCGCGCGTGGACGGATGCGCCAGCTCGCGCCGACCGGGGACATCAACGGGGTCCGCAAGGTCTTCAAGGTGCTGACCGAGTCGCTGCGGGAGCTGGACGACCCGCGGGCCGGGCCCGCCCAGGAGAGGAGGGAGCTGCTCGCCGAACTCCTGGCCCGGGAGAAGGGGTGGTGGTGTGACCGGGCACACTGCGGGCGGGCGCCCTGCGTGGCTGATGAGGGCCCGGGAGCCGTGGGCCGTGTACCCGGTGCTCCCGGGAGCAGCCCTCATGGCCGGGGCGATCCTGGGGATGCGCGGGCGGGAGCCTGTGGAGATCGCTTCGGGCGCGGGCTTCAGTGCGATCTTCGTGGCGCTGGACTGGTCGGACCTCCGCCGCCGCGTCATCCCGAACCGGATCGTCTACCCGGCGCTGGTCCTGGAGCTCGCCGCCTTCGGTGACTGGCCCGAGCGCGGATTCGCCGAGGCGCTCGCGGGCGGGCTCGGCGCGCTCGCCGTCGCGATCGCCACCCGCGGACTGAGCGGCGGCGGCCTCGGCGGCGGGGACGTGAAGATGGCCGCGCTGATGGGAGCGGTCGTGGGCTACCCGGGGGTGCTGTCGGCCGGACTCTGGGCCGCGTGCGCGGGAGGCGTGACCGCTGCGGCGCTGCCGGCCACGCGGCGAGCCGGGTGGGGTGCGCGAGTGCCCTACGGGCCGTTCCTCGCGCTCGGCGCGATCGCCGCGTTGGTGGGCTGATGCTGCTCGTAGGCACCAGCGAACGGTCGCGGAAATGGTGTGACCCACCCTGGACGTACTCGTCACTCTCCACACGCTCGTCACTTTCCGCACGCCCCTGGGACGGCTCGCACGACGCCCCCGGCGTCCGCGTCGACTGGGACTATGCGTCGAGATCCGGGGACACCGGTGCCCACGGCGGAGACACGTTCTACTTCAACTGGGACGGGAACCCCCAGAGCGGTCCTGCCTGCCCCGGCAGACTCTCGGACGAGACAACCCGAGTGGTCTCATCCGAACGCCTGCTGGCGACAGGTGGATGTTGGTGTGGCTGCGGTGCCGAGACCACGATCGGCTCCTTCTTCTGCCGGCCACGACAAGACCGTCGAGTCCGACGTGATCTCGGTCGAGTTTGGCGGCGTTCCTGAGTTCCCGCTTCAGCACGGCTACGGCCCTGCGGGCAAGAACGCCGCACGCGAGGTGTCGAAGTGGCGCGCCGAGGGCGATGAGGTGCGATGACCACGAGCCGACGCGGACGGAGAGACTCCGGCGGGGAGACCCGACCGTGCGGGAACGGCAACGTGGCCGACTACCGTTGCGACTACTGGCGGATGGCCGACGCCCTGCGCGGCAGCATGGACGCCGCCGACTACAAGCATGTCGACCTCGGGCTGATCTTCCTCAAGTACGTCTCCGGAATCGTCGCAACTCGTGCTCGCCGATAGGCGGGGGAGCGGCAGTCGGCCGACTGTGGCGCCACTCCAACGACCGGAGGCATCTCGCCTGCTACGAAGCGGGCGAGTAGACTGCGGACTCTAGTCGCGGTGAGTGACCGGCAGGCGTTGCATGACGATCAATGAGTCCGCACTTGCCCGCCTGAAGTCGCAGCTCGCGCGGGGGGAGATCGTACTCTTCACCGGCGCAGGCTTCTCAAGCGGAGCCAAAGACCGTACAGGCTTGAACGTACCAGGTTCCACGCAGCTCGCTGAAGAACTATGGTCGCTCAGCTTCCCTGATAGGCCTTTTGATATAGCCGCCCGTCTTGGCGACATTGTTGAGGCGGCGCGACGACGTAATCGGCGCGGCCTGGCGGCAGCCCTAGAAAGGCGCCTGAGCGTCGACCCGGCCAGCATTCCAGACAGCTACCGGATATGGTTCTCGGCTCCATGGCGCCGGTGCTACACCCTCAACGTTGACAATATCGAGGTTGCGGTTTCGAATCGCTTTGATATTCCACGATCAATACGGTCATTCAGTGCTACGACGACAACGGATATCGCACAGCCTCACGAGGACGTGCTTGAGGTCGTGCACTTGAATGGGATGGTCGGGGATGCTCTCGACTCTCTGACATTCTCAGAATTCGACTACGGCCTCCGGCAGACGCAGCCGGATGCTTGGTTCAGCAACTGTACCGCTGACATCTTATCGAAGCCGGTGGTTTTCGTGGGTACGGAACTGCGCGAACCTACGATTTGGCAGTACTTGAGCTACCGGCAATCCAAAGGAGTCCGCGGGACGCATGAATACCGGCCCGGCTCCTATCTCGTGGTTCCCAAACTGGACGCAGCTCGTATTCTCATGCTGGACAACCTGAATATCACGCACGTTCCACTCGACGCGGAAGGCTTCGCTGAGATCTTAGCCTCGCTCACTGAAGAGACTGCTCGTGGCTTGCGAGCCCTCGGCGAAAGGGTCGACTCCGCAGCACTGCACCGACGTCCCAGCCGCGTGAGCGAACTCGTCGGTGAGAAGGCGCGCCCGGATCGTGAGTACCTTCTCGGCGACGAACCGACTTGGTCCGACTTGACAGAGGGTATTGCGGCGGTTCGTCAATTCGACACTGAGCTAGCCGACACTGCACTAGCTGCCCTCCGTCGCGAGGAGACTCTCGAGCCAGTACTTATTACCGGCACGGCAGGCTCCGGTAAGAGCACGAGTCTGATGAGCCTGGGGCTACGCCTTACTGCAGCCGGAATTCCCAGCTATTGGATCGATGAGACGTTCGACATTCGGCCGGCGGCAATTAGTGAAATCCCTAGGATCGAGGAAGGTCCTGTTGCGATCTTAATTGATGACATTGACCTGTGGGGTGGAATAGGCGCGTCATGGATCCGAGATATTCCTCCCACTAGGCCGAGTGTTCTTCTAGTGGCAGCGCTACGTTCCGCTCGTGTCGAAGGGCGCTTTGACAGCACAGCCTTGGGCGGCGTCCGCACGGTCACTGCGCCAATGCCACCACTTGACGACGGCGATATACGCAGCATCTTGGCGACTTTGAAGTTGCATAATCGCCTGGGCGTTCTTCGTGGCATGAGTACGCAGGACCAGGTCCAAGCATTCAAGATGAAGGCCGGACGGCAATTGTTGGTAGCGATGATAGAAGCTACCTCAGGTGTCAGCCTCCGTGAGAAGGTCTATGAGGAGTTCAGTCAGCTACAGGAGGCAGAACGCCTCCTGTATGCAATTGTGTGCGTAGTTACGTCGCAGCGATATAGTATGGACAGAGAAGGCCTACTGCTTGCGGTCGGAGACGCAACTAATAGCACTCTCAATGCTCTTGAGAGTTTAGTGCGTAGCCATCTAATTACCCGCGAGACAATACACGCCGGTTACCAAGCTCGGCACCGCGTAATCGCCGATGAGGTTGTAACCGAGATGCGTAACGGCAATCTTGCGCGTCAAGCCCTCAGTGGAATCTGCTTCATGCTCGCGACACGTGTGAGGCGCGATACTGAGACACAAAGTCGTCCATTCCGACAACTCATCCGCTTCATCAACCATGACTATCTGTTCCGGATGGCCGGGGCTGAGACTGCACGTGATATCTATCAGGATATTGAATCCCTCCTCAGTTGGGACTATCAGTACTGGCTCCAGCGAGGCAGTCTCGAACTCGAGAATGATGGCTTGTCACTCGCGGAAAACTTCCTCGGTCAAGCACGCAGCATGGCCAGCGGGCATCCCCAAGTCGAGACCGCATACGCTCATCTACTCTTGAAGAAGGCCGCAGCTGAGCCTAGCCATCCAGAGGCACCGCAGTGGTACGACAATGGGAAGCGCATCCTGACGGCATTGATTGCCAGCTCGGGACGCACCGACAGCTACGCCTACCACATTCTGGGAAGTCAGACGATCTCATGGGTTCGTCGCGAACAGTTGACGCGTGAGGCTTCGCGCGATCTACTTGGCGAGGTGCGCCTTCTTGTGCGCGAGGGTGTTCGCAACCATCCTTCGCATTCGCAGCTTAGGAGACTCGAAGAGGATCTGGGACGCGAGTGGCTGATGACCGCAGTTAGTGAGTAGCCCGACAGCTCGCAATGGAGCGGAACAAGGACCAGCTTCTCCCACTTGCCTTCGATGCCTCGTGCGGGTGAGCCACCGGAGCCGCTGGCGCGATTGCCCAGAATCGGGCTCGACGGTGACACGTTGTCCGAGCAGTCCGGAGCGAAGCTGGGTGCCCTCGGGCTAGATGGTCTCCGAGCGGCTGGCTCGACAGTGGTTCCGGCGTCCAGGCGCTCCGTTGCCGGGATGTAGCTGCGGACGGCGACGCGGGAGATCCCGTGGGGCGCACGCCGGGAAGGACTCGGACCCTCGAGCCTCAGTCCATGAATATGGGGTTCCGAGTAGTTGGCCGACGGCCTGAGCGCATCGGGAGACGCGGATTCACCCCCGGCTCACGGACGCAAGCTCCTCGCGCCGTCGAGTGGAGCCCCGTGCGACCTGCTGGCGGAGCCAAGAATCGAACAAGGAGAAGCACGGCTTCATCCGAATCCTCGTGGTTGCGGGGAAGATTGCCTCTGGGATCGTTCCGCGGCTAGTAAGGTTGATGCGCGGCCCATCGAGTGTCCCGGGGCTCGTCCAACGCCGCGTCGGTTCGCTTTCATTGTCATCCAGCCAGCACAAGTTCGAGAGCGTGGCGACCGTCGTTGCGCCGGGCACGACTACGGCGGCGCTGATTGGCGGCGGAAGGTGCCGCAGTTGCTGACTCGGATGGACGACCAGTCGGACAGCACGGTGAGCGTGATCGTCCCAGAGCCACCAGCGACACGTGCGGAGCGGTGGTCATAGACCCGGCAGAGGGCCTGGGCATCGGACGTGACGTAGGCGCCCGGCGCGACCTCCTCCGGCACAAGATACGTGCCATCACCGAATGTCGTTCGAACGGTCGGCGTGTGGGGGCGGAAGGTGCCGCAGTTGCTGACTCGGATGGACGACCAGTCGGACAGCACGGTGAGCGTGATCGTCCCAGAGCCACCAGCGACACGTGCGGAGCGGTGGTCATAGACCCGGCAGAGGGCCTGGGCGTCGGACGTGACGTAGGCGCCCGGCGCGACCTCCTCCGGCACAAGATACGTACCGTCACCGAATGTCGTTCGAACGGTCGGCGTGTGGGGGCGGAAGGTGCCGCAGTTGCTGACTCGGATGGACGACCAGTCGGACAGCACGGTGAGCGTGATCGTCCCAGAGCCACCAGCGACACGTGCGGAGCGGTGGTCATAGACCCGGCAGAGGGCCTGGGCGTCGGACGTGACGTAGGCGCCCGGCGCGACCTCCTCCGGCACAAGATACGTGCCATCACCGAATGTCGTTCGAACGGTCGGCGTGTGGGGGCGGAAGGTGCCGCAGTTGCTGACTCGGATGGACGACCAGTCGGACAGCACGGTGAGCGTGATCGTCCCAGAGCCACCAGCGACAGGTGCGGAGCGGTGGTCATAGACCCGGCAGAGGGCCTGGGCGTCGGACGTGACGTAGGCGCCCGGCGCGACCTCCTCCGGCACAAGATACGTACCGTCACCGAATGTCGTTCGAACGGTCGGCGTGTGGGGGCGGAAGGTGCCGCAGTTGCTGACTCGGATGGACGACCAGTCGGACAGCACGGTGAGCGTGATCGTCCCAGAGCCACCAGCGACACGTACGGAGCGGTGGTCATAGACCCGGCAGAGGGCCTGGGCGTCGGACGTGACGTAGGCGCCCGGCGCGACCTCCTCCGGCACAAGATACGTACCGTCACCGAATGTCGTTCGAACGGTCGGCAATGTCGGTGTGGGCGTCTCGGAAGCGCTAGGAGTCGCAGCGGGCAGCTCGGCGGCGGTCGGTGTCGCCGCCGGCAGCTCGGTGACGGGCGGTGTCGCAGCGGGCAGCTCGGCGGCGGGCGGTGTCACCGCCGGCAGCTCGGCGGCGGTCGGTGTCGCCGCCGGCAGCTCGGTGACGGGCGGTGTCGCCGCCGGCAGCTCGGCGGCGGGCGGTGTCACCGCGGGCAGCTCGGCGGCGGGCGGTGTCACCGCGGGCAGCTCGGTGACGGGCGGTGTCGCCGCCGGCAGCTCGGTGGCGGTCGGTGTCGCCGCCGGCAGCTCGGCGGCGGGCGGTGTCGCCGCCGGCAGCCCGCGACCCGGCGCATCGTCGACCAGAATGTGCGACTCGAGTTGCACGGGCGGCCTAGGGATGTCGCGGGCGATGTTCTCGACGCGCTCGCGGGCACCATCGCAATCGATAGTCGCTACCTCAAGGCCGTCCCGTACCTCAGCAACCCCGATCACCAGAACACCACCCTCGGCAGCGAGGCCGGCAATCGCGCGCGCCAGTGCTCTGTTGTTGTTCGGGAACTGGCTCTTGAACTCCAGCACTCGACTCTCGCGCAGCTCCCCCGAGTCGATGCGCTCCTTCAGCTCAGCGATACTCGTCGGCCGATTCGGCAGTCTCATCAGCTCCGCTCCTAGCATATCGTCGACACTTCGAAGCCTACGGTAGGCAGTGGCGCGGCACCGCGCAGTACCCCTTCCACAGCCGTATCAACATTTGAAGGGGCGGAGTATCAGGTGGACAGCCGACCCGCACCGTGCCCTCGTGCGCGCCCCGGCTCCGTAGTGGCCCGCTCAGTGGACCGGAGTGCCCCCAGAGGCCACCTGAGACATCGACGCCGCATCTGGCGTGCTGGCACCCTCGGCAGGATTCGAACCTGCGACCCGCGGATTAGAAGCGTCGTGTCGTCATCGTCCCGGGGGTCTGATAGCCCATCGCCCTGAGGGGCCGCGCGCATTGGCTCCCAGATGCGCCGCGTCCGATCTCGGGGCAGCCGCATTGGCTGTCTGACGACCGGCGGTCTGGCTTTCGGTGCTCCGCCGCGGCCCACTTCGTGGACTTCCGTGGACCGACCTATGTGCTCCGCGCCTCCGCCGTGAAACGATCACGCCACGAGCCTACGGACCAGCGGGAGGGGCGCTACCAGTGCCGGCATCAGCAAACGGGAGCAAGCGGGCGAGAGGGACCGGATCGGTCCGTTCACGGCGCCGTGGCGTGTGGCAGGTCCGCTGGGAGACCGGACACGGTGCCGAGCGCGTCTACCACGCGGAGACCGTGAAGGGCACCAAGACCGAAGCGGAGGCGCTCCTGCGCGAGGGTCTGGCCGAGAAGGAGCGAGCCCGGGCTGCGGGCACGCTCACCACGGACCCGAAGCTCACCGTCGGCGAGTGGCTCCTCCGCTGGCTGGACGACGTGGCGGTACACAACGTCCGGCCCCGCACCCTCAGCGCGCACACGGGCATCGTCCGGCGCGAGCTCATTCCGGCGCTCGGCCACATCCGCCTGAACCAGCTCGGCGTCGCCGAGGTGCAGGCGTTCATCAACGCACGACGCGACCGGCAGAAGGCGCGGTGGATCCAGCACCAGCGGGCAGTCCTCCGCAGCGCGCTTAGCGAGGCGGAGCGCCAGGGGCTCGTGGGCCGCAACGTGGCCCGCCTCGTCAAGACGCCGGCCCCGGACCGCGAAGAGGTCCGGCCACTCAGCTCCGACCAGGCGCGGGCGTTCCTGGCGCAGGTCAGCGGCGACCGACTGGAGGCGCTGTACGCGCTCACGATGGCGCTGGGCCTACGCCGGAGCGAGGTGCTGGGCCTGCGGTGGGAGGACGTGGACCTGGAGAACGGCACGCTCACGGTGCGCCACGGGCTACAGCGCTACAACGGCGCGTATCACCTGGACGACGTCAAGACTCGGCGCAGCCGGCGCACGCTCGTGTTGCCGGCGCCGCTGGTGGAGGCCCTCCAGGCCCACCAGGACCGGCAGGCGTTCGAGCGGGGCCGTGCGGACTCGTGGCTGGGCGACGACTGGAACCTGATCTTCTGCCGTAAGGACGGCTACCCGCTCGAGGGCGCGGTCGTGACGCGGGCGTTCCAGAAGCACCTCAAGGCCGCTGGCCTGCCACACGCCCGGTTCCACGACCTCCGGCACGGTGCCGCCACGTACCTACTCGGGGCAGGCGTGCCGATGCGCGTCGTCATGGACCAGCTCGGACACTCCCAGATGTCGACGACGAGCGACCTCTACTCGCACGTGCTGCCCGAGGTGCAGCGTGAGGCGAGCGAGAAGGTCGCGTCGGTGCTGTTCGGCTAGCCTCGCAACACGGAAGCCTCGCCACGTCGACGATCAGCCGAGAACACCCAGCTGGCTGATGATCGCGAGAGTGGACGCGACAACAACGACCGCCGTCGGGAGCGTACGGAGAGCCCGACCAAGCAGCGTGAACTCGATCGGGGCTGTATCGAATCCGGCGGCACGCAAGACATAGAAGGGCGCCCGACTGAGCCACCACAGAGGGTTCCAAGTCCGCCTCTTCGACGCACGGTGCTCGCGTTCGTAGACGCCGATCGCACGTTCCACACGGTCGATCACGTGTCTTTGCGAAATCTCGATTCGCGTCAGACTGAACATTTCGACGAAGAGGTTTACGTCAAAGTGCACCGTTGGCGAAGGGCGCGTCGTCTCGATTGGGCTCACACCTGCGGCGACAACGATGTCCTCGATGTCTCTCAACGCCTTGTTCAGCACTGATCGAACTGCTTGTCTTTCCGAGTCAGAGGAGGGCATTCGAATGTAGCGCTCGAGCCTTATGCGGAATTCGTCGAGTCGCTGACGCCGACGATCGTTCTCCCTGACCGTGACGGACCGATAGTCATCCACGTGTCGCGGGCCCTTCCGCTGACCCAACCCATCGTCGTCCCGCTAATGCTCGGCCATCTCACTCCCTCGTGCCACTCTGGAGTTGTGGCTCTACCTTGGGGGCTCCATGATCTGGGCCGCTACGCCACCAAGGCCGAGCCAACGCCCGGCGGGGTACGCACGGCGAGGGTGAGGCGATGCCCAGGAGAGTCAACAGCGCAAAGAGGCTAGAGAACCTAGACAAGCTGGAGGCGATGGGGGCCGTCGATGTCCTCGTGTCCGTCGTTCCGGGTTGTGATCTGGACCTTCCCCTCTTCAGTCCCGACGCCCCCACACCGGGCTCCCTCCTCACGATCCGGGACTTCCGGGACCACGTCGAAGCTCACCCCGACTGCCAGAGACGCGTGCTCCGGTCGAGGCTGCCCTCCGGCCAAGGCCGTCAGCTCTAGTCCCCCGGGGGTATATCCCAGCGGTGGGCAGCTGCTGCACAGCCCTCGCGGAACCGTGTGCGGCAGGGCCAGCGGGAGCGAACTTTCCCGTTCTTGGAGGCCCACCCGCACCGCACGGTCGAAGGCGCCCTCTACCAGATCGACCGGAACGTCACGAAGCAGGCCCCGTGATGCCACACCGGACGCGCCTGACCATCACGCTGGAGCTGGCGCTCGACCTACGGGGCGCGCTGGCGCAGGCCCTCGACTACGCGTCCTCGATCGCGCAACTCGGAGACGACGATCTCGAGGATCTGCTGCGTCCCGGATTCGCGGCGCTCGGTGACGCCGAGGAGCTGTCCCGGGCGGTGCAGCGGCAGCTCGACGGAGCGGAGGGCGGCCGCGAAGTCGCCGTCGTCCTCGCCGGCGTCGGCGTGGATGCCAGACTCGAGCGCATCGCGGAACACCTGGGCGGCTACGGCGTGCCGATACGGATCGTGGACTTCCAGGTGTTCGAGCCCGCGGAGGGCTCACGCCTCCTGATCCGCGAGGTCACCGAGGAGGAGACGCGCCCACCGCGCCGCGAGGGACGGACATACAGCGTCGACACGATCCGGCATCGAGCCCGGGAGGCCGGCGTGGAGGCGCCGTTCGAGCGCTTCCTCGAGATGGTACGGGAGGCCGGCCTCGTGGTGCGGCCGTACAAGCTCGCGGTGACGATCGCTCCTCCCGCGAACCGCAACCGCTACCTGATGTACGCGCGGCCCGAGCAAGGCGGCATCGTTCTCAGCGCGGGGCCGGCTGCGTTCGCGGAGTTCTTCCCGCCTCTGACCGAACACGAGGCGTCCGCCGCGATCGGTTCCCCTGAGCCCGAAGGCGCCCCGCACCTCTCCGGGTCGGACCTCGAGGCCCGGCTCGACCAGATCGAGACCTTCCTGCGATCGCTGTCGCGTCCGGGCAATGACGTGGCATAACGCTGCTCGCCGGCAGCAGGCCGCCGCTCGCGCGCCGGTGTGCCCCCCGTCGCCCAGGCTCCGATGCCCAGCGGTTTGAGCGTCACGCGGCCACCTCTGGGCATCGCGTCGCCACGGCCCATTCGACGGGCAGCGACCGGGCATCACCGACGCCATAGCCGGCTGGGCCGGCCGAGCTGCATGCTGTGGGCGTACGGCCGGCGAGTTCGCGAACTCATCGCCGCCCCGCGGCACGGTCCGCGGTAGCTGCATGAACCTCGACGACCTCGCCGGGCACGTCGACAGGGACCTGCTGGCCGCCGCGTTCGCCGCCGCCAGCACTCTTGCCCTGCTGCTGTAGCCTCGCCCTGTTGGACGGTGCGGGCTACTGCTTCACCTTGGGCTGGTTGACGAGCATCAAGAACGCGATGAGCCACCCGAGCCACCCGAGGAATAGGGGCCACAGGAGCCATGCCATGGAACGACCGCGAGAGCTGCTCATCATGCCGATGAAGACCATGGGCAACACCCACACTAAGCCGATGATGAGCAGGACTTCCATACTAGCCAGCCACCTCTCGTGCCGGCGATGCTAGCACGTGCGTATGACTACGGCGGCCCCGCTCATCGACCACCACCTTCGCAGGTTTGACATGTGGTCAGTGCCGCCCAGAAGGCTGAAGTGCCACTCCGATGATGTCGAGCGCCAGCCCAACCGTGACGAGGATACTGCCGAGCATGGGCGCCCCAAGAGAGATATCCGAATGCCGCGTCGGACACAGTAGCCGCGAATGCCCTCTGCCCGCCCCTGCTCCGTAATGGCCCGCTCAGTGGACCGGAGTGCACTCGGAGGCCACCCGATAGCCCGAAATCGCATCTGGCGTGCTGGCACCCTCGGCAGGATTCGAACCTGCGACCCGCGGATTAGAAGTCCGCGTGCGGCGAAATCAGGGTGGCGCGCCGGGAAGGATTCGAACCCTCGACCCTCAGTTCCGAAGACTCGCAGTGCTTGCCACTCGTGAACCGTGCCGCCCGGCCACGTCTCGCGGGGGCTCCGCGGCCTCCTGCAGAAGCAGGCCATCGGCGTCCATCTCGGGGAGACGGTGCCAGCGGAAGTCCCGTTCCCCGTTGAGCGTCGCCTCTACGTCGAAGGAGCCGCAGGGCGACCTCCTCACCGCGTCGAGCAGTCGCGGTGGCGAACGCCGCCGTCGCACGCGATCTCGTGGGCTGCATGCGGCCGGTCCTCGCGACGTGTTCGCAGCATGCGGCAACACGCGCCGGGCCCGCGTTGAGCCAATTCTGGCCTCTTGGAACGAATTCGGAGCGGGAATCAGGAACGTTTGGAACGCTCGTGGAACGAATCCGGAACTTTCTGTGAACGCCTGATCGCACGCTAGCCCTGCATCGCCGCACGCCGCCAATCGAGGCGAGCGCGCACCGATGCGGAAGGGGCTGGCCGTGCGGGTCCGCTGCTCGCCGTCGCCGGAGGAGGTGAACCGCTTCCTCCGCGGTGGGCGGCCGACTTCGGTCATGTGCCGTCAAGTGATGAACGGGCGCGGAGGCGGATAGGCGAATGCGCCGTGCCTGTTGGCGGCGAGCCGACGCATGGCCGTGAGTCGAGTTGGCCTGCGCAGGTCGTGGTGACGGTCCGGGAACGGCGCCGTAGGCTGAGGGAGAGTGGATCCGGTGGATCGCGGTGCGGCTGCTTGCGCTGGCGGCAATCGTCGTCCTCGTGATCACTGGCTACCGGTGGGCCGGAGAAGGGTCGATTTCCTCCGCCGCCCGCATGCTGGGCGACGACCTCGCAGTGCTGGCCACGTGTCCGACGGAGTTCGGCCGCGTCCGCGACTTCGTCCGGAGACCGGTCCCGGAGAGCGGCTCCGAATCGTCCATGTCGCAGCGCCATGGAGCTGGTTGGGAACACGAGGTCTGCGATGGCGACCTCAACCTTCGCGAACCGGCGGGTGCTGAACGGGCGGGACCGACGGCTGCGACACCGACCCTCGCCCGGATCCCGAACCTCCAGCCGCAGATCGAGGCCGCCATTGAGGAGGCGCTGGGGTCGGCGCCCGCCGAAGGGACGACCCTCGACATGGCCATCGCCAGGGCGGCAACCCCGCAACCAGCGTCTCGCCCTCGCGACTTGCCCGCCGAGCGCCACGTCGGGTTGAAGCGGTTGATGCTGCAACTCATCAATGCCGAGCGAGCGGCGGTCGGGCTCATGCCCGTCGCGCTCGGCGAGAACGCAGCCGCCCAGCTACACGCGGAGGCGTCACTGCGGGGCTGCTTCTCCTCCCATTGGGGACTCGACGGGCTGAAGCCGTACATGCGCTACAGCCTCACGGGCGGCTACCAGGCGAACGCCGAGAACGCGTCCGGTCCAGGCTACTGCATCACCGACGCCGACTCCTCCGCGAAAATCAGGAGCGTCGAGCAGGAGGTCCGGGAGGCGATGGCGGGGTGGATGGAGAGCCCTGGCCACCTCTCGACCATCCTCGATCCATGGCACAGGGCCGTCAACATTGGATTGGCCTGGGACCGTTTCAACTTCTTGGCGATCCAACACTTCGAGGGTGGGTACGTGCGGTATCAGCTGCTCCCCGAGATCAGAGAGGGGTACCTCATCGTCGATGGGGCTGCGACGAATGGCGCGGGCGTCGAAGGGAACGACGGTCTTGGCATCCAGGTGTATTACGACCCCCCGCCGGGCCCACTAACGCCGGGGCAGCTCGCCCGGAGCTACTGCTACGGCAGCGGCCTTCCGGTCGCAGCGCTTCGACCTCGCCCCGACGTCCTCCACTACTACGCCCAGAACGAATTCACGGCTGCCTACAGACCCTGCCCCAACCCCTACAACGCATCCGCGAACGCTCAAGCGCCTCGCTCCCCTGACGAGGCGCACGTGTACTGTCGGGCTGCCTACGAGGCCAGCCAGACCGCGGAGGAACATGCTGTCACCGTCCCATGGGTGACCGTGCGGGAGTGGGAGGTCACAGGGCAGACCTTCGCAGTGAAGGCGGACCTGTCACACGTGATCGCCATCTACGGGCCCGGCGTCTACTCCGTGGTGGTCTGGGGACGCATCGGCGATCAGAACGTGGCGATTTCGGAGTACTCCATCTTCCACGACATCGACCCGCCTGAGGGTTACGCGCAGTTCCAGTAGCTGCAGGTGTTGTCCCGCCAGCCCTGATGGTAGGGGCACCACCGCAAGAAGGGACGCACGTCGCGATCGCGCTCAGCGTCGAGGCCGCCGGAGTCCGTGAGCGCGCAGGTGCGGCAGGCGGAACGCCATGCGCTCGACGGGCTCGCCGGCGACCGAGGCCTCGATGAGGCCCGAGCGGTCGTAGGTGATCGAGGCGGGGGCACGATCTCCGCCTTCATACTGCAGGCTCGCTTGCGGACGGTGACCCGAGTCTGCGACGGACTGGCCGAGCGCTTCCGCCTCCGGATCGGCCCCGCTCGGCCATCAGGACTCGGATCTAGAGGGAGCATCCCTGCCTTCCGCCCGAAGGAGGCGCACCTCAGCGAGTGTAGCCCGCGGGATCCGTCGGGCGGCGGCGCGCACGGGCGAGCTGACCTCGCGATCCTGCGCAGCGGGGCGAGCGGCGTCGCTAGAACTCGTCGGCGCACCAAGGGGCAGTGTGCCAGGCGAAGAGGGCATCCGCACGACGTAGGGCCTCGGGGCCGCCCACGATGCGACCGGCTCGAGCGAGCGCGGAGGGGGAGACCCCGCCTAGGTAGACCGCGGCGAGGTCTGCGGCGCCCAGGGTGACGTCGGGCGAGGCCTCGGTTGGGCGGCAGCCGGCTCGCCCACCCTCGACCACGAGCTCTACTCGGCCAGAGGCCCACGGGCCGAACGGATCGCGAACGTCGAGAATGAGGCGGCCATCGGCGAGGTAGATGCGGCCTTCAAGCGCCCGTGGCACGTCGACGATGCGCAGCCAGAGAGTGTCCTTGGGCAGGCGCCGGAGCTGGCGGGGGTCGTTCAACATCCACAGGAGGGGGTCGTCGGTCGGGCGGTTGTGGGCCTCGATCGTCTCGACGAGATCGATGCCGAAGAGGTAGCGCCAGAGCGCGGCCTCAGCGGCGGGATTCACTGCGACCAGTTCGTGGACGCGAACGGCGCCCCGGGGGACCCCTTCGGGCCAGTCGCCCCTGACGGCGTAGATGGCGTATCCCGCGAGACCGTCCGGGCTGGTGTACTCGACGTACTGGCGCTTCGAGAAGCCGTCCTTGGGCCTCTCGGCGCGTGGAATAATGAATGCAGCCCAGTGGCCCGGGACGCGGGCCATCATGCCCGGACGGGTTTCGCGCAGGCCGTCGTAGAGGAGCGGCCAGCGCTCCAGGGCGGCGTCTGAGTCGACGAAGCGCACCCCGCCGGGGGCATCCGGGACTTGCCGCACGAACTCGGTGTGGCGGCGGTCGATGCTGACGCGGTCAGACTGCGCCGCCAAGCCGTAGCCGAAGCGGCCGTAGATGAGGCTCTCCGAGGCCCATAGGGCGGCGAGGGGCTCGCCGCGATCACGAATGTCGTTGAGCTGGCGTCGCATGAGTTCGGTGAGGACGCCCCGCCGGCGGTGGGTGGGGAGAACGGTGACGGCGGTGACGCCGGCCGTCGGCAGGTGGCCACCGGGGACGCTCATCGAGAAGGAGACGGCGTGCGCCTTCCCAACCATCTCGTCTCCATCGAAGGCGCCGAGGCTGCGCTCGAAGTCGAGCAGGGGCCGGCCCGGCGCGTTCGTCTCGGCGGCGACTTCGATGTCGGAGAGGAAGCCGCGGGCGTCCCCGGCGACCCACTCGTCCCAATCGTCCTCGGTGAGCACCCGGTAGGTGATGGCCATGCTTCAACTATCGGCGGAACGAGGGCAACAGCACAGACGGCGGCTGCCACAATCGGTTACCTGTTGGCATGAGCGCAATCGGCAGGCTGGCGCTGGGTCGGGTCAGCGGAGGCAGCAGCGGCGGTCAGTGCATTCGGCTCGCAGAGCTCGCCTACATCCGCAACACGGCCCCGTGGCGGGTGATGCGAAGGGCTACTCCTGGCGCGAGTCCCATGCGGTCCCGCCGCCGTGCAGGGCCCCCGGCCGCGAGATGGTTGAAACAGGATCCTCGTCCTGTCGCGGGGCGCGGCGATGTCGGATCAGCGTGCCGACGGGCACTCGGATCCGGCCGGTCAGCCCTGGCAGAGGGACCGAATCGACTCGTACGGACGGGGCCGCCATGGACAGCACCCGTCGTGGCGCGTGACGGGCCACGAGTCTGTCCGCTCCTCGGATAGATGGTTTCCTCCGGTAGCGGGGAAAGCCGGTCGTCCGTGGCGCCGAGGCCTCAGGCAGCGACCCACCCTTCAGAGAGGACTTCCGCCTGTTCCAGCACCGTCAGCGTCGCCTGCTCCTGCTTGTCCGGCGGGTAGCCGTGTCGTCGCAGGATGCGCCTCACCAGGCGGCGAAGGTTGGCGCGCACGTTCTCGCGCAGTGTCCAGTCGATCGTGACGTTGCGGCGGACGGTCTCGACGAGCTCGCGGGCGATGGCGCGCAGCGCCTCGTCCCCGAGGACCTGCACCGCGCTGTCGTTGGTCTCGAGGGCGTCGTAGAAGGCGAGTTCGTCCTCGGTCGGGCCGAGCTGCTCGCCGCGCAACGTCGACAGCCCCCGAATGTAGATGAGCTGCCGCTGAGCTTGCCCGGGATTCCCGCGACGCGCATCCAGACGGGCCGTGAAGTAGTGCACGCCGCGGATGGTGTCGTCGGGGAACAGCGTCGCGGCCAACTTGCGAAGGTCCAGCCACCGGAAGGGAGTGTCCTTGAGGGCACGATAGTAGAGATTGAAGCCGTCAACGTAGACGTTGGTGATCAATCGCTACCCTCACAGAAAGACAGAGACCGCCGCGAGGGCGGTCTCCACCCTGCCGTCGAATCGGCAGGGGTAGTCGAATGACACTACCGCGGCCACCGCCCCCCGTCAACGGATTCGGGACTACTCACATGAGTGGCGTCCGGGGCGCGAGCGGGGCTACCGGAGCGGAGCGTGTCCCACAACGCGCCTCGGGTGGGGCGGTGGGCTGCATGCGTTGCGCGCCGCCGGCCAACGCCCGGTCGTCCGGCGTCCCGCCGCGTGCTGCGGGCTTGCCTCCGCGATCTCGCGACGCATGCCGGTGGAATCTGAGCCGGTGTTTCGCGGATCTCACGTCTGGAGCCCTCAGGCCACTCGTCGGAGGGATCGCGGCGATGGAGATGCGGGGCGCGTCAGCCAGTGGGGTCCGTTCGGCGGGCACGTCGAGAGAGGTGAAGAGCTGGAGCAGGCCCTGCGCCGCGAGGCCCGCGAAGAGCTCGGCATCGACGTGCGGACGTTCAGGCGGCTCGGGAAGATACACGACCCGAAGGACATAGAGCCCGCGGTGATTCATGTCTATACGGTCCTCTCGTGGGACGGCGAGCCCGCGAACGCGGCACCCGAGGAGCACACGGAGGCACGCTGGTTCCGTGTGGGCGAGTTGCCGGTGTCCGAGGCGCTTGATGCCTATCGGGCGCTCATCCCCGAGGCGCTACGCTGAGTTCCGCGGATCGGACATGACCGGCCTCGCCCCGCCGGTCCGTCGGAACAGGATCGTTGTGACGGATCCCCAACGTCTGTCGACAGTCGCCTGTGTGGCATTCGCTCTAGCGCTCGCTGTCGCCTGGTCTGGCGCGGAGGATCCGGTTTCACCTCCGACCGCAACCGCGACGCCGACTCGGTCGCCCGCGCCCGCCCCGGTCGCACCATCGGCGACTCGGGCACCGCCGACACCCACCGTGGCGACCGCGGCACGAACCCCCGGGCCCCTCCAAAACCCGTAGAAGCGCCGTCCTTTCAGGCCCACCACAGCTTCGAATTCCCTGAAGACTGTTCGCTGGGTTTCCCGTGCTCGCGCACGTACAGGACATCGATTGAGTCTAAGCCCGATTACGCCGATTGGCGCTCTGTTCACCCTCATGCTTCTGACGGTGGGCAGCGCCGGGCGGTCCGGCTCGCGCGAAGAGACCGGCTGTGCGAGGGATCGGCCGCGACGGGATTGAGTGCCGCCCTCGGTGGCCATCCCAGTTGCGCCGCCTCACCACTTCTTGCGCACCAGGCAAGTTCTTGCGCACCTGGCAAGTCGTTGCTGCTCGGACAACGATGGGTTGTCCGTCGAGATGCGTTTCCGGTAGGCCATCGGGGAGGGGGTCCGGTCACACAGTCAAGCGCTCCATTACGATTACGTCGATCCCCATAGGAGCGCGAATGACCCCGGCCCCCGACACATCGGCCTCAACGTTCGCCGCCAAGTGGCGAGAGAACGCCCGGCGTGAGCGCCCTTCATCGCAGGAGCACTTCATCGACCTGTGCCGCCTGCTCGACGTTCCCACTCCGAACGAGAGCGACCCCAGCGGCGACTGGTACACGTTCGAGGCCGGCGCCGAGCGCACCAGCACAGGCAAGCAAGGATGGGCGGACGTCTGGAAGCGCGGGCACTTTGCGTGGGAATACAAGGGCGCCCACGCGAATCTCGCAGCCGCCTACCAGCAGCTCCTCGACTATCGCGAGGCCCTCGAGAACCCGCCCATGCTCGTCGTCAGCGACATGGACGTGATCGAGGTCCGTACCAACTTCACAAACACAAGCCGCAAGCTCTACACAGTCACCCTCGCCGACCTTGCCGCGGGTGGTGAGACGACTGCCGAAGTCCTTCGGGTCCTCCGCGCGGTCATGCTCGAGCCCGAGGTCCTGCGGCCCGAGCACACGCCGGACGAGATCACCAAGCAGGCCGCCACCCGCTTCGCGACGATCGCGCGCTCGATGCACGAGCGTGGCCACGATCCCGAGGCCGTGGCCCACCACCTGAACCGCATCATCTTCTGCCTCTTCGCGGAGGATGCTCGACTGCTGCCGCAGCGCCTCTTGACCGGGATGCTCGAGTCGCGGCGCTCCGACCCCCACGAGTTCGCGCGGGGACTCTCCGAGCTCTTCCGCCTCATGTCGGAGCGTGAGGCCGGCCGCTACTTCGGAAACGAGCGCGTCGAGTGGTTCAACGGGGGGCTGTTCGATGGCCCCGGCGTGATCCCGTCCACGACAGATGAGCTGGCGACGATGCTCGAGGCTGCGCACCTCGACTGGTCGCGCGTCGAGCCGGCGATCCTCGGCACGCTATTCGAGCGGGGACTGGATCCGGACAAGCGCGGCCAGCTCGGCGCCCACTACACCGACCGCGAGAAAATCATGATGATCGTCGAGCCCGTCGTGCTCGAGCCGCTGCGCCGCGAGTTCGACACCGCGCGCGCCCGCGTCGAGGCGCTGATGGCGGGCCGAGACCCGACTCCGGTCACCCGGGAGGGTCGCCGCCGCGAGCGGCTGCCGGCCTGGGAACGAGGCGCCGAGGTGGAGTGGCGCTCCTTCCTCGACCGGCTGCGCACCGTGCGCGTGCTCGATCCGGCCTGCGGATCGGGGAATTTCCTCTACGTCACGCTGCGACTGCTCAAGGACCTGGAGCACTCGGTGATCCGTTGGGGTGCCGAGCGGTTGGGCATCACGGGGGAGTTTCCGCAGATCGGCCCGCACAACGTGCTGGGGATTGAGATCAACCCCTACGCCAGGGAGCTGGCCGGCGTCTCGATCTGGATCGGACACATCCAGTGGATGCTGGACCACGGCTACGGCTTCCCGCGCGACCCCGTGCTGCAGCCGCTCGACAACATCGAGCTGTGCGATGCGATCCTCGCCCGTGACGCCGACGGCATGCCTGTCGCGGCGACGTGGCCGGATGCCGAGTTCGTCGTCGGTAATCCACCGTTCGTGGGAACCAAGCGGATGCGCCTCGCTCTGGGAGATGACTACGTGGACGACATCTTCACGGCGTGGAACGGCGAGGTCGCGCGAGAGGCCGATCTCGCGTGCTACTGGCACGAGATGGCCCGTCGGCAGATCGCTCGCGGCGCCACGCGCCGTGCCGGCCTGCTCGCGACGAACTCCGTCCGCGGCGGCGCGAATCGCACCACGCTCGATCGCGTCAAGGAGAGCGGCGACATCTTCACGGCATGGTCCGACGAGCCGTGGGTCGTCGACGGCGCTGCCGTGCGAGTCTCGATCGTGGCGCAGGACGACGGTTCCGAGGAGCAGCGAATTCTCGACGGAGAGTCGGTCGAGCGAATCAACAGCAACTTGACGACCGGCGTGGATCTCACGCGGGCGCGCATCCTTCCGGAGAATCAGGGCGTCTCCTTCATGGGGGACACCAAGGGCGGAGCTTTCGACATCCCCGGCGCACTGGCCCGTGAGATGCTGTCGCTCCCGACGAACGTCAACGGTCGCACCAATGGCGACGTGGTCGTGCCGTGGCTCAACGGGATGGACATCACGCGACGACCGCGAGGGATGTTCATCATCGATTTCGGCACGGACATGTCCGAAGCCGATGCCGCGGCATACGAAGCGCCTTTCGAGTACGTCGCGGAGCACGTGCAGCCAGTGCGCGCTCGGGCCCGAAGCACTCAACCACACTGGTGGATACACGAGCGTCCCCGGCCGGCGATGCGGGCAGCCTTGGCCCCGCTGTCGCGATTCATCGTTACGCCAAGAGTGGCAAAGCACCGGCTGTTCACTTGGTTCTCGGCGCCCACGCTCCCGGACAGCGCTACGATCGCGATCGCGCGCGAGGACGACTACGCCTTCGGCGTGCTGCACTCGCGGGTGCATGAGCTGTGGGCGCTGCGCACGGGGACGTGGCTCGGCGTCGGCAACGACCCACGCTATACACCCACGACCACCTTCGAGACCTTCCCCTTCCCGTGGTCGCTCGACACGCCGGACAAGGCACTGACGGCGCAGCAGCGAGGGCATCGCGACGCGATCGGCGCCGCGGGGCGGGCGCTGGACGAGGCGCGGCGGCTCTGGCTCAACCCGCCGGAGTTGGTGCGCGAGGAACCGGACGTGCTGCCCTCGTTCTCATCGCGCTTGATTCCGGTGGACGGGGACGCCCAGCAGCAGCTGCGCCAGCGCACACTCACCAATCTCTACAATCGGCGCCCCACCTGGCTCGTCAACCTTCACAACGCCATCGATGCTGTGGTCTTCGCCGCCTACGGTTGGCCAGAAGCGGGCGCGCCATGGGAAGTGGGGGACGAGGAACTGCTGGAGCGGCTCCTAGAGTTGAACCTCGGCCGTGGGGGCCTGTCATGACGTTGCGAAGTGTTTCCGGGTAGGTCGGGACGCTGCAGCATCTGCTGCCCGCGGCGGCACCCCGCGGAGGATTCGAACCCTCGACCCTCAGTTCCGAAGACTCGCAGTGCTTGCCACTCGAGAGCCGTGCCGCCCGGCCATGTCTCGCGGGGGCTCCGCGGCCTCCTGCAGAAGCAGGCCATCGGCGTCCATCTCGGGGAGACGGTGCCAGCGGAAGTCCCGTTCCCCGTTGAGCGTCGCCTCTACGTCGAAGGAGCCGCAGGGCGACCTCCTGACCGCGTCGAGCAGTCGCGGTGGCGAACGCCGCCGTCGCACGCGATCTCGTGGGCTGCATGCGGCCGGTCCTCGCGATGTGTTCTCAGCATGCGGAAACACCACCCGGACCCGCGTTGAGCCAATTCTGGCCTCTTGGAACGAATCCGGAACGAATCAGGAACGTTTGGAACTCTCGTGGAACGAATCCGGAACTTTCTGTGAACGCCTGATCGGAGGCTAGCCCTGCATCGCCGCGGCCCGCCAACAAGGGCGAGTGCGCACCGATGCGGAAGGGGCTGGCCGTGCGGGGTCCGCTGCTCGCCGTCGCCGGAGCGCTCGTCTGCTGGCTGCTGCTGGCCGCGCCCGCCCACGCGGAGCAGGCGCCGGATCCGCTCGCCGCCCTCACCCGGGCCGGCGCGCCTCTCGTCGCCGCGGCGCCGCCCTCACCCGCCGGCCCCACCGCACCGGCGGCGCCGATGGTGGCCTCCGCGACGGCCCCGCTCACGGCACAACCCGGCACCGCCCCCGCGATCGGCATTCCCGGGCTCCCGAGCCCCTCCGACCTGCTGAGCGGGCTCGACCCGCGCGAGTGGGCGGCCGCGATCCTCGACGGCGTCGTGAGCGCGCTCGGGCGGGAGCTGCTCGGGGCGATGCGCAGCTTCATCGACTGGGCGCTCGGCTTCGGGGACTCCTCGCTCAACTTCGTGACGCGCACGCCCGCAGCGGGCTCCTACGAGAGCCCGACCGTGCGTGCCCTCTGGGACTTCTCGCGCGCGATCGCCAACGCCGGTCTCGCGCTGGTGGTGATGTGGGGCGGCTTCAACGTCATGGTCCGGCAGCACATCGGCAGCCCCTACCACGGGGCGATGGAGCTCCTCCCTCGCGTCATCCTCGCCGCTCTCGCCGTGAATCTCACGCTCGAGTTCGCGGGCGTCCTCATCGAGGTCAACAACGCCTTCGCTGCCGCGATCGGCCAGGTCGGCCTGCCCGGCTACGAGCAGGCGAACGTCGCGCAGGAGGGGATCGCGCTCGTCGTCGTCTCGATCGCGTACGCCGTGATGGCGCTGCTGCTGGTCTTCCAGATGCTGATGCGGCTCGCGCTCCTGGACGTTCTGATCGTGCTCTCGCCGCTGATGGTGCTGCTCTGGGTGCTGCCGCAGACGCAGGGCTGGACGCGCTGGTGGGCGCATCTCTTCCCGATCACGGTCTTCCAGCAGGTGGTCCAGCTCGTCGTGCTGCGCCTCGGTGCGGCGCTGATGGTCGAGCTGGTGCCCGGCGGCGCTGCGGACGCGCTGCTGACTCTGCTCCTGGGCATCGCCATCGCCGCCCTGACGCTCCGGGTGCCCTCGCTCCTGCACGGCCAGGTGCAGCAGGCGGGCACCGGGGCGGGCGTCGCGCTCGTCGTGGCCGGCCGCGTTGCCGGCGTCGCAGCCGGCCGCGGTACCGCCGCCGCCGGCGCGGTGGGGAGGTAGCCCGTGCTCCAGGCAGCGCTCATCGCCAGCTCGCTCTTGGGCGACCTCCCGCGCGAGGCGATGCGCATCGCCGGCGCGGTCCTGCTGCTCGTCCTCGCCTCCGTGCTCGTGGTCGTGATCGCCGTGGCGGCGATGGTGGCGACGCTGCTCGCGGCACTTCCCGGCGTCGGCGGTCCCGAACCGCCTCCGCCTCCGCCCGAACACGCCACTGCCATCCCCGGTGTGAGCGCCGCGAGCGGCGTGCCCGGGGAGCTCCCGGTAATGGCGATCACCCCGGTGGGGCGCGGCTTCGGCGCCCGCGCGGCGACACCGCCGCCCGGCGCCGCGCCGGTGCCCGGCCGCGTGAGCCACGCCGCCGAATTCATGACGGCACCCCCGCCCTCGCCGACCGCGTCTGCCGAGGCAGCGTCGTGACCGGGCGCGGACCGGGCTACGCGCTGCTCGCGCTCGCCGCGCTGCTCGTAGCGATGGCCGTCACCTCCGCCTGGAGCGGGGCCTCGCGCCTCGCCGGGCGAGGTGAGGACGGCGCCGCGCGCGCGGCTGCCGATGCCGCCGCCGTGGAGGCCGCGGCGTCCGCGTTCGTGTCCGCCTACGGCGGCTTCGACTACCGCGATCCGGATGGCTACACCGCGCGCCTCGCCGCGCTCTCCGCCGGCGAACTGCGCACCGCGCTCGCGGGCGCTGCGGTCGACCCCGCCGCCACCTCCGGACGGCGCCGGAGCCGCGCGTCCGTCGAGTCGGTCGCGGTCGAAGCACTCGCCGGCACTGCCGCGGAGGCGACGGTCCGTTCGCTGCAGCAGCGGAGCTGGCTCGACCCGGCGTCCGGACGCGCCGCCGGGGAGGAGGTCACGCAGGAGGTCCACCTGCGGCTCGTCCGCGAGGGCGGCCGCTGGCTGGTGACGGAGGTGCTTGTGATTAGCGAGGAGCCGGCCGGCGCACGGGGCGCCGACTGAGAAGGGAGCCAGTGATGGAAGAGGTCAACACGCTGTTCGGGAACCTGCTCAACATCGGCATCGGTGTGGCGGCGGCGGTCTCGGCGTTCTTCGTGATGTGGGGGGCCTTCCTCTACATGTCGGCGGCCGGATCGCCGCGCCAGATGGAGGCGGGCAAGACGGCGATCCTCAACGCGCTCGCGGGGTTTGCGATCGTGCTGCTGGCGCGCACGATCGCCGGCATCGTGCAGGGGGCGATGGCGTGATGAGGCGCCACGAGATCCCGACCCACCTCGGCGTCGCCGACAGGGCCGTCCTCGGCCTGACGATGCGCCAGCTGCTCTCTGCCGCGGCCGGCCTGGCGCTGGCCCACGGCGCCGCGAGCGACCTGCCGCTGCCCCTGCCCGTCCGCCTCTGCGCGGCCGCGCTCGTGCTGGCCGCGGTGCTGCCGCTCGTCTTCTGGCGGCCCGCGGGGCGCCCGCTCGAGGAGTGGGTGTTCGTGCTGCTGCGCTACTGGGCCGTGCCCCGCGTCGCCGTGTGGAGGCCGCGTGAGCGTTCCGTGCCTCCGCGCGCGGCTCGCGAGGTGGTGCTGCGCCCGCTCGCAGCACCACCCGTCCACCCGGTGACGAGGAGGGGAGACGTGCATGCGACCGCGTCCTGACCGGAGACGGCGGTGGCGGCCGTTCGGGAAGCGCGCTCACCCGGCCGAGCAGCGGGCCGAGCAGCGGGCCCATCAGCGGTCCCATCAGCGGGCACGACGGGAAGCACGCAGGCAATCGCACCGGATCAGGAGACGCACGTGGCGAGCACGCATGAGGCGCTACCGCTGATGGAACGCGGAGCCCGGCCGGTGACGAGGAAGGGAGTGGCACATGTGGTCACGCGGTAGCAGGAGGCGGCGCCTCGCGAGCGTGCAGGAGATCCTGCCGCTGGAGGAGATCGCGGGCGACGTCGTGTGCCTGCGCGGCGGCGACTACCGCTGCGTGCTCGAGGCCCAGGGCGTCCACTTCGCGCTGAAGTCGGAGCCGGAGCAGGAGGCGATCCTCGCCGGGTACCGGCGATTCCTGAACGGACTCACCTACCCGCTGCAGGTGCTGGTGCGCCTGGTCCCGGCCGACATCGAGGGCTACCTCGCCGGTCTCGGGGGCGCCCGCGCGGGCACGGAGACGCTGCGGCGGCTCGCGCTCGACCACGAGGCCTTCGTACGGCGCATCGCCCGCGAGCGGACGCTGCTCGACCGCCGCTTCTTCGTCGTCCTGCCGGCGGAAGTGGACGCAGCACCCGGGCGGGCCGCGCCGGGCTGGCCGGGCCTGGGCCGGCTGTTGCGACCCGGCACGCAGTCCCCGCGGCAACAGAGCGACCTCGCCCGGGCGCGCCGCACGCTCTCCTTCCGCTGCGGCGAGGTGGCGCAGGGCCTCGGCTCATTCGGGGTGCGCACGCGGCGGCTCGACGCGGGCGAGCTGGCGGCGCCGCGAGCGTCAGCGGCTACGAGCCGCCGGTCGCCACGCCCGTCGTCACATCGCCCGCCGCCTTCTCCGGGCGCCGGCAGGAGGCCTCCCGTGCCTAGCCCCGCGGCACTCCTTCGGCGTCGGGATCGCGGCGCAGGCAGCGCGGTCGGGGCGCGGCGCTTCGCCGCGGGCGAGCGCTCCACCGCCGACCTGATCGCGCCCTCAGCGATCGAGGAGACGCGAGACCACCTCGCCATCGACGGGCAGCTCACGCGGGTGCTGGCGCTCACCGGCTACCCGCGCCACGTAAGCCCGAACTGGCTCGGGCGGCTCATCGACCAGGGCGAGCCGCTCGACCTGAGCCTGCACCTCGAGCCGCTGGACTCGGGGGAGGCGGTACGCGGCCTGACACACCGTCTGGTCGAGCTCCAGTCATCGCGCCTGCTCGACGCCAGGGGCGGGCGCATCGCCTCCGCCGAGCGCGAGGTCGCCTACGAGGATGCCGAGCGGCTGCGCGACGCGCTGGAGCGCGGCGACGAGCGCGTCTTCTCGGGGGGCCTCTACCTCAGGATGCACGGTCGCTCGGGCCCGGAGCTCGACCGGGCCGCGGCGCGCGTCGAGGGGACGCTCGGCGGGATGATGGCCACGGCGCGGCCGGCGCTCTACGAGATGATGCCGGGGCTGCTCTCGTGCCTCCCGGCCGGTCAGGACCACCTGGGGCGCCGCCGCAACCTCGACACCTCGAGCGTGGCGACGATGATCCCCTTCACGTCGAGCGCGCTCGCCACCGGCCGCGGGCTGCTCTACGGCGAGAGCGTCCACAACAGCTCGCTGGTGGTCTTCGACCCCTTCGGTGCGGACCAGGAGAACGCCAACAAGGTCGTCTTCGCCAAGAGCGGGGCCGGCAAGTCGTACGCCTGCAAGGTCGAGGCGCTGCGGGCGCTGCTGCTCGGCGTCGAGTACTACGTGATCGACCCCGAGGATGAGTACGGCCGGATCTGCGAGGCGGTCGGTGGGCAGATGGTCCGCCTCTCCGGAGGCTCGCCCGTCCGCATCAACCCCTTCGACCTGCCGCCGGGCGGGCCGGAGCCGGCCGGAGCGGATCCCGATGCGCGCGACCCGCTCGCGGAGCGCGTGCTGGCGCTGCAGGGTCTGCTCGCGCTGATGCTGGCAGGGCCCGGCCAATCGCTCGGCCAGCACGAGCGGGGTGTGCTCGACCGGGCGCTCTACGAGAGCTACCGGCGGGCCGGGATCACCGCCGACCCGGCGACGCACGACCGCCCCGCGCCGGTGCTGCGCGACCTGGTCGAGGTGCTGCAGGACGCCGGCGATGAGCACCGGCTCGCGGGGCGCCTGGAGCGCTACGTCTCGGGCAGCCTCGGCCGCGTCTTCTCGGAGCGCACCACGGCCGAGCTCGACCGCCCCTTCGTGGTCTTCAACGTGGAGGGCCTGGAGGAGGAGCTGCGCCCACTCGCCACTTACGTGATCGCCGATCACATCTGGGCGCGGGTGAAGCGCGACCCGAAGCCGCGCGTGCTCCTGATCGACGAGGCGTGGTCCCTGATGCGCTACCCCGAGGGGGCGCGCTTCCTCGCGCAGCTCGCGCGCCGGGCGCGCAAGCGCTGGCTCGGCCTCACCACGGTCACGCAGGACGTGGAGGACTTCCTGGCCTCGCCCGAGGGTCACACCGTGCTCGCCAACAGCTCGGTGCAGCTCCTCATGCGGCAGGACAGCTCCACGGCCGGGCTCGTCGCCGAGACCTTCGGGCTCTCGGCCGCGGAGCGGGAGTTCCTGCTCGCCTGCCGCAGGGGCGAGGGGCTCTTCCTCGCCCGCGGCAACCACATCGCGCTGCGCGTCGAGGCGAGCCCGCTCGAGCACGCCCTCGCCACCACAGACCCCGCGGAACGCGCGACGGACAGGACGGAGGTTGAGCCATGAGTCACATCGACATCGAGCAGCTGAAGCGCCGCAACCCGATCACCGAGGTCGTACGGCGCCACGGGATCGAGCTGCGCGGGCAGGGGAAGCGGATGACGGGGCGCTGCCCGTTCCACGAGGACCGCACCCCGAGCTTCTGCGTCTATCCCGAGACGGAGTCCTTTCACTGCTTCGGCTGCGGCACCGCAGGCGACGTGATCGACTTCATCCGCCGCACCGAGGGCCTGGGCTTCCGCGAGGCCGTTCTGCGGCTCGGAGGCGGAGCCGTTGGCGGCGGTTCCGATGGCAGTTCGATCGGGACCGCCGCCGCCGCACCCCCGCCCCCGCCGCGGGCCCGCCCGTCGCAAGAGACCGACCAGGCCCCGGTGCTGTCGCTCGACGACCGGCTGATCCTCACGGCGGCCTGCGAGCTCTACCACGAGACGCTGCTCGACACGCCCGGGGCGCTCCGCTACCTCGATGAGCGCGGGGTTCAGCCCTGGCTTGCGAAGCGCTGCCGGCTCGGCACGAGCGACGGCCTGAGGCTCGTGCCCTACCTGAAGCGGCGCCGGCTCAGCCTGAAGCGCGCCGGGGAGCTCGGCCTGCTGTTCGCCTCCGGCGACGAGGCGATGGCCGGCCGCCTCGTGATCCCGGAGCTGCGAGGCGCACACTGCGGCTGGATGGTCGGCCGCACGCCGGAGGGCGGCGGCGGTCCGAAGTACCGCGGGCTCTCGCTCCCGAAGCCGTTGCTCGGCTACGAGCGCGGCAGGCGGCGCCTCTTCCTCACCGAGGGGCCGTTCGACTGGCTGACGCTCACGGGCTGGGGGCTGCCGGCCTGCGCGCTGCTCGGGACGCAACCCGGCCGGGGCGTGCTGCGGTTGCTCGAACGCGCTCGCTCGGTCGTGCTCGTGATGGACAACGACGAGGCAGGCAGAGGCGCCGCGCAGCGGCTCTCCGCCGAGCTCGGAGGGCGCGCGCGGGTGCTCGAGCTGCCCGCGGGCGTCAAGGACGTGAGCGAGCTCGGCGCGCGTCCCGGCGGCCGCGACACCTTCTTCCGGCTGCTGGGCGCGGAGAGGAGGCACGCGGATGTCGCGAGCGCGCATTGAGACCACCCATCTCGCCGAGGTCGTCGCGCCCCGGGATCTGGAGGCGAGCATCGCCTCGGCGCGCGGGATGTTCGGCGCGCTGGCCGGCGAGTCGATCTCGCTCGAGATCGCGACGGGCGCGGCCGGCCCGCGCTGGTACGTGCGCTCCGGCACCGAGGCGGGCCTCGATCGCGCGCTCGCGCAGCTGCGCGCGGCCTACCCGCAGGTGCGGGCCGAGCGCATCGCGCCGGACCGCGCCGACCTCGACCCGGTCCGCGTGCTGGGGGCGGAGCAGGCCGCCGTCGTCGAGCTGCGGCCGTCCACCGGGGACATCCTCTCGCTCCGCAGCGACTGGCGGAACGAGCCCTCACCGCTCGTGGGCGTGCTGGCCCGGGCGGCACCGCGGGGCGACGAGCGGGTCGTCTGCCGGCTGACGCTCGGACCCGCGCCGGCCGGGGCGGCCGGCCGCCTCCACCGCCGCGCGGCGCCCGACGGCGCGCCGCGGCGCGAACCTGCCGGACACGCGGGGCCGAGCCCGGTCCCGCTCGTCGGGGCGCTCGCGATCGCCGCGGCCGGCCTGCAGGGACGGGAGTGGTACCTCGATGGGGAGTGGCCGCTGCTGGTCGCGGGCGGTGCCTGCGTCTTCGTCGGCCTGCCGCTCGCCGGGGCGCTCGCCGTCCGCATGCTGCGCTCCCCCGACCCGCTGCCGCCGAGGGTGGTGGACCAGAAGCTCGGCTCGCCGCTGGTGAGCGCGAGCCTCGAGGTCCACGCGATCGGCTGGCATGACTCGGGCCCCGAGCGCCTGCGCCTGCTCGCGCGTGAGACTGCGGCGGCCTACGGCGTGTACGACTCAGCGGGCGGGGGCTTGCGACCCGCGGCCCCGCGCGCGCCTCGCCGCAGGCCGGACCGGAAGCTGCCGCTGCTCCTGAACACCGCCGAGCTCGCCGGCCTCTGGCACCTGCCCGACCAGGCGGGCGCCCCGGCCGGGATCCGCCGTACCACCGCGCAGCGGCTCCCGCCGGTGCCCGGCCACGCGGCGCGCGGCGCGCGCGTCGGCGCCTCAGATGCGGACGGCGGCGTCGCTCCCGTCCACCTGCCCGCGCCGCTCCTGCACCGCAACCAGCTCATCGTCGCGAAGACGCGACGCGGCAAGTCGACGCTGCTCAGGCACCTCGCCGCCCGGGTGATGGAGGGGGCAGCCGGGGGCTCGGACGGGACGGCGCTGGTGGTGGTCGACCCGCACCAGGACCTCGCCGAGGCGGTGCTGGACGCCGTGCCGTCGGACCTCGAGGACCGCACGACCTACCTCGACTTTGCGAACCTGGAGCGGCCGGTCGGCCTCAACCTGCTCGACGTCTCGCTCTTCCCGGACCGCGACCGGACGACCGAGCACATCGTCACGATGATGAACCGCCTCTGGCCGGACAACTGGGGGCCGCGCATGGAGGGCGCGCTGCGGGCCTCGCTGCTGGCGCTGCTCGACGCGAACCGCCACTACGAGCGCGAGGCGCAGTTCACGCTGCTCGACGTCGCGCCGATGCTCACCGACCGGGAGCTGCGCGAGCGCGTGCTCGACCAGGTGCAGGACCCGGCGGTGCGCGCCTGGTGGCGCGACAACTACGACCGCGCGGGGCGCGTGCTGCAGCAGCAGACCGCGAACCCCGTCACCTCGAAGATCGGCCGTTTCACGGTCACCGAGGCATCGCGCCTGGTCTTCGGGCAGGCGCGCTCCACCTTCGATCCGCGCGCGATCGTGCGTGACGGCGGCGTGCTCGTCGTCAACACCGCCGTCGGCGCGCTCGGCGAGGGCGCCGCCTCGCTCGTCGGCGCGACGCTGCTCAACCTGCTCGGCCTCCTGATCGAGGAGCAGGTGGCGCTGCCGCCTCAGCACCGGCGGAAGGTGATCGGGCTCATCGACGAGTCGAGCACGCTCGGCGCCGTCGACTACACGCGCATGCTCTCCGAGCTCGGCAAGTACGGCGCGAGCTTCGTGCTGGTCACGCAGTCGCTCGCGAAGCTCGACGCCATCGACCGCAACCTCGCCCCGACGATCTTCGCCAACTCCGACGGCCTCACCGTCTTCGGGGTGAGCGCCGAGGATGCCCGCCGGCTCACGCCGGAGCTGGGAGGCGCGATCGAGGTCCCCGACCTGGTCTCGCTCGACGACTTCACCTGCTACGCGCGCTGGTGGGACGGCCGCACCCGCCCGCCGGCCTTCTCGTTCCGGGTGGACCCGCCGCCGCCGACCGTCCCGGGACGGGCCCGGGCGATCGCGGCGAGCTCCGCCGAGCGCGTCGGCCGGCCGCGCGAGCAGGTGGTCGAGGAGATCACGCGGGCGCTCTGGGAGCGCTCGCCGTCACAGGCAGCGGGCCGCCGAGAACGGAAGTCTCAGGAGGAGGTGGCCGGGGCAGGGCCGGGGAGTGCCGCCGGGACGAGCGGCGCTGACGCGAAGTCAGCGAGCGGAGCGGAGCGGCCCGAGAGTCGGAGGGCCGCGAGGCCGCCGAGCCGCGGCAACGGTCACCGAGGCCACCATGCGCGATGAAGCGGCGCGTCTCGCGCGGTCCCTGGAGTGGATCGCACGGCTCCCGCTCTGCGGCGAGCCGGAACTGGCCGGGCTGCTCGGCGTGGACGAGCATGACGCCCGCCGGCTCATCCACCTGCTTGCCGCGCAGGGGTGGGTCGAGACCGTCGCGGCCGCCTCGCCGGAGCTGGAACCGCGGCGACTCGCCGTCCTGCGGGACGAGGCGGTGCCGGCCCTGGCGGCCGCCTGCGGACGGGATCTCGCCTCGCTCGCGGGCGCCGTCCCGGTCCGCCCGCGCGATCTCTCAAGCCGGGTGGCCCGCCTTGAGATCACCGCCTGCCTGAATCGCTTCGCCGCCGACCTCGCCGACGATCTCGAGAGCTCGGGTATCGCTCAACTCGCCGACGCGCGGTCGCTCCCGCTCGCCCTGCCCCGGGCCGGGCGCTGGTGGCTCCCGGACGTAGATGCATACGGCTGCCTTCGCTCGGGTCCGATCCACGCGCCGTTCCTGGTGGCATGGGACCGCGCGGCGGCGCCGGACGTCCATCGCCGCAGGAGGCTGGCCGGGTGGTTCGCGGCGAGCGCCCGTGTCGACCGGCTCTGGGGTACCGAAGGACTCCCCCCCGTGCTCGTGATCTGCCCCTCCGCCCGGGAGTGGCGGGTGTGGAAGGAAGCGCTGGCGAAGCGGGACGGCGTAGGGCCCGGGTCTCCGGACCTGCTCTTCACCACCCGCGAGGAGCTGCGCGCAGCCGGCGCGGGTGACGCGCGGTGGTGGCGGCCCGACCGCGCGCCGGCGCCGCTCGTCGAGCAGGTCGGATGGGGGGAGGCGCCGACCCTGGACGCGCTCCGGACCGAACGGGCGCTTGACGACTGCACGCCTCCGCCCCGCCGCGCCGGCACATCGCATGGCAGGCGCGCGTTCGATCAGGCGACGAGCGGGCAGGTGGGACCGGACCGGCAACGTCTTGCCGGCCTCGCGCTCGCGACAAGCCCCGCCGAGAAGACCCTCACCGAGTGGGTGGCGCGGCACCCGCTCATGGGCGCCGCCGAGCTCGCGGCGCTTACCCGCGAACCTGCGGGACTGATCACGCGCCGCCTGGAGCGACTCACTCGGTGCGGCGCGATCGATGCCGACGCTGAACCGCGGGAGAGAGCCGGAGCCCGCCAGGTGAACGACGTCGACGAGCCCCGCTACCTGCTGACGGAACTGGGGATGCGATCGATCGCCGCTCGGGCCGGCGTGCCTCCGGCCATCTTCGCGCGGCACGGGGGAGTGACGTTCGTCTCCGCGCAGCCGTCACCCAGTCGGCAAGTCGTCCGGCACCGCGAGCACACGCTCGGCGTGAACCGCTTCGCCGCTCGCCTGGCCCTCGATGCCCGGGCCGCGGGCTGGCGCCTCGCGGAATGGCGAAACGAGGCGGAGTCGACGCATCGCTTCGTGGCGGAGGACGGGCGGATCGCCTGGATCCGTCCAGACGCTTCGGGCGTGCTCGCGCGTGGCGGGGACGCGCGACCGTTCCTCCTCGAGTACGACCGCGGAACGCTCGACTCGGGCGACTACCGCGCGAAGTTCGAGGGGTACCGGCGGTACTACGCCGCCGCGGAGTGGGAAGACCACTTCCCCCGCGAGCCCGCGTTGCTCTTCGTCTGCAGCGACCACCGCGCGGAAGCCCGCGTCAGGCGAGTTGTGAACGAGTGGACGGGCCAGGCATACGTGCTCGTGACGACGGAAATGGCGAACCGGGTGACGGGCACGACACATGTGTGCTTGGTCGGCGCGGAAGGCGGACGCACCAGGGCGGCGCAGGCGATCGCCGGGGCTGGTCATCAGCCGGACGCGGCGAACAGGGACGGACGGCCGGGGGACCGATCTGCAAGACGAACGAGACATCCTGAGGTTCCCAACGTGGCGGTTCACGGGCGGTCTCGCGATGGGGCCGGCGCGTGAACCAATCCAGAGAAGGCCGGATGGCCCAGTTCGGCTTCGCGCACCGCGCGGGGTCGCTCGCCGGAGGTGACGGATGAACGATGGCCCAATGCTGCTGACCGTCCCCGAGACCGCGAGGCTGCTCCGAATCTCGCGCAATCTCGCCTACGAGCTGGTGGCGCGCGGAGAACTGCCGGCCGTCAGGCTCGGCAGGGTGATCCGGATACCGAGGAGCGAACTCGACGACTGGCTGGAGAGGTCGGTTGCGAAGCCTGAGCGACCCGTAACAGCACTAAAGTTCTGATACGATGCCCCTGGAGTGGCGGGAGCGGTCGGGGCAGAGAGGACGCGACAGAGAGCGCGCGCGCCCGAACGCGAGACCGCGGAGGCGACTGATGGCGAGACGCGACTACGGCTCGGGCTCAATTGAGCAGCGCTCCAGGCGCAGCTGGCGGGTCACCGTCGCGCTGCCGCGCGATGCTGGCACCGGCAGGCGACGGCGCCGCCGGTTCTCGGTCGAGGGCACCAAGCGCGACGCGCAGCGCGCTCTCCGAGAGGCGCTGGGCGAGCGCGATCACGGCGGCGTGGACCCGAGCCAGATCACGGTCGGCGAGTGGCTGGCGCTGTGGCTCGACCGGCGCACGGTCGATCAGGCGATCGGCCCGCGCGTTGCCGAGAACTACCGCACGATCGTCAGGCTCCACCTGGCTCCCGCAATCGGGAGCCTGCGCCTCCAGGAACTCCGTCCCGACCACATTCTCGACCTGAAGGACGGCCTGTCGAAGTCACGAGCGCCCGCGACGGTCAGGAAGATCCTGGGTCTGCTCCGCCAGGCTCTCGAGGCCGCCGTCGCCGGGCAGCTGCTCGTCCGCAACCCGGCCTCCGCTGTACCGGGCCCGTCGCTGGCGGGGAGAATGCGCGAACGCCGCGCGCTGGATGAGAGCGAGATCGCGAAGCTGCTCGGGGCCGTCCAGGACACAGACGACGACGTCCCGATCCGCTTCGCGCTCGCCACCGGCGCGCGGCAGGCGGAGTTGCTCGGTGCGACATGGGCATCGATCGACCTGGAACGCGCGAGCTTTCTCGTGCGGCAGACACTGCAGAACGTCGCCGGTGAGTTCCGCTTGCTGCCCCCGAAGACGCGCAACTCTCGCCGTACCATCGAACTCTCGGGCGCAACCGTGGCCCTGCTGCGTCAACATCGCGCCGAACAAAACGCCGTGCGGCTTCGGCTGGGTGCCGCCTGGGAGAACCATGATCTCGTGTTCCCCGACCCGTCTGGCCGGTACCAGCACCGACAGGCCTTCTATACCGGCTTTCGCCGCCTGCTCCGTTCGAGCGGGATCGATGACCCCGATACGGTGAACTTCCACTCGCTGCGCCACACGGCGGCGAGCCAGTGGATCAAGGCTGGCGTCGACCTGCTGACGGTCTCGCGACGGCTTGGCCACGGCTCTGCGGCGTTCACCATGGATGTCTACGGGCATCTCCTGAGTGGGCAGCAGAGCGCCGCGGCGACTGCGCTCGACCATCTGATCGCGAAGTAACGGGACCACCAGCGCTGTGTCGGCGTCGATGAGCAGCGCATGCACACGGTGCCGATGGAGCAGCTCTTCAGCGACGCCGATAGTGACATGGGAGCCATCGGTGATCACGTGGACGCGTACTACAGAACTCACGCCATGGAGATCGTGCGGGATGTCGCACCGGCCCGCGCTGAGCTTGGATGCCATGGACATCCCCGAAGTTCCAGACTTCGACTTCACCGAGGCGCCCGTGCCATGACGTCCCCCGCCAGGCTCAACGAGCGCGAGGCGTAGGATAGCCACATGGGCCGCATGACTCGCGACGAGGTCATCGACACGCTGCGGGAGCACCGCGAGATGCTCGCCGAGCGCTTCGGCGTGCGGAGCCTCGCGTTGTTCGGCTCGTACGCGCGAGGTACGGCCATCGACACGAGCGACGTCGATATCCTCGCCGAGTTCGACTCGGCCCCGGACTGGCGGCAGTACTTCGGCGCGCAAGCCTACCTCGAAGAGATCCTGGGGCGGCCGGTTGACCTCGCGATGATCGGTGAGGTCCGGGAGGAGCTTCGCGGCTACGTGGAGAAGGACGCCATCAGTGTCTGATCTGCCGGGCGAGAGCCGGGAGTGGCGCTTCTACATCGGAGACATGCTGGAGTTCGCCGAGAAGGCGCTCGCCTACACGGAAGGCCTCGATCAAGCCGCCTTCGTTGCCGACGAGCGGACGTACGACGCCACGCTGCGCAACATCGAACTGATCGGCGAGGCCGCAACGCACGTCCCGGCAGAGGTCCAGGAGGCGCACCCCGGCGTCCCCTGGCACGCGATCGTCGGCGCTCGCAACCGCTTGGCTCACGGCTATCTGCACATCAGCGACAGCGTGATCTGGTCTATCGTCGAAGACGCGATCCCGGCCCTGTTGCCCGAGCTGAGGAACATGCTCGGCACCGCGGCGGACCCGACCGGTCCGAGCGAGTGATCCCCTGACGTCCCCCGCCAAGCTCAACGAACTCAACTTCCCCGAGAACCCCGCTCGCGAACTCCGCGAGCGGCTCGGGTGCGCGTACGTGCCGCGCGAGGAACTCGCGGCGGAGCGCGAGGGCGAGCGCGAAGTGCTGCTCACGGCGCGCCTGACCGGCGCCCTGCGACGGGCGAATGTCCCCAAGATGTCCCCAAATGTCCCCAAGATGTCCCCAGCAGGGGGCGGATCCGACCCCTCCGATCGCAAAAAACGCCAGATTTGAACCTGCAGTGCTGGTGCCCCCAGGGGGACTCGAACCCCCGTTTCCACCTTGAGAGGGTGGCGTCCTAGGCCGCTAGACCATGGGGGCACGGCTCCGCTCCCCGGCGACAGCATCGGATCCTAGCTTATCGCCCCGCTCCGGGAGCGTCACCGCCCCGCGCCCCGATCCCCGCTCAGTGCGCCGGGCCGTCCGCACTCAGTCCAGCGGCGGCCGCCGCGAGGTCCAGCCGGTCGCCTGCTCGTAGGCGTACGCCGTCCGGTAGACGGTCGCCTCGTCGAACGCCCGTCCGGCTACCTGCATCGAGAGCGGCAGGCCGCTCCGCGTGAAGCCGACGGGGAGTGCCAGCGCCGGGACGCCGACCACGTTGAAGGGCTGGCGCGCCTGCCGGGGATAGGTCCTGGCGATCTCCTCCGCGTCCTCGATGGGCGGGGGCGGATCCATGCTGGAGACCGTCACCGCGACGTCGAGGTCGCCCATCGCGTCGTTGAAGTGCTCGACAAGCCGCCGCCGCAGCCGCGTGGCGTGCACGTAGTCCACCGCGCGGACGAAAGCGCCGGGGAGCAGGCGCTGCCTCAGCGAGGCGCCGTAGTCGCCCGGCCGCTCCGTGAGCCACTTCTCATGAACGGCGTAGGCCTCCGACATGATGATCGTGCGGCTGCACGCGGCGTAGAGCTCGAGCGGCTCAAGCCGCAGCTCCCGCACACGCGCACCCAGTCCCTCCAGGACGCCGACCGCATCCTCGACGGCACCCGAGACCTCCGGATCGGCCTCCATGTCGTTCGTGTAGAAATGCCGGATGACCCCGACCCGGAGCCCCCGGACGCCGGCGCGGAGGTCGGCGGCGAAGTCCGGGACCGGCGCCCGCGCGCTGCCGGGATCGCCCGGGTCGTGGCCCGCCATCGCGGTGAGCAGGAGGGCATTGTCCTCGACCGTTCGCGTGAGCGGGCCGACGGTGTCGAGGCTGAACGCCAGCGGGAGGACCCCCCGGCGGCTGACCCGCCCGTAGGTCGGCTTCATGCCGACGAGACCGCACAGGGACGCGGGCCCGCGAACCGAGCCGCCCGTGTCCGTGCCGAGCGCTGCCGGCATGAAACCGGCGGCGACCGCCGCCGCCGACCCGCTGGACGAGCCCCCGGTGAAGTGGTCGGTGTTCCACGGGTTGCGGGGCGGCGGCCAGGGCAGGTCGAACGAGGGGCCGCCGAGCGCAAACTCGTGCGTCGCCATCTTGCCGAGCAGCACGCAGCCTGCCTCCGTCAACTTCGCCGTGACCGCAGCGTCTGCATCCGGGACGTTCCCCTGAAGGAGCCGCGAGTGCGCGGTGGTGGGAACGCCCGCGCGGTCGATGATGTCCTTGAGGCCGTACGGGATTCCGTGGAGGGTGCCCCGGTACGCGCCGGCGACGATCTCCGCCTCGGCCTCTGTTGCCGCACGCAGCGCGATCTCGCGGGTGGGGTGGATGTAGGCGTGGAGCGTGGCATCGAGAGCGTCGGAGCGCGCGTAGAGCGCCCCGACGTACTCCACCGGCGAGAGCCGCCTCTCGCGGATCAGTGACGCGGCCTCGGCGATCCCCATCCATGCGAGCTCGGTCACGCTCACGCCTCCTCGCGGGCGCGGAAGACGTGCGCCGGCTCCTCGGCCGCGGCGAACTCGCGCGGGAGCCCCGCGATGAGGTCTCCCATGTACCGTCCCGCCTGGACGAACTCCTCCACCTGCTCCGGCGTCAGCCTCGTCAGGCCCGTCCGCCGGGCGAACGCCTCGATCTCCTCGCGCGTGGTCAGGTAGCCACCTGGCATCGATCCCCCCCTGCTCACCCCGTCCCGGAGACTATCCGAACACGGCGGGCGCGGCCCACGCCCGGAGGGCGTGTCGGCATCTCTCGCCCTACTCCCCCGCGCGCTCGCGTCCGAACCCGAGGGGATGGTCGCGCACTCCCCGCCGCGAGCAGTCGCGCGGGCGGTATGCTCGGCCCGTACCAGCGTCCGGAGACGATGCGTGAGCGCGCGCGTAACCAATCTCACGATTCTCGCGTTGCTGCTGCTCGAACTCGTGTCGGGCCTCGGCAGCCTGCTCGTCGGCAGCCCGGGGGGACGCTGGGTCTTCTGGCTGCACGCAGCCGGCGGGGTCAGCCTCGTCGTGCTGGTGATCTGGAAGTGGCGGATCGTGGCGCGCTCGTTGGCGCGGCGACGCGCGGGGCCGTGGGCGATCGCGCCGCTCCTGCTGGGCGCGCTCTTCGTGGGGACGCTCGCGACCGGACTGTGGTGGGCGGCGGCCGGCCGCGGGAGCGTGCCGATCCCGATCTACGGGTCGATGCGGCCGCTGGTGCTGCACACCCTGCTCGCCCTCGTCCTGATCCCGCCCTTCATCGTCCACGTCGCGGTGCGCTGGCCTCGCGCCCGCGCGGCCGACTTCGCGAGCAGGCGGGCCGCCATCCGGCTGCTGGGCGTGGGCGCTGGGGGGGTCGTCCTCTCGCGGGGCCTGGTCGGCGTATCCGCGTTCACCGGGCCCGCCCGCCGCTTCACGGGATCGCGCGAGGAGGCGAGCTTCGCCGGTAACGCTCATCCCGTCACCAACTGGCTGACGGATACGCGCCAGCGGGTCGACTCGTCGACATGGCGTCTGAGCGTCCGGGGCGAGGTCGACGCACCCCTCGAGATTGACTACGGGGAGATCTCGGCCATGCCGACGCGCAACCAGCGCGAAGTCCTGGACTGCACCGGCGGCTGGTACACGCGACAGGACTGGGGCGGCGTGCCGCTCGGGGCGGTGATCGCGCGGGCACGTGCGGCGCCCGGCGCTCGGAGCGTCGTGATCCGCTCCGCCACCGGGTATCACCGCCGTTACTCCCTCGACGCGGTGGGGCCCCTGCTCCTCGCGACGCACGTGGGAGGGGATCCACTCAGCGCCGGCCACGGCTTCCCGGTGCGGCTGGTCGCTCCGGGCCGCCGGGGCTACCACTGGGTGAAGTGGGTGGAGGGAGTCGAGATCAGCGCGCTCCCCGCGTGGTGGCAGCCGCCCCTGCCGACGCAGTAGCCGCCAGGCGCCCGGCCATCTCGGCGCCGTGCGAGGATCCGGCGATGGACCCCAACCGAGGCTACGCGCCCGGGACCTACGGCGACCGGATCGCCGCCGCGTACGACGACCTCCACGCCCACCTGGATCCGGCGCCCGCCGTCAAGGCGCTGGCGAACCTCGCCGGTGGCGGCCGTGTGCTAGAACTCGCCATCGGCACGGGCCGGGTGGCGCTCCCGCTGGCGGAGCGCGGCGTCGAGCTGCACGGCATCGACTCGTCCGAGGGGATGGTCGCCCAGCTCCGAGCGAAGCCGGGTGGCGGCGCGCTCCCGGTCACGATGGGCGACTTCGCCGATGTCGGCGTCGACGGAGAGTTCGGGCTGATCTTCGTCGTCTTCAACACGTTCTTCGCGCTCCTCTCCCAGGAGGAACAGGTGCGCTGCTTCCGCAACGTGGCCGCACACCTCGGTCCCGCCGGGACGTTCGTCATCGAGGCCTTCGTGCCGGACCTGTCACGCTTCAACGAGCGGGGACAGTCGCTGCGGGCATCCCACCGCGGCGAACGTGTGAGCTTCGACGTCTCGCAACTCGATGCCGTGCGCCAGCGCGTCTCCACCAGCCTCGTCGTCATCGACGGGGAGCAGGTCGCGCGGTACCCGATCGAGATCCGGTACGCATGGCCCGCGGAGCTGGATCTCATGGCGCGCCTCGCCGGGCTGCGCCTGCGGGAGAGGTGGAGTGACTGGACGGGCGCTTCCTTCACGCCGGCCAGCGGGTCTCACATCTCCATATACGAGAGTGCCCGGGACTGAGATCCGACGGCCCCGGCCGTGATCTGGCCGGCCCGCGATGCCGCCCCGCACGTCACAGTTGGTGCCAACGAGCCTGGTGCCCCCAGGGGGAATCGAACCCCCGTTTCCACCTTGAAAGGGTGGCGTCCTAGGCCACTAGACGATGGGGGCCGCTGGCCGCTCGAGCATATCAGCGTGGTGGCCGGGCGGAAGGCCGCAACCGCGCCGGCGGGCGAAGCACGCACCCGCCGCGGCAGTCCGGCGCTCGACACGCGGGCAGCGACGGCCGCGAGTCGCGGCCGCTCCCGGCGGGGGGAACGCACGCACGCGCGATGGTACAGTGCACGTTCCGTTCACGTGAGAGTGTCCGCGCCTCGCCACGAAGGCGGGTCGAGCGGTCCGGGAGGCGACGGGCGAGGCCCGTCGCGCTGTCGAGGAGAGATCCGCCGATGACGACCGACGCGCGGCCGACCAGCGACGACAAGCTCGCCTACCAGGGGCCGGTGACGGGGTACCAGCTATCGCTGCAGCTGAGCATCGCGAACAAGCCGGGAATGCTCGGCCAGGTGACGACGCTCATCGGCCGGCACGGCGCCGACATCCACAACATCGACATCGCTCTGGCGGAGCCTGACTTCATCCTTCGCGAGTTCAGCATCTTCTGCCCCGACGAGACCCGGGCGAACGCGCTCGTCGCCGCCCTCGCCGAGACGGCGGGTGTCGAGGTACAGCACGCCTCCGACCGCACGTTCCAGCTGCACCGACACGGCAAGATCGAGATCCAAAACAAGGTCCCGGTCACGACGCACGCGGACCTCTCCCACGTCTATACGCCCGGCGTCGGCCGCGTCTCGATGGCGATCCACGCGAACCCGGAGGCGGCCTGGTCGCTCACGGTGAAGTCCAACACCGTTGCCGTCGTCACCGACGGCACGGCGGTGCTGGGGCTGGGCGACATCGGGCCGGAGGCTGCGATGCCGGTCATGGAGGGCAAGGCGATGCTCTTCAAGTCCTTCGGCGCGATCGACGCCTGGCCGTTATGTCTCGACACGAAGGACCCCGACGAGATCGTGCGGATCGTGAAGGCGATCGCTCCGGGCTTCGGCGGGATCCTGCTCGAGGACATCTCGGCGCCCCGCTGCTTCGAGATCGAGGAGCGACTCAAGGCCGAGCTCGACATCCCGGTCTTTCACGACGACCAGCACGGCACTGCCGTCGTGGTGCTCGCCGCCCTCATCAACGCGCTCAAGATCGTGCGGAAGCGCCCCGAGGACCTGAAGGTCGTGCTGATCGGCGTCGGGGCGTCGGGGGTGGCCTGCTCCAAGATCATGATGAACTTCGGCGTCCCGAACATCATCGGCTTCGACCGCTCGGGCGCCGTCTACCGGGGGCGGGACAACCTCAACGTCGCCAAGGAGTGGTTCGCGGAGCACACCAACCCGGAGAATTTCCAGGGCGCGATGGCGGACGCTCTCGTCGGCGCGGACATGTTCCTGGGCCTCTCAGGGCCGCGCATGGTCACCGGCGAGCAGCTGAGCCGGATGAACGACAACGCCATCGTCTTCGCGCTCGCCAATCCGGAGCCGGAGATCCGTCCCGAGCTCATCCCGAGCGACGGCCCGGTGCGCGTGATCGCGACCGGCCGCTCCGACTACCCCAACCAGGTCAACAACGTGCTCTGCTTCCCGGGCCTCTTCCGCGGCGCGCTTGACGCGCGCGCGCGCAACATCACCGAGGAGATGAAGCTCGCCGCCGCGCGCGCGATCGCCAACGCAATCCCCGACGAGCAGCTCTCGGAGGACTACATCCTCCCGTCGGTCTTCAACGAGTCGGTCGGAGAGGGCGTCGCCCAGGCCGTTCGCGACGAGGCAATCCGCACCGGAGACTCGCGCGTGCGCGGCTCGCGCATCTTCATCTAGATCCGGCGCCCGCTCGCGCCGCGCGATCGGCACGCCCCTCCGCGTTCCTCGCGCGGAGAGCCGGCGTGCGTGGTGCTCACCGGCTGGCGGGTCCGGTGCCAGTATCCAGGACGACTCCAGGACGCTGGTCCTAACCCCTTAGCCGTACCGCTCCTCGGTCCAGGGATCGCCGTGCATGTGATAGCCGTACATCTCCCAGAAGCCGGGGCGCTCATCGGGCACCAGTTCCACCGCACGCACCCACTTCGCGCTCTTCCAGAAATAGAGGTGCGGGATCACGCCGCGGAGCGGCCCCCCGTGCTCGGCGCTGAGCGGAGCGCCGTCGTGCGAGTGCGCGAAGAGAACGTCGTCACCGCCCAGCTCGTCGAGGGGCACGTTGGTGGTGTATCCGCCGAAGCAGTGGAAGACCGCATGGCTCGCCCGGGGGAGAGGCGCGGCCCTCGCCAGCAGCTCGCTCATGAGCACGCCTTCCCAGGCGTTGTCGTAGCGGCTCCACGTCGTCACGCAGTGGATGTCCGTCGTCACGCGCGTCTGCGGCAGCGCCAGGAGCTCGTCCCACGAGAGGCTGAGCTCGTGCTCCACGAGGCCGAAGACGCGGAGCCTCCAGTCCGCGCGATCGATGGAGGGGATGCCACCGTAATGGAGCACCGGCCAGTTCGTGACCAGGCGCTGACCCGGCGGCAGGCGTCCCATTCCGGACGCGCTCTCTCCAACCACGGCTAACCCCCTCGCACGCGACCAGGCGATCGTAGGGCCGGAGTCACGCTCCCTCAACCGCGCCCCGCGCCCCCGCCGTCGTCGTCTCTCGCGCTGTCCACTCAGGCGAAGTCCCGTACGATGGGGGTGTGAGGCTCCCATCCCCGCTGCGCGCCGCTCCCGATCCCCCGACCCGCCACGCACGCGGGGCGCGTCTCACCGTCTTCGCGGCGATTGCGGCGGTGGTGGTCGCTCTCGATCAAGCCACGAAGGTCGGGGTGCGCGCGTGGCTCGACGAGGGGGAGCGCTGGCCGCCAGGCGCCGAGCTGATCCGCATCACCCACGTCGAGAACTCGGGCGCCGCCTTTGGAATCCTGGAGGGCGCCGGAGGGATCCTCCTGCTCGCCTCGGCGGTGGCGGCGATCCTGGTGATCGCCTACCTGTGGGTAGCGCCCCGCGACGAGCCGCTCACCGGCCTCGCCCTGACGCTCGTGCTCGGTGGCACGGTGGGCAATCTCATCGACCGCGCCGGCCGCGGCACCGTCACGGACTTCATCGACCCCAGCCACTACCCTGCCTTCAACGTGGCGGACTCCGCGATCGTCGTGGGGGTCGTCGCACTCGTCGTCCTCAACCTGTTCGCCGCTCGCCGGGATCCACCGCGCTCCGGCCGAGACGACGAGACCGTGGAGCGCCTGTGAGCGAGACCGCAGGATCCGAATGCCGCAGCGCGGCGCCCTCGGGAGGTGTGCGCCGTTTCCAGGCGCCACGCGCGGGGCGACTGGATCGCCTCGTCGCGACGGAGGTGCCGGAGCTCGCGCGGGCCCAGGCGAGGCATCTCGTTGAGGAGGGCGCAGTGTCGGTCTCCGGCGTCGTCCAGCGCCTCCCCTCGCACCGCGTGCGGGAGGGCGACCTCGTCGAGGTCGAGCTTCCCGTGCGGCGTGATCCGCTCGAGCGCGATGTCGATCGCCTCGCGGAAGACGTGCCCCTGGCCGTCCTGTACGAGGACGAGGAGACGCTCGTCATCGACAAGCCAGCGGGCCTCGTCGTCCACCCCCGTGACGGCGTCATGGGCGTGACGCTCGTCAACGTCGTGCGCGCGCGCTACCCGGAGGTGCGCCGGATCGGCGACGGCAACCGTCCCGGAGTCGTGCACCGGCTCGATCGCGACACGTCGGGGGTGATGGCGTACGCGAAGTCACTGGCGGCGCAGGAGGCGCTGAAGGCGCAGTGGAAGGCGCGCGAGACCCTGAAGCTCTACGTGGCGGTCGTGGCGGGTGCGATCGACCCCCCGGCCGGCATCATCGACGCGCCGATCGGCCCCGACCCGGCGGACCCATCGCGGCGCGCCGTCGTCGAGGACGGATCCTCGGCCCTCTCCGAATACCACACACGGGAGCGCTACGGGAGCGAGGCGACGCTGCTTTCGGTGCGCATCCAGACCGGGCGGACGCACCAGATCCGCGTGCATCTCTCCGCCGTCGGGCACCCGGTGTGGGGAGACGAGCTCTACGGATCCCCGTCGTCGCTTATCGGTCGGCAGGCCCTGCACGCATCGAGGCTGGGATTCGTCCTGCCGTCGACGGGCGAGTGGCGCGAGTTCGAGGCGCCTCTTCCGGAGGATATGCGGACGCTGGTCGACGGGATGAGGAGCCGCCACGGAGTGTCTGCCGAGGCGTCGACGCGATGAGCGGTCTCCCGCAGTCCGAGCAGGCGCGAGACGGCAGCCCCCCGAGGCTGCGCTACGCGCCGAGCCCGACCGGCGACCCGCACGTCGGGAACATCCGGACCGCGCTCTGGAGCTGGCTCCACGCGCGGCGATACGGCGGCTCCTTCATCGTGCGCATCGAGGACACCGATCAGGCGCGCGCCATCGCCGGCGCCGACGAGCGCATCATGGACTCGCTCCGCTGGCTCGGGATCGACTGGGATGAGGGGCCGGGCGCTGGCGGGCCGCACGCTCCCTACGTGCAGTCGCAACGACTTCCCCTCTACCGAGACGCGGCGGCGCGGCTGATGGCGGCCGGGCTGGCCTACCGTTGCTTCGACACGCCCGAGGAGCTGGCCGCGATGCGCGCGGAGCAGCGGGCGGAGAGCCGCCCCATCGGCTACGACGGCCGCTGCCGCTCCATTCCCCGCGCCACCTCCGACGCGCGTGCCTCGGCAGGGGAGGGCTTCGTGGTGCGCTTCCGCATGCCCGACGACGGCGTGACGGTCTTTCGCGACGCGATCCGCGGCGACATCCAGGTGGAGAACGCCACGCTCGACGACTTCGTGATCCTGAAGTCGGACGGCTTCCCCACCTACCACCTTGCGCACGTGGTCGACGACCACGAGATGGAGATCACGCACGTCACGCGCGGCGACGAGTGGATCCCCTCCACGCCACGTCACGTGCGGCTGATCGAGGCCCTGGGCTGGGAACCACCCGCCTACGTCCACACGCCCGTGATCCTCGGCCCCGACGGCGGCAAGCTGTCCAAGCGCCACGGCGCGCGCTCCGTCCTGGAGTACGCCGAGGAGGGGTTCCTCCCGGAGGCTCTCGTGAACTTCCTCGCGATTACCGGCTGGGCCCTCGACGACCACACCGAGATACTCTCGCGGGAGGAGCTCACCCGGAGCTTCGACATCGGCGACCTCGTGCCGAACCCGGCGGTCTTCGACACGCAGAAGCTCGAGTGGATGAACGGCGCCTACCTGCGTCGTCTCGACGCGAGCCGGCTCGCCGATCTGTTCGAGGAGCGGCTGACGCGCGATCTCGCGGGCAGGGCCGGACTGCCTCTCGATCGCTCGCTGGTCGAAGCCACCGTGCCGCTCGTCCGGGAGCGCATCAAGCGGCTCTCCGAGCTGGCCCCGATGGTCGATTTCCTCTTCACCGGTGAGATCGCGGCCCCGGACGCGGGGACGCTGCTCGCGAAGGCATATCGCGGCCGACGGTCGGACGCCGAGGATGCGCTCGGCGTCTGCCACGAGGCGCTCGACGCGCTCGAGGGCTGGGCGCACGAGGCCATCGAAGCGGCTCTGCGCGCAACCGCCGCGGAGATCGGGGAGCGCGCCGGGTCGCTGTTCATGCTCTGCCGCGTCGCACTCACCGGCCGCGCCGTGACGCCGCCGCTCTTCGAGACCATGGAACTGGTCGGCCGTGACCCCACGCTGGCACGGCTTCGCTCGGCACAGGAGATGCTCCGCCCGTAGATGTGGCTTCCGGGTCGGTGCCGGTGACGTCCCGCGCGCATGGCCTGACCCTGAGCACGGACAGGCTATACGAGTCTCGGGCGAAGGGCCTCGGCTTCTTCGACCTCTTCCACTTCCATGAGCAGGGCCGGGAGAATCGCAACGAGGGCGAGGACACCTGCGATCGCAAAGAGGTTCTGGAAGACCGTTACCCCTGCTTCGATCAGGGGGGCCTGCGTCTCTTCGAACGTCTCTCCAATCGTCGCGTGCGCGGTCAGGCTGTAGAAGCGCTCTATCCCCCAGGCGGACAGCGCCGCGAGCCCGAGCGCCATCCCCACCATTCGCGACGCGGTGACCAACGAGGCCGCAGCGCCCCAGTAGTGACTCGGTGCTGCGCTCAAGGCGCTCACGGCAATGGGCGGGATGACCAGTCCAAACCCCAGGCCCGCAGTGACCAACGGGACCGTGAGCCTCAGCTGGTCCACCTCCGTCTCCCAGCCACTCATGAACAGGAGGCCGACGCCAATAAACGCCAGGCCGGTTGCGCACACGGTCCTCACGCCTGTCCAGCGCAGGATGTAGCCTCCGACCACCGCCCCCACCGGAATGACGGCTGTCAGGCGGACGAGGTGGAGGGCGCTCTCCCACGCTGGCTTCTCCATGACGGTGGCGGCCATCAGGGGAACGGCGACGAGAGAGATGATCAGGGCGATTCCCACCAGGAACTGGGTCACGTTGGACGATAAGAACGCCTTCGACCTGTACAGGAAGGACGCCAGCAATGGCTGGACCGCCCGTCTCTCGATCGCGATCAGGACGAGGACCAGGACGACTGCCACGCTGAGCAAGAGATAGGGGACCACGGAATCCCCCGAGAAGATGCTCCTTTGGGACAGAGCCACGGTGAGAACGGTGAGTGCCCCGCCCAGCGTGAGCGCCCCGACGTAGTCCATCTTGGCCTGAGGATGGGCACGATTCGACAGGATGGCAAGAAGCGCTATCAGGACGAGGCTCTGGGGTACGTCCAGCCAGAATATCCACCGCCAGCCGATCAATTCGATGATCGCCCCTCCATAGATGGGACCCAGGACGGACCCGGCTTCAGCCGCGGCCGCCACGAGTCCCAGTGCGACCCCCCTCTTCTCCGGCGCTACCGCTCCCACCGCCATGGCCAGACCGATGGGGACCGTGGCGCCGCCTCCGAAGGCCTGGATCACCCTGGCGAACACGATCCAGTGGAAGTTCGGCGCGACCGCCACCAACGCCGAACCGATGGCGAACAAGAGGAGCGCCGCCTGGAACACCCTGACGCGGCCGTAGACGTCGGACAGGCGCCCTGCCAGTGGCATCGCCACGGTGTAGCTGACCAGATACGCGGTCACGATCCATGACGCCCTGTCGAGGTCCGTCAGGGGGATTTCCAGGTCCACCATCACGCTGGGCAGCGCGGCAACCACCACCGTCTGGTCCAGGGCGGTCGAGAATACGCCCAGGCAGAGAATCCCCAGGACCACCGGCGGGGAAGAACCGAGTGCCGAGAGGCCAGACCGAGCGGAGTTCACGGTCCGGAGGCTACGTCGGGAAGTTGGATGTCAACGGGGCCGTTGATGCCCGAGATGATCAGGAGGCGCGTCGTCTCCGCCGCGTCGTCATCGAAGACCCGGCCGGCGATTCTCATCTGTCGCAACGTGTGCTCGGCCTCATCAATCCACAGGGTCAATGCGATGGCGTGACCCGAGCCCACCCCCGTGATCAGGCTCGAGAGATCTTCGGACATGATGGTCCCATCCACGCGGATGGCCTGGGCACCCTGTACCGCCTCTCGACCGGTGATCGCCGCGTCCGTGATGACCGGCAGCAGGTCGCGCAAGATTTCGCCGACGCCCCCGAAATTGAAGGGCACCTGCTCCAGGGGCAGGGGGAGCCACGGCGCGTCCGCGGCGAACTTCATGTACGCCTGTTCGCCGACGGCCAGCATTTCGACTTCCGCGAATCCCAGACCCGGGGCCACAACATCCACCAGCATTCTGAAGCTATCGGGGGATCTGATTTCCCCCTCCATGCTCTTGAAAGTCGTCCCGAAGAACTTTGCTCCCGTTTCCAATTCGTCGACCATCTGGAACTGTGCCGTCGACATCGTGGCGAGCTTCTGCCCGGCACTCGCAAGCAAGTCATCCACCGAGACAGCACCCGGCGTGGGACTCGGCTCAGCGGTGGACGTTGAGTCCGATCCACACGCGGCTCCTACGAACAGGACGCCGAAGGCCAACACGGTGAGGGCGAGACTGCGGAGTGATGTCGCGGACCGGTTCATCCACTAGCTCCACGACCCCGTGGCTGGCGGAGTGACAGTCGTCTCACCACGAGAGGCGCTCTCCTCCACGTGAATCACCTGCACATGGTCTCCGCGCGGGCGGCGATCCGATCCCATGCCCCCTGCTGCGGCCGAAAGGGCGGCCGCGAGCGACGCGGCAGTGGACGGTGCGCGTCATCGCTGCACGATAGTACCGGATTGCCGGCCCACGGAGCGGGATGCGGGAAGCTACCGGCCAACGGTCGGTCATCCGTTCCCAGCGGCTGCGAAGCAACGGCACCTTCGAGGCCGAGCGAGCACCGGAACCGCGGCGGCTGGCCACCCCCCGGATTCTGAACTATAGAATGGCCTGCCATGAACCACGTGCTTCCCAGGCTGAGCTGGCTGATCACCACTCCGACTCCTCAGTCCTTCCCGACAACGAGGTGAAGCCTTTGACGACGCGAAGCAATCATATCGAGCAGTACGGCGCGAGTCCGGACTACTATGAGATCACGTACATCATGCACAACCAGCAACCGTGGGCCAAGCAGTCTGACAAGCCTTGTCTCGTGACCTATAACCCCATTAGTCCCATCGATGAACGCTCGATCATCAAGAGATCGTGGTTCCAGCACATCGTCCATGACGTGCGGCACGTCGTAGTGTTTGTCAACCTATTCCGCTTCATTCAGGGTAAGAGGCGGACATGGCACTGCGGTGCACATACCCTCATTAACAGTCAGGAGACCTGTCTCGTCACCGGGCTTGTCGCCGCGAGACAGATGGGTGCCGCCTACCCCTTCCAGGATCCCGCCGCGAAGCGGTCATTCAGCCACTACGGAAGCATCATGTACGGCTCGAGGTTCAGGAAGGCGTAGGCCGAACGACGGGCTCTTGCGCTGCGGTGCGCCAGGCAGCAGATCTGACGAGAGCCGGGCCCCTTCCAGCAAAACGTCGGTCGACGCGGCGCGGCTTGCACGGGCCGAGACGGCATCCTCGGTGAGCCGACAGGATTGGGCGTCGCAGCGACAGTGCAGCGCGGCAGGAACCTCTGGCGCCGGCGTCGGCGTCGGCGACCCGGACGGAATGTGGAGTGCGGCGAGAGCACACCCCCTGAGTGCGATTGGCAAGGGGTTCCCGTATCCTAGGTGTGCACTTTGGCCGGGAAGGAAGCCGCCTGCACCAGGTTCCGGGTCAGGAGTATCGACTGATGCCAACCCGACATGGGGAGCCCGCGATTGCCCCGTTGCCCCCGTTTCCGGAGGGCTGGTACTTCATCGCAAGCCGTCAGGCAATGCAGCAGGCCAAGCTCATCCAGAAGACATGGATGGGCGTGAACATCGTCGCCTGGTGTGACGAGGACGGGCAGGTCTGTGTCGCCGAAGCTGTGTGCCCGCACCTGGGCTCCGCGCTCGGCCCGGACGCGGGCGGGCGCATCTGCGCCGGCCGGCTCGTCTGCCCGTTCCATGGCTTTGAGTTCGATACAACCGGACAGTGCGTCGCCACTCCCTATGCCGCACCAGCCCGGTCCGCGAGGTTGCGGACCTTCGTGACACGGGAGATTCTCGGTCTGGTCTTCGCCTGGTGGGGGATCGCCGGACGTGCGCCGCAGTGGAGCCTTCCCGAGGATCAGTCGGAGCAGGACCGCTGGAGCAATCACAATATCTCGACGATCCGCTTTCCCGGTCATCCCCAGGAGACGACCGAGAACGTCGTGGACCTGGCCCACCTGCGCTACGTCCACGGCTACGACAGCGTGGATCGCACCGAGCCGGTGACGGTGGACGGCGCCTGTCTCGAGAGCCGCTGGGACTTCAGGAGCGTCCGGAAGGTCGCGAAGATCGCGACCCTCACCCTTGAGCTCTCCGCCTGCACTCGTGCCTTTGGGCTGGGCTACTCGTTTGTGGAGGTCCACGAGCGCTCGATCGGCATGGATCTGCGTCTGTGGGTGCTGGCGACGCCTGTCGACGGCACGCTCATCGACCTGTCGCTGGTCTCGCAGGTCCGGGAGATACGGAAGCCGAAGCGGCGGATCATAGGGCTGGGGTTTCTCCCGCTGAGGCTGCGCGCGCCTGTGATGAACAGGTTCATCGCGTCTCAGCAGCAGAGCGACGTTCAGCAGGACGTGGTGGTCTGGAGCCGCAAGCAGTACGTGTCCCCACCCCGCCTCACCCGCTCGGACGGTGAGATCACGGCCTTCCGAGAGTACTGCGCGCAGTTTTATCCCGATCCGAGCGATGACGGCTTACCTGCCTGAGGCTCGCTGTCGGCTGCCGCCGATCGGGCTTGCACGAGGCCGGTAGCCCTCACTTACCGGAGGGCGGATGAGAGGATCAGACTCTCGGGGAGGGGCACGCCAAACCGCAGTCGCCAGACCTCGAAAGGCGCTGTTCGACGAGCACGGCCGTCGCGAGGCCGCGGTGAAGTTTCTCGAGACCGACTCACACCGCACGGTCGGCGGCGCCCTGTACCAGGTCGACCGGAACCTAACGAAGCGCGCTCGATGATGACACGCCGGACGCGGCTGATGGTGACGCTGGAGTTCGTGCTCGATCTGGCGCACGGCGACCCCATGCTCTCCATGCCGGACTCTGAGCTCGAGGCCGAGCTGCTGCGGCCGGTGAGGGAGGAGGACTGCCCGGTCACGCTAATGACGGCCGAGGGTGAGCCGATCGATTGACGGAACCGGCGCGACGTGGGCGCCGTCAAGCGCATGGCTTCCCCTACTGAGCGCCACCTGGCACCACCCCCGGAGAGCTGGTCCAGTTCGATTGCTTCCATGTCGGGCGGGTCATGTCCCCGCAAGTGGTGTCGCTGCGCACCATCCTTATCAATTGTTAGCCGGCAGCCTGCAGCAGCACCTCCTCGCCTGAGTTAAGTTCACTCCCCGGCGGGGAGAGCAGCGTCATCATCGTCATGTAGCGTCTCCCCACGGCCCACTCGTCGTGCTGCTCAGCGAGCACCGCACCGATGAGCCGGATGACCGCTGAGCGGTTGGGGAAGATGCCGACCACGTTGGTGCGCCGGCGGATCTCCTTGTTGAGCCGCTCGAGGGGGTTGTTCGACCAGACCTGACGCCAGTGCGCCACCGGGAAGGCCGTGAACGCCAGGATCTCCTCCGCGGCGTCGGCGAGCATCGCCGCGGCCTCCGGGAAGCGCGCTCCGAGCTGCTCCACGACCCGCGCGTGCTGGGCGTGCACCTCGGAGGCCGAGGGCTGCTGGTAGATCGTGCGCACGGTCGTCGCCACCAGCGCCTCCGCGCTCTTCGGCACGCGCGTGAGCAGGTTCCGCATGAAGTGGGTACGACAGCGCTGCCAGGAGGCGCCGCCGAAGACGGTGGCGATCGCTTCCCTCAGGCCCTGGTGTGCGTCGGAGGTCACCAGCTCCACGCCGGAGAGCCCTCGTGCTACGAGGCCGCGCAGAAATGCCAGCCAGAAGGCCCCGTCCTCGCTGGTACCAACGTCGATGCCCAGCACCTCGCGCTTCCCCTCGGCGTTCACCGCGGTGGCGACGACGACGCTCACCTGAGCGATGCGGCCCTCCTTGCGTACGCGCTGGGTAAGCGCGTCGAGCCAGAGGTAGCGATAGGGGCCGGAGTCGAGGGGCCGGCCCAGGAAACTCGTGACGACCGTGTCGAGCTCCGAGCAGATACGCGAGACCTGGCTCTTCGAGATGCCCTCGCAGCCGAGCGAGCGCACGAGGTCGTCGACGCGGCGAGTGGAGACGCCCTCCACGTACGCCTGCTGGACGACGGCCAGCAGGGCGCGCTCTGAGCGGCGCCTGGGCTCGAGCAGCGCCGGGAAGTAGGACCCCTGGCGGAGCTTCGGGATCTGCAGGTCGATGCTGCCCACCCGCGTGTCCCAGCGTCTCGGCCTGTAGCCGTTGCGCCGGGTGGTGCGCATCTCGCTGCGCTCGCCGTAGCCGGCGCCGACCTGCGCCGAGACCTCCTGGTCCATCACCGCCTCGGCGAGCACGGCCACCGCTTCGCGCAGGAAATCGAGGTCAGCTCCCGATGCCTGCTTGCGGAGCAGCTCCAACACGTCCACGCTCTCTCTGACCACCGTTGTCCTCCTCCACGTTCGTCAGACCTTCGTGAAGGATGATGCGGTGGTCTCTTACGTCCACCTGCATGGGGACCGTGTCGGTAGTAGGTCCCCCTGTGGAGACCGTCTCCCCGCCTGTGACACCACTTCCTGGGACGCTACTGCGTAGCACAGGCAACTACGCCATAGCTCCCGTACCTGAGACGCTCCCCAACGATGCCTTGCATGAGGGTGGCGGTGGAACACAGGCCATGTGTTCCATGGAGGTGCTCACTGACCAACCTAAGGCGCCTCTGGCAACACTTGGACGTTTCGCGTCTTGGCTGTATCCGCGCGCGGGGTGAGAGCCCTTGCACCGTCCCGGCTGCATCCTGGCTAGCCATGGTTGCGAAGGAGTCAGGCACTGATCGCCGCTACGTAACTGGACTTTACGGCGAACGTTACAACTGGCCGTGGGGGCGACCGGCGCCACTTCCACCGCTTGCTCGGTAGAATGCAAGCCATGGACCGCATCCTACGTGGACTGAGTTGGCTGGTTACGGCCCGCCCGTACGTCACTATCGCGGTCCTCCTCCTCGTTACCTTCGGGCTTGCCGCGGGGACGACCCTCCGCGCGCCGATAGACGAGACTGATGGGTTCCTTCCCCCCGGAAGCGCCATCGTGGAGGCGTTGGACGACATCGACACGCTCTTCGGGGAGTCGGGCGCGGTCAGTCTCGTCACGTTGATATTCCGCGGGGAGGCGATCACGCCCGACGGGCTCTCCCAGATGGACGGCTTGGTCGAAGCGATCGGCAGCGATCGGGGAGTGGTGGAGCTGCTGGCGCATGACGATCCGGTCATCGCTCCCTCGGCGCTGGTCAAGACCGTACTCCGACTGGATGGGTTCGAGTCGGTCACGCAAGCGGAGATCGATTCCGCCCGCAGTATCCCCGAGGTCGGGGGGGCGCTTGCCGCGATGACCGGGACCGACACCGACGGCACGCCGGTCGCCATCGCCACGATCCGTCTGCTCGACACAGGCGACGACCGGATTCGAGATGCCGAACGCCGGATTCAGGAACTGACTCGTGCGAACGTCGGCTCGCTGCGGGTGACCAGCGTGTCGCCCGTGGTGATCGAGGACGAGTACCAAGAGGCGTCGCGGACGGGGATGCTGCCGTTCTACGCGACGGCGCTGGTGTTGATCGCGGGTCTGATACTGCTCTTCCTGCGCTCGCTTTCGGATCTGCTGCTGACGTTGGCGGGCCTCCTGATGTCGCTCATCTGGGTCGTCGGCGCGGAGGGCTGGCTGGGGCCAAATGGCGTGGGACTCCTGGGCCGTCCGAGCGGGATCTCGGCCATGATCCCGATCATCATCATCAGCCTCACGGTGGACTATGCGATCCAGAGCACCTCGCACTACCGGGAGCAGCGAACGGCCGGCACGCCGGTGCTGACCGCCGTGCGGTCGGGATTGCACGCCGTGGTCGTCCCTCTGGCGCTTGCGGCCGCTACGACGATCGTGAGCTTCCTCGTGGGACTTCTCTCTCCTATCCCCGCGATCGGTGACTTCGGCATCGTAGCCGGGTTGGGCGTGGGGATGAGCTTGATCGTGATGCTGACGCTGATTCCCGCCACACGCGTCATTCTCGATCAGAGGAGCGAGAGACGCGGCACGCTGACGGCGCCGCGAGCGGTCTCGGAGGCGCTGCCCGGCATCGAGCGGCTGGCAGAGGTACTAGGGAGGTCGGTCACACGCAGGCCCGCCCCCTACATCATTGCCGTGTTGGCGGTAACGGTCGGGCTGGGGTTCGCAGCCACGGGGCTGGAGTCGAGGTTCAGTATTCGCGACGTCTTGCCAAAGGGCGGGGGCGTGCTGGAGGACATGAACACGCTCGACGCGGCGGTCGGCGGCTCGACGGAGATCGTCAGCGTGCTGGTGGAGGCCGAGGCCACTGAGACCCGCACGCTCCTGAACCTGTACGACCTCACGGACTCCTTTGAGGACAATCAGCGACGCCCGAGCGCGGCAGCGGCCCCGATCCAGGCGTCGTACGATCTGCTCGTCGACGACTGGATCGACGACAGCGGCGAGCCCGGTGACAAGTTCGACCCGGAGCTCGCGGCGCTTTTCCGGGAATCCTCCATGGGACTGGAACTCGATGCAGGGCTGATGCAGGAGTTTCTCAACAAGCTCGAGGCGAAGGATCGCGCCATTCCGCGCCTTCTGGTCAACAACCCGGATGGCATCGACTTCATGCTGCTCCAGTTTCCGGCCTTCACGGATGATCCCGACGCCACGAAGCGGATCCAAGAGGACCTCGAGGCGCTCTGGCTCGGCGACGACCGTGCCATCACGGCGACCTCCGGGGGTATCATGTCGGTGACCGTCACGGAAGAGATCACGAGCCGCCAGACAGAAGCGATCACGACGACGATCGCGGTGGCGCTCGGCATCCTGATGCTGTTCTTCTGGGCGACGCTCCGCCAGCCGGTACTGGCCTTCGCCGCCGTGATGCCAATCGTACTCGCCTTGATCTGGGTGCTGGGTACGATGGCGCTGCTGGGGATTCCCTACACGCTGGTCACGTCAATCATCACGGCGCTCTCGATCGGGATCGGCGTGGACTACACGATCCACGTCATCCACCGCTACCGGGAAGAGTACTACCGCCGGCGCGAGCCCGAGGCGGCCGCGATTCGCACACTCGCGACCACCGGCTCCGCGCTGCTCGGTTCCGCGCTGACCACGGCGCTCGGACTCGGCGTCTTGATCTTCTCGCCCGTGCTCGCGTTGCAGCAATTCGGGATCACGGTGGTGATCACGATCGTGTATGCGTTGATCGTCTCCATCCTACTGGTGCCACCGGCGATGACCATCTGGGGCGCGTACCAGAACATGCGGCTGCGCTCGATGGTGAGTCGGATGGCAGACGAGCTCGACCTAGCGATCGAGCAGGTGCACCAGCGTTACGAGCAGGAGCAGCCGTCGCACTAGAGGTGAGGTGGGGAAGGATGCGGCCGCCCTCGTCGATGCTAGTCAGGCGTCAGAGGGGGAGTTCGTGCCTCTGCTCTGCGACCAGAAATCGAAGCTTCTTGGTTGGCGACATCGACGGGAAGCTGCTGATCGGCAGCTTCTGATCCCGGGGCAACTCCAGCCTGAAGTAGTGGGCGAGCATCAGCAGGTTGAGCGCCAGGTGCAATTCGGCCCAGCGACGGCCGAGGCATGTGTGCGTACCCAGCCCGAATGGAGCGTAGCCAGGGCCGACATGCTCGCCACGCGGGGACAGGTAGCGGTCGATGTCGAACTTGAAGGGCTCAGGGAACACGTCCTCCATGTAGTGCGAAGCCGCCTGGGCATAGTAGACGCGCGACCCCACGGGCAGCTCGTAGCCCTCGACGACGCACGTGTTCATGACGTTGCGCATCGACATCGCCGCGATCGGTGTCATGCGCAAGGTCTCCATAACCAGGCGCCGGGTGACGTCGAAGCTATCCGGGGCGAGGTCCGCTGCACTCGGATCCCCGTTGGCAAACAGTGCGTCGGCTTCTGCCCTGACCCTCTCGTGGACTTCAGGGTGGGACACCATGGCGTACATGGCGAAGCCGAGCTGATCGCCAAGGTACATGCTCGCGAGCAGCATCGTCGCGAGCGGGAAGTTCAGGTCCGACTCCGGCAGAAATTGAGGGTCGCTCGCGTGCAGGCTAAGGAAGTCATCCGCCAGATCCCGGGGGCAGCCGGCCCTCTGGCCAGGCGTATGAGAGTTCTGAATGCTTGACGCCAGCTCTTCGATCATCTTCGCCCGGCGTCGCATCGCTGGCGTGTGCAGCAGGAACCTGGGCAAGGTGCCCGCAACGTGGATATTCAGCGCTCGCTCCTTGTACTTGATGATGTCCTCGATCAGGGCCTGCGTTTCCGCACTAATCATGAGCGGTGATAGCTGCGCGTTCATGTACAGTCGGAGCATCGTTCCTGCGGAGATATTGTCTCCGACTGCCCACGTCGCCATGTGCGTCCGCGCATTCCCCAAGACCTCATCGAGGCGCCTCAGCACACTCGCCCGCGAGTAGGACGACTGCATGGCTTTGCGAAAGCGAAAGTGGTCGGCACCGTCGAGAGAGTGGATGGTTCGGGAGGCGCCGTACACTTTCTCCATGCCCTCAAAGTAGTCCTTGGACCGCAGGTACATCCGTCCGTGGCGGTGCACCCACTGGTTCGTCCGCGGGCCGGCGAGGACGATCATGCGCTCCCGAAATGGGAACTTGATGTCGAATATGGGACCGTACTCCTTCGCGAGGTCTGCGAAGAGCGCCGGCAGGTTGCCTCCGCGGGCATGCGGGTTGAGCACGAGCCGGAGCAAGGACACCCGCGGGATCGGCTTGGTCAGAGCGGCGTGCCGGAGTGCCGGGCCGGCAAGGTTGTGGGCGACCGCATCAACGATGGAACGGCCGATCAGATCCAACCTGCAGATGAGCTCAATGCGTTCCTCTGATTCCTCATCAAGCGGGAATATGAAGCGCAAGACGTCGCAGGTATTGATGAGGGCGATGATGATGACATCTCGCGGTTCAGGAATCTCATTGTCGAAGATGACATGCCTGATCCGTGTCTTGACGAACTCAGCCGCGGTCCCATCCTGGGAACCGCTGAACATGTCCGACTTCCAGCCGGAGCGAGCGAGCGTCCAGAATTCGCCCTCATGGTGCTCCAGGAGCTTCAGTTCAACCAGGCGATCCAGGGTCAAATCAATGATCGACTCCGCATGAGGAGCGAGTCGTTCGATCCAGTACTGAGTGTTGCGCTGTACTGGCTCGTTTGCAATCTCCTTCAGGATGGGGTCGAGAATGGGGTCGCCCGTTGCGGTCTGATCTAGCAGAATCAGGGATTCCACGTCCGTATCGATGCGGGACATCGAAGATAGTTCTGCGAGTGCGGCGCCGACAACGGCACAGTTGAGGTCCCAGCCGGGTACTTGGTGAAAGTAACCAGTCTCCTCGTTGAGGAGCATCAAGATGAGTTCTTCGGGCAAACTCAGCCGCTGAACCACCACTTCTTCCGTAGAGAGCGTCATGCGTCCTGCTCCGTGTGCATCGTCCCGAAAGTGCAAGCCACGGTGACTTGCAACCAACGACAGTGTAGCCCCCCGGGCGGAGGACCGGGCAAACGAGGCGACCTGAGCGGGCATAGCAGCGTGCGTGTGTCCGGGTGGTACAGACAGGCGCTTCTCGTATGTTGGCTGGGAGTAGTGACCGGGTTAGCCACCCCATGGTCGTAACGGGTCAAGAGGGGAGCCACTCGTCTCGTCACGGGCCCCGTCAGGCGGCGAGTTCGGTGTCTCCGTCGCTTCGACTTCCCCACGCGGTCGCCTCGTCGCAGAGCCAGCGTGAGCGCAGGCAGTCGTGCTGGTAGGCGACCAGAGGCTTCCTGGGACGCTACTTATCCGTCTGGCAAATCTACTGCTGGCAGCGGGAGTCGTGGCGCTCGCTGCGGCGGGAATCGTGACCGTCCGCCGGCGCTCGGAGAACCCGCGGCCTTGATTCTGCGACCGGTGCGTCGCTTCTGCGCGCCCCTGCTCCGTAATGGCCCGCTCAGTGGACCGGAGTGCGTCCGGCAGCACCTGGTAGCCAGCAATCCGTATCTGGCGGATTGGCTGGGGACCGAGGATTCGAACCTCGACTTACTGATCCAGAGTCAGCTGTCCTACCATTAGACGAGTCCCCAGCGCCCGTCTGAAGCCTAGCAGTACGTCTGACGTCGGTCATCCGCGCGGACGCTTGCCGCCCCCGTTTGCTCACCGCAGGCTGTCTCGATGCTCGAGGCACTCCACGACTGGCTGACGGCGTGGGCCGATAGCCCGGCCGGGCCCGCTGCGCTCGGCCTCCTCTCCGCGGCCGAGGCCATCTTTTTCCCGCTGCCACCCGATCCGTTGCTGATAGCGCTGGCCCTTGCCCATCCCGAACGCGCGCTTCTCTACGGAGCGCTAACGACCTCGGCATCGGTTGCCGGCGGCCTGATCGGACACTGGGTCGGGATGCGGTTCGGGCGGCCCCTACTGCAGCGCCATCAACGACGGAGCACCGAGCGAGTCGAGCAGCTCTTCCGGAGACACGGCGTCTGGGCCGTCGTGCTCGCGGGCTTCACGCCGCTCCCTTTCAAGCTGTTCACGATCTCGGCCGGAGTGCTCGGCATGCCGCGAGCGCCCTTCCTGCTCGCATCTGCCGTCGGGCGCGCGGGGCGCTTCATGCTGATCAGCGTGCTGATCTTCCTCTGGGGCGACAACTTCCGGGACTTCCTCGATGATCGCTTCGACCTCATGATGTGGGCAATCGGCCTATCGATGCTCGGCGTTCTGGCGGTCTGGGTGGTGGTATCACGGCGCCGAAAGGCCCGTCGCCCTCCCGAGAACACAACCGAGGGCGCGGGCGACGACCTCGAGCGGAAGAGAGGCGAATGAGAGTACCCTGATGAGCGGGCGGCCGGAGGCCCGGCCGTGTCCGGCGACCCCCCGCCGCCGCCGCCACGATCCGCCAGTGGGCCCCTCCGTGTTCCTGATTTCCGCCATGGTCGTTACCATCACTCTCTGGCAACGCCGCGGGACGGGAGAACACACATGGCTGACAGCCCCGGTACCGTCCCCGACAGTTCCCCTCCGAACGACTCGTCGGGCACAGACCGGCCTCATGATGCTCCCCACCCCGCGCTTCGCGCGCACGCGGAGATCGGCGAGCTGCGCGACCCGCTGTTCCTCGCCGCATTCGGCGGCTTCAGCGATCCGCAGGGAGCCGCGGCCGCAGCCATCGACTACTTCGCGGAGCAATGGGACGCGCGGCCCCTCGCCGACATCGATCCCGAATCGTTCTACGACTTCACCGTCCAGAGACCCCGGGTCCGCCTCGAGGAGGGACTGCGCGTCATCGACTGGCCGCAGAACCGGTTCCTCGTTGCCTCCCCCGACGGCGCCGGACGCGACGTGGTCCTGCTCCGCGGTGCGGAGCCCCACCTGCGCTGGCGCACCTTCGCGGAGGCTGTGGGCGCGCTGCTGGAGGCAGTCGGCAGTACGGAGAGCCTGACCCTGGGCGCCCAGCCGGCAGCCGTCCCGCACACCCGGCCGCTCCCTGTGACGCTCTCGGCCTCCGACCCGGCCTTCGAGGAGCGATTCGGGCTGAAGGCGCCCGGCTCCCGTTACCAGGGGCAGACCGGGATCGTCGGCGTGCTCAACCTGCACCTGCGGGCACGAGGTTGGCGCAATGCCAGCCTGTGGGCGCTGGCCCCTCACTACCTGACGATCGGTCCGAACCCCGCCGTGAGCCTCGCATTGGCGTCGCTCGTCGATCGGGGATACGGCACCTCCACCGGTCGCGACCCGCTCGAGAAGCAAATGGCCGAGTTTGACGAACAGGTGCAGCAGGCGCTCGCGCAGTCGAGCGAGGCCGCGGCTTATGTCAGCCAGCTGGAAGAGCAGTACGACGCCAACCGGCCGGCCGGCGCGCTTACACCTGAGACGGAGGCGACGGAGGGCAGCTCGGAGCTGCCCTCGACGTCTGACCTGCTCGACGACCTTGAGAGCTTCCTGCGCCAGCGCCGGGATAGCGGCTAGCCCGGCGCCCGCGCGCGTGCTCTTTCCGCAGTCGGCCTGGACGGATACTCCTATGCGGCGGTGAGCGGCAGCGTCGTGAGACCGCGCAGCAGAAGAGTCCCGCCACGTTCCGCGGCTCCCGCTCCGGCACCGATCGATGCATAGCGGTCGAGCAGCGCCGTGAACGCGATCTCCGCCTCGAGCCGGGCGAGCGGCGCCCCGAGGCAGAAATGCGGGCCCAGTCCGAAGGAGAGATGCCGGTTCGGCTGCCGCGCGGCCACGAACTCGGCCGGCCTGTCGAACTGCTCCGGGTCATGGTTGGCAGCGCCGAGCATGACGAGGAGCAGTTCGCCCCGCTCTACCGGCCGTTCCCCGACGCGCGTCCCCGCGGTCGCGACCCGCACCACCGCCTGCACGGGGGAGTCGAAGCGCAGCATCTCCTCCACGACGAGCGACGTGATCGACGGATCGACACGCATGCGGTTCGCTACCTCCGGACGATCCACCAGCGCGAGCATCCCGTTGCCAATCCAGTTCGTTGTCGTCTCCTGCCCCGCCACGAGCAGCAGGATGGCGAACGCGAGGATCTCATCGGTGGTGAGCTCCTCGGCCTCCCGCGCCGCGACCAGGGCGGAGATCAGATCGGCGCGTGGCGCGGTCCGGCGCTCCTCGACGAATCCCCGGAAGTAGTCCACCAGCTCGAGCGTCGTCGCACGCGCCGCTGCAATGGCCGCCTCGGAGTTCACGAGCTCGGTGGTCGCTGCGATGGCGCTCGACCAGTGCGCGAAGCGGTCGCGATCGTCGGGCGGCACACCCAGCAGCTCGGCGATGACGATCACCGGCAGCGGGCGCGCGAAGGCGGCCATCAGGTCGAACTCACCGCGCTCCGGAGCGGAGGCGAGCAGCTCGCACGCGACCTCCTCGATCCGCGGCCGCAACGCCGCGACACGGCGGGGCGTGAACGCGCGACTGAGGATTCCGCGCATCCGCGTGTGTGCCGGCGGATCGACGGTGAGCAGCGTGCGCACGTCGCCGAGAGGCGACGCGGCTCTCTGCTCGCGAACCAGCGCGCCGACCCGCCCGCCGGCCTGCTGCGTGTCCGACGAGAAGGTCGCCGGATCGCGCAGAACCGCCAGGCAGTCCTCGTAGCGAGTCAGGATCCAGGCCTGCAGGGCGCCGCTGCGATGGACGGGCTCCTCGCCGCGCAGCCTGCCGTACTGGATATAGGGATTCCTCTTGAAGGACTCTACGAACGGGTTGAAGACGACCATCAGCACGATCGTACCGTGACGCCGAGGCGGAGCGCAGGCCCACAACGGAGATCCGCCCCCCTGATATCGTTCGAAGGACAGCAGCGAGAGCTCCACGATCGGCTGGTGCAGTGGCTACCGCCTACGACCTCGAACGGGCGCCACGGCCGCCTGCGGGGCAGTGGCAACGCACGCTACCGCTCGCCGGAACCATGGCCGGCCTCTGGCTGCGCTGGCGCTGGCTGCGCATTCAGCGTCGCCTCCTCGGGCACGAGCGGATGGACGGAGCAACGCGCCGCTTCCACCAGGCAGCGGCACTGGCCGTGGTGCGGCGGGCCCTCAAGCAGCAGGGGCTCGTCGTCAAGATTTGCCAGTTCCTGGGGAGTCGCGCGGACATCCTGATGGACGAGTACGTGCGCACGCTCTCGCTCGTCCATGACCAGGTTCCGCCGCGGCCGTGGCCCGAGATGCGGCCGCTGATCGAGCGTGAGCTGGGGGGCTCGATCGCGGAGCTCTACGGGGAATTCGACCCCCGGCCGGTCGCCGCGGCCTCGCTCGCGCAGGTCTACCGCGCCAGGCTCCACGACGGAACCGCGGTTGCCGTCAAGGTCCAGTACCCGGGAATCGACCAGATCGTGCAGGACGACCTCAGGGCGCTGCGCATGCTGGTCGACCTCTGGGCACGCATCGAGAAGATCATCGACTTCCGCCCCGTCGTGGACGAGATGGAGCGAACCGCGCCCGAGGAGGTCGACTTCATCCACGAGGGACGGTCGGCAGAGCGGATTGGTGCGCTGCTAGCGGACCGCGACGACGTGATAGTGCCGGGCATCTACTGGGAGCGCACGTCGCGCCGGGTGCTGACGATGGACTACATCGACGGCATCCGGATCGCTGACGTCGAGGCGCAGCGGGCGGCCAGCGTCCACACTCCACAGGTCGCCGCGTCGCTGATCGATCTCTACAACACCATGATCCTGAAGCACGGGGTCTTCCATGCTGACCCGCATCCGGGCAACCTCTTCGTCGTGCCGGGCGAGGAGCGGGGCGAAAAGGCGAAGATCGGGATCGTCGACTTCGGCCTCACCAAGTTCCTCCCCGAGGAGTTCCGCGAACAGCTGATCGTGCTCACCAGCGCGATCGTGAGTGAGCAGCCCGAGGCGATCACGGGAACGATGGAGGGGATGGGCTTCCGCACGAGGGAGCGCGACCAGCAGACGTACGCCGCTCTCGGCGAGGCCTTCCTCGGCGACGTCCTCCGCTCGGGGAAGGCGTACGCCGATCAGGAGATGGTCGCCGACATCAATGCTCGGCTCGGGAGGGTGCTGCGCGCGAACCCGCTGGTCGAAGTTCCCGGCGACGTGATCCTGATCGCGCGAGTGATGGGTTTGCTCTCCGGTCTCGGCAAGATGCTCGACTCCGCAACCGACCTGCTCGAGGCGCTGATGCCCTACCTCGACCCCGACATCGAGCCCGCCGCGGGGTAGCCTCCGGGGTGAGCCGTGGTTCAGGTCTCCCGATTGCGCGGCGCCTCGGAGCGGCGCACGCGCCGTGAGAGAGCCGCTCCCTCCGCCGGTCGCCGGCCAGTCTCCGGCGGGCGCGCCCCGCCCCGACGGCTTCCCCGCACGCCTCCGGCGTTGCTAGACTTGATGCGAGAGGCGCAGGAGTGTAGCTCAGCTGGCAGAGCAGCGGTCTCCAAAACCGCCGGTCGGGGGTTCGAGTCCCTCCACTCCTGCCAGCTGGTTTAACTCGTGCCTTGCCCAGGTGGTGGAATTGGCAGACACGCCGTCTTGAGGGGGCGGTGTCCGAAAGGGCGTATGCGTTCGAGTCGCATCCTGGGCACCACCGCACCCAACGCACAGCCCCGGTGACGCGGCGCCGCCTGCTCGCGGCGACACGTCCCGGGGCTTGCTCATTCGCGGCCGGAGGCGGCCCGATTGCGCCGCCCCCGTCGTGCTAGCCGCCGCGGCGCCTCCTGACGACCCAGACGCCACCGGCCGCAGCCGCCAGGACCACCACGGCAGCCACCACGACGAGTGCCGGAGAGAGGCCTTCCCCGCCACCCAGCTCGGTGCGCGCCATCAGTGGTCGGGCGCCGGGATCCAGGATGTCGAGATCCCAGATGAGCTCGTCGCCCTCGACCCGGTCGGCATTGTGTTCGACAACGGTGCCCGGGAGCGCGATACGAATCGTGAAGGCCGCCTCGCCCAGCAGCGGGGCGAGGAGCGCCGGGTCGAGCGCCGCTCCGCCCTCGGCGCCGACGGCCGCTGCCGCCATGTCGCGGGGGAATTGCGCCTCGAAGATCCAGCCGTCGCCGTCGCTCTCGAGCACGAGGCTCTCGAATAGCCCGTCGGCTCCGACGAGCGAACCGGCGTCGCCAGCGTTCCCCATGAGCGCGCCGAGGGTAGCCGAGACATCGTCCGTGGAGGCGAACGGGACCGTCGCCCGCGCCCCGACGAACGTGCCGTCCTGGTAGGGCTCCGCCGACGCCCCCGGCGGGAGCCTCGACGCGTCGGGGGCCGTGAACATCGAAGCGAGGTCGGGGGCGCCCGCGCCACCGCCCAGAGCCCCCAGTGCTGCCATCGCCGAACCATCGATCGCCGAGAGGATGGAGACCGTCCCCGATCCGTCCTCGGCGACTCTCATGGCGATATCGATCCGGAGGCACCCGGTCAGGAGAATCGCCGCCAGAGGCGCCAGTAGCAGGAGGGGTAGCCGTCTCACCATGACGTCTCCGTGCGCGGACGTGTGCCGACCGGTCCCGCCGCCCGCTCCGCAGGATCCCGTTCCCGTGTACATCGCTCCGTGCGGCTGAGCCCCAGGAGACGAGAAACGCACTCTACCATCGGAGTGTCGCTCAGCGTCCGCGTTGACGTGCACACGCTCCGGGGATCCAATACGCTGGCAGCCAGCCGTCGGGCGGTCCGAGCACGGAGCAGCGCAGAGCAGCGCAGAGCGGAAGTAGCTCAGCGGTAGAGCACCTCCTTGCCAAGGAGGGGGTCGCGAGTTCGAATCTCGTCTTCCGCTCCAATCTCACGCCGTCGTCCCTGTCATCGTCGTTCGCACCATCCATCGTCCCGCGGGCGATCGCACCATCGTGTCACGGGCCCGAGCGAGAGCGGTGCCCAGCGGGTCTGAAGGAGGTCTGAGGGCGGCGAGGCACCGCGGCATCCGGCGGCCTCGATCCCCGGCGCCAACTGCGTTGGTGCCCGAGCGGCTCGGGGCTACCATCGCCGACACGGGCAATCCACTGTGCCGCGTCCGACCACTCGCCTTGGCGCCGCGAACGGGGGGCGTGGTGTAGTAGCCGCGGCCGCGGTATGCGGGTAATCTTGCCGGGCTTGATAGTGTCGATCCCTGCAGCGTGCGGGGGCGATGAGGTGGGAGAGCGAATATGAGGATACGTCTTGGTGTGGCCGCTGCCGTGCTGGTGGCGGTGGTGTCGCTCGTCGCCGTCTCGTGCGGCGGGGACGACGACGGCGGTGAAGGGGCGAGCGAGCGCGGGAACACGGTGCAGACCATCGAGGACCGCGACGAGCTGAACTGCGGCGTGAAGCAGACGCAGCCGGGCTTCGGCTTCAAGAAGCCGGACGGCAGCGTGGTCGGGTTCGACGTCGAGTTCTGCAAGGCGCTGGCGGCGGCGGTTCTGGGCGACGCGAGCAAGGTCAACTTCGTGGACGCCTCGAACGCGGCGACGCGCTTCGAGCTTCTGGCGTCGGAGGAGATCGACGTGCTCATCCGCACCACGACGGTGACGGCAGAGCGCGATGCGTCTCGCGCGGTGGACTTCGCGCAGACGACGTTCTTCACGGGCCAGGGCTTCGCGGTGCAGGGGGACTCCGACATCCAGTCCACGTTGGACATGGGCGGGGCGACGATCTGCGTGCAGTCGGGGACGACGACGGAGCAGAACCTGTCTGACCACTTCGCGGAGCTGGGTCTTGATTACACGCCTCTCGGCGGTGAGGACGCGGAGACGCAGGACGCATTCGTGGCGGGTCGCTGCGATGTGTGGACGGCGGACCAGAGCAACCTGGCATCGCGGATCTCGGCGTTCGACGACCCGTCGGCGTACCGGGTGCTGGGCCAGATCATTTCGAAGGAGCCACTCGCGCCGGGCGTGCGCGACTACGACAGCGAGTGGAAGGACGTGGTGAACTGGGTCGTGTACGGCCTGATCTTCGCCGAGGAGCTCGGTGTGACGTCGGGCAACGTGGCGCAGCAGGCGGCGAACCCGCCGAGCACGGCAGTGGCGCGTCTGCTGGGCGTCTCGTTTGGCGGCGGTGAGGTTGCGGACCTGGGCTTCGCGGTGGACCCGCAGTTCCTGCAGCGGGCGCTCGCGGCGGTGGGGAACTACGGCGAGATCTACGACCGCACGATCGTGCCGGTGGGGATCGATCGCGCGTGCACGCTGAACGCCCTCTACACCGAGGACAAGAGTGGGTGCCCGCCCGGTAGCGGGGGCATCCTCTACGCGATGCCGTACCGCTAGCCTCTAGCGGAGTACGGTGCGCACGCACCGACCGATACGAGGGGGGAGCGCCCGCGGGCGCTCCCCCCTCGACCTATCCGGCCTCTTTCCCGCTATTATGCCGTCGACCGGTAGGCGAGTCGCGGAGGGGGTGACCGCGAGATGGCTCAGCAGGCGGTGAGCGCCCCCGGGCAATCCCCGGCTGCGGCGCGCGTCCCCCTCCTCTATCAGCGCCGCGCCCGCAGGTGGTTCGTCCAGCTCGTCTACGTGGCGATCACGGCGCTCGCCGCCATCTACGTCGTCTCGACCCTCGGGCAACGCGAGTACGGGTTCGGCTTCCTGCCGCAGCCCGCCGCGTTCGACATCGGCAACCAGTGGTTGGTCGATTTCGACGGGACGACCAGTTCCCGCCTCACGATCTACCTCGTCGGTGTGTGGTCGACGATACGAGTCGTCGTGGTCGCGATCGGTCTTGCGACGGTGGTGGGTGTCCTGATCGGCGTGGCGCGACTCTCGCAGAACTGGCTGGTGGCGAAGTCGGCGATGCTGTTCGTCGAGACCTTCCGCAACACGCCCCTCTACGTGCAGGCCGTGATCTGGTACGCGATCTTGCTCTTCGGGCTGCCCGGAATCGCGCAGGTCATCAACGTCGGCGACTCGCTCCTTCTCTCGAACCGGGGCGTGGCGATCCCGTGGCCCGACCAGCGTGGCGGTCTCTGGGGCGAGGCGGTGTGGGTCCCGGCAGCGTGGCTCGCCGTGCTCGCCGTCGGAGCCGCGATCGCACTTCGGATACGTGCCGTCCGGCAGCATCAGGAGCGCGACACCGGCGCGTTCCGCTATCCGAACCGCACCGCACTGACCACGTTCGCGGCGATCGCCGTTGCGAGCTACCTGCTACTGGGGATGCCGTTCGGGATCGACCGGCCGATCGTGGAGGGGACGACGTACGCCGGGGGCATGACGGTCCGCCCCGAGTTCGCCGCCCTGGCGCTCGCGCTCACCGTCTACACCGGCGCCTTCATCGCGGAGATCGTGCGGGCGAGCATTCAGGCCCTGCCCGTCGGGCAGGCGGAGGCGGCGAAAGCGATCGGGCTGAGCGGGTACCAGCGGCTCACCCTCGTCATTCTCCCGCAAGCGCTGCGGCAGATGATTCCGTCGGTCACGAATCAGTACCTCAACGCAAACAAGAACTCGAGCATCGCGCTGGGCGTCTCCTACTTCGACCTGTTCTTCGTCGCGAGCATCATCTCGAACAAGATCGGACACGCCGTTGAGGTGTTCTTCATGATTATCGTGACGTACATGATCCTGTCGCTGATCATCTCGGGCGTGATGAGCATCCTTAACTCACGCGTCACTCTGCACCAGGTTTAGGCGGACGCGATGACCAACGAGCTGCCGCCTCTGGACCCCGCGGGAGGGGCGTTCGCGGCGCCGCGGCCGCGGCGCGTGGTGCTGCCGCCCCAGCGACAGCGCGCGGCCCGACCACCATCGGTGCGCGCCCGCGAGTGGATGCGCGAGAACCTCGTCCCGTCGCGGCGCGGAGCGCTGCTGACCGTCGTGACCTTCGGGAGCCTCCTCACACTGCTCGGGATAGTGGCCTGGTTCACGTTCTCATACGCGAACTGGCGCGTCGTGACCGACAACCGCTGGCTGCTCTTCGCTGGCGGCTTCCCGCACGACCAGGAGTGGCGGCTGTGGCTCGGCCTCGGATTCGTCTTCACGCTGATCGGCGCGGCCTACGGGATGTGGTCGAGCATCGGGCGACGCGACATCCTCTTCATGGTGCTCGCACTGATCTTCGGTGTGTTCATGCTCGCGCACGGGGACGCTGCACTCTGGTCGGCGCTCTGGTTCGTGATATCCGCGGCCCTGCTCGTGGCCGCGTACGCCGTCTGTCGCCGGGTCTCGAGGGAGCCCGGGCCCGGGCGGACGCTCGCGGTGAGGGCACTGAGCGCGGTTCTCGTGCTGTCGGTGCCGATCGTCTTCCTGCTGCTCATGGCCGGCGGCGGAGCCGACTCGAGCCAACTCTCGGGCTACCTCCTCAACCTGCTGCTGGCCCCCGCCGGAATCGTCGGTGGCCTGTTCGTGGGCATCCCGCTCGCCGTGGGCCGCGCATCGAAGATGAGGGCGATCTCGTGGACCTGCACGTTCTACATCGAGGCAGTGCGCGGCGCGCCGCTGATCGGCTGGCTCTTCGTCGCACTCTTCATCCTGGGCGACATCATCGGTGGCGACCTGATCGTCCGCACGATGGTCGTGCTCGCGGTGTTCACCGCCGCCTACATGGCGGAATACATCCGTGGCGGCCTGCAGGCGCTCCCCCGCGGCCAGTACGAGGCCGGTCATGCCATCGGGTTGCCCTACTGGAGAACTCTGCAGCTCATCATCCTGCCGCAGGCCCTGCGAATCTCGATCCCGCCCATCGTCGGGCAGGCGATCGCGCTGTGGAAGGACACCGCCCTCATCTCCATCATCCTGCCGCTGCGTGAGCTCATCGGCAGTTCACGTTCGGCCATTGCGCAGGGCGAGTTCATCACCAACCGGATCGAGGTCTACGTCTTCGCCGCGGTTATGTTCTGGATCGTCGCGTTCGTCATGTCGCGTGTCTCGCAGCGGCTCGAGCGCTCGCTCGGCGTCGGAGAGCGGTAGTAGCCACGAAGGAGCAGCTGATGACCACGGAGCAAGCGGCGAGCGCGGCCCCCGCGGTGGCGACGAGCACGTCCGATGACATGATCGTCGTCGAGAACGTCAACAAGTGGTTTGGCGACTTCCAGGCGCTCTATGACGTCTCGCTCACCATCAGGGAGCATGAGATCGTCGTCGTCCTGGGTCCGTCCGGTTCGGGCAAGTCGACCTTCATCCGTTGCCTCAACCGCCTCGAGGAGCATGACTCCGGGCGCATCCTCGTCGACGGCATCGAGCTCAACGACGACGTGCGGAACCTGAACGCCATCCGCTCCGAGGTCGGCATGGTCTTCCAGCAGTTCAACCTGTTCCCGCACCTCACGGTGAGGCACAACATCACGCTCGGGCCGCAGAAGGTCCGGCGCATGTCGCGGCGGGAAGCCGACGAGCTCGCGATGCAACTCCTCGAGCGCGTCGGGATCCCCGAGCAGGCCGACAAGTACCCGGCGCAGCTCTCCGGCGGGCAGCAGCAGCGCGTGGCGATCGCGCGCGCGCTAGCGATGCAACCGAAGATCATGCTGTTCGACGAGCCGACGTCGGCCCTCGACCCCGAGATGATCAAGGAAGTCCTGGACGTGATGCGAGAACTCGCGGAGTCCGGGATGACGATGATCGTGGTGACCCACGAGATGGGCTTCGCCCGGGAGGTCGCGGACCGCCTCGTCTTCTTCGACGAGGGGGCGGTGGTCGAACAGGGGACGCCGACGCACTTCTTCGAGAATCCCCAGGAAGAACGTACGAAGCTGTTCCTCTCCCAGATTCTCTGAGCCGGCGCCGCTGGCCGCCCGCACTCGCGTCGCGGCAGGCCCCGTGGCGCGGCCGCCCGGGCGCTCGCGCGAGCCGGCATTCCGCCACCTGCCGGGCGCCGTCCGGGTGGTAAGATCGGCACGCTCTCGCCGGCGCGCGTCGACCGCTGCGCGCCACGCGTGTATCTGGCGACGGGTGTCGTCAGCGAGCGCGACCACGACCCGGGGCCACGTAGCCAAGTGGCAAGGCAGGGGTCTGCAAAACCCTTATCGCGGGTTCGATTCCCGCCGTGGCCTCCAAGTCGAACCCGGAATGGGCCCCCGACACGATCAGTAGCCTGCGCACTTGGCACCCGATAGCACCACGAATCGGACCAGAACGGGTGGGCTCGTGCGCGTCCGCGGCACCGTCTCGCGGTGGAGTTCGCCTCGTATTCGGCCGGCGGCACGCACTAGATCGTGCTGAAGAGCGCCGGTGTCTGTATCAGCCGGACACACGTCAGGGCCTCCGGCAGCGGCTTCGGTCGACGCCGCGACTACCCCGCCGGCGAGGCCGCGGTCGACTTCCAGTTCCACGCGTCGGCCTCCTCCCGGTGGAGGAGGCCGACCGGGATGGCGGGGAGCGTCGTGATGTGGGCGCCGGCCCGGACACCGAGCTCGAGCGAGAAGCTCGCGGCGGACTCATTATCGGGCGCCTCGAGGATGCTGACGAAGTCGAACGCTCCCAGTACGGCGTAGAGACCCAGGCACTGCACCCCGGAGACCTCAGTTGCGTTCTCGGCGCGCAGGAGGCTGTCGGGATCCTCGAGCATCTTCTCCCGGCCGTCGGTGTTGAGCGTCAGCAGCAGAATGTAGGTGGACATGGTCGCCTCCCGGAGCATGAGTCACGATCTCGGCCACGGCATGATGGCACGTCCGTCGGGGCGGCGGGGTCGGGCGACATCCCCGCCGGGCGCACGGGAGCACCCCGCCGGAGCAGGCGCTACCGGGAGAGGGGCGAGGGCGGCGGCGGCGTCCCGGTCGCCTCCTTTTGGAGCGCTATCAGGGACGACCACAGCTCGGCGTAGCGGATCCCCTCCTCCGTCTCTTGCTGGGCCGCCGCACCGACGACCGCCTTCGAAGCGGCGATGGCGAACGGCGACATAGCGGCGATCTCGCGCCCCATCTCCCTCGCGCGCTCAAGCAGCTCCCCGGAGGGGTGCACCGCGTTGGCGAGCCCGATGCGCACGGCCTCCTCCGCGCCGACGGGACGACCCGTCCAGAGCATCTCCTTGGCGCGTGCCGCACCGACCAGCTTAGGCAGCCGGGTGGTGACGCCGGCTCCCCCGATCGCCGCCAGGTTCTTCGTGTGCCAGTCGGAGATCTGCGCCGCCTCACCAACCAGCCTCAGGTCGCAGGCGAGGATCAACTCGAGCCCGCCGGTCGTGCAGATCCCGTCGACGACGGCGATCGAGGGCGTCGACATCCGCTCCAGGTATCCGAAGACGCTGTTGAAGCGGGACTGATACTCCGGGCCGATGCCCTGTGCCATCTCGCGCGCCGCCACGAGCGTGTGCGCCAGCGGCTCGCCCGGCGGCGACGCGGACGGCCCGCCCGACGCCTTGATATCGGCCCCCGCCGAGAAGTTGGGTCGGCCGGAGCCCCGCGGAGCGCCGGTGATGAGCACCACGCGCGTCTGCAGGTCCGCCTCGGCCTCGCGGAGGGCAGCCTCAAGCTCCTCCAGGAGCACAGGGGACATCGCGTTGAGCACCTCGGGCCGGTTCAGCGTCAGCGTGAGTATCGGTGGCTCGCGCTCCACGAGGATCGTCGACGGGGTGGTGTCCGCGGACATCGTGCGCTCCCTTCGCGTCGCCGCGGGCTCCCGCCCACCGCGTCCGGTGCGAGCTTAACCCGTCCGCAGCGGAGCGCGTCACATCCACCGCGCATTGCTAGACGGGAGCGCGGCCCCTCCGTAGACTCCGCCGCGGCGCACACCCGGCGGCGCCACGGAACACGGCGACAGCGGGGCGGCCGCGCGGGAACGAGCGAGATGACGACGGCACCCGCAGACGGAGCACCCGAGGCCGGCCCGCTCTCCGGCGTGCGCGTCCTCGATCTCGCGCAGGGGATCGCCGGACCGTACGCCGCGAAGTGGCTCGGTGGCCTCGGCGCCGACGTCATCAAGGTCGAGCCGCCCTCAGGCGATCCCGCGCGGCACGCCGGGCCCTTCCCGGGCGACGAGAGCGACCCCGAGGCGAGCGGCCTCTACGTCTACCTCAACACGAGCAAGCGCGGCGTCACGCTCGACCTCGAGGCCAACGGGGGACGCGAGCTGCTGCGAGACTTGGCGGCCACGGCCGACATCGTCATCGAGTCCTTCGTGCCCGGCTACCTCACCGAGCGCGGCCTCGGCTACGAGGCGCTCCGCGAGCAGAACCCGGGGCTGGTGCTGGTCTCGATCACCCCCTTCGGGCAGGACGGCCCCTACGCCGGTATGCCGGCTGACGAGATCACCCTCTACGCGCTCTCCGGCCACATGTGGCTGACCGGCGATCCCAACCAACCGCCTCTGAAGAACGGCGGATCGCAGCCCTCCTACCAGGCGGGGCTGAACGCGCTCGCGGCGGCGATCATTGCCTACTTCGGCGCGTTGATGCACGGCGAGGGGACACACATCGACCTCTCCGCGCAGGAGACGCTCGCCGGCATGCTGGAGCTCTACGGTCCGTTCGCGTCGCAGGCGGGGATCCGGCCCAGGCGGCGAGGCAACACGGTCAGCGCCATCTACGGGACGTATCAGTGCGCGGACGGCTACGCCGGCGTCTACTGCCTCCCCCGCAACTACGCGAACATGGCGGACGCCGTCGGGATCCCCGAGCTGCTGCAACCGCCGTTCATCGATGCCGACGAGCGACTGCGCTCCAACGACGTGCTGGAGGCGCTCCTCTCCGGGTGGTTCTTCGAGCACTCCGGCAAGGAGATCTTCGAGCTGGGGAAGTCGCACCGCTTCCCGGCGGGCTACGTCGCGACGGTTGAGGATCTTCTTGAGTCGGAGCAGCTGCGCGAGCGCCGCTTCTTCGCCGAGGACGAGCACCCGCGCGCCGGCCATGTCCGCTTCCCTGGACACCTCTGGCTCTCCTCGGAGCACGGCTGGCGCACCCAGCGCGCGCCCACGCTCGGCCAGCACACCGACGAGGTTCTCGGCGAGCTCGGGATCTCCAACGAGCGCCGCGAGCAGCTGCGCACCGCCGGGGCCCTGGGCGGGGGGAGCGAGTCATGAGTCCCGCCAGACGGCCGCTCGACGGCATCCGCATCGCCGACCTCACCGCGATGTGGGCTGGTCCCTACGCGACGATGGTGCTCGCCGACTTCGGCGCCGATGTCATCAAGGTGGAGGCTCCGCGCGCCTGGGACAATTTGCGCACGCTGATCCGGCCTCCCCTCGCGCTGGGCGAGCACTGGTGGAACTCCAACGCCTACTTCCAGGAATACAACCGCAACAAGCGCTCGCTAACCCTCGACCTGACGAACGAGCGAGGCAAGGAGCTGTTCGGCCGGCTCGTCGCGCAGAGCGACGTCGTCATCGAGAACTTCCGGGCCGACGTCATGGACCGGCTCGGCATCGGCCCCGACTGGCTTCGCGAGCAGTGCGAGGACATCATCGTGGTCGGGATGGCGAGCTTCGGGAAGACCGGTCCCGACGCGAGCGCCATGGCCTACGGCCCCGTCGTCGAGCAGCTCTCGGGACTCGCATCGCTCACCGGCTACGGCGACGGCATCCCGTTCAAGACTGGCGTCTCCTACGGCGATCCGGTCGCCGGTGTCGCGGCGGCCGCCGCCGTCGTCACGGCACTGATCCAGCGCCGGCGCACCGGCCGCGGGCAGGTCATCGATCTCGCGCAGCGCGAGCCTATGACGACGCTGATCGGCGAGGCCTTCATGGAGTGGGCGATGAACGGGCGCCTCGTGCCGCACCGCGGAAACGAGAGCGAGAGCATGGCACCCCACAACGCCTACGCGTGCGCGGGCGAAGACGAGTGGATCGCCATCGCCGTGCGGAGCGACAAGGAATGGACGGGTCTGCGTTCCGCGATGGGCGACCCGGAGGAGGCCAGAGACGACCGCTTCGCCGCGGCGGCCTCTCGCCCCGAGCACCGCGAGGACCTCGATCGCATCGTCGGGGCGTGGACCGCGACGCTCAGCAAGCAGGAGGCCTTCGAGCGCTGCCACCAGCACGGCGTGCCCGCGGGGCCCGTGTGGACGGTGCCCGAGCTGCTCGGTGACCCGCACCTCGCCGAGCGGGGTTACTACGAAGACGCCGAGCACCCCGAGGTGGGCACGTGGGCGATGCACGGCTGGCTCTGGCGCACCGCCGGCGCCGGCCCGTGCATCCTGGCTCCGGCGCCCGACCTCGGCAGCGACAACCGCGAGATCCTCGGCGGCCTGCTGGGCGTCAGCGCCGAGGAGATAGACGCCCTCGAAGCGATCGGCGTGATCGGCGACACGCCGATCGGCGAGCGCCCCCGATCCGAGATCGTCGGCTCCCGGAGATAGGCGGCCAGCCGTGACCGCAGGCGACGCCGCCCGCTCGGCCGCGGGGGGGCCGAGCGTCCCGTCCCTCGAATGGCTCTTTCACCCGCGCTCGATCGCCGTGGTCGGCGTCCCCTCCGGCGACCCGCGGGGCGGCAACTTCCTCCGAGCGCTCCGTGCTCTCGGCTACGACCGTGAGCGCGCGCTCTACCCGGTGAACCCGAGGCTCCGCGAGGCGGCCGGGATCCGCTGCTACCCCTCCCTCCTCGACTGCCCCGGACCCGTTGATCACGTCATCTCCCGCGTGCCGGCGGCGGCGGTCCCGGAGCTCGTCGAACACTGCGTTGCGCGGGGAGTGCGCTCGCTCCAGCTTTTCACGGCCGGCTTCTCCGAGACCGGCGACCCGGGCCGTGCCGGGATCGAGGAGCGCGCCGTCGCGCGCGCACTCGGAGCCGGCATTCGCGTGATCGGCCCGAACTGCATGGGCCTCTACGTCCCCGACGAGCGGATCGCCTTCACCGGCAGCCCGCCGGTCGACTCGGGAAACGTCTTCCTGCTGTCGCAGTCCGGCGTGCACGCGGCCGACCTGATCTTCCGCCTGGCCGCCGTGGGGATGCGGTTCTCCAAGGTCGTCTCGTACGGGAACGGAGCCGATCTCGCGGCCCACGACTTCATGGACTATGCCGCCGACGACGCTCAGACAGCGGTCGTCGGCGCCTACATCGAGGGCGTGCCGGACGGGCCGGCCTTCGCCCGAGCACTCCGGCGCTGCGCGGCGACGAAGCCGACCGTGATCCTCAAGGCCGGGACCTCCGATGCCGGCGCACGGGCGGTTCGCTCGCACACGGGGTCGCTCGCCGGATCCGGGAGGGTCTTCGAGGCGCTCTGCCGCCAGGCGGGGGCCCAGCTCGTCGGAAACATGGCGGAGCTGCGCGAGACGCTCATCGCGCTGACGAGCTCCGCGGGGCGCGTGGCGGGGCCGCGCATCGCGATGCTGAGCTCGGGTGGCGGGGTCGGGGTTCTGGCCACGGACGCCTTCGCGCGCGCCGGTCTCGACGTGCCGGAACTGCCGCCACAGACCCGCGAGGAGCTCGCGGCCTTTATTCCCGTCGCAGGGACCAGTGCCCGCAATCCCATCGACGCGGAAGCCTTCGGCGGCCGGGGTCTCGGCCACGGAGACCGCGAGCGGCGGCGAGGGATCCTGAGCGCCGTTGCCCGCTCGGGCGTCGCCGACGCGATTGTCGTCTCGCCCGGGATCGTCCAGGGCGCGCACGGGAGCCGCGTTCCCTGGAACGACGAGGCGCCCGCCGCCTCCTCGCTCGACGAGGCGAGCTCGGAGGCGAGGGAGCTCGCCTCCGAGCTCACCGTGGCGCAGGAGGAGGCTGGCTGCCCGCTTCTCTACGTCGGGCGCGCCCGGGTCTGGGGAGATCTCGGCCGCGACCTCGAGGTGGAGCGGGCGCTCTACAGCTCCGGAATCGCGAGCTACGACTCTATCGAGAGCGCCGCCTCAACCCTCAGGCGCATGCTCGACTGGCGATGCCGGCGCGAGGGGCTGCCGGTGATCTTCTAGCGCGCGGGCTTGCGCAGCCCGCAGCCCGCGCGCATCCGGTCCCTAGACAGCCTCGAAGAGCGACGCGAAGCCCTGTCCGCCGCCCACGCACATCGTCACGACGCCGTAGCGCCCGCCCCGGCGTCCGAGCTCGCGCAGGAGGTGGCCGACCTGCCGCGAGCCCGTCACCCCGTAGGGATGCCCTATCGAGATCGCCCCGCCGTTCACGTTCAGCGACTCGTCCGGGATGTCGAGCATCTTCTGCACCTGCACCACCTGCACGGCGAAGGCCTCGTTCAGCTCCCACAGATCGATGTCGCCCGGGGAGACGCCGCTCCTCTCGAGCAGGCGCGGGGCCGCCTTCGCGGGGCCGATGCCCATCTCGTCGGGATCGACCCCGGCGATGGAAGTGCCGCGGTAGATTCCCATAGGCTCCAGGCCCAGCTGCGCCGCGCGCTCCGCCGACATCACCAGGGTCGCCGAGGCGCCGTCGGAGAACTGGGAGGAATTCCCCGCCGTCACCGAGCCGGAGCCGTCCCGGGTAAAGACCGAGGGGAGGTTCGCCAGCGCCTCTATCGTCGTGTCGGGGCGGTTGCACTCGTCGCGCTCGAGCACCGCCTCCTCCTCGTACGGCTCGCCGTCCCTCGGGCTGACCCGCCGCACGGTGGAGACGGGGACGATCTCGTGGGCGAAGATCCCCTCCCGCTGCGCCCGGGCGGTGCGTTGCTGGCTGCGCAGCGCATAGGAGTCCTGCTCCTCGCGGCTCACGCCGTAGCGTTCGGCCACGACCTCGGCCGTCCGCCCCATGACCCAGTAGACGGCCGGCCAGTCGGCGCGCACCTTCGGGTTCACGAGGTGATTCATATTGCGACTGCCGTCATCGATCATCGAAATCGTCTCGACGCCGCCGGCCACCACGATGTCGAGCCCGTCCTGGATCACCTGGTTCGCCGCCGTCGCCACCGCCTGCGCCCCGGAGGCGCAGAACCGGTTGATGGTCTGGCCGGGCACCGACGTCGGCAGCCCCGCGAGCACGCCCGCGATCCTCGCGACGTTGAGACCCTGCGCCCCCTCCGGGAAGCCGCAACCGATCGTGACGTCCTGCACCTCGGCCTTGTCGAGCTCGGGGTGGCGCGTGAAGAGCTCGTCGATGACCTGGGCGAGCAGGTCATCGGGGCGCGTGATGTTCAGTGAGCCCCGGAACGACTTCCCCAGCGGCGTCCGGACGCTGTCGACGATCACAGCCTCGCGCATCTCGACTCCCCTCGTGACCTCACCTGGTGGCGACTCTCGCCTGAACGGCGTCCCGATCATACTGTCGGCTGCGTAGGCGGGGGACCAGAGGAAACGGAGTCAGACGATGACGGAGAACGGGACGCCGGGATACGAGACGATCGTCGTCGAGGAGCGAGAGCGCACGCTCTGGGTCGGCATGAACCGCCCAGAGGTCCTGAACGCGACGAACCAGACCATGCTCGATGAGCTCCACGACGCCTTCACCCGCCTCGATGAGGATCCCGGTATCGGCGTCGGCGTGCTCTACGGCATCGGTCGCGCCTTCTCGGCCGGCGGCGACATCCGCGCGATGATGGCTCTCAACGAGCAGACCGGGCACGTCTGGAACAACAAGATGCGCCGTCTCTGCATGCAGCTGCGCAACTGCGGAAAGCCGACCGTCGCCATGGTGCGCGGCTGGTGCATCGGGGGAGGCAACGAGTTCCAGCTCTACTGCGACCTCGTGGTCGCGAGCGAGAACGCGGTGTTTGGACAGTCCGGCGCGCGGGTCGGCGCGCTCCCCGTCGTCGGTGCCACGCAGTACCTGCCACTGCTGATGGGGGACCGCCGCGCGCGCGAGATGCTCTTCCTCGCTCGCCGTTACGGCGCCGCCGAGGCGAAGCAGGTGGGCCTCATCAACGAGGTCGTGCCCGACGACCAGCTCGAGCGGACCACCGAGGAGTGGTGCGCCACCATCAACGGCCACGCACCGCTCACGCTCCGCTTCCTCAAGACCAGCCTGAACTACCTCGGCGATCTCCACTACCCCTCGTGGATCCACGGGAGCGAGCTCCTGAACGCTGTCTGGAACCGCGAGCAGTCCACGGAGGGTATGAGCGCCTTCCTGGAGAACCGCGACCCGGACTACACACGCTTCGACCGCTGAGCCGGTCGCGCCGCGCCCGGGCTAGTCGGACCGGGCGGCGAGGCGAACCGCCGTGCCGTAGACGAGGATCTCGGCGGCTCCCTGCGCGACCGAGGACGTCGTCATCCTCAGGGCGACGATGGCGTCGGCGCCGCGGCCCGCGGCCTCCTGCTCGATCTCGGCCAGCGCCTGCTCGCGCGACTCGAGCAGCAGCTGCCGGTATGCGCCGATCTCGCCGCCCACGATGTTCTTGAGCGCCGCGAGGATGTCGCGCCCGATGTGCCGCGCCCGGACGGTGTTCGCCTGCACCAGCCCCAGCGACTCCTCGATCTCGCGACCCGGCACCGTGTCGGACGTCACCACAATCATCGCACTCCCCTTCAGCACCCCAGCGCCGCGCCGGGACGACACCTACGGTACGCCGAGGGGGACGCACGCACATGTCCGAGCGCCAGGCGTGGGCGCCTCCGTGCGCGCCCGGCTACGATGGGCCGATGAGCGTGCTCGAGCGCTGCGCCTTTTGCCAGAACCGCCCCCGCGAGGAGTCGGCCGTGCTGCGGTGGGTGGGGCCGGCCGACCGCGCGGGCGCGGAAGAGGAGGAGCGCGTCACGCTCCCGCTCTGCACGCGCCACCTCGACCGGCTGCGACGCGCCGGCGGCTCCGGGTGGGAGCACCGCGGACGGCGCCACAAGCTCGGCTGGTGGTAGCGCCGCCGGAACCTCGCTAGACGCCGGTCGGCGCGGCGATGCCCGGGAAGTCGGCATACACCACCGGACTGCGAGCGCCACTGAAGCCCTCGGCGCGCAGATAGAGCGGTGTGGTCCGGATCAGGTAGGGCACGTAGTCGTCGCCGGGGTTGTTCTCGCCTGTGTGCGTGACTTCCTCGCGCCAGCGCAGGAAGGGCCGCACCACGTCCTGATCCTCGATCAGCTCCGCGACCCCCTCCACCCAGATCGAGATCGGGTCGTTGCCGCGGTGCCGCGGGAGCATTCCCGAGAAGAGGTAGCCGACGCGCGGGTCGCGGCGGACGTGCCCGGTCTTGAAGTGAAGATCCTGTGTCACCGTCTGGATGTGCCAGCCGTCCACCATGTAGGCGTTGACCGGCCTCACCCGCGGCCGGCCGTCGCGCCGGTAGGTGAGCAGGTACTTCGCCACGTGGGTCCAGTCCGACATGAACGCGAGGATCTCATCTCTGTAACGCTCGCCTTCCTCGGCTCTCACCGCCCGCTCGGCGTCGTACTTCTTGCCCACGGCTCCCCCTCTCGCCCGCCCCAACGGCCGGGGCCACGATAGCGCGGGCGCACACGCTGCGTAATGGGCCCGGCCGATCGGCAGGGCGAGAGGGGGCGGCCGCCCGCACCGGAACAGGTTGCTAGTCCCCGAGGAGGAGCGTCCTCGGGTAGAACGAAAACCAGCCGAACCAGTAGGCGAGATGGCCGGGGAGCCGCCCCAGCGAGGCGCCGCCCGGCCCCGCGAGAGTCTCCTCCGTCACACGCCACGTCGCGCCCGAGCCGTCCAGGAGGAGACCCGGTTCCGGTCCCGCGTCGAAGCTCCGCGCGCCGCGCTCGAAGGCGCGGACCGTCCGCGACGCGGGCTCCGTCACGATCACGAGCGGCAGCCCCGCAAGCTCGTCGTTGAGGACCGGCTGCTCCTGCAGATCGCGAAGCGCATAGGCCTTCGGCCTCCCCTCCACCAGGAGGCCGAAGACGAAAGACTTCTCCGGGAGCGCCTGGCTGCGCTGGAACACCGGGAAGAGCGTGCCCGGGGACGCGAAGTAGTCGCCGTAGGCGGCGCCGGGCCGGTAGTCGCGTTCGTATCCCGTGTCAATGTCGAGGACGAGCGTTCCCGGATGCGCCTCGAACCAGCTCCCCCAGTCCGACACCACGATCGGCAGGCGCGTGAGCTCGACGCCGCTCCCCACCCGTGGTCCCATCACGGGCTGCCCGGTGAGCTGATTCCACAGCGTGTCGCTCGAGCGGTCGTACATGAGCTTGTTGCTCTCGTAGAGCAGCCCCGAGCTGCCGAACTCCAGCACCTCGTCGCCGACGCGCGCGTCGTAGAGCACGCCCGCTCCGCACAGGGTGCAGTAGGCGAGGGCGACCGGGACACCCCCCACCACGTCGTTCGCCATCTCGTGCCAGTCGAGAATGCGCAGCGGGTAAGCGCGGGCGTCGCCCGCGATCTCGACGCCGAAGACGAGCTCGTCGGGCACGAGGTACGCAGCGTCGGTGCCCGCGACGAACGCGGGGTTCACCAGAGCGGGGATGCCGTCAACGGCGACGCCGCCCCACTGCACGAGCTCCACCCGGATGGTCGACGGGATGCCCTCTCCGATGAAGCGGCGCAGCGCGGGGTCGACGCGCGTCGCGTAGAGCTCCGCCTTCCACTCGGCGAAGCCCGGCGGAATCGGAGTCTCGGGATGTCCTCCGAGCCACTCGACGGCCGCGCCCCAGTCGCCGCCGAGATCCTCCCCCGTCAGGACCCAGAGCCCCCAGTCCATCGTCTCCTGGAGCTCGAAGGCGACCCAGAAGCGCTGGAGCTCCGTCAGCACCGGGATCAGCGCGAGCTCATCGTCCCGCGCGGCGGCCTCGATGGCCGCCCGGATCTCGTCGGTGTCCCAGCCGGCCATCGTCTCAAGAACCTCGGCCCATCTCGCGTCGTCCCAGCCCGCGCGCTCCGCCGGGCTGGCCGCCGCCGGTGCTGCCGCGCCGGTCGGCGAGGCGGTGACGGCGGTCGGGGCGTCCGAAGCAGCAGCGGTGGGGGGCGCCGGCGCGGTCGGCGGCGCGTCGGAGCCGCACGCCGCGAGCACCGCGGTGCTGAGCGCACAGACGAGGGCCGGCACGAACCCCGGGACGTTTCGTCGCGATCGCATGGCACTCCAGACTCCCGGGCGGCTCTGTCCGATCGTACGCGCGCCCGGCGCGTCGGGCGTGACGAAGGTGACGCGCCCCGGGCCCGGCTATCGCCGCGGGGGGCGCGAGCGCGTAGGATCCCACGCCGTGGAACTCCGCGCGCCCGGCGACGACCCCCGCATCCACCGCCTCCTCGCGGAGGGGCCGCGTGCCACCTGCTTCGTCGAGCTTCCGGGAGGAACGGTGCGGATGGGTTCGACGCTTCGCGCCGACGAGCAGCCCATCATCGAGATTGGCGTGGAGAGCCTCTCCTGCGCGCTCACGCCCGTGACCAACCGCGAGTGGTCGTGCTTCCTCGCCGACACCGGCCGCGAGCCGCCGCCGTTCTGGGGGGATGAGCGTTTCTCGGCTCCGGCCCAGCCGGTTGTCGGCGTCAGCTGGGAGGACGCCGTCACCTACTGCGGCTGGCTCTCGGCGCTGCTCGGCCGGCGCTGCCGTCTCCCCACCGAGCCGGAGCGCGAGTACGCGGCGCGCGGCGGCGCCGGGACGCTCTACCCCTGGGGCGACGAGCCGTGGATGGAGGGGCCGTTCGCGCGAGGCTCACGTGGGACCGATCGGCCTCTCGCCGTCGGCACGACCGAGCCCAATGGCTTCGGCCTCTACCACATGGCCGAGAACGTCCACGAGTGGTGCCAGGACTGGTACGACGCACGCGCCTACGCGAGCGTCGCCACCCGCGCCGACCTCTGCTGGCGCGAGGCCGCCGACGGCAGCGGCCGCCGCGCCTCGCGCGGCGGCTCGTGGCGCCACCACGTCAAGGTGAGTCGCGTCGCGGCCCGCTCCTCCCTCAGCCCGACGGCGCACTACAACGACTACGGCATGCGCGTCTATGCCTGAACCCCTCCCCCCTCGCCCCGCGCGCGCCACTCAGCGACCGCGGCGCAGCGCGGCGCGGACTGCGATCGCCGGCGCCCTCGCGTTCCTCGCGGTGGCGTGCGGCGGCGGATCGGATGCGGGGGAAGGCGCGCCCGGCCCGGCGCCGACCGCGTCCGTCGCGGCGGCCGAGCCGACAGCTCAACCCACCGCTCAGGCGGCGCAGCCGAGTACCGTCACGGCCCCGGGAGGGGAGCCGCGCGTGGCCGGCCCGGGCGACACGGTCAAGGTCCACTACCACGGGACGCTCGACTCCGGCGAGGTCTTCGACTCCTCGCTGCAGCGCGCCCCGATCACGTTCACGGTCGGGAGCGGCCAGATCATCGCGGGCTTCAACGCCGCCGTGACCGGTCTCGCCGTCGGCGACTCCGTCACGGTGAGACTCGAGCCCGACCAGGCCTACGGGGAGCGCGATCCAACCGCCGTGCTCAGCCTCGCGCGCGAGGGAGCGCCCGAAGGGCTCGCGGTCGGCGACCGACTGCAGCTCGACAACGGGCTCGTGGTCACGGTGATCGGCCTGTCGGAGACCGAGATCCACCTTGACGTGAACCACCCGCTCGCGGGGATGGCGCTCACCTTCGAGATCGAGCTCGTCTCCATCGAGTAGGCGCCGTGCCGGCCGTGCCCCGTTTGCACCCGCGCCCGTTGCCGCCGCCGACAGGGCGTGTCACCGTGACGGGCGATGCAGGTGCTCGCGGTCGGGGTCGGCGGCGCGGTGGGCGCGCTCTTGCGCTACGCCCTCCGCGAGCTGATGCCCCCGCTCGCCGACGGGCGCATCCCGTTCGCGACCCTCGCCGCCAACGTCGCCGGCTCTTTCCTGCTCGGCTTTCTTGCCGGGGTGATGCTCCAGCGCGCGAGCGTGTCCGCCGAGATTCGTCTCGGCCTCACCGTCGGGCTGCTCGGAGCCTTCACGACGTTTTCCACCTTCTCGCTGGAGACGGTCGACCTGATGCGCGAGGGGCACTGGCCGTTCGCGATACTGAACGTCGTGCTCTCGGTCTCGGGCGCCCTGCTCGCGCTGTGGGCGGGCCAGGAGCTCGCCCGGGGGTAGCTGCCGGCGACCGGCGCTACCCCCGGGGCTCCACCTCCCAGCGCGTCTGCGTCCCGGGGAACGAGCCCTCGAGCCACGCGTGACCCACCTCGATGCGGAGCATGTACAGCCAGGCCCCGTCAGCAGCCGAGGGCTCCCCCGCGAGTTCGAACGGGCGGCCGGTGGTGGGGTCGATGTACTTGTCGCGAAACGCGGCCACCACGGCGTCCGGAGCGTCCGCGAGCGGGTGTCTCTCGACGACTCCCTCGACGATGGCGACATCGTCGGCGCTCTCGTGGTGCACGATCGCGTACGGCTGGTGGCGCAGGTTGTGCACCTTTTGCCCCGCCGTGCCGAACCAGAACTCGTCGCCGATGAGAACGCCCCACACCGGCATCGCGTGAGGCCGCCCGTCGGGGCGCGTCGTCGACAGCCAGTAGGACGTGGCGGCGCGAAGCCGCGAGCGCGCACGCTCCCGCATGTGATCGGCAGTCGCCATGGCCGCTCCCCGGGCGATGCGCTGCGGTCCCGCGGGCCCCCGATCAGGTGCGGCGATGATCACGCACCGCATCCCGAGGCTGCAAGCCCGGTCCGCCTCCGCCGCCGGCGAGGTGCCGAACCCGGCGCGCTATAGTGACCGGCAGCGCGAGAGGCGGGATCGATGGCTTCCGACACGCAGGCCCCGGCGGCGAGCGGAGCCGCGCTCCGCGCGCTCCCGGTCGTCACCTACAAGTACCCGCAGCAGGGCCTGCCGCCCATCTCGTTCAGCGACTTCGAGATCGGGCCGCTGCCCGACGGCCCGTGGCAGCTTACCGTCGCTCCCTCCGACGTCGAGAGGTGGGCGCGCCTCTTCGACGACGACCCCGCCGAGGCGCTCGCCGCCGGGACGGCACCGCCCGACATCCTCTACTACCCCGGGATGAACCTCCCCGCACCGAAGCGGGACTACGGCGGCCCGATGTCCCGCTACTGGGCCGAGTACGTCGGCCCGCTCCCCATCGGTGAACCGATCGAGCTCGCCGGAGCCGTCACCGAGAAGTTCCTGCGCCGCGGCCGTGGCGGCATGACCTTCGAGCTCGTCGCTCGCGTCGGGGGCGTGGTGGCGCAGCGCCATTGGCGGCGCTTCGCCCTGCGCCTCGCAGACGGGGAGGCCGACGGATGGGCCGAGCGCGGATCCGATCCGCGCCCGCCGGAGCCGGCCCCGGATGCCGTGGCCTTCGGGCCGCGGCTGATGCGCTGCACGCAGGATCGGTACGACGACTTCGAGGGGCCGGGCGAGGTGACCGGCCACACCAGCCTCGAGGCGGCGCGGGCGGGTGGGCACCCGACCACGACCGCACAGGGCGCGCTCTCGTTCGGGCTCCTGACGCGACTGATGCGCGATCGCTTCGGGGAGCGCTTCACCCAGGACGGCACCATCGACGTGCGCCTCGTGCGCCCCACCGATGAAGGGGAACTGCTCACCGCGCGCGGCTACTTTCTCGGCCACAAGGGCGGCCGCCTGCACTGTCGCATCTGGGCCGAGAACCGGGCCGGCGAGCCGGTCACGACCGGCGTCGCGAGCGTGCCGGGCGAGAGCTAGCGAGGTCACCGGGGGAGTGCGCGGGCGCGAAGCGCTCCGCGCCGGGAGCGGAAGGAGGTCCCGTTGCAGTGGGAACTGGTCGAGATCGCGACCTCGGACGGACTCGCGCTACCCGGCGCCTACCTGGCGCCGGCCGGCGGCGCTCGGAGCGGCGAGCGCGCCGTCGACGCCGTGGTGCTCAACCCGGGCACCGGCGGCTCCTTCTACCACCGCGTCCTGCTCGGCATCGCCGCCGCCCTCGCTGAGGCCGGCTACGGCGCTCTGGCGATGAGCACGCGCGGACACAACATCGCGTGGCGTGACGCGGCCGGCGGGCGCTACCTCGGCTCCGCCTTCGAGAGCATCGCCGACTGCGGGCTCGATTTCCGGGGCGCGTTCGACCTCCTCGCGGAGCGCGGGCATGAGCGCCTCGCCGTGCTCGGCCACTCACTCGGGGGCACCAAGGCGCTCTACCACGCCGCACACGACCCCGACCCGCGGCTCGCCGCCGCGATCTCCTGCTCCGGGCCTCGCTGGTCCGCGTCGTTCTACGAGGCCTCCGAGCGCCGGAACGACTTCCTCCGGAACCGCACCCGGGCGCAGTCGCTCGTCGAGGCCGGGCGAGCCGAGGAGCTGATGGAGTACGACTTCCCGATCGGGCCGAGTCTGATGCGCGCCGGCGGCTGGATGGAGAAGTACGACGGTGAGACCTACAACATCGCCACCTGGTGCGATCGCATCACGGTCCCGCTGCTCCGCGTCGAGGGCGAGCTCGAACAGGGCGTCGTGCAGCGCGGTGTCGCCGACCTCCTGATGGAGCGCGCGACCGCGAGCCCGCACCGCCGGAGCGTGGTCATCCCCGGCGGCGATCACCCCTACTCCCGGGTGCTCGACGATGTCGCTGTGGCCGTCGTCGACTGGCTCGACAGGCTTCCGCTCCCGGAGGCCGCCGGCGCGCCATCCCGGCCGGCCCCGGCGGGCTGAGCCGTGCCGCTCCCGGAGTACGACCTCACCGGACGCGCCGCCCTCGTCACGGGAGCGGGCCGCGGCATCGCCGGCGGCGTCGCTCAGGTCCTCGCCGAGGCGGGCTGCGACGTCGCGCTCAACGCGCTGACCCCCACCCATGTCACGCCGCTCGCCGCCGCCATCGCCGGGGAGTCCGGCACACGCACAGTCGCCCTCATCGGCGACATGACCGACCCGGAGGGCGCCTCCGACGTGGTCGAGCGTGCGCTCTCGGGGCTCGGGCGCATCGACATCATGGTCTGTGGCGTCGGTGATGCGATCGCCAAGCCGCTCGTTCCACTGCCCGGCCGCCCCAGCCGACACAGCACGCCCGTCACCGACGAGGAGCTCGAGCGCACCGTCGCCCTCAACCTGACGTCGGCCCTTCTCTGCGCGCGCGCCGTCGGACCGCACATGCTGGAGCGGCGCTCGGGGAGCATCATCACCATCGGCTCGTTCGCCGGGCGCCGCGGGGGAGCGGGCACCACCCTGTACGCGGCGGGGAAGTCGGGAACCGAGGGCTTCACGCGGGCGCTCGCGCTCGAATGGGCGCCCTACGGCGTGCGCGTGAACGGGATCGCGCCGGGGAGCTTCCCGGATGCGGTCACCTCGGGCGAGGCGGGATACCGGCGACTCGTCGAGCGCGCGGAGCAGAGCGTCCCGCTCGGCCGCGTCGGGAGGCTCCGCGAGGTCGGCCTGCTCGCGGCCTATCTGGCCTCTGACGCCGCGGCGTACATGACCGGCCAGACCATCTACCTCGACGGCGGGATGACGCTCTGAGCCGCGGCGGCGCGACCGCCCTGCCGCGCAGCCTTCCGGGCTAGGTGTAGACCTCGGGGCGCGTCCGCATCCCGCTCACCGCCACCAGCTGCGGAAGCAGGTGTCGGTCGGCCTCCACCTCCTGCAGGCGCGGCGCGACGTCCGCCGCGAAGCGCTCGAGGCTGCCGCGGATCCGCTCGTCGCTGTTGTGCCCGAACGCCATCCAGCACATCAGGTTGCTGATCCCGAGCTCGGCGAAGGGCCGCAGCATCTCGAAGACCTCATCGGCGGTCCCCGCGTGCAGCCAGCCGCCCGTCATGTACTGGGTGCGGCGGCGGTCGTAGTCCTGCAGGTCGAGGTCGTCGATCCCGGAGTTGGCGCGGGCGCTCTTGCGCACGTAGGTGTCGATCACGTCGTCCATCGTCTCGCGCCAGTCCTCGCCGGGCGCGGCGACGTAGATCTGCCGCAGGACGCTCGTGTTCCGCCAGGCGAGCTCGCGCTGCTCCTCGGTGAGCGCCGCTTCGTCCATCCCCTCGAAGAAGTGGTGGAGCCTGGCGGCGAGGATCTCCGGCTTCTGCGGACCCAGAAGCAGCGACCAGCCCCGCCGCCCGGCCATCGCGAGGCGCTCCGGCGTCGACGATGCGTACGCGATCAGGGGCCGCGGTTGCTGAACCGGCTCCGGGATGATGCGCCCGCGCACCACGACGTCCCAGTACTTCCCGTGGTGCTCGAAGCCGTTGCCGCGCGGCGTATCCCATGCGAGGTCGCAGACCTCGAGGAACTCCATCATGATCTCGTGCCGGGACTCCACGTCGACCCCGTAGCCGGCGAACTCATCGGGCGAGTTGCCGGGTCCGATCCCGACGATGACCTTTCCGTTCGTGAGCTGGTCCAGCAGGTTGCACTGTGTCACGAAGCGGATTGGATGCATCAGCGGCACGACGTTGACGGCGAAGCCGATGTTGAGCGAGGGGTTGCGCTGGCTGATCGCCCCAGCGAGCGTCAGCGCGTCCGAGTAGGTGTTGTAGCCCGTGAAGTGGTGCTCCGTCAGCCAGACATCGGAAAAGCCGAGCTCCTCCGCACGGTCGACCTGGCCGAGCACCTCGTAGAGCACACGCCGGTCGTCATCCGGACCCGGCGTCTGCGGGTTGAGGTAGTAGCTGAAGCGCATCGAAGCCTCCCTGAGGATGGGCGCGGCCGACATCGTGACCACGACCCGCTGCCGGGAGCCTACCGGCGCCGCCCGGCGGCGTCTAGAGATGGGTCGGCGCGCCTCGTTGCGAGGGCGCCCCGGCGGCCGTAGCCTCAGGCAGCCTGAGCATTCGGAAGCCACGGGCGAGGAGGCTGCGATGACCACCGGCGGGACGCTGCGTTTGCTCCGTGGCTTCGCCCAGACGCCGCACGGCTCGATCGAGTGGCGAGGGATGGGCGAGTCCGGCCACCCCCTCGTTATGTTCCACCCCACGCCGAGCTCCGCCTACCACTTCGAGCCGCACTTCCCGCGGCTCGCCGGTCGGGCGCGCGTGATCGCGATGAGCACTCCCGGGTACGGGGACTCCGACGATCCCCCCGAGCCCTACACGTCGATCGCGGAGTTCGCTCAGACCGCGTTCTGGTTCCTCGACGCGATGGAGCTGCAGCGGGTGGACCTCTACGGCGCCTGGACGGGCGCGCAGGTGGCGGTGGAACTCGCCGCCACGCATCCGGAACGCGTGCGGCGCATCGTCCTCGAGGAGCCGTGGGACTACGGCAACCCGGAGGGCCGCGCGCTCCACGAGACGATCCACCGCTACATCCCCGAGCAGGAGGACGGCTCGCATCTGGTCGAGCTCTGGAAGAAGTACGGCGGCGACCGGCCGGGCGTCGATCTCGAGCTCTTCTCCCGTCGCTTCATCGACTTCCTGCGCGCGAACGGCGAGGAGCCGACCTACGGCGCGATGGGCCTCGAGGGGGCCGCTCCCTACTGCTTCACGCGCTACCCCTTCCTGGCGCGGCTTCGCGACGTGGAGGCACCGACGCTGGTCATCCACGGCTCCGGCAGCAAGCTCATGCCCACCCACCAGGCATGCCTCGACGCCCTGCCGCACGGCGAGGGGCGGATCCTCCCCTCGGCCTGGATTTTCACTCCCAACGACGCGCCCGAGCAGTGGGCCGAGACCGTTCTCTCCTTCCTCGGCGCCGCCGACGGCGACACCCAGAGGCCGGCCGCCCGCGGATAGACGCCCGCAGGGGCCGCCGCTACGATCGCGGCGGCCGGCCCGGCCCGGATGGAGGCTTCACCGTGACGTTCGTCATCACGCAGCCCTGCATCGACACGATGGACCAGTCCTGCGTCGAGGTCTGTCCCGTCGACTGCATCCACTTCGACGAGGGCCCGGACCGCATGCTCTACATCAGCCCCGTCGAGTGCATCGACTGCGGCGCCTGCCAGCCCGCCTGCCCGGTCACGGCGATCTTCCCCGAGGAGGATGTCCCCGCCGATCAGGCCTTCTTCACCGAGATCAACTCGCTCTGGTTCGAGGACGCCGCAGCCGCGCGCGCGAAGGTGCCGGGCAACGGTGCCGCAGCGCCTCCGGCGGCGGCGGCCGCGGTCGCGGAGGCTGAGCCAGAGCCGACCGAGGCCGCGCCGGAGCCGGCCCCGGTGGCGGCCGCCGAGCCAGCGGCACCGGCCCCCGCCGCCGCAGCAGCCGTACCGACGGCACCGGCGGCGGCCGCGCCGGTCGTGGCGACGCCGCCGCGGATCAGGCCGCATGCCCGCAAGCAGGACTACCAGCGCGCCTTCGCCGGATTCCACTTTCCGATCTCACGCGACGCGGTGATCCGGGGCGCCCGCGACAAGGGAGGTCTCGACCGCGAAGTCGCCGCGATCGTCGGGCGGCTACCGTCGTCCCGCTTCCGATCGCTGGAGGAGCTGCACCAGAGCGTGCGCGATGTCTACCTCGCGCTCGGCGTCGACGGCGAGCAGCTCCCGATCTAGTGGGGCGCGGCTACGCGCTGCCCGGAGAGGCGGCGGGAGCGCTCATGGCGACCTTCGTCCTCGTGCATGGTGCGGGCCACGGCGGATGGGCATGGCAGCGCCTCACGCCGCTGCTGCGAGCCGCCGGGCACGAGGTGCACGCCCCCACGTTGACCGGCCTGGGCGAGCGCTCCCATCTCGCCTCCGACACCATCGACCTGGACACACACGTCACCGACCTCCTGAGCGTGCTCTTCTTCGAGGATGTGCGCGACGCGGTGCTCGTCGGGCACAGCTATGGTGGCGTCGTCATCGCCGCCGCGGCGCACCGCGATCCCTCGCGCGTCGGGCGCCTGGTCTACCTCGACGCGCCGGTGCCGGCCGACGGCGGGCGCAGCGTCGACCTGCTGGCGCCGGAACACCGCGACGAGCGCGGACAGCGACCGCCCCCGCCGCCGGAGGAGCGCATGGCCCGCCTCGGCATCACCGACGCCGCCGACCAGGCCTGGGTCGGCGAGCGGCTGCGGCCTCAGCCCCCGGGTCCCCAGCTCCAGTCGCTCCGGCTCTCCAACCCGCAGGCTGCCGCGCTCCCGCGCACGCTCATCTTCTTCGAACGCACCCCCGAGAACTTCCCGGCCGCGCTCTACCGGCGGCGCCTCGACGCCGGCGGCGACGACGACTACGTCGTGCTCGACGAGGGACACGACGCGATGCTGACCGCGCCGGAGCGTGTTTCCGAGCTGCTGTTGCCGCTCGCCGATAGCTAGCCCCGGCGAACCGGCCCGGGGAACGCGAGGAAGGAAGAACGATGCAGGTCGTAGTCAGCCAGGCGCACGCGCTCGACGCCGGGGAGCACGCCGACGAGTACGTGCGGCTCTCCGGGGAGTTCACCGCGTTCATGCGCCGACACCCAGGATTCCTCGGCCGGCGGCTGCTGCGCTCCCTCGAGGATCCCACGCATTTCACGCATCTGCGGCTCTTCGACTCCATCGCCTCCTACGAGGAGCTCACGGAGACGCCGGGCTACCACGAGCGGATCGCGGAGATGGCGGCACACGTGCACCAGCCGGAGGGCGGTCCGCCCCGCGAATACTTCGAGGTCGCGATCGACGAGGACCCGCTTCCGCCGCCCCGGTAGGACGACGCCGATGGCGCGCCCGTCGCTCCCGCGCCGTACTCGCCACGCGGGCGGTCTGTTAGCCGCCGCCCATGATCCGCTCCACGGCGATCTCGATCGCGATGCGTCCCTCACGCTCGCCGGGGGTGCCGAAGCGCGCGCTGTACGCCTCGACCGCGCGGGCCACGCCAGCGGGATCGCGCACGACCCGGCCGCGCCCCTCCAGCGTGAGCCACCGCCCCCCGTCGACCTGGCAGAGCACGGCCCGACCGGCGCCACCCGCCTCCTCCAGGTTCCGCGCCCTGCGGGCCCCCTCGAAGGTGATGATGCGCGCGGTCCGGCTCGCAGCGTCGTAGCCGAATCCGACAGGAGCCACGTGCAGGCTGCCGTCGGGCCGCTGCGTGCTGAGCGTTGCGACGTGCCTCTCCGCGAGGAAGGTCAGCACCGCCTCCGGCAGCCTCTCGATGTCCAGCGCCATCAGACCCTCCATCAGTCCGTGCCGCCCGCGCCGCGCCGGCGGCGGGGCGTTCCCCGCCCCGCGGCGGCCCGGCCTCGCACGCCGGCGTGCTCCTGCTACCATCCTCCGGGCCGGACACCGGCCCGGAAGCGGGAGCATAGGGGGCCCCTCGCATGCGCGCAGGAATCCAGGGCCTCGGATGGCTCGTGCGGCGCACCGCCGACCCCCAGGGCCTCGGCGCCTTCTACCGCGACGTAGTCGGACTTCCCGTCCTGCGCACGCACGGCGCGACCACCGTGTTCTGGTGCGGGGAGACGGTGGTGATGGGGATCAACGAGGGCGGCCGGCCGCAGCGGCGCTACCGCGACCGCAGCGAGGCGCCGTTCATGCCCGTCTTCCGCGTGCGATCGATGGAGCGCGCGACCACGCTGCTCCGCGAGCGCGGCGTGGAGTTCGTCAACGACCCATTTCCGATCGGGGGCGGGGAGGGCATCCTCGCCTACTTCCGGGATCCCGGCGGCCACATCACCGGCCTCCAGGAGCGGAACGAAGTGAGCGGGCGGCCCAAGGATGTGGAGTGGCGCAGGCGGCGCGACTCGGGCGAGCTCGCCGTGCACGACGCGCCCGATCTCGACGGGGAGATCGACGGGCTCGGATGGATCGTCGTGCGCTGCACCGACCTTCCCCGGCAGGTCGCCTTCTACCGCGACATCCTGGGCTTCGACCTGCTGATGCAGGGCGAGCGCGCCGCCCTGCTCGACATCGGGGGAACGATGACGCTCGAGGTCGCGCTCGGCTGCCCGCCCGAACCCCTCCCCACCGATCGCGGTGAGGTCCCGGACACCTTCGTGCTGCGTGTCGACGACGCCACGGCGCTGGGGGCCGAGCTCGAGGCGGTCGGCGTGCGCCGCGTCGGCCCGACCCACCGCACCGAGGACGGCGGGGGCTCCATCCACTACTACCTGGACCCGGAGAACCACCTCGTCGGCATCCAGACCCGCTCCGCAGAGAGCACACGCATGGAGGACATCGAGGCCAGACGCCGCCGGGCGCTCGGGCCCGTCGTGACCTAGGGCCGGAGCGGGCGCGAGCCGGAGGGGGGAGATCCGTGGCGGACGTGCAGACGGCGACGGGACCGGTCGATGCCAGCGAGCTGGGCGTCACGCTCTCCCACGAGCACCTCTTCATCCACTCGACGGGCCTCCAGCACCAGTACCCCTGGCTCTACGACCGGGAGGCCGCCATCGAGCACGTGGCGCTCGAGCTGAAGGATGCGGCCGACGCGGGAGTCGGTACGCTCATCGACGTCACGACGCCGGATCTTGGCCGCGACGTCGAGATGCTCGCCGAGGTATCGCGCCGCTCGGGTGTCCGGGTGATCGTCGCGACGGGGATCTGGCTTGAGATCCCACGCCTCTTCCAGCAGCGCTGGGACGGGCGGAATGGCGCCGACGCCGACGAGACGGCCGAGATCTTCGCGCGCGAGATCGAGCGCGGCGCGGCCGGCACGTCGGTGCGCGCCGGCGTCATCAAGGTGGCGAACAACCGACCGCCCGGGATCGGCGAGCCGGAGGAGACGATCCTGCGGGGCGCGGCGCGCGCCGCGCGCCGCACGAACGTGCCGATCTCAACGCACACGAGCCCCTACGACATCGGGCGCGACCAGATGCGCGTCTTCGCCGACGAGGAGGTGCCGCCTCATCTCGTCGCCATCGGCCACGCCTTCACCGACGACCTCGACTATCTGCGCGCCGTGCTGTCCGCCGGCCACTACCTCTCGATCGACCACTTCGGGCGCGACCGGGAGGAGGAGCCGGCAGTGCTCGACGCCGTCGCGGCGCTCTGCGCCGAGGGCCACGCCCCGCGGCTGATGCTGGGCCACGACTGGGGCGGCGAGATGGACTGGCGCCCGCACGGAGCGCACGAGCCGCCCTCCACCTGGCGCTATGTGCCGGAGCGCGGTCGCGCGGAGCTCGAGCGCCGGGGCGTCTCCCAGGACGACATCGAGGCGACGCTCATCCGCGGTCCCGCGGCATTCCTCAGCGGGGACGCCCCGTGAGCGGGCCGGAGAGGGAGCCACTCTCCGCGGCCGCGATCCGCGAGCAGATCGCCCGGGCGGGGGTGCGCTTCGTCGCCGCCCTCCCCGATATCACGACGAGCGAGCACGTGCTGAAGCCGATGCTCACCGACCCCTCCCTCCGCGTGGTGCAGGTGTGCAAGGAGGACGAGGGGCTGTCGATCTGCGCCGGGCTCTATGCGGGCGGCGAGCGCGCCGTTCTGATGATGCAGCACACGGGGCTGCTCGACTCGATCAACTGCCTCCGCGCCGTCGGCGTCGAGGGGGAGAATCCCGTCTGCATGCTCGTCGGCCTGCTGAGGAACGAGCCCGGCGTGCCGCCTTCGCAGTCGCCGCGCTACGGGCTCCGCATCGTGCAGCCAATCCTGGGCGCCATGGGCATCGAGAACGAGTTACTCGAGTTCGGGGGCGACGAGGAACGCATCGGACCCGCCATCGACCGGGCCTACGAGCGCAGGCGCCCCGTCGTCCTGCTGATCGGAGGGGAGCCGGTCTGATGACGATGAAACGCGACCAGATGCTGCGCGCCCTTGCACGGCACCGCACGGACGAGGTGGTGGTCGCTGTCTACCGCGCGGCCACCGAGCTCATTCACATCGATCCCTCAGAGCTGAACTACACCTTCAACGCCGCGATGGGGCAGGCCTCCTCGGCGGCTCTCGGCATCGCGCTGGCGCGACCTGATCGCAAGGTCGTGGTGCTCGATGGCGACGGGAGCTTGCTGATGAACCTCGGCACGCTCGTGACGATCGCCGATGCAGAGCCGGCGAACCTGCTGCACTGCGTCTGCTCCAACGGCACCTACGAGACGAACGGCGCGGTTCCCGTGCCGGGGTGGGGGCGAGCCTCGTTCCCCGATCTCGCGCTCGCCGCCGGCTACCGCGACGCGCGCCGCATCGACAGCGTCGAGGAGTGGGATCAGGCGCTGCCGGAGCTCCTCGCTGCGGAGGGGCCCGTGCTCGTCGACGTCGTCGTCGAGCCCGGCGAGGAGACCTGGCCCGACGACTTCCGCACGCTGCACTCCACCGAGAGGCGTGATCGCTTCATCGAAGCACTCGCCGCGGGCGCGCGACCGGCAACCGCCTCGGAGCGCCCGTGACTCCCACCTCCTCGGCCGTCGCGTGTCCGGGGTGAGCGGGGCGGCGCTCCCGATCCGGGACCACGACCCCACTCGCGGATCCGCGCCTCTGGACGGGGTGCTGACCGCGATTGCGAGCGCGGTCTCCGAGGTCGACTCCCTTCTGCGCGCCGGCGCCCGGGATTCGGCCCGCACTGCGGCCCCCGGCTCGCGCAACGCCTTCGGCGATGAGCAGGTCGCCGAGGACCTCGAGGCCGACGAGATCTTCGCGAGGCATCTGGCAGGGGCGTCGGTGCGCGAGATCTTCTCCGAGGAGTCGCACCGCGTGCTCGCGACAGGTGCGCGCGGCGAGGCGTACCGGGTCGTTCTCGACCCGCTGGACGGCTCCTCCAACGTCGAGGTCGACGAGACCGTCGGGAGCATCTTCGGCGTGTACCCGGCAACCGGTCCGTGGCCGGCGCCGGGTACGTCCCAGATCGCTGCGGGGTACGCCCTGTACGGGCTCCGAACGCTGCTGGTCATTGCGACGGGCGACGAGTACTACGAACTGGCGCTGGATCTCACCGAGAGGTGCTACACGCTCACGGCGACGAGCCCTCCCGCGGCACTGCGAAGCGAGGGGGCGGTGTACAGCGTGAACGAGAGCCGGAGCTCCGGGTGGTCCGATGCGACACGGGAGGTCGCCCGCCGGCTCGGCCACGGCCGAAGCCTGAGATACGCCGGCTGCCTCGTAGCGGATTTCCACCGCATTCTCCACAAGGGCGGGATCTTCGCGTACCCGTCCAACCGCGAACACCCGGACGGAAAGCTCCGGTTGCTCTACGAAGCGGCTCCTCTGGCGCTCATCGCGCGTCGAGCCGGCGGCGGCGCGACGACGGGCTGCGAGGAGATCCTGGCCGTGAGGCCGCGAACTGTTGACGACCTCGTCCCTCTGTACATCGGCGGGGCGAGGGAGATCGGAATCGTGAGCGAGATGCTCGGAGGGCGGTCATCGTGAGCACTCCAACGTCCGGCGTCGCCGTGAGGCTCGGGAGATTGCGCTCGGCCGACGCCGGCGGCGCCATTCTGGTACTCCCCTACGACCACGGGCTTGAGCATGGACCGGTCGACTTCCTGGAGCACGAGTGGGGCTCCCGCACGGCGTCCATCTTCGAGCTGTCGAGTCGAACCGCCATCGCGGCGGTCGCGGCCCATCTCGGGCTGGTCGGTCGCTACTACCGGGGGACCGAGCCGAACGTCGGCCTCATCGTCAAGCTGAACGGGAAGACAAGCATCCCGGAGGCATCGGCGCCGCTCTCGCCGCTCACCGGATCCGTCGAGGAGGCCGTCCGCGCGGGCGCCGACGCCATCGGCTACACGCTGTATGTCGGCTCCGCCGCCCAGGAGCAGGATCTCCGCCAGCTCGCAGACGTCCGGCGCGACTGCGAGCGTCTCGGGATGCCGCTCGTCGTGTGGTCCTATCCCCGCGGCCGGTTCGTCGACGCGGCCGGTGGGCGAGATTCGCTGTACGCCGTCGACTACGCGGCGAGAGTCGCCCTGGAGATGGGCGCGGACGTCATCAAGATCAACCTCCCGCGGAGACACGATCCCGAGCTCGGCACGCCCCCGTCCCCCTACCTCGAGCTCGAGGCGGACCGCTCGCTCATGGCGCGGCGGGTCGTCGAGTCGTGTGGCGAGGCCGCCGCGATCTTCTCCGGCGGCTCCCATCGCGACGACGAGCGGTTCCTCGACGACGTGCGGCTCGCGTTCGCCGCGGGAGCCTCGGGCATGATCGCCGGGCGCAACGTCTTCCAGCGCCCGATGGAGGAGGCTGAACAGCTTATCGCGGCGGTGAGCCGCATCGCCCGGGAGGCCGGACCCGGGCGCGACGGGCATCCATAGGTCGGTCGACCTCTCGCTGCCTCGTCACGCGGGCCCGATGTCGGTCAGGCGGGGTCCGCCTCCCGTGACAGGGGAGGTTCGCCAGTCTCGCGGGGCGAGTCCTGGGCAAGGGAGTCGGCGACCGCGAGCCCGCCGGGAGACCGTGCGAGGGGCGCCCTGCGACGCCGATGACTAGCGGGTGGCGGCGAGTGTCGTCGACGCCGCATCGGCCGGCCAGCCGAGGTACTCGCAGGCGGTGCCGCCGAGGATCAACTCGAGGTCGGCGGGCGTCACAAAGTCGAGCGCCTCGCTCCACAGCCGCAGCTCCTCGGCGTAGGATGCACGTCCGCGGCGAAGCGTCTGCGTGTGGTCGGTCGCCCACATCATCCGGTCCGGCCCGAACAGCTCGTACGCCGCCCGCGCCACCTCGTGCACCTCGGGAAACGGGTAGCCCCGCGTCGAGCGCGCGGGGAGCGTCGAGAGTTTCACCACCACCCCGGGGTAGCGCGCGAGCCGGCGCATCGGCTCCAGATCCTCGAGGCGGAACCCCGCGTCGATCTGCGGCAGTCCCAGGTGATCGAGGAGGAGACGAAGCGCGGGGTGGCGCACCAGCAGCCCCTCGACGTACTCGGCCTCGCCTGCGGCGAAGACGGCGACGGGCACCTCGTGGCGCTCGCATGCCGCCCAGAAGGGCTCCGCCGCCTCGTCCGGGCCCCAGCGCGCGCGCTGGCGCAGGTTCACGTGCGTGCGGATGCCCAGCATCCCCGGCTGCCTGAGCCAGTCTCCGACGCGCTCCGCCGACCCCGGCGCGCCCGGTAGCAGCAGCCCCATCACTGCGAAGCGATCCGGATAGCGCTCCGCGCACTCAAGCGCGTAGTCGTTGTGGGGATCCATGAATCCGGGCGGGACGATCACCACCCGGTCGACGCCGGCCTCCTCCATCAGGGGGATCATCTGCTCCGGGCCGAACGGCTGGGAGAGGTTGGGATCGCTGATGCCGTTGTAGGGGCGGTCGGGGCGCGCCTCCTCCCAGAAGTGGACCTGAGTGTCGACGATCACGGCCCCGCCCCCGCGGGTGAGTGCCGCTCGGGCGTGCGCTCGAGCCACCGCAACAGCGCGCCCGCGAACGCCGCCGGCTGCTCCAGCGGCGGCGCATTCGCGCAGTCCGGCACGACCTCGTGCGTTGACTCCGCGATGCCGCGAAGGAACGTCTCGACAGGCTCCTCGCGCGTGCTGTGCTCGCCGGTGAGGAGCAGCGTCGGCACCACGATCCGGGGGAGCCTTTCGATCAGCTCGTAGTGGATCAGCGCGTGGTACGCCTCCCGCTGATGCGCGCCGGAGCGCAGCGAGTCGACGTAGAGCACAAACGCCTGCTCCGTGGTCAGCCGGCCCCCGAAGCCCCGGGAGATCTGCCGCCACCGAGCCGCCAGCGCCTCGCCATCCGCGTCGACCTCCCAGCGGCCTCCGATGTAGCCGCGCGCCTGCCGCTCCGGCGTGTTGAAGCGGCCCGGCTCACAGAGCACGAGGCGCGAGACCCGCTCGGGGAAGTGGATCGCGGCCGCCGCGGCGATGATCGACCCGGTCGAGAGCCCGACGATCGTCGCCCGCGAGATCCCGAGCCCGTCGAGAAGCCAGGTCACGGACTCCGCATAGTCCTCCATGCGGGGGGAGGCGCCGAGAGAGTCCGAATCCCCGTAGCCCATCGTGTCCATCGCCACCGCGCGGTAGCCGGCCTCCGCGACGTGGGGAAGCAGCTCCCCGTAGACGCGCGAGGAGCCCGGCGTCATGTGCAGGCAGAGGACGGGAGCGCCCGATCCTTCCTCCGCCGCGGCCTGCGCCCGGAGCGCCTCGCGGTAATGGATCTGCCCCGCGGCCGTCGACACGAAACCCCGCATCGCCGCGATCGACACGCGGATCTCCCTTCACGCCGTGCCGCGTCGGCCAGCCTCCGCGGCGCGCGCTATCATGCCGCACCTGGGACCGCCGCGCCTGCGGCGGCGCAAGCGAAGGGAATCCGATGTTCACCGGCATCCGCGGCGTCTTCATACGGGTCGCAGACCTCGAGGAGGCGACGGAGCGCTACCTCAGGCTCTTCGGCGGGAAGCTCACGCAGCGGCACGCCTTCGAGGATCTCGGCTTCGACACGTCGGTCATCACCTACGACAACGGCACATACATCGAGCTCATCTCGCCGCTCGATGAGGAGGGGCCGGTTGCGCGCGCGCTCCGGTCGCGCGGCGAAGGGCTGCACCAGATCTCCTTCGACAACGAGGATCCCCGGGCATGCCTGGAGCACCTGCGCGACAGCGAGGTGAGGCTCGTGAACGATCCGGGCCGAGGCAAGCCGGTCACGCAGCAGATCTTCGTGCACCCACGCGACGTCAACGGCGTCCTGGTGCAGGTCGCCAACACGCCGTTCGACTAGCGCAGCCGCCGGGAGTCGCCCATGACCGATAGCGCCATCCGGCGTCGCCTGATCGAGAGCCCGGACGGCTATATCGAGAGCCGCGAGCTCGGTCCGAGGGTGCGCACCCCCGGGCCCGAGCCCGAGCCGCTCCTGCTCGTTCACTCCACGCCGGGGGCGGCGCAGAGCTTCGACTCGCTGCTTCCGCTCCTCGCGGGGGAGCGGCGCGTGGTCGCGCTCTCGACGCCCGGCTACGGCGCATCGGACCGGCCAGCCGAGCCCTACACCACGCTCGGCCAGTACGCGCGCGCGCTCGTGTGGGGGCTCGACGGTCTCGGCATCCGGCAGGTCTCCCTCTTCGGAGCGCAGACCGGATCCCTGCTCGCGGCCGAGTTTGCCGCCGCCTATCCGGAGCGCACGGTACGCCTCGCCATCGAGGAGCCCTTCCACTGGGGAACGCCCGAGCGGCGGGAGGCTCTGCTGCGCACGCACAGCTACGAACCCGCGCAGCCCGACGGGTCTCACCTGCTCGCGCTCTGGCGACGCACGTGGCGCCACCACGAGCGGCAGCGCGCGCAGAGGCGCCGCAACGGGAGCGCCCTTGCCGAGCAGGACCTCGAACCCGTCGCGGAGAGCATCCTGCAAACGCTCCGCGTCAATTCGGCAGCGGGGGCCGAGGTCTACGGGAGTGCGGGCTGGCTCGGCGCCGCTCCCTACGCGATGGGGAACTACGACACGTGGACACGCGTCGCCGCGATCCGGGCGCCGACCCTGGTGATCCACGGGACGATGAGCCAGCTCGGCCGCGCGCACGAGCGATTCGTTGAGGTCATCCCCAACGCGCGCGGACTCCGCCTCCCGTCGGACGGCAACTTCCTCCCCAACCAGGCGCCGGAGCTCTTCGCGTCGGAGCTTCTCGCGTTTCTCGACGAGGAGCGGAAGGGCTAGGCTCCTCCCGTCTCAGGTTCGCCTACGAGATCGAGCACGCCGTCCGCCTCCCGGGCTCGATTGCGACGGGATGCGGAGAGAGAGGTGAGGGTCCCGGCACGCTCAAGCTCGGCGATGCCAAGACGGCCTCGCCCTCTACGCCCGCAGCCGCCCAGCCAAGCCAATCCAGCCATGCGCTGCCGGCCGCGGCGACCAGGCCGTGGGGGCGTCTCCCCCGTGGGCCTGGGCAATGCCGCTGTCCGCAGCCACCCCTGCCCTGCCTCTGTGCTACGGTCCGGCCGCGCCCGGAGGCGCGCTGTGGCGGCGAGGGTAGTTGAGATGACGACAACCGGCATTCAGGTGCGGCGAGGCTTCGTACTCGGCGCCGACGGGCACATCGAGTACCGAGAGGCGGGACCCCAGCGGGAGAGTGGCAGGCCGCCCCTGCTCCTGTTGCACGCACTCCCGCAGTCATCCCGTATGTATCTCCCGCACATGGAGCGGCTCTCGCGCGAGCGCCGCGTCGTCGCCTGGACGATGCCGGCGTGCGGGGATTCCGACCGTCCGACCACGCCCTACACCACGCTGGACGAGTTCGCGCGGGCCGCGGTGTGGCTACTCGACGGTCTCGGCATCGACCGCACCGACCTCTTCGCGACGCACACCGGGTCGGCGGTCGCGATCGCGCTCGCCGCGAACCACCCCGAGCGGCTCGGCTCGATCGTCGTGCAGGAGGCCTACAGCTACGGCGCAACCGAGAACGGCCCCGCTCGGCTGCACCGCGCGCACCACTACTTCCCTCTCCGCGCCGACGGCGGGCACCTGCTCGAGATCTGGCGCCGCCACGGCGGCGAGAACCCCGGCGCCAACCTCTATCGCGTCATGGAGACGATGGTCGAACAGCTGAAGATCAATTCCGACGAAGGCGTGCAGGAGCTCTACGGGGACACCGGCTGGGAGGGCTCGGCGCCGTACGGCATGCTGCGCTACGACTACTGGGCCGCGCTCCCGCGCATCCGGGCGCGCACGCTCATGCTGCACGGCTCGGGCTCGCCGCTCGGGGAACAGCACGAGCGGTTCGTCGAGGGGATCCCCAACGCCGTCGGGATGCGCCCCGACAGCCCAGGCCTCCTCAACATCAACGACGACCCGGAGCGCTTCGCCCGCATCGTCCTCGACTTCCTCGACGGCTAGAGGCGCAGGGCACCGCCGGAGGCAGTCCCGCGAGCGGTGCGGGCGTCCGTCGCCCCACCCCGCCGGGTCTACCGCCCGTGGAAGACCGGCGTGCGGCGCTCCCGGATGGCGGTTCGTCCCTCGATGGTGTCCTCCGTCTGGCCGCTGATGCCGACGTTCGCCGCCTCGTAGACGAGGTGCTCGCGGAGCGGTGTGTTCTGCGCGTGGTACACCGTGCGCCGGGTGAGCGAGAGCGCGATCGGTGCACCGTCCGCGACACGCTGGGCGAGGGTCCGCGTCGCCTCCTCGAACTGGTCGTCCGGGGCCACGTGGTTGACGACGCCCCACTCCAGCGCCTGCGGGCCCGACAGCTCCTGCCCCGTGTAGAACCACTCGAGTGTCCGGGCCGTACCGATCAGCCGCGTTGCCGTCCAGCTCAGGCCCAGCTCCGGGGAGATCCCTCGCATGGTGAAGATGGGGATCAGGCGCGCGGACTCCGCGGCGATGCGCAGATCCTGCGCCATCGCCAGGCCCAGGCCGCCGCCGGCGGCCACGCCGTTGATGGCCCCGATGCTCGGCTTGTCGAGCTCATGCCAGGCCAGCGTCACGCGACCGGAGTAGCCGATCTCATCGGTCGGTCCTCGATGGAACGGATTGTCGGCGACGGCGCCACGGTCCTCGCTGGTATCGACGCCGGAGCAGAACCCGCGACCGGTCCCCGTGAGCACCACGCAGCGGACGCTCGGATCGTCGCGTAGCTCCGCCGGCGCCCGCAGCAGCTCGAGCCCCATCGTCGGGTTGAACGCGTTGAGCTTCTCCGGACGGTTCATCCGCACCATAGCGACACCGTCCTCCACCTCGATCACGAGGTGCTGGTAGTCGTCGTAGGCCATTTCGCACTCCTTTCGATTCGCTCCCGCGCATGGCTGTTCCGCTACGGCATCTGCGCCGCGGTCACCAGACCGGGGAAGTCACGATAAATCACCGGATGCCGTCGGCCGGTGAAGCCCTCGGCGCGCAGGTACTGGGGTGTGGTACGAATCACGGACGGCGTGTATGTGTCGCCTGCGTGCCCGCGCGGGCGCCCGGTCGCGGCCGCGCGCCGCTCGTAGAACGCCTCGACCTCGGCCGGGTCCTCGACCAGCCGGGCGATGCCCTGCACGTAGACCGAGGCGGGATCGTTGCCACGCTCCCGCGCCTCGAGTCCCGAGAACAGGTACGCGACGATCGGGTTACGGCGCACCTGGCGCGTCTTGAGGTGCACGTTCTGCGTCACCGTCTGAATCGTCCAACCCTCGACAAAGGCTGAGACCGGGCGCATCAGCGGCCGGCCGTCGCGCCGGATGGTGAGCAGGTAGGTGGCAACGCGGTCCCAGTCAGAGATGAAGGCGCGGATCTCCTCGCGGTGGCTTTCCGCCTCCTCCGCTGAGACTTCGCGCTCCGCCTCGTACGCTTGGCTCGTCGCCATCCGCCCCTCCGTCCGCTGCACGCGCGCAGCATAGCGGGTGACTACAGGCCGCGGGCATCCCCCGGCCGAGAGCGCGGGGACGCGTCCCGCGGCGGCTCGCGCACCGGTCCGTGCAGGGCGGGTTCCAGGCCGTGCTCACGCAAGAGCTCGCCGTCGCCGAGGACCACGTCGGGGGGCCCGTCGCCGACGACGCGGCCGGCGGCGAGCACGACGACCCTCGTGGCGAGGTCGCGCGCCATCGCCAGGTCGTGCGTGGCGACGACCTGCGTCTGGGGAAGCTCTCGCAGCAGCGCGATGAGATCGTGGCGCGCGGCGGGAGCGAGCGAAGACGTCGGCTCGTCGAGCACGAGAATATCGGGCCGCATCGAGAGCACGGTCGCAATCGCGATACGCTTCTTCTCGCCGAGACTCAGGCGGTGCGGCGCCCGATTGTCGTAGCCCCTCATCCCGACCGCCGCGAGGGCCGCGCGCGCGCGCTCCAGCACCTCCTCCGGGCCGAGGCCCTGGTACAGCGGACCGTAGGCAACGTCGTCGAGCACGGTGGGCGAGAAGAGCTGGTCGTCCGGGTTGGAGAAGAGCAGGCCCACCCGCGCCCGGACCGCGCGCAGCGTGTCGTCAGTCAGCCGCTCCCCGAGGACCTCGATCGTTCCCCCGCCGCGCAGGAGCCCGTTGAGCAGGCGCGTGAGCGTGGACTTGCCGGAGCCGTTCGGGCCGAGCACACAGACGAGCTCGCCGGCCTCGATGTCGATATCGACGCCGCTGAGCCCGAGCGTCCCGTCCGGGTAACGGTAGGAGACGCCGCGGAGCCGCAGCGCCGTCGGCGCGCCCGTCCCCGGCAGCGGGGACCCGCCGTCGTTCACAACCGCACCGCCACCTGCACGCAGCAACCGTAGAGCACGATCGCCGCGGCCACCGCGGCCGAGCGAATGTCGAAACCAGGCGGGGCGAGGCGGCGCGGATCCCCGTCGTAGCCGCGCGCGAGCATCGCGGCGTGGACGCGCTCGCTGCGCTCGACGGAGCGCACAAAGAGCGTGCCGACGAGGTGTCCGGCCACGCGCGCCCGCCAGCGCAGGTCGCCGCCCGACCGGCGTCCGTCGACGGCCGTGCTGCGGCTCGCGCGTGCGAGCAGCATCCGGGACGCCTCGTCGACGACCACGAAGAGGTAGCGATACGCGAACTCCATCGACACCACGAGCAGCCGCGGGAGGCGCAGCCAGCGGAGCGCTCCGAGGATCGCCGGCAGCTCCGTCGTGGCGAGCAGCACAGCCGCGACCACGACCGAGAGCGACGACTTCCCGAGGATGGTCGCGACCGCGGTCACGCCGGCATCGCTCACCACCCAGCCAAGGAGCGGGAGCTGGGCGAGCGGCTCGCCCGGCCGCGTGAAGAGGAGAGGCAGCGCGACGAGCAGGAACGGGAGGGCAATCAACGCCCGCCTGAGAACGAGCAACGGCGGCAGCCTCGCCGCCGCGATCACCATCGCCACCGGCAGAACCAGGAGACCGAGCGCCGCGAAGTCGCCCTCGCGGGTGAGTGTGATGACGAGGACGTAGGCGAGGGCGCAGGGGAGCTTCACCCGCGCGTGGGCGCGGTGGACGGGGCTGTCGCCTGCGTGGAAGCGCTCGAGAAGCGCGGTGACCTCCACCGGCCCGCCGCCCTACCGCGGTCCGGGCGAGGCCGCCCCGTCGCGGCCGCCGCCACGGGCCGAGCGGGCGCGCAGCACCCGGGCGGCCAGAAGCACGACGGCCGTGACGGCGACCACGCCAATCGCGCCGGCGAGGATCGTCGACGCGGTCTCGTCCTCGACGCCCGGAACCAGATAGGCGGCGAGCAGCTCGACGGGGGCATCCGCAGCGTGCTCGGCGAATCCCTCGTCCGCGGCGACCCGCTCGAGGCCGTCGGGATCGCCGGATGCGCGGGGAGCCAGCACGACGACCACGATGAGCGCGGCCGCAAGCCCGCCGACGAGGAGCGCGACATTGCCGCGCGCCACCCTCACGCCTCCGCCCGCGCCCACCGCGCGAGGAGATCGGGGCGCCAGGCGCGGACGAGGCCGAGCGCGCCGAGCGTGATCAGACCCTCGCCGACCCCGATCAGGACGTGCACGCCCGCCATTGCCGGGAGCACCACCGCCAGCGGCGAGGTGCCGGAGGTCGCGAGCTCGAGCGCCGTCGCGACCGCAGCCGCCTCGACGGACAGCCAGGCGGCGGCGAACGCCGCCACTGCCGACGCGGCCGGGTGGCGGGCGCTCAGCGCGTGCAGCGCCCGGTACACGCCCCAGCCGACGAGGACGGTGATGACGCCCATGTTGAGGGTGTTCACCCCGGCGGCCGCGAGCCCGCCGTCCTGGAAGAGCAGCGCCTGCAGCGCGACGACGGCAGTCATCACGATGATCGCCGCCCATGGACCGAGCAGGATCGCGGCGAGGGCCCCGCCCAGCAGATGGCCCGAGGTGCCCCCGGCCACGGGGAAGTTGACCATCTGGCCGGCGAAGATGAACGCCGCCATCACCCCCATCAGCGGCGCCGCGCGCTCGTCCAGGTTGCGATCCGCGCGGCGGGCGGCCACGACGACCAGGGCCGCGGCCACGGCCCAGCCGACGGCCGCTACCGGCAGGCTGACGAAGCCGTCGGGGATGTGCAGCGGAGGAGCGGGGGCGGCTCCCAGGGCCGTGAGGGGACCGACGGCCGCCACCCGAGCCTCCCGGCCCTAGCCGCCCGCCGGGCGGCAGTCCGCGCAGAGGCCGGGGATCGCCAGGTGGCGAATGTCCGCCTCGAAGCCCGCGCGCTCGCGGATCTCCGCCTCCGCGAGCGCGAGCGAGGCGAGCGCGACGCTCTCGGTGCGGCCGCAGGACCGGCACTCGACGTGGTGATGGCTCGTGCCCGGCTCGTTCCACTCGTAGACGATCGTGCCGGAGGCGCCGCGCAGCTCGGAGGTGAGGCGAAGCGCGGTCGCCGTCTCCAGCGTGCGGTAGACGGTCGAGAGCGAGATGCCGGCGAGGGGGTCGTCGCCACGCACGCGGTCGAGGACCTGCTCGGCGCTCTGGTGCTCCCTCGCGTGACGGAGCGCGCTCAGGATCTTCACCCGCTGGATCGTCACGCGACGCCCGCGCTTGCGGACGGCCTGCGCGATCTCCGGCTCGCAGCTCATGGTCGCGCTCCAGTTGCGCCGCTGGTGGCACCTGCAAAGATTCGCAGATCCACTCTATCCCCGTCGGGAGGCGCGTCAAGTGCCCGGCGAAAGCGTGACGTGCGAGGGTCCTACGAGGGGCGGAGGTCGCGCGGGTAGCGCAGCGTCGCGTCGGCGTAGAACTCCCGCGTCTCCTGGAAGCGCCGCCGGATGCGATCGGGCACCGTGTCGCTCCGCTGCCTGGCCGGCACGCCCATCCACAGCGTCCCGGCCGGTATGACAGAGTTCGCCGGCACCAGCGAGCCCGCGGCCACAACCGCGCCCGCGCCGATGCGCGTCCCCTCGTGCACCAGGGCGCCGTTCCCGATCACGACGCCGTCGGCGGCGTCGACCCCGTGCGCGAGCACGCCGTGACCGAGCACGCAGTCGCGGCCTATCGTCGTCTCCTCGTGGAGGATGCAGAGATCCTGGACGTTGGTGCCGGCGCCCACCGTGATCGGCCCGGAGTCGCCGCGCAGCACCACCCCGAACCAGATGGAGGCGCCGGGCCCCACCGTGACGTCGCCTATCAGCGTTGCCGTCGGCGCGATGTAGGCGGTGCGATCCACCCGGGGCGTGAGATCGCCGAGCGCGTAGACCCACGGGCCGCCGGAGGGGCTCACAAGCCGCCCTCCCCGTCCAGCGCCTGGAGCCGCCCCAGCAGCGTCTGGGCCGTCACGACGCCGTGCTCCATGAAGTCCGCGATGACCGCCGCGAGCTCTCGTGGCACTTCCGTCGGGACGCCGTGACTGACGCGGCTGAAGACATGCAGGGCAGCGTTCGGAAGAGCAGCGTAGTCGGCAAGGTTGGTGGGCAGCAGGCTATCGGCGGCCGCGCTGACGACGAGCGTCGGTTGCGTGAGCTCAGCGAGCCGATCGCCGAGCCGCAGGGTGAACATGGCCCGCGCCATCCCCTCGACATGCGCGTCGGAGGCAGCGAGCCAGCGCCGCGCCGAGCGCTCCATGCCGGACTCCGAGCGCGGCCGCGCCGCCGTCGCGCGGCGCTCGGCCACGATGCGCTCGACCGAGCCCTCGCGCCTGAGCGCGAGGGTGTGCTCCCGGCGGGCCGCCGCCCCCTCGTCGTCGGCGACGCCGGCCGCCGGCACCGAGCTCACCAGCACGAGCCGCTCAACCCTCTCCGGCTCGGCGAGCGCGAGCCACATTCCGATCGCACCGCCCAGGGAGTGACCGACGAAGGTGAAGCGCCCGACGCCGAGCGCGTCGGCGAGGGCGAGCGCGTCGGCGGCGTACTGCTCGACGCTGTGCCCCTCCGCCGTCCGCTCGCTCTCACCGCAGCCGCGCGCGTCCGGGGCGATGCAGCGGTACTCGCCTGAGAGCCGCTCCGTCACCCCGGCCCAGGTGTCCGAGGCGCTCATGTAGCCGTGGTGGAAGAGCAGCGCGGGAGCGTGGGCGGGGCCCCGCTGGTCATAGTGGAGCCGGACGCCGTGGACCGTCGCCTCGGGCATGCCGCCTCCGCTCCGCCGTGCGCCTGCCGGTCCCGGCGCGGCGGGGGAGAGTCTACGGCGCTCGCCCGGCTGGGGCAGCCTCGCGAGCGGGAGGCGGCACCCCCGCCGGCCGCGCCGGAGGGCGCACGGCGAGCAGGATGGGCACGGCGAGCCACGCGACGGCGGCGGCGATGGTCCAGCCGAGCGTGTAGCTGCCAGTGGCGTCGACGGTGCGGCCGACCACCCACGGTCCGATCACCGCGCCCGCCGTCATCACGAACGCCGCGTAGCCGTTGATCGTCCCGAAGTGCCGGACGCCGTAGTAGTCGGCCATCAGGGCGGTCCTCACGGGGATGATGCCCCCGAAGCCCGGGCCCATGATGAGCAGGCCGACCATCGCGATGGCGAGCGAGGAGCCGGCTGGCCCGGCGACGGCGAGCAGGACGGTGCCGGTCGCCGCGAGCGCGGTACCGAGGGCGAGCATGTGCCGCTTGTCGCCGCGATCGGCGAGGAACCCGAATCCGACCCGCCCCACGACCGAGGAGAGCGTGTAAACCGCGAGGCCGGTGCTCGCGACGCCCTTCGAGTAGCCGAGCGATTCCAGGTACGGGATGGTCAGGAGGATCACCGAGACGATGGAGAAGAAGGCCGCCGCCTGCCCGGCGGCGAGCAGCCAGAAAGCGCGCGTATGGAGCGCCTGCCGCGCCGTCATTGCCACTCCGTCGTCGACGGCCGCCTCCGACCCCGGCGCCCACGTGATGCCGTCCATGGGCTGCGGGTGCGAGGATGGTCGCGAACGGACATTGCTCGCAGCGAAGGCAGAGATCACGAAATACACGACGGCCAGAACGCGCAGCGATCCCCGCCACCCCAGCGCCTCGACGAGAAGCGCTATGAAAATGACCAGCACGCCGGCGAGCGAACCGCCTATCGACATCACCGCCAGGGCGCGCGTCCGGAGCGTGCGGAACCAGGTCGTGGTCGCCGTCATCCCGACCTGGCCGCCGGCGGCGCCGATGCCGGCCGCGGAGAGCAGCATCACGGCGTAGAACTGCCAGATGTTCTGCACAAAGGAGAGCGCAAGCAGACCGGCCCCGGCGACGCAGACCCCCGCGAGCAGGACGACCCGCGCGCCCAGGCGATCGATCGCGTAGCCGATCGCGGGCGCGGCCGCACCCTGGACCTCCGTGCGCAGCGAGAAGGCGAGGCTGGTCGCGGCCACGCTCCAGCCGAACTCGGCGATGAGGTCGTTGAAGATCGTCCCGAGCCCGTAGAAGAACGTGGTGCCGTTGACGAGCATCACGACGCCCGCGGCGACGACGACGATCCAGCCCTCGTAGACGGTGGGGAAGAGGCGGCGCAGCATCGCGGTCCCCCCCGCTCCCCGCCGGTCGCTCGCTCACACCGTGGCGGTGTATCCCCCGTCGATCAGGAGGTCGGCCCCGGTCATGAACGACGACGCGTCCGAGGCCAGGAAGACGGCTCCTTCGGCGATCTCCTCGCTCTGCCCGAGGCGACCGAGGATGTGCTTGGAGGCGATCGCCGCGCGCGCCTGCTCCATGCTGCCGAAGCGGTGCACCAGCCGCTCCGTCTCGACCGCGCCCGGGGAGAGGCTGTTGACGCGGATCCCCTCGGCGGCGTGGTCCAGCGCCAGCACCTTCGAGAGCTGCACCAGCGCCGCCTTGGTCGAGCAGTAGGCCGGCGAGCGCGGCGAGGCCACTCGCGCGAGCTGCGAGGCGACGTTGATCACGCTGCCGCCGCCGCCCTCCGCTATCAGCGGGAGCGCGTACTTCGCCATCAGGAAGGCGCCGGTGAGATTGATGTCGAGCGTGCGTTGCCAGCTCGCGAGATCGAGCTCCACGACGGTCGCCGACGGATCGCGGTTCGCCGCGTTGTTCACCAGTACCGAGAGTCCGCCGAGCTGCTCGCGGGCTGCCGCCACAGCCGCGCGCGCAGACTCCTGCTCGGCGACGTCGCAGCCAATCGAGGCTGCCGTCGCGCCGGACCCGCGCGCTTCCTCCGCGACGGCCCGGGCGGCGGCCTCGTCGATGTCGGCGCAGAGGACGGAGGCGCCTTCCCGCGCGAAGGCGAGCGTGATGGCGCGGCCGATGCCGGCGCCCCCGCCGGTCACCAGCGCCCGCTTCCCGACGAGTCGCCCGGCCGGCACGCTACGAGCCCCGGAACGAGAGACGCTCGGCGATGAGGCCCCGATCGGGCGGCCAGTAGAAGCCCTCGAGCTCCTCGGTCATCGCCGCGAGGAACCCCGGTTGCGCGAGGTAGGCGTTGGGCGCGTCCTCGGTGATGAGGCGCTGCGCCTCCCGGACGAGTTCCTCCCGGGCTGCCGGATCGGGCGTGCGCTCCACCTCGGCCGTGATCTCCACCACCCGGTCGTTGGAGTAGTTGCCGACGTTGATGAGCCCGAGACGGCTCGGCGAGTAGTCGTGCACCAGCCCGTAGTAGGGGTCGGGAACCTGGTGGTGATCCGAGTAGATCAGCATGGGGTAGGGGCGGAAGTAGCGGGCGCCGGCCCAGTGCGTGGTCGACTCGAGCAGCTCGAGCTCGACGCGGATGCCGACCTCGGCGAGCGCGGCGACGATCAGGTGCGCGGAGGCGACGTGATCGGCGGCGCCCACGTCGACGAAGAGATCCGTCTCGAAGCCGTGCGGCAGGCCGGCCTCGCGAAGCAGCGCGCGCGCGCGCCCGGGGTCGTGGTGGTACGGCCAGCCCTCGGCGGTGGCCATCGGTGTCCCCATCGGCAGCGGGGAGCGCCACGGCTCCGCGGTGCTGAGGTAGACGTCGCGGAGGATCTGATCGTACGGGACGGCGTAGCAGACCGCCTGCCGCACGTCACGGCTGGTGAAGGGCTCCTGGCGGCAGTTCATGGCGAGGAGCACGTGCGCCCCGGAGGGCGCGTGCGCGACGCGCACGCCCTCGGCGGCTCGGAGCGCCTCGACCTCGCCGGGCCGGATGTCGGGGAGGACGTCGACCTCACCGTCAGCGAGGAGCCGGCGCCTCTCGCGTGCTCCCGCCACGAAGCGAACCCGGATGCGCTCGATCACGGGCGCCACCGGGGAACCGGGGTTCGCGACGAAGACGGCCTCGTCCCACGGCATGAGCGACTCCAGGTGGTAGGAGCCGAAGCCGGCCGGTGTCCGCGTCAGCCACTCGGTCGCCCAGGGGTCGGCATCGGTCGCGTGCTCACGCGCCGCCACCGAGTCGTGGATCACCGGCGTCATGCGCGTGAGTTGCTGCAAGAGCGTCGGGTTCGGCGCCCTGAGATGGAACTCGACGGTGTGTCTGTCACGCGCGACCACGTTCGCCGGATCGGTCACGGAGCCGATGATCGCGACCCACTTGCCGACGTCGCGGAGACCGAAGGCACGCTGCCACCCCCAGACCACGTCGTCGGCCGTGAACTCGTTGCCGAAGGCAGAGCGGACGCCCCGGCGCAGCCGCACCGTGTACACCGTGCCGCCTTCCGAGGCCTCCCAGCTCTCGGCGAGCACGCCCTCAAGGTTCGGGACATCTCCCAGCGGATCGCCATCCGCTCGCGGCTTCGGCGGGTAGGAGAGCAGCCGGGCGTAGCAGAGCCGCTGCAGGAAACCGTTCGCCCCGCGCGCCTCGGCGTCGAAGCCCGTCGCCCCCGGAGAGATCGCCACCCGCAATTCGCGCGCCGTCATGATGCCGCTCCCCTCTCGGGCGCCCGCGGCGCCTGCTCCCGCGCCTGCTCTCACACCCCGGCGCGATGCTAGCGGACCCGGCCGATTCTCGCCCGCCACCCGGGCGCCGGCCCCGCGGCCGCGGCGGTGGTTGACAGGGGGATCGTGCGGCGGCGCAGAATCGGGGAAGCGGCCGGCGAGCGGCCCCGCCGAAGGAGACGACGATGAGCACGCAGCTAGCGACCATCCCCGCCACGCACAAGATCCCGAAGGTTGGCACGCCCCACAGCGCCGGCTGGAACGATTTCCAGCTGGGGCCCTTCCCTCGCCCGTTTGAGCTCACCGTCACGGCCGACGACATCGATCGCTGGTGCCGCCTCTACGAGGATGACCCCGAGCTCTACGTCGAGCGCGCCCCCCACTACATCCTCTACTACGCCGGGCAGAGCATCGTGGCGCCCTTCCGCGACATATCGGCGGGCTTCGCGCGATTCCGCGCCGAGTTTGCCGCGCCGGTTCCGCGCGAGCGTCCGCTCACGATCTCCGGCGAGGTGCTCTCGAAGTACCGCCGGCGCGGGCGCGGCTACATCGAGTGGCAGATCGAGGCGCGCGCTGGCGGCGAGCTCGTCCACCGCAACGCGCGCACCTGGTACTTCGAGGCCCCGGAGGAGCAGCTCGAGGGGCTGGAGGAGCGGAGCCGCGACATTCCGCCGCCCGCCCCGGAGTCGGCCGAGCCCTTCGGACCGCTCTCTCTGCACCTGGCGCAGGAGCGCATGAACTACTTCGAGGGGCCCGGTGAGCACAACGGCCACACCGACGTCGCCGCCGCGCGCGAGCGCGGCCAGCCGGGCCCCGTGGCGCAGGGCGCCTTCGCGATGGGGCTGATCGCGCGCATGATGCGCGACCGCTTCGGCGAGGGCTTCGTCTCGGGCGGCGAGCTCGACATCCACTTCACGCGCACGGTCTGGTCGAACGAGCACATCGAGGTCCACGGCGCGATCCTCGACCGCTCGGACGGACGGGCGCACTGCCGCGTCTGGGCAGAGAAGGAGGGCGGCGAGGAGGTCGTGGCCGGCACCGCCAGCGCGCGGATCTAGACCCGGGGCACCCGTGCCAGGCCGCATCGGGCCACAGTCCTCCGGCGGGCCGCTCCGGATGCGACGGCGCGCCGTCCTCGTGTAGGCTCCGGCCGGCGGGACGGGCGCCGGCACGGTCCCGCCGCCGAGACAAGCGACGAGGAGCCGCCGATGCGCTTCGGGACCTTCCATTTGCCGCTCTCACCGACCCCCGCGGACGACCGCCGGGTCGTCGAGGAGCAGATGCAGCAAATCGAGGCCGCCGAGGCGCTCGGCTTCGACTACGCGTGGCTCACCGAGCACAACTTCACGGGCGAGAGCGGTTACGCCGACCCGATCGTCTTCGGGGCCGCGCTCTCGCAGCGGACGAGTCGGATCCGCGTCGGCTTCGCGGTGGTACAGATGGCGCTCCACCACCCGACGCGGCTCCTGATCCAGACCAGCCTCCTCGACAACCTGCTCGACGGCCGGCTCACCATCGGCATCGGCCGCGGCTCCGCCTTCAACGAGTACGAGTACGTCGCCTTCGGGGCGCGCTCCGAGGGGCAGCGCGAGCGCATGTTCGAGGCCATCGAGCTGATGGAGCGCGCCTGGGCCGGCGACAACACGCCCTACGAGGGCGAGCACTTCCAGCTCCGGATCCCCGGGGTCCGGCCCACGCCGGTCCAGAAGCCGCACCCGCCGCTCATGCTCTCCGTGCTCTCGGACGACACGGTTGCGTGGGCGGCCGCGCGCGGCTACCCGATCATGATGCCGCGCCTCGACCTCGCCCGCGCCACGGAGCGCCTCGCCTTCTACCGGCGGGCGATGGAGGAGGCGTCGATCGCGCCCGAGCGCATCGGGCGCGCGCTCGACGCCTGCACGCTGCAGCGAAGCGTCTACGTCGCCGCCACCGACGAGCAGGCCCACGAGGAGGTCCAGGAGGCGACGTTCCGCCTGCACCGCCACCTGCAGCACTCGCGCCAGACGTTCAACCCCGCGGACGTCGACAACCGGGCGCGCGCGGCGCAGAACGCCTCCCAGAAGTGGAGCTCTCCCGACTCCACGCCGGAGGAGGCGGTCGCCGATCTCATCTCCCGCGGCTTCATCCTCGGCTCCCCGGAGACGGTGCGGGGCAAGCTGCGCGAGATCCGCGACGCCGGCGTGCGCGGGATGATGCTGTCGTTCACCTGGGGCGACCTCCGACACGAGATGGTGTTGCGCTCGATGGAGCGCTTCGGCCGCGAGGTGATGCCGGAGTTCACGGCCGAGATCGCGGGCGTGGGCTCCGCCTGAGCAGAGGCCGCCCGCGGCGGCCTCCGAGCGGGGCGTCCTCCCGCGGCCGCACGGCGCGGGCGCCGACGCCCGCTCACCGAGGATGCAGCTGTGCCGCACCGTGAAAACGGACCCGACATCGCCGAGAGCGTCGACGCCGCCCTGGACGGCGTCTCCGACGGCGCGTCGATCCTGGTGCCGGGCTTCGGTCCGGGCACGCCCTGGAACCTCCTCCGGGCGCTCCACCGTCGCGGCACGCGCGACCTCACCATCATCGCCAACTCGGTCGGCTACCAGAGCCCGCGCCCCGACGTCAAGACAATCGGCGACCTCGTCGCCGACGGCCGCGTCTCGCGCCTCGTCGTCTCCTTCTCCGCCTCCACGCGCCCGTCGATACCCGGTCCGGCCGAGCAGGCGATACGCGACGGGAGCGTGCGCTGTGAGCTCGTGCCGCAGGGGACGCTGGCGGAGCGCATCCGCGCGGGCGGGGCAGGGATACCCGCCTTCTACACTCCGGCGGCGGTCGGCACCGCGCTCGCCGAGGGCCGCGAGACGCGCGCCTTCGGGGGGCGCGAGTACCTGCTGGAGATGGCGCTTGTCGCCGACGTGACGCTCGTGCGCGCGCGGCGCGCCGACCGCGCCGGCAACCTCGTCTACCGGCGCGCTGCGCGCAACTTCAACCCGCTCATGGCGACGGCCGCCACGCTCGTCGTCGCAGAGGTCGAGCAACCGGTCGAGGCACGCGGCGCCATCGACCCCGACCACGTGCACACGCCCGGCCTCTACGTCGACCGGCTGGCGCCGATCCCTCCCGAGCCGGATGGGCTCTTCGACGTCGACTGGCTCGCGTTGCGGCCTGCGTCGGCGGTCGAGCGTGCCCGGGGGGCCGGAGCGTGAGTGGCAGGGCGGGGAGCGCTTCCGTTGCGGGCCGCCTCTCGCGCGAGCAGATGGCGGCGGTGATCGCCGGGCGGCTCGAGGCCGGCTGGGTCGTGAATCTCGGCATCGGCATACCGACGCTCGCATCAAGCTTCCTCGACCACCGGGACGGGATCCTTCTCACCTCGGAGAACGGCGTCGTCGGCTACGGCGCCCTCGCGACCGGTGACGACGCCGACCCGGACGTCGTGAACGCGGGCGTCCAGCCCGTCACCCTCGAGCCCGGTGCCGCGATCCTCGACCACGCGGCCTCCTTCGCGCTCATCCGCGGGGGCCGACTCGACTGCGCGGTGCTCGGCGCCTACGAGGTCGCCGCCGACGGCTCGTTCTCCAACTGGAGCGTGAGCGGCGAGGCCGGGCTCGGCGGCATCGGCGGCGCGATGGATCTCGCCGCCGGTGCCGGACGGCTCTGGGTAGTGATGGAGCACACCACGCACGCCGGTGGCCCCCGACTGGTCGGGCGCTGCTCCCTTCCCGTCACGGCGGGCCCCGGTCACGTCTCTCTCGTAGTCACCGATCTGGCAGTGATCGAGATCGGCGCCTCGGGCTTCGTGCTGCGCGAGCACGCGCCCGGAGTCGACCCGGAGCGCATCCGCGCCCTCACCGGCGCCCCGCTCGCCCTGCACGCCGATCTCGTGCCGATGTCGCTCTAGTGGCACGTTCCTGAGATCCGCGTCCGCTCTCCCGCCGCTCCCGAATTCCGTGGAGCGGGCGCGGTATATAGTGCGGCGGTCGCGTGAGGGCGAAGGGGGAACGGCCATGGTCGAGAAGATCGGGATCGCACCGCTGGAGGTGAGCGCGACCGAGGCGATCGGCCTCGTGCGGCAGGCGGAGGCGAAGGGCTTCGAGAGCGCGTGGACCTCGGGGAGCCACGGCTATCTGCGCATCGCAGCCTTTGCGCAGCACACCGAGCGCATCACCCTGGGCACGGCCGTGGTCGTGCAGCCCCTGATCAACCCGGTCGCGCACGCCGACATGATCACCGACCTCGGCGAGCTCACCGGCGGGCGCGCCATCGCCGGCATCGGCTCCGGAGTCAGGCCCCAGCTCAACCGCTTCTATGGCATCCTCGGGGATCAGGCCGAGCACCCCGCGCCGCGCATCCGCGAGTTCCTCGAGCTCCTCCGGGAGCTGACGACCAACGAGGGGCGCATCCAGTGGGAGCGGCGCTTCTTCCGGCTGCAGGGTGCGCGCGGATACCGACAGGCGAACCCGGTCCCGGTCTACCTCGCCGCGGTCAACAAGCTCTCCCTGCGCGTCGCCGGCGATCTGGCGGACGGCCTGATCGGCCACCCCATCAACAGCGTGCAGTACCTCCAGCAGACGATCATCCCCACGATCGGCGAGCGACTCGAGGCGGGCGGACGGCCGCGCGAGAGCTTCTCTTTCACCTCCGACGTCGTGACTTCCATCAACGGGGATCGCGCCATCGCCCGCCGCGACGCGGCAATCACACTCGGCTTCTACCTCTCGCCGCGGGCCTTCGACTGCATCTTCGACGCCGGCGATTGGGAAGAGGAGAAGCGGCAGGTGCGGGACGCCTTCCGCAGCGGCGAGATGGAGAACGTCGCCGACGCGGTGACCGACCGCATGCTCGAGTCGTGCTGCCTCGTCGGCACGCCGGCCGACGTGCGCGATCAGGCGGGGCGCTACGACGGGCTGCTCGACCGTCTCATCTTCTACGCGCCGCGGCACGCCGTCCCGCTCGAGCGGCACATGCAGAACTACCAGAGCATCCTCGAGACATTCGCCCGGCCGGCCTCGGCTAAGAGCTAGGTCGACCGGGTCGCGGATCCAGAGCAGGGGGAGAGCCGTGACCGAAGAGCCCGGCGGCGAGCCGACCCGCGCCGACATCGTCTTCCGCAACGCCTATGTCGTCACGCTTGATGACGAGCACCGCGTGTACCGTGACGGATACGTCGCCGTCTCAGGCCGCGACATCGTCGCCGTCGGGCCCGACCGGAACTGCACCGTCGAGGCGGAGCGGGTAGTCGACGCGCGGGGCAAGGCCGTGCTCCCCGGGCTCGTCAACGCCCACAACCACCTCGACCAGGTGCTCATGCGCGCCCGCCTTGACGACCGCCCCCAGCCAGGAGCCGGAATGGGCGGGCTGATGGGGACCATGCACGACCTCTGGTCACACGCCGGCGAGGAGATCGCGTACAAGATCGTGCGGCTACACATGCTCGATATGCTCCGCGCCGGCACGACGGCCGTTCACGAGCAGCACTTCACGAACGTCCCCCGCGACAACATGGACGGCGTGCTGCGCGCCATCGACGAGTCCGGTATGCGCGGCTTCGCCTCCCGCGTCCACCTCTCCGCCGAGATGATCCCGCCGGGCGCGCGTGAGAGCGTCGATTCCGTGCTCGCCGAGACCGAGCGCCTCGGGAAGCGCTGGAACAGCGACCGCATCACCGTCACCGCGAGCCCGATCAACGGCACCTGGGTCGCGACCGACGAGGAGCTGGTCGCCCTGCGCGAGGGCGTGCGGGAGCTCGGAGTCCCGTTCGACCTAGACCTCTCCGGCGCCGAGTGGCGCCGGACGCTCGCGGCCCGCGGCTACTCGAAGGGCGGCGCCGTCAAGCACGCCGCTGAGATCGGCATCCTCGACGACCAGGTCTCCGGCGGGAAGTCGTTCAACCTGGAGCCCGACGAGTACGCGATCTGGGCCGAGCATGGCGTCACCGCCTGCCTCGTCCCCCCGCGCACCCGCGACGAGATGGGGCCCGGGCTCCACCACTTCCTCGCGGTGGGCGTCGTCCCGGCCATGGGGAACGACGGGCCGATGGGAGGACCGAAGTCCTCCGTCTGGCAGGTCATGCGGCGGCTCCTCACCTCCGTGGCCGTGCGCAAGGAGTACGAGGAGCGGGGCGGCGACACCACAGACCACGAGCAGGAGATCACCACCGAGCTCCTGCTCGAGATGGCGACCCGCGCCGGCCAGCGCCACCTCTTCCTCGACCCCCGCGTCCGGGGCGTCGAGGAGGGCGCCGCGGCCGACCTCGTCGTCGTCGACATCAGCGGCCCCGAGTTCGCGCCCCCGATGGACGGGCGGCGCACGCTCAGCTACCTGGTACACAGCACCGACTCATCGCACGTCGAGATGGTGCTCGTGAACGGGCGCGTCCTGGTCGACGGCGGTGGCGCGACCGTCTGGGACGAGGAGCAGGTGATCCGCGAGGCGGAGGAGGCGGCGATGGAACTCTTCCGCCGCGCCGGCTACCTCGAGACGCTCCCGGCGCGCGGCGCCGGCGAGTCCTCCCGCGGCTGGACCTACGTCGACTAGCCGCGGGACCCGCGGCCGCCGGGGCGGCCGCCCCGCACCCTACGCGCCGGGCGGTGGAGCGATCGCGGCTCCCGCGAGCGCCTCGAAGTGGCGCACGATCTGCATGTAGTCGGCGCCCGCGGGGAGGGCCTCGCGCGCGCCCGCGAGCAGCTCGCGCGTCGCACCAGCGAGCGGGGCCGGCGTCTCCGTCTCGCGCGCCAGGTCGACCGCGCAGGCGACGTCCTTCAGCATCAGGTCGAGTGCAAAGCCGGCATCCAGATCACCCGAGAAGACGAAGCGCGGGAACTTCTCCTCGGTCGACGAGCTGCGGCCGGTCGAGTGGTTCACCGCCTCGATCACGAGCCTGGGCTCCAGGCCGAACCGCCTCGCCACCAGCGCCGCCTCGGTGGCTGCGATCATCGCGCAGGCCGATAGGAAGTTGTTGAGCGCCTTCGTGGCATGCCCGGATCCGAGGGCGCCCGTCCGCACGACCGTCCTTCCCACCGCCCCGAACACGGGCTCGCAGCGATCAACGGCCTCCGGCTCGCCGCCCGCCATGATCGCGAGCGAGCCGGCCTCCGCCCCGCGCACGCCCCCCGACACCGGCGCATCCACCATCGCCACGCCGAGCGAGGCGACCGCGGCGCCGAGCGTCCGCGTCCCCGACGGGTGCGATGAGCTCATGTCGATGAGGAGGGCACCCCGAGCCCCCTGCTCCGCCCGATCCGCCCAGCCCGCCGCGAACGAGTCCGCTCCCTCCTCGCCGCCCAGGGCCACCGCATGCACAGCTGCCCCGTCGGGGAGCATCGTGATGACGGCGTCGGCCCACGCGGCGAGCGAGGCGAGCGATGCGGCCGCCTCCGCCGGGGGGGAGCGGCGCACGACGGCCCGCGTCACGTCCTCGCGGGCGTCGTAGACCCTAACGTCGAGGCCCGCCGCGACCAGGTGTCCGGCCATCGGCGCGCCCATGCGGCCGACGCCCACCACCCCCACGCGCCGAAGGGCCGCGGAGGACCGTGGGGCGCTCACGATCCCGCCTCCTGGACCGCATCCCCGCTGTCGCCGGCGTCCCCGATCTCCTCCAGCACCTCGCGCGCCACGCGGAAGGCGTCGACGCCGGCGGGCACGCCCGCGTAGATCGTCGCCTGCAGCAGCACCTCCTGGATCTCCTCGCGGCTGCAGCCGTTCGCGACGGCACCGCGCGTGTGCAGGCGCAGCTCGTGCGGACGGTTGAGCGCGGTCAGCATCGCGAGGTTGAGCAGGCTACGCGTTCGGCGCGAGAGCACCGGGCGGGTCCACACCTCGCCCCAGCAGTATTCCGTCACCAGCTCCTGAAGCGGCGCTGTAAAGGCATCGGCCCCGGCGATCGAGGCCTCGACGTATTCCGCACCGAGCACCGCGCGACGCACCTCCAGTCCGCGCGCGAAGCGCGCGCGGCCGCCGCCCAGGACCTCTCCCGCTCCGGCTCCGGCGGCCCCCTCGCTCCCGCTGCTCGCCACCACGTCCTCCCTTCCCGCGGCCAGGCGCCAGGGGGCACCCGCCGGCGGCCATTCTGCGGTCGGCGCGCCCGCGGAGCGAGCCGCTCCGCGTGGCGTCCGCGCACGGCGATCCCGTATCGTGTGCGCCCCGACGGGGCCACCCCGCTTTGCGACGGCCACCGCACGCACGGGACGCGCACCACGGTGCCGGGCGCCGCGAGGTGCTCGCGCTCAAGAGCCCGCGAAAGGAGCCCGATGCCATACGCCACCGCCTCCGACGGCGTCCGCCTCTACTACGAGGAGACAGGCGAGGGCATACCCGTCGTCTTCGTGCACGAGTTCGCCGGCGACCACCGTAGCTGGGAGCAGCAGGTGCGCCATTTCGGTCGCCGCTACCGGGCGGTCGCCTGCGCGGCGCGCGGTTACCCGCCCTCAGATGTCCCGGAGGCCCGCGCGAGCTACTCGCAGGAGCGCGCCGTCGACGACGTCCGCGACGTTCTCGATGCGATCGGCGCCGAGCGCGCGCACATCGTCGGGCTCTCCATGGGCGGCTACGCGACGCTCGTCTTCGGGCTCACCTACCCCGAGCGCGCGCGCTCGCTCACCGTCGCCGGCGCGGGCTACGGCAGCACGGCCGACCGCTCCGACTTCGAGCGCGACGTCGAGCAGGTCGCCGAGCGGCTGCTCGCCGAGGGGATCGAGGCTTTCGGGGAGGTCTACACGCGGGGGCCCACGCGCGTGCAGTTCCGCGACAAGGATCCACGCGGCTGGGAGGAGTTCCGGGCGCAGTTCCGGGCCTCCTCGACCCTCGGCCACGCCAACACGATGCTCGGCGTGCAGCGCAAGCGCCCCTCCATCCTCGCGCTCGAGGAGAGGCTGCGGGGGCTCACCGTCCCGACCCTGATCGTGACCGGCGACGAGGACGAGCCGTGCCTCGAGCCCGGGCTCTTCATGAAGCGAACCATCCGCACCTCCGCCCTGGTCGTGTTCCCGCGCTCCGGCCACGCCGTGAACCTTGAGGAGCCGGCGGCCTTCAACCGCGCGGTCGAGGACTTCCTCGCCGCGGTCGACGCCGGCAGCTGGCGGGAGCGCAACCCGGAGAGCCTCTCGGAGTCCCAGCTGCTCCCCGCCGGAGAACGCGAGCGTGACTAAGGAGGACCCCGCGCCCGGCGCGCTCGCCGGGCTTCGCGTCGTCGAGGTCGGGGAGTGGGTCTCCGCCCCCTTCGCCGCCAAGCTCTTCGCCGACTTCGGCGCCGACGTGGTGAAGGTGGAACGCCCGGGCCCGGGCGATCCGGCGCGCACCGACGGGCCCTTCCCGGGCGATCGGCCTGGGCCGGACTCCTCCGGCCTCTTCCTCTACCTCAACACCAACAAGCGCGGCGTCCAGCTCGACCTCGCAGGCGACGCGGGGCGCGCCGCGCTCGACCGGTTGCTTCAGGACGCCGACCTCCTCATCACGAACCTCCCGCGAGCGAGGCTCGCCGTGGCCGGGCTCGAGCCGGAGGCGCTGCGGGCGCGGCACCCCGGGCTCCTCGTCACGACGATCACGCCCTTCGGGCTCGACGGCCCCTACGCCGACTACGTCGGAGACGAGCTCGTGACCTACGCGATGGGCGGACTCGCCTACGCCTCGCCGGGCGTCCCCGACGTCGTCGACGATCCCGAGGCGGAGCCGCCGCTCCATCCGCACACCTACGTGGCCGACACCATCGGCGGGCTCGTCGCCGCGGTCGCGAGCATGGTGGCGGTGTTCGGGCGAGCGGAGGACGGCGAGGGGGCGCACGTCGACGTGAGCCAGCAGGCCGCCATCACGGCGATGGAGCAGCGCGACCTCACGGCGTGGTCCTACGGCGAGATGGTCATCGGCCGGATGCCGACCAGCATCGCGCGGATGCCGAACTACTACCTCCCGTGCCGCGACGGCTACGTCGCGGTGGCGGCGCCCTGGGACCACCAGTGGACCCGCCTCGTGAAGATGATGGGAAGCCCCGAGTGGGCGTTCTCCGAGCTCTTCTGCGACGACGCCGGGCGGACGGCGTACTGGGACGCGCTCAAGCTGCTGCTCACCGAGTGGACGATGCAGTACGACGGCGACGAGATCGTCCGCATGGCCAACGAGGCCGGCCTCCCGTTCTTCGCCTACTACTCCATCGCCGAGATGGCGGAGTCCGAGCACGTCCGCGCGCGCGGGAGCCTCGTCGAGCAGTCGGCCGACAGCCGCACCTTCCGCATGCCGGGGGCGCCCCTCGCGATGCACGGCACTCCGTGGGCGATCCGGCGCCCGGCGCCCCGCGCCGGCGAGCACACCGCGGAGGTGCTGGCGGAGCTAGAGACCCGCCCGGCGTCGGTGGCTGAGCGCGCGCACACCCGCGCGGCGCCGCCGAGTCCGCTCCCGCTCGCCGGCATACGCGTGCTCGACTTCGGGCAGGTGATCGCGATGCCGTTCGGGAGCCAGTGGCTCGCCTGGCTCGGGGCCGAGGTGCTGCTGGTCGAATCGGTGAAGCACATGACGGCACGCGTCACCCCACCCTACGTCGGAGGCGTCGCGCACCACGACAATTCGGGCCACTTCAACCTGCTCAACGGCTCGAAGAAGAGCCTGCGCATCGACATGGCAACGCCCGAAGGCCGCGCGCTGCTCAAGCGCATGGTCCCGCTCTGCGACGTGATGATCGACAATTTCAAGACGGGCGTGCTGGAGAAGCTGGGGCTCGGGCCCGATGTCGTGCGCGAACTCCACCCCGACATCGTGCAGGTCTCGTTCGGAGCGTTCGGGCGCAGCGGTCCGATGCGCACGCAGGGCGGACTCCACTCGGCCGTGAATCTCTTCTCCGGCGTTGCCGAGGTCACGGGGTACCCGGGCGGGATGCCGCGCATCCTGGGCGGCGTGCTACCCGACCCGATCGCCGGCTCCTACGCCGTCTTCGGGGCGCTCGCCGCGCTTCGCCACCGCCGCCGAGGAGGGGGCGGTCAGTACATCGACGGCGCGATGTTCGAGGGGATGATCTCGCTCATCCCCCAGGCGGTGATCGACGTCACGATGAACGGACGCGCGCTCGACCGCATCGGAAACCGCGACCACCGCAAGGTACCGCACGGCCTCTACCGCGCCGCTGGCCACGACGAGTGGCTGGCGATCTCCGTCGATCCGGAGGCCTCCGACTCAAGCGGTCTGGATGCGCAGTGGCGCGCGCTCTGCGCCGTGATCGGTTTGGAGGAGCACGACCCGCTCTTCTCCACGCCCGACGCGCGGCGCGCGAACGAGGACGCACTCGACGCCCGGATCACAGCGTGGACGCGCGAGCGCGACCCGGCCCCGATGGCTGAGCTGCTGCAGGCCGTGGGTGTGCCTGCCGGGCCTGTGCTGCGCCCCGACCAGCTGCACGAGGATCCACAGCTGCGCGCGCGGGGCTTCATGGTGGAAACGGAGCACCCGACGGGCGGGCGCCGGCGCCACCCCGGCATCCCCTGGCGCGCCTCCCACCTCGAGCCGAGGTACCGGGCGGCCCCCCTGCTCGGCGAGCACACCCACGAGGTGCTGACGGGGCTGCTCGGCCTCTCCGAGGCGGAGTACGAGGACCTCGACGCGGCGGGCGTCCTCCGCTAGGACCCGCCGGGAGCGCGGAACCGGCGGCCATACGCGAGCTCGTGCCCGAGCAGCTCCCTGCTGAACGCTCCGATCTCGTCGCGCACCCGCCGGAACACGGGCGTGACGCCCGTCCCGCGCCAGCCGCCCCGGCGCTGCGGTAGAGTCCCTCGGGTCGCCCGCGGCAACGCGAGCGCCGGGCGATCGCCCGGCGCAGCCGGGAGGAACAGCCATGGACTTCGCGCTCGACGCCGAGCAGGAGGCGTTCCGCTCCGAACTCTGTGGGTTCCTCTCCTCCGAGCTCAGCGACGACGTGCGCGCACGCCACCGCGACCCGCGCGAGTGGGACGGCTGGGAGGCGACCTTTGCCGACGAGTTCCGCCGGCGCCTCGGCGCCCGCGGCTTCATCGGCGCCACCTGGCCCGCGGAGTACGGCGGCGACGGTCGCGACGCCAGGGAGCGCGTCATCTTCGCGGAGGAGATGGAGTACCACGACGCGCCCGCCTTCGACCGCTCCGTCACCTACGTCCCGGACGCGATCCGTCAGTTCGGGAGCGAGGCGCAGAAGAGCGAGTTCCTCCCGCGCCTCGCGCGCGGCGAGTGCACGTTCTTCCTCGGCTACAGCGAGCCCGACGCCGGATCGGACCTCGCGAGTCTCCAGACCCGCGCCGAGGCGCGGGGCGACACCTTCGTCCTCACGGGCCAGAAGGCATACTCCTCCGGCGCCGACCGCGCCGACTACGGCTGGGTCGCGGCACGGACCGATCCGGACGCCCCCAAGCACCGCGGCATCTCGCTCTTCATCGTCGATATGGCGAGCCCGGGCATCGAGATCACCCGCCACGAAACGACGGCGGGGTGGGAGCACCATTCCGTCGCCTTCGACTCGGTCGAGGTGCCGCGATCGGCGCTCGTGGGTGAGCTCAACGGGGGCTGGCGCGTGATTATGGGCGCCATCGACACCGAGCGCGCCTCACTGGCCGCTCCCGGCCTCGTCCGCGCGCAGCTCGACCGGCTCATCGAGCACTGCCGCCAGACGCCTGCGGAGGCGACGGGGGACGGCGGCGGCGGGGGCGGGGGTGCGCTCCTCGACGACCCCGTGGTGGCGGATCGCCTCGCGCGGCTCGCGATCGAGGCCGACGCCGCCCAGCTCATCTCCTACTGGGTCGCCTCGCTGATCGCGGGCGGCGAGAGGCCCCAGCACGAGGCCTCCCTCGCACTCCTCGTCAAGCGCGAGACGGCACGCGCGCTCGACGTGGCGACGCTCGAGTTGCTGGGGGCCGGCGGCGCCCTCCGGGCGGAGGCGCCGGGGGCGCCGCTCGGAGGCTCCGTCGTGCGCGAGTACCTCGATCGCCTCTACTTCCACTTCGCGGCGGGGGGCTTCGACATCACACGTAACGTGATCGCGACGCGGGGCCTGGGGCTGCCGCGGGGCTAGCCGCGACCGGCGAGGGGCGGGCCGATGGATCTGGTGACGACCGAGGAGCAGCGCCTGCTGCGCGACTCGGCCCTCCTGTTCGCGCGCGAACGGATGGGGCAAGAGCGGGCCCGCACGCTCGAGCAGCGCGCAGCCGCGGGCGACCACGCCCACGATGTCGAGCTCACCTCCGAGCTCGCGGCGCTCGGCTGGAGTGGCGCCGCGCTTCCGGCCGTGCACGGGGGCGGCGGCTTCGGGCTGCTCGAACTCGCGCTCCTGATCGAGGCCTGCGGAACGGCGCCCCTCCCCACGACGCTCTTCGGAAGCGTCGTCGAGGCGGGTCTCCTGCTCGCGGCAGCGGGGAGCGAGGAGCAGCGCGCGCACTGGCTGCCGCGGATCGCAACCGGCGAGGCGCTGCTCGCGGTGGCGCTGCTAGAGGAGGGAGCAAGACTCGGCGAGCGCGAGATCCAGACGCGGGCCGTGCCCCGGACGGGCGGCGGCTACCGGATCGAGGGCTCGAAGGTGCTGGTCCGCGACGCGGGCGCCGCCGACGCGCTCGTGGTCGCGACCCGCGATGGCACCGCCGTCACCCTGCTGCTCGTCGAGCGCGGGACGCCGGGGCTCGACGTGCGGCCGCAGCCGGCCGCCGGGGGGGAGCCCCTCTTCTCGGTTCACCTCGACGGCGTCGGCGTCGGCGAGGAGGCCGTGATCGGAGCTCCGGGCGCCGGATGGCCGCACGTCGAGCGGCTGCTGGCACGGGGCGCCGCCCTCAAGGCGGCGGAGCTCGTCGGGATCGGGCAGGCGGCGCTCGATCTCACTCTCGCCTACGCCCGGGAGCGGACGCAGTTCGGGCGCCCGATCGGCTCCTTCCAGGCGGTGCACCACCACTGCGCGGACATCTACCGCGAGGTCGTCGCGTGCCGGCTTCTCGCCTACCGCGCCGCGTGGTCGCTCGATCGAATGGAAGGCGATCCAGCCGCTTCGGAGGTGCGCCGCGCCGTCGCCACCGCCAAGGCGAAGGCGAGCGAGGCGATACCGTGGGCGACACGCGTCGCGCACCAGGTGCACGGAGGCGTCGGGTACTACCGCGACTATCCCCTGGAGATCTTCACCCGGCGAGCGATCGCCGCGGCGGCGGCCTACGGCGATGCGCGCTACCATCGGCGGCGGCTCGCCGGGGCGCTCTAGCGGCCCCCGGCGCAGGGGGGACGATGGGCTACGAATACCTGCGGGTCGAGCAGACGGACGACGGCGTCGTCACGGTCTGGATCGACGACCCCGAGAACAACAACGCCGTCAACTTCGTCATGAACCGCGAGCTCGCCGACGAGATCGCGCGCATCGGCGAGGATGACTCGGCGAGGGTGCTTGTGTTGACCGGAACCGGCCGCATCTTCTGCTCGGGCGGGAACATCGGGCAGATGACGGCGCAGGGTCGGTCGCTCGAGCCCGACGAGAAGACGCTCAACGAGCGGCTCCACCCTGCGCAGTCCGACATCCGCCGCGTCACGGTCGCGCTGCGGCGCATGTCGAAGCCCGCGATCGCGGCCGTGAACGGCCCGGCCGTCGGCTCGGGCGTGGGGCTCGCCGCGGGCTGCGACGTGAGACTGGCGGCCCGGGAGGCACGCTTCGGCTGGGTCTTCACGCGCCGTGGGATCCTCCCGGACGATGGGAGCCTCAAGCTCGTGCTCGACATCCTCGGCTACGCCCGCACCTTCGAATGGGGGGTGCGCGGCAGCCGCCTCGAGGCCGAGGAGGCGCTGAGCTGGGGCTTCGTCTCGGAGGTCGTCGAGCGGGAGGAGCTGCTCCCGCGCGCCCACGCCCTCGCGCGCGAGATCATCGCCTCCGTACCGCCGCTGACGGCCCGGCTCTTCAAGCTCGCGCTGGTCGATGCGCTCGATCGCCCGCTGGAAGAGGCGATCCGCTTCACCGAACGCGCGCAGCAGCTCGCCCGAGAGAGCGAGGATCACACCGAGGCGCTCCGCGCGTACGCGGAGCGCCGGCCGCCCACGTGGTCGGGGCGCTGAGGTGCCCGGCGACGCCTCCGTCAAGCGGGCGATCGAGCCCGCGAGTTTCCCCTGGATGGATGCCTCGCGCTACGCCTTCTGCCTCGCCATGGAGGCCGGTGGCTCCACCTGGCTCTCTGGCCACACCGCGGCCCGCTACGAGCCGGGGCGCGACGCGGTCACCGCCGACGGTGACGTGGAGGCGCAGGGGCGCGTCGTCTACGAGAAGGCGCGCGCGATCCTGGAGACCGCCGGCCTCGGATTCGGGGACGTGGCCCAGAGCATTGAGTACCTCGCCCCCGGCGCGCTCGGAGCCGGCGACGCGGAGTGCCTGGCGCGTCTCCGGGCCGAGTACTTCGGTGTCAACCGCCCGGCTCTCTCGACCGTCGCCGTCAACTCGCTGCTGCGCCCCGAGGCGCTCGTCGAGATCGAACTGGTGGCTCGCGAGGCCCCGAACGACACCGTCGAGGCCGCCGGAACGATCGCCCGGCGCATGGGCGATCTGCTGGTGATCCCGGCGCTCGACGCTCCGGGCGCGGATCTCGCCTCGCAGGCCCGGGCGATCTACGACCGCGCAGCAGCCGTGCTCGCCGCCGCGGGCCTCGGCTGGGAGCACGTGGTCAAGACCACCGACTTCGTGGCCGTCTCGGCGCTCCGCGACTACCGCGTCACTGCCGAGGTGCGCCGGGAGCGCTTTGGTGGTCGGGACGCCGTCGACTTCCCCGCCTCAACCGGCATCATCATGGAGCGCCTCGCGACCCCGGGAGCGCTCATCCAGGTGGAGTTCATCGCCTCCACGACGCCGCGCGCGGGCGTGGAGGCGCCGTGGCCACACCACCCGCGTCTCACCTATGCGCCGGCCGTGCGAGCAGGCCGCCTGCTCTTCGTCTCCGGGATGGCGGCATTCAACCCGGAGAGTAACGCCACCGAGCACGTCGGCGACGTCGTCGCGCAGTCGCGTTATGTCTACGAGAACATGGCCCGCCTGATGGAGGCGGCGGGCGGATCGCTCGAGAGCATCATCAAGACCGTCGAGTACGTCGCTCCCGCCGCCCGAGAGCGCTACCCGCGCACCGGCCGCGTGCGCACGGACCTCTTCGACCGCCCCTACCCGGCCTCCACCGGCGTGATCTGCGAGCGCCTGATCCGCTCTGACCTCCTGATCGAGGTCGACGCGATCGCGGTGCTGGAGTGAGCGACGCGTCCCCCGGGGGCTCGCTGCTCACCGACGAGCTCCGTGGCTGGATCGGGCGCGAGGCCTCCTACGAGGCGCCGGAGGAGCTGGGGCGCGCCGCCATCCGCTACTACGCGCTCGCGCTCTCCGACGACAATCCGCTCTACCGCGACGAGGCCCACGCCCGGGGGACGCGGTTCGGCGGCGTGATCGCGCCGCCGACGCTCGTGGTCGAGACCAACCAGTACGCCGACCTGCCGCTCCGTCCCGAGGATGGCTACAACGGCCACGCGTGGGAGGGCCTGCCGCTCCCGGTTCCGTGCACGCTGGTACGCGGCGGCAACCAGTACGAGCTGCTCAGGCCCGTGCGGCCGGACGACCGCCTCTCCGTGCGCTGGCGCATCGAGGAGATCACCGAGCGGCAGGGCCGAGCCGGCCCCATGCTTGTGCTGGTCGCACGCGCCGAGTACCGGAACCAGCAGCGCGAGCTGCTCGCCACCAACCTCGACACCACCATCTTCCTGCCCGCCCCCGATCGGGGATCGTGATGCGTTTCGAGGCGGTCGAGACCGGTCAGGAGCTGCCCGAACTCCGCGTTACGCTCACGCACGAGCTCCTCGCCGCTTACGCCGGCGCGACCTGGGATTTCCACCGCTACCACTACGACGCCGATTTCGCCCGCGAGACGGCCGGCGCGCCCGACGCCTTCGTGGACGGGCAGATGCTGGGCGCCCTGCTCGCGCGCCAGTTGATGGCCTGGTCGGCACCCGAGGGGTGGGTGCGAAGCCTCGCGCTTCGTTACCGCTCGATGTCGTTCCCCGGCGAGACGCTCGTCTGTCGGGGGCGCGTGAGTTCGACACGCGTCGAGAGCGGGAGCGGCCTGGTGACGTGCGATCTCGCCGTCGTGACGCTCGACGGCCGAGACGTCGCCGCGCCGGCCTCGGCCACAGTCGAACTGCCCGCGGCCACAGACTAGCGGAGGAGGCACGGGATGACGGACGGGGCTGAGGCGGCCGGTGAGGCCGTCATCTTCGAGACCGACGGACACGTCGCGCGCATCACGCTCAACCGCCCGCACGCGATGAATGCCCTCGACACGGCAGCGCGGGAGCGTCTGCTGCAGGCGATGGCGCGCGTCCACGACGACCCCGAGATCCGCGTCGGTATCCTCACCGGCGCCGGCGGGCGTGCCTTCAGCGCGGGCGCGGACCTCAAGGAGTGGGCGCAACCGGACTCGCCGGGCTTCTCCGGGGGCTCCGCCCACGATGCCCTTTCCAAGGAGCCGGGCGACGAGTTCTTCACGATCCGCGTCGCGAAGCCCCTCATCGCCGCCATCGACGGCTACTGCCTCGCCGGAGGGCTCGAGCTCGCACTCTCCTGCGATCTGCGCATTGCGACGCCCTCGTCCTCCTTCGGCCTTCCGGAGGTGCAGCGCGGGTTCCCGCCGGGCGGGGGCGGCGTGCAGCGGCTGGTGCGCGCGATCTCGCTCGCGCCAGCGATGGAGATGCTCCTGACAGGCGAGCGCATCGACGCGGAGACGGCGCTGCGCTGGGGTCTCGTCTCGCGCGTCGTCCCGCGCGAGGACTTGCTCGCAACCGCGACCCGCCTCGCCGAGCGCATTGCGGCGAACGCGCCGCTGGCCACGCGCGTCGTGAAGGAACTCGCGCTCGCGAGCCCCGATCAGTCGCTTGGGCAGGCGCTCCAGCTCGGTAGCGTCTTGCGCTGGATCGTGGGACAGACACCGGAGGCGCAGGAAGGCCCGCGCGCCTTCGCGCGGGGCGACGGCTGAGCCGGTCCGGCCCGATCATGGCGGCGCCGCCCGCCGCTGCAGCGTGTTCGAGTCGTGTGAGGGCGAGGGGAGCTCGGAAGCGTGGACACTATCGATCTGGGAAGCCTGAACTACCTGGCGATCGTCGTCGGCGTGGTCATCAACCAGGCAATTGGGATGGCCTGGTACACCATCCTCGGCAGGTACTGGATGGCCGAGACGGGGTTAACGCACGAGGACATGGAGTCGATGAAGGGGACGCCCCGGCAGTGGTACCCCTACGTCATCGCCATCGCCTCCGCCTTCGTCTTCGTCCTGGGGCTCGCCGTCCTGATTCAGGCTCTCGGGGCGGAGGGGCCGATCGACGGCCTCGTGGTCGGTCTCCTGGCTGCGGTCGCGTTCATCCTCTCGACGAGCGCGATGAACTACGCCTTCGAGGGACGCAGCCTCTGCCTCTACGGCATCAACAACGGCTACCACGTTCTGGCGCTCGCCGTGATCGGGGTCGTGCTCGGCGCCTGGCAGTAACGGGCCCGCCGACGCGCCGCAGGAGCGAATCCGGTCGATGGTCCGGGTCGGACGACCGACACGCGGGCGGCCTCGGCACGATCGGGAGCGCGGGCACGGGGCGAGGCGGACGTCCGGTCTAGTCCTGCTCAGCCTTTCCCGCTCCCGGCCGGCCTCCGTCGCCGGCTCCCGCCGGCAGGGCGAAGCGCTGCGCCAGCACGCGCTCGCGGAAATCGAAGATCGCGGCCAGCCGCGGAGCGACGCCGCGCGCATTCACCAGCGCGCCGAGCGGCCCGCCCGGGAGCGAGTAGTGGACGAGGTCCCGCACCTCGAGGCCGCCCGGGACCTCGCGGAAGTGGTGCTGGTGGTGCCAGAAGCGATAGGGGCCGAGTCGCTGCTCATCGACGAAGAGGTAGGGCTCCGACACGTGCGTGATCTCGGTGACCCAGTGTGCGCGCCAGCCCGGGAACGGCTCGATCCGGTACTCGATCAGAAGCCCAGGGTAGACCTCCTTCGGGAGGGCGGAGAGCACCTCGAAGTGCATGTCGGGCGGGGTGATAACGGTGAGGTTGCGGGGGTCGGAGAAGAACGCCCACGCCTCCTCGAACGTCGTCGGCAGCACCTGGCGTCGGTCGATCCGATGCAGCCGCATCCCCAGCATCCCTCCCCGCCTCGGTCGTGGCGCCAGTATCGCGCGGCGGCGCCGCCGAGGGCGAGCGGCGTAGCTACGAGAGGACGTGGTCGAGGGAGAGCGGCCCCGCGCCGCCGAGGGCGACCGTGATCGCCGCCGCCAGCAGGATCACGTCCAGCTCATAGCCCTGGACCGAGCCTCCCTGGAAGGGGTGCCCGAGCTTGAACTTCGAGACGTAGGCCGCCACCAGCATCATCGCGGCCAGCGGGATCGCCGCCCAGTGGGCGAGCAGGCCCACCATGAGCATCGCCCCGCCCACGAGCTCCATCGTGGCGACCAGCCTCGCCTGCTGCTGGGCGAACGGGATGCCGAGCTCGGCGAACCACGCGCCCGTGCTTCCGATACCGCGTCGCCACTTGCCGAGACCGGCATCGACGAAGACGAGGCCGAGCGCGACGCGGAGCGGCACCAGCGCCCACTCCCGGATGTCGGCGCTCCATGGATCGACGAGGAACTCCACGCGGCCTCCCCCCGGCACCGGCTCAGCGCGGGCGGTGCGGCAACTCGACGACGGCCGTCCCCTGGAGCGGCCGCTCGCCGCGCTCGTTCTCGAGATAGACGTCGAGCGTCACGCGGCCGACGCCAGCCTCGTCCGAGGCATCGGTCACAAGCGCCATCAGCTTGAGGCGGTCGCCGTGCAACACGGGGCGGCGGAAGTTCGCGTCGAGCGTGCGCAGCCGGCCGGCGGATCCCGCCCAGTCGGTGACGAGCCTGGTGATGATCGAGAGGCTCATCACTCCCGGAACGATGGGACGTTCGAGCCCGAGCGCCTGCGCGCCCGCGGCATCGGAGAAGCGCCCGTCCTCCTCGTCCAGCGCGGCGTTGCCCCGCGAGACCGAGAGGTAGGTCGCGACCAGCTCCGGCCGGGCGACGTAGGCCTCCTCAAACTCGTCGCCGAGTTCGGCGTCGTCGAAGTAACGCTGCCCCGAGCCCTCGCCGGTCACGCCTCGATCTCCCGGTGCACCATCGAGCTGTCGACGAGCACGACGTCCCGGCCCCTCTGGTTCTCGTAGCGCGTCCTGCGCACCACGAACACCATCTTCCCGCTGCGGCCGGTCTTCTCGTAGACCTCGGTCACCTGGCCGTACGCGGTGATCGTGTCGCCCGGGCGCATCGGCTCCAGCACCTCAACGCGCTCCCCGCCGAGGAAGCGCGCGTTGCCGAACTCGACTTTGGGGTCGGGCCCGGTTCCGCGAAAGTTGACCGTCGTGAAGATGAGGGGCGGCGCGATGCGACCACCGTAGCTCGTCCCTCGCGCGAACTCCTCGTCGAGATAGAGCGGATTCGTCTCGCCGAGCGCCTCGCAGTAGGAGGCGATCGCGTCGTCGGTGACCGTGAACGAGCCGAGCTCGTGCTCGACGCCGACCACGCTCTCGTCGTATTCGACCACAGTCTCCTCCTTACCGCCGTCCGCGCCGGAGGCGGGCGGTCAACCCGCCGTCTCGCCCGCGGCCTCGGCATCGGCGCGCACCTCGTCCGCCGTGAGCGCGCGGCAGCGGCCCGCGACCAGCTCCTCCACCAGCTCGGAGACCGTCGCGACCGGGCGCTCGAACGCAGTCAGGCAGCGCCCGATCGCCGAGACGAAGTGGGCATCGCTGCCGCCAACGAGGGCGAGCCCTCGCTCATTCGCGAGCTGCCGCGCGCGACGGTTCTCCTCGTCGCTCGAGCCGCCGTTGAGCGCCTCGACCGCCCCGACGAACTCGAAATCGACGCGGTCCGCCAGAGCATGATCCCACAGGCCGATGCGCGGGCGACCGGCGTGCGCTGGCACCGCCACGCCCCCCGCATCCCGCACCGCCGCCAGCAGTTCGCGATGGGAGAGCGCCACGTCCGTGAAGTCTATGCGCCGCGCAAGCTGAGGCGTGATGCCGTAGACGAGAACGTGCCCCACGTCCGTCTCGAGCTCCGCGCCGTGCAGCACGGTCACGTCGTAGCGCTCGGCCAGCTCGTCGTAGCGCGCGGCCGGGTCGAAGTGGCGATGCTCCGTCAGCACAATGCCGTCGATGCGGTACCCGCGCCGGCGCCTGGCGGCGATCCACTTGAGGTAGCCCTCCACGGTGCCGCCGGCGTCGTCGGAGGCGTCGGTGGAGTGGGCGTGCAGGTCGAGGTAGCAGGCGATCGCGCGGCCCCGTTCGCTCGCGGCCCGTTCCGATGCGGTGCGCTCCTGCGCGGGTCCGCGAGCGATTCTCCGCGCGCCCCTTCGCGGCCGTCAACGCTCAGGCCGAAACGGATCCTTCTGCCAGCCGCTCCCGCACCGCCCGGCGCAGCAGCTTCCCGGAGGCGGTGCGCGGGAGCGGACCCTCCCACACCTCGATGCGACGCGGCAGTTTGTATCCCGCCAGCCGCTCCCTGAGGAAGGCCTCGATCGCGGAGGCGTCCGGGGACTCGCCCTCGGCGGGGACGATCGCGGCGACCACGACCTGGCCCCATCGCTCATCGGGGAGCCCCACCACCGCGCACTCCGCCACCGCCGAGTGCGCGGCGAGCGCCCCCTCAACCTCCGCGGGGTACACATTCTCGCCGCCGCTCACCACAAGGTCGTCCCGGCGATCGGCCACCGTGAGGTGACCGTCGGCATCAAGCGCACCGAGATCACCGGTGTGCAGCCAGTGCCCTCCGCCACGCTGCGGCGGGCGGTTCAGGTAGCCGGGGGAGACGGTCGGGCCAGAGACCAGGATCTCGCCGACCTCGCCGGGCCCGGCGAGGCGGCCGTCCACGTCGATCGCGACCGACACGTCGAGCAGGGGGTGCCCGGAGGACCGCGGGCGGCGGCGCGCCTCTCCCGGGGCGAGCGTCGTCACCTGCGACGCCGCCTCGGTCAGTCCGTACGTGGGTGCGACCGGAAGCCCTCGCTCCTCGGCCCGCGCGAGCAAGTCCGCGGGCGCGCCAGCGCCCCCGATCAGGACCGCCCGCACCGACGGAGGGTACTCGGGGAGGTCGCGATCGTGGTCGAGCAGGCGCCTGAGCATCGCCGGCACCAGCGAGACGAGGGTCACGCCCTCCTCGCGCAGCGCGCGGCTCACGGCAGATTCGTCGAAGCGACGGTGCACGACCGCGGTCGTCCCGGCGAGCACCGAGCGAATGAGGATCGAGAGACCGCCGACGTGGTAGAGCGGCAGCGGCGCGAGCCAGCGATCCTCCGCACGGACGCCGAGAAGGAACGCCGAGCCGACCGCGCTCGCGAGCAGGTTGCCGTGGGTGAGGAGGGCAGCCTTCGGCCGGCCCGAGGTACCGGAGGTGTAGAGCGCGCTGTGCACGGCGCCAAGGTCGACGAGGGACTCGTCGGAGAGCGTCCCGCCGGGCCGTTCGCTAGCCGTGTCCCCGTCCCCCGAGTACTGCTCCGCGCGAAGCAGGGAGGGCAGCGCCCCCGGATCCGCCCCTGCCTCCGAGAGCGCCGCCTCGGCGAGTGCCCTGTGCTCCTCGTCGGCGAGTAGGAGCGCCGCCCCGGAGTCGACGAGCTGCCACGCGATCTCGGCGGGGGTCAGTCGCGCGTTGAGTGGCAGCAGCATCGCGCCCGCGCGCGGCACGGCGTGCGAGAGGACGCAGAGCGTCGCGTCGTTCGCGGCGAGCACCGCGATGGGCTCGCGAGTGATGGGCTGCTCCCGTGCGGCCCGGAGGGCGCTGGCGGCCCGCGCGACCCGGGTCTCGAGCTCCCCGTAGCGGAGCGTCCCGGAAGGTGTCTCGACCGCCGGGTGCTCGCGGTGCGTGCGCGCGCGCCGCGCCAGCCAGTCGGGGATCAGGCGCGGCTCCCGGGCCCCCTCGACCGCGCCGCTGCTCACGGCCCGGCCCACGCACCGAGGGCGGAAGGTCCGGGCAGCCCGCTCGCCGCGCGCGCCACGGACCACGGTCCGGTCGCGCAGCGCTCGATCGCCGACTCCTCGGGGGCGATGCCGAGACCAGGCGCCGCGGGGAGCGCCATGCGGCCGCGCTCGGGGAGAAGCGGCACCGCGACGAGGTCCTGCCCGAGCGAGAGGCCCGTGGCAAGGCCGTGCGCTCGGCCGGCACCGGATCCCGCACCGGCGAGGGCGGCGCCGGCCTCGACGACGGATGCGAGTTGCAGTGCGAGCGCCGTTCCCAGCGATGAGTCGACCGTCGTGGTGACGAAGGCGCCGATCCCCGCGCAGCGGGCGCGCTCGGCGAGCCGCGCCGCCGCGATCACGCCCCCCAGCACCGCCGGCTTTAGCACGAACAGGTCGGCGGCGCGCTCGGCGAGCACGAGCTCGGCGAGCCGCGGATCCCCGAGCGCCTCGTCGGCGGCCAGCGGGATCGTGGAGATCCCCCGCAGCCGGAGCAGGGCCGGCACATCACTCGCGGGGAGCGGCTGCTCGATGAGCTCGATGTCGAAGGCCGCGAGGCGCTCCACGGCGAGCCTCGCCAGCGGCTCCCGCCACGCGCCGTTCGCGTCGAGGCGGATGCGGGCCCGGGGGCACGCCGCGCGCAGCGCCTCGACGCGGGCGATGTCGACGGCGAGACCCTCGACCCCGACCTTGAGCTTCAGGGTCCCGAAGCCCGCGTGGGCCAGGGCGCGGCCGGCTGCCGCCACCGCGGGCGGTGCCGTGACATCGGCGTCTATGACGGCGTTCACGTCGAGCGTTGCTTTCGGCCGCGGCGGCTCACCTGAGGCACTGATCAGGGCGGCCATGGGCACGCCGCGGCGCTGCGCGGCGAGGTCGAGCAGCGCCGACTCAAGAGCGCAGCGAAGCGCCGGCGGCGCGCGCGCCGGCTCCTGAAGGAGCTCCGGCGCCTCCGACGCGAGCAGGGTCGCGAGGGCGGCCGCGCCGGGCTGGTCCGGAAGGGGAAGGGGCAGCGCCTCGCCCCATCCTCTCCACGGCCCATCCTCGACAGCGAGCACCAGCCCCTCGCGCACGCGCAGGGTGCCGGCGGCGCCCGGCAGTGCCGAGCGGTGCGAGTCCGCGAGCGGAAGACGTACGGGACGCCAGCGAAGGCGTGCCCCGTTCATCGGGACGGATGCCATCGCTCCGACGGGAACATGCGATGCCGGCCGCCGGGGTTCACAGCGCGACGCCGAGCGCGAGCAGGGCGCTGAAGACCAGGTGGAGCCGCGCCGTCTCGCGGAGCGCCCGGTTGAGCGGCGGCCCGGCGGTCTCCCTGAAGACCGCGAGGCCCGGCCGCACGGCGAGCGGGAGGCTTGCCGCGACGAGCAGAACGAGATGCCCGAAGGGACCGGCGAGCCAGAGCGCCGCCACGAGCGCGTAGGCCCCGGCGACGAGCGCCGCGTAGAGCGCGCGCGTGGCGGGGCGGCCGATGAGGACGGCGAGCGTCCGCTTACCCGTCGCGCGGTCGGTCTCGATGTCGCGCACGTTGTTCACGACGAGAATCGCGGTGACTGTGCAGCCGACCGGCAGCGCCGCCATGAGCGGTCCCGCCTCCAAGACGCCCGCCTGCACAAAATAGGTCCCCGCCACCGCCACCGGCCCAAAGAAGACGAAGGTGAACGGCTCCCCGAGGCCGCGGTAGCCGAAGGGCCAGGGCCCCCCGCTGTAGGCGAGGGCGGCGGCTATGGAAGCGAGCCCGATCGCGACGACGGGCCAGCCGGCGACCGCCGTGAGGTAGACGCCACAGAGCGCGGCCACAGCGAACGCGGCCCACATACCGCCCACGACCTGCCGCTCCGTGAGCAGGCCGAGCTGCGTGACCCGGGGCGGACCGATGCGCTCCGCGGTGTCCGAGCCCTTGCGGAAGTCCGAGACGTCGTTCGCGAGGTTCGCGCCGACCTGAATCGCGACCGCACCGGCGAGCGCGGCGAGGGCCGACCCCGCCACAAAGCGGCCGTCCCCCACGGCGAGCCCGGTCCCGACGAGAACGGGCGCGACAGCGGCGGTCAGGGTCGGCGGGCGAACCGCCAGCAGCCAGCGGCGCCACGTGCGCGTGCCGGCCTTCGGGAGTCCGCGCGCCGCGCCCGCGGCGCCACTCCCGTCTCCGCTCACCGCCGTGCCCGCCCGACCGGCGGAAGCGGCACGGGCCGCCTCCCCTCGACCGGGCGCATCACGGGAGCCGGGGGAAGCGCGTGAAGTCCGGTTCTCTCTTCTCCAGGAAGGCGCGCTTCCCCTCCTTCGCCTCGTCGGTGAAGTAGAAGAGCATGGTCGCGTCGCCGGCTAGCTGCTGCAGACCCGCGGCGCCGTCGGTGTCGGCGAGGAATCCCGCCTTCAGCATGCGGATCGCTATCGGCGAGTGCCGCAGGATCTCCCCCGCCCAGCGCTCGCCCTCCTCGGCGAGCTGGTCGAGCGGCACCACGGCGTTCACCAGCCCCATCTCGAGCGCCTGCTGCGCGTCGTACTGCCTGCAGAGATACCAGATCTCACGCGCCTTCTTGTGCCCGACGATGCGTGCAAGCATCGAGGCGCCGAAGCCCGCGTCGAAGGAGCCGACGCGCGGCCCGGTCTGCCCGAACCGCGCGTTGTCGGCAGCGATCGTGAGATCGCAGACCACGTGCAGCACGTGCCCGCCGCCGATGGCCCATCCGGCGACGAGGGCGATCACGGGCTTCGGCATCGTGCGAATGAAGCGCTGAAGCGGGAGGACGTTGAGGCGGGGCACTCCGTCGTCGCCGACGTAGCCGCCCTCACCGCGCACACGCTGGTCGCCGCCGGAGCAAAAGGCGCGGCCACCGGCCCCGGTGAGCAGCACCACGCCAACGTCGGGATCCTCGCTGGCGAGCTCGAAGGCCTGCGACATCTCGGTCAGCGTCAGAGGACGGAAGGCGTTGTGCACCTCGGGACGGTTGATCGTGATCCGCGCCACGCCCGCGCCGGGGCGCACCAGAGCGCGCTCGTAGAGGATGTCCTGAAAGCTCTCCACGGGCTGCCAGTCCAGCGTCATCTCGTCCCCGCCATCCCCTCCCGACGCGTCGAATGGGCCGCGTCCTCACCGTCGAGGAATCGCAGCACCGCCTCGGCGAACGCCCGCGGCCGCTCCAGGTGCGCGGCGTGCCCGGCACCCTCGATCCGCTCCATCGTAGCGTTCGGGAGCGCGTGCGCCATCTCGCGAGCGATCGCCGTGAACTTCTCGTCGAGCGCGCCCGTGAGGAGGAGCGTGGGGGCGCGGAGCGAGCCGAGCTCCTCCCACAGCGAGGGCTGCCTTCCGACGCTCATGCCCCGCAACGCACGGGCGAGCCCACCCGCGTCGTTCCCCAACCGCTGCGCGCGGAGCCGCGCCCGCACCGTCTCCGGGAGGGAGCGCTGCGAGCTCCAGAGTGGGAGCCGCTCCCACTCCTCCACGAAGGCCGTCACTCCGATCCGCTCGATGCGTCCGGCCAGCGCGTCGTCGGCCCGCGCGCGCTCCTTGCGCTCGCGGGAGTCGGCGAGGCCGGCGGTCGCGCCCTCGAGCACGAGCGCCGCGACGCTCGCCGGGTGGCGCGCGGCAAGCAGCAGCGCCACGCGGCCGCCGAGCGAATAGCCGAGCCAGCGCGCCTGCTCGTGGTCGAGCGTGCCGAGCACCGAGACGAGATCGTCGGCGACGCGCTCGATGGCGTAGCGGGTTTCCGCCTCCGGCGCGTCGCTCGCCCCGTGCCCGATCAGGTCGACGGCGACGACCGCGTGCCCCGCCCCCGCGAGCGAGGTCGCCAGGTCCTCCCAGGTCGAGGCCGAGCCGGTGAAGCCGTGCAGCAGCACGACCGGCGGGATCCCCGCAGCAGGCGGGCGCGCCGCCGGCTGCCGCAGCTCGACGTGGAACGAGACACCTTCGACCGCGAGGCGGCGCGACCCGGAGCGCCCCGTGGGCGGTCCGCTCATCGCCCGGCGGAGGCGCCGGCGTTCGCCGCTCTGAGCGCCTCGGCGACTCCGGTCCACAGCTCGCGGTGGAGCTCCACGTTGCGATCGCGATCCGTGCGGAGCTCGAGCACGGTGAGACCGGGCGATCCGACCGCGGCGGCGATGGCATCCCGCATCTCGCGAGCATGAGCTGGCAGCAGCGAGTGGCGACCCCCGAAGAGCGCGGCGGCGGCGGCCGCGTCGAGCCCGGCCGGCGTGCCGAACCAGGGCTCGAAGAGCCCGGGAAGGGCCTCCCGCTGGGGCAGGAAGTGGAAGATGCCGCCGCCGTCGTTGTGAACGAGCACGACGGCAAGCGAGAGGTGGTGACGTGCGACCACCCAGAGGCCGGTGAGGTCGTGGAGGAAGGAGAGGTCGCCGACGAGCAGGCCGACGGGGCCGGCTCGCTGCTCGGCGGCCACGAGCGCCGCGCCCGCCGCCGTGGAGGCGACCCCGTCGATCCCCGACGCCCCTCGGGTCCCCACGATCCGGAGCCGCCGCCCGACCGCGGGCACGAAGCCGTCGACGTCTCGCACGGGCATGCTGTTACCGCAGACCAGCGTTCCGCCGTCGGGGAGTGCCTCAGCGAGGGCCCGCGCCGCCCAGCCCTCGAACGGCTCGCCGCGGGCATCGATCTCCGCGAGGCCCCGATCGAGGGCCGCGCACGCGATCGCGTCGGCCTCGCGCCAGCCCGAGAGCCAGTCCGGCGCGGGAGGCGGCACGCCCTCGACGGCGTCGGCGAGCGCGGAGGCGAAGACCTCGGGCTCCGCGCGCAGCATCACCGCCGAGGCCGACGGGTCGCGCCACGCACCGCCCTCGTCGACCACATACTCGCGAAGCGAGCCCGCTCCATGCAGGCCCTCAAGCCAGGTCACGAGCGGCCTCGACGTCGGCTGCGCACCGAAGCGGATCACAATCTCGGGAGCGAGCCTCTCGGCGGCGGACGGCTCGCGCAGGATCGCGTCGTAGCTCGCGATCACGCCCTCCGCCGCCGTGGCCACGCGGAGCCCGGAGAGCGGATCGGCGAGGATCGGCCAGCCGAGGGCGGCGCCGAGCCGCACCACGGCGTCGACCGGGAGCCCCGGCGACTCCGGTCCACAGACGAGCAATCCCCGGTGCCCCGCGCTCACCGCTCCGAGCGCCCGCACCTCCCCCGCCGGGGGAGAGAGCGGCGCGATGCGCGACGGCGGGAGAAGCGGCAACGACTCCGCCGCGGCGGCCGCACGGCGCGGCGGATCCCCAGGGGCGGCGACCAGCGGCTCGCGGAAGGGGAGGTTCAGGTGCACGCAGCCGGCCGGGGGCCCGGCCGCCGCCTGAACGGCGCGCGCGCCGAGCTGGCGCGCATGCGCGAGCAGTGCCGCCGGCGCCTCGCCCTCGGCGGGGGCACACGGCGCCTCGGCCGACCAGCGCGCGTGCGAGCCGAAGAGCCGCAGCTGGTCGATCGCCTGCGGCGCGCCCACGTCGTGTAGCTCCGGCGGCCGGTCCGCAGTCAGAATCAGGAGCGGGACGCGAGAGAGCGAGGCCTCGACAGCGGCCGGAAGCAGGTTCGCCGCAGCCGTCCCCGAGGTGCAGACCACGGCGACCGGGCGGCCGCTCTGCCTCGCGATCCCGAGGGCAAAGTACCCCGCCGCTCGCTCGTCGACGTGGAGCAGCGGTCGAATCCCCGGCTCGCCCGCGACGGCGAGCACCAGCGGCGTGGAGCGCGACCCCGGGCAGATCACGACGTGCCGCACACCGGCCGCTGCCATCTGCCGCACGAGCACGCGTGCAAGGGCGCCGCCGGGCGTCGCGGCTGCGGGCAAGGGCGGCGACGTGCCGCGGCTCTCGGACACGTGTACCTCCAGGCCGGAGCGAGCCGCGCGGTGGGCGCGCGACAGGGGCTAGGCTCCGGCGGCTCCGTCGACGGGCGCGAGCCCCAGCGCCTCCGCGAGCGGGCGGAACTTGAGCTCGACCTCAGCGAGCTCGTCGGCGGGCTCCGAGTCGCCCATGATACCGGCGCCGGCGAAGAGCCACGCGCGTTCCCGTCTAACGAGCGCGGAGCGCAGCGCGACGGCAAACTCGCCGTCGCCGGCGGCGTCCAGCCAGCCGACGGGCCCGCCGTACCAGCCGCGGTCGAACCGCTCGTGCTCCGCGATCACGTGCAGCGCCCGCTCCGTGGGCCAGCCGCCCACGGCCGGCGTCGGGTGGAGCCTCTCGATGAGATCCAGCACATCGACGCCGGGCGAGACCTCCCCCCGCACCTCCGTCGCCAGATGCTGGATGTTGCGCAGGCGCAACAGCCCGGGCTGGTTCGGCGCACGCAGCCAGCGGCTCGCCGGCAGCAGTGCCTCGCGGATCGCCCGCACCACGATCTCGTGCTCGATGCGATCCTTCGCGCTCGCCTGCAGCTCGCGGCCGAGACGCTCGTCCTCCTCCGCATCCGCACCGCGCTGCGTCGACCCCGCGAGCCCGAGCGCGCACATGGTCCCGCGCCGGAGGCTCACGAGGAGCTCGGGGCTCGCCCCCAGGAAGGTCGCGTCGCCACGGGACACGCTGAAGAGGTGACAGTCGGGGTAGCCGCCGCGGAGGCGACGGAGCGCGCGTCCCCGATCTATCGGCCCCCCGGAGGCGAGTTCGCGGCAGGTGGCGAGCACGGCCTTCTCGTAGAGGCCGGCACGCACCTCGGAGGCGATGCGGTCGACGTTCGCGCGCCAGCGCTCCGCATCGACCTCGCACGCGACGCGGGCGCCGCCTGCGGCCTCGGGCGCTCCGGATCCGTCCGGGGACACATCGTCACCTCGGGCGAGAACCTCCAGCAGCTCGGCGAGCCGATCCGCTGTGACACCGGGCGAGAGCACGACGCCGCTCTCGCCGCCGTCGCGCACGAAGAGCATCTCGGGGAGGACGAGGGCCCCCCGGCCAAAGCCGTCCCACGGCACGAGCGGAGACTCGTTCACCGATCCCGCCGCGCCCGGGAGATCGAGGGATGTCGCCCCGAAGGAGAATCCTCCGAGCAGCCGGGGGCGCAGGACCTCGGCCTCCGCGTCGGCGGGCGCACGCAGGAGCTCCGCGGCGCCGGCCCGCAGCGCGGCCGCGCTCCCGCCGGGCGGGAGCTCCACGCGTCCGGCCTCGCCGATCGCGATGAGCGAGAAACCTCTGTCGGACCGCTCGTAGGAGGAGGTCACGCCCCAGCGCTGCACGTCATTCAGAAGGCGGTCGAAGTCGATCTCAGGCGGCACGCGCAGCCCGCGGAACCCCGTCTCGGAACGCGCGGCTGCGCGACGCGTCACTTCCCTCAGGCCGGAACCGGAGGTGACCATCACGGGCGCCGCCGTCCCCGTGACGGGGGGCCCACCCGGGCAGTCGACCCAGCGTTGCGCGCTCGGATCACCCCGTAGCTCCCTCGCCAGCGGCGCGCGCCGTCACCCGCGCGCGGTGGAGAGGCCCCGCGGGCCCCGCTCAGTGTAGGAGCGCACAATTCTAGGCGCCCGTCAGTGCGAGCCTCGAGTCCGAGCCACATCAGGTAGCCGGCAGCGCGCCCGTCGCGGACCGCACGCTTCCGGGTGCGCAGCAGCAACACGCCCGTCCCATGGTCCGCGTGTTCCAGTGGCCGCGCCCGCTCCTACGCTCTGGGCGCCAAGCAGGCGATCGGGGCTCTCATGGGAGCATTGAGCACCGCGGCGGAGGCGGGTGCGCCCACCCTCCCGATGTGGTAGTCATCCATGGCGGGTCGCGAGGCGATCGGGGAGGGCGAGATGGGCTTCCACAAGATCGGGGAGAGCGGGGTCGAGGGTAAGTGCTCGCTCTGCGGCACCTACGTCATCAAGGGCGGCGTCCCCTTCGGCACCAAGTCCGTGCTCTGCGGCGAGTGCGGCGAGCGGCGGGACCGGATCGCTTACCACGAGACTGCGGGACGGCGCTAGGGTTACCTCACCCCGGTGCGTCGTTTCACTCGCGAGTGGGGCCGGCGCCGTCCGCAGGCCATCGCCGCCGCGCGTGGCGCGACGGCACCGTGCATCCCGGTCCCCGGGGTAGCGAGGCGCGGCGCGAACCCGCAGCACGTGATCTATGGCGGTCTTCCCGACGATCCGTCACGGGCATGGATCTCCCTGTTGCTCGTCGACGAGAAGCATCAGGGCCACGGCTACAGGCGAGCGGCCGTCTCGGCCGTCATCCGCGAACAGCACCGGCGGATGCCGCCATCACGCGAGCTGGGCCTGTCGTATAGGCCGGGCAACCGCCCGGCGGAGAACCTGTATGCGTCCCTGGGCTTTCGGGCGACCGGAGTCGATGACCGGGGCAACGTCGTCGCGTGGCTCACGCTCGCTCAGGACTAGACCGTCCGAGCCAGGCCCCGGTTCGGGCGCGATCCGGCGATCGCCGCCCACAGCCAGTGCCACATATACTCGGCTCCGCGACGGAGGTGCATGTCGATGGTGATGAGCTACGCCGAGATCGCCAAGCAGCCGCAGGCGCTGCGGACCGCTCCGAATCTCGGTGAATGGGCAGACGAGCGCGCCCACTGGACCTGGGGCGGCGTCGTCGAGGAACTCGACCTGCCGCACGGCCTCGTCAACCAGGCCCACGAGTGTATCGACCGCCACGCGGCGGCCACGCCCGAGAAGGTCGCGATGATCTGGGAGTCATCCGACGGCGCGATCGAGCGCTACACCTTCGACGAGATGCGCCGCCACTCGAACCGCTTCGCCAACGCGCTCGCCGCGCTCGGCATCGGCAAGGCGGAGCGCGTCTTCTTCTTCACCGATCGCATCCCGGAGCTCTACTTCGCCTGCTTCGGCACGCTCAAGCGGGGCGCCATCATCGCGCCGCTCTTCTCCGCCTTCGGCCCGGAGCCGGTGAAGGAGCGCATCGTGCGCGCCGAGGGCTCCGTCGTCGTGACCACGCCGAACCTCCTGCCGAAGATCAACGCCATTCGCGCCGACCTGCCGAGCCTCCGCCACGTGATCGTGATCGCGCACCGCGCCGGCGCCGACGTCGCCCCTGAGGATCTCGACTACCAGGAGCTCGTGCGCGACGCCTCCGAGGAGTACGAGATCGAGCCCACCGGCTCCGAGGACTGGTCCGTGATGCACTTCACGTCGGGGACGACCGGCCTGCCCAAGGGCGCAGCACACGTCCACAACGCCGTGATCGGCCACTACGCGACCGGGAAGTACGTGCTCGACCTGCACGCCGACGACATCTACTGGTGCACCGCCGACCCCGGCTGGGTGACCGGCACCTCCTACGGCATGTTCGCGCCCTGGAGCAACGGCGTGACCAACCTCATCTACGAGGGAGGCTTCGGCGCATCTCGCTGGTACGACGTGATCGCGCGCCACAAGGTCACCGTCTGGTACACGGCGCCGACCGCGATCCGCCTGCTGATGAAGGCCGGAGCCGGCGCCGCTAGGCGGCACGACCTCTCGACGCTCCGCTACGTGATGTCGGTCGGCGAACCCCTCAACCCGGAGGGCGTGGTCTGGGGCGAGGAGGCCTTCGACCTGCCGATCCACGACAACTGGTGGCAGACGGAGACCGGCGCGATCATGATCGCGAACTACATCGGGATGCCGATCCGCCCCGGCTCGATGGGCCGGCCCTTCCCCGGCATCGAGGCGGCGATCATCGACGACGAGTTCCAGGCCGTCGAGGAGCCGATGAAGGAGGGCCAGCTGGCGCTCAAGCCGGGCTGGCCCTCGATGTTCCGCACCTACTGGAACGATCAGGAACGCTACGACTCGCGATTCAAGGGGGGTTGGTACCTGACCGGCGACCGCGCGAAGCGCGACGCAGACGGCTACTTCTGGTTCGTCGGGCGCGACGACGACGTGATCAACACCGCCGGCCACCTCGTGGGTCCATTCGAGGTGGAGAGCGCCCTCATCGAGCACGAATCCGTCGCCGAGGCCGGCGTGATCGGCAAGCCCGATCCGGTCGCGATGGAGATCGTGAAGGCCTTCGTGAGTCTCACCGAGGGCGTCGAGCCCTCCGAGCAGCTGCGCCGGGAACTCATCCGCCACTGCCGCGAGCGCCTCGGCCCCGGGGTGGCTCCACGCGAGATCGAGTTCATCGACACGCTCCCCAAGACGCGCTCCGGGAAGATCATGCGCCGGCTGCTGAAGGCGCGGGAGCTCGGCCTTCCCGAGGGCGACACCTCGACGCTCGAAGATGACTAGCGTCCCGATCGCAAGCCGCCTGCCCGGCCCTGCGCGCGAGCCCCGGGCCTGACGGAGGAGGCGAGTCGATGTCGACCACGGAGCCGGGGGCCGAGGCGCGCCCGGAGATCCACCGCGGCCTGAACGGCGTCTATTTCGACCGCTCACAGGTCTGCTCCATCGACGGGCGAGCCGGCACGCTGCACTACCGCGGCTACTCGATCCACGAGCTCGCCGAGCGCTCGACGTTCGAGGAAACGGCGTACCTGCTGCTGTGCGGAGAGATGCCGACCCGGGACGAACTCGACGGGTTCGAGTCGGAGCTGCGGGCCGCGCGGACGGTGCCGGATCCGGTGCTCGAAATCCCGCGGGCGATGGAGCACGCCCACCCGATGGACGTACTCCGTACCGCGGTCTCGGCGATCGCCGCCTTTGATCCGGAGCGAAACGACGTATCGCCCGAGGCAGTCGCGCGTAAGGGCGCGCGCGTCACCTCGCAGGCGGCCACGCTCGTCGCCGCGCACCACGCCATCCGCGAGGGGCGGGATCCGATCGCGCCCTCGGAGTCGCTCTCGCATGCCGCGAACTTCCTCTACATGATGACGGGCGAGGAACCGGCCCCGGAGACGGCCCGCCTCATGGACGTCGACTTCGTCCTCCACGCCGAGCACAGCTCGAACGCCTCCTCGTTCGCGGCGCGCGTCGTCGCCTCGACCGGCGCCGACGTGCACTCCGCGATCGTCTCGGGCATCGCGGCGCTTTCGGGCCCCGCGCACGGCGGCGCCGCCGAGAACGTGATGCAGATGGCGCGCGAGATCGGCGACCCGGCGAACGCCGCCCAGTATGTGAAGGCGAAGCGGAGCCGCCGCGAGCCGGTGATGGGATTCGGCCACCGCGTCTACCGCACGGAGGACCCGAGGGCACGCCACCTGCGCGACGGCGTTCGGCGCCTCTCCGCCGAGCGCGGTGAGCCGACCTGGTTCGCGATTCTCGAGGCCGTGGAGGAGGCGATGCGCCCGTACGCCCGGCTCGGCGTGGCGCCCAACGTCGACTTCTACGCCGGCGTCATCTACCACTTGCTCGGCATCCCGCAGGAGTTCTTCGTGCCGATCTTCGCGCTCGGGCGCGTCCCCGGATGGACAGTGCAGGTGCTGGAGCAGATCGAAAACAACATCCTCATCCGCCCGCTGCTCGACTACACGGGCCCCGCCGCTCGTCCCTACATCCCCATCGAGAAGCGCGGATAGCTCGTGCCGATGCTCCCTGCCTTTCGCAAGGAGGCCGCCCGTCGCGGCCTCCTGCCTCCCGAAGCGCCGCTCGACGCGGGGGCGGCGTTCGCCCTCGTCCGGGAGATGCCGTGGGCGGCCTCGGCCGACGCGATCCCGGAGGCAATACTCGCCGCGTGGCGGGGCGACGACGCATCGAAGCACTACCTGCTGCGGGCGCTCCTCTACGAGCTGGGACACCGCTCCATCCTCCTGGCCTGTACCCACGCCTGGAGCGTGGCGAGCGCGCCGTGGGCGCGCCAGGAGCCGCGCGCGATCCTCGACGGGGGGCCCGTCCCCGACGTGCACACATTCCTGCGCGTCGAGAGCGACGAGGGCTGGGGGAGCGTCGACGCCACCTGGCCGCTCGGGTCCTCGGCGCTCGGCCTTCCCGCCAACGAGCGCTTCGTCCCGGGTCGCGAGATGCGCATCGCCTGCGACCCGGAGGAGCTCTACCACGTGCCCGCGGAGGCCGATCCGGAGGACTTCCGCCGCCGCCTGCTCGACGCGCACTCCGACGAGGCCGGAGCCGGGGCGCGCGAGCGCCGCCGCGCCTTCCGCGCCGCCCTCGAGCTCTGGCTCGCCGCCCCGCGCTCTCCCTAGCCCGGCCCGTTCCATCTGCGCCGCGCCCCTGCGGCGGCACGGAGTGCGCACGGTGGCGGTTGGGGGACACGAGGACGCTGCGCTACGATACCGTCGTGCGCAGGCAGTCCCTCCGGGAATCGCTCGTCCTCTCTCTGCTCCTCACCGCCGGGTGGGGGATCATGCTGCAGTTCACGCAGGACGAAGTCGATGCCCGGAGCCTCGGCGGCACGCTGCTCTTCTTCTTCGTCATCATCCTCGGGACGATGCGGATCGCGAACCTCGTGCTGACGCGGTTCTTCCCCCCGAAGAAGCCCCCTCCCGCACCCCCGCCGACACCGCCGAGCAGCGAGCGGCGCGAGCACGTGACACGCCGCCGCGGCCGGCGTCGCCGGCGCCCACGCGGCTAGCGCGCCGAGGTGCTCTCGGTCTTCGTTGAGGTCATCCTGCCGGTCGTCGTCATGGCGACCGTCGGTGGACTCATCGGGCGCTGGCGCCGGGTGGTCGCGGAGCCGATCTCCACGCTCGTCTTCTACGTTCTCAGCCCGGCGCTCATCTTCCGCTCGATGGCCGAGACCGAGCTCGACCCCGGCCTCTCGGTGCGCATCGTGGCGGCGGCGTGGCTGCTCTTCTTCGCGGCCTGGGCCGTCTCCGCGCTGTGGTCGTCGCTCATGCGGCACGACGCCCCTCAGCGCGCCGCCTTCGCGCTGAGCGTCACGGCGCTCAACGCCGGGAATATGGGGCTTCCGATCGCGCTGCTCGCGTTCGGCGACGAGGGCCTTGCCGTCGCCGTGCTCTTCCTCGTGGCAAACGCGGCGCTCAACTCCACCGCCAACGTCTTCATCGCCTCCCTCGCCGGCGCCGATACGCGCAACGCGCTGACCGCCCCGCTTCGCTACCCGATGCTCTACGCCACGGCAGCGGGCCTGCTCGTGAACATGACCGACACCCATCTCCCCACCGCCCTCGACACGCCGATCGACGCCTTCGCCGACGCTGCGATCCCGACGATGCTCGTCGTGCTCGGCCTGCAGTTGCTGCGGGGTATCGAGCGAGCGGCTGTGCGCGACGTGGCCGCCTCGGCGGCACTGCGACTCGCCGGCGGTCCGCTGCTGATGTGGGGCGTCACCCTTCTCCTCGGCGTCGGCGGGCTCACCCAGCAGACGCTGATCGTCCTTGCCGCGATGCCCACCGCCGTCTTCACGACGATCCTCGCGACCGAGTTCGCAGCCCGGCCGCGCTTCGTGACGCTCGCCGTCGTGGCGTCGACCTTCGCGTCGGTCGGCTCCCTGACGGTCCTGATCGCCGCGATCCAGGGCTGACGTCGCGCCTCCTCGGGGCGGGAGCACTCGTGCCGGAGGAGTCAACCGCAGGCCTCGATGGCGGCCTCCGCCACCTCCTCGATGCGGGTTTGCACGACCAGGGGATCGTGCAGCCCGTTCGTGACGTATGCGACCGCGAGGCCCAGGGACGGGTCGGCGTAGCCTATCGCGCACTGCTGACCCGGGTGGCCAAAGACGCCCTCGCGGTCAAAGGGCGCGAATGCGCCGCCGACGACCGGTCCCCACCCGTACGAGCCCGGAAGGCCCGTGGTGCGGTCGAGGGGGGTGCGGTGCTGGACGCGCGTCGCCTCGGCCACCGTCTCCTCCGCGAGCAGGCGCACTCGCCCGAGCGCGCCGCCGCGCTCCAGCATCGCGTAGAAGCGGGCGAGCGCCTCGGCCGTGCCGATACCGTTCGCGGCCGGAATCTGGGCGCGGAGCGTCTGGGCCATGCGGAAGCGGCGCACCACGTTGCTCGTGCGCGCCTCGGTTCCCTGCGGATCCTGCCACGTGACCTCCGAGAGGGCCTCGGGGGGAACGACCGATCCGAGGTCCGGCTCCGCGACGCCAAGCGAGGCGTCCATGGCGAGCGGGAGGAAGATCTCTTCGCGCAAGAAGTCGCGCGGCATGCGGCCGTCGACCCGGCGGATCACCTCGCCGAGCGCGAAGCCGAAGGTGACTGGGTGGTAGCCCGTCGCCGTGCCGGGCCTCCATGCGGCCGGAATCGCGGCCGTCTCGGAGGCGCAGTACTCCCAGTCGTCGACCAGATCCCAGTCGAAGCCCGTCCGGAGCGCGGGGAAGCCTCCGCGGTGGGTGAGCACGTGGCGCAGCGTGCACGCCTCCTTCCCGCCCTGGGCGAACTCCGGCCACAGCTCAGCGAGCGGGTCGTCGAGCGAGAGCCGGCCGTCCTCGACGAGCATCAGCGCGGCGACGGCCACGACCGGCTTGGTCGCGGAAAACCAGATCATCCGCTCCTCCGCCCCGGCGCCACCGCCGAGGCGGAGGTCGAGTGCGAGCTCCCCGTCGCGGTAGACGGCGAGCTGCGCCGCCGAGTGGTAGCCGCGACCGAGATGCTCCCCGCAGACCTCTGCGAGCCGCGCCCGGCCCGCCTTAGAGAGGCCGCGCGGAGCGGAGCCGGCGGGAGCGGCGGTGCTCACCGGCGGCTCAGGCCGGGGGGTCGTGGCGCAGCACGACCTTGCCGAAGTTCGCGTTCGACTCCATGTAGCGGTGCGCCTCGGCGACCTCGGCGAGCGGGAAGACGCGGTCCACGACCGGGAGCAGGCGCCCCGACTCAAAGAGCGGGAGGAGATGGCGCGCCACGTCCTGCGTGAGGGCGGCCTTCTCCTCGAGCGGGCGCGAGCGGAGCACCGTTCCGTGAACGCGCAGGCGCTTGCGCATGAGCAAGCCGAGATCGAGATCCGTCCTCGCACCGCTCAGCGTGCCGACCACGACCATTCTCCCGCGGAGGGCGAGCGAGGCGATGTTGCTGGCCCAGTACTCCCCGCCGACCACGTCGAGCACGACGTCGACGCCCCGACCGCGCGTCTCCTCGCGGACGACATCGGCGAAATCTTGCTCGTGGTAGTCGACGCCGACGCCGAGGCCGAGCTCGCGCGCGCGGGCGAGCTTCTCCACCGAGCCGGCCGTGCCGAAGACACGGCAACCCATCTGCGCGGCGATCTGCACCGCCGCCGTCCCGACGCCCGAGCCCACGGCGTGCACGAGCACGCTCTCGCCCGCCCCGAGCGCGCACTGGACGACGAGCGCATCGTAGGCCGTCAGGAAGACCTCCGGGATGGCCGCGGCCTGCTCGAGGTCGAGCCTCGCCGGCACCGCCATCAGCATCCGTTCGTGGACGGCGACACGGGAGCCGTAGCCGCCGCCGCCGAGCAGCGCCATGACGCGGTCGCCGGGCCGCCAGGACGAGACGTGGTCCCCCACCGCGAGCACGGTCCCAGCCGCCTCGAGCCCGGGGATATCGTCACGCGTGCCCGGGGGACCCGGGTAGCGGCCGATGCGCTGCAGCAAGTCGGCGCGGTTGAGCGCGGTGGCGTGCACCGCGACCAGCGCCTCCTCTGGGCCGAAGGGCGGATCCGGCTCCTCCCGGACGCTGAAGACCTCCGGTCCGCCGGGCTCGGTGATCACCGCCGCTCGCATCGTGTCCCCCGCCCCACCCTCGCGGCACCCGTCGGGGCGCCGCGAAGGCCGAGGCTACGATGCGCCACCTCCGTGGTCGAGGCGGACCGTATACTCGGGGAAACGCGCCGGGAGGCGCGGGACGGTACCTCGGGAGGAGAGGGGGCGTGATGGGTTGGCACGCAGACCCGGCCGCACCGAGCGCGACGCTCGCGCGCTTCGTCGCGGAAGCATCGGTCCCGGAGGCCGTGCGCCGCACCGCCAGGCGCTACCTGCTCGACTGGCTGGGATCGACGCTCGCGGGCGGCGAGCTGGCGCCGCCACGCATCGTGCAGGCCGTCGCCGAGGAGCTCGGCGGCGCGCCGCAGGCCACGGTGCTGGCGAGCGGCCGGCAGAGTTCGGCGCCGCTCGCGGCGCTCGCGAACGCCGCCGCGTCGCACGTGCTGGAGATGGACGACCTCGATCGCGCCTCGATCTCGCACCCGGGCGCTCCCGTGATCGCCGCGGCGCTCGCCGTCGGCGAGCGGGACGGCGCCTCCGGCGAGGAGTTGCTCGACGCGATCGCGATCGGCTACGAGGCGATGATCCGGGTAGGCGAGGCGCTGGGGCCGGCGCACTACGAGCACTGGCACATGACCGGGACCGCCGGTACGCTCGGCGCCGCCTCCGCCGCGAGCCGCCTCGCGCGGCTCGACGCGCACGCGACGCTGATGGCGCTGGGCTCGGCCGGCACTATGACGGCGGGGCTGTGGGAGTTCCTCGCAGACGGCGCGATGTCGAAGCAGCTGCACCCGGCGAAGGCGGCGCACGACGGCGTGCTGGCGGCGCTGCTGGCGGCGCGAGGATTCACCGCCGCCACGCGCATCCTCGAGGGCCCGAAGGGGCTCTTCGCGGCGATGGCACCTCAGGGCGATCCGGGAGCGATCGTCGAGGGTCTCGGCCCGGAGATGACGACGTGGCGCATCGGCGGGGTTTCCTTCAAGGTGCACGCCTCGTGCCGCCACACGCACCCGGCCGTCGACGCGGCGCTCGCGCTCCGGGAAGAGCACGGGCTGCGCCCCGACGAGGTGGAGCGGGTCTCCGTGCGGCTCTACGGGCAGGCACTGGGCCTGCTTGAGGGGATGGAGCCGACCACGCCCTACGCCGCCAAGTTCTCGCTCCCCTACTGCGTCGCGAGCGCGCTCACCCACGGCGACCTCGCACCCCACCGGTTCTCGGATGAGGCGATCGGCGACCCCGGCGTGCTGGCGCTCGCGGATCGCATCTCGTTCTCGGTGGACCCCGAACTCGACGCACTCTACCCCCAGGCCTGGCCCTCGATCGTGAGCGTGACGAAGACGGACGGCAGCACGCTCGAGCGACGCGTCGACCATCCCGCCGGCGATCCCGAGAACGGGCTCACCGACGAGGAGATCGCCGCCAAGTTCGCCTCGATAGTCGACCCCCTGCTCGGCGGGGGGAGCCGCGGGATCGCACGCGACATCCTGGCGCGCGATCCCGCCCCGGACGCCCGGGAGATCGCGCACGCCGCCACGCTGGTGCTGCAGCCCGGATAGCCCTGGGGCGTCATCCGGTCAGGGCCGCACCGGCGGCTGGAGAGGTGCGCCCGTGCCCGACAGGGAGAACGCGAAGGGAGCCCGGGTCAGGCTTCGCCTCACCGCCGACGATCTCACCGCGGGCCTCGACCCGGCGCAGCTCGGCTTCGCGCACACCGGCGAGCTCCATCCGCTCGAGGCGGTATTCGGCCAGGAGCGCGCCGTTCGCGCGATCGAGTTCGCTCTCGGGATGGCGGGCACCGGATACAACCTCTACGCCGCCGGCCCGGACGGGCTGGGTAAGCAGAGCGTCGTCGAGGCCCTGCTCCGTCGCCACGCGGCGCTGCGGCCAGCGCCTCCCGACTGGGTCTATGTACGCAACTTCGCCGACCCGGATCGCCCGGTCGGCATCGCGCTCCCGGCGGGGTACGGGCGGGCCTTCGCCGCCGAGGTCGACGCGACGGTCACCACGGCGATCGAGGAGCTGCGTCAGGCCTTCGAGTCCGACTCCTACGCGCGCCAGCAGCAGGAAGTCGGGCAGGAACTGGAGCGGCGGCATTCCCTGCTGCTCGAACAGATGCGCGAGGCGGCCGAATCCCTAGACTTCGCGCTCACGGTCACGCCGAGCGGCATCACGACCGCGCCTGTGAGCGACGGCAAGCCGATCGCCGCCGAGGATCTCGAGCGGCTCTCGCCCGACGAGCGCAATCGCATCGACGAAGCCGGCCGCGAGCTGGAGGAACGCCTCCGTGAGCTCACGCTCCAGATACGCGCGCTCCGGCGCGAGGCGCTCGAGGCCGCGCGGCGAGTCGACGAGCACGTGGCGCGCTTCGCCGTCGATCACCTCTTCGAGTCCCTCCTCGCAACCTGGGGCGAGGACGACGAGGTTCGCCGCTTCGTCGACGACGCGAGCGCGGACATCCTGAGCGAGCGCACCCACCTGCGGGAGTCGACCGCGGCGGAGAGTGCCCAGCCGCCCGGTCAGGCGGCGGATCCGCTCGCGCGCTACCGGGTGAACGTCCTCGTCAGCAACCACCCGGGTGCCGGCGCCCCCGTGATCACGGAGCAGCACCCCACCTACGACAACCTGCTCGGGCGCATCGAATATATGGGGCGGTTCGGATCGCTGGTCACCGACCACACGCAGATCAAGCCCGGCGCGCTTGCGCGCGCAAACGGTGGATTCGTCGTGGTGCGGCTCCGCGACCTGCTGCAGAATCCGCACGCGTACGCCGGGCTGAAACGCGCGCTGCTCGCCGGCTCGCTTGCGATCGAGAACCCGGGCGCGCACTACGGCCCGGCGCCGACCAGCGCACTGCGCCCCGAGCCGATTCCGCTCGACGTGAAAGTCGTGATCGTCGGCGAGGCGCACCTCTACCACCTGCTCCACCGCGTCGATCCCGACTTCCGCTCGCTCTTCCGGGTCAAGGCCGACTTCGACGTGGACGTCCCTCGTTCGATGGAGAACGTGCGCGGCCTCGCCGCCTTCATCCGGGGACAGTCCGGGCGGGAGAGCCTCTTCGACTTCGGGGCGGACGCCGTCGCACGGCTCGTCGAGCACTCCTCGCGCGAGGTGGAGGACCAGCGCCGGCTCTCCGCGAACATGGGCGCGCTCGACGACCTCCTGCGGCAGTCGCACTACTGGGCGGAGCAGGGTGGCGCCGGGCTGGTCGAGGCGGCACACGTGGAGCGGGCACTCGCGGAGCGAGAGTACCGGTCGGCGCTCGCCCGCGACCGCATCCAGCAGCTCATCGACGACGGCACGATTTTCCTGGACGTGGAGGGCCGCCGCGTCGGCCAGATCAACGCCCTTTCCGTCTACGACCTCGGCGAGGTCCGCTTCGGCCGGCCCTCACGCATCAGCTGCGTCGTCTCCGCTGGGCGCGGGACGATCGTGCATGTCGACCGCGAGACCGACATGGCCGGCGCCGTGCACACCAAGGGCTTCCTGATCCTCCGCGGCTTCCTCGCTGACCGCTTCGGCCAGCACCGCGCCATGTCCCTCTACGCCAGCCTCACCTTCGAGCAGCTCTACGGGCAGATCGACGGGGACTCCGCTTCCTCGACCGAGCTCTATGTCCTGATCTCCGCCCTCGCCGAGGTGCCGATCGACCAGTCCATCGCCGTCACGGGTTCGGTCAACCAGCGCGGCCAGGTGCAGCCGATCGGTGGCGCGACGGCGAAGATCGAGGGCTTCTTCGAGGTCTGCCGCGCCCGGGGCGTGACCGGGACGCAAGGAGTGATCGTGCCGCGGGCGAACATCGCAACCGTGACGCTGCGCCCCGACGTCGCGCGCGCCGTCTCCGAGGGGAGCTTCCACGTCTGGGCCGCCGACACCATCGAGGAGGGACTCGAGATCCTCACCGGCCTTCCGGCGGGGGCGCGCAACCAGGCGGGACTCTACCCGGAGGGGACCATCTTCCGCCGCGTCGCCGACCGCCTCGAAGACTTCGCACGGACCGTCTCGGGCGAGCGAGTGTCGGCGATGGCAGACCATACTTATGTCGGGATGCCGACCTCTCCCCTGCCCTGGCCGCCGGGCATCCCACCCGAACCCCCCCCGGAGCCACCCGTCCAGCTATGAGCATGCGCCGGGACGGTCCAGGCGGGCGGCGCTCCGATGAGTCCTGAAGCCCGGGCGGCACCACCGCTCCTCACGCTCGATCTCGACGGCGTAATCTGCAGCCCGCCCCTCGGCGTGAACATGGGGATCCACCGCGGCTTCCTCGAACCGGCAGCGGGGCCTACGCAGGCGCACGTGCCTCCGCGCTGGCTTTCCGCTCTCGTCGATCCGCCGCGCTTCGAGCTCCGCCGACCGCTCCCGGGTATCCGCCAGTCGCTGGCGGAGCTTGCGCGCGTGCGCCGGCTCGTGGTGCTCACGGGAAGGCGCACCTCGCCCGCTCGCTGGCTCGCGCGGCACGGCCTTGCCGGATTCGTGGAGGAGATCGTGATCAACGAGGGCCCGCTGTCGAGCCCCCACTACAAGCTCCACACCGTCGAGGCGCTCGGGGCCGACGAGCACGTCGACGACGACCCGCGCACTGCGCAACTGCTCGCCGAGCGCGCCGCCTGCCGCGTCTTCCTGAGGGACTGGCCCCGCAACCGCTCTCTCCCCTACGCCCCCGGGGTGATCCGGGTCTCGGATCTCGACGGGCTCGTCCGGCTCCTCCGCGGAGCCGCCGGAGGCGACTTCGCGGAGGAGCGCCGCGGCGCCCGCGCGCGCCTGCCCCGCCCCGGGAGCGCCCCATAGAGTCGCGGCGGGGAGGGTCCGTGGCGCGAGAGGACGATGCCGGCCCCTTCGAGCCCGCCGCGCGCGCCGGGATCTTCGCCTCGCTACGACTGCGGGATTTCCGCCTGCTGTGGCTGGGGCAGGTCAGCCACACCGGCGCGCTTTGGGCGGAGCAGATCGCGGGTCCCGTGCTCGTCTACGAGCTGACGGGGTCGGCGGCGCATCTCGGTGCCGTCGTCGCGATGCGCACGCTGCCGCAGCTCGCCCTCGGCGTGGTGGCCGGCGTGATCGCCGATCGCTACGACCGCCGGCGGGTCCTGATCGTGACCAAGCTCGGCGCCTTCGGCATCGGCGTGGCGTTCGCGGCGCTGCTCGTGGCCGGGCGGCTCGAGCTCTGGCACATCTACGTCGCCTCCTTCGCCCGCGGCGCGTTCATGGCGTTCGACCAGCCAGCACGCAACTCGCTGATCCCGAGCGTCGTCCCGGCGGCATGGTTGATGAACGCGGTGGCACTGATGGCGACCACGCAGAGCTCGATGCGGGTAGTCGGGGCGGCCGCGGCCGGCGTGACGCTGGCCGCGATCGGCACGGAGGGGACCTTCGTCCTGATCCCCATCATCTACATCGGCTCGGTGACGGCCACGATGTTGATGCGGGCGCCGGAGCAGCCGCGCCCGGCCGGGATCGGCATCGCCGCGCTGCGCGCCGATCTCGCCGAGGGGCTGCGCTTCGCGCGGGGGCACCGCGCGATCCGCGTGACGCTCCTGCTCTCGCTCCTCTTCTTCACCCTCGGCGTGCCCTACCTGCAGGTCTTCTCACCCCTCTTCGCCCTGGAAGTGCTCGATATGGGCAACATCGGCGTCGGGATCCTCCTCGCCGTGTCGGGCGTCGGGGCGCTCGTGGGCGCGCTGATGGTCGCGTCTCAGCCCACCACGCGGCTTGGCCTGATGCTCCCCCTCCTGCTCATCGCCCTCGGCGCGGCGCTCGTCCTCTTCGCAGCATCGTCGTCGCTACCCGCGCTGTGGGGACGCCACTGGCTCCTGCTCCCGCTCGTCGCGATCGCCGTCGTCGGGATGCTGCAGACCGCCTACTTCGCGTACGTGCAGACGATGCTGCTCGACGCGGCCCCGGATGCGCTGCGGGGGCGCATCTTCTCGCTCATCTCCCTCGATCGGGCTACCTCGACGGCGGGCGCAGCGGGCGCCGGGCTGCTTGCCGAGGCCGCCGGCACACAGCTGGCTCAGGCGGTCTACGGCGTGCTCCTCATCGTCGGGGGCGCCGCGACGCTCCTGCTCGCGAGGGAGTACCTCGCCTACCGTATGGGAGGCGGCGGCGGCGAACGACGGCCCGCTCGCTAGAATCGCGCCCCGAGGCGGCGGAGTAGCGCGCGGCAGGCATCCGGCTCGCCCGCGGCGAACGGCGGCACGCTGACCTGCTGCGGCGAGAGCCGGAGCGGCCGACCGTCGAAGCGCACCAGATCCCCGCCGACCCCGCGCAGGATCGCCGCCCCACCGGCGACGTCCCACACCGAGCGCGGCCCCGTCGAGAGGTAGACATCCGCGAGGCCCGCGGAGACGTGTGCGAGCTTCACCGCGGCCGAGCCGCAGGGATAGACCGGGAAGGGGATCCGGTAGTGCAGGCGCCGCCACTCGTAGTCGTGGCGGGAGACGACCACCCGCTCGACGGGCAAGTCACCCGAGAGCTGGCCGAGCGGCTCGCCGTCGAGGCACGCCCCGGACGCTCCGGCCACGGATATGCCCGAGAGCAGTCGGCGATCGCCCGGGATGTAAACCGCACCGAGCACGAGCTGGTCGTTGGCGAAGAAGCCGACGGAGACGCCGAATTCGGGCAGGCCGCGCAGGAACTCGCGCGTGCCGTCGAGTGGGTCCACCACCCAGGTGGGTTCGCCGCGAACGAGCGGATCGCCCTGCGCGGACTCCTCGGAGAGCCAGTGCGCCCCGGGGTAGAGCGCCATCAACTCGCGCCGCAGCACCGCGTCGGCGGCGTAGTCGGCCTCGCTGACCGGGCCCTCCCCGGGCTTGTGATGGACGCGGATGCGGCGGCGGCGAGCGACCGTCAGGATCGCCTCACCGGCGGCACGCACCGCGTCCTCGAGCCCGGAGCGGAGCTCCTCGATGCCCGGGAGAGAGAGAGGGGTGCGCGCCGGTACTCCCGCCGACGCCGGATCGGGAGGCGGCGCGCCGTCACCGTCGTCTGGTGGACTGCTCGCGCTCGTGTTCGCCTCCGTCGACCCCCGCCGGCCGCCGCCGTCAGGGGCCGATGCTACACTCGCCCGGCGATGCCCACGAACGCGACCGCCACCCGGGACGACGGGGCCACCTTGGCCGGCGGCGAGCCGCCCAACCCGCTGCGCACCGACCCGAAGCTGCGCGCCGCGCTGGCACGCGAGCTGCGGGCGATCGTGGGCCGCGGGCACGTCATCGACGCCCCCGAGGAGCTCCTCGTCTACGAGTACGATGCGACGATCGATCGGGCGCGGCCCGATCTCGTCGTGCTACCGGCGACCACCGACGAGGCGGCGGCCGCCCTCGGTGCCTGCGCCCGGGCTCGCGTCCCCGTCGTCCCCCGCGGATCGGGAACGGGGTTCGCCGGAGGCGCGCTTCCCGTCAATGGCGGCGTCGTCGTGGCGACGGCGCGCATGACCCGGATCCGCGAGCTCGACCCGGAGGAGCGGATAGCCGTCGTCGAGCCCGGCGTCATTAATCTCGCGCTGCAGCAGGCCGCAGCCGAGCACGGGCTGCGCTACGCCCCCGATCCCTCCTCCCAGCGCATCTGCACCATCGGGGGGAACGTCGCCACCAACGCCGGCGGCCCGCACACGCTGGCGCACGGAAGCACCGTGAACCACGTGCTCGGTGTGGAGCTCGTCCTGCCGGACGGCCGCGTGACGTGGCTCGGCGGGCGTCAGCTCGACGCACCGGGCGTGGATCTCCGCGCGCTCGTCGTGGGCTCGGAGGGGACGCTCGGCCTCGTCACTGCGATCTGCGTGCGGCTCCTGCCGCAACCCGAGGCTGTGCGTACCATGCTCGCCGTCTTCGACACCGTCGAGGCCGCCTCCGAGGCCGTCTCGGCGATCGTCGAGCGCGGCGTGATCCCGGTCGCGCTCGAGATGCTCGACGCCGAGACCATCCGCGCCGTCGAGTCGCAGGCACGGCTCGGCTACCCGCTCGACGCGGGAGCCGTGCTGCTCGCGGAGGTGGAGGGGCTCGCCGAGCAGGTCGAGGAGGACGCCACCACCGTGATCGCCGCGCTCAAGGAGAGCGGGGCGCGGACGGTCCATTCAGCCGACGAGGAGGCCGAGAGGGAGCGGCTCTGGGAGGGGCGGAAGGCGGGTATCGGGGCGCTCGGCGCCATCTCGCCGAACTTCTACCTGCTCGACGGCGTCGTGCCGCGTACCAAGCTTCCCGCAGTGATGCGGGAGGTGATGGCGCTGTCGGAGAAGTACGGCTTCCGCTGCGCCAACATCTTCCACGCCGGCGACGGTAACCTGCACCCGAACATCATGTTCGACGAGCTCGAGCCCGGCTCCTCCTCGCGCGTCCTGGAGCTTGGGGGGGAGATCCTCCGGCTCTGCGTGGAGGCAGGCGGCTCGATCACCGGCGAGCATGGTATCGGGCTCGAGAAGCGCTCCTACATGGACTGGATCTTCGAGCCCTCCGACCTCGACGCGATGACGCGGGTGCGGGACGCCTTCGGTGGCTCCGGTCGCTTCAATCCCTGCAAGGTGCTGCCGGTCTCTCACGGCTGCGCGCAGGGGCACGCCGCCGAGGGCGGGCGGGCGGCCGTCCACCTCGCGCAAGCGCCCGGCGTCTACCTCTAGCGTGCCCGCAAGCGGCGGCGGGGCGACGAGGGAGGCCGTGGACACGGCCGCACCCGGCCTCGCGGCGCTCCGCCGAGCGCTCCCGCAGGGGCGCGAGCGCGACCCCGCCGCCTATCCCATCGAAGGACGTCTACCGGCTATCGCGCTCGCGCCGCGGGTGCGGGAGGAGCTGGCAGCCGCGCTCGCCGCGGCCGCACCCGGCGGGCTCGGCGTGGTGCCACAGGCGGGCCGGACTGCGCTCGCGACGGGCGGGCCGCTTCGGCGGTACGACGTGGCGCTCGATCTCCGGGACCTCGACCGGGTTGTGGAGCACGAGCCGGCCGATCTCACGATCACGGTCGAGGCCGGGATGTCCCTCGGCGCCCTCGGCGAACTGCTCCGCCCGCACGGCCAGCAGCTTCCCCTCGACCCGCCGGGCGGCGACGCGGTGTCGGTGGGCGGGATGCTCGCGACCGCCCGCCCGGGCAGCTGGCGCGGCCTGCTGCCGGGGGCGGGGGATCTGCTGCTCGGGGCAACGGTCGCGCTGCCCGACGGGACGCTCGCACGCTCCGGCGGGCGCGTCGTGAAGAACGTCGCCGGCTACGATCTCCACCGTCTCCACACGGGAGCGCTCGGCGCCTTCGGGGTGATCGTCGAGGCCGCATTCAAGCTCGTGCCCCTCCCCGAGGCGACTGCCACAATCGCCTGCCGCTGCCAGCATCTACCTCAGGCCGAGGCGCTCGCTCGCGCGCTCCGCACGACGCCGCTCGCCATACGAGGACTGGCGCTGGTCGGCTCACGCGCGTCCGCAGAGGCGGACCTCGCGGAGACACCACACGTGCTCGTCGGGCTCTCGGGCGCCGCCTCTGCTATCCAGCGCTCGCTGCGGGAAGTACAGCGGTGCTGCCGCCTGGCGCACGTGCCGCACGCCGAGATGCGCGGCGACGACGGGGCGTGGGCGACACTCCGCGACCTCGCCGCTGCCACCGGACCGGTGGGCGACGGGGGTGACGGCACGCCCATCGTCGTGAGGAGTTCCCTACCCGTCTCGGCGCTCGCCGGCGTGCTTCAGGAGGCGGAGGATGCCGGCTTCGCCGCCTGGGCGTACGTCGCTGCGGGGTCGCTGCTCGCCGCCGCCCCCCCGTCCGGGGTCGATGCGGATGCAGCGCGCGTCGCAGCGCTGCGCGCGCGCTGCGACGCGGCCGGCGGCACACTCGCGATCGAGGCCGGGCCGCCGGCGCTCCGGGCCGCGCTCGACCCGACAGCCGGTGCCCAAGACGAGGTCGCGCTCGATCTGGCGCGAGAGCTGCGCCGCCGCTTCGACCCTCTTCGAACGGTGAACCCGGGGCGCTGGCCACGCATCGACGCCCCCTTCGCGCCGGCCAGCGAATCGGGTGCTCCGTGACGCCCGAGGCACAGGCCGGGCCCTTGGCCGCCGCCGGGCACCGAGCGCCGACGGACGAGGCGGCCTGGGCCGGGCCGGATGCCCCGTCCATCGCCGACCTGCGCAACTGCATCCACTGCGGCTTCTGCCTCCCCGCCTGCCCCACCTACCTCGCGACCGGGCAGGAGCTCGAGTCACCCCGCGGTCGGCTGCACTTGATCCGGGCCGTCGTCGAGGGACGTGCGCAGCCGACAAGCGCGCTGCTGGGACATCTCGATCTCTGCCTGCAGTGCCGTGCGTGCGAGACCGCCTGCCCCTCCGGTGTCCCGTACGGGCGGATCATGGAGGATGCCCGCGCCTCGGTCATGGCGTCGCCCCCGGATGACTCGCCGGCCCGTCCGCCGCACCGGCCAGCCGCCTGGCGGTTCCGCGTCCTCGTCCTTCGGCACGTGGTGGCGCGGCCCGGCGTGCTGCGGGCCCTGGCGACGATCCTGCGACTCTACGGTCGGTCGGGGCTGCAGCGCCTCGTCCGCGGGCGGCTCGGCCGCGCGCTGCCCGAGGGACTCCGCTGGCGCGAGGGTCAGCTTCCCGACCGCTGGCCGGCGCCGTTCCGCGCCTCGGGCCGCCTCGCGCGGCCTGCGGGGGCGAGCAGGCGGGTCGCCCTGCTCACGGGCTGCATCCATGGCGAGCTCTTCCCCGAGACGCACGAGGCGACCGTGCGCGTGCTCGACCGGCTCGGGGTCGAGGTCGTGGCGCCGCCGGCGCAGCGGTGCTGCGGGGCGCTCCTTGCGCATGCCGGCGATGCCGAGGCGGCCCGCGCGCTCGCACGAGCGAACATTGCCGCCTTCGAGGAGGCCGGCCTGAAGGACGTCGTCGTCAACGCCGCCGGCTGCGGCGCCGCGATGAAGGAGTACGGGCGTCTGCTGCGCCATGACCCCGCGTGGGCGGAGCGCGCCGAGCGCTTCGCCGGCGGCGTGCACGACGTGCTCGAGTTCGTGGCGGCCGAGCCCTTCGCGGAGGCAGGCCTCGGGCGCGTCGAGTGCAGCGTGACGTTGCAGGAGGCGTGTCACCTCGCGCACGCGCAGCGGATCCGCGAGGCGCCGCGTGCCATCCTCCGCGCGATACCCGGGTTGCGACTGGTGGAGATGACGACGCCCGATCGCTGCTGCGGATCCGCGGGGATCTACTCGGCTGTACAGCCGGAGATGTCCGCTCGCGTGCTCGAGGCGAAGATGGAGGACGTCGCCTCGACCGGCGCCTCCGTCGTCGCCACCGCCAACCCCGGCTGCACGCTCCAGCTGCGTGCGGGGATCCGCCGCCGCGGAATCGACGCCGATGCTCGCCACGTCATCGAGCTCCTCGATGAGGCGTACCACGCCGGACCTTCGCGTCGACCGTAGCGGGCCGTAGCCGCCGGAAGAGGTGGCCGCGCCGCGGCCGCAGGTCGACACGGAGCAGGGACGAGCCGCCTCCGGTTCGCGGGCGCCTCCGCTCTCTCAAGACGAGGGCAGTTCCGCCCGGAAGACGGTGATCGCCTGTCCCCGCAGCTTCACGCGCTCGCCGCCGGCGTACACGCGCACCACACCGCCGCGGGCGGACGCCTGGTAGGCGGTGAACTCCTCCCTGCCCGTCCGCATCCGCCAGTACGGACCGAGGCAGCAGTGCGCCGACCCGGTCACGGGGTCCTCGTTCACGCCCGTCGCCGGCGCGAAGAACCGCGAGACGAAGTCGTAGCCCGGCGTCGCGCTCTTCGCCGTGACGATCACGCCCCGCGTGTCGACTGCCCGCATCCGGTGGAGATCCGGACGCAACGCGCGCACGGCTTCTTCGGACTCCAGCTCGGCCAGGTAGTCGAAGCGGCCACGCCCGAGATACCGACACTCCACGCCGAGCGCCTCGATCAGATCCGGCGGCGGCGTCACCGGACGGGGCGGGTCGGCCGGGAAGTCGAGCTCAACCCACCCGTCGCAGAGGCGCGCGGTCAGCAGGCCGGACCGCGTGTGGAACTGGATCTCGTCGGCGGGAGCAGACACTCCCTGCTCCCAGAGGACGTGAGCGGCCGCCAGCGTTGCGTGCCCGCACAGGTCGACCTCCACGGTCGGCGTGAACCACCGGAGGCCGAACGCCCCGTCCGGGCGATGCTCGAGAAACGCTGTCTCCGACAGGTTCATCTCGCTTGCGAGCGACTGCATCCAGACGGCGCCCCGGGGCTCGGCGAACAGGCACACCGCTGCGGGGTTACCGCCAAACAACGTGTCCGTGAAGGCATCGACCTGGGTGATGAGCATGCCAGCAGCATAAGTGACGCGATCTCAGTGGTGGACGGCGTTCGACTCCGTCGGCGCCACGTCCGGCGCCGGACCCTTCACAGAATGACCTGCCGGGGCCGCCATCTAGCCCTCCCCGCCGGCGCCGCGGCGCCCACACGACAGGGTCCCGAGCCACTCCTTCGTGGCCTTCGGCGAGCGTAGCCGGACGAGCCCCAGATGCGAGAACTCCGGCTGCTCCAGGTCTCGAGGAATCTCCTGGCGGTGTCGTCCATGAGTCCGTAGCGCCCACAGGAACAGCGAGTCCCGGGTGAGGAACTGTCGCCAGAGCTTCTCCCGGTTGCCATTCCACAGCTCGAGGCGAAAGACTCCGCGGCTCACGGTCCGCCGGAAGAGACGCCACATGACGACGCAGAGGGGGTAGTCCACCCACACCAGGAGAGTGGCCCTCGGCCACACGGTGCTGCGGGCGATGCGATAGTTCCCGTCGCCCACCCAGGTGTGGCCCTTCAGGGCACATCGCAGCCGTTCCCTGAACACCTCGTCCGGCGTCTCAGTCCAGTTCCGGCCGTGGCGGTAGGCGTCGAACTCGACGTGGCGTGCATCAAGCGCCCGAGCGATCTCCCGGGCAAGGGTTGTCTTTCCGGCGCCGGTGGTGCCCACGACAACGATGCGGTCGGTCTTCCGAGGGGAGCGGCCAGGCTCGGTACGCGCACGGTCGACCATCTCGCGAAGCCCGTGACCTAGGTAGCTGCAGCGCGCACGGCGAGCACGGGCCCTTACGGCCCCGCAGCAGGCGCGGCCGCCACGCTCCACAGCGGCGCCAGATGACCCGCGTTGAACTCGTATCCATCCCACTCGTAGCCGTCGATGCCCGCGGCGAGGTCCACTCTCTCGCGCGGCGCGAAGAGGGGGAACATCGCCGGCACCTGCTGGAGCAGCAACCGCTGCGCCTCACGCGCCTGCCGCGCCCGCTCCTCGGGCGTGATCTCGCCGAGAACCCGCCTCACCGCCGCGTCGTAGAGCGGGCTGGAGTAGCCCCAGGGCGAGAAGCGCCCCTCGGCGCCCCCCGACGTGTGCAGCCGCAGCCCGACCTCCGGCGTCGCCAGCTCCCCGAACTCAAAGAGCGTCGCCTCGAAGTCGCCTGCCTCGAACGAACGGTGCCACGCCGCAGGTTCCCTGAGCGCGAGCTGGGGTTGGAATCCAACGTTCTCGAGCTGCGCGACAAGCAGCTGTGCGAGCTCTCCCATTCCCTCGATCGCCGGGGCGTCGAGACGGAACGACAGACCCGCGTGCCCCGCCTCCTCGAGCAGGGATCGCGCAGCCGTGGGGTCGTGGACGAGCAGTGGATGCCGCGCGAGCGTCTGCTGGGGGAGGGCGTCCGCAGCCCACGCCGGTCCGACCGGCCCGCTCGGTTCGCCGTCCCCGGCCGCCGCGAGAACTGCGCGGTCGAGGGCGTGGGAGACGGCGGAGCGCACCCTCACGTCCTGGAACGCCTCCACCCACTTCACCTTGACGCCGCCCTTTTCGGGAAGGAGCGAGAGCCCTAGGCCCCGAAGCTTCCGCGACGGGCGCGCAAGGCGTCGGGCGCCGGTGATCCCCGGTGCTGCGCCCCGCCCGCCCGCGCCGGGGAGCACGTCGATCTGGCCGAGAGCGAAGGCGTCAGCGAGCTCTGCCTCGTCCCCGACGCGGAGGAGCGCGACCGACTCAATGCGCGGGAGGGGGGCGCGGTGGTAGAGCCGGCTCGCGATCAGGAGGTCGCCGCCCGCGTCGCGCGTGACCGGTAGGAACGGACCGCTCCCGAGGGGAGCAGCATGGCTCACATAGCTCGCCTCGTGCCCTACCCCGGCGCGGGACGCGTCGGCGAGGTACTCGAAGAGCAGGGAGAATGGCGCGCGCAACCTGAGGACCACCTCCTCCAGGGTCGGCGCTTCCACCGACCGCACGACCTCCGCGAAGAGGAACTCACCCGCGTCGCGCCGGCGCGTGAAGTCTCTCCGCACATCCTCCGCCGTCAGGGCGGCGGCGAGTCCGTCGGCGTCCGGATGGAAATGCAGGCCGGGCCGCATCCGGAAGCGAACGGTGAGCGCCTCCCCGTCGACCTCCACCGACCTCGCGAGGTCGCCGTAGACGGTGCCGTCGCGAGGATCGACGGCGATGAGGCAGGAGTAGACGAGCGGCAGCGCCTGGTCGGGGAGTGCGGCATCTCCCCTCCCCCGGTGGCCGACGACGCCGAGCCGCAGTCGCCCCGCGCGCGGGGCGGCCGGGGGAAAGGGCCACTCCGCGAGTTCGGCCCTGCCGCCTTTCCCTCCACCGAGCGGGAACACTCTCACGCCGCCGCCGCAGCTCGTGAGCAGGAGCGCCGCGGCGGCGCCCGCCCCCAGACGCAGCAGCTCGCGGCGGCTCCGGCGGCGCGCGGTCGCGGGTCCACGTCGGGGCCGCGGTAGCGGGGAGCGGCGGTGTTCGGTCATCGGGCCGAGCCTCCGGGACGAGGGCGGCGCCCACGCGGCGCTCGACGACGTTATGACATGCCGACGGCGCGGTGCCCGCGCGACCGATCGTAGCGCCGCCCGCGGCGCGGGCGCCATCGCGCACCCCGCGAGCCGCGACGTGCCTACACTCGGAGCGTGCAGACACCTCCCCTCGCACCTCGCCGCGCGCAGAGCTCCTGGAAGGTGCTCGCCATAGTCGGCACGGCGGCCCTGCTCGCGATCACAGGGATCGCCGCGTGCACGGGGCTGGTGCTCACGCGCGTACAGGACGACGTGCTGACGCTCACCCTCGACGACGTCAGGCCGGGAAGCGCGCGGCTCGTGCCGCTGATCCGCTTCGGAGCGGACACGGCAGGACGGACGCACGGCCTCTGGGTCGTACGTCGTGGCGACGGCCCGGTCGTCGCCCTGCTCACGATCGATCCGCACTCGGGCTGCCGCGTGGAGTGGCGCGCAGACGAGCAGTTCGGGGGATTCTCACCGATCCTGCGCGACCCGTGCGCCGGATCGGTCTACGACGCGGCTGGCATCCGCCTCTTCGGCCCTGCGCCGCGCGGCCTCGACCGCTTCCCCACCACCGTCGACCGCGACGCGGGGAAGATCGCGATCGAGATCACGCGGCCGCAGACCGGGCCGCCATCCTCAGGGATCCGGCAAGCCACGGCCCCGGCCGGCGACTGAGGGCGCCCGCTTCAGGAGCTCCCGCGACTCGGCCGACTGACACGAAGCGGTCTCCCGGCGGGCGGTGGGGAGGGGGGACCGCGTCTCTCCCTGGGCGTCTCTACGGCTCTTGAGGCGTGATCACCAGACGCCGAGCATCATCTTGACCTCCTCGGAGGCCATGATGCGCGGATCCCACGGAGGGTCCCAGACGATGTTCACCTCGACGTCCTCGACACCGGGGAGCTGGCTGACCAGGTGATAGATCTGCCCCTGCAGCATCGGCCCCACGGGGCACCCCGGCGACGTGAGAGTCATCGTGACCGTCGTGACCCCGTCATCGTCGATATCGATGCCGTAGACGAGACCCAGCTCCACTATGCTCATGCGGAGTTCGGGATCCTCGACGGTGCGCACCACCTCCATCAGGTCATCGGCAGTGGGACGGGCACCGAGATCCCCGCCCGCGTCGGGCGCCGTCTCCGTGCTCTGCTCAGTCATCGGCGGAACTCCTCTCATCCGTTGTGACGCGGCTGGCCGCGCGCGGCTCGCTCCGGCTGGCGACCAGAAGCGCCTGCTCGAGCGTCTTCCACCCGAGCGACGCGCACTTTACGCGCACCGGGAATTTCGCGACGCCGGCGAGCGCCTCTAGGTCGCCGAAGTCCCCGGACACCTCCCCCGAGGTCATCATCTCCTGGAAGGCGTCCACGCCGGCCTTCGCCCGCTCGGCGGAGCCGCCCTCCACGTACTCCATCATCAGCGAGGCCGACGCCTGCGAGATCGAGCACCCCGTCCCCTCGAAGGCCACCTCGACCACACGGCCCCGATCGTCGAGCCGGACGTCGACGGTGAGCTGATCGCCGCAGAGCGGGTTCGCGCCGTCGGCGGAGACGACTCCCCCTCCCGTCAGCCGGCCGCGCCGGCGCGGGTTGCGGTAGTGGTCGAGCAGGATCGCACGATAGAGATCGTCGACGTCAAGAGCCGGCATCGCCGAAGAACCTCGCCGTCTCCCGGAGCGCCTCCGCGAGCGCGTCCAGCTCCGAGCGCGTGCTGTAGAGGTAGACCGAGGCACGGGTCGTCGCCGGCACGCCGAGGCTCTGCATCACCGGCTGCGCGCAGTGGTGACCGGCCCGCACGGCGACGCCGTGGCTGCTGAGCAGCTGTCCTACGTCGTGCGGGTGCACGCCCTCCAGCGAGAACGAGAAGACCCCGCCGCGTTCGTCGGCATCGCGTGGGCCGTAGAGGGTCACTCCCGGCACGTCACCGAGCACCGCGAGCCCGTGGTCGATCAGGTCGAGCTCGTGCCGCCTCACGGCGTCGAGACCGAGCGCTCCCAGATAGTCGATCGCCGTCCCGAACGCCACGACGTCCGCGAAGTTTGGCGTCCCCGCCTCGAAGCGGTGGGGGATGTCGTTCCAGGTCGAGCGCTCGAGCGAGACGGTGAGGATCATGTCGCCGCCGCCCATGAAGGGCTGCATCGACTGCAGCACCTCCATTCGCCCCCAGAGCACACCGACTCCCGTCGGGCCGAGCATCTTGTGCGCCGAGAAGGCGAGGAAGTCGGCCCCGAGCTCGTTCACGTCGACGGGCATGTGCGGAACGCTCTGGGCGCCGTCGACGAGCACGAGCGCGCCCGCCTCATGAGCGAGGTCGGCGAGCTCCCGTACCGGGACGACCGTACCGAGGGCGTTCGAGACGTGCGTGATGGCGAGGAGCCGCGTGCGGGGCCCGATCGACGCGCGCGCTGCGTCGAGGTCGAGCGTGCCGTCGCCTCGCATCGGGATTACGCGCAGCGCGACGCCGCGCTCGTCGCGCAGCATCTGCCACGGGACGATGTTCGAGTGGTGCTCGATCTCCGAGATCACCACCTCGTCGCCGGGACCGAGGTGGGCGCGCCCCCACCCGTGCGCGACGAGATTGATCGCCTCCGTCGTCCCGCGCGTGAAGATGACCTCGCGCTCCGAGGCGCCACCAACGAGCGCGCGCACCTTCTCCCGCACGCCCTCGTAGAGCTCGGTCGCCTCCACGGAGAGCGTGTGGACCCCTCGGTGCACGTTGGCGTTGTGATCGCGATAGAAGCGCGTCAGCGCCGCCATGACCTGCACGGGGCGTTGGGAGGTCGCCGCGGAGTCGAGGTAGACGAGGGGCCTGCCACCCACCCGCCGGCGCAGGATCGGGAAGTCGCGCCGGATCGCTTCGAGGTCGAAGGGGCGACGCGAGACGGCGTCCGATGTGATCCGATCGCTCGAGATCGTCACGCCTTGCGCGCTCTCACGACCCGCAGTCAACGTAGACATCTCCACTCTCGACCGTAACGGCGTACGCGCGCACGCCGCGCACGGCCGGAAGCGTCAGCGCGCGTCCGCTCCGCGCGTCGAAGGCTGCGCCGTGCCGCGGGCAGATCACGCGCGCGCCGACGAGCCGTCCGTCGCCGAGCGGCCCGCCGTCGTGCGTGCAGAGGTTGTCGATGGCGTGGAGCTCGCCCTCGACGTTGGCGAGCGCGATCGAGCGCTCGCCGCAGGCGACCGTGCGCACATGGCCCTCCGGCACGTCGGCTAGCGCACAGACGCGCACCCCGGTCACGAGAGATCCGCAGCCGCGAGCTTCGCGTGCACCACCGAGGCGAGCTCCTCGCCGAGCCCCTCGAGCGGGATGCGCCGCGCGACCGACTCGAAGAAGCCGGCGACCAGGAGCTGTAGCGCCGTGCGCTCGTCGAGGCCGCGGCTCTGCAGGTAGAAGAGCGCCTCGCCGTCGACGGGGCCGACGGTCGCCCCATGTCCGCAGCGGATCACCTCGGAGGTGAGGATCTCCAGCACCGGCTCGGAATCGGCCTTGGCGTGCCGGGAGAGCAGGAGATTTCGGTTCTGCTGCTCGGCGGCGGCACCGGCCGCGGTCTCCTCGACGCGGGTGACGCCGTAGTAGACGGAGCGCGAGCCGCCGGCGAGCGCCGCCTTGATTTCCACGTTGGAGGTGGTGCGCGGTCCCACGTGGTCCTGCAGCGTCATGAAGTCGAAGTGCTGCTCGCCGTCGCCCAGCGCCACGCCCCGGAAGTCGGAATGCGCGCCCTCACCGTCCAGCAGCGACTCGAGCGTCTGCTTGACGATGCGCCCGCCGATCGCGACGGTCGCCACCTCGACGGTGGCGCCGCGGCCGAGGCGCGAGCGAAGCGTCGTGAACTCGCTGGTCTGCGCGCCCCAGCCGCCGTCCAGCAGCAGACGCACCACGGCGTGATCGGCGCACGCGATCTCCGCGACCGCCGGGACAAGGAGCGGCCCGCCGCCCGAACGCAGGCGCAGGACGATCGTCGCCTCCGTCCTCTCCTCCGCGACTACAAGGATGCGCGGCAGCAGCGCGGTGGGGCCGCCGGCAGTCCCTCCCGGGGCGGAGAGCTCGACCACGATCGGGCGCTCCACGGCCGAGCCGCGCGGCAGGTGCACGAGTACGCCGGCGTTCCACCTCGCCGCATTGGCGGCGAGGAAGCGCCCCTCCGTGCTCGCCACGAGGCTGCCGAGGTGAGAGCGGACGACCTCGGCGCGGGAGTCAAGTGCCCCCGCGATCGAGCCCGCGTAGGCTCCCGGCGGGAGCTCGGCCTGGATGCGCAGCGCCGGCGGATCCGGGGCGTAGTCCTCGATCGCAAGCGAGCCGACGTCGGTGTAGCGCCACGGGCGCAGCGCCGGCGTGGGCATGGCGGTCGCGGCGAATGCGCGTGCGCCCTCGACGCGGCGGTCGATGAGCCACGGGGGCTCGGAGCCGCGACGCGCAGTGTCCACCACCTCCCCTTCGTCGTACGGATTCGCGGCGACCGCGGCCGCGGCGCCCGCCGTTGGGGACTCCCTCTCCGCCATCAGCCGACCGACCCCTCCATCTGGAGCTCGATCAGGCGGTTGAGCTCGATGGCGTACTCCATCGGGAGCTCCTTGACGATCGGCTCGACGAAGCCGTTGACGACCATCTTGGCCGCCTCCTCCTCCGTGATGCCGCGCGACATCAGGTAGAAGAGCTGGTCCTCGCCCAGCTTGGAGACAGAGGCCTCGTGCCCGATGTTCACGCGCTCCGCGTCCACCTCCATGGTGGGGTAGGTGTCGGACCGCGAGAGCTCGTCGAGCAGCAGCGCGTCGCAGCGCACCGTCGAACTCGAGTCCTCGGCACCCTCGTGCACCTTCAGCAGGCCGCGGTAGGAGGTGCGGCCCGCGCCGCGCGAGACCGACTTCGAGACGACTGCCGACGTCGTCCGCGGCGCGACGTGCACGACCTTGCCACCGGCGTCCTGGTGCTGCCCGTCGCCAGCGAAGGCGAGCGAGAGGATCTCGCCGTGGGCGCCCGGCTCCATCAGGTAGACAGAGGGGTACTTCATCGTCAGCTTCGAACCGAGGTTGCCGTCCACCCACTCCATCACCGCGTTCTCGTAGGCGGCAGCCCGCTTCGTGACGAGGTTATAGACGTTGTTCGACCAGTTCTGGATGGTCGTGTAGCGGACGCGCGCGTCCTTCTTGACGATGATCTCCACCACGGCAGAGTGCAGCGAGTCCGTGCTGTAAGTCGGCGCGGTACAGCCCTCAACGTAGTGCACGTAGGAGCCCTCGTCCGCGATGATCAGCGTTCGCTCGAACTGCCCCATGCTCTCCGTGTTGATGCGGAAGTATGCCTGCAGCGGGATGTCGATATGCACGCCCGGCGGGACGTAGATGAACGAGCCTCCCGACCACACCGCCGAGTTGAGGGCCGCGTAGCGGTTGTCGCCGGAGGGGATGAGGGTGCCGAAGTGCTCGCGCACGAGCTCCTCGTGCTCGGCGAGGCCCTGATCCATCCCGAGGAAGAGAACGCCCTTCTTCGCCAGGTCCTCACGGATGTTGTGGTAGACGACCTCGGAGTCGTACTGCGCACCGGCGCCTGCGAGGAACTGCTTCTCGGCCTCGGGGATACCGAGCTTGTCGAAGGTGTCCTTGATGTACTCGGGCACGTCGTCCCAGTTCGTGGAGTCACGGTCGGTCGCGCGCACGTAGTAGTGGATCTTGTCGAAGTCGATCGCCGCCAGGAGTTCGGCGCTCCCGGCCCACGTCGGGTCGTCCTTCTCGCAGAACGTGCGGTAGGCGTCGACGCGATACTCGGTCATCCACGCCGGCTCGTTCTTGTGCGCGGAGATCTCGCGCACGAGCTCCTCGGAGAGGCCGGGCTCAGCGATGAAGAGCGGCTTCTCGTCGTCGTGGAAGCCCCACTTGTACTCGCCGACGACGTCACGGACGCGCGGATTCACGGTGGTCACTTGTCATCTCCTGCCATCACGGCCACCGGGGTGGCCTCCTCGCCGAACTCTTGGAGAATGGGGTCGTAGCCGTCTGCCTCGATGCGCTTGGCGAGCGAGGCATCGCCCGAGCGGACGATACGGCCGCCGAGCAGCACGTGCACGAAGTCCGGCGTGACGTAGTTCAGGATCCGCTCGTAGTGGGTGATGATGAGGACGCCGATCTCCGGCGTGCGCAGGGCATTGATCCCCTCCGCCACCGTCCGCAGTGCGTCGACATCGAGGCCCGAGTCGGTCTCGTCGAGGATGGCGAGCGTCGGCTTGAGCATGCCCAGCTGGAGGATCTCGGCGCGCTTCTTCTCGCCGCCGGAGAAGCCGTCGTTCACGTAGCGCCGCGCGAAGGACTCGTCCATTTTGAGCGTGGCCAGCATCTCGCGCAGCTCCGCCAGGAACTCGCGCGCCGACGGCTCGGCGCCGCGGCGCGCCTTCATGGAGGCCCGAAGCAGGTTGACCATGGTCACGCCGGGGATCACTGTCGGGTACTGGAAAGAGAGGAAGAGCCCGCGGCGGGCGCGCTCGTCGGCCGAGAGTTTCGTAATGTCCGCGCCGTGGAAGAAGACGCGCCCCTCGTCCACGACGTAAGCCGGGCTGCCGGCGATGGCGTTGGCGAGCGTGCTCTTGCCGGATCCGTTCGGTCCCATCAGCGCATGCACTTCGCCAGCGCGCACGGCGAGTTCGACGCCCCGCACGATCTGCAACTCCGGCCGACCGGCGATGCTGACCCTCAGTCCCCGAACGTCCAGGATCGGCGACTCCGTCGCTCGCTCGCTCATCGTGGCTCTCGACCTCCTCCGCGCCGGCCGGCGCCGGTTCCCATCCCGTTCACCCTCACGCGATCACGCGCCGGGCGGTGCCCGGCGTCTCCCCGAGCGCACCCTTTGCCACCACGTACTCGCAGACCGAGGCGCCCTGCGCCACGGTGCTTACCTGCTCGACCGGTGCGTCGAGCAACAGCTCGATGGTGCGGCGATCGGCCTCGCAGGCGGCGTGCGTCTCCGCCGCCGCGGACCGGTAGGGGCAGCTCAGGTTTCGCAGGCGGAAGAGCCCGTCCTCCTCCGCGGCGTCGTGGAGTATCCCCTCCTCGCACAGTGTCGCGGTGACCTCCCGTACGCGCTCGCCAAGCTCCCTGGCGGTGACGCGCGGGCGGTGCTCCTGCGCCACCTCCTCCGCCACCCGGTGGAAGACGCGGTCCAGCACCGCGGATCCGTCGGAGCCGGCGATCTCGGCCGCCTCCAGGCCGGCAAGCGCCGGGTAGATCCGCTCCAGGAGCCGCGAGTAGCTCGGTGCGCCGGAGCGCTCCTCGCCTTCCCTCGAGAGCGAGTAGCGGGTGACCGGCCGACCCCGGGGCTGGCGCTCGAACTCCGCGCCGAGCAGGCCGTCGGCGAGCAGGATGTCGACGTGGCGGCGCACGGAGCCGACCGAGAGACCGAGTGCCTTCGCGAGGTCGCCGGCGGAGCGCCGGGGGTGCTCCGCGAGCAGGCGCACGATGGTGTCACGGGTGGTTTCCATCTGCTCGGCGTCACCTCCGGAACGGATGCGCGGAACGGTTGCGGGCCCCGCAACCGCGACGCCCACTTGGTTCCATTATCCGGCACCGCTCGGCAATGTCAATGAAACTTACATTTTTACGTATATAATTGCCGAAATTACCGCGGAGCGCCCTCCCGCGCCAACTCCCGCCGTCTCCGGGCACGGGAGCCGATCGCGAGCGCGCTCTCCGAGTGCACGGCTCGGCATCGTTCGCTAGCATCGCCCCGCGTGAACGCTGCCTCCCTCCCCTACACCCTCGAGCTACTGCTCGCCGAGCTTGCCGTCGGCACGCTCGCGGCGGTCACGCTCTTCGACGCGCGCCGATCCGTCACCGCCGGATACGTGAAGACCGGAGCCGTCATGGTGAGCGCGCTCGCGGCGCTCGCCCTCTGGGTCGCGTTCGCGGGTATCGCCCCCGACGGCGAGATCGAGGGCTACGCCCTGAGCCCCGGATGGCTTACTCCCTTCCGGGCGGCGCTCGGCGCCTTCGCGGCGCTTTCGGCCCTCAACGCCTGCGCGAGCCTCACCGAGCGACGCCGCGCATCGCTGTGGACAGGGACACTCGGATCGATCATCGGGGCGGGCGCCCTCGCCGCCTTCGCCGCGGTGGTGGCACCGCCGGCGTGGTCCTACCCCGGCGTCGTCGCGAGCACGCTCGCCTCGGCCGCCGCGCTCGGCGGAGCGCTCGCGGCGATGACGTGGGGCCACTGGTACCTGACGAATTCCGGCCTACCGAAACGACCCCTCGAGGAGATGTCTCTGCTCCTGCTTGCAGCGCTCGGGGCGCAGCTCGCGCTCGTCGTCGTGGCGCTCGTGGCTCCTGTGCGCGCCGTGCCGTTCACCGACTCGGCCTTCGGCCTCGAGCTCGAAGCAAACCCCGCGCTCTGGCTGCGGGTCGCCGTCGGCGTGATCTTCCCCGGCCTCCTCGCATCGCTCGCGTGGCGGGCCGCCGCCATCCGCGGAATGATGTCGGCGACCGGACTGCTCTACATCGCCTTGGGCGCAGTGCTTGCCGGCGCGGTGCTGGCGCGCGGCCTTCTCTTCTCGACCGGGGCGGCGGTCTAGCAAGGTGCACCCGACGCCAGGGCCCGCTGCGGCGAGGCGCGAGGGGCGCGTCGGCCGCCCGCGGCGACTGACGCGCCCCTGCATCCCAATCCCCGCTCTCCGCGCCGCTGCCGTCTCCGGCCTCGTGCTCCTCATCGCGGCCTGCGGCTCGGGCGGAGCGGTGGAGATCGCGCTGCTCGCGCCGACGCCCACCCCCGCCCCGACGGTGGCCGCCACGCCGACCCCTACGCTCGTGCCGGAGCCGCGCGCGGTGACGATCGGGCTCGTCGGTGACCTCATGTTCGCGCGCGACGTGGTCACACTCATGCAACGGCACGGCAACGGCTATCCGTTCGAGCGCGTGATGCCCCTCTTCGCGGATGTCGACCTGCTCATCGGCAACCTCGAAGGCACCTTCACCGCCCGCGGCCAGCGCCTGAACAAGTACTACACGTTCCGCGCGCCGCCCGAGCTCGCCGCCGGGTTGCGCGATGCCGGCTTCGACGCCGTTTCCCTCGCCAACAACCACGCGCTCGACTTCGGTCCCATCAGCCTCGACGACACGCGCCAGGCCCTCGATGCGGTCGGCGTGAGCTACTTCGGCGCCGGCGAGGATGCGGCCACGGCGGCCAGGCCGCTCATTCTCGAGGCTGGCGGCCTGCGGCTCGCGGTGCTCGGATTCAGCGCCGTGCGCTCATCGGTCTTCGCCGGGATCTCCGAGCCCGGCGTCGCGCGGGCGAGCGTCGAGGCGGTCGAGGCCGCCGTCGCGGCGGCCGAGCGCGAGGCCGACTTCGTGGTCGTGGTTTTTCACTTCGGCCGCGAGTACGACCCGCTCCCGACCGCCGAGCAGCGTGCGCTCGCCCACGCCGCCGCCGACTCGGGGGCCGTGCTCGTCGCCGGTCACCACGCGCACACCCTCCAGCCATGGGAGCGCCGCGGAGAGGCCCTCATCATCTACGGCCTCGGCAACTTCGTCTTCGACCTCGATCGCGACGACCTCCGGACGCTCGGCGAGGGGCCGTTTGCGACCACGGTCGCCGTCGTCCACCTCTCAGACGGCGGGCCGCCGCGCGTCGACTTCCGCCCCGCCTACATCGACCCCGACGAGAACCGGCCCCGCCTCGCCTCCGAGAGCGAGGCCACGCGCATCCGCACAGCGCTGCGCGAGATGAACACCGAGTAGCGGGCCGACCGCTCCGCGTCTCAGTCCGCGTACCCCCCGGCCGCCCGCCATGGTGCCCAGCCCGCGAGGAGGCCCACCCCGGCGACGGTGAGCCAGAGGAGAAAGGCGATGCCGCTGACCCGGTGCACGGCGGTCGCAGCGTCGATCCAGATGAACTGCATCGCGATGCCGACGGCGCCCGTGGCCACGGCGAGCAGGAGCAGCGCCGCCGGCCACCGCCTCTGCCCGGCCGCGATCGCGATGAGCGCCAGTCCCGCCGCCGCGAAGCCGGCCGCGCCCGTCAGCCACCGCACGCCGTCCACGCGCCCGGCCCAGTGGGCGAGCGCATCGCTGCTCGCCGGATCGACCCCGGCGAAGGCTGCGCCGAGAACCACCGCACAGGCTCCAGACAGGGCCGTGAGCAGCCCCGACAGCGCAAACACCGCCGGCACCGTGCGGCCCGGCGCCACCACGGCGCGCCCCAGGAACCACGCAGCGAGGAGAAGCGTGAATCCGGACGCGAAGCGAGTCGCGCCGGCCGCCAGGTAGGGCCACCTGTTCTCCGCTACCGCGGCAAGGGAGGCGGCGAGCGTCGGCTCGTCGGCGGAGGCGGCGACCCGAAAGACCACGGAGATCGCGGTGAAGAGAGCCGTGGCCACAAAGAGCGCCGCTGCGGCCGTGAGACCCGGAAGCACCATGAGTCGCCGCATCGAGGGCTCATCGAGCCATCCGACCTGGTGCACGGTCACCTCCGCCGGGGGGGAGGGGGACCCGCTCCCCCTCGCTGACGGGGAGGGCGGGCGTTGACGGGGTAGCCTATCATCGACCGCCATCCCGATCGGAGGCTGCCGATGACGGGACGGCCCGATCCCCGCCCTGTGTCCCCCGAGCCGCCGATCCTGACCACGGTGGGCACGGCCGCGCCCGAAACGGCTCCCGGAGACGGCCGGGAGCAGGCGCCGCGCGGGGGCAAGGGCCCCAGCGACGAGGCTCTCATGTTCGGCCTCGTGAGCCGCGATGTCGGGGCGCTTGAGACGCTCTACGACCGCTACTCCACGCTCGTCTACTCGGTGGCCCTGCGCGTCCTCGCCGATCGCGGCCTCGCGGAGGACATCGTGCAGGAGGTGTTCCTGCAGCTCTGGCGCCGGCCCAATTCCTACGACGCCGCTCACGGGCGCTTCGTTGCCTGGCTCGCGTCGGTGGCGAGGAATCGCTCGATCGATGAGCTGAGGCGCCGGTCACGGCGGATGCGGATCGAGGAACCGGGCGAGGACACATCGGAGCAGATCCCCACCCAGGACCGGACGGCGGACCCCCAGCAGGAGGCCGTGCTCGGGGAGGAGCGCGCGGCGGTGCGGGCGGCGATGGACGCGCTGCCGCCCGAGCAGCGCCGCGTGCTGCAACTCGCCTACTTCGGGGGACTGACGCAGGTGGAGATCGCCCGCTACACCGGGTACCCCCTGGGAACCGTGAAGACCCGCGTGCGCCTGGGGATGCAGAAGCTTCGTCTCCTGCTCTCCGACACGTGGAAGATGCGCGAGGGCGACTACGAGCCCGCCCGCGCGGGGAGGGGGCGATCGTGACGCCGGAGGAGCGCCAGGAACTGCTGGCGGGCTATGCCCTCGGCTCGCTGAGCGAGCCGGACGCGCGCGCGTCGGAGCGGCTCGTCCGCTCCGACGCCAATGCCGCGACCGAGCTCGCCTCCTACCACGAGATCGTCGACCTGATCGCGCTCTCCACACCGCTGCGCCGCGCCGATCCGACCCTGCGCACCCGGGTCCTGCGCGCCGCACGGGGCGACGCCCGGGGCGAGCGGATCTGGCCGCGTGCCAGGCGGCGCATGGCCGCCTCGGCGGGGTGGGCGGCGGCCGTCGCCGCCGTCGTGGCCGCCGCCGTGTGGATCAGCGATCTGCAGAGCGACATCGACCAGCTGCGTGAGGAGTCGGCCTCACTCACCGTCGTCCTCCAGGCGACCGCCAAACAGGTCGCCACGCTCTCCGCCGTGAACGCAGGGTCCGCGACGTCGCGAACGAGCGCCGTCCAGCTCCAGCAGGAGCTCGTGCAAACGATCACCGAGATCAGCAACGATCCCGATGCCAACACCACCGTGCTCACGTCGGAGGCGGCCGGCGCGGCGGCGAGCGGACACTACCTCTACAGCGAGAGTGCCGAGGCGGGTCTGCTCATCGTCTCCGGCCTGCCGCCTCTCCCGCTCGGCACGGTCTACCAGGTCTGGCTGGAGGACTCACTGCGCGCCGTGTCGGGGGGCGTCTTCACGGCCGACGCGAACGGCGACGCGACGGTGCTCGTCGAGACCGAGGCGCAGCTGCTGCCCCGGAGCATCTCCGTCCGGGTCGCGCAGGAAGGCGGCGACGTGACGCCGGAGGGCCTGCTAATCCTGAGTGGCGAGATCGCGCCCTAGAGACCCGATGCCGGCCCGGCCGGGGAGGCGTGGTCGCGCGCGGCCACGCCTAGGACCCTGGCTCCTCCGCCGGCGCGACGCCGGCACCGGCCGCCTGCGGGGCGGCGGGTTCCCCGGCGTCGGGCGGCTCCGACTCGCCCGCACGCAGCAACCGGCGCCCGATGCTCGTTCGGCGCAGCGCCTCCTCCGGCGTCGCGCCGGTGAGGCGGTGATCGACGTACCAGAAGAGCTCGCGCAGGATGGCGCTGAGCGGGACGACGACGATCAGCCCGATGAAGCCGAAGACCGAGCCACCCACGACCAGGAGCAAGATGATCATCGCCGGATGCAGGTCGAGCGCATAGCCGTGCACGCGCGGCACGAGCAGGTTGTTCTCGAGTTGCTGCACGGCGACGTAGAGCAGCACCACCCAGGGGAGGAGCTCCGGCTCCGTCGCGGCGACGATGACGACCGCCGGGACGGCGCCCAGCCATGGCCCGATGATCGGGATCAGCTCCGTCACGCCCGCGAAGAGAGCCAGGGCGAGCGAGAGTTCGACGCCCATCAGCGTCAGCCCGAGGCCGACCGCGACCCCGACCACGACGCCGAGCACGATCTGCCCGCGAATGTAGCGTCCGATCAGCCGGTCCACCATCAGCAGCACGTTCGAGGAGTCCGTCTGCGCGCGAGCGGGAATCGACTGCAGGAAATTCTGGGCCGCGAAGTGCCGGTCGCGCAGCACGTAGAACATCCAGAACGGGATCGCGAGGAAGCCGATCAGGAGACCCAACGTTCCGGTCAGCCACGTGATCGAACCGCGGACGGTCGCGGCGATGCCGCTCGCGAAGGAGTCGGTCCACTCCTCCGCGTAGCCGCCGATGCGCTCCTGCGCGGCGGGAGGCACCCGGGAGTGGTACTCGCGCAACAGATCGTTGAGCTCGTTCCGTGCCCCGGTGATGAGCTCGGGAAGCTCGTCGACGAAGCGCGCGATCTGATCGGCCGCCACGGGCACCAGCGCGAAACTGAGACCGAAGAACATAAGGCCGATCACGACGTAGAGGACGAGCACCGCGACGCCGCGGCGCAAGACATCCCCGCGGTGGCTCCTCACCGTAACCAGCGAGGCCAGCCGATCGACCACGGGCGTGAGCATGTAGACGGCGATCCCGCCGAGGGCGAAGGGGAGCAGCGCAAACCGCGCCTGCCACGCGATGTACGCGGCAACGACCAGCACCACCACCCTGAGCACCACGCGTGCTCGCCAGAGCGTCACGGGCACATTGTGACGGCTGGCCCCGTCGATTGACAGGGAGCCGAAACCGCTATCAGCATCGAGGACGGAACCGGCCGGCGTCGGCCCAGAGTTCGAGAGGTCACCGCGATGGGCCACACGCGGGAGGAGCGATGGCTCGCTAAGAGCCTGCTCGGCGCGGGTCATCGGGTCACTGGCCCCCGGCAGCAGTTGCTCGCCGCCGTGGCGGGACTCGGCGACCAGTTCACCGCGGAAGAGCTCGCCGCCGCCGCGCCCGGCGTCGGCCGGGCAACCGTCTTCCGCACGCTCCGCCTGTTGCTGGATCTCGGTGTGGTTTGCCAGGTCGTGCTCGACGACGGCGCGGTGCACTACCGGCTGACAAGCGGCGGACATCACCACCACATCTCCTGCTCCGAATGCGGCGCCGTGATCGACTTCGCCTCCTGCGACATCGATGACCTGCTCGGTGAGCTCTCGCGGCGCACCGGCTATGCGATCGAGGCGCACCGCCTGGAGGTCTACGGGCGTTGCGCGGCGTGCCGCGACCGGTCGGGGGAGGAGAAGCGCGCCGCCCCTGCGTCCGCTGAGGCGCCCGGTACTTCCGCGTACGCGGTGGCTGCTCCACGCTCGTAGGGTGATGCTGGCGCCTCCGGCGGCCCGCTCATCGGGGTCGGAGGCCGGGCACACCCAGCCGCCGCCCCGGGACGGAGCGAGCGCATGACCGACGATGCAGACGCCGCGCCGACCGCCGAGCGCCCCGCTGCCGCCTCGACGGGCGATCGCTCCAAGGTCGATCGCAAGGCTCGTCTCCGTATCCCGGCGCAGTTCCCCGAGAAGCAGTCGGCCGGCGAGCGCGTGGGAAACTGGGATGAGGTCTACGCCCTCTTCGACCCCGACTTCGCCGTCAGGGAGGCGGAACGGTGCATCCAGTGCCCCGCCGCGCCCTGCCAGAAGGCGTGCCCCGTCGGAAACGACATCCCGGGGGCGCTCTGGCTGCTGGAGCAGGGGGACATCGACGGCGCCGCCAACATCTTCCGGGAGACCAGCGAGCTCCCCGAGATGTGCGGGCGGCTCTGCCCGCAGGAGCGGCTTTGCGAGGGGCACTGCGTCGTCGGCAAGAAGGCGGCGCCCGTCGCGATCGGGAAGCTTGAGACCTTTGCCACCGAGCGCCAGCGCACGCACGGCACGCCGCCGACTCCGGAACGGGCGCCCGTCAACGGGCTGAGCGTCGCCGTCGTGGGGACGGGGCCCGCCGGGATCGCCTGTGCCGAACGGCTGGCGCGGCGTGGCTACCGCGTCGTCATGTTCGACGCCTGGCCGGAGCCCGGCGGGATCCTGCTCTACGGCATCCCCAACTTCAAGCAGAACAAGCCCGCCGTCGAGCGCAAGTTCCGCGAGCTTGAGGAGCTGGGCATCGAGGTGATCACCGGCACGCACATCGGACGCGACATCCCCTTCGAGCGGCTGGCGAGCGACTTCGATGCGGTCTTCCTCGCGACAGGAGCACCGCTCGGTGCGCCCCTCGGGGTCCCGAACGAGGAGGCCCCGGGCGTATTCGAGGCGACCGAGTTCCTCGTACGGGCGAACCTGCCAGCGGAGCAGCTGCCCGGGGCGCTGCGCGAGCCCCTGCCCCCCGTCCGGCACGCGATCGTGGTCGGGGGCGGCGACACCTCAATGGACTGCGTGCGCTCCGCCGTACGCCTCGGCGCCGAGCGCGTGACGCTGGTCTACCGCCGCACGGAGGCGGAGATGCAGGGACGCGCGGAGGAGAGGCAGCACGCGAACGAGGAGGGTGTCATGACGCGCTACCTCACCAGACCTCTCGCCGTGCTCACCGACGAGAGCGGGCACGCCAGCGGCCTGCGCTGCCAGCGGATGACGCTCGGCGAGCCCGACGACACCGGCCGCGCGCGCCCGGAGCCGGTCACGGGCTCGGAGTTCGACCTCGAGGCCGACGCAATCGTGATCGCGATCGGCTACAACGTCGACCCGGTCTGGGGCGAAGAGGCCGAGCGAGTCGACCGCGACCGCTGGGATCGCTTCGTCGTCGACCCGGAGACGATGCGCACCAGCCGCCCCGGCATCTTCGCCGGCGGCGACAACGTGAACGGCGCCGACCTCGTGGTCACGGCCCTCGGCCACGGCCACCTGGCGGCCGACGGTATCCACGACTACCTGACCGGGACGGGCGGGCGGCGCTCACCGACCGACTGAGCCGCGTGCAGCCGCCCGGGGGGAGATGACCCCGTGTCCGAGAAGCGTGACTTTTTCGCCCTCGAGCGCGGAGACGTGCTCGGTCCCTACGAGGCCCGGATCGACCACGCCGATGCCCGCACCTATCTCGATGCGACGGCCGCCGCCGAGACGGCGGGCTCGCCGGAGAGCTGGCTCCCCCCGCTTCAGCTCGGTGCGCTGCTCGTGGGGACGCTGATCGACGCCATCGAGATTCCGCCGGGGCTGCTCCACACCGGACAGACCTTCGAGTTCCTGCGTCCCGTCCCGCCGGGAACGGTACTCACGGCCGAGCTCACGGTCGCGCAGATCGCCGAGCGGCGCGGCCTTCGGCTCGGCGCCGTCGACCTCGAGCTTCGCGACGCCGACGGCCCCTGCGCGGTCGGGCGCGCGAGCGTGCTTGCGCCGCTTCCGGCCGCGGGCGGCGAAGCATCATGAACGTCGAGACTTCCGACGGGACACCGCCGGTCGCGACGGTGACGCAGCGGATCGACCAGACTCTGGTCGACCGCTATGCAGCCGCCGCGAGTGACCCGAACCCGATCCATCGCGACACCGTCGAGGCGCGGGAGGGGCCCTACGGCCGCCCGATCGCGCACGGGATGCTCGTGCTCGCGCTGGTGTCGCAGATGATGACGGAGGCCTTCGGCGAACGGTGGGCCGCCACCGGCGCGCTGTCCGTGCGGTGGCGCGCTCCCGCGATCCCGCCCGTCGACGTGACCGCGACGGCGACGCCGGCCGCCCACGGAGACGGGCGGCTCCGCTACGCCGTGCGCTGCACGACCGCGGACGGCGACCTGCTCCTCGACGGCAGCGCCTCGCTCCGGCTCGCGTGAGCGCCGCCGGCCGCGGCGGCGAGGCGGAGGGCCCCGCGGCCGGCGCTCCCGCGCCCGTCGATCCGCGGCTTCGCGAGAATTCCTGCTTCGGCTGCGGCGATCACAACCCGATCGGCCTGCACCTCCGTTTCGAGCGCAGCGGGGAGGGAGTGGAGGCGCGCTACCGACCGCGAGCGGACGACCAGGGCTTTCCCGGATTCGTCCACGGCGGCCTGCTCGGGCTGCTCCTCGACGAGGCGATGGCCTGGGCGATGTATGCCGACGACGTCTACGCCGTGACGGCGCGCATGGAGACGCGCTTCCGCCGTCCCGCCTCCCTCACGGGAGAGCTCGTTGTGAGCGCGCGCATCCTCCGCAGCCGGGGCCGGCGCATCGAAGTCGAGGGAGAGCTCCGCCAAGAGCCCGGGGACGGCGCGGAGCACGCCGGGAAGACCGCGCTGATCGCCCAGTCGGCGGGGCTTTTCGTGCGCATGTCGGAGGCGGAGGTGCCGCCCGCCCTGGCTCAGCTCCGCTCGCGGCTCGGGGACTGACCGTAGCGGTCGGGCCGCGGCGCGCGGGGCGGGGCCGGGCGTTCGCGCTCAGCCAACCCGGCCGGCGCCCGCCGCACGGCGCGGATGCATCGTCTCGCGGGCGAAAAGCAGGAAGAGAACGGTCGCGAGCGCCACGAGAGCGGCGTTCGCGCCGAGCGCCCACCCGAAGGAGCTAGCGTCGGCGATCACGCCGAGCAGCGGCGGTCCGACCACGAAACCCACATCGCCGGCCGAGCGGTAGAGGCTCATCGATAGCCCCCGCGCGCCGGGCGGCGCGATGTCGGCGACGTAAGCCGCCGGCGCTGGCCCCGCCACCGCCGAGGCGACGGAGAGCACGAGCGCTCCGATGAGGAAGAGCGTGATGTTGGTGGCGCCCGCGAAAACGAGCAGCCCGGCCACCGTCGCGATCCCGCTCGGTACGATGACCGCGCGGCGCCCGAAGCGGTCGGCCGCGATCGCCGCTGGTGCGATGAGCACGAGATTCACCAGCGACATGCCGGTGAAGGCCAGGCCCAGGAACCCCGGCGAGAGTCCGAGGCGCGAGTCGCCGAGGAGCGGCACGATGGTCTGCCGACCGCCGGCGCGCGTGAAGAAGATCATCGTCGTCACGAAGGCCACGGTGAGGAAGTTCCCCGATACGAGCATCGCGAGCCACGGACGGCGCCCGCCGGCGGCGCCTGCGGTCGCAGGCGCCGGGGCGTGCTTCCCGATCCCGGTGATCCCGGACGGCGCCGGGGGCGCGGGATCCGGCGCGGGTGGAGCCGGCGCCTGGGATCGGGAGCCGACGGTCTCGGGGAGCCGCCAGTAGGCGTAGACCGCGGCGACGATGGCGGACAACCCGACCACGAAGAACGGGAGACGGAAGCCGTAGAGCTCGGCGAGGAGCCCGCCGACCGCCGGACCAATGGACACGCCGAGCAGAAGGGCGCCCTGGTTCGTCGCGATGAAGCGAGCACGGTTCTGGTCGGTCGAGATGTCGGCGAGGTAGGTGAGCGACGCCACCATGTACATCGCGGAGCCGGCGCCCGCGACCGCGCGCGCCGCCAGGAGCTGCTCGATATCCTGCGCGAGGCCCGTGCCCACCATCCCGGCCGCCGTCACGAGAGGCCCCCAGACCAGCAGCGCCCGGCGGCCGTGACGGTCGGAGAGCACGCCCAGCGGCACGTTCAGCACGAGCCGGGCCAGCGCGAAGAGCGAGAGCGTGAGTCCGACGACGCCGGTCGAGACGTCGAACTCTCGCTGGAACAGCGGAAGCACCGGCGCGATCACACCTTGCCCCGCGGTCACGAGCACGGTGGAGATGCTGATCATGAGGAGGTGTTCGTGTCCGAGGAGACTGCCCCACCAGTCGCCGGCCCGCGAGACGAGACGCCGCGGGCGGCGTCCGCCGCCCGCTCTCACGCCGGCAGGCCGAGCAGCCGTTCGACGGGCGTCCAGTCCCGTCCCAGCGAGGCGGCCACGTCGGGATGGGTGAGGTGGCCCCGCCAGACGTTCACCCCGCGCCTCAGCGCCGCGTCCCTCGCAACCGCCGTCTCCAGCCCCTCGTTGGCGACACGCAGGATGTACGGGAGAGTGAGGGCGGTGAGCGCGCGCGAGGAGGTGCGCGGGACGGCTCCGGGCATGTTGGGCACCGCATAGTGCAGCACGCCCTCCTCGAGATAGATGGGATCTAGGTGGTTGGTGGGGCGCGTGGTCTCGACGCAACCGCCCTGGTCGACGGCCACGTCGACGACGACCGCACCACTCCCCATCGAGCGCACCATTTCGCGACTGACCACCACGGGTGCGCGCCGGCCGGGAACGAGGACCGCGCCGACGAGCAGGTCGGCGCCGGCGATGGCGTTGGCGAGGGACTGCGGCGTCGAGATCAGCGTCTCGACGCGCCCGGCGTAGAGTTCCTCGATCGCCCGCAGCTGCTCCTCGCGGATCGACGCGACCGTGACGCGCGCGCCGGTGCCGACGGCGGCGCGGACCGCGTTCTTGCCGACGTTGCCCGAGCCCACGATAACGACGTGGGCCGGAGGAACCCCGGGAAGACCCCCGAGCAGCATCCCGCGGCCCGGTCCCGGCCGCTTGAGCAGCGCGGCGCCGATCTCGACGGCCATCCGGCCGGCAATCTCGGACATCGGGGCGAGCAGCGGGAGGAAGCCGTCGTCGAGCTTGACGGTCTCGTAGCCGATGGCGACGCATCTCGACGCGATGAGCGCGTCGACCACCAGGGGCTCCGCGGCCAGGTGCAGGTAGGTGACGAGCACCTGGCCGTCACGGAGCAGTTCGTACTCGGAGGGCTGGGGCTCCTTCACCTCGCACATCAACTCGGCGCGCGCGTAGACCTCCTCCGGCGTTGCGACGAGCACCGCTCCGGCCACCTGGTACTCGTGGTCGGAGTAGTGCGAGCCCTCGCCGGCGGCCCTCTCGATCAGCACTGTGTGGCCCGATCGAACGATTTCGGCGGCGCCCTCGGGCGTGAGCGCCACTCGGTACTCCTCGGTCTTCGTCTCGCGGACGGTACCGACGATCACCTGAAGACCTCCGGACGGACGCGGGCGCGGATCGGGCTCCTAGAGGCACGAGTATACGGGCGCCAGGCGGTCCCACAGTCCGGCGGGCGGGCCCCGCGCTCCCGACGGCGAGGTGCGGTCCGGCTACGCAGGGGGCGCGGTCTCCGCCGCGCGCCACATGTACCAGCTGCCCACGGAACGGTAGGGCGACCACGGCGCCCCGATCTCGCCGGCACGGGCGGGCGAGGGCGCCGCCTCGAGACCGTAGGCGACGCGCATCCCCGCGCGCACGCCAAGATCCCCGACGGGGAGCACGTCCGGCCGGCCGAGGTGGAACATCAGGAACATGTGCGCGGTCCACTCGCCGACGCCGCGCACGGCGGTGAGGTGGGTCACGACCTCCTCGTCGGCGAGAGCGTCGAGGCGATCCCAGGAGAGCCGGCCCTCCCGAACGCGCTCCGCGAGGTCGCGCAGGTACGAGGCCTTCTGGCGCGAGACGCCGACGCGGCGGAACTCCTCGTCCCGCGTCGCCAGGATCTCCTCCGGCGTCGGCGTGGCGTCGGGGTCGGGGTCGGCGTAGAGAGCGCGCCAACGGCGCTCTATCGCGGCCGCCGCGGCGCCGGCCAGTTGCTGGTAGAGGATCATGCGGACGAGCGCTGAGTAGGGGTCGTCGCTGGGCCGGGGCCGGAACGGGCCGTGGCACACGATCAGCCGCCCGACCACCGGGTCGGCGGCGCGCAGGTGAGCGTAGGCGCGCCGCGCCGAGAACCGAAGCCGCGACATGCCGGCGAACGCCCTAGAAGCTCGGCGCGTCGCGGCCGAGCAACCGCCTGACGACCGCCACCTCCCCGAGATGCTGGCTCCCGTGCACGATGATCGTCTGCCCGATCGCCTCCAGCCTGGGAACCTCGCCCCACGGCACGACCCGAGCCACCCCGATAAGGTGATCGTCGCTCATCGCCTCGATGCGGAGGGTCACCTCCTCGCGCACCGCCCGGCCATAGTCGGCGAGCGCGGCGCCGCCGGGAAAGCGTACGGCCGCCGCCGCCGCCTCATCCATGCCGGTGCCCTGCTCGACCCGCGGCAGTCCCCACGCCTCGTGCAGCCCCTGACGCATCCACACCGTGCGCTCCCGCTCGAAGGCGAAGAGCACGACGTTGTCCGCACTCCTCAGGACGTGCCACGCGATGAAACCGATCGTGTTCGGGGCTCCGGGCGGGAGCGCGTGGAGTTCCTCGTCCGAGAGGTCGGAGACAGAGGCGATGAGCTCGTCCAGGACGCGGCCCACGAAGTGGGAGGCGAACCGCTGCATCGTATACGACCCGGCGTCGGACATGCCCTCCCCCGTCCTTCCCCGCTACGGCGCCTCGCCCGGCATCGCTTGGTCAAGCAGCGCGCGCGTCACGTTGAGCTCCCCCTGGTGCCGGATTGTATGCAGCACCACGAAGATGTGCAGCGCGTCGGCGGCGGCGAACTCGCGGCCGCTGAAGGCGGTCACGCGGCGCGCCAGGCCATCCTCGTCCAGAGCACCCGCGGCCACCGTGAGTTCTTCGCGCAGCTCGCCCCCGTAGAGCGCGAGTGCCTCCGCCGAGGGAAGGCGCAGCGCCTGGGCTTCGGCCGTGGGCTGGCCACTCCCGTTGCCCTTCGCGGGAAGGCCCCAGGCCTCCGCGTACCCGCGCCGCGACCACAGCTCGCACCCGCTGCTGATGCGTGCCCCGATCACGTCGGCAGTGCGAAAGACATGCCAGGCGATCCACCCGACGGTGTTCGCGCGCGGGTGGACGACCGCGTGGAACTCGTCGGCGCCCAGGCCGTCGATCGCGGCCAACGTCTCCGCGAGCGCGTCCCGCACGGCCCGTGTGAGCAGTGCCGTCACACCGGTGCCAATCTCCGTCGTCATCGTCCCCGCATCCCCGGGCCCGGCCCGCTCCCACTGCCGGCGCCGGGCGCAGTCTCGGCGATCCGCGAGCGCGGCGCCAGTTAGATGCGAGCGGCCGCCGTCTCGCGCACGAGTTCCGCAGCGATCTCGTAGCGGCCGAAGGAGGGCATGACGTAGATCCCCGACAGCCAGGGCACGGAGCGCAGCTCCTCGATGTGCTCCCGCGCGACAGCGAGTCCGGCGTCGGCACCGGCCTCCCCCGCATCGCGCATCCGCCGGAGCACGGCGGCGGGAACGTCGACGCCGGCCAGCTCGTTGTGGATGAACTCCGCGTGACGGGACGACATGAGCGGCAGCACGCCCGCGAGCACGGGCACCTCATCGATCTGCAGCCGCTCGAAGAAGCGAAGGAGCGTGTCGATCTCGTAGACGGGCTGCGTCATCAGCATGTGCGCGCCCGCCTCGACCTTTGCCCGCACCCGGCTCAGCTCGCGGTCGATGTCCTCGGCGGTCGGGTTCGCCGCGCCGGCCACGAGGAAGTCCGTCGGCCGCCCGATCGAGTTCCCCACGAAGTCGATCCCCTCGTTCAGCCGCCTGAGGACGCGGATGAACTCGACGGAATCGACGTCCCACACGCGCGAGGATCGCGACGCCTCGGGCGGCGGATCACCGGTCAGCGCCAGTACCGTGCGGATGCCCAGCGCGTGGGCGCCCAGCATGTCCGACTGCAGCGCCATCAGGTTCCGGTCGCGCGTGGTCTGGTGGACGATCGTCTCGACCCCGACCTCGCGCTCGATCTGCACGGCGAGAGAGAGCGCGCTCATGCGCACCCGGGCCATCGGCGAGTCGCCGATGTTGATGGCGTCGGCACCCGCTGCGGCGAGCGTCGCCGCCCCCTCTATGGCTTTGCGCGGGTTGATGCCGCGGGGCGGATCGATCTCCACAGCGACCACGAAGCGCCTCCGCGCGAGGGCGTCCCTGAGCGAGCCGCGCCCGACCGAGCCAGGCTCGGCATGAGGCTCGTCGAGCGCGGGAGGATCGAGCTGGGGAGTCCCGGCGAAGCGCGCGCGGGCACGCCTCTCGAAGCCCCCGGCGGCCGCGTCGAGCGCCTCGCGCATCGCGCGGATGTGCTCCTCCGTGGTCCCGCAGCACCCCCCGACGACCGCCGCGCCGAGGTCGCGCGCCCGCAGCGCGAAGTCTGCGAAGTACTCGGGCCGCGCGGGGTAGATCGCCCGCCCGTCGGCGACGCGCGGGAGGCCGGCGTTGGGCTTCACTGCGAGGCGCGCGCGCGGCTGCGTCCCCGCCATCGCCTGGAGCATGTCGAGCGCCGCCTGCGGGCCGACGCCGCAGTTCACGCCGATCACGTCGGATCCGGCCGCATCGAGCCGGCGGGCGATCTCGGGCGCGCCCTCGCCGGCCGGTGAGAACGCGTCGACGTTGAAGTCGAGGGTCACGATCGCCGGATGGTCGGCGGTGACGCGGCGCGCGGCGCGGAGCGCCGCCTCCGCCTCGCGGAGGTTCGGCATCGATTCGAGCACCAGCACGTCGACGCCGCCCTCGACGAGTGCGCTCACCTGCTCCTCGAATGCGCGCTCGGCGTCCTCCAGGGTCCAGGCACCGACCAGCAGGTCGAGTCCGATGGGGCCGACCGAGCCCCCGACGAAGACGTCGGCGCCCGCGATCTCCCGCGCATCCCGTGCGATCCGCGCCGCCGCGACATTGGCGTCGCGCACGAGCCCGCCGAGCCCGTCGAACTCCAGCTGCGAGCGGCTCGCCGCGAAGGTGTTGGTGAGGATCAGTCGCGCCCCGGCCGCGATGTAGGACTCGTGGAGCGCCCGCGGGAGCTCCGGCCGCTCCAGCACGACCGTGTCGTTCCGCCCGCGCCACCCAAGCGCCCGCAGGGCAGTGCCGGTCGCGCCGTCGGCGAGCACCACGCCCTCGTCCAGAGCGTGGAGGAAGGGATGGGTGCGGGCGCTCATTTGTGCAGTGTCGCAGCCGGGGGTCCAGCGATCATTACCTGGCAGAGGGAGAAGGAGACGTCGGCCCTCCCGCGTCCGTCCAGCCACGGGACGGGACGCCTCCCCTGCTCAAGGCGGATCCGCCGTCGCGCCGGTGTACCGGGGTGGGGCAATGGCGGAGGCGACTACCCGGTCGCACCGCGCCAACGCCACGCCTCGTCCCGACGCCCCCGCGCCCGCGTCTCACAGGCCGACGGATGACATCGCGCCGACGTAGCCCCCGCGCGGGGGCCCGAAGCCGGATTCCGCGAACTCGCAGAAACGCGTGGAGAAGCCATAGCGGGAGAGCTCGTTCACCGGAACGAAGGCGACGTCGGATATCGGGTTGGCATCGTGGGTGTTGTCCGGGCGGCGGAGAGCGCCGCCCGAGCGGCTCACGGAAAAGGTGACGTGGAGGAGCGGCGGGTCACGGTCGAGGCGCTCGCCGACCCAGAGTAGCCCGGTGACGTTCGCCCGGATCCCGGTCTCCTCGAGGAGCTCGCGGACGCAGGCGCTCTCGAGTGACTCGCCGGGGTCGACGCGGCCTCCGGGGAGGGACCATGCCCGGCCGTCCCAGAGCTTCTGACGGACGAGGAGGAGGCGGCCGCTCTCGACGAGGATCGCGGAGACGCGGACGACGAAGCTCGCGTGGCCCTGCTCGCCGGGCACCGTCCCCGCCTCACCCATCCGCTCACCTCGCGAGAGCCCCTCGGCCAACCCCGGGGACGGCGGTCACGGCCGTCCCTGCCGGCGCCGCCGCCTGGCGGCGGGCCGACCCGCCGGGGCGGCGAACGGCGGTCAGACGCCCTGCGCCGCGGGCACCAGCTCGAGCAGCAACTCCTCGATCTGTCGGTAGTCGGCCTCACTGATGCGGTGGAGATTGCCGCGAAAGGCCATGCCGAGCTTCTTCGGGCCGTAGCGGCGGGTCTTCTCCAGGAGGTCGGTCACCTCCCGGACGTCCACGTAGTGGCCGGGCGGGGGGACCACGACGGGACTGGTGGGGATGCGGAACGGGAAACGCTCGCCGGGCTTACCCTCGGATTGTAGGCCGATCTCGGACTCATCCTCGTAGCCCTCGCCCGTCACCTCTGCGATGCCCCCGAACTGCACGACCTTCGTGAGGTAGAAGACGAGCCGGTCCCCCGGTCGCATCGCCTCGGTTTCCCGCCTTCTGGAGGACTTGAAGGCGCAGAGGTCGAAGTCGCGCCCTCGCAGCGTCTCGAAGTTCTCGGCCGATCCGACCACGATCCACGCCTGCATCGCATTCCCCATCCGTCGAACGGACGCGCAGAGGGGCGCGCCGCGCACGCCTCAGGATAACGGACCGCCCCGGCGGGCGGCGGTAGGATCTCGCGGGCACCGGGGTCCCGGTTCATCTCCCGGGGGAGGGCTCATGCGCGAACTCAGACGCTGGGAAGCGGGGACGTCCATCGTCGTGCGCTACGTCGGGCACGTCGACGGCATCCTTCACGGCCGGCCGCACCTCGTCGTCCGCGACGACGCAGCACTCCTCGCGCTCTACCTGCCGGCGGGCACGGAGCTCGGCCTTGAGTACGACGAGCGGCTCGACCGGCTCTCGCGCTCCGAAGGGGAGCGCGCCGCGCGCGCCGAAGCCGCCGCCGCGACCCGCGTCTGGCGGGAGTTCGACGTCCTGCGCTTGATGCCGGCCGGGGCCCGCCATTCGACCTGGCTCTTCTGGCGGGACGGCCGGCACCTCGGCTGGTACGTCAACATGGAGGCGCCCTACCGCCGGCACGCACTCGGCATCGACACGACCGACAACATCGTCGATCTCTGGGTCACGCCCGATCTCACGTGGCGCTGGAAGGACCTCGAGGAGCTTGAGCAGCGCGTCGAGCGCGGGCACATCCATCCCGACGAGGCGGCGTCATTCCGCCGTGAGGGCGAGCGGGTGATCGCGGCTGTCGAGGCGCGAGCGTCGCCGTTCAGCGACGGCTGGGAGCGATGGACCCCCGACACGGCGTGGCCGATTCCGACGCTGCCAGCGGGCTGGGCCGAGTTCCACGGGCGGGAGACAGACCTCAACCGGGGGCCCCCGGCCGACCCTCCGGCGGGGAGCGCTGCGGGCGTGGCCGAGCCCCAGGGCCCCGCCTAGTGGCAGGCGCGGGCCGTGCCGCCGCCGTCGGCGGCCTGGAACGACGACCCGCAGGCGCAGGAGGAGACGGCGTTCGGGTTGTAGATCGTGAAGCCCGACTTCATCAGGTCCTCGACGTAGTCGATCTCGGCGCCCCCGAGCAGCTCGCGCGAGTCGGGGTCGACGACGATGCGCACGCCATCGGCCTCGATGACGGTGTCGTCGCTCTCGACCTCCTTGGCGAGCGCCATCCCGTACTGGTAGCCGGAGCAGCCGCCACCCACCACGAAGACGCGCAGCGCGCCCGCCGGGAGGCCCTTCTGCACCATCAACTCGCCCGCCTTCTCCGCCGCCCGCGGCGTGATGGTGACGATGACGGGGGGCGCCATCAGCGCCGGCGCGAGTGCGCCTCCGGTGAGATCCCGTCCACCCACAAGGTCACGAGAGGCCACGCCGCCGGGGGCGCCCGTGAGATCGCGCCCAGCAGGCGCAGTGAGATCACGCTGTAGAGTCATCGCTCGCCCTCCGCACCGGGCACCTGAACGGCCGCCGGGCATGGCCCGCGACGGCGACAGGGTGCCTCGTACAGATGATAGTCGGACGCTCGCGCGCCGTCCATGAAGCCGCCCCGGGTCCCGGGCCTGATCCCCTAGCGCGGCGCGCCGGCGAGCCCTTCCTCCGCCTCCTCCCTCATCTCGGTCAACACGTAACCGGAGAGGAAATCGTGCGGAAGCGCGTCGGCCGGAAGCGGCTCGACCCGGACACGGAGCAGCTGCTGCAGGAGCAGCCGGTCGTGCGCACAGTCGTTCGCCGGGAGTTCCTCGGGGAACCCAGCGGTCCGGGCCCGGACGCGACCGGAGGCGGCCACGCGGCGGCAGGGACAGCCGCGACCCAGGATGCGCAGCCCCGCTGGCGCCTCGGCGCCGGGCCGGCCGAGGTCCACCTCGAAGTCGATCCCCTCCTCAGAGAGGAGCGCGACACAGGAGAGCGCCCGCTCCTCGAGCGTGCGTCCGACCACGCGCGGCGCGCACTCCGCGGCAAGCCGATCGGCGAGCTTAGAGAAGACCAGTTCCGCGAGATCGCGGCCGTCGCGGCCCGCGGTCTCGGCGGGGGAGAGCGCGACGATCTCCTCGAGCAGCCGCTGCGTGAGCCGGATGTAGTGGTGGGGGGCGGCGTCGGCGCCTGCCTCGGTAATCGAGAAGGCGTAGCGCGGGCGCCCCGGGCCGCTCCGCACCTGCGTCACGGAGATGAAGCCGTCCCGGAGCAGGACGTCGAGATGACGGCGGACCGTGGCGCCCGCGAGACCGAGCTCGCGCGCCAGTTGATCGACGGAGACGCCGTCCTCGCGGCGGAGGATCCCGAGTATCGCTTCTCGCGTGCCCTCGACACGCGGAGTCATTCCGCGGGCGGGCGTGGGGATCCCCGGAGAGTGCGCCATGGCCGGGCGATCGTATTGCCGCTCGCCCCGGGGCGTCAAAGTTTCTCTCGTTGGGAGCGAAAAACATTCGTCAGCGCACGCCCCCGAGGCGCTGCGGTAGGCTCGGGGGAACGCGTGACCGGCCGGGAGGGCCGATGACTGCCGAGAGCCGCGTCTACCTCGACCACGCCGCCACCACGCCGGTGGATCCGGGCGTGGTCGAGGCAATGCTCCCCTATCTTCGCGAGCGCTGGCACAACCCCTCCTCGATCTACGTGGAGGCACAAGCCGCGCGGCGCGCGCTTGACGACGCGCGCGAGACAGTCGCCCGGGCGATCGGCGCCGACAGCAGCGAAGTGATCTTCACCTCGGGCGGATCCGAGGCGAACGCGCTCGCGCTGCGGGGCGTGCTGGAGGCGAGCCGCGCACGCGGGCGCCACATTGTGACGAGCGCGGTCGAGCATCACTCCGTGCTCGACACCGCCGAGCAGATGGAGCGCGCAGGGGACGCGGAGGTGACCGTGGTCGGCGTCGATCGCGAGGGTTGCGTCGATCCCGCCGCCGTCTCAGACGCCGTTAGGGACGACACAGTCCTAGTCTCCGTGATGCACGCGAACAACGAGGTCGGGGCGCTCAACGACATCGCCGCCGTCGCGGACGCCGTCCGCGAGCGCGCGCCGGGCGCCGTAGTGCACACCGACGCGGTCCAGTCGGCGGCGCATCTCGGCTTCTTTCCGGGAGGGGTCGATGTCGAGAGGCTCGGGGTCGACCTGCTGACCCTGACCGCCCACAAGCTCTACGGACCGCGCGGGGCGGCGGCGCTCTACGTCCGGGCGGGGACGCCCGTTGCCCCGCAGATACTGGGCGGCGCGCAGGAGCGCCGCCTGCGCGCCGGCACGGAGGACACGCCTGCCATCATCGGGCTCGCCGCCGCCGTCCGGCTCGCCGCCGAGCGCCGCGAAGCCGATCTCTCTCACGAGCGGGCGCTGCAGGAGCGGCTGCTCGCCGAGCTCCCGCGGAGGGTCCCCCTGCTCGCGATCACGGGTCCGCGGGATCTCCAGCGGCGGCTGCCCGGATCTGTCTCCTGCGTGGTCGGCTTCGTGGAGGGCGAGTCGATCCTGCTCGCGCTCGACCTCGCCGGAATCGCCGCCTCCTCCGGCTCCGCCTGCACGACCGGCTCGGTCGAGCCCTCCCACGTCTTGCTGGCGATGGGGCTCCCCCCCGACCTCGCCCGGGGCTCACTGCGCTTCACCGTCGGCCGCGGCAACGACGAGGCGGACGTCGAGCGATTGCTCAATACGCTGCCCCGCATCGTCGAGCGGTTGCGTGCCCTCTCGCCCGTGCCGACCGCCGAACCGCCCGACGACTGGCGCTCCTGGCTCACATGAGAGCCGACCGCGTCCCCGCCGCGGGATGCCGCGGTGGGGCGTGGTCGGCTCGTTTGCCGGGCCCCCGCTGGGCGACTACGATCGCGCGCATGGTGGAGTCCGCTGCCCTCCCGCTCGCGGACGGCGAGCAGATAGCATCACTGCACCTCGAGGAGGAGGTTCGCAAGAACATCCTGCTGAGTTCCGTGGACGGCGTCCTGAACTGGGCCCGGTCGTCCTCGCTGTGGCCGGTCACGTTCGGGCTCGCCTGCTGCGCGATCGAAATGATCGCGACGGCCACCTCGCGCTACGACATCGCGCGCTTCGGCTCGGAAGTCTTCCGCGCGTCGCCCCGCCAGGCCGACCTGATGATCGTGGCGGGCACGGTCACCTGGAAGATGGCGCCGGCCGTCCGCCGCATCTACCTGCAGATGGCGGAGCCGCGGTGGGTGATCTCGATGGGGGGCTGCGCGATCATGGGGGGCCCCTTCGCCTACGCCTACTCGGTGCTACCGGGCGTCAACCTGATCTGTCCCGTCGATGTCTACGTCCCGGGCTGCCCGCCGCGGCCGGAGTCGCTGCTCGAGGGGCTGATGCTGCTGCAGGACCGCATCCGCCACGCCGAGCAGGGCGGCGAGCGCCGCCGACCCGAGCCCGACGGCGACTTCTCGCGCTACCTACCGGACGGCGATCCGCTTCGCCGCGAACTGGAGTCGCTCTTCCCGCCGTTCGAGGGCCTGGACGATCCCACGCGCCTCTCCGGAGGCGTCGCGCTCCGCTAGCAGGGTTGTGATTTTCTCCCTGGGTGCCCGGAGCATGGCCGGCGGTGCCCCGCGGGTGCAACAAACGCCCCCGGTAGCTGTCAGAAGCCCCAGGTAGTGGTCGACTGTAACTGATAAGACGAGTATACTAACGATCATACAAGAGGGACCCCCACGAGGGAGGATATCGATGCGAGGACAGAGCGAGGACCAGGGCCGCGCCACTCTCACCTGCCCGGAGATGTTCGTCCCCAGCGACCACCCGCTCCGACGCATCAAGCCCATCGTCGACCGGGCGCTCGCCAATCTCTCCCCGCGCTTCGACGGTCTCTACAGCGAGTCCGGGCGACCGTCGATTCCGCCCGAGACGCTGCTCAAGTCGACACTCCTCATCGCCTTCTTCTCGATTCGTAGCGAGAGCCAGTTCTGCGAGCGGCTGCGGTCCGACATGGCGTTCAAGTGGTTCCTCGACCTCCCGGGAGACCCCGGTTCCTTCGACCGCTCCACGTTCTCGAAGAACCGCTCCCGGCTCCTTGACGGCGACATCGCCCGGGGGTTCTTCGAGGAAGTCGTGAGGGAGGCGAGGGAGCGGAACCTGCTGTCCGAGGAGCACTTCACGGTCGACGGGTCGCAGCTCGAGGCGTGGGCGTCGCACAAGAGCTACCGGTCACGCGACGAGCAGGACGGGGACAAGCCTGCGGGCCGCAATCCGGACGTCGACTTCCGCGGCGAGCGCCGGCACCGGGACACCCACGTCAGCACGACCGATCCCGGCGCGCACCTGTACCGGAAGGGGAACGGGCAGGCGGCGCGCCCGAGCTACATCGGGCATGTGATGACGGAGAACCGCAACGGGCTCATCGTCGACGTCGAGCTCACGACGGCGCACGGGCGGGCGGAGCGGGATGCGGCGCTGGCCATGGCCGAGCGCAGCCTGACACCGGGGGCGACGCTGGGCGCCGACAAGGGATACGACGCGAAGCACTTCGTGGAGGGGCTGTGCGAACTCGGGGTCGTGCCGCACGTGGCACGGCGAGCGAAGCACAGCGCCATCCCCGAGGAGGTGGCGCAGACGCCCGGCTACGAGGTGAGTCAGCGCCGGCGCAAGATGGTGGAGGAGAGCTTCGGGTGGCTGAAGACCGTGGGGGGCGGGCGCAAGCTCCGCTACATCGGCGAACAGGTCAACGGTTTCTGGATGGAGATGGGCGCTGCCGCGTACAACCTGGTGCGCGTGGCCAATATCGACGCCGCGCTGTCACGGGCGTAGTGCGCCCGGAGTAGGTCCCGGGGCGCCCGGACGGGCTGAGAGAGCCCCGGAGGGGGCCAGAATCGGCCCCGAAATGACGCCGCATACGCCCTCTTGGCGGTGATTCGCTCCGTGGCCGCGCCAAAGGGGGCCTTTTTCCCGACCCTGCTAGAGGCGCGCCCACCGCGTCCCGGCCGCTTCCGTCCCCCGGCGGCTACTCCCGGGGCGTCTCGCCGATGTCGTAGTCGACTCCGGAAAGCGACTCCACAACCGGCGTGAGGACCTTCTCGACCATCTCGCGGTGGGCCGCGCTCTCCTCGTAGTCGCGATAGGCCTTGTAGGTGCGGAAATCGATGGTAACGACCCAGTTGTAGCGCGTGGATCGGCGCGATTCAGAGATATTCCGGCCCATCGAGAGGCTCACCCAGCCGTCTGGATCCGCTGCTTGCATTGCCTCATAGCTCGAGCGAACAGCCTCGACTTGCTCCTCGCTGGTGTCGTCCTTGAACCGGAAACTGTAGATGTGTCGCCGCACGCCTCCCCCTCGCCTCCGCCGTATCCGCGCCGGGCCGACCCGCAGTCTACCGCGCCCCACCGGGGCGGAAGGCCCGGGCGGCGTGGCCGGATTTGACACGCGCACGGCCCGGCCGCCACGATCCGGCCGGCCGCGCGCGGCGAGACGGGGCAGGCCGGGCCGGCGGTCCCCTCCACCCGTGTCGCGCGCCACCCGTCGCCCGCGCGCCTGTCGGCGCCCAGCACTGAGGAGTCTCCCGTGAACCCTGTCCGTCTCGCCTCCAGCGTCCTGCAGATCGTGCGCCCGCCCTCAATCGGCCATGCCCACTGCGACATCCCCTGCGGCATCTACGATCCACACGCCGCGCAGCTGGGGGCCGAGACCGTCGAGAAGATGATGGCGCTGATTGCCGACCTCGGAGGCGATGTCTCCGGCGTCACGGCTGCCAACTCGATGTCACGCTACGTCACCGTGAAGGAGGAGCACGCCGAACTCGTCAAGCACGAGGTGCGCATCATCTGGGGCGACTACTTCAAGCCGCCGCACGTCGAGCAGTTCCCCGATCTGCACGACAAGGTCTGGAACATCATGAAGCTCGCCGCCGCCTGCAAGCAGGGGACGAGCGTCGATGACGCCCGGGCACTGCGCGCCGCCGTCGACGAATTCGCCGAGATGTTCTGGGCGACCAAGCAAGGCTAGCCGGGGACGGGCGCTCCACCGAGGCGCCGGGGCGCGAGTCGGCCCGCCGTGCTGCGCGCACGCCTACTGGGGGCGGCGCTCACGGGGGCGGTGCTCGCTGCTGCGCTCGGCCGCCTCGCACGCCGCCGTCTCTACCGCGTCGAGGTGCAGGGCGAGTCGATGCGACCCACCCTCGAGCCCGGCGACTGGCTGTTGCTCCGGCGCGGCGTGCCGTCGGCGGATCTGCTGGCGAGTGGCGACGCCTACGGCCTCGTGGTCGCGGCGCACTCCCCCTCCGGCCGGCTTCTGCTCAAGCGCATCGTCGGCCTACCAGGCGAATCGCTCCGCGCCGGCGCCACGGTGCATGTGAACGGCCGCGAACTCGATGAGCCCTACGCCTCCGGGGAGGCGCCCCGGTCGAGTTACCGAGGCGTCTCCCGCCTAGGGCCGGGATCACTCTTGCTGCTCGGCGACCGGCGCGATCAGAGCACAGACAGCCGCGACTTCGGACCGCTGGACGTCTCCTCGGTTGAGGGCGTGGTGCTCGCGCGCTACTGGCCGCCACACCGCATCGGGCGGCTACGCCACCCACCCCGGAGCTGGAGCGCGGGGGGAGGCCCGTGGCGGGAGGTCGGCAGACCCGCCAGCGCGGATCCGTAGAAGGCGACGTCCCGGGACCCGGCCTCCGGGGAGCGGCGGCAGGGGCATGAGCCCTCCGGCTCATCCGGCTCCGCCCCCTCCGCGCGGCCCGAGGTACCGCCTGCCGCCAGCGAGGCGAGCCCGATACCCATCCGCCCGCCGACGCGCCGCCCCTCCCAGCCGCTTGCGCGTGAGAGCCGGATTCGGTACAACCATTAGCACTCGCCGGTGGAGAGTGCTAAGCGCCCAAGGCGTGCCCGCGATCCACCCTGGGGAGCACCGTTATCAGAGGGACCACTCGCAGTCGAAGGATGGACGATGGCAAAGCAGCTTTTGTTCGACGAGCAGGCGCGCTACGCGCTCCGTGAGGGCATCGACCAGCTCGCAAACGCGGTGAAGATCACGCTCGGGCCGCGCGGGCGCAACGTTGTTCTGGACAAGAGCTACGGCTCCCCCACCATCACGAACGACGGTGTGACCATCGCCAAGGATATCTCGCTCGAGGATGCCTTCCAGAACGTGGGAGCCCAGCTCGCGAAGGAGATCGCATCCAAGACCAACGACATCGCCGGTGACGGCACGACCACCGCGACCGTCCTCGGCCAGGCCATCGTGCACGAGGGCCTGAAGAACGTCGCGGCCGGCGCCGACCCGATGCAGCTCAAGCGCGGGATCGAGACCGGCGCGCGCGCCGTCATCGACCAGATCGGCAAGAACGCCACCCGGGTCACGACCCGCGAGCAGATGGCGCAGGTCGCGGCCATCTCCGCCGCCAGCAACGAGATCGGCGAGCTGATCGGCGAGGTGATGGAGCAAACCGGCAAGGACGGCGTCGTGACCGTCGAGGAGTCACAGGGCATCCAGACGGAGGTCCAGTACGTCGAGGGAATGGCCTTCGACCGCGGCTACATCTCGCCCTATTTCATCACCAACCCGGAGCGGATGGAGGCGGTCATCGAGGACTGCTACATCTTGATCCACGACAAGAAGCTCTCAGCCGTCAACGACATCCTCCCGCTCCTCGAGAAGCTGCTGCAGAAGGGTTCGAAGTCCCTCTTGATCATCTCCGAGGACGTCGACGGGGAGGCCCTGGCCACCCTTGCCGTAAACAAGCTCCGCGGCACGCTCAACGTCTGCGGCGTGAAGGCGCCGGGCTTCGGCGAGCGGCGCAAGGAGAACCTGCAGGACCTCGCCGTGATCACCGGCGCCAGCCTGATCTCGGACGAGCTCGGTCGCGCGATGGAGTCGGTCGAGATCGCCGACCTCGGCCAGGCCCGGCGGGTCGTGGTGACCAAGGAGGACACCACCATCGTCGAGGGTAAGGGCAGCAAGAAGGCGATCGAGAACCAGATCAAGATGGTGCGCGTGCAGCACGGAAACGCCACCAGCGACTGGGACCGTGAGAAGTACGAGGAGCGGCTCGGCCGCCTCGCCGGCTCCGTCGCGGTCGTCAAGGTGGGTGCGGCAACCGAGGTCGAGATGACCGAAAAGAAGCACCGCGTCGAGGACGCGCTGTCGGCGACCCGCGCGGCCGTCGAGGAGGGGATCGTCTCCGGCGGCGGGGTCGCCTTCATCAATGCGCTGCCGGCGCTCCGAAGGGTCAAGCTCGAGGGCGACGAGGCAACCGGCGTCCGCATCCTGCGCCGAGCGCTCGAGGAGCCGATGCGCCGCATCGCCCACAACGCCGGTCAGGACGGTTCGGTCGTCGTGCAGAAGGTCCAGACCCTGAAGAAGGGCGAGGGCTACGATGCCGCCGCCGACCGCTACGGGAACCTGCAGGAGTACGGGATTATCGACCCGGCGAAGGTGACCAAGGCCGCACTTGAGAACGCTGTCTCGATCGCCGGCCTCGTGCTGACCACCAACTGCGTCGTGACCGAGAAGCCGGAGAAGAGGGACGCGGCCGCCGCTGCAGCCGGTGGCGGCATGCCCGACATGTACTAGGCTCCGCCGCCGCAAGCGGCATGACGACGAAAGGCCGGCCACGTGGCCGGCCTTTCGCGTTGGGGCCAGCGCGTGACCGCTACGCCGTGAACCACCAGCGCCGGCCTCCCTCCGCGGGGACGACCGCTCCGCGTTCCGGCGGCCGGCCGAGCATCGTGCAGAGCGCGGCGGCCACCACCAAGACCGCGGCCGCCGCGAGGAAGATCTCGCGGAAGGTATCGACCTGCGCCGCCCGCACGAGATCCTCGAAGTCAGGCGACCCGAACTCAACCGTGCCGGCGCGCGCGTAGAAGCGGCCGAGTCCGCTCGAGGTCAGCACCGCTGCACCGACCAGCATTCCGGCGACGCGCGCCAGCGTCAGCCACGCGGCCGCCGTCGCCCGCTCCCCCTCGCCCACGCGCGAGAGCACGGCGCTCGCGAGCGGCGCCAGTACGAGCCCGAAGCCGAGGCCGGCCACCAGCTGGGGCGCGCTGCGCAGCGGCTCGCCCAGCCCCTCGTCCCACGCCGCGAGCGCTCCCACGCCGGCGGCCGCGAGCAGCATCCCCAGAGCGGCGAGCGTGCGGAGATCGGCGCGCGCCGCAAGCCAGCCGCCGGCGAGCGCGCCCACCGGCACGGCGGCGGTCAGACGCAGCAGCGTGATCCCGCCGGCGAGCGGTCCCTCCGCCAGCACCAGGTTCACGAAGAGCGGGACGCCGATCAGGACCGTGATCAGCGCCATGCCGGCGAGAAGCGTCGCCGCCTCCGCCGCCAAGATGGTGCGCTCGGCCAGCATCGCCGGGCGCACCAGCGGGACGGGCGTGTTCAGCTCGCGCCAGGCGAAGGCCGCGGCGGCCGCGGCGGCCGCGGCGAGCAACGCGACCGTCGCGGGGAGAGCGCGCGGGTTCAGGGGGTCGTCCGCAAGCGTGACGGTGAGCACCGCGAGCGCCGCGCCCAGAAGCGCCGCCCCCCACCAGTCGACGCCGCCCGACCGTCGCTCGTGCGTGGCCAGGCGCCAGGCTGCAAAGGCGAGCGGCACGGCCATCGGCAGGTTGATCCAGAACACGGCGCGCCAGTGGAGCCAGTCGGCGATGGCCCCGCCCCAGAGCGGGCCGACCAGTGCGCCCGCCTCGGAGGCGGCGGCGATGGCCCCCAGACCCGGCGCACGCGCGCGGGCCGGCAGCTCGCGAATGACAATCGCCATCGCCACCGGCACCACGGCGCCGCCCCCCACCGCCTGCAGGGAGCGGGCGACGACGAGGAACTCCAGCCCGGGCGCCACCGCCACCAGCACGCTCCCGACAGAAAACAGCAGCAGCGATGCGGCGTAGATCCGGCCGGCGCCGTAGACATCGGCGACACGCCCCATCACCGGCAGCGCGACGAGGTAGCCCAGCAGGTAGCCGTTGATGATCCAGGAACTGCGGTAGAACTCGTCGGCCGTTATGTCCAGATCGGGGATCATCAGCGGAAGCACGGTGACGACCGAGGTCTGGTCGTCCGCGGCGATGAAGACGCCCGCGGTCACGACCACGAGCAGCCAGCGTCCCCGTGCCGCCGAGGCCGGGGGCTCCTCGGCACGGCGCGCGGGCTTCACCCGCCCGGCGCCCTTCTCCCTCAGCGCGGCGCCTCGATCGTGAAGGTCCCGCCGACGTCGGAGATCTCGAGGCGGCGCACGATCTCCTCGTCCTCGAACGCCGACGCCGCGCCGAGTATCTCCACGCGGCGAACGAGCTCGTCGTCGACCCCGACCCAGGCCCGAGCGACGAGCGTGCGTCCCGCCTCCGCCCCGGGCACGAGCAGGCCGAGGTCAGCCGACTCCACGCTCGCTTCGACGCGGTAGACGGCGGCCCCGCCGACGCTCTCGCGTCCGGTCACGCGGGCGCCGCTCGCCGCGCGCATCAGCGCGGTCACCCCGCCGGCCGGGTCGAAGATCGACTCGAGCGTGATGTCCTCGCGCTCCCACCGCCCGGTGAGGGGGTTGGTGATCCAGCCCTCCCCGTCGACGATGCGGATCTCGATGTCGACGGCCAGCGGGCCGGCGCGGGCGCGGACCTCGGCGCGCAGGCTCTCCGAGCCAACGACCTCCCCCTCGGCGCTTTCCATCAGGAGCCCGCGTGCAATCTCGGTCGCGCCGTTTTCGTGCGTGAGGGCGAAGCGGAAGCTCTCGATCCGCTCCATGCGGTCGGCCGCACGCCCGAGCAGCGCCTCGGCATCAATGGCGGCGAACTCCGCCTTCCCCGCATCGTCGCCGCCGGGGGAGCAGGCGGCCGCGGCGAGGAGCGCGAGCCCCCCCGCGAGCGCCAGCGCGCGCGCCCGGCCACGCATCAGCGGATCTCGACGACGGCCGGGCCCGCCTGCACGGAGCCGACCGTCCAGCCAGCGCCGGCCGCCCGCAGTTTCTCTGCCCCCTCCGGCGGGAGGGCGATGAGCAAGCCGCCCGATGTCTGCGGATCGTAGATGAGATCGACGAGGGCCGGCGGGAGGCCCCGGACGACGCGGACGCGGTCGCCGAGCTGCTCGACGTTGCGTCGTCCGCCGCCGGTCACGGACCCCCCCTCCGCGAGACGCAGCGCGTCCGGGAAGAGCGGCACCCGTTCCGCCTCGATCACGATCCTGACGCCGCTCGCTCTCGCCATCTCGGAAGCGTGACCGGCGAGCGCGAAGCCGGTGACGTCGGTCACGGCGTGCGCGGCGGCCTCGCGCGCGAGGCGCGACGACTCCCGGTTGAGCCGGACCATCGACGCGGTCGCGGCAGCGAGCGCCGCCTCGTGCCCGGCGACGCCGGTCTGCGCCGCCGTGAGCACCACGCCGGTCCCCACCGGCTTGGTGAGCAGCAGCGCGTCGCCGGGACGCGCGCCGCCCGTGCGCAGCACGGCACCCGGGTGCACGACGCCCAACACCGAGAGGCCGTACTTCGGCTCAGCGTCGAGAATCGTGTGGCCGCCGGCGACGACGGCGCCAGCCTCCGCCACCGCTTCGCCTCCGCCACGGAAGACCTCGGCGGGGATCGCCGGGTCCATCCCGTCGGGGAAGCCGGCGATGTTCAGGCAGACTCGTGCCTCCCCACCCATTGCGTAGACGTCAGAGAGGGCATTCGCGGCGGCGATCCGGCCGTAGAGGTAGGGGTCATCGACCACGGGGGGGAAGAAGTCGAGCGTCTGGATCACCGCCAGATCGTCGGAGACGCGGTAGACCGCGGCGTCGTCGCCGTGCGCGAGCCCCACGAGCAGGTCGGGGTGCTCACCTGGCGGGAAGAGCTCGTGCAGGGGGCGCAGGACCTGCGCCAGGGTCGCCGGACCCATTTTCCCTGCTCAGCCGGCGCAGGAGGCGAGGGACGTGAGCCGTATCTGATCGCGGGTCACCGGCAGCTCTTCCGTTGATGCGATGGGGGCCCATGGTCGCACCGCCGGCGAGCACTGCCTAGTCGCGAACGACGACCAATCCCACCATGCAGGGGCCGCGGCCACGCTACCATCACGACATGACGCCCACCCGCTCCGGCGCGTGCGACAACGCGGGGGCACTCCCGCGCTATGCGCTCGCCGAGCTGATCGCGCTGCTCGACGCCGAGTACGGACGGATCCCGCTCCGCCCCCACGGCGACCCGATGGCGGAGCTCGTGCTGACGCTCCTCTCCCAGAACACATCCGACCACAACTCGGGGCGCGCCTTTCAGCGGCTGCTGGCACGGTTCCCCGGATGGGACGCGGTGCTCGCCGCGCCCACCGCCGACGTGGAGGAGGCGATCCGGCCCGGCGGACTCGCACCAACGAAGGCGCCGCGGCTCCAGGCCCTGATCGCGACCGTCCGGCAGCAGACGGCGACGCGTGACCGGGGCAAGCCATACGACCTGCGGTTCCTCGAAGCCCTCCCGCTCGCCGAGGCGAAGGTGTGGCTCCGCGGCCTCCCGGGCATCGGGCCCAAGACGGCTGCCTGCGTGCTCCTCTTCGCTCTCGGCCGGCCGGCCCTTCCAGTCGACACGCACGTCGAGCGGGTCTCCAGGCGTCTCGGACTCGTCCCGCCGCGGATGCCCGTAGAACGCCTGCACGACGAGCTCGAGGCGGCGCTCGAACCGGCCTCGGTCCACGCCTTCCACGTCGACCTGATCCAGCACGGGCGCCGAACCTGCCACGCGCGGCGCCCCGCGTGCGAGCGCTGCGTGCTGCATGAGCGGTGCCCTCGCGTCGGCGTCGAGGCGCAGCGGCCGGCACGCAATCCTTGAGAGCTCGCCGCCCGAGCCCGCGGCGTCGCGCCCCGGGCGGCGGGCCGTGGGGACCAGGCGAGCCGCGGATATAATCCCGCATTCGCCGGGTAGCATGCGGGGAGGATGCGGATGGCGGCAGCGGAGGGGTCGACGCCGACGGGAGACGCGACGCCGGTGCGCGCGGCGGGAGGCGTGACCGCACCCGCCGGCTTCAGGGCGGGTGCCGCCTACGCCGGCATCCGCGGCTACGGCCCGGAGCCACGATACGATGTCGGGTTGCTCGTCTCCGAGACGCCGTGCGTGGCGGCCGGGCTCTTCACCACGAACGCGGTCGTCGGCAACGCGCTTGCCTGGACGAGGGAGCGCGTGCGCGGCGAGGATCAGGCGCGTGTGCGCGCCGTCGTCGCCAACTCCGGCAACGCAAACACGTGGACGGGCGAGCAGGGCCCCCGAGACGCGCGGCGGATGGCAGAGCTCGCGGCGGCGCGCCTCGGCCTCGCGCCCTCGGAGGTGCTGGTCGGCTCGACGGGGGTGATCGGCCGCCCCCTCCCGATGGAGCTCGTCGAGCGCGGGATCGCGGCCATCGACCTCGGAGCAGACCCGGCTGCCGCGACGACCTTCGCCCGCGCGATCATGACCACGGACACTCGCCCCAAGGAGGCGGCGCGCCGCGTGTCCCACGGCGGCCGCGACTACACCATTGGCGGCGCCGCGAAGGGGGCGGGAATGATCCATCCCCTCCTCGCCACGATGTTCGCCTTCCTCACCACGGACGCCCCGGTCGCGGCCGGCTGGCTCGACGCGACGCTTCGCGCTGTCTCCGCCGACAGCTTCGAGATGCTCGACATCGACATGGACAGCTCGACCTGCGACATGGTGATCGCCCTCGCCAACGGCGCCGCGGGCGGCGACCCGGTCGACGACAGCCATCCCGCGGCTCCGGTCCTGGCGGAGGCGATGGCGGCCGTGGCGACGGAACTCACGCGCGAGCTCGCGCGTGACGGGGAGGGCGCCCGCACTCTGATCGAGGTCGCCGTGGAGGGTGCCGCCGACGAGCGGGAGGCGCGGCTCGCCGCCCGGACCATCGCCTCGTCCCCGCTGGTCAAGTCGATGGTCACCGGCCGCGACCCGAACTGGGGCCGCGTCGCGATGGCTGCGGGCCGCTCGGGCGCGCGGATCGATCCGGCGCGGGCTCGCATCTGGATCGCCGGGCTCCTGGCCTTCGAGCGGGGAGCGCCGGCGCCGACGCCGGAGACCGCCCTGCGCGAGGCGATGGAGAGGCCCGAGATCGTCATCCGCGCCGACCTCGGGGTCGGCTCCGCGCGGGCAACGGCGTGGGGATGCGATCTCACCGAGGAGTACGTACGCATCAACGCGAGCTACACCACGTGAGCGGTCTCCCGGGTCGGGCGGGAAGGCATCGATGAGCAGGCCACGCGAGCGGCCCGTCGTCGTCAAGATCGGCGGCTCGACCCTCGGCGAGGAGGACACGAGCCTCGACGACATCGCGCGCCTCGCCGAGGAGGGACGGCGGCTGCTCGTCGTGCACGGGGGCGGAGCCCTGATCACCGACTGGCTGGACCGTCTCGGGATCGCCTCGGAGTTCGTCGAGGGACTGCGCTCGACGAGCGCAGAGGCGCTGGAGGTGGTGATCGGTGTGCTTCGGGGAGCCGTGAACGCCCGGCTCGTCGCCGAGCTCACGCGACGCGGCGCCTGCGCCATCGGCGTCTCGGGCCTCGACGCGCAGACGCTCGTTGCCGAGCGCTACGACGAGCGCCTCGGCTACGTGGGCCGCCTCACCCGCGTCGACCCCGCCCACCTCCAGGATTTGCTCGCGGCCGGCTGCGTCCCCGTGCTCGCGCCCATCGCCCTCGAGCCGCCGGCGCAGCCGCTCAACGTCAACGCCGACACCGTCGCCGGCGAGGTCGCGCGAGCGGTGCGGGCGGAACTGCTTGTCTTCCTCACCGACGTCGACGGCGTGCTCGACGAGCGAGGCTATCCGCTGGCGCACCTCGCCGCGGAGCAGGCGGCCTCACTCCGCGAGGCCGGTACCCTCGCCGGTGGTATGCTTCCCAAGGTCGACGCATCTCTCAGAGCGGTGGACGGAGGCTCCGTCGCCGTGATCGCGAACGGCCGTCGGCGTGGCACCGTCCGCGAGATCGTGTCTGGAGGCCGCGTCGGTACGCGGCTGGGAGGGTAGTCGACCGGTGGGCTTCTTCGACGACCGCGATGACCAGGGGCCGCCTCCCGACCCCTTCCGCCTGGAGGACCGCGAAGAGGGCCAGCGCTTCCGCTCGCCGTTCGCGCTGCGCTGGCTCGGCATTGCCGCCGCCCTCCTCGTCGCCTTCGTGGCCGCGAACGTGCTCAAGTCGCTGTACGTCGACCTGCTCTGGTTCGACTCGGTCGGGCCCTCCGGGGAGGACAGCTACGCCGGCATCTTCCGAACCGTCGTGGGGTGGCGCGTGGTGCTCTTCCTCGGGGGAGCGGCGATCACGGCGGCCGTCCTCGGTCTCAATATCTGGCTCGCGCGCCGCTTCGCCCCACGGGCGCCGGAGGAGTCGTTCATCGAGGAGGTCGACGCGGGGGCGATCCGTCGCATAGTCACGGTGCTCCTGGTCGCGGCGACGCTCTTCCTCGCCGTGATCTTTGGCTCCGTCGCGGGGGGCTCCTGGGAGACGGTGCTGCGCTGGCTGAACGGCGTGGAGTTCGGCCGCCAGGATCCCCAGTTCCAGCGCGACATCTCCTTCTACCTCTTCAATCTCCCGGCGTACCACCTCGCGCAGGGATGGGTGCTCTCCCTGCTCGTCGTCACAGCACTCGCGTCGGGCGCCGTCTACGCCCTCGCGTTCTCGCTCCAGCGCTTCGTGCTGAACGTCACGCCGGCGATGCGTATCCACCTGTCGGTGCTGGTAGGACTGATCTTCCTGATAATCGCCTGGGGAACGTACCTCTCGATCTTCGACCTCGCGAATTCCATCGGCGGCATCGTCTACGGTGCAACCTACACCGACGTCAACGCGAGGCTCCCCGTCCGTTATCTCCTGATCGGGCTCGCGCTCTTCGCCAGCGTCGCGACCGTGGTCAACGCCGTCCTCTCCAGCGGGTACCGGCTCCCGCTCTTCGCTTTCGGTCTGTGGGCGGCGGCCGGCCTCGTTGGCGGCGCCATCTACCCACAGGCGATCCAAGCCTTCACGGTCGAGCCCAACGAGCTCGAGCGCGAGGAGCTCTACATCGAGCGCAACATCACTTTCACGCGCGTGGGCTGGAATCTCGACACGATCGACGAGCGGAGCTTCCCGGCGCTTCCCGCGGTCACGGCGGCCGAAATCGAGGCGAACGCCGCAACCCTCGACAACATCCGCGTCCTCGACCCGCGCCCGCTGCTCGACACCTTCAACCAGATTCAATCGATCCGGCCTTTCTACCAGTTCACCGACGTGGACGTGGATCGCTACACGATCGACGGTGTGCAGCGGCAGGTAATGCTCAGCCCGCGCGAGCTGAACGTCGCCCGCGCCCTGGATCGCAACTGGACGCGGGAGCGACTGCAGCTCACACACGGATTCGGGGCCGTCGTCACCCCCGTCAACGAGGTGATAGCGGAGTCCGGACTACCGCGGCTGCTCACCGCCGACATTCCGCCCGTGAGCGCGATCGGGGCGCTAGAACTCACGATCGAGGGCTCGCGCATCTACTTCGGTGAGCTCACCAACCACTACGTCGTGGTCAACACCAACGTAGCGGAGTTCGACTACCCGCTGGGCGAGGGCCAGAACGCGGAGACGCGCTACGAGGCCGACCGCGGCATCCGCCTCTCCTCACTGGTTCAGCGCATGGCGCTGGCCTGGGAGCTCGGCGACACCAACCTCCTGATCTCGGGCCAGATCGGCTCGGGCTCACGGCTCCTGATGCACCGCGACCTGCAGAGCCGCATCGAGAAGGTCGCGCCGTTCCTGTTGCTCGACTCTGACCCCTACCTCGTCGTCGAGGACGGCCGGCTGTTCTGGATCCAAGACGGCTACACCACATCCGGAGGATTCCCCTACTCGGAGCCGCGCGGCGACGTCAACTACATCCGCAACAGCGTCAAGGTGCTCGTCGACGCCGTGACCGGCGACATGAACTACTACCTCATCGACGAGACGGACCCGGTGGCGCGCACGTGGTCGAAGATCTTCCCCGACCTCTTCCAGCCGGACTCGGAGATGCCGGACTTCATGCGGGAGCACCTGCGCTACCCGGAGCTTCTCTTCCGCCTGCAGGCCGACCTCTACCTCCAGTACCACGTCTCCGATCCCCAGGTCTTCTTCGTAGGCGAGGACTTCTGGAACATCCCGACCGAGCGCTTCCGGCAGCAGGAGCAGCAGGTCGACCCTTACTACGTCGTCATGAAGCTCCCGGGCGAGTCGAGGGAGGAGTTCGCGCTCATCCTCCCCTTCACGCCGCGCAACAAGCAGAACACGGTGGCGTGGCTGGCCGCGCGCTCCGACGGCGATGCTTACGGCACGCTTCGCTCCTACCGCTTCCCGACCGACGACCTCGTCTTCGGACCGGCGCAGATCGAGGCGCGTATCGATCAGAACCCCGGCATCTCGCAGCAGCTCACGCTGTGGGACACGGCGGGGTCCGAGGTGATCCGCGGCAACCTGCTGATGATCCCGATCGGCGAATCGTTCCTCTTCGTCGAGCCGATATACCTGCAGGCATCCAACTCGCGGCTGCCCGAGCTCAAGCGCATCGTCGTGGCCAACGGCAACGCGATCGCGATGGAGGAGACGTTCGAGCAGTCGCTGGACGTCGTGCTCGGCCGGCGCGCCTCGTCGCTTCCCGGGACCGGCGCCTCGTTCGAGCCGACGGCCCCGAGCCCGACCACCCCCTCGACGCCGAGCCAGCCGCTGCCCGACGACCTGAGAGGGCTGCTCGATCGGGCGCAGGAGGCGTTCGACGCGACCGACGCCGAACTCGAGCGCCTGCGCGAGATCCTCGAGGCGCTGCGCGAACTCCAAGCGGCGCCCTAGGCCCCCCCTCCGGGGCCTGCCCCGGAGGATGCGGCGCCGCGGCCTGTGCCTCCGTTCAGCGGCGGTCGGGCGGGCGACGCGACCGGGACCAGGAGAGAGGCAGTCGATGACGACGCTCCGCGAGCGCGAAGCGGCGCTCTACATGCAGGCGGGCCGGCGCATGCCGGTCACCCTCGTGCGGGGCGCCGGCACGCGCGTCTGGGACGACGAGGGACGCGAGTACCTCGACTTCGTGGCCGGCATCGCGACGAACACGCTCGGCCACGCCGACCCCGAGTTGGCGGAGGTAATCGCGGAGCAGGCGCGCACGCTGATCCACACCTCGAACCTGGTCTACTCCCTCCCCCAGATCGAGCTCGCCGAGCTCCTCATCGCGCACTCCTGCGCCGACCGCGTCTTCTTCGTGAACTCCGGCGCCGAGGCGAACGAGACTGCCGTGAAGCTCGCCCGCAAGTGGGGCAAGATGCACCGGGGCGGGGCGCACGAGATCATCTGCGCCGAGAACGCCTTCCACGGCCGCACGCTCGCCACGATCGCGGCGACGGGGAACCCCCGCTACAGCGACCCGTTCACGCCGCTCCCCGAGGGCTTCGTGCACGTGCCCTACGACGACATCGACGCCCTCAGGGCCGCGACCGGCGGAGCGACCGTGGCGGTGATGCTGGAGCCGCTGCAGGGCGAGGGCGGTGTCATCGTCCCATCCCCGGGCTACCTGCAGGCCGTGCGCGCGTGGTGTGACGAGCAGGGACTGCTCCTGATCCTCGACGAGGTGCAGTCCGGAATGGGTCGCACCGGGACACTGTGGGCCTACGAGCACGACGGGATCGAGCCCGATATCTTCACTTCGGCCAAGGCCCTGGGCGGCGGCGTCCCCGTGGGGGCGACGCTCGCCCGGGAGGACGCCGCGGTCTTCGAGCCCGGCGACCACGGGAACACCTTCGGCGGCTCCGTGCTGGCGACGGCGGCGGCGGCGCACGTCGTGCGGCGCGTCGTCGAGGGCGGCGTGTTGGAGGCGGGACGTGCGCGCGGAGAGCAGCTCGGTCGCGGGCTCGAGGGTCTCGCCGACCGGGTTCCCGGGGCTTCCGGCGTCCGGGGACGTGGACTCCTGCGAGGCCTCGAGCTCGAGCGCGACGTCGCGCCCGAGGCCGTCGCGGCCGCGCTCGAGATGGGTCTCATCCTCAACGCGGTGCGGCCGAACGTGCTGCGCTTCGTCCCGCCCTTGACCGTGACCGAGGAGGAGGTCGAGCGCGCCGTCTCCCTCACCGAGCGAGCGCTCGCGGCCGCGCTGTAGCGGCGCCGGAGCGGATCCGTGCGCGTACCGGCGGCGCGCGCTCCCGGTTGCATGGCCCCTGAGCCAGTGCGAGAGTTGATGCCCGCCGCCGACCGCGCGCGCTCAGGAGCGCCGGCTCGCGAGCGCGTACCGCCGGTACGACGCCCGCAATCGAGCGAGACGCAATGAATGGGGCACGAAGAGCGATGGGCGCAGAGCGATGAGAGAGACGATCGTGCTCGCCTACTCGGGCGGGCTCGACACCTCCGTGGCGACCAAATGGCTCCAAGAGGAGCGCGGCTACGACGTCGTCTGCCTGCTCGCCGATCTAGGCAATCAGCCCGACGTTGACTCGGCGCGCGAGCGCGGGCTCGGCGCCGGTGCGCTCGCAGTGGAGGTGGTCGACGCGCGTGACGATTTCCTGAACTATTTCGCCTTTCCGGCCCTGGCCGCGAACGCCCTCTACCAGGGGGGCTACCCGCTCGCCACGGCGCTCGCGCGGCCGCTGATCGCGAAGCTGCTCGTCGACAAGGCGCGCGAGGTCAGGGCGAACGCCGTCGCACACGGCTGCACCGGCAAGGGCAACGACCAGGTTCGCTTCGACCTCGCCATCCGCGCGCTCGGACCCGACCTCGCGATCGTGGGCACGGCGCGCGAGAACCTGATGACTCGCGATCAGGCCATCGAGTATGCGGCGCGGTTCTCAATCCCCGTCGAGACGACCGTGGAGTCGCCGTACTCCACCGACGAGAACCTCTGGGGGCGCTCCATCGAGTGCGGCATCCTGGAGGATCCGTGGATCGAGCCGCCCGAGGAGATCTACGCGTGGACGCGCCACCTGGCGGAGACGCCAGCGGAGCCCGACTACGTCACGATCGGATTCGAGCGCGGGGCGCCGGTCTCGCTCGACGGCGAGCAGCTCTCGCCCGTGCCCCTGGTCGAGCGGCTGAACGAACTCGCGGGGCGGCACGGGATCGGTCGGATCGACATGGTCGAGGATCGCCTCGTCGGGATTAAGTCCCGCGAGATTTACGAGGCACCCGCCGCGGTCGCGCTCCTCGAGGCGCACCAAGCGCTCGAGGCCCTCACGCTTTCGCGCAAGCAGCGCGCCTTCAAGGCGCGCGTCGCGCAGGAGTACGCGGACCTGATCTACGAGGGTCTCTGGTTCACGGCGCAGCATCAGGATCTCGCCGCCTACGTCCAGTCCACGCAGCGACACGTGAGCGGCGAGGTGCGCCTGCGGCTCGCGCGCGCGAGCGCCGTCGCTGTCGGCCGGCAGGCGCCGCGGAGCCTCTACAGCCACGAGCTCGCGACCTACGGCGAGGGCGACCGCTTCGATCAGACGGCAGCGCAGGGCTTCATCGCGATCTTCGGGCTCCCCGTGCAGCTCCAGGCGGAGCAGCAACTGCTCCGCCAGCCCGGCGATCCCAAGACCCTCGCGATGCCCGCCCAGCCGGCCTCGGACAACGGCGCCGAGGCGTAGCTCCGGGGGCGCCGCGTGGCCGACGAGCAACAGGGAAGCGGGCCCGGCACTCCGGGGTCGCGCGCGGACGGCACCGGCGGCGACACACGGCCCTCGGCCGGGCCCCCGGCGAAGCCGTGGGGCGGCCGGTTCGTGGGCGCGACGGCGAAGCTTGTCGAGGCGTACACGGAGTCGATCTCCTTCGATCGGCGGCTCTACCGCGAGGACATCGCGGGCTCCATCGCGCACGCGCGAATGCTCGCCGCGCAGGGGATCATCGACGACTCCGACGCCCGGGCGATCGTGGCGGGCCTCGAGGCGATTCGCGAAGAGATCGCGGCCGGCACGTTCTCCTTCCGCTCCGACCGCGAGGACATTCACCTCAACATCGAGGGAGCGCTGAGCGAACACATCGGCGAGGCGGCCGGACGGCTCCACACAGCCCGCTCGCGGAACGATCAGGTCGCCACCGACCTCCGGCTCTTCGCGCGCACCGCTCTGGACGAGGCGGCGGCGGCGCTGCTGGCGCTGCGCCGCGCGCTCGTGGGGTTCGCCGAGCGGGAGCGGGAAACGATCATTCCCGGCTACACTCACCTGCAGCGGGCGCAGCCGGTGCTCCTCGCGCACCACCTTCTCGCCTACGAGGCGATGTTCTCCCGCGACTCGGAACGCGTGGCGCAGATCCGCCGCCGGACGAACGTGCTGCCGCTCGGTTCGGGCGCGCTCGCCGGCGTGACCTACCCCATCGACCGCGAGCACGTGGCGCGCGAGCTCGGCTTCGAGGCGCTCTCCTCCAACTCCATGGACGCAGTCTCAGACCGCGACTTCGTCGTCGAGCTGCACGCCGCGGCCGCGCTCGCGATGGTGCACCTATCGCGGCTGGGGGAGGACCTCGTGCTCTGGGCCTCGGCGGAGTTCGCGCTGCTGCGGCTACCGGACGGTTTCGCGACCGGCTCGAGCATCATGCCGCAGAAGCGCAATCCCGATGTCGCGGAGCTGGCCCGCGGGAAGAGCGCGCGCGTGATCGGGAACCTGGTGCAGTCGCTGACGCTCCTCAAGGGACTGCCGCTCGCCTACAACCGGGACCTGCAGGAGGACAAGGAGCCGCTCTTCGACACTGTCGAGACGCTGCTCGCCTCGCTCCGCGTGACGGCGGCGATGCTCCCTGAGCTCAGCGTCGACGCCGAGCGGGGGCGCGCCGCGGCGGTCGCCGATCATGCCCTCGCCACGGACCTTGCCGACCACCTCGCGAAGCAGGGCGTCCCCTTCCGCGAGGCACACCACGTCGTCGGAAGGCTCGTCGCGATGCTCGACCGCGAGGGGCGTGAACTCGCCTCGCTGACGCTCGACGAGCTTCGGGAGGCGCACGCGTCGTTCGGCGAGGAGGCCCTCGACCTCGATCTGGATGCCTCGCTGGCGGCGCGCGCCGTCGCGGGCGGCACCGCGCCGGCGGCGGTGGCCGCGGCGCTCGCCAACGCCGTCGCGCGGCTCGACGCCGAGGAGCTCGCCGCGTCCCCACCCTCGCCCGCCGACGGCGTCCGCGGGTGAGGGTGCGCATCGCCCCCTCGATCCTGACCGCCGACCTCGGCCGACTCGCCGACGAAATTGCCGCCGCGGAGGCGGGCGGTGCCGACCTCATACATCTCGACGTCATGGACGGTCACTTCGTCCCCGCGATCACCTTCGGCGCGGTCGTGGTGGCGGCGGTGCGCCGCGCCACCGCCCTCCCCCTCGAGGCGCACCTCATGGTCGCGCGGCCCCACGCACAGCTCGCGCCGATGGCCGAGGCGGGCGCCGGGCGTCTGATCCCCCATCTCGAGGCAGCGGAGGGCGAGACGGGCGGCGCGATGGGCCTCGTGGAGGCGATTCGCCGGCTCGGATGCGAGGCGGGCCTTGCCATCTCCCCGGAGACGTCAGTGGAGGCGGTGACGCCGCTCGCGGGCGCGCTCGACGGCGTCACGGTGATGACGGTCCACCCCGGCCGCGGAGGGCAGTCATTCCTCCCGGAGATGCTTCTGAAGGTGGCGGCGCTCCGGGCGCTCTTCGACGAGCACGGGTTCGGCGCGGCGCTCGAGGTGGACGGCGGCGTGAAGGCGCACAACGCGGCGCTCTGCGTCGCCGCCGGCGCCGACACACTGGTCGCCGGATCCGCCGTCTACAACGATGCCGAGACGCCGACCCGCGCGCTCGCGGCGCTGCGGGATCGCTGCCGCTGACCGAGTGCCTCGGCCGGCGACGCGAGGGCGACGCTAGGCGGAGCGGATCTCGGCCGACTGCTTCATCTGCGTCCGGAGGCAGCGGGTGCAGACGTTGACGCGCCGCCAACGGCCGTCGATGAGCAGGCGCTTGCGGTGCACGTTAGGCCGGAATTGCCGGTTGGTGCGCGGGGCCTTGCGCTCCCAGCGGCCGGAGTGCTTGTGGCGAATGTTTCGCCCGAAACGCGTCACCTTGTCACAGAGGTCGCATCTGCCCGGCGCCATCGTCAGCCCCCCGCCGCCCGCACCACCCCGGGGGTCGACATCCGACCTGCGACCGGCGTGCTGTTGAGATCGATCACGAGCCTATAGACTAGCCCCCACCGCCAGCTGCGGTCGAGTCGCCCCGCCCAGCAGGCGAGGTGGCGACCGCATCCGGGGTCGAGGGAGGCGCGTGTCGATGGGTCAGGGGGACACCATCGACGCCTCTGCCTTCGACGCCGCCCTGCACGTGGCCGAGGGCTGGCTGACCGCGAACCGCGATGCCGTCAACGCGATCAACGTCTACCCGGTGCCGGACGGCGACACCGGCACCAACATGCTGCTCACCCACCGCGCCGCACTCGACGCGGCGGAAGCCGCGGCGGGGAGCGGGATCGGCGACTACTCACGGGCACTTGCCGAGGGCGCGCTGCTGGGGGCGCGCGGCAACAGCGGCGTCATCTTCTCGCAGATGTTGCGCGGGATCGCGGAGGAGTTCGCCGGCCACCACGCCGTTGAGGTGCACAGGCTCTGCTCGGCGCTCGTGGGGGCGGCCCGCGCCGCCGACGAGGCGGTCGGCGAACCCGTCGAGGGCACGATGCTGACGGTGATGCGCGACGCGGCCCGTGCCGGCGCCACCTCCGCCGAGCGCGACGGCGAACTCCCAGCCGCTCTCGACAGCGTCGTGAGCGAGGCCGAAGCGAGCCTTGAGCGGACGCCGGAGCTGTTGCCGCGGCTGCGTGAGGCGGGCGTCGTCGACGCCGGGGGGATGGGCATCGCGGTCCTGCTGCAGGGACTCCGTAGTGGTCTCACCGGGGCGCCGCTCCCGCCGCCGCCGCCGGCCCCCATCGGCGAGGTCGAGCTCACCGGCGTCGCGCACGAGGGCCACGGCTACTGCACCGAGTACGTGGTCCGGGGCGCATCACTCGATCGCGGAGCCCTGGAGCGGGCACTGGGGGCCGTGGGCGGCGAGTCGCTCCTGGTGGTCGGGGACGCCCGGGCGCTCCACGTCCACGCCCACGTCGAGGATCCCGGGCCCGCGATCTCCGCCGGCGCCCAGGCGGGGGCGCTCGAGGCCGTGAAGGTCGAGAACATGCAGGCGCAGCACGACGAGTGGGCGGCCGGGCACCGCGGCGGCGGCGAGCCGCCCCGCCTGGGGCTGGTTGCGGTGGCGGCCGGGCCGGGGCTCGCGGCCGCCTTCCGCGACCTCGGCGCGTCGGCGATCGTCGAAGGCGGACCGACCTTCAACCCCTCGGCGGGCGAGCTGCTCGAGGCGGCGCGGCGCGCCGGTCTCGAGCACGTCTTCCTGCTCCCGAACGACTCGAACGTGCTGCTGGCGGCCGAGCAGGCAGCGTCCCAGGAACCGGATCTCATCACCGTGATCCCGGCGCGATCGACGCCCGCCGGCCTCAGCGCCGCCCTCGGCTACCAGCCGGACGGTGAGCCCGCGGAGGTGCTCGCCCAGATGACGGCCCAGCTCGCCGACGTGCGGGCCGTGGAAGTCACACGCGCTGTTCGCGACACGACGATCGACGGGATTGACGTCGAGACCGGCGATGCGATCGCCCTCGTCGACGGTCGTCTCGTCGCCCGGGCCGAATCGCTCGAGGAGGCATTGCTCGCGGCCCTCGGCCCCCTCGCGGCGGGAGCCGAGGTGGTGACCATCTACCTCGGCGGCGGGACCGACCCCGGCTCGGGCGAGGCGGTGAAGCGCCTCATCGTGGACGCGCACTCAGACCTGGAGGTCGACGTGCTTGCAGGCGGACAACCGCACTACCCCTACCTTGCGAGCGTCGAATAGGAGATCACCGCCATGGCCATCCGCATCGTGACCGACTCCACCGCCGACCTCCCCGCCGAAGTGGCCGCGAGCCTCGGCATCACGGTCGTGCCGCTCTACGTGCACTTCGGGGACGAGCAACTGCGCGACGGGGTCGACATCTCCTCCGAGGAGTTTTTCGAGCGACTCCAGCGCGAGTCGCGCACGCCCACCACGTCGCAGCCACCGGCGGGCGCGTTCCGCGACGTCTACCGCAATCTCGCCGCTGACGGATCGGAGATCGTCTCCATCCACGTCTCGTCGAAGCTCTCCGGCACCTTCGCCTCCGCCCAGCAGGGGGCCGCCGGTCTCGAGGGAACCGAGGTGCGCGTGGTCGACTCGGGCACCGCCTCGATGGCTCTCGGCATGGCGGCGATCGCCGCCGTCGAGGCCGCCGGACGCGGCGCCTCCATCGACGGCGTCGTGGCGGCCGCCGAGGATCTCCTCGGACGCTCGCACATGCTCGTCATCTTCGACACCCTGGAGTACCTGCGCCGGGGCGGGCGCATTGGTCGCGGCATGGAGCTCATCGGCACGCTCGCGAGACTCAAGCCCATCGCCACGGTGCGCGACGGCGAGGTTGCCGCCGCCGGGCGTGTGCGCACCAAGAACAAGGCGATCGAGGAGGTGCTGCGTCGCTTCGCGGAGCTCCGCCCCCTGGAGCGCGCGGGCGTCGTGCACGCCACGACGCCGGACGAGTGCGACTACGTCGCCGAGCGGCTGCGCGGGCTGGCACCGGAGATCCCGATCACGCAGAGCCGCATCGGCCCCGTGCTCGGCGTCCATGCCGGCCCGGGCGTGCTCGGCGCAACGGTGGTGGCGGCCGCTCCCGCCACCGGCGAGGGCTCCCCGCCGACGGGAGCGTGAGCGCCGACCTCGCGCGCCTCGGCGAGATCCTCCGGCGGGAGCTCAAGGCCGACTGCACCGATCTCCTCGTCACGGGCGGACTCGATACCCTTCTCCGCCGGCAGGCGCGGAATGAGGAACCTCGCTCGCCCCTCCTGCGGATGGTCGCCGCACTACCTGCGAGCGGCTATCGCGCCCTCGACCCGGAGGAGCGGCGCCGCTGGCTGCGGCGCGCGCTCGCCACGCTTTCGGAGGAGCAGGACGGGAGCGCTCGCGCCGGCGCGGAGAGCCGAGGCGGCGCCCCGGCGCGGCGCCGCCCCACCCGCGCCCGGCCGGGCAGCCCGGCCGCGATCCCCGAGGGGGCCGCGGCGCTGGACCTTCCGATCGCGCGCGCGGGCGTCCGGGTGGGAAGGGCGACGATCCCGCGCCTCGAGCGCCTCGGCCTAGACACGGTGGGCGACGCCCTCCGCCACTTCCCCTACCGACACCTCGACTTCAGTCGGATCGTCCCGGTCACGCAGCTCCGCATCGGCATGGAGCAGACGGTGCGCGGGCGCCTGGACCGGGTGCGAGAGGTCCGCATGGGCCGCGGCGGCCGGATGCGCTCCACCGAGGCGACGGTCTCCGATCAGTCGGGTGCGTCGATCCGCGTCATCTGGTTCAACCAGCCTTACCTTGCGCGGCAGCTGCGCGAGGGCTCCGAAGTAGCGATCGCCGGTAGCGTGCGCGCCTTCCGCGGGCGCCTCACATTCGACAACCCCGAATTCGAGCTGATGGGAACGGACGAGCACGGCCGCCACACGGGGCGGCTCGTCCCCGTCTACCGCCTCACCGCGGGGCTCGCCCAGCGCACCCTGCGCTCGCTCGTCGCCTCGCTCGTCGAGCGCTACGTCGACCGCGTCCCGGAGCCGCTCCCGGATGCGCTCATCGAGCGCCACGGGCTGCCGCCGCTCGCCCACGCAATGCAGCAGCTCCACTACCCCGACGACGCGTCCTCGCTCGCTCAAGCGCGGCGCCGGCTCGCCTTCGACGAGTTACTCGGCATCCAGATCGGCGTCGTCAGGCGCCGCCGGGCGTGGCGGGAGAGCGAGACCGCCCCCGCGATCGCCGAGCACGGAGCCGCGCGTGCCTTCGTCGCCTCGCTCCCCTTCGATCTGACGGAGGCACAGCGCCGCACGCTGGCCGAGGTGCTCGGAGACCTCGAGCACCGGGTGCCGATGTCACGGCTGCTCGAGGGCGACGTCGGCTCGGGGAAGACGGTCGTCGCCCTCGCCGCCATGCTCGACATCGTCGCGGCCGGAAAGCAGGCGGCTCTCATGGCCCCGACCGAGGTGCTCGCGGAGCAGCACGTGCGCACGATCCGCCGCCTGCTCACCGGATCGGATGAACCGCCCCTCGGCGGAATCGTGCCCCTGCCCTTCCTCCCTGTGCCTCTGCGGCTGCTCTCCCTCACCGGCGCCTCGCGCGCGAAGGAGCGGCGAGAGGTGCTCGCGGCGCTCGCCCACGACGCGACGCCGCAGATCGTCGTCGGGACCCACGCCCTGATCCAGGAAGACGTCGCGCTCCCGAGGCTCGGCCTGGCCGTCGTCGACGAGCAGCACCGCTTCGGAGTGCGACAGCGCTCGGCGCTACGCGAGCGCGCCCGCCCCCTGGGAGCGCAGGCCTCCCCCGACGGCGGGGCCGACCCGCCCGCCTGCCACCTGCTGGTGATGACGGCCACGCCGATCCCCCGCTCGCTCGCTCTCACCGTCTACGGCGACCTCGACCTCTCCGTGATCGACGAGATGCCACCCGGACGTCCGCCCATCGAGACCCGCTGGCTCGAGAGCGGCGAGCGCCAAGCGGCGTTCGACCGGCTGCGGTCCGAGCTCGACGCGGGGAGGCAGGGATTCGTGATCTGCCCCCTGGTCGAGGGATCGGAGGCCATCGCCTCCCGTGCGGCGACCGAGGAGTACGAGCGGATCCGGCTCGACGAGTTCCCCGAGCGGGCCGACCGCGTGGCGCTCCTGCACGGCCGGCTCCCTGCACGGAAGAAGGAGGAAGTGATGGCGCGCTTCGTCTCCGGCGAGGCGCAGGTGCTGGTCTCGACCGCGGTCGTCGAGGTGGGGATCGACGTGCCGAACGCCACTGTGATGCTGATCGAGGGAGCCGATCGCTTCGGGCTGGCACAGCTCCACCAGTTCCGCGGCCGCGTGGGTCGCGAGCGTCACCCCTCGTGGTGCTTCCTGCTCGCCGACGAGCCCTCCGAGGAGGCGGTGCGGCGCCTCGCGGTGGTGGAGAGCACGCTCGACGGCTTCGATCTGGCGCAGGCGGATCTCGAGCTGAGAGGACCCGGCGAACTCTACGGTCTCAGGCAATCGGGGGCCTCCGTGCGAGTAGCGGCCCTGATCGACGCGCAGCTGATCGACGCGACGCGACGCGAAGCGACCGAGCTGCTCACCGCCGACCCCGGCCTCGACGCCGCGGCACACGCGGGCCTGCGCGCCCTCGCCGCCGGCTCCGCGACGAGCGCCGCTGGCGCCGCAGAGGCGCACTAGACGCAGCGGGGGAGCGACCCGGTGCTCGTGGAGGGAAAAGCAAGGGGAGGTGAGATCGGCATCCTCCAGGTGGGCAGGCGGCCCCTCCTCCCCCTGCTCTCCAGGTGGACGAGGGGCCGCCTGGCTTGAGCGGAACCACGGCGCGTCCTCCGGCGCCTGGCTGGTCTCGTGGACGAAGGCCTCGGGGAAGCCCTTCGTCCCCTACACGGAGGCGGTCGATGAGGCGCTCTGCGTCGGTTGGGTGGATTCGCGCCCCAACCGACTCGACGAGCAGCGCGCTATGAGGCTCTTCACGCCCCGGAACCCGGCGAACCCATGGTCTCGTCTCAACAAGGAGAAGGGCGCGCGCCTCACCGCGCAGCGCCTCATGGCCCCAGCCGGCATGAGGCTGGTTCAGGCGGCGAAGGCGAACGGGGCCTGGAGCATCTACGACGACGTGGAGGAGCTGGTGGTCCCGCCCGACCTCGCCGCCGCGCTCGCGACGAACGAGGCAGCCAAGACCTTCCGGGGCTTTCCCGCATCGTCCAGCAAGAACATTCTCTGGTGGATCAAGTCGGCCCGGAGATCCGGGACGCGGGCCGCGCGCGTCGCGCGGACGGTGGAGCTCGCCGCCGAGAACCGGATGGCCAATCACCCGAGCGGTCGCGACCGTGGACCGACCCCTCGCCCGGGCTAACGGCGGCGGGAGCGAGCGCCCGTACGCAGTTCCTCGTAGCGCGCGATGAACGCAGGGGGATCGACTGCGGCGATCGTGCGGCCGATGAGCTCGAGGGGCAGATCGTCGATCCGCCGGAAGCGCACGCAGGACTTCCCCATGTCGTAGCGTTTCCCGCTGTGGCGGTACTCCCGCTCGAACTCCTCCGCGGCGTCGGGGAACGCGTAGACGCTCGTCAGGTAGAGCGACATGTGGTTCTTCTGCGAGGCGAGCGCCGCGTACATCAGGGGTCTCTTGTTGTACGTGTCGGCGTAGACGCGGAGCGGGATCTCGTAGCTGATCATCCCCCAGTTCATCGTCTCCTCGTAGCCCTCCGGGAGGTTCTCGATCACGATTTCGCGCACCGCCTCGAGCGCCGCCCTCCGCTCCCCCGGAAGGCTCGCGAGATACTCGGCAACAGTCGCCGCGTCGGACCGCATCGCCCCTCCTCCCGGCGCCAGGGGCGATGATACGACGCCCCTGCGGGCGCCCGCCGCGCTCCTGTCGCCTCCGCTGGGGCGGCGCTACACTCGCTTCTTCGGGGCGCAAGGCGGGGGGCGCGGTCGAGATGATCCGGGACGAGTTCGCGATTCTGGTGGCCCGCGCGCTCGCCGGCGCACAGGCTGCGGGTGACCTGCCCGCGTTCGCGGCGCCCGAGGTCGAGCTCCAGCACCCGCAGCGACCCGAGCATGGCGACTACTCCGCCAACCTGCCGCTCCGCATCCAGAGTCTCGTGCGCATGCGTGCCGTCGAGATCGCCACCGCCCTTCAGCGACACCTCCCACCCCACGAGGCGCTCGCCGAGGCGCGGGTCGCGCCGCCGGGATTCCTGAACCTCTACCTCACGCCGGGCTGGGTTGCCTCGCGGGCGGCGACTATCGCCCGCCACGGCGAGCACTACGCCACGAGCGATCGGGGCGGGGGGGCGCGCGTTCAGGTCGAGTACGTCTCCGCGAATCCCACGGGACCGTTGCACGTCGGCAACGGGCGCGGGGCCGCGATCGGCTCCACGCTCGCGAACGTGCTGCGAGCGTGGGGCTACGAGGTAGAGGAGGAGTACTACATCAACGATGCGGGGACGCAGGTCGCGATCTTCGCGCGGACGCTCTATGCACGCTATCAGCAGATCTTCGGCCGCGACGCGCCGATCCCCGAGAACGGCTACCCCGGCGAGTACATCACAGGGATCGCCGGCCGCATCCGGGACGAGGACGGCGACCGCTACCTGAGGCCCGAGGGCGAGGAGCCCGACCACCGGCTCGGCGAGCGCGGCATCGACCTGATGCTCGACGGGATCCGGAGGGACCTCGAGACCATCGGCGTGCGCTACTCGACCTGGTACTCGGAGCGCACGCTGCAGGCCGAGGGCGGGCCCTACCACACCGTGCTCGGGCGCCTGCGCGACCGCGGGCACGTCGTCGAACGGGAGGGCGCCGTCTGGTTCGCCTCCTCCGAGATCGGGGAGGAGAAGGACAACGTCCTGATCCGCTCGGACGGCCTCCCGACGTACTTCGCCACTGACATCGCCTACCACTTCGACAAGCTGGTGACGCGCGGATTCGAGCGCACCATCGACATCTGGGGCGCCGACCACCAGGGCCACGTCTCGCGGCTGAAGGCGGCGATGCGGGCGCTCGACACCTCACCGGAGGCGCTCGATGTCGTTCTCTACCAGCTGGTCACGCTGAAGCGCGGCGACCGGGTCGTCCCGCTCTCCAAGCGCGCGGGGGAATTGGTCACGCTCGCCGACGTGGTCGAGGAGGTCGGCTCAGACGCCACGCGCTTCTTCTTCCTGCTGCCCTCCGCGGGGGCGGCTATGGACTTCGACCTCGAGCTCGCGAAGCGGCGCTCCGACGATAATCCCGTCTACTACGTGCAGTACGCGCACGCCCGCATCCGGGGCATCATCGATCGGGCGAGCGAGACCGGCCTCTCCGCGGCCGGCGCCGACACAGCCCTTCTGACGCACGACGCCGAGCAGACGCTTCTGCGCAAGCTTCTCCTCCTCCCCGAGGTGATCGAGACCGTCGTCCGCGAACTGGCGCCCCACCACCTGCCGCACTACGCGCAGGAGCTGGCGCAGGCATTCCACGTCTTCTACACGCAGTGCCGCGTCGTGGACGAGCAGGAGCCGGAGCTCTCGCGGGCGCGGCTCCTCCTGCTCGAGGCGACGCGCGTCGTGCTGGCGCGCACGCTGGGCCTCATGTCAATCTCGGCACCGGATCGAATGCAGCGATGACCGAGAGCAAACCCGCGACCGCGCCGGCGGAGGGCGCCGCGGCCGAGGACGTCGCCCAGGCGCGGCAGCGGATCCTGACGGGAGTACGACCCACGGGCCCGCTCCATCTCGGCCACTACGCCGGGGCGCTCGAGAATTGGCTCCGGCTCCAGCGCGAGTACGACTGCTTCTTCCTGATCGCCGACTACCAGGTGTCCGACTACGCCTCCGACATCGATCTGGTGCGCCGGGGCGTGCTCGAGGTCGCGCTCGACTGGCTCGCGGTGGGGCTCGACCCCGAGAGGAGCCACTTCGTCATCGAGAGCCACGTGCCGGAGCACGCCGAGCTCACCGTATGGCTCTCCTGGTGGATCGGCCTGGGGCGGCTCGAGCGCAATCCGACGCTCAAAGCCGAGATGGCCGAGCTCGAATCGCGTTCCGACTCGGCTGTGCCGGTGGCGTTCTTCACCTACCCGGTGATGCAGGTCGCCAACATCCTGCTCCCGCGAGCGCACCTGGTGCCGACGGGCGAGGACCAGTCGCCGCACATCGAGCTGACGCGCGAGGTGGCGCGCCGATTCAACCGGCTCTTCGGCTACACCTTCCCGGTGCCACGCGGCCTGATCGGGCGCGTGCCGCGGCTGGTGGGGACCGACGGCAGCGCGAAAATGGGGAAGTCGACCGGCAACGCCATCGACCTCCGGGACGACGCGGAGACCGTCACCGCCAAGGTCAGGGGGATGTACACCGACCCGACGCGGCTGCGGGCGACCGATCCCGGTCACGTCGAGGACAACCCGGTCTTCATGTATCACGACGCCTTCAACCCCAACACCGACGAGGTGAACGAGCTCAAGGAGCGCTACCGCGCGGGCCGCGTCGGAGATGTCGAGGTGAAGACGAGGCTCGCGGCGGCGCTGAACACCTTCCTCGACCCGATCCGGGAGCGGAGGGCGCACTACGAGGGGCGCCCCGAGCTCGTGCGCGAGGCGCTCGCCGCGGGATCGAAGCACGCCCGCGCGATCGGCCGCGAGACGATGGCGGACGTGCGGGCCGCTCTGCGCCTCGACGACATCGGCGGCACCCCCACGAGGTGAGCCCAACCGAGAGCGCCCGCGCGGCGCTCCCCGTCACCCGCAGCGGCGAGGACGCGCTGACCACGGCCGTTCGACTGGCTCGCGCCGCCGGCTCCCTCGTACGCGACGCCTCCCTCGGGGCGCGACCATACGAGCGCAAGGGGCGCATCGACTTTGTCACCGCGGCCGACCGCGCCTCGGAGGCCCTCATCATCGACGGATTGGGCGAGGCGTATCCCGGCCACGCGGTGCTCTCCGAGGAGTCACACCCCGACACGCCGTGGGCCGAGGGAGAGCTCTGGGTCGTCGATCCGCTCGACGGCACCCGCAACTTCACGGCCGGCATCCCGCTCTACTGCGTGACGCTGGCCTACGTCCGGGATGGAACGCCCCGGCTCGGCGTGACCTACGACCCCAACCGCGACTGGTGCCTGGCCGGCGGGCCCGGTCTCGGGCTTGCGGCGAACGGCCGGATGGTTGGCGCCACCCAGGCCCGCGATCTCGCCTCCTCGCTGGTGGTCGCCGATCTCGGCCACGACGACGAGCGTGCCGCCGGCACGCTCGATCTCATGAGCAGCCTGTGGCCGGGCGTACAGGGCTACCGCGTGGTCGGTTCGGCCGCTCTGGGGCTCGCCTGGTCCGCCGCCGGTCTCTGCGACCTCATGGTCCATGGCTCCGTCTGGCCGTGGGACATCGCGGCGGCGCTAGCAATGGTGCCGGCGGGCGGCGGGGTGGTGCTCGACGAGGACGCGTCACCGGCCACACTTGGATCCCGCAGCGTCGTGGCGGGCGCCCGGCGGCCGGCCCGCGAGCTGCTGGAGCGGCGCGCCGGCTGGCCCGGCCCACCGTCGAAACCGGTGCCCCGCGGCTAACGGCCGACACCGGTGGCACGCCCTCCGGGCTGCCTCGCCTAGCGCTCGGAGATCGGCACAAACCCGCGCACGTCCTCGCCGACGTAGATCTGACGCGGGCGAAAGAGGCGGTTGCCGGAGTCCCACTGCTCCCGCATGTGCACGACCCAGCCGAGCGTGCGCGACGCCGCGAAGAGCGGCGTGTAAAAGTCGACCGGGACGCCGATGCCGTTGAAAACGCAGCCCGAGAACAGGTCCACGTTGGGCCAGAGTCCCCGCTCGGAGAGCCGCTCGGTCGCGACGCGCTCCACCTCGAGCGCGATGTCGTAGAGATTGCGGTGCTCCGGAGCGACCAGAAGGCTCTCGGCGAGCCGCTGGATGACGATCGAGCGTGGATCCTTCACCTGGTAGATGCGGTGACCAAATCCGGGAATGCGCGCCCTCTCGTCGAGCATCCTGCTCACGAAGGCCGGGGCACTGTCGGGCTCGCCGATCTCCAGGAAGAGACGAATCGAGCGCTCGTTGGCGCCGCCGTGGGAGGGACCCGAGAGGGCGCCGATCGCCGCCGACACCACCGCCTCCGGCTCGGACCGGGTCGAGGTCACGACGCGCGTGGTGAAGGTGGAGGCGTTCCCGGCCGAATGGTCCGCCTGCAGGATCAACAGCGTGTCCATCGCCGCGACATGCTCCGCGGGGGGCTCGCCGCCGGTGATCATCCTCAGCACCATCGAGGCGTGCGACTCGCCCGACCGCGGTCCGTCGTAGGGACGACCGGCCGCCGCCTGCGCGATCACGCCCACGAGATGCCCGACCTTCGCGACTAGCGCGACGCCGCGCTCGCGGACCTCACCCAGTGACTGTTCGAAGTCGTTCTGCCGCGGCCCGAGGGCGGCAACCGCCGCCTGCAGGGCGAACATGGGGTGCGCGCCCTCGCCGGCTCGGCGCGCGATCTCGATCTGCGGCTCCGTGAGCGTGCGGGCGCTTTCCATCTCGGCCTGGACCTCGGCGATACGCGACGCCGTCGGGAGCTCGCCGTCGTAGAGCAGCGCGACGACTTCCTCGAAGGTGGTTGCGTGCGTGACATCTTCGATCGAGTAGCCGCGGTAGGTGAGCCGGCCCGCCGCTCCGTCCACGAGCGAGACCGACGACTCGGCTATGGGAATCCCCTCTAGTCCCGGTATCAGAGTCGCGGTCGCGTCGGTCGTCATCACTCGTCCCCGCTCTCCGTCGCGACAGGCGCGCGCATCGCCACCGCGGGAGGCGCCGCGACCGTGCTTACCCGATGGGCGCGGCGCACGCGACGCCGTGCGGTGTCTCTCCGGGGGGGCAGTATACGGGTGCGCGCCCGGCTGCGTGGGAGCGTCCGCGCGGGCCTCAGCCCCCGACCCGGTCGCCGGCATGCTCAGAGACGAATCCCGTGAGCAGTTCGCGCACCTCGTCGGCGTGCGAGTCGAGCGCGTGACCAGCACCCGGCAGGATCACGAGCTGCTTCGGCTCCCGGGCGCGCTCGAAGATGTCATCCGAGGCGGCGCGGTCGAGGACCGTGTCCTCGTCGCCGTGCACGAGCAGGAGCGGCTTGGCCAGCGCATTGACCTGCTCGGTGCCCGCGCGCTGCGGCGCGAGCGCCGCAACCGCCGCCACGAGCGGCGCGAGGCCGCCTGCGCGGATCGCGACCGCGCCTCCGAACGAGACGCCGACGAGCACGACGCGCGCGGCCCCGATCCCCTTCAGGAAGGAGCAGCCAGCCAGCGCGTCGAGCACGCACTCGACGAGGTTGCCCGGCTCGCGGTACTGGAGGCGCAGCGATGTCACGCCGGCGGTCACAAGCTCGCGCGAGAGCCGCTCGTAGACCCCCTGCGCCGGCCCGCGGACGCCGCCCGAGGCCCCGCCCAGATAGATCGCGCAGCCGTCCCGGCCTTCGCACGGACGAAGCAGCCCCTCGAGGGAACCGCGCGAGGTCTCCAGCAGAACCGCGATCTCCCCGGGCTCGCCGGTCGGGCGGGCGCGCACATGCTTGATGCTAAGTTCGTACGCCCCCTCGTCGACGCCGCCCGCGTGCGGTCCGCCATTATTCCCGCCGTCACCGTCCCTCGGCGGGCCGCCCGGCGGCCCCCCGCTCACGGGTTCGCCGTGCGCACCTGCCCGACGGAAGGCGTCCCTGTCGTCGAGACTCGGCGGCGCACGAAGCGCTCGATGCGGTCGAGCGCCTCCGAAAGCTGGTCGTAGGAAGCCGCGTAGCAGATCCGCACGAAGTCGCGGCCGTTCTCACCGAAGGCGATCCCCGGAACGACGGCGACCCGCTCCTCCTCCAGGAGCGCCTCGGCGAAGGCCTGCCCGTCGAGACCGACCGACCGCACATTGGGGAAGGCGTAAAAGGCCCCCCGCGGCTCCACCATCGGCAGGCCGATCTCGGCGATCCGCCGGCAGAGCAGGCCTCGCCGGCGGTCGTACTCGGCGATCATCCCGCGCACGTCCTCCTCGGCGCTCTGGAAGGCCTCCAGCGCCGCGTACTGGGCGACCGTCGGCGCCGACATCATCACGTACTGGTGGATCTTCATGATCGCCTCCAGCAGGTCGGCGCGCGCCGCGACGTAGCCGAGGCGCCAGCCCGTCATCGCGTAGCTCTTGGAGAAGCCGCCCAAGAGCACGGTGCGCTCGCGCATCCCGGGGAGCGACGCGAAGCAGACATGCTCGACGCCGTAGACGAGGCGATCGTAGAGCTCGTCGGAGATCACGAAGAGATCGTGCGCGCGCGCCACCTCGGCGACCGCCTCCAGTGCCTCCCGCGTCATCACCGCCCCGGTCGGGTTCGAGGGATAGGCGAGGAGGATCGCCTTGGTCGCCGGCGTAATGCGCTCCCGGAGCGCCTCCGGCGTCAGCATGAAGCCATCCGCCGGCGTTGTCGGCACCGGGACGTAGACGCCGCCGGCCATCATGACGACTGGCTGGTACGCCACGTAGCCGGGCTCCGGGACGAGCACCTCGTCGCCGGGGTCGAGCAGCGCCCGCATCGAGACGTCGAGCGCCTCCGAGACGCCGGTCGTGAACAGGAGCTCCGAGGACGGCTGGTAGTAGACGCCGTAGCGGTGTTCGAGGTGGCGCGAGAGCGCCTCGCGGAGCTCGAGCAACCCGTAGTTGCTCGTGTAACCGGTGTGGCCCGCGAGCATCGCATCGGCCGCGGCGCGCGTGATCTGCGCCGGCGTCGGAAAGTCCGGCTGCCCGACCGCGAGCGAGATCAGGTCGGTTGCGCCGTCCAGCAGCTCGAAGAATCGCCGGATTCCCGAGGAGGGCAGCATCGAGAGCGTTTCCGACGTCGCTCCCCGCCGCGCGCGGTACCCCGCCGGGCTCCCATCTCCGCCCGCCGGCGCCGACTCGGCCGCGCGGCCTCCAGGCTCTCTCACGCTGCGCCCCCTGCCGGCTTCGGAAGGGATGGCGACCGCTCGTGCCAGTCTGTGATCGCCTGATAGGCGGCGGTCGCGCGCAACAGGGTTCCCTCTTCGAACGGCCGCCCCAGCAGCTGCAATCCGACCGGCAGGCCCTCGACGAAGCCACAGGGCATCGAGATGGCAGGGTACCCCACGATGTTCGCCGGGATCGTGTAGAGATCCGAGAGGTACATCGCCCACGGATCGTCCACGCGCTCGCCGAGGCGGAATGCGGGGCCGGGCGTGGTGGGGCTTACGATCAGGTCGTGGTCGGCGAGCGCGCGGTTGAACTCCTCCCGGATCAGCGTCCGCACGCGCTGCGCCTTCAGGTAGTAGGCGTCGTAGTATCCGGCGGAAAGAGCGTAGGTTCCGAGCATGATGCGCCGCTTCACCTCCGGGCCAAAGCCCGCGCCACGCGTGCGCTCCATCTCATCCCAGAGACCCGGACCGTCCGTGTCACCCAACCCGTACTTCACCCCATCGTAGCGCGCGAGGTTCGCTGAGGCCTCCGCCGGCGCGATCAGGTAGTAGGCGGGAAGCGCCGCCGGCGCGAGGGGGAGATCCACGCCGCGAACGAGGCGAGCACCGTTAGCCGCCAGCAGATCGAGCGCCGCCTCCACCGCTGCGGCAACGCCATCCTCCGCTCCCTCGAAGAAGGCGTCGGGAACGGCGACGGAGAGGCCGTCGAGCCCGCGCCCGAGCTCGGGGAGGTAGTCGGGAACCGGTTCGGGCGCCGTCGTCGAATCACGCGCGTCGAGACCGGCGATAGCGGAGAGGAGGTTCGCCACGTCCTCGGCGTCGCGTCCGAAGGGGCCAACCTGCTCGAGTGAGGAGGCGAAGGCCACGACGCCGTAGCGGGAGACGCGGCCGTAGGTCGGCTTCAGCCCGACGATACCGGTGAGCGCGGCCGGCTGCCGAATGGAGCCGCCGGTGTCGGTGCCGAGCGCGATCGGGACGCCACGCGCCGCCACGGTCGCCGCCGAGCCGCCGGAAGAGCCCCCGGGAACGCGATCCAGGTCCCACGGGTTACGGGTGGCGCCGTAGGCGGAGTGCTCGGTGGAGGACCCCATCGCGAATTCGTCGAGATTGGCCTTTCCGACCAGGACGGCGCCCGCGCTGCGCAGCCGGGCGGCGACCGTCGCGTCCTCTGCGGGGACGTAGCCCTCAAGGATGCGCGAGGCCGCGGTGGTCGGCACGCCCCGGGTCGCGATCAGGTCCTTGAGCGCGACGGGAATGCCGGTGAGCGGCCCCGCGTCGCCCTCGCGCAGCAAGTCGTCGGCGGCGGCGGCATCGGCGAGCGCCCGCTCGTCCTCGATCGTGATGTAGGCGTGGATCGCCGCTTCTTGCTCCCGGAGCCGGTCGAGGGTCGCGGCCGCGAGCTCGACGGCAGTGTACTCGCCCGATCGCAGGGCGCGCGCGTGCTCGTGTGCGGTGCGATCGAGGCCGACGGCCGCCGCGCTCATCCGAGACGTCCCCGCCGCGGTCCCGCACTCGGCGGCCTCATTCGGCCTCAAGCACGGGGCGCACGCGCAGGTAGGGGCCCTCACGGCGCGGCGCGCGGGAGAGCACGTCCTCGGGAGCCAGAGACGGCCCCACAGCGTCATCGCGCTCGACGTTGGTGAGGGCACCCACGTGCGCCGTCGGCGGCACACCGTCGGTGTCGATCTCGGCGAGAACGCGGAAATGATCGAGGCACGCCGAGAGGTCGGAGCGCAGCCGTTCGACCTCGTTGTCGTCCAGCGAGATGCGGGCGAGACGCGCCAGGCGCCGGACGTCCCCGGCCGCGAGCACCATCAGGCCATCCCGTTCACAGCCCGCCGCGCGCAGGGCCGCGACCCTCGGCGCCGCTCCCGTGGGGGTCGCCGCACGGAGGCGTTATGATAGAGGGCGTCCCTCCCCCACGCCAGCACGCCCGGTGCCGCTCACCCACCCGGCGCGGGCGAGTGGCGGAGGCGCATCCTCCGGGATGCGGTCGATCTCGGGCGGCGGAGTAACGCGCCGGCGCGCGGAGGAGGCTCTGCTATCCGGGCGAGCGATCCCACGGCCCCACGCACCCCGGCGGCCGACCGGAGCCACGGCTCGGTGTCGGCGACGGCCCGGGGAGCGCACCCTGACCATCGCGCGGCGTCCGCCCCCACCGACGACGCGGCACGACTTGGCAATCCCTCCTTCGTCTGGCGCTTCGGGCAGGAGCGGCGGCTCGCGATAGTCTCCCGGTTCGTGGCGCTGCGCGGGGCGCTCGTGCTGGACCTCGGCTGCGGCGTCGGCGAGTACGTGCGGGCGTTCGCGCGGGAGGGCGCGCGCGCGGTCGGTCTCGACATCGCGCCGGAGCGCCTCGCCGAGGCCCGGCGCCGCCTGCTGACGGCACGCGCCGGAGGCGAGGACTCGGCACCCCCTGCCCGCGCCGTCGCGGGCTTCGTCGCCGCGGCCGCCGAGACGCTTCCGCTCCGCGACGGCTGCCTCGACGCCGTCGTGCTCAACGAGGTCATCGAGCACGTCGCCGATGACGCCGCGACGCTCCGCGAGGTCGCGCGGGTGCTGAAGCCAGGCGGTGCCTGCGTGGTCTTCGCCCCCAACCGCCTCTACCCGTTCGAGACCCACGGGGTGTATCTCGGCCGGCGCTACATCTTCGGGAACATCCCGTTCGTCAACTGGCTGCCCGGGGTGCTCAGGTCGCGTCTCGTGCCGCACGCCCGCGCGTACCGGCACGGCGATTGGACGCCTCTGGCCCGGTCGGCGAGTCTCGACATCGTCCATCACGGCTATGTCTATCCGGGATTCGACAACGTCGCGGCGCGGTGGCCGCGCGTCGCGCGCGCCTTGCGCGCCGTCTGCTACCGGGCCGAGTGGACGCCGGCGGCCCGACTCGGCCTCTCGCACCTCGTGGTCCTGCGCCGCCGTGACGACCCGAGCAATACTGCGCGCCGCGGCGGGGGCGAGCTGTGACGTCGGCGCGCCTCGCGCGGAAGCGGCGGATGAGGAGGAACGGCGGCGCAGCGGCCGCCGGGGATGGTGGAGGCCGCGGCCGGCACCTGCGCTGGCTGCTCGTGGCGGCACTCTCCGTCGCGGTCTTTCTCGTGCTCACGCTCGCCGGCGTGAGCGGCGCCGCCGTCTACGGCATCAGCCAGTACGACGAAATCGCCGACTCGGTCGTTCCCCCGGCGCAGCTGCTCGACCAGCTGCCCCGTGGCGGCGCCCGCATCTACGACCGAAACGGCGTGCTGCTCTACGAGTTCGTCGACGAGCTCTCCGGCCTCCGGCGTCCCGTCCCACTCGCCGAGATCTCGCCGTGGCTCGTGCAGGCGACGATCGCGACGGAGGACCGGAATTTCTTCGACAACAACGGGCTCAACGTGCGCGGCCTCGCGCGCGCCGCGGTCGAGAACTTCACGCCGTTCGGCGACGAGTTCCTCCAGGGCTCGGGAGGCTCCTCGATCACCCAGCAGCTCGCGAAGAACATCTACATCCCCCGTGAGGAGCGCGCCGAGCGATCCGTCGACCGCAAGGTCAAGGAGACGGTGATCGCGCTCGAGCTCACGCGCCAGTACGAGAAGGGACAGATCCTCGAGTGGTACCTGAACTCGATCTCGTACGGTGGCATCTACGTCGGGATCGAGGCGGCGGCCGAGGGCTACTTCGGCAAGCCAGCGTCGGACCTCACGCTGCCGGAGGCGGCCCTCCTGGCCGGCATACCGCAGTCGCCGGCACGCTTTGATCCCATCAACAACCTCCCGCTCGCCAAGATCCGGCAACGAGACGTGTTGGACTTGATGGTGCGCTCCGGCGCGATCACCGGGGAGCAGGCCGAGGCCGCAGCGGAGGCGGAGTTCGTCTTCAAGGCGAACCGCTTCGACATCGAGGCGCCGCACTTCGTGCTGGGCCGCATCGCGCAGGAGGTCGAGGAGCGTTTCGGCCCGCGCGCACTGTACGAGGAGGGGCTGGAGGTCGTCACCACGCTCGACCTCACGCTACAGCACGAGGGGGAGCGCACCGTCGAACGCTGGGTGAGCGCGTTCGAGGAGCAGTCCGACGGCCACAACGGCGCGCTCTTCGCACTCGACCCGGCGAACGGCCAGATCCTCGTCTACGTCGGGAGCCGCGACTACTTCCGCGACGACATTGAGGGTCGTAACGACAACATCATCGCCCAGAACTCGCCGGGATCGACGCTCAAGCCGTTCACCTACATGACGGCGTTCATGAAGGGGTGGAACACAGGCACGGGCATCATCGACCAACCCGTGACCATCCCCGACCCGGCGACCGGCGAGGACTTCGTGCCGAGCAACCCGGGTGGGCGCTTCCGCGGGATCCTCCCCGCCAGGGAGGCGCTCGGGAACTCCCTGAACATTCCCGCCATCAAGACAATCCTCTTCGCCGGCGTCGCCGAGACCGTCGACCTCCTCAAGCAGGTCGGCTTCACCACGCTCGACAACCCGCTCGGCTACGGCCCCGCGCTCACCCTGGGCGGAGTCGACATCACGCTCCACGACATCACCTACGCCTACAGCGTGCTCGCCAACCAGGGACTGATGCGCGGGCAGGAGAGACGGACCGAGCCCGAGCCCGGAACGCGCCCGCTCGAGCCGGTCGCGCTCCTGCGCGTCGCCGACGCAGACGGTCGCGTGCTCTACCAGTTCATCGAGCCGACGACGCGTCGCGTCGTGCCGTCGAACTTCACCTACCTGGTGACGAGCATCATCTCGGACGGCGACAACCAGTGCCTCCTCTTCGGCTGCGACGCCCTCACCCTGCAGGGGCGGCCCTCGGCCCAGAAGACCGGCACCTCCGAGCCTTTCGAGGACTCGAACGCGATCGGCGACACATGGGCCATCGGCTACACGCCGGAACTCGTGTCGGGCGTGTGGGCGGGGAACTCCGACAACTCGCCCATGTTCGACATCCTCAGCACCTCGATCTCCTGGCGGAGCTGGCGCGACTTCATGAACTTCGCGCACGAGGAGCTAGAGCTCCCGCCCACAAAGTTCGTGCGCCCGCCCGGCGTGGAGAGCCGGGAGCTCTGCTGGCCCTCGGGCCGCCTCCCCTCGGAGACCTGCCCCCGCGTGAACCGCTACACAGGACTCTTCGCCACGGACGTGCTGCCCCGCAACGAGGTGGGGCGCGCGGCTATGGAGGACACGTGGTGGCAGCCCGTCCTGATCGACACGCGCACGGGGCTCGCCGGCGGTGCCGACACGCCCTCCGCCTTCCTCGTCGAGGAGGTGCGGCTTGTGCTCCCGCCAGACGAGATCGAGGAGTGGGACGACCTCCCCGATTGGGCGGCCGCGCACGGCATCAGCGGGCTTCTCGCCCCGCCGGCGGCGACCGACGAGGCGTTCCCACTGGTCTCCGTGACGTCGCCTCTGGCGACGCAGACCGTGTCGCGAACGCTCACCATTCGCGGCCAGGCCGATTCGCCGGACTTCGAGCGGCTCGTCGTGGAGTGGGGTCGCGGCACGAGCCCGGACGTCTGGGTACGGCTCCGCGCCTCCGACCGGCCGGTCGTGGACGGGATCCTGGCGAACTGGGACACCACCACCGTGCCGAACGGTCCCTACACGCTGCGCGTCGTCGTCATCGACCAGAGGCTCGGCCGGCTCCGCTTCGCCGTGCCGGTCACCATCGACAACGGCGACGCTGGAGCAGGGTCCGACGAGGCGCCGTGGGCGGCGATCAGCTGGCCGGGAGAGGGCGCGGTCGTCTCGGGCGCCTTCGTCGTGACCGGGAGCGTCATCACCGGCGACCTCCTCGACGCCCGTCTCGAAGTCGGCCGGGGCCGCGTCCCCTCGAGATGGGTCGAGGTAGGACGCATCGGCCAGGCGCAGGTCTCGGCCGCGATCGGTCGCTGGGACACGGCCGAGTTCGAGAACGGCACGTACACACTGCGCCTCACCGTGCGCGACCGCCGGCTCGGCCTCACCGAGGTCACGACGACGGTCGTGGTGAACAACGAGCCCGACGAGCCGGATACACCCGGCGGCGAGTAGGGGGCCTCAGGACGCCGGGCTGCGGACGTTGTGGATCGCGCTGAAGAAGCGCTCCATCTCGTCGAGCTCCCCGGCGAGCACGAGCACGTCGCGGGGCCGCAGCCGTTCCCCGCGATCGGGGTAGAGGATCACGCGCGATCCGCGCGCGAGGAGCAGGAGCGTGACGCCGTCGGGGCGGTTCCCGATGACGTCGCCGAGCTCCTGACCGACGATCTCCTGCGGAACCTGTACACGGCTCACCGTGTACCCCTCGACGACGTCGAGGGAGTCGGTGATGTCGGACGAAGACCAGCTGTGAGCGAGGCGCAGCCCGGTGTCGCGCTCGGGGTAGATCACGCGATCGGCGCCGACGCGGGTGAGGATCTCACCGTGGAGGTCGCTACGCGCCTTCGCGATCACGCGCTCGATGCCGAAACGCTTCAGCAGCAACGTGACCAGGATGCTGGTCTCGATGTGGCCCGTGATGGCGACCACTGCCGACTCGCAGTCGGCGACGCCGAGGCGCGCCAGCGCCTGCTCGTCGGTGGCGTCGGTCTGGACGACGTGGGTGACCCGCGGCGCGAGGCGCTGGACGACCGCCAGATCGGAGTCAATGCCCAACACATCGTGGCCGGCGGCTGCCAGTTCCTCGGCGACCGCCGAGCCGAAGCGCCCGAGACCGATGACGGCCACGTGCTGCTTCATTGCCGCGCCTCCCGTCCCGCGTCGTGTTCGACCATTCTCGAACGCACCCTCTCCGCGATCCAGCAGCGCCGGAGGAAGGCGCATCCTCGCCGATGGGCGTGAGCGACGGTCGGAGGTGTCAGCTCCACACTTCCCGACCCATCAACTCCGGCATTCCGGGTGGTACGGGCGGATCTGTGGCGCCGGACTCCGGACCTCACCGCGACGAGCGCCCGACCGTGAAAGCGGAGACCCAGGCGGGGAAGAAGCCGACCGACTGGGCCGTGCGCCGCGAGGCGACATTGTCGGGCGGAGACCCGTAGTACGGAACCCGTCCCATCTGAAGGACGGCCTCTGTCACCCGGGACGTCAGGACCCTGCCCAGTCCTTTCCCTCTGTGCCCCACCTTCACGTCTACTCCCAGCTGCCACAGGACATCCGAGTCTGCGGTGGCCGCAACGACTCCGGCAACCGCATCGCGGCGGACCGCGACCGCAGCCACGGCGACGTGCCGGCCCTGGGCGGAGGCCCGCGCCGATATCGCATTGGGCCAGTCGGCGTCGACAAGTGATGCCAGCAACTCCGCGCCGCCCACATCGACGGTGTACCCCTCCGGCGTCTCGTGCGCGCGCCAATCCCGGCTCGAGGCGACGCTGTAGAGGACCGGTCCATGCAGCGAGTAGGAGTAGCGCGACGCCTGCCACGACGCCGCGCCGAGGAGCCCCGGGCTGAACACGGCACCGGGGCCGGCCTCCCGGAACACCTCCGCCACCCACGGCATCCATGACGGCGTCGCGGAGACGACGGCGCCGGCGCCCGTCGTCGTGATCGCCAGACTGTGCTCGGGACGCGGAAACCGCCTCCGCCATCGATCGCCGCCCTGATTCGGCGAGACCTCCGATAGGCGCACGCCACCGGCAGTGAAGTCCCCGGGCTGGCAGCACGCTTCCGCTGCCAGCGCCGACAGCACGACGTCGAGGGCGTGCGACCGACTGAGAGCCAACGACCCACCTCCCGCCTGCTATGGAGTGACCGCCGCTGACTCCGGGAGACCCCACGCCGCAGCGAGCTCCCGCAGCCGCTGCCGCGACGTCACGCTCCGCACCTCGCCGAGGAAGACGGCGAGGGAGCCCATTCGCTCGCGCAGCGCCCGCAGCTCCTCCCCCAGCGGATCGACCGAGTCCGCGCGCGCGGCGTACGTACCGAACCAGGCGAAGTAGGCCTGGTTGATGCGACGGATCACGATCCCCCCGGCTGCCAGCTCGTCGCGCGTCTGCTCCATCAGCCGCTCCGCATCAGCGATCCGCCCCTCGGCCAAGAGGTCGTCCACCGCGATGTGAAGCTCCCTCAAGGTCTCGGCCCGATACGACGCGCGCAGCGCCCGCGCCTCGTCGGGGGGCGCGTCCGACCCGCCTCCAAGCCCGGAACCCTCCGCCGCGGTTGGATCCCCGAAGCGTTCGAGGACCAAGACGGCCACCTCGTCTCCCACGATATCGGCGACGGTCTCGTTAATCGTGCGCAGCTCCTGCGAGCGGAAGTAGGAGAGACCGAGTGGGTAGAAGGCAAGGTAGTGGTGCACCCACTCGTGCGCGACGGTCGCAACGGTACCGGCGTAGCTGCGGTCGGCGCTGACCACGGCGGGGTAGAGCGCGATGCCGCCCGTCCGGAGGGCGACGGCCGAGATCGCCGCATCACCCGCCTCCCGCGCGCGCTCCAGCTCGACCGCCTCTTCGAGCGTCTTCCCGGGGGCCAGCAGCTCGTCGCCCGCGCGCTCGATGCGGTCGCGGGGGGAGGTGACGAGCACCCACGGCGATAGCGCGAGTTCGATGTCGACCGGGGGAAAGACAGAACCGGGAAGCGGGATACGCCCCTGGACGCGGAGCTCCCGGAGCACGGCGTCGACCCGCCCCTCGATCGCCGCCTCGACGGCGCCCTCCAGACGGGCGGCCGTCTCGCCGCGCCGATCGGCGAGCGCGAAGTAGCGCGCGATCGCCACATCCGCCGCGGGGTCATCGCGGAACGGGGCGCCCAGGGCATGCACCCATTTGTTGGGCGCGCTGGCCAGTTCCCAACGCAGATAGTCGTAGCGCTCGCCCCGACCCTCGAAGCGAAGGGCGAGCAGAGCGGTCCACAGGAGGGCGGCGGCTATGGCCACCGCAGCAGCGACCACGACCGCTCTCGTCCCCCGCCGCCCGCTCGCGCGACCGCCCCCGGGGACGACCGGGGCGTCGCCGGCGGGGCCTCGACGGGCCGGGTGAGCGGGGCGCTGCTTCTCTCCCACACGTCGAGCGTAGCGCGGAGGCGCTCGACGGATACGGTGCCGAGCGCTCGTATCGTCGGGTCCGCCCGGTGGCGTAGAGTAGCCTCAATGCCGACCCCGCCTGCGGAACCGGGCCGTTCGCGGATCCTCGCGGCCGCCGCGATCGACGGCGTGCTGCTCGCCGCCCTCCACGCGGGCGCCCTCCTGCTCGCGACGGCATGGCTGCTGGCGCGATCCGGGCTCGGGCGCCTCGATGTCGGCAACATGGATGCCGCCGTCGCGCTCGCGGTCGCCGGAGCGGTGGCTCCCGCCTGGATCGCCTGGACGCTACTCGCCGCCCGCTGGCAGCTGGCCACGCCCGGACAGAGGGTCGCCCGGATCCGCCCCGTCCCGGCCGACGGCGCGACCCGCGGCGCTCTATACGTGCGGGCTGCGACGGCGCCGCTTTCGCTTCCGGGCTGGCTCTGGGCGGCGGCGACGCCGCTTCTCGCCGGCCTGCCGGCGTGGCTGGCGCTCCCGCCGCTGCTGGGAGCAACGGGCGTCGCGGTGACCGGGCTCGGATCGCTGGGCGTGCTGCTCGTCAGGCCGCGCGCTCGGCTGCTGCACGACCGGGTGGCGCGCACGACGCTGGTCGCGGTCGGGCCATGAGTGATCCCCCCCGGCAGCAGCACTTCGACTTCGGCGACGACGAGGTCGAGGGGGACGACGACGGAGCGACGGCCGCGCCTGAGACACCCGCGGAGGGGCCACCCGAAGGGGTCGCGCCCGCGCCCGACTCATCCGACCCCGCCGACCGGCCCGCCCCGGTGGTCACCGAGGACGGCGAGTACTGGTTCCCGCGCCGGGACGAGGAGATGGTCCCACGCGAGCTGCGCTCAGAGCGCTGGCTCGGGATGCGCAACGCCGCCGCATGGATCGCAGCCGTGGCGCTCGGCGGTCTCGCGGCGGCCGCACTCGTGGCGCACTCCGTCGTTCAGGCCACGAGCGATGAGGTCGCGCGGCCGGCGTTGAGGAACGCGATCAACGCGATCGCAGAGCCCGAGGCGCTCATCGATCTCCACTTCGAGCGCGTCGTGGAGGCCGCGACCCGCGCCGCGCCAGGCGAGGACGTCGTCGTACCGGGATATGCGGTCGTGGGCGTCGCGCTCACCGCGGAGGAGGCTGCGAGCGGGGATCGTGCACGGATGCGCGATGCTCTGCTGGAGCGCAGCGTCACGCTCGTCCGGGCCCAGGGCCGGCGCGCGCTCGCGGAGAGGGGGATCGCGCCGCCGGTGCGCGATCGGTTCTCCACGGCCGGCGCCGTCGCCGCCCTGCTGGACGGACTCACCACGGCGACCCACGAGAACTGGGCGGACTGGAGAACGAGGCTTGTAGTGGCGGCGGCGGTGCTCGGCGTCGCCGTGGCCGCACTGCCGCGTGGCTTCAACGGCGTCCTCGGGCTCGGGGCGGCCCTGCTCGGGGCGGGTGTCCTCGTGGCCGTTGGCTCGCTGGTGCTGCGCGTCGCGCTCTCCGCCGCGAGCGTCGAGGGCGCCCTTCTCGACGAGTACCTGCGGATCGGGCGCGACCTGACTCTCATCCCGCTGCGGAATGGCATCGTGCTCGGCGCTGCGGGAGCGGTTCTGGTGTTGCCGGCGGCGATGCTGCGAGCCTTCTTCGAGCGCTCAGAAATACGTGCGCCGCCGACCACTGCCGGCGGAGCGGGGTGAAGTGGGGGACGAGAGCGGTGGCGGCGACGGCGCCCCGGCGGGCCGTCGCCCGGCGCCGGTTGACGGGTGCGCGGGCGGGGGATAGCGTCCCGTGTCGCGCCGTGGGCGCCCATCACGACGCCCCACCCGGAAGGTCCCGCATGCTGCGCAACCCGCGCACCTTCGTCGAGCCACTCGCGATCGGGGCACCGGCGCCGCCTCGCGAGATCCCGGCGCGGCCGATGCGGATGGTCCACTTCTTCGACCCGAGCCACCCGCGAATGCGCGCGCGCATTCCGCAGATCATCCCCCAGGTGGATGTCCTCCTCGGCAACCTGGAGGACGCGATCGCCGCCGACAAGAAGGATGAGGCTCGCGCCGGGTTGATCGAGATCGCGCGCGAGAACGACTGCGGCGACACCGCGCTCTGGACCCGCGTCAACAGCCTCGACTCGCCGTGGTTCCTCGACGACATCACGGAGCTCGTCGCGACGATCGGCGACCGGCTCGACGTGATCATGCTCCCCAAGGTGAACGGCCCGTGGGACATCACCTTCCTCGACCAGCTGTTGGCGCAGCTCGAGGCGAAGCACGCCATCCGGAAGCCACTGTTGGTGCACGCCGTCCTAGAGACAGCGATCGGCGTCGCCAACGTCGAGGAAATCGCCACCGCCAGCCCGCGCATGCAGGGGATGAGCCTTGGCCCCGCGGACCTCGCCGCGTCGCGACGCATGAAGACGACGCGGGTCGGTGGCGGGCACCCGGGTTATGTCGTGCGGAGCGATCCCGACCCCGCAGACGCCGACGCGCCTCGGCCGACCGCGCAGCAGGATCTATGGCACTACACCATGGCGCGCATGGTGGACGCCTGTAACGCGGCGGGCTGCTACCCGTTCTACGGCCCCTTCGGCGACATCGCCGACCCCGTGGCCTGTGAGGATCAGTTCCGGAACGCGTTCCTGATGGGATGCGTCGGGGCGTGGTCCATCCACCCGAGCCAGATCGAGATTGCCAAGCGCGTCTTCTCCCCGCCCGCAGACGAGGTCGCCTTCGCACGCCGCATCACCGAGGCGATGGGCGACGGCTCCGGCGTGATCATGCTCGATGGAAAGATGCAGGACGATGCGACCTACAAGCAGGCGCAGGTCATGCTGACCACCGCGCGCCGGCTCGCCGAGCGAGACGCCGAGCTCGCCGCGCTCTACGGTTTCGAAAGCGGCTCCGGCGGGGGCGACGCCGCCCCGCAGGGCTAGGCGGCGGGAAGAGCGATGCGCTTCTACGAGTTTGAGGCGAAGCAGCTGCTGCGGCGGCGCGGCGTTCCGCTCCCCGGAAGCCGGCTCGCGCACACGGCCGACGAGGCCGCGGATGCGCAGCGCGCGCTCGGCGGCCCGGTTGTCCTCAAGTCGCAGGTACTCAGCGGCGGCCGCATGAAAGCGGGCGGCGTGCGCTTCGCCGATACCGCCGAGGAGGCCCGCAGCGCCGCCGAGGCCATCCTCGCGCTCTCGATCAACGACCAGCGCCCCACCGGCGTGCTGGTCGAGCAGAAGGGCGAGATCGCGCAGGAGTACTACGCCGCCGTGACGTGGGACGGTCGAGCGAAGCGCCCCGTCATCATCTTCAGCGACATGGGGGGCATCGACATCGAGGAGGTCGCCGAGACACACCCCGATCACCTCTCCCGCACGCACCTCTCGACCCTGCGCCCGCTCTCCGACTACCAGGCGAAGCTCGCCGTCGCGCGCACCGGCGTGACCGGCGGCGACCTCAACCGCCTCGGCCGCATCGTGCTCCAGCTCGCGCGCGCCTTCCGCGAACACGACCTGACGCTGGCGGAGATCAACCCGATCGGGAAGCTCACGGACGGCAGCATCCTCGCTCTCGACGCGCACATGGAGATGGAGGCGGAGGCGCGCGGCACGCACCGCGCCCTCCTCGCCGAGCTCGGGATCCCCGAGCACGACACCCGCCAGGCGCGTCCGCCCACCCCCTTCGAGGTCGCGGGTGCCCGAGTGGACGCCCAGGACACCCGCGGCGTCGCCGGCAACGTCACCGAGTTCTCGGGCACGCTCGGGCTCGTGATCGGGGCGGGCGGCGGCTCGCTCACCCTCTTCGACGCGGTGCGCGCCGCCGGCGGCGACCCCGCGAACTACTGCGAGGTCGGGGGCAATCCCTCGGTGCGCAAGACGGCCGCCCTCACGCAGCTCATCGTCTCGAAGCCGGGCGTAGACAAGATCGCGGTGATGATGAACGTCGTCTCCAACACCCGGGTCGACATCATGGCGCGCGGCGTGATCAAGGGGGTGATCGACGCCGGATTCGACCCGGCCGAGAAGATCGCGATCTTCCGCATCCCCGGCTCCTGGGAGGAGGAGGGCTTCGCCATCCTCAGGCGCTACGGCGTCGAGTACGTGGACCGGTCGGTCTCGATGCACGAGGCGGCGAGGCGCGCCGTCGCGAAGCTCGCTCGACCGGACGGGGGCTAGCCGCGTGTCGATCCTCATCGACCGCGAGAGCACGTTCATCATCCAGGGGATCACGGGCCGCGAGGCCGTGACGATGGCCAGAGAGCTCCTGGACTACGGCGCGAAGTTGCTGGGCGGCGTCACGCCCGGGCGCAAGGGGCGAGAGGTGCACGGCGTTCCCGTGGAGGACACGGTGCGGGCGTTCACGGAGCGGACGCGAGTGGACGGCTCCATCGTCGTGGTCCCGCCGGCGTTCGCCGCCGACGCCGTGCACGAGGCCATCGAGGCCGGCGTGAAGCTGATCGTCGTCGTGACCGAGCGCATCCCGCGCAGGGAGGTCGCGGAGTTCGTGGAGCACGCCGAGCAGGAGGGCGCCCGCGTCATCGGCCCCAACTGTCTGGGTATCATCTCGCCGGGGAAGTCGCGGATGGGAGGGATCGGCGGCTCGGCGGACGCCACGCGCCGAGCCTTCCATCCGGGATCGGTCGGCGTGATGTCGCGCTCCGGCGGGATGACGGTCGAGATCGCGAACGCGCTCTCTCAGGCGGGGCTCGGCATCTCGACGGCGTGCTCAATCGGAGGCGACGCCATTATCGGCTCCACCTACGCCGAGCTCATGCCGCTCTTCGAGGGGGACCCGGAGACGCAGGGGATCGCCATTTACAGCGAGCCGGGCGGGCGCGCGGAGGCGGCGCTCGCCGAGTACATGGAGGCCGTCTCCTCGCGCCTTCCCGTGGTGGCCTTCATGGCCGGTCGCTTCATGGACGCTATGCCGGGGATGCGCTTCGGCCACGCCGGGACGATCGTGGAGGGACGCGAGGACACGACCGCGGAGAAGATCGAGCGCATGGAGCGAGCCGGGATCGCCGTCGCCGACCGGATCGAGCACATCCCCGCGCTCCTGCGCGAGAGGATGGGCGCACGCTGATGCCGGACGGGCTCTTCATCCGCGTCGACATCGCCGAGTCGGTCCAGAAGGACCCGGAGCTCGTACAGCGCCTGATCGAGGTCTGTCCCGTCGACATCTTCGATCGGGCGGAGGGGGGTGGCGTGACGACGGTGACGGCGAACCTCGACGAGTGCACCCTCTGCGACCTCTGTATTCAGGCCGCGGGCGACGACCGCGTCCGAGTGGTGAAGCTTTACGCGGAGTAGGGGGCGACGATGGCGACGATGCTGATCTCCGAGTCGATGGCGGACGGGCTCTCGCTCCAAGTGGGGCGGGAGTTCCAGGCCTCCCTCCAGTACGAGATGCTCGCGGCCTACTTCGAGCGAGAGGCGCTCCCCAATCTCGCCGCCCGCTACCGCGGGCAGGCCGAGGAGGAGCGGAGTCACGGACTCAAGCTGATCGCCTTCCTCAACAACGCGGGCGCCATCGTCCGCATCCCCGCGATCGAGGCCGGGCAGGCCGAGTTCTCCTCACCCATGGAGGCGCTTGAACTCGCGCTGACGAGCGAGACCGAGGTCACGAAGGCGATCAACACGCTGATGGATCTCGCCCTCGAGGAGCACGATCACATGTCGCGCGGCCTGCTCCAGTGGTTCGTCGACGAGCAGCTCGAGGAGGTCGCAACCGCCGATGCGCTCGTGATCGTCGCCCGGCGCGCCAGCGGCGACCTCCTCTACCTCGAGCAGTACGTCGCGGGGCTCCCTGCGCCCGGCACCGAGGCCGACGCCCCGGCTTAGGCAGCAGCCGGCGCCCGCACCTGGTCTGATCTCTCGCAGGAGGCCGTCTCGCATCGACCCGGCAGCGCCGTAGCGGAAGCGACGACGACCTCATGAGGGCCCTGCGTCGAGGGAGAGCGGGTCGACGAGGAACTCATGGTGCTCCGTCCGACGGGAGAGCGGTAGGAGCACTCACACCGCGGCCGCTCCCTCCCACGCCCGGGCGGCCAGAGGTCGACGCGACTCGCGCTACGCTCGCGCGCAGTGAGAGCGGGACGAATCAGAGCGCGCCGTCTCCCGTCGCCGACGGTGGCGGTGGCGGTGGCGGTGGCGAGATCGTCGGGCGGCCGTGCATCGCGATCTCCGTGTCGCGCTCCTGCCGGCGCAATGCCTCACCCGAGCAGCCGCGCGCACGCAGCTGACGCTCGAACATCTCGCGCTCGTGGCGGGCCGCCAGGAGTTCCGCGCGGCCGAAGCGGCCGCTCGTGTCGACGACGACCGCGTGGTACCGGCGCCACTCGCGGTAGAGCTCGGCACACCTCTCGTCGTGCTCGTGGCCGGGAGCGACGGACGGCTCCTCCGCCACGGTCATCCCCCTCCGGCGGGATCGATCTGCGCGATGCGCCGGGCGTGGCGTCCGCCATCGAAGGTGGTCCCCAGCCACATGTCGACGATCGCGACCGCGAGTTCCTCGCTCACCATTCGCTCGCCGATGGAGATCACGTTGGCGTCGTTGTGACGCCGCGCGAGCTCCGCCGCCTCGACGCTCCAGCACACAGCGCAGCGAATCCCCCGGAGCCGGTTCGCGACGATCGCCTCGCCGTTGCCCGAGCCGCCGAGCACGATGGCGCGCTCGCACTCGCCGCGTGCCACCGCCCCGGCCGCCGAGCGGATGAAGGGCGGGTAGTCGACCTCCTCCGCCGAGTTCGTCCCCATGTCGACGACATCGTGCCCGGCCGCCTCGAGGTGGCGACGGATCGTCTCCTTGTGGCGGTAGCCCGCGTGGTCGGAGGCGACGGCGATGCGCATTCGCCGCGCTAGCCCCCGCGCGCGGCGCGTGCCAGAAGCTGGCGGCCGATCACCTTCAGCTCCAGCACTGGCTTGACGCCCTCGAAGATCGGGAGCACCAGCGCGTCCACGACGTACCGCGCGATCGGGTCCTCCTCGGAGAAACCCCAGCCGCCGTGCAGAAGCTGCGCCTCGCGCGTCACCTCGCCCGCGATGTCGCAGGCCAGGAGCTTCGCCATCGCCGGCTCCACGGCGCGTGTGTCGAAGTCCCGGGCCGCGACGTAGGTCAGCTGCCGCGCCGCCGCCGTGTGCGTCGCCATCACGCCGATCTTGTGCTGGGTCAGCTGGTACTCGGCGAGCGGGAGCCCAAACTGCGAGCGCTGCGTCACGTACTGACACGCCTTCTCGAGACCGGCCTGCGCCACGCCGATCGCGCGACCGCCGGTCTGCAGCCGTCCCGCGGCGAAGCCGCCCATCTGCACGAAGAAGCCGTTGCCGATGCCGTCGTCCCCGCCGACCAGATTGGAATGCGACACCCAGACATCGTCGAGCGCGATCGTAAAGGAGTGCATGCCGCGGTAACCCGGCGTGGGGTTCGCCGTCCCCTCCATGACGCCACCCTGCGGCTGCTCGTAGCGCCAGTGGTGCCCCTCGAAGGTGGGTTTCGGCACCATGAAGAGCGAGAGACCGCGGTTGCCCGAGGCGGGATCGGGATCGGTGCGCGCGAGCAGGGCGAGTACGGTGGCGCGCCCGGAGAACGTGCTCCACGCCTTCTGCCCGCTGATGCGCCAGCCGCGCACGCCCTCGTGCTCGGAGGGGACGGCGCGCGTCTGGAGCGAGGCGACATCGGAGCCCACATCGGGCTCCGTCACCGCAATCGCCACCAGTTCCTCGCCGGTGGCGATGCGCGGCAGCCACTGCGCGCGCTGCTCATCCGTGCCGCCGGAGAGGAGTGCCTTCGTCAAGATCTCCGGACGCGTAGCGAGCGATCCGGCCGCCGCCAGCGACGCCATCGAGAGCTCTTCGGTGATGATGATCATCGGGAGATCGCCCATACCCGTCCCGCCGTACTGCTCCGGGATCGAGGACCCGAAGAAGCCCTGGCGCGAGAAGGCCTCCAGCAGCGAGTCGGGCACGAGCATGTCCTCGCGATGGATCTGCTGGGCGATCGGCGCGACCTCGTTACGGGCGAACTCGCGTGCCATGTCGCGCGTCAGCGTGGCCGTCTCGTCCTCGAGGTCGACGTTGTTTGCGCCGAGGGTGGCGATCACCTCTCGGCCGAGCTCGCGCAGCCGCCCGTCCGCAAGGCCGCCGCGCAGTTCCACTCGGAGCGCCGGCTCGAGCAGCGGGCCGAGGTCGTCCTCCTCGAGCCCGAACTCCCCCCACGCCGCCTCGATCGCCGAGCCGAGCGCGTGCGCGATCTCGGCCGCGTAGGCGTGCGCCATCATCGCCTGCCGCCAGTCCGGCTGGCCCTTCGCGGCGAGACGCTCTGCGTACGAAGTGAGTTCGTGCGCGGCCCGCACCTGCGTCGCGAGGTAGGAGACGCGCTCGACGTGCACCTGATGGTCGTCGATCCGGCGGCCGCCCTCGGTGAGCGCCGCAGCGCTCCGAAGCGCCGCACCAACAACACTCGTCGACGCCTCTACCAGCCGCCGCGCCGAGGCGATGGCCGCGCCCGGCGTGGTCTCCGTCGTCGTCATGGGAACCCCCCTTAGGTCACCGCAGCTGGCGGACGGCGCCTAGCGCGCCATGGGCATCAGCACCGTGTAGTCGAGATCGAGCACGACCGCGGGGTGGTAGCGCTCGCGGCCGTTCTCGCCCCTCACGCGCAGCGTCACGTCCTCGGTTGCCGGATCGGCGTTCTTCGCCGCTACCAGGCGCAGCCTGAGCGCGGCGGCGTCCGGGCGCCCGAGGTCGATACGCTCGAGCACGTCTGTCCACGCGAAGATGGTGTCGCCCGCGAAGGTCGGGCTCGCGTGCGTGCCGCCGTTGAAGGCGAGCACGCGGACCGCGTTCTCCAGTCCATTGAACGAGAGCTCCCGCGCCACGGAGATGACGTGGCCGCCGTAGATCACGCGGCGCCCGAAACGGCTCCCCTTCAGGGCATGCGCGTTGAAATGCGCGCGGGCCGTATTCTGGTAGAGACGCGCGGCCATCTGGTGCTCCGCCTCCTCGATCGCGACACCCTCCACGTGGTGAATGCGCTCGCCCGCCTCGTAGTCCTCCCACCACGCGCGGCCGCCGGTCACTGCGGGATCGAAGGCGGCGAGGTCGAGTTCGGGCGGGACCACCAGGTCGGTGCTCGTGACGACGTCCGGCGTCGCCGGCGCGTCGTCGATTCCGGTCACCTCATCCGGCTCGCGCTTCGCCATGAGCACCCAGCGGAGGAAGGAGAGCACCTCCTCGCCCCGCTGATTGCGGCCCACCGTGTGCACCCAGACGGCGCCGGTGTCACCGGAGCGCGACTCCCGGCGGCCGAGCACCGTCGTGCGCGAGCTGAGCGTGTCGCCGGGGTAGACAGGGGGGCCGAAACGCACGTCCGCGTAGCCTAGGTTGGCGATGGCATTGAGCGAGATATCCGGAACGGTGTTGCCGAACACGATGTGGAAGACGAGGAGATCGTTGACAGTCTCCCGCCGGAAGCCGAGTGCGCGCGCGAACTCGGCGTCGCAGTGCAGGGGGTAGCGGCTGGCGGTGAGCGCGATGTAGAGCGACTGATCGCCCTCGGTGACCGTGCGCGGCACGGCATGCTCGACCTCAAGCCCGGTCACCAGGTCCTCGAAGTAGTTGCCCGTGGTCGCCTTGCCGACCGCGGTCGCCGCCTCCCCTTTCGCCACGCGCACCCCCCGCCCGCGCCCATTGTAGGGCGAGGGGATCGATACGCGCCCGGAGCGCCGGCGGGGGTCGATATACTGCGCTCGGACGGCAAACGACCGGGAAGGGAGAGGCGACGTGGGGTCCAAGGAGCTAGCGGCGCTGCTCACCGTGCTTGAGCAGGAGCTCGCGCGCGGGCGCGAGGGGCACATCATCGGAACGTGGACGATCCGGTACGAGAAGGAGCGCAGCGCGTTCTCCTTCGACAAGTGCGAGAACGACGGCTACTGCGAGGAGCGGCCCGCCGTGCTCGCGCTCGACGGCTCCGTGCTCGACCCGGGCGGCCCGATCGTGATCGGGGGTTGAGGCCATGACGGACACGACGTCGGTGGCCGACCTCTCACACTGCGCGGTCGCCGTGCGCGACCTCGACGAGGCAGTCACCACCTACGAGCGGCTCTTCGGGCTTCAGGTCGGTGAGCGAGGCGCGAACCCGTGGGGGCACTTCCGCTGGGCGCAGATGGGCTGGGCCGGCGAGCAGGCGATCCAGTTGATCCAGCCGGAGAGCGACGACACCCACGTGACGCGCGTGATGCGTGCACGTGCCACGGAGAAGAACCCGCACGGTGAGGGCTACTACATCTCCGTCTGGACCACACCGGATCCTGCCGCCCTCGCCGCGCGCATCGAGTCGAGCGGCGGGCGCGTGATCGACCGCGGCGACGGATCCGGCGTCCACTGGGTGCACCCCTCGGCGGCGCACGGCGCCTTCCTCGAGATCGTTCCTCAGAAGGCGCCCACGCCGGAGGGGACCCCGCTTCGGATCTCGCACCTCGGGGTCGCGGTCGCCGACCTCGACGAGGCCGAGGAGACCTTCCGAGAGCGCTTCGGCTGGGTCCGCCCGGACGAGCGATGGGTGCTCGAGTCGGGCGACTTCGAGGCCGCCTCGATCTTCGCCGGCGACGCGCAGGCGATGACACTGATCCAGCCGCGCACCCCGGAGAGCCCGATAGCCGTCGAGATGCGCAGGCGCGCCGACGAGAAGAACCCGCGCGGCGAGGGGCCGCACATCTCGGTCTGGACGTCGCCCGACACGGCCGCCGTCGCCGAGCGCATCGAGGCGGGCGGCGGCCGTGTGATCCGGACGTCGGGCTGGCCCGGCGCCGGCAGCATGCTGATCCCCCCGTCGGTGACGCACGGAATGCTCATGGAGGTGACGCCCCAGCGCGCCGAGCCAGCGCACTAGCGAGGAGGTCGCGCGTCGGGCGGCACCGGCGAAGGGAGCGGCGATGAACTGAGCACGGTGAGGTTTGCACCACTCGACGGGGAGCCCGGGCGGAGCGCCCGTGGTTCGAAGAAGTCATGGAGGTTCACCAGGCATGGAGACGTTCAAGCGCCCGATCGGCCTGTATCTCATCGCAGTCGCGGTCGCCGTCGCCGTCCATTTCGTTCTCGACCCCGTGATCTACGACTGGGCGGACGGCGAGACGCCGCCTGTCTGGCTCGTCCTCGACGCCCTGATGGTGGTCGGTCTTGTCCTCGCCATCATCCTGTCCTGCCAGGCGAAGCGCGCCGCGGACGCGATGGACACCGTCGACGTGCGCCAGTACGTGCGCGCCAACGTGACCTTCTACGTCGCGGCCGGCCTGCTCCTGCTCACGCTCTGGAACATCGTGCAGATCGACTGGTCGGCGGGGGACCAGCAACCCGACGGCCAGGTGTGGGTGCTGATCGACACGGTCCTGCCGCTGCTCTTCTTCTCGCTCGGTCGGCGGCTTGTTCGGGAGGGCTGACCGCCCCGTCTTCCGCCCGTAAGCGCTCATGGCGAGAGCGCGGGCGCCCGGCGGCCGGCCTTCGTTGGGGAGGCGCTGCCGGGCGCTCGTGCGGCAGGGTCGCCCGCTCCCGAAGCACGTGAGCGGAGGCCGCGTCCTAGAACTCGCGGCGGCGGAGTTGACCCGCCGGGCGGCGGTAGTAGGCGATCAGATCCGTGGGCGGACGCGCCGCGAGGACGAGCGGGACGCCGACGGCGACGACCGCCGCCGAGATCAGCCAGCCCGGCGTGTAACCGCCCCCCGAGTCGACGATCAACCCCACCGTGAGGGGCCCCCCGAACGACCCGATCGTGACCCACAGTCGGGAGAGACCGGCGATCGTGCCGAAGCTCGTCGTCCCGAAGTAGTCGGCGAGCAGAGCCGGACGGAGTGGGGCCGTCCCGCCGAAGCCCGGCGCCACGATCAGCATCACGAGGTAGCTCTGCTTGAGGGTGTGCACAAGCGGCATTAGCGCGATCCCCACCGCCATCAGGGCAATCGCACCGGCGAGTATCACGCGCTTATCGTAGCGATCGGCGAGCCAGCCGCCGGAGAGACGCCCCACGACCGAGGCGAGCGCGAAGGCGAGCACCGTGCTCCCCGCCTCCGCCTTGGAGACGCCCAGCGACTCCATGAACGGCACCTGGTGCACGATCAGGGCGGTCCAGCCGAAGCCGTTGGCAATGAGGCCGAGCGCGAGCAGCAAGAAGGCGCGCGTCCGGATCGCGCGGCGCGCGGGGATGCCCCAGGCATCGCCCCGGGCGCCGCCGTCGTCCGCAGCGGCCGGGAGACCATCCATCGGCTGCGGATGCCCCCGGGGCCGGCGGCGCACGTTGACCCCGGCGAGCGAACCGGCGAGCAGCACGACGACCGCGAGCACGCGGAGGGCGATGCGCCATCCGAGCTCGTCGACGAGCAGCGCCACCGGCACCGTCATCACACCCGCCGCGGCGCCCCCCAGCGAGAGCATCGCCAGCGCGCGGCCGCGGCGCGCCTCGAACCAACTCGCCGCGGCCACCGTGCCGACCGGCCCCGAGGCGGAACTGATCCCGAGCGCGATCAGCACCATCGCCAGGTAGAACTGCCAGATGCTCTCCATGTAGGAGGTCAGCAGGACCCCCAAACAGACCAGTGCCAGCCCGCCGATCAACACCCTCTGCGGACCAAGTCGGTCGATGGCGACGCCGATCACGGGCGCGGCGATGCCGCCCGCCTCCGAGCGCACCGAGAAGGCGAGGCTCGTCGCCGCCACGCTCCAGCCGAACTCGTCGATGATCGGGTTGAAGATTGTGCCGAAGCCGTAGAAGAAGGCGCCCCCGATGAAGGTGGTGATCGCAGCCGCCGAGAAGACGACCAGCCAGCCTTCGTAGACGTTCGGGAAGAGGCGCCTGAGCACCGGCCCGCCCCTCGCCCCTGCGCGCCGCCCGCGCGACGGGCGTCGGGCCGGCCTCACGCTCCGATGACGCTCTCCCTCGCGTCCGCCATCATACAGAGGCTCGCGCCGGCGGCGGCCTTGCGGCGACGCCCGGCCTCGTGCACGGTGCGCGGGCGCCGGGGCCGCCCTGCGAGGTGTGGCGAGGAGCGTGCCGTGGACTATTCGGGATTTCGCGACATCGTCGTCACGGTCGAGGATCGCGTCGCCACCTTCCGCATCGACCGGCCAGAGACCCTGAACTCGTTCGGGCCAGACAGCTGGAACGAGTTGCTGACCCTCGCGCGCATGCTCAACGAGGATGACCAGGTGCGCGCCGTGGTCTGCGCCCCCGAGGGACGGGGCTTCAGCTCCGGCGCCTACGTTGGCGAGCGGGGCACACCCGACCCCTCAACCGCGCCGCGCTTCGCCGACCGCACGCATCGCATGGGAAACGCAGCCATCGGCCTCGCGATGCCCTCCATCGACAAGCCGACCATCGCGGTGATCGACGGCGTCGCCGCCGGGGCGGGGATGGCCTTCGCCTGCTCCTTCGACATCCGGATCCTCGGACCGGGCGCACGCTTCACGACGGTCTTCGTGCGCCGGGCGCTGGGTCCAGATTGCGGCCTTACCTGGTTCCTGCCGCGCTTGGTGGGACCGGGGCTCGCGGCGGAGTTGCTCTTCTCGGGCCGCGAGGTGGGGGCGGAAGAGGCAGCTCGGATCGGGCTGGGCAACCGCCTCGTCGACGACCCGCGCGGCGAGGCGCAGGCGCTCGCTCGCGAGCTCGCCCAGGCGCCCCCGCTCTCGATCCTGTGGTCGAAGCGCGAGCTGCAGGAGAGCGACCGCCACACCCTCAGCGAGCAGATCGAGTTCGAGTGGGTGGCCGCCCGGCACTTCCGGGGCAGCCGTGACGTCGAGGAGGGGATGCGGGCGTTCCGCGAGAAGCGCGAGCCCCGCTTCACGGGGGAGTAGCGGCCCACATGGCGGCGACGCCGCCGCGCGCCTATTCCCCTGCGGCCGTTCCCACGACGGGCAGCACGTCCTCGATCAGCGACTCGAGCGTTCGGTCGGCGAACCCGGGCTCGATGCCGCCGAAGTCGACCCAGGCGATGGCCGTACCGAGGCCGAGCTCCTCGACCTCGAGCAATCGCTCGGCGACCGTCCGCGCAGAGCCGTAGACGCAGGCCCGCTCGAGGAAGTCGTCGAGCTCGTGCGGCTCGTTCACTTCGTGGGCGCGGGCGATGTAGCCGGCCATCGCCTCGCGCGCGATGGCGTACGCCTCCTGATCGCTCGGGGCGATGACGACGTGACGCAGCGCCGCCGAGTGCGCAAGCAACGACTCGCTCTCGGCCTCGCTCGCCCCCGCGGCCGAGAGCGTGCGCCGGTAGATCTCGACGGTCGGAGCCAGACGCGCCCGCGGGAAGCGGCCGAGCAGCATCGGCATCCGGGCGTGCGCCGCCGCGATCGAGGAGTCGTCGTGCACGATCGCGCGCAAGAGCGGCGGGTGCGGGAGCTGCTGGGGCCTGAGCCGCCCGCCGGGGAAGCGCACCGGGAAGTGCGGACCCCGGTGCTCGAAGGCCTCCCCGCTCCAGATGCGCGGGAGCAGCGCCAGAGCCTCGTCGAAGAGTTCGTGCGGATCCTCGAAGGCCAAACCGAGGGCACGCGCCTCCACTCCCGCCCGCCCGCTCCCGACGCCGACCAGCAGCCGGCCCCCTGAGAGCACGTCGAGCACGGCGAGTTCCTCGGCGAGCTGGAAGGGGTTGTGCAGGGCCAGGATCAACGCCGCGAAGCCGATACGGATGCGCGACGTCCGCGCCGCGACCGCCCCCGCGAGCACCACCGGGTTGCCGATCGTCCCGTAGGAGGTGAAGTGACGTTCGGCGAGCCATACCGACTCGAATCCGCCAGCCTCCGCACGCTCGGCGTGCCGGAGGAAGCGCCTCAGCGCCGCAGCTTCATCACCCGGCCGTGACTGGATCGTGCTGAAGAGCCCGAGCCGCATGTGCCCCCGAGACCGGACCCCGCTCGGATGCGACCTCCGACGGTGACCGCTCCGCCTCGGTCTCCGCAGGGTCGCGCGGCACGAGTCTAGCGGGGCCGCGGGCGTCGCGACAGGACCGCGCGCGCTACCCTGCCGGGGAAGCGGGGGAGCGTCGCCTGTGGAGAACGGAGTCCGGCGCGGCTTCGTCGCCACGTCGCTGGGGCAGCTGCACTACCGCACGGCCGGAGCGGGGCCGCCGCTCGTGCTTCTTCACAACACGTGGCTCTCCTCGCGCATGTTCGGCGCCGCCCTCCCTGGACTCGCGAGGGAGTTCGAGGTCTTCGCCATCGACACCCTAGGACAGGGGCAGTCGGATCCCGCGCCCGCGGGCGCGATGGAGATCGCCACCTACGCCGCCGCGCTCCGCGAGGCGATCGTGGAGCTCGCCCTGACGCGCCCCGCGATCGCCGGACAGGCGACCGGGGCCGCGATCGCCGCCGAGGCCGCGGCCCAGGATCCCGACGGCGTCCGGCGCCTCGTGCTCACCGGGCTGCCGTTGTGGCGCAACCCGGCCACGCGCCTCGCGCAGCTCGATGTCGAGACCTTCGCCGACTGGGAGCCCGGCTCCGACGGCGAGGGGTTGAGGCGCGCCTGGCAGCAGCACGGTCGCGAGGCGCTCTCCGGCTACGACGGCGCCACCGATGTGCTCGTCGACTACCTGAGGCCCGGTCCGCGCACCAGCCTCGCGCTCCGGGCGCTCTTCCGCTGGGATCCGCGGGAGCGGCTGCCGCTCGTCACGTCGCCGACTCTGGTTCTCTCCCACGCCGGCAACATCTTCTCCCGCAACGCGCCGCTCGTCGCCGAGCTCCTCCCGCGGTGCGAGCTTCGCATCGTCACCGAAACGGTCCCCCACCCGCACCAGGCGATCTTCGCCGAGGAGATCGCCGCCTTCTGCCGTCGGACGACGGATAGGGACGACGGCCAGCCGTCTCCACCGCCCCCGCCTGGCGTACCCTGAGGCCAGGCCTCCGACAGGGCTGCGGGGAACGCGAGGCGTGGACGTGAACGCGACAGGCCATGTGCAACGGGGCTTCGTGCACGGACCGCACGGCAACATCGAGTACATGGAGGGCGGCTCCGGACCGGCCCTGATCCTCCTCCATTCGGCGCCGAGTTCCTGCGCGCTCTTTGAGGAGGCGATCCCGCTCCTCGCCAACGACCTCCGCGCGATCGCCATGTCGCAACCGGGCTTCGGCGAGTCCGATGCGCCGCCCGCCGCGTACACGACCGTGAACGACTACGCGCGGGCCGTGATCTACCTCCTCGACGGACTGGGCATTGAGCGCGCGGCCGTGCTCGGTGCGCACACCAGCGCCCTGACCGCCCTCGAGGTGGCGGCGGCCTGGCCCGACCGCGTCGAGCGCCTCGTGATCGAGGAGTGCTTCAACTGGAGCCGGCCCGGCAGGCTCGAGGCGCTCGAGCGCCGTCACGGCTTCACCGAGCAGGCCGATGGGAGGCATCTGCTCGCGATGTGGGAGCGAGCCCACGAGCGCACGCTCCGCAACACGAGCGATCCCTCCGAGGTCGCGCGGTTGACGCGGCGAGGCTTCCTCGACACAGTGCGCGCCGAGCGGCCGGGACCGGACGGGATCAGTGGGCAAGACGCGTCCACCCGGGCGCTCGCGAGCTACCCGCTCTGGGAGCGTGCCCCGCTGGTGGAGGCGCCGACCCTGGTTGTGCACGGCGCGTCGAGCGAACTCGGCCGCGCGCACGAGCGGCTGCTCGCCGCGATTCCCGGTGCACGCGGCATCCGGCCGCCGACCGCGCACCAGTTCACCTGGCGGGTGGCGCCAGAGCTGTGGGCCGCAGAGCTGCGAGCCTTCCTGACCTAGCGACCCCTCAGCGATGCAGCCCTCCCTGGCCGGTACCGGCTCGCTGCCAGCGTGCGCGCCGGCGACCATCGCCTTCGACCACGCCGGTCGACGGGGCGGCGTGCGACGTCAGGGCGACCAGACGAGCACGATCAGCGGCACGGCGACGACCGTGATCACGGCCTCGAGCGGCAGTCCGAGGCGCCAGTAGTCACCGAAGCGGTAGCCCCCCGGGCCCATCACCAGCAGGTTCGACTGGTGACCGATCGGCGTCAGGAACGCAGCCGAGGCGCCGACCGCAACGGCCATGAGGAAGGGGTCGGGCGAAGCCGAGAGTCGGCTGGCAACGCCGAGGGCGATCGGCGCCATCAGCACGGCGGCGGCCGTGTTGTTGACGATGTCCGAGAGGAACATCGCGATCACCAGCACTGCCGCCACGCTCATCCAGACCGGAAGGTCGCCGCTGACCGCGACGAGTGCTGCGGCCGCCCGGGCCGCGACGCCCGTGTCCTCGAGTGCCCCGCCCACGGGGATCATCGCTCCGAGGAGGACGATCACCCTCCAGTCGATCGACTCGTACACCTCCTTCGGGGAGAGGAGCCCGACGAGCCCCATCACCGCAGCGGCGCCGGCGATCGCAACCTGGATCGGCAGCAGCCGGAGCGCGGCCGCCATCAGCAGCGCACCGCCGAAGATCGAAGCCGCCAGCAGCGCGCGCCGCTCCTGTCGGCCGACGCTCAGACCGCGCTCCGCGAGCGGCAGGCAGCTCAGCGCCTCGAGTGCGGCCGGGAGCTCCCGGCGATTCGACTGGAGGAGCAGTACGTCCCCGGCCTCGAGCAGCGTCTCCCGGAGTCGGGAACGGGACTGCCGGCCGCGGCGCGAGATCGCCAGCAGGTTGACGTGGTGGCGCCGCCTCAGGTCGGCGTCCACCACCGTCCGGGCTCGCAGCGGTGAGTCGGGCATCACGACCGCCTCGGCGACGACGACATCGCCGCCACCGAGCTCCGCCACTGCGTTCTCGCGCGAGCTGGTCTCCTCCAGGCCGGCGTCGGTGACGAGCGCATCCAGCGCGTCGCCGCTCCCTTCGACGACGAGCACGTCGCCAGCGCGCAGCATTTCGAAGCTCGAGGGAAGCGCGATCCGGCGATCACCACGCACGATCGCGGCCACGAGGAATTCCGCATCGTAGGCGGCGCCGAGCTCGGCGATGCTCCGTCCGTCCGTTCGGGACCCCTCAGGGATCCGGACTTCGAAGAGATAGTCGCTGATCTCGAAGAGGCTTCCGCTCACCGCCGCCTCGCGCTGCGGAATCAACCGCCACCCGACGAGCGAGATGAACGCGAGCCCCGCGAGCGCGACTCCGACGCCGACCGGTGCGAAGTCGAACATCGCGAAGGCCTCGCCCGAGACGTCCGAGCGGAAGGTCGCGATGACGATGTTGGGAGGTGTCCCCACAAGCGTGACGAGTCCCCCGAGAAGGGAGCCGAACGCCAGCGGCATGAGCACGGCCGACGGGCTGTTTCCGGCATGTCTGGAGATCCGGATCGCGGTCGGCATCAGGACGGCCAGCGCCCCGACGTTGTTGATGAATGCCGAGAGCACGGCGGCCAACCCGGAGGTCGCGGCGATCTGGCGAGTGGGCGAGCTGCCCGCGCTCGTGAGCCAGCGGGCCAGGACGTCGACCGCTCCCGAGTTCTGCAGGCCCCGACTCACGACCAGGACGCCGGCGACGGTGACGACGGCGGGATGGCCGAAGCCAGCGAACGCCGCCTCGCCGGGGATGATGTCGAACAGCACGAGCGTCAACAGCGCGAGCAGCGCCACCGCATCGTATCGCCAGCGCCCCCACACGAAGAGGACGAAGGTGAGGACGAGCACGAAGATAACGAGCAGCTGGTCGGCTTCCACGACGCACCTAGCGTAGACGACGAATCGACGCCCGTCGCAGCCGGGTTGGGGTGTGCCACAGCCTTGGCCGAGTAGAGTGGATGGTGGACCACCGGCAAGCCGCGCTCTTCGCGGAGCGGCGCGCCTCGGCATGAGGTACGGCATGGCGCAAATCCGGAGGCGCAGTCTCGGCCGAACCGGGCTGCTCGTCGGCGAGGTTGGCCTGGGAGCGATGGACACGCCGACCGCTGCCGACGGGGTCGAGACGCTGGCCACCGCGCTCGACCTCGGCATCGACTTTGTCGACACGGCACGCGAGTACGCGGGCAGCGAGTTCCTGATCGGTCAGATCGTCCGCGCGCGAGGAGGCGCCGACTTCCACATCGCGACGAAGACCTTCAGCCACGGTGTCGATAACAGCCAGCGCGACGTCGACCGCTCGCTCTCGATCCTCGGCGTTCCGCGCGTGAGCCTCTACCAGCTCCACGACATCTCGACGCCGCAGGCCTGGGACGAGGTGATGGCGGAGGAGGGAGCCCTCGGCGGACTGAAGGTCGCCCAGTTCCGCGGTCTCATCGACCACATCGGCATCTCCTCGCACAGCACCGATGTCCTGCGGAACGCCATCGACAGCGGCGAGTTCGACACCGTCATGCTCGAGTACTCCGCCTTCCTCCCCGAGACCGCCTCGCTCATCGACCGCGCCTACGAGCGCGACGTCGGCGTGATCGTGATGAGGCCGCTCGGGGGCTCGGGCAGAACGAGCGCGATGCGCGGTCTCATCGCCGACGGCTATGCCGGCCCGCTGACGCCGGCCGCCCTGCTGCGCTACGTGCTCTCCCACCCAGGCGTCTCGGTCGCGATCCCCGGCGCGCGGCACCCCTCGCGCGTACGCGAGAACGTGGCCACCGCTCACGCAGCCAAGCCGATGGGCGCAGCGGAGCGGCGGGAGGTGGAGCAGGAGGCGGAGCAACTCTACTGATGTCGGGAGGGTGTCGGCCCTTCGGCCGCTGAACGCCCCACCCGACCCGAAGGCCACGGCCGGCGCCGTCGACCCGTCAGCTGCGTCTCGCCTCCTCGGCGAGCCGGTTCACATCCGCGGCGAGCTCGTCCGGCCGGCGGCTGTTCAGGTAGTGGCGCCGCCCCTGACGCGTATCGACGACGACGCCGGTGCGGAGGAACGGCACCGAGCAGGCGCGACCCGCTCGCCCCCCGTCGCCGCCCCAGCGCAGGACCCAGCCGCCGTACGAGCGCCAGCGGTACCGCGCGACGCGCGCGCTCTCGATCTCCTGGCCGGGGATGGTGAGACCGCAGGGCCCGAACCGCGCGCGCAGCGTCTCCCGGCCGACCTCGATGCGGAGCACGCGGAAGACGCGCAGCACGGCGGCGGTCGAGCCCCCGGCGAGGAGCAGCGCCACGCCCGCCAAGACCTGATCGGCGGCGACGGCCAGCCAGCACCGGAGCGCCCGGAGCGAGTCGCCCGGGGCCGACCGGGTCCTGGCGCGCCTCCGCGAGCCTCATCGGGGTACGCTTCGCCCCATGCGAGAGCTGCTGACGCCGGCCGGAGCGCGGCTCCGTTACCGGGATGAGGGAGCGGGCGACGATGCCCTGCTTCTGGTCCACGGCTGGTGCTCCAGCGGGAGGGCGTGGGAGCGGACCGCGCGCGCCTTCGCCCGGCGCGGGAGAGTGCTGCGCGTCGACCTGCGCGGCCACGGCGCGTCGGAGGCGCCGGAACGCGGCGGCTTCCTCTGGAGCGATTTCGCGGACGACCTCGAGGCGCTGGTCCGCTCGCTCGGCCTCGCCCGCCTCGTCGCCGTCGGACACTCGATGGGGAGTCCGATCTCGCTCGAGCTCGCCGGGAGGCTGCCGCGCATCGTGACCGGGGTCGTCGCGGTCGACGGCCTCTCCGGCCTCGGTCTTTCGGAAGAGCGAGCCGCGACGCATCCCTGGGTCGTGGCGCTCACGCCGACCAGCACCGCGGAGACGAGGCGGCGCCTCGTCGAGACCTTTCTTCCAGCCGATCCCCGGGGCCGGCAGATCGTAGCCGGCGACGCGGCGCGCGCCGATCCCGGGGCCGCCCTCGCCGCGTACCGCGACTCCGTGGTCACCGGAACGCCGCGCGAGGCGTGGCGGCAGCAGAAGCACCCATTCCTGTACGTCGCCGCCAGCCGCAGCCGCCGCACGGCGGTGGATGTGCGGGCCGTGATCCCCCACGCGCAGTTCGGGCAGGTCGTGAACTCCGGCCACTACGCCCAGCTCGACGCCGCGGCGCAGCTTCACGCGATGTTGGATCGCTTCCTCGCGCACATCCCGTAGCAGCGATCCGCACCATCGGGCCCGCCGACCCGTCGGCGAGCTGTGACGGCCGGGCGTGGCGCCGCGTCGTCAGCTCCCGCGCGCGATCACCTCGACGTAGAGCCCGTGCAGCGCGCGGGGGTGGATCCAGTAGGTGCCACCACCGCCTCCCGCGATACCTGCGCCGGCCGCTGCAGCGGCTTCCGCGCCGGCGGCGAGATCCGGCACGCCGAAGACGACGACGTGCACGCCCTCGCCCTCGGGGTGCTCGCGCCCGGCGCGGCGGTCCATCCGCGGCACGAGCGCCGACGCGGGCGTCGCCGGGGTGAGCAGCGTGAACATGCGGCGTCCGCCCCTCCCCACGCGCTGCCACTCGAGGTCCCCGAACGGCTGGCGATGCAACTCACTCACCGTCTCCGTGCCAAGCAGGCGGTGGAACGTCGCGATCGCGCGGTCGCGATCGCGCACCGCGAGTCCGATGTGCGAGAGGGCGTACGGGGCGTCGGGCGGCACCAGCGGCGGATCATCGACCTCAGGCGCGATCTCAAAGCGCACGCCGTGCGCCCCGCGCAGGTCGGGGCGCAGCCCGCCTCCTGAGCGTTCCTCGAGAGAGACGCCGGAGGAGCGCAGCACGGCCGCCACCTCGGAGAACTCCGGCGTGCGCCACACCGAGAGGTAGTAGCCCTCGCCCTTCCTGTTGCGCTCGTCGGCGCGGCGCTCCATCACTGCGGAGAGCGGTCCCTCGACGGTCGGCTGGAGGAGCCGCACCGAGCCCTCGCCCGCGGCGCCGAGCTCGAGCCACCGCGCACCCTCCTCTTCGTCGACTCCGGAGTCGCCGACGTCGAGCCGGAAGACGCGCCGATACGCCTCGACCGCGATGTCGAGATCGGCGACCGCCACCTGCAACTGCGCGTAACGGAGCGGCTGCACCATGACCGGACCTCCCGTCTTCTCGCGCCCCCCTACGGCGCACCCGCTATCGGCGGCCAGCGATCGCGCCAGGGGGCGACTACCTCGAAGGCGGCCGAGGCGCGGAGCACGCTCGCGTCGTCCCGCCAGCGGCCGACCAGCTGCAGGCCGACCGGGAGTCCGTCGATCTCCCCGCAGGGGACCGTGGCGGCGGGCTGCCCGGTCAGGTTGAAGGGATAGGTGAAGGCCGTCCACTCCAGGAAGCGGCGAGGGCGCCCGGCAACCGTCCCGGGTCCGTCGTCACCAGCCGCGAAGGCCGTGACCGGGAGCGTCGGCGTGAGGAGGAGGTCGTAGCGATCGAAGAACCGGCGCACGATCTCGGCGTAGGCGTTCTGCTCCAGGATCGCGCGCCCGTAGTCGGCGCCGCTGTAGCGTGCGGCGTCGCGCACGACTTCGGCCAGACCGGGGTCGAGCCGATCCCCGATCTCGTCGAGGCGAGCGCCGAAGAGCCCCGCCATCCGGCACGACCAGATCACATCGAGCACCGGGTAGGGGTCCCCGGCGTCGGGGTGGGCCTCCTCGACCCGCGCGCCGAGCTCGGTGAGCCGCAACGCCGCGGCCTCCGCGACGTCGGCGACGGCCGTCTCCACGGCCGCGAATCCGAGGTCACGCGACCACGCGACGCGGAGGCCGGCGAACGCGTCACCCCGCTCGCCGGCGGCGCGCCCCTCCTCGGTCGAGGCGAGGTGGCCGCCCACCGAGGGGAGCGACCCGCGATCGCGCGCGTCGCTGCCCTCCATCACGTCGATCATCAGCGCTGCGTCGGCCACCGTGCGCGCGATGGGCCCGGCGTGCGACAACGTGGAGCCAGCGGGCCACTGCGGGACGCGGCCGTAGGAGGGCTTGATCCCGTAGATGCCGCAGAACGCGGCGGGGATGCGGATCGAGCCGGCGCCGTCGGAGCCCTGCGCGATCGGGCCGATACCCGACGCGACGGCAGCCGCGGCTCCCCCGCTCGATCCGCCGGCCGTGCGGCCCTCCCGCCACGGGTTCTGCGTGCTGCCGTACAGACGGTTGCTGGTGTCGCCCTTCCAGCCGTACTCGGACGTGTTGCTCTTCCCCAGCATCACCGCGCCCGCCCGGTAGAGGCGCTCCACGAGAGGCGCGTCCTCCGCCGGCACCTCGTCGTCGTGCAGCAGCGACCCGCGCGTCGTCCGAATGCCCGCTGTGGCCGTGAGGTCCTTGATCGAGACCGGGATGCCGGCGACGGGGCCGGCCGAGCCGTCGGCGTAGGCGCGCTCGGCGGCCGCCGCCTGCGAGAGCGCGAGGTCGGGCGTCGGCGTGACGAAGGCGCGCAGGCGCGGCTCGAGCGTCGCCAGCCGGTCGAGGACGACACGCGCCACCTCGACGGGGGAGAGCTCGCGGCGCGCGTAGAGCGCGCGCAGCTCGACGGCGGAGAGGGTCCACAGCTCGCTCACGCCCGCACGCTAGCGGATCGCCGCCGAGGCTCGCCACCGCGGCAGCGCCCTCCCCGACGCCATCGCGGCGGCCCCGCTCGCCGCAACGCACCTTGGCCGCTGCGCGCGAAGGCGCTCGCTGGAATTCGCGCGATTATCGAGTACCTTCGCCCAGTTTTTGCAAGGTTTACACGGTTGCCGCTGCCCTGGCGCGGCCCAACGATGGACGCCGCCCGCAGGCAATGGTGCGAAGGAGCCGCCGTGAAGCGATGGGTACGCGTGCTCGGGCTGGTCGGAGTGCTCGCGCTCCTGGTGGCCGCACCGTCGGCTGCGTGCGGCGGCGAGGACGAGGGTGGGCCAGCGCCCGACGGCGGTGACTCCGCCTACCCGGTCACCGTGACCGACCTCCTCGGCCGCCGCGTGACGATCGACTCGAAGCCCGAGCGGATCGTCACGACGAGCCCCTCCGCCATCGAGCTGCTCGCGGACGTCGGCGGCGCGGCCGTCGCGCGCTCGACCACGGCGACCGCGGTGCCGGGCTCCGCTGAGCTGGCGGACATCGGGCCCTCCTACGCGCCCTCCTTCGAGCAAATCGTGGCGCTGGGGCCCGACCTCGTGGTCGCGGATGCCTCCGCGCAGGCACACCTCGCCGCTGCCTTCGAGGAGACGCTCTCGGGCACGCCGACGCTCTTCGTAGGCGCGCGCGCCTACGATGATCTCGCTGCGTCGGCGCGCATCCTGGGGGAGGCGATCGGGAGCCCTGACCGGGGCGAGGCGTCGGCGTCAGCGTTCGAGGCGGTCGTCGAGGAGGTCGGCGGCGGGAGCGGCGACGCGCCGAGGGTCCTCGTCATGGTGGCGGGCCGCGACGGCACGCTCTCCGCGGCGCTGGACGGATCCTTCATTGGCGATCTGGTCACCCTGCTCGGGGGCGAGAATGTCGCTGCCTCGCTCCCTCAGTCCGGCCCGGTCCCCGGCTACGCCCTGCTCTCGCCCGAGTCCATCGTGAGCTTCGACCCCGAGGTGCTGCTGGTCATCACGCCCGGGGGCGGTCCCTCGATCGCCGAGCTGCTGAGCAGGCAGCTGCCGGAGCTCTTAGCGGTGAGATCCGGCCGCGTCCACGAGGTCGACCTCGAGGTCTACCTCCAGGCGCCCGGCCCGCGAGCGCGCGAGGGTCTCCGCGCACTCGCCTCGCTCCTGAATCCCGGCTAGCGGGCCGCCGGCTCCCCAGTGCTGGTCGCGGGACGCCACCGCATACGGCCGGTCCCGGCTCTCGCGGGAGCCTCGGTCGCGCTGCTCGTGGCGATGGCGGTCGCCGTCTCGTTCGGCGCGGTGCGGCTCAGCCTCGGGGAGGTCGTCGACGGACTGCTGGACTCGGGGGACGCGATCACGCGACGGATCGTGTGGCAGCTGCGCGTGCCGCGCGTGCTGGCGGCGGCCCTGGTCGGCGGGCACCTCGGCATCGCCGGCGCGCTGCTGCAGGGGGTGACGCGCAACCCGCTCGCCGACCCGCATATCCTCGGCTTCTCCTCCGGCGCGGGCTTCGTCGCCGTGGCGCTGGTCGTCTGGGCGCCCGGCTCGCCCGAGGCGCTCGCGCCGGCCGGCGCCTTCGCCGGGTCGCTGCTGTCGGCGGCCGTCGTGTACGCACTCGCGTGGCGCGGGGGGATCTCTGCCGTGCGCTTCGCCCTCTCCGGCGTCGCCGTGGCCGCGCTCTTCACGGCGCTCTCCGCGGCCGCGATCTCCTTCTCCGACCTCTTCACGCAGGCCGCACTCACCTTTCTCGTCGGCGGCCTGATCGGCGCCGGCTGGGACGATCTCCCGCGGATCGCCCCCTACACGGTGGCAGGCGCGCTGGCGGCGATCGCTCTCGCCCGGGCGCTCAACGTGTTGGCGCTCGGCGACGATGTCGCGCGCGGTCTCGGCATGCGCGTGGAGCGCGTGCGGCTGGGGGCGATCGCGGCCGCCGCGGCGCTCACGGGCTCGGCGGTCGCCGTGAGCGGCATCCTCGCCTTCGTCGGCCTCGTCGCGCCCCACGCGGGGCGGCTCCTGGTCGGGGGCGATCACCGTCTTGTGCTGCCGCTCTCCGGGCTCCTCGGCGCGACGCTCTTCGTGCTCGCCGACACCGCTGCGCGGACAGCCTGGGCGCCGACTGAGATTCCCGCCGGCATCGTCACGGCGATCGTCGGCGCCCCGGTACTCCTGATCCTGATCCGGACGCGCACATGAGTGACCCGCTGCTTGAGGCGCGGGACGTTCGGTGGTCGCCCCGCGGTCGCGACGTCCTGCGCGGGATCACGTTCGGGGTCGAGGCAGGCGAGGTCGTCGCGCTGATCGGACCCACGGGCAGCGGAAAGTCGACACTCCTGCGCATCCTCGGGCGGCTGCTGCGTCCGAGCGCTGGCGAGGTGCGCCTCGCGGGGCGCGAGGCGTGGAGCCTTCCGCCGGGGGAGGTCGCACGCCGCGTCGCCTTCCTCCCTCAGTCGCCGGCGGCCTCGCCCGACCTCTCGGTGGAGGAACTCGCGTGGCACGGCCGCTACCCGCACCACGGGGGCCTCGCGCGGACGTTCGGGGGCGCCCGGCCGGCCGACCGCGCCGCGGTCGAGGCGGCCCTCACGCAGGCGGGTGTCGCGGAGCTCCGCGCGACCCGCCTCGGTGAGCTCTCGGGCGGCGAACAGCGGCGCGCCTGGATCGCGCTCGTGCTCGCGCAGGAGGCGGAGCTGCTGCTGCTCGACGAGCCGACGACTTTTCTCGACATCGGCCACCAGCTGGAGCTGCTTACGCTCCTCCGGAGGCTCAACGAGGAGCGCGGCACGACCACGGTGATGGCGCTCCACGACCTGACGTACGCCGGCTCGCACGCGACGCGCGTCGTGGCGCTGAGCAGCGGGACGATCGCCGCCGACGGGCCGCCGGGGCGTGTCCTGACCTCGGAGCAGCTCTCGGCGCTCTACGGCGTCGGTGTAACCGTGCTTCGTGGCCCCGCCGGAACGGCGAGCGTTCCTATCGTGGTTCCGGCGCCTGAGGCTCGGCGCTCGGGCACTGGGTCGGGGACGCCTGGGCCTCGCGGATGATTCGCGCCGAGAGCAGCAGCAGGACCACCGCGTGCAGGACAGCGACCAGGAAGAGCTGTGCGGCCAGCGTGGCGTGCGAGGCGTCCTCATCGAAGCTCGAGAGCAGGATCAGCAGGTAGAAGACGACTGCGAGCGCCAGCACGCGCGCCGCGACGCCACGCCAGCTCGATGCCAGCTGCCGCATCGGAATGCGGAAAAGGTAGACGATGAGCACGATCACATGCAGCACGACCAGGGCTGCGACGTAGGTCAGGGCCGGCACTGCGCTGCGCAGCTCAAGCAGGGGCAGCAGGACGAACGATGCGGCGAAGACCGCGATCGTCTTGCGGATGAAGAGCGTCCTGTCGAGGAGCTCGACGCGCATGCCCAGCATCCCGCCTCCATCACGCCGCGAGCGCCCGGGCAACCATTGTGCAGGGAGTGTCCTTACCCCGCGAGTCGCCCCCCCCCCGGCCGGCTGCGATCGCGCGGTGCTGGCCGAGCCGGGCGCCGGGGGCCCCGCGGGTGGTATGAAGGCAGGCGACCGGAGCACACGCCACGGGCGGACCGCCCGTTCCGCGGAGGGGGAAGCGATGCAGCGCAGCACGGAGCGGATCCTGACCACGCACACCGGAAGCCTCCCGCGGCCGGAGGCGCTGCTTCCGCTGATCTTCGCCCGCGAACGGGGCGAGGAGAGCGACTCTTCTGAGCGCCTCGCCGCCACGCGGCGCGCCGTGAGCGACATCGTCCACAGGCAGCTCGACTCCGGAATTGACGTGGTGAACGACGGCGAGCAGGGGAAGTCGAGCTACGCGACCTACGTCCAGAACCGGCTCGAGGGCTTCGATGGCGATCCGGTCACGCCCGCCCCCATCACCGACCCCGACTTCCCCGAGTTCTTCGCGCAGACGGCGTCGATGCGGCCGGGCGCAACCAACCCGCTGCTGCGCCGCCCCTGCAACGGACCGATCCGCTACCGGAACGTCGAGGAGCTTCGCGCCGAGCTTGACGACTTCCGGGCGGCACTCGAGGGTGTCTCGCCGGCCGACACCTTCCTCTCAGCGGCCTCGCCCGGGATCGCATCGATTTTCATCCCAAACGAGTACTACGCGACGCACGAGGAGTACCTGGGCGCGCTCGCCGACGCCCTGAAGACCGAGTACGACGCGATCCACGAAGCAGGCTTCCTGCTGCAGATCGACGCCCCCGACCTCGCACTCAGCCGGCCGCGCTACTTCGGTCACCTCGGCGATGAGGAGTTCCGCTCGACGATCCGGACGCACGTCGAGGCCATCAACCACGCCACCCGTGACATTCCGCCGGACCGCATGCGGATGCATCTCTGCTGGGGCAACTACGAGGGGCCGCACCACCGCGACGTGCCGCTTGCGCAGATCGTCGACATCGCCCTCGGGGCCCGACCGGACGGGCTCTCCTTCGAGGCCGCCAACCCGCGCCACGAGCACGAGTGGAAGGTGTGGGAGGGGATCGAGCTACCCGACGGGAAGGTGCTGATTCCCGGCGTCCTCGATTCGACGACGAACTACATCGAGCACCCCGAGCTCGTCGCCGAGCGGCTCCTCCGCTTCACCGCGGCGGTCGGCCGCGAGAACATCATCGCGGGGACGGACTGCGGCTTCTCGACGGGCGCCGGATACCTTCAGGTCCACCCGTCGATCACGTGGGCGAAGTTCCGCTCGATGGCGGAGGGGGCCGCGATCGCGAGCCTGGAGCTCTGGTAGCGGGCCAGATTCCCCGGACCGTCCGGCCGGCCCCCGCCCGACCCGCCGACGACTGAGCGCGCCAACGCGCGCACGCCGGCCCCGGTATGCGCACGCGGGGAACACCTGTAGGATCGTGCCGGACATCGAGTCGGGGAAGCCGGCGTGAATCCGGCGCTGTCCCGCAACTGTGACCCGTGCCCCTCCCGGCGAGGCGTGCGGGGAGCCAGAGTACCGGCCGGTGTCGACTGTCAAGCCTGCGAGGACAGGTGATGGCATGCCCGGCGCCCGGCGCCCGGCTTGGCCCTCCTACTCCCGCAAGTGCCGCGAGGTGAGGTAGGGGGGACGTCCATGATCCTGATCCGCATGCTCCTGCGCGCTGGCGTCGTGCCGCTCGCTCTAGTGACTCTTCTGCTCGCCGGGGGCCTCGCCGCCTGCTCGGACGACGCCTCGGCCCCGGAGGCCGGGGGCGACGCGGCCGCCACTCCGGTTCCCGCCGCGGACGCCGGTTCGACCCCGGCGCGCGGCGCGGAAGCCACCCCGACCTCCGCTCCCGGCGGGAACGCCGCCTCCAGCCCGGAGGCCGCCGCGGACGCCTTCCCCATCACCGTCGCCGGCTCCGACGGCCACGAGCTCACGCTTGAGGAGCGCCCCACGCGCATCGTCTCCTACTCGCCGGGGGCGACGGAGACCCTCTTCGCCATCGGCGCGGGGGACCAGGTGGTGGCCGCCGACGAGTTCTCCGACTACCCGGACAAGACCGCACTCCTGGAGCGCGTCCGCTACACCGACCCAGATCCCGAGCGCGCGATCGAACTCGAGGCCGACCTCGTGATACTCGCGGGTCAGCAAGAGGCACAGGTGGAGCAGCTCCGCCGCCTCGGCCTGCCGGTGCTCTTCAACCGCACTCCGGAGACGGTTGAGGGCATCTTCGACTCGATCCTGCTGCTCGGCCGCGCGACCGGACACGACGAGGAGGCGACCGCTCTCATCGCCGAGATGCAGCGCCGCATCGAGGCGGTCGCGACGCGCATCGCCGACGTGGAGCGCGGCCCCGCCGTCTTCTACGAGCTGACCGACGACCTCTACACGGCCTCGCCCGACACCTTCATCGGCGGCATGCTCCACCTGCTGCGGGCGCAGAACATCGCCGACGGCGCAACGAGCCCCTTCCCCCAGCTCACGACCGAGGCGGTGATCGCCGCGGACCCGCAGGTGATACTGCTCGCCGATGGCGAGTGGGTGAGCGTGGAATCGGTGTCGGCCCGTCCCGGCTGGGCCGGTGTCGCCGCCGTCGCCGACGGCCGCGTCTACCCGGTCGACCCCGACCTCGGCAATCGCCCCGGTCCGCGCATCGTCGAGGCGATCGAGGGGATGGCGCGCCTGTTCTATCCCGACCTCTTCCCGGAGCCCTAGACGACCGCTGCCCCGGCGCCGGCGGACGGGAGCGCCCCGCGCCGCCAGGGGACGGAGTGGTGCTATCGTCGCGCGCGGAGGCTACGCGTGACCGTCGTCGATATGCAGATTCACCTCCGGCCAGCCGATAGTCCCGGCCGGCCGCCGGATCCGACCATGCGCACGGGTCTGGGCGACGAACCGTTCGGGCCCGAGCGCTTCCTCCCGATGATGGAGGACTGCGGCGTCGATCGCGCCGTGATCGTGCCGCCGGGCTTCTTGCGCTCCAACAACCACTACGCGCTCGAGTGCGTCGCCGCGCATCCCGGCCGCTTCGGCGTGATGGGGCTGATGGACCCGACCGACGACGAGGCTCCGGATCTCATCGCCACCTGGCGGGAGCAGCCGGGCATGCTGGGACTGCGGGGCTCGGTCACCGAACTCGGGCGCGCGCGCTGGTCGTCGGAGGGGGCCGTCGAGCGCTTCTGGACCGCGTGCGCCGAGCACGATCTCCCCGTGACCGTGATGGCGGCAGGCGCGCTCGACTACGTCGAGGAGCTGCTCGGCCGCCATCCCTCGCTTCACCTCGCGGTCGACCATCTCGGACTTCCGCGCATCGAGGCGTCGTGGGACGACGCGTGGTTCCGGCAGATCGAGGCGCTGGCGCGGCACCCGAGCGTCGTCCTCAAGCTCTCGACTCTCCCCGCGCGCTCGCGCGAGCCCTTCCCCTTCGCCGACACCCACGCCCTCGCGCGGCACGCCTATCACACGTTCGGACCGGAGCGCTTGATGTGGGGCACCGACCACACGCAGACGCTCGGCCGGGAACGCGCGACCTACTGCGAGGAAATGCGGCTCGTGAGCGAGGGACTGGACTTCCTGAGCGAGAGCGAGGCGATGCTCGGCGGGAACGCGCTGCGCTACCTCCGGTGGCCCGGCGACTAGGAATCTCGGCAACCGCCCGGCGTCCCGTCGGCGACGGAGAAGGAGCGGGTCGATGAGCCCAGGGCCGCCCGGCCGGGTGAGGCGCAGCCTCGTGCAGACCCCCGCGGGCGCCGTCGAGTACGGCGAGCTCGGCGGTGGACCGCCACTTCTGGCGCTCCACCCGACCCCCGGTTCGTGCCTCTGGTACGGCGACGTCGCACCGCTCCTTGCCGACGAGCGGCGGGTGCTCGCGATGACGACGATGGGCTATGGCCGCTCGGATCGGCCGAGCCCGCCGTACACGACCGTCCGCGAGTACGCGGCGGCGGCCGTCGGCTTCCTCGACGCGATGGACGTGGAGCGCGCGAGCGTGGTCGGCTCGCACACGGGGTCGGTGCTCGCCGTCGAGATCGCCGCGGGCTGGCCCGAGCGCGTTTCGGGGCTCGTGCTGGGTGAGCCGTTCAACTGGAACACTCCCGCCCGGCGCGAGGTGCTCACCCGGCAGCACCGCTATGTCCCGCCCGCGCCGGACGGATCGCACCTGCTGGCACTCTGGCAGCGGCAGGGGCCCGACAGGCCCGGCGTCGACCTGCGAGAGTTCGCCCGGCGCTTCGCCGACTTCCTCGTCGTCAACGCCCCCGAGGTGGTGTACGGGGACCTCGGCTGGGAGGGCGCCGGTCCCCAAGCGATCACGGGCTACGAGATGTGGGAGCGGGCGGCGCTGATCGAGGCGCCCACGCTCGTCATCCACGGCTCGCAGAGCGACCTCGGGCGCTCCCACCAGCGCTTCCTCGAGACGATCGCGCGTTCGCGCGGGTCGCGGCCGCCGAGCCACGGGCGCTTCTCTCCGCGGGAGGCGCCCGAGCTGTGGGCGAAGGAGGTCAAGGGTTTTCTCCGGGAACCGGGCGTCTGAGGCGGATCGCGCCGCGACGAGGGGGAGTGAGATGCGGATACAGGCCGGCCAGCTGTTAAGCCTCGGCTACGGGAAGTACGTACGATCCGACGAGGTGGTTGCCATCGACCCGATCACGGAGGACCGCGGCCCCGGACGCCGCACACATGTCTGGGTGCGCGGCGTGCCCGAGCCCCTGGTCGCGTCCCGATCGGACGGGGCCCTAGTCGACGACCTCGTGACGCCGGCCGAGGAGGCGGCTCGGATGCGGCAGCTGCGCTCTGCGCTGAGCACGGTCGCAGCGGCCATGGAACGCGTTCCTCCCGTGCTGCAGCGCGTGATCCGCGAGGAGAGCCACGTCGACATCGCCGCTCTGATCGGGGAGTCGCGGCGCGCCCTGGGCTAGCAAGATCGGGGGACGCACGATGAGCGGTTTCGGGCTCCACCACTACGCCGTCGCGGTCCGCGACCTCGACGAGGCGGCCGCGACCTACGGGCGGTTGCTCGGCCTTGAGGTCGGGGAGCGCGGCGGTGGCGGTGACTCCTCGCTCTCATGGCTCGCGCTCGGCTTCGCCGGCGAGCGGAGCCTCGTGCTCGCGAGCCCCGATAACGAGGAGAGCCCGCTCCACGCGGAGATGCGGAGCCGGGCCCGCGAGCGCAACCCCCACGGGGAGGGTTTCCGCCGCTCGGCCTGGCACGCGGACGACCCCACCGCGCTCGCCCGCCGCTTCGCCGCGCGCACGGGGCGGGCCGCGGAAGAACTCGACGTGGAAGGGAGCGCCGTCCGCCTCGACCCCCGCTGGACGCACGGGCTGCCGATGATCCTCGCAAACCTCCCCGAGCCCGAGCCGCGCCCCGCGTGGCCCTCGCACGTCGCCGTGGCCGTCGCCGATCTCGATGCCGCCGAGGTGACCTTCGCGGGCGGCTTCGGGCTGCAGCCGGAGCGGCGCTTCGAGGCGGACTACGGCGACTTCGCGGCCTCCGCCCTCTACAGGGGCGGGCGCGAAGTACTCGCGCTCATGACCGGTCGCTCCGAGGCGAGCGCGGTCTCACGCCGCATGCGGGGCATGATCGCCCCCGAGAACCCCCGGGGGGAGGGCTTCTATCTGGCGAGCTGGGCGGCCCGCGACACGGCCATGCTGTGCGATCGCGTCGAGCGCGCCGGCGGACTGGTGGCGCGACAGCACCACAGCTTCTTTATCCACCCGCGCTCGACGCACGGTGTGCACATGCGCATCTACCCTGCCGAGGACTGAGCCGGGCGGCGCGCGCACTCCCTACTCGGCGGGCGTCTCGCCGATGTCGTAGTCGATCGAGGTGATCCCGGCGAGGTTGCCGGTCAGGTTGTCGGCGACCATCCGGTCGTGCGCCTCGCTCTCCTCGTACTGCCGCCACGCCGCGACCGTGGCGAAGTCCATGGTGAGAATCCAGTTGTAGCGCTTGAAACCAGAGGACGAGATGTTGGGGTCCACCGAGACGTGGAGCAGGCCCGGGTTGTCGTCCTGCATCGCCTTGTAACCGTCCCGCACGGCCTGGATCGTCCCCTCGCCCGTCTCCTCCTTGAACATAAAGGCCATCATGTGCCGGCGCATCGCCCGTCCCTCCCGCTCCCGGCCGGCCGTGCCGGCACGTCTTCGCTGCCGCCGCACACCATAGGGGAGAGTCCGGCGGGGTCGCAAAGCGGCGACCGAGAGGCCGACACGCTGCGGGGAGGCCACGGACCGACGGAGGAATGCCCCCTACCGCGGCAGCGCAAGCACGCGCCCGGCGGTGGTGTTGAGCGCGTTCTCGACGGTGCCGCCGTTGTGCGCGCCGGCGATGTGCGCCATGTAGCGGCGCTGCCAGCGGGCGTGCATCGGCGCGTGCTCGGGCGACTCCTGGCCCACCTGGCCAGCGAGGCCGAGCATCTCCCCCCCGAAGCGCACGTGCTCCTGCGCGTAGTGCTTCCACCACACCTCCTTGACGGAGGTCTCCTTGTCCGGCGCCAGGCCGCCGCGCTCCATGACGGAGGCGACCCGGTAGGCGAGCAGCCGCATCGTGCGCACGTAGATCGCGTAATCCGCAATGCCGTCCTGCACCCAGGAATCCTCGATCAGCGGCCGCCCGCTGTCGCCGGCACGCTCCCGCGCCACCGAGACGAGGCCCTCGAGGTCGCGCTGCTCCGATGCCCAGCCGCCGAGGCCGGAGCCGCCGATACCGGCGGCGCGCGACTGGTTGAGCGAGGCGATGAGGTGGTAGAAACCGCGGTTCTCCTCGCCGATGAGGGAGTCGGCCGGAACCCGCACGTCCTCGAAGAAGACCTGGTTGACCCGGTAGCCGTCCATCGTCCACAGAGGCGTGATCTGGATGCCGCGCGTACTCGGGTCGATCACCATCAGCGAGAGGCCGCGGTGCTTCGGCGCGTCCTGGTCGGTGCGCACCATCAGGCACAGCCACTCCGAGTCCTGGATGTGCTCGGTGTACATCTTGGAGCCGTTGATCACCCACTCGTCGCCGTCGCGCTCGGCCCGGGTCTCCACCGAGCCGAGGTCGGTCCCGGCGTTGGGCTCGGTCAGCCCGAAGGCCCAGGTCACCTCGCCGCGGGTGATCGGCGGCAGGTGTTTGCGCTTCTGCTCCTCCGTCCCCCAGTGCACGATCCCGGGGCCGACGAAGTTGGCCGCGACCTGGTGCGAGGCCATCGGCGCGTGCGCTCCGGCCATCTCCTCATCGAAGGCGACGCGGTGCCAGATGGAGGCGCCGCGCCCGCCGTCCTCGACGGGCCACGTCATCGTCAACCAGCCCTGCTGGCCGATCTCGCGCGTGATGCGCTTGTTGAAGCCGTGGTAGTAGTCCGTGCAGTGCCGGAACTCGTCCTCGACCTCCGGGGTCAGGCGCGCGGCGAGGAAGCTCCGCACCTCCTCGCGAAACGTCTGCACGTCGGCGGCGAACGAGAAGTCCACGGTGTGCCCTCCCTGCTGGTGCGGGGGCCTCCCCCCGCAGGCGAGCTTACCGCCGCCGGCCGCAGGCGGCGACAGAAGGGGTCAGGCGCGTCCTCCCGGGACCGGAGGGCGTGCCGACCCGCCCACCGGCTGCGGCCCGGGGCGCTCCGCGGCCTCGAGACTGCCCGGCCCGAAGCGGACGAGCCGTCCGTCGGCCGCGCGGTCCACCGCGTGGAAGCGGCCCCCGTGGAGCTCCCCCAGCAGCTGCGCGCTGCTCGAGATCGGTCTCTCGAAGCCGGTCGCGAAGTAGCCGACACCGCGCGCGGAGTGCGCGTCGCTTCCCCCGGTGGTCGGGAGGCCGGCGATGCGTGCTACCGCCGCGGCGAAGTAGTTCTCACGGGGCGTGTTGCATCCGTTCGCGGCCTCGACTGCGTCGACAAGCCGGAAGACCGGGAGTTCCGCGGCCTCCTCCGCGCTCAGCGCGAGGGGTGACTCGCCGCCCGAGCGCGTCTCGAAGGCGCGGCGGAAGGGGTGCGCGACGATGAGGAAGCCGCCGACGCGGTCGAGCGCTGCGCGCAGCCTCTCGGCGCGGTGGATGCCACCCTCGTAGCTCGTCAGCCCCACCGCGAGCATGTGCCCGAGATCTGTGGAGACCTCCATCCCGAAGTTGATGAGCAGACCCGGGTGCTCCGCGAGGTAGTCGAGCTGCAGATGACGGTCCCAGACGCGGTGGTGTTCGCTCACGTTGACGCCGCTGAGCCCGCCCTCGCGCACCAAGCGCGGGAGCTCGGCCGGGTCGAGCGTGGAGTCCGAGGAGTGTCCGCGCGTGTGGACGTGCATATCCACGATCGCGCCGTCGTAGGCGACGAGAGGAACGCGCGATGTACCAGCGGGGGGCGGGTGGAGAGACTCGGTCACCCGCCGAGGATACGGACCGCCGCAGGGGGCGGCCAGCGGGGCCCGGTGCGGGCGCGAGCGCCCGCGTATACTCCGCCCGCGCCGCCGGCGAGGGGAACGGGAGGAGCTCCCATGCGCTTCGGGACACACCACCTGCCGCTGAGCCCGACCGCCGATGACGACCTGCGCGTGATCCGGGAGCTGCTCGATCAGATCGAGATGGCCGATCGGCTAGGCTTCGAACACTGCTGGCTCACCGAGCACCTGCTCTCCGGCGAGAGCGGATTCGGGGACCCGGTCCCGCTTGCGGGGGCGATATCTCAGCGCACGAGCCGCATCCGCGTCGGCTTCGCCGTCCTGCAGATGGCTCTCACGCATCCCACGCGCGTCTTCCTGCAGGCCAACCTGCTCGACAACCTGCTGGAGGGACGCCTGACGCTCGGCATCGGCCGCGGCTCGGCCTTCAACGAGTACGAGTACGTGGCGTTCGGCGCGCGCTCCGACGGTCAGCGCGAGCGCATGTTCGAGGCGATCGAGCTGCTCGAGCGCGCGTGGGCCCACGACGCCTCCCCGTTCTCCGGCGAGTACTTCTCGGTCAGCATCCCCGACGTGCGGCCCCGACCCGTGCAGCGGCCCCACCCCCCCATCGTGCTCTCCGTGCTCTCCGACGAGACGCTGCGATGGGCGGCCCGCCGTGGCTACGGCGTAATGATGCCGCGACTCCCGGTGGAGCGGGCCCGCGAGCGCCTCGGCTTCTACCGCGCGGCCATGGGCGAGGCTGGCCTCGACGATGCCGCCGCGGAGCAGGCGCTCGAGCGCAGCACGCTCCTGCGGAGCGTCTACATCGCCGACAGCGACGAGCAGGCGGAGGAGGAAGTGCGCGAGGCGACCTTCCGGCTCCATACCCACCTCCAGAGCACGCGGCAGGGCTTCAATCCGCCGGACGTCAACAACCGTGCCCTCGCCCAGCAGAACGCATCGCCGGTGTGGAGCTCGCCCGACTCGACGCCCGAGGAGGCCGTGGCGAGCCTCATGTCGCGCGGCTTCATCCTCGGCTCGCCGGAGACGGTGCGCGCGCGCATCGCCGAGCTGGAGGAGGCCGGCGTCCCGGGTCTCATGATCACCTTCACCTGGGGCGACATGGGGCACGAGCGCGTGCTGCGCTCGATGAGCCGCTTCGCCACCGAGGTGATGCCGCACTTCGCCCGAGAGCGCATCGGGGCCGCTGTCGCCGACTGAGCGCCTCCCGGCCGAGAGGCGCGCGATCCGCTGCTAGCGGCGCCGGGCGCGCGCGATCTCCGGCACGATGATGAGCGCCAGGAGCGCGAGCGCGAGTACGGCCGCGACGACCGGCCTCAGGCGCCCTCCGCCGCTGGTCGCGCGCATGCTCGAGGTGCCGCCGACGCCGGTCGGGGCGGGGCCCGTCGCCGCCACTGCCCGGCGGGGCTCCGCCGCGAGCGGCGCCCCGCGCGCCCTCCCCGGGACGCGGCCGGCCGGAGCGGCCGACCGTGCGGTGAGCGCAACGCGGGCGCGCGCCTGAGGATCGGGGACGAGCAGCACGATCACGATCGACAGGAGCGCGAGCGCGCCGAGCACGGCCAGCACGCCGTCGTAGTCGCCGACACGGTCGTAGTACGCCGCGACGATAACGGGTCCGGGGGCTCCGATCACGACCTGGAGCGGCATCCCGACCCCACGCACCGCACCGATGTGCATCCGCCCGAAGAAGGAGGCCCACACCAGCTCCTGCATCGGGATCATGCCGGCGATGCCTGTGCCGAAGATGAGAAAGCCCGCAGCGACGAGGGGGACGTTCAGGCTGTTCGCCCCCGGCACGATCACCGCCATACCGATCGCCAGGCACGAGAAGGCAAGGGCGGCGAGGTAGCGCGCGTGCACGCGCTCGGCGGCGAAGCCCCAGCCGACGCGGGTGACGAGTCCCGGCAGGGCGAACAAGGAGAGCATCAACGCGGCGGTGGTCCGATCGAAGCCGGAATCGGTGAGGATCGGGATCGTGAGTGTCCCCAGCGCCAGGAAGCTGAGGCCGGCGAGCCCGAACGCCACGATCAGGAGCCATAGCGACCAGGTACGGATCGCCTCGCCACGCGTCAGCGAGCGGGCCTCGCGGATGATCGCGCCGCGCCGGTCGCGCGGCGGCGGCGCCCCCGGCCGGCGGCCGTCCGGGAGCAAGCCGCTGTCCTCGGGCTGGCGGCGGAACAGCATCGCGGCAGGAACGAAGAGCACGAGCGTGACCACGGCGAGCAGTTGCCACCCCGCGCGCCAGCCCTCCGAATCCACGATCGGCGTCAGCAGGCTCGGCGTGATCACGCCGGCCGCGGAGAGACCGAGGGCGGCGATCCCGATCGCGCGGCCGCGGCGGCGCTCGAACCATTTCGAGAGCACGGCGTGGACCACCAGCGTTCCGGCGAAGGCCACCGCCACCGAGAGCACCCCGGCCCGCAGCACGTACCACTGCCAGAGCTCCGTGATCTGGGCGATCGCCAGGAGCGAGCCGGCGGCCATAACGGCGCCGATCAGCGTCAGCGCGCGGCCGCCGTGGCGGTCGATCACGCCGCCGAAGAAGGCGCCGGTCATCGATGTGACGAAGGCCCCCACCGTCACCGCGAGCGCGAATTCCGTGCGGCTCCAGCCGAGGTCGTCGCTCATCGGCACGAAGAAGACGCCGTTGGCGTATCCCTGGAGCGTGACGGCCACACCGTTCGCGACCGCGCCGGCGCCGACGATGTACCAGCCGAAGAACACCCTCGGAGGGCGGTGCGGACCGACTGGGGATGTCTCGATCACCCGGGTCCTCCCGCGCCTGCCCGCCAACTATAGGTGCGCGGCTGGCTGCACCCGCGGGGACAGCCTTCTTGGCAACGGGACTGTTGGCGAGCGGAGTTGGCGCTCAGCCAGCGCGCGAGGGCGTGGCGTCGTGCGCGCCCGGGAGAGTGCGCAGCGCCTCGACGTCCGCCGCCCCCGGGAGCCCCCAGCTGGCCTCGTATCCGAAGAGCTCCCGCAGCGTCGTCGCCCCCAGCCGCCCGTCCGTGATCTCGAGATGGTCGGGCGTGAGCAGCGCGGGGTGCGCGACGCCGGCTGCGAACGCCAGCGTCCGCATCTCTCGGCGCAGCGCGCGCACGTAGTTGGCAACGCGGAGCGACTTGCTCCGGGGGTCGAGCCCCCGCGCTCGCCAGCGCGACTGGGTCGCGACGCCGGTGGGGCAGCGACCCGTGTGGCAGCGCTGCGCCTGGATGCACCCGGTCGCCAGCATCGCCTCCCGGCCGACGTTGACCATGTCACAGCCGAGCGCAAAGGCGACCATCGCGTTCTCGGGCAGACCGAGCTTCCCGGAGCCGACGAAGGTGACGCGCTCGCTGATGCCGTGCACCGCGAACGCCCGGTAGACACGCGGGAAGCCGATCTTGAAGGGAAGTGCCACGTGGTCGGTGAAGACGAGTGGGCCGGCGCCCGTGCCCCCCTCTCCCCCGTCGACGGTGACGAAGTCGACCCCGCGCTCGCCGCTCTCCATCAGCCGCGCGAGATCGTCCCAGAAGGCCTGCTCGCCGACGGCGGACTTGATCCCGACCGGTAGCCCCGTCACCTCGGCGATGCGTTCGACGAAGTCGAGCATCGAGTCGACGTCCGAGAACTCCGCGTGGGACGCCGGACCCACGCAGTCGACGCCGGCCGGGATGCCCCGGATGCGCGCGATCTCCGGCGTCACCTTCGCGGCGGGCAGCAGCGAGCCAACGCCGGGCTTCGCCCCCTGGCTCAGCTTCACCTCGATCGCCCGGACCGGGTTCTCTGCGACCACGGCCGCAAGCCGGTCCATGGAGAATCGCCCGCGGTCGTCCCGGCAGCCGAAGTACGCCGGCCCGATCTGGAGGACAATCTCGGCGCCGTGCTGGTGGTACGGGGCGAGCCCGCCCTCGCCCGTGTTGTGCAGGCAGCCGGCGTCGAGCGAGCCGAGGTTCATCGCCTCAACCGCGCGTCCGGAGAGCGAGCCGAAGCTCATCCCCGAGATGTTCACGGCAGAGGGTGGACGGAAGGCCCGCTCGCGGCCGCGCGCGGCGCCCAGGACCTTGGCCGCCGGGAGCGAATCCCGCTCCGCCACGCGCTCCGCGGCCTCTCCGACGGCCGACGGGCGGTAGGGGAATGTCGCGTGCTTGAGCAGCACGTAGTGCCCGGCCATCTCCATCTCGTTGTCGGACCCGAACCCGAAGGAGTTGTTCTCCCCCTTCGCGGAGGCGTAGACCCAGCGCCGCTGGTCGCGGCTGAAGGGCCGCTCCTCGTCGTTGTCGGTCACGATGTACTGCCGGAGCTCGGGCCCAACCGCCTCCAGCCAGTAGCGGAAATGGCCGATGATCGGGAAGGTGCGTATGACAGCGTGCTGCGTCTGGAGCACGTCGTAGAGCACCCATGCCGCGGTGGCCGCGAGAATGGCGGCGAGCACGATCAACCAAAGCATCCACGCCCCCTGACGATCAGTGTATCTGCCGCGCGACGGGGCGGATCAGGTACCGGGGCGCCGCGGCGGCGGCGGCGCTACCCTTGGGCCGCGCGCGGGCGTCACGCCGTCGCCGGCTCGACGCCGGGAGGAGCGTGCCGACAGCGCGCGCCGTGGGGCGCGCGAGGCGGGATGTGGGGCATGGCAGAACCGCCGGACGCGTTCGTGCGGGCGGTGATCGCCGACACCCTGCCGACGTACGGCTTCTCTCCGCGTTTCATGGCCGCGTGGTTTGCGACGCTGCCGCTGGGACGGCCCCGCAACCTCGGCGCCGAGGGGGAGCGACTCTTCGCGCGACGTGCGCCCGCCCCCATCGCCCTCGGCACCGATCACATACCGCCTGCGGGGACGCCGTTCGTCCTCGCGATGAACCACTACGAGCGTCCGGGGCTCAACGTCTGGTGGGCGGCGATGTGGGTCTCCGTGATCCTCTGGCGCGCCCGCGGCGAGCAGCCGTCCGTGCGCTGGCTGATCGCGGACCAGATACGCGGCTACCGCGTCGGACCCCTGCGCATCCCCGACGCGGCGATGAGGTGGATGGTCGGTCGCGTCGCGCGCCGCTACGGTGCGCTGCGGGTGCCACGCGACGGAGACGCGGGGAGCGGGCGGGCGCAGGCGCTTCGGCGCGCGAGCTCGGCGCTGAGGGGCGCGGGCGGGCGTCCTGTCGGCATCACGCCGGAGGCCGGCCGCGGCGGGGAACGAGTGCTCGTGGCCGCGGAGCCCAACGCGGGAATGGCGATCGCGTGGCTGACCCGCCGCGGCGCGCCGATCCTCCCGGTCGGTGTCTTCGAGACACCAGCGCCCGGGGGCGGGGTCGACGGCACCGGGCCAGCGGCGCTCACCGCGTGTATCGGCGCGCCGCTCTCGCTCCCCTGGAGCGGCTCCGCCGGGGGCCGCGCGGAGCGGGAGGCGCTCGGTGAGACGGTGATGCGCGCGATCGCGGCGCAGCTCCCGACCGTGCTGCGCGGGCCCTACGGTGGGGAGCCCCCGGGCAGAGACGAGGCCGGATGAGCGCGAGTGCCGGTGCGGCAGGGCAGGCGCCGGGTCTCCCGCTGCGGGTGCGGGTGTTCTACTCCTCGGCGAGCATCGCCGGGAACGCACTCTCGCAGGGGTGGGCGCTCTGGCTCATCTACTTCTACGCCCCACCGGGCGACGCGGACATCCCTGTGCGGATCCCCGAGCTCGGGGGGCTCGATCCGCGGGTGGTGCTCGGGATCACTCTCACGCTCGCGCGCGTGCTGGAGGCCCTGGACGATCCGCTCATCGCCTACTGGACGGACCGCACGCGCTCGCGCTGGGGCCGCCGAATCCCCTTCGTGCTCTTCGGCACGCCGTGGTGGTGCCTGCTCTTCGTGCTGATCTTCACACCTCCTGTCGAGGGCTCGAGCATGGCGAACGTCGTCTACATCTTCGTGGTCGCCCAGCTCTACTTCCTGCTCAACAACGTCGCCGGATCCGCGATGGAGGCGCTCTTGCCGCATATAGCGAGGCGCACCGCCGACCGCGTCTCGGTGGCGGCGCTGCAGGTGGTCTTCGGCGTCGGGGGCGCCGCCATCGGGCTCTCCCTCAGCTCGCTGCTCGTCGACCTTTTTGGCTTCGTCGGGATGGCCACGGTGATCGCCTCCATCGCCCTCACGACCCGCTACGTGGCACTGGCCGGCAGCTGGCGCCACGCCGCCACCGACGCCACCCCCGCGCACCCCGGCGTGATGCGCGCCCTGCGCGCGACCTTCACGAACCGGAACTTCCTCGCCTACCTGCCGAGCTTCGTCACCTTCCAGGTGGGCGTGCAGATGCTCACGGCGCTTCTCCCCTTCTTCGTCGCGGCGGTGCTCGGCGAGTCCAAGTTGTTGGGGCTGACGGGGAGCGACAACGAGGGGACGTTCATCTTCCTGCTCACGGTCATGGTGATCAGCGGCGCTCTCGCGGCCGTGCCACTCTTCGCCGCCGTCGCCAGACGCCGGGGAACGGCGACCACCTACCGGGCGGCAATGCTCGGGGCCGCTGCCTACTTCCCGCTGCTCTTCTTCGCGGGCTACGTGCCGGGGATCCCCGCGCTCCATCAGTCCTTGGTGGCGATCGGCCTAGCCGGCGTGCCGATGGCCGGCGTCTTCCTCTTCCCCAACATCATCACGGCCGACATCGCCGACGAGTCGGCGTTGAGCACCGGGACGCGGCGCGAGGCGATGTTCTACGGCTCGCAGAACATGGTCGAGAAGTTCGCGATCTCGCTCGCGCCGCTGATCTTCTCGCTCGTGCTGCTCGCCGGGGACTCGGCCGCCAATCCGCTCGGCGTGCGGCTTGTCGGGCCGATCGCCGGCCTGCTGGTGCTCGCCGGATACATCTCCTTCCGCTCCTACGAACTCGCGCCGCCCGACGATCCATCAGTGGAGGCACACACCGGCGGCCGGTGAGCGGGATCCTCACCCTGCGCCGGGCGACCACGCCCCCCCACGCCGCCATGGGCTCGACTCGGGCCGTGAGGCGGCCTGAGGTCGCGTCCCCTAGAATGCGCCTGAGGCGGGCCGCCCGAGACGGGCGCCGCTACCGAGGCTCACGTCGGGAGGCACGATGACAAGCGGCGCGACGGCGGTCCTGACCACGCTCACGGCCCGCGGCCAGCAGATCGCCCTGCGCTACATGAGTGCCGCCGACCGCGACGCGCTGCTCCGCTTTGCGCGCTCCCTGCCGACGCACGATCTTCTCTTCCTCAGACGCGACATCACTAAGGGAGACGAGATCGACGCCTGGATCGCCGACATCAAGCGGGGAGAGGTGAGCACGATTGTCGCCGTCGACGACGGGGGATCCATGGTCGGCTACGCCGCCGTCGCTCGGAACGACCTGCGCTGGATGCGGCACGTCGCCGAGCTGCGCGTCCTCGTTGGGGAAGGGGCTCGCGGCTCCGGCGTGGGGCGGGCGCTCACCCAGGAGGCCTTCCGCGTCGCGGCCGATACCGGCGTGCGCAAGATGATCGCGCGCATGACCCTCGATCAGCCTGCCGCCATCCACGTCTTCCGGCGTCTTGGTTTCCGCTCCGTGGCACTGCTGCCCGATCACGTCGTCGACCCGTCGGGAAACAGCTACGACCTCGTGATGATGGAACAGGACGTCGCAAGCTACGAGGCCATGCTGCAGGAGTTGGACCACCCGCCAAGCGCGCGCTAGACCCAACGCCGGGGCACCGCCGCCGACCGCGCCGAGAGCGACGGCTACCCCGGCGTGTTGTCGTAGCCCGCTGTGATCGGAGCGTCCACTCGCTGTCCGGCCGTCCCTCCCGGGGCGTAGCGCTCGACGATCTCCCGGAACTCGTCCCTCGCCGCCGCCGCGGGGAGCGCCGCCGGCTGCCCCGGCAGCGACGCGACGTGAAGCGTCTGGGTCGGGAAAGCGAACTCCACCCCCAGATCCTCCGCCAGCCGCATGATGTCGAGGTTGATCACGTGCCTCGTGCGCAGCTCGTCGTTCCAGCTCGAGGCATCGATGAAGCAGTAGACGAGGATGTCGAGCGACGCCGCCCCGAAACCGTGGAACTCGACGATGTAGTAGTCCTTGCGCATCTCGGGGTTCGCGCGGATCAGCGCGCGTATGCCCTCGACGAACGCCTGGACTCGGTCGGGCGTGGTGGCATAGCTCACGCCCAGCGTGGTCTTGTAGCGGCGCCACTGCCTCAGCCCCATGTTGTCGACGTGGGCATCGACGATCCGCGCGTTGGGCACGGTGACCACCGAGTTGTAGAAGGTGCGCACGCGCGACGACCGGAAGCCCACGTGCTCGACCGTCCCCTCGACGCTGCCGACCACCACCCAGTCGCCGACCTGGAACGGGCGGTCGGCGAGGATCGTGACGCCGCCGAGCAGGTTGCGGATCGAGTCCTGGGCGGCGAGGGCAATCGCAAGGCCGCCCAGGCCGAGCCCCGCCACCAGCGACGTCACGTTCACGCCGAGGTTGCCGAGAACGAGCAGCACGCCGAAGAGCACGACGGCGGCCCTCAGGATCGTGCCCGCCAGGGGCACGATCTGGTCGTCCAGCCGGCTCTCCGTCGCGGCCGCGCGCCTCCGGAGCTCGTCGGTGAAGATATCGACGGCACGGAGGCCCACCAGCAGCAGCGCCCCCGCGGTGAGAAAACTCGCCGACTGCGCGACGATGCTCTCGACCGTGTCGTGGAAGCCCAGGGCCGGGAAGCCCAGCCGCGCCGTCATCGCGACGACGAGTGCCGTGATCGCCCGCCCCAGCCGTCCTCGCTCCCGCTCCCAGAACTCGGGGTCGACCTTCCCGGCGCGGCCTCGCAGATAGAGCTTGACGCTGTGGTGGATGAGGAAGTGCGCGAGGCCGGCGACCACGATCAGGACGCCGAGCCCGATCCACTGACCGACCTCGACGCCGATGTAGGTGTCGGTGAACCAGTCCGGCACGGCGACCTCCCGTGCGGTTAGCGTAACATCTAGTAAGGCGTATTAGCACCTGGTGGTACTAGGAGGGCGGCGGCAGGGCGCACCGGCCTCGCGGCGGCGGCCCCCGGCCGCCGGAGGATGCGGGCCCTACCTGATCGCTCGCAGCGAGCGCTGCGTGAGCGTCACGCCCAGCATGATGGCGAGCAGGGCAACCCCACCGGCCGTGAACAACGCTTCCAGCCCGATCAGCTGCGCGAGCAATCCGGCGGGGACGCCGAGTGCGCCAGCGAGGCCATTCGCCACGATCAAGAGGCCCAGCACGCGACCGCGCAGCTGCGGTGGGACCTCGGTCTGCGCGATCGCCATCCCGGTCACGCGCACCGTCTGGAAGGAGGCGCCGCAGACGATGCCGATCGCAAACGAGAGGGCCGCCACCCGGCTGAGGCTGAACACGATCAAGGACGCCGCCAGGAGGAGTCCGGCCGCAAGCAGCAGCCAGCCGCCCGGCAACCTGCGGCGCCGGAGGGCCAGCGCGCTCATGGCCGCAAGACCGCCACCGCCCCAGCAGAATTGCATGATGCCCCACCCGGTGGCGCCCACCCCCAGCACGTCGTCGAGCCACGCCGCCATGAGCACGCCCATGATCGTGATCCCGATGCCGAGAGCGGCCCACGTTGTCAGGACGGTCCATCGCACCCCCGGGTGGTAGCCCAGATACCCGAGCCCGTCGCGGAGGTTGCGCAGGACCGAGTCGCGCGCGGCGTAGGGATCCGCGGCACGCCCCCCGATCTTCATCGGGAAGACCGCGGCGAGGAGCCACACGTGCGTGGAGGCGGCGATCAGGTACGTGGCGCCGAACCCGAGGTGGTCGATCGCCAGCCCGGTCACCGGCCCGGAGACGAGGAGGCTGATGGACCACGCAAGCTGGAAGATCGTCACCGCGCGCGTCACGAGCGGCGCCGGGACCGCCTCCGAGATGAGTGCCGTGCGCGTCGGGAGATCCTGAGCGTTGATCAGTCCGGTCACGGTGAAGAGCGCCAGCATCACCGGCAACCACGCCCCGTCGCCGGTGCTCGCCCCCGGCAGGTAGAGCAGGATCCCCGTTCCGCCGACGAAGAGCAGTGCGGCGATGTGGGCCCCTATGAGCATCGTGCGGCGCGCGTAGCGATCGGCGAGCACGCCGCCGAACAGCACGTACGCGAGAAAGGCGACGCCACGGAGCGTGGCGAGGAGGCCGAGCAGCACGAGCCGCTGCTCATCCGGCGCCGTGACGTTCACGTACCACGCCTGGACGATGAAGAGCATCGGCCCCCGGACGCCACCCGCGAGGTTGGTGATGCAGACCAGACGGAAGTCACGGTAGCCAAGCGGAGCCAGACGATCCTCCGGAAGCGCGGCGCGCGGAGGCGGCGGGGCGGTCGTATCCGGGCCACGCATCGCGCAATCGTAGCGCCCGCCCGCACAGGGAGAGGGGAGGCAGGTCGACCCGGCAGGGATCGAAGGCGCGGATGGCACGTGCCGACGACGGCGGAAGGACCACCGTGAGCAGACGACCACTCCCCGCGCGTATGCTCCACGATGTCCGCGCGCGGGCGGCCGAGAAGACCTCCGCCGTCCCAGCGGGCGGCGGAAGACCACGGATGGGAGCGGGCATGCGCAAGGCATACGTCGACGGTCCCGGCGGGCAGATCCACTACCGCGAGGAGGGCGACGGCGAACCGCTGCTGCTGCTGCACCAGACGGCGAGCTCCAGCCAGCAGTTCCTCGCGGCGTTCCCCCATCTTGTCCGTGGGGGCCGGCGCGTGATCGCGATGGACACGCCGGGCTACGGGATGTCCGATCTCCCGCCGGGGGAGCCGAGCGTCGACGGCTACGTGGAGGCGGTCCTGGCGCTCCTCGACGCGCTCGGGATCGAGCACGCGGCGGTGCTCGGCCACCACACCGGCGCGACGGTCGCGCTCCACGTCGCGTGGGCGCACCCGGAACGCGTCGACCACCTGGTGCTGAACGGAACTCCCCTCTACACCGACGAGGAGCGGCCCCGGCTCCTCGAGCGACTCCCCACCGAGGCCCCGCCGATCGAGGAGGACGGCAGCCACCTGCTGGCGCCGTGGAAGAGGAGGATGCGGGTCACTGTCGGCTGGACCAGACTCGACGTGATGCAACGCTGCGTGACGGAGATGCTGAGCGTGCGAGAACACGCCTGGTACGGCTACAGGGCGGTCTTCCCTTACCCGTTCGAGGCGAGGCTGCGCGAGGTCACCACGCCGACCCTGCTCCTGACCAACACCGGCGAGGACCTCTACCGCCACACGCTGCGGGCGCGCGACGCACGGCCCGACCTGCCATACGCCGAGCTTGAGGGCGGCACCCACGACATCGTCGACGAGCAGCCGGAGGCGTGGAGTGACGCCGTGCTCGACTTCCTGGGCCGCCCGTGAGCGCCGGGCGGCCCGCCGAGCCGGGCGGCGCCGTCGCCATCTGGGTGAGCACCCCGGACGGCATCCGCTCCGAGTTCGAGCGCTGGCACAACGTGGAGCACACGGCTGACCGCGTCGGGCTCCCCGGCTACTGGCTCGGCCGCCGCTGGCGCGCGCTACCGGCGGCCTCCGCCGGAGAGCTCGCCGCGCCGACCGACTACCTCGCGCTCTACGAGGTGGACGACGCCGAGGTGCTCCGGCAAGCGGCCTACCTCGATCAGCTGAACGAGCCCACCGCGTGGAGCCGCCGGATGCTGGCCCCGACGTTCGACGTGGAGCGGGCGATCTACGAGCTTGTTATGTCACATGGCGATGAGCCGGCGCTCGACGCCCCCTACCTCCTCGCCGTTCGCGTCAACCCGCCGCCGGGTCCGGATGGCGACGCGGAGCTGCTCGCCTGGTACCGCGAGGAGCACCTCCCGCGGCTCGGGGCGGTCGACGGGACGATACGGGGGCGCGTCTTCCGCCGCGTCGACGCCATCTCCGACATCCCGACCACAGAGAAGGAGATTCAGCGGACCCGCGTCACCGGTCAGCGCTTTCTCGCGCTCTACGAGCTCGCAGACCCCGACGCTCCGAACTCGGAGGCGTGGCGCGACGCCTCGACGGGGACGCGAAGGAGCGCCGCCTTCCGGGAGCGGCTCCGGGACGTGGCGCGCGAACTCTACTGGCTCCAGTTCGCACGCCACGCGCCGTGGCGCATCCGGCGGCGGCCCGCGCCTCCTGACACCGGCGGCTGACCCGCCGCCCCGCCTCTCCCAGCGCTCAGGTTGCGCGAGCCCGGACCGCCTCGGCGACCGCTCCCGCGGCCAGCCAATTCGACGACCGGGGGAGCAGCGCCCGACAGCAGATCCGACGCGGGGCGCTCGTCACCCTCGGCCCTGCGCGGCCGCGACGACCATCACCGTGGCGTAGGCGATGATCGCGTTCAGCCCGAAGCGCTTGAACACGCCTTCCAATAGCTTTGCGACGATGATGACCAGACCGATCGAGAAGAGGGCGCCCTCGATTTCCAATGCGCCTGTCCTTCCTGAAGTCGGGCGGCGCGCGTGCGGTGGACCGTGATGGTCAATCCGGCCAGCGGCCCGACCCCATCACCGGAGTCCACCGCGGGTCAGCGTCGCCCCCGCTTTCGGCCGCTCGGCCCAGCGCAATCACCCGCGGCCCGCTACTCGATGCGGATGCGCGCCCGCTCGATCTGAAGCGACTCGGTCGGCCTCCCGCTGCGCGTCCCGCGCTTCTCCAGTGCGCGCACGGTCTCCATCCCCGTCTCGACCTCGCCGAAAATCGTGTGCTTGTCGTCGAGCCACGCGGTCTCCACGAAGGTCAGGAAGAACTGACTTCCGTCCGTACCGGGTCCCGCGTTCGCCATCGAGAGCAGCCCCGGGCGGTCGTGCCTCACCGAGCGATCGAACTCGCCGTCGTACTGGTAGCCGGGGCCACGCGTCCCCGTGCCGGCAGGGCAGCCGCCCTGCGCCATGAAGCCGTCGATGATCCGGTGGAAGAGGAGCCCGTCGTAGAAGCCGAGCGCCGCCAGGTAGATGGTGCTCGAGACGTGCATCGGCGCGACCTCGGCGAGGAGCCGCACCGTGATCGGGCCGACGGTCGTCTCTAGGTCCCAGAGATAGCGCCGTTCCCGCTCGAAGCGCGCCTTGGGAGGCCGCGGCAACCGCAGGCGCCAGCCGTCTGTGTCGGTGTCGATCTCCTGCTTGGCGATGAAATCGTCGATCTCCTCGACGCCGCTCCGTCTCTCGCTCGCGCTCACGCCGTCCCCTTTCCCTGGCACGCCGCCCTCCGTATCACGGCTGCGCACACTGGTGCGGCCCGTGGGGATCCCGGCGGCTGCCTCTCAGGCTGGTCCCGCGCAGCGTACCGCGCCCGGCGTCTCCTCCACGAGCGGCTCGAGGAACTCGAGCACGCCGCGAACGAACGCGGAGGGCTGCTCGCGGAAGCAGTAGTGCCCGGCTCGCTCAATGATCCTCATCTCCGACCGCGGCGTCCTGCGTCGGACGAGTCCCCAGAGCCGTTCGCCGCCACGAACCGGCGCCGAGGGATCCTGTGCGCCCCAGAGAATCAGCGTCGGCGCCGGCAGGCCCCGCTCGCGTATCGCCTGAAGCGCCTCGGTACGCGCACGATCGAGACTCGGCTGGAAGAGGGCGCCTCTCAGCTCTGCCATCTCCCTCCGCGCACGCACGACTTCCGGCCGCCGGGCGATCGCCACGAGGCGGTCCACAAAGTCGGTGGTGAGGTGGGCCGCCGACACCGACTGCGCCTCCGGCTCGATGCGCACCGCCTCCGGGCCCGCCTCGCCCGGAGGCGGTGGTGGCAGCCGCGCATAGAACCGCTCCGAGCGCGGGTAGGAGACATCCTCGGGGGCGAGCGAACCGGCGTCGACGAGCGTCAGGGAGCGCGCGAGATCGGGGCGCGCGAGCGCCAGCCGCGCGACGAGCAGCGCGCCGCGCGAGTGGCCGACGAGGTGGGCGCCCGAGCCCACGACCTCATCCATGAAGCACTCGAGGTGACGTTCGCCCACCTCCCAGCGGTAGTCATCCGGCGCGGGCGGCGCCTCCGTATGGCCCTGACCCGGCCGGTCGGGCGCGACGACACGGAACCGCCGGGTGAGCGGCCCGAGCACCGTGTCCCACGAGTCAAGTGAGTACCACGAGCCGTACTGACCTCCGTGCACCAGCACGAGCGGCGGTGCGCCCGCCTCACCCGCCGCGTAGTAGCGCGTGGCGAGGCCGCCGATCTCGGCCTGGTGCAGGCGCCGCGGGTCGAGCTCGGGCTCGCGCGGCGACACGGGTGGCCTAGAAGCCGGGGTCCGGCGGTTCCGCCGGCAGCTCGGTGGATGGGAACCCCGCCGGCCAGCCGACGTACTCCGCTGCGTTTCCGCCGAGCACGAGGTCGAGTTCTGCGGCCGGGAAGTCGGCGAGCGCCGCGCGCACCAGTTCGAGCTCCTCCGGGTAGCGCGCACGGCCCCGGGCGAGCTGCTGTGTGTGATCGCTCGCCCAGAGGAGGCGCCCGGGCCCGTACTCGGCGAGCAGCCGCCGCACCAGACCGTGCGTGTCGGCGAAGGGGGCGTGCTCGCGCGAGCGCGAGGCGAGCGTCGAGAGCTTGACGGCGACGTTTCGGAAGCGCGAGAGGGAGAGCATGACCGCGAATTGCTCCTCATCGATACCGCCGTGGATGCGCGGCAGTCCGAGGTGGTCGACGATAAGCCTGAGCTCCGGATGCCGCTCGAGCGCGCGCTGCGCCATCTCCAGACGGCCGGGGAAGAAGCCCGCGACCGGGAGCCCGCAGCGCTCGGCCGCGGCCCAGAACGGCTCCAGGCGCTCGTCGGGCCAGGCGTCCTGCTCGGTGTCGCGGAAATGGACGCGGACGCCCACCATTCCGGGCTGCTCCCGCCAGCGTGCAACCTGCTCCTCAATGTCGGGCGCGCCCGCGTCCAAGAGCCCCATCACGGCGAAGCACTCCGGCCAGCTCCGCGCGCATTCCAGCGCGAAGTCGTTCCGCACGCCCATGATCGCCGGGGGCACGATGACCACCCGATCGACGCCGGCCTCCTCCATCAGCGGCAGCATCCGCTCGGGGCCGAACGGTTCGGGCAAGCTCGGCGTACGGTCGGGGCGCCACGGCCGGTCCGGGCGATTCCCCTCCCAGAGGTGCACCTGCATGTCGATGATCACGGGGCGATGCTACACGGCTGCGGCGGCGCGCTGCGGCGGCCGCACGAGGAGGACCACCACCATCCCGAGCAGCGCGGCCGCCGCCATCGTGAGCAGCACGCCGGTGTAACTCCCCGTCGCGTCGAAGTAGGCCGAGACGATGATGGGCCCGGAGGCGCTGAAGAGGAGGTTGAACGGCATCGACGCGCCGCGGACCTGCCCGAGGTAGCGCCGACCAAAGAACGTCGCCCACAGCAGTTCCTGCATCGGGAGATTGCCGGCGATGCCGAGCCCGGCCAGGAGGAAGCCGGCGGCCACGGCGGGCCCGCTCCCGGCCTGTGCGGCGGGCACCACCGTGGCGATGCCGCCCGCGAGGCAAAGAAAGGCGGCGGAGGCCAGGAATCGCGGGTGGATGCGCTCCGCGAGCAACCCCCAGAACGGCCGTGTCACCAGCCCCGGGAAGGCAAACAGCCCGAGCATCGCCGACGCGGTGCTGCGCTCGAAGCCGGAGTCCGTCAGGTAGGGGATCGTCTGCGTCGCGATGGCGAGCAGCGAGAGACTGCTCATCCCGAAGGCGAAGATCAGCATCCACATCGTGCGCGTGCGCAGCGCCTGGCGGCGGGTGAGCGAGGAGTCGAAGTCGCGCCTCACGGCGTCGGCCGCGCCGCTGCGCAATTGCGCGGCGGTGCGGCCGTCCGGGTTCAGGCCATGATCCTCGGGACGGCGCCGCATGACCATCGCCGCAGGAAGCATCAGCGCCACGAAGCCGATCGCGAGAAGCTGCCACGCCATGCGCCAGCCCACGCCATCGACGAGCGCCGTCAGCACCGGGGGAACCACCACGCCCGAGAGCGAGATTCCCATCGCCGCGAAGCCGATGGCCCGGCCTCGGCGCTCGACGAACCACTTTGACATCGTGACGTTCACGACCAGACCGCCGGCCAGGGCCGCGCCGAGCGCGGCCACGAGCCCCCGCACCACCACCCACTGCCAGAGCTCGGTGATCTGGGAGGAGCCGACGAGGGCCACCGCGGCAACGGCGGTCCCGATCAGCATGAGCGGCCGCGGCCCGCGCCGGTCGAGCAGGTGGCCGACGTACATGCTGGTCACCGCCATCACGAACTGACCGATCGTGATCGCAAGGATGAACTGCGTGCGCGACCACCCGAGATCCTCGCTCATCGGCACGAGGAAGGGGCCCGTGCCGTAACCCTGCAGCGCGGAGCTCGCGAACATCGCCGCCGCGGCGGCGCCGACGATGTTCCAGCCGTAGAAGTAGCGCGGGCGGCGCCGCGGCGAGCGGCGGGCCGGGGGCAGCGGGGGGGCGGGTACTGCCTCGACCACGCTCGCCCTCAGTCCGTGCGCGCTCGTGATGGACGCGGGAGGCCAGAGCAGGGCCGGCCCGGCGGAGCGGCGTCACCCGCCGGAAGCCACCGGGGTGTGAGGCCCGCCTTCGAGTCGCCCCCGCGGGCTACCCGCCCGGCCGGACGTGCCGGCTGGATCGGCCTTCGGCTAGGAGAACTCGCCGCTGTTGAAGGCGTCGATCCCCTCCCGCATCCCACGCTCGCGCATCGCCTTTTGCATCACCTTGACCGGCTCCGAGTAGTGGAGCATCGCGTCGAATTCCTGCCCGAAGCGGATCGCCGTGCTGAAGCCCCGGATGTCCATCGTCCGGTTCACGCCGAGCTTCTTGATGCGGAGGATCTTGCTCGGCACGTTCGCGATGCGCTCCGCCATCTGGCGGACCGTCTCCTCCAGCTGATCGGCGGGGACGGCGCGGTTCGCCCAGCCCCACTCGGCCGCCGTGGTGCCGCTGATCTGGCTTCCGACCGTGAACGACATCTCCTTCGCCCGCTTGGGTCCCACGAGCCACGTCCACATCGGCGAGATGTAGCCGCCGCCCACCGGGATCGAGGGGAAGCCGATGCGCGCATCCTCCGCCACCACCGTGATGTCGCAGACGACGCAGATCTGCGTCGCGATGCCGAGGCAGTAGCCGTGTACCTGGGCGATGATGGGCTTCGGATGGTTCCAGATGCGGAGATAGCGGTCGACGCTCCGCTCAAGCTTCTCATGGTCGTCGACCACATCCTCCACCACCACCTCGGCCGAGGCGTTGCCGGGTCCGGTGAAGTCGGCGCCGGCTGAGAAGGCGCGCCCGTTGCCGCGCACGATCAGCACGCGCACCTCGGGGTCGTTCCGGCCACGCTCGAGCGCCTCGTCGAACTGGAGAAGCGCCGGGCCGGAGAGCGCGTTCAGGATCTCCGTGCGGTTGAAGGTGATATAGCCGAGCCGCCCCTCGGGCTCGTAGAGAACCATTCGCTCCTCGTTGCTCATCGGGCACCCTCTCGCTGCGCTCCTCGCGTGGTCGCGAGTATACGCACTGCCACCGGCAAGTCGCGGGTGAGGTCTGCCTCGTATGCTGGCGGGAACGTCAGGCGTGGAAGGGGGTCGGCGTGACGGACGGGAGCTGGGCGCGGGAGTGGGACGCCACCATCGCGGCGGTCGGCACCGACTACGGCGGGGAGCGCGTGGTCGTCGCCGTCGACGAGGTCGAGCGCGGCGCCATTCGCCGCTACTGCGAGGTGCTCGAGTTCGACTGCCCGTTGCACTACGACGACGCGATCGCGCGCTCGGTCGGCTATCAAGGGATCGTCGCGCCCGTTTCGGGCATCTCCCAGACGTGGACGCGCGAGGCGCACTGGCGCCCGGGCATGCCGACCCGCTACCCCGTGCTCGATCCCGACGCCGAGGTGCTGAGGGAGAACGTGCGCTTCGCGGGGCCGCCCGAGCCCCCGACGTCCCTCAGCTTCGTGACCGACCTCGCCATCGAATACCTCGCGCCGGTCTACGTCGGCGACCGGCTCTCCCGCCGCGGCCACCGGTTGGTTTCGGTGCTTCCGAAGGAGACGAGCATCGGCCGCGGCGCCTTCCTCACCTACGAGAGCGAGGTGCGGAATCAGCGCGGCGAGCTCGTGGCGCGCAGCCACAACGGCGGCTACCACTACACGCCCTTCCCCGCCGCGGAGCGGAGGGCGACGCCGGTCGATCCCGTCGCGACGCCGGCGGACGCGGAGGGGATCTTCCCCGAGACGCCTGCGTGGGCTCAGACCCCGTCCGTCGACTGGTCCGAGCAGCGCTACTTCGAGGACGTGGCCGAGGGCGACCCGGTGCCCGCGGTGGGATTCCCGCTCACGATCGCGCGACTCGTGATGGAGGCCGCCGCCAACCTCGACTTCAGCCGCGTGCACCACAACGCGGCCGCCGCGCGCCGCACGGGCGCCCCCGACATGTACGCGAACAACGTCTTCGTGCAGGGCTGGTGGGAGCGCACCGCGCGCGAGTTCATCGGCCTGCGCGGGGTGATCAAGCGGGTCGGGCCGTTCCGCATGCGCATCTTCAACACCGTCGGCGAGACGGTCACGACGAGCGGCGTCGTGCGACGATGCTGGCGTGAGGGCGGCGAGGGGCTGGTCCAGCTCGAGCTGCAGAGCGAGATCTCCCGCGGCGTCTCGGTCGGCCCGGGGCCCGTCGTCGTCTCGCTCCCGACGCGCGGAGCCTAGTCCGGGCGTCGGCCCCGCCCGCGGACTCTCCGCGGAGCCGCGCCCGCAGTTGCTAGTCGAAGTCGCGGAGGACGATCGCGTTTGATCCGTGCCAGCCCTCGGCGCGGACGTACTCGGGCGTGACGCTGATGACGTAGAGCGTCTCCTCGGGCGGATGGCCCCGCGGGTTGCCGCCGGCGGCGGCGCGGCGCGCGTAGAAGGCGGCGACCTCGTCCTGATCCTCGATCAGCTCGGCGCGGCCCTGCATCCAGACCACGCGCGGGTTCCAGCCCAAGCCCCAGTCGGAGCGGCCCTCGCGGCCGACCCAGAGATAGCCGACCACCGGGTCGCGGCGGACGTGCTGGGTCTTCGGCTGGACGTCCTGCGTCATCGTCCCGACACGCCACCCGTCGACGAACGTCCCGACTGGCCGCATGATCGGCCGCCCGTCGCGCCGGCGCGTCATCAGGTACGCCATGTGCTGGCTTCGGTCGGAGATGAAGGAATGCACCGCCTCGCGGTAGCTCTCCGCCTCCTCTGCGCCCAGCCCGCGCTCTCGATCCCAGACTCGTCCCTCGCTGGTCACGAGCCCCTCCCTTCCGGCGGGGGCATCCTAGCAGCCGGAGCCCCGGCGAACGGTCGCGTACGAGCGTCTAGACTGCGCCAACGCGAGTCCCGGGGGAGGTGTAGCACGGTGGGCAAGCACGCGGCGTACGATCTGGCGGTCGTCGGAGGCGACGTGGTCTTCCCCGGCCGCGGGGTCCGGCGCGTGGAGATCGGCATCACCGGCGAGCGCATCGCCGCGATCGCGGAGCGGCTCGCCGGCCCGGCCGCGCGCACGATCGACGCGAGCGGCAAGCTCGTCTTTCCCGGCCTCGTCGACTCGCACGTCCACCTGGGAATCTTCCGGCCGCTGGCCGACGATGCGCCCGCAGAGACGGAGAGCGCCGTCGCGGGCGGTGTGACCACCTCGCTCGTCTACTACCGCGCCGGCCGCAACAACCTCGTCTCCGACGAGACGCCGGAGCTGCCCGCGGGGTACCTGGCGCTGCTGCCCGGGCTGCTGGCCGAGTCGGACGGAGCGTTCCGCTGCGATTACGGCTACCACATCGCGCCGGTCACGCGGGACCACGCGGAGGAAGTGCCGGCGCTCGCCCGTCGCCACGGCATCACCGGCTTCAAGTACTACATGCACTACACGGGCGTGACCCCCGCGCAGTACGAGAGCGGCCTTCATCCTGAGAAGGAATTCCTCTTCTCCGACGTGCCCTACGACCTGGGTTACCTGCGCCGCGTGATGGAGCGCGTCGCCGAGGCGAACCGGACGGCGCCGGCGGGTGCCCCGCCGGCGCGCGTCTGCGTGCACGCGGAGAGCCCCGCCCTCATCCGCGAGGGCACGGAAACGGTACTCGCGGCCCTGGCCGCCGGCGCGGACGAGGCGCCAAGCCCGCTCGAGGCGTACTCCCAGAGCCGGCCGACCGGCGGCGAGCGACTCGGGATTCTCGATGCCGCGGAGCTCGCGGCGCAGGCCGGCGCGCCGCTCACCGTGCTGCACGCGTCGAGCGCAGACGCCCTCAACGCCGTGCGGGAGGCACGGGCCCGCTACCCCAACGTCGACATCGCCTGCGAGGCGACGGTTCACCATCTCTCGCTCGCCGCCGCCGAGCTCACGGGCTGGGAGGCGAAGGTGAATCCCCCTCTCCGCGCGGCCGCCGACCGGGATGCGCTCTGGGAGGGGATCGCCGACGGCTCGGTGCAGACCATCGCCTCCGACCACGCGGCGATCGCGAGCTCGCTCAAGGCGGGGGACGTGTGGGCGGCCTGGTACGGCTTCGGCGGGAACGAGCTGCTGCTTCCCGCGGCGATCACGGAGGGACACCTGCGGCGGGGCGTGCCGCTCGAGCGGATCGCAGAGACCCTCACGCTCGCGCCGGCGCGCTTGCACGGCCTCGCCGGCCGCAAAGGAGACATCGCGGTCGGACTCGATGCCGATCTCGCCATCTGCGACCCGGAGGCGGAGCACGCGGTCGACCCGGCCTCGCTCCACTCGGCACAGGACTTCTCACCCTTCGAGGGGAGGGTCCTGCGCGGCTGGGTGGGCACGACGATCCTCCGGGGCGAGGTCTGCTACGAACGGGGGCGCGTCGTGGGACCGCCGCGCGGGCGCCACCTGCGTCCGGAGGCGATCCGCCCGACGGTGCCGCAACAGTAGTCCACCGTGCGGACGTCGCGCGCCCGCGGCGGCTCGCTACGCCCGCTCGAAGATGAGCTGGAACTCCAGCACGCCTCGGTCCTCGATGGAGAGCACGATCGGGGCGGACGGCGCCACGATGTCGTAATCCGAGAACTCGATCTCCGTCGAGCCGACGACGACGACGAGCCCATCCGAGAGCTGCCCCTCGAGGGCGATCTCGACGGCGCGCGTGACGCCGTGCAGCGTCAGCTCACCGGCGGCCGCCGCGGCGATGGGGACGCCCTCCTGAGGCGGCCCGTCGATCGTGATCGGCCCGGTCAGCTCGAAGGTCGCCGTCGGGAAGCGAGAGGTCTCGATCCCGCGACCACGCAGCGTGCGATCCCGCCGCGAATCGTCACTCACGAGCTGCGTGAGATCTGCCTCGATGCTGACCACCGTGATCGCGGAGCCGTCGAACTCGAGCGTGCCGGTCACGGCGCCGCTGCGGCCGACCGCCGCCTTGGCGCCAATGCCGACGAGTTCCTCCCTGACCCGGTAGCCGACAAAGGAGTCACCGCCCGCGACGAGCCGCCAGATGCCCTCGAGTCCCTCCTCCACGCTCCCGCTCGAGCCGCCGCCCGAGGCCGTCGTCGGCGCGGGCACCGCGACGGCGGCCGTCGGCGCGACGGTCGCGGCGGCGGCCGGCGTCGCAGCCGTCGATGAGACGGCATCGGCGAGGCTCACCGGCGGCGGGGCCTCCTCGCGGAGGACGAAATACCAGAGCGCGAAGGCAACGGAGGCGACCACGACGAGCGCCCCGGCCCCGCCCATCCAGAACCTGCGTGTCGTCACGTCCAGCCCGAACCTCACGCGCACTCCCTTTCCGGCCGCCGGCGCCCGCACGCGGCGTCGCAGCCGTCGGGGATGCTCCGGCACTGTGGGATCGGCGCGGCCCTAGCCGCGGGGCAATCCGAGACCGCGCGTCGCGATCACGTTGCGCTGCACCTCGGAGCTGCCGCCTGCGATCGTGCCGGGGACGCCGCGCACCCAGCCGCGCGTGAACCGCGCCTCGTAAGGCGTGTACGGATCCTCCGGGTCCCAGAGATTGCCGTAGAGACCGAAGACCTTCACCCCGTCGTTATCGAGCTCGCGCGAGACCTCCGAGCCGAAGAGCTTCGAGACCGAGGCCTCGTAGTTCGGAACCTGTCCCTGCGCCTGGATGGTGATGATCCGCAGGGAGAAGTTCAACATCACCCCGGCCTCGACGAAGTGGTGCGCGATCCGCTGTCGCACGGAGTCGAGATCGCCGATCCGGGACTTCGTCCCTCCCTCGTCGCTCCCGACGTACCCGAGCAGCTGACGGATGGTGCGCTCCATGCGCACGGCGCCGGCGATGTTCGAGCGCTCGTTGTCGAGCAGCGTCATCGCGACGTACCAGCCGCGGTTCTCCTCGCCGACGATGTGATCGGCCGGGATCCGCACGTCCTCGAAGAAGGTCTCGTTGACCTCGTGCCCCCAGCCCATGTCGATGATGGGGCGGACGGTGACGCCCGGCGAGTACTTGTCGACGAGCAGGAACGAGATCCCCCGGTGCTTCGGGGCGTCGGGATCGGTGCGGGTGAGCAGGAGCACCCAGTCCGCGTAGTGACCGTGGGTGGTCCAAATCTTCTGGCCGTTGATCACATACTCGTCGCCGTCGCGGACGGCGCGCGTCTGCAGGGAGGCGAGATCGGAGCCGGCGCCCGGCTCCGAGAATCCCTGCGCCCACACGACCTCGCCCTTGAGGATCGGGGGCAGGAAGCGCCTCTTCTGCTCCTCGGTCCCGTGCACGATGAGCGCCGGGCCGAGCATCCCGATGCCGACGTTGGAGCCGGCGCCCGGCGCGTTGGAGTCGGCGATCACCTGGTTGAGAATGAACTGCTCCATCGGCGAGAGGCCGCCCCCGCCGTACTCCCGCGGCCAGTGCGGGGCGACCCAGCCCCGCTCGGCGAACGCAGCGAGCCAGTTCGCCGCGTCCTCCTTCGCCGCCGGATCATCGGAGATGCGGTCGCGCGCCCACTGCGTATAAGAGCCCGGCCAGTCGTGCTTTGCCATCTCCCGATAGCGCTCCGGCATGTGCCCGATGAGGTCGCGCACGTCGCCGCGGAAAGCCGCCTGCTCGGTTGTGTCGGTCCAGTCCATCTCGTGCCTCCCGGGCCCGGCGGCGCGATCGCCGAGGGTTTCGCGGCGCCGCACGCCGCGTCGAGCATTCTGGCAGCTTTGGGCCCGCGCCGCGACCGGGCGGGGAGGGAGTGCTCTAGCCGGCCCCGTACTGCGTCCGCCCCTCGCGGCCGAGCCAGCCGAAGGCCTGCTGCTTGCGACGGGCCTGCGGATCGATCAGGACGTGCACCAGAGCTGGGCCGCGAGCGGCAAGCGCGCGCTCGAGGGCGGGGTGCAGCTCCGAGGCGCTCTCGACGTGCTCGGCGTGGCCGCCGAAGGCGGCCATCACGCGGTCGTAGCGCACCGCGTCGTCGGGCCCGAAGTCCTCAGCGCTGAGTGCGCGCCCCGGGCGGCGGCGCACGCTCCCGTTGTTCGCCACGATGAAGAGGATCGGCAGCTCGTAGCGGACCGCGGTCTCCAGATCCATGCCGTTCCAGCCGGCTGCGAAGTCGCCCATGGCGCAGACCACCCGCGCGTCGGGCCGCGCGATCTGGGCGCCGATCGCATAGGGGATGCCTACCCCCATGCACCCGGTGGTGCCGGCGTCCAGCCTTTCCCTCGGCCGTACGTTGGGCTGCATCACGCGCGAGATCGCCATCGTCGCCTCGCCGTCGGCCACCACGACAGCATCGGGTCCCGCGACCTCGTTGATCTCGCGGTACATGCGGTAGAGGTTGAGGCGCGGCCCGGAGGCCTCCGCCAGCTGCGCGATCTGCGCGGCGTTGCGCGCCCGCTCGCGATCGAGATCGGCGATCCACGGCTCGCGGCGCTCGACGCGACCAGCAGCCGCCTCGCGCAGCTGCGCGAGCACCGCGCGGACGTCGCCGACGAGCCCCGCCTCGACGGGGCGAGCGAGCCCGATCTCAGAAGGCTCGATGTCGATCTGCACGACCCGCACGTCCTCGGCGAAGCGCGGGGGCCGGCCGAAGTGGAACGTCCAGTTGAAGCGCGCGCCCGCCAGGATCACCAGGTCGGCGTTCCTCAGGGCGAAGGAGCGCGCCCCCGCCGCGCAGAGCGGGTGGTCGTCCGGCACCACGCCCTTCCCCATCGGCGAGGGGACGAACGGTATCCCGCACTCCTCGACGAGCGCGCGCGCCTCGGGCGCGGCGTCAGCCCACGCCGCCCCCTTCCCGATGAGCAGAAGCGGCCGCTGCGCCTGAGCGAGGGCACGTGCGGCCCGCTCGACGAGGGCGGGGTCGGCGGCCGGGCGGGGCGCCGGGGGGGCCACGGGGTGCTCCTCCACCTCCGACTCCGGGACGCTCGCGGTCAGGACGTCGGCCGGGAGGTCGAGGTAGACGGGACCGGGGCGGCCGTGGGTGGCACGCTTCACGGCCTCCGAGACGAACCAGGGAATGCGGCGGGGATTGTCGACGGCAACGGACCACCGTGCGTAGGGGGCGGCCGACTCGACCTGGGGCAGCTCCTGGAAGTCGCCGAGGCCACGCTTGCCGAGCTCGGAGGAGCCTCCGAGCAGGAGCATCGGCCAGCAGTTCGCCCACGCGGTGGCGAGGCCGGTGATCGCGTTCGTCATCGCTGGCCCCGACGTGACCGCGCCGACGCCGACATCGCGGCTCACGTACGAGTAGGCTTGGGCCGCCATCGCGATCGCCTGCTCGTGGCGGATCGTGTAGTCGTCGATCCCCGCCCGGGCGGCGTGCTCGAGGAAGGGGCCCATCGGATCCCCGGGGACGGAGAAGAGCGTCCGGACGCCGTGCGCCCGCAGCGAACGCACCAGGAGCCGGGCGCCGTCGATGCTCTCCACCGACCACCTCCGTCCTCGCTCCCGGGCCGCGTAGGAACCCTCGCCCCGGAGCCCTCGCCGCGTCAAGCACGCCGGGGCGCCGGGAGATCGCGAGCACTGCCTATACTCCGTGCGCCCCGCGGGAGCGCGGCGGCGGACAGGGGTGGAGGCCCGAGGTGCGCATTTCCCTCTTCGCCGGCCCGTTCCCGGAGCCCCGATCGAGCGTCGAGGGGCGGGTCGCGGCGATCGTTTCGGCCGAGCGCGCCGGCTTCCCCGGCTACTGGCTCGCTGGCGCCGGCCTCGACCCGCTCGTCGTCTTCGCGCTCGCCGGCCGCGAGACCGGGCGCATCGAACTGGGTACGGCCGTGCTGCAGGCCTTCACGCGGCACCCCGTCGCGCTCGCCCAGCAGGCGCTGACGGTGCAGCTCGCGACCTCGGGTCGCCTCGCGCTCGGCGTCGGGCCCTCGCACGCTGTCGGGATGGAGCGGCTCGGCATCTCGTACGCTCGCCCGGCGGCGCGCATGGCCGAGTACCTGCTGATACTCAGAGGCCTGCTCGACGGGCAGACGGTCGACGTAGACGGAGAGCATTTCGCCGTGCACGCCTCCGCTGGCGTGCACGGCGCGGGGCGCGTGCCGCTCCTCATCTCCGCGCTCGCGCCGCGCATGCTCTCCCTCGCCGGCGAGCTGACCGACGGCACCGCGACCTGGCTCGCCGGCCCCCGCACGCTCGCCGAGCAGATCGTGCCGGGAATCACGACGGCGGCGAGCAACGCCGGCCGGCCGCCCCCGCGCATCCTCGCCGGGGTCGGCGTCGCGGTGGCGGACGGAGGGGGCGGCGCGGCCGCCCGCGACGCGGCCACCAACCACTTCACGAGGTACGCCTCACTCCCTGCGTACGCGCGCGTGATCGACTCGGAGCGGCTCGGGAACCCGGGCGAGCTCGCTGTGATCGGAACGGAGGCGGAGGTGCGGGCGGGGCTCGGGCGCCTGCTCGACGCCGGAGCGACCGAGATCCTCGCGGCGGTGATCCCCTACGGGGACGACCCCGACGCCTCGCGGCACCGCACCGAACAGGCGCTCGCCGGCATGCTCGACTAGCAACCCTCAGGAAGGAGGGCCCTGATGCAGCAACTCGACGGCCGCGTCGCCGTGGTGACCGGCGCCGCGCGCGGCATGGGCCGCGCCATGGCCGAGCGCTTCGCGCTCGAGGGAATGCGCGTCATCCTCGCCGATATCGATCTCGATCGCCTCGCCGAGACCGAGTCCGCGATCCGGGGGGCGGGAGGCGAGGTCCTTGTCGTCCCGACCGACATGACCGACGCCACGCAGGTGCGGGCGCTCGCCCAGCGCACGCTGGACGAGTGGGGCGGCGTGCACGTGCTCTGCAACAACGCAGGCGGGGGCGCCACGCGCGGCACGATCTGGGAGATCCCGCTCGAGCGCTGGAGCTGGGTGATGGACCTCAACTTCTGGAGCGTGCTCCACGGCGTGCACACGTTCGTCCCGCCGATGATCGAGCGCGGCGAGGAGGGGCACATCGTCAACACCGCCTCGGGCGTCGTGCTCGGCACGAAGCCGTGGCAGAGCCCGTACAACGCCTCGAAGCACGCGGTGGCCGGGCTGACGGAGACGCTCCACCACGAGCTCCGCAGGGTCGGAGCGCCCATCGGCGTCTCGCTGCTCTGCCCCGGATTCGTCCGCACCCGGGAGCCCGCCGGCGAGGCCGAGGCGGAGCAGATGCGGGGGGCGATGCTCCCCGAGGAGGTGGCGGAGCAGGTGGTGGAGGCGATCCGCGGCGGGGAGTTCTACGTGCTCACCCACCCCGAGGCGCTGCGCGAGCGCGCCCGCATCCGCGCCGAGGACATCGCCGGGGGGCGCGACCCGACACGCTCGCCGGGCGTGCTCAGCTGAGCCGGCACCGTCCCGGGGGCACGCGCGGGGGCTGCTAGACTCGGCCGCTATGTCGAGCGGAGCGACGCCGAGCGGGGAGCGCCCGCCCACCGAGGCGGACGGCATCGCGTCGCTCCGACTGGTCCTTGCGAACCCCGGCTTCCGCGGCGTCTGGCTCGCCGGCGCGCTCGCCTCGGCGATGCGCTGGCTAGATTTCCTCGTGCTCGGCGTCTTCGTCTACGACCTCACGGGCTCCGCGTTCCGGGTCGGGCTGCTCTTCTTCTTTCGCATGGCGCCGCGCCTCCTGCTCGCGCTGCCGCTCGGCATGCTCTCCGATCGCGTGTCGCGGCAGCGCATGCTCGTCGTGACCTTCGCGGCGCTCGCGGTGATATCGGTGGCGCTGGCGGCGCTCGTCATCTCGGGGCGGGTCGAGTACTGGCACCTCGTGGTCGGCACCTTCCTCACCGGCATATTCTGGACCACGGAGTTCCCGGTGCGGCGCGCAATGATCGGGGACGTCGTCCCGCGCGAGCTCGTGGGGCGCGCCTTCGCCATCGACATCGGCACGAGCGCGGTCGCCCGCATGCTCGGGCCGCTCACCGGCGGAGCGCTGCTGCAGGTGGTCGGCGCCGGCGCGGCCTTCCTCACGCAGGCGGTGGTGCTGCTGTTCGCGATGGTGGTGATCGCCTCCCTGAGGTACGTCCCGCCGACTCGGCTCGAGGCGCCGGCCTCGGCGATGGCGGACATGTTCGCCGGACTGCGCTACGTCCGCGTCCGGCCGCTCCTCGTCGGTGCGATACTCGTCTCCCTCGCGATGAACCTCTTCGGCTTCCCCTACACCAGCATGGTGCCCGTGATCGGCAAGGAGACGCTGGGCGCAGAGCCCCTCGGCGTCGGCTTGCTGCAGTCCTCGGAGGGTGTCGGCGCGCTCTTCGGCGCCACGCTCATCGCGACGCTGGCGCCGACGCGCATCTACGCGCGCATGTACCTGCTCGGCACGGGCTTCTTCCTCGCCATGGTGCTCGCCTTCTCGAGCTCGACGAGCTACCCGCTCTCCGTGGCATTCCTCTTCGTCGCCGGGTTCGGGATGGCGGCCTACACGGCGATGCAGGTCACGCTGATCGTGGCGGGCTCGGCGCCGCAGATGCGGGGACGGGTGATGGGGGCCGTCTCGCTCTCGCTCGGCGGCAACCCGATAGGCGCGCTCAACGTCGGCATCGTCGCGGGCGCCTTCGGCGCCCCCGTCGCCACGGCGATCATGGCCGTCGAGGGACTCGTCTCCCTCGCGCTGATCGCGCTGCTCTTCCCGGCCCTGCGCCGGCCGTTCGCCCTGGGCGCCGAGCAGGTGGACTCATCGCCAAGACCGGCGAGCCGCATGCGAGCCCCGCCTGCGTCGGCGCAGCGGGACGCGGGGCCGGCGGGAAGCTCCTGACCGGGACCGGTCAGGCCCGGCCCCGCCTTCACGGCGGTCGCGTGTCCGGGGGATCCAGCGCATCGATCCTGCGTAGCAGGGCGCCCGCCCCGATCACGGAGGCGCCGAGCGCGCGCACGCGCCCCGCGAGGACGCGATCGGAGGTGACGACGCAGAGGCTCGACGGCTCCGCGTCCCCGGCGACGATCTCGGCGATGCGGTCGTCCGCCGCATTCCGGCCGCGCCGAGGCGCGTAGATCAGGCGCAGGGCCCCGCGCCGGCCCTCGGGCAGGCCCTCGACGGGGCGCCCGTCGACGACGACCGTGATCTCCGAAGGCTCGACGGCCACGGCGAGCGCCTCCACGCGGGCGACGAAGCGGCGCGTCGCGCCGGCCCGATCGCGCCACCACCCCGTCGGGCGGCTCCCGATCACGTTCATCGCGTCGACGATGATCCGCTCCACCGGCGACCTCCCGCGTCCTGCCGCCCGCGGTTCCCCCGGCGGCGCGCGCCCCCTGCCCGCTATCATGCCCCCACGCGACCGGCCGCACGAGGGCGGTCCGCGGAGTCAGGAGGGGCCGTGGCGGTGGCGACGAGCGGCGGGAAGGCGGGACCGCAGGACACGCCGGCGTGGGCTCCGCCGCCGTGGGAGCAGCTGACGGTCGTCCAGGTTGGCGGCGAGACAGCGGCCGCCTTCACCGGCCGGCTGTTCGTCGAGCTCGGCTGCCGCGTCATCGTGGTCGAGCGGCCGGGCGAGCGCGCCGAGCGCGAGGCGAACTCCCCCGAGAGCGGCGCCGAGGAGGGGCGCTCCTCGACCTTCACCTACCTGAACTGGGCGAAGCTCGGCGTCGTCCTCGACTACGGGCGGCCGGAGGGCGTGGAGCTCCTCGCGCGCCTGGCGCGAAGCGCCGACGTGCTGATACGCCCGCCTCTCCCCGGGGCGATGGAGGAGCACTGGCACGAACTCGGCATCGACGCCGCCCGCGAGGCGGGCCTCGTCGAGCTCGTGATCTCGCCGTTCGGCGAAAGCGGTCCGAACGCCGGGCCCTACGCCGACCCCGCCAGGCCGTGGCGCGCCGACTCTGGCGCGGCGCTCGCGCTCTCCGGCATGCTCTACACGACCGGCGACCCGACGAAGCCACCGCTCCTCACGCAACCGGAGATCGCGGCGCACGCGACGGCGGCCGAGGCGCTGATGAGCGTGCTCGCGGCGCTCCACTGGCGGATGCGCACCGGGCGCGGGAGTCACATCGACCTCTCGATGCACGATGCGGCGGTCGCCTTCGACGAGTACAACCTCGTGCTGCCGTCCACCGTCGGCGTCGTCCGGCAGCGCTTCTACTCCCGCATCATCCAGGGCTACCCCAGCGACATCTTCCGCTGCCGCGACGGGTGGCTGGTCGTGCTCGGCGGCGTGAACTTCCGGGAGCTGTCGCTCGTGATCGGCCGCCCCGACCTCCTCGACGATCCGCTCTTCGCCGATCGCAACTACCGCACGGAGCACTGGCGCGAGGTCGAGACGCTGCTCGCCCCGTGGTTCCTCGAGCACAGGCGCGACGAGGTGGTGGCCCGCGCGCAGGAGCTGCGCCTCATGATCTCCCCGGTGATGCGCGTCGGCGAACTCGCCGAGCATCCGCACGTGCGCGCGCGGAACGCCGTGCGCCGCGAGCGGGACGCGCTCGGCGAGGTGAGGCTGGTCGCTCCCCCCTTCCGGCTCGGCTCCTGGCAACCGCGGCACGAGCCGGCGCCGCTCGAGGGTGAGCACACGGTGCAGGTCCTCACGGCGATCATGCGCGCGGAGCGCGGCGACGGGGAGGCGGCCCCGGACGGCCGCCCCGAGCGATGAGAGCCCCCTCGCGCCCGCTTGAGGGGATCCGCGTCCTCGACTTCTCCCACGTCTGGGCGGGTCCGATCTGCGCGCGCATCCTCGGGGACCTCGGGGCCGAGGTCATCAAGGTCGAGGGCCCCGGCCGCCTCGACGGAATGCGCAACCTCTTCCTGATGGCGAACGATACCGACGACGACTACTGGAACCGCTCCGGATTCTTTCAGAACCGCAACCAGAACAAGCGAGGGATCGCCGTCGACCTGAGGACGGATGAAGGGCGCGAGCTGATACGGCGCATGGCGCCGCAGGTCGACGTGGTGGTGGAGAACTTCACGCCGCGCGTGATGCCGGCCTTCGGGCTCGGCTACGACCGCCTCTCCGAGCTCAACCCCCGCATCATCATGATCTCGATGTCGGGCTACGGATCGGCCGGGCCCTACTCGAACTTCGGCGCGATCGGCCTCTCGCTCGACGGATCGAGTGGGCTCGCCGCCTCCAACGGCCACCCCGACGACCGCCCGGAGAAGAGCGGTAGCGCCTTCCTCGATCCCTTCGCCGGCGTCTCCGGCGCCGCCGCGGTGATGGCGGCCCTGCTCGAGCGTGCGCGCACGGGCCGTGGCCAGTTCATCGACGTCTCGCAGCACGAGGGCGGGATGAACTTCGTGGGCGGCTACGTCGTCGAGCACGGCCGCTCGGGCCGGGAGCCCGAGCGGCGCGGCAGTCGGAGCGACCGCCACGCCCCGCAGGGTGTCTACCCGTGCTCGGGCGAGGGGCACTGGATCTACCTCTCCGTGCGCGACCAAGCGGAGTGGCGCGCGCTGTGCAAGGAGCTGGGCGCCCCGGAACTCGCATCCGAGGTGGGCTTCGACTCGGCGGCCGGGCGCCTCGCGCGGCACGACGAGCTCGACGACCGGCTCGCGCGCTACACGCGTCTGCGCGAGCGCCGCGAGCTGATGGGCGCACTGCAGGCGCGCGGGGTGATCGCGGGGGCCTTGCTGGACGGCGCGGAGGTGCTGAACGACCCGCACCTGCACGCGCGCGACACCTTCGAGTGGATCGACGTCGGGACGCCGCCCCGGCCCTACCCCAGCCAGCGCGCGCTCCCGGCACGCTTCGACGGCTTCGAGGCGCGGCCCGTCGGCCCCGCGCCGCGCCTCGGCGAGCACAACCGGGAGGTGCTCACCGAGCTGCTCGGGCTCGGCGACCACGAGCTCGAGCGGCTGCAGGAGGAGGGGATCATCGGCTCCGAACCGCGCTTCGCCCTCCCCGTTGAGCAGCAGCGCGACATCATCCGCTACCCGCTCCAGATGTGGGTGGACATCGGCTCGGTCCGCTGGCTCGCGCCGGACGGAAGCCACGGTCTCGCCCCGGATGAGAAGCCCGGCGGGGGCGCGTGAGCGCAGACGAGGAGCACAGCATGGCGACGTTGCGCCCGTTCCATCTCGGTCGCTGGATCGAGGAGAACCGGGAGCGCCTCAGGCCGCCGGTCAACAACGCCGTGCTGTGGGAGGACACGGAGTTCTTGGTGGTGGTCGCGGGCGGTCCGAACGCGCGCACGGACTATCACGACGGCGCCGCCGAGGAGTACTTCCACCAGATCGAGGGCGACATGGTGCTGCGGGTGATGGAGGCCAGCGGGCCGCGCGACGTGCCGATACACGAGGGGGAGGTCCTGCTCCTGCCTCCCCGCGTCCCCCACTCCCCGCAGCGCCCCGCGGGGAGCGTCGGCATCGTCGTGGAGCGCGTCCGCCGCCCGGGTGAGATCGACGCGTTCGAGTGGTACTGCGAGCGCTGCCACGCGCGCGTGCACCGCCGCGAGCTCGAGCTACGCGACCTGGTGCGCGACATCCCGCCGGTATTCGAGGAGTACTACGATCGGGTGGCGCCGGGGAACTGCCCCTCCTGCGGGTCCCCCAACCCCCGGCGTCCGGGGGTAGCCTAATCGTCGCTCCCGGAGAGCCGGGCGCGGAGGCGCCCCTCTCGATCGGCTAGGTCCGGGGTCAGGGCCTCGCCGAAGTCCTCGGCCTCGAAGAGCGGACGTATCTCGATTGCGCCCGGGCCGGGCATCGGAGGTGGAGCGCGCTTCGCCCACTCGGCCGCCTCGTCCATGTCCCGGACCCGCCAGATCCAGAAGCCGGCGACCAGCTGGGTCGGGTCGGCGAAGGGGCCGTCTCCGACTGCGCGCTTCGGCCCGTCGAAGCCCACGCGCCTGCCGCGCTCCGAGGGATGCAGCCCCTCCCCCTCGAGCAGGACGCCCGCGGCGCAGGTGCGGGGAGCATGAGCCGCTCGTGAGGCCCGGAGCGAGAACCCGGCGGGACGGGGCCGGCTCAGGAGCCGCCGGGCGCCGCGCGGATCACCCCGAGCACGTCCTCGCCGAAGCGACGGACGCGGGAGTCGCCCAGGCCCCACACCGTGAGCAGTTCGCGCGCATCCGCGGGCCGGCGGAACGCCAGCTCCCGCAGCGTGCGGTCCGCGAAGATGGTGTAGGCCGGCACCCCATCGGCACGCGCCCGCTCGCTCCGCCAGGCGCGCAGGGCCAGGAGCACCGGGTCGTCGGCCGCGACCGTCGGCCCCGTCGAGACAGCGGCGGGTGCGCGGGCGGGGTGCGGCGCGTCCAGCGGCGCTCGTGGCGGCGCCTCCGGGTGCGACACCTCCCACGCCGCCACGACCTCGAGGAGGCGTGAGCCGAACCAGCGCGTGTTGCGCTCTCCCATCCCCCACACCACCAGCAGCTCGCGCTCGGAGCGAGGGCGGGCGGCGGCGATCTCGCGCGCTGTGCGGCGCTCGAAAACCCGGTCGGGCGCGCGCTCCGACTCGACGGCTACCCTCTCGCGCAATCCCAGCAGCTCGGCGAAGAGATCCTCGGGGTAGGGCGGCGGCTCGGCGCTGAGGCAGGCGTCGCAGTGATCGCAGCGCTCCGGGGGCGACTCGCCGAAGTAGCGCAGGATGACGGCACGGCGGCACTCGCCGGTCTCGGCGTAGTCCACCATCTCGGCGAGTCGCGCCTCGGCGTAGGCGCGGTTCTCAGTGATCGCGCGCGTCTCGATGGGGGCCGCCGGATCCGCCGAGGTCAGCCGCAACGACACCGGATCGAGCAGGCCGCTCTCCCGGAGTGCGGCCACGGTCATCGCGTACCCCGTCTCCTCCTCCGGCTCCGCCTCGGGGGGAAGCAGGCCCTCCGGCCCGGCGAGGGCGGCCCATCGACGCCAGGTCTCCCTCACCGAGGCGGCATCGGGGTGCGCCTCGTCGATGAAGCTCTGCTGGGCCCGGCGGTCGAAGCGCGCGTAGAGCAGCGTGCATTCCGCTGGCTCCCCGTCGCGACCCGCGCGACCGGCCTCCTGGTAGTACGACTCGAGCCTCCCCGGCATGTTGAGGTGCACGACGAAGCGGACGTCGGGCTTGTCGATCCCCATCCCAAAGGCGGTGGTGGCGACGATGACCGGCGTCTCGCCGAGGGTGAAGGCGCGCTGAGCGCGGGTGCGCTCGCCTCTGCGGAGTCCGGCATGGTAGGGGGCCGCCCCGATGCCGCCCGCCCGCAGGTGCGAGGCGAGCTCTTCCACGCCTCGTCGGGTGCGGGCGTAGACGATGCCTGACTGGCCGGGGCGCGCCCGCGCGTAGCCGAGGATCCAGTCGCGCCGCGCCCGAACCCCGGCGAGAGGCTCGACGGTGAAGAGCAGGTTCGGACGGTCGACTGAGGTGACGACCTCCCGGGCCCGGCTGCCGAGCCCGAGGCGCTCGCGGATGTCGCGGCGGACGTGCGGGTTGGCGGTGGCGGTCAGCGCCAGCGTGCGCGGCTCGCCGAGGCGCTCCCGCACCTCGCCGAGCTGCAGGTAGTCGGGGCGAAAGTTGTGGCCCCACTCGGAGATGCAGTGCGCCTCGTCGACGGCGAAGAGCGCGATCCCTGCGCGGCGCAGCCCTGCCACCAGCGCCGCGTTCCGGAACTGCTCGGGCGCGATGTAGAGCAGGGGCGAGCGCCCTTCCACGAAGTCGCGGTAGTTCCGGTTTTTCTCGTCGCGGTGGAGCTGGGAGTTGATGAAGGTCGCCGGCACGCCGGTCGAGCGCAGCCCCTCCACCTGGTCCTGCATCAGCGCGATGAGGGGCGAGACCACCAGCGTGCGCCCCCCGGCGAGGGCCGGGAGGACATAGCAGAGGCTCTTGCCGCTACCGGTGGGCATCACCGCCAGCACGTCGGCGGCCTCGAGCGAGGCGAGCACGCGCGCCTGCCCGTCGCGGAGCTCCGGGTAGCCGAAGCGCCTCCTCAGCTCCGCGCGGTAGCCGCCGAGCAACGTCTCCTCGTGGCCGTCGCCGGCGCCCTCGCCGGGGAGCGGCCCAGCATCGTCGTGTCGCTGCATACAGGCGCCCCCGGCTCGACGCGCCCTCGGGCGCGAGCCCCGGCGTGACGCCGAGGCCGCGGGGAGAGGGCGATCATACGAGCGTCCGCGTCCGCGTGCGTGTGCGGGGCGACGCTGGGATGATGACCTCCTCCCCGGGGGGCAGCGATGCGCTCGACGCCTGCCCGACGGTGCGGCGAGGATTCGGCTCGGGCTGCGCCGTCGCCGCGCCGGGATGCGCGGCTCGCTGCTGTGCTCTCTCTGCTCGCGCTGGGCGCCCTGCTCACGCTTGTGATCGCGGCGATCCCCCATCCCGACGCGCTGCTCCGCGAGCCGGCCGGCACCAGCCCGCAGGCGGGCGTGGCGATCCCCGCCGGCGCGCCGCTCTGCAGCGCGGAGGCGCGGCCAGCGGCGGAGACAACACCCGGGTCGCGTGCGACGCCGGTCTGGCTGCACGTCCAGTGCGACCGGCCGGGCCTGCTTGTAGCCATCCCCCCGGTCGGGGATCCGGCGGGCGCCGAGCTGGGCGGCAACGGGCGCTTCGAGGGGCTGCTGGGACGCGCGTACCTCTGCGCCGGCCAGACGGCGAACCTCTCTCTCACGGTGACCGGCGAGGGCGGGGCGAGCTGGGAGACGACCGTCCCGCTAGCGGCATCCCCCGGGGCGCCTGCGTGTGACGTGCTGATCCGCCCCGGCGTGACCGAGTTCACCTGGGAACGTGACGCGATCGCGGTGACCGACGCCTTCACCGACGAGACCCTGGGCGCGCCCCGCGGCTTCGGCGCGAACAGCAGCGACCGGGCGCTCGACCACCTCGCCGTCCGGTACCAGGAGGAGAGCGGGCGCTTGCTCGCGTGGGGATTCGCCGCCCCCGACACGGCCGTGCTCGAGCGCCTGGAGAGCGGGAAGCGCTACCTCATCGCCACGGACGCCGAGATCGCCTGGAGCTTCCCCGACGCGCTCGTCGCGTCCGGTACGCCCACCGCCCCCGGCACGCCCGCTGCCCTCGACACGCCCGCTGCCCTCGACACGCCCGCTGCCCCCGACGCGCCCGTCACGCCCGTCACGCCCGTCACGCCCGTCACGCCCGCTGCCCCCGACGCGCCCGCTGCCCCCGACGCGCCCGACGCGCCCGTCACGCCCGCCGCCCCCGACGCGCCCGCCGCCCCCGACACGCCCGACACGCCCGACACGCCCGACACGCCCGACACGCCCGACACGCCCGACACGCCCGACACGCCCGACACGCCCGACACGCCCGACACGCCCGCCGCCCCCGACGCGCCCGCTGCCCCCGACGCGCCCGTCACGCCCGACACGCCCGCCGCCCCGGAGACCTCCCCGGATGTCGCAACCCCGGCCGTCTCGGGACGGGGAGCCCAAGTGGTTTCCTATTACGGCCACCCGGATGTCCCGCGGATGGGGATCCTCGGCGCCGGCACGCCCGAGGACGCGGCGGACGGCGTCGCCGTGCTGGCGGCGGCCTACGACGAGCTCAACGGCGACCGCGACGTGATCCCGGCGCTCCACCTGATCGCCGGCGTCGCCACCTCCGCCCCGGGCGCGGCCGGCCTCCACCTCCAGCGCCTGTCCCACGAGCACGTGCGCAGGTGGGTCCGCCTCGCGGAGGAGCGCGAGCAACTGATCTTCCTCGACGTACAGGTCGGCTGGTCCAACGCGCTGGGGGAGGCCAGGGCGCTCGAGGAGTTCCTCCGCGAGCCGCACGTGCACCTGGCGCTCGACCCCGAGTTCGCGACCCTCGGACTGGGGCGGCCCGGGACCGTGATCGGGCGGCTCGACGGCGCCGCCGTCGACGGGGTGCAGGCCTACCTCGCCGGGCTCGTGCGCTCCGAGGGGATCCCCCCGAAGCTCCTCGTGCTGCATCAGTTCCTCGACAGCATGCTCCCCGATGCGGACGAGGGCTACGCGGATCATCCCGAGGTCGAAATAGTGATCGACATGGACGGCTTCGGCCGCGCATCGGTCAAGCTCACGAAGTACCGCCGCTACTCGCTCTCCGCGTATGCGGAACGCCCCGCGATCAAGCTCTTTTTCCTCTACGACGAGCCGATCCTGACGCCAGCCGATGTGCAGTCCCTCGACTCGCCGCCCGACCTGATCATCTACCAGTAGGGGCGCGCAGCCACGGGGCGTCGAGCGGGCGAGCCGTGTAGGCTCCGCTGCGCGGCGGGGAGGAGCGGGCGTGAGCGGCGAGCGAACGAACCAGATCAGCGACGTCATGCGCGACCTCGCCGCATGGATCGCCCACGCCTGCGAACGACCGCTGCCGCCGGAGGTCGCCGAGAAGGCGAAGCACCACACTCTCGACACGCTCGCGGCGATGATTTCCGGCTCGCGGCTGCGTCCCGGCGAACTCGGCGTCGCTTACGTGCGCGCGCAGCGGGCGCAGGCGGAGGCGGAGGCGAGCATCGCCGGCACCGCGCTTCTCGCATCGGCCGAGCTTGCCGCCTTTGCGAACGGTATGACGGCGCACGCTGACGAGACGGACGACTCGCACGCGCCCTCCTTCACGCACCCCGGCTGCGCCGTGATCCCGGCCGCGCTCGCGATGGCGGAGAGGGAGGGGCGTCCCGGCATCGAGCTTCTGCGCGCAGTCGTGCTGGGCTACGAGCTCTGTGCGCGCAGCACGATGTCGCTCGGCCGCGACGCGCTATACGCGGCGGGGCACTCCACCCACGCCTTCGGCGGTCTCTTCGGCGCCGCCGCCGCGGCGGGCGCGCTCGCCGGCCTCGATGCGCCGCGCAGCCGGTGGCTGCTCTCGTACGCCGCACAGCAGGCCGCCGGCATCACCTCCTGGGCGCGCGACGAGGAGCACATCGAGAAGGCGTTCCACTTCGGCGCGATGCCGGCGAGCCGCGGCGTGCTCGCCGCCTCGCTCGTGGCCTTCGGCTTCAGCGGCGTCGACGACGTGTTCTCCGGACCCCGCAACTTCTTCGAAGCGTTCTCGGAGGAGCCGGATCCGGCGCTGCTCACGCGCGATCTCGGCAGCCGCTACGAGATCCTTCATGCCAACATCAAGAAGTGGCCGGTCGGCTCGCCGATCCAGGCGGCGCTCGACTCCGCCCAGCGGCTCCGCGCTGAGCACCGGATCGAGCCCGAGGCGATCGCGCGCGTCCGGGTGCGGCTGCCCAACATCGAGGCGCACGTCGTCGACGACCGCTCGATGCCGGACATCAACGCGCAGCACCTGGTGGCCGTGATGCTCCTCGATGGCGATCTCGGCTTCGCCTCGGCGCACGACTACGAGCGGATGCACGACCCCGAGGTTCTGGCGCTGCGCGAGCGACTGAGCCTGGTACACGACGAGGAGCTCGGGACCGCTCGGCCCAGGCGCCAGGCGATCGTCGAGATCGACACGACCGACGGCCGGAGCCTCGCGCACCGCACGCGCGCCGTGCGCGGCACCGCCGACAACCCGATGACGCGCTCCGAGGTCGAGGCGAAGGCCATGGACCTGCTCGCGCCGGTGCTGGGCGCGGAGCGGGCGCGCGCGCTCGTCGCGACCATCTGGGAACTCGAGACGGTCGGCGACGTCCGCGATCTGCGCCCGCTGCTCGCCGGCTGACCCTATACCCTGGCGCCGTCGGGGGCCGCGGGGCTTGACCGAGGCTGGGCCGTCTTGCCTACGATTTCCCCCGTCCGGGGGCATTCACTCGGGAGGTGCGATATGGCGAAGTACTTGTTGCGAGCGGGCTACTCCCGCGACGGCCTGGCGGGCCTCATCAAGGAGGGGGGCACGCGCCGCCGGGAGGCGCTCTCGGAGACGATCGGGAGCGTCGGCGGTCGACTGGAGGCCTTCTACTACGCGTTCGGGGAGTGCGACCTCTACATGATCGCCGATCTCCCCGACGACGCCTCGGCGGCCGCAGTCTCGCTCGCGATCAGCTCGGTGGGCGCCATCAACGTCAACATCACCGTGCTCCTGACGCCGGAGACCGTGGACGAGGCGGTCGCAAAGCGCGTGCCCTACAGGTCGCCCGGGGCGTAGCCCTCTTCCCGCGGAGAGCGTGGAGACGCGCGGCGGGTTTCGCCGGCGCCCGACCCGCATCGGCGCGGGCGGGCGCCGGCGCATCGCGTCAGCCGCGGGGGAGGCCGAGCCCCCTTGTGGAGATGATGTTGCGCTGGATCTCGGAGGTGCCGCCGGCGATCGTCGTCGGGACCATCGCAACGTAGCGGTACGGGATCCGCCCCTCGCGCGGCGCGCACGGAGACGTCCGCCAGAGGTTCCCGTAGAGCCCGATCAGCTTCATCGCCGTCCGCGTCAGCCCCTGCGCGGTCTCCGAGGTGAAGAGCTTCTTGATCGACGCCTCGTAGTTGGGAAGGTCCCCGCGCTTCAGCATGCTCACCACGCGGTACGCCATCAGCCTGGACACCTGCGCGGCGATCGCCGCGTCGGTGAGTTCGCGGACCCGCCCCGCACCGTCCGCGAGGGGCTCCTCCCCCCGCTGTCCGGCTCGCACGTACGCGACGAGCGACTCCACCTCCTGCATGAGAGCGATCGAGGCGCCGATGCGGCTACGCTCCAGGTCGAGCAGCGTCGTTGCGTGGTACCAGCCGCGGTTCTCCTCGCCGACTCGGTTCGCGGCCGGGATGCGGACGTCCTCGAAGAAGACCTCGTTGATGTCCCACTCGATGATGCCCGGGGTCTCCTTCGCGGTGACGATCGGCTGCGTGGTGATGCCGGGCGCCCGCATGTCGAGCAGGAACATCGTGATGCCCCGATGCTTCGGCGCCTCCGGGTCGGTGCGGGCGAGAAGGAGCATCCAATCGGCCTTGTGCCCGACAGTGTTCCACACCTTCTGCCCGTTCACGACGTACTCGTCACCGTCGCGCACGGCGCGCGTTTGCAGAGACGCGAGATCCGACCCGGCTCCCGGCTCGGAGTAGCCCTGGCACCAGATCGTCCGATTGGACGTGATGCGCGGGAGGTGCGTCTCCTTCTGCTGCTCGGAGCCGTGGCGGATCAGCGTGGGGCCGACCATGTTCATCCCGATGCCGCCGACCTCGGGGGCTCGGGTCTTCGCCATCTCCTCGTTGAAAATGAACTGCTCCATCGCCGTGAGGCCGGCGCCGCCGAACTCCTGCGGCCAGTGGGGTGCGATCCACCCCCGCTTGCCGAGGGCACCGCGCCACTCGCGGAGCAGCTCGGCCTCCGTCTCGTCGCGCGGATCCGGGTACTGCTGCCAACCCGCCGGCGCGAGGCGCGGCTCGAAGCTCTCGTCGACGAAGTCGCGCACCTGCTGCCGGAACGTCGCCTCCTCAGGGGAGTCGTTGAAATCCATCTCGCACCTCCTCGCCCCGCCGGCGCCAGCATGATGCCCGTCTCTGCAACGGTATCATCGCCGGAGGCCGGAGGGAGATGCGTGTCCGACCCCGACCCTGCCCTCGCCTTCCGCGCGGTGACGGCCGATCGATGGTCGGACCTGAGACGGCTCTTCGAGGCGCGTGGCGGACCGAGCTACTGCTGGTGCATGGCGTGGCGGCCGGGCGGGCGCGGGAGCAACGCCGCGAAGCGCGACGCCCTTCGGCGGATCGTCGAGAAGGGGCCGCCGGTGGGGCTGCTCGCCTACGAGGAGGGCGAGCCGGTCGTCTGGTGCTCGATCGCCCCCCGCGAGAGCTACCGCGCCCTCGGCGGATGCGCCGAGCCCGAGGCCGTCTCAGTCTGGTCCGTCGTCTGCTTCTTCGCTGTGAGGCGGCTCCGCGGCCGCGGCATCACCGCACGGCTGCTCAAGGCCGCCATGGCGCTCGCACGCGAGCACGGAGCGGACGTGATCGAAGGATATGCGGTCGACCCCGACTCGCCTTCCTCGAGGCCGGCTTCACCGAGGTGGGACGGGCCGGCCGCCGGCGGCACGTGATGCGCCTGAAACTCTCCCCCGGCGGCGGCGCGGAATGCCGATGACGGCACTCCCCCGGGGCGAACTCGGCGCCGGCATCCCCCGCGAGCTACCCGAGGAGCTCACGACCGTGCTCGCGGAGGGGGCCTCGGTCCGCATCGAGCGCATCGTCTCACGGGGGCATGCGACCACCGCCGGAGAGTGGTACGAGCAGGAGGCGGACGAGTGGGTGCTGCTCGTGGCGGGCGCTGCCCGGCTCGAGTTTCCCGACGGGGCGCTGCTCGAGCTGGCGCCGGGCGAGTGGGTCGACCTGCCGGCCGGGCTCCGCCACCGGGTCGCGTGGACCGCGCCGGGCGAGGACACGGTCTGGCTCGCGGTCTTCCGTCCCGCGGCCGGCTCATGAAGCGACGGCGCAGACGCGGTAGAGTGCGTCTCCGGTGCGGGTTCCCGCGCCCGAGGGCCCGCAGGCCCGCCCGGGGCCCCGGGGGCCGAAGGGGGTGATCGTGGCTCGGACGCTGCGAGTGGGCATCGACACGGCTCCCCGCATCTTCGACTGCGAGCAGCCGGCCGGATTCCGCGACTCCGCGGGCGCCGATCTCGTGGGGAGCTTCTACGATCAGCTCACCTCGCCGCGCGCCTACCTCGACGAGCGCGGGGTCTCGCGAGCCGACTGGCACCGGCTCCGTCCGGTGCTCGCGGAGGCGTGGTGGTGGTCTGAGGACGGGCGCACCTGCACCTTCCGCGTCCGGGCGGGCGTCTACTCCGAGGACGGGAATGAGCTGACCGCCGAGGACGTTCGCTGGGGCTGGGAGCGCGCCTTCGGCCTGCGCGACGTGGGGAAATGGGTGGCGCGCATCTCCTCGCTGCAGGACTGGGAAGATATCGAGGTCATCGACCGCTACACGGTCGCCTTCCACCTGAGCGCCCCCAATCCGGCGCTCCCCCGCACCATGGCGCAGAACACCCCCGGCCTCTACGACAGCGCCGCGGTGCTGCCCCAGCTAACCGATGACGACCCCTGGGCGAAGGAACTGATCGGCGGGCGCTCGGTGGGGTACGGGCCCTACCGGCTCGTCGAGCGCGACGACGACGGCATCACGATCGCGGCGCGCGAGCGCTACTGGCGCGGCCGCCCCCCGATCGGCGAGGTGCACCTCCGGCGCTACGACTCGCGCGCGGAGGCACTCGCGGGGCTGCTCTCGGGCGAGGTGGACCTCGTACCCAACGTCGCGGCCGCGGAGCTGCCGACGATCACCCGGCCCCGCGGTGGCGCGACGCGGCTCCGCGTGCAGCCGGCCTCGTTCTCGGGCATCGCGCTCCACCTCGATCCGACCGCGGAGCCGCTCGACGACCCGCTGGTCCGGCAGGCGATCGCGCACGCGACGCCCTACGCGGCGGTGCTCGGGTCGGCGTTCGACGGACGGACCGAGCGCTGGCACAGCTGGGTGCGCAGCGACTCCCCCGGCTACGACCCCACCAGCTGGCCCTACGAGGAGGACGTCGCGCGGGCGCGCGAGCTGCTCGCCGCCTCGAAGGGAGCGGGCGGCTTCGAGACGACGCTGCGTGTGCTGCCCTCCGACGGATTCGACGCCGTCGCCGAAGTGGTCGCCGACGGGCTCTCGCGCATCGGCGTGAGGCTCAACCTCGACAGCGCCGACCTGGCGGGCGAGATCCGCGCCGGCAATGCCGCGCCGATCATGCTGCGCGGGTTTCCGGACGGGCGCGGGATGCGCGTCTCCGACCCCAACTACGCCTACGTCCACGACTGGGGACCCGGCCGCATGCGGCTCTTCCCCTTCCACTACCAGAACGAGGAGTTCTTCGACGCCCTCCGCTTCATGGTCGAGGCCGGCCACGGCCGCCCCTGGGAGGAGGCGGTCCGGCGGGTCCAGCGCCTGCACAACGCGGACGCGGTCCTGATCCCGCTCTGCAACATCCGCTTCCACGTGGCGCACGTCGGGGAGCTCGAAGGCTACCGCTGGTACCCGGACAACCGGCTCCCGTTCGCCGAGATGCGCTGGGCGGGGGAATAGATGTCGCACGCTCCCTCCCGCAGCCGCCTCGTCATGCCGCATTCGCTCGGCGCCGTGCGCGACGGGTGGGACACCGACGGATCCCACGTCGCGCAGAACCACACCATCCACACCGCCTACGAGCCGCTCACGAGCCCGCGCATCGCCGTGGAGGGGGGCGTACGCCGCCCCGTGGCCTCGAAGCTGCTGCCGCGGCTGGCCGAGTCGTGGGAGGGATCGCTCGATGCTCGAAGCTGGACCGTACGGCTGCGCCCCGGCGTGCTCAGCCACCACGGCCGCGAGCTCACCGCCGAGGACGTGCGGTGGAGCTGGGAGCGCGCCTACGCCCTGAGGCGGGTGGGGCGCTGGCGGTCACGGCGCATGGCCGGCGTCGGCGAGGCGCGCGACGTGCAGGTCGTGGACGAGCACACGCTCCGCATCGAACTCAGGCGTCCGAACCCCGAGTTGCCGCAGTACCTCATCTTCTCCACCAACCAGATCTTCGATTCGACGGAGGCGCGACGGCACGCCACCGGCGAGGACCCGTGGGCGACCGAGTGGCTGTCGCGGCACCCCTCAGGCTTCGGGGCGTTCGCGCTGGAGAGCCAGGAGGGAGACGTTCTGGCGATGCGCGCCCGCGACGAGTACTGGGCCGGCCGCCCGGGCATCGAGGCGCTGGTGCAACTGGGGGTGGAGACGCGGGAGCAGGCGCTGCGCATGGTCGAGCGTGGCGACGCGAACTTCCTCACAGGCCTCTACCCGGAGGAACTCGCTCGCTTCGAGGGGCGGCCCGAGTTCACGATCCACCGCGTCCGCGCCAACCACTCGACGCTCCAGTTCGACTTCACGGCGCCCCCCTTCGACGACGCCAGGCTCCGGCAGGCGGTCTGCTGCGCGCTCCCCTACGGTCGCATCCTCGAGCAGGTCTACCACGGCTACGCGCGCCAGAGCCGGAGCCCGGTGACGAGTGTCTCCAAGCACCACGCTCCCGATCTCTGGAGCTACGACACCGATGCCGCGCGGGCGCGCGAGCTGGTGGCGGCGAGCGGCTACCCAGACGGCGTCGAGACGGAGCTCTACATCGACCCGACCTACGAGTCGCTGCGCTTCGCGGAGATCGCGCTCCCGGCACTCGCCGCGATCGGGGTGCGCGCCGAGGCGCGCCTCCTGCGCTGGCCCGACCCCATCGGCGCGATCGGCGGCCGGCCGCCGATGTGGTTCCTGGACGACTGCGGCCACGCGCTGACGGAGGCGCGCTACGACCTCGGGCACGACTACGACCCGCCGATCGGCATCCACGGCGGGCTCGTCCTGCGCGACCCCGAGCTGGCGAGACGGATTCAGGCCGTCGCCGCCTCGGAGCCGGGCGACCAGGCTGACGGCTACCGCGAGCTGCAGCGGGAGATCCTCGACCTCGCCTACTGCGCCCACGTCGCCGAGCACGAGACCGGGTGGGTCGTCCGCGGCGAGATCGATCCGTGGGCGCTCTCCGAGGACTGCCTCGTCGTCAAGACCACGGTGTGGAGCACGCACCGCAACCTCCTCAACTCCTGGTAAGGGCGAGCGGACAGGGGGGGCCATGGGAGGATTGCGCCTGGCGCACTATCTCGTCGCGGTGCGCTCGATAGCTGAGGCGCGGCGCGGCTACGAGCAGTTGCTCGGAATGCGCGAGTTCGCCGCGGGGGAGGACCAGGCGGAGGGGGCGCGGTGGCTGGCGCTCGGCGGCACCTCCGAAAGCGTGAGGCTCGTCGAGCCGAGCCGCGCGGGAGGTGCGCTCGACGAGGCGATGCGCCGGCGGGCAACGGAGCGCAACACCGGGGGCGAGGGCTTCTACCGCGGTGTCTGGGAGACGGCGGACGCCGCCGCTCTGGCGAGCCGCTGGCGCGCGGCCGGCGTCGGCTTCGAGCGCACCGATGAGGGTGCACTCCGTCCCGATCCTCGGCGCGCGCACGGCGTGCGCATGGAGATCCGGGACGCCCCGGCCGGCGGGTCGCCGGCCTTCGGTGACGGCGGCTCGCTGCTGCGGCTCTCGCACATCGGCGTCGCCGTCACGAGCCACGACGCGCCCGTCCGCAACTTTGCCGAACTCTTCGGTATGGAACCCATCGGGGAGCGGCAGACCATCCCCGCGGCGGCGCTCGCCACCCAGTGGGTCGGCTTCGGCACGCGCCGCATCTTCACACTGCTGCTCCCGCTCTCCGAGACGAGCCCCATCGCGGGGCGCATGCCAGCGCTCCAGCTCGACACCGCAGCCGGGGGTGAGGGCGTCTACATCGTCGCGTGGGCGACCGCCGACCCGGACCGGCTCGGCGACGACCTGGAGGCCGCCGGCGTCGCGGTCGCCCGCACGCCGGGACCGTCGGGGAGCATCCTGCGCCCCCATCCCCGCCTCACCGGCGGGGCCTACATCGAGGTACTGCCGCTCTCGATGAACACCGACCAGTGGGCGTAGGGCCCCCGCCTACCCCGCGCCTGCGCTAGCCTCGACCCGGCGAGCCGGGGACGAGCGGACCGGCCTCCCTGCCGGCCCCGCCGCTCCGGAAGTCGGGAGGAGGATGCAATGCGCGTTGCGATCACCGGGAGCTCGGGCTTCCTCGGGGGGGCACTCGCGGGGCGCCTTGAGAGCGCCGGCCACGAGGTTCTGCGCGTGCGGCGCGGCGAGCCCGACGACCCCCGGGCGCACTGGCAGCCAGCGAGCGGCTGGTTCCGTGACGGCGCACTTCGGGGGACCGACGCGGTCGTGCACCTGAGTGGCGCATCGATCGGGACTGCGCGCTGGTCGGCGGCGCGGCGCGAGATCCTCTGGCGGAGCCGCGTCGAGTCGACGCGCGCGCTCGTCGAGCACGTCGCCACGCTGGAGCCACGGCCGGCGGTCCTGATCAGCGCCTCGGCGACCGGCTACTACGGCGACGGCGGCGACGCCGAGCTGAGCGAGGAGACGCGGAAGGGGACCGGATTCCTTGCCGATCTCTGCGAGGCCTGGGAGACGGAGGCGCTGAGGGCCGAGGGGCTGGGCGTGCGCGTGGTGCGGGCACGAACCGGCGTGGTCGTCGAGAGCCCCGCCTTCCTCGACCGACTGGTGAGGGTGTTCCGCCTCGGCCTCGGTGCGACGCTCGGAAGCGGGCGGCAGTGGATGTCCTGGGTGAGCGTGACCGACCAGCTTGCCGCCTTCGAGCGCGCCCTCACGGACGAGGAGATGACCGGAGCGGTGAACGTCGTGGCTCCTCCCGTCACGAACCGCGAGTTCACGGCGGCTCTCGCCAGCGCCGTGAGGCGGCCCGCCGTGATGCGGCTGCCGGCCGTCGTGCTCCGCCTCCAGTTCGGGCGGGGACTCGCCGACGAGGCGCTGCTGGTCAATCAGCGAGCGGTTCCGGGGCGCCTGCGGGCGCTCGGCTTTGAGCACCGGCAGCCGACCATCGAGGGCGCCCTGCGCACCGCGCTCGCGGGGCGGCTGTCCCGAGCGCCGTAACGGCGCAGTGCTCCCTTCCGGGGAGGCCCCCGTCGCGGCGCGGGACACGGTGGGGCCGGACCCGCTACTGGAGGACACCGACCTCCCGCAACAGCCGCAGGGTCGCCTCGAGGTCCTCGAGACGGCTCAGGTCCACTTCGAGCGGCCGCAGGTCGGCGATACTCGGGAGGGAGGCGGCGCTCGGGACGCCCGCGATCAGCGGGTACTCGAAGGTCTCCTCCGCGTAGTGGCGCTGCGCCTCCTCGCCGAGCAGGAACTCGATCAGCCGCTCGGCGCCGTCGCGGTTCCCCGAGCTCTCAAGGACGGCCGCACCCGCCACGTTCACGAGCGTCCCGACGTCGCCAGGCGCGGTGTAGTGATTGCGCGCGCCGAACGACTCACCCTCCTCGGCGAGGAAGCGGTGCAGGTAGTAGTGGTTCACGAAGCCGACATCGATCTCGCCGGCGGCCGCGGCCTGCACGATCGAGCTGTTGTTCGGGTAGGCAACGGCACCGTTCGCGTGCACCGCCTCAAGCCAGGCGCGCGCGACATCCTCGCCCCGCGTCACGCGGAACGCAGTGACCCAGGCCTGGAACGACCCGTTCTGGGGCGCCCAGCCGATGCGGCCCCTCCAGCGCGGGTCGGCGAAGTCGAGAATGGAATCCGGGAGGTCGCCGGGCTCGACGGCCTCCCTGTTGTAGACCACGACCCGCGCGCGCCCCGAGAGCCCCACCCACGCGCCCGCGCGCGAGCGGAAGGTGGGATCGACGCGTGCCAGAAGCTCGTCGTCGAGGGGTGCGAGCAGGCCGGCAGCCTCCACCGCGCCGAGCGCCCCCGCGTCCTGGGCGATGAAGAGATCCGCTGGGCTGCGATCGCCCTCCTCGAGCAGGAGCGCGGCGAGCTCCGAGGTGCCGGCGTAGCGCACGCGGACGTCGACCCCCTCCTTCTCCGCGAAGCGCTCGAGGAGCGGGCCGATGAGCTCGGCGCTGCGACCCGAGTAGACAATGAGCGACTGCTCGTCCCCGTCGCCGCAGCCGGGCATTGCCGCGGCGAGCACGGCCGCGGCGACGAGCCAGCCGATGCCCGCGAGACGGCTTCGCCGCCGCCAGCCGACGGCACCTCCTCGCTCCCGGGCGAAGCGAGCTACTTTCAGGCGCAGCATCGTCTTCCCTTCCGTTCCCACGTCATTATTATATCTGTACTAACAGCTATCCTAATACAGTATAGACTGTCTTTCTATCTTAGTACTACCATGTCTACCCCATCAGCCTTCCCTACCTCCGGGTCGCAGCACCCCACGAGGCCGCGCGTCGCCCTCGCCGCAAGCAACGCCGGCGTCGATACTGCCTGCCGGGCGGCCGCCGTCCGGCGCGAGCCGGAACCGCCGCACGGACGAAAGGACTGGGGATGAGCGCCGACGCCCGAGGTCTCGATGCAGCCTCGCACTCCTCGGGGAACCGCTGCTGCGCAAGCGGCCAGAGCTCGACCACGATGTGGATCCCTCGCTCTGGAGCGACCTGCACACGGTCATGGCTTCCTTCTCGAGGATGTCGCCGTCTGCCGTCTCGTCGGGAACGGGCGCCGCAAGACGCTCCCGGCGCACACGCCACCGCAGCGTCTAGGGCAAGTCTGATCAGGTGGGTCTAGCGACCCAGTTTCGCCGCGGTCAGGCGCTCTCAGGCGGATTCCCGATGACAGTGGTCATATCCGCCCCCTCGCGGGCCCCTGTGGCTCCCCTCCTCGCCCCGTGTGGGGCGGGGAGGGCGCACTCCACCCACGGTCAGGCACGGTGCGGCTTCGCGGTGAGCAGGTTGTGGAACCCCAGCAAGACCGCACACCGCTCGTGGTTCTTGAAGAGACCCCGGTACCGCACCTTGGCGTAGCCGAAGCGCCGCTTCACGCTGTAGAACGGGTGCTCCACCAGCGCTCGCACCGATGCCTTCCGCTTCTCCTCGACGGCCTCAGGACTCTCCGGGTCGAGCGCACGCCGGAGGCCCGGGCGCATCGCCACGTTCCAGTCCTTGACCCTGGAGTCCGCGTTCTCGGGTCTCTTCTGCACGCCCCGGTACCCGGCGTCGCCGTAGACCTCGGCTTCCTCGCCGTGCAGCAGGCGGTGCGTCTCAGACACGTCCGACACGTTCGCAGGCGTGGTCGTGAAGTTGTGGACCAGTCCAGTATCCCTGTCGGCGCCGATGTGCAGCTTCATCCCGAAGAACCACTGTTTCCCCTTCTTGGTCTGATGCATCTCCGGGTCCCGCGCCCGCCCGCGATTCTTCGTCGACGATGGCGCCGAGATGATGGTCGCATCCACGATGCTGCCCTCGCTCAGCTTCAATCCCTTGCTCGTGAGGTGCTCGTTGATGAGTTGGAGGATCCTGCTACCCAGGGAGTGGCGCTCGAGCAGGTGCCGGAAGTTGAGGATCGTCGTCTCGTCGGGGATGGGCTCGGAGAGCGTGAGGAAGCAAAAGGCTCGCACCGACTCGGCCTCGTGGAGCAGATCCTCCATGCCGGGGTCGCTGAGGTTGTAGCAGAGTTGCACGGTATGGATGCGCAGCATCACGGAGAGCGGGTAGGGCCTCCGCCCGCGGCCCGGTTTCGGGTAGTGGGGCTCGATGGCTGCTTCGAACCTCTGCCACGGGACGAGGCCATCCAGCCGTTCGAGGAACTTCTGGCGGCGCGTCTTGTAGCCATCCCGCTCGAACTCGACTCTCGCGAATGTCGGCTGATGCATGGCAGCGCTCCCCTTTCCCGGAGGAGTGCCATGATCGCATATAGTCATCGGAGTGTGCATGTGCTCCAGTAACGACGCGGCGACCTGTTCAGAGAACCCCTAGAATCGAAACCACCGTCAGGGGGACGACGCCGGCCGGGACGACCCGGCCGAACTCGGGGCACGTCGCACACGCAGCGGCACTTCGTCGACGAGTGTTGTCCCGAGCGCTACGAGCGGCGCGGCGCCGGCGCGTGGATGGTCAGCGTGAGGGCGGAGAGGCGATGAGCGAGCAGATCTGGCAACGCGCCCGCGCCTCGGGCATGACTCGCCGCCGCTTCCTAGAACTGATGGCGGCGAGCGGCGGCGGCGCCGTACTGGCCGCCTGTGTCGACCTTGAGGGCGGCGCCGGAGACGGGCACCGGGCCCCGCCTTGGTTCAAGGACAGCGAGCCCTTCGTCAGGCACGGCGACACGGGCCTTGAGGCTCAGCTCGCGCTGATGGACGACGTGCGCACTCCGACCACCCTGTTCTTCGTGCGCAACAACTCGCCCTCCAGCATCGCCGTCGACGCCGGGGACTGGCGACTCTTCGTCGAGGGCGACGCAGTCACCACTCCGCTGGAGCTGAGCTACGACGAGATCCGCCGCCTGCCCCCGCGCACGTTCGTCTCCTACCTGGAATGCGCGGGCAACCAGCGGGCGATGTTCGAGCAACTGAACGGGCGGCGGGCGGACGGCGAACAGTGGGGCACTGGCGCCATCTCCAATGCTGAGTGGACCGGCGTCCCCCTGCGCGACTTGCTGTCGCTCGCCGGGATCCGCGGCGATGCCGTCTGCGTACTGCTCGTGGGGCTCGACACGGAAGCGCCAGAGCAGGGCTTCCGGCGCGTGCTCCCGGTCGAGAAGGCGATGCACCCCGACACGCTGCTCGCGTACGAGATGAACGGCGAAACGCTGCCGCAGGACCACGGCTTTCCGCTGCGCGCGATCGCGCCGGGCTGGGTCGGCAGCAGCAGCATCAAATGGCTCGACCGCGTAGTCGTCTCGCGGCGGCAGCTGTGGACACGCAACAACACCACGTCGTACGTGCTGATCGGGGACGACTATGAGCCCGAGGGCGACGCTCCGGGCGAGGTCGTGGCCGAGCAGACCATCAAGAGCGCCCTCGCGCTGCCCTGGCCCGCCGAGCTACCTGCCGGCGCCCACCGCCTCCACGGCTATGCCCACTCGCCGGGCGGCCCGATCGCGAGGGTCGAGTGGAGCGCGGACGGCGGCGCGAGCTGGAGCGACGCGGACCTCGCGGGCCCACAGATCGACTACTCGTGGGTGAGGTTCGAGTTCGACTGGAGCGCCGGGCCGGGCGAGCACACGATCCTGACGCGCGCCACCGACGCCTCTGGCGTGACGCAGCCGGACGAGGTTCCCTTCAACGAGAAGGGCTACCTTTTCAACCAGCCCTTGCCCCACGCGATCCGTGTGACGTAGCGCTCTCGCACTCGCTCCCGCCCGGGCGAATCGCCACGTGGCCGCTCAACGACCCGCGCCGTGCCTGCTAGCCGCGCGGGAGACCGAGGCCGCGCGTGGCGATCACGTTGCGCTGGATCTCGGAGGTCCCCGAGGCGATCGTCCGCGAGAGGCTCTCCACGTACGCCTGCGCAAAGAAGGCCTCCAGCGGGGAGTACGCGTCGTCGGGATCCCAGAGCAGGCTGTAGAGACCGTAAGTGGAGGCGCCCGTGCGCGCGATCGCCTGCGCCAGCTCGGAGCCGAAGACCTTCGAGACGGAGGCCTCGTGGTTCGGCACGCGGCCGGCCTTCTCTATGGAGATGATCTGGGCGGAGAAGCCGTAGAGCACCTCCGCCTCGACCCAGCGCTGCGCGATCTGCTGGCGCACGGAGTCGAGTCGGCCGAGCCGCGCGCGGTCCGCCCCCTCGCCGCCCGCATTCGCGATCAGGCGTGAGAGGAGGCGGCGCGCCTCCACAGCACCGGCGACGTTCGAGCGCTCGAAGTCGAGCACCGTCATCGCCACGTACCACCCGCGGTTCTCGTCACCCACGCGGTTGGTGACGGGAACGCGCGCACCGTCGAAGAAGGTCTCGTTGAAGGCGTGGCGCCAGTTCAGGTTGATGAGCGGACGGAGCTCGATCCCCGGCTGCCGCATGTCGACGAGCACGAAGGAGACGCCACGATGACGCGGGAGATCGGGATCGGTGCGCGCAAGCACGCAGATCCACTCCGCCTCGTGCCCGTCGGAGGTCCAGATCTTCTGGCCGTTCAGGACGTATTCGTCCCCATCCCGGACGGCGCGTGTGGTGAGGCCGGCGAGATCGGAGCCCGCGCCGGGCTCGGAGAAGCCCTGCGCCCACACCACCGAGCCGTCGAGGATGCGCGGCAGGTGCGTCCGCTTCTGTTCCTCAGTGCCGTGGATGATCAGGGCGGAGCCGAGGAATCCGACTCCCACGCCCTGCACGGAGGGCGCGTCTACACGCGCCATCTCCTCGTTGAAGACGAACTGCTCCGCGGGTCCGAGTCCGGCGCCTCCGTATTCGCGCGGCCAGTGGGGCGCGAACCACCCCCGCCGCGCGAGCGACTCGGCCCAGCGCCGCGCCGTCTCCCGTCGCTCGGACTCTCGGGAGAGGCGATCCTTCTGCCACACGCGCCTGACGATGCGGTTATGCGTGGCGAGCTCCCGATAGCGCTCCGGGAGCTCATGCTCGAGGAAGTCTCGCACCCGGCGGCGGAAGGCCGCCTCCGCGGCGCTGTCCTGCCACTCCATTGCGTCCCGCCTCCCCGCCGCCTGCGCCAGCGTGTCGCCAATCCGTCGCGGCGCGCCGCGGAACCGCCTGCCGACGGCCGGGCCGACTCGGCCCTACGCCTCCGCGCCCGGACCGGGCGCGCTCGATGGCGCCCGTCAGCAGCCGGGCTCGCCGCCGTGTCCGCAGCAGAGCGACAGGTTCACGATCTTCCGCCAGTTGTTGCGCGCGACCAGACGCAGCTTGACGTGAAACGGTGCCTCGTAGCTGTGCCAGTTGGACACGACGCTGAAAGACCACCGGCGGCCGCCGCCCGTGTCGCACATGCCGCCACCATACAGGACGCGCGCAGCCCGGCCGCCACAGAGAAGGCCACCCCGGCTCCCCGGGACCACCGGCTTCGGCACAGGGTAGTATGGGCGGGGGCGGATGGGGTGCCGCCGAATCCCCTCCGGTGCCTCATCCAAACCCGCCCACACGATATACGACGGACGCGGATGCCGCGGATTCATGGCCGCCCGCGCGCGGGCCGGCGGCGCCGGCGACCGATGCGTCCAGGCGCCCCGGGGAGCCGGCCCTCGGCCGGCGCCGGCGTTGTGGGCCCGGCAAGCCGCACAGTACGATGCCCGCTCACTCGGCAGGGGGGACATCGATGCGAGCCTACGCCTCGGGACAGCTTCGGAACGTCGTTCTTCTCGGGCACCACGGTGCCGGGAAGACCACCCTCGGCGAGGCAATGCTCCTCCAGTCGGGTGCAATCGACCGGGCGGGATCGATCGACGCCGGCAACACCGTCGGCGACTTCGACCCGCTCGAGCGCCGGCACCATTACTCGATCTCCCTCGCCATGCTCCCCGTCGAGTGGGGGGAGACGCGGGTCAACCTGATCGACACCCCCGGCTCGCCGGACTTCGAGGGCGGCGTGGCCTGCGGGGTGCATGCGGCCGACGCCGCGCTCCTCGCGGTGGACGCCGTGTCAGGGATCGAGGGCGGGACGGAGGTCGCCTGGGAGCACGCCGCGCGCTCCGGACTGCCGCGTCTCGTCGTCGTGAACCGGATGGATCGCGAGAACGCCAACTTCCAGCGCGTGCTGGACTCGCTACGTGGGCGCTTCGGGCAGCGGCTGGTGCCGCTCGCTTTGCCGGTGGGCCAGGCGTCGGCGTTCTCCGGGATCGTCGATCTCGTGAGCGGTCGGGCTCGCACCGGAACCACGGGCGACGCTGCCGACGCACCGGTCGAGCTCGCCGACGAGATCGAGGCCGCGCGCGAGCAGCTGCTCGAGGCCGTCGCCGAGACCGACGACGATCTCCTGACCAGCTACCTGGAGGGGGAGGAGGTGACCCCGGAGGCGCTCGCTGCCGCGCTCGCCGCGGCGGTCGCTGCCGGAGAAGTGATCCCGGTCGTCCCGGCCTCCGCCAAGGAGGGGGTGGGGATCGCCGCGCTACTCGATGCCCTGGCACAGTACGCCCCCTCACCTCTGGGGCGGGCGCACGCCACCGAGAGCGATGGAATCGTGACGAGCGAGGACGGCCCGGTCGTCGCGCAGGTTTTCAAGACGACGGCCGATGCCTTCGTCGGGCGCCTCACCTTTCTGCACGTCCTCTCCGGCACGCTGAGGGCCGATGCGCACCCCTTCAACGTGCAGCGCGGCCAGACGGAGCGCCTCGGCCACCTCTACATCCAGCGGGGGAAGGAGCAGATCGAGGTGCCCGAGCTCGTTGCCGGCGATATCGGCGTCGCCGCCAAACTCCAGCACACCCTCACCGGTGACTCGCTCGTCGGCACGGAGGGGGAGGCGGTGCGCGCCGCCGCGATCCCGCTCCCCGTTCCCACCTACCGCACCGCGATCCAGCCGCGCACCAAGTCGGACGTCGACAAGCTCTCGACTGCCCTCGCGCGCATCCGCGAGCAGGATCCCACCATTCGCGTCGAGCGCGATCCCGACACCGCGGAGCTCGTGATGCTCACGGTCGGCGACGCACAGGTGGCCGACGTGGCGGATCGGCTCGCCCAGAACTTCGGCGTCGACGTCGACATGGCAGTGCCGCGCGTCCCCTACCGGGAGACGATCAGCGCGCCGGCGCGGGCCGAGTACAAGCACAGGAAGCAGACCGGCGGTCACGGCCAGTACGGGCACGTCGTCATCCAGCTCGAACCGCTGACGCGGGGCGACGGCTTCGAGTTCGCCCACAAGGTCGTCGGTGGCAACGTGCCGCGCCAGTTCATCCCCGCGGTCCAGAAGGGGATCGCTGAGACACTCCCCGACGGCCCTGTCGCCCACTCGCCGGTGGTCGACCTGCGGGTGACGCTGCTCGACGGCTCGTCCCACTCCGTCGACTCCTCGGAGATGGCCTTCAAGATTGCCGCGTCTCAGGCTCTCAGGCAGGGGATCCTGGACGCACGGCCCCAGCTGCTCGAGCCGATCGTCCGGCTTGTGATCCGCACGCCGAGCGACAACCTCGGAGACGTGATGAGCGACCTCAACGGACGGCGCGCACAGGTCCACGGCGTGGAGCCCGACGGCGTCTTCTCCACCGTCACCGCCGAGGCGCCGCTCGCCGAGGTGCAGCGATTCTCAGCGGATGTGCGCGCGCTCACCGGCGCGCGCGGCCGCTTCTCGCTGGAGTTCGCGCACTACGCCGACGTCCCCGCTCACGTTCAGGAGCAGGTGCTGAAGGGGCTCGCCGCGGCGGCGACGTAGGGACCGCGGCCGGCGCTCGGGCCGCGCCTCGCTCGGTCGCTACGGGATCACGTTGTCGGAGGTCCCGGCCCCGTCGGCGTCGCCGATCCCGGGGCGCCCCCAAAGCGTCCGATGCTGCTCGCCCGTGAGCGCCCGGCGCAACTCGCGCTTCTCGAGCACGCCGAGCTCGCCCAGGCACGCTTCCGCCCGCTCCAGGGCGGAGCCGTCGCCGGTCGCGACGAGGCGATCGAGCAGACACTCCCAGACGCCGAGGCGGCGGACGGCGTCCACGCGCCGCGTCCAGAGGATTGTGGTGATCGAATCGGGGCGCGGGAGCCCGGAGCGCAGGCGCCTCAGCGAGCTCAGGCGTTCGCCGGTGCTCGCGGCGATCGGCACCAGCCGAACCAGGGGCACGACGCTCTCAGCGGTGCGCGTGTCGACGACAAGTGTCGTGCGGAGCAGCGGGAAACAGAGGCAGACGACCTCCGCCTCGGCGATCGTGCGAACGATGTGTTCGACGTCGACGTCGACATCGAACCCGCCGTCGAGCATCTGCGGCCCCCGCCGGCACCAGCCGGATGCCCGCGCACCTTACCACCTCAGGCGCCGCGCTCCGTTCCCAAGACGATCCGCAGGAAGCGATGCCGGCCGACGCGCAACTCGTCCCCGGGCGCCAGCGGACGCGTCGCCTCGGCGACGCGCTCCCCGTTCACCGCGACCGCGCCCTGCATCACGAGCCGCTTCGCCTCGGCGCTGCTCGCGGCGAGCCCGGAGGCGACGAGCACGCGGTGGAGCGAGCCGGCCCCCTCCGGCGACCCGCTCTCAAGCGCGTACTCGAGCATCTCGGCGGGGCTCTCGCCACGCTGGATCGTCGACTCGAAGTGGCGCTGCGCCTCATCGGCGGCCTCGGCCGGGTGAAGCGAGCCGACGATCGCATGAGCGAGCCGCTTCTTCGCCTCCATCGCGGGAAGCTCGCCTGCCTCCACCCGACCGAGGATCTCGAAGACCTGCTGCGCGGTGAGAGGCGTGAGGAGCGTGAAGTAGTCGGCGATCGCCGAGTCCGGGATCGACATCACCTTCCCGTAGATGTTGGACGGAGACTCGTCGACGCCGATGTAGTTGCCAGTCGTCTTCGACATCTTCAGGCGGCCGTCGGTCCCCACGAGGATCGGGACCGTGAGCACGACCTGCGGTCGCTGCTCGAACTCCCGCTGCAGCGTCCGGCCCGCCATCAGGTTGAAGAGCTGCTCCGAGCCGCCCACCTGGACGTCGGTCTCGAGCGAGACGGCGTCATAGGCCTGCAGGATCGCGTAGAGAAACTCCGAGAGGTGGATCGGATCGTGGCGTTCCCACCGGCGCGCGAAGTTCTCGCGCTCGAGAAACTGCGCGACCGTGAAGTGCGAGCAGAGCCTGAGAACGTCCTCGAAGCGCAGCCCCGCGAGCCACTCCACGTTCTCGCGCACCGTCGTGCGCTCGCGGTCGAGGATGCGGAAGGCCTGATCCAGGTAGGTCTCGGCGTTGGCGCGCACCTGCTCTGCGCTCAGCATCGGGCGGTGCCTGTCCTTGTCCGAGGGGTCGCCTCCGAGCAGAGCGGTGAAGGTCCCGACGAGGAAGGTGACGTCGTGTCCCAGGTCCTGAAACTGCCGAAGCTTGCGCATGGACAGAGTGTGACCGAGCGTCAGGTCGACCGCGGTCGGGTCGTAACCACAGTAGACGCGAAGCGGTCGATCCTCCTCGAGCCGCGCACGAAGCTCAGCCTCCATCACCTGCCGCATCTGCGCGTCGCCGAACTCGGTCCCGCGCAGCAGCACGGCGAGCTGCTCTTCGACCGGCGCCATGCGCCGGCTCACGCCGGCACCCGCGAGGAGAGGTAGCGGCGGCCCTCGGCGATGTCCCGTCCGATCTGCTCGATCAGGCCGTCGGGATCGGCGAAGCGCCGCTCCGGTCGCAACCGGTGGAGGAGATCTATGGAGACGTGGTGTCCGTAGAGGTCCCCCGAGAAGTCGAGCAGGTGCGTCTCCACCTGCCGGCTGCTCCCGTCGAAGGTGGGGCGGACGCCAATATTCGTGACCGCGCCGAGGCGCTCGCCGCCGACGCCCGCGCGGCAGACGTAGACCCCGTTCGGAGGCAGCGCGCGGTCGGGGCTGACACCGATGTTCAGGGTCGGGAACCCGATGCGGCGGCCGCGCTCGTCGCCCCGCAGGACGGGGCCGCGCAGCGAATAGGGGCGTCCGAGGAGCCGCGCGACCTGCTCCAGATCCCCCGCCGCGAGAGACTGCCGGATGCGCGTGGAGGAGACCTTGCTCTCATCCTCGGCCAGGAGGTCGACCGTCACCACCTCGATGCCGAGCGGCGCGGCGAGCTCCCCGAGGCGCTCCGCCGTCCCCTCGCGCCCGCGACCGAGGGCGAAGTCGCCGCCGACTACGAGCAGGCGGGCCAGCGCCTCCTCCGCGAGGAGCCGCATGAACTCCCCGGCGCTCACCTGCGCGAGCTCCGAGGTGAAGCTCACCACGGTGACGAACTCGGCGCCCAGCCCCCCGAGCAGCTCCACGCGGCGCTCGAGCGACTCGAGGTAGGCGAGGGGAACGTCGGGGCGCAGCACGGCGATCGGGCTCGGGTGGAACGTGACAACGCCCGGCTTCAGATGCCGGGCCTCTGCCTCTCGGCGCAGCCGCTCGACGAGCGCGCCGTGCCCGCGGTGGACGCCGTCGAAGACGCCCAGCGTGATCGCGCTCTCGACGGGACGGACCCCGCGGCGCAGCTCCTCGCGGACCAGCAGCACGGGCGGTGGGTGTCCCTTCGCTGGCGGCCGCGGCCGGGTGGACGGGGCGATCGTAGCACCCGCCCACGCGAGGCGGCACGGAGGCTACTGGTCCGGGAGATCGAGGCCGAGCTGCGCGGGCACGGGCGGCAGGGCACCGGGCCGGCGCTCGAGCTCGATGTCGCCGAAGGGGGTGACCTGCGTAGCCTCGACGAATCCGGCCTTGATCAGCTCGAGCACGGCGAGGAAGTCAACGACGACCTGAAGGCGCGAGCGCGCGCCCTCCAGCAGGCTGCGGAAGGAGAGCCGGCGCTCCTCCTCCAGCCGCGCAACGAGGACCTCGATCCGGTCGCGGAGCCGGACGCGCTCCCGCGTCACGGGAGGGGTTGCGAAGGCCTGCCCCGCAGCGACGCGATCGAGCACGCCGCGGAAGATCGCCGCCAGCGCCTCCATCTCCACGCCGTCGAGGCCGCTTCCAAGCGGCCGCTCGGGGACCGCCGCCTCGCGACGGTAGGAGCGCCCGGCGTCGCCGAGCGCGCGCAACTCGGCTGCGAGGTCACGGTAGCGCCTGTACTCACGGAGCGCGGCCACGAGCGCCTCCGCGTCGTCCTCCTCCTCCTCCGCCTCCGCCTCCTCGGCGTCGCGCGGGAGCAGGGCGCGCGACTTCAGGAGCAGCAGCCGTGCACCGATCGCGATGAACTCGGCGAGGCGGGCGACGTCGATGCGATCCGCCGCGCGCAGGTGGGCGAGGTACTGCTCGGTGACCTGGAGCAGGGAGACCGCCGTGATATCGAGTTCGCGGCGCTCGATCAGGTGCAACAGCAGGTCCAGCGGCCCCTCGAAGGCGGGAAGCCTCAGGGCGAAGCCGGGCGCGTCGGGGCTGGCGGGGGCCTCCGGAGCGCCCGCGCGACCCGCTTCCTGCTCCCCGCCTGCCCTCACACGGGATCCCCGCTCACCGGGTGACCGCCACCGGGAGGGGATGCAGCGGCCGCCCGACCGCGTCCGCGACGCCGCGCGCGCGCTGCATCAGCGCGTCGAAGTTCTCGGGCGTGAGCGACTGGGCGCCGTCGGAGAGCGCGTGATCGGGGCTCGAGTGCACCTCGACCATCACGCCGTCCGCTCCCGAGGCGATGGCCGCGAGCGCCATCGGCTGCACGAGGTACCACTTCCCCGTCCCGTGCGAGGGGTCGGCGAGCACGGGGAGGTGGGAGAGCCGCTTCACCAGAGCGACGGCGTTGAGGTCAAGCGTGTTGCGCGTCGCGACCTCGAAAGTCCGTATGCCCCTCTCGCAGAGGATCACCTGCGTGTTCCCCTGGGCGAGGATGTACTCGGCGCCGAGCAGCCACTCCTCGATGGTGCCGGAGATGCCGCGCTTGAGCATCACCGGCTTCCCGGCGCGGCCCACCTCGTCCAGGAGCGAGAAGTTCTGCGCGTTGCGGGCGCCTATCTGCAGCACGTCCGAGTGCTCGGCGACCGACTCCACGTCGCGCTCCGAGAGAAGTTCGGTGATGACCGGCATCGATAGCTCGGCGCCGGCCGCCGCGAGCAGCCGCAATCCCTCCAGCCCCAGCCCGCGGAAGGAGTAGGGCGAGCTGCGCGGCTTGAACGCGCCGCCGCGCAGGACATGCGCGCCCGCGCTGCGGACGGCGCGCGCCGACTCGAAGAGCTGCTCCTCGTTCTCGATGGAGCAGGGGCCGGCTATCACGACGGTCTCCCCGCCTCCGACGCGGAGCCCGTATGGGAGGTCCACGACCGTGTCCTCCGGATGCGTCTCCCGCGAGGCGAGCTTGTACGGCTTCGAGATGCGGACCACCTCGTCGACACCCTCCATCGTCGCGAGCTCGTCGCGGAGCTCCGGGAAGACCTGCCCCAGCACGGCGATCACAGTGCGCTCGACACCTACGATTTGGCGCTCGCGAAGCCCGAGCTCGCGGATCCGGTTCACGACGGCCTCGCGCCGCTCGGGCTCGTGCCCAATCTTCATGACAACGATCACGATGACTCCTCCACAGGTCGGGGCCGGGACTCCGCCTCGACCGCCAGATCGGGACGCAGCACCTGCGCCCCCCTTAGATAGATGTGCTCCAGCTCGCCCGCAGCCCGCTCGGTGTTGACGTGGATGAGGATGCGCACGCACTGCGGCAGGCTGCCCGGGACGCTCATCTCGTGCGTGCAGAGCAGTGCGACATCCGTCCAGCCCGCCGTCCGCGCGGCGACGGCGGGGAACTCTGCGTTGAGATCCGGCGTCGTGCTGAAGAGGATCGAGGCGACGTCCTCGCGCCGGACGCCGTTGGCGCGCACGAGGCACTCGAGCAGCTCCGACGTCGCCTCGAGTATCGCCTCGCGCGAGTTCATCGCCGCCGTTGTGGCGCCCCGGATACCACGGACCGGCATGGCGCGTGCGCTCCCGTCCCCACCTGCACCAGAGACTTCGCGTTCGACGGCGACCGCCGCCGGCGGGCCGCCCTACCGGATCCCCGCGCCACGCGGGACGCGGGTCGGCGCCCGGCCCCTAAACGCGCCGGCCAACGGCCAGCCGCCGGGAGGCGCGGCGGGCTCGGGGCGCGGGGCGTGTGCCACCCCCCGTACGACCCGTTCACCGCTAACCCGATGCGGCTGGCTCACGGCCGGCAATTCCCCTCACGAACTCCCGGACCCGCTCGGCCCGGCGCTCCCGCGGCGCCTCCCGGACGGCCTCGACGAACGCGCTTCCCACGATCGCCCCGTCCGCGATGCGACCCACCTCCCGCACGTGCCGCGCCGCCGAGATTCCGAAGCCGACGGCGAGCGGAAGGTCGCTCCGCGCCCGCACCCGCCCGATCAGATCGGGAAGCGACGGGGGAAGCTCCGCTCGCGGGCCGGTCACGCCGGCGACGCTCACGCAGTAGATGAACCCGCTCGCCACCTCCGCCACCCGGGCGATCCGCTCGTCGGTGGAGGTCGGCGCCAGCAGGTACACCAGGTGCAGATGTGCCGCCCGGGCCAGGACCTGAAACTCCGTGGCCTCCTCCGGAGGGAGGTCGATCACGATCAGTCCATCGATGCCCGCCTCGGCGGCGTCCCGCACGAACCTGCCCGCCCCGTAGGCGAGCAGCGGATTGAAGTATCCCATGATCAGGAACGGCACGCTAACGCCCTCCGCGCGCAGACCGCTCGTGATCGCGAAGAGCCGCTCGAGCGTCGCCCCGTTCGCGATCGCCTCCTCGTAGGCGCGCTGGTTCGTGACGCCGTCGGCGAGCGGGTCGCTGAAGGGGAAGCCCAACTCCATCGCGTCCGCGCCGCCCTCCACCGCTGCGCGCACGATCGACGCCGTGGCGTCTGGCTCCGGCCAGCACACCGGAAGGAACGGCATGAGCGCGGGACGCCCCTCGGCGCGCGCGCGGGCGAACGCCCGTGCGATCCGGTCCTCGCCGGAGCCGGTGCTCACGAGCCGGCTCCCGCCAGGTGGAGCCCGAAAGCGAGCGAGTTGAAGGCCGCGTGCGCCGCGATCGAGGTCCACAGGGAGCCCGATCGCTCCACGGCCCAGGCGAAGAGCATCCCGATGCCGGCAAACGGCGCGAGGACGCCGAGGTTGAGGTGAAAGAGCCCGAAGAGGAGTCCGGAGAGCGCGAGCGCCGGCAGAAGCCGCGAGCGGCTCCGGAGACCCCGGTAGAGCAACCCCCGGAAGAAGATTTCCTCGCCGAGCGGCGCCGCCGCGACCACCGCGAACGCGGCCAGCAGCACCGCCGCCGGGCCGGCGTCTGCGCCGACCGGGGGCGGGTTGCCCTCCCTCAGCGCCGAGACGTCAAGACCGAGGGCCTCGGGCAGCAGGAGAAGCACCCCGTAGAGGGCGAGCACCGCGTAGGCGCCGAGCCAGGCGAGGAGCACCAGAGCCAACCGGGTCGGGCGCCGGAAGCCCAGATCGCTGAACGTGATGCCTCGCCTCCTGGCGAGGCCGAGGACGATCCCGGCCATCGCGGCGTTGACGCCGATGGCCGCTCCCACGCTCCACTCCTCGCCGCCGTCCCGCGGGGCGCCGAGGACGACGAGCAGCGCGACGGCGAGCGCGATCGCGAGCAGGAGCCCCCCCATCCCGACGACGAGGTCGGAGGCCCGCCACGGGGGGCGGGCGATGAGCGGCGTCTTCCGGCCGGTGGCAGCGCCGGGCGGCACGGAGGCGGTAGCGGCGGCCCGGGCCGGGATGGTGGCGGGGGGCCGGTCGAAGAGCACGGGGCTAGAGCGTCAGGCCGAGGGCGTCGGCGACGGTTCCCATGTCCTTGTCGCCGCGCCCGGAGAGATTGAGCAGCACAATATCGTCGGGCTCGAGACCCTCCGCCAGCGTGCGGAGGTGGGCGATCGCGTGCGCCGGCTCGAGCGCCGGGATGATCCCCTCACTCCGGCAGAGCAGCTCGAAGCCGGCCAGTGCCTCTTGGTCAGTCGCGGAGACGTACTCCGCGCGCTCGGCCAGCTTCAGCCACGCGTGCTCCGGCCCGACGCCCGGATAGTCGAGGCCCGCCGAGATCGAGTGAGCCTCGATGACCTGCCCGTTGCGGTCCTGCAGCACGTAGGAGCGCGCGCCGTGCAGCACCCCGGGCGCCCCCGATGAGAGCGTCGCCGCATGTCGCCCGTGCAGCCCCTCACCGGCCGCCTCCACGCCGACGAGTCGCACCGGATCGTCGCGGAAGGCATGGAAGAGGCCGATCGCGTTCGAGCCGCCGCCGACACAGGCCACCGCCACGGTCGGGAGGCGGCCCTCGGCCTCGAGCAGTTGCGCCCGCGCCTCGCGCCCGATCACGGCCTGGAAGTCGCGCACCATCTCCGGGTACGGGTGCGGCCCGACCACGCTCCCGATCAGGTAGTGCGTGCTGGCGACGTTGGTCACCCAGTCGCGGATCGCCTCGTTGATCGCGTCCTTGAGCGTACGCGAGCCGGCCGTCACCGGGCGCACCTCGGCGCCGAGGAGTTTCATCCGAAAGACGTTGAGCGATTGCCGGCGCACGTCCTCCGCTCCCATGTAGACGACGCACTCCAGGCCGAGCAGCGCGCAGGCCGTGGCCGTCGCGACGCCGTGCTGTCCGGCGCCCGTCTCCGCGACGATGCGGCTCTTCCCCATTCGACGAGCCAGGAGCGCCTGCGCGAGCGCAGCGTTGATCTTGTGCGCCCCGGTGTGCAGCAGATCCTCCCGCTTGAGGTAGATGCGCGGCCCCAGCATCTCCGAGAGGTTCGCCGCAAGGGTGAGGGGCGTCGGACGCCCGACGTAGTTTGCGAGCAGGTCATCGAGCTCGCGCTGGAAGGCGGCGTCGGAGGCCGCCCGCCGGTAGGCCGACTCCAGCTCCGCGATCGCCGGCATCAGCGTCTCGGGGATGTAGCGGCCCCCGAAGTCGCCGAAGCGCCCGCGAGCGTCGGGCAGCGTCGCCCCCGACCCGCTCACGCCGACGCCTCCACGCTCTTCGCCGCTCTCACGAAGGAGCGCACGAGATCGTGATCCTTGCGACCGTTGCGCTCCACCCCGGAGGCGACGTCCACGGCCCACGGCCGCACGCTCGCGATCGCCTCGGCCACGTTGGCGGGCGTGAGGCCGCCGGCGAGGAACATCGGGAGCCCCGCGGAGACGAGGCGCGCGACCTCCCAGTCGAAGATACGCCCGCTGCCGCCCCGGTAGGGGCCGTGCGCGGAGTCGAGCATCAGCGCCACCGCGAACCCCGGCTCGACGAACGCGAGCGGATCGGTGGGGGAATCGACCGGCGAGACGTGCACGACCTGGATCGCCTGGCGCGTCAGCAGCAGGCAGTCCTCCCAGCTCTCGTCGCCAGAGAGCTGCACGAGGTCGACCTCTGCCTCCTCGGCGATCGCGTTCACCTCCTCGGGCGACTGGTCGGCGAAGACGCCGATGGTCAGCGGTCGCTTCGACTCGAGGTAGGACTCCACGAGCCTCGCCCCGTGGCGGAACCACGCCTCCGGCTCCTCGCGCACGTGCGGCCGCGCGGGGGGCGGGATGGCGAGGGGGCGCTCCGCCAGGGGATCGCCGAGCGCGCGCACCATCGCGTTCGCCTGCTGAGCGTCGACGCGGCGCTCCGAGCGCGCAAAAATCATGCCGACGAAGTCCGCTCCCGCCTCCGCCGCAGCGAGCACATCCTCTGGCGTGCGGTTGCCGCAGATCTTGACGAGGGTCACGGTCGAACAACTCCTGCGACGCGCGTCGCGTCGACGAGCATCAGCTCGCGCGCTGCGGCGGCGACACCACGCTCGCCTGCGACCACGAGCGCCTCCCCGACGAGCAGCGCCCGGGCCCCCGCCCGATGCATCCGCCTGGCGCCTTCGGCCGTGCGAATCCCGGACTCGGACACCAGTGTGACGCCGGCGGGGAGGAGCGGGGCGAGCCGTTCCGTCGTCGCCAGGTCCTCATCAAAGCTCCTCAGGTCGCGGTTGTTCACGCCGATCACCCGCGCCCCGGCGTCAAGCGCGGCGCGGAGCTCATCCTCGTCGTGCACCTCGACCAGAGGCTCCATGCCCAGAGCCCGCGTGCCCTCAACCAGCTCGGCGAGCGCCTGCGGCTCCAGCATCAGTGCGATCAGGAGCGCCGCGTCGGCCCCGTTCGCGCGTGCCTCGCGCAGCTGGTACGGGTCGAAGATGAACTCCTTGCGCAAGATGGCCGGGCGCCCGGGATCCTCTCCGAACGCCCCCCGGGCCGCGCGCAGGTCGGCGATCGATCCCTGGAAGAACGCCTGCTCCGTGAGCACGGAGACGCAGGCGGCGCCGGCCGCCGCGTAGGCGCGCGCGCGGGACGCCGCGTCGAGGCTCTCGTCGAGGACCCCCTTCGACGGTGATGCCCTCTTGATCTCGGCGATGAGGTTCAGGCGCGCCCCCGCAGGCGTCAGGGGCGTGCCGGCGTCGAGCCGTGAGGCGAAGTCGACCTGACGCCCCGGCACGAGCGAGGCGAGCGTGGAGAGTTGCGACTCCGGCTGCTCGCGGCGCGTGACGGCGAGGCGCTGGCGCACGCCCGCGACGATGCGGTCGAGCACGGTGCCGGTGCGCCTCAGCGGGTCGGGCACGCCCTCAGCTCCGGCCGGCGGCGAGCCGGCGCGTCGCCTCGACGAAGGAGCCGACCCGAGCCGCCGCGTCGCCGCTTTCGATCGCCTCCCGCGCCTGCTCGGCGCCCTGCCGGAGCGAAGAGGCGAGACCCGCCACGTAGAGGCCGGCCGCCGCGTTGGCCACGACGAAGTCGCGCACGACGTCCGGACCGTCGCCGGCGAACACGGACCTGAGGATCGCCGCGTTCTCCTCCGGGGTGCCTCCCGGCACCTCCTCGAGCGGGTAGGCCCGTAGCCCGAGATCGCCCGGCGTGATGGTGCGGCGGGAGACCTCCTCGCCGCGCACCTCGAAGGCCGTGGTCGGGCCGGCGATCGAGATCTCGTCGAGACCCTCATCGCCCGAGACGACGAGCGCGTGCCTGACGCCGAGCCGCGCGAGAGCAAGCGCCAGCTTCTCGCCGATCTCCGCATTCGGGACGCCGAGCACGCGCGCGCCGGCGCCGGCCGGATTGGTCAGGGGGCCGAGGATGTTGAAAACCGTACGCACCCCCAGCTCGCGCCGGGGCCCGGCGGCGTGCCGCATCGCGGGGTGGTAGGCCTGGGCGAACATGAAGCCGACGCCGGTGCGCTCGATGCACTCGGCTACGGCGACGGGATCGAGTGTCAGCTCCGCGCCGAGCGCCTCCAGCAGATCGGCCGAGCCCGAACGCGAGGTCGCCGCTCGGTTCCCGTGCTTGGCGACGACCGCCCCGGCGCCGGCCGCCACGAAGGCCGCGGCGGTCGAGACGTTGAAGCTCTTCATCCCCGATCCGCCGGTGCCGCACGTGTCGAGCAGGGGCCCCCGGTCGATCTCCACCGGGAGCACGTGCGCGCGCATCACGCGCGCCATGCCGACGATCTCGTCGACCGACTCCCCCTTGAGACGGAGCGCGACGAGGAAGGCCCCCAGCTGCGCGGGGGTCGCCTCCCCCTCCATGATCTCGCGCATCGCCGCCTGCGCCTCGGCCTCGCCAAGATCGCGCCGCGCCTCGACCAGGGCGGCGATCGCGCTCCGGATGTCGGCGCCGCCGGCCATCACGCCTCCCCGCGGCCGACCGCTGCCTCGACAGGCGCGGCCGGCATATCCAGAAAGTTGCGAAGCAGCCCGTGCCCTGCCTCGGTGACGATCGACTCGGGGTGGAACTGCACTCCCACGATTGGGAGAGAGCGGTGGCGGAGGGCCATGATCACCCCGCTTTCCGCCCGCGCCGTCACCTCGAGCTCCGCGGGCATCGACCCGGGCACCACGGCGAGCGAATGATAGCGAATCGCCTCGAGCGGCTCCGGCAGCCCGGCGAAGAGCCCGCTCCCGTCGTGCGTGACCTGCGAGGTCTTGCCGTGGAGGATCTCGCCCGCCGATGCGACCACACCACCGAACGCCTGCGCGATGCACTGGTGTCCCAGGCAGACTCCGAGCAGTGGGATCGGCCGCTCGCCGGTGGCGACGGCGCGCACCAGACCGACCGAGATCCCCGCCTCGTCGGGCGTGCACGGCCCCGGCGATATCACTATCCGCTCGGGCCCGAGGGCGAGGGCCTCCTCCACGGTGATCTCGTCGTGGCGGTGCACGACCACCTCCGCGCCGAGCTCCCCGAGGTACTGGTAGAGGTTGAAGGTGAACGAGTCGTAGTTGTCGATCAGCAGCAGCACGGATCATCCCCCGCCCCGGCGGCGGTGGCCCCGGCCCCCGCCGTCGCCGCATCCTCATTGCCGTCCCGCAGCCGCATCAGCGCGGCGGCCTGCTCGCGGTCGTGGGACGCGATCTTCACCACGCGGCTCGAGATGGTCACGGCGCCCCGCTCCGGGTGCAGGCCGTAAGCCGTGAGCTCCGCCTCACCGAGACCGGCGAGCCACGCCTCGGTCTCCGCGCGCACGCGCAGAAGCCGCTCCCGCGCCTCCGCCTGACCCGCGTGCTCGCGAGAGCGCTGCTCCGACTCCCACTGCCCCTCGTTGAACGGCCGCCACGGGTGACCGGGGATCTCGATGAGCCGTCGCGCCTCGGCCACGAGGTACGCCTCCGCGCTCCCCGCGCGAACCAGCAGGTCGACGGGCGTCCACGATCCCTCGGCGGGCTCAGTGCGCGCGCCCTCGGGCAGCGCCTCGAACGCGCCGATGAGTGCGTCCCGCGCGGCCGCGAGCTCCGCCAGGAGCTCCGCCCGCGAGCGCGGCGCAGCGGCGGGGCTCCCGCCCGCACCGGCGGTCCAGGGCACGCCCAGCTCGCGCGAGAGCCAGGCACGCAGCTCCGGCGGCACGGCGTCGCCGAGGTCGCCCGCACGCCCGGGCTCCCCGGCGAGGGCGGAGGCGCCGATCCACGCCGCGTCCCGGTAGTCGCGGGATCCGAATCGCGGCTCGCCCGCCCAGCCGCGGCACGCGAAGGCGTTCACGACCACGCGCGCCCCGTCCTCTCCCGCGAGATAGAGCGTTTCGGAGAACTCGTACGGCCCCGGCTCTACGTGCACGCGATCGCGGAGCGCGCGTTCCAGCGCCTCCTCGACCATCTCGTGCGGCGCCACGAGTTCCATCGGGAGCGACCACCGCCCGGCGAAGACGCCGTCGTCATCGCGGTGGCGCACGAGCAGCACGCGCCCGTCCTCGCGCACGAGCAGCGCGGCGGCGGCGACGGCCGGGGCGGAGGGAGCGGAGGCGGCCATGACACCCGCCCTAGTAGCCGAGGCTGCCGGGCGGGACGCGGCGCGCTCGCTGCTCCGCGTCATCGATGGCGGCGATCAGCGCGCCGGCCTTGTGCTCCGTCTCCTCGAATTCACGCTCCGGCACGGAGTCGTAGACGAGGCCGCCCCCGGCCTGGACGTGCGCCACCCCGTCTCGCATCAGCACCGTCCGGATGGTGATGCACGTTTCGACGTTGCCCGACATGTCGAAGAAGCCGACGGCGCCCGCGTAGGGGCCGCGTCGATCGGGCTCGAGCTCCGCGATGATCTCCATCGCCCGGATCTTCGGCGCGCCGGAGACCGTCCCCGCCGGGAAGGAGGCCCTGAGCGCGTCGTAGGGCGAGAGACCGGCCCGCAGCCGCCCCTCGACGTGCGACACCATGTGGATCACGTGCGAGTAGTGCTCAAGGTCGAAGCGCTGGGTGACCTGGACGCTCCCGACCTCGGCGACCCGACCCACGTCGTTCCGCGCGAGGTCAAGCAGCATGACGTGCTCCGCGCGCTCCTTCGGGTCGGCGAGGAGCTCCTCGCCGAGGCGGGCGTCCTCGGCGGCGCTCGAGCCGCGCCGGCGCGTGCCGGCGATCGGGTGGTTCTCGACGCGCCCGTCCTCGATCTTCACCAGAAGCTCCGGCGACGCCCCGACGACGTAGACGTCGTCGAAGCGGAGGAAGTACATGTAGGGCGAGGGGTTGATCACGCGCAGCGATCGGTAGACCTCGAAGGGCTGCGCCCCGGTCCGCCGCGAGAAGCGCTGCGAGAGCACGACTTGGATCGCGTCGCCCGCCTCGATGTACTCGCGGGTGCGCCTGACCGCGGCGAGGTAGTCGGCGCGATCCCAGTTCGAGACGACGGCCTCGCCGGTCGGCCCGACCAGCGGCGCATACGGGAGCATGGAGAGAGGTTGCGCCAGACGGCCGACCAGCTCGTCGATGCGCGACTGCGCCGCCCGGTAGGCGTCCTCCACGTCCCCGTCGAGGCGGACGTGCGCCACCACCTTCATCGTGTGGAGGAGGTGGTCGAAGACGACGAGCGTTTCCGAGAACATCAGCCACGACTCGGCCACGCCGAGCGTGTCGCGCTCCGGCGACGGGACGCGGGGCTCGAAGTGCGACACCGCCTCGTAGCCGATATAGCCGACCCCGCCGCCGTGGAAGCGGGGGAGGCCCGGCACGCGCACCGTGCGCCAGGCGGCGAGCTCATCCTCGACGGCGCGCAGGGGGTCGCCGTCCTCCGCCTCGCACTTCAGGACGCGGTACGGATCCGTGCCGATGAAGGAGTAGCGCCCCATGCGCTCGCCGCCGTCGGCGGACTCCAGAAGGAACGAGTAAGGTCCGCGTGCCAGCTTCAGGTAGGCGGAGACCGGCGTCTCGAGGTCGGCCCGCACCTCGCGGTAGATCGGGACAACCGTCTCCCCGCCGGGTCGCGGATCCGCGGCGAGCCGCCTCACCTCGCCGAGCGCCGGGATGTGCTCGCTCACGGCTGCTTCCCCGCGTGCGGCGCTTCCGCGCCGCCCACTGCGACCGGCGGCCGCCCCTCATACAGAAGGACCATCGCCCCTGCGATGGTCCTCGTCGCGGAACTACCTATCCCCCGCCGCCGCGGCGTGCGGGCCGGGTGCTGAGCACCCCTCACATCGAGGCTACGGCCGCCCGCCGAGTAGTGTCAACGAGAGCCGACGGACCGGGAGCAGCGCTGGCGGCATCCCCGCAAATCGCCCCGCCGGAGCTCCACGCCGGCCGGGGCGTCGGCGGCGCCGGGGGCAACACGGGCGACCGTCGCAAGCCCGCGCATCGTTTCCGTCGACTCCGCCCCGGCCCCCCGCCCGGGCCTCGGAGACGAGGTTCTTGCTCGCTGTCCGCGCGGCCGGAGGTACGGTGCCTCCCAGCCGTTGTCCCGGCGACCGCGTGGATCGTCGGTACGCCCGGCGCGGATCCCGGCCTAGATCTCGAGCGGCGGGCGGGCGGGGCTGCGCCGGGCACGCTCGATGAGCGAGAGTAGTTCGTCGACCGTCGCGTCCAGATCGCCCTCCACGTTGCGCAGCACATGGTCGAAGTGCTCCCTGCGGTCGTCCTCCGCCTCCGCCTCCCGGAGTCGGCGGGCTATCTCATCCTCCCCCTCGCCGCGCGCGCGCATCCGCTCGGCGAGCCGCCCGGGGGCATCGGGCGCGACGTAGACGAAGAGCGCGCCGGGCAGCCGTGAGCGCAGCGTCGCCGCGCCCTGCACGTCGACCCGCAGGATGGCGTCGGCGCCGGCGAGCGCGCGTCGGAGCTCCGAGCTCGGGACGCCGTAGAGGCGGCCGTAGACCCGGGCGTGCTCGACGAGTTCGCCGGCGTCGATGCGCCGCTCGAACTCATCCTCACTCACGAAGATGTAGTCCCGGCCGTTCTGCTCGCCGGCGCGGGGCGGGCGCGTGGTCATCGTGACCGGCACGCGGAAGCGGTCGCTCCGCGCGCGCAGCCGGGCGATCACGGAATCCTTCCCCACGCCAGAGGGCCCGGAGAGCACGACGAGTAGCCGATGTCGGAACTCCGGGCCGTCGCCGCCGCTGTCGCGCCCTTCGGGAGGTGTGCTCACCCCGGCGAACCGGGTTCGCGCAGCGCCGCCACGCGACCGGCAAACGTCTCGGGGGTGATCGGGATCAGCGCCACCCAGTCATCGTCCAGCACGAGGACGGCCTTCGTGCGTCGTCCGCTCGTGAGGTCGACGGCCCGGCGCTGCTCCTTCCCGTGCTGCACCATCCGCTTCACCGGCGCGGAGCCCGGGGAGGCCACGGCGAGAACGCGGTTCAGCGCGACGTAGCTGTCGAAGCCAACGTGGATGAGCTCGGTCTGCATCGCCCGCCCCTTCGGCCCCACCGGTCCGTCGCCTCCGGGGTCCGGGGAGCGCCTACGACGCCTCTCGGCGCGCGCCCGGGGCGTCGCGCAGGCGCTCCAGCTCCGACCAGAAGCGAGGATACGACACCGAGACCGCCTCCGAGCCCTCGACGACCGTCTCGCCCGTCGCGAGCAGACCCGCCACGGCGGCGAGCATCGCGAGGCGGTGATCGCCGCGCGCATCCACCAACGCACCCCGCAGTGCGCCGCCACCGGAGATGAGCAGGCCGTCCGGGCGCTCCTCGACCGCCGCCCCGAACGCCTGGAGCATGCGCGCCGTCTCGGCGATGCGATCGCTCTCCTTGACGCGCAGCTCGGCAGCGTCCGCGATCACCGTCTCACCCCCGGCGAGCGCACCGGCGAGCGCCACCAGCGGCAGCTCGTCGAGAGCCCGAAGCGCCAGATCGCCGTCGACCCGCATCCCGGCGAGCTGCGAGCTGCGGACGTGCAGGTCCGCGACCGGCTCGCCGCCGATCTCGCGCTCCTCCAGCCGCTCGATCGTCGCGCCCATCCCCTGGAGCACGTCCAGGACGCCGGTGCGCGTCTCGTTGACCCCGACCCCGGTGAGGGTCAGTTCCGCGTCGGGATGGAGCGCTGCCGCCACCAGCCAGAACGCCGCCGCGCTCAGGTCGCCGGGCACGCGGACGTCGACGGGCTCGAGATCGCCCGGCGGCGGCGAGAGGGTCACTGCGACCGCCCCGCCCGCGGCCGGCTCGCTCGCGAGATGCACGCCGCGCGCGGCGAGCATGCGTTCGGTGTGATCGCGCGTCGCCTGCGGCTCGACCACGGTGGTGGGGCCATCCGCCGCGAGCGCCGCGAGCAGGAGCGCCGACTTCACCTGCGCCGAGGCGACGCCCGTCTCGACGCGTCGCCCACCCGCGAGCGCGCCGCCCCGCACCACGATGGGGGGTCGCGTCCCCCCGCCACTCGCCGTCACGTCGGCGCCGAGCTCTCGTAGCGGACGCACCACGCGGGCCATCGGACGCTGCCTCAGCGAGGCGTCGCCCGTCAGCACGGCGAGGCCCGGCAGCCCGGAGAGGAGGCCGCTGAGGAGGCGGATGGTCGTGCCGGAGTTCTCGCAGTCGAGCACGTCCGCGGGCTCGCCGAGTCCGGAGCGACCGCGCCCACGTACCAGCAGCGCGCCCCCGCCCGGCCCCGTTCCCGGGATCTCCTCCACCTCGGTGCCGAGGGCGCGGAGGCAGGCGAGCGTCGCGCGCGTGTCTGCGGCGTCGAGGAAGTGCTCGACACGCGACTCGCCGTCGGCGAGCGCGCCGAGCATGAGCGCACGGTGTGTGATCGACTTGTCGCCGGGCACGGAGACCCTGCCGTGGAGGCGGGCCAACGGTCGGACAGTGCGGCCCTCGCCCATCGGCTCAGGCTCCCCCGGCGCGGCGCCGGAGCGCCCTCACCGGCGGCGGCGGGCGCGCGGCTCCCTGCCGTCTTCCTGGCCCTCGCGCCACTCGCGCATCTTGTCGGAAAGCGCCCCTCCCAGCAGAAGGTCGAACGCCGACATCGACGGCATATTGCTCTGCGACTCCGTCCAGGCTTCGCGCCCCACGTCGCCCGCCGCCAGCCGCGCGTAGTCCAGGTTCGCCTCACCGAGAGAACGGAAGAGCGCCTCTCCTCCCTCCTCGTCGAGCAAGCTCTCGCGGAAGCGCTCGAGAGCGGTGCCGTAGCGCTCGAGCCAGTGCGCCACCTGCTCCCGGTTTGTCGCGAAGATGTCGTAGACCATCGACGTGTCGCTCTGCGCGAGGCGCGTCGCTCCGAGGAAGCCGCTCGACGCCAGCATCGACATCTCCGGCCACGCCTCGGACTCGCGCACCAGCGCGAAGAGCGCGACGGCGGCCGCGAGCGGCAGGTGGGAGACGGCGGCGACGTAGGCGTCGTGCTCCTCCGCGTCCATGAACATCGGCTCCGCGCCCATCGTGTTGAGGAGGCTGGTCACCGTCTCGACCGCGCCGCCGGTCGCGCTCGGCGAGGGGATGAGCACCCAGCGCGCTCCCTCGAAGAGTGCGCCGTCGGCCGCGGCGGGGCCCGACGCCGTTCGCCCGGCCATGGGGTGTCCGCCGACGAAGGAGACCGAGTCGGGGAGCGTCTCCGCCGCCCACCGCAGCACCTCCGCCTTCGTCGACCCGGTGTCGGTGACGACCGCGTTCCGGACGATCCGGCCGGCGGCCGCCTCGGCGCCCACCTCCTCGAGCAGGCCCCGCAGGGCGAGCACCGGCGCTGCGAGCACGACGAGCCACGCGCCGCGAACGGCCTCCGCGATGCTCCCGGCCGCCTCCGCGATCGCGCCCCGCTCGCGCGCCTCGCGCGCGTGGTCGGGGTTGCGATCCCAGCCCACGACCGAGAGATCCTTGCTGCGGCCGTGGCTGTGCAGCCGCAGCCCGATGGAGGCGCCGATCAGTCCGGTGCCCAGGATCGCGACGCGCGGCATCGGTGCCCCCTGATCCCTCGCGCCGCCCGACCAGGCGGCCGGGCGATCGTAGCACGCGACCTCCGGCTCCCCGAGGGGCCGCGCGCGGTCAGGAGTTGCCGTCGGCCTCGACCAGCGCGAGCAGATCCAGGTCGCCCGCCGCGCGCACCTCCCCCGCCGGCGTGAGGTGCCGCGCCACGAGCTCGACGACGCGCGGCGCGCTCCCCGCCTCGCTCAGCAGGACGGCACCGAGGCGTGCGTGGTGCCGGAGCCTCCACAGCGCGCCCCGGGCGCCGTGGCCGCGCCGGCAGAGACGCTCGAGCAGCCCGCGCGAGAGGGCACCGAGCAGCACGTAGACGACGCGGTGCCAGAGGACGAGCCGTCCCTTCCCGACGTCGTGCAGAAGCGCCGCGACGCGCACATCGCGCCCCGGGGCGACGGGGCGGCCAGCGACGGCCGGGCGGCGATCCAGCCAGCGGAGCGTCCGAACCGCGTGGTGGCGATCGCTGGGCTCCATCGCGTCGAAGAGCCCGAGCTCCGCCGGCGAGAGCAACCCGATCACCGCGTCCCGGTCCGAGAGTGCGATCTCCGAGCGGAGCCCCCACAGCACCTGCCGCACCCGGTAGCCCGCGCGCCGAAGCAGGCGGCGGATCCCGCGCACTCCGACTACCCGAACGTGAGTCTGCTGATGCCGGGTGCGAAGAGATCGAGCAGGAGATCGATCGGTGGCCCCAGCACCGAGAACAGCGGGTTGACGGCTCCGCCCGTGAAGAAGGGGACGACGATCAGGAGCATCAGGATGCCCGGCCCCCAGCGCTCCGCGTCGGCGAGCGGCCGCGCCACCTGCCGAGGGAGGAGTCCCACGGCGACCCGGAATCCGTCGAGCGGCGCCAGCGGCAGCAGGTTGAACATGGCCAGCAGCACGTTGAGCAGGACCACCGTGCCCAGGAAGAGACCCAGCATGTTCTCGGGGCTCTGGGCAGCGAAGCGGGCGAGGGGTTCGGCGAGGCCGGTCCCGACGAAGGGGTGGAGCGGCGGCACCAGCCCCAGCCGGATCGGGATGCCGGCGACGCCGGCGACCGCGAGGTTGGTGAGCGGGCCCGCAGCCGCGATCGTCGCCATGGCCCTCTTCGGGTTCCGCGTGTTCATCGGGTTCACGGGGACCGGCTTCGCCCACCCGAAGCCGACGAAGAAGATCAGCGCCGATCCGATCGGATCGAGGTGCGCGCGCGGGTCGAGCGTCAGGCGGCCGAACCGCCTCGGCGTGCCGTCCCCCAGCCGGTCCGCCGTGTAGGCGTGCATGAACTCGTGGAGGGCGAGCCCGACGAGCAGCGAGAAGCCGAAGGCGCAGATGAGAATGACGAACGCAATCGGCGCCTCACGCAGCACCGGCACGTAGCGCAGTAGCATACGATCAGCGTAGCAAACAGTTTCCGTTGACACTGTTTCACAGCCGCCCCTATCGTGAATCCGCTGGCTGCGGCGACGTTGCGACCAGCCCACCGCGAGCCCACAGGGAGTCCGTCCGCACGCGGGGGGTGGCGGTGTCCGGGCAGGGGACGGGAGAGCTGCTCGCCGGGGGTGCGCCGGTCCTCGGATCCGGCGCGTGAGGCCTGCCGGGGCGCGTGCCCCTCGGCGCCGCCATGATGGCCACACCACGCCGCTCCCCGCTGCGCCGCCTCACCCCCCTCGCCGTGCTCTCGCTCGTCGCCCTCGCGGCGCTCGCCCTCTACCTGGCCGGCCGCGACGGCGATGACCCGGTGGAGGAGCCGGCGGGGACGGGCCCCGTGGGAACGGGCGAGCATCTCCTCGTGCTCGCCGAGTTCGGCCCCAACTCAGACGAGATCTTCCTCGCGCCGGCCGACGACCCCTCCGACCGCACGCCAGTCGCCCGGGTCGAGCATGCTCCCGGCTGGGGGATCCACCCGGGACCCGAGATGGCGGGCGCGCTCGCCGTCTACACCGTCCTCCCGATCGGCGCCCGGCCGGGGCGCGACAGCCCGGCCGAGCTCTGGCTGCTCGACGTGTCGAGCGGCGAGCGCACGCGCCTCGCGCGGGACGCCGATCTGCTCGCGGCGCCGGCGCTCGCCCGCGACGGCACGACCGTCGTCTACCGGTCCAGTAGCGGCGGGGAACAGAGCCTCGTGCGCGTCGATCTCGCGAGCCGCGCCCGCCGCGTACTGCACACCGCCAGCACACCGTTCGGCGTCTTTCCGATCGCGATCACGCCGGGCGGCGACCTGCTTTTCTCCGACATCTCCAGTGCCGGGACCGACCTCCACGCCGTGTCGCTTCAGGGGGGCGAGCCTCGTTCCCTATTCCGCGCATCCCCGCACATCGCCCGCGACTGGCGGCTCTCCCCGGACGGCACCGCGCTCTCCTACCTCGCACCGGTGTCGCTCGCCGAACGCGTGGTGCACCGGCTGCACGTCGCGACGCTCGGGCCGGTCGCGCGATCCGGGCAGCCGGTCTCCGGCCTCGGCGCCGAGGCCGCCGAGCAATACGGGCCGGTCTGGAGACCCGGCGGCGGCGCGATCACCGTGGGCCGGGAGGCGGCGCCGGAGCCGGCGGCGGCGGCCGTCACGCTCCCTCTGGGCGGGGCCGGCGACGGGACGGAGCTCGCCCCGCCCGGGACCGGATTCGACGTGCCGCTCGGCTGGAGCCCGGACGGCCTCACGCTGGCCGCGCGCAGCTTCGACGGCCGCAACTCCGCCGACCCGGGGATGGAGGAGCTCACCCTGATCGAACTCTCCGGCACCCGCCGCGCGATCCCCGCGCGCGCGCAGCTCCTCTTCCTCGGCTGGTGGACCGGTGATTGACCGCCTCGGGCGGCGCGGCGGCCGCCTCGCGGCCGCCTCCGCGCTCGTCGCGGCGGGGCTCGTGCTGCTCGCGCTCGCCGCGCCGGGGCTCCCCGGCAACCCCGTGCCGCGCGCCGACGCCTGCGCCTTCATCCGCACGCCGCATGCCTACGAGGCGGATGCCGGGCGCGGTGCCTACCTGAGGGCTCTGGAGGCAGCCTCCGTCAACGCCCTCTTCCCCGACAGCGTCTACTTCCGGCTGCCGGCCATCGAGACCGGCGCACGCGGGGTGCGCACGCGGGGGGTGGCGGCTCTCCCCCCGACCCTGCTCAAGGCGATCGCCTGGGTCGAGTCGCGCATGACGATGGCCATCTCCGGGGTGGCATTCAACTCCGCGGGCCCGGCCCTCGTCTCCTTCGACTGCGGGCACGGGATCATGCAGGTGACGACGGGGATGACGGTGCCGCTGGGCGTCAGCGCGCCCACCGACCGCCAGGCGCGCGTGGCGACCCACTACGCGTACAACATAGCCACCGGCACCGCGATCCTCGGGGCGAAGTGGAACGAGGCCCCGGAGCGCCGCCCCGTGGTCGGCACCGACACGGGCTCCGATCCGACGCTGGTCGAGAACTGGTATTACGCCGTCTGGGGCTACAACGGCTTCACGGGACCCGGCTCAACCGGATCCAATCACCCCTCCGACCCCGGCTTCGGGAGCTGGCCGCGCCCCGCCTACCGCTGCGACGGGGCCCAGTCACGCACCCTCTACCCCTACCAGGAGCTCGTCTGGGGCTGCCTCGCGAACCCGCCGACGATCGCTGGCGCCCCGCTCTGGGATGCGGTCGAGGCGACGCTCCCCGACCTGACGCGTCCACAGTTCTTCGAGCCCCTCTCGCCGGACGCCTTTACGTTCCCGTTCACTGCCATGGACATGCCGACGCCTCAGCCCGCGCACGCCGACCCGTCGCCGGCGCCGGAGCCCGGCTTCGCCGCCAGCGCGCTGGGCGCCCCGCGGATCGCCGCCGACGTGCGATCGGTCTCCGTCCGGCTCGACGGCACGGAGGATGACGCGCACGCCATCGTGATCGTCACCAACCCGGGCTCCGGCATCCTCTCCTGGCAGGCGATCGCCGGCGCCGACTGGATCGTCGTCGATCCCCCCGCCGGCGTCGCGCTCGGCGCCGACGTCGACTGCAGCGGCCGGGCATGTGACCGCGCCGCGCGGCTTCGGATCACCGCGAATCCGACGCTCCTTCCCGATCGGCACGCGACCGGCCCCATCCGCCTGCGCGCGGCCAACGCCGCGCTCCCCGACATCATCGTGCAACTCGAGGTCGATGCCGACTTCGAGATCGGGGCGCCCGGGACGAGCCGCATCTACTAGGGGTTCTCTGAACAGGTCGCCGCGTCGTTACTGGAGCACATGCACACTCCGATGACTATATGCGATCATGGCACTCCTCCGGGAAAGGGGAGCGCTGCCATGCATCAGCCGACATTCGCGAGAGTCGAGTTCGAGCGGGATGGCTACAAGACGCGCCGCCAGAAGTTCCTCGAACGGCTGGATGGCCTCGTCCCGTGGCAGAGGTTCGAAGCAGCCATCGAGCCCCACTACCCGAAACCGGGCCGCGGGCGGAGGCCCTACCCGCTCTCCGTGATGCTGCGCATCCATACCGTGCAACTCTGCTACAACCTCAGCGACCCCGGCATGGAGGATCTGCTCCACGAGGCCGAGTCGGTGCGAGCCTTTTGCTTCCTCACGCTCTCCGAGCCCATCCCCGACGAGACGACGATCCTCAACTTCCGGCACCTGCTCGAGCGCCACTCCCTGGGTAGCAGGATCCTCCAACTCATCAACGAGCACCTCACGAGCAAGGGATTGAAGCTGAGCGAGGGCAGCATCGTGGATGCGACCATCATCTCGGCGCCATCGTCGACGAAGAATCGCGGGCGGGCGCGGGACCCGGAGATGCATCAGACCAAGAAGGGGAAACAGTGGTTCTTCGGGATGAAGCTGCACATCGGCGCCGACAGGGATACTGGACTGGTCCACAACTTCACGACCACGCCTGCGAACGTGTCGGACGTGTCTGAGACGCACCGCCTGCTGCACGGCGAGGAAGCCGAGGTCTACGGCGACGCCGGGTACCGGGGCGTGCAGAAGAGACCCGAGAACGCGGACTCCAGGGTCAAGGACTGGAACGTGGCGATGCGCCCGGGCCTCCGGCGTGCGCTCGACCCGGAGAGTCCTGAGGCCGTCGAGGAGAAGCGGAAGGCATCGGTGCGAGCGCTGGTGGAGCACCCGTTCTACAGCGTGAAGCGGCGCTTCGGCTACGCCAAGGTGCGGTACCGGGGTCTCTTCAAGAACCACGAGCGGTGTGCGGTCTTGCTGGGGTTCCACAACCTGCTCACCGCGAAGCCGCACCGTGCCTGACCGTGGGTGGAGTGCGCCCTCCCCGCCCCACACGGGGCGAGGAGGGGAGCCACAGGGGCCCGCGAGGGGGCGGATATGACCACTGTCATCGGGAATCCGCCTGAGAGCGCCTGACCGCGGCGAAACTGGGTCGCTAGACCCACCTGATCAGACTTGCCCTAGCGCGGGAGCACCACCCCCCGGGGTGCCGGGCGGCTGGCCAGCCGCCTTGCTCCGGTGGATACTCGTGGGGTTCGCGGCGACTCCCCGCCGCGCGGGAGAGCGGTGGCCAATGCTCGACGTCTGGGTCGCTGCGGTCCGGAAGAACCATGCGCTCGAGCACGCGACGGTCGCCGTGCTGCTCGCGAAGCACGGGCCGATGCGCGTGGCGGGCCGGGCCAGCCCCGACGGCTTCTTCCTCATCGGCTCCGTAGGCGAGGAGGAGGTCGACCGGGCCGCCCACGAGGCGCTGAGGCGGCTCCGGGCCGGCGAGTCGAACCTCGCCGTCTCGCCCCACTGCGGTACGAACATCGCGGTGGCGGGTTTCGCGGCCGCGCTGGCGGCCGCCACCGTCGTCGCGAGCGGGCCGACCTGGAAGCGCTTCCCAAACGCCGTCACGGCGGCGATGCTCGCGGTCGTCGCCGCACAGCCGATCGGGCGCCGCGTCCAGCGCCACCTCACGACGAACGCCGACGTCGCGGATGTGGAGATCGTGGGCACCAGGTCGCTCTTCGGCTCGCTCAAGAAGGTGCAGACGCGCCTCACCGCCGCTCCGTAGCCGGCGCCCGGTCGCCGCGCACAACCCCGCTCCGGGAGACACCCGTCCTGCGCGGCGACCTGCGACTGCCGTCCGGCTGCGCTAGTCTGCGAGCGCGCGGCGACCAGGGGCCGCGCGCTGGGGGGAGCAGAGATGCGGCTGGGAGTGCTCACGGGGATGACGTCGACGCCGGGCCGTCGCGTCGGCGGGCCGCAGGACTTCCAGGAGGACTGGCACTCCTCGCTCGAGAAAATTCGGATCGCCGAAGAGCTCGGCTACGAGATGGTGGTGGTGCCGGAGTCGTGGCAGCTCTCGGCGCTGCCGTGGCTCGCGGTGATCGCGCTGAACACCTCGACGATCCACATCGGCACGTCGATCGTCAACGTCTTCTCGCGCTCCGCGGCGGCCCTCGCGGAGGAGTACTCGACTCTCGAGCTGATCTCGGGCGGCCGGATGATGCTGGGCATCGGTGCCGCGAGCTCGCTCGTGGCGGAGGATATGCACGGCGTCAAGTTCGAGAAGCCGCTCCGCCGCGTCCGCGAATACACCGAAATCTTCAAGATGCTGATCCGCGGGGAGCGGCTACACTACAAGGGCGAGATCTTCCACCTCGACCGCGGCTTCCGGATCCTCTACGACCGCCCGCGCGAGGACGTGCCGGTCTGGATCGGCGCGCTCACGCCGAAGTCGCTCCGGCAGTGCGGCGAGATCGCCGACGGGATCATGCCGGTGCACTGGCCAACGTCTCAGATGGGCCAGCTCCGCGGCTACCTGCGCGAGGGCGCCGAGTCCGTCGGGCGCGATCCGATGGAGGTGACGATCGCGCCGCACACGCCGATCTACGTCTTCGGCGGCCAGAACGACGAGCAAACGCTCTGGGAGGCGAAGCGGCCGCTGGAGAACTACATCAACCGGATGGGCAACTTCTACCACGAGATGATGACGCGCACCGGCTGGGCGGACGAGGTGCGGGCGGTGCAGGCGGCGTGGGAGAACGAGAGGGACCGCGACGCCGCGATCGCCGGGATCAGCGACCGCATGGTCCGCGAGATCCAGGTCATCGGGACGATGCCCGAGGTGCAGGATCGCCTGCGCGAACGCGCGGAGAACGGCGCCGACCTCCAGATCGTCTACATGCCGAAGGGGACGCCGGCCGAGGCCGGGAAGGCTCTCGAGGAGTTCATCTCCGCGTAGGGATCAGCGGCCCGCTTCGCGTCGCCTCCCGCACGACTCGCCCCGGGGATGGCCTCTCTATCGTCGCCCCTCCGGCCCTCTGCGGACCGTCGGTCAGGGTCCGCCCTCACTCACGGCGCACCGGATCGTCCGCCTCGCCCAGAATGCGCGCGAAGAGACGCGCGAGCCGCCAGCCGTCCGTGTAGAGCGGACCCACCGAGTCCAGCTTCGGCTCGACGTGCTCGAAGAGGTCGGTCCGGTGGTAGACCTCCGGTCGATGCGCGGCGGCGATCAGCTCGGAGTGCGGCCACGGCACGAAGCGATCCTCACGGTCGTGGAGCAGGTAGAGGGGGGCCGCGAGCCCGTCGAGGTGCATCAGGGGGGAGAGCGCCTCGATCCAGGCCTCGAGGGCGGCCTCGGCCCCCCGCATCCGCTCCAGGGCCTCGTCGTAGCCGGACGGCGCGAGCAGCGCTGCCGCCCGCTCCTCCCCGCCCACGACGCTCGTGAGGGAGCGCAGGACCACGCGCCGGGTGATGGCGCGAGGCTCCCACGCGTACCGCCCATCCTCCGCTGCGAAGAGACCGGACGCGGTCTCCGCGGCGAGCAGGCCAGCATCGGCGTAGGGGCCGACGGCCAGCACGAACCAGACATCGCCCGCGATGCGCTCGTCCGCCGCGGTGATCAGCGAGAGCGAACCGCCGACGGAGAGCCCGACGAACCCGACGCGCCCCGCCTCTACGTTCGGCTCCTCGACCAGGGCCCGCCACGCGCCGACCAGCCGCTCGATCTCCGCGGGCTCGACCAGTCCGCGCTGGAGCGGCTCCGAGACGGGATGGAGGGTGCCGACGCCGAGCCGCGCCAGCGCGTCGGTCAGGCGCATGACCCGGGGGTCGTCCGGCCGGGCCGCCTCCGCGCCGAGCGCGAGCACCACGGCCGGGTGCGGGCCTGACCCCGCAGGCAGCGTCAGCACGCCGCCGCCGGCGGACGGTGTGCCGGGGGCGCCCCAGGTGATCTCGAGCCGCTCGGGCTCACTCGTCACCCACGTCAGCGGGCGTATCGGGAGGCGCAGGACGCCGTCGGTGAAGAGGACCCCCGCCCGTACCCACGGCTCGGCAGCGGACCACGCGAGCGCCGAGCCCCACAGGAACGCGGCCACAGCCCCGAGGGCGAGCGCGCGCCGCGCCACGCCCCAGCCGTCCATCCTCCGCGCGACGCGCGGCACGCGAGCCAGGAGCGGGAGTCTCACGCGCCGATGCTACGCCGTGGGAGACCGCCGCGGGAGGGACGCGGGCGGGCGGGACCGGGGGAGACGCAGAGGGGGCCCGGCGAACCGGGCCCCCTCGTAGCGAGCGTCGTGCTCGGCTCTAGGCCGGGACGATGTTCTCGAACCGCGCCGACGGCGTCGTCCACGGAACGTAGCTCGACGGGTCGATGAGGTCGTTGCGGAAGGCGTAGATGGCCGGGTTCTCGGCGATGTACGCCGACGGACCGGCCTCGAACGCGCCGCCGCTCTCGATACGCTCCTCCTGCATCAGCTCGCGGTAGAGCTGGTTGCGGGCCTCGCCGTCGACCTCCCTGTTGACCGCCTCGAAGAGCTCGTCGAACCTCGGGTTCGCCCAGAGGTCGTACGGGTTCGTGCTGACGTGCCACTGCAGCGCCAGCGCCGCCTCGTAGAGGAACGACGACCAGCCCATGAGGAAGGCCCCCGGGCGGCCCTCGGTGGCCCGGCCGTAGAGACGGTCACGCCACACGTTGACCTCGATCGTCCGCACGTCGGTCTCGACGCCGATGTCGCCCCAGAGCCCGATGCTGGACTCGAGGATCGGCTTGAGGTGCGGGGCGATCAGGATCTGTGCGTCGATGTTCATCGATGCGCTGCTCCCGAGGCCCGCGTCGATGATGAGCTGTCTCGCCTTGTCCGGGTCGAAGGGGATCACGTCCCAGTCGGGCTGGTGGCCGAAGACATCCGGCGTGATCAACTGGTCCTTCGCCGGCCGCGTCTGGCCGTCGTAGGCCGCCAGGATGATGCCCTCGCGGTCGAGCGCGTAGTTGAGCGCCTGACGCACGCGCGGGTCGTTCGTGATGCCGGGGTCGTCGTCCGGCTTGTTCGCGAAGTCCCACGCCTGGTTGGTCGTCGGCGGCGCGTTGATCACGGTCGTGTTGGCGAAGCTGCGCACACGATCGGCGTCGATGGTCGGAACCTGCAGGGCGAAGTCGATGTCACCGGACTCGAGCGCCGCCACGCGGGTCGACGTCTCGGAGATCCAGTTGAAGTCGATCATGGTGACGCCCTTGATGTCACCGGCCCGATAGCCGGACGGCGACTTCACGAGCGTGACCTTCTGGCCCTGCTGGAAATCCTGCGCCACGTAGGCGCCGGTTCCCACCGGGGTCGCACCCATGAACGCCTCGGGGTTGATCGACGCGTCCGTGAAGATGTGCTCCGGCAGCGTGAAGACGATCCCCTCGCGCTTCGGGAAGATCGGGTCGCTGTCGGTGGTGATCTCGATCGTGCGGTCGTCGAGGATCTTCGACGACACGTACGTGCCGACACGCGAGATCAGCCGCGACTGGCTCTCCGGGTCCTTGTAGAAGTCGTGGACCCACGCCACGTCCGCGGCCGTGAACGGCGTTCCGTCCGACCACTCCGCCTCGCGGAGCTTGAAGACCCAGGTCGCGCCGTTGTCGCTGCTCTCCCACGACTCGGCCAGACCGGGCTCGATGTTGGCGCCGCCACCGGGCTGCGGCACCTGGCGGGTGAGGCCGTCGTAGATGGAGTGGAACTCGGACTCACTCGCCGCTGTCGAGTTCGGGCTCAGCGTCGGGATCGGGTTGGTGCCCGACCACCGGATGGTGATCTCCTTGGCCGGCTCGGCCGTCGGAGCCGCCGTCGCCACGGCCGTCGGAGCCGCCGTCGCCTGCGGAGCCGCTTCGTCGTCGTCGCCACAGCCGATCACGGCTGCGGTGGCGAGCCCGACACCACCGATCGCGCTCCCTCGCAGGAACGCCCGGCGCGTGACGCGCCCGCCCAAGAAACTGATTTCCATAATCTCCTTCGCTGCCTGCTTCTCTGCCTGCTTCTCTGCCTGCTACCTCGCCGCCGGACCCACCGCACCCTCCTGCCGGCCGCTCGTGCGGTCCAGCGACGCCATCGGCCCGAGTCGCGTTTTCTACCACGGCTCCGTGGTAGGCGCACGCGGCATCTCTATTGGGGGAACGTCCACCCGAGGGGGCGTGGATCTGAGCTCGTGCAGAAATACACAATCGTTATCGAGGCTCACGCGGACGTCAGGATCCCTTCTCCCCGCCCCCGTCCGCGCGGCTCGAGGCTGAGGCGCGGCGAGCCGGCGCGCTTGACCGCGGCGCCCCGCTCGGCGCACCGTCGCGGCGTGCGGACGGTCGGCATCGCCACGGATCCGCTCCTGTTGGAGCACGCGTCGGCGGGCCACCCGGAGCGCCCCGCCCGCCTCGCCGCGATCCTCCAGCAGATCGAGCGCCGCGGTCTCCGCGCCCGCATGCACGAGCTCGCGCCGCGCGACCCCGAGCCCGGGGAACTGCTCGCCGTGCACGCGCCCGTGGCCCTCGGGCTCCTCGACGCGCTCGCCTCCTCGGGCGGCGGCTGGCTCGATCCCGACACCTACGTCACGCCCCAATCGCCCGCCGCGGCTCGCCGCGCGGCCGGCGCTGTGCTCGCGGCGACGGCGGCCGTACTCGCCGGTGAGGTGCGCTCGGCCTTCTGCGCCGTCCGTCCCCCCGGCCATCACGCCACCCCCGAGCGATCGATGGGCTTCTGCCTGCTCAACAACGTCGCGATCGCGGCGGCCCACGCCCTCGCGGCCGGCGTCGAGCGCGTCGCCGTCGTCGACTGGGACGTCCATCACGGCAACGGCACACAGCAGATCTTCGAGGCGGAGAGCCGCGTGCTCTACGCGAGTACGCACGCGGCTCCCTTCTACCCTGGAACGGGCTTCGCCCACGAAGCCGGCTCGGGCGACGCGCGCGGGACGACGCTGAACCTGCCCCTCCCCGCCGGCACCGGCGATGTCGGCTTCGTCGCCTGCTATGAGCAGGTCGTGCTCCCCGCGCTGGAGCGCTTCCGGCCCGAGCTCGTGCTCGTTTCCTGCGGCTGGGACGCGCACGCTCGCGATCCGCTCGCCCCGCTCCGGGTGAGCACGGCTGGCTACACGCACGTCGCCCGCCTCGTCGTCGAGGGCGCGGAACGGTTCGCGGAGGGCCGCCTCGTCGTCGCGCTCGAGGGGGGCTACGACGAGCACGCCCTCGCGTGGTGCGCAAGCGCTCTCTGCGAGCTGTTGCTCGGCGAGGAGCCGACTCCGGACCCGAGACCGACGGCCCCCGGGCCGGAGCCGGACGTCTCGTCCGTCATCGCGACCGCGCGACGGGTCGCGGGGCTCGACTGAGCCCCACCCGGGGCCCGGGCGCTGTGATAGCGTGCGCACCGCCCGGGATGTGCGGGAGGGGGTCTCACAGATGACGACGACACGGCAGAGGGTGAAGCGCGGCTTCGTGGAGACGCCGCACGGCGACCTCGAGTACCGCGAGGCCGGCGAGGGACCGGCCCTTCTGATGATGCACGCGACGCCGGCCTCCTCGGCCACCTTCGAGCCCCACTTTCCGCTGATACCGGGCAGGCGGCTCATAGCGATGACGACGCTCGGCTACGGCGAGTCCTCGCGCCCCCCCGAGCCCTACACGAGCGTCGAGCAGTACGCGCAGTCGGTCGCGTGGTTCCTCGATGGACTCGGGCTCGACCGCGTCGACCTCTTCGGCACGCACACCGGCGGCGTGATCGCCGTCGAGGTTGCCGCCGCGTTCCCCGAGCGCATCGGCTCCCTCGTGCTCGACGAGGTCGGGAACTACGCCAACCCGGCGGGGCTCGAGCTGCACAGCGGTATTCACCGCTACTACGAGGAGCGCCCGGACGGCTCGCACCTGCTCGAGATCTGGAAGCGGATGGGCGGCGACCGGCCCGGGGCGGATTTCGAACACGTGACCCAGCGACTGATCGACAACCTCCGCGTGAACTCGGTGGCGGGATGCGAGGAGGCCTACGGCCACATGGGCTGGGAGGGCGCCGGGCCCTACGCCATCTGCCGCTACGACACCGAGGAGAACGCGCCGCGCATCGAGGCGCCCACGCTCCTGGTCTACGGCGAGAGCAGCAAGCTGCGTCCGGTGGGCGAGGAGCTCGACCGGCGGATCCCGCGCTCACGCCTCGCGCTGCTCCCGAGCGACGGAATGTTCAGCATCGACCAGGGGCCGGAGCTCTGGGGCGCCGCGGTGTGCGACTTCCTGGGCGACCCCGGCGTCTAGGCGCCGCAGCGAGGAGCGGGCCGGGCCCGCGGGAGCGAGGAGGCGGAGATGAGTTCGGGCGTGCGTATCGGCGGAGTCGTACACGCCGTGGCGGATATGGACGACGCGATCGAGCAGTACAGCACGATCCTCGGCGTTGACCCGGAGTTCACCAGCGAGAACGAGGACACCGGGCTGCGCGTGGCGATGTTCCGCACCGGCCCGACCTTCGTGGAGATCTGGGCGCCCACGCGCGAGGGCCCCATCAAGAGCTGGGTCGATTCCCACAACGGCGGCGGTCTCTACCTGCTCTCCTTCCACGTGAGCGACGTGCCGGCCACCGTCGAGCGGCTGCGCGGCGCCGGCGTCCGGATGATCGGCGACCCCGGACCCGGCAACCCCATCGAGGGGATGGTCTACGTGCACCCCCGGGAGTTCTCGGGCGTGCTCGGCCTGCTCTACCCGCACGACTAGCGCACGGCGGTCGGGGCTGCCGGGATGCTGCTCGAGCTGCGGATCTACACGGCGAAGCCGGGGCGGCGCGCCGACTTCGTGCGGTGGTTCCACGCGCGGTCCATCCCGGCGATGGAGGCGGCGGGGATGCGCATCCTCGGCGAGCGTGCCGAGACGGGCACGCGGCGCTTCATCTGGCTGCGCTCCTTCGCCGACGAGGAGGAGCGCCGGCGGCAGTACGACGCCTTCTTCCTCGGTGCCGCGTGGCTGGGGGGGCTGCGCGAGGAGGCCTACGAGATGCTCGATCATGTCGACGTGCACACGATGCGGATCGACGGGCACGCCACGCCCGAGGCGTGGCGTGAGCTCGCCGCCGAGCTGATCCCGGAGCTGGTGCCCCCCGGCCGGACGGCGGAGAGCGGGGGGGGCGGCTAGACAGAGCGGCCCGAGCGCGGAGGGAGCGGGCAGCCCCGGGGCGGGCCCCCGCGCAGAGGAGGTGTCCCCGGTGTTCTTCCACATCCTGCTCTGGAACCTCTACCAGGACGCCCGGCCCGAGGACGTCGCCGAGGGGATGCGCCGGATGCGGCGGGAGAACCCGGAGGACATGAAGCGCCTCACCTTCGGGCGACGCCTCGATGTCGCCCCGCCCGCGCCCGGCTCCTCGGGCGAGTTCACGCGACCCTCCGGCCCGGACGGTCCGCTGGAGCGTACCGGCGAGCCCTTCGACTACTTCTTCGCGATGGACTTCGAGGACGCCGAGGCGTACCGGCGCTACGTCACGTCGCCCTCGCACGACGATCCGGCCGCCACCCACCCCGAGCCCGGCTTCGCGTGGGAGAGCTGCGCGGCGCGGTGGTCCGAGTTCCTCTCCTCCGATCACCACCACGAGGAGGGGACCGCCTGGCGCCCGGCAAGCGTGCGCGGACCCGGCTCGCTCCTCCACATCGTGCTGTGGGACGTCCGGGAAGATGCCGCCGAGCTCCGCGTGGAGGAGATGTTCGCCGCCCTCGAGGAGCTGCCTCAGGCGATCCCGGAGGTGTTCTCCTTCTCCTTCGGCCGCAGCTTCCGCCCGACCTGGGGCGGCCACAGCATCGTCGACCGCTCACTGCTCGTCCCGCGCGGCAGCGGCCCGCTCCCCTACCGGCGTGTGGGCGACCAGCCCCGGTTCGGCCTGCTCGCGGAGTTCGCCGATCTCCAGGGGCTGCGCACCTACCTCGCACACCCGGCGCACACGGCCTTCGTGCAGCAGCACGTCCAGCCGCTGTGGACGCGGCTGTCGCGACAGGAGATGGAGATCGAGGAGGGGTAGGGCGCAAGCGCCGGCCCCGGGCGATCACCCCGCCGGCGGACATCCGACGCCCGCGAGCCTCCTCGCTCCCGGCCGGGATGGGCAAACGGCACCAGCGGCGGCCCCGACCGCGGAACCAGGCCCCGGGCGCGGACGTCCTATCGGGTAGCAACCGGATGTCGCGGAGCGACGCGCGCACCCAGGAGGCGCCGGGATGGGGAGCCCCCGAAGAATCGCGCTTCTCCTCGCCGCGGCAATCGCTATCGCGCTGCCGGCGGCCGCGGCCTGTGGCGGCGAGCCCGCTCCTGCCGCCGGCACGATCGAGATCCCGTCCGGCCGGGAGCGCGACGCGTCGGTGCGGGGCACCGTGACCTACCGGGAGCGGATCCCGCTGACCGCGGGGGCGAGGCTCGTCGTCGAGCTCAGGGAGACCTCCTACGCCGACGCCCCGGCCCCCCTCATCGCCCGCCAGACCATCGCCGACCCCGGCCAGGTCCCGATCACGTTCCGGGTGGGATACAGCCGCGACGACATCGACCCGCGGGGGAGATACTCAATACAGGCCGACATCATCGAATCCGACGGCCGTCTCGCCTTCACCAACGACACCGCGTACGAGGTCGTGACCCGCGGCAATCCCGACAGCGTCGAGATGCTGCTCGTGCTGGTCAAGCCTCCGCCCGAGCTCCTCGGCGCCGCCGGCCCGGACTGGCGGAGCTGGGTCGGGGTCCCGGCCTTCGTCACGGGGGCGAACCTGATCCCGGGCGAGGCCGACCCCCTGCTTCGCATCTCCTACCACCAGTCCACGGTCGAGGGCTGCGCTCGCCCCGGGAACCAGAGCGTGAGGCTCGACGGCGACGACATCGTCGCCCGCGTCACGCTGATGCAGCCTCCGCCGACCCCGTGGGCGATCGCCTGCGACGAGCAGGTCGTCGAGCTCGAGGCCGTGGAGCCCGTCCCGGGGACCCTCGAGCGCGGGCGGACGTATCGTGTGGTCGTGAACGACCGGGTGAGTACCACCTTCACGCTGCCCGCGCCCGGCCTCGGGCATACCGCCGTCGCCGAGTCACCGATCGAGAGCGCGGAGATCGAGGCCGGCGGTGGCGCGCCGACCGACTACCGGCTGCTGGTGGTCTCCGGCCTCCCGCGGGGCAGCAGCTGCTCGCAGGTCAACGGCTACGAGATCCGGCGGAGAACGCCGCACGACCTCGAGGTCGTGATCACGCACCACGAGGTCGCCGACCCGTCGGGCGTGTGCACCGCCGACTACCCCGTCGTCGAGACAACCGTCCCGCTCGGCTCCGAGTTCGAGCGTGGGGCGGAGTACACGGTGGAGGTCAACTCCGAGATCACCCGCTCCTTCATCGCCCGCTAGGCCGGCCTCCCGCACGCCCCCGGCGGGAGATGGATCAGGGGGCCCCACGCGCGGCAGGCGGGAGCCGCCGGCCCGCCCGCGTGGCGTGGTCGCCGGCTCCCGCCTGCCTACCGTGTCAGGGCGCGCCCGTCTGGGCGCCCCCGTCAGGGCGCCCAGCGAGAGCGACTGCATCCGCTGCACTTCCTCGTCGGTCATGCACTCCCATGTCTTGAGGCCGTCGTCGGCGATCTCCGCGAGCTCGTCCGCGCTCATCGTCGAGGCATCGTAGGCGTGGGCATTGATGAGAGCGGTGTAATGCGGATGATCCCTGGCGAAGTCCGCGAGGCAGCTCGCGGTGCCCTCGGTCAAGGTCCCGCCGGTCGACACCGTGATGGCGACGAAGGCCTGGACGTAGCCCTCCGGCGAGACGCACTCGGCCACCGTGTCGGAGACATCGAACGCCCCGTGGACGGTGGAGACGAGGATCGCCTGGTACTCCGCCTCTGTCGTGCCCCCGCGAATGCACGCGACGTCGGAGTCGGGGAGCGCGGCGATGAGGTCCCGCTCGGCGGACGTGATGCTGTCGATCACCTCCTGGAAATTGAGGAGGAAGCCGACCTTCTCCTGCGCCGACAGGCAGTTGTAGAGCTCAATGGTGTATGGATGCGCCGCGGCGGCCTGAGACGCCTCGCCCGACGTCATCCCCATGCTGAGGAGGACGGCTTCGGCGTGCTCCCTGCCGACGCCGATCATGCACGCGCGCGTGTCGGGCTCCCATCCGCCGGCCTGCGCCTCGATGAACGAGATGCCCATGACGACGATGCTGTCGATGGCGAGGCACCCGAACAGGGGTGCCGCGGACGCAGCATCGGTGCCCGCGCCCAGCAGCGGCGTCTGGAGCAGGAGCCCGAAGAAGACGTCGCCGAAGGTGCTCTTGAGGCACGCCCTCTCGTCCTCGGAGATCCGGTCGACGAGGGGGTGATCACGAGATCCTCGAGCGAGCCGGCCGACACCGGCGCGGCGGTCGGCTCGGGCGTGGGCGTGGGCGTGGGGGTCGGCGTCGGGGTCGCAACCGCAGCCTGCGTCGCGGTCGGAGTGGGCTCGGGGTCATCGCCCCCGAAACAGGCCGCGGGACCGCGGGGCGGATTCTCGTCTCGGCCTGGCCGCCGGATTGTAGCGCGGGGTCCGGCGCGCAGGCGCCGCCGGGGCGGTCTGGACCACCGGCCGGGGCGTGCCGCGACGGTGAGCCGGAGCTAGCCCCGCCAGCGCATGCGCGCGAACGGGAGACGATTCTCCGGAAGCCAGCGGTAGCCATCGAGCTCGCGGTCGTGCGCCACGTAGTAGCGCTGTCCACAGAGCGGGATCATCACCGCGTCTGCGTTGTGCAGCCGCTGCACGCGCCGTACGGCGTCCTCCCACGGCGCGCCGTGGCCGGCCTCCGGGATCGCCCGCAGCGCCTTGAAGAAGTCCTCGTTGTCGTAGCGGAAGGGGAAGAGCCGCATCCGGCCCGGACCCCAGTCGTGGTAGTAGGCGTAGAGCGGCTCGGCGACCCGCTGCCCGCGCCCGTCCGCGGAGGCCCGTACCATGATCGGGGCCAGGTTTCCCTCGGTGCGCACGCGGCCCTGGCGGTCGCGGCCGCGCGGCTCGAGTTGGACGTCGGCCTCGATGCCGAGCCGGGCGAGCCGCTCCGCGAGCAGCTCCGCCACTGCCCGCAGCCCCTCGCCCGGGAGCGCGAGGATCGTCGTTGAGAAGCCGCCCGCCCCCTTCGAGGCGGCGAGCAGCGCCCGCGCCCGACCGATGTCCTCGGCGTAGGGCCACGAGGCCGGGTCGTAGCCGGGGCTCTCCGGCTTCACCCAGCTGTACCAGCGCTCGACGCCGCCGGCGTAGACCGACGCGAGCACGGCCCGATACGGCGTCGCGTGCGCGATCGCCTGCCGGACGAGCGGATCGTCCAGGGGCTCGGCACCGGGATCGAGGTGCAGGAAGACCCCGGCGGTGGAGGCGGCCGGCGTGATGCGCAGGCGCCGCTCCGAGCGCACCCTCGGCAGCATCGACCACGGCACGCCCGTCACCAGATCGATCTCACCCGCTAGCAGCGCCTCGGCCGCCTCCTCCGTCGACGCGTAGCGTCTGGCGACGACCTCGCCGATGGCGGGGGGGCCCTGGTGGTAGTGCGGGTTCGCCTCGATCTCCGTGACCCCCTCGCCGTCGGCCTGAACGAGCCGGTAGGGCCCGAAACCCGACGGGCGTGCCGCGAGCAGGGAGCTGGCCCACGGGTCCTCCGGGCTCTGCCCGTCGCGCGCGACCGCCGAGTCGTAGACGTTCGGGGTCCCCTGGGCCATGGTGCGCGGAAGGGCCGGGTTCGGCGCGCGCAGGTGGAAGGCGACCGTGCGCGGGTCGACCACCTCCACGTCGGTCGCCTCCTGCACCGAGGAGATGCGCGCGACCCACTTCCCCACGTCGCGCATCCCGAAGGAGCGCTCCCAGCTCCAGCGCACGTCCTCGGCGGTGAGCTCGTTGCCGTCGGCGCTCAGCGCGCCGGCGCGCAGCCGGAAGGTGCACGTGCGCCCGTCCTCCGAGAACCACCACCCCTCGGCGAGCTGCGGCTCGAGATCGCGCCACGTGACCCGCCACACGCCGTCGTCGCCCAGGACGGGGCGCGGCCCGGTGAGCTGCTCGTAGATGGACGACGAGATGTCCGAGCCGACGCTGTCGCCGAAGGCCGCCGGCTGCTCCATGTCGAAGTTGGTCGGCGCCGACTCGACGCCCACGACCAGCGCTCGCGGCACGCCTCCCCCTCTCCGCCGGCCGCCCCGCATCCGCGGGGCAGAGCGCCGCACGGGACGAAGGCGAGGATAGCAGCGCCCCTTGCGCCGCGGAGGCGGGGCGGGGGACGCGGCCAGCGCTACCAGAGATCGGCGGAGGCGAGGCGGGCGCCCTCCACGAGCGCGCCGAGCTTCCGCCAGGCGATCTCACCGGACACCTGAACGCGCCCCGCGAAGGTGCCGAGCCCGCAGTCGGTGCCGGCCAGCACGCGCTCGCGTCCCACGACCTCTGCGAAGCGCAGGAGGCGATCGGCGACGACCCGCGGGTGCTCGATGATGTTGGTGGTGGTGTCGACGGCGCCGACGATCAGGAGCTTGTCCCCGAGGTCGCGCCCGCGCCACGCGCGCCACTCGTGCTCGTGGCGCCCGTTGGACGCGGGGAAGGCGAGCGCCTGCGGGCGCGCGGCCAGCACGAGATCCGCGATCTCCTCCATCGGCACGTCGCGGTGGTGGGGACCCTCGGTCGAGCCCCAGCATATGTGCATCCGCATCCGCTCCGGCGCGATGTTCCGCGTCGCCTCGTTGAGCGCCTCCACGTGCTGGCGGGCGATGTCGCGGAAGTCGTCGAGCTCGCGCTCGGCGAACTGCTGGTGGCGCCCCAGCGCGAGATCGGGGCAGTCGAGCTGCAGCAGGAAGCCGGCATCGACCACCGCCTCGTACTCGCGGCGCATCACGTCGGCGAGCGCGAAGACGTACTCCTCGTGGCTCGCGTAGTACTGGTTCTCGAGGAAGCGGGCGATCTGCCCGGGCGAGGCCGCGGTGAGGAAGACCTCCTCCGCGCCCGCCGCCTCGGCCGGCTGCCGCAGCGTCGCCAGGTCGCGCTCCACCGCGGCGAAGTCCCGCCACCCGACGGGGCCGGTGCAGGCCGGGCGGCGGCCGAAGGGCGAGCTCATCCGGCGCAGAACCTCCGCCCACTCCGGGAACTCCTCGACGTCCGGGTTGCGCAGGACGCCGCTCCGCCCGCCGAAGCCCTCGAGGCGCTCGGCGACGTAGACCGTGTAGTCCACGCGCCCCATCTCCCCGTCGTTGACCACGTCGATCCCGAGGTCGACCTGCCGCCTCACCGCGGCCGCGACGGCTGAGCGCACCGCCGCCTCGAAGGGCGCCCGGGCGGAGAGCTCGCCCCGCTCCTTCGCGACCATCAGGTCGAGCAGTGGCCCGGGCCTGGGCAGGCTCCCGGTGTGGGTGACCCGGATCCGATCCTCGCTCGAACGCACCTGAGCCCTCACTCCCCGGAGCGGGCGCCGCCCGCCGAATCGCTCCCGTAGCGCTCGTCGAGCGCGCGGTACTCGCCGAGACCCACGATCTCGTCTCGTTCGGCGAACGTCGCGAGGCGATGGTCGAGGGCGGCGGCGTTGCCGTCGCGACCGATCGCCTCGAGCGTCTCCTGCATCGCCCGGATCGCGGCGCGCTGCAGGTCGGAGGGGAGGATCGCGACGCGGTAGCCAAGCTCGGCCAGGCGCTCGCGGGGGAGGAGCGGCGTCTTTCCGCCGCGGAAGACGTTGATGAGCTTCGGCCCCGGCAGCCGCTCGGCGATGGCCTCGACCTGCGCCTCGCTCTCCGGCGCCTCCACGAAGAGAACGTCGGCGCCGGCCTCCCGGTAGGCCTCGGCGCGCGTGAGGGCGGCGTCCAGGCCCTCGACCGCGATGGCGTCGGTGCGGGCGATGATCACGAGGTCAGGGTCGCGCCTGGCCTCGAGCGCCGCGCGGAGCTTCCCCAGCATCTCATCGGTCGGCACCAGCCTCTTCCCCTCGTAGTGCCCGCAGCGCTTCGGCGACTCCTGGTCCTCCAGGTGCAGCGCCGCCACGCCGAGCCGCTCGAAGGCGCGCACGGTGCGGCGGACGTTCAGCGCGTTCCCGTAGCCGGTGTCGGCGTCGGCGATGACGGGGATCCCGACCGCCTCGGTGATCTGGCCGAGCCTTCCGAGCACCTCGCCGACGCCCAGGAGCCCGAGATCCGGGTAGCCGGCCGACCGCGCGATCGCACCCCCGGAGGCGTAGACGGCCTCGGCGCCCGAGCGCTCGGCGAGGCGGGCCGAGAGCCCGTCGAAGACGCCCGGGGCCACCAGCAGCTGCTCGCGCGCAAGCAGGCGGCGGAGGTGCGCGGCCGGCGGGCGCGGGGCGGGAACGGCGGGCTCGCTCATCGCCGCGATGCTAGCGGATCGCCCGCGGGGCGGGGCGCCACCACGCCTCACGTCACCGTGAGCGGAACGCCCGCCGAGCAGAGCCGGCAGGCGGCGGGATCGACACTCTCCATCTCCACCTCGGTCGCCGCGAAGAAGGGAAGGCCGAAGTCGAAGGCGCCGCCCGATCGGTCGACGAGCACCGCGACGCCCACGGGATCCCCCCCGGCCGCGCGCACCGCCTCGATGGTCTCGCGCACCGACCCGCCCGTGGTGAGCACGTCGTCGACCACCAGCGCGCGCTCGCCGGCCCGCAAGCGGAATCCACGCTGCAGCGCGCGCCCAGTCCCGTCGGGCCGGCGCTCCGCGATCACGCCGCGAAGCCCGAGCTGGCGCGCCACCTCGTAGGAGAGGATCACGCCGCCGGTGGTCGGGCCAGCGACGAGCTCGGGGCGGGTGTGGCTGAGCGCTGCGGCCATCTTGCGGCAGACCACCTGGGTCTGCGGCGGCCATTGCAGCAGGTTGAACTTCTCAAGGTAGCGGTCGGAGTGGCGGCCAGAGGCGAGCTGGAAGTGGCCCCGAAGGAAGGCCCCCGCCTGCTCGAGCGCGGCGACTACCTCACGATCGACGGCGATCTCGACACCTCCGGCCCCACGGCGCGCGGCTGCCGCACGTGATCGACGCCGCCGACGGCGGAGGGCGGCCAGTAGCGAAACTCGGCACGCCCGATGATCCGGGACGCCTCGAGCATACCCCAGGAGTGGGAGTCGAAGGAGTTGTTGCGGTTGTCCCCGAGGACGAAGACGGAGCCCTCCGGCACCAGCTGCGTCTCAAGCCCGTAGGTCGGCGGCTCGGAGACGTAGGGTTCTATGAGCCGGACGCCGTCGACGTAGACGGAGGAGTCCTCGACGCGGACCGTCTGCCCCTCCACGGCCACAACACGCTTGATGAAGTCGCGCTCCCGCTCGCCCGGGAAGCGGAAGACGATGATGTCGCCCACGGCCGGCTCCCCGAAGGGGCGCCACTCGTCGCCCTCCACCCCGGGCAGCCACGCAAGATCGATCCCCGCGTAGGCGAGCTTGTTCACGATCAGGAGCTCGCCGTGGGCGAAGGTCGGCTCCATCGAGCGACCGTCGACGATGAAGTTCTGGGCCACGGCGCGAACGGCGAGGAACATCAGTAGCGCGAGCGCCACCACCTCGAGCGTCTCGGAGAGGCCGCGGAGGCCCCACGGCCAGAGCGCCGCGCCCGGGGCCGGCTCCCGCGGCGCCGCCCGCGGCCCGGGAGCCGGCGGCGGCGGCCACCATTCAGGGGGCGCGCCGGGGGCGTGCGGTCGCGCGCGAAGCCGCCTCTCGCCGGGGGCGCGGCTGACGCGGCGCGGCGGCGCGTTCGGCGCATGCGGCAACACGGCGGCGCCGCCTGGTGCGGGAAGGCGCGCGGACGTTGGTTCGGCGGGCGGCCGCGGAGCGCCGGGCAGATCCGGGTGCGCGGTCCCCGGGGCGAGGTTCGGCTCCACGACCCCAGTATACGCCGCACCGGCCCGCGACCCACTAGCGGGCGGAGGCCGCGGCTCCCAGCCAGCCGATGCGCGCTCTGGCGACGGCCGCGACCTCGGCCCGCGCGTCGTGAAGAGCCGGCCGCGGGTCGTCCCCGTGGTCCCGGAGGGAGCCGGCGAGCGCGCGCGCGACGGCCCGGTGGATCTCGCGCGAGATATTGACCTTGCGCACGCCGGCCGACACTGCGGCGGCGAGAGCCGGCGGCGCCACGCCGGAGCCGCCGTGCAGCACGAGCGGCAGGCCCTCGGTCCGGCGGCGGATCTCGCGGACGAGCGGGATGCTCACCTCGCCCGCGCGCCCGTGCGCCGTCCCCACCGACACCGCGAGCGCGTCGACGCCCGTCTCGGCGACGAAGCGGGCCGCCTGGCGCGGATCGGTGAGATCCGTCTCGGAGGTCACCACCCCTGGCTCGCTTCCGCCGACGTGGCCGAGCTCCGCCTCGAGCGCGACGCCGGCCGCGGCCGCGATCGCCCGGGCCGCCCGCGTCTCGCGCACATTCTGCTCATAGGGAAGCGTGGAGCCGTCGAACATGACCGAGGTGCATCCCGCGGCGACCGCGCGGCGGAGCGTCGAGGCGTCCGCGCCGTGGTCGAGGTGAAGGCCGACCGGCACGTTCGCGCCGCGCGCGAGAGCAAGCAGGTACGCCGCCGCCGGTTCCAGCCCGCCCATCGCGTCGAAGTTCCCCGAGTTGAACTGGAGCAGCACCACGGCGTGGAGCGCCTCCGCCGCGTCGAGGACGCCGAGCGCCATGCCGGGCGTGGAGACGTTGAAGGCGGGGAGCGCGAAGCCTCCCCGCTCCGCCGCGGCGAGCAGATCGCGGGCCGCCGCGACCGGCATCGTGCCCTCCCCGCGCTTCGGTTCGCTCGTGCCGGGCCGATGCTACGCTCGCGGCCGGCGGCCGCGCGAGCGGCGGAGGCGGAGGGGATGGGCGGCGGATGTCCCATCGCGGCGGCGCAACCGGGCCCGCTGGCGGCGACGCGCCCGCGGCGGAGGCGGCCGCCGCGGAGGACGCGGAGCTGATTCGGCGCGCGCAGGGAGGAGACCTCGCGGCCTTCAACAGCATCGTGCTCCGGCACCAGGACGCTGTCTACGGGCTCGCGTTCCGCTTCCTGAGCGAGCGCGGGGCGGCGGAGGACGCAGCCCAGGAGGCATTCCTGCGCGCCTACCGCTCCGCGGGGCGCTTCCGGGGCGGCTCGGTGCGCTCCTGGCTCCTCACGATCGTCGCGAACCTTGCGCGCGACGAGCTGCGCCGCCGCGGACGCCGCCGCGAGCGATCGCTTGAGGCCGACCGGGAGCGCCTCCCCGCCCGGCCCGAGCCCACCGACGGAGGACCCACGCCGGAGGAGCACGCCGTTGCGACCGGCCGGCGCGCGGAGCTCCGCGCCGAGCTCGAGGCGGCGCTCGCCACCCTCCCCGAGGAGTGGCGGATGACCGTCCTGCTCGCCGATGTCCACGGGCTGCGGCACGAGGAGGTGGCGAGGGCGACCGGCGTCGCCCCGGGCACGGTCAAGTCGAGGCTCTCCCGTGCGCGCGCCCGGTTGCGCGACATCCTGCTCTCACCCGGGGAACCCGGAGCGGCTCCGCGTCGTCTGGAGGAGTGGAGATGATGCGCGGGTGGTGGTGGCGGCGGCGAGGGATGCCGGCGCGGGGAGGGGATCTTCCCGCGGGGGCGACCGTCTCCGAGATCCGCGACGAGCGGCTCTCGCTCTACCTCGACGGCGACCTCCCGGAGGGGGAGCAGGAGGCTTACGAGCGCGAGCTCGCCTCAGACGCGGGGAGCCGCGCCGCCCTGGAGGGGATGAGGGAGGTGACGGAGGCGCTGCGCGCTCTCGGCGCCGGCGAGCTCGGGGAGCTCCGGGCGCCGCGCCCCTTCACCCTCGCCGCTCCGACCGCCCGCCGGGGCCTGATCCGCACGCCCGGGGTCCTCGGCGAGCCCTCCGCGCGCCTCGGAGCGCTCGCCGCCGCGCTCGCGGCCGTCGCGCTCGTCGCGGTGGTCGGCATCGGCGTGGGTCCCGGCTTTGACGGGCGCGAGGCGCAGGAGGAGGCGGCCGCGGTGGAAGTCGCCGCGAGCGCGCCCGGCACCGCGGAACGCGCCGACGCCGCGTCGGCCGGGGCCGAACCGCCGATCACCGCCGCCGACTCGTCGGCCGGGAGCGACCAGCGGGACGCGGGACGCGTGACGGGAGCGCGGGTCGATGCGGACGACGGCGCGCCGGGAGAGGGTGCGGCGGTGGACGGACGGCCCGAGCCGGAGCCGACGCGCAGAGGCGAGACGGCGCCTGATGGGCCCACCGCGCTGCTCGTGGTCGCGCTCACGGCGGGGGCGGGGGTGCTCGCCCTGGCGGCACTCGCCGCCTGGCGTTCGATCGGGCGCCGGCGAGTCTGACGGGAGGAGGGCCGCGAACCCCGCGAGCGGGTAACGGCGATGGACGAGGGGAGTGAAGCGATGACAGCGACGATGGGATCCCGGGCGAGGCGGGCCGTCGGGCTGGTGGCGGCCGCCGGCCTGCTCGTGTTTGCGGCGGGGGGCTGCGTCGAGGCGACCACCAGCAGCAACGACGCGGCGTCGAGCGGGATATCGGTGACCGGCACGGGGAGCGTTGCAGTCGTCCCCGACGTCGGCGTGCTGAGCATCGGCGTCGAGGTCACCGCCGAGACGGTGGGGGAGGCGCGCGCCGACGCCGCCCGCACGATGGAGGCGATCGGGGAGGCGCTGCGTGCCAGCGGCGTCGACGACGGCGACGTCGCGACGCGCTCCTTCAACATCTACCCGCAGTACCAGTACGAGGAGGGGAAGGCGCCGACGATCACCGGCTTCACTGTCAACAACCAGGTCACGGTGAAGGTGCGTGATATCGACCGCCTCCCGTCGACGCTCGACGACGCGATCGCGGCCGGGGGCGACTTCGTCCGCGTCAACAACGTCTCCTTCGCCGTCGACGAGCCGGAGCGCTTCTTCGCGGAGGCGCGCGAGAAGGCGGTCGCCGACGCCGGCGAGCGAGCCGCCCAGCTCGCCGCGCTCGCCGGCGTGGAACTCGGGGATCCCCTCGTCATCACCGAGTCGACCGGGGGCGCGCCCTCGCCCTTTCCCGCCGCCTTCGCGGACTCGGCGCGGGTGAGCGCCACGCCGCTGCAGCCGGGTGAGGAGGAGATCACTATCGCCGTCTCGGTGACCTACGCCATCCGGTAGCGACCGGGGCTAGGGTAGGATGGCGGCACCCGCTCCCGCTCAGGAGGCGAGCCCGTGGCTCTGAGCGACCGAACGATCACGGAAGCCCGGGCGACCGCCGGCCGGCGGCATACCGGGTGAGCGCGAGCACGCCGGGGAGCTCGGAACAGCCCTCCGCGCCGATGCGCGAGGCGCTCGCGGCCGCGGAGCGAGCCCGCGGCTGGAGTTCGCCGAACCCGCCGGTCGGCGCGGTTCTCGTCTCCGACGGCCGCATCGTCGGCCGCGGCCACACGAAGCCGCCCGGGGGCGATCACGCGGAAATCGTCGCGCTCGCCGAGGCCGGCGGCCTCGCGCGCGGCGCCACCGCCTACGTCACGCTCGAGCCCTGCGCGCACCACGGGCGCACGCCCCCCTGCGCGGAGGCGCTGATCGCCGGCGGGATCCGGCGCGTCGAGTACGCGCTCGCCGACCCCGACCCGCGGGTCGACGGCCGCGGCGCCGAGAGACTCCGCTCGGGCGGCATCGAGGTCGGCTCCGGCGACGGGGCTGAGGCCGCCACGGAGCAGCTCGCCGCCTATCTCACCCACCGCCGGACGGGACGGCCGCGGGTGATCGCGAAGTTCGTCGCCTCCCTCGACGGGCGGATCGCCTCGGCCACGGGCGACTCGCGCTGGCTCTCGGGCCCGGAGACCCGCGAGTGGGCGCACCGCGAGCGACCGACTTTCGATGCGATCGTGGTCGGATCCGGGACCGTCGTCGTGGACGATCCCGAGCTGACGGCGCGGCCCGGCGGCAGCACCGCGGGGGCGCACCAGCCACTGCGCGTCGTCGTCGACACGCGCGGGCGCACGCCCGCTGCGGCACGCGTGATCGCCGGTCCCTCGCCGACGCTCGTCGCAACCTCCGAGCGCTCGGCCCGGGCGTGGCGGGAGGGAATGCAGGCGGCGGGCGCCGATGTGGTGCTCCTCCCGGAGGCCGGCGGCCACGTCGATCCGGCGGCGCTCCTCGACGAGCTCGGACGCCGCGGAGTGCTGGCGGCGATTGTGGAGGGGGGCGGGATCCTGCTCGGGACGCTCTTCGACCGGCGACTGGTCGACTACGTGCACGCCGTGCTCACGCCGCTCATCGTCGGCGCGGAGAAGGCGCCGGCGGCGGTGGCCGGCCGCGGAGCTCAGCGCCTCGCCCACGCTCCTCGCCTCTCCGCGGTGCAGGTGGAACAGCTCGGACCGGATGTCCGGATATCCGGCGTCCCGGTGTGGCCGGAGGCCGCCGGGACGGCGGGACAGGGCGGGGAGGAGCGCTGATGTTCACCGGTATCGTCGAGGAGGTCGGAGTCCTCCTGGGGCGGGAGGGCGGCGAGCTCGTGGTCGGCTGTGGGGTCGTGCGCGAGGGGACGCGCCTCGGGGACTCCATCGCCGTGAACGGCGTCGACCTGACGGTGCGGCGAATGGAGGAGGGCGCGCTCTTCTTCGACGTGATGCCGGAGACCTTCCGGCGCTCGAACCTCGGAGAGCTTCCCCCGGGCTCGCCCCTCAACCTCGAGCGCTCGGTAAGGCCGAACGACCGGCTCTCGGGACACCTGGTGCGGGGGGTAGTGGAGACCATCGCCCGGCTCGAGAGCCTCACGCCGGAGGGGGAGGCGTTGATCGCGCGCTACCGGGTCCCCGAGCCCTACATGCGCTACATCGTCGAGAAGGGTCCCGTCTGCGTGGACGGCGCATCGCTCACCGTGGTCGCCCGGGACGATACCGGATTCGCCGTCTCGCTGGTGCAGTACACGCAGCAGCACACAAACCTGACGCGCCGGAGCCCCGGTGATAGCATCAACCTCGAGACCGACATCATCGCCCGCTACGTCGAGCAACTCGCGCTGCCGCTGCTCGAGGAGCGGGAACGCGCGTGACGGTCGAGGGCAGAGGGGCGATCGTGGCGGAGCCTCGCACCAGCGGACGGACGGCGGCGACGCGGCGGCCGCTCCGCATCGGCGTCCCCGAGGCAATCGAGGAGTTCCGCGCCGGGCGGCCGATCATCATCGTCGACGACGAGGACCGCGAGAACGAGGGCGACATCGCCGTCCCCGCGCAGTTCTGCACGCCCGACATCGTCAACTTCATGGCGACGCACGCGCGCGGGCTGATCTGCGTGCCGCTCGCCGACGAGTCGGTGGACCGGCTGAGGCTCCCGATGATGACGCGCCGCAACACGAGCTCGCTCGGCACGGCCTTCACCATCAGCGTCGAGGCGGCGCGCGGGATCACCACCGGGATCTCCGCGCGCGACCGGGCTCGCACCATCGAGGTGCTCGCCGACCCCACGTCGCAGCCGGCCGACCTGGTGAGGCCGGGCCACATCTTCCCGCTGCGCGCCCGCACCGGCGGCGTTCTGGTCCGCGCCGGCCAGACCGAGGCCTCGGTCGACCTCTGCCGGCTCGCCGGCCTCGAGCCGGCCGCCGTGATCTGTGAAGTGATGCGAGCCGACGGCGAGATGGCACGCATGCCCGATCTCCAGCGCCTCGCGCGGCGCCACGACCTCAAGATCATCACCGTCGCCGACATCATCGCCTACCGGATGGAGAACGAGCGGCTCATCGAGCGGGTCGACGAGGCGGTGCTCCCGACGGCGTTCGGCGACTTCCGCGCGGTCGCCTTCCGCACGCTGATCGACCAGAAGGAGCACATCGCCCTGGTCATGGGCGAGATCGCTGCCGACACGCCTCTCCTGGTGCGCGTCCACGACCAGTGCGTGACCGGCGACGCCTTCGGATCGCAGCGCTGCGACTGCGGCGAGCAGCTCGAGTTCGCGATGCGCACGATCGCGGAGGCGGGGCACGGCGTCTTCCTCTACATGGACCAGGAGGGGCGCGGTATCGGGCTGCACAACAAGATTCGCGCCTATCGCCTGCAGGACGAAGGCCTCGACACGGTGCAGGCGAACGAGGCGCTCGGCCTTCCCGTCGACCGCCGCGACTACGGCATCGGTTGCCAGATCCTCGTCGATCTCGGAGTCCGGCGGATGCGGCTGATGACGAACAACCCGCAGAAGCGCGCAGGGCTCGAGGGATACGGACTCGTGGTCGAGCAGCGCGTGCCGATTGAGATCGAGCCCAACGCCCACAACCTCCACTACCTCAGGACGAAGCGCGACAAGATGGGCCACTTGCTCGCCGAGCGGCTCGGCAGCGACCGGCCCGGCTAACATGCCCGCCCCCGGACAGGAGAACGCCGCGCTTCGCCTCGCCCTCGTCGTCTCGCGCTACCACGAGGCGGTGACGAGCGCGCTGCGCAGAGGCGCGGAGGCGGCGGCCCGGGAGCGCGGCGTCGCGCCCGAGGCGCTCTTCGTGGTGGAGGTGCCCGGCGCCTTCGAGCTCCCCGTCGCCGCGCGCCGACTCGCCTCCAGCCGCTGCTACGAGGCGATCGTCTGCGTCGGCGCCGTGGTGCGCGGCGGAACGCCTCACTTCGACTACGTCGCCGGCGAGGCGGCGCGCGGCATCGCGGAGGTGGCGCGCGACTTCACGCTCCCGGTAACGTTCGGGCTCATTACCGCCGACACGGCGCGGCAGGCACGCGAGCGTGCGCGCGGTGCCGGGAGCGGGTGGACGGGCAACAAGGGGCACGAGGCGATGGGCGCCGCCATCGAGATGGCGCTCTTCTTCCGGGAGATCGACGCAGCGGCCGGAAGACGAGCGCTGAGCGCTCCCGAGCCCGCCGGGGAGGACCGCTGATGAACTGGTGGTCGCGCAAGGACGCGAGCGGCGGCGAAAGCCTCGATCACACGGCGCACGACGCCGTGCGGCTCGCCCACCGCGCGCTGGAGCGTTTCCCCCTCGTCGTCGCCCGCCACCGTTACGTGGCCGGCGGTGCGGCCATCTCCTCCGCGCTCGTCGTGCTCGCCGGCGTCGCCATCGCGCGCCGCATGCGTGCCGGCCAGAGCGCCGACGAAGCGATCGCGACTCTGACCGAGGACGAGATCGAGGGCCGCACGCGCTACCGCCTCGAGGACGACGTCGCCGAGGCGCTCGAGCAGGCCGGCGCCGACGAGGCGCTGCCGGCCGACGGCGCGGAGGAAGCGTTGGCGAAGCCCCCCGGGACCGCGCTGGACGAGGCACCGAGCGCCGAGCCGGCCGCAGAAGCCCCTCGCTAGAGACGCGGCATCCGGCCGTTGAGGGGCGCCGGCCGGACGCCCGAGGATCCCGCCATGCCGGAGCGAGGCGGAAGGCGGACCGGGGCCGCGAGCCCGGCCGCGCCGCGCCTTCCGCGCCGCGTCGCGCACGTCGATCTCGACACGTTCTTTGTCTCGGTCGAGCGCGTGAGGGACCCCTCGCTCTCCGGCAAGCCGGTGCTCGTGGGCGGTGCGGGCGGGCGTGGCGTGGTCGCAAGCGCCTCCTACGAGTCGCGCCGCTACGGCTGCCGCTCGGCTCAGCCGATGGTGCAGGCGCTCCGCCTCTGTCCCGATGCGATCGTGGTGCCCCCCCACCCCGACCTCTACCGGGAGGCGTCCGAGGCCTTCCACGCCATCCTGCGCGACTGCTCTCCGCTCGTGGAGTCGGCGGGCCTCGACGAGGCCTACCTCGACCTCACGGGCATCGGCGGGCCGGGGACGGAGGTCACGGGCGAGCGCTTCGCGATCGCGGGTGCCTGCGCGCGTGTCCGCGGCGAGCTGCGGCTTCCGGTTTCCGCCTGCGTCGCCGGGAGCCGCACGGCGGCGAAGGTCGGCTCCGACCGCGCGAAGCCCGACGGCCTCGTCGTTGTGGAGCCGAACGGGGACGCCGCCTTCCTCGCCCCGGTTCCGGTGCGCGAACTGCCGATGGTGGGGCCGCGGATGGCTGAGGAGCTGGCAGCGAGCGGTGTGGTGACGATCGGCGAGCTCGCCGCCCTCGACAGGCGCTGGCTCCAGCTTCGCTTCGGTCGGGTCGGCGCGGCGGTGCACGACCGCGCGCGCGGCCTCGACCCCGCGCCGGTCCGCGGCGACCGCCGACCGGCGCGCTCCATCTCCCGCGAGGTCACCTTCGGCACCGACGTCCTCGATCACGCCACGCTCCGCCGCACGATCGCACGGCACGCCGAGCGGGTGGGGCACGACCTCCGCACCGGCGGCCGGCGCGCCCGCACCGTGACGCTGAAGCTCCGCTGGAGCGACTTCCACACGCTCACCCGCAGCCGCACGCTGGAACGACCCACACACGCGACGCGCGCGCTCGCTACGGCCGGCGAGGAGCTGCTGGACGGCATCCTGGCGCAGCAGGGGCGCCGGGGGGTGCGGCTCATCGGCCTCGCCGCGAGCAACCTCGTCGGCGAGGAGCTCCAGCTCGGATTCGACGACGTAGACGAGGCCGCCGCCGCACCGGGTGCGGCCTCCGCCCGCGAGGAGCAACTCGACCGCGCGCTCGACGCCATTCGCGGCCGCCACGGCGACTCCGCCGTGACGCGCGGCCTACCCCCAGACGACGGCGCGGGCGAGCAGGGTCCCGGCGGCGCGCGGCCCGGGCACCCCGACGCGAGCGGCGCCCGCGGATGATCCGCGGGTGACCGGGGGCGCCGGTCCCGGCCCTCCGCCACCGCCGTTGTCGACGCCCGCGGCAGCGAAGTAAGGTGAATCTCTCACCCGCCCGGGAGATTTGAGAGTTTCATGGTCGAGCGACGGCGCGGTCCCGGCTCGCAATCGACGGATCCTCCGGGGCCGGGCGCGGCGTCCGGCCAGGACGCGGGTCGCGACCGGGAGGAGCGCCTCCCCGCGACGCGCTGGGTGAACGTCGCGCGCGCCTGCGAGGTGCTCGGCGTCAACGAGTCGACGGTGCGCCGCTGGGCCGACGCCGGACAGATCCGCTGCTTCCGCACGCCGGGCGGCCACCGCCGCTTCTCGGAACGCGAGCTCCTCGACCTCGTGGAGGGAGGGAGCAGCGGCCGACGCCGCGATCTCAAGGAAGCCGCGGTCAGCCGTATCCGCCGCGAGCTCTCCTCCGGGCACCGCGACGCCGGCTGGTACGAGGAGATGGCGACGGACGAGCGCGAGACGCTCCGGCCGCTCGGCCGCCGGCTCGTCGAACTCGTCGACGACGACATCGCCCGCCGCGCCCCGCACGCGGAGATCGAGCGCGAGGTCGACGCCATCGGCGAGCGCTACGGCCAGGTGCTCTTCGAGCGCGGGATGCCGCTCTCGCAGGCGATCGAGGCCTTCACCTTCTTCCGCCGCTCACTCGACGAAGCGGCGAAGCGACTCGCCGAGCGGCAGCGCATGGGCGCCTTCGAGGCCGCCCGCGCCCGCGAGCAGATCGCCCAGCTCGCCGACCGCGTGCTGCGCGGGGTCAGCGCCGCCTACGACGACGCAAGGGTCGCCCCCTCCCGTCGACCGCGGGGAGGCGCGGCGGATGAGCCCGCCGGCGCGGCGCGCGAGCCGGTCTCCTCCCACGCGATCTTCCTGGAGCTTCGCGGCCGGCGCGTGCTGCTCGTGGGAGGAGGCCGCGCCGCCGCCGAGCACGTGGGGACGCTGTGGGACGCCGGCGCCGACGTGACCATCCTCGCGCCCGAGATCGATGAGACGCTGGGGAGCCACGTGCGGGAGGGGCGCGCCCGGTGGACACCACGGGCGTTCGCGCCGGGCGACAGGGCGGGCTTCGACGTGGTGATGGTCGTCGACGACGGTGCGGTTGATGCAGGTGTGGCGGTCGAGGTGCGATCCCTCGGCATCTGGGTGAACGCGGGCGGCGTCGCAGCCGACGACCCGGCCGCCGTTCGGGAGGAACGCTGAGCATGGCCCGAAGGGCGTCGGCCGGGAGGCCCGCCCCGGCATTCCCCGGTCCGCCGGCGAGGCGCGAACCGCTGCGCATCGCCTCCCCCAGATCGCGCCTCGCCCGGGCGCGGGCAGAGGTCGGCGCCGCGGCGCTGGCCCGGGCGTCCGATCCGGTGTCCGCCACGATCGTCACCATCGAGACCGGGTGCAACCGCGACCGCACCGCGCCCCTCGCCGCGGACGGGGACTGCGGCCTCCACGTGCAGGCGGTGCGGCAGGCCCTGCTCGACGGACGCGCCGACCTCGCCGTGCACTCGATTACAGAGGCCGCCGAACCCGCCGCCCCGATCGCGCTCGGCGCCGTCCTGCCGCGCGGCGACCCCCGCGACGCGCTCGTCGCCTCCGGGGGCCGGCGCCTCGCCGAACTCCCGGCGGGCGCCCGCGTCGGGACCGGCTCGCGTCGAGGCGCCTCGCTGCTGCGGGCGCTCCGGCCCGACCTCGTGACCGTCGACGCGCCGGGCGATGTCGACACCAGGCTCCGCCTCGTCGCGGAGGGACGCTACGACGCGATGCTGCTCGCGCTCGCCGGGCTCGTGCTCGTCGGCCGGGCGGGGGAGGCGACGCAGATCTTCGACGCGAGCGAGTTCGTGCCGGCTCCGGGGCAGGGCGCGATCGCGATCGAGTGCCGCGCCGACGATCTGCGCGTGCTTGAGCTGCTCGCCCCCCTCGACCACCCGGCGACCAGGGCCGCCGTGGCGGCGGAGCAGGGCGTGGTGGAAGCGCTGGGGGGCGGCGGCGTCCTCCCTGTCGGCGCGCTCGCCACCGTGGAGGGCGAGCTCGTCTCGCTGCGGGCGATGCTCGCCGACACCGAGGGCGCACCTCCGCTCGTCGGCGACGCCGCCGGCCACGCGGCGGAGGCCGCTCAGATCGGGCGGGGCCTCGGCCGGCAACTGCGTGAGGCCGTCGACATGCGCGGCTCGGCGGCCAAGCGGTGAACGGCGAGGGAGAGGCTACCGCGGCCTCCGCCAACTGCGGGCGCATCTCTCCGGTCCGAGCGGAGTCCGCGGCAGCCCCGGATCCTCGAGATGGGGGGACCTCCGAACGGACCGGGGCGGGGCTGGTCGCCGCGCTCGGGTCCTCCCTACACTCTGCGGGGCCGTGATCAGCGGCCGCGCGAAGGAGGCAAGACGGTGGCCGCGCAGGCGGTGAGCGAGCTCACCCCCCTCGGCGACGGCGCACCGATCCGCGCCGTCGTCTTCGACGCCTACGGCACGATCTTCCGCTTCTCGGACACGGAGCACCGCCTGCTGGTCGCCTCGCTCCTGGCGGAGCAGGGCCTGGAAGCGGATCTCGACGCCTTCGTCGAGAGCCTGACGAAGTCCTTCCACCGCGTCGGCCCCTGGGCGGAGCACACGCGCAAGGACGGCTCGGCCGACCGCGACCAGATGGTTGCGGGCCCCCTCCCCCCGTGGATCTCAACGTGGGAGATCTGGCGGCGCCAGTACGAGCACGCATTCCGGGAGCACGGCCTCGCAGGGAACGCCGCGGCCGCCGCCGATCGGCAGCGCCTCCTCCTCACCGAGGCCGACCCGTACGCGGACGCGCACGCCGCAATCGAGGACCTCGCGGCGCGGGGGCTGCTGGTGGGTCTTCTCTCCAACGCGGACGATGACTTCCTGCAGAGCGCGATCACGCGCGCGAGGCTCCGGTTCTCGGTGATCGCGTCGTCCGAGTCGCTCGGCGCCTACAAACCCCACCGGGCGGTCTTCGACGCGCTCTGCGAGCGCCTCCGCTGCGCCCCCGCCGAGGTGCTCTACGTCGGCGACTCGCCGCATGCCGACGTCCACGGCGCGAAGCATGCAGGGCTTCGCGCGGCGTGGGTGCGGCGCGCCACGGTTTCCGAGTACCCGGAGGGCATCCCGCGGGCCGACGTCGAGCTCGGCTCGCTGCGCGAACTGTCGGACCTTGGGGGCCTCGCGTAGGCACGCGGCGGCGCGGCCAGACACGCTGCCGGGGCGATTCGGGGAGGCGAGGCGAGGCGTGCGTGTCGTTGCGACGCACTTGTGCCTGCCCCTATACTCAGGGATGCTCGCGAAAGCGCGCATGCGCATGAGCGAATAGACCGAGGCGCACGATGCGACTCAGTTGCCAGCAGGAAGATCTCAACCGGGGGCTCTCTGCGGTCTCCCGAGCGATTCCGGCGCGCACGACACTGCCCATCACGAATCACATCCTGCTCGAGGCGAAGGACGACTCGATCACGCTCAGCGCGACCGACGCCGAGACGATCGCGATCACGTACACGATCCGCGGGGAGGTCCTCTCGCCGGGATCGCTGACCCTCCCCTCACGGCTGCTCTCGGAGTTTGTCGGTTCACTCCCTGCGTCGCGGATCGACATGACACTCGCCGAGCGCTCGCGGCAGGTGCACCTCTCGTGCTCGAGGAACGAGGCGTCTATCGGCGGCATGGACCCCGAGGAGTTCCCTCCGATCCCGCCGGTCTCCGACCTGCCGGCACTTCGCATCCCGGCGGCAGGGCTGCGGCGCGCCCTTAGCCAGGTGGTCTTCGCTGCCGCCACCGACGACGCGCGTCCCGTGTTGACGGGCGTCCAGCTCGCCATCAGCGGCAAGAAGATCTTGCTCGCTGCGGCCGACGGCTTCCGGCTCTCCGTCCATACCCTCGATCTTCCCGAGGAGACCGAGGAGCGCACGGCGATCGTGCCAGCCAGAGCCCTCGGCGAGTTGCTGAGGTTGCTGCCGGAGGCCGGCGACGAGACGGTGGCCGTGACCTTCAACACGTCTGGCCGTCAGGCGCAGTTCGATCTCGGTCATGCCACCCTCGTCGCGCAGCTCATCGAGGGCACGTTCCCGAACTACGAGCAGCTGATCCCGCCGAACCACAACACGCGCACCGAGGTGCTGCTGGACGAGTTCATGCGTGAGGCGCGCATCGCCTCCATCTTCGCGCGAGACGGCTCGGGCATCGTGCGGCTGGTCGCCAGCGAGGGGGAGCACGGGCAACCGGGGCGCCTCCTGATCAGCGCCCGCGCCGAGGAGATCGGCACGAATGAGGGCGAGATCGATGGAATAGTCGAGGGCGACGAGGCGAAGATCGCCTTCAACGGCCGCTACCTCACTGACATTCTGCAGGTGGTCGGCACGGAGCGGGTCGCGCTCGAGACCTCATCCCCATCCAGCCCCGGCGTGTTCCGCCCGGTCGGCGACGACTCCTTCGTCCACGTCGTCATGCCTATGTTCGTGCAATGGTGATTATGTCTAGTAGACTGGCTTGCCCCCCACTGCCCGACGACTCACGAACCGCCCCCCCCCGCCCTGGGTATGACCGCGCCGACGACCCGAGCGCCCGCGATGTGCGGGGCGCTGGCCGCGTACGCCTGGGCAATGAGGTTCGCGCAGAGACAGACAGCGCCAGCACCGCTTTCGAATGGTCGGATCGGGGTGGAGGCCCGCCCCGGAAGGACGCAGAGCAGCGTCCACCAGCATGCTGTAGAGGCGGAAGCCCCAAGCCCGCGACAGATATCCGGCGACAGCTTCTTCTGACAGCGGACCAGTACGCCCAATCGGCGTCCCAACCGAGGTCGTAGAGCAGGGCCTAGCCGTGCAAGTCGGCCGGGTCTCGGGGCTGGCCGAGCGCCTTGAGGAGGGCCGGGTCCTGCGAGACTCTCTTCGTGCTCCCAGCCGCTGGATTGATGTAGACTTACATCATGAGTCATCGCACGCAGATCACGCTGACCGATGAGCAATATGCGCGGCTACGCGAGGAGTCCCGGCGCTCCGGCCTCGGCCTCGCGGAACTCGTTCGGCGGGCGCTTGAGCGCAACTACGGGACGTCTTCCAGTGCGGAGGTGCTGAGCGCCCTCGACGCGAGCTTCGACTCCTGGGCGGACCGCGACTTTGACGGCGCGAGCTACGTCGAGGGGCTTCGTCGCGGCATGTCTCGCCGACGGGCGGGCTGATGGCGATCATCGTCGACACGTCGGTGCTGATCGACCACCTGCGAGGTGAGGAAGCGGCTCGCGCAGCGCTTCGCGGCGCCACGGCCGCCGGCGAACGGCTCGCGGCTTCCGTACTCACCAAAGTCGAGGTGCTGGCCGGGATGCGAGTCCCGGAGGAGCGCGCCACGCGTCGCCTGTTGGACAGCCTCGACTGGATCGAAGTCGATGACGAGCTCGCCGAACGCGCCGGCGTGCTGGCCAACCGGTTTCTGCCGTCGCACCCCGGGGTCGATCCGGTCGACTACGTGATTGCCGCGACCGCCGAACTCCTCGACGCCCGGCTCTGGACCCGCAACGTCCGCCACTTCCCGATGTTCCCGCAGCTCGAATCTCCGTACTGAGACGTTGTTCGGCGATCCCCCGAGTCTGCCCGTTGAGGCGTGCTCGTGTGGACCGAGGAGGTTCAAGAGGCGCAGATCTTCGAAACGGGGGAAGAAGCACAGCTCACCTCCGATCCCGCGTGCTCCGGGCGCTTCTCCGCTCCCTGGTAGCCGGCATCGCCCCACACCTCCGTCTCGCCGCCGTGTAACAGGCGATGCGCCTCGGTCACGTCGGAGACGTTCGCCGCCGTCGTGCTCACGCTGTGGACCAGCCCCGTCCGCGCATCCGTGCCGGTGTGCAGCTTCATCCCGAAGGACCACTGCCGGCCCTTCCTGGTCTGATGCATCTCGGGCTCGCGCTCATGCTCCTGATTCTTCGTCGATGACGGCGCGCTGATGGTCATGGAGTCCACGATCGTCCCCTCGCGCACCAGCAGACCGCGCGCTGCGAGGTGCGTGTTGATCGTGGCAAACAGCGCCGTTCCCAACTGGTGACGCTCCACCGCGGACGGAATAATGGCACCGCCCAGGGTGCCAGTTCTCCCCGCGAGGTCCGGCGGCTCTACTGAAGTAATGAGGGCGAGTTCCTCCTCAGCCCGTCTGCGGCACGCCTACGAGCGGCTGCTCTCCGATCGCTCCAGCACCCCGGCCAGTCCCGAGAGCGACACGACCTCGCAGTCGCTGCGGAGCTGACTCTCGGCGCCGCCGTACACCACGGTCTTGCCGGACACGCCCGGAAGCAGGTCGCCAACGCGGTTGATCGAGGTGAAGTAGTCGGAAGCCACCGTGGCACCGGACCTAATCTCGATCGCGCTGACGCCGCTCCCGGTCTCGTAGAGGAGGTCGCACTCCAGTCCCCTCGAGTCGCGGAAGAAGGAGAGGTTGGGCTGGAGCCCCTGATTGAAGCGATGCTTCAACGCTTCCGCCACGACCACGTTTTCGAAGAGCGCTCCGCGCAGCGGATGCGTCGCCACCTGCTGCGGGCTCTCGATGCCGAGCAGATAGCTGGCCAGCCCCACGTCATAGAAGTAGAGCTTCGGCGACTTGACCAGGCGCTTGCGGATGTTGGCGTGGAACGGCGGCAGCTGGAAGACGACATAGCTCGTCTCGAGGACTGTGACCCACTCACGCGCGGTGGTGTGGGATACGCCCGCGTCGGACCCGACCGCGCTCAGGTTGAGTAGTTGGCCGACGCGTCCCGCGCAGAGACGCACGAAGAGCCTGAACGCCGAGAGGTTGCGGATCCCACCCAGCCGGCGCACGTCGCGCTCGACGTAGGTCTCGAAGTAGTCGCCGAGCGCCTGCCGCGGCTCCAGCCCCTGGTCGTGAATCCGGGGGTAGAACCCCGAGTAGATGATGTCGTCTATCGCCTCGCTCGCACCCGTGCGGCGTCGCTCCGCGAGAGAGAACGGCAGCAGGCGGAGCAGCGCGGTGCGCCCGGCCAGCGACTGGCTGATGGCGTCGGAGAGCCGGAACTGCTCGCTGCCGATGAGCACGAACAGGCTATTCCGTCCGCGTTCGTCGGCGAGGACCTGGAGGTACGACAGGAGCTGGGGAACATGCTGGACCTCATCGATGATCGCGCCCTCGCCCAGTTGCGCGAGGAAGCCGCGGGGGTCCGACTCGGCGAAGTCGCGCTGGTCGGGCGCCTCTAGATTGGCGTACTGCAGGTCGGGGAAGGCCGCACGGCAGAGGGTCGTCTTGCCGGACTGGCGCGGACCGGTCACGGTCACGAAGGGGTATTGTCCGAACAGCGCGGTCAGCCGGTCCGTGATGTCACGCTCGATCATAGCGTCACAGTATGGGCGATGCCGTACAAACTGCAAGTACTACTTGCAGTTTGTCCCACCGGTGAGTGTCGCAGCCCGAGGGCGCGCGCATGCTCTACGACAACCTCTCCGTCGCGGCGCCTCGCTGCGCGAGCTGGTCGAACAACCCGCAGGAGCGCCTGAACAAGGAGATCCGCCGGCGCACCACAGAGATCGCCTCATCGTGAGTCTTCCGGAGCCAGGGCTACTGAGGGGCGCTGCGGGCAACCGCTTCGCGCGGAAGCGCGGCCTCCCAGAGCTCGATGTAGGGCACCAGTGGCGGCGACCGCTCCGCGAGCCACGCGTGCGGCGCAAGCTCGGACTCGGAGGAGAAGTTGGCGGTGATTTCAGTCCAGCGGCCGTCGATGCGCTCCCACTGTGCGTAGGTGTACGAGATGGCGCCGCTGGGCTGGAACGCGGCGGGTGGCGTGCCGTAAACGAGCTCGCCGGTCTCGATCTTGTGAATCGCCAGGATCTATAGACCAGCAAACGGCGAGATCGCCAGGGTCTATGTGCCACTTCGCCAAGGTCATTGAGCCACCCCTCCGGGGGGTCTGACCACTCGGGCCGCCGGTACGGCCACCATCGCCTGCATCCCCAGCGGAGGGGAGCAGCGATGGCCTACCGGGAGGTACACGGGGTGGAGATCCAGGAGATCATTCGTCGCTGGCAGGCGGGGCTCAGCCAGCGCCGCATCGCCAGCGGGATGGGGTTGTCGCGTCAGACGGTCCGCCGCTACATCGACGCGGCCGAAGCGGCCGGCCTCACACCTGACGGTCCCGAGCCGAGTGAGGAGCAGCTCGCCGCGCTGGCGACGCTGAGCCTCTCCGGCCCGCGGCAGGTCGAGGCGCCGAGCGAGGAGCTGCTCTCGCCCTGGGCGGAGCAGATCGAGCGCTGGCTTGAGACCGACCGCCTGCAACTGACGCGCATCCAGGAGCTCCTCGCCGGACGAGGCTGCGAGGTCTCCTACACCACGCTGCGGCGTTTCATCCGGCGCCGCGGCTGGCGCCACCGGCTGCCGTCGACCGTGCGCATGGACGACGGGCCGCCGGGCGAGGTGGCGGAGATGGACTTCGGCCGCCTCGGCTTCATCCGGGACCCCGAGAGCGGCCGCCGGCGCGCGGTGTGGGCGCTGGTCGTCGTCTGGCGCTACTCACGCCACTGCTTTGTGTGGCCCACCACCAGCCAGAAGCTGGACGCTGTGATCGAGGGCCTGGAGGAGGCCTGGGCCTTCTTCGGGGGAGTGCCCCGCTACCTCGTCATCGATAACTTCCCGGCCGCCGTCGCCGGGGCCGACGCGCTGCACCCGCGCTTCACGCGGGGCTTCCTCGAGTACGCCCGCCACCGCGGCTTCATCACCGACCCCGCGCGCGTGCGTCATCCCCGCGACAAGCCGCGCGTCGAGCGCAGCATCCCCTACGTGCGCGAGCGCCTCTTCAAGGGCGGCGACTTCCGGGACGTCGTCGACCTGCGCTCCGCCGCCCGCAGCTGGTGCCTGGAGGTGGCGGGACAGCGCATCCACGGCACGACACGCCGGCGCCCGCTCGAGGTCTTCCGGGAGGAGGAGCTCCCTCTCCTCGCTCCCTGGGACGGCGAGCCCTACGAGGTCCCCGACTGGCGGACCGCCACGGTCCATCCCGACCACCACATCGCCTGCCAGTACGCGCTGTACTCGGTGCCGTCCACGGCCTGCCCGCCCCGCCAGAAGGTCGAGGTGCAGCTCGGCTCGAAGCTGGTGCGCATCTACCACCGCGGTCAGCTCATCAAGGTCCACCCGCGCCAGCGCCGGGGCGGCCGGGCCACCGACCCGAACGACTACCCGGCCGAGCTCACCCCCTACACCAGGCGGGCGCCCGACTGGATACAGCGCCGCGCCGCCGAGCTGGGGGAGGCCGTGGGCGCCTACGCCGAGCGTCTCTTCGAGGGCTCCCTGCCCTGGGCGAAGCTGCGGCAGGGCCACAAGCTGCTGCGCCTCGCCGAGCGCTACTCCCCGGACCGCCTCGACGCCGCCTGCCGCCGCGCGCTCGAGGTCGACCTCATCGACGTGCGCCGCCTCGAGCGCATCCTCGTCGAGGCCCTCGACCAGGAGAGCACCCCAGACCAGCCCGAGCTGCCGCCGCCTCCGGGGCGCTTCGCCCACTCGGGCTCCGTCTTCGCACAGTCCCGCACGCAGACCCCGACAGGAGCACCACGATGACCGCCACCACCTCAGACCTCCGTCCGCTGCTCAAGCGCCTCAAGCTCGGCCGTATGCTCGACACCCTGCCCGAGCGCATCGCCCTCGCGCGGCGCGACCACCTCGACTACGCGGACTTCCTGCAGATCCTGCTCGTCGACGAGGTGAGCCGCCGCGACCACGGGCGGTTGGAGCTGCGCCTGCGCCAGGCCGGCTTCGAGCAGCTCTGCCGCCTCGAGGACTTCGACTGGGCGGCCGCCATCCGGCTCGACCGCCGCCTGCTCGACGCCGCCTTCTCGCTGCACTTCCTCGATCGCCGCGAGCACGTCCTGCTCGTCGGCCCCGTCGGCGTCGGCAAGAGCTTCTTAGCCCAGGCGCTCGGCTACTCAGCCGTCCGCTCCGGACGCAGCGTCCGCTTCGCCCCGGCCGACCACTACTTCCGCGAGATGGCGCAGGCCCGCGTCGACCACTCGGCCGAGAAGGTCTTTCGAAGCTTCCTCGCGCCCGACCTGCTCATCCTCGACGACCTCGGGCTCCATCGCCTCAGCGCGCAGCAGTCCATCGACCTCTACGAGCTGGTCATCGGGCGCCACCGCAGCTCCAGCTTCGTCATCACCTCGAACCGCGCCGTAGAGGAATGGCTGGGTCTCTTCGACGACCCGATCCTCGGCAACAGCGCCCTCGACCGCCTCGCCAACGCCAGCTACCAGATCGTGATCGAGGGCGATAGCTACCGCCAGCGGCTCTCGCCGCACCGCGCCCTGCTCGAGGCGCAGACGGGAGGTGATTGACGCGCTAGTGTCCTGATTCGTAATAGCGACAGATAACGGGTATGGTGGCACAGCGGGGTTTTGCCCCATGGGGCAGACTCTGGAGTGTCATGAGCACCCGAATCGGACGGCCGACGGTCGCGATCGTCCTGAGCGACGAGGAGCGTGAGACGCTGGAGCGGTGGGCGCGCCGGCCGACATCGGCCCAGGCGCTGGCGCTGCGCTGTCGCATCGTCCTGGCAGCGGCCGAGGGGACATCGAATAAAGCGATCGCCGCGGCGCTCGATTGCCATCCGGTCACCGTCGGCAAGTGGCGCCGGCGCTTTGCGCAGGGGCGGCTCGATGGGCTACAGGATGAGCCGCGCCCCGGGGCGCCGCGCACGATCGCCGATGCACAGGTGGAAGCGGTGATCGTCACGACGCTGGAGGAGCAGCCTCCCAACGCGACGCACTGGTCGACCCGATCGATGGCAGCCGCGGTCGGGATGTCGCAGTCGGCGATCTTCAGGATCTGGCGCGCCTTCGGCCTGAAGCCGCACCTCGTGGAGAGCTTCAAGCTGTCGCCCGACCCGCAGTTCATCGACAAGGTGCGCGACGTGGCCGGGCTCTATCTCAACCCGCCCGACGCGGCGGTTGTGCTGTGCGTGGACGAGAAGACCCAGATCCAGGCACTCGACCGCACCGCGCCGACGGTGCCGATGATGCCCGGCGTCCCCGCCCGCCAGACGCACGACTACATCCGTCACGGCACGACGAACCTCTACGCGGCGCTCGATGTCGCCTCGGGATGCGTGATCACGGAGATGACCCCCCGGCACCGGGCTCGGGAGTTCCAGCAGTTCCTCGCCCTCATCGACCAAAGCGTTCCCCGTGAGCTGGCGGTGCATGTCGTGCTCGACAACGTCTCCACGCACCGCACGCCCGCCATCCAGCGCTGGCTCCAGCGCCATCCCCGCTTCACCTTCCATTTCACGCCGACCTACAGCTCCTGGATGAACCTCGTGGAGCGCTGGTTTGCAGAGCTCACCAGCAAGTGGCTCCGGCGCGGCACGCACCATAGCGTCCCTGATCTGATCCGCTCAGTGGAGATGTGGGTCGCCAGCTGGAACGAGAATCCGAGGCCCTTCATCTGGCACAAGTCCGCGGACCAGATCCTTGAGTAGGGTCAGGGGCTGGCGCGGTGCGAGCCGTAGGCGGTGGCGCATATTGCCAGGCCGGTTTCCCGGTGGCGCCCATCTCCACAGCCGTAGCATCGTCCGTCTCCAGCCCCTGCCGCCTCGAACCGGACGTGAGGTTTTCCCTCATCCGGCTCACCGATGCCCTTCACCGGGCGGCATGCGGGGTGCCCCGCCACGGTCGATATGGCCGTGGTGCCACGACGCGCTGTCCAGCTAGCGAGATGAGCCCCAGACGGTCGGCGACGGGAAACGGGTGCCCGCGATGGCGTCGCCGCCAACGCAACCGCTTCCCCAGCCAGAGTTTGAGTCTCCACATGGCAAACCAGTGCAGGACGTCGAACGCCCTCGCCGAGTTGCCGTAGCGGAAGTAGCTCATCCAGCCGCGGAGGTAGCGATTGACTTCCTCCACGACCTGCCGGGGACTCAGCAGCAGACGCAACCGCGCCGTGATTTCACGGATGCGGTCCCGCGCCCGCTGCATCGCTCGCCGTGAGGGCCAGCGTGCGAGGAACTGGATATTCTTGTTGCGCTTCGCACGTACCCAGCGATGCTCGAAGCCGAGGAACTCCAGCCCCTCGCCTCCCTCCCGCAGGTGCACGATGCGCGTCTTCTCCGCCTTGAGCTCCAGTCCGAGCTCACCCAGCAGGTCACGCAGCAGGGCCAACGCCCGCTCCGCTTCCTCCCGGCTCCGGCAGAGCACCACGAGGTCATCCGCATAGCGCACCAGCACGCCATCACCCTTCGCCTCCCAGTCCCGGTCCAACCGGTGCAGGTAGACATTGGCCAGCAGCGGGGACATCACCCCGCCCTGCGGCGTACCCGTCGCGCTGTGCTGCACGACCCCCGACTCCATCACACCGGCACGCAGCATCGCCCGTACCAGCTTCAGGAGATTGCGGTCGCATATCCGTTCCTCGACGGCCGTCATCAGACGGTCGTGTAGGGTCAGGGGCTGGCGCGGTGCGAGCCGTAGGCGGTGGCGCATCAGTTCCAAGCCGGTTTCCCGGTGGTGCCCAACTCCACGGCCATAGCAGCGTCCGTCTCCAGCCCCTGCCACATCGAACCGGACGTGAGGTTCTCCCTCATCCGGCTCACCGATGCCCTTCACCAGATGGCATGCAGCGCTCCCCACAACGTGGGTCGTGCCTTGGCCAGCCGGTACAGCATGTGCGGAGAGCCTCGAACCCTACCAAGTGGTTGCTAGCCCCGAGGGGCACTCACCAGTCCACACCCCCAGCAACATGCACGGACAAAGTAGGGGTCCTTCCCATCACCGGCGGTTATGTTGTCCGTCCGGCTCCAGCGGTACTACGACCCCCTCCGCCACCCTTCCGGCTGGCTGTCCACTTCCCGGCTCTGACCGGTTATAGGACGCCTCGCTCCGACGCCCTCTCACAGGGTGCCGGGCCGGGGAGGGCTTCTCCGGTTCCCGTCGCTACCTTCCGTACGTTCCACGTCCCATACGCCGGGAGGTTTCTTGAGGCTGCATTCCAGGATCTTCACCTCGTCCATGGCCTTCGCCCTGACCACCCGGGCTCGGCTCCTCCTTGGTCCTGTCAATAGACAGGCGAGTCTCACGGCGCGGCAGACTTCGCGTCATGCTGCGGACCGCACGTTTGCTCCCCCTCATAGGGCTCTTGACGTCGGGCTTCGACGCAGACCGTTTCCCGTCCACGCCGCCGACCTGCTAACGGGCCTCCTGACAGTTACCCGTGCCGGACTCTCACCGGCTGGCAGCAACGAGCATGTCTCCGGACCGGTCACGTCATCACGTCACCACCCCTTCGACTTCCGGACGCACGCGGTATCGACTCGAAACACGAGGCGATGTCCGTCTCCACTACCCACCGCCTGCCCCGCCACGCCTCGTCAATGAGGACCTGCAGGGCGTCATGGGCCGAACGCTTCGGGCGGAAGCCGAAGCTGCATGGCAGGAAGTCGGCCTCGAAGACCGGCTCCGTCACGAGCTTCAGCGACGCCTGCACGATGCGGTCGCGGACCGAAGGAATCGAGAGCGGGCGCTCTTCCGACCGACCGGGCTTGGGTATCCAGACCCGGCGGCTCGGCTGCACCCGGTATCTTCCCTCCTTCAGTTCCGTGGCCAGTTCATCCAGCAGGCGCTCCACGCCGTAGCGCTCGACCTCGGCGAGCGTGACGCCGTCGATACCGGCTGCGCCGCGATTGCGACGCACCTGCTCCCACGCGCGCTCCAGAATGTCTCTGCGATAAACCTTGTCGTAGAGCGCATGAAAGCGTCTATTGGGGTCGGCCTTGGCCGCCCGGTAAAGCGTGCGTTGTAGTGTTCGGACCTTGTCTTGGATGGAGTTAGCCGCTTGGGCACTCACCGATTCATCCCTACTCCCCACGCGTGAGCAAAGCAGGGGTCCTTCCCATCACCGGCGGTTGTGTTGTCCGTCCGGCTCAAGCGGTACTACGACCCCCTCCGTCACCCTTCCGGCTAGCTGCCCACTTCCCGGCTTTGACCGGTTATAGGGCACCTCGCTCCGACACCATCTCGCAGGGTGCCGGGCCGGGGAGGGCTTCTCCCGTTCCCGTCGCTACCTTCCAAACGTTCCACGCCCCTTACGCCGGGAGGTTCCTTGAGGCTGCAGCGCAACGCGCATTCAGGATCTTCACCTCGTCCATGGCCTTCGCCCTGAATTGCCGGGCTCGGCTCCTCCACTATCCGTTAACGACGCGGCAGGCTTCGCTTGATGCTGCGGACCGCCTGGTTGCTCCCCCTGATAGGGCTCTTGACGTCGGGCTTCGACGTGGACCGTTTCCCGTCCGCGCCGCCGACCTGCTAACGGGCCTCCTGACAGTTACCCGTGCCGGACTCGCACCGGCTGGCAACGACGAGCATGTCTCCAGACCGGTTACGTCATCACGTCACCCGCCCTTCGACTTCGGGACACACCAACCTCACCGGATATCTCAATCGCATTTCCAATTCAGGACACTAGCAGGGTGCTGAAGAAGCTCCTTCCGGGGGCCTCGGAGCGGTGCCGGGCGGCTTGAGAGGCCACGTCCGGCTTCGTGATCGCCGTCTCCTGACCTGCCCCCGGCGGCCTCGGAGGGCTCCTGGACCGGCCGTAGGGCGCAGTGCGCCCTACGCCGTGGCAGCCTCGAGCCTGGCCATGCGCACCAGGTTGTAGGCGGCGGCGGTGAGCTCCAGCCAGCAGCGGTTGCGCTCGCGGCCCACGAAGCGCAGCTTGCGCCCGCCGCCCACGGTCTTCATCCAGCCGAAGACCTGCTCCACGATCGTGCGTCGCTTCTGACTCTGCCTGTAGCCGCGATGCCGCGTGGTGCGCCCGTCCACGGCGCTGCGGCGGCGGCGATCGTGCTGCGCCACGCCGCGCCCGCGCAGTTCCGCCACGAAGTCGCGCGTGTCGTAGCCGCGGTCGGCGCCCAGCGTCCCGCAGCCGCTCACGCTGCGCTCCAGCATCGTGACCGCCGCCTCGCGCTCGGCGTACCCGTTCGCCTCGGTCAGCTCCAGGTCCAGCACCAGACCATGACGGTTCTCGGTGAGCAGGTGGCCCATGTAGCTCAGTCTCGCCGTCTGCCCCGACCCTTTCGTGTACAGCCGCGCCTGCGGGTCCGTGCCGGAACTATGCGTATCGCGGCGGCGGCGCCGCCCCCGGAAGTCGACCTCCGGGTTGCGCCCGCCCGGGGGTGTCCTGCTCGTCGCGCGGGCGGTAGCTCTTGAGCGAGGCCCAGGCCTCCAGCAGCGTCCCGTCCACGGTGAAGTGGTCGGCGGAGAGCAGCCGACGCCGCCTGGCCTCGGCCACCACCTCGGCGAAGAAGGCGCGCGCGACATCGGCAGCGAGCAGGCGCTCGCGATTCTTCGAGAAGCTGGAGGCGTCGAACGGCTCGTCTGAGATGTTGAGGTCGAGGAACCACTTGAACAGCAGGTCGTAGCGCAGCCGCTCGCAGAACTGGCGCTCGCTGCGGATCGAGTAGAGCGCGATCAGCAGGCTCGCCTTGAGCAGGTGCTCGGGCGGGATCGAGGGCCGGCCGCTCTTGCTGTACATCGTGCCGAACAGCGGTGAGAGCCGCTGCAGCGCGGAATCGACGATCGGTTTGATGCGGCGGATCGGGTGGTCGTCCGGGATGAAGGCGTCCGGCGTCACCGCCAGCAACATGTTGGTCTGACGCTCAGCGTCGCCTCGCATGGGGCGCCTCCAGGCTACGCCCCCGCCGCCTTCGCTATCCTGCCAGACGGCTGACCCTTTTTCAGCACCCTGCTAGCGGTCGACCGCGGCGGCAATCGCGCGGTTGGTGAAGACCCGCGTCATCGACCGCCGGTACGCCTCCGAGCCAGCCAGATCCGCATTGATGTCCCCCAGAGCGTCGGCCGCCTCGGAGGCGGCCGCTATCGTGTCGGCGTCTAGCACCGAGCCGGCCAGCGCCTGCTCGACCGCCCCGAGCCGCTGCGCGTGCGTCGAGGCGCCCGTCACCGCTACGCGGGCACGTGTGCAGACGCCGTTCTCGACGGTCAGCGAGGCAGCCACTCCGACGATCGCGAAGTGTGAGGCGGGGTGGCGGAGCTTCGCATACGCCGCCTGCGTCGGGGCGTCGAAGCTCACCGACGTGATCAGTTCGTCCTCCCCGAGATCGACTTCGAAGAGCCCGCTGAAGAAGTCCCCGGCGCCGACCGCGCGCTCGCCGGCAGCACCGACGATGTGGATCGTCGCGCCAAGCGCGACGGCGATGGCCGGCAGATCGGCCGCCGGGTCGGCGTGCGCCAGGCTGCCGCCGATCGTGCCGCGGTTGCGCACCTGCTGGTCTCCGATCTCGCTTGCCGCCTCGGCGACGACGGGAGCGGACGCAAGGAGCACCGGGTCGGACTCCAACTCGGCATGCGTGGTGAGGGCGCCGATCGAGATGCGCCCTCCGTCCTCGCTGACCCCGGAGAGCCCGGGGATTCGACTGATGTCGATCAGTGAAGTCGGCTCGGCGAGGCGCAGCTTCATCAGCGGGATCAGGCTGTGCCCCCCCGTGATGAAGCGAGCGTCGCCCCGGGCCTGCTGCTTGAGTGCGATCGCCTCCTCGACGGAGCCGGCGCGGTGGTACTCGAACGCTGAGGGGATCATGCGGCGCCTCCATGAATCAGGCGCCAGAGCTTCTCCGGGCGCAGCATCATGTCGATGTGTTCCACGCCGAGCCCACTGAGGGCGTCGACGGCGGCGTTGACGATGCTGGGTGTGGACCCGATCGTGCCGGCCTCGCCGATACCCTTTACCCCCAGCGGGTTGAGTGGAGAGGGCGTAACGGTGTGGTCCAGCTCGAAGCGCGGCAGATCGCGCGCCCGCGGGATCGCGTAGTCCATGAACGAGGCCGTCAGGAGCTGGCCGCTCTCCTCGTCGTACACCGCCTCCTCGATCATCGCCTGGCCGACGCCCTGCGCGATTCCGCCGTGGATCTGGCCGGCGACGATCAGCGGGTTCACGACGTTGCCACAATCGTCCACGCCGACGAAGCGCTGAAGTTCGAGCTCCCCGGTGTCGCGGTCGATCTCCACCTGAGAGATGTAGCAGCCGAAGGGCCACGTGAAGCCCTCGGGCTCCCAGAACGCCTCCTCGCTCAGGCCCGGCTCGGTGTCCGGCGGCAGCGGGATCGGGACGTAGGCGAACGCTGCCACGTCCGCGAAGGCGACGCCGGTTTCCTCCCGCCCGGTGGGGCCGATCATCCCGTCCTTGAAGGAGAGATCGGAGGGCTGCAGCTCCAGCATCGGAGCGGCGAAGCGGCGCATCTTCTCCTGCACCTTCGACGCTGCGAGGAGTAGGGCCGTGCCGCCCACGACCTGAGAGCGGCTTCCGAAGGTGCCCGTGCCGCCGCGTACCTGCCCCGTGTCGCCGTGGACAATGACGATGTCGTCCATCGGGATGCTGAACTCATCGGCGACCATCTGCGCGAACGTCGTCTCGTGGCCCTGGCCGTGCGAGGAGACGCCGGTCGTCGCCCGCACCTTGCCGTCGCGCTCCACGCTCACGCTCGCGTGCTCCCAGAGCCCCACCGTCGGCATTGCCGCCGAGGGACCGAAGCCGCAGATCTCGGTGTAGAAGGAGAGCCCGAGGCCGACCAGGCGCCCTTCCGCACGGGCCGCGTCGCGGTCCGCCTTCATCTGCTCCCAGTCGGCGTTCGCGAGCGCCATGTCAAGCGCGCGCTCGTACTCGCCGGAGTCGTAGACCATCCCGCCCGCGGTTGTGTACGGGAACTGGTCCGGCTGGATGAAGTTGCGCCGGCGGACCTCCGCCGGGTCCATCCCCAGCTTGGCCGCGAGCATGTCGATCCCGCGCTCGAGGAAGTAGATGCCCTCCGGACGTCCGGCTCCGCGGTAGGCGTCGGTCGGCATCTTGTTCGTGAAGACCTCGGTCAGGTCGCAGCGCACGACGCCGATGTCGTAGACACCGCTGATCATGAACGCGACCAGCGTGGGGATGGCGGCGGTGAGCACCATCTCGTAGGCGCCGATGTCGGCCACGAGCCGCATCTTCACGCCCAGGACCTTGCCCTCGGCGGTCGCCGCCAGATCGAGGTAGCAGATCACGTCGCGGCCATGGATCGTTGTCATGAACGCCTCGGAGCGATCCTCGATCCACTTGACCGGCAGGCCGAGCCGGCGCGAGATCGCCGCCGCGACAAAATCCTCCCCGTAGACGTTGATCTTGCTGCCGAAGCCTCCGCCCACGTCGGGTGCGATCACGCGCACCTGGTGCTGGCCCATCCCGAGGATCGCCGCGAGCAGCGTGCGTGCGATGTGCGGATTCTGGGTCGTCGACCAGACTGTCAGCTCGTCGTTGCCCGGCTCGAAGCGCGCGATCACGCCGCGCGGCTCCATCGCGTTGGGGACCAGACGCTGGCTGACCATGCGCTGCGAGACGACCACGTCCGCCTGCTCGAACGCGTCGTTGAGCGCCGACTCGTCCTCGATCTCGAGCGTCACCGGGTTGACGCCGGTTCCGGCCGGGGCCAGCGGCACGGCGAGATTGTTCTCGAACGCCTCGTGGATGACGGCCGGCTCGCCGTTCATCGCCCTCTCGGGGTTGACCACGGCGGGCAGTTCCTCGATCTCGACGACGATCGCGTCGGCGGCGTCGGTCGCGGCGTAGCGGTCACTCGCCACCACGACGGCAACCGGCTCCCCTACATAGCGGACGCGGTCCGGCGTGACGGAGTGGTGGTCCGGCGCCGGGAACGGCGTGGCGACGGGCATCGGCGGGATCATCTCGGCGAGCTGAGCGCCGGTGAGGACCAGCTCGACGCCGGGCATCGCCTCGGCCGCGCTCGTGTCGATGGAGCGGATGATCCCGTGTGCCACGTCGCTGCGCTTGAAAGCGAGGTGCAGCATGCCCGGCAGCTTCATGTCGTCGACGTAGTTTCCCCGGCCCTTCACCAGGCGTGGGTCCTCGCGACGGCGAACGCGCTGCCCGACGAGCTTGCCGGGGGTCGCCTGCATGGTCACCTGGCACCTCCTGCCGCGCTTCGGACGGCGTTGATGATGTGCTCGTAACCGGTGCAGCGGCAGAAGTTGCCGTCCAGACCCCGGCGTATCTCGTCCTCCGAGGGGTTCGGGTGGCGCTCGAGCAGGTCGGCGCCCGACATGATCATGCCCGGCGTGCAGTACCCGCACTGGAGCCCGTGCTCGTCCCAGAACGCCTGCTGCAGCGGGTGCATCTCACCTTCCGCCGCGAGTCCCTCGATGGTGGTGATCGCGACGCCGTCGGCCTGCACCGCGAAGACGGTGCAGGCCTTGGCGGACGCGCCATCCACCAGCACGGTGCACGCGCCGCACTGGCTGGTGTCGCAGCCCACATGCGTGCCGGTCAGGTTCAACTCCTCCCGCAGGAGATGGACCAACAGCATGCGGGGCTCGACCTCCAGTTCGTGAAGCCGTCCGTTCACGGTCACCGCAATCGGTACGGTCATCTCGCCACGCCCCCTCCTGCGGCCGCCATCGCCGCTCGTTCGATCGCATCAAAGAACTGCCGCGCCATGGTGCGGGCCGACGCGGTCAGCAGTCGGCCGCCGACGCGCGCCACGGGCCCTCGAACGGTGACGTCGGCCTCGTAGCGGAGATGGGTCCCGGCGCCGTCATCCGTGAGTTCGATCGCGGCCTCGCCCGACCCGGCCCCCGGGCGGCCCTGGCCCGAGGCGACCAGCGTGTAGCGAGTCTCCGGCTCCCGGTCGCGGAGCTCCACTCGACCCCGGAAGGTCCCGCGCACGGGACCTACGCCCAGCTCGGCGATGAGCTCCCACGCGTTGGGAGCGACCTCGTCGAACGCCGTGAGGCCCGGGATCGCCTGCTGCAGCGAGGTGGGGTTCTGCAGGTGCTCCCACACCACGGACCGGCGGAGCTCGAAGCGATGTTCGCCGTCGATACGCACAGCCCACCCCTCACAAGCCGGGCGGATGATAGCACCGATGATCCGGGCCATGGCGACCCCGCGCGAGTGACGGCTCAGGCTTGCGGCGCCGCCCGACGTGGCGAGGCCCCGGCCCGGTCCCGGGTCCGGCGACCGCGCCCCCCGTGCGCGAGTTGCGACAGAGCCTGATCGGGCGGTGGATCAGGCCTCTCGGTCGCCCGCCGCGTCGGTCGGGCCCACGGCGCGTGCGCGCCCGGTGTTGGCGACTCCCCGCCAGCCAGGCACACCCGGATGCTAGGGTGCGACCGTCCGGGCAGGTGGCCCGCGGGCCCCAGCGACCGAGAGGTCCGCGCATGCAGCTCCGCTCCATCGGTGAGCTCTCCCCGGAGCAGCGGAGGCGGATCCGAGCCTGGTGCATGTACGACTGGGCCAACTCGGCGTACGCAACCACCGTCGCCGCCATCGCGCCCGTCTACTTCGTCTTCCTCTTCAAGGAATCCGTCGGCGAGAACGGGACGGTTCTCGGCATCTTCACGGGCAGCTCGATGTGGGGCCTTGGCGTTGCTCTCTCGACCGCCGTGGTCGCCTTCTCGAGCCCCGTGCTGGGCGTTCTCTCGGATCGCATCCCGATCCGCCGGGCACTGCTGGCGGCGTACACCGTGCTCGGGTCGCTCTTCGCGGCGCTGGCGTTCTTCGCACCCTGGGCGCCCATGCCGTGGCTGTGGATCTTCGCGACCTACTCGCTCGCGAACGTCGGCTTCGCCGGCGGTCTCATCGTCTACAACTCGTTCCTGCCACACCTCGGGCCGAGACACCTCCTGGACAAGATCAGCAGCCGCGGCTTCGCCTACGGCTACCTGGGCGGCGGTCTCCTGCTTATGGTGCACCTCTCGCTCGTGCTCGCCACGCGGGACAGCGACGCCGCCGACCTCGCCACCCGCCTCGCCCTCGCCTCCGTGGGGGTGTGGTGGCTGGGGTGGGCGACCTGGACCTTGCGCGTCGTGCCCGAGCCGCCCGTGGTGCGCTCCAGTCAGCGCATGACGGCGACCTCCGCCGCCGCGATCGGCATCCGCGAGCTTGGCCAGACCCTCCGCGAGCTGACGCGGTTCCGGGTGGTACTCGTCTTCCTGGCGGCCTACGTGCTCTTCAACGACGGCGTGCAGACGGTGCTGGCGATAGCCGGCGCCTACGCTGCCGACACGCTCGGCATCCCGCTCGCCTTCAACATGGGCACGATCGCGACCATCCAATTCGTCGCGGTGCCCGGGTCGCTCGCCTTCGGTTGGCTCGCGGACCGCATCTCGACGAAGCGCGCGCTCACCGTCTCGCTCGCCGCCTGGGCGGGGATCGTCCTGCTCGGTGTCTCGCTGGCGCCGCTGCCGCCGAGCGCCCACGGCGACTTCGACATCAGGCTCGCCTACCAGGAGGGATCCGACGACTACCTGGTCGAGTCGGCACCGGACCTCGACGATCCCCTTGAGCTCAGCCGGGGTGGCTCCACCTGGCGCATCGAGGAGGGACACACCTTCCGGCCGTCGGCGGCCTCGGACCTCGCCGACGCGGTACGGGAGGGGCACGAGGTCGAGTACTCGCTCTCGCTCCGGGGCGGCCCACTCGACGGCGCGTCCGCCGTGGGCTCGGCCCACCCGTCGGTACTGGGCGAGGGTCCTCTCGACTGGTGGCCCTCGCTGGTGAGGGAGCGGGTGTGGCAGCCGCTCGGACTCGGCGTGGGGCCGCAGTGGCTCCTCCTCGGGATGATGGTGGGGTGGGTGATCGGGGGGAGCCAGGCCCTCGCCCGCAGCCTTTTCGCGCAGATCACGCCCCACAGCCGCAGCGGCGAGTTCTTCTCCTTCTTCGGTTTCATCGGCCGGGCGTCGTCGATCTTCGGCCCGATGGTCTACATCGCGGCGACCGCGCTCTTCGACACGCGCGTCGCCGTCACGTCCATCCTCGTCATCATTCTCGCCGGCACCGTCGTGCTGAGGTGGGTCGACGTCGCCGAGGGTGCCCGCGTCGCGGCCGCCGAGGACGCGCGCACCGGCGTGTCCTGACGGCGCCAGGAGTCGGGGAAGCGGCGGGCGAGGCCTCCGAGCGCCGCCGCCCGTGATGGCGGCATCCGTTGGAGGGGGACGTCACCGTCGACGCCGCGCTGATCGCCCTCGTTGTTGCCCTCAAGTACCTGCTGCCGCTCCTGCTGATCCCCTTCCCCTTCCTCGCGGGCTGGGGGAACTTCGTCCTCGACAGCGTGGACGGCGACATCCTGATCCCGCTCGGCCTGGCCGAGGGGATCTACCAGGACGTCGACAAGTCGGCCGACTACGTCACCTACATCTGCATGGTGATCGCCGCGTGGCGCTGGCCGCTGCGGCGCGTGGTCATCGCCCTCTTCGCGCTCCGCACCGTCGGACAGGCGCTCTTCTTCATCACCGACGATGAGATCGTCTTCTTCCTCTTCCCGAACTTCCTCGAACCGCTCTTCCTCGCGTACGCGAGCATCGCGTTCGTGAAGCGGTCGGAGGCACCGGCGTTCTTCGCCCGGCACGCGATCGTGATCTGGCTCGTCGTCGTCGTCTACAAGCTGCAGGACGAGTACGTCACCCATGTCGGGAACATCGATCGGACGGATCTGGTCGGGGAGCTCGTCGGTCGCCTCCTGGGCGGCTGAGCGCCGCGACCCGCGCGGAGATCGCCGACGGCGGCGACGTGAGGCGAGATGTGTCGTCTCGCACGTAACGCATATGCACTCGATCATATGATGATGGCGCAGCAGGCCCCGAGGACTATGCCTCTCGATGCAACGCGGCCGATCCGGGGCGCGGGAACGGCGCGGCCGGCGTGATGCGGTGGCTGCTGCTCCCCGCGCTGCTGGTCGCGGCGATCGCCAGTGCGATCGCCGCCCCGCCGCTACCGGCGGATGCGTCGGATCCGCTCGAGGCCGGGCAACAGGCCGTCGTGAGCGCCGACGGCGACCCCCTGAACCTGCGCACGGCGCCGACCCTGCGCGCCGACGTCATCAGGCGCCTCCCCGACGGGTCCACCGTCACGGCCGTGGGCGAGCAGCGGCAGGCCGACGGCTACGCATGGGAGCAGGTCGACGCCGACGGCGACCGCGGTTGGGTGGCAGCCCTCTACCTGGAGGCCGTGGACGCGGCGAACGACGGCGGTGACCCTCCGACGTCGACGGAGGCGTCAGACTCCCTCCAGGCCGGAGAGCAGGCCGTCGTCAGGGCCGACGGCGACTGCCTCGCGATGCGCACGGAGCCGGCCCTGAGCGCCGCCAGTGTCAGCTGCCTCGCCGAGGGGACGACCGTCACGGCCCTCGGCGAGCAGCGGCAGGCGGACGAGCTCACCTGGGAGCGGGTCGCAGGCGACGGGCGTCAGGGCTGGGTGGCCGCCCTCTACCTGAAGGCGGTGGACGGGGAGGACAACGGAGACACGACGGCTCCCACAACCGGAGCCCGACTCCTGCCGGTTCCACCCCGCGGAGGGCTGACCCTCGGCATCGCCGACACGTCCGATGTGGAGGCCCTGATCGCCGCGCAGACCTTCAGGGTCTCAAGCGTCTGGCTCTACCGCATTGCGACGCAGGACTACCTGCGGTACATCCCCAACGCTCCCGCGATGGTGAACACGCTCGATTCCTCTTCGCTCACGCCGGAGAGCATCGTCATGCTGAGGCGGAGCGGCGAGCGGGCCGACCAGAGCGTCGAGCGTCCTGCGGCGCCCGACGAGGCGGTCCGCGGCACGCCAAATGTGCTGCCCTCGCCACCGTCCGAGGGACTGACGGTGGGCATCTCCGGCACGAACGACCCGGTCGCCCTCGCCGACGCGCAGCCCTTCGAGGTGCGCATGGTCGCGTTCCTGCACGTGCCCACCCAGCTGCAGCTCGTGTACATCCCCGGCGCACCGGCCTTCGTGCAGTCGCTCGCGCGCGGCGTGCTCGAGCCCGACTCGGTGGTCTGGATGCGAGCGGGAAGCGTCCCGCCGGCCCCCGGGTCAACGCCGCCGACGAGCGGAACGGTCGTCGACGCCACGTTCAGCTACTTCTACTGCAACCAGGGGACGATCGAGGCCGGCATCGGCGACGGCGGCGGCTGGTGCGGCGCTATGGCGAACGGCCAGATCGTCTACGCGGGAGCCGCAGCCTGCGCGCGGGAAAACCTCGGGCAGCGCTTCCGCATCCTCGGCGACCCGCTGGATCGGACCTACACCTGCGCCGACACCGGCAGCGCCGTACACGGCAACCACCGCGACATCTGGTTCGACAACAGCGACGACGGGCTCAACTGGGTCCGGCAGGTGGGCGAGAGCGGCCGCATCGAGATCCTCCCCGAGGAGTAGCGGCCGAGGAGCAGCGCGGCCCCGGGCCCGCCCGGCCGCCGGCTACTCGAGGACTCGGAGCGTCCCCGGGATGTCCATCCTCCGCAGCCTGCGCACGGTGAGGGGTGGGGGCGAGGCTCACCACGGCGCTACCGCCGCCAGCAGCGCGGCCATCGGCGGCGCGTCGATGGAGAGGATGACACCCATGTCGGGGTAATTCTCCGAATCGCTCCGGCCGATGACGGCTCGCCGCGACATCGGCCGACGCCCCGCCCGCGGGTGCAGCGCACGCGCGGCGGGGGAGAGGCGGAATCACGAGCGCGCCGGAGGGGAAGTCCGCGCGGTCAGAGCCGGGGCGGGTTGCGCGAGTAGGTGATCTCCATCGGGCTCTGCGTCAGCGTCCGCCGCCGTCCGTCGTCGAAGTCATCGATCTCCACGCGCAGCCAGTGCACGCCCTCGAGCTCGATGCGTATGCGGGCCCGGAGCACGATGCGCTGGCCCCTGTGCGGGGCCTCCCACGTGACGTCGTACTTCCCCAGCTCCTGGACATCCCCGCTCGGCTTCTCCAGCGAGAGGTGCACGGTCGAGCGGCCCAGCGCGTCGCCGGCCACCATCCCGACGACGATGCCGAACTCGTGGTCGAACGGCTCGAGCGCCCCCGGCGCGTCCGGCCGCACGACGTGGTGGGCGACCCGGTCGACGGCCCGGACGTAGGTGAAGACGCCGTCCTTCCCCTCGATGGCGGCGTCGCAGAAGAACGCCTCGCGCACCCACGGTCCGCCGCGTCGTGATCCTCCCGAGGTCACCACCCGCCTCCTCCGCCCGGCCGCGATGCTACACCGGCGCCGCGGTGCGGGGGCGGCGCGACGGAACCAGGCGCGGGCGATCAGCCGATGCGGACGGCGGCCTCCGGGTAGCGCAGGAGGTTCTCCGAGCGGTCCGGCACCGAGAGCGCGACCAGGAGCGACCCGAGCCGCCCGAGGAACATCAGCGCCACCACCACGAGAGCGCCCCCCTCGGAGAGCCCGGCCGTGACGCCCTGCGACCAGCCGACGTTCGCGAGCGCGGACATCGCCTCGAAGAGCAGCCTCAGGAACGCGACGTCGTTCTCGGTCAGCGCCAGGAGCCACGTCCCGGCGGCGTGCGTCGCGAAGGCGATCATCGTGATGGCGATGGCCCGTGAGACGATCGCGGGCGGGATCTCGCGGCCGAAGGCCCGCGGCCGATCGTGGCCGCGCACCGTCGAGAGGACGACGACCACGCTCACCATGAACGAACCGACCTTGATGCCGCCGGCAGCCGATGTCGACGCGCCGCCGATGAACATCAGCACCAGGAGCGCCGCCGTTGTCGAGTCCTGCAGCGCCGACATGTCGACGGTGGCCATCCCGGTCGTGCGGTTCACCGAGAGGAAGAAGGCGTTGGCGAGCGCCGACACCACGCCCTGACCCTCCAGCACGCGGCCCGGGGCGAGCTCGCCTGCGAGCAGGACAACCATCCCCACGAGCAAGAGCCCGCCCATCCCGTAGGCGACCAGCCTGGTGTCGAGCGACCAGCGGCCGGGGGCGCGCCTCAGGTTGAGGACGGTGATGAAGGAGAGGCTCCCGACGAACGCCGAGATGCCCATCACGACGAGCAGGTAGCCGCTTTCGGCGTGCGCCGCCATGCTCCGCCCGCCGCCCATCAGGTCGAACCCCGCGTTGTTGAAGGCCGAGATCGCGTGGAAGGCCGCCCGCCAGACGCCCTCCCGCAGGCCGTCCTCGGCGAGAAACCACGGGAGCAGCAGGAGGAACGTCGCCCCCTCGACGACGATCACGAAGCGCATCACGCGGCGCAGGAGCACGCGGACATCGTGCACGGCGACATCCTCGAGCTCGATGCCGAAGAACTGCCGCTCGCTCAGCCCGAAGCGGCGGCCGAGCACGAGCAGGAGCGCGCCAGCGTACATCGTGACACCGAGCCCGCCCGCCTGGATCAGGAGCGCGATGACCACCTCGCCGAAGGCGCTCCAGTGGTCGGCCGTGTCGACGCGCACGAGGCCGGTCACGCAGATCGCGGAGGCGGAGGTGAAGAGCGCGACGGAGCCCCTCGTCCACTCGCCCGACTCGGTCGCGAACGGGAGCGAGAGGAGCCCGGCACCTAGCAGGATCGCCGCCGCGAACGCCGCCGGCACCATCCACAGCCGCAGACGCATCGGCCGCCGTCTGCGCACGACGACGTCGATGATCGCCGTGCGGCGCCGCCCGCGGCGCACGCGGACATCGCCGGGACGCTGGCCGACCCTCCGCACCGCGCCTCCCCTCGGCACCGCCTCCGCCACTCTACCGTCGCCAATCCCCGGGGACGACGCGGAGGCTCACGCTCGCCGCCGGGGCCGACCTCAGGCCCGGGTCCCACCCTCCCCCTCCGGGCCGCGACCCCGCGTGCGCCCGGCGCGGATCGAGCGCGAGTCCTGCGGCATCGCCAGGGAGACGACCGAGGAGCGGCCGACCTGGCCGCGCCGGTCGAAGAGCGCGCACTCGGCCGTCGCGATCCCCTCGGCGCTGCCGCGGGCCGCGACCTGCATGCAGAGCCACTCGCCCTCGGGCGGGCGGTGCAGGTAGAGCGTGACGTCGCCGTTGATGAAGAAGAGCCCGCGGTCGCTGCGGTTGGCGCTGGGGTTGGTCATGTCGGCGGCGGCCGCGGTGCGCTCGAGCGGCGAGACGGCCTCCCCGGAGAGAAGCGGCAGCAGCATCCGCACCCAGCGCGTCGCCGGCTCGCCGGGGGAGGGAGCGGGAAGCGAGCGCCGCTCCCACGAGCCCTCGAGCAACGGAAAGGTCTCCGGGTCGAGCGGAACGATCTCGGGCGGCGGGGGAGGCGGGGCCGGTACCTCGGCGATGCGGCCCGGGGGCTCTTCGCTCGGGCGCAGCAGGAGGGCCGAGGCGCGGCTGACGACTCGCCCCTCGTGCTCGAGCCAGGCGTCGAGCGCGTGGAGCCGCCTGCCGGCGCGGACGACCTTCGTGCGCACCGAGAGCGGCGCCCACGGCACGGCCCGGAAGAGGTCGACGGTGAGCCGCGCGACGTGGAAGTCCGGGGGTCGCTCCCGCTCCACGCCGTGCGCGAGGAGCGCCGCGATCATCGATCCGGAGAGCTGCCCCTCGTCCCACGGGCCGTGCGAGCGATCCGTGGGACGGTAGCGATCACCCTCCCTGACGAAGAACGACGCGGCGCCGTCCATGGACCCCCGGATCCCGCGGGCGGCCGCGCTGAGGTCCGCCCGGGAGAACCGTCGCAGAGCACGTCCGTGGGGGCAACGGCTGAGACCGCGCCCCGCAGGAGACTCGTGTAGAGTCGGCCCGCCGGAGGCGGCCGGCTGGCGGCGCCCGCCGGGACAGGGAGGCGGGCGTGCGGGTCGCGCTCTTCGGGCAGGCGGCGTTCGGGCGCGACGTGCTCGGCGCGCTGCGCGAGGCGGGGGAGCGGGTGGTCGGCGTCTCGGCGCCGGTAGCCGTAGGCGGCGCCTCCGATCCGCTCGGCGAGGCCGCCTCCGAGGCCGGCATCCCCGTCCTCGACACGCGCTCCCTGCGCCATCCGGAGCCGCTTGCGGCGCTCCGCGCCTGGGAACCGGATCTGCTGGTCTTCGCCTTCGTCACGGAGATTGTGCGGCCCGACGTGCTCGCCGTCCCGCGCCGCGGGACGATCCAGTACCACCCCTCGCTGCTCCCGCGTCACCGCGGGCGCTCGGCGATGAACTGGGCGATCGCCGCGGGCGAGACGGTCACCGGGCTCACCATCTTCTGGGTGGACGAGGGCGTGGACACCGGGCCGATCCTGCTTGCGCGGGAGGTCCCCATCGGCCGCGACGACACCGTCGGATCCCTCTACTTCGAGCGCCTCTACCCGATGGGGGTCGAGGCGCTGGTGGAGGCGGGGGCGGCGCCCCGCACCCCGCAGGAGGAGGTGCTTGCGACCTACGAGCCGGCGATGGGGCCCCGGCACGCCGCCGTCGACTGGTCAAGGGCCGCGCGTCCCCTCTACGACCACATTCGCGGCTGCGACCCGCAGCCGGGTGCGAGCGCCCTGCTCGGCGAGAGCGAGATCCGCCTCTTCGACGCGGCGCTGCGCCCTGCCTCAGACCGCACCCCGCCCGGCACGGTGCTCGCGCACACGGATGCGGGCGCGGTCGAGGTGGCCGTGATCGGAGGCGTGCTCACGGTCGAGCGCGTGCAGCGCGCCGGCGAGCGCAAGCGCCCCGCCGCGGAGCTGCTCGCACCCGGCGATCGCCTCGCCCGGGCGGAGACGCCCAGGTCGTAGCTCCCGACCCGGAGCGGTGAGAGCGCGCGCGGCCTAGAGCGGCGCGCCCTGGATGTTCGGCCCGCCGATCTCCATGAAGACGCCGTGCGTGGAGAGCGGGTGCACGAAGAAGCGCCCGCCCGGATCGCCCGTCGGGATGATGCGGCCGCCCTCCGCCTGCACGCGCTCGGCGAGCGCGTGCGGATCGCTCGCCCCCCAGATCGACATGAAGACGCCCTCGCCGTGGGGGTTCTGCTCGTCGCGGTTGCGCGCCATGTGGCGCTCGACGGTGCCCGGCCCGGGCTTCGGCTGGATGATAGTCAGCCACTGCCGCCCGTCTATGCCCCAGGGCGAGGCGATGAAGTTGCCGTCCTCGCTCTCCCAGCGCGGCGACGTCGAGCCCATCCCGAAGAGGCGAGCGTAGGTCGCCTCAGCCGCGTCGACATCGTGCACCGCGATCCCCATGTGCGAGAGGCGCAGCGGGCGCTCGCCCTCCGCAGCGGGGCGGGAGGGCTGCACCTCCCACAGCACGCAGTGCGTGGAGAGCGGGTGCACCAGGAACATGCCGCCGGGCTCATTGGAGGGGACGGTGCGCCCACCTGCCCCCTCGATCCCCTTCGCCACGGCCGGCGGGTCGTCCGCCTGGCAGACGACGAGCTGCACGCCCTCCCCGTGCGGATTCCGCTCGTTCGCGCGGAGCTTCATCATCCGCATGAGGTTGGTGTCGTCTCGCGTCGGCGCCATCAGGAGCAGGGTCCGCTCGCCCGCATAGCCGAGCTCCGCCGAGGCGAAGCCGCCCCACTCCTGCTCGCCACGACCCTGATCCTGTAGCCCGAAGAGCCGCCCGTAGGTCTCGACGGCCTCATCGAGGTCGTGAACCGCGACCGCGTAGTGGGAAAGCATGAAGCGCGGCACGCTGGACCCCTCTCGCGGCGGACGCCCACCGGCGCCCCCGCCCCCGCCCCCGCCGCCACATCCTGAGGCGGCCGACTGCCCTTATAGCAAAGTGGCGTGGCTTCCGTCGCGCGCCGGAGCGCCCTCCCGGATGAGGCCCCGACTCGCCCCGCTGGTCCGGCGCCGCCTGCGGCCGAGTATCCCGGGAGGCTCAGTGCTTCCCGGGGACGCCGGGGATCCCGGACGGTGGCCGCGAGGGATGGGCGGAGCCCTCGGTCACGTGCGGACGGGCGGCCTCCGCGCGAAACGCGCCCGGCCACACGTAGGCCAGGGCGAGCCCGGCGAGGGTGACCAGAGCCGAGAGGTAGAAGACGGCTCCGATGCCCCACCACTCGGCGACGGCACCGGAGAGGGCCGGCCCCGCGAACATGCCGACCGAGTAGGTCGCCTGGTAGACCCCCATCGCCGTCGCCATCTCGGTCCGCGGCGCGGCGCGCAGGGCGAGGCTCATGAGCAGGGTTGTCAGGATCCCACGCCCGACTCCGGCGGGGATCTGGAGCACCGCGATGAGCTCCCAGGAGGCGGTCGCCGGCAGCGCCGCGAGCGCGGCCGCGCTCGCGACCGACGCCGCGAGCAGGGTGCCGCGCACGCCGATGCGATCAACGAGGACGGGCGTGAGTAGCACGCCGGGGAGGGCCGCACCCACCGCCGCCGTCGCCACCCAGCCGACCTCGACCGTCCTCGCGCCGCGCTCCTCGGCCAGCAGCGGAAGGAAGCCGAAGGTCGTGGCGAACGTGACGAAGATGAGCGAGATGGCGGCGAGCGAGACGACCCAGAGATCCGTTCGCCTGACCACGCGCGCAAAGGTCGCCGCCGAGTAGCGCGCGCGGGCGACAGGCGGTTCGGGCGCGGCCGCCAGCAGCGCCATGCCGACGGCCGCCACGCAGGCCGCCGTCAGGAAGCTCGTGCGCACGTCCCAGAGATCGGCGATCGTCGCGCCGATCGGGGTCGCAATCAGGATGCCGACCGTGTTCGCCCCCATCATCGCCGAGGTGGCGCGCGTCGCGCGCTCCGGCGGGTAGTAGGCCGCGTAGAGCACGCTGATCACCACCCAGCCGGCTGCCGCGAGCCCCGTCAACGAGCGCGCCCAGAAGAGAGCCCACGGGTCGGACGCGACCGCGAGCCAGAGCGCCGCCACGCCCGAGAGCGCGAGGCTCGCCAGCGCGAGCGGCCGCCGGCGTCCGATCAGGTCCGCGGAGACGCCGATCGGGATGCGGAGCAGAAGCTGCGCGATGGCGTAGGAGGCGACGATCGCGCCGACCATCGAGAGTGAGGCCCCGAGATCCGCAGCGTGCAGCGGGAGCACCGGCACGTAGAGGTAGAGGGATATCCAGAAGCAGGCGATCGCCGCCGTCGCGAGCGGCAGCGCCCGCGCCGGCGGCGCGGCGGGCGCAGAGGGATCGAGGGCGGAGGAGGGGCCGGCCGCGGCGCTCATGCGGAAAGCCTACGCGACGCGCCCGTCTCGGACGCTCGCGGATCCGTATGATCGCGCCATGCTGGCCCTCCACACCCGATACCCCGCCCCGCGCCGCGCCGGCGCGGGGCGGCCACAGCGATGAGCGCACAGCCCCGGGCGAGAGCCACCCCCTCGCTCGCGGACTTCGACGCGACCGCCGCGCTCGACGCGCGCGCCTACCGCCGGCGCCTCCGCACCGCGCGGCTCGAGCTGCTCGAGCTGCAGAACCGCATGCGAGACGAGCCGTCCTGCGCCCTGGTCGTGGTCTTCGAGGGGATCGACGCCGCGGGGAAGGGCGGGGCGATCCGCCGGCTCACCGGCCGCCTCGACCCCCGCGGGCTGCGCGTCTACCCGGTAGGCGCGCCGGGCGGCGAGGAGGCCCGGCGGCACTACCTCTGGCGCTTCCACGTCCGGATGCCGCCGCCCGGTCGCATCACCATCTTCGACCGCTCCTGGTACGGGCGCGTGCTCGTGGAGCGGGTGGAGGGGTTCGCCACGCGCGCGGAGTGGGAGCGCGCCTACGACGAGATCTTCGCCTTCGAGCACTCGCACGCGGCTGCCGGCATCGCGATCATCAAGTTCTGGCTGCAGGTCACGCCGGAGGAGCAGCTGCGCCGCTTCGAGCAGCGAGCCGCCGACCCCTTCAAGAGCTACAAGCTCACCGAGGAGGACTGGCGCAACCGCGCGCGCTGGGACGACTACCAGGCGGCCGCCGAGGAGATGCTGCGTCGCACGCACTCCGAAGAGGCGCCGTGGCTGCTCGTCTCGGCCAACGACAAGTACCACGCCCGCGTGCAGGTGGCGGAGGCCGCCGCCGCCAGGCTGCGCCGACAGCTCGACGGCTAGGGACGACGGAAGCCGAGCGCCCTCTCCAGGTTGGTGAGGTAGTCGGAGAATGCGCGGCGCCCGGCCTCGGTCGCTTCAACCCACGTGCGCGGCCTCCGGTCTCGGAACTCCTTGGTGATGACGAGAAAGCCCGCATCCTCGAGCCGGCGCAGGTGGGTGGTCAGGTTCCCGCCGGTGAGATCGAGCGCGTCCTGGATGAAGCCGTAGGCGAGCCGGTCGCCCTCGGTCTGCGAGACCAGGAGGGTCATGATCCGGAGCCGGGTCGACTGGTGGATGGTCTCGTCGAGGACGATGGCCCGGTCGATTACACAGATCCCCTCGAGTGAATCCACGCGGCGCCGAGCGCGGCGACGGCGAGCGTCGCCAGGGACGAGACCGCGAGCGCGAGGTCGCCCGCGAGGTAGCTCGGGAGGTAGAACGCCGCGGCGATGCCCGCGCCCACCACCGCAATCACCGGCCGTGTGACGATGCCGAAGAGAACGTACCCGAGCGCCACGATGCCGATCGAGACGCGGGGGATCGCGGCGGCTTCGTCGGCCGCCCCCAACCCCCCCGCCGCCGGGATGAGAAAGGCCGCCAAGACGACCGCGAGCCAGAAGAAGAAGACGCGGATGCCGGCCGCGCGGGCGGCGACGCCCTCCGCTTTCTCGCGGCCCGCGCGATGCCCGACGAACGCGCTGCCCGCCATGCCGGCCGCGACAAGGAGGCCCCACAGCGGCGCGTGGATCCACGGGTGTGCGGCCTCGAGATCTTCCGCCAGAGTCGCGAGGGCGTACTCAGCGAGGTACCCCAGCGAGGCGATCACCCCCCAGAGCAACAGGATCGGCGTGGTCCCGGCGACGTAGAGGGAGCTCCGGGCCCTCTCCATGGTCGCGTGGATGGCGCGCCGGCTCTGCTCGGGCGTGAGCGCTCCCGCGTCGTGGTCGGACTGGTGCATGACGGCGCTCCTCGCGAGGTATACTTTGTCTTACAAACATATTTGCAGTCCTGAAGAGCGCTGTCAAGCCCGGGAGCGCGGGGAGCCGGCGCCGGCTAGCTCGGGGCGGTCGGGCCCGAGAGCGAGGGGATGAAGAGCGCGAGGTCGGCGGGCCTGTCCTTGACGACGCCCCGCTCGCGGAGCGAGACGATCTCCTCTTCGGTGAGGCCGTTCTCTGCGAACACCTCGTCGGAGTGCTGACCCAGGAGCGGGGCGGGGCCGTGCTCCCGGTCGGGAAGCCGCGAGAGCCGCCACGGAAGCCCCTCCCAGCGCTCGACCCCCGTCTCCGGGTGGACGAGCTCCACCCAGTAGCCCCGCTCGTAGAGGTGCGGGTCGGAGACGATCTCCCAGTTCGCGAGCACGGGCGCCGCGGGGACGCCCGCCTCCTGCAGGAGCTCCGCGGCGCGCACGTGGTCGACGTGCTCGCTCCACTCCGTGATCGCCCGGTCGATCGCGTCGTGCGCGTCCCGGCGTGCGGCGAGATCGGGGCAGCGCGCGGCGAGCTCCGGGCGCCCGATCACCCGGGCGAGCGCGATCCACTGCTCGTCCTCCTCCACCCCGATCGCGACCCAGCAGTCGTCGCCCGCCGTGCGGTAAGCACCCTGCGGCGCGATGCGCGGGGAGCGGTTGCCGCGAGGCTCGGCGACGCGCCCGGAGAGCCGGTAGTCCAGCAGCGACTCGACGAGGAAGGAGGCGCCGCACTCGAGCAGCGAGACGTCGACGTGCTGGCCGCGGCCGCTCCGCTCGCGCTGGGAGAGCGCCGCGAGTGTGGCGAGGGCGCCGAGCGTCCCGCCGATGGGGTCGGCGTGAAAGGACCCCGTCGCGTAGCGCTCGCCCGGGCCGTACCCGGTCTGGGCGACCAGCCCGCACGATCCCTCGATGTTGGAGCCGAGCGCCGTGTAGTTCGCCTCGGGGCCGCTCGCCCCGAAGGCTGAGATCGAGCAGAGCACGATGCGCGGGTTGCGCTCGGCGAGCTGCTCGTAGCCGATCCCGAGCGAGGACATGACGCGCGGGCTGTTGTTCTCGAGCACGACGTCGGCCCTCTCGGCGAGGCGCAGGAAGGCACCCCGCCCCTCCGGAGCCTTGAGGTCGAGCACGATCGCGCGCTTGTTGCGGTTGAGCATGTTGTAGGAGGAGCCCCGGTTGTAGAAGCCCGGCCACATCTGGTCGCCGCCCGGGAAATGCTGCGAGCGCGTCGACTGCACGATCGCGCGCTCGATGACCACGACGTCGGCGCCGAGGTCGGCGAGGTGGCGGCCGGCGAGCGGCCCGGCCCAGGCGTTGGTCACCTCGATCACGCGGAGACCCCTGAGGGGGAGGGCCGGCTCATCCGCCGCCGGCCCGGTCTCGACCGGGCGGCGCTCGGGCAACGCCAGCTGCGCGTGCTCGCCGAGGAGCGGCGCCGGCCGACTCGGACCGGAGGGGGCACCCGAGAGGCGCCACGGCGGGCCCGGCACCTCGACCGCGCCGGCTCGCGGGTGGTCGAGGGAGCGCCACCAGCCGCGCGCGCGGAGCTGCGGGGACTCGTCGAGATCGGAGACGGTGTTGACCGGCGTCATCTTCAGGCCGAGGGCCTGCCCGACGTGGTAGAGCTCCTGCATCGGGTGGTCGGCCGCCCACTCGATGAGCATGCCGCGAACCTCGGGGAGCCACGCCAGCCATCCCTCCTGACTCTGGGCCCGCGGATCCTCCATCAGTTCGGGCCGGCCGATCATCAGGAAGACCTCGGGACCGGCGCGCCCCCAGATCACGGCGCCGTCCTGGCAGGGGATGAGGCCTGTGCCGCGGCGGCGCCACACCGCTCCCCCCCACTGCCAGGAGGAGCCGAGCCAGACCTGGTCGGAGATCATCGCCTCCTGCGCGGAAACCTCGACGCGCTGGCCGCGGCCGCTCGACTGAGCCTCGCGGAGCGCGGCGAGCGCGCCCAGGGCGAGGTGCATCCCGGCGTGCAGGTCCGCCTGGTAGCTGTGCACCATCAACGGCGCCCGCTCCGGATCGCCGCAGAAGTACATCGAGCCGCCCAGCGCGTAGTCGGCGATCTCGGAGGAGCGCCGCACGGCGTGCGGGCCCTCCCACCCGTACGCGGTCGCCGCGGCGTAGACGAGCGCGGGGTGCCGCGCCTCGAGCGCCTCGAGATCGACGCCACGCCGCGCGAGGTCGCCGGGAGAGTGCGGACCGATCAGGAGGTCGGCGCCGCGCGTCAGGGCGGCGAGCCGCTCGCGGCCCGGCTCGGAGTCGAGGTCGAGCGCGACGCTCTCCTTGCCGGCGTTGAGCGCGAGATGTAGACCTCCCTGCTCGAGGAGCTCCGCGCCGAGGGAGGAGGGGTCGGGGTACGGATCTTCGCCGGCGAAGGGGCCTAGCTGGCGGATTCGGCTCCCCGACGGCGGTTCGGCGAGGACGACGCGCGCGCCGAGATCGGAGAGCAGCCGGCCGGCGTAGGCGCCGGCCACGCCGCCCGCGAGTTCGATCACGACGACGCCCTGAAGAGCACCCGCCGCGTGCTGCTCCGGCGCCTGCGCCATGCGCACCCCCGTCAACCCGCTCCCCGCCCCGCGCGGCGCGGGCCGGGGCCGATTCTACCGACCATCGTCCAGCGCCGGACGACCCGCCCCTACCGGAAGCCCTCGGCCGCCTTGGCGGCTGGCTCGTGTGCGGCGCGCCGGCCGGCCTCGGGGTTGTGCGAGGGCTCGAGCGCGCGGGCGCGCGCGAGTGCGGACTCGGACGGCGAGCCGGGGACGATCTCGTAGCACTCGCCGACGGCGCGGAGCAGGGCATCGGCGACCGCCTCGACGCCGGTCCCGGGGCACTCCTCCGCAACCGCGCCCGTCGCTTCGGGGCTCCACGGCACGCCCAGCGCCTCGTAGACGGGGGCGAGCGCCTCGCGCACGCGCCGGGCGTCCTGGACGACGATCACCCCGCCCACGTGCGCGGCGTGGGCGAGTAGCCGCTGCCCGACCCCCATCAGCTTCCGTTCCCCGCGGGCGCTCACCGAATAGGGGCCCGGGCAATACTCGCCGGGTACCTCGCCGACACGGGCGTCGACGCCGAGCGAGCGGAGCGCGGTCTCCACGAACGAGGAGAGCTCCTCGAAGCGGGCGCGGATGCCGAGCCGCGGCGTCCGCTCCGGCACGGCCCAGGCGAAGGCGAGCGTCCCCTCGTGGAAGACGGCGGCGCGTCCGCCGGCGAGCCGCTCGACCGCCGCGAAGCCGAGCCGGCGCGCTGCGCGCACGGCCTCGGGGTAGCCGCTCGCGGCGGTGTCGGCGGGGCCGAAGGCGACCTCGGGACGCGCACGGTAGAGGCGGAGCGTCTCCGGCTCCTCGCCCGCCGAGGCACGCTCCAGGAGAGCGCGGGAGAGCGCCGTGTCGAGGGCCGGCGCCGCCGTGCTCGCGTAGCTCCGCCTCAGCACGCGGATCGTCCGCAGCGCGCTCCCCCTGCCCGGCTTACCGTCGCGCGACGGTCCCAACCAGCGTAGCGTACGCGCTCGCCGGCCACTCGTCGGGGGCGGCGGGCGGGGAGGGCTGGTGGCGCTGACGCTGGGCGTGGTGGACCAGTCGCCGATACGCCAGGGCGGCACGGCGCGCGAGGCGCTCGACGAGACCATCGAGCTCGCCCGCGCCTGCGATCGCCTCGGCTACCGCCGCTACTGGCTCGCCGAGCACCACGGCGCCGGCGGGCTCGCCAGCGCGAGCCCCGAGGTTCTGATCCCGCTCGTCGCGCGAGAAACGCGGCGGATGCGAGTGGGCTCGGGCGGCGTGATGCTGACACACTACTCGGCGCTCAAGGTCGCCGAGCAGTTCCGGCTGCTGACCGAGCTCTTCCCCGCACGCATCGATCTCGGCGTGGGACGGGCGCCGGGGAGCGACCTGCGCACGGCGCACGCGCTCTCGCCGCTCGGCCGCCACGCCTCGGTCGATCGCTACCCGGAGCAGGTCGCGGAGCTCGTCTCGCTGCTCGGGGGGGACTATCCGCCGGGCCACCCGCTCCGGGGCGTTGGCGTCACGCCTCAGCCGGCGCGCGACGCGGACGGCACGCTCGCACCCGACGCGATGCCGGAGGTCTGGCTCCTCGGCTCCTCGACCGACAGCGCCGCCATCGCCGCCGAGCAGGGGCTCGCCTTCTCCTACGCCCAGTTCATCAACCCGGTCGCCGAGCTCGGTGAGCGCGCGGCGCGCCTCTACCGCGAGCGCTTCCGCCCCTCGCTGCTGCTCGACGAGCCCCGGCTCTCGGTCGCGGTCACGGCGCTCTGCGCCGAGAGCGAGGAGCGCGCGCAGCTCCTCTCCTGGAGCCGCTTCTGCTGGCGCTTCCGCCGCTCGCGGGGCGCGGGACGCGGGGGCGTCCCCCCGGTCGAGGAGGCGCTCGCCTTCGGCTACACCCCTGCCGAGCTCGAGTACATCGAGTACGCGCGCTCGCGATCGGCCGTCGGCGATCCCGATCAGGTGCGCGAGCAGCTCGAGGCCTTCTCGCGCGAGTACGGCACCGACGAGATGCTCCTGGTCACCATCACGCACGACTTCTCCGATCGCGTCCGCTCCTACGAGCTGGTGGCGGAGGCCTGCGGCCTCGCGCCCGCATCCACGGAGCGCGGGTAGCGCCCGACCCTTGCGGCGGGGCGGGCGGTGAGCAATCCTCCCGGGGCGCCGCGAGGGGGCCACGATGGATTTCGCCGACACGCCGGAGCAGTCCGCGTTCCGCGCCGAGGTGCGCGCGCTCATCGAGCGCAAGCTACCTCCCCGCTACCGCGAGCTCGCGGAGAACGGGCGGCCCGAGACGGCCTTTCTCTGGGAGGAGGACCGCGCGTCGAGCGATCAGGCGAAGCGCGAGGCGTCGGCGAGCTGGGCGGAGTCGGTGCGCTCGCGGGGTTGGTTCGCGCCCGCGTGGCCGGCCGAGTACGGCGGCGGCGGCCTCGGCATGATCGAGCAGTTCATCCTGAAGCAGGAGATGGCGGTGGCCGACGCGCCCGCCCCGGGCTCGAACGTCGGCATCGACATGCTGGGGCCCGTGTTGATCATTCACGGCACCGAGGAGCTCCGGCGCACCCACCTCCCGCGCATCCTCGACGCCTCCGTCGTCTGGGCTCAGGGCTACTCGGAGCCGGGCGCCGGCTCCGACCTCGCCTCCCTGCGCACGCGCGCCGTGCGCGACGGCGACGACTACGTCATCAACGGGCAGAAGATCTGGACCACCCACGCCCATCAGGCGGACTGGATCTTCGTGCTCACCCGCACCGATCCCGACCAGCCGAAGCACCGGGGCATCTCCTTCCTCTTGATGGACATCCGGACGGCCGGCATCACGGTGCGCCCACTCGTCAACATGGGCTGGCAGCACGAGTTCAACGAGACTTTCTTCGAGGACGTGCGCGTGCCGGCCGAGCAGCGAGTGGGCGAGGAGCACCGCGGCTGGTACGTGGCGATGACGCTCCTCGACCACGAGCGCTCCAACGTGACGGGCGCGGTGGCAGCTCAGCGGCAGATCGGCCGCCTCGTCGAGTTCACAACCGGCGCCGGCCAGGAGTGTTCGCGCCTCGGCCGCGGCGGCGAGGGCAGGGCGCTACGCCAGCAGCTCGCGCAGCTCACGATCGAGTCGGAGGTGCTCCTCACCTTCTCGCTGCGCATCATCTCGATGCAGGCACGCGGCCAGGTGCCGAACTATGAGGCCTCGGTCTCGAAGATCTTCGCGGAGGCGCTGGACAAGGCCGTCGCGCGCACCGGGACGAAGCTCTTCGGGCTCTACGCCCATCTCTGGGACCCGGACGAGCCCCGCACGCCGATGATGGCGCGCCACACGCAGAACTACTGCTTCACGGTCGCGCGCTCCATCGGCGGCGGGACCTCGGAGATCCAGCGCAACGTGATCGCGACGCGCGGCCTCGGCCTCCCCCGCGGGTAGCCGCCGCGCCCGCCGGAGCCGGTGTGACGGGAGCAGGCAGGGTGACGGGAGCAGGCAGGGTGGCGGGAGCAGGCAGGGTGGCGGGAGCAGGCAGGGTGGCGGGAGCAGGCAGGGTGGCGAGGCGGATCTACCTGGTTCGCCACGGGGCGACGGAGTGGACGGCCGCGGGGCGTTTGCAGGGCCAGACCGACGTGCCGCTCTCCGAGGAGGGCCGCCGCCAGGCCCGGGAGGCCGCGCGGCACCTCTCGAGCATCGCATTCGACGCCGCCTACACCAGCGATCTTTCGCGCGCGCTCACGACGGCCGAGACGATTCTCCGGGCGCAGCCCGGGGCCGCCCCGCTCACCACCCTCGAGGGCCTGCGCGAGATCTCGGACGGGATCTACGAGGGGTGGTCGGCCCAGGCCGCGGCGGAGGCGGAGCCGCGCATGACGCCAACGCCCGACGGATCGGCGTCGGCGCTCGACTTCGCGGCGCCCGGAGGGGAGAGCATCCGAGATGTCTTCGTGCGCCAGCAGCAGGTGGCAGCGCAGCTGATCGCCGAGGACACCGGGCTCCGCATTCTCGTCGTCGCCCACAACTGGGCGCTCAGGCTGCTGGCGGCGGCCCTCACGGGTCGGGGTCCCGAGTGGTTCGGAGAGCTCGAATCACTCCGTCCGGCGAGCGTCTCGATCGTGGAGATCCGCGGCGGGGCGGGCTCGATCACGCTCTGGAACGAGACGGGGCCGCTCCCACCTGCGCACGTCCACGGCAGTGGCGCTTCTGCCGGCACCGAGGTTTGATTATGCCACGCACCCGGGGGGGGTCCGATCCTGTGAGGCTCCTGCGCGTACCGGCCGTGCTCCTCGGGCCGCCGGCCATCGTGGTTGGGGTCGCGGTCGCATTCCACCCGGATGTCCTAGGCACGGCCACCGCCGCGCCGGCCTACGTCGTGTTTCTCTACTGGATCTTCATCGTGTCGTGGACCGTGATGGCCGCGCGGAGGTCCTCGCGTGGCCCGCTGCGGCTGCGCACCAGGCTCATGCTGGGGACCGCGGGCCTCGCGGCGATGTACATCCTTTTCGGGTTCGGCGGTCTCGGACTCGGCTCCGGTCTGCTGGTCGTGGCCGCCCTGCCGCGCGCGGACTGGATAGCGCCGCGTTGCCGCGTCGCGTCCGCGGCGGCGTGGATGGCCCTCGCGATGGCCTGCTGCGTCGGGCTCTGGCTGGGACTCGGCCCCGCCTACCACAGCGTGTCGGCGACGGCCTCGGTGTCGCCCGCGGGCGGCGTGCCCGTCGCGCCCGTCGCGCCCGCCGTGTCGGACTCCGGGGGCGACCCGGCCACCTCCACTCTCACTCTCGTCGACGTGAACGGCCTGGGGGTTATCTGGCTACTGGTCGTGCCCGTCCTGCTCGCGGTTCTGGCCGTTCTGACCGTTCACGCGACCACGCCCGGTGGATTGCTGCGCACGATGCTCCTGTGGGTGTTCGCCGTCTCGCTTTCGGTCTTGTCTCTCCTGACGAGCCTGTCGATCGGCATGCTCTACCTGCCCGCGTCGCTCGCGCTGCTGGGTGCCGCCGCCAACGCTTCCGCGGGGCGCCGCCCCGTCCGCGCCACCGCCGACGGCGTACCGCCCTCCGGTCGACGCGGAAAAGCCTCACGCGCCGGGGGCGTGACGTCCCGCGGCAGGACGCGGAGCTAGGCCCGCGCGGAACCCTCACCCGGGCGCGCGCGGCGCGACTTCGATGCGCGGAGCGTCGGACGCGCCTCCGGCGCGAAGTGGCGGCTCGCGCCGCAGTTCGTGCAGGTGGCGGCCGTGCCGTCCGGTCCCGGCGCGGCGAGCATCCAGTGGTGGACGCAGTCGCCCCCATCCGCGGTCGATGGCGACATTCGGCACTCCCCCCGCCCAACGTGCGCATGACAGGATACCCCGACGGCCCGCGCCCCGCTCGCGATCACCCTGCTCCGCGCGCCTCCTCGCCCGGCGGAGCGGCGTCCGGGGCGAACGGAATCTTCTGGAGGATCACCTGCCGGTCCTGCACGCGCAGCAACCGATCGCCGGCGACGTCGTCCACGACCCGGACCAGGTCGTCCGCCTCGCGGATCGCGACATCGAGCGTGCGCAGCCGCCGGGGGGAGTGCTCGGGCCGCGCGCGCTCCTCCTCGCGCAGCTGCTCGAGCCGGGCGCGGTAGCCCTCCGCCAGCAGGAGCAGACGGTCCCACGCCGCGCGGATCTCGGCGACCTCGTCAAAGAGCAGCGGGCGCCTCCTTGCTCCCGTCGCCCGGCAGGCGGACGGAGGGCCGGGCCTCCCTGCGCCAGCGGTGCGGCAGCGTCACGATGCTCTCGGGCTCCGCGATCACCCAGGGCAGCCTTAGCAGGTCGCCGAGGATGACCCGCTGCTGTTCGGCCCGCCCCGCCTCGCCGAGCGGGTTCCCCTGCGGGAGACGCATCCGGGCCGCCCTCGGCGCGCGGATGTAGTGGGTGATCTCGGGCTTCATCGTTGCCGAGATGGTCGTGATCCCCGCTTCCTCGATGACGTTTTGGATCAGTCCTACGGACCGATGGCAGAGCCATCACCCCGGGGTGAGCAGCACGAGGTCGACCTCGTCGGCGGCGAGCATCGCGGCGACCCGGGGCGCCGTTTCCGCAAGGAGATCCCCGGGGTCGGAGATGCAGCCCATCAACCCGACGTGGCGGGGCGCCACCTCGCCGACCTCGCCCGAGACGGCGAGATCATGCAGCCGGTCCAGCGGGAGCATGCAGTTCACGTCCCGGTCGGCGTCGGCGTGGTTGTAGTGGTCGTGGTCGATCGCGAAGTCACCGGCGCTCGCCGCCGCCGGAATCTCGTTCCACGCGGCGTCGGCGCGCTCGCAGTCAACCTCGTAGGTGGGCTGCGAGCGTAGCCGGATGCCGCCGGTCGAGAGGAGCGCCACCCGCGAGGCGGCGAGCGGATTCCGGGGCGGTGACCAGTGCACCGTCTCGTTGCGGACGAAGCGGAAGCGGGGATGGACGGAGGCCGCCATCACGACCCAGCGCGCGAACTTCTCCTCCCGATCGTCGGCGAACTCCTCGGGCGGGAGCCCGAAGGCCTCCTCCGAAGCGGCCTCGAGAGCGATCCAGCGCGCGATCTTCTCCTGAAGCTGGGCCCACGGAAGGGGCGGCTGGTCGGACACGGGCAACCTCCCCGGCGACTCTACCCCAGCGTCCTGCACGCCGCTCACCGGCCCGGGCGGCCGGCCTCGCGCGGGGGGTTGAGGCGTGGCAGACTCGCGCGGGGTCGAAGGGAGTGCCCGTGCCGCGTACCACCATCAGCTCGCCGCTCGTCTTCAGCACGCCGTGGCCGTTCTGCGCCGCGGTCCGAGCCGGCAATCTCACCTTTCTCTCGGGCTCGGTCGGAGCGGATCCGGCGACCGGAGCGCTCGCCGGCGGGCGTGCGGGCCACCCGGACGCCGCCGCGCAGACGAGGGCGACCGCCAAGATGCTCGACGACGCGCTCACGGCGCTCGGCTCGCGTCCGGACGAGCTTGCAAGGCTCCTCACCTACCACGCGACGTGGTCGGGCTACGACCGCGTCGACGGCGTGCTCGGGGAGCACTACGGCGCCGGGCAGCCGGCGCGCTCGACGGTCGGCCACGGCCTCGTCTCGCCCGGCTACCTCGTCGAACTGGAGGGGATCGCGGTCTCCGGCTGCGAGCTCGAGCCGATCATCGTCCCCGGGGCGGGGGCTCCCGATGGGGTGCCGGCGGCGGTGCGCGCGGGGAACCTCCTCTTTCTCTCCGGCATGGCGGGCGTCGGCCCGGACGGCCGCGTGGTGGCGACGGGCGACATCCGGGCGCAGACCCGGCAGGCGCTCGAGAACACGCGCGCCGTGCTGGCTGCGGCCGGAGCAACGCCCCGCGACGTCATCAAGAACCACACCACGATCGTCGACTGGCGCGACTTCGACGCCTACAACGAGATCTACGCGGAGTTCTTCGGCCAGCCCTACCCCGCGCGCGCCTCGATCCAGGGCACGCTCGCCGATCCCGATCGCCTGATCGAGTTCGAGATGACGGCCGTGCTCGACGGGGGCGATCGCACCTACGTCGACACGGGGAAGCTCGGCGCGTACCAGGACCGCGATCACTACGTCGTGCCCAGCGACCGCATCATCCTCGACGACCGCATGACGCCGGGCGTGGCGCCGCACTGCGCGGGCATCCGCTCGGGCGACCTCATCGCCGTCTCCGGGGTGGTCGCGACCGATTTCGAGGGGAAGCTCATCGGCCCCGGCGACGTCCGGGCGCAGACGCACGCCGTGCTCGACGGCATCGGCTACGCGCTGGAGAAGCTCGGCTCCGAGTTCGACGACGTCGTGAAGACGCAGGTCTCGCTCGTCGACTGGCGGCACTACGCCGCCTACAACGAGGTCTACGCCGAGTACTTCAGCCCGCCCTACCCGGCACGCGCCACCGTGCAGGGCGGGCTCGCGCAGTACGGGCTCCTTGTCGAGATCGAGGCGTACGCCGTCGTCGGCGCCGCCTCCTCCGCGACCGTGCTCGTCGGCGAGACCGGCTAGGACCGGGGCCGGCGCCGTGGAGCGCCGCCTCGAGGGCCGGGCCGGCGTCGTGACGGGGGCGGCCTCCGGCATCGGGCGCGCGACGGCGGCGCGGCTCGTCGCCGAGGGGGCGCGCGTGCTCCTGCTCGACCTCCCGGGCACCGATCTCGAGGGCGCGCGCGCCGAGGCCGAGAGCGCGGCCCCGGGGGGATCGCCCGCGCCGCGCGCCCTTCAGCAGGCCGCCGACGTCTCCGTCGCGACCGAGGTCGAGGAGGCCTGCGCCCTCGCCACCCGCCGCTTCGGCGGCGTCGACCTCCTCGTCAACAACGCGGCGACGCTCGGCTTCGTGGGGCCGCCTCTCGACTACCCGGAGGAGCTCTTCGACCGTGTGCTCGCCGTGAACGTGAAGGGTCCGTGGCTGTGCCTGCGCGCCTGCGTCCCTTCGATGCGGGCACGGGGCGGCGGCGCCGTGGTGAACATCTCCTCCACGTCGGGGCTGGGGGGCGCGCCCTGGCACATCGCCTACGGCGCCAGCAAGCACGCCGTGCTCGGCCTTACGCGCTCGGCGGCGCTCGCGCTCGCACCCGACGGGATCCGCGTCAACGCCGTCGCCCCGGGCGCCGTCGAGACGCCGATCCTCGAGGAGCTCGAGCGCGGACTCGGCCGCTCTCGCACCGAGCGCGTGGAGCAGATCCCTCTCGGGCGCGCCGCCACGCCCGCCGAGGTCGCGGCGCTCGTCGCCTTCCTGCTCTCCGACGAAGCCGCCTTTATTACGGGGAGCGTGCACTCGATCGACGGCGGGACGCGCGCCCGGTAGCCTCGGCCCCGGGAAGCGGGAGGCGCCATGCACGCAGCCGTCGTCCACGAGCCGGGGCCGCCCGAGGTCCTCCGCTACGAGGAGGTCGAGAACCCCTCCTGCCACCCGCGCGGCGTCGTGATCGAGGTCGAGGCGGCGAGTATCGAGGGCGGGGATCTGCGGGCCCGCGCGCAGGGCCCGCTCCCACACACGCCCCACGTGGTGGGGTACCAGTGCGCCGGCGTCATCCGCGAGGTCGGGGGGGCCGTCACCGAGCGCTCGGTCGGCCAGCGCGTGGTCGCCGTTTCGGGCGCAGGATCGCACGCCGAGCTTCGCTCGGTGCCTGCGCGCGCGACCTGGGTGCTCCCGGACGGCCTGGGCACCGAGGAGGCGGCGTGCGTCCCCGTCCCCTTCGCCACGGCGCACGACTGCCTGCACGAGTTCGGACGCGTCGTCTCCGGCGAGACGATCCTGATCCAGGGAGCGACCGGGGGCCTCGGCATCGCCGCCATCCAGATCGCGAAGGCGGCCGGCGCGACGGTGATCGGCACCTCATCGAGCGAAGAGAAGCTCGAGCAGCTCGCCGAGTACGGCCTCGACCACGGGATCCCGACCACAGGCGACACCGTGGCCGCGGTTCGGGAGCTGACCGCGGGGCGGGGCGTGGACCTTGTCATCGACCCGGTGGGCGGCGAGACGCTCCAGCGGAGCCTCGCCATGCTCGCCTACCGCGGGCGCGCCCTCACCGTCGGGAACGCGAGCCGCGGGGAGAGCACGGTCGACGTCTCTCCCCTGATGAACGGCAACCGCACGCTCCAGGGCGTCTACCTCGCCGCGGAGCAGGGGGCGAACTTCGCCCGCGTCGAGGCGCTCATCTCGGGGCTCCTTGCGCAGGTCGCGGCCGGGGAGCTCCGCGTCCTCATCGACCGCCGCTTCCCGCTCTCCGAGGCCGCCCGCGCGCACGCCTACGCCGAGAGCCGCCGCGCCCTCGGGCGCGTGCTGCTGATCCCCTAGCCGACCCCGTGAACCCGCCCGTGCCCCGCCGCGGCTACGCGCCGACGTCGCTCGGCCAGATCCACTATCAGGAGGTGCCGGGCCCCGCCGTGGCCCTGCCCGGGGCGGGCGACGCGCTCGTGCTCCTCCACCAGACGGCCGACTCCTCGGCCCAGTTCCAGGAGCTGCTCGGGGAGCTCTCGGGCCGCGTGCGCGCCCTGGCCCTGGACACGCCGGGCTACGGGCACTCCGACCCCATCCCCCCGGAGCTCGCGCCGCCCTCCATCCCGGACTACGCGCGCGCGGTGGCGGAGCTCCTCAAGGCACTCGCGGTGGGGAGAGCGGCCCTGGTCGGCACGCATACCGGCGCCGCGATCGCACTCGAGCTCGCCGCCTCGCGGCCTCGGTTCGTCACGCGCCTCGTGCTCTCCGGGCTCCCCGACTACGAGCCCGACGAGAGGGAGGGGAAGATCGCAGGAGCCCACCCCGCGAGCCCGATGCCGGACGGTGCCCACCTGCTCCAGGCCTGGGAGCGCGCCGCCGATCCGATGTGGGGGCGCACCTCGCTCGCTCAGGTCGCGCGCTCCGCCGTCGACTCCGTGCGCGCACTCCCCGACCGCCACCACGGCCCGCTCGCCGTCTTCCGCTACCACGCGCGGGAGCGCATCCCGCTCGTCCGGGCCCGGGCGCTCCTGCTCTACGGCGGGCACGACCCCTTCGCCGCCATCCAGCCCCGGCTTGCAGGGCTCTTCGCCGACGGCCGCTCAGAGCACATCGAGGGCGGTGGAGCCTCGCCGATGCAGCAGCGCCCGGCCGACTACGCAGGGCGGCTCCTCGCCTTCCTCACGGAGTAGGCCGTCGGGCTTACGCGCGCCCCTCCGGAGGGAAGGCCGGATCGCCGGTGAAGCCCTCGAGCGAGAGCTCGCGCAGCCTGAGGACGGCCTCACGCAGTGGCTTCAGGGACGGCGAGCCCTGGCCGCCCTGCTCCTCCATCCCCGGCGGGTATGGGGGCGCAGGCGACGCCGGGTCGAGCGGCGGCGCCTCCCACGGCGGGGCGAGCGCCTCCGCGCCGGCGGCGGCCCGCAGGAGCGTCGCCTCCTCGTGGCGGCGCCCCACCAGCTGCAGGCCGACCGGCAGCCCGGAGGGAGCGCCCGGGGCGGGGATGCGCCCCCAGGGGAGCGTCACCGCCGGCAGCCCCAGGAGGGAGGAGACGCGGTGCAGGTTGTGCCACTGCGGCCCGACCTCAAGCGGGCGGTCGCGCATCGCGCCGAAGCCGCCGTCGAGCCGGGTCGCCGCTGTCGCGGTCGAGGGCGAGGCGATGACGTCGACCTCGGAGAACGCCTCGTCGATTTCCTCTCCGATGGCGCGGCGGGCGCGGAGGGCGAGCAGGTAGTCCTCGGCGGGGATCGCGCGATCGGCGGCGAGACGGGCTGCGAGTTGCCGCGAGTAGGGGGCGCCGCGGTCGAGGGTCGCGGCGTGGGCGGAGGCGACCTCGGAACGCATTATCGCGGTCGAGCAGGCCGCGGCGTACTCGGTGCGCGCGAGCGTGAGCTCGACGACGGTGGCGCCGGCGTCCTCCATCGCCGAGACGGCCGAGCGCACGCGCGCGAGCACCGAGTCGTCGACCGTCCCCTCGGCATGGCGCCACGAGACGCCGACGCGAAGGCCACGGAGCCCCTCCGCGCCGCGGCCGCAGGCCGCGCCCATGCCGCGGAGCGGCTCGCCCGATGAGAAGGGGTCGCCCGGGTCGGCGCCGGAGATCGCCTCGAGCACGAGCGCGGCGTCCTCGACGGAGCGGGCGAGGGGACCGACGTGGTCGAGCGACCACGAGTTCACGATCACACCGCGGCGGCTCACGCGGCCGAAGCTCCCGAGCAGGCCGACCAGGCCGCAGAAGGCCGCCGGGCGCCTCACCGAGGCGCCGGTCTCCGTGCCAAGCGCGGCGAAGGCGAGCCCCGCGGAGACGGCGGCCGCGGAGCCGCTGGAGGAGCCGTTGGTGGAGCGCATCAGATCCCAGGGGTTGCGCGCCGCGCCGAAGCCCGCCGACCAGAGCGAGCCGGCGATCGCGAACTCGTGGAGCAGGGTCTTCCCCACGAGCACCGCGCCCGCCTCGCGCTGGCGCGCCCAGCAGGTCGCGTCCTCCTCGGGCACCCAGCCGCGCAGCACCTCGGAGGCGGCGGTGGTCTCGACGCCCGCGGTCGCGATATTGTCCTTGAGCGCGACGGGTATCCCGTGGAGCGGCGATCGCGGGCCCGAGCGCGCGATCTCGCTCTCGGCGTCCGCCGCCTGCTTGAGAGCGAGCTCGGCCGGGACGGTAATGTAGGCGGCTAGGTGTCCGTTCAGCGCCTCGATGCGTTCGAGCGTCTGGCGGGTGAGTTCGACGGGGGAGATTTCGCGGGCGGCGATCTGCCGCGCGGCTTCGACCAACGTCAGGGTCGCGAGCTCCGGGTGGGCGTCCATCGCCGGCGACGATAGCAGTTCGGCGCCCGAGGCGCCCCGCGCCCGGGGCGTCCTGAGGCGTATGCGGAGGGGGGCGGGGCCGATGGCGGGGAGGCTCGAGGGTCGGGTCGCGATCGTGACCGGCTCGGCGGCGGGGATCGGGCTTGAGACCGCGCGGCTCTTCGCGCGCGAGGGGGCTCGGCTCGTGCTCGCCGACCGCAACCGCGCAGGCGGGGAGCAGCAGGCGGCGGAGCTCTCCGCGGGCGGATCCGACGCCCTCTTCGTCGCGACCGACATCTCGCGAGCCTCCGACGTGGAGGCCCTGGTCCTAGCCTGCATGGAGCGGCACGGCCGGCTCGACGTGCTCGTCAACAACGCCGGCATCTACCCCCGCACCGGCCGCCTGCACGAGGTGTCGGACCTGGAGTGGGACCTCACCGTCGGCACCAACCTGCGCGGCACCTTCCTCTGCTGCCGCGCCGCCATTCCGCACATGCTCGGCAGGGGCGGCGCGATCGTGAACCTCTCCTCCGGCTCGGGCGTGCGTGGCTCTCCGCACGGCGCGGCCTATGGCGCGACCAAGGCAGGGATCCTCCACCTGACGCGCACGGCCGCGCTGGAGTACGCCGCGGACGGAATCCGCGTCAACGCGGTCGTACCGGGACTGACCGACACGGCGCAGGCGCGCGGATCGACGGGGAGCCGGGAGGCGTACGAGGCGTGGGAGCAGCGGCTGCCGCTCGGTCGCGCGGCCCGGCCCGAGGAGGTGGCGGCCGTGATCCTCTTCCTCGCCTCCGACGAAGCTTCCTACGTGACCGGCGCCGAGTACGTGGTCGACGGGGGCCGGACGGCCGGCTAGGGGCGACGGGGGAGGGGCGCGATGGCGAGCGAATCGGCGCGGGCACTCGCGGAGAAGGCGATCGCCGACTACGGCTTCCGCCAGGCGCTGCTGTGGGGCACCGACGAGGTGCTCGCCGCCTGGGCGCTCGAGCCGTCCGAATCCGAGGCGGTGCGCGAGCGGATGCTGGCGGAGGTCGAGGAGCTGCCGGTCCCGGTCGAGCCCGCGGAGCGACCAGCGGTCCTCACCCGCCTGCTTCAGGCGATCGACGCGGCGGCGCCCTGACCGCACGGCTCGCGGCGCATGCTCAGGGCGGCGGCTCGAGGTCGTCGAGCCCGAAGGGAGCTGCGGCTCGCGCCGCGTTCGCGACGCGGATCGCGCGCGACACCTCCGTCACGTCGTGCACGCGCACGACGTGCGCTCCAGCCACCGCGGCGAGCACGTTGAAGGCGATCGTGGCGGCGAGGAGCGCGGGCGCGCGCTGCGTGTAGCCGACGCCGACGAGCTCGCCGAGGAACCCCTTGCGCGAGGCCGAGATCACGACCGGCCGCCCCGTCGCGCGGAGCGCCCGGACGGCGGCGAGGAGCCGCACGTTGTCTGCGGCCGAGCGGCCGAAGCCGAAACCGGGATCGAGCCACACGGCGGGGACGCCGGCCGCCTCCAGCTCGCGGGCGCGCCGCTCGAGGTCGGCGGTCACCTCGGAGGCGACGTCGTCGTAGTGCTGGTCGGCCTCGCCGTGACGCGTCGGCTCTCCCCGCATGTGCATCGCCAGGACCGGGAGCCGGTGCTCAACGGCGACCGAGGCCATCTCCGGGTCGCGGAGCCCGGTCACGTCGTTGAGCAGGTGGACCCCCGCCCCGGCGGCGGCGCGAGCCACCTCCGGCTTCCAGCTGTCGAGCGAGACCGCCACGCCCTCCCGCGCGAGCGCGTCGATCACCGGGCAGACCCGACCGATCTCCTCATCGAGTGGCGGCGCCTGACCGCCCGTGCGCGTCGAGTGCGCGCCGACATCGACGATCTCCGCACCCTCGGCGACCAGCCCGAGCGCGCGCTCAACGGCGCCACCGGGTTCGACGACGGAGCGCGCGACCGGCGAGTCAGGCGAGACGTTGACGATCCCCATCACCACCGTCCGCCCGGTCGCGTCGATCACATGCTCGCCCAGCGCAAGCCGCATGACGGCGCCTACCCGTGCCCGGCGGGGGCACCGGCGCCGGCCTGCGGGGTCTCCCCGACCTCCGGCGGGGCGAGGAGGGTCGCGAGCGCGGCGGCGGTGTGGGGCGGATGCGCGAGGTCGAGCGCGAGCAGTTCGCGCCCAAGCGCGGCGTAGAGCGCCCGAAGCGACGGCTCCCGGGCGAGGGCCTCGAGGTGGCCGGCAACGGTCGGGATGTCGCCGCGCGCGAGGGGCCCCGTCAGGGCGGCCTCGAGCCCGACCGCGGGCGGGAGCTCCGCTACCGCGGAGGCGGCACCCGCGAGGAGCGGGCCGAGCGCCCGGGGAGCCTCCTGGACCGGGAGCCCGGCGAGCGCCCACGCGCGCGCGGCGGCAGCGGCGAGCGCCACCACGTCGTTCGACGCGAGCACGGCCGCCGCGTGATAGCAGGCGCGATCGATACCCTCCAGGCGGAGCGTGCGCTCCGCGCCGAGGTCTGCCGCCAGCGCCTCGAGCAGCGCGCCGAGATCGGATCCATCCTCCTCGGCCGCCTCAACGCCGACGGCGATCCCCCTCAACCGCTCCGGGGAGCCCGCGGGATCGGGGAAGGCCTGCAGCGGGTGCAGACAGCCGAGCGCGACCCCCGAGGCGGCGAGCGGGGCGAGCGGGGCGAGGTCGAGCGCGCCGGCGCAGTGGACCGCCGCCTGTCCCCGCCTCCACGGGAGCGTGGCGGCAAGCGCGGCGACGGTGGCGTCGGGGACGGCGAGCAGCACGAGGTCGCTCTCCCGGACCACGTCCTCGGCCGACAGGGCGCTGGCGCCCGGGATCGCCCGCGCGAGCGCCTCGGCGCGCCCGGAGCCCCGGCCCGCGAGGGCCGTGACGCGGTAGCCGGCCGAGGTCATCCCGCGCGCGAGCGAGGCACCGAGGCGCCCGCAGCCGATGACGCCGACGGCGAGCTCTCGCCGCGCCGTGAAGCCGATCCGAGCGCTCTTCGCCACGCGCCTTCCCTCCGCCGGCCGGCCGCGCCCTCGATTCTAGCGGCGCGGGAGGGCGGCGCCCGCGCCGCCGCGGCCACACGCCCGGGTGGCGCGCACCCGCGGCCCTCCGTAGAGTCGGCGCGCGCCCGTGCGGCGCGCACGGCGGCGGGAGAGCGATGTCCGAGGGGCTCCTGATCGGGATCGAGTTCACCGCGGACGAGCTGCGGCTCGCGCTCGCCGAGCCCGGCGGCGCCCCGCTCGGGGAGCCCCGCCGCTGGGCGCTCCCCGAGCTCCCGGACGAGGAGTCGTGGGCATGGGAGGTCGGCGGCCATATCGCCACCGCCTTCGCCGAGGAGGGGAGCGGGCGCTCGGCGCTCGCGATCGCGATGGCGGCGCCCGGAGCCGTCGACCCCGTCGCCGGGCAGCTGCTCGAGGGCGGCCAGAGCGGATGGGAGGGACTCTCCGTCGTCGAGGCGCTGCGTCGCCACATCGACGCCCCGGCCGCGGTCGAGAGCCGCGCGCACGCCGGCCTGCTCGGAGAGCGCGCGGAAGGCGCCGCCCGGGGCGCCGACAACGTGCTCTACCTGCTGCTGCGCGGCGAGCCCGCGGCGGCTGTGCTCACCGGAGGCCGCGCGCTGCGCGGCGCCCACGGACGGGCGGGGGCGATCCCCGCCGTCGCCGATCTCGACCCGGAGGAGCGCCTCGGCGGCGAGGCGCTGGAGGAGCTGGCGGTGCCGCTCGCCGACGCCGCCGCCCTGCTCGACCCGGAGCTCGTGGTCGTCGACGCGCCGACGCGACTGCGTGATCTGCTCATCCCGGTGCTCAAGCGGCTCACCGCCGACGTGGCGCCCGGCGCACGCGTCGTGCCGGCGCTGCTCGGCGCCGACGCGCCGCTCACGGGGGCGCTCACCATGGCCGCGACGCTCGCCTACGAGTCGGGGCGCGAGGCGTGAGCCAGGCGGCGGGCGGCGGCGGGCGGGTGAACCGCATCCGGCTCTCGCTCGCGCCGGAGGAGACCGGGACGCTCCTCGGCGCCTGCGCCTGGGTGCTCGGCGCGCTCGAGATCCTGAAGGACCGCGGCCACGCCGCCGAACAGGAGGACCTCCACGAGCTCCACGACGGTCTGGCGCCGGCTGTGAACCGGCTCGCCGCCCTCGTCGGCGGGGCGCGCGGCGCGCTGGGAGCCGACCAGGAGACGCAGGAGGCGATCGAAGAGGCGTTCGGGCGCGTGCGCTCGGCCTTCGAGCGCTGGATCGAGGTGACGGCCGCCGACACGATGGCCGCCGCCCTGGAGCAGCGCCTCGAGGAGATCGACGGACAGGGGGGCGAGGTGCCCCGGGACGGAGACGCCGCGACCGTGCCGGGAGGCGACGGGAGCTAGGCCGACCCCGGCGCGCGGTGCTCCGCCGACACACGAGAAGCGCCGGGCGGCGCGCCCGGCGTCAGGGCGAAACGTAGCGCGACGCCAGGGGGAACCGCCGGTCGCGGCCGAAGGCGCGCGGCGTGATCTTCACCCCGGGGGGCGCCTGGCGGCGCTTGTACTCGTTGCGGTCCACGAGCTCGACGACCTGGCGCGCGGTCGCCTGGTCGTGGCCGGCCGCCACGATCTCGGCGACCGAGAGGTGGCGCTCCACATAGGCCTCGAGGATCGGGTCGAGCTCCTCGTACGGCGGCAGCGAGTCGGAATCGAGTTGGCCGGGCCGGAGCTCGGCGGAGGGCGGCTTCTCGATGGAGCTCCTCGGGATCACCGGCCTCCCCGATGCGTTGCGGTGGCGGGCGAGCTCGTAAACGAGCGTCTTCGGGACGTCCTTGATCACGGCGAAGCCGCCGGCCATGTCTCCGTAGAGCGTCGCGTAACCGCAGGCGTACTCCGACTTGTTGCCGGTGGTCAGGACCAGGGCGTCGCTCGAGTTGGAGAGCGCCATGACCAGCATTCCCCGGATCCGCGCCTGCACGTTCTCTTCGGCGCTGCCCGTCCCGCCGCCGGCGAGTTCGTCGCGGAGAACCTCGAGCGCCCCCGCGTGCACCGACTCGATGGGGAGGGTGGCGAGCTCGATGCCCAGGTTCGCGGCGAGCGCGCGCGCATCGGCGACCGAGCCCTCCGAGGAGTAGCGCGAGGGGAGCGCGACGCCGCGCACGTGCCGGGGCCCCAGCGCGTCCACGGCGACGGCCGCGACGAGGGCGGAGTCGATGCCGCCGGAGAGCGAGACGATCACCTCGCCGAAGCCGCACTTGCGCACGTAGTCGCGCGTGCCGACCACCAGCGCGCGGTAGGTCTCCTCGAGTGGGCCGGGAGGCGCGGCTGCGGACCGCGGCGGGAGCGGAGGGAGCGGCGATGCCGGGCGGTCGCTCACCGTGAGCGCCCCCGCGGCGGGCGGGCGCTCCGGGAGCGGCACATCCACGAGCAGGAGATCCGTCTCAAGGAAGGCGCCGCGCGCGATGAGGCGGCCGGCCTCGTCGACCACGAGCGAGTTGCCGTCGAACACCAGCTCGTCCTGCCCCCCCACCTGGTTCACGTAGGCGACCGGCGAGCCGTGCCCGCGCGCGCGGTCGGCAGCGACTGAGAGCCGCTCCTCCGTCTTGCCGGCCCAGAACGGCGAGGCGTTGATGTTCACGATCAGCTGCGCGCCGGCGGCGCAGAGTGCTCCCACCGGTCCGTCCTCGTACCAGATGTCCTCGCAGACAGTGAGCCCAACCTGGGCTCCGCCGACGAGGAAGAGCGGCATCTCCTCGCCCGGGACGAAGTAGCGCGCCTCGTCGAAGACGCCGTAGTTGGGGAGCCGCTGCTTGCGGTAGCGCCCGACCACGCGGCCCCCGTGGAGGAGCGCTGCGGTGTTGTAGAGCGCGCCGACCGCCGAGCCGAACCGCGGCGAGTCCCCGGGATCGGGCGCGCCGACCACGAGCGGCGGGAGGCCCCTCGCGTCAGCGGCGAGCCGCGTGAGCGCACGCTCGGCGTCCGCGATGAACGCCGGGCGGAGCAGCAGATCCTCGGGCGGGTAGCCGGTGAGCGCGAGCTCGGGCGCGGCGACGAGCTGGGATCCCGCCGCCGCCGCTTCGCGAGCGGCGTCGAGCACGAGGCGAGCGTTGCCCTCGAAGTCGCCCACCGTGGTGTTGAGCTGTGCGAGCGCGAGCCGGAGAGTCGGCGCCGGCATCGGTCGCTCCCTCCATCCCGCCGGCCGGACCCGGCGCGATCAGGCTAGCAGTCGCGCCCCGCGGGCGCCGCCCGGGGACAGGCCACGCTCGCCCCCGGCTCGCGCCCGGTGCACACTCGGGTCCCCCGGCCCCCGGATCACCGGGGCCGCGGCTCCGAGGAGCGCCGGTGCAGCTACATCTCGCCCCGCGCGCGCTCGAGCTCCTGCACCCCGCGCACGTCAACCATGCCGGCGACCTGTGGGGGGCCTGGAACGTGGACCCGCAGCTGCTGGTCCCGCTCGCGCTGGGGGCAGTGTGGTACGCGCGCGGCCTCTCGCGCTGGCCCGAGCGCAGCCGCGAGCACCCACGCTGGCGCACCGCGCTCTTCTACTCCGGGCTCCTCGTGCTGCTGCTCGCTATCGAATCGCCGCTCGACGCGGCGGCGGAGCACCACCTGACCTTCCACATGGTCCAGCACGAGCTGCTCATCCTGATCGCACCGGCGCTGATCCTGCTCGGTGCACCGACCACGCCGCTCCTTCGCGGCCTCCCGCGCGAACTCCGGCTCGGCGTTGTGGGGCGCCTCGCGAGGCGCCACGCGGTGCGGAGGGGATGGCGCGTGGCCACGCACCCCGTCCTCGCCGGAGGGCTCTTCACCAGCGTCCTCTGGCTCTGGCACCTCGCCCCCGGCTGGTACGAGGCGGCACTCACCAACGAGTGGATCCACGAGCTGCAGCACGCCTCCTTCGCCGCCGTCGGGCTTCTCGTCTGGTGGAACCTGATCGACCCCGCGCCACTGCGGGCACGGCTCGGTTACCTCCCCCGCATCCTCTTCCTGCTCGCGATCGGCGTGCCGAAGCACATCCTCGGTGCCCTCCTCACGTTCGCGTCGGACCCCTTCTACGAGCACTACGAGGGGCGCCAGCTCCTAGACATCTCGCTTGCGACCGACCAGCAAATCGCGGGACTCATCATGTGGGCGCCGAGCCAGCTGCTGATGCTCGGCGTCGCGGGGGTGATCTTCGCCGTCTGGTACGAGAAGAGCGGCCAGAGTCAGCCGGACGAGCCGACCGCGGGCGCGGCGGCAGTGGCGGGCGGCTCGGGAGCGGAGCCGCTCGGCTCGCGAGAGGCAGGCGCGTAGGCCCGCTGCCGGTCCGGGGCGAAGGCTGCTGTCGAGGCGTGCCGCGCGAGAGCTAGCGGTTGATGATGGCCGGGTCACCCCAGAACAGCGCGAGCAGCGCGACCATGATCGCGCTGGCGAGCACGAAGCCGAAGACGAAGAGCCGCGTGAGCAGCGCCTGCTCGAAGCGCAGGTGCATGAAGTAGGCGACGACGATCGCGAACTTGATGGCGGAGAGCACCAGCAGGATCGGGATCAGGAGCACGCCCAGGCCCGGCGTGTAGGAGGCGAAGAGCTCCACGACCGTGATCACGGTCAGGAGCAGGCCGATGAGCACGTACTGCCGCACGGTGGGGTGCGGGCGATCGTGCGGCCCGGCCGAGTGTCCGCTCTCGGCGCTCATCTTGTCCTCCCGCCGTCCGTCCCGGCGCTCACGCCGGTATCAGGTAGACGACCGTGAAAATCACGATCCAGACGATATCGACGAAGTGCCAGTAGAGCCCGATCGTCTCGACGTGGAAGCCCGCCTCCGGGCCGAGGCCCGTGCGGCGCATCGACGCGACCAGCATCGAGCCGAGCATCAGGACGCCGACTGAGACGTGCGCGCCGTGGAAGCCGGTGAGCACGAAGAAGGAGGCGCCGAACTGGTTGGTGGCGAGATTGAGCCCTTCCGCACCGAACTCGTGGAACTCGAAGACCTGGAAGCCCAGGAAAACGATCCCGAGCAGCATCGTCCCGAGCAGCCAGACCTTCATCATCTTGGGGCGCCCGTTCTGGGCCCCGTAGACGGCGAGCACCATGGCGACCGAACTCATCAGAAGCACGAAGGTCGAGGCGGAGGTGACCGGGATGTTGAGCACCCCCGCGTACTCGATACCGTCGATGACGCGGTCCGCCGGGAACCACCCCGTGACCACCCCGTCGTGCGTGTGGCTCTCGATGAAGCCCACGGGCGGGAGCGGGATGTCCCCCTTGAAGACGAGGTAGGTCGCAATCAGCGAGCCGAAGAAGAGGCACTCCGAGGCGAGGAAGATCCACATCAGGACCTTGCGGCTGTCGATCCCCGTGGAGCTGTGCGGTGCGCCCGCAGCGTGCGAGGACTGCGCCATCTCGCTCTCCCCCGCTCCCCTAGTGCCCGCTCGCGGCGGGCTCGGGGCCGGTCGGCTCCAGAGCCCAACCCCAGACGCCGTAGATGACCACCACGACGCCGAGTGCGAGCACCGCGAGGTGCGAGAGCGCGCCGATGCCCATCAGCGCGAAGCCCACACCGATGAGCAGCGGGTAGTAGGACGGCGGCGGGAGGTGGATGTGCTCATGCGGGTCCGGCTCGGGCGGCGCGATGCCGTGATCGCGGTCGTACCACACAGGGTCGCGGCCGCGCACCACGGGGACGACGTCGAAGTCGTGCTCCGGCGGCGGCGAGCTCGTCGCCCACTCGAGCGTCGCCCCGTCCCAGGGGTTGTCGGGCGCGGTGGGTTCCTCCCGCATCGAGCGGAAGAAGTTCCAGATGAAGACCGCCATGCCGGCCGCGATCGTGAAGGCACCCAGCGTGGCGACGAAGTTCCACGTCTCCCAGCCGAGGCCAGCGTCGTAGGTGTAGATGCGGCGCGGCATCCCCGAGACACCGAGGAAGTGCATCGGGAAGAAGGTGGCGTTGAGGCCGATGAAGAACAGCCAGAAGTGGAGCTTGCCGAGCCCCTCCGCGAGGAAGCGGCCGGTGAACTTCGGGAACCAGTAGTAGACGCCGGCGAAGATGCCCATGATCGCGCCGCCGAAGAGAACGTAGTGCAGGTGGGCGACGATGAAGTACGTGTCCTGCTGCTGCGTGTCGATGGGCGGCGAGGCGTGCATCACACCCGAGATGCCGCCGACGGTGAAGGTCGCGATGAAGCCGACCGCGAAGTACATCGCGGTGGTGAAGCGGATGTTCCCCCCGTAGAGCGTCGCCAGCCAGTTGAAGATCTTGACGCCCGTCGGCACCGCGATCGTCATCGTGGTCGCAGAGAAGACGACGCGCGGCACGGCGCCGAGCCCCGAGGTGAACATGTGGTGGCTCCAGACGGCGAAACCCAGCACCGCGATCGAGACTCCGGCGAAGACCACTGCGCCGTAGCCGAAGAGCGGCTTGCGCGCGAAGGTCGGCAGCACCTCCGAGACGATCCCCATCGCCGGGAGGATCAGCACGTAGACCTCGGGATGCCCGAAAATCCAGAAGATGTGCTGCCAGAGCACCGGGTCGCCGCCGCCCTCCGGGATGAAGAAGTTGGTCGTGAAGTTGCGGTCGAAGTAGAGCTGGACGAGGCCGACCGTGAGCACCGGGAGCGAGAGCACCAGCAGCCAGGCGACGATCATCGTCATCCAGACGAAGACGGGGAGGCGGAACATCGTCATCCCCGGCGCGCGCAGGTTGATGATGGTGACGATGAAGTTGAGCGAGGCGATCAAGGACGAGGTGCCGAGGATGATCAAGGACACCGTGTAGAAGTCCATCGAGCGGCCGGTCGAGTAGGTGTTCTCGGTGAGCGGCGCGTAGGCGAACCAGCCCGTGTCCGGCGCGCCCCCGAGCAACCAGCTCGCGTTCAGCATCAGCGCCCCCGAGAGGAAGATCCAGTAGGAGAGCGCGTTGAGCCGGGGGAAGGCAACGTCGCGCGCGCCGATCATCAGCGGCACCAGCCAGTTGAAGAACGCCGCGCCCAGCGGCATCACGCCCAGGAAGATCATCGTGAGCGCGTGCATGCTGAAGAGCGCGTTAAACAGGTCGGCGTCCACCACCTCGCCGTTGGGGACCGTGAGCTGGCTGCGGATCAGGAGCGCCTCGGTACCGGCGACGACGAAGAACACCATTCCGGAGACGCCGTAGAGCGTCCCGATCCGCTTATGGTCGACCGTCGTGAGCCAGGACCAGATGCCGGAGGGCGCCTGGACGGCAGGCGGGGCGAGCGTGCCAGCGGCGGTCGCCATACTCCGTGCCTCCCTCAGCGGCCGAGCGCGCTCGGCGCCGGCTCCCGCGCGTCAGACGCGCCGCTACTTGAGCTCCCGCAGGTACGCGGTGATCGCCGTGATCTGCTCGTTGGTCAGGTGCTCGCCCCACGCCGGCATGCCGTTCTGGCGCACCGTGACGCCGGGCTTGATGTCGTCCGGGTTCGAGATCCAGCGTTGGAGCTCGCGCTCCACGCGATCGGGATCCTCGGAGCTCGCAAAGCCGTCGCGGATCCCGGCGAAGAGCGTCGAGCGGGAGGCGACGTGCGTCAGGTCGGGGCCGATCAGCCCGACGGCCGGCGTCCCCTTCACGGTGTGACAGCCGACGCACGGCGTCACGCCCAGAGCGAGGATCGGGTTCTGGAAGAGCGCCGCCCCCTCCTGGGCGAGTTCCGAGAGCGCCTCCGCGGCGACGGGCGGGGCGAGCTGCGCCTCGACCCACGCGTCGAAGTCGGCCTGCTCGTCGACGAAGACGCGGAAGCGCATGTTCGCGTGCGAGGTGCCGCAGAACTCGACGCACTGGCCGAGGTAGGCCTGATCGCGCACCTCGTTCGGCGTGAAGAGGACTGCGTGTTCGCGGCCCGGCACCATGTCGACCTTGCCGACGAGCTTCGGGATCCAGAAGGAGTGGATCACGTCTTCCGAGCGGAGCGCGACGTAGACGGGCCTGTCCACGGGGACACGCATCTCGTTCGCCGTCACGATGCCGAGGTCTGTGTAGCGGAACTCGAACCACCACTGGTGGCCTATCGCCTCCACGCGGATCGCACCCTCGGGCAGGTTGTCCGCGTCGGGTTCGAGGTCCGCGATCGCCGTCACCGTCGGCACGAAGATCGCCACGAGTATGACAACCGGGAGCAGGGTCCACACGATCTCGAGCCGCGTGTTGCCGTGGATCTGCTTGGCGACGCGGCCCGGCCGCTCGCGGAACCAGATGGAGAGGACGAGCGTCGCCCCCAGCACTCCCACGAAGACCACCGTCGCGAGCCAGAAGACGACGACGTAGACGTTCTGCACCGTCTGCGTGGCGTCGGACTTCGGATCAATGGTGGACTGCGGGTCGCTGCAGGCGGTGAGCGCGAGTCCGGTAAGGAGCATCGCGGCGGCCACAGAAAGGCGCCGCGCGTGCACGCGATCGAGGCGCACCGCCACCTCCCGTCGGGCTCGCCGGCGCCCTGCCCTCGAATCGCCGCACGGCCGCGCGTACAGTCGCACCAGCCCGCGCATCGGTCAACTGCCGCGAGCGCCGCCCCGGCGGCCGGGCGCGTTGATCGGCGCTCGGTGGGGTCGTAGCCTCTCCCCCGATGTCCCACTCTCCGGCGAAGCTGATTCGGCGGGCGGGACCACCCCGCCTTGCGCTGGGCGCAGTCGGCGTGGTGCTCGCGCTCCTGCTCGCGGCGCTCGGCGTCGCAATCGACCGCGGCGTCGGCGACTCGCCCCTCGGGGAGAGCCCCGCCGCCTTCCGGCTCGCCCCCGACTTCACCGCCGAGACCCTGGACGGCGAGAGCTTCAGCCTCGGCCGCCACTCAGGTGGCCCGCTCTTCCTCTACTTCTGGGCCTCGTGGTGCGCCCCCTGCGAACGCGAGGCGCCCCTCATCGAGCGGCTCTGGCAGGAGTACGAGGCGAGGGGGTACACCTTCGTCGGCGTGAACGTGATGGACAATCACACGGACGCCGTTGCCTTCGCCCGCCGGCACGGGCTGACTTTCCCGATCGTGCGCGGGGCCGACGTCTACCTCGACTACGGTGTGATCGCCCTGCCGGAGGCCTTCTTCCTGCTGCCGGGACTCCGCGTCTCCGGGAAGTACTTCGGAGAGCTGCGGGAGGCCGACTTCCGTGCGATGCTGGAGCGTCTGGCGGAGGGGACCTGAGCATGCGTCGGCCGACCGCCTCCCTCCTCCCCCGTCGCCTCTCCCGCCGGGGACGCCTCGTCGCTCTCTTCCTCGTCGCCTCGCTCGCGATCGGGACGCTGGCCGCCGTCGCGGCCTCCTCCTCCCTCTCCTACTACGTCACGCCCGAGGAGTTCGCGCAGGAGATCGACCCGGAGGGCGGGCGCTGGCGTGTGGGCGGGCGCGTCGTGCCCGGCACGATCGCCGAGAGCCCCGGCCATCCCATCGCCTTCGAGATCGAGGGCGAAGAGGGTGAGCGGATGGCGATCACCTACGACGGCGTCGTCCCGGGACTCTTCGGCCCCCGCACCTTCGTCGTCGTCGAGGGCGTGGCCGACGGCCCGGCGCACCTCATGGCCTTCTCGGTCGTGATCAAGCATGAGAACGAGTTCGTGACCGACGCCGCCGACACCGACGTCTTCGTGCCGGAGCGCACCTCCTCCGCCGGATCCCCATGAACCTCGCGGGGGCGCTGGGCGCCTCCGCGCTCGTGGCGGCGCTCGCTGCGGCTCTCTTTGCCCTCGGCGCCTCGACCTGGGGCGTGAGACGGCGCCATCCGGGCGCCACGGCCGCCGGTCGGCGGGCGCTCTACGCGACGGCGGCTCTCCTCACCGTCGCGATGGCGACCCTCGCCTCGGCGCTGCTCCGCGACGACTTCAGCCTCGTTTACGTCGCCTCGGTCTCCTCCCGGGACATGGAGACGGCCTTCAAGTGGGCCGCCTTCTACAGCGGCCAGCCTGGCTCGCTCCTCCTCTGGACGTGGCTCCTCTCGCTCTCCCTCGCCGGCGTCGCGCGCCATCTCGCCTCGGCGCTGCCGTGGGCGCGCGGGCACGCTCAGGCCGTGGGCGGGGCGCTGCTCGCAGCCTTCCTGGTCCCGCTCGTCTTCCTCGCCTCGCCCTTCGACGTGGCGGCCGTGACCCCGCCGGACGGCGTCGGCCTCAACCCGCTCCTCGTCGACCGCGCGATGCTGATCCACCCGCCGATGCTCCTCGCCGGCCTCACCTCGACGGTCGCGCCCTTCGCCATCGGCGCCGGGGCGCTCCTCGCCGGCCACGTCGACTCCGGCTGGGTGCGAGCCGCGAGGCCCTGGGCTCTCGGCTCCTTCGTCGTGCTCGCGACCGGGAATGTGCTCGGCGGCTGGTGGGCGTACACGGTCCTGGGCTGGGGCGGCTACTGGGCCTGGGACCCGGTCGAGAACTCGGCGATCCTCCCCCTGCTCCCGACCATCGCCCTCCTCCACGGCTTCGCGGTGCAGGAGCGGCGGGGGATGCTCCGGCTCTGGAACCTCGCGATGGCCGCCGCGGCCTTCTCGCTCGCCGTCTTCGGCACCTTCAACGTGAGGAGCGGCCTCGTCTCGTCGGTGCACTCCTTCGCGCAGTCGGAGATCGGGCCCTACTTCCTCGGGATCCTCGCTGCGGTGATCCTCGGGTCGATCGCGCTCCTCGCGTGGCGCTCCCCGCGGCTCTCGGGGCCCCACGACTTCGAGTCGCTCCTCTCCCGCGAGACCGGCCTCATCGTGAACAACTATCTGCTCACCGCCATCGCGCTCGTGATCCTGGGAGGCACGCTCTTCCCGGTCGCATCGGAGCTCGCCCGCGGCGTGCGCGTCACCGTCTCCGAGCCCTTCTACAACCAGGTGGTGGGTCCCTTGCTCGCGGTGCTGTTGCTCGTCGCCGCCGGCGGCATGCTCCTGCCGTGGAGACGCGGCTCGCCCCGGTCGCTCCGGCGCCGGCTCACCGCGCCGGGCGGGGTACTCATCGGCTGCGCCGCCGTGCTCTGGAGCGCCGGCGTGCGCGACCCCTTCGCCCTCGGGGGCATCGTCTGCGCGGCCACGCTCGCCTCGGTTACGCTGCGCGAGTACTGGCTCGGCGCACGGGGGGCGCACCGCGCGGCCGGGGGAGGCGCCGCCTCGTGGCCGCTCGCCGTCGCGGCACTCTTCCGACGCGATCCGAGGCGCTACGGTGGCTACCTCGTCCATCTCGGAGCGGCGGTGATGGCGGTGGCCGTCGTCGGTTCGACGGCCTACCAGCAGCAGGTGCGCGTCACGGTCGCGCCGGGCGAATCGTTCGAGGCTGGGCGCTACACGCTGACCTACGAGCGACTTGAAGGGCGGGCCGGGACCGCGAACGGCGTGGAGACCGACGCCATCGCCACCGTCACCGTGCGCGAGGGCGATCGGTTCCTCGGCGAGATGCAGCCGGGACGGCGCTTCTTCACGAACTTCCCCAACCAGCCGATGGGGATGGTGGCTGTGCGCAGCACCTGGCGAGAGGACCTCTATCTCTTCATACAGGGCTGGGACGAGAACCTCGTCGCCGAGTTCCAGGCCTTCGTGAACCCGCTCGTGATCTGGCTCTGGACCGGCGCCGGCCTGCTCGTGGCGGGTGGGCTTCTCGCCTTCGGCTGGCAGAGCCCGCGGCCCCGGGAGGCCGTCCCCGGCACGGCCGGGCACGCCTGAGGCCCCGGTGGAGGCGAGGCGTGGACGGGCGGGGACCGCGCACGTCGCGGGGGGAGCGGCGCTCGTGGCGGCCGCACTCCTCCTCGCCGCGACGGCCCTGTCGGGCGGGGCGCACCCCGCGGCCGCCCAGCAGGTCGACCCCGAGCAGCAGCTCGCCATCGAGCGGCAGCTGCTCTGCCCCCAGTGCGTGAACGAGCGGCTCGATCAGTGTGATCGGGCGATCTGCGAGGACATGCGCGCGACCATCCGGGAGCAGCTCGCGGCCGGCACGCCCCCCGATCAGATCGTCTTCTTCTTCCGCGCGCGCTACGGGGATCGCGTTCTCGCGCAGATCCCGCGGGAGGGGTTCAACCTGCTGCTCTTCGGGTGGGTCGGCGGCTCGCTTCTCCTCGTCTCGCTCGGAGGCGGCTTCGCGCTGTGGAGGATGCGCCGCTCCGCCGGCGCGGCGACCGACGGCGAGGAGCCCTAGCGTGGAGTGGCTCCTGCTCGCCGTCGTCGTGCTGGCAACGGCCGCCTTCGTCGCGCCGGCGTTCCGCGAGTCCGGCCGGGAGGGGCCCGGGCCGGCCGAGGCCGCGCGTCAGGCGCGCGAGGAGCGGCGGCGGATCCTGGGCGAGTTCCGCGCGATCGATGCCGCGCGGGCGGCCGGACGCCTGAGCGCCGAGGAGCGGCTCGCGAGGCGGCGGGCGCTGTCTCCACGCCTGCTCGCCGCCGCCAGAGAGCCGGGGACCCGCCCGGAGCGGGAGGCGTGAGGTGCTTCCTCGGGGACGGGGCGCGGCGGCTCGTCGTCGCGGCCGCGCTCGCGGCGGGGGCGCTCGCCGCGGGCGCGATGGCGACTCCGGCCACCGAGGCGCAGGCGCCGCCCGGCTCCGGCGGTGGCGAGCGTGGCCGCGTCGTCGTGCTCGTCGTCCCCGGCACGGCCGGGGCGAGCCTCGCGGGGGAGGTCGAGATCGAGCTCATCACGCTCGGCGAGGCCGCGGGCATCGGCGTGGCGCGCGCGTCGGCTGCGGGGGGGCGTGCCGAGTTCACCGTCCCCACCGACCCGATGCTGACACACGTGCCGCTCGTGAGTTACCGGGGCGTGCAGTACTTCGGCGACGCCGTGGTTCTCTCCCCCGAGCTCCCCGCCGCCGAGGTCTCGGTGCGCGTCTACGAGCCGACGGCGGAGCCTCCGCCGCTTGCTGTGCGGGCGACCACGGTCACCGTGCTCGCGCTCGACCGCGCGTCGGCGGAGCTGACGCTGGCCAGGGAGGATCTCGTCGAGAACCCCTCCGACCGAGTCTACGTCGGGTCCGGCACGTCGGGCGTGACGCTCCGCATCCCGCTACCGGAAGAGACGCGCGACGCCGCGGGGCTCAGCGAGGAGGGGAGCTTCGAGCTCGGCTCCGGCACGCTCGACGTGGCGCTTCCGCTCCGGCCCGGCGTGACCTCCGTCGTCACCACCTACAGGGTCGGCTACGATCCCGCGCGGGACGCCTACCGGCTGCGCGTGACGGCACCCCTCCCGACCGGGCGCGTCGAGGTCCTCGTCCCCGAGCGCTTCGTCGAGGAGCTCAGGGCGCTCGACGGCGCCGAACTGGCTCCCAGCACCGAGGTCGAGGGCGAGCCGGCGCTGGTGGCGAGACGCGCGGGCCCGGCGCGCGAGGGGGAGGGGACGCTCGTGGAGCTGCGCGGTCTCTCCGGAAGCACCGCCTCCAATCCGCTGACCGAGGGGCGGGGCCCGCTCGCCGCGACCGCGCTCGCGCTCGTGCTGCTCCCGGCCGCGGCGTGGGCGCTCGCCCGGAGCGCGCGCGCGCGGGGGGCGCAGACGCCGTGAGCGGCGAGCGCTCGGGCCACCCCGGGCCGTGCGGGATGGAGATCGAGGCGCGCGGCCTCACCAAGAGCTACCGCGGGGTGGTTGCCGTCGACGACGTGAGCTTTTCCCTGGCCCCCGGCTCACGGACGGCGCTGCTCGGGGCGAATGGCGCGGGCAAGAGCACGCTCCTCGCGCTGCTCGCGACGCTGATCTCCCCCACGAAGGGGTCGGCCTTCATCGGGGGCGCGGAGGTGGCGGAGGCCGGGGGCGACCTTCGCCGCCAGATCGGCTTCATGGGACATCTCCCGATGCTCTACGAGGAGCTCACCCCCTCAGAGAACCTTCGCTTCTTCGCGCGCCTCTACGACGTCGACGCCGGGGCGGAGCGCGCCGGGGAGCTGCTCCGCGCGGTCGGGCTCTGGGCGCGGCGCGACGAGCCCACCTCGGTGCTCTCGCGCGGGATGCACCAGCGCCTCGCGCTCGCGCGCGCCGTGCTCCACCGCCCGCGCGTGCTCCTCCTCGACGAGCCCGAGACCGGCCTCGACCCAGACGGGCTCGAGATCCTCGAGCGGCTCGCGCTGGGCGACGAGGGCCCGACCGTGCTCGCCGCCACACACCGGCCGGAGCGCGTCGGGCGCTGGGCGACCGGGCGGCTCGTCCTCGACCGCGGCCGCGTCGTGGAGGAGGAGGCGGCGGCGCGCGGAACGCCCGATGCAGTGGGCGCCGGGGCAGCGGAGGGGGACGCGACGTGAGGGCCGCTCTCGCCGTCATGGAGAAGGATCTCCGGCTCGCCTGGCGTGATCGGGCGGGCTGGCTGACGGCGGGGAGCTTCGCCGCGATCTCGGTGCTCGTCTACTCCTTCGCGCTCGACCTCGCCGCTCGCGACGTGCGGCCGCTCCTCCCAGGGTTGCTGTGGGTCACCTTCCTCTTCGCCGGCATCATCTCCTCCGGTGCCGCCTTCCACGGCGAGGGGGAGCGCGGGACGCTCGACGCCCAGCTGCTCGCGCCCGTCGCCCGCACGGCCCTGTACGCCGGGAAGCTCCTCGCCAACCTGCTGGCTCTGCTCGCCGTTGAGGTTGCCACTCTCGCCCTCGCCACTATCCTGTTCAACGAGCCGCTCCTCACCCCCGAGCTCGGTGGGATACTGCTTGTGGGGACCGCTGGGTACGTCTCGCTCGTCACCGTACTCGCGACACTCGGGAGCCGCGTGCGGGCGCGCGCCGTGCTGATGCCGGTGCTCGCGCTCCCCCTGCTCGTGCCGCTCCTGATTGCGGCGGTGCGCGCGACGGGGGCCGCGCTGGGGGAGCCGGCCGGGGAGGCGCCGTGGCTGCTCCTGCTCGCGGTCTTCACGGCGTGGTCGGCGATCGGGAGCGCCCTCCTCTTCCCGCTGGCGGTCGAGCGATGAGCACGCTCGCGGCCGGGCCACGATGAGCGCCCTCGGTCGGTTCGCGTCGGGCTGGGCCGAGCGCGGCTACGCGCTGCGCTGGGCGGTGCTCCCCCCCGTCACCGGCGTGGCGATGTTCGCGTTGCTCGTGGGCGCGGTGATCGCGGCCCCGCGGGAGGCCGTGGAGGGGGAGGTGCAGCGCATCTTCTACATCCACGTCCCCTCGGCCCTCGCCTCCTACCTCGGGGTCGGCATCGCCTCCCTCGCCTCGGTGGTGCTCCTGTGGCGGCGCGACATGCGATGGGACGCGGTGGCCCGCGCGGGTGCGATGGCCGGCGTGCTCTTCACCGGGCTCACGCTCGCCACCGGCATGATCTGGGGGAAGCCGATCTGGGGCGTGTGGTGGACGTGGGACGCGCGCCTCACCAGCACGCTCGTCCTCTTCCTGCTCTACTCCGCCTACCTGCTCGCGCGGCAGCTCGCCGACGAGGCCGATGAGCAGGCGGCGCGCTTCGCCGCGATCTTCGCCATCGTCGCCTTCATCGACATCCCGATCATCAACATGTCGGTGCGCTGGTGGCGCACGCTGCACCCGCAACCGATCGTCTTCGATCCGTTCGGCGAGCAGGCGCTCCCCGGATCGATGATGCTGGTGCTCGTGATCGGGATCGTCGCGGTCGGCGCCCTCGCCCTCTGGCTGGTGGTGCTCCGGTCGGAGGCCGAGGGGCTCGCGCAGCGGGCCACAGCCGTGCGCCAGCTCATCGACCGCAGGGAGGCGCGCTGATGGACCACCTGGAGTTCCTGTTCGCGGGCTTCGCCGTCTTCTGGGCGGGTCTCTTCGTCTACCTCCTCTTCCTGCAGGCGCGGCTGCGGGGACTCACCCGCGAGATCCAGCGCCTCGAGGAGCGCCTCACCGAGTCCGCCTCGGGTGGGCCGAGACCGGGGAACGCCCCGGAGGAGGCGGGCCCGGGCGCGGCGGAGGGCGGCGGGTAGCGTGCGCGCGCGCATCGGCTCCGGTGGGAGACTCAGCGGCTACACGTTGCTGACGATCGCGACCGCCGCGTCAACGCTGGCCCTGATCGCGATCGGAGGCGTGGTCCGCACCACCGAGTCCGGCCTCGGCTGCCCGGACTGGCCGCTCTGCCACGGGGGGCTGCTGCCGCCGCTCGAGCGGGCGGCAATCATCGAGTACACCCACCGCACCGCCGCCTCCGTCGTCGGGTTGCTCATCCTCTCGGTCGCGGCCTGGACGCTGTGGCGGCACCGCGCCGACCGCGCGCTCGCGGGTCTCGCCCTCGCCTCTCTCCCCCTGCTCGCGGTGCAGGCATGGCTCGGCAAGGAGGCCGTGGAGCGAGAGCTCCCCGCCGTGGTCGTGACGCTCCACCTCGCGACCGGCCTCCTGCTCTTCGCGGTGGTCACGCTGCAGGCGGCGCTCGCGTGGCTCGGCCCCGGACGCCGTCGCATCCGCGAGCCCGAGCGCGCGCACTTCCTGCGCGTCGTGGCCTGGGCTTCCGCGGTCACCTTGATCGTCCTGATCGCCGGCTCCTACCTCGTCGGCGAGGGCGGCGGCCCTGCCTGCACGGGCTGGCCCGGGTGCCCGGAAGCGCCGATCCCCTTCCTCGACGGGAGTCGGCTGCACGACGCGCACTGGCTCCACCGCGTCACGGTCCTTATCGGCGGAGTCGCCGTCGCCGCGGTGGCGTGGTCCGCCGCGGGACTTGCCCGCGTCGGCGACGCGCTCCGGCTCGCCGCGGCGTCGCTGGTCGTGCTCTACCTCGCGCAGGTGGTTCTCGGCGCCGCGAACATATGGACCGACCACTCCGCCGCGGTGCGCACCGCGCACCTCGCGCTCGCCGCAGCGCTCTGGGGGCTGCTCGTGACGATGGCCGTGGCCGGGCGCTTCGAGGCGACGGTGCCCGCGGAGGAGCGGCCGCCAGAGGCCGGGGGCTCCGGTGTCTAGGCCACGCGCGGCGGCGGGTGCCCACGGCGCAGCCGCGGCGGAGCCGGAGGACCCCACTCCCCGCGCCGCGGGTCGGGCCTCGGGGCTCGGAGCGGTGGCACGCTCCTACGTCGAGCTCACCAAGCCGAGGATCATCTGGCTGCTCCTGATCACGACCGTGCCGGCGATGGTGATCGCGGCGGGGGGATGGCCGGACACCGCCCTCGTCGCGAGCACGCTCCTCGGCGGCATGCTCGCGGCCGGGGGCGCGAACGCCATCAACCAGTACGCCGACCGCGACATCGACCGGCTGATGCGCCGCACGAGCGGCCGTCCGCTCGTTCGCGGCACGGTGTCGCCCGGGCAGGCGGCCGCCTTCGGGCTCGTGCTCTCGGTGATCTCGGTCGCGTGGCTCGCCGCGACGGTGAACGCGCTGGCGGCGGCGCTGGCAGCGGCGGCGATCGCGTTCTACGTCGGCGCCTACACCTACTATCTGAAGCGGACGACGACGCAGAACATCGTGATCGGCGGGGCGGCCGGCGCGGCGCCGCCCGTCATCGGCTGGGCCGCCGTGACAGGCAGCATCGAAGTCGAGGCGGCTCTCCTCTTCCTCGTCGTCTTCTACTGGACGCCGCCCCACTTCTGGGCGCTCTCGCTCCTCCTCGCCGACGACTACGAGCGGGCCGGTGTGCCGATGCTCCCGGTAGTGAAGGGGGAGGCGGAGACGAAGCGCCAGATCGTGCTCTACACGCTGCTGCTCATCCCGCTGACGCTCATCTTCGGCGCCGTTGCCGAGCTGCGCTGGATCTACTTCGCGACGGCGGCGGCGGGCGGCGCCGCCTTCATCTGGTTCGCGCTCGCGCTGAGGCGGCTGCCCGGCATCGAGGGTGCGCGCGGTCTCTTCCGCTTCTCCGTGATCTACCTCGCGCTGCTCTTCGCCTCGATGGCGGCGGATCAGCTGCTGCTGGACTAGGGTGTCGTGTTACCCCGTCGGCCGCCCGGACGCTCGGGCGCCGCGACGACCGTAACCCGTTCTATCCCAGCTGTTCCCGGATCCACGCGGCCGTGACCGAGGCGACCTCCGATAGTGCACCCGACCTTGTCCTGTCACTCCCTATCGGTGGGTCATAGGAGTGGTCAGCACCGTCTATCACGTGAAGGGTTGCCCGATCGTCCAGTGCCGCGAGGGCAGGCCGAAGCTCCGTCAGGTCGGTGAACTCTTCGTCACGTCCACCCTGGACGAACAGCATGGGCACCGGCACCCGCCGGAGATGATCCACGGGGTCATCCAACAGGATGCGCCATCGCATGGGGAAGACGTACAACACGGCGCCCCGGACCTCCGGCCAGCTCTCACGCGTCAGGGCCAGCGAGATGACTTGGCTGCTCATCGAGCGTCCCCCGAGGAACAACGGAAGCCCCAGCGAGAGAGCCGCCGCGGCATCCTTGGCTGAGCTTGTTGTAGCGAGGAGAACGTCGAGGGAGTCAATGACGACAGAGGAGGAGTCGATCATTCCCTGGCTGTACGGATAGTTGTACCGGAAGGTCGCGATCCGCTGATCGGCGAGCGCGTCAGCCAGCTGCACCATGATGGGCGTGTATATCGGGGTTCCCGAGCCGTGACCCAACACCATCAGGGCCACGGCGTCTTCCGGCTTCAGAAGGACGGTAGCGACCTCCGGACCCCCGGGAGTCAGGAGCAGCGTGCTCTCGGTGACCTCGGCGTCAGCCAATCTCGCTGCGCCCGTTCTCGCGCGAGCGCGTACTGACCGTCGATCGAACAGACTGCACCGCGCCACCGTTTGCCCGCGCGCTCCTCGGTTGGGCGAGCCGCCCGCATCGGCTGTGGTATCTCCGGGACCGCTCCCCCTCCTCCCCTCGCCAGCGCTTCACGGGTGGTCCCTTATGTCGCTCTGTCCCACGCTCGCCAGCGAACTGCCGACGGCGCACCGCGAGGCCGCTGACGACGGAGCCACTTCCCGCCTAGTCGGGCGGCCGTGCCCGGCCCGAGGCGCTCTCGCCCGGCACCCGCTGCGCCCACGCCCCGTGATGGCGCTCGGCCCACGAGCGCCGCACGCGGCCGCGTGTGATCCCCCGCATCGACTCGCGCGTCTCAGGGTTGAGGACCGCCATATAGAGGTGGCCAAGGATGAGCGGAAGCAGCAGCAGCGAGAGGACGGTATGCCAGCGGAAGACGACGGCCACCAGGTCGGCGTCGATGACCTCCTTGCTCCAGAAGTTCACGCCGAGTGCGACCCCGGTCCCGAGGAGCAGCAGGACGGCGACCGTCGAGAGCGCGGCGTTGATCTTCTGGCCGGCGTTGAACTTGCCCACGCGCGGTCCGATGGAGCGCAGCCCCGCGACGCGAAGCGCCCGGTGCTGCAGCCAGAGATAGTCGTCAAGACGAACCACGAAGAGATCCCGCGCATCGCGGCGTGCGGGCCGGCGCGAGAAGAGGGTCAGCGCCCCGGGTACGAGCGCGACCACGAAGCCGAGGCCTAGCAGTACGTGCAGCCACGCCAAGAGCCGCGCGCCTCCGAGATGGAGCGCCTTCGCCTCCGGCCAGAAGTTCGTAAGCCCCGTCAGCATCAGCAGCAGCACGGGGATCGCAATCAGCCAGTGGAGCGCCCGGGTGGAGGGGCCGAAGCGCTCGAGGAACTCGGGCGTCGCGCCTCCGCCCGGGGCGCCGGCCCCGGCGCCGGCGGCATCCGCAGCCGGAGGAGTCAGCCGCTCGCGCGAATCCACGCGTCCACCCGCCAGCCCCTCTGCTGCCAGTAGCCGAGATCCTGCCGGTCACGGAACTCGACACGCGTCAGCCACTTCGGCCCCTTGTAGCCGAACATGCGCGGCATCACGAGCCGTGCCGGGGCGCCGCGTACCCGCGAGAGGGGGGCGTCGTCCAGATCGTAGGCGATCAGCACCCCCGGGAGTCGCGCCTGTGCGATGGAGAGCGAATCCCTGTAGACGCCGCCCAGGGAATGGAACGTGACGTAGCGGGCGTCCGGCAGCGGCTCCACCAGCTCCGCGAGGCTCTGGAAGCGCACGCCGTCCCACTGCACGTCCGGCACCCTCCAGCCCTCGACGCAGTGGAAGTCCGAGACCTGCCGCACGGGCGGCAGGGCGCGCAGCGCCTCATATTCGAGGCTCAGCGGCCGGGCGACCAGCCCGTCCACAACAAGGCGGTAGGTCGCCGGGTCGAAGACAGGCCGCCGGTCCTCGACGGTGTTCTCCCGCCAGCCGTCGACGAGGCCGAAGACGCGCGTCGAGAGGGCGCCGACGGCGGCTCCACCCGCGAGCAGGGCGAGGAAGCGGGCGCGGGGGAGCAGGCGCCGGGCGCGTCCCGCGCCCTGCTCGTCGTCCCCGGAGCGCCGTGGCTCGTTGCTCATCTCATCCCGCGTCCGCGCATAGACGGCCCGTCGCAGTCAGTGTAGGGCACGCGAACGAGCGGATCGTGAGGCTTCGTTCACCGACACCGACGCGCCGCAGGGCTAGCCCTCGATCACCAGCAGCCGCAGGCGCATCGAGCCGCCGGGTGCCGTCACGGTGACCTCGTCGCCGACGGTGTGGTTGGCGACGGCGAAGCCGACGGGCGATTCGACCGAGATCCGCCCTTTGGTCGGGTCGACCTGCGAGGGGCTCACGAGGTGGAAGACCTGCTCTACGTCGCGCTCCATGTTGAGCACGCGCACCGTGGATCCGACGTGGGCACGCCCGCCCTTCGCCTCGGCGTCGATCACAACCGCGTGGCGGAGCCGGTTCTCGATCTCCCGGATGCGCGCCTCTAAGTGCGCCTGGGAGTCGCGCGCCGCGTCGAGGGGGGCGTTCTCGCGGAAGTCCTTGTCGGCCATCGCGGCGCGCAGCTCCTCGGCGATGCGCGGACGCTCGTCCTTCAGCTTCTTGAGCTCCTCCTCGAGCGCCTGGATGCCCTCGAAGGTCATGTAGAAGGCCTCGCCGCCGAGTTCCTCTATGGCACCGCGCCCGCCGCGCGCACCGCCCCCGAACTCCCCGAGGTGCGGCACGAGGTTCTCGGCCGTGAAGGCGAGTCGCGAGGCGTACGCGAGGAATCCGCGGATCGGCTCCGCGTGATCGGCGTCGTGCTCCAGCGCCTCGGCATGGGTGGCCGCGTACTGCTCCACCTCCTCGCCGGTGATCTCGCCTATGGGGCGCTCCTCGCCGCCGAGCTCCTCGATGAAGCGATCGAGGGCCGGACGCTCGGCACGCGCCTTCTCGGGCTCCAAGCTGTTCAGATAGTGGGCGCTCGCGTCTCCAGCAGTCATCAACCCCGCCATGAGGCGGCCTCCGCTCCAGCGCGGCGGGCCGCGCCGCGTGCTGTTCGTGTGATGGGCGGACCAGCGGCCGCCCCAGCCGCCGGTCGGAGCCGCTCCCCGCCATGCCGACTGACGCCGCGCGAGTCCAGAGTAGCTCTCCCCAGTGTAGGAGAACGCGCGCGTACGATACCAACCATGAGCGGACTCCACAGCGCTCCCGAAGCCACGAGCGCGGACCGCACCCCGGATGACCCGGCGGCGGGCGACGACACAAGCCGGGCGGCCGCGTGGCTCGCCTCGGAGAGTGAGCGGCTCGGCCTCGCCCTCGACCGCCGGACGCACAACCAATTGGCGTCGTACCGCACCCTCATCGCGGCCGGCGCCGCGCGCGCCGGGCTCACCTCCGTGCGCGACCCCCTCGGGATCGCGCGCCGCCACCTGGGCGAATCGCTCGCGCTGCTCGCGGCGCTCCGCGAGGCGAAACTCCTTTCGGCGGGACGCGCCGCGCGGGTCGTCGATATTGGAAGCGGAGCGGGCCTCCCAGGAATCGCGATGCGAATCGCCGACCCTCAGATTCGACTCACGCTCGTCGAATCGCACGGGCGGCGGTGTACCTTCCTGCGGGAGACCTGCGCGGCGCTCGGCATGGAGGACGTGCGAATCGTGTGTGCGCGGGCCGAGGACGCCGGGCACGATGCCGACCTGCGCGGGAGCTTCGACCTCGCGGTGGCCCGGGCGGTCGCGCCGCTTGCCGTGCTCCTCGAGTACGCGCTGCCGCTCCTGGCGCCGGGAGCCCTGCTCGCGGCGCCGAAAGGGAGCCGCGCGGAGGAGGAGCTCGAGGCCGCGCGTCCGGCCATCCGCGCACTCGAAGGCGAGGCGCTCACGCCGCTCGCGCTGCCGCTCCCGCCCGACGCGCCGCCCCAGCGCGTACTGCTGGTTCGGCGAGTCGGCGAGCTCCCGGCCGAACTCCCGCGCCGGCCGGGCGCCCCCTCGCGTCGCCCCCTCGGCATGCCCGGCCGCCGGCGCCGAACCGCTCCAGACTGAGGCCCGCGCTCCGTGGGATAGAATCACGCAGCGGGCACTTCCCTCCCGCAGACAGGGGGCGACGGGTTGCTCGCCACAACGATCTCCCGGGTCTGTCGGCTCGCCCGTTTCGACCTCCGCGTGCTCAGCGAGGTGCGTGACGATCCGAACGCGACAATCCCCGCCGTCGTCGTCGCAGCGGGCTCGGTGCTGCTGCTCGGCTTCGGCGGGTGGCTGTGGTGGGTCACGTCCGGGCTCGGCGACACGGGAGCCGTCTTCCTGAAGAGCACGCTCCTCGGGAGTGGCCTCGCCTTCGCCCTGTGGTTGGTGTGGCTGCTCGTCGCCTACTCGGTGCTCCAACGCGTCGCGTCCGTCACGGTCCCCACGGAGCGCCTCCTTCGCTGCGCCGGGTTCGCCACGATCCCCGCGGCGCTCGGCGTGCTGATGATCGTCCCCGCAGTCTCGTTCGGCGTGGGATTGTTCGCGATCGGGGCGTGGGCTCTGCTCACCCAGGTTGCGACCGAGCGGGCCGTGGGCATGGGCGGGGCCAGCGTGATCCTCGCGAACGCCGCCGGCTTCGCGGCGTGGGCGCTCGGGATGTCCCTGCTCTCGACTGGCAGCAATCAGCTCGGGGTGGGCCCGTTCCTCGCCGAGTCGATCTGGGAGGCACTCACCGGCTTCGAGGCCGCGCGCTCGATCATCGCCGGGTAGGCGTGTTCGGCGGACTGGCGATGGACCGAGCCCCTCGGCGCCGCCTACACTCGGCCCGAACCCTCAGACGGTCGACGTGGGCCTGTAGCTCAGCTGGGAGAGCGCCACACTGGCAGTGTGGAGGTCAGGGGTTCGAGCCCCCTCAGGTCCACCATATTTAGGTTCAAGTCCCAGCGTTGACCCCGCGCAACCGCCGTTAACCGGGTACATGTTGGGTACATTCAGGCGAGCAGGTGGCCCGGCTCGCCCTCTGCAGCCGGGTTGCTGGACGCGCAGCAAGCGACCGCACATACCCACCGCGAGCACTGGTGATGCCCGAGCTCGTCGGGCACCCCGACGGTGTCCTCGTACGAGCAGCCTCGACGCGGTGCGGTGCGCTCGATTCCGTCGTCGCCGACGAGGAAGTCCACGAGTATGTGCGACTTCTTCGCTGCATCGTGTGCACCACCCCGTCGAGGGCTCGACATGGGGCGACAACTACGGACCCTGACGCCGCCTTAGATGGCGGGAAGACCGTCCACGTGCACTGCTGGGGCGGCGTCGGGCGGACCGGCACCGTGATAGCGTGCCGGCTCGTGCGGCACGGGAAAAGGGGAGACGCGGCGCTGGGCCAGATCGGCGAGTGGTGGCGGGGAGTGCGGAAGGCGCGTCGCCGGCCTCGATCCCCGGAAACACCGGCGGAGCATGCGTGCGTCCGCGACTGCGCCGAGCCGCCGGGGGGAAGCGCCGCATGAGTGAGATCACCGCGCGGGACCGGTTCCGGGGCTGCCTGCTGGGCCTCGCGGCGGGTGACGCGCTCGGCACGACGCTGGAGTTCAAGCCGCCCGGCACCTTCGAGCCGATCGACGACATGGCCGGGGGCGGGCCGTTCAATCTGCAGCCCGGGCAGTGGACCGACGACACCTCGATGGCCCTCTGCCTCGCCACGAGCCTGATCGAGCAAGGCGGGTTCGACGCCACTGACCAGATGCAACGCTACGTGCGCTGGTGGCGGGAGGGCTACCTGTCCTCCACCGGACGCTGCTTCGACATCGGCACCACCGTGCGCGGTGCACTGTCACGGTTCGAGCGGGACGGCAACCCGTACGCCGGTTCCACCGACCCGAACTCCGCCGGGAACGGTTCGCTGATGCGGCTGGCGCCCGTGCCGATGTACTTCTTGGCAGACCTCGAGGACGTCGTCGGCATGGCCGCCGACAGTTCCGAGACGACGCACGGAGCCCGGGAGGCAGTCGATGCCTGCCGCTACTTCGCCGCGCTGCTGTTCGACGCACTGCGCGGCGACGACAAGGAGACGTTCCTCTCCCCGAACTACTGGCCGATCTCGTGGTGGGAACCCGAACCGCTCGTGGAGAAGATCGCGCGCATCGCCGACGGGTCGTTCAAGGATCGCAACCCTCCGGACATCAAGGGCACGGGCTACGTCGTCGACGCGCTCGAGGCAGCCTTGTGGGCCTTCCACCGTTCGCACGATTTCCGCGAAGGCGCCCTGCTCGCGGTGAACCTCGGCGACGACGCGGATACGACCGGCGCGATCTACGGGCAGATCGCGGGTGCCTACTACGGGGTCGAGGCGATCCCGGACACGTGGCGGGATCGCCTGACGATGGTGGCTGAGATCACGTCGCTGGCCGACAGCCTCCATGACCATGCCCAGGAGCACATGCCACCCGAGCTCCCGCCGCTCCGGGCCTCGAGCACCGAAGAGACAGTCACGGTTGCCGGCGTGCAGGCGCGCCGGGTCAGCGTCATCGTGTTGGGACACACCGTGCAGCAGGCGCTGTTCTACGACATCGCCGAGGCGGAGGCCGCACACGGCCGACCGTTCGACGATGAACTGGACCGCGAGATCCAGATCACCATGTTTGCCGTGGATCGCATTTGGATGGACGAAACGATGCATAAGGTCGCGTCCGCCACGAGCTACCCCATGGGTGGCATGTGCATACGGGCCGCAACCATCAACGACTGCAACGAGATAGTGCCGGCCAGTGCCAGCTGGGTCGTCACCCGCGCCGATGGGACCGAGGTGGAGCGTGAACCCTGGAGTTGCGTCCCGGACACACCCCCGATCTCGCATCTCGAACTGATCAAGGACCACGGCAAACTGGAATACGAGGGAGTTCCGGGCGCCGTACGCGCGATTCTTGAGTGGGAACTCCGCCTCGACAGGTACATCCTCGAGTGGCAGTCAGGGCTCATCCTTGGCCCGGCCGGCCATGGGCACGAGAGCACCATCACCGCGCTGCGCTACGTAACCAGGCGGAACGGCCAGCAGGTCCCGATCGATGATCAGGGTTGGGGACTTGCGAAGAACGGCCGGCGCGACCTGCGGTACAAGGGGCCGATTGGTCCTCCGCTCCCCTGAGCGAGCTCGCTCCTCCGCTCAGGACTACTGCGAGTGCGGCTGCCCGTGCCGTTGCACAGCGAGCAGTCCGCGTCGGCGGGTGCCTTCGGCATCAGCGGCGAGAACCCACCAGGTAGCGGAGGCGGGCGGCGCGGCGCTCGCTACACTCGGGGGCGATGGGCGAATTGGTGATGGTGTACGGGCCCGCCGGATCCGGCAAGACCGGGCGGCTTGTCGATCATGCCGCGGGGCGCTACCAGGGCGACCGTTTCGCCTCGACGCTCGTGCTCGTGCCGACGGCGCGGCACGGCGATCAGTTCCGCCGCCGCCTGGTCGCGCGGAGCGGCGTCGCGCTCAACCTCGATGTCTCCACGCTGGCCCGGTACGCGCGCCTGCACGCCGCCGGGCGGACGCTGTCGCGGGACGTGGCGGCGGATCTGCTGCGGCGCGTCTCCATGGACCGCATCGCCTCGGGCGGGGCCGGCCGCTTCGAGCCGATCGCCGAGAAGCCGGGCCTGCACACGCTCATCGCCGAGGCCGTGGCGGAGCTGGTGGCGGCGGCCGTCGAGCCCACGGACTTCGCGCAGGCCGCCACGGGCGCCGAGAGCGCCGACCTGATCGCACTCGCGGACATCTACTCCGCCTTCCGGTGCACGCTGGCCGATCGCGGGTGGCGCGATCCCGGCGAGGCGCCCTCGCTGGCCGCGGAGGCGATCGAGGGCAATCCCGGGCTACCGGGCCTCGTACTCGTCGACTCGTTCGAGTTCCTCAACCCGCGCGAACAGTCGCTCGTCGCCGCCCTGGCGGACCGCACCCACGTGCTGGTCGCCATCGATCGCGAGGCGAGCGAGCGGGCGCGCTGGACGGCATCGCGCCTCGAAGCGCTTGTCGCCGGCGCCACAGCCGAGGAGCTGACGCCGCGCGACGGCTCCCCCGGCACCAGCGCCCATCGCGCGTTCGACGCCGAGGCGCAGTTGCGCGGGATCGCGCGGGCGATCAAGAAGCGGCTGGGCGAGGAGGACGCGCTGCGGCCCTCGGACATGGCCGTGGCCTTCCGCCAGGCGTCGCAGCACCTTGCGCTCGCCCGCCGCGTCTTCGCGGAGTACGAGCTGCCGTTCGACCCCGCCGCCGGCGAGCGGCTCGCCTCGCGCCCGTTCGGGACCTGGGTGCTGGCGCTGCTGCGGCTGCCCGCGCACGACTGGCGACTGACGCGATTGGCCGAGCTGCTGCGCTCCGCCTTCCTCGATCGCCGCCGCTGGCGCGTCGAGGCGGACACCGTCGACCACCTTCTGCGCATCGGGCGAAGGAATCACCTGATGTCGGGCCTCGAGCGGTTGCGGGCACTCCCGCGGGCGCTCGAAGGCGAGGCCACGCAGGCCGAGGGCAACGGCCGCGAGCCGTACGCGACGCGCCTGCGAGCCGCCGGCGACGGTCTCGCGCGAGCCGTCGCGGACCTCCGCGACCTGCTCGGCGGCGGGGACCGCTCGGCGGGGGACTGGGCGACGGCGCTCGAGGCCGCCCTGCTGGTCCCGGGCGGCCTCGTCCGCGCCGCCGTCGAGGGCTACGAGAGCCTCGATGTCGAGACGGCGGCGCTGCGCGCCGACCTCGACACGATGCGCGCGATCGACGAGCGGCTCGGGGGGAAGCCGCTCACGCTTGAGGCATTTGCCGCGGAGTTGGAGCGGCGCATGCAGCGGCCCGCGGTGCTGCTGCGCGAGGCCGGCGGCGTGCTGTTCGCGCCGATGCACACGTTGCACGGACTGCGCTTCGCGCACGTCTTCATCGGCGGCCTCGTGGAAGGCGAGTTCCCCGCTCCGCGCCGGGCCGCCCGCCTGCTCGGTCGCGAGGGGCGCGAGCGCCTGGGCGAGGCGGGCCTCGCGCTGCCGCCGGAGCCGCGTTCGACGGAGGATGAACTGTGGGGCTCCGCCTCGACGCGCGCCGACGCGCGGACCTCGTTCTGGCGGCCGCGCTTCGATGATTCCGGGCGCCCCCTGCCCGCCTCGTGGTACTTCGACGAGCGGGAGGCAACCGACGAGCCGGGGAGCGTTGAGCCGCACGACGCCGCCTCACGCCGGGAGCTGGCGGTCACGCTCAGCTCGCGCTGGGGGGAGGGCGAGCGCCGCCGACCGGCCGCGTTCGCGGCCTGGCCGCTGGTGGTGCGGACGGCGGCGCCGATCGAGCAGCGGCGGCGCTCCTTCGAGGGCGCCGGCCGCCACGAGGGTGCCCTGCCGCGCGGCGCGCCGGAACGGCTGATCGGGCCGGAGGTGCGCTGGAGCGCGACCCGCGTCGAGACGTACCGGACCTGCGCATTCCAGTTCTTCGGCCGCTACGGGCTGGAGCTCTCCGAGGTCGAGGACGAGCTCTCGGAGGCCGATGCGGCGATTCGCGGGACCGTCATCCACAAGATCATGGAGGCGGCCCTGAGTCCGCTGGCCAGGGACGGCCGCCCGCTCGTCCCCGCGACGGAGGACGAGGCGGTACGGCGCATGCGCGAGCTCGGCCGGGAGATCTGGCTGCGCGCACCGGACGAGCACCACTTCGGGCGCGCCGCGCTCTGGCGCCTTGGCTGGGAGGACACCGCCGCCGGCGCCGAGCGGCTGATCCGCCGCGAGGCGAGACACAACGAGGCACTCGGCACGACGAGGATCGCCGGTATCGAGGAGTCGATCCGGATCGCATTGCCCGGCATCGACCCGGAACTGCGACTGCACGGCAACATCGACCGAGTCGACGTCGGACCGGGCTTCGCGCAGATCGTCGACTACAAGAGCGGGCGGGCGATCAGCCGCAGTTCCGTCGAGAGCGGCGAACGCCTGCAGCTGCAGCTCTACGCGCTCGCCGCGCGTGAGCAGCTCCAGGCGGAGCGGCTGATCGCCCGCTACGCCTACCTCAACCACCGGGCCGACGAGTGGGCGCTGGACAGTGCGAACCCGGACGATGCTGCGCTGATCGAGGAGGCGGCGCAACACGCGGAGGGGGTGCGTACCTCGGTGGCCGAAGGTGACTTCCGGGTGGACCCGCAGGTGCCGACCTGCCCCAGCTACTGCGCCTTCCGCCATATCTGTCGCGTCAACCAGTTCACGAGGCGTAAGCAGTGGACCTGACCGGCGAGCAACGAACGATCATCGAGGCGGACGCCTCGGACCTCACGGTCGCGGCCGGCGCGGGCAGCGGCAAGACCCGCGTGCTGGTCGAGCGCTACCTGCGGCTGCTGCGCGACTGCTCGATCCCGGAGATCGCGGCGATCACCTTCACCGAGGCGGCCGCCGCCGAGATGCGCGAGCGGGTGCGCAGCGCGGTGATGTTGGACCCCGCGCTGGAGCAGCATCGCGCCTTGCTCGACGAGGCGGCGATCGGGACGGTGCACTCGCTGGGCCTGCGCCTGCTGCGCGAGCACCCCGTCGAGGCGGTACTCGACCCCTCGGCTGCCGTGCTCGCCGACGACGAGGCGGAACTGCTGCGGCGCACGGCCTGCATCGAGGCGATCGATGCTGCCGCGGAGGCCGACGACGAGCGCACCACCGCGCTGCGCGGGATCGGCGTCTACCACGCCGGTGTCCGGCTCCCGCGGATGGTCGCCGAGCGGGACGCCGTCGAGTCCGCCTTCGCGGCGATGGGCGCGGACAGCGCCGGCTGGCCCGGCCGCGTCCGCGCCACCCTCGACGGGCGCTACGGGCCCCGACAGAGATCGATCCAGGAGCAGACGCCGACGATCGCCGCGCGGATCAGGCGCGACGCCGACGCCGTGAGCGACAGGCTTGCCGAGGTCGTGCGCGACGTCCTGGCGCCGCTCACCGAGGCCTGCGAGGCGGACTCCTGGCAAGACTTCGCCGCCCTCCTCGGCGACGCGGCGGCGCGCATCAGACTCAACGTGGGGCGCAGGAGTCCGCCCGACTCCGACGTCAAGGACGCGCTGCGCGAGCTGCGCGAGCTTGCCGGCGAGGCCGGGAGGCTGCCCGCCTGGAACGAGCACGACGAGCCGGCTCTCGAAGCGCTCGCCGGGCTGCGCGCGCTCTTCGAGAACGCGGTGCGGCGCTACACGGCGGCGAAGGAGGCGCAGGGCGCGCTCGACTACCTCGATCTCGAGCTGGGCGCCGTCGGCCTGCTCCGCGATCACCCGGCCGTGGCCGCCGCCGTGCGCGAGCGCTTCCGCCACCTGATGGTCGACGAGTCACAGGACATCAACCCCGTGCAGGCGGAGCTGATCGAGCTGATTGCCGGCGGCGACGGCGACGGGCCGCGACCCGCGCTCTTCCTCGTCGGCGACGCGCGGCAGTCGATCTACCGCTTCCGCGGGGCGGACGTGCATCGCTTCACCGCGTTGCAGGGCCTCGTCGCCCGGCGAGGCGGACCGCTGTTGCCGCTCAGCCGCTCGTTCCGCAGCCACAACGCACTGGTGGCGCGCATCAACGAGCTCTTCGGCGAGGTCTTCGCCGGTACCGCGCTCTCCCTCGCGGCGCTACCACCGATGACGGGCCGCCCCGGCGAGGCGCCGGGCGACGGCCCCTACCTCACGCTGACGCAGGTCGGGAGCAAGGCGCCGGACGGCGGGCGGCCGCGCGAGCCCGAGCGGCGACGGGTCGAGGCGGACGTGGTCGCGGAGGAGATCGAGAGGCTGCTCGCCGACGGGCGGCTGGTCTGGGACCGGGACGAGCGCGTGATGCGCCCCGCGCGGCGCGGCGACATCGCGATCCTGCTGAGGCGCTTCAGGCACGTCCATGTCTTCCAGCAAGCCCTCGACACGCATGGCATCGCGGCCGCGACACCGAGCGGCACGGGTTTCTTCACGCGGCAGGAGGTGTTCGACTGCATCAACCTGCTGCGCTGGCTGGCGGAGCCGCAGGACGATCTCGCGCTCAGCGGCGTGCTGCGCTCGCCCTTCTTTGCCCTCGGTGACGACACGCTGCTGGCGCTGCACGAGCGGGGCTGGCCGGTGGCGGCGCTGGCCGATCCGCCCGACGAGATCGCCGGCGAGGAGCGCGCACGCTGCGCGCATGCCCGGGAGACGCTCGCCGCACTGCGACGGACCGCTGCCTCCCTGCCGGCCGACGCGCTGCTCGAGCTGGCTCTCGACCGCACCGCCTTCGAGGCGTCGTGGGCGCCGCTCGCGGGCGGCGAGCAAGCCCGCGCGAACATCCGCAAGCTGCTGCGCATCGTGCGCACGCTGGCCGGGCACCCGCTCTCCGAGGTGGTCTCCTACCTCGAGCAGCGTCGCGACGACCTCGACCCGCGCGAGGGGCCGGCCACGCTCGACCGCCCCGATGCGGTGCAGCTGATGACGGTGCACGGCGCGAAGGGCCTCGAGTTCCCGATCGTCTTCGTGCCGGAGGCGCACCTCTCATCCTGGTCGACCTGGGACGCAGTCCGCTGGTCTCGCGAGGACGGCGTCTCCGTCACGCTGGAGCGCGACGAGGACGACGACAAGCGGCCGCGGCCCGGCTTCTATGCGCACCTACAGCAACAGGACCAACTGGAGGACGCGGAGGAGCAGCGGCGTCTCTTCTATGTCGCGGCGACGCGTGCCGGGGACTACCTCCATATCTCGGGCGACGAAACGGGAGGCGGGGGCTGGCTGCACTCGGTGCGCGACGCGCACGCCAGTGGCGCCCTGCGCGAGATCGGGCTGCGCGAGCCGGTCCCACCCGACCTCGAGGCGATCGCCAGGCGGCGGGCGCCCTCCGCCCTGGAGCGCCCCGACACATCCGAGGAGGAGGACTACATCTCGCCGCTGCTCGCGCGGCCACCCGCGATCCCGCTGCGCGCGAGCACGCCCGTCACGGCGCTCCGCCCTCCGGAGACCGCCCCGCGGCAGCACGAGCACGGTGACGGCCTGGCGGCGCTGCGTGGCCTGCTCGTGCACCGCGCCCTCGAGGTCTCCGGGGGCGCACCCGGCTCCCTCGACGACGATGCGCTGGCCGATCTCGCCCGGGAGCAGAGCGAGCGCGCCCTCGACGACGCGACGGCGCGGGCGTTGGCCGGCGAGGCCCGGGAGATGCTCGACCGCTTCACGCGGTCGCCGGTCGCGGCCGCGCTGGCCGCACCGGACGTCGAGCGCTGGTTCGAGCTGCCCTTCGCCTGGGACTGGGACGGTGTGCCGGTCCACGGCAGCATCGACCTCGTCTACCACGACGCGAGCGGTTGGCACGTGATCGACTTCAAGAGCGATCGACTGGACGGCACCTCGGCTAAGGAGGCGGCACGCCACTACGCCGTGCAGATCGGGCTCTACCAGCGCGCCATCGAGGCCGCCGTCGGCGCTCCGGCGAGCGCGGGCCTGCTCTTTCTGCGCAGCGGCGCACTGGCGAGGCCGGGGCACACCGAGGTCGAGGCGGCCCTCGCCGAGGCGCGCGAGCGGGTGGACGCCGGAGTGCTGCTCGAGCCTGCCGACGCAGGGTTCCTCGAGGAGCCGGAGTAGCCGCGGCCGCGTCAGTCCGCAGCCGAGGGCGGCCAGGACGATCAGACCCGCATGGTGAACGAAGACGACGCCACGGACGCAATCGTGATGGTGAGCGAGACCTGCGCGACGGTGAAGCGGCTGGTGGTGTGATTCGGACCGTCCTGCTCATCGCGGTCGCGTCTCTCGCCGTACTGGCCCTGGCCGGGTGCGCGCGTTTGTTGCCCGACGTCGAGGACTGGATCGCCGACTCCGAGACGCTCGCACGGCGCTTCGACGCGCGCCTGGACGATCTGAGCGAGTGCGTCGAGGAGGACGACTGCGAGGAGGCGCTTGGGACGGAGACGGGCGCCTTCGCCATGTGCTCGTGGGTCACGTCGCGCGGAACGCCTGCTCCGGAGGGGTTCGAGGCGGCGGAATGGCAGCGGTTTGACGCCCTCTGCGAGGGTCTGGAGGGGCTGCTGGAGCTGCCGGAGGCGGACGCTCTCCGGCGCATCGAGGACCTCCAGGCTGAGACGGACCGCATCAGCGAGGGAATCCGCGCCGACATCGAACCCCGGGAGCAGGAAGAGGCGAAACGAGACGAACGCTCGCCGAGGCCGTCGCACGGAGTGGCGTGGGTGGAGTGCCGAACAAGAGGGGCAACGAGCAGCGCTCTCCGCGGCAGGCGTCGAATCGAGCAGGCAGGGTAACCCGGGGACGAGCGACGGCAGAGGAGGCACGCGAGCGGCAGGGCAGCAAGACGGCGAGCGGTGAGGTGCGGCCGCGAGAGGGGGGACCACCCATGAAGTCGGAATGACGCGGACCGGCTCACGCGAGTTCGCATAGGTGCGACCACGAGCGACAGCTGAGACCCGAGCCTCGCTCAGATGCGAGCTGCGGCAGCGCCCTGCGCGTGCCACGGGTTCGGTGTCGGCGACGAAGCGGCCCCGTACGGCTCCCGTGCCACGGGGCTTCCTCCATATCCGGCAGGGGACGGCGATCGGACCAGGACCGTCCTGGTCGACTGAGCCGCAACGGAACAACAGGAAGGGAGAGTCGGATGGCAGGCAGGAAGAAGAGCCGGAGCCCGGGGCCGCGGGGCCGGTGGTCCGCATGCGGAGCTGGTGCGGCCGGCGGTTCACGGCGATGCGGAGCGCGTTTGCCTCACGGCAACGGCCGTGCCGGCCGATGGTCGAGGCAGACGCGGAAGGGAGACACGGGCGCCTCCTGCGCCGGGCGATCACGCGCGTGACGCGAGGTGACCTCCGCGGACTCGACGTCAGGCCCCCGGAGCACCTGCTCGCCGTCGTGCAGCGCACGGTCGCGCTCGAGGAGCGTCCGCTGGAGTCGCTGCTGCAGGTGTCCGAGATTGGCGATCGCACGCGAGAGGGAAAGCCTAACCCGCGAAACGGCGGGCAGCTAGGGCGCGTCGACCATCTCCAGCAGTGTGAGGACCGTGCGCCAGTTCCGCATGGTACTCGCGGTTTGCAACTGCGCGGCAACGTATTCGTTCGTCAGCTTGCTGCGAGCGACGCCGTTAGGGTAGTGCAAGTGGACGTTGCGCCCTCGCACCGCAAATGCGTCTGGCGGCGAACGCTGCGGGTCGAGACGGGATACCGCTTCGGCGCCGGGCGTGTTCTCGAGAAATGCCACCTGGAGAAATCGCGGATCACCGGCGGTGTCGAAGGGGTTTGAGGCCACGATCTGCCGCAGTTCCTCGCGCGAACGCACGACGACCACCGTCTCGTAGCCAAACCGCCGGCGAATGGACTCAGACACAATCTCCGGCACCCGTCTGGCCAAGTCCTGTCCTGCGTCGAATACGACGTTCCCGCTCTGAATGTAGGTTCGCACTGCCGAGCAGCCGGCTGCAGTGAAGATGTCCCTCAGATCCGCCATCGGGAGCCTATTCCTGCCGCCGACGTTCACTCCTCGAAGTAGGGCAACGTACCGCTGCCCGCCAGTCGCCACAGGCGATTCACCCTGTCGGACCATGCGCCGTCCTCTCGCTCCCCGCAGCAAACTCGGTCATTGGACAAGACGCAGCCGCTGCTTCTGGGTACACCTTGGGTACATTCAGCCGAGGAGGGGAGTTGGGGGATCCGTTCGTGGCCACCGTGGCGACGCTGGAGGTCCTCGAGGACTGTTCGCGCTCCTTCGACGCACGTCGGAATCCCTACCGCCGCCGAAGCGGCGATGGCGGATCCCGATGCGGGTTCTTCGAAGCTAGTTGTCTTCCGGGAGCAGCACGACGCGTACGTAGCGGTCGCCTGGCAGGTAGCGCCGAGCTGCGGCAGCGACCTGCGCCAGCGTCAGCGCGTCGAGTCGTTCATCGAAGCCGTTGATCTCGGTAAACGACTCACCTCGCTGGGTCGCAGCCCGGATGTGTCTGAGCCAGAACCCATTGTCACGCAACTGTTCCTCCCGCGGGGTGCGAAGCAGTTCCTTGGCCGTGTCCAGGTATCGCTGTTCACCGCCCTCACGCAGCCAATCCAGTTCGACCGCCACCTCCGCCACCAGCTCCTCCGCGCGGGACGGGTCACTGCCGAAGATGATGGCGACCTGGTATTCGGGATCCGGCAGTAGCTGGAGGTCGGCACTCACACCGATGCTGTAGGTACCGCCCAGTTCCTCCCGCACTCGCTCGCGCAGACGGATCCCGAGCACCTCGCCGACTACGCCAAGCGCCAGCGCTTCCCGGCGGCTCCACTCCGCATCCCCGGCGAACACCAGTATCGTGGTACTGCGTGGCTCGATGCCGCTGCGGACGACATGGTCCGCGATCCCGTCCGGTGGGTCGATCCCGACGTCCAGCCACTGCTCAGCACGCCCGGTAGTCGGCAAACTGGCCAGATACGTCTCGGTCAACGAGCGCAGGGTGTCCCAGTCAAAGGCGCCCACAAACACGAAGGTGGCGTCACCCAGGTCGGCGAACCGGTCCGCGTAGATCGCTTCCGCACGCTCCAAGCTGAGTTCCTCGAGGAGTTCGAGGGTCAGGGGTCGAACCCGGTGGTGATCCTGGCCGAGCACAGTGTTTGCCGTGTCGTAGAGGACTGCGTCCGGCTGGGCGGCCCGAGTCTCGGCGTTGCTGCGCAGCCTTGCCTCGTAGGTCGAGAAGTAGGTCGGGTCGAACCTCGGCGCCGTTGCATACAGGGTGATCAGTTGGAACAGGCTCTCCATATCCGCTGGGGAGGCGCTCCCGCTGAAGCCTTCGAACAGCTCCCGAATATACGGGGACACCGAGACCCGCTTGCCCGCGAGCAGCTTGTCCAGGGTGACACTGTCGTGCGGACCGGCGCCGCTGCCGTCAGCCAGCGCGGCGGCGTACACAGCGGATACGTGATCCGTGTCGGCGACTAGCGAGTGCCCGCCCGGGCTGAAGGCGGTGAACACCACCTCGTCGCTGCGGAAGTCCGTCTGCTTGGCGATGACGGTGATGCCGTTCGACAGTGTCCAGCGGAGAGCGTCGATGGACTCGATGCGTTCTTCCTCGACGATGCTCCCCGGAGTCGGGAGCGTTGCCATGAGCGGGACATCGTCGAACGTGTCTGTGTACGGCTCCACGACCAGCGTGTCTGCTCCATCGAACTGGGTCCGCAATGCTGCGGCCAACTCTGCATCCGAGCTGGTGTCAGCACCCTCGGGCTGCAGTACGAGGAGCACCGTGTTCGCGGGCTCCGTCCAGTACACCGCCACGTCAGCGATGTCCGCCAGTGAGATTTGCGGTAGCAACTCCTGGTACAGCTCCCACTCGGCCTCGATGCCGAGGACCGGCGTCCCGCTGAGGAAGTGGTTCCGGTACGACCCGGCAAGCCGGCCCGACACCTGCTGGTCGCGCTGCTTGTACACGCTCTCGATCGAGCTCGACAGGTTGACCTTCTCGCGAGCCAGCTCGGTGGCGGTAAAGCCGTGCAGCCGAACGCGCTGCAACTCCTCGAGCACCGCCGCGAGTCCGCGTTCGACGCCGTCTTGCTCCACCTGCACCGTGAAGGTCGCGATGTCGATCGGATCCACGAACGACCCGCGCCCGCCTTGGGCCCCCAGGTAGGGAGGGTCGGCGACCTGGCCCCGCTCGAACAGCCGCGCGTTCAGCATCATGAAGGCAAGCCGTTCCGCCGCGCCGCGCCGGAATGCCGCCAGATCCTGGCCGGTATCGGGGGCAACCTTGCGGACCAGGGTCAGCTGGGTAACGGGCGCCTCGGGATCGCTGAACACATCGATGCGCGGAGCGTCGTGGGCGGGAACATCAAAGCGCGGCCGGTCGGCAGGATCCGCAGCGGCGGCCCGCTCCTGCGACGCCTCGCCCTCGGGAGGCGGCGCAAAGTGCTGTCGCACCTTCGCCTCGATCAGCGCCGCATCGAAGTCGCCCACGGCGACCACCGCCATGAGGTTGGGCCTGTACCAGCGCTCGTAGTACGCCTTCAACTGCTCCACGGGCGCCGTTTCGATGATCTCCGTGAGACCGATTGGACCCCGGTCGGCGTAGCGCGAGGAGCCGAAGAGCAACGGGAACAGGCTGCCTTGCCAGCGAGAGCGGAACCCCTGCCCCCTGCGCCACTCCTCCAGCACGACCTTGCGCTCCAGCTCCACCTCCTCGGGCGAGAAGGTGATGGCGTAGGCCCAGTCGCTGAGAATCTGGAACGCCGTCTCGATGGTGTCGGGCTCGTCCGTCGGAATCTCGAGCCAGTACATGGTTGAGTCGTAGCCGGTTTGGGCGTTCAGGTCGGCACCCAGGCTGCTCCCGATGGACTCAAGGTAGTCGACGATCTCCTGCTTCGCGAAGCGTGCCGTCCCATTGAAGGCCATGTGCTCTACGAGGTGGGCGAGTCCGCGCTGTTGCTCCTCCTCAAGGACGGAGCCGGCCTTCACGACGAGCGACAATTGCGCGCGGCCGCGCGGTTCCTCGTTGTGCCGGATGTAATAGGCGAGACCGTTACCGAGCGTGCCGCGGACGACCGTCGGATCGAAGGGCAGCGGAGCATCGGTCTCGGATACCGGCGGCACGGGAGTAGCTGTGGGTTCTGGGGTCGGAGTGGACGCCTCCACGACAGGCGTAGCGGTGGCTGTGGGTTCTGGGGTCGGAGTGGGCGCCTCCGCGACAGGCGTAGCGGTGGCTGTGGGTTCTGGAGTGGCGGTCGGCGTCTCGACGGTAGGCGGAGCTGTGGCCGTGGGTGCCGGAGTTGCCGCGGGCTTAGCCGTGGATTCCGGACTTGCCGTGGGGGAGGGGTCGGAGGTGCAGCCCAGCAAGGCGACCGCGACGCAGACGACGGCGAGCAGGGACTTCAGACTGGCGTTCATCCATCCCATCTCTCGGTGAATCCTATCCCCGGGGAGGGCCCGGACAAGGATTTCCGGAGGAGGACAGGCGCGACGGGCATTGTCCGCGACCGGCCACCCACGCGCACCCCGTCGGCCCTGCCACGCCTGGCGGGTGAGCTGCCGGCGGCACTCAACTTGCATGCCCGTGGCGGTCGTGCCGGACGGCGGTTATGTATGGTATGGGTGCACTTGTCGACACCGCACCACCAACTATTGAGCTGACCGCGGAGCCGAGGGCGGAAGCCGTGCGCTCGCGGCGTGGCTTCCGCACAGCCGTGGCCGGCTCTAGTCTCGAGCTGCGGCCGCTGGCATCCCACACGCTGGTCAGGAAGCGTCCCTTGCCCATGACGCCGCCGGAGGCCTCGCGGCTCCCGGAGCGCGCTCGGATCGGGATCGGATAGCCCGTGCTCGGCGTCGTCGCCGGTTTCGTCAGCAGCCCTCGAGGCAAGTGGATCACGCTGCTTCTCTGGGTCGTGCTCGCCGCGATGTTGATCTCGCAGCTGCCGCGGCTCGACGAGGTGACCGAGAACGAGCAGGCGCTCTTCCTCCCCGGCGATGCCGAGTCGACCCGCGCCTTCGAGCTGGCGCGCGAGCGCTTCCCCACCACCGGCACGCCCGTGCTGGTCGTCGTCCGCGAATCCGGCGGACTGAGCGGGCCGACGTGGGCGGCCGTCGCAGATCTTGATGCGTGGCTGAACGGACCGGAGGCGCCGGGCAGCGTCACGCAGGTCCGCGCACCCGGACCGGACGGGGGCGTCGAGTCCGGCCTTGTCTCCCCGGACGGGACAACCCTCTATGTCTTCGCCGATCTCGCCGGCGAGCCCGCCGAGCCCGGGTTCGCCGATGCCGTCACCGCGATCCGGGACCACACCGCGGCGCTCGACCTGGCCGGCGTCGAGGTCGCCGTCGGCGGCCCCGGCGGCCTAATCGTGGACCTCGTCGAGGTCTTCGCGAACATCAACTCGTTCCTGCTGATCGTCACCGTGCTGCTGGTGCTGGTGCTGCTGGTCCTCATCTACCGATCGCCGATCATCGCGCTGATCCCGCTGCTGGCCGTGGGGCTCGTCTTCCAGCTGGCCGGCGCGGTCGGCGCCTTCGTGGCGCAGCAGTTCGACCTGCCGATCTCTGGCCAGACCACCGGCATCATGACCGTCGTGCTGTTCGGCACCGGGACGGACTACGTGCTCTTTGTCTCCGCTCGCTTCCGCGAGGAGTTGACGCGCCACGACGACAAGCACGAGGCGATGCGCCGCACGATGCGGGGCGTCGGCGGCGCCGTCGCCTCGGCGGGTGCGACGATCCTGATCGCCTCGGCCGCGCTGGCGTTCGCGATCCTGCGTTCATACCAGTCGCTCGGTCCGGTGATCGCGATTGCGGTTGGGCTGATGATGCTGGCGGCGCTCACGCTGGTGCCGGCTCTGCTTACGATCATCGGGCGCCGCGCCTACTGGCCGATGCAGCCGCGCCACGACCCGGCCGCAGCCGAGCAGCCGGGAGCGCGCGAGGACTGGCGACGCACCATCTACGGCCGGATCGGCGGCGTCGTGCTGCGTCGGCCGCGCGCGACGCTGGCGGCCACAATGGCGGTACTGACGCTGCTCATCGCGGGACTGTTCGCCTTCCAGACCAACTACGACCAGCTCGCGAGCCTGCCGGGCAACGCCGAGTCGGTGCGCAGCTTCGAGCTGTTGCGCAGCGGCTTCCCGGCCGGCGAGCTCGCCCCCACGCGCGTCTACATCTCGCTGCCGCCGGGCGAGCAGGTACTCGATCCGCAGAGGCTCGAGCGGCTCGACGCGCTGACGCTCGCCATCGCCGGACACCCGGCGGCCGCGAGCGCGTCCGGACCGAGCCGGCCCTTTGGCACCGGCGCGCCACCCGGCGCGCCAGCGGGAGCCGGGGCGCGCTTCGTCTCCGCCGACGGCGGCACGGCGCGGATCGACGTCGTCCTGCAGCAGAACCCGTTCGCCGGCGAATCGCTCGACATCGTCCCCGAGTTGCGCGAACGCGCCCGCGACGGCGCGGCCTCGGCCGGGCTCGACGCGGGTGGCGTGCTGGTCGGCGGCGACACGGCCGAGGCCGCCGACACGCGGACGGCGGGCGATCGAGACTCGCGAGTCGTGCTGCCACTGATCCTGCTCGCGATCGGGGTCGTACTGGCCGTGCTGCTGCGCTCGCTGATCGCGCCGCTCTACCTGATGGCGACGATCGCGTTCACGTACTTTGCGACGCTCGGTCTCGCGGTCGTGGTCTTCCTGCTGGTCTTCGACCACGCGGGCATCGGGCCGGGCGTCCCGTTCTTCCTGTTCGTCTTCCTGAACGCGCTCAGCGTCGACTACAACATCTACCTGATGTCCCGGATCCGCGAGGAGGTGCGGCACGCCCCGCTCAAGGAGGCGACGGCGTACGCCCTCGCACGCACCGGTCCGGTCATCACCTCGGCCGGCCTGATCCTCGCGGGGACCTTCTCTGCGCTGATGACGCTGCCGCTCGACGATCTCGTGCAGCTCGGGTTCGCGGTGGCGGCGGGCGTGCTGATCGATACCTTCATCACGCGCACGCTGATCGTGCCGGCGCTGGTCTCGATCTTCGGCCGATGGAACTGGTGGCCGTCGCGCCTCGGGGCCTGATCGGCGCGCACGCGCACGGGGGCGGCCCAAGGCGCCCTACTGTCTAGGCAGGTCGCGATGAGTGGCAGTGGTAGTCCGGCTGGGGCTTTCCCGCGAAGGCGCGCTGCGGACCTCAGCCGAGCGGCACCGTTCGGCATCAAGTCCAAGTCGGCCACCACGCGGACCCCTCATCGCACACGCGAAGGGGGTGTCCATCAGCCTGCCACGGAGAGAGGCTCCGTCTCCCGCCAGCCGGTCGCGTCCTCTAGCCGAGAATCCCTCCGACGATCGCGAAGATGATGCCCTGCGCGATCAGTCCCAGAAGTCCCGTCCCGATCGCACGCCACGTGCCGAAGTCGAGTGCGGCCTTCAGCGCTGTGATCGTCGTCAGGATGACCCATATTCCGACCACGAGGCCGACCAATTCGAACAACCCCGGCACGAGACCCAGCAGAAGCAGCAGCCTCGGCGCGCTCGCGAAGCCGAGCGTGCGCGCAAGCTCGCCCCAGTCGGCGCTCGTCTCGGACGTCGCGAAGATTCGCGTTCCGATGATGTAGGTAAGCCAGGCGTAGACGGCCCACCCCACCAGCCCGGCGGCTGTGTAGGTGACGAACGCGAGAGTTCCCTCGGAGCTGACGGCGCCGATGCCGGCGGCCACGCTAGTCGCAACGACGATGGCCGCCGCCTGTTTCGTCGCATCGCGGTCGTGCTCGACTTCCTCATACGCGGCGCGTTTGAGCCGCGCCACGCCCACCACGCGCTCAAGTAGAGAACTCTTCGTCACATCGTCCTGCTGCATCGCCTCCCCCTCCACGGGCCCGATCGCGGGCCACCGCCCACTTGGGCCGCCCGATTCGGCAGGCCTCGCCCAAGCTGCGCCAGCCCGCGGCGACGGCGCGGCTAACGTAGCACCGCGCACTGGATGCCGCACCCATGGCGGCCGTCACCGAGACTCCGCCCCGCAGGGCGCTCGCTCGCGACATCACCCGCCGCCCGTGCCCGCTCTGCCCACCCGCCGGCCGGCGCGGTGAACCTGGAGGCCCGCCGGAAGGGTGTGTCCCGGCCAGCGTCTGGTGTGCGCGCTGTCTAGGCGGGCCACAGTATCCCGCCCGTAGCCCACGTCCCCGACCAGCAGCGGCTTCTCACGGCTTCCCTTCGGCGCGACCGTCGGAGCACACGAAGAGGAGCAGGGGCTCAGTCGGGCAGTCGGTCCGCCACTCCCCCGTCGGGTCTGCCGGAGGCCGCAATCGCTCCTCCAGCGGGACCGCCATCGCCCCACGCGGCGGGGTGGACTCGCTCAGTCGGTGCTCAGGAGGCGGAAGGTGATCGCCGCTGAGACCGGCCGGAACTGGCGGCTCAGGCTGATCCCCTGATGCTGGAAGTGCGAGCCCGATCCCGTCTCCCCGTAGAGCTGCTCCGGTTCCCGCGCCATCCGCTCATAGGCGAGGCGTGCTATAGGCTGCCCGTCCTCCAGCAGGAACGGAATGTCGTGCGCGCGGACCTCGAGCACCGCCCTGGTCCCGTAGAGCTCGGGCCCGAAGCCGAATCCCGGGTCGAAGAACCCCGCGTAGTGCGTCCGCAGTTCCCCGTTCGTCGGATCGTAGGCCGCCATCTCCGCGGCGAGCGACGGGGGGATGCGGACGTACTCCCGCGAGACCAGGAGGTAGAAGTAGTCGGGATCGAGTACGAGGCGCCCACTGCTCTCCGCCACGACCGGCTCCCAGTAGTGGAGGGGGTCGTACGCCTGGGTCACCGAGAGATCGAGCAGCGGCGCGTGATGCCGGGCCCGCCAGCCGACCTGATAGCCCCCGGACGGCAGGCTCACGCTGAGCAGGATGCCCCGCGAGCCGATCCTCGGCTCCGCGACCGCGCGGCGCCGCTTCCGCGAGTCTGCGTCCGGGGTGAAGAGCAGCGGCTCACGCTCGTGCTCCGCCGCGATCTCGCCGGGGGAGAGTGGCTCGCTGGCGGTGGTGAGCCGGAGCTGCGCCAAGCATAGCCCGGCGCGGAGGTTCACGGTGAAGGTGTTCGAGTAGAGCTCAAGCCAGAGCGGGCCCTCGTAGCCGTCGTCGATCTCGTCGAACTGGCTGCCGCGGTCGGTGAGCACCCGCGTGAAGATGTCGAGCCTCCCGGTCGAGCTGCGGGGATTCGCGCGGGCGCGCACGCCCGGCGGGAGCCTCAGCCGCTCCGCGAGCTGGATGAGGTACGGGATGCGCGGATCCAGCACCACGCCGCCTGACTGCCCGAGGTCGATCTCCGGACCCACCTGGAGCTCGGAGAGCCGATCGCGGACCCGCGCCCCGCCCGGGAGGAAGCTGCTACGGAGGCGGTAGGCGCGGGCGCCGATGCGCAGGTCGAGGCTCGCCGGCTGGACCTGCTCGTCCCGGATGGCATGCGCGGCGCGGACGACTCCGTCCCGGATCGCGCCCCGGAGCATCCCCGCCGAGTAGACCCCGGCGCGCTCGCCCCCCTTCGGGGTTCCCGCCGTGCCGTCGGCCGTGCCGACCGTCGCCTGCATCCGCCCCGCCACTCCTCTCTCGCCCCCGCCGTGTGGGCGGGCTCCACGCACAGGCCCCATGGAGCCCATGGCGGACACGCTACGCGATCCCGCGCACCGGCGGCAGGGGAGATGCGAACCAAGTGCGAGAGGCGCCGCGCCCGGGCGTGCATGACCTGTGGAGAGCACGCCCCGCCGGGCGCAGCTCTCCCGTTCACTCCCCCGGCGCCTCCGCCCCCTGCGCCTCCCCGATCGCCGTCTCGAGAGGAGCTCCGTGATCGACCAGTGTCCGCACCTCCTCCATCGCCTCCAGAAGCGCCACCTCGAGGCCCGGCGTCTCGGCGATCGGTCGGAAGTAGGAGGCGGGGCCCAGTGCCATCTGATCGGAGGCAACGCGCTCCACGAGTTCGGTCGCGAGTGGCGGCTCGATGATGCGCGTCCCGGGCGCGAGATCGCGTGCGAGCTGGGCGACTGTCTCGACGCGGAGTGCCAGCGCCGCGCCCACGTGTACGACGAGGCGCCGCCGGAACTGATCGCCGTGCCGCGCGGTGGGGACGATGACCATCGTCTCGGCGCAGGGATCCTCCCGGTAGCGGGAGGCCGCGCGCTCGACCAGCCGCTCTGCCTTCGCCGACGCCGCGGGACCGGTGACGAGGGTGGCCGTCACGACGCGCCCGCCTTCCGGGGATGCTCCCGGGCGGTTCGGGGCACCCAGATGGCGGCGGTCTCATCCCCGTAGGGATCGGCCTCCCCACGCCGGTAGCAGAGGGCCGACCACGCGCACACGACGCCGTCGATCGCGTCCTCGTAGCGCTTGAGCACGCGGAGCGAGGGGATCTCCGCAGCGGCGGGGAGCGCAAGCGCGATCCCCCCCAGGCGCCCGCGGAGGCAACCCAGGATCGAGGCGAGCTCGGCGCGCAGCCTTCGGATGCGTTCGCGGATGCTGGCGCCGGGGTGGTAGCGCCCGCTTCTCTGCACCTTGTAGGGGAGCCGGTAGTTCGCGCCGGTGAGCGCGAGCAGGGTAGCGTGTAGGGTCAGGGGCTGGCGCGGTGCGAGCCGTAGGCGGTGGCGCATCAGTTCCAAGCCGGTTTCCCGGTGGTGCCCAACTCCACGGCCATAGCAGCGTCCGTCTCCAGCCCCTGCCACATCGAACCGGACGTGAGGTTCTCCCTCATCCGGCTCACCGATGCCCTTCACCAGATGGCATGCAGCGCTCCCCACAACGTGGGTCGTGCCTTGGCCAGCCGGTACAGCATGTGCGGAGAGCCTCGAACCCTACCAAGTGGTTGCTAGCCCCGAGGGGCACTCACCAGTCCACACCCCCAGCAACATGCACGGACAAAGTAGGGGTCCTTCCCATCACCGGCGGTTATGTTGTCCGTCCGGCTCCAGCGGTACTACGACCCCCTCCGCCACCCTTCCGGCTGGCTGTCCACTTCCCGGCTCTGACCGGTTATAGGACGCCTCGCTCCGACGCCCTCTCACAGGGTGCCGGGCCGGGGAGGGCTTCTCCGGTTCCCGTCGCTACCTTCCGTACGTTCCACGTCCCATACGCCGGGAGGTTTCTTGAGGCTGCATTCCAGGATCTTCACCTCGTCCATGGCCTTCGCCCTGACCACCCGGGCTCGGCTCCTCCTTGGTCCTGTCAATAGACAGGCGAGTCTCACGGCGCGGCAGACTTCGCGTCATGCTGCGGACCGCACGTTTGCTCCCCCTCATAGGGCTCTTGACGTCGGGCTTCGACGCAGACCGTTTCCCGTCCACGCCGCCGACCTGCTAACGGGCCTCCTGACAGTTACCCGTGCCGGACTCTCACCGGCTGGCAGCAACGAGCATGTCTCCGGACCGGTCACGTCATCACGTCACCACCCCTTCGACTTCCGGACGCACGCGGGTAGACCTCGATCAGAGCCGGGGTGCGGCCGCGGCCGGTGGCCGCGGTCGCGAGCGGGTAGCCGTGGGCGCCGAAGCCGGCGCGAAGCGAATCGGCGAGGGGGCCGGGCCGGACGGCGGAGGGGGAGTGCACGGAGGCACCGCGGGCACCGAAGGCGCGGGAGACGGCATCATCCGCCGGCCGCCTGGCGGTGACAGGCGAGGTGGCGAGCGGCATATCGACCGCGACGACCTCGACCGGGCCCGCCCCGAGCCCGCGGGCAGCGGCGAGCAACGCCCCCACATCGGCGCAGCCCGCGTCCGGCCGCACCTCCCAGTCGACGGGGGTACCCCCGGCGAGGGCGAGGAAGGAGCCGTAGCTCGGCGCGAGCGCGGCGCAACGCCAGCCGCCCTCGCCGTCTGCGACAAGCAGCGAGACGCCGCTCGGCCCGGTGGCCGTCCACGCTGCGTCGATTCCGAGCACGGCGGGCATGCGCCTCATCCTAGCGCGGCGCGGTCCGGCGAGGCGCCTGCTGGGCGACACCACTGCGGCTGGCACGGTGCAATCGCGGGCAAAGCGATCCAGCGGTGTGCTAGGATGCGTAACAGCTACCGGCACTCTTGTGTGACGCCACGTCGTGCTGCTCGCGCAATGTCGCGCGTCGCAAAAAAGGAGACAGCACGTCGGAGAGCGTGATCGCGTGGAATCCATGGCCGACACACACGACTTATCGATGAGCGATAACGGCTCATCGAACGAGGCACTCATCTCGGTCCGGAATCTCTGGAAAGTCTTCGGCAAGAACCCCCTTCGCGCCCTCGCCGGCGAGAACGCCGGGCTGGGGAAGCAGAAACTCCAAGAGGACCTGGGACTGGTGGTCGGCCTGAGCGACGTGAGCTTCGACGTGAGCCGCGGCGAGACGTTCGTCGTGATGGGGCTCTCCGGGAGCGGGAAGTCCACTCTCATTCGGTGCCTGATCCGGCTCATCGAGCCCACCGCCGGCGGCGTCGTCGTGGACGGGACCGACATCATGGCGGCTGACCGCGACCGCCTGCGGAAGTTCCGGCGGGGGAAGATCGCCATGGTCTTCCAGCAGTACGGGCTCCTGCCGCACCGCACGGTGATGGACAACGCGTCGTGGGGTCTCGAGGTCCGGGGCATCCCGAAGGAGGAGCGCTACTCCAGGACCCAGGAGATGCTCGACATGGTGGGCCTGGACGGCTGGGAGGCGTCCTACCCCCGGGAGCTGAGCGGCGGCATGCAGCAGCGGGTGGGGCTGGCCCGCGCTCTCGCCGTGGATCCGGAGATCCTGCTGCTCGACGAGCCCTTTAGCGGGCTCGATCCACTCATTCGCAGGCACATGCAGGACGAGTTGATCCGCATCCAGCACGAGCTCAACAAGACCATCGTTTTCATCACGCACGACCTCGCCGAGGCCGTCCGGCTCGGCGACCGCATCGCGATCATGCGCGACGGATCGGTCGTGCAGATCGGAGAGCCCGAGGACATCGTGCTCCGGCCCGAGGACGAGTACGTCGCCGAGTTCACGCAGGACGTCCGCAGGGAGTCGATCCTGACGGCGCGGCACGTGATGGTCGACGCTCCCGCCGTGATTTTTTGCGACGCCGCGCCCGAGGAGGCGCTCGCGGTGATGGAGGGCACGGGCGCGGAGGCGGCAATGTTGCTGGAGCGCGACCGCACCTACGTCGGATTCGTGACTTCGGAGCAGGCGCGGGCGGCGCTTGAGGCCGGCGAACGCGTCCTCAGAGATCACGTCGAGCGCGAACCCGGCGACGGTCCGGAGCCCGTCGCCCCCGACGTCACGCTAGAGGAGCTCATCCCGATCTCGATGGCGAGTGAGCACCCCGTCCCGATCGTGGATCGGTCGGGGAGGCTGCGCGGCGTGGTCGACAGGAGCACTCTCGCCGAGGCGATCTCAACGACCGACTAGCGCTGGAGGGCCCGCCGCACGTCCCGTCTTCGGTGCGCGAGGGTGCGGGGAAGCTGAGGCAAGGATGCACTCACGTGGATAGAGCCGCCCCGGATGACGCGGGGCCGAGTGCGGGAGCAGCGCCGCGCGGCATCGTTGCGCTCGCCGCCGAGATGACGGGGCGGATCCCGGATCTCGCCGCGGTCAGTTTCGGCGTGTGGCTCGTCGCGTTCTTCGTCTCGGTGGTGACCGTCGGATTCGTCAGTGCGGCGATCTGGGGAACGGCGATGGACTTCCCCGTGGCCTGGGGGCGGCCGATCGGCCTCCGCGTCGACGCTTTCGTCGACTGGATGACCGACAACATGGACTGGCTCTTCGACGGATTCAGCAACGCCGTGCTGCACCTCCTCGTCTGGATCGAAGACTTCCTCGTCTGGATGCCCTGGCCCGCCACGGTGCTGGCCGTCTGCCTGCTGTCGTGGAGGGCCTCGGGGCTCGCGCTCGCGGCCTTCTCCGGCGCCGCGCTCCTCGCCATCGGGTTCATGGGCCGGCTCCCCGACAATCCGGACAGCCTCTGGGGGGCCTCGATGGAGACGCTTGCCCTCATCATAGTCTCGGTCCTCATCTCACTGGTCATGGGAATCCCCGCCGGCATACTGGGCGCCCAGAGCCGGTGGGTGGACAACATCAGCCGGCCCCTCCTCGACGGCGCTCAGACGATGCCGAGCTTCGTCTACCTCGTGCCCGCCCTGCTCTTCTTCGGCTTGGGTACCGTTCCCGCCGTCGTGGCCACCGTCATCTACGCGGTGCCCCCGGTCATTCGTTTGACCAACCTTGGTATCCGGCAGGTCGCGCCCGAGACCGTCGAGGCGGCCCGCTCGTTCGGAGCCACCACCATGCAGCTCCTGGTGAAGGTCCAGTTCCCTATGGCGACGCCAACGATCATGGCCGGCGTGAACCAGACGACGATGCTCGCGCTCTCGATGGTCGTGATCGCCTCCCTCGTCGGGGCCGGCGGCCTCGGCGAGACGGTGCTCCGGGCACTCGGCCGCCAGGAGCCCGGCAACGCCCTGATAGGCGGGCTCGCGATCATCATCCTCGCGATCATCACCGACCGCATCACGCAGGCCCTGGGCAAGGCGAGGGAGGCGGCATTGTCCGGATAGGTTAACCTTGGCCGGAGCATGCCCGTCGGCGCGTGGTCCGACGTGGAGGACGGAGAGTCGATCACCGACGATGACATGAGATTGGAGCGACGTACGGAACTTGAAAGATCCTGCTTTGTTAGCCATCTTCGGCAACATAATCTGATTGGAGACTTGTGGATGTTTAGATCACGCATGATACGCGTAATGTTTGCGCTGGTCGCGCTACTTGCCGTATCGCTTTTCGCAACGTCGTGCGGTGACGACGAGACCACGGACGCACCAGCGGGCGATGCCGTGGCGGAGGTTGTCGACAAGCCAACGATCGTTTTCTCGGACCTGAACTGGACGAGTGCCCAAGTCCAGAACAGGATAGCGCAGTTCATCGTTGAGAACGGCTACGGGTACGAGACCGACGCCATCCTCGGCGGAACGCTGCCGAACTTCCAGGGCCTGCTCAAGGGGGACATCCACGTCACGATGGAGATCTGGCTCCCCAACCAGAACGAGCAGTGGGACCCGGCCGTGGCCAACGGCCAGGTGGTCTCGATTGGCAAGAGCCTGGGTGAGGACTGGCAAAGCGCCTTCGTCATCCCCCGTTACGTCGCCGACCAGTACCCCGGCCTCAAGTCCGTCGAGGACTTGAAGAACGACGAGTTCAAGTCCCTCTTCGCCACCATCGACTCGGGCGGCAAGGCTCGCATCGTGGGGTGCGTGGTGGGCTGGTCCTGCGAGGTTGTGAACCTCGCCCAGTACGAGGCGTACGGTCTCGGCGATCACGTGGAGGTGGTGAGCCCGGGCTCGCAGGAGGCGCTCTTCGCGGATCTGCAGGGCCGCTACGATGACCAGGAGCCGTGGCTCGGCTACATGTGGGGCACGGCCGACCCCGCGCTGGTGCTCGACCTGGTCCGCCTGGACGAGCCTCCTTACTCCGATGAGTGCTGGTTCACCACCAAGGCGTGCGGTTACAAGGACGCGACGATCCTGATCGCCGTCCACCCAACCGTGGTCACAGACGCTCCGGACGTAGTCGAGTTCCTCCGCAACTGGGGTTTCAACATCGACGTCTACCGGGGCGTCGCCCAGTACATCGCCGAGAACCCCGGCATCGAGGCGCAGGACGCGGCCGTCTGGTTCCTCAAGAACAACGAGGCCGTCTGGTCGACCTGGGTTCCCGCCGACATCGCCGAGAAGGTGATGGAGGCCCTGGCGGAGGCCTAGGGTAAGGAGCCGACAGTCGGGCGCCCTATCGCGCCGGTCGCGCCAGCGACCCGAGCGAGGCGCCCGGCACAGCACACCGCGGCGGCCGGCGATTCCGTTGGGCAGGTCCTGCCCACGGGTCGCCGGCGGTCGTGTTGGGCCGCAGCGGGGGCGGATCCCCTGCTCCCACAGGAGGCGAGGGCCGTAGGCGTGCCGCCGTGGGGGGGTGGGCGTACGCGCCCTGCGCACCTCGCCCGCGGCAGGCGTCGGGCGCCTGCATCGACGTTGAGGGCAGGCGGCCGGCGCCCGCCCCCTAGCTAGACCGCCACACGCAAATGATGCGAGGATCGCCGTCATTGCGCTCGTCCTCGGCTCACACTGTCGGTGGAGACGGGGCGCGCCCGCGCGTGCTCACGCGCGATGGCGGCTCCCGGTGAGGCGCAGGCTGACATGGTCTTCTCCGGGACCGTCGTCCGGGACGGCCGCCCGGGCACGGTCGTCTAGCGGGAGAACGAACACCATTTCGGTCCTCACCCAGTTCGACGTCACAGACTGGTGCAAGTGGTCACGGCTCGAGACGATCGTCACCGAGCAGACAGGGGCAGTCGGCCGTTCGTGCCGCCCACATCAATCCGAGTTCGGTAGATGTCGCATACGCCTATGGAGGTCACGGGGCACCCTCCGGCAAGGCCTCCTGACCCGCCCCCGAGGCCTCCTACCAGGGGGGGTCCCTATCTTCTCTGTCAAGGGCCTCGAGGTTGTGAGTCGAGGTGGCCGGAGGCCATCAGGCAGCTGCCGCGTTGTGGCGAGATTGCGTGGCTCGGTAGGGCTGGCGCAAGCGAAGCATGGCCAAGATGACGTCGCAGCGCCGGCGCGCGAGGCAGATGACGGCGGCGTTGTGTTTCTTCCCCTCGGCCCGCTTCCGGTCGTAGAAGGCCCTCGATGCGGGATCGCGCAGCGAGGCGAAGGTCGCCAGGAACATCGCGTTCTTGAGGCGGTGGTTCCCGCGCCGGCTGCGCGCTTCGCCGCGGAGACTCGACCCGGACTGGCGGGTCACCGGAGCGAGGCCGGCGTAGCTCGAGAGCCTCGATCCGTTCGCGAACCGGGCGCCGTCGCCGATCTCAGCGAGGATCCTCGACCCGGCCCGGGGGCCGATGCCCGGGAGCGTGCCGAGGATGCGTCCGAAAGGGTGTGCCTCGAAGAGCTCCTCGATGTCGGCCGCGAGCCGCTTCCGTCGCTCCAGCGTGCGGTCGAGTTCGACAACGACCTCGGAGATCACGCGCCCCATCACGGCCTCGACCGGCACGACGACGCTCTGAGCTCCGAGCGCCTGCGTCACGGCGACGGTGAGGGCCTTCGCCAGCCGCGGCGAGCGCTTCCGGATCGTGCTCTCGATGCGGCCGCGGCCGGCCTTCGCCAGTGCCTGGGGAGCCGGGTAGCGTGCCAGGAGATCCCGGACGCCCGGATGGTGCAGCCTCGGGCCCAGAACGCGTTCCAGCGCCGGGGAGATGCCCGTGAGCGCGTCCCGGAGCCGGTTCGACAGCCGTGTGGCGTCCGTGGCGAGGTCGGCGTCGTAGCCGTTCAGGACGCGGAGCTGCGCGAGCAGCTCGTCGTTGCCGGCGTCGAGCCAGTGCACCTGGTGGCGCCGGATGCGGCCGGTGTCGGCGAGGACGAAGGCGTCGCGACGGTCGGTCTTGGCCTCGCCCGGGTAGAGGTCGGCGGCGCGGCGCATTATCAGGCCGGGCACCTACGCCACCGGCACACCGAGGCGCGCAGCGACGGCGAGCACGAGGCTGGCGAGCGAGCCGGGCTGGTCGACGACCAGGGCAGGGGCACCCAGGGCCTGGGCACGGCCGAGGAGCGTCTCGATGTCGGCCTCGTCGTTGGCCACGGCGCCGGCGAACAGCGACTCGCCCGCGGCGTCCAGCGCGTCAGCGAAATGTTCTGCCTTGCCGATGTCGAGGCCGATCCACACGTCGATGTCATCGGGCGTTCCCACTGCGGCTCCTCTCGGGTGCTTCGTCCACTCGTCCGGAAGGCCGCAGGTGCGCGCGCCGTCATCCACCTTACGAATCAGCGATCAGCTCGCATGTCCCTATCAGAGGTTCACGCACCGAGCAGTGCCGGTGGCAACACCCCCCAGGCCGTCAAGCGACAAGGGGCACTGAGCCATGCCGGCACTGCCGGACTCCCGGCCCGGGAAGCTACCCAGGCCGCAGAAAGAAGGTAAGGGGGTCGTAGGCCCCCGTACCCGGACGCGACCACTCAAGCGAGAGCGCAGGACGACCTCGATGCGCTGCCTGAGCCGAAGCACGACCTGCCCGTGCCCGGCTGGTTGATCGGTTCGCTCGCAGCGGGCAGCTCCGCGTTGGCCGCAGCAGGACTGGTGGCCATCCGCCGCCGGCACTACTGGAGCACGAGTCCCTGATGCGGCCGGCTCCGGCGGCTATTGCACTGGCGCCCCCGCGGCCCGGCCGGTGTCGCTCGCAGCCGATGGGGCGCCGTCAATGCTGCCGCTCGCCGTCGCGCTTCTCGAGGGCGTCTTCTTGGGCCACTCCGCGGGGCGAGCTGGCAGCGGCCACAGGCCGCTCGCTGCCGCCCGTGTGGGGCCCAGGTCGCCGCTATGCGGGGATTCCGCCACGGCCCCCCCGGGCGACTTCGCCCCGGGCGCCGCGATGCGGAACTCACGTGAAGCGAGGGGGGAGCGCCCGCGGGCGCTCCCCCCTCGTATCGGTCGGTGCGTGCGCACCGTACTCCGCTAGAGGCTAGCGGTACGGCATCGCGTAGAGGATGCCCCCGCTACCGGGCGGGCACCCACTCTTGTCCTCGGTGTAGAGGGCGTTCAGCGTGCACGCGCGATCGATCCCCACCGGCACGATCGTGCGGTCGTAGATCTCGCCGTAGTTCCCCACCGCCGCGAGCGCCCGCTGCAGGAACTGCGGGTCCACCGCGAAGCCCAGGTCCGCAACCTCACCGCCGCCAAACGAGACGCCCAGCAGACGCGCCACTGCCGTGCTCGGCGGGTTCGCCGCCTGCTGCGCCACGTTGCCCGACGTCACCCCGAGCTCCTCGGCGAAGATCAGGCCGTACACGACCCAGTTCACCACGTCCTTCCACTCGCTGTCGTAGTCGCGCACGCCCGGCGCGAGTGGCTCCTTCGAAATGATCTGGCCCAGCACCCGGTACGCCGACGGGTCGTCGAACGCCGAGATCCGCGATGCCAGGTTGCTCTGGTCCGCCGTCCACACGTCGCAGCGACCCGCCACGAATGCGTCCTGCGTCTCCGCGTCCTCACCGCCGAGAGGCGTGTAATCAAGACCCAGCTCCGCGAAGTGGTCAGACAGGTTCTGCTCCGTCGTCGTCCCCGACTGCACGCAGATCGTCGCCCCGCCCATGTCCAACGTGGACTGGATGTCGGAGTCCCCCTGCACCGCGAAGCCCTGGCCCGTGAAGAACGTCGTCTGCGCGAAGTCCACCGCGCGAGACGCATCGCGCTCTGCCGTCACCGTCGTGGTGCGGATGAGCACGTCGATCTCCTCCGACGCCAGAAGCTCGAAGCGCGTCGCCGCGTTCGAGGCGTCCACGAAGTTGACCTTGCTCGCGTCGCCCAGAACCGCCGCCGCCAGCGCCTTGCAGAACTCGACGTCGAACCCGACCACGCTGCCGTCCGGCTTCTTGAAGCCGAAGCCCGGCTGCGTCTGCTTCACGCCGCAGTTCAGCTCGTCGCGGTCCTCGATGGTCTGCACCGTGTTCCCGCGCTCGCTCGCCCCTTCACCGCCGTCGTCGTCCCCGCCGCACGAGACGGCGACGAGCGACACCACCGCCACCAGCACGGCAGCGGCCACACCAAGACGTATCCTCATATTCGCTCCCCCACCTCATCGCCCCCGCACGCTGCAGGGATCGACATCCACCAGGCCCAGAAAGACTACCCGCACACGGCGGCCGCGGCTACTACACCACGCCCTTCGCGCGGCCACGGGACAGTGGACCGGGACTGCCCGCGCCTCAGAGCGGGCGATCCGCGGCCCCGAGCACCGCTCCGAGGGTGCCAGAACTCTGGGGCAGCGGCGTCTCGCGTGCCCCCGCGGGCGGGCGCGCCTGCCAGATGATGGCGGCGCCCAGCACGAAGAGCGCCGCCACCGTGGCGAAGGCCGGCAGGTAGGAGCCGGTCGCGTCAAAGGAGATGCCGACCAGCGGCGGGCCGACGAGGTGAGCACCGAGCGTGAAGAAGTTGACGAGGCCGAAGATCGTCCCGAAGGCCCTCAGGCCGAACGTGTCCTGCACGAGCAGCGGCATGAGCGCGCCGAGCGCGCCGAAACCGAGCCCGAAGATCGGTGCGAATGCCCAGAACACACGTGAGGAGCCGGCCACGACCAGGATCGCGATGCCCGCCACCTGGCAGGCCAGGCTCAGCCCCACCACGTAGCGGGACGGCGCCCGCTCCGTCAGCCAACCGAAGCTCACCTTCCCGATGGCGCCGAAGAGTGCGAGCAGCGAGAGTGCGGCCGCCGCCTCACCGCGGCCGACCCCGACGTCCTCCAGGTGCGGCACGACCTGCGTGAGCACCGAAAGATAGGTGAGCTGCGCGAGGAAGAGCCCGAGCACGATGAGGTAGAAGGCGCGGGTCCTGAGCGCCTGGTGCGTGGTCAGTCCGCGGAGCAGGGCGTGCGGCGAGCGCTCGGCGGCAGGGCGATCGCCTGCGGCCTCCGGTGGTGCCTCCCGGATCACGAGCAGCGCGACCGGGACCAGCGCCAGGAAGAGCAGACCGAAGAGGAAGTAGCTCGCGCGCCACCCGATCGAGACGATCAGAGCCGCCGACAGCGAGGAGAAGAAGATGCCACCGACGTTCGCCCCCATCGCCGTCATCCCCATCGCGCGGCCGCGCGCGCCGGCGAACCAGATGGCGACGAGCCGCCCTACCGGGATCATCACGACGCCCGGAAGCCCGGCGAACTGCAGAAGGGAGAGCGCGTAGAGGTGCCAGACCTCGCTCATCCACGGCCGCAGGAGCTGGCTCACACCGAGCGCCACAAGCGAGGCCGCGATGACCGGCCGCGTGCCCCAGCGATCGACCGCCCACCCGACCACCGGGGCGGCGAGACCGGCGATCGCGAAGGTCGAGAGCGAGCCGTTGATCGCGGTGCGGCTCCAGCCGAGGTCCGCCTCGAGCTCCGTCACGAAGACGCCGAAGGCGTACTGAGTGACGCCGATCGTGAGCACGAAGCCCCAGAAGAGTACCGCGCCAATCGCCCACCCGTAGTGGAGCCTCGCCTGCATCCGAGCGGCCGTCCTCGTTCCTCTGCTCGGCCTCACTCGAATCCGGCCGTGGGTCGCGCAGCGTACCCATCGCGTCTCGCGCGCTGGGGCCAGTCTCTCGCCCCGCGGCGGGAGGGCGGCCCGGCGGGAGTCCGCCCGCGATCCGGGGAGGCACAGGCCTCCACACCCTACGGTACCGCCGGAGAAGGGCAGGCACACCGCATGAGACGCGCCCTTCTCCTGGCGGCGGCTGTGTTCGGGACGCTCGCCGGTGGCTGTGGCAACGGCGGGACGGTCGAGCGGCCCGCGGTCGCGACGCCGGAGACGGCCCCGGCCGTCTCACCGACCGCGAACCACACAGCCGGACCGGCGGCCACCCTGACGGCCGAGAGCCCCGCGAGCGCCACTCCGACCGCGAGCTCACCGGCCGCCTCGCCGACGGCGGACCCGACCGCCAGCCTGACGCCGGACACCGCACAGGGCGCGGCACGGACGCCGGCGTCCGTGGCCTTCGTCGAGGCGCTCTCGGGACGGCGCTTCGACCGGCCCACCGATGCGACGGCCTACCCGGACGGACGCGTGCTCATCGCCGAGCAGTCGGGCCTCGCGCTTCTGCTCGACCCGACCAGCGGCGAGGGGCAGGTCTTCTTCGACCTCACCCGGCAGGTCAGCCGGGGGGGCAACGAGGAGGGGCTGCTCGCGCTCGCCCTCGACCCCGGCTTCGACGCCACCGGCCGGATCTACGCCTACTACTCCGTGAGGGGCGGGGAGCGCCGCACGCGGCTCTCCCGCTTCACCGCGGCCGACGGCGTCGCCGAGCCGGGGAGCGAACTCGTGATTCTCGAGGTCGCGCAGCCCTTCTCCAACCACAACGGTGGCGCCGTCCGCTTCGGCCCCGACGGCATGCTCTATCTCGGGCTGGGCGACGGGGGCTCCGCCGGGGATCCCGCCGGTAACGCCCAGGACCTCGGCACGCTTCTCGGCTCGATCCTCCGGATCGACGTGCGCGCGGCGAGCGCGACGGAGAGGTACCGCGTCCCCGACGACAACCCCTTCGTCGGCGTCCTGGGCGCGCGTCCGGAGATCTGGGCGTACGGTCTCCGCAACCCGTGGCGGATGGCCTTCGACCCCCAAGGCGGGGAGCTCTGGGTCGGTGACGTGGGACAGAACCGGATCGAGGAGGTCGACCTGGTGGTGCGCGGCGGCAACTACGGTTGGAACCGCCTCGAGGGGGACGACTGCTACCAGCCCCCCTCCGGCTGCGACCGGGAGGGCACGGAGCCGCCCGTCGCCGCCTACGACCACCGGGAGGGCTGCTCGATCACTGGCGGCGTCGTCTACCGCGGCCGGGCGGTGCCGGAGCTGGATGGGGCGTATCTGTTTGGTGACTTCTGCAGCGGGCGCGTCTGGGCGATGGACGCCTCGGGCGGGGCTCCTGCCGTCCCCGTCGCCGACACCGGCGCCTCTATCGCCTCCTTCGCGCAGATCGGGGAGGAGCTCTGGGTTCTGCGCTTCGGCGGCCCCGTGCTGCGGGCGGTGAGCCGGTGAGCGCGCCGACCCTCGGCCTGGTCGCGCTCTTCCTCCTCTACCTGGCGCTCGTGAGCCGGCAGATGCGACGGGCGCTCGCGACGGCCGAGCCACGCGCGCGCCTCGTCGCGGCTAGGCGGCTGCTGCTGCTGGTCACGCTGGGCGTGCCGCTCGCCGTCGCCTTCATCCTGCTCGCCGGATAGGGGCCGGGAGCAGGGCGCCCCGCCCGCCTCGCCTCCTGTGCGCGTTGACGCTCTCGCGCGGCCGCCGGGATACTGGCTCAGCACCCACAAGCCGCACGCGCCGACATCGTCCCCGGGCGGCGCCCGGGGCGCGGTGCGCGCGGGGACGGCGTCGAGGAGGGCCCGTGACCGCTCCCGCACGCGGCGAGCCCGGCGCCGGGCGACCGAGCCCCGCCCCCGGGGGCGCGCGCGCCGAGCGCTACGACCCCGCCTCCATAGAGCGCGGCTGGCGCGAGTGGTGGGACGCCGAGGGGGTGAACAGCACCCCCGATCACGACCCGGAGCGCCCAAACCGCTACCACCTCACGATGTTCCCCTACACCTCCGGCGACCTGCACATCGGCCACTGGTTCGCGATGGCACCCTCCGATGCGCTGGCGCGCTTCCACCGCATGCGCGGGAGCAACGTGCTCTTCCCCATCGGCTTCGACGCCTTCGGACTCCCGGCCGAGAACGCCGCGATCCAGGGGGGAGCGCATCCCGCCGACTGGACGCGCGCCAACATCGAGCGAATGCGCGGGCAGCTGCGCTCGATGGGCGCGATGTTCGACCTCAGCCGCGAGATCGCGACGAACGCCCCGGACTACTACCGCTGGACGCAGTGGTGGTTCCTGCTCCTCTACCGGCAGGGCCTCGCCTACCGGAAGGAGGCGCCGGCGAACTGGTGTCCCTCGTGCAACACAACGCTCGCCAACGAGCAGGTCGTGGACGGCCGCTGCGAGCGCTGCCACACCCTCGTCGAGCAGCGCCGGCTCGCGCAGTGGTTCCTGCGCATCACGCAGTACGCCGACGAGCTGCTCGAGAACGAGGAGCTGGACTGGCCCGAGCACGTCAAGCTGATGCAGCGCAACTGGATCGGCCGCTCGGAGGGAGCCGAGGCCGCCTTCCCCCTGGAGGGGGGCGGCGTCGCGAACGGAGCTGGCGAGATTCGCGTCTTCACGACGCGACCGGACACGCTGTGCGGCGTCACCTTCATGGTGCTCGCGCCCGAGCACGAACTCGTCGAGCGGCTCACCCGCGAGGAGCAGAAGGGCTCCGTCGACGCGTACGTGCGCCAAGCGGCTCACGCCACCGACATCGAGCGGCAGGCGACCGACCGTCCGAAGAGCGGCGTCTTCACCGGCTCCTACTGCCTGAACCCGCTCACCGGCGACCGCGTGCCGATCTGGATCGCCGACTACGCGCTCGCCTCCTACGGGACGGGCGCCGTGATGGGCGTACCGGCGCACGACCAGCGCGACTTCGAGTTCGCCGAGCAATTCGATCTCCCGATCCCGGTCGTCGTCGCGCCGCCCGGGTGGGACGGCGAGCCGCTCACGACCGCCTACGTCGAGCCGGGGACGATGGTCGGCTCCGGCCGGTTCGACGGGATGCCTTCCGAGGAGGCGAAAGAAGCGATCGCCCGCCACCTCGAGGAGCACGGGCAGGGCGGGCCCACCGTTACCTACCGGCTGCGCGACTGGCTGATCTCCCGGCAACGGTACTGGGGGGCGCCGATTCCGATCGTCTACTGCGAGCGCTGCGGCGAGCAGCCGGTGCGCGATGACGCACTCCCGGTGGAGCTCCCCTATGACGTGGAGTTCCTGCCCACGGGGGAGTCGCCGCTCGGGCGCTCCGAGGAGTTCGTGAGTGCCACCTGCCCGGCGTGCGAGGGGGCGGCGCGGCGCGAGACCGACACGATGGACACCTTCATGTGCTCCTCGTGGTACTTCATGCGCTACTCCGATCCGCACAACTCCGAGCACCCCGTCTCGCCGGAAGCCGCTGAGAGCTGGCTCCCGGTCGACCAGTACACCGGCGGCTCCGAGCACGCGACGATGCACCTCCTCTACGCGCGCTTCTTCTACAAGGCGGCGCGCGATGCGGGCCTGGTCCCGGGCGACGAGCCCTTCACGCGCTACTTCAGCCAGGGACAGATCCTCGGCCCCGACGGCCGGCGCATGTCGAAGTCACGCGGCAACGTCGTGGCGCCGGACACCCAGGTCGAGCGATGGGGGAGCGACGCCTTCCGCTGCTACCTGATGTTCCTCGGCCCGTGGGAGCAGGGCGGCCCGTACGACCCCGACGGGATCGTGGGGGTCGCGCGCTGGCTCAACCGCGTTTGGTCGGTCGCGACCGAGCCGGCCGACCTCGCCGACTCGGGGGACCCGGCCGCCGCGCGCTCCCTCCGGCAGGCGGCGCACCAGACGCTCGCGCGCGTGACGGGGGATCTGGAGCGACTGCGCTTCAACACGATGGTCGCCGCTCTCATGGAGTACACGAACGCGCTATGGCGCAGCCGCGAGTCCGGGGCCCAGGACCGCGGCGCCTGGGAGGAGGCCCAGGAACTCCTGGCGCTGATGCTCGCGCCGGCATGCCCGCACCTCGCCGAGGAGCTCTGGCACCGCGCCGGTCACGAGAGCTCCGTGCACAGGCAGCGGTGGCCCGAGGCCGACCCCGACCTCGTTCGCCGCGAGACGATAGAGCTCCCCGTCCAGGTCAACGGACGCGTCCGCGAGCGCCTGGAGATCTCCTCCGACGCCGACGAGGCGGCAGTACGCGAGGCAGCGCTCGGCTCCGAGCGCGTGCGCGCGCACCTCGCCGGGCGCGAGATAGTGCGGACGATCTACATCCCCGGCCGGATGCTCAACCTCGTCGCGAGGTAACGGAGCGACCCGACCACGCGTCTCCCCGGCTACGTCGCGGCGCCCTCATCCTCCGGATCGTCGGTCGGAGCCTCGGGGATTGGCTCGTCGTCGAGGGAGGGAAGCGAGAAGTCGTCGATCACGCCGGCCGGGGGCGCCGGAACGTGGGACTCGCCGGCCCCGGCCGTCTCCGGGCCATCCGCGTCGTCCAGCATCAACGTCCCCACGCCCTGCAACCCCTGCACGGTGTCCCAAGGCGACGGCGCCGACCGAGGCGGCGCCGCCAGCTGCGCGATCCCCGATTCGACGGAGCTCACGAAGGCCTGCAGCTGGCGCTCCAGCCGCTGGAGCAGTTCGCGCGCGTAGTCGTCCGCCGCACGCATCTGCTGCTCGGCAAGCCGGCGCGATTCGTCGATACGCTCGCGGATCTCGGCGTTGGCGCTGGCGATGCGCTGCTCCAGGCGAGCCTCCCCGTCGCGCGCGAACTCCGCCGCGTGTTGCTCCGCCTGCTTCGTGACGGCATGATCGGAGACCAAGCGCTCCGCCTGCTCCTCCGCGCGCGCGATGATCAGCCGCGCCTCCTCCTCGGCCTCCCGCCGCAGCCGCTCGTGCTCGGCGACGATCTGCTGCGCCTCGCGGATCTCCTGAGGTATCGCCACGCGCATCTGGTCGACAGTGTCCAGGAGCCGACGGCGATCCATCATCACGCGGCTGCCGATCGGCATGCGCTGGGCGCCGCCGACGAGCTCCTCCAGACGATCGACGAGATGGAGTAGATCCATCGGCGCCCCCCCTCTACCGGCGACGACCGAGCCGGATAGCGACCCCGACGGAACGGCGGCGATGCGAGGCGGCCCAGCGCATCCGCGACTACGAACCCGACGGCGCCACGGTGCAGCCGAACCTCTCGCACAGGGCCACCGCCACGCCAGGCGGCACGTGCTCCGAGACGTCGCGGCCGAACGCTGCCAGTTCGCGGATGCGGCTCGCGCTGATGAAGAGGTGCTGTACCGCCGTCATCAGGTAGACCGACTCCACCCCGGGCGCCATCTCCCGGTTCATCAGCGCCATGTCGAACTCCGCCGTGAAATCGGTGACGGCGCGCAACCCGCGCACCAGGACGCGCGCCCCCTCCTCGCGCGCGGCCTCCACCGTGAGCCCCACGTGCGCGCGCACGCGGGTGTTCGGGATGTCAGCCACGGCGTCGGCGAACATCCCCACGCGCTGCTCCGTGCTGAAGAGGCTGTTCTCGCTCGCGGCGACGGAAACGACGACCTCGTCGAAGAGGGCAGCCGCGCGGCGCACGATGTCGACGTGACCGTTAGTCACGGGATCGAAGCGGCCAGGGTACATCGCGACGGTCACGGCGCCTCTCCTCTCTACGGGTGCGCGCCGGCGTCGGCGCCCTCACCGCCAGCCGTCCCCCGGTAGAGCGCCACCGCACCGTCTCCCTGCCGGCGGTCGCGCCAGAGCGGGAGTCCGGCGAGCATCGCCGGGGGTTCATGCCGCGCCGCGTGCTCGACGGCGAGCAGCGCGCCTTCTAGGAGCGCTCCCACCAACGTGCGCTCGATGGCGCCCCACGCGGCGGCATCATCATACGGCGGGTCGGCGAGTACTAGCGTGAGGCTGCGGTTCGGGCCGGCACGCCAGCGCCCCACGCGGCCGCGCACCACACGCCCGCGCCCCTCAAGCCCAACACGCCGGAGGTTCCCGCGCGCGGTCAGGCAGGCACGCGCGTCCTGCTCGACGAACGTGCAGTGCCCGGCGCCGCGCGAGAGCGCCTCGATGCCCAGCGCCCCGCTTCCGGCGTAGAGGTCCAACGCCTCGCTCATGTCGACGGCGGCCGCGTCGAGCATCGCGAAGAGCGATTCGCGCAGCCGGTCCGAGGTGGGTCGCGTGCCGCGGCCGGGCGGCACCCGCAGCTCGCGCCCACGGGCCGTTCCCGCGATCACGCGCACGCGGTCTTCGCCGTGCTCGCCCCCGGACGGGCGCTCACTCGTTACCCGCGGGTCCCGGCGGTCCGGGCGGGATCGTCGCTTCGGGCGCCGGCTCGGGGGTCGCTTCCGGCGTCGGCTCCGGCGTCGCTTCCGGCGTCGCTTCCGGCGTCGGCTCCGGCGTCGCTTCCGGCGTCGGCTCCGGCGTCGCTTCCGGCGTCGGCTCCGGCGTCGCTTCCGGCGTCGGCTCCGGCGTCGCTTCCGGCGTCGCTTCCGGCGTCGCTTCCGGCGTCGCTTCCGGCGTCGCTTCCGGCGCAGATACCCGCATCAGCACTTGCTGCCCGACGAAGGCGACGCCGTCCGAGACCACGAGCGTCACCCCGTAGACGCCGGGCGCCTCCGGCGCGCGCCAAGTGACAGCTCCCGAGCCGTCGTCACCCTCGACGCTGCCGCCGGTCACGCGCCAGTTCGGATCGAGGTACGGGCCGTAGGGGAGGAGCAGCGTCGCCCTGCCCTCCTCCTGATACACCGCCAGGAGATCCCAGACGTCGGGCAGCGAATCGTCGGCCGAGGCGGGCTCGATGACGGCGCCCGCGAGCCCGAAACGCTCCGCGAGCTCGAGCCGGAACGCGAGCGAGTAGCGGTTCTCGATCCACACCGTGCGCTCGCCGCCGCGACCGACAAAGCGAACGGCGACGGCGCGCGCCTGCTCGTCCCACGTGAGCCCCGTGCCACCGCGCGAGCGATCGAGGATCGCGGCGCGCACGGTCACGGCGCTCCCCGGCGCGATCGCGCCGCTCACCTGCGTCTCGATGGCGGTCGCCAGCGAGAGCGCCTCGAGCCGCGAGAGCGGCTCGAGCCCCTCGGGCGTCCGCAGCTGCGAACGCCGGTCCACGACGAGCAGAACTCTCTCGATCGGGACGCCGTCCCGCCTGGCGGACTCGAGGGCCTGCTCGAGGCGATCGTAGTAGGCGCCCCGGTCGGCGGGCGCGTGCACCCACAGCCGCGAGGCGGCGCTCGCGAGCGCGCGCCAGTCGTAGGCGCCAGTGTCCGAGCCGAGCGGCATCGGCACGCTCACGGCAAGCTCGCGTCCCGAGTCCTCGAGCAACGAGCCGAGCCGCTGCACGAGGCCGGTGAAGGCGTCGCGGCGCGCCGGATCCACGGCGCGGTAGTCGAGGTGGACGCCGGCCGCGTCGGCGGCGTCGGCCACTGCGGCGATCTCCTGCGCGTGCACCTCGACGAGAGCGGCGTCGGCAAGCACGCGGTCAACGAGGGCCGAGAGCGGGCCGGCCGGGGCTTCGACGCCGACGTAAACGGCGTCACCCCTGCGCTCCGCGGCCGCCCGCGCGGCCGCGAGCGCCCCCGCCTCGAACTCAATCCCCCCGAGCGCCCCACCGGTCTCAGGCGTCTCGGGGGACGCGGCGCGTACACTGACCACGGAGCCGGCCGGCGCGCCGTCGTCCGGCTGCTCGCCGGGTCCGACGACGAGCGCCAGCTCGCGCGCCAGCGACTCGCGCCTGAGCACCGCGATCGTCCCCGGGACGACCGGCACCTCCCCCAGGGCGGAGGAGCCGTCGCCGATGGGGATGGCGGAGCCGAGCCGCTCCCAGCTCCCGTCCCGCCAAGTGTAGAGCGCGAGATTGCGCGCGTCGGCGGTCGGCTCGCTCAGCTGGACGGTGAGCCGCGCCGCACCCGAGAAGGTCTCGGGATCGGCGACTTCGATGTCGTAGAGGGCGGAGAGCGCGATGAGGCCCTCCGGCAGCTCCGGCAGCTCCTCGCGCGGCCGGATCGCGAACGCCTCGCTCTCCCCACCCCCCGTCCGCTCGAGGATGGAGACCGGGGGAAGCAGCAGGATAGCGATGACGGCCGCGAGGCCAACCACGATCGCGGCGACGCGCAGCATCTGCCCGTCGCCATCGCCGCCCTCGTCGTCGGAGCCGTCCCCGTACCCGTAGGGGGGCTTGCCGTCCTCCTCCTCGTCGCCGAAGAGGACCGGCGCGAAACGCGGCGGCTCGGAGAAGTAGTCGCGCTCGCGATCATCCATCGGGCATCTCCTCGGGCGGGGAGCAGGAGGCTCCCGACTGCCGCGGGTCGGTTCTGAGTCCGCTCATACCAGGGGCACCGCCACAACGATCTCACGCTCGTCGCGAACGATCAGCAACTCGGCGATTCCGGAGACGGAGAGCGCCTTCAGAAGGTTGACAAGCGGTGTGCCGGAGTCGACGGGGCGTCCGTTCACCCCGACGACGATGTCGCCGGGCAGGAGCCCAGCCCCCTCCGCCGGGCTCCCGGGCTCGACCGCTGTGAGCAGTGCGCCCGACTCAACGGGGAGTGCCAGCTCCTCGGCGAGGCTCTCCGTCACCTCCACGTGGTGGCGGCCGGGCTGCTCGATGCCGGGCCGCGGGCGCGGGTACGCGCCCGTCTCGATGATCGCCTCGACCTGCGGGCCGAGGGAGTCCATCGACTGGGCGAATGCGACACCCTCCATCGCCCGGCCGGACGGGTCGAGCCTCACCACCGTGGTGAGCAGGCCCACGACGGAGCCGGCCGCGGTGACGAGCGCGCCACCGGAGTCGCCGTGGTTGACGGAGGCGTCGGTCTGCACGAGGTCCTCGAGCACGACGCCGACGCGCGGCCAGCGGATGCCGGTGGCCGAGATCACGCCCGTCGTCACCTTGTTCGCCACGCCTATCAGCCCGCCCGAGATCGCCGCGACCGGCTCGCCCGGCCGCGCAATCCGCGCCGAGCCCAAGGAGGCGCGCCTGAGGCCCCCGGGGGGGATCTTCAGCACCGCCATGTCAGTGTAGGGCGAATCCGAGCCGACCAGTATCGCCTCCCGGCGCTCGCCGGTGGTGAGCACGACGAAGAGCTGCTCGGCCTCCTCCACGGTGTGGAAGGTGGTGAGGACGTGGCCGGCCTCGGTCACGACCACGCCGGAGCCGATGTTGTTCCGCCCGACCGTGCGCCCCTCTTCGTCGAGTCGGTCGGGAAGCTGGGCGACGACAGTGACGACGGTGGGCATGACGCGCGCGATCGCCGTCGCGAGCGGGTCGGGCGGCACGTTGGGCTGAGGCGTGGTCGTCGCCGGGGTGGAGGTGGCGACTGCGGGCGGCGGCTCCGCCTGGTCGCTCTCCCCGATCAGGAGCAGCGCGCCCACCCCGCCGGTGGCTCCGGCGACGACGCCGACCGCGAGGGCGAGGGCCAGCAGCAGCGGCCACGTCGGAGCGAAGCCCGAAGGGCGCCTGTCGCCGGGCGCGGCGGGGGCCGAGTCGTCCATCGGGTCAGCCGTGGGGGAAGCTCGAGGCGCTCCCCCCGCCTCCCTCCGGTCCGCGTCCCCGCGCGGCCTCAGTCTATCATCTGCCGGCGGCCGGACACCGCGCGCCGTCGGGGCCCCGGGATGAACGGTACTTTACGGCGCGAGCACGCCGACGGTACGATCGTGACGAGACGGTGCGACACACGCGGACTGGCCGCCGGGCGAGTCCCTTTCTTTGTGATGCGGCCACCTCGTTCCCCTGGAGCTGGGCCCCAGATATCCCATCAAGATTCGTAGGCCCGGGAAGCTGACGGTACTGCGTCGGGCCTGAGCGGCCCGGTGGAGGCCACCCGGGACGCAGATGTACCGTCGGCCGCGCCGATCCGGCCGCCAGAGCCGCATTTCTGACGCCGATCACGCCCCCAGATCGGCGTTTCCGAGCGTCTCACAGTCCCGGTGAGGCCGCAGCGAGCGCGGTGAAGAGAGAGGTACCTCGCTGGCGCCTTGATCGCTCAAGGCTGGAGAGTGTCTGTACGAAAAGAAAACTCACCAGCGAGGTGCAGACAGCATGACACGTCAGCGGCTCCCGATCGAGTTCGGCGCCGACACCAACTCCACCGCCCTTACCGCCAGCTCCGGCCTCGTGCTCCCGCTCCAGTTCATTCAGCGTGCCGGCCTTCTCGACGCCGTCGAACGATTCGTCCCCGATGACTCCACCCAGGGCTGGACCGCGTCGGAGATGGTGGAGGCCGTGCTCCTGCTCAACATCGCCGGCGGAGAGTCGCTCTCCGATATCGACCACCTGCAGGGCGACCCCGGGCTCGCGCGCGCCATCGACGAGGTCTCGGGGCGGGGCCTGAATCGGCGCATGCGGCGCTTGTTCGCCCGGACGGCGGTGCGGAAGCGCTGGCGCTGCCGGCGCACACGGAGCGTGCCCTCGGGCTCGGCGCTCTCCCGCTGGATCCGCCGCCAGCACGACGAGGAGCAGGAGCGCCTGCGCACCACGGGACCGCCCGCCTTCATCCCGGAGCCGTCCCCGACCGTGCGCGGTCTGGAGCGCGTCAACGCCGACCTGCTCGCATTCCTGAACACGCACCGGCCGCAGTCCTCCGCGACGCTCGACATGGACGCGACGCTGATTGTGACCCAGAAGCGCGAAGCGCTCTACGCCTACACGAAGGAGAAGGCGTACCAGCCGCACACCGTGTACTGGGCGGAGCAGGACACGGTCGTGCTCTCCGAGTACCGCGACGGCAACGTCCCCGCCGGTCACCAGCAGCTGCGCGTGCTCGAGGAATCGCTGGAGCTGCTCCCTTCTGGCGTGGAGCGAGTGTCGATGCGCTCGGACACGGCGGGGTACCAGCGGGAGCTGCTCCGCTATATGGCGGAGGGCCGCTCCCGATTCGGCGTCATCGAGTTCGTAGTGGGCGTGGACCGCACGACCGAGTTCCGTCGGGCCGTAGAGGCGATGCCGGAGAGCGAGTGGAAGCCGCTTTCCCGCACTTCCGACGGGACGGTCATCGAGGAGTACGCCGAGGTCGTCTACGTGCCGAACTGGGCCGGCTACAGCGCGAACGCCCCGGACTACCGGTTCGTGGCGACGCGGGAGCCGCTGCGGCAGCAGGTGCTCCCGGGGATGGAGGAGCAACTGAATCTGGGCATGCCGCTGCTGCGGGGCCGAGCGGGACGTGTCTACCGGTTCTCGGGAGTGGTGACGAACCGCCACGAGCCAGCGGGCGATGAGGTCATCGCCTGGTACCGGGCGCGGGCGGGGAAGGGCGAAGAGGTCCACGGCGTGATGAAGACGGACCTGGCGGGCGGCAGGCTCCCGTCGGGGCTGTTCGGAGCGAACGCGGTGTGGTGGGCGCTGACGATGCTGGCGTTCAACGTGATGTCGGTGATCAAGCAGTTGCTGCTGGACACGGGGTGGGTGAGCAAGCGGATGAAGGCCGTGCGTTTCGCCCTGCTGCAGATCCCGGGGCGCCTGGTGCGGCACGCGCGGAAGCTGACGCTTCGCCTGCCGGAGGGCCACCCGGGCACGACGCATCTCTTCCGGGCGCAGCGGCGACTGCTGGCGCTGCGCGCTCCGCCCCCGATATAGCCGCTGCTCAGTGCGATTCTCGTTGTATGACCCGGCCGCTGCATGCCCGGGTGGTGTCAAATGGGGCCCGCGCCGGCGAGTCGGAGTCCCTGCGCCGCAGCTTCCGGTGCTCGGGAGGCGCTCGGAGCGGCCTCGCGACCCCGCCAATCCGCGACACGACGCCGATCAGCGTTCCGTGACCGCCTCTCGAGCGCCTCGCCAGCCACAGATGGGAAGTTTGGGTGGGCCGTGCCCGCTTGCACATCGGGGGTTCCTATGACACACGCAGCGGTACTCCTCACCGCCGAGGGCCTCGTGAAGCTCACGGCCGAGCTCCATGAGCTGCGCACAAAGGGCCGGGCGGAGGTGGCGCGGGCGATCCACGAGGCGCAGGAACTCGGGATGTCGCAGGTCGACGGCCAGTACGAGGACGCGAAGAACCAGCAGGCGTTCATCGAGGGGCGCATCCTCGAGATCGAGAAGCTGCTGGAGCGCGCCACCATCATCGACGAGCGGGCGGCGCACGACTCGACGGTGGTTCGCGTCGGCTCGAGCGTCACGGTGAAGACGGCCGCGGGAAAGGCGCAGACGTTCCAGATCGTCGGCTCGGCCGAGGCCAACCCCGCCGAGGGCCGCATTAGCCACGAGTCCCCCGTCGGCCAGGCGCTCCTCGGCAAGACGGGGGGCGACATCGTGACGGTCGTGGCACCCGGCGGTACGAACCAGATGACGGTCACCGCCGTCTCCTAGCCCGGCCGGAACCCCGCGTGCCGATCGAGCGTCCCCGGCTGCGCGCGTACGATGGCCGACGCGGCGCCCTGAGTTCGGTCCGCCACGACGGGAGCAGCCATGCCCACCGAGGGTGAACTCATCGCCAACCGGCTGGCAAAGCGCGAGCAGCTGCTCGCCCGTGGGGGCGGCTACCCGGCGCGCGCGCACCGCACTCACAGCTGCCGGGAGGCGCTCGCCCTCTTCGAGTCGAGCGAGGCCGGAACCGGCGCGGCCGGATCCGGGGCAGAGCCGCACGCCGCGGTGAGCGGCCGCGTGACCGGCCAGCGCCTTCTCGGGCGGGCCGCCTTCCTCGACCTTCGCGACGGCTCCGGCGGCATCCAGCTGCACTTGAGGAGCGACCAGCTTCCCGAGGGGGAGTTCGCGCTCCTTGAGCTCCTCGATGTCGGCGACTTCGTGGAGGCGGAGGGCGGGCTCTTCCGGACACGCAGCGGCGAAGTCACGCTCGCCGTCGAGCGCTGGCGCATCCTGGTGAAGGCGCTGCGGCCGCTGCCCGAGAAGTGGGCCGGTCTCACCGATCCCGAAACGCGCTACCGAGAGCGCCACCTCGACCTCGTCGCGAACGAGCGCTCGCGGGAGGTGGCTCGCCTCTCCGCCGCCACCGTCTCGACCGTGCGGCGCTTCTTCGAGGATCGCGACTTCCTGGAAGTCGCGACGCCGGTGCTGCAGGAGCAGGCCGGCGGCGCCGCCGCCCGGCCCTTCCGCACCTACCACAACGCGCTTGATCGCGAGCTCTTCCTTCGCATCTCAATCGAGCTGCACCTGAAGAGGCTGCTCGTCGGCGGATTCGACCGCGTCTTCGAGATCGGACGCGTCTTCCGCAACGAGGGCCTCTCCCACCGCCATAATCCGGAGTTTCTACTGCTCGAGTCCTACGAGGCCTACGCGGACTACGAGGACGTGGCGCGGATGGTCGAGGAGCTCGTCAGGCACGTGGCCCGCGCGGTTCGCGGCACGCTTGAACTCCCCCACGGCGACCTCGTCGTCGACCTCGCCTCCCCGTGGACGCGCACGACCTACCGCAAGGCGCTCTGCAAGCACGCCGGGATCGACTACCGCGACTACCCTGACCGCGACGCCCTCGCGGCGGCGGCCGCCGAACGGGGAGTCCCGGTCGCCCCAGCGGCGTCGTGGGCGAGCGTCCTCGACGCGCTGATGCAACGGCTGGTCGAACCGCAGCTCGTGCAGCCGACCTTCGTCTTCGACTATCCGACCGATCTCTCCCCGCTCGCGAAGGCGCGCGAGGACGATCCAGCGGTCGTCGAGCGCTTCGAGCTCTTCATTCTGGGCTACGAGTTCGCGAACGCCTACTCCGAACTGAACGACCCCGTGGAGCAGCGCGCCCGCATGGAGGCGCAGGCCAAGAAGCGTGCCTCGGGCGATGACGAGGTGGAGGTCGCCGACGAGGCGTTCCTCGAGGCGCTCGAGAGCGGGATGCCGCCGGCCGGCGGCCTCGGAATGGGGCTCGAGCGGCTGATGATGCTCATGACCGGCGAGCACTCGATCCGGGAGGTCGTTCTCTTCCCGGCCCTCCGCGAGCGCGGCGGCGACATCCCGAGGGGGTCCGACGGCGCTCCGTGAGGACGATCGAGGAGGACGTGCACATCCACGCCGAGGCACGCGCCGTGTACCGCAGGCTCGCGGCGCTGGAGTCGCTCGGCGAGTCGATGCCCGAGCTCTTCCGCAGCGCCGATGCCGGCGCCGGACCTCCGAGCGTCGTCGCCCAGCCAGCGCTCGGCGGCTCAGGCGTGCCGCTCGTCATCACCCGGGCGGAGGAGCCGCGCTTGCTGACGCTCGCCCCCGCGGAGGACCGCGCGGCGGGAGACGCGCCTCCGATCAAGTCGTTCCGCTGGGATCTGCAGCCGGAGGGCGCTGCCGAGGTGCACGTCACTCTCGCCGTGCACTACCGGATGCCGGTCGGCGTGACCGGCCCGTTCCTCGATCTGCTGATCCACCGACCCCGGCGGCGGCAGGCGCTGCGTAACGCGCTGTGGCGGCTCAAGGGGCTCGTGGAGGAGCGGCTGGCGCCGTGAGCGGGCGGCCACATCGCGCGGTGCCCCGTCCGGGCGGTCATTCCCCCAGGCGCGCTCAGCGGGCGTGAAACCGGCTCGACCGGGCCGCGGCGCCGCGCTAGGCTCGCGGGCATGGAGCGGATCCCCGAACCCGAGCCGCTCGTGCGCCACTTCACCGCCACGGGGTTCCTCTCGCGCGACGGGCACACGGCACTCCACTGGCACCGCCTCGGGAAGTGGCTCCCCCCCGGGGGTCACCTCGATGAGAACGAGGATCCGGTCCAGGCGGTTCTCCGCGAGATCGAGGAGGAGACGGGGATCCCCGCCCGCGTGATCGAGACGGTAACGCCCTATGCCCACTCGGGCCGTGGGAGAGTGGCGCCCCCGGTCTCGATCGGCCTCTACGCCGTCCCGCGCGACGCCCACTGGCCCGGCGCGCACGAGCACATCGACTTCGTCTACTTCGCGCGGCCCATGGAGCCGGGCCCGCGACCGCCGCTCCCGGGGGGCGACGTACCGTGGCTCTGGGTGAGCGAGGCCGAGCTCCGCTCGGAGAAGCCCCTCGCCGCCAATGGACATCGGGCCCCCATAGATGACGACGTGCGGGTACTCGGCCTCGCCGCGATCGAGGCGGCGCGAGGCAACCGCGAGCGGGCAACGGTTCCCGCGCAGGCGGGTGGGGGAGCCGCGTAATGCTCCCGCCGCAGACGATCCGCGAGGAGACGGAGCGACTGCGCGCTGACTACCGCGCCAGGGGCGTCGACACGCCCCTCGATCGAGTGCTCGAGCTCGACGGGGAGCGGCGGGCGCTCCTGCGCGATGTCGAGACGATGCGAGCCCACCGCAACCGCGCGGGCAAGGCGATCGGCGCGGCCTCCGACGAGAAGGCGCGCCGGCGTCTGATCGAGGAGCAGCGCGCGCACGCCTCCGACCTCGACACCCGGGAGCGGCAGTTGCGCGAGGTCGAGGCGGAGCTCGAGCGCCTCTCGCTCGAGCTGCCCAACCTCCTCGACGCGCGCGTGCAGCCGGGAGGTGAGGCCGAGGCGCTCGTCGTGCGCCGGTCGGTCGGTACGGGTGCCGCGGAGGAGGTCCCCGATCCTCCCGTGAGCCTTGGGGCCACTGGCGACCCACCCGAGTCCGATCCGGCGCCGCCGCCGCACTGGGAGATCGGGGAATCGCTCGGGATCCTCGACTTCGAGCGGGGCGTGAAGCTCTCGGGGCCGCACTTCTACGTGCTACACGACGACGGGGCGCGCCTGCAGCGCGCCCTCATCGCCTGGATGCTCGACCTGCACCGCTCGCGGGGCTACCGCGAGGTCTACACGCCCTTCGTCGTGCGCGAGGAGATGCTCTACGGCACGGGGCAGCTCCCGAAGTTCGCCGAGACGATGTACCACGACCACGCCGACGACCTCTGGCTGGTGCCGACGGCCGAAGTGCCGGTCACGAACCTCTACCGCGACGAGATCCTCCACGCCGACAAGCTGCCGATCCTGCACTGCGCCTACACGCCCTGCTTCCGGCGCGAGCGGATGAGCGCCGGGCGCGAGGTGCGCGGCATCAAGCGCGGCCACCAGTTCGACAAGGTGGAGATGGTGCGCTTCGTGGAACCGGATCGCTCGTGGGAGGCGATCGAGGAGCTGCTCGACGACGCGCTCAGCGTGGTGCGGGCTCTGGGGTTGCGCTACCGCGTGCTGCGGCTCGGCGCCGCCGACACGACCTTCGCCGGCGCGATGACCTACGACATCGAGGTCTGGGCGCCCGGCTCGCGGGAGTGGCTGGAGGTGTCCTCCGTCACGAACTTCCTCGACTTCCAGGCGCGCCGCGCGGGCATCCGCTATCGGGATGCCTCCGGACGCGTCCGCCACGTGCACACACTCAACGGCTCTGGCCTCGGCCTGCCGCGCACCCTGGCGGCGCTCCTGGAGAAGGGGTGGCGACCCGACGGGAGCGTCCGTCTCCCGGAGGCGCTTTCTCCTTACCTAGGCGGCCTCGTCACCCTCACCCCCGCCTGAGCGCCGTCTCCGCACGCTCGCTCGATCGACCGGTTGACGTCTGCAGCACGTTTGTTCTACAGTTCGTCCCTGTTCGGAACACAGAAGGAGACCGGCCGCTGGCCGGAGTGCACGGGGGTTCAAGCAGGATGCTGTTCATTCTCACAGTGGGAGCGCTGCTCGGAGGGGCCGCCGTGCTGCTCTACCAGCAGTGGGCGGACGAGGTGTTTCGCCCGCCGGAGGAGCAAAGGAACGAGAGACTGCGCCGCCGAGCCGTGGTCGCGGCGATCCGCCCCTTCGGCGACGCGGACTGGCGTCCGGCGCGTCCACCCCGAGAGGCTCCCCGCGCGGGGCGGCGTGCCGCCTGACGCGATTCCCGCGCAGGCGACCGCCTCTCGGACCGGATGCGGTGCATGGCGCTGAGGCGACCCCCCCACCCGATGCCCGCGTGCGTGCGACGCGCCCTCGAGGAGAGAGGGATGCTGACGGCCTACGGCGCCCGTCCTCCGTACCAGCAGAACGACTACATCGGGTGGATCACGCGCGCCAAGCGGAAGGAGACCCGCCGGCGACGGCTCGACCAGATGCTGGATGAACTGAAGGCGGGTGACCTCTACATGAGAATGCGCTGGCGCGCCGGTGGGCGCAGCCCGGGTTCCGGAGATCCCGACTAGCTGTCCGTCGCACACATGATGTCCCTGCGCTGGACGATCGAGAAGACGCACGCCGCGGGCACCGCGCCGATCCGTGGGCCCGCGCGGAGGGAACGCCGGTGTCGACTCCCCGCGCCGCGGCCATGGAGCCCGCGCACGCCGGCGGCCAGATACACTTCCCCCGTGATGCAGCCCGGACCTGACCCCCCGCTGCTCGTCAAGATGCAGCTCGACGCTCTCGACGAGCTCGCCCGGGTCGCCGACTTGATGCCGCAGGGCGCGCGCGACGGTGTCGTGCCCGGGCTCAACGGCGCCGGCTGGACGCTCGCGCATCTCGCTGCGCAGCAGGACCGGTACTGGAACGTCGCGGCGCAATCGCTCGATTCCGATGCCTGGCTCGCCGGGTGGCGCGCGGCCGACGGCGCGACGGCGGCGCGACCGCCCTTTACCGACGCGCGCGACGCGCTCGCGCGCGTCGACGAGCGCTGCCGCAGCTACCTCGAATCGGTGCGGCGACCCGACTTCGACACGACTGTGAGCGGGGGGCGGACACTCGGCGATCTGCTGGCGAGAAGCGTCGCGCACATATTCGCGCACGCCGGGGAGCTCGCGGCAATCGCCTCGCTGTGGGGCGCCCCCGACATGGGCCTGCCGGGCGCCCTGCCTCGCTCCAACTCGCCCCGCGAGAACCGTAACACGAACTAACCCGGACGAGGCGTTGCCCGACTCTCAGGCGTTCGGCCGCACGCCCGCGCCGGGATGGGCCCTAGAACTCCTGGACGATCACGCCGCCGGGCTGGCGACGCCACGTGCGGAAGCGGACGTTCTTGATCCCGGCCGCGCGGGCATAGTCGCGCGCGCTCGCGAGATGGCCGGCCGGGACGTACACGTAAAGCGGGGCGTCCGCCGTCTGGAGCGGCGCCCAGACACGCTCTGCCTGCTCACGGGTCACGGTCTCCTTCGACTCGACCTGTACCACCATCGCCGGATGATTCCCCGGGTACTCGACGATCAGGATGTCCGGGTAGAGCGCCCCGACCGCGCCGCCGGCGACGGTCAGGCCGAGCTCCGGTGTCGGGAGGTTGACGTGCGTCCGGTAGTGAGGAGCCTCGTCGCTGGGATAGGGGAAACGGCCCGCCGCGACGTCCCGGACGACGCCCACGAGCTCGTGCCGCCGCGATTCCTCCGCCCGTCGCCACACCACCGGCGCATCCCGCCACGCTGAGAGCCGCCGCTCGTGGCCCGCGGCGAAGCGAGCGAGCTGTAGCGCCTCGCCGATGAGAACGCCGGGCAGGAAGATCAGCGCGAGCGGAACGGCGATCACGACCGTCGCACCTATGGAGATTCCGCCGACCGTCAACCAGGTCGGTCCCGGGAAGACCCAGGCCGCGTAGAAGGCGGCCGCGAAAAGAACCAGCGCGATGAGCGGGCGGGGCGAGGGGAGCGCCGCCGCCGCCGCCCCGCGCGGCGCGGGCGGCGGGACCTGGATGGCCGCCGCGGGCGCGGGCGCGGCCGACGCGGGCGCGCCCGCGGGCGGCGCCTCCGTTCCCGGCCCCGACGGGGCCTCATCCGGGGCCGCCGGCGGCTCATCCAATGCGGCGGCGGCCGGAGCGGGCTCCGACGGCCCAGCGGCGGCGGCCGCCGCGCCGTCCCCGGCCGGCACCTTTGCGCGCGCGGATGCGGCGTCCTCGAACCAGAGGGAGTTGATCTCGGTGAAGAAGGCCTGATCGGCGGGGACATCCTCCTCGGGGAAGATCGCCGTGACCGGGCAGGCGGGCTGGCAGGCGCCGCAGTCGATGCACTCGACCGGGCTGATGTAGAGCATGCGGTCCGGGCCCTCGTCGAAGTGGATGCAGTCGACGGGACAGACCTCGACGCAGGACTGGTCCATCGTGTCGATGCAGGGCTGCGTGATGACGAACGTCACGGTGAAGCCTCCATCCGGGCCGGGCCGGCCGCCGCGATCGTAGCGGCGGCCCCCACGGGCGTCTATCCGGCGATCCGCCTCAGGGATCCGCGCCAGGGAGATTGATGCCCGCGGCCGCCTACGCCCCGTTCAGAGTGGCGAGCTCCGCCGCGTGCAGTTCCGCCGCGCGCGCCACGACGCCGTCGCGAGCGACGCGTTCGGGCTCGACGGCGGCGCGGAGCCGCAGCTCGACGACGCCTTCGCGCCGGTTGCGGGAGGAGACCGTGAGGCGCACGGGGAGCCCGATCAGATCGGCGTCGGCGAATTTCACACCGGGCGACTCGTCGCGGTCGTCGTAGAGCACGTCGAGCCCCGCGAGCCGGAGCTCCTGGAAGAGGGCGTCGGCCTCCTCCGCCACGGCGGCGTCGCGGGACGCTCCGAGCGCCACCAAGTGCACGTCGTAGGGCGCGATCGTGGCGGGCCAGATGACGCCGTCTTCGTCGTGATGCTCTTCGACCGCCGCGGCGACGATGCGGTCCACCCCGATGCCGTAGCAGCCCATGGTCGGCACGCGCTGCACGCCCTCCTGGTCGAGCACGCTGACCCGAAGCAACTCCGTGAAGATCCTGCCCAGGCGGAAGACATGGCCCAGCTCGATGCCGCGCTCGGAGCGGAGACCACGTCCGTCCTCTCCGGGCTCCCCCGAGCAGCGCGCACAGAGGTGCCCGGGCCCGGCGAGCGCGATGTCCGCCACCTCTGCCTCCCAGTCGCGCCCGTAGTTCACGTTGCGCAGGTGGATGCCCTCGCGGTTGGCGCCGGCGACGAGGTTCGGCGATCCGGGAATCGAAAGGTCGGCGACGACACGCACGCCGGGCCCCACCCCGATCGGCGAGGCGTAGCCGGCGACGAGGCCCGCGTGCGCCACCTCCGCGTCCGTCATCGCGCGCAGGCCGGGCGGCGATCCCTCCTCGGCCAAGGCGTTCGCGAGCTTGACCTCGTTCACCTGCAGGTCGCCGCGCAGCACCGCGAAGATCGGCTGTTCGCGGCCGTCGCCCCAGGCGGCGGTGAAGAAGACGGCCTTCGCCGTCCGCTCCGGGCCGACGCCGAGGAAGTCGGTGAGCGCTTCGATCGTGGTCACGCCGGGCGTCGCCACCTCCTCCAGGGGACGTTGCGCCTCGTCCGCGGCGGGCGGGCGCACAAACTCCGCCTTCTCGGCGTTGGCGGCGTAGCCGCAGTCGCAGAGCAGGACCGTGTCCTCTCCGACCGCCGTGAGGAAGAGGAACTCCTGCGAGCCTTTCCCGCCGATCGCGCCCGAGTCCGCCTCCGCCGCGACGGTGGGTATGCCGACGCGCGCGAAGATGCGCTCGTACGCCCGGAACATCGCGGCGTAGGAGGCGTCGAGCCCCTCCTCGTCGAGGTCGAAGCTGTAGGCGTCCTTCATCGTGAACTCGCGGACACGAACGAGGCCACCCCGAGGCCGCGCCTCATCCCGGAACTTCGTCTGGATCTGGTAGAGCGTGACCGGCAGGTCGCGGTACGAGCGGGCGTGGCCCGCGAAGAGCCGCGTGATGACCTCCTCGTGGGTCGGAGCGAGCACGAGCCGGCGCGCACGGCGATCCTGGACGACAAAGAGCGTGTCGCCGAAGGCCCGGTCGCGGCCGGTCTGCTCCCACAGCTCGAACGGGTGGATCGCGGGGAGCAACACCTCCTCGGCGGCAGCGCGGTCCATCTCCTCGCGCACGATCTGCTCCACGCGGCGCTTGGCCCGCCAGCCCAGCGGCATGTAGGAGTAGATCCCCGCCGCGAGTTGATCGATGAAGCCGCGCGCAGGAGCAGCCGGTGCGACGCGAATTCCGCGTCGCTCGGCGCTTCGCGCAGCGTGCGCCCGAAGAGACGCGTCATTCGCATCCCGACCGCCATGGAGGCAGTGTAGCGCGGCCCGGAGCCAAGCACGCGCTAGGCACTCCGGCCCGGCGGAGGCACCCTGGGCGGCGTGATCACGCCCGCCCCGGCGAGCAACTCAAGGCCACGAGCCAGGTCGTCGTCGGCCTCCTCCTGGTCGATCTCAAGCGTCCGCACTGCGCTGGCGGGGAGGCGCTCGGCGATCCGGCGGAAGTCCACGTCGCCGTTGCCCGGCGCGCGGTGGTCGACGAGCCCGTCCACGTCGGAGAGGTGGACGCCGACCAGACGCTCGCCGAGTAGATCGAACCAGCTGCCGCGGTCGATGAGGCCGAGACGGTGCTGAACCTCGGCGTGGCCGACGTCGTGGACATAGCCAACGACCTCCGGCGGGTGCTCCGCGAGCAACTCCGCCGCCTCGGCCGGTAGCGGGATCTGGTGGTGGTAAAGGCGGCACTCGAGGCCGAGCGTCACGCGGTGAGCCGCAGCGATCGGCGCGAGCTCGGCGAGCGAGCGCCGCGCCCGATCGAGCGCGGGGGCCGCCAGGCGCGACCGCTCGCGCAGCGCCTCCTCCACGGCTGCTCCCCACTCCTCGCCCGACGTCGAGCCGCGCTCGAAGAGACGCCGGAGCGTGCGCTCCGGGCGGAGCTGCGCGAGCCCGATGGCGCCGAGGTGGAGGACCACGAGCGAAGCGCCGGCCTCCCCCGCGAGCTCGATGGACCGCACCGCGTAGTGGACCGCGAGCCGGCGCTCCTCGTCGTCCTCGGAGGCGGTGTCGAGCGAGCGGTTCCAGCCGACCGTCGGATGTCGCTCGAGCGGCGCCGGCGCGTGCACCGCCACCACGGGAAGAACCCGCTGGGCGAGGATCACGCCGACCTGCGACGCATCCATCGAGTGGTTGATCTCGATGCCGGAGAAACCGAGCTCAGCGGCGCGCTCGACGAAAGCGTCGAGCGCGTGCTCGAAGCGCGCCTGAACCGCCCACATGGTGGAGAGCACGGCCTGCCCGGGGGCGAGCGGTCTCATGTGGCGGGAAGATGGCTCAACGCCCGGTCGTGCCAGCCCGCTGCTCCAAGATCACCGCCTCGAGCAGCTCGCGCGTTCGTCCTAGGATCGTGTCGTAGGGGTAGTGCCCGACGACATCGGAGCCGCGTTTCAGGTTGACACCAGTCGGGCCGCACCACAGCCCGATGTCGGCGCTGTCGGTCTCGCCCGGGCCGTTCACGCGGCAGCCCATCACTGCGATCGTGACCCGCTCCTCGCGGGCGAAGGCACTCATCTCCTTCACCTGCCTGGCGAGATCGACGAAGGCCTCGTTTTCCACGCGGGAGCATGAGGGGCAAGAGATGATGTTGAGGCCGCCGTCGAGGAAGGTCGGGACTGAGCGGAAGCGGCCTGCGGCGATATCGGCGAGGATCGCGCGGCCGGCGCGCACCTCCTCGCCCTTCTCCTCGAACGGGACCGTGAGCGAGACGCGCACGGTGTCGCCGATCCCCTGCGAGAGCAGTTGCTCGAAGGCGACGCGGGTCTTGATCACGCCCTCCGGCGGCATCCCGGCCTCGGTCACCCCGAGGTGGAGCGGGACGTCCGGGCGCGCTGAAGCGAAGCGCCGGTTCGCATCGACTACCTTGCGCCAGTCGGAGTCCTTGAGCGAGACGACGTAGCGCGTGAATCCGAGGTCGTCGAGGAGCGTCGCGTGTTCGAGCGCGCTCTCCACCATCGCGCCGACGTCGTCCTCGCCGAAGCGCTCGGTCAGTGCAGGATCGACCGATCCGCAGTTCACGCCCACTCGGAGCGCGACGTCGTGGCGCTCCGCCGTCTCGGCGAGGAAGGCGACCTTCTCCCGGACCGGCTTCGTGCGCTCGTGGTGGTAGAGGTGGCCGGGGTTGTAGCGCACCTTGTCGACGAGCGGCGCGACAAGGGGCGCGAGCCGGTAGTTCTCCTGCAGGTCGACGGAGAGCGTCGCCTGCGCGCGGTCCCTGACCTCCGCCAGCGCCTCGACATCCTTCCGGGAGTCGACCGCGATGCGCACGATATCCGCACCGGCCTCCTGGAGTAGCTCGACCTGTCTCACCGTCGCGTCGACGTCCTGCGTGCGCGTCGCGGCCATCGATTGCACCACGATCGGGGCGCCGTCCCCGACCGTGACCGGCCCGATCCTGACCGCCCGCGTGCGGTTGCGCTCCGCGCTCACCGGTTCCCCCTGCTCCGCTCCCCGGACGTTCCGGCTCCGGCGGTCGATATTCCCACAGCGGAGCGGGGGCCGCCAGCGACGGCGGCGCTCCAGCGGACCCCTACCGGAAGAGCGACTCCCCGTTGGCGATGCGGGCGATGTCGGCAAAGGTGATCACCACCGCGAGGCCGATGAAGACCGCGAAGCCGGCAAGGTGGACGAGCGCCTCCCGCTCGGGCGCCACGCGCCGCCCGCGTCGCGCGATCTCGATCAGGAGGAAGGAGAGTCGGCCGCCGTCGAGCATCGGCAGCGGCAGAAGATTGAGCACGCCGAGGTTGATCGAGAGCACCGCGGCCAGCGAGAAGAGGGGCGAGATGCCGCCCTCCCGCGCCACCTCCCCCGTCGTCTGCGCGATGCCGACCGGACCCGCGAGCGCGGGCCCGCCCGATCCCTTCACCCACCCGATCACCTCGTTGCGAAAGAGGACCATCGAGTCGACGGTGGCCCGTAGCCCCGCCCCCGCCGCCTCCCAGGGGGGCAGCGCGATCGTGTCGGTGAAGGGGTACTGGGCGGCAATCCTGATGCCGGTCGGGCCCTGGCCGGCGGGCGGCGCCCAGCGCGGCTCCACCACCACCGTGACGAGGCCCTCATCCCCTCGCTTCACCACGAACTCGGTCTCCCGGCCCTGCTGGAGGCGCACCAGTCGCCCGGTCTCGGCCACGTTCTTCGCGTTGCGGCCGCCGACCTCGAAGATCACGTCTCCTGTTTGAAGGCCCGCCGCCTCCGCCGGAGCGCCCGGCACCACTTCCGCGATCACCGCGCGCGCCGCCGACTCCTCGTGCGGGACCGCGTAGGCGACCGCGAAGAGCAGCACCGGCAGCAGCAGGTTCGCGACCGCGCCCGAGACGATCACTACGAAGCGCTTCCACCGCGCCTGCGCCGCCAACGAGCGCGGATCCTCCGGATCCTCCTCGCCCAGGAGGCGCACGAAGCCGCCGAGGGGCAGCCAGTTGACCGAGTAGATGGTCTCACCCCACCGCACGGCGCCGATGCGCGGCGGGAAGCCGACGCCGAACTCGAGCACCTGGACGCCGAAGAGCCTCGCCGTGACGAAGTGCGCCGCCTCGTGCGCGAGCACAAGCCCGGTGATCATGAGCACGAAGAGCGCCGCCGAGTGCACGGCGTCTCCCGCGCGCGGGAGGACGACGGCGACTACGGCCGCCGCCAGCAGCAAGGCGAGCGCGGCGGAGCCGAGGCGCCCGCCGAGGCGGCGGCTCACGTGTCGCGCCCCCCGTGGCGACTCTTGGCGCGGCCACCGGCGGGGGACGGTGCGCGCAGGCTCGGGCCAGTCCCGTCCACGGCACGGTCGACGAAGTCCCGGCCCCATGCCTCGGCCACGAGCAGCGCGTCGAGGTCGTCCTCGGCGACCGGCTCGTGCGCGTCGAGCACGGCGTGAAGCAGCCGCGGAATCTCGGTGAAGCCGCAGCGGCCGCCGAGGAAGTGGGCGACCGCCGCCTCGTCGGCGCCGGAGAGGGCCGCGGCCGATCCATCCGCGCGCCGCCCCGCCTCAAGCGCCAGCGCGAGCGCCGGGAAGCGATCGTGGTCGACCGGCTCGAAGTGGAGCCGGCCGGTGCGCGCGAGATCGAGCGGCGCGACGTGCTGCGCCGGCAGTCGCTCCGGGTAGGTCAGCGCACACTGGATCGGGAGCCGCATGTTCGGCTCGCCGAGCTGTGCCTTCACCGAGCCGTCGACAAACCGCACCATCGAGTGCACGACGCTCTCGCGGTGCTGCACGATGTCGATGCGCGAGAGCGGCACGTCGAACAGCCAGCGCGCTTCTATCGCCTCGAGTCCCTTGTTGAAGAGCGTGGCGCTGTCGACGGTCACTTTGCGCCCCATCGACCAGGTGGGGTGCTCGAGCGCCTGCTCGGGCGTCACGCGCTCGAGCTCGCCGGCCTCAAGGTCGCGGAAGGCACCGCCCGAGGCGGTCAGAGTCAGCTGCTCGACGGCCTCCGGCCGTTCCCCCCACAGGCACTGCCAGATCGCCGAGTGCTCGGAGTCGACCGGGCGGAGCTCCGCCCCGGTCGGCTCGCCCTCGGCGAGCGCGCGCCGCACCTCGGCGCCGGCCACGACGAGCACCTCCTTGTTCGCGATCGCCACCTTCTTCCCGGCCCGCAGGGCGGCGAGCGTCGGCGCGAGTCCGGCGAGCCCCGTGGTGGCTACCAGCACGACGTCGACGTCGTCCCGCACCGCCAGCTCCTCGAGCGGGGCTAGGGACACAGCGCCGGCCCCGGGCGGCGACCACCCGTCCGGGGGCGCGTCCGCCCACACGGCGGATGGACGGTGCTCGGCGAGCTGTGCCCCCAGCTCCTCGACGTTGCTGCCACAGGCGAGCGCGGAGACGCGGAGACGGTTCGGGAGCATACGGACGACGTCGAGGGCCTGTCGCCCGATGGAGCCCGTCGAGCCGAGGATGGCGAGACCGATTATGTCGCCCATACCAAGAGCCAGTATAGGGTCGGACCCGCCAGCAGAATCGAATCCATCCGGTCGAGGAGACCGCCGTGCCCCGGCAGCAGACGGGAGAAGTCCTTCCTCCCGAGGCGTCGCTTGATGGCGGAGGCGAGGAGGTCGCCGCCGTGCGCCGCGACGGGCAGGGCCAGCGCGACGGCGGCGAGTTCAGGCAGGAGGGAGGCCCCGCCGTCGCCTGCGAGATCGAGCACCCAGGCCGCGCCGAGCGTCGCGAGGGCGCCGGCGAGGAGCCCCCCGACCGCCCCCTCCCAGGTCTTGCCGGCGGAGAGCTGCGGCGCGAGCGCGTGCCGCCCGAGCGGGCGGCCGACGGCGTAGGCCCCCGTGTCGGTCGCGAAGACGGCGGCGAGCAGGACGACCAACCACCGCTGCCCCTCCGGCTCCATCCGGAGCAGCACCACGTGCACGAGCAGGACGCCGACGTAGAGCACGCCCGCCGCCCACCAGAGCACGGACACGCGGCGGCTCGCAGGCGCCCGCAGCGCCGCCGCGAGCACGAGCACGCAGACGGCGAGCGCAGCCGCACTCGCTCCCCGATCGACCGAGGAGAGACCGGCGGCGAGGGCTGAGGAGGCGCCGGCGGCGGAGGCGATCACCCCCGCGCCTCCGCCCGCGGCGCGCAGGAGCTCGCCGGCGCCTACCGCGGCGAGGAGCACCAGCGCGACGAGAAACGCCCGATCCGGGAGCGCCAGCAACGCGGCGAGCGCGGGGAGTCCGATCAGCGCGACGCCGAGCCGGGCCCGGAGGGCGCCCTGAGGCGGAAATGCTGCGCGGCCTCTCTCCACGGCGCCTCGATCCTGCGCCGGACCGGCTACGCGCCGGCGGACGTGGTCAGCTCATCCGGAGCGCACGGGCTCTCCGGGACGAGGCCGAAGCGACGTCGGCGGCGGCCGTACTCCAGAAGCGCGGCGTCGACCGCACCCGCATCGAAGTCGGGCCACAGCGTCGGGGTGAAGTAGTACTCCGCGTAGGCGGCCTGCCAGACGAGGAAGTTCGAGATGCGCCGCTCGCCGCCGGTGCGGATGAGCAGGTCGGGCTCCGGGAGGTGGGCGGTCGCGATGCGCTCCGCGATCGCCTCCTCGGTGATGTCCTCCGAGCGCACCCCGTCGTCGACGAGACTCCGCACCGCGTCCACGATGTCGGCGCGGCCGCCGTAGCTGAAGGCGACGTTGAGCACGAGGCCCGTGTTGGAGGCCGTCCGCTCGACGGCGTGCCGCACCTTGCCCCGGAGCGCCCTCGGGAGCCGCCCGATATCCCCGATGTGCGCCAGGCGCACGCCGGCCTCGTCAAGCTCCGAGAGCCTGGTGTCGATGAAGTCGGCGGCGAGGCCCAGGATCGCCTCGACCTCGACACGCGGCCGGCCCCAGTTCTCCGTCGAGAAGGCGAAGAGCGTGAGCACCGGGACGCGGTGCTGCGAGAGCCGCTCGGCGACGGTCCGGATCACGAGGGCGCCCGCGCGGTGCCCCTCCGCGCGGGCGAGACCGCGCGCTGTGGCCCAGCGGCCGTTCCCGTCCATGATGATCGCGACATGGCGCGGCACGCTCGAGAGCGCCGGGAGCGGCGGCATCTCCGCGGCGTGCGGGGCTTGCCCTGCTACCACGCGCGTCCTCCGCTTCCCAGCTGCCCGGCCCGAACGGTCCGGCCGCGCCGCCGGCTCCCCAGCGCGGCGCTCATACCTCCAGCAGCTCGCGCTCCTTCTCCGCCGATAGCTGCTGCAGCGCCTCGACGTGCTCCTGCGTGGTGCGCTCGAGTCGCTCGATCTCGCGGCGCTCCTCGTCCTCCGAGAGATCGCCCGCGCGGAGCTCCCTGCGCAGCCCCTCGACGGCGTGGCGCCGCACGTTGCGCACGGCAACGCGCGAGTCCTCGAGCTTCCCACCGAGCTGTCGCACCAGCTCGCGGCGGCGCTCCTCCGTGAGTGGGGGGATGGGGAGCCGGATCACGACGCCGTCCGAGGCAGGGTTGATGCCGAGATCGCTCTGCTGTATCGCGCGCACAATCGGATCGACGGCGCCCCGGTCCCACGGCTGCACGGTGATCAGCTGCGCGTCCGGCGCCGCCAGCGTAGCGAGCTGGTTGAGCGGGAGCGTCTGGCCGTAGTGCGAGACGGGGAGGTGCTCCACGAGCGCGGTGTGGGCGCGCCCCGTGCGGATCGTCACAATCGAGCTGGCGAACGCATCGACGGCCTTGTCCATGCGCCGGGCCGCGTCGTCGAGTATCTCCTCCGACATCGCCCCCTCCCCCCCGCGCGAGCCGCCCCGCCACCGATCCGTCCGGGGCCGGTGCATCTAGTCCCCCACGATAGCGCAGCCACCACCGCCGCGGCAGGCCGCCGCCCGGGGGTCCGTGCTAGGCGGCGGGGAGGGGCGGAGCCGCCGCCTAGCCGCCGAGCTCGAAGCGGGCGAAATTGGCGACGCGGATGTTCTCGCCCGTCTGCGCGACCGCCTCCCTCAGCAGCTCCCCGATGGTCTGCGAGGCGTCCTTAATGAAGGGCTGCTCTAGGAGCGCGTGCTGGGATCGATCACCCTCCACGTCCTCTGGAACGTCCTCTTCGGTCACGCCGAGCGGGTTCATCGCCGCGACCTGCATCGCGACGTCCCGCGCGAGGCGGCGGAAGGTGTCGGTCCTGGCGACGAAGTCCGTCTCGCAGTTCACCTCGACCAGCGCGCCGATGCGGCCGTCTCCATGGATGTACGCCTCGACGAGACCCTGTCCGGTGGCGCGGCCGGCGCGCTTCGTCGCAGCCGCGATGCCGCGCTCGCGCAGCAGGCGGCGCGCCGCCTCGAAGTCCCCCTCGGACTCCTCCAGCGCGCGCTTGCTGTCCATCACACCCGCGCCGGTCTCGGCGCGGAGCCTCTTCACGTCCTCCGCAGTGACCAATGCGCACTCCTCGCACAGCCGAGCGTCCTGCCCGCCACGTTCACGGATCCCGCCCGACCGGGCGGTCTCAGGCTAGTCCCTGGGCGCCGCGGCCTCGGGCGGGGCGGCGCCCCGCGCCTCCTCCTGGGACTCGGCGGCGGCCATTGCACGCTGCCGCGCGGCGAGTTCCTCCTCCACCTCACTGTAGGCCCGCCCCTCGAGGACGGCGTCGGCGACCCGGCCGGTGATCAGTTGAATCGCCCGGATCGCATCGTCGTTGGAGGGGACCGGGAAGTCGACGATGTCCGGATCGGCGTTGGTATCGCACATCGCGACGACCGGAACCTTGACCCGGTTCGCCTCCTTGACGGCGATCTCCTCCATCGTCGGGTCGACGACAAAGACGATGCCCGGCGGCCGGGTGAGCCGGCGGAGGCCGCCGAAGGCGCGCTCCATGCGTGCGCGCTCCTTCTCGAGCCGGAGTCGTTGCTTCTTCGGGAGCGCCAGATCGGCCTCCGTCTCCGCCCGCTCGTCGAGCTCCTTGAGGCGCTCGATGCGCCGAGCGATCGTCTGAAAGTTCGTGAGCGTGCCGCCCAGCCAGCGCGTGTTGACGAAGGGCATGCCGCAGCGCTCGGCCTCCCGGCGCACGATCTCGCGGGACTGCTTCTTCGTGCCGACGAAGAGCACGGAGTCCCCGGCCGAGACCGACTCGCGGACCTGCGTCAGCGCCTCCTCGAGGCGGCGCACCGTCTGCGAGAGGTCGAGGATGTGGATCCCGTTGCGCTCGGTGAAGATGAACGGCCGCATCCGCGGATTCCAGCGGCGCGTCTGGTGGCCAAAGTGGACGCCCGCTTCGAGCATCTCGCGCATCGTCGTGGCCACGGTTCCTCCAGCGTCGGCGCCTCTCCCGGTCAAGGCCGCGCAAAACGCGGCGCCGACCGTCGGCGCTCTCCAATTCCGATCGAATCCCCGCGCTCGGTGTCGGCGGTCGGGCATCAGGGCCGTCCGCCAGCGACGGTGCGGTGCGCGCCAGGCGCTCCCGCGAGTTCGCGGTCAGTATAGGGTGCCCCCGCGCGCAGCGGCCAGCGAGGTGCACGGGAGCAGACCGGCGGTCGTTGTCCCGTATGAGGCCTCCCCGTACACTACACGCCCACCTTGTCGACGGGCGTCGATGACGAGCCGCAGCCGCAGCGGTGAATGCGCTCCGATAGACGGACGCAGCCGGGGGAGGAGACGCACGTGCCGCGCTACGACTTCGCCTGCGAGGCGGGACACCGCTTCGAGCTCGAACTCCCGTTCAAATCGGCGCTGGAGCAGCCGTGCACCCGCTGCGACAAGAGGGCGAGGCGCGGCTTCAACCCGCCGCTCTTCCGTTACCGGGGGATGGGCTTCTACACCACCGACACGCGCAAGAACCGCCGCAAGCCCGAGAAGGACCCAGAGTCCTCAGGGCGCAGCGAGGAGCCCCCGGAGGGCGGGTTGCCCCAGGAGAGCGAGACGAGGCACGGCGACGCGAAGGCTCCCACCGCCGGGATCGTCCGAGACTCGCCGGCGCCGCAAGCCTCGGAGAACGGCCCGGCTGGGGGCGGCGCCTCCACCACGCGACGCGGCGGCGCTCGCCGCGGCGGATCCGCGCGGCGGCGCTCGTCCGCCGACTGAGCCACCCTCTCGCGGCGATTCCGCTCTCGCCTCCGACACACGCGCCCGGAGAGCGACGCTAGTGCGAGCGGTCGTCCAGCGAGTCCGCTCCGCGAGCGTGCTCGTCGCGGGCAACGAGGTAGGCTCCATCGGCCCGGGTCTCCTCGCCTACGTCGGGGTCGCCGACGACGACGCGGAGCAGGACGCGGCGTGGATCGCGCGCAAGCTCGCGGAACTGCGGCTCTTCGAGGGAGAGGACGGGCGCCTCGACCGCTCACTCGCCGACCGGCTCCGGGCCGGCGAACCGGCGGCCGCGCTCGTCATCTCGCAGTTCACGCTCCTCGCCGACATCCGCAAAGGACGGCGCCCCTCCTTCGTCCGGGCGGCGCCCCCCGAGCGGGCCGTGCCGCTATACGAGTCCGTCGTGGACGCGCTGCGCTCCGACGGCGTCGAGGTTGCGACGGGGAGTTTCGGCGCCCGGATGCTCGTTCAGAGCGAGAACGACGGGCCGGTCACGCTCTGGCTCGACTCGGCGCGCTCGGTGCGCCGTCCGGGCGGGTTCGGCGCCGGGCCACAGCGCTAGCCCGACGGCGGACGCTCCGCGATGGCAAGCGCCTCCCCGGAGGCGACGGCATCCTGCACGCGGTCGGCCGTGTAGTGCTCGCCGGGGTCGAGCGAGGTGTCGAGCACCACGCCCGGGATGAGCCCCGACGCCGCCTCCCGGCCGAAGGCGGCGTGCAGGCTCTCCAGACCCCCCGGCACGGCCGCGTCGCGGCCCGCGCCGCGCGACCGCGCCACCTCCAGGGACGGAAGGAGCGTGACCGCGTGCACAGGCGCGCCCGCCCCGGCGACCGCCGCCCGGTAGGCATCGATGTCGGTTGAGAGCGCCGTGTCGTCGATGAGGCAAGCGTAGCGGAGCGCGGAGCACTCGACGGCGATGGCCGAGGCGTTCCTGATGGCCAGCAGCCGCTGCTCGCGCGCCTGCTCATCTTGGGCCCACGGGTGGCGGTAGCCGGCGCGGACCCAGCCGCGGAGCACGTCGACATCGACGTGGAGCATGCGGTCGAAGCGCTCGCAGAGCGCCCGGGAGACGGCGGACTTCCCGACTCCGGGCGGCCCAGTGATCAGCACGATCTGGTGCACGGCCCACCCTCCCACGCGCTCACGACGACGCCGACACGCGGCCCGGCACCACATCGAGCGCCACGTCGAGCGCGGGCGCGGAGTGCGTGAGCGCCCCCGAGGAGATCAGGTGTACGCCGGAGGCGGCGACCTCGCGCACGTTCTCAAGCGTGATGCCACCCGACGCCTCGAAGAGGACGCGCCCGTCCCCTGTGCGCTCGATGACCTCGCCCATGGCTCGGGGGTTCATGTTGTCGAGGAGGATCACGTCGGCACCAGCCGCGACCGCGGCGCGCGCACCCTCCTCGTCGGTGACCTCCACCTCCAACCGCAGCGTGTGCGGGACCGCCCTTCGCGCCTCCCGGATCAGCTCCACGACGCTCACCCCGCGCGCCTCCCCCGCGCGCAGGTGATTGTCCTTGATGAGCACGCCGTCCTCGAGCGTGTTGCGGTGATTGAAAGCGCCCCCGACGCGGACCGCGTAGCGCTCCAGATCGCGCAGACCGGGCGTCGTCTTGCGCGTGTCGACCACCCGCGCCGGACCACCCGCGGCCGCGCGCTCGACGAACTGCCGAGTCACGGTCGCGATGCCCGAGAGGCGTTGCACGAAGTTGAGTGCGACGCGCTCCGCCTGGAGCAGAGGCGCGAGAGGCCCCGAGACCTCCGCGAGCGCCTCGCCCGCCTCGACGGAGGCGCCCTCGTCGACGAGCGGCACGAGGACGAGCTCATCCGAGAGCTGCGCGAAGGCCTCGCGCGCCGCCGCGAGCCCGCAGAGGACGCCCGCCTCACGCGCGCGAAGGACGGCTCTCCCGCGCTGCCCGGCGGGCACGACGGCCTGCGTCGTGACGTCTCGCCGTGCGCGATCCTCCTCGAGGGCACGGGCGATCGCCGAGCGCAGGGAGGCCGGATCGTAGGGCCGGACCGCTCGCTCCATCGCCGCCCTCCCGCGAGCCTGTGCCGCGTTCCCCGGCCGATGCCCCCGGCGGCGCCGCTCCCGTGCGTGCTAAGCTAGGGCGAGCATGCGCTGGAGCGCGCGGCGCGCGTGCTCCTTCTGCTGCTCCGGCACCTCGATCCGGTTCACGACGCGCCCCTCCGCGAGCTCCTCCATCACCCACGCGACGTAGGCCGGATGCACGCGGTACATCGTGCTGCACGGACAGACGACGGGGTCGAGGCAGAAGACGGTCTTGTCCGGGTTCTCGTTGGCGAGCCGGGAGACGAGGTTGATCTCGGTCCCGACGCCGATCACGGAGCCCGCGGGGGACTCCTCGACGTAGCGCACGATGTAGGCGGTGGAGCCGACGGCGTCGGCTGCGCGTACCACCTCGGCGCGGCACTCGGGGTGCACCACCACGCGCACGCCGGGATGCTGCTCGCGGGCGCGCTCCACCTGCGTGAGCGAGAAGCGCTGGTGCACGGAGCAGTGGCCCTCCCAGAGGATGACGCGAGACCGGCGAAGTTCCGTCGCGGAGAGGCCGCCCCGGCTCCCCGGGGGGAGTCGCCAGTTCCACAGCGCCATGTCCCCCTCCGGTATCCCCATCGCGTGCGCGGTGTTGCGGCCGAGGTGCTGGTCCGGGAAGAAGAAGACGCGACGCCCGCGCTCGAGCGCCCAGGCGAGCACGTTTCCGGCGTTCGAGGAGGTGCAAACGATACCGCCGTGCTCGCCACAGAAGGCCTTGAGCGCGGCGGCGGAGTTCATGTAGGTGACGGGGACGATCCCCGCGGTGCCGCCGAACTCCTCCGAGAGCTCCCGCCAGGCGCCGAGCACGTCCGGCTGCGCCGCCATGTCCGCCATCGAGCAGCCGGCCGCGAGGTTCGGCAACACGACCTGCTGGTGGGGGGCGGAGAGGATGTCGGCTGCCTCCGCCATGAAGTGCACGCCGCAGAAGACGATGTACTCCGACGCCGGGTGCGAGGCGGCGTAGCGCGCGAGATCGAAGGAGTCGCCGCGCCGGTCCGCGAACTGGATCACGTCCTCGCGCTGGTAGTGGTGGCCGAGCACGACCGCCCGCTGGCCGAGCACCGCGCGCGCAGCGCGCACGCGCTCCACGAGCTCCGCGCCGCCGAGGCCGTGGTAGCGCTCGGGGATGTCTATCTGCCAGCTCGCGAAGGCGCCCTCGCTCGCGAGCGGGACGGTGGCGATGCCGACGTCGGACTCGCACTGCAACTGCGGCAGCGGCGGCGTCGCCATCATCGTCATCCCGCCATCCCCACCCCGCCAGCCACTCGCTTCGCCGATCGTCCCTTGATGCCTCTTCGTGTACCTGATACACAAAGCGATGAGGCTAGATGGTACGGCGCGGGCGCCCCGACGGTCAACGCTCCCCGGGCGTGGGCAACTGGCCGCCTACAGGAAGACGGGCTCGCGCGTGGTGAAGCGATAGAGGCGGGCGGGTCGGTGGGCGCCGCGCCGGCGCAGCTCGCCGGTCGGCTCGATGATGCCGGCGCCGAGCATGCGCTTGCGGAAATTGCGGCGATCGAGCGAGCGGCCGGCGATCGCCTCATAGATGCCTTGGAGCTCGGGCAGCGTGAACTCCTCCGGCAGCAGCCCGTACGCCACGTTCGTGTACTCGAGTTTCGCCCGGACGCGCGAGACGGCCTGCGCGATCACCTCCTCGTTTCGGAAGGCGAGATCGGGGAGCGTATCCACGCCGTGCCAGTCGGGCCGCCACGTCTCGCCGCTACGCAGCCTGACCGTTCCCGCCTCGACCAGCGCGACGTAGCAGACGGCGACGGCCGCCGGCTGCGTCGCGTCGAGGCCGGAGGTCGTGAAGAGCTGCTCCAGATAGAGGTCGGTCGCGCCGGTCTCGTCGACGAGCTTGCGCTGCGCGGCCCCCTCCAGCGTCTCGGTGCCGTCCCAGCGCCCGCCGGGGAGTGCCCAGCTCCCGCCCGCGGGTGGCGCGGATCGCCTGACGAGCAGGACGCGCAGCCGCCCGTCGCGCACGGTGAAAATGACGACGATCGTCGCCACGAGGGCGTGGACGCCCGGGCCGCCCGACCGCTCATCCGCGATCGGCCCCGGGTGCACGGCGCCGCCGTCCACGACGCCGCCTAGAGCACCGCGAGCGTTAGGTCGTCAGCTCGCCGGCCCTGGAGCGACCACGGGCTCACCTCATCCACGTCGACCTCGACAAGCTGGCCGACGAGGCCCGGCCCATCGAAGTGCACGAGTTGGCCGCCCCTCGCGCGGCCGCTCGAGCGCCCCTCCTTCTCCCGCTCCACTAGCACCTCGAGGCGGCTGCCGAGCAGCGGCTGGTTGTGGTGCGCCGCCGACTCGGCGTGGAGGCGCTCGATGACCTGCAAACGCTCCCGCTTCACCTCCCGGGGAACGTCGTCCTCCATCTTGCGGGAGGCGTAGGTGCCGGGCCGTGGCGAGTAGGCGGCGGCGTGGATCACGTTGAAGCGCGTCCGCTCCAGAAGCTCGACCGTCGCGCGGAACTCTCCCTCGGTCTCGCCGGGACAGCCGACGATCACGTCGGTGGCAAGGGACGCGTGCGGCATGCACTCGCGGATCCGCGCCACGCGCTCCTCGAACTGCGAGACCGTGTAGCCGCGCCGCATCCGCGCGAGCATCGAGTCGGAGCCCGACTGCACCGGGATGTTGAAGTGCTCGCAGACGCGCGGGAGGTCGGCGACGGCCTCGACGATGCGGTCGGTCATGTCGCGCGGGTAGGAGGTGAGGAAGCGGATACGGTCGATCCCCTCGACGCGCTCGATCCCCTCGAACAGCGTCGCGAGGTCGGGGCGCGCACTTGCTCCGGCGCCCGGCTCGAGGTCGTTGCCGTAGGCCTCCACGGTCTGCCCGACGAGCGTCACCTCCCGGACGCCGCGCTCGGCGAGGTATGAAACCTCGCCGAGCACCTCCGCCACCGGCCGTGAGCGCTCGCGGCCGCGACGCAGGGGGACGATGCAATAGGTGCACATCTTGTCGCAGCCGTGCACCACCGGAACGTAGGCGGTCGGACCCTCGGGGCGGCCGTAGGTCGACGGCCAGAACTCTCCCTCCGAGACGTCCCGCAGCGTCAGGGGATCGAGGGCGCCGGCCGAGCGCGCCGCCTCCAGGATCGGATCGAACTGCTGCGGTCTGGCCCACGCATCGACGAACGGGAAGCGTCTGGCGAGCACCTCCGTGCGCGGGCCAACCATGCAACCCATCACCGCGAGTGTGAAGCGCTCCCCCCGGCGCTTGCGTTTCGCGAGGACGCCGAGGCGCGAGTAGGCGCGGTCCTCGGCGTGCTGCCTGACGGAGCAGGTGTTGATGACCACGAGGTCGGCCTCGGCGTCGGAGGGAGCCGCCTCGAATCCGAGGCGTTCGAGGCCCGCGGCGAGCTTGAGAGAGTCCGCCTGGTTCATCTGGCAACCGAGCGTCCAGATATGGTAGCGCGCCATGCGGAAACCTCCCGGCGCCCGCCCGTGCGGGCGCGATCGGTGCTTGGGGATGGCGGAGGGGGTGGGAGTCGAACCCACGACCCCGAAACCGGGGTAAGCGCTTAGCAGGCGCCCGCACTAGGCCACTATGCGACCCCTCCGCGCCGCGTCGATCCTAGACCGTACGTGGTGACCGGCGCCAATGCGCTCTGCGGGGGTGCGGCGGCATCCGGCGGACCAGTGAGCACACGCCGCCCACGCGACGGCGCCACCCGCCCCGAGGCGGTTCGAGTGCGTCGGGCGCATACCCGAGCGCCTCGGGGACGAACGCGCCTCAGGGAGGAGCCCCTCTCGTGAGTCGAAGCGGCCCGAGGGGACGGCACGGGACCGCCCTTGCCCATCCCTCGACCTCCGAGATGCCGTCCTCGTGGGCCGCATCCGCACGACGGTGAGCACGGTCGAATTCTCGACGACAGAACCGTTCGCGTTCGGTGCCGTGGTCGCTCCTTCAGCGGCGCGGATCGACCCGGGCCAAGTGGGGGGGCGGGCGGCAGATGGGAGGACGACGAGGGCCAACTGAGGTGAGAGCAACAACGGGACCTGAGGCGGGCACCCGCCCGCCCCGCTGGCGAGCAACGTCCATCTGGTGCCCGGATGGATCGCGGCGACTTCGGCCGCCAACGCGCTCTTCTGGCTCGCAACGTGGACGCTCTACCACTGTAGTCCGCCGTTCGCGGACACGGTGGTCGCTGTCGTGGCCAAGATGAGCCGCGGCCTGTTCATCGGCGTCCTCATGATGCTGCGCGTGTCCGTGGTCTCGGTGGGTGGCGAGCCGCGCCGCTCTTCCGCCGCTAGGTCCTCCCACGCCAGATTCGGTCGCCCGGCGGGTGCTGCGGAGGGAACGCTGTCGGTTCCGGGCTGAACGGGGACACCGGGCAGCCGCACCGCTGGAAGCCAAGCGTCGTGCCCGGGTCGGGGAGGCGCTTCTAGAGCAGACCGCCCTCGCGGAGCACACGCTCCATCGTCGCGCCGATCTCTGCCGGGGACTCCACGACCACGGCGCCAGCGGCGCGCAGTGCCTCCTGCTTCGCGGCGGCCGTCCCGGCGCGGCCGGCGATAATGGCGCCAGCATGGCCCATCCGGCGGCCCGGCGGCGCTGTCGCACCCGCGATGAAGGCGACGACCGGCTTCGACATCCCGCGCACGTAGTCGGCCGCCTCCTGCTCGGCGGTGCCGCCGATCTCGCCGATCAGCACCAGCGCGGCCGTCTCGGCGTCCGCCTCGAAGAGTTCGAGCGCCTCGCGCTGGGTCGTGCCGATGATCGGGTCGCCGCCGACGCCGACCGAGGTCGACTGGCCGATGCCGAGGCGGGTGAGCTGGTCGACCGTCTCGTACACGAGCGTGCCGGAGCGCGAGATCACGCCGACGTTGCCAGGGAGGTAGACGTCGGGCGGCATGATGCCGGCACGCGCCCGCTCGCCGGGCGACATCACGCCGGGGCAGTTCGGCCCGATCAACCGCGTGCCGGATCCGCGCAGGCGGTGCCGCACCCGCACCATGTCGAGGGTCGGGATCCCCTCCGTGATGCAGATCGCAACGGGGACGGAGGCGTCGGCGGCCTCGGCGATGGCGTCGGCCGCGAAGGGCGCCGGCACGAAGATCACCGAGACGTTGGCGCCGAACTCGTCGACGGCCTCGCGCACGGTGTCACGCACCGGCACGCCGGCGAGCTTCTGGCCGCCACGCCCGGGGGTGACGCCGCAGACCACCTGCGTGCCGAAGGCGCGGCTCACGGTGGCCTCGCGCTGCCCGGCGGCGCCCATCCCCTGGATCACGACGCGGCTCGCCTCATCGAGCAGTACCGCCACGCGTGCCTCCTCCTCGGAGCCGGTCCCGGCCGGCTGCGGCTACTCGGCGCTGCGCGCGGCCGCCGCGACCGCCGCGACCGCCAGACGCGCTCCCTCAGCGAAGCCCTCGGCGCGGATCACGTCCACGCCCGCCTCATCGAGAATGCGCCGGCCGTCGGAAACGTTCGTGCCGGCGAGCCTGACGACCGTGGGCTGCGGGATGAGTCCCATCTGCTTTGCGCGCACGACGCCCTCGGCGATTACGTCGGTGCGCGCCAGACCGCCGAAGATGTTGACGAGCACGGCGCGGACGTCCGCATCGGAGCCGATGAGGCGGAGCGCGGCGATGACGGCGTCGGCGCTATTCGCCGTCCCGATGTCGAGGAAGTTTGCGGGCTCGCCCCCCGCGTACTGAATGGCGTCCATGGTCGCCATCGCGAGGCCGGCGCCGTTCACGAGGCATCCGATAGAGCCGTCGAGCTTCACGTAGTTCTGAATCCCGGCGTCCTGCGCCTCGACCTCCAGCCGATCCTCCTGGGCACGGTCGCGCTCCTCGAACAGCGCCTGCTGACGGAAGTCGGCGCTATCGTCGACGGAGAGCTTCGCGTCGGCGGCGAGCAGTCGCCCGTCTCCCGTCACGACCAGCGGATTGATCTCAACGAGGGAGCAGTCGGCCTCGAGAAAGGTCCGTGCGAGGGCCTCCAAGAGGGCGACCGCCGGTCGCAGCAGATCGCCACCGAGACCGAGCGCGAAGGCGAGCTGGCGCGCCTGGTACGGCATGAAGCCGAGCGTCGCGTCGATCGGAGCGCGGTGGATCTGTTCGGGATGCTCCTCAGCGATCTGCTCAATCTCCATGCCGCCGGCCGCCGAGCCGATCACAACGGGTGCGCCGGCCGCGTTGTCGATCACGACGCCGACGTAGATCTCACGCGCGATCTCGATCTGCTCCTCGACGAGCACGGAATCGACGGGAAGCCCCGCGGGGCCGGTCTGCTCGGTGACGAGCCGCATTCCGAGCATGGCGGCCGCGGCCTCGGATGCCGCGGCCCCGGTGGCGGCGAGCTTGACGCCTCCGCCGCGGCCGCGGCCGCCGGTGTGCGCCTGTGCCTTCACCACGACGGGCCCGCCGAGTTCTCTGGCCGCCGATTCGGCCTCCTCGGGCGTCCGGACCACCCGCCCGACCGGTACGGGTACACCCCGCGCCGCGAGGACAGCCTTCGCCTGGTATTCGTGGAGCTTCATCGACCGCCGCTCACCCCCGCCAGCCCCCGCGACTCGCGCCGGGCATCGTAGCCGCCGCCCCCCGCAAGGCCAAGGCGACGGAACGCCGGTGAACGGGGCCAGCCCCCGGGCCGACCGTATACTCGCCGCCGGGACGCGCAGCGCGGAGGAGGGGGTCGACGATGGCGGCGAGCTACCGGGTGGGTGTGATCGGGACGTCGTGGGCGGCCAAGAGCCCGCTCCCCACCTTCCAGAGCTACCCCGGCATCGAGATCGCGGCGATCTGCAGCGGGCGGCTGGAGCGGGCCCGGGAGGCCTGCGAGCGCTTCGGCGCGCCGGTCGCCCTCGACGACTATCGCGAGCTGGTCGCGATGCCCGAGGTCGACATCGTCTACGTGGGGAGCCCTGTCGCTCTCCACGACCCGATGGCGATCGCCGCCGCCAAGGCGGGGAAGCACCTCCTGCTCGAGAAGCCGCTCTCGCTCGACGCCGTCCGCGGGCAGGCGATGCTCGATGCCGCCGAGCGCTCGGGCGTCTCGCACATTGTCGCGTTCACGATGCGCCATTTTGCGACGCACGTCCTCGTGCGCAGGCTCATCGACGAGGGGGTGATCGGGGAGCCGCGTCACCTCGCCATCGCCCACTTCGGGGGCAGCGCGGTCGGCGCACCGCCCCGCGGCTGGAGCTGGTGGTCGGACCGGGAACAGGGCGGGGGTCTGCTCGGCGCGATGGGGAGCCACTACGTCGACCTGGCGCGCTACTGGCTCGGCGACTTCGCGGAGGTATCGGGGAGCCTCCGCACATGGCAGCGCACGACCCCCGACGGCGAGGGGCGATGGCGCGAGGTCACCTCCGACGATGGCTTCGCGCTCGTCGGCACGACGCGCTCAGGCGCCGCGGTGACGATCCACATGAGCCTCGCGGTGCGACCGGGTCCGCCGCGGCGGGTGGAGCTCTACGGCGAGCAGGGCTCGGTCGCTATCGAGGGGGACGAGCTCGCGCCCGGCGGCGCGCGGGTCCTTCTCACGCGACCCGGCGAGAGCGCCCCCTCGGAGGTCGAGGTCCCGCCGCTTGCGCTCGGCGGCGCGGCGCGCGGGAGCGCCGTGCCGCGCTTCGGGCTTATGATCGAGAAGCTGGTCCGGGCGATCGAGGACGGCGAGCGCCCCTCCCCCGACATCGAGGAGGCGCTGCGCTGCCAGGAGGTTCTCGACGCCGTGCGCCGCTCCTCAGAGGAGGGCAGGAGCGTCCGCCTGCCGGCCGCCACGGACGCGGCGTAGCGGGACTCCGTTCCCGGTCGGAGGTCCCCCCGGTGCGCGTGCGGCGCCTCAGCCCAGGGTGCCGGCCGCCGCGAGGTCAGCGATCTCCTCCGACTCGAGGCCGAAGTCACGGAGGACCTCGTGCGAGTGCTCCCCGGGCTCAGGAGCGCGGGAGCGGACGCGCACGTCGGCGCCGTCGATGGAGAAGGGGGCGGCTATCGTCTCGAAGCCCTCCATGGCCGGGTGCTCGACGGCGGTGAAGGCGCGCTGGTGGCGGAGTTGTGGGCTCTGGACGACCTCGGGAAGCTCGGCCACGGGCGCCCACGTGAGGTCGAACTCGTCGAGGCGCGCGCCCCAGTGGGCGAGGTCGTGCTCGAGGAAGCGCCGCTCGATCTCGGGCGCGAGTTCCTCTGCGCCCCCAAGCAGCGAGTCGAAGTCAGGGTAGCGCTCGGCCCAGTCGGGGCGCTCCAGCATCAGGCAGAAGCGCCCCCAGTAGCGGTCGGTCTGCGCCATCGCGAGCATCACCCAGCGGCCGTCAAAGGTGGGGTAGCTGTTGAAGATCGGGTTCGAGGGGCGCACGCGATCGTGCCGCGGCGGCTGCTCGCCGGTGACGAGCGCGCGCTGCACGTCCCCGGCGATGGTCCACATCCCGGTTCGCTGGAGCGCCACCTCGCAGCGCTGTGCCTTCCCGGTTGCGTCGCGCACCCTGAGCGCCGCCAGAGCGGCGGCGAGCAGGTTCAAGGCGGAGGTGTGATCCCCCTGCGAGCGGCGGCACAGCGGCGGCGGCGAGGGGGGCTCTCCGATCACGGACTGGATACCGGAGTGCGCCCAGAACGAGGTGAAGTCGAAGCCGCGGCGACCCGAATCGGGCCCGCTCGTCCCGTAGCCGGAGAAGACGGCGTAGACGACGCGCGGGTTGACCCCGCGAAGCGCCTCGAAGGTGAGTTCGAAGCGCTCCGCTCGAGGCTGCGTGAGGTTGGTGACGAAGATGTCGACGTCGCGGGCGAGGCGCCGCACCAGCGCGGCGCCGCCCGGGCGCTGCATGTCGATCACGATCGAGCGCTTGCCGCGGTTGTCGAGCTCGAAGGTGAGGTTGCCGGGGAAGCTCTCGACGGGGGGATGCTCGATGATGCCGCGGAGCGCGTCACCCCCGGGCGGCTCCACCTTGACAACGTCGGCGCCCATATCCGCCATGAGCGCGGCGCAGCTGGGCGCAGCTACCCAGTTCGCCACCTCCAGCACGCGTATCCCCTCAAGCGGCGCGACCATCTCGAACTCCCCCCTGCCGCGGCGTGCCGCAGGTGCGGCCGTCGCCGGGGGGTGGTAGCACGCGGGCGGCGGCGGGACAACGGAGGAGCGGGGCCGGCGGCTCGAACCGGGACCGGAGCGCCGGAAACGGTGGCCCGCTATCCTCGCGCGGGCGGGGAGCGGGAGGGGAGCGGGAGGGGAGCAACGATGGACTTCGAGTACCGGAAGACGGCGCGATTCCGCGTGGGGGCGCTCGAGATCGTGCAGCTCTCCGACGGCTCGTTCGGGCGCGACGCACGCAACTTCTTCGACGGCGTCGACCCCGGAGAGTGGACGCACGCCTGCGGCATCGCCTCACCCGAGGAGCCGGTGCCGTGGGCCTACAGCGGCTACCTGGTGCGGGGTGACGGGCACACGACGCTCATCGACACCGCGCTCGGAGAGCGCCCCTGCGAGCCCGGCATCCTCTCCTGCGCCGAGTTCCCGGAGCGCCTCGCGGAGTGCGGCGTGGAGCCGCAAGAGGTCGACGTGCTGCTGCACTCGCACCTGCACTGGGATCACGTCGGCTGGGACGTGACGCGAGACGGCACCGTCGCCTACCCGAACGCCGAGGTCCACCTCTCTGGTGCCGAGCTCGACTTCTGGATGACGCCGCACCGCGACGCGCCCGAGCGCCACGTGCTCTTCGCCAGTGAGCACTTTCGCCCGCTGCTCGACGCAGGGCAGGTCCGCACCTTCGATGGAGACGCCCAGGTCACGCCGTCGATCACGATGATCGCGACCCCCGGCCACACGCCCGGTCACACGGTCCAGCTCGTCAGCTCGGAGGGCGAGGCGCTCATCCTCGTCGGGGACGCGATGCACCACTGGACGCACGTCGAGCACCACGACTGGCTCTCGATCCACGAGTGGGACCCGGAACAGTCGCGCGAGGCGCGACGGCGCATCTGTGAGCTCGCGATCGAGACGGATGCGCTTGTGACGGGGCCGCACTTCCCGCTCCTCACAGTCGGCAAGGTCCGGCGCGACGGCTCGGACTACCGCTACGAGAAGATCCACCCGCCCTCGGCGAGCCTGCGTTAGCAGGAGCCCCCGGAGACCCAGGGAACCGCTCGGGGGCCGGCGACGTTTAGGGCAAGTCTGATCAGGTGGGTCTAGCGACCCAGTTTCGCCGCGGTCAGGCGCTCTCAGGCGGATTCCCGATGACAGTGGTCATATCCGCCCCCTCGCGGGCCCCTGTGGCTCCCCTCCTCGCCCCGTGTGGGGCGGGGAGGGCGCACTCCACCCACGGTCAGGCACGGTGCGGCTTCGCGGTGAGCAGGTTGTGGAACCCCAGCAAGACCGCACACCGCTCGTGGTTCTTGAAGAGACCCCGGTACCGCACCTTGGCGTAGCCGAAGCGCCGCTTCACGCTGTAGAACGGGTGCTCCACCAGCGCTCGCACCGATGCCTTCCGCTTCTCCTCGACGGCCTCAGGACTCTCCGGGTCGAGCGCACGCCGGAGGCCCGGGCGCATCGCCACGTTCCAGTCCTTGACCCTGGAGTCCGCGTTCTCGGGTCTCTTCTGCACGCCCCGGTACCCGGCGTCGCCGTAGACCTCGGCTTCCTCGCCGTGCAGCAGGCGGTGCGTCTCAGACACGTCCGACACGTTCGCAGGCGTGGTCGTGAAGTTGTGGACCAGTCCAGTATCCCTGTCGGCGCCGATGTGCAGCTTCATCCCGAAGAACCACTGTTTCCCCTTCTTGGTCTGATGCATCTCCGGGTCCCGCGCCCGCCCGCGATTCTTCGTCGACGATGGCGCCGAGATGATGGTCGCATCCACGATGCTGCCCTCGCTCAGCTTCAATCCCTTGCTCGTGAGGTGCTCGTTGATGAGTTGGAGGATCCTGCTACCCAGGGAGTGGCGCTCGAGCAGGTGCCGGAAGTTGAGGATCGTCGTCTCGTCGGGGATGGGCTCGGAGAGCGTGAGGAAGCAAAAGGCTCGCACCGACTCGGCCTCGTGGAGCAGATCCTCCATGCCGGGGTCGCTGAGGTTGTAGCAGAGTTGCACGGTATGGATGCGCAGCATCACGGAGAGCGGGTAGGGCCTCCGCCCGCGGCCCGGTTTCGGGTAGTGGGGCTCGATGGCTGCTTCGAACCTCTGCCACGGGACGAGGCCATCCAGCCGTTCGAGGAACTTCTGGCGGCGCGTCTTGTAGCCATCCCGCTCGAACTCGACTCTCGCGAATGTCGGCTGATGCATGGCAGCGCTCCCCTTTCCCGGAGGAGTGCCATGATCGCATATAGTCATCGGAGTGTGCATGTGCTCCAGTAACGACGCGGCGACCTGTTCAGAGAACCCTTAGTCAGTGAGGACACGAACGCCGCGGCAGGAGGAGGCCCTGTTGGCGAGATGGATGTGGCTGGCCGTCGTCCCGCTGCTGCTGGCGATCGTGCTTGCGGCCTGCAGCGACGACTCGGATGCCGAGGAGAGCGACGCTACGACCCGCGCCTCCCCGTCGGAGCGCGCGCTGCAGGTGGCGGCCCCGGCCGCCGCCGGCGCCGCCACCTTCGCGGTGGGCGAGTCGGCTGGCGACGCTGACGGGAGCGCCTCCAGCGCCGCGGTCGGCGGTGCGGACGGTGCTCCCGCCCCGGTCGCCTTCCAGCAGATCGACTCGGGACGCTCGATCGTCTACGTGGGCTCGATGCTCGTCGAGGTGGAGAACGTCCGCCAAGCGACGCAGCAGGCGCAGGTGGCGATCGCCGGGCTCGGGGGTCTCGTCTTCGGCCAGGAGACCATCAGCGAGCCGGTCGTGCGCACCGATCTCACCTTCAAGGTGCTGCCGGAGGACTTCCCGGAGGCGATGCGGCGCCTCGAGGCCCTCGGCGAGCTGAAGAGCCAGCGGATTTCGGCCGACGACGTCACCGAGCGCGTCGTCGATCTGGAGAGCCGCATCATCACGGCCCGGGCCTCGGTGGAGCGGCTCCGGAACTTCCTCCAGAACGCGACCGACCTCGAGGCCGTCGCGGTACTCGAGCCCCAGCTCCTGAGCCGCGAGACCGACCTCGAGCGGCTGCGCGGACAGCTGCGCACACTCCAGGATCAGGTGGCGCTGGCGACGATCTTCCTCACGCTGGTGGAGCCGGCGCCCGAGGAGCCCGAGGCGCGCGTCGAGTTCGTCGAGACGGCCTACTCGGGGGACGACGACGGCCTGCGCTGCCCCGCCGACGACGACCTGGCCGTCGACGAGAGCGAGTCGGTCACGATCTGCGTCGCCGTGGAGAACACCGGAAACGTCGCGCTGGTCGAGATCGAGATTCGCGACTTCGGCCTGGGCCTCGACGACCGCGACTTCGTCGCGCTCGAGGGCTCGGTCGCCGGCCCGCTTCAGCCCGGCGAGCGCCTGCTCGGCTACTTCCAGACCGAGGCCCAGACGGAGCGCTGGCCGGAGCCGGGATTCTCTGCCGTGCCGGTGAGCGAGGACGGCGAGCCGCTGCGCATCCCGATCCGCACCGACTACGACGTGTTCGACTACCGCGTCGCCCCCGACGACTCACTCCCGACCTTCGTCGACGGGCTCCGGGCGAGCTGGGGCGCCGTCGTGACCCTCAGTCGGATCGGGGTGCTGGCGGCGGGCGTCGCGATCCCGTTCTTCTGGCTGCCGCTGGTTGCCCTTGGGCTGCTCTGGCTTGGTCGTCGGCTACGTCCCCTGGTGAGGCCGGACGCAGCGCCCGGTGCCGCGGACCCCGCCGCGGAGGGCGACGGCGCCGAGGCGTCCAATCGCTGATGAGAATCGTCCCGGCCGGGTCTCCGGGGGGTCTCCGGGGGTTCACGCGGGGGCCGGGCCGGACGGCCTCAGCGCGGCGGTGCCGGCGACCCGCCGTTCGCCCCGGCGGCCGGATCGCCCTTCATCCCCGAGACGGCCTCGGCGATTTCGTGGCGAAGCCGCCCGAATACCTCGGTGACGCTGCCGCGGGCGTCGACAACGGTGAAGGCGTGCTTCTCCGCGAGCCGGCGAAACTCGCCCAGGAGCTGCGTCTGGTAGGTCACGAAGCTTCCGTAGACATCGTTACCGCCGATGTAGTCGCGCCCCGACTCCCAGTAGTCGAAGCCGCCGCGCGCGAGGACGCGCGGGAGGAGTTCCGGCACGTCGATGTCGAGGTAGATGACACGGTCGGGGACCAGCGCGAAACCGTAGAGGTCCTCGATCCAGCCTCGCGGTACGCCGCGCACGACGGCGCGCGCCACCATCGAGAAGATGTAGCGGTCGACGAGCGCGACCATCCCGGCGCGGAGCGCTGGGAGTATCTGCCGCTCGAGTTGATCCCAGAGGTCGGTCGCATAGAAGAGGTTGAGCGTGATCGGGTCGAGCGTGTGCCCGCGCTTCGCGCGCTCGATGCCCGAACCGGCGAGCTGCGAGCGTCTCAGCCCCGTGTCGACGACGGCGTAGCCATCGTCCTCCAGCCACTCCTTGAGCATCGAGACCTGCGTGCTGCGGCCGACGCCATCGGTCCCCTCGATGACGATCAGGCGCCCCGGGAGCGGCTCGTCCCACTCGCCCGGGGGCGCGACGCCGTAGAAGTGCGGGGTGCTCATTCCCGCTCCTCCGACCGGAGCGCAGGTAGCCGCACGTAGCGCCCGGAGAGGCCGGCGGCGCGGAGCGCCTCCTGCACGTCCCCGCCCTCCACGCGCCGCACGCCCTCGAGGTGCGGCGCCACGAGGGCGCGGATCTGCTGCTGCTGGCGCACGAGCGTGCCGGTGGCGTCGATGCGCGTGAGCCCGAACTCCTCGGTCAGCCGCCCGTACTCGTCAACGATCCGACCCTGGAAGATGCGGAATGACTCGACGATGTCGTCGGAGAGCCCGAGATCCATCCCCGCTTCGTAGTACTTGATACTGGCGCGCGCCGAGGCGATGCGCCGCATTGCCTCATCGAGCGGCACGTCGAAATAAAACGCGAGCGTCGGCGTCACCGCGAAGGAGTAGAGGCGGCGCAGCCACTCCCGCGGCACGCCGCGGGCGTGGTCGCGGGCGAATGCCGTGTAGGCGTAGCGGTCGGCGAGCACGACCGCGCCCGCCCGCATCGCGGGCAGCACTTGCGAGTAGACGCGATTCGCGAAATCCGCGGCGTGGATGAGCGAGAACGACATCGGGGTGAGCAGCTGGCGCCGCTTCCCGCGGCGCGTGGTGGAGCGCACGATCGGCGCCGAGTTCCACTCCGTGTAGATCGTCAGATAGCCTCGCCCGACGAGCCACTTGTAGAGCAGATCGATCTGCGTGCTCTTCCCGGAGCCGTCGATGCCCTCGACGATGATCAGGCGGCCCGGAAGCGTCGCGGCGTCGACCCCCAGGTCGGCGCGCGCCTGCTCCGAGGCGCGGTTGGCGGCCTCGACCACCTCCCCCCCCACGATGCTCATCGCCCCGACCCCGCAATCTCCAGCTTGAAGCCGAGCTCCTCGCGCACCCGCTCCGAGATTACCCCAGGGCGCCAAGCCCGCCCACCCTCGGGGGTGACCCGGAGCACCGAACCCTTCGCGCAGAGGAGGGAGCCAGGCGCGCGACGCGACCCCGGCGGCTCGCGCCGGAGCAGCTCGTCGGCGAGCGCGAGCACCGTCGCCCCGCGGCAGAGCAGCGCCTGGTCGGCAGGGCGCAGCAGCGGCGCCAGCTGTCGGATCCGCCACGCCGGCTTCTCCGCGAGCCGCAACAGCGCTGCGATCTCAGCGAGCGAGCGGTGGGTGAAGCCCGCCAGATCGCTTTCGAGGGCAAGCTCGGCCGCGGTCCGGTGACGGTTGTAAAAGCCGATCGCCGCGCCCACGTCCAGGAGGCGCGCCGCGTGCCCGAGGGACTCCCCGAGCGCGGCGTCGAGGTCCAGGTCCACGAGCGCCGCGATCTCGCGCGCCATCGCGCGGCGCCTCGCCGGCCGTCCAGGATCCGCGAGCCGGAAGCGAGCGAGCAGCGAGTCCACGGAGTCCTCGCGCACCTGTGCGGGCGGAGGCAGCGTGTCGCCGAGCGCATCGCGCAGTACTCCCTCGCGCAGCCCCTGCCCGGAGACGAGCAGTTCCTTCGCGCGCATCGCGTCGGCGACGGCACCCAGCACCAGCGCCCCCGCCACGATCGTGTCGGCGCGCTTCGGGTTGAGCCCCGGCACCGAGCCCGCGTGCGAGCCGAGCGAGCAGAGCAGTTCGGTGGCGGCCCGCAGGCGGGAGCGCCTGAGCTCGTAGCCGTGCAGCGCCGCCACCGGGTAGCGTGGGCGGCGGGCGCGGTCAATCTTCGCCAGGTTGCGGGCGGCGCCGCCGGTCACGACCAGCGCCTCGTCCCGCCCGAGCCTCCGGAAGCCGGCGGCGCGGACGGCCTTCCGGGTCCACTCGCGCAGCGCCTGCGCCTCTTCGCCGGTCGGCGGGTCGCTCGCGAGGAAGCGTGCGCCGGCGCGGAGCGTGCCGAGGGGGAGCGTCGCGGTCTCCACCAGCGTTCGGTCCCGGAAGCGCACGAGGTCCAGGCTGCCGCCGCCGAGATCGACGAGCACACCGGAGGAGACGGGCATCCCGTAGACGGCGCCCAGGAAAGCGTAGCGACCCTCGACGGAGGCGTCCGCCACCTCGAGCACGATTCCCATCTCGCCCACGAGCCTCGCGAGATCCGGTCCGTTGCGCGCGTCGCGGACCGCGGCCGTCCCCACGACGCGAAGGTCGCGCGCACCGGCGCCCACCGCGAGTGCGCGGAAGTCGGCGATGGCCTCGACCACCGCGTCGAGGGCCTCCCGCGGGAGCCGGCCGCGCTTGTCGAGCCGGCGAGCGAGGAGAAGCCGGCGGTCGAGCTCGTCGACCACCTCGACGTGGGCGCCCGCGCCGCGACGCGCGACGAGCACGCGCGTGGTGTTCGATCCGAGATCGACGACTGCGGCGCATTCGGCGGACAGCGGTGCTCACCTCCGGGGACTCCGCGGTAGCGCCCGGCGACGGCGGGGCCTCGCTCTCCGCGGCGACGACATCCGCTCCCACCCGCGCGGGAATTCGTCCCTCTGACGTTAGAGGGACGGGCCCCTAGGCTACAGCCCTATGGTCCCACGCTTCGCCCCTCTCCCCGTCCCCGCTCCCGTGCTCGCCTGTATCGCGATCGCCCGCTCCGACCACGACGCCGAACACGACAACATCAGCGCCGAGATGAGCGCGGACCTCGACGTGGGCCGCGTGCTCGCGGCGATCGAGGTCGGGCCGGGCCCACCCTCGTGAATTCGTTCCCGGGCGATCCCGCCTCCGTCGAGCGCGGCCGACCGCTCACCAGGCGAACTACGTGACCTGCCACGGGCCCGTGGGCGCGGACACGGGCCGGACGCCGTCGGGCTCTCACCGGCGCCCGACGACCTCGCCCTGCACGTCCTCCTCCACCACGACGCCGACACCTTCGCCTTCATCGCGCGGGGCTTCGCCGGCCCGGCGATGACAGGATGGACCGGCGTGCTGAGCGACGAGCCGATCTCGGATCTCGTCAACTACCTCCGCGAGCTCGGCGCGCCCGGGCGGTGAGCGGGTTGCGGGGCGGGTGCGCACGGTCGGCGCCCGATGGTGCATCATCGCCTTCCCGGCCGGCCGCGCGGCCCCGGGGCGTGGGGAGGGACGGATGATGGAGCAGCCATTCGTGGGCGCCCGCGTGGTGGAAGTCGGAGACGGTGTGGCGGTCGCGGCCGCCTCGAAGCAGTTCGCCGATTTCGGCGCGCGCGTCGTGAAGGTGGAGCGGCCTGCAGGCGGCGAGGTGCGACGCCTCGCCCCCTTCGCCGACGACCGCCCCCACCTTGAGACGGGCGGCATGCATCTCGCGCTTGACACCGGGAAACGCTCGCTCGCGCTGGACGTGCGCACACCCTCGGGGCGCGAGGTGCTCACGCGACTCGCGGGCGCCGCCGACCTGCTCCTCGTCGAGCTGCCGCCGGACGAGTGCGAGCGCGTGCTGGGCGCGGCGCGCCGCGCCCAGCACGCGCCGGACACCGTCGCTATCACGCCGCACGGGCTGAGCGGGCCCTACCGCGATCGCCGCGAGTCCGAGATGTCCATCTTCGCGTGGAGTAACCGGATGGCGCGGCAGCGCCCGCCGGAAGGGCCGCCCCTGCGCTACGCGCCCCACACCACCGCCATGCAGGTCGGTTTCACGGCCGCGGCGGTCGCCTCGGCGGCGCTCTGGGATCGCGAGCGCGGCGGCAAGCGGCGCGACGTCGACATCTCTGCGGTCGAGGCGCATTCCGGGAACGTCGACACGAACTTCACGGCGTGGTCTCTCAACCAGGGGATCGCGCCGCTCTCGGCGACGCGCTCTGCGCGCGTCTTCCCGGTCGGCACCTACCGCTGCCGCGACGGATTCGTGCAGTTCACTGCCGCGGAGCCGCCGTTCTTCCAGCGCTCGTGCGCGGCGATCGGCCGCCCCGAGTGGCCGGAGGACCCGCGCTTCCACGATCCGGCCGTCCGGCCCGACTACCACGACGACTACATGGAGGTGTTCCTCCCCTGGCTCGCCGAGCGCACGAAGCAGGAAGTCTTCCACGAGATGCAGGGCCACGGCGTCCTTTGCACGCCGGTGCTCTCGGTCGAGGAGGCCGTGGCCGAGCCCGTGGCCGTCGCCCGGCGCTCCTTCGTCACGGTGGAGCAGCCGGTCGTCGGCGAGATGCTGCTCGCCGGCGCTCCGTTCCGCCTCGGCGGGATCGAGGGCGAGGCCTTCCGGGCGCTTCCGGCCCCGCGGCTCGGGGAGCACAACGCAGAGATCCTCGACGAGCTCGGCTACAGCCGCGACGAGCAGATAGCTCTCTTCCGGGCGGGGGTCACTGCATGACCACGACGGCACTTTCGGGCGTGCGCGTCGTCGAGCTCTCGGAGGTGTGGGCGGGTCCCTTCGGCGGCTGCCTGCTCGGCGACCTCGGCGCCGACGTGATCAAGGTCGAGTCCTACCCCCGCACGCCACCGACACGGCCGGTGCAGGTTCCGGACTGGCGCGTCTCCCCCGGCGAGGGGCCGCCGTACGAGCGCTCGTGGGCACAGCACCAGGCGAACCGCAACAAGCGCACCGTGGCGCTCAACGTCCGCTCGCCCCGCGGGGCGGAGGTGATGCGGCGGCTCGTGAGCACGGTCGATGTGATCATCGACACCTTCTCCGCCGGCACGATGGAGCGGCTCGGCTTCGGATGGGAGACGCTCCACGAGCTCAACCCCCGCCTCACGGCGATGTCCCTACCCGGATGGGGGGTCGAGGGCCCCTACCGGGGCTACGTGAGCTTCGGCGTCGGCTTCGACTGCGTGACGGGGCACAGCTTCGTACGCGGCCACCCCTGGCGGCGAGAGGACGACACCCCCGGCTCCACGCACTCCGACGCCACGGTCCCGCTCTCTATCGTCTTCGCGGCCGTGGCGGCGCTCCGGCTGCGCGAGCGCACGGGTGAGGGGAGCTTCATCGACCTCTCGCAGGTGGAGCAGCTCGCCTCCCAGCTCCCGTGGGTGTACGCGGAGTGGGCGCTGAACCGTCGCGAGCCACCGCGCATCGGCGACGGCGACCCGCACATCGCCCCGCACGGCTGCTACCAGACGGCCGGCGAGGACGCGTGGGTGGTGATCATCGCCCAGGACGACGAGCAGTGGGCGGGGCTCGCAGCCGCCGCCGGCCACGCGGAGTGGGCCGAGGACGGCCACCCGTGGGCATCCGTCGCGGGACGGATCCGCGAACGCGACGCCGTCGAGAGCACGATCGCCGCGTTCGCGCGCTCGGCACCGCGCGATGAGCTGGTCGAGTCGGTGCAGACGCGGGGAGCGATCGCCGCTCCCGTCGCGGATCCGCAGGATCACCTGCTCTCGCCGCAGCTCGCGGCGCGCGAGTGGCTTCAGACCGTGGATCACCCGTTCACCGGCCCCCGGATGCAGCCCGGCTTTCTCTGGCGGCTCGAGCCAGACGGCCCCTCGTGGGATCGCCCGTGCGGGCTCGTCGGTGAGCACAACCGTGAGGTGCTCGGGGAGATCGGCTTCGATGCGGAGGAGATCGCCCGGCTCACCGCCGAGGGCGTGATCGGGACGAGCTACGGCGACTTCCCGCCGCGCGCCGAGTAGCAACGCCGCCGCCGTCCGCCCGCGGAGGGCCGCCTCCTAGTGTCCTGAATTGGAAATGCGATTGAGATATCCGGTGAGGTTGGTGTGTCCCGAAGTCGAAGGGCGGGTGACGTGATGACGTAACCGGTCTGGAGACATGCTCGTCGTTGCCAGCCGGTGCGAGTCCGGCACGGGTAACTGTCAGGAGGCCCGTTAGCAGGTCGGCGGCGCGGACGGGAAACGGTCCACGTCGAAGCCCGACGTCAAGAGCCCTATCAGGGGGAGCAACCAGGCGGTCCGCAGCATCAAGCGAAGCCTGCCGCGTCGTTAACGGATAGTGGAGGAGCCGAGCCCGGCAATTCAGGGCGAAGGCCATGGACGAGGTGAAGATCCTGAATGCGCGTTGCGCTGCAGCCTCAAGGAACCTCCCGGCGTAAGGGGCGTGGAACGTTTGGAAGGTAGCGACGGGAACGGGAGAAGCCCTCCCCGGCCCGGCACCCTGCGAGATGGTGTCGGAGCGAGGTGCCCTATAACCGGTCAAAGCCGGGAAGTGGGCAGCTAGCCGGAAGGGTGACGGAGGGGGTCGTAGTACCGCTTGAGCCGGACGGACAACACAACCGCCGGTGATGGGAAGGACCCCTGCTTTGCTCACGCGTGGGGAGTAGGGATGAATCGGTGAGTGCCCAAGCGGCTAACTCCATCCAAGACAAGGTCCGAACACTACAACGCACGCTTTACCGGGCGGCCAAGGCCGACCCCAATAGACGCTTTCATGCGCTCTACGACAAGGTTTATCGCAGAGACATTCTGGAGCGCGCGTGGGAGCAGGTGCGTCGCAATCGCGGCGCAGCCGGTATCGACGGCGTCACGCTCGCCGAGGTCGAGCGCTACGGCGTGGAGCGCCTGCTGGATGAACTGGCCACGGAACTGAAGGAGGGAAGCTACCGGGTGCAGCCGAGCCGCCGGGTCTGGATACCCAAGCCCGGTCGGTCGGAAGAGCGCCCGCTCTCGATTCCTTCGGTCCGCGACCGCATCGTGCAGGCGTCGCTGAAGCTCGTGACGGAGCCGGTCTTCGAGGCCGACTTCCTGCCATGCAGCTTCGGCTTCCGCCCGAAGCGTTCGGCCCATGACGCCCTGCAGGTCCTCATTGACGAGGCGTGGCGGGGCAGGCGGTGGGTAGTGGAGACGGACATCGCCTCGTGTTTCGAGTCGATACCGCGTGCGTCCGGAAGTCGAAGGGGTGGTGACGTGATGACGTGACCGGTCCGGAGACATGCTCGTTGCTGCCAGCCGGTGAGAGTCCGGCACGGGTAACTGTCAGGAGGCCCGTTAGCAGGTCGGCGGCGTGGACGGGAAACGGTCTGCGTCGAAGCCCGACGTCAAGAGCCCTATGAGGGGGAGCAAACGTGCGGTCCGCAGCATGACGCGAAGTCTGCCGCGCCGTGAGACTCGCCTGTCTATTGACAGGACCAAGGAGGAGCCGAGCCCGGGTGGTCAGGGCGAAGGCCATGGACGAGGTGAAGATCCTGGAATGCAGCCTCAAGAAACCTCCCGGCGTATGGGACGTGGAACGTACGGAAGGTAGCGACGGGAACCGGAGAAGCCCTCCCCGGCCCGGCACCCTGTGAGAGGGCGTCGGAGCGAGGCGTCCTATAACCGGTCAGAGCCGGGAAGTGGACAGCCAGCCGGAAGGGTGGCGGAGGGGGTCGTAGTACCGCTGGAGCCGGACGGACAACATAACCGCCGGTGATGGGAAGGACCCCTACTTTGTCCGTGCATGTTGCTGGGGGTGTGGACTGGTGAGTGCCCCTCGGGGCTAGCAACCACTTGGTAGGGTTCGAGGCTCTCCGCACATGCTGTACCGGCTGGCCAAGGCACGACCCACGTTGTGGGGAGCGCTGCATGCCATCTGGTGAAGGGCATCGGTGAGCCGGATGAGGGAGAACCTCACGTCCGGTTCGATGTGGCAGGGGCTGGAGACGGACGCTGCTATGGCCGTGGAGTTGGGCACCACCGGGAAACCGGCTTGGAACTGATGCGCCACCGCCTACGGCTCGCACCGCGCCAGCCCCTGACCCTACACGACCGTCTGATGACGGCCGTCGAGGAACGGATATGCGACCGCAATCTCCTGAAGCTGGTACGGGCGATGCTGCGTGCCGGTGTGATGGAGTCGGGGGTCGTGCAGCACAGCGCGACGGGTACGCCGCAGGGCGGGGTGATGTCCCCGCTGCTGGCCAATGTCTACCTGCACCGGTTGGACCGGGACTGGGAGGCGAAGGGTGATGGCGTGCTGGTGCGCTATGCGGATGACCTCGTGGTGCTCTGCCGGAGCCGGGAGGAAGCGGAGCGGGCGTTGGCCCTGCTGCGTGACCTGCTGGGTGAGCTCGGACTGGAGCTCAAGGCGGAGAAGACGCGCATTGGGAATGATGCTCTGAATTGGCCCCACCTGGAGCCGTTTTGATCCTTTGAATTGGCCCCACCCCCGACCCATCCAGGACCTACGCTCGGGTGACTGCATGACTCCCGGAGCGAGGGAAGAGGAGTGTGTCGAGAGTGGAGCTGTTCGAGTCTATCCGACGGATGGCGAGGGAGGAGGAGCTGTCGATCCATGAGCTGGGACGCCGGCATGGCGTGCACCGGCGCACGGTGCGGCAGGCTCTTGGGTCGGCGATACCCCCGGAACGCAAGCAGGCGACCCGCGTGGCCCCGAAGCTCGGGCCGTACGTCTCGGTCATCCGGGGCTGGCTCGTGGACGACCTCAGCGCGCCGCGCAAGCAGCGGCACACGGCCCGGCGCATCTGGGAGCGCCTCGTCGACGAACACGGGGCGACGGTGGCCGAGCCCACGGTCCGCGCCTGCGTCGCGCGCCTGCGTCGCGAGATCCAGGGCGGGCGCGCGGTTGTGACGATCCCGCAGGTCCATCCTCCCGGCGAGGAGGCGGAGGTCGACTTCGGCACGGTGACGGTGTGGCTGGAGGGCGTCGAGACCCGGCTGGCGATGTTCGTGATGCGGCTCTCGCATTCGGGGCGGGCGGCGCACGTCTGCTTCGTCGGCGAGGGCCAGGAGTCTCTGCTCGAGGGGCACGTGGTCGCCTTCGAGCGGCTCGGCGGAGTGCCGCGGCGCATCCGCTACGACAATCTGACGGCGGCCGTCACCACCGTGCTGCAGGGACGCGAGCGCCTGCAGACCGAGCGCTTCATCGCGCTCCGCTCGCATTACGGCTTCGACAGCTTCTTCTGTGAGCCCGGCATCGAGGGCGCGCACGAGAAGGGCGGTGTGGAGGGCGAGGTCGGCCGCTTCCGCCGGCGGCACTTCGTGCCGGTCCCGAAGGTGGCGACCCTCGGCGAGCTGAACGAACGAGTGCGGGAGGCGGACCGCACCGACGACGCCCGGCACATCGAGAGCCGCCTCGCCACCGTCGGCGAGATGGGAGAGAACGAGAAGGCCTCGCTGCGTCCGCTTCCGGCGGAGCGCTTCGACCCGTCAATCCCGCTGCGCGCGAAGGTCGACCGCAAGGCGCGCATCGCCGTGCGTAGCTCCCGCTACTCGGTCCCGGCGGCCTATGCAGGCCGGAAGCTGGACGTGCGGCTGTCCGGGAACAGCCTGACCGTGTGGGCCGAGGGGCGTGAAGTCGCCCACCACGAGCGCAGCGCCCGCACCGGAGCAGAGGTCCTGCTGCTCGACCACTATCTGGAGGTGCTCGCGCGCAAGCCCGGGGCGGTCCCGGGCTCGGTGGCGCTCCAGCAGGCGCGTGCGAAGGGACACGTCACAGCCGAGCATCAGCGCTTCTGGGACCGCGCCCGCCGCAAGCTCGGCGACCGCGCGGGCACGCAGGCGTACATCGAGGTCCTGCTCCTGCATCGCCATCTTCCCTTCACGGCGGTGCACGCCGCGCTCGGGACGGTCAACAGGATCCAGTCGGTGAACCCCGAACTGGTCGCCATCGAGGCGCGCCGTCTCGCCGACCGCAGGCCACCAGACGCCGCCGTCGAGAGACCGCACCTGGAGCGCTACGACCGACCTGCCCCGCTCCTCGATGGCTACGATGCGCTGCTCTCGGGTGATTCCCGATGGCCCGGCACGTCGCCGGGCGGGCGCTCCCGCGCTCCGCGGTCTGCCGAGAACGCGTCGCACACCACCACAACCGCCGTCACCGCTGCGGTGTCGACGGCACGCTGACCACAGGAGGCACCCGATGACAGCACCCCTCACCGACCAGGCCGCGGAGCTGACAATCGAGGCGATCTGCCGCGAGCTCCGTCTCCCCACCGTCAGGAAGCAGGCGCTCCCGCTCGCCGAAGCCGCGGTCCGAGACCGGATCACCCATCTGGGCTATCTCGCCGAAGTGCTGGGAGCCGAACGCGATGACCGTGAGGAGCGGCGCCGTCAGCGCCGTATCGTCGAGGCGCGGTTCCCGCGTTTCAAGTACCTCGCCGACTTCGACCTCGAGGCGGCGCCGACAGTCGACGCGCCGGCGCTCGCCACGCTGGAGCGCTGCGACTGGGTCGAAAGGGGCGAGCCCGTCGTCCTGCTCGGTGACAGCGGCACCGGGAAGTCACACCTGCTCATCGGCCTCGGCATGGCCGCCTGCCACCTGGGGCTGCGCGTGCGGTACATGACCACGGCCGCCCTGGTGAATGAACTGGCCGAAGCGTCGGATGATCGCGCGCTCTCACGCCTCGTCGCCCGCTACGGCCGCCTCGACCTGCTCTGCCTGGATGAGTTCGGGTACGTCCACCTCGACCCGCGCGGTGCCGAAATGCTGTTCCAGATCCTGACCGAGCGCGAGGAACGGGCATCGGTCGCCGTCGCCTCCAACTCCCCGTTCTCCGAGTGGGGCCGCATCTTCACCGACCCTCGTCTCGCCGCGGCCGTCGTTGACCGCCTCACCTACCGTGCCCATATCATCGAGACCGGCACCGAGTCCTACCGGCTCCGGGCCTCGACCTCCCCGAGAGGAGGTGCCCCAACGACCTGATCCCGGTCCCCGGGGGTGGGGCCAGATCAGAGGATCAAAGTGGGGCCAGATGTAAGCATCATTCCCACGCGCATCGTGCACCTGCGGGAGGGAGGCGAGGGGCTGGAGTTCCTCGGCTTCGAGCATCGCTGGGTACGTGCGAAGCGCAACAAGAATATCCAGTTCCTCGCACGCTGGCCCTCACGGCGAGCGATGCAGCGGGCGCGGGACCGCATCCGTGAAATCACGGCGCGGTTGCGTCTGCTGCTGAGTCCGGTCACGTCCCGGCAAGTGGTGTCACTGCGCATCATCCTTATCATTTGTTAGCCGGCAGCCTGCAGCAGCACCTCCTTGCCTGACGTGAGCTCACTCCCCGGCGGGGAGAGCAGCGTCATCATCGTCATGTAGCGCCGCCCCACGGCCCACTCGTCGTGCTGCTCGGAGAGCACCGCACCGATGAGCCGGATGACCGCTGAGCGGTTGGGGAAGATGCCGACCACGTTGGTGCGCCGGCGGATCTCCTTGTTGAGCCGCTCCTGGGGGTTGTTCGACCAGATCTGCCGCCAGTGCGCCACCGGGAAGGCCGTGAACGCCAGGATCTCCTCCGCGGCGTCGGCGAGCATTGCCGCGGCCTGCGGGAAGCGCGCACCGAGCTGCTCCACGACCCGCGTGTGCTGGGCGTGCACCTCGGAGGCCGAGGGCTGCTGGTAGATGGTGCGCACGGTCGTCGCCACCAGCGCCTCGGCGCTCTTCGGCACGCGTGTGAGCAGGTTCCGCATGAAGTGGGTACGGCAGCGCTGCCAGGAGGCGCCGCCGAAGACGGTCGCGATCGCTCCCCTCAGGCCCTGGTGGGCGTCGGAGGTCACCAGCTCCACGCCGGAGAGCCCTCGTGCTACGAGGCCGCGGAGAAATGCCAGCCAGAAGGCCCCGTCCTCGCTGGTACCGACGTCGATGCCCAGCACCTCGCGCTTCCCCTCCACGTTGACCGCGGTGGCGACGACGACGCTCACCTGGGCGATGCGGCCCTCCTCGCGCACCCGCTGGGTGAGCGCGTCGAGCCAGAGGTATCGGTAGGGGCCGGAGTCCAGGGGCCGGCCGAGGAAACTTGTGACGACCGTGTCGAGCTCCGAGCAGATACGCGAGACCTGGCTCTTGGAGATGCCCTCGCAGCCGAGCGAGCGCACGAGGTCGTCGACGCGGCGAGTGGAGACGCCCTCCACGTACGCTTGCTGGACGACGGCTAGCAAGGCGCGCTCTGAGCGGCGCCGGGGCTCGAGCAGCGCCGGGAAGTAGGACCCCTGGCGGAGCTTCGGGATCTGCAGGTCGATGCTGCCCACCCGCGTGTCCCAGCGTCTTTGCCTGTAGCCGTTGCGCCGGGTGGTGCGCATCTCGCTGCGCTCGCCGTAGCCGGCGCCGACCTGCGCCGAGACCTCCTGGTCCATGACCGCCTCGGCGAGCACAGCCACCGCTTCGCGCAGGAAATCGAGGTCAGCTCCCGATGCCTGCTTGCGGAGCAGTTCCAACACGTCCACGCTCTCTCTGACCACCGTCGTCCTCCTCCACGTTCGTCATAACTTCGTGAAGGATGATGCGGTGGTCTCTTACGTCCACCTGCATGGGCACCGTGGTCGGTAGTAGGTCCCCCTGCGGAGACCGTCTCCCCGCCTGTGACACCACTTGCTGGGACGCTACTCTGAGTCCCCGGCAGGTCGTGGAGGAAGTCAATCGCTACCTCCGCGGCTGGATGAGCTACTTCCGCTACGGCAACTCGGCGAGGGCGTTCGACGTCCTGCACTGGTTTGCCATGTGGAGACTCAAACTCTGGCTGGGGAAGCGGTTGCGTTGGCGGCGACGCCATCGCGGGCACCCGTTTCCCGTCGCCGACCGTCTGGGGCTCATCTCGCTAGCTGGACAGCGCGTCGTGGCACCACGGCCATATCGACCGTGGCGGGGCACCCCGCATGCCGCCCGGTGAAGGGCATCGGTGAGCCGGATGAGGGAAAACCTCACGTCCGGTTCGAGGCGGCAGGGGCTGGAGACGGACGATGCTACGGCTGTGGAGATGGGCGCCACCGGGAAACCGGCCTGGCAATATGCGCCACCGCCTACGGCTCGCACCGCGCCAGCCCCTGACCCTACTCAAGGATCTGGTCCGCGGACTTGTGCCAGATGAAGCGCCTCCGGTGCTCGTTTCCAGTTGCGACCCAAGCCTCCACTGAGCGGACCAGGCCTGCGAGGCTCGGTGCGATTGTTTTCAGCATTTGCAACTCGGGACACTAGGACGCTGGTTGCAAATTCGAGTCTCGGTGGCCGCAGTCGGTGTGAGAGGGAAGTGTAGCGTCGGGTGGGCGCGGGTCGGGAGTTGCGCCGCTGGGGAGTGAGCGGGGCCGGCATCGACCCGGGATCGGGACCCCCGGACGCAGGCTCTCCCGCAGTGGCCCCCGCCTCCGTCTCCCCTACGAGGGCGCTGTGACCGCCCACCGGGTTGGTGTGTGATGCAGGCCCAGGACCGCCAACCGCGCCAGGTTGACTGAGGCGGCGAGCAGGTTGTGGTCGGCGTCGACCTTGAGACGGCCCCGGACACGGGCGACGCGGCCCCCGTGTCTGCGACGGGTCGTATGCGCCACCTTGCGTTCGACTATCGAGCGGACCGTGCGGTAGCCGGAGAGCCACCCGGGAGCCTCCTGGCGTGCCCGGGCGGCCGCGAGGCTGGCCTCGCGTGGATCCCGACCTCGACGGTGCGGCCCGCAGGCGATGTGGTGCACTGGGCGCGAAGCGGACAGGGGCTGCAGGCGCCGCGGAAGTAGGCGGTCCCCGGGCCGTCGGAGGCGCGGCGAATCGGCACGGTCACCTCCGCGGGACAGGTGACGCTCCCCCTCTCCAGGTCGACGGTGAATCGCTCCTTGCTGAAACGGTGATGCGGTGCGGTCGCTCTCTGAGTGCGGCAGCGGGACTCGACCCCGTGCTCCTCCAGCAGCGACTGGAACGCGCCCGAGCCGTAGGCCGAATCGCCGTAGACGGTCGCCGTCCCGGTGCTCGCCTCCGCAGCCGGGTCGTCGGCATCGTCGTGTTCGCCTGCGTCCTCCAGCAGGTCCGTGATCAACTCCTCCGCGACATCGCCGTCCGCCACGTTGCCTGCGGTCACCGTCGTGTGGGTGATGAGCTCCGACTCCGGGTCGATCGCCAGGTGCCCCTTGTAGCCATCGAAGCCGTGCGCAGAGCTCTTGCGCCCGTGGCGGGCGTCGGGGTCCACGGTCGAGATGATGCGGTCCCTCGCCACCCGCCGCGCAATCACGAAGCGGCCGCCTTCGTCCTGCTCGAGGTCCTGCCCCACCACGGCCGCACACAGCTCGCCTGCCCGCGCAACGCGCTCGTCGAGCTCCCGTCCCTCCAGCACCCGGAGGCAGCTGGAGACATCGGTCGCCAGTTCGTCGATGAGCGCCCGCGCAGCCTCGCGGTCCTCCCAGTCACACGGAGGCTTGCCGGGAGCTCGATAGTCGTCATCGCGCCTCAGCACCGCCCGCAGCTCGGCCTCGAGCCCGGACTCACCGAGGCGCTCCGCCTCCCGCAGCAGCCCGCGGACCGACGACCGGAGCAATGTCACCGTGTCCTGCGTCGCGACCGCGTCGTAGAGCGGCGTCGAGTCCAGCACTCGCTGCGCAGAGAGCAGCTTCGCCTCGCGCGCCACCACAAGCGTGGCCTCGAAGATGCGCCGGGGGCGCTCGGAGCGGGCGAGGCGCGCCCGCATCGAGACCAGCACCGTGTGCACGAAGCCCGGCGCGTCGTAGTCGAGTCCGCCGCAGGCGAACTTCCAGCGGGCGTCCCACTCGAAGGCAGCCACCGCCTCGCGGTCGGACAGGCCGTGGAGACGCTGCAGCACCATGACCGTGGCGACCACCCGTGGCGGAACGCTCCCGCGGCCGCGAGCGGAGAAGAGGTCGGCGAACATCTCGTCGGGGAAGAGGCGTTCGCCGTGGCGGGCAAGGAGGGTCCAGATGGAGTTCCCGGGGAGCCTCTCAGCGACGTAGGCGGTGCTCTTGAAGAAGGTAAGGGGCTGCCTGGAGGTCTCTCCCTGTGTCATGAGCGAGACTTTCACTGCGAACAGAACTGATCACCAACATGATCGCATTCCGTGACTGCTCGCAACGATGCCCCGCCTCCAGAAGGCACCCACCGCCCCACAAAAACACCAGGCTCCTAGGCCCGCCCGGCCGCTCCGCCGGGCCGCGGCAGGTAGCGGCCGTGGCCGGGGCCGGCGGGGAACGCGCCCTCATCGTAGACGGTGATTCCCCTCACCAGGGTGCGCACCGCGGCCCCCGTGAGGAGGCGCCCTTCGAAGGCCGACCATCCCGCCTTCGTCCGCACCTCCCCCCGGCGCATCAGGCGCTCGCGCGCCGGGTCGACGAGCACGATGTCGGCGTCTGAACCCGGCTGAAGCACGCCCTTGCGGGGGTAGAGGTCGTAGGCGCGGGCCGGCCCCTCGCACATCAGTGCCACCACCGTCGGCATGTCGACGAGGCCCTGCGCCACGCCGGTCAGCATCGCGGGGAGCGTCGTCTCTAGCCCTGGGAGCCCGAACGGGCATTCCCAGATGTCGCTCTCGCCGGCGAGCTTCTCCTCGATGGTGGTCGGCGCGTGATCGGCAGAGATGAGGTCGACCTCACGGTCGGCGACCCTCCGCCAGAGACCCAGGCGCGCCTCCTCGGAGCGCGCGGGCGGCGTGCACTGTGCCCAAGGGCCGCGCGCGCGCACGTCGGCGTCGGTGAGCCAGAGGTAGTGCGGGCAACTTTCGATGCGGAGCCTCGCGCCCCGTCCGCGCGCCGCGCGCAGGCGGTCGACGACGGCCGGGTGCGAGGCGTGCGCAACCACCGCCCGGGCGCCCGAGGCGCGGAGAGCCTCGCCCATCGCATCGGCGGCGGAGAGCTCCGCCTCGAGCGTGCGCCAGGCGAGCAGCGCCTCGCCCCCGCCCGCCCCGGCCCGGCGCAGCTCGCGCCCGGAGGCGGCCGTCATCTCCTCGTCCTCGCAGTGCGTGAGCACAAGGCCGTCGAAGGAGGCGACCGCGGCGAGCGCTCGTGCGAGCACGTCGCCCGTCACCGCCGGGGCGCCGTGGAGCGCGCAGGTGAAGAGCTTGAAGGCGTAGGCGCCGGCCTCCCAGAGCGCGGCGAGGCGGTCGATGTTGCCGGGGTGCACCGCCCCGATCAGCCCGACGTCGACGTGGAGGCGGCCGGAGAGATAGCGCGACTTTCTGGCGAGCGCCTCCGCGTCGAGCACCGGGGCCGAGTGGTGGTGCTCGAGCAGGAAGGTCGTCCCGTTGCTGGCGGCCGCCGCGGTGCCGCTCGCGAAGTCCTCGCGGTCGGAGCGGACCGGGTCGGGGATGTGTACGTGGCCGTCGACGACGCCCGGCATCACCCAGAGGCCGCCTGCATCGATGCTCTGCGCCGCCTCCCGAGTCGGCCCCCCCACGGCGATCACGCGGCCCCCGGCGATGTAGAGATCGGCCTCGGCCGCACCCCCGGGCGACCACACCGTGCCGCCACGGATCGCGAGCTCGGCCCGGCCACCGTGCACTGCCGCCATCCAGGCCTCCCGCGCCGCGCCGGGCGCAGCGTAGCCGCGCGCCCCGCGCCGGGCGAGCGCGCGGCGAGGTGGGGTACCCTCGGTGGCGCGCCGTTGGGCCGGAGCCGGAGGGATGGGCGGGCGTGGACCTCGGCATAGCGGGGAGGGTGGCGATCGTCAGCGGCGGGAGCCGCGGCATCGGCTACGCAGCGGCCGAGGTGCTCGCAGAGGAGGGCTGCCACGTCGCCATCTGCGCGCTCGACCCCGGACGGCTCGACGCCGCCCGTCAGCGGCTCGCCGGGCGCGCGGCGCCGGGCGCCACCATTCACGCGGCGCGCTGCGACCTGCGCGATCCCGCCGCGATCGAGGACTTCGTCGCGGGGGTCGCCGAGCGCTTCGGCAGCGTCGACATCCTCGTCAACAACGCCAGCCCCACCGGCTCGCCCGCGATGTGGGGACCCATCCTCGACGAGGTCGACGACGAGGAGTGGCTCGACACGTGGCGGGCGAAGTTCATCGGCTACGTGCGCTTCTCGCGGGCGGTGCTGCCACACATGCGCCGGAGGCGCTGGGGGCGCATCGTCCATGTCTCCGGCATGGGTGGCCGCGGCCCCAACCGGCGCTATCTCGCCGGGGGGCCGGTCCACGCCGCGCTGCTCGCGCTCGCGAAAGGGATGGCCGACGAGTACGGACCCGACGGGGTCCTAGTGACGGCGCTCTCGCCAGGGCCCATCGACACGGGGCACCACGGGCTGATCCTCGACGCGCAGGCGCACGAGGCCGGCATCACCGCCTCGGAGGCGCGTGCTCGTTTCGTCTCGGGGGTGCCGCTGCGCCGTTACGGGACGCCGCGCGAGACCGGCGAGGCGATCGCCTATCTCTGCTCGGAGCGCGCGAGCTTCGTGACGGGGGTGGAGCTGCTCGTCGACGGCGGGCGCTCGCGGAGCTTCTAGCGGGAGGCGGGATGCTCGACCTTGGGCTCACGGGACGACGCGCCCTCGTCAACGGCGGCGCGTCGGGGCTCGGCCTCGTCGCCGCGCGCGCGCTCGCCGCTCAGGGGGTCGAGGTCGCCCTCTTCGATCGGGACGAGGGAGCCCTTCGCCGCGCCGCCCGCGAGATGGGCGCGCTCGCCCTCACCGGCGATCCGGGGAGTCGCGAGCAGATCGAGGAGGCGGTGCGTGAGGCCGAGCGCGCCATGGGCGGCGTCGACATCCTCATGAACGCCGCGCCGGTCGTGACCGAGCCGGCCCCGCTCCACGAGGTGGACGACGCCGACTGGGAGCGGGCCGCGCGCGATCACGTGCTCTGCTACCTGCGCTTCATGCGTGCCGTGACGCCGGGGATGAGGGAACGCGGACACGGCCGCGTTCTCAACCTCACCGGCGTGGCCGGACGCAACCCGGATCCGCGGCGCCTCCCGGAGAGCACGGCCGCGATCGCGCTCCTGAACCTGACCAAGGCGATCGCCGACGAGTTCGCCCCGTTCGGCGTCACCGTCAACGCCCTCTCCCCCGGGGACTTCGAGACGCCGGGGGAGAGGCGCAGCGTGGGGCTCGTGCCGCCCGCCGCCGCGATCCCCGTGGGTCGCCCCGGGGTGCCCGGGGAGTTCTCAGACCTCGTGCTCTTCCTCTGCTCGGAGCGGTCCGGCTACGTGACCGGTACCAGCATCACCATCGACGGCGGCCAAAGCCGCGGTATCTGAGGCAGCGGGGCGGCGCCGACGGGACGCGAGGGGATCGTCAGCGCGAGCCGTTGCGACGGCGACCGGTTATCCAGCCGAGCGGGAGGGCGAAACGCCTGCGGTGGCCGGGCTCTGCGCTCTCCTGGGAACTCCCGGCCGGGCGCTCGATGGGCTGGTGGCCGGCCGACTCCCCCGCCCGCAACGCGACCGACGCGAGCAGCATGATCGCGCCGAGCAGCGCGAGCGAGAGGATCCAGGCGAGAGCGTCGTCGTACATGTCCACCCGTCCGGCTCCGGCCACCCTCCGGCGAACCGAGCCGCATCCTACCGCCGAGTCGCCGTAGGGGCCCACCGCCGCGTCCGGCGGAGCGCCGGGCGCCTGCTACCGTGGCGGCATGCCTTACGGCGAGCGGGCGGAGCTGGCGGAGGCGAGAGGCGGACGGTGCGCCCATTGCCGGGCGCCTACCGAGCGCGCCTGCCTCGCCTGCGCGCAGCTCGTCTGCCCCGGCTGCGAGGAGCGGCACGACCGTGAATGGCCCCACCGAGCCTACGGGGAGATCTAGGCCGATCAGTGGCTGGTCTAGTGTCCTGATTCGTAATAGCGACAGATAACGGGTATGGTGGCACAGCGGGGTTTTGCCCCATGGGGCAGACTCTGGAGTGTCATGAGCACCCGAATCGGACGGCCGACGGTCGCGATCGTCCTGAGCGACGAGGAGCGTGAGACGCTGGAGCGGTGGGCGCGCCGGCCGACATCGGCCCAGGCGCTGGCGCTGCGCTGTCGCATCGTCCTGGCAGCGGCCGAGGGGACATCGAATAAAGCGATCGCCGCGGCGCTCGATTGCCATCCGGTCACCGTCGGCAAGTGGCGCCGGCGCTTTGCGCAGGGGCGGCTCGATGGGCTACAGGATGAGCCGCGCCCCGGGGCGCCGCGCACGATCGCCGATGCACAGGTGGAAGCGGTGATCGTCACGACGCTGGAGGAGCAGCCTCCCAACGCGACGCACTGGTCGACCCGATCGATGGCAGCCGCGGTCGGGATGTCGCAGTCGGCGATCTTCAGGATCTGGCGCGCCTTCGGCCTGAAGCCGCACCTCGTGGAGAGCTTCAAGCTGTCGCCCGACCCGCAGTTCATCGACAAGGTGCGCGACGTGGCCGGGCTCTATCTCAACCCGCCCGACGCGGCGGTTGTGCTGTGCGTGGACGAGAAGACCCAGATCCAGGCACTCGACCGCACCGCGCCGACGGTGCCGATGATGCCCGGCGTCCCCGCCCGCCAGACGCACGACTACATCCGTCACGGCACGACGAACCTCTACGCGGCGCTCGATGTCGCCTCGGGATGCGTGATCACGGAGATGACCCCCCGGCACCGGGCTCGGGAGTTCCAGCAGTTCCTCGCCCTCATCGACCAAAGCGTTCCCCGTGAGCTGGCGGTGCATGTCGTGCTCGACAACGTCTCCACGCACCGCACGCCCGCCATCCAGCGCTGGCTCCAGCGCCATCCCCGCTTCACCTTCCATTTCACGCCGACCTACAGCTCCTGGATGAACCTCGTGGAGCGCTGGTTTGCAGAGCTCACCAGCAAGTGGCTCCGGCGCGGCACGCACCATAGCGTCCCTGATCTGATCCGCTCAGTGGAGATGTGGGTCGCCAGCTGGAACGAGAATCCGAGGCCCTTCATCTGGCACAAGTCCGCGGACCAGATCCTTGAGTAGGGTCAGGGGCTGGCGCGGTGCGAGCCGTAGGCGGTGGCGCATATTGCCAGGCCGGTTTCCCGGTGGCGCCCATCTCCACAGCCGTAGCATCGTCCGTCTCCAGCCCCTGCCGCCTCGAACCGGACGTGAGGTTTTCCCTCATCCGGCTCACCGATGCCCTTCACCGGGCGGCATGCGGGGTGCCCCGCCACGGTCGATATGGCCGTGGTGCCACGACGCGCTGTCCAGCTAGCGAGATGAGCCCCAGACGGTCGGCGACGGGAAACGGGTGCCCGCGATGGCGTCGCCGCCAACGCAACCGCTTCCCCAGCCAGAGTTTGAGTCTCCACATGGCAAACCAGTGCAGGACGTCGAACGCCCTCGCCGAGTTGCCGTAGCGGAAGTAGCTCATCCAGCCGCGGAGGTAGCGATTGACTTCCTCCACGACCTGCCGGGGACTCAGCAGCAGACGCAACCGCGCCGTGATTTCACGGATGCGGTCCCGCGCCCGCTGCATCGCTCGCCGTGAGGGCCAGCGTGCGAGGAACTGGATATTCTTGTTGCGCTTCGCACGTACCCAGCGATGCTCGAAGCCGAGGAACTCCAGCCCCTCGCCTCCCTCCCGCAGGTGCACGATGCGCGTCTTCTCCGCCTTGAGCTCCAGTCCGAGCTCACCCAGCAGGTCACGCAGCAGGGCCAACGCCCGCTCCGCTTCCTCCCGGCTCCGGCAGAGCACCACGAGGTCATCCGCATAGCGCACCAGCACGCCATCACCCTTCGCCTCCCAGTCCCGGTCCAACCGGTGCAGGTAGACATTGGCCAGCAGCGGGGACATCACCCCGCCCTGCGGCGTACCCGTCGCGCTGTGCTGCACGACCCCCGACTCCATCACACCGGCACGCAGCATCGCCCGTACCAGCTTCAGGAGATTGCGGTCGCATATCCGTTCCTCGACGGCCGTCATCAGACGGTCGTGTAGGGTCAGGGGCTGGCGCGGTGCGAGCCGTAGGCGGTGGCGCATCAGTTCCAAGCCGGTTTCCCGGTGGTGCCCAACTCCACGGCCATAGCAGCGTCCGTCTCCAGCCCCTGCCACATCGAACCGGACGTGAGGTTCTCCCTCATCCGGCTCACCGATGCCCTTCACCAGATGGCATGCAGCGCTCCCCACAACGTGGGTCGTGCCTTGGCCAGCCGGTACAGCATGTGCGGAGAGCCTCGAACCCTACCAAGTGGTTGCTAGCCCCGAGGGGCACTCACCAGTCCACACCCCCAGCAACATGCACGGACAAAGTAGGGGTCCTTCCCATCACCGGCGGTTATGTTGTCCGTCCGGCTCCAGCGGTACTACGACCCCCTCCGCCACCCTTCCGGCTGGCTGTCCACTTCCCGGCTCTGACCGGTTATAGGACGCCTCGCTCCGACGCCCTCTCACAGGGTGCCGGGCCGGGGAGGGCTTCTCCGGTTCCCGTCGCTACCTTCCGTACGTTCCACGTCCCATACGCCGGGAGGTTTCTTGAGGCTGCATTCCAGGATCTTCACCTCGTCCATGGCCTTCGCCCTGACCACCCGGGCTCGGCTCCTCCTTGGTCCTGTCAATAGACAGGCGAGTCTCACGGCGCGGCAGACTTCGCGTCATGCTGCGGACCGCACGTTTGCTCCCCCTCATAGGGCTCTTGACGTCGGGCTTCGACGCAGACCGTTTCCCGTCCACGCCGCCGACCTGCTAACGGGCCTCCTGACAGTTACCCGTGCCGGACTCTCACCGGCTGGCAGCAACGAGCATGTCTCCGGACCGGTCACGTCATCACGTCACCACCCCTTCGACTTCCGGACGCACGCGGTATCGACTCGAAACACGAGGCGATGTCCGTCTCCACTACCCACCGCCTGCCCCGCCACGCCTCGTCAATGAGGACCTGCAGGGCGTCATGGGCCGAACGCTTCGGGCGGAAGCCGAAGCTGCATGGCAGGAAGTCGGCCTCGAAGACCGGCTCCGTCACGAGCTTCAGCGACGCCTGCACGATGCGGTCGCGGACCGAAGGAATCGAGAGCGGGCGCTCTTCCGACCGACCGGGCTTGGGTATCCAGACCCGGCGGCTCGGCTGCACCCGGTATCTTCCCTCCTTCAGTTCCGTGGCCAGTTCATCCAGCAGGCGCTCCACGCCGTAGCGCTCGACCTCGGCGAGCGTGACGCCGTCGATACCGGCTGCGCCGCGATTGCGACGCACCTGCTCCCACGCGCGCTCCAGAATGTCTCTGCGATAAACCTTGTCGTAGAGCGCATGAAAGCGTCTATTGGGGTCGGCCTTGGCCGCCCGGTAAAGCGTGCGTTGTAGTGTTCGGACCTTGTCTTGGATGGAGTTAGCCGCTTGGGCACTCACCGATTCATCCCTACTCCCCACGCGTGAGCAAAGCAGGGGTCCTTCCCATCACCGGCGGTTGTGTTGTCCGTCCGGCTCAAGCGGTACTACGACCCCCTCCGTCACCCTTCCGGCTAGCTGCCCACTTCCCGGCTTTGACCGGTTATAGGGCACCTCGCTCCGACACCATCTCGCAGGGTGCCGGGCCGGGGAGGGCTTCTCCCGTTCCCGTCGCTACCTTCCAAACGTTCCACGCCCCTTACGCCGGGAGGTTCCTTGAGGCTGCAGCGCAACGCGCATTCAGGATCTTCACCTCGTCCATGGCCTTCGCCCTGAATTGCCGGGCTCGGCTCCTCCACTATCCGTTAACGACGCGGCAGGCTTCGCTTGATGCTGCGGACCGCCTGGTTGCTCCCCTGATAGGGCTCTTGACGTCGGGCTTCGACGTGGACCGTTTCCCGTCCGCGCCGCCGACCTGCTAACGGGCCTCCTGACAGTTACCCGTGCCGGACTCGCACCGGCTGGCAACGACGAGCATGTCTCCAGACCGGTTACGTCATCACGTCACCCGCCCTTCGACTTCGGGACACACCAACCTCGCCGGATATCTAGAGCGCATCCCTGAATCGGGACACTAGGAGCGGTCGGAACAGTTGCGGATGAGCGCCTTGCTCTCTGGTACCTAGTGCTTGCAGTCGATCCCCGCTCGGCGCGCTGCCAAACGCACCATGCGCACGCCACTCCACCTGTTCAGACGATCCCTACGTCGCCGCCTGCCCGCCTCAGCCGGGGAGCTGCATCAGCTGCAGCGCGTTCCCGTCGGGATCGGCGAAGGTCGCGATGATCCCGCCCCAGGGCTCGCGCTCCGGCGGACGCGAGAAGGGTACGCCGGCGGCGAGCAGGCGGCGGTGGGCCGCCACGACGTCCCCGACGCGGAGGTTGATCATCGCTCGCACCGGCTCGCGGCTGGCCCCCTCGACGGAGTCGTGCTCGGCGATCGTGAGGCGGAGCTCCCCCCACTCGAAATTGACGAAGCCCGGCCGCTCGGAGCGCGGCCTCAGGCCGAGCACATCCCGGTAGAAGCGCAGCATCGGCGGAAAGTCGCCGGTCCACAGCATCACGCCGGCAACGCCGACGATCTCCCCGTGCGCGCCCCGCGCGCCGTGGGGACGATCTGCCACCGCCCGGCGCCCCGGCTAGTCGAAGCTGGTGAGGATCACAGGGCGCGCATGCTCCGCGAAGCCCTCCGCGCGCAGATAGGTCGGCGTCGTGCGAAAGAGGAGCCGCGTATAGCTCGGGTCATGCGGATGCGCGTCGCCCTGTCCGGTGGCCGCCTCGCGGCGGCGGAAGAAGTCGGCGACCTCCTCCGGATCCTCGATCAGCTCGGCGGTGCCAGCGACCCAGACGTTCTTCGTGTACCCGAGTGACATATACGGGGGCCCCTCGGCGTCGATGAAGAGATAGCCCACGGTCGGATTGTTGCGGACGTGCTGCACCTTGACCTGGTGGTGCTGGCTGATGGTCCCGATCGTCCAGCCCTCGACGAAGGTGGAGACGGGGCGCATCACCGGCGTGCCGTTTCGGCGCAGCGTCATCAGGAACGAGAGCGTCCCCGCATGGTACCTCGAGATGAAGGCGCGAATCTCCTCGCGGAGCGACTCCCCCGTCTCGGCGCCGACCGCCTTCTCCCCATCCCACACGCGGCCCAATCGCTGCGATGTCATGCTCGGTTCCTCTCCCTGCCCGCCAGGCGGGCCCACCTCGGACTCCGCTACGCCGCCGGGACCGGCTCCGGGAACTCGCGCAGGATCACGGCCCGCATCGGCTCGCCCGGGGAGAAGCCCTCGGCGCGGACGTACTGCGGCCGCGTACGGATCAGGATGCGCCGGTAGCTCTGGTCGGTCGGGTGCGCGTCGCTGCGGCCGGTCGCCGCCGCGCGGCGCTCGAAGAAGGCCGCCACTTCGTCCGGATCCTCGACCAGCTCCGCCACGCCCTGCATCCAGACGTTGCGCGGGAACTCGAGCCGGCCGTAGCGCTCGCCGTCGACCTCCACCCAGAGGTAGCCGACGATGGGGTCGCGGCGCACGTGCGTGGTCTTCAGGTGCAGGTCCTGCGTGATGGTGTTGGCCGTCCACCCCTCGAGGAAGCTCCCCACCGGCCGCATGATCTCGCGACCGTCCCGGCGCCTAGTCATCAGGAATGCCCGGTTCTGGCTCCAGTTCGCGATGAAGGCGCGGATCTCCTCGCGGAGGGCGTCGGCATCGGCGGCCGGCACCTCGCGTTCGCTGTCGTAGGTCTCGCCCACGGCGGTCCCTCCTACACATCGCGCCGGGATGGTCCCGGCCCCCCGCCCCGGCCCCGAACCGGAAACTCTCAGCGCGCCGGGACGAATGCCCCCTCGCGCAGCACGACCGGGTGCAGTCCCTCGGCGAAGCCCTCCGCGCGCAGATAGCGCGGCGTGACTCGGATCAGGAGCGGCTTCCAGCCCTCGTCGTCCGCGTGCGGGTCGCCGCGGCCGGTCAGCTGGCGCCGATGCTCGTAGAAGTCGTCGATCTCCCCGCGATCCTCGACGAGCTCGGCGCGTCCCTCCACCCAGACGTTCTTGAGGTGCGGCGCCGGCGAGGTGGTCGTGTACGGCTCAAGTCCCACGAAGAGATAGCCGACGGTGGGGTCGTGCCGGACGTGCGAGGTCTTGACGTGCACGGCCTGCGTGATGGTGTGGATGCGCCAGCCGTCGACGAAGGCCGCCACCGGGCGGCTCACCGGCCGCCCGTCGCGGCGGAAGGTGACGAGGTAGGCACAGCGGGCCGATGCGTCTGAGATGAAGCTCTGGATGACGGCGGCGCGTTCTGAGGCCACCTCGGGCGAGACCTCCCGCTCGCGCTCGTAGACCTCGGCCGCGCTCAGCATGCCGCCTCCTCGCCGTCCGCGGACCATAGCAGGGCCGGGCGGCTCCGGGCTCACCCCGCCCCGTCGGCCCAGAAGGCCTCGGGCGGCGGGCCCCGGCCCCACCACTCGATCTCCGGGACGAGCCGCACGCCGGCGTGTGCGAGCACGCCGCGCTGCACGTCCGCCATCAGCGCCGCGATGTCCGCGGCGCTCGCCGTCCCGTCGTGCACGATGAAGTTCGCGTGGAGCTCGGAGACACGCGCCCCACCGACGGCGAGCCCCTTGAGCCCCGCCGCCTCGATCAGGCGACCGGCCGCGTCGCCGGGCGGATTGCGGAAGATCGATCCGGCGTTGCGCTCGGCGGTCGGCTGCGTGGCCTGCCGCGCCTGGAGCAGACGCCGCATCTCGGCCTCGATCTCGGGACGCGGGCGCGCCGTCAGGCGAAGGGTGGCGCCGAGCACGAGCACCCCCGATCCCTGCAGGCTCGTCGTGCGGTAGCCGAAGTCGAGGGAGGTCGTCGTGACGGCGCCGCCTTGCCACACCTCGACTTCGTCGATGAGCGGCCCGATCGAGCGCCCGTCCCCGATGCCGGCGTTGCTCTGGAGCGCGCCGCCAAGCGAGCCGGGGATCCCGATCGTGAACTCGAGGTCGCCGAGCTCGCGGGCCGCGGCGGCGCGAGCGAGGGCCGGGAGCATCACGGCCGCGCCGGCGCGCACGCCGGTCGATCCGAGTTCGCCCCCCCACCGAACCTCGCCGCAGCAACGCCTGAGCGAGAGCACGAGCCCCGGCCACCCCTCGTCGGCGACGAGCAGGTTGGAGCCGCCGCCGAGCACGCGCACCGCCACTCCGGCCTGCGACGCCCACGAGAGCACGCGCCGCAGCGACTCACGGTCCGGCGGCTCGGCATAGAGGTCGGCCGGGCCGCCGAGGCGCAGGTAGGTGTGCCGTGCGAGCGGCTCTGCCGGGCGCAGCCCGAGCTCCACGGGAGGCGAGGGCACGCCCCCGGCCGCCGCCGCCACTACCCGCCGCCCCGTCGCCGCGCCGCCTCCATGGCGCGATGGTACGCCGGTGGCGGGTCCCGGGCCCCTCCTCGCAGCGGCGGCGGGGAGCCTGTAGGCTCGGCGCCGACACGCCGGGAACGGGAGCAAGGCGGCGATGATCGACTTCGGGCTCGTCGATGCCGTCGACGCCGATGCGGTCGGGCCGCCCGGCGAGCGGCGGTTCCGGCTCATCGCGCGCTCGTCCGGGCGCCACGCGACCCTGTGGATGGAGAAGGAGCAGATCACAGCGCTGGGGCGCAGCTTCTCGCAGCTGCTCGCCGAGCGCTCGCGCCACCGCGGCACCCCCGACTCGGACGTGCCGCCCTTCGGCGCCCAGCCGGAGACGCCCGACATCGAGGTGCACGTCGCCAGGCTCGGTATCGACTTCCTCCCCGAGCAGGAGCACATCGTGCTGCTCGCCGACGACCGCGAGGCGCTGGAACGCGGCGAGAGCCCGCGTCTGCGCCTCGAGCTCGCCCGCAACCAGACGCTCGCCGTGATCCGCCACATCCGCGCGGTGGTCGCCGGCGGGCGGCCGCGCTGCCCGCTCTGCGGCCAGTCGCTGGAGGAGGCGGGCGCCGAGCACTTCTGCCCGCGCACGAACGGGCACTCGGAGGAGCTGAGCGTCCCCGAGGCCGGGGAGGAGCCCGGGAGGGGCTAGCCGCGGGGGGGCTCCCGCACCGCGCATCGGGGGGGACATCTACACGGTCGCGCACGCCACAATCCCCTACCCCGCCGGGACGACCCGCGGGCGCATCGACCGGCGCGGCCTCGACTACAGCGCCGCCTTCGCCGCGACGATGGAGCAGGGGCAGTGGGTCGACTACATGTTCCCCAATCCCACCACGGGCGAGGACGACCTCAAGCACACCTGGGTCGTCCTCAACGACGGCCGGACCTTCGGCTCCGGCTGGTACAAGGCCGCCGGCTAGGAACCGCCGCGGCGCGGGGACCGCCCCCGCCTCTCCCACAGCCTGTGCCGCCCGCGCCTGCTACGATCCGCCGCCGGCACAGGCGCGCCCGCGGACCGACCTGCCCTGAACGACGAGGGTCGCGGGCGGCCCGGCGCGGCCGCGAGCAGCAGGAGAGGCAGCCGATGTCGTTCGATCCCAGGCACCGCAGCCGCACGCTGGTGGACGGCCCCGACCGTGCTCCGGCGCGCTCCTACTTCAAGTCGGTCGGCCTCACCAGCGAGGACCTGCGCCGGCCGCTGGTGATGGTGGCGCACAGCTGGATCGGGACGATGCCTTGCAACTTCAGCCAGCGCGAGCTGGCGCAGCAGGTCATGGAGGGCGTGCGCGCGGCGGGCGGCACGCCGATGGAGGTCAACACCGTCGCGATCTCCGATGGCATCTCGATGGGCACGGAGGGGATGAAAGCATCCCTCATCAGCCGGGAGCTGATCGCCGACTCGATCGAGCTCTGCGGGGTCGGCTACTCCTTCGACGCAGCGGTGATCATCGTCGGGTGCGACAAGACGATCCCCGCGGGGCCGATGGCGCTCGCCCGTCTCAACCTCCCGGGCCTCGTCCTCTACTCCGGGTCCATAGCCCCCGGGCGCTATGAGGACGCAGATGTCACGATCCAGGACGTGTTCGAAGCCGTCGGTCGCCACGCCGCCGGCACGCTCTCCGCTCGCGAGCTCACGGCGCTCGAGGACGTCGCCTGCCCCGGCGCCGGCGCCTGCGGGGCCCAGTACACCGCGAACACCATGGCGACGGTCCTGGAGTTCCTCGGGATCTCGCCACTGGGGAGCGCCACCGTCGGCGCCACCGACCCGCGCAAGGACGAGGTGGGCCGGCGCGCCGGCGAGCTGGTCATGGATCTGCTCCGGCGCGGCGTGCGGCCGCTCGACCTGCTGACGAGGCCCGCGCTTGAGAACGGCATCGCCTGCGCGGCCGCGACCGGCGGCTCCACGAACGTGGTGCTGCATCTGCTCGCGATCGCACGCGAGGCCGGTGTCGGCCTCGGGATCGACGACTTCGACCGCATCAGCGAGCAGACGCCGCTGATCGGCGACCTGCGGCCGGGCGGTCGCTTCGTGGCCCTGGACTGGGACCGCGCCGGCGGGACACCCCTGCTCGCTCAGCGACTGCTCGCCGGAGACAAGCTCCACGGCGACGTCATGACGGTGACGGGGCGCACACTCGCCGAGGAGGCAGCGGCCGCGCCCGGGGAGACGCCCGGGCAGCAGGTCATCCGCAGTCTGGACGAGCCGCTCAAGGCGACCGGCGGCCTCGTGATCCTGCGGGGCAACCTCGCCCCCGAGGGCTGCGTCATCAAGGTCGCAGGCCACGAGCGCGTGACGCACCAGGGCCCCGCGCGCGTCTTCGAGCGCGAGGAGGACGCGATGCAGGCGGTGCTTGAGCGCCGGATCACCCCCGGCGACGTGGTCGTGATCCGGAACGAGGGGCCCCGGGGCGGGCCCGGCATGCGCGAGATGCTCGGCGTCACCGCGGCGCTCGTCGGCGCGGGACTCGACGACTCTGTCGCGCTCCTCACCGATGGCCGCTTCTCGGGGGCGACGCGCGGGCTGATGGCAGGCCACGTCGCGCCCGAGGCCGCGGCCGGCGGCCCGATCGCGCTCCTCCGGGAGGGCGATCCGATCCGCTTCGACATCCCGGGCCGCCGCCTCGACGTCGAGGTCGCGGCGGCCGAGATCGAGAGCCGGCGGGCATCGTGGGAGCCGCCTGAGCCGCGTTACGTGAGAGGGGTCTTCGCGAAGTACGCGCGCTCGGTCTCAGGCGCCGAGGAGGGAGCCGTCACCCGCTAGGGGCCGCCGGGGAACCGGGAGACTCCCCGCGGCCGCCCGCGGGCGCAATCGGGTCGAGCACGGCGCGCCACGCCGCCGGGCCGAAGCCGCCGTCGAGGTGCAGGGTGTGGCCGACCAGCATCACCGACTCCTCCGAGCACACCCAGGCGACGGCCGCCGCCACGTCGTCGGGTGCCACGTTCCGCCCGGCCGGCACGTAGGGGCGCACCCGTCCGGAGACCTCGGCGCGCACGCTGCGCTCCCCCTCCGAGCCCTCGACCCAGCCCGCCGAGACCCCGTTCACGCGGATCCCGCGCGGCGCCAGCTCGACCGCGAGGTAGAGCGTGAGCGACTCCAGCGCCGCCTTGCTCACCCCCACCGCCGCGTAGCCAGCCATGTAGTGGTGCGAACCTGGAGAGAGCAGGTTCACGATCGAGCCGCCGCCGGCCTCCTGGAGCAGGGGTGCCGCGAGCTGCGCGGCACGCCAGGGCCCGAAGAGGTTCACCTCCATCGCCCGGTGCAGGTGGGCCGGACGCTGATCGATGGCCGCGCGGGGGCGCTCTAGCCCGCGCGCGGCGTTGTTGACGAGGATGTCGAGGCCGCCCGCGAGCCGCGCACGCTCGATGAGCGACCGGAGGTCCTCGGGCACGCCCGCGTCGGAGCGCAGCGCCTCCGCCTTCACCCCCCGCGCCCGGCACTCCGCGACGGTCTCGTCGGCGTCCTCCTGCGAGCGGGCGTAGGTGAGGAGCACGTGCGCTCCCTCATCCGCGAGCCGGAGGGCGATCGCACGGCCGATCCCACGCGACCCACCGAGCACGAGAGCGCGCCGCCCCGCCAAGGAGTCGTACATGCGGGGCAGTATGCCGTAGGCGGCGGCCGGGCGGCCGACGGGACGGGGCCGGGGCCCGCGGTCCGGGTCAGGAGTCCCCGGGCGCGGGGGGTTCCGGATCGTCCTCGACGAGCCGCAGCAGCAGCTTCCGCAGCCGCGGCGAGCGCTGGATCTCGCGCCGCAGCCGGCGGATCTCGCGCTCGTTCACGATCAGGGGCTGTCGCTCGAAACGTCCGTCGGGGCTGTAGGAGGAGAAGCGGATCGCGTACTGCCCCTTCTTCTCGCCGAGCTCGTAGCGCAGCAGCTGGAGGGCCGGCTGGTGGAGCCCGCCCTCGATCGCGGCCTCCTCCAGGATCAGCCCGGTCCCCCAAGGGAGCGAGAACTGGCGCGGCACGCGGCGCTGCGGCATCGGCCACCTCCCGACGTCCGGCGCGGGCTCCCGCCCCGAATCACGGAGCCGCCCGCGGCGGAGTCCGTCCCCCCGCGCGCAGCCGGAGGGCGATACTACCGCACGGGCCGCGGCGCGTGGGGTCGGCTACGGCGCCCCGGCCGCGACCTGGGAGAGTGCGATCGCGAAGCGCCCGATCGCCTCGCGCAGGAGCTCCGGCGGATGCGCCGAGTAGACGAGGCGCAGCTGGCTCTCCCCCCGCTCCTCCGGCGGAGGCGCGCCGACGGGGAGCGCCCCGGGGTCCGGGTAGTAGCCCTCGCCGGGCGTCACCGCGACGCCCTTGCGCGCGGCGGCGGCGACCACGGCGGAGGCACGCAGCCCCCCGGCGAGGCGGAGCCAGTGGAAGAAGCCGCCGGCCGGGCTACGGAAGCGCACGTGCGCGCCGCAGAGTTCGGCGAGGGCACGGGCCGAGGCGTCGCGCCGCTCCCGGTAGAGCGCGCAGAGATCGGCCACGTGCGCGTCGTAGTGGCCGCCGGCCAGGTACTCATGCACCGTCCTCTGCACGAAGGGCGAGGCGCCGTTGTCGAAGCGCATGAACGCGAGGCGCTCGACGATCGGCGGGTCGGCCGTGATCCAGCCGACCCGCAGCCCCGTCCCGATCGTCTTCGAGAAGGTGCCGACGCGCAGGATCCCGCGCCCCTCGGCCGCGGCGAAGAGGGGCGCGGGGGGAGGCCCGTCGAGGTCGATGCCGGTGTAGGCGTCGTCCTCGACGATCAGCGCGCCGTGCTCGCGGGCGAGCCGGACCAACTCTGTGCGCCGCTCCCACGGGAGCGTCGAGCCGCTCGGGTTGTCGTAGTTGGCGACCACGTAGAGGAGCTTGGCCGGCGTCCCGCCGGCCTCAAGGCGGCGCAGCGCGACGGCGAGCGCCGACGGCTCGATGCCGTCGGCGTCCTGCGGCACCGACGCGATCCGGGCGCCGCGCGCGCGGAAGGCGCGGACCGCTCCTGGGTAGGTGGGTGCCGGCGTGACCACAACGTCGTTCGGGCCCAGGAAGGTCGCCGCGATGTTGTCGATGGCGTGGGCCGAGCCCGAGGTCAGAGTGATGTGCCCGGACGTGAGCTCAACGCCCGTCTCAGCGGTCTGCCGCTCCGCGATCCACGCCCGCAGCGGCTCGTACCCGAGCGCGCCGCCGTAGGTAAGCGCCCCGGCCGGGTCGCGGTCGAGCGCGCGCAGCACGGCCTCGGCGAGCTCGCGGGCGGGAAGGCTCGCCGCGTCCGGGAGCCCGGCGTTGAGATCGAAGGGAAGCTCAGAGAGCGACGTCGGCGGGCGCAGCTCGCGCACGGCGGGGGCGAGCAGCCGCTCGATGAAGTCGGCTTCCCCCGCGCCCGGCCCGTCGTCGCTGCTGCTCGCCATCGGGGCGGCAGCGTATCAGCCGCTCCCGCTGGCGGCATCGTCGGCAGCCGGTGCGCCTGCTATCGTCACGCCGCGTGCGGGGACGGGACGGTCGATGACAGGCGCGGTGCCGCGAGCGGGCGAGACCGGGGGCGACGTGCAACTCGTGCTCGAGAGCATCGCCGCGGGTGCCGCCACCATCCGCCTGAACCGGCCGGGCAAGCGCAACGCCGTCAACCGGGCGCTCGCGCTCGCGCTCCAGCAGGCGGTCGCGCGCGCCGACGCCGACGCCTCGATCGCAGCGATCGTGATCGCGGGCGCCCCGGGGATCTTCTCCGCCGGCGCGGACATGACCGAGGCGCTTGCGACCTACTCCGAGCACGGAGGGCAGCCGGGCGAGGCGATCGCGAACCCGCTCGGCGACGCCGCCCGGCGCATCCAGTACTCCCCGAAACCGACGATCGCGGCCATCGACGGCCCCGCCTACGGCGGCGGCGCCGTGCTCGCCCTCGCCTGCGACCTGAGACTCATCACCGGGCGCGGCCGCTTCCGCTTCCCCGGTGCCGAGAACGGCCTAATCGTCGCACCAGTCGCGCTGACGCGGCTGGTCGGGGCAGCCGTCGCCAAGGAGTTGCTCTTCAGTTCGCGCGTCGTCGAGGCGGAGGAGGCGGTACGGATCGGACTCGCGAACCGCCTCGTCGCCGAGGATGCCCTCGACGTCGAGGTCGCCGCGCTCACCGACGCGATCGCGCGCTCCTCTCCGCAGGCGATGGGCTGGCTCAAGCGCATCGTCGACGCCACCGCGAGCGGGGGGGACGCGCGAGCTCTCGAGGAGCAAGCCGACCGCATGACGCGCGGCTCCGCCGACAACCTGGAGCGCTTCCGGGCGGCCACGGAGCGCGTGACCGGCCGCGGCGGGTAGAGCGTGGCGGCGCTCGGCCGAGGCGTGGAGGCCGAGGTCGTCGCGCGCGCGCGCGAAGCGGGCCTGCGACTCGCGACGGCGGAGTCGAGCACCGGCGGTCTGATCGGCCACCGCCTCGCCGCCGTGCCAGGCGCCTCGGCCGTGCTCGCTGGCGGGATCACCGCCTACGCCGATGGGGCGAAAGAGGCGCTGCTCGGCGTACCGGCGCGGCTGCTCGCCGAGCGGGGGGCCGTCTCCTCCGAGGTCGCCTCGGCGATGGCACGCGGGGCGCGGGATGCCTTCGGAGCGGCCATCGCGCTGGCGGAGACCGGGGTGGCGGGACCCGCCGCCAGCGAGGCGAAACCGGCCGGCCTCTACTACCTTGCCGCCCTCGGCCCGGGCTGCGAGCTCACCGAGCGCGCCCTCTTTGGTGGCGGGCGGCAGGAGAGGCAGTGGGCCGCCTCGGAGGCCGCGCTCCGACTCGCCCTCGTCTGCCTCGACGGGGCGGCATCCGCGGGCCCGGCGGCATCAGACCCGGCGACAGCGTCGTGACGGAGGGGGGAGGCGTGACCGAACGCGAGGGGGGTCTGCTCCCGGAGGTCTCCTGCGGCGGCCTGCTCGGGGTCGTGCGCGGCGGCGGGGCGGCCACAGACGGCCGGCACGCCTTCGCCCTCCCCGGCGACCGTCCGGTGTGGGGACGCGACCGGCCCTTCGCCGTCGAGCACATCGCGCTGGAGTTCTCCTTCGATCTCGCGCGCCGCGAACTGCACGGCGTCGCGACCACCACCTTCCGCCCGCGGGCCGCCGGGCTGCGCGAGGCCGTCTTCGACGCCCGGGAGCTCGACGTCGAGTCGGTGACCGACGGCACGGGTCGTGCCCTCCCGTTCCGCCTCGGCGAGCGCTCGCTCCACGTCGACCTCGGGCGTCCGCGATCTCCCCGTCGCCGCATCACGACGGTGGTGCGCTACAGGGCGCGCCCGCGCCGCGGGCTCTACTTCAACGCCCCGGACCCCGACTATCCCGACAGGCCGCGGCAGATCTGGACCCAGGGACAGGCAGAGGACTCCGCCTACTACTTCCCCTGCTTCGACTACCCCGGTGAGAAGGCGACCTCCGAGCTCACGGCGACGGTGCCGGCCGGGTGGTTCGTGCTCTCCAACGGCCGCCTCGCCTCCCGCCGAGAGGATCGGCGCCGTCGCCGCGCCATCTACCACTGGCGCCAGGAGCGCCCGCACCCCGCCTACCTGGTGACGCTCGTCGCAGGTGAGCTGGTCTCCGTCGAGGAGAGCGCCCCTGGTGCCGGCCCCGGCGGCTCGGAGGTCCCGGTCTCCTACCACGGCCCCGCGGGGAGCCGGCCGGCGCTGAGGCGCGCCTTCGGCCGTACGCCAGCGATGGTGCGCTTCTTCGCCGAGAGGATCGGCACGCCCTACCCGTGGCCGAAATACGACACGGTGGCCGTCTCGGACTTCATTTTCGGCGGGATGGAGAACACCTCGGCGACGACGATGACCGACGTGCTGCTCCACGACGCGCGGGCACACGAGGATCTCGCGGAGCTCTGCGACTCGATCACGGCACACGAACTCGCCCACCAGTGGTTCGGCGACCTCCTGACCTGCCGCGAGTGGTCGCACGGCTGGCTCAACGAGAGCTTCGCGACCTACTTTGACTCGCTGTGGGTGGAGCACGCACGGGGGTGGGACGCCTTCCGCCACGATCTTCGGGAGAAGGCGAAGGCGTACTTCAGCGAGGACGCTCAGAGCTACCGCCGCCCGCTGGTCCAGAACGTCTTCACCGAGCCCATCGACATCTTCGACCGACACCTCTACGAGCGGGGCGCCCAGGTGCTCGACATGCTCCGCTACGTGCTGGGGGACGATCTCTGGTGGCGCGCGATCGCCCACTACGTCTCGAGCCACCGCGAGCGGAACGTGCTCACACACGACCTCCAGAGGGCCGTGGAGGAGGCGACGGGGCGCAACCTCGACTGGTTCTTCGACCAGTGGGTCTGGAAGGGCGGACACCCCGAGCTGCGGGCGACCTACTCTTGGGACGCTGAGCATCAGCTCGCGACGGTGCGGGTCGCGCAAGAGCAGAGGGTCGACGGCGACCCGCTCACCTCGATCTACCGCATGCCCCTCGAGATCGCCTTCCGCACGGAGCAGGGGCTCCGCACCATCCGCGTCGAGGTCTCCGAACTCTCGCACTCCTTTGTCTTCCCGCTCGACGGCGAGCCGCGCTGGGTCGCGATCGACCCGGCGAACCGCGTGCTGAAGAAGCTCGTGTTCGAGCCGGGGGAGGCGCAGCTTCGCGCGAGGCTCGCCGAGGACCGCGAGGCGGTGGGGCGCATCGAGGCGGCAGAGGGGCTGGCGGCGGTCGGCTCCCCGCGAGCCGTCGAGGCGCTCGCCTCGGCGCTCGCGTCGGAGAGCGAGAACGATCTCGTCCGCGCCTCCGTCGCGACCGCGCTCGGCACGGTGCGCGCGGAGGCCGCGCGCAATGCGCTCATCGCCGCGCTCGACTCCCCGTCGGCGCGTGTACGCCGTGCGGCGGCGCGCGCGCTCGGCGAGAACCGGGACGAGGCGACGGCGCGGGCGCTCGCCGGGCGGCTGCGCGGGCGCGGCGACCGCTCGTACTACGTGCAGGCGGCGGCCGCCGCCGCGCTGGGCGCGACCAGGCAGCCCTCCTGCTTCCAAGCACTCCGCCGCGTGCTGGAGCGTCCGGCCCACAACGACGTCATCACCGCGGGCGCGCTGACCGGCCTCGGTGCGCTGCGCGATCCGCGCGCCCTCGAGACGTTGATGGCCTACACCGCCCGGGGCCGCCACCCGAACGCGCGGCGGGCGGCCGCGGCGGCGCTCGGGCGGCTGGCACCGTTCACCGACGAGGGTCCGCGCGCCCGGGCGCGCGAGCGGCTGATCGAGCTTCTCGACGACGGGGAGCTGCGTGTTCAGCTTCAGGCGGCCGCTGCCCTGACCGATCTCGGCGATGCGCGCGCCGTGCCGGCGCTCCACCGGGTGTCCGGGCGCGCGCTCGACGGCCGGTTCCGCCGCGCCTGCCGCGTCGCCGCCCGCGACCTCGCCGAACGCTCCGACAAGGGCGATCAGGTGCGCGCGCTCACCGACGAGGTGGAGAAGCTCAGACAGCGCAACGACGCGCTGCGCGACCGCCTGGATGCGATGGAGGCCCGCCTCGGCGTCGAGGGCGCAGCAACCACTGCGCCCTCGACGCCATAGGACGGCCTCCGTAGAGTAGGGGTGGCGCCCGCTGCGCGGGCGCCACCCACGGCCCGGTCACGGAGGCGAACGGCCCCGGGGCGCAGCACGGGCGGCGCGGCGACCTGCAACGCGAGTGGAAGGCACGGCGTGCGAAAGCTGAACATCTTCTTCGATGTCGACAACACGCTGCTGATGTGGGACGGCTCGCTGCGCAACCACACGCGCGAGGTCTTCCAGCGGATCCTCGACCAGGAGCACCGAATCTACATCTGGTCGGGGGTCGGCATCCGGCGCTGGGAGATGGAGGTGAACAAGCTCGATCACTTCGTGAGCGACTACTTCATCAAGCCGCTCTACGATCACCGCGCGCGTCTGCCGAAGCTCGGCGTGACCGTGGAGCCCGACTTCGTGATTGACGACCACCGCTCGGTCGTCGAGGTCTTCGGCGGCTACCACATCCCCGATGTCGCGACTCCGGACGACGAGGAGCTGCTGCGCGTCGCCGAGGCTATCGAGGCGCGGGCGCGCGGGGACGCCGACGGGGAATCACCCCGGCTGCTCACCTCCGACGGTCAGCCCTCCACCGTCCGGGGCTGATCTGCGGGCTCCCCCCACAGACGCGTGTGGCGTGTGGATGTCTGGGCCGGGCCGGATGCGCGCCTCAGCCCGCGTCCTGCGCCACGGCGCCCCAGAGCAGGAGCGCGACGCGGTTCCGCTCTAGCATCGAAGCGGCGGAAGCCGCTGGCGCGCCCACGTCTCCGGCATCGTCGAGCTGCGCGAGCGCGAGGCGCGAGCGACTGTCGTCCCGCAGACGCAGCAAGGGCTCCACGATCGTCCAAATCGAGACGCCGCCGCGGCGGGTGGGATCGACGCTCACGTAGGTCGTCCAGTCCAGGGCGCGTTCGCGCATGTCGTAGTGCGAGAAGAGCCGGTACTCGGGATCCCAGCGGTTCGCGTCGCGGTAGCACTCGGCGTCCCACTCGATGGGGAGCGGTCGGTCGGTGATCGAGAGCGGATCGAGCGCAACGAGCCAGAGCGAGACGGCAAGCGCGAGCGGAGTCTGCCCGTAGTGGCCCCCCGTCGAGGCCGTCCACGAGAGCCCGTACGCGTCGCACATCGCGCGCATGACGCGCTCGTCGATGGAGAGGCCCGCCGCCAGCATGAGCCGCGTCGCCAGCAAGTGGCCCACGAAACGCGCCTCCTCGTCCGACGAGGTGCGCTCCCCGGTCGGCAACGTGAAGGACGCCACCCGATCGGGACCGAAGCAGGCGAACGTGTGGCGCAGCCCGCAGTCGCGACCGGGCGCTCCGGGAGCACCTTGCGTGGCGAGTAGCAGGTCTAGATCCGAGGGGTCGGCGACCACCCCCTCGTCGCGCGCTCGCGGCCAGAGCCGCAAGATGAGGTCGATGATCGGCGCGCCAGCCACGTCACGGACGCTACCGAGCGGCTCATCCCGTTGTCAACGCGAGCGGGAGGCCCGTGCGGTCGGACGGGTATCCCCCCCGGATCCCCGCACCAGAGCGCCCTCTGCCCGTCGCCGGTCGGCCCGCCTAGGCGCCGTTTCCGTGGGGGCGCGACTCGCCGGCGCCTCTCTCCTCGTCCTCCTGATCACCGCCTGCGGAGGCGGCGCGCCAGTGGCCGACCCCACCGCTCGGTCGACTGCCGCCGTCGGTGACCCGGCCGCCGCGGCGGCGACTCGCCCGCCCACCGTCGTGCCGTCTCCCACCGACACGCCCACCGCCGTGCCCGCGCCCACCGTCACACCCACGCCCACGCCCACCGCCGTGCCCGCGCCCACCGTCACGCCCACGCCCACGCCCACCGCCGTGCCCGCGCCCACCGTCACGCCCACGCCCACGCCCACCGCGGCGCCCACGCCCACCGCGGCACCCGCTCCCCCGGCCAGCCCGATCGCGACGGCGACGGAGGAGCCAAAGCCAGCGGAGCGGGTCGCCTCCACGGCGTCGATTCCGACGGCCGAGCTCCCTCGCCTCGAGTTCGTGCGAGCGGACGGCCATGCTGTCTCGCTCGCGGTCGAGATCCCGCCGCGCAGCGAATACGGCATCGGGCTCTCCGGCCGCTACGAGCTGGACGAACGCGGGATGCTGTTCCACTACCCGGAGGGGACGAGCATGACCGGCTTCTACATGCGGAACACGCACATCGATCTCTCGATCGCCTTCGTCGGCCTCAGCGATCGCGTCATCGCCGTCCGCGAGATGGAGGCGGAGAGCCTCGAGATCGTGCGGCCGGGCGATGCCTACCGCTTTGCGATCGAGGCGCCGTCGGGCTGGTACGCCGAGCATGGGATCAGCGAGGGGGCACTCCTGCGGCTCCCGTCGGACATCGTCCTGCCGGAGTAGTGCCGGCGGCACCGCGCCACCGGCGCGCATGGCGCGGCCCTGGACGTGTCAGCCGCTGAAGCGACCTAGTACCAGTCGCGCTCGATCACGCGGCCAGCGTGATGGGCGAGAGGCCACAGTAGCCGCTCGTCGTCGTCATCGAAGGGCCGTCCGTCCTCGCGATCCGTGACGTAGAGCGCGCCGCGCACGGAACTCCCGGCCCACAGCGGGAGCCCGAGCAGCGAGCGCATCGCGGGGTGGCCGGGCGGGAAGCCGAAGGATCGCGCGTGCTCCGAGACGTCGTCGAATCGCACGGCCCGGCCGTCCGCGCGCAGCGAGTTGAGAGAGCCGTGGCCCTGCGGCGGCGCCCTGAGCCGCCGCAGCACGTCCGGCGAGAGTCCGGAGGCGAAGAAGCCGATGGTGCGCTCGCCCGCGTCGGTGACAGCGAGTGCTCCGTAGCGGGCGCGAGCAAGCTCGCGGGCGAGCCCGGCGACGAGATCGAGCGAGGCATCGGGGGGCGGGCGCGGCGGGAGGCGGCGCAGCTCGCGGGCAAGCGCTCGGAGCGCCCGGGCCTCGGGATCCTGGCCGGGCGCCGCCGCCGGCAGTCGGGGCCTCACGACGGTCCCCCAGGCGGCGCGATGGCCGCGCCCGTCGGCCCCACCAGCCGCAACGACTCCGGGCGGACGGCGATCGCCAGGCGGCCCCCGGGGGACGGGGGTCGCGGCTCCCCCTCCCAGCGCACGCGGATGCTGCGCGGCGGGCCCGGGGCGGCCCCGTCCCGGCCGGCGAGCCCGAGCGCGAGTTCGACGCGGACGAGAGGGCCCTCCGGGAGCACGCGGCGCACCTCCCCCACGACCCCGCAACCGCGGGAGGAGTCCACGGGGACGCCGAGCAGGCTCGCGGGGTGCGCCAGCATGCGCAGCGGGCGGGCGGACGGCGCAGGGCCGGCAGCGGCCGCGGCGGCGTCCCGGAGCGCCGGTGGGATCTCGACCTCGCCGGCGCCCTCCTCGACGATCGCGAGCCCTCCATCCGGACGGGCCACCGCTACGCCCGCGACGAGCGTCACGTAGCCGAGCATCTCCGCCGCGCGCAGCGTGGTCGGCCCGGCCAGGACCGCGGCCAGGGGCCCCGCCTGCAGGAGCCGCCCCGCCTCCATCACCAGCAGGTCGTCCGCGATCTCGACGGCGTCGCGCAGGTCGTGCGAGACCAGAAGCGAGGTCGTCCCCAGCCGGCCGAGCAGCTCGCGGACCGTCGGACGCAGCTGCGTCTTGAGTGGCTCGTCGAGCGAACCCAGGGGCTCGTCGAGGAGGAGCACCGCGGGCTCGGGAGCAACGGCGCGCGCGAGTGCCACCCGCTGGCGCTCGCCGCCGGAGAGCTCGTGCACTCGGCGCCCGCCGAGACCGTCGAGCTCGAAGAGCCGCAGCAGCTCGGCGACGCGCCCACGGCGGCGCGCCCCGGGCCAGCGCGCCATGCGCAGCCCGAAGTCGACGTTCGCCGCCGCGTCGAGGTGAGGGAAGAGCGCGAGATCCTGGAAGACGAGCCCGACCCCCCGCCGATGGGGCGGCGACGCCAGTACCGACTCGCCACCCAGCAGGATGTCGCCCCCGTCCGGCGCGTCGAGTCCCGCGACCAACCGCAGGAGCGTCGTCTTGCCGCAACCGGAGGGACCCAGTAGAGCGGCAATGCGGCCATCCCCCACCTCGAAGTCGATGCTCCCGAGGGCGAAGGGCCTGCCCGGGCCGTCCCCGTCGCCTCCGCCCCGACCGTACGAGCGCGTGAGCGAGCGGACCGTCAGCGTCGCCATCAGAACTCGCCGATCTCGCGGTAGCGCAGCCGGGAGATCAGGAGCGCGCTCGCCACCGCTACGAGCATCAGGATGGTCGAGAGCGCCAGCGCCCGGCCGAGCCCGCCGGGGCGCCCGAGCGCATCGAAGACGGCGATCGGGAGAGTGGCAAACTCGCGCCGGCGCAGGACCGAGGTCGCGCCGAACTCGCCAAGCGAGACGGCGAACGCGAAGACAGAGCCGGCAAGCACGCCGCGTGCCATCAGCGGCAGCTCGACGTGCCGCCACGCGCGCGCCGGACCGGCGCCGAGCAGCCGCGCCGCCTCCACGAGGCGCGGGTCCAGCGCGCGGCGCACGGCGAGCGTCGCGCGCAGCACGAAGGGATAGGCGATGAGCGTGTGGGCGAAGAGGACGAGCCATGCGGATCCGCGCAGATCGTACCAGCCGCGATCGAAGGTGGTGAGGTAGCCGAAGCCGAGCACTACGGCGGGAACCGCGAGCGGCAGCATGAGCACTGCGTCCAAGAGCACGCCCCGCCGGCCCGGCGCCTTCGCAACCGCGGTCGCGGCCGTCACGCCCAGCGCGATGGCCAGCGCCGTCGCGCCGGCGGCGAAGGAGAGGCTCCAGCGCACCGCGTCAAGTGGCGCGATGAAAGAGACGCGGCTCGTCTCCTCAAAGAGCCGCCCGAAGTGCGCAAGCGACGGACCGCCCACGTCGACGGTGAGCGCGCCCCACGCGAGCGCCGCGAGCGGCGCCCCGAGGAAGAGCGCCAGCAGCAGCCCCTCTGCGACCGCGAGCGAGCGCGTGCGCCATGAGAGGGCGGAGAGCGCGAGCGCCCGGTCGGGACGCTGCACGTGGCGAGCGGCGACGCGGCGCTGCAACCAGGCGTAGGCGCTGAGCGTGCCGAGGGTCGCGCCGATCTGCACGAGCGAGAGGATCGCCGCCGCGGGGAGATCCACAAGACGCACGGCGAGGCGGAAGATCGTGACCTCGAGTGTGTCGAGCCCGGGGCCTCCGAGCACCAGGACCACGCCGAACGAGGTGAACGTGAAGAGAAAGACCAAGGTCGCCGCGGCCGCGATCGCCGGCCCGAGCGCCGGGAGCGTGACGTGGCGCAGCGCGCCGAGCGGCCCGGCGCCGAGCAGCCGCGCCGCCTCCTCGGGGCCGGGGTCGAGGTTCGCCCAGACGCCGCTCACCAGCCGGATCACGATCGCCACGTTGAAGAAGGCGTGCGCCGCCAGGATCGCCCACAGCGTTCCGCGCGGGTCGAGCCGGGGGAGGCCAGCGAGGGCGAGCCCATCGGAGAGCCAGCCCTCCGGCCCGGCCAGCTGCAGGAATGCCACCGCGACGACAAGCGTCGGCAGCACGAACGGGACGGTGACGAGGGCGAGCGCCAGGGCGCGACCGGGAAAGCGGACGAGGGCGACGAGCGCTGCCCCGGGGAGGCCGACGGCGAGAGCGAGCATGGTCGAGGCCGCCGCCTGCCCGGTAGTGAAGCCGAGCCGCTCCCAGTAATAGCGATCGCCGGCAACGGAGAGGATCGCCTCCCATGAGGGCGCGCCGTCGGGCGCGATGCCCCGCCACAGCACGGCCGCGAGCGGCCACGCGATCAGCATCGAAAGCACGACCGCGGCGGGTAGCCCCGCGCGCCATGCACCGCCCCCGAGGCGGGTGGGGCCGGCCCTCACCGGAGCATGATCTCCGTCCACTCGCTGACCCAGCGGTCGATCTCCTCGGCGGAGGCGTTCAGCACGACGCTCTCCGCGTCCACCTCCGCCCAGCGCCACCACTCGGGGGTGGAGACGCCGGGGATCGCGGGGTAGACGAACATCGTGCCCGGGATCTGCGCCTGGAAGGCGTCGGAGAGCATGAAGTCGATGAAGGCGCCGGCCAGCTCGCGCTCCTCCGCGCCCGCGAGCACGCCGGCCGCCTCCACCTGCCGCAGGAGCGGCCACGCCGCGAGCGTCTGGGTCGGCGGCTCGTCGAGCTCGCCAAAGAAGACCTCAGCGGCCGGGCTCGACGTGTAGGAGACGACGAGCGGGCTCTGGCCGCCGTTGCGGGTGAACTCCGTGTAGTAGGCGGCCGTCCAGCCGTCGGTGACCCGCACGTCGTTCTCACGGAGCGCCCCCCAGAACTCCTGCCAGTCCCCTTCGCCCAGAAGGGCGACCGTCAGCGCCAGGAACTGCAGGCCCGGAGACGAGGTCGCCGGATCCTGGACGACGAGGGCGCCGCGCCAGCGCGGGTCGGCGAGATCCTCGAGGCTCGCCGGTAGCTCCTCGAGCCCGGCTTCGCGGTCGACGTTGATGTCGACGAAGCCGTAGTCGATGGGCGTCAGCTCGAGCGTGCCTCCCACCGCCTCCAAGAACTCGGCCGGCAGGTCACCGCGCCGCTCGGCCTCGTACGGCTCGAACACGCCGACCGCGAGCGCGCGGTGGTAGGAGAGGTTGTCGACGCCGAAGAGGAGGTCCGCCTCCGGGTTCCCCGCGTTGAGGATGGCGCGCGAGACGATTTCGTTCGCGTCGCCGCCGCCGATCAGCGTGACCCTGGCGTTGTGCTCCTCCTCGAAGCGCGCGAGCAGCTCCTCCTCCATGTCGAAGGAGTCGTGCGTGAGGACCGTGAGTTCCCTGGGCTCGTCGTCGCCGCAGGCCGCGGCGCCCAGCAGCAGCACGCCGGCGAGCATCGCGATCGCCGGCACCATCCGGTTTAGGCCAAACATCGGCGCCCCCCGTCCGCGCGACCGCCGGGGTAGGGGCTCTTGAAGCAAGGGGCCGACGCGAGACGCATCGCCACCCGCGACGCCAGCGCTCGACGCTCCGCTCTGCCGTGAGAGAGGGGGCCGGGGCCGACGACCGCATCCCTACGCACGTATCAACGTGATCAGGTTCAAGGGGTTGACGGCTCCTGGCCGCCTCTCAGCCCGCAGGCACCCCCAGCGGTCATCCTGATTCACCGGGATCGTGACAGACAGGGCCGCGGGCGGTCAAGGCTGGGCGGCGCCTCGGTCGGACACGTGGTGGGGCCGATGCCTCAGTCCAGCTCCCTCATCCGCGGCACGAACGCGATCACCACCGCTGAGGTCACCACCAGCGCCAGTGACACCCCGGCCATCACCCTCTGCACCCCGAACCACTCCGCGAGGACGCCGATGAAGAACGCGCCGATGAAGAGCAGGGAGAACTGCGTCATGTAGATGGAGAGGACGCGACCCCGGTAACGCTCCTCCACGTACGCCTGCACCAGCACATTCGAGAGCGAGAGCCGCACGGCCGTGCCGACGCCGACCACGATCAGGATCAGGGAGGAGAGCCAGAAGACGCTCGAGACGGCGAAGAAGAAGAGCGAGACGCCGGTGAGGAGCGAACTCGCCATCAGCAGGAGGCCGCGGTGGCGGTCGGGGAGGGAGGCGACGGCGAGCGAGCCACCCAGCGACCCGATGCCCGTGATCGAGAGGAGGAACCCGAGGGAGCCGGCGCCGCCCCCGAACACGGTCTCCACGAAGCCGGGCAGGATGATGATGTAGGGCATCGCCAGCACGACGGTCACGAGGTTCACCGCGAGCAGCGTGCGGATCGTCGGTTCGCCGGCGATATAGCGCAACGCGTCGAGCGCGTCCCCCGTGGCGGAGCGGGCGCGGCCGGCGCCCCCGTGCCCCGCAGGGTGGGTCAGGCGGGTCGGGATAGGCATGATCCCGAGAATCGCGACGAGGTAGAGAGCGGCTGTCACGCCATAGCCCCAGTCGGCTCCGGCCCACGCCGTCAGCGCCCCGCCGGCGGCGGGCGCGAAGAGCCGCATCGACTGCATGCCGGCGCTGTTCAGCGCGATCGCGTTGGTGAGTCGGCCCGCCGGGATGATATCGGGGATCATCGACTGCCGGGCCGGCATCATCAGGGACATCACCACGCCCTGCACGGCGGCGCTCGCGATCAGATGCTCGACGCGCAGCCAGCCGCCGGCCACGATCGCGGCGAGCACGACCGCGTTCGCGACGTTTACCACCTGCCCCGCCTGCACGATGTGCTTGCGCGGCAGCCGGTCGGCGAGGATCCCGCCGGGGAGCGAGAGCGCGAGCATCGGCACGGCCTGCGCGAGCGACATCAACCCCAGCGCGGCGAAGGAGCCGGTGAGCTGGAAGATCAGGTAGCCGCGCAGCAGCTGCTGGAGTTGCATCGCGCCGGACTGGCCCATCTGCCCGAGGAAGAACCAGCGGAAGGCCGGCTCGCTAAGCGAGGCGAACGTCGTGCGAGCGAGCCGCCCCCCTCCGCCAGCAGCCGCGGGCCGCCCGAGGGCGAGGGGCGCCCCGGCGGCTTCGATGGCCGGCACCGCGCCCGGCCCGCCGACGGTCACGGGCGTCGGAGCACGAGGCGGCGGCGGGACGGACGACGGGAGCCGGGACGGTCGAGCGCGATGTCGGGGAGGATCGTGTCCACGATGCGGCTATCGTGCCACGGACGGGCCCGCCGCGCGCGCGGGCGGCACGCTCATCCCCCGACGGCCGGCAGCGCCTCCGCCACGAGCGATGCGAGCGCGCCCGGCGCGCCGGTGCCGTCGAGTACGAGCCGCGGCCCCTCGTCCGCGCCGAAGGGCTCGAAGCGCTCGCGTTGGAGCCGGTAGACCACCTCGTCGGCATCGGAGACGCGCAGCGGATCCGAACGCCGTGCTGCGATGCGACCGAGCGCCGCCTCCTCCGGCAGGCGCAGCTCCACGGTGAGAGTGGGCACATCCGCCTCCTTCGCCACGCGCCGGGCCGCGGCGCGGTGCCGAGCGGAGGCATGCGTCGCGTCGATCACCACCGCGCGGCCCGAGCGCAGGTGTGCCGCTGCGCCGCGGCGCAGCTCCCCGTAGGTCCGCTCGGTCATCTCCCGGCCGTAGAGCCCGGAGCCTGCGCGAACCCGCCGGCGCGCATCGAGGGCGGCCAGCTCCTTGCGGGTCGCATCCGAGGAGAGGTAGGCGCAGCCGAGGCGACCGGCGACGGTGCCCGCGAGCACCGACTTGCCGCTCCCCGGCAGGCCGCAGACGAGCACGAGCGCCGGCTTCGCGCGGCGGCGGGCGTACTCCGCCGCGAGCGCGAAGTAGCGCGCGGCCGAGGCCCGGAGGCGCGCGCGGGCGACGGGGGGGATCTCCTCCGCGCGCGCTCCCAGCGACTCCACCTTCCCCCGGACGAACGCTCGTTGGCAGCGATGGAGCGGCTGCAGCACGCCGAGCGCCTCGTCTCGGGAGCCGACGATGTAGTGCCCCACCAGCTCGTCCCCGAGCGCGCCGTGGCCGAGCGATTCAAGATCCATCGCGGGGAAAGCCAGATCGTATCCGACGTCGAGATAGCGGAATCGATAGTTCTCGCTGAACTCGATGCCGTCGACGGCGAGCACACGCGTGTTCCCGTCGTCCCCGGCAGGGAGGAGGTAGATATGCCGCGCCTGGAGGTCGCCGTGCCCCTCGACCACCCGCCCGGAGTCGGCCCGCTCGTCGAAGAGAGCCGCCTCCCGCTGAAGCGCCTCGGCAATGAAGTCCATCGTCTCCGACGCGTCGGCCGGATCCCATGTCCCCCCGATGTTTGCGCGCGCCTCGTCCCGTTCGCGCTCCCACCAGTTCCGCTCGGCGCGGGCGCCGGCGAAGTCCGCGCCCCCCGGCGCGCGCGCGGCGGCCTCGTGGAAGCGGAGGAGCGTCCCAGCCAGGAGCTTCGCGACACCGGGGTCGGCGGCAGGCGCACCCAAGAGCTGGTCCAGCGTGCGCTCGGCCGGGAGTCGCCGCATCTTCACCGCCCACTCGACGACAGGGACGGCCCCTGGCCGGACGGTGAGACCGTGCGCCCCCGGGTCGACGACGTGCCGACCCCCCGCGAGCCGCACGATCGGGACGACGCCCAGGTAGACCCCGGGGGCGAGCCGCTCGTTGATGCGCACCTCCTCGTGGCAAAAATGTTCGCGGCGCTCGAGCGAGAGCTGCTCGATGAAGCTGAAGTCGACCGGCTTCTTCGCCTTGTAGACGAACTCCCCGGCGAGGAAGACGTAGGAGATGTGCGTCTGGACGAGTTCGACCGCGGTGGGGCGGGCGGCGTAGGCGCGGGGCTCTGTGAGGTCGCGCACCCACGCCGGGAGGGGAGTCTCGCTCATGCCGGGACCGTAGGGAGAGCGCTCACCGGCCGTCAATCGGGGATGGAGGGGTCGACGCCCACCCGGCGCCCGAACGCGCCCGGCAGCGCCGTCGCCGCACCGCCTGAGAGGGGCTAGAGTGGCCGCCGGCCCGGCGGCTGAAGTCGACCCGGCCTCATCCGGCCCCGAGGGGGCGCGGGCATCAGGGACCGCGATGCAGCCGACACAGCACTTCTTCCAGTCGCAGCGGCTCCGTCTCTCCTACTGGTCGTGGGGAGCGGTCGCCGACCCCGGAGACGAGTCGCAGCCTCCGCTCGTGCTGGTGCACGGCGGGCGCGACCACGCGCGCTCGTGGGACGGGGTGGCTGAGGCCTTCCGGGCGGACTACCACGTCGCGGGCTACGACCTCCGCGGCCACGGCGACTCGCAGTGGGCCACAGGGAGCCACTACAGCGTCAGCGACCACCTGCTCGACCTCATCGCCTTCGTCGACGTGCTCGGCGGACGCGCCTCGGTCATCGGCCACTCCTTCGGCGGCCTCCTCGTTACGCTCGCCGCCGGCCTCTTCCCCGAGCGCTTCGAGCGCGTCGTCGCGATCGAGGGTAGCGGGGCGCGCATCCACCGCCGGCGCGACGCGACGCCGGACGCGCTCCGCGAGTGGGTCGAGCGCACCCGCGGCTACGAGCGCCGGATGCCGCGCGTCTACACCTCGGTGGAGGCCGCGGCGGAGCGGATGCGCCAGGTCAACCCCCGCCTCCTGCGCGAGCTCTCGCTGCATCTTGCGCGTCACGCCACGCGCTCCGCGGGGGATCCCGGCGACGCCGGGCACCCCTCGGGGAGCGGCTACGTCTGGAAGTTCGACAACTGGGTCGACGCGCGGCCCCCGGTCGAGCTGAGGCCGGAGGAGGCGGAAGCGATCTGGGCGGAGGTACGCGTCCCCGTGCTGCTCCTGATCGGCGCCGAGTCCCATCAGCGCGGGCACCAGGACCCCGAGGACGCCGCCTTCTTCGCCGACGGGCGAGCCCTCGAGATCGAGCGAGCGGGGCACTGGCCGCACCACGACCGGCCCGCGCTCGTCGTCGACCTGGTGCGACGCTTCCTTAGAGGAGAGGAGCCGACGCTCCCCCCGGAGTCCGGCCCCGCCCCCTGAGCGAGGCTCCGTCGGGCGCCGGGGACCCGCGTGCTACACTCGCATCCGTCACGGCGCAGAGCCCGGGGAAGCCGGTGGGAGTCCGGCGCTGTCCCGCAACTGTGAGCCGCAATCTCCGTCGGAGATCGCGGCGAGCCAGAGCACCGGCCTGTGATCGTTATGTCGGCCTGCGAGGACAGGCGACGGCTGGCTGTGAGCGTAGCTGCACCCTCGTCCTCGTCGCAATTTGCTGCGTGCCGCGGAGGAGCGCCCCCGCTGGCGAGCGAGGCGTGGGAGATGCGGCGTGTCCCACAGCACCCCGACCGGAGGTCGTCGCCCGTGACGGTGCGCGGCCGCCTCCACAGGTTCGGACCGGCCGGGAATCCGGGGGCGCGGCGGTACGGCTCGATCCCTCCGCTGGCGCTCGCCACGGTGCTGCTCGTCCTCGCAGCCGCGGCCGCCCTCACACGCGGCGCCGCCTCGATCCCGCCCGCCACCGCCCTCGGCGTGATCATCGAGCGGCTCCCGCTCCTCCCCGTCGAGGTCGACGCGCCGGCGAACTGGGAGCGAATCGTCCTCGACGTGCGCCTGCCGCGCGTCGCTGCCGCCGGGATCGTCGGCGCAGCGCTCGGCTACGCGGGCGCCTCCTATCAGGGCGTCTTCCGCAACCCTCTGGCGGAGCCGTTCCTGCTCGGCGTCTCCTCGGGCGCGGCGCTGGGCGCGGCGATCGCGATCCTCTCGCCGCTGCCCGCCGGCTCCTACGGCTTCGGCTGGGTGCCGCTGTTCGCGTTCACCGGGGCGGCTCTGACGGTGCTCCTGGTGTACCTGCTTGCGCGCGCTGGCGCCGCCGCGAACGACGCCACGCTGATCCTGGCCGGCGTCGCGATCTCGGCGGTCCTCTCCGCAGCCACGTCGTTCCTGCTTCTGACCGGGGGGGAGCAGGCGCGTCCGATCTTCTCGTTCCTCTTCGGGGGCTTTAACACCGCGAGCTGGGAGCGAATCGTGATCGCGACGCCCTACATCCTCGCCGGGGCAGCCGTCGTCGCCCTGCACGCAAGGGCGCTGGACGTGCTGCAGCTCGATGACGAGCAGGCGGAGCAGCTGGGCGTCCACGTCGATCGCGCGCGGCTGACCGTCCTAGGCGCGGGCTCGCTGATGGCGGCGACCGCGGTAGCGATGGCCGGAATCATCGGATTCGTCGGCCTGATCGTGCCGCACGCGGTGCGGATGCTCGTCGGCACGAGCCATGCGAGCCTTCTGCCGCTGTCGGCCCTCGGGGGTGCGAGCCTCCTCATCGCGGCCGACCTCGTCGCGCGCACGGCTCTCGCCCCGCAGGAGGTGCCGGTGGGAATCGTGACCGCGGTTGTCGGCGGTCCGTTCTTCCTCTACCTGCTGCGAGCGCACCGCTCCGGGCTCGGGCCGCGATGAGCGCCGGAGTCGCCCTGGCGGCGCCTCCGACAGCTACGGCTGGCCTGGCGCCGGCGGCGGTGCTTGAGGCGCGCGACGTCGTCGTCGAGACCGGCGGAGCGCGGCTGCTCAGCGGTGTCGACGTCGCGCTCGCGTCCGGCGAGCTCGTCGGACTCATCGGCCCCAACGGCGCCGGCAAGAGCACGCTTGTTCGCGCGCTCACCGGGATCACGCCGCTCGCCGGGGGATGCGTGACGCTCAGAGGACGCCCGCTCGCGACGATCGCCAGGCGCGAGCGCGCCCGGCAGATCGCGGTTGTAGGGCAGATGCCGGACGCTCCGGCCTCCCTCACCGTCGCCGACCTCGTGCTGCTCGGTCGCTTTCCGCATCTCGGGTTGCTCGGCCGCGCCGGCGTGCACGACCGCGAGCGGGCGGCCGACGCGATGCGACGCGCCGGCACCCTCCGACTCGCCTCTCGCAAGCTGGGGACGCTCTCGGGAGGCGAGCGCCGCCGCGCCTTCATCGCGAGGGCGCTCGCGCAGGAGCCCGAGCTCTTGCTCCTCGACGAGCCGACGGCCCACCTCGACATCGTCGCGCAGGCAGATCTCTTCGCCGTGTTGCATGAGCTCGTCTCCGGCGGCGCGGGCGTTCTGGTCGTCGTGCACGACCTCACGCTCGCCGCCGCGCACTGCGAACAGCTGCTACTCCTCGCGCGCGGTCGCGTGGTCGCGCACGGCGCCCCGTGGGAGGTCGTCACCACCGAGAACATCGATCGCGCCTACGGCGCCGGCGTCGAGGTGATCGCGGACCCGCGCAGCGGGGGCCCGCTCGTCGTTCCGGCCGCCCGCCAGCCCGGGGCGTGATTGGCACCTCAACCGACCGCCGCTGCGGCCGCACGCCGAACGCGCTCCCGGAGAACGCCATCGCCCGATCCCATCGGACGCGGCTGCCACGTTTCCGCACATCGCGCGACCGGCGCATGGTATGGCGGTAACGCGGAGGCCGAGGGACGCGGGGGAGGGACGACGGGATGCGCTACGGGATTCAGCTCGCCTCGCCCGGCGCGTACGACTCGCCGGCCCTGGCTCGTGCCGCCGAGGAGGCGGGGCTCGACGACGCCTTCGTCGCGGCGACCGGGTTCTACGTCGCGGTCCCGGGGTTGATAGCCGCCACAGCGCGCATCCGCGTCGGGACGGGGATCATCCCCCTCTTCCACGGCACGCCGTTCCTGCACGCCGCGACCGCCCTGCAGCTGCAAAAGATGGCGCGTGGCCGTTTCGTGCTGGGCGTCGGGTCGCAGACCAAGGGGCAGGTCCGCCGCATGGCCGGGACCGAGATCGACCGCCCGGCGATGCGCTCGCGCGACATGATCCGCGCGATCCGCGCGCTGATGGCGGGCGAGGTCTACGCGGGCGAGTACTATAGCTCCGACCCGCCCGGCGGCTTCGGCCTCGAGCCAGGCGACGAGCCTCCGCCGCCGATCTACCACTCCGGCGTCAATCCCCTGAACCTGCGGGTGGCGGGAGAGGTCGCGGACGGGCTGGTCGGCCACCCAATCTTCACGCCCCGCTACCTCGACGAGATCGTGGAGCCGCAGGTCGCCCTCGGGCTCTCGCGCGCCGGACGCGAGCGCTCTTCCTTCGATCTCTGCGTCGCACCGATGGTGTGGGTGACGGATGCGCGGCACCCGCGCGAGCAGGGCGAGCGGATCGCGCGCCGCGCCCTCTCCTTCTATTTCTCCACGCGAGCCTACGGGAGCTTCATGACCCTCCACGGCTGGGACCGCGAGCGGGAGGCGATCCGCGCCATCTGGGAGCGGGCGCAGGCACGCGGCGTGCGTGTCGACCCCACCGAGATGGAGGCGGTGATTCCCGACGCGATGGTCGAGGACGGGTGCCTCGTGGGGAGCGCCGCGGAGGTGCGCGACATGCTCCGCGACCGCTTTCAGGGCCGCGCCGACACCGTGCTCCTCTACTCGCTGCACGACTCCTACCTGCGAGGGCGGGAGGAGGGAGGGGTGAGCGGCGCGAACTTCCGGCGGGCCATCGAGGCCGTCGCGCCGCTCGCAGCGGAGGCGCGGGCCTAGCCTCGCGCCGCCCGCACCGGAGCGTTCCCCGTACTATTCGCGGGCAGGGGAGGGAGTCGAGGTGAGCAAGGCGACCGGCACCGACCAGTTGGGGAGGCGCGCGAAGATCGGCGTCCTCGTGCCCGCGACGAACACCGTCGCCGGGCCGGAGTGCGAGGCGCTGCGCCCGCCGGGCGTGACCAACCACCCCTCGCGCATGGCGCCGGCGCGCCGGCCGACCGACGACATGGAGGGCTACCGGAAGAGCATCGGAGCGGGCGAGGAGGCGTCCTGCGACGCCATCGACCTCGTCACCCCGTGCGAGCCGGGAGCGATCCTGCTCGCGCACTCCATCGACTCCTTCTTGGGCGGCGTCGCCGCCGCCGAGCAGCTCGCCCAGAGGCTGACCGATCACGCCGGCGTGCCGGTGATCGTCCCCTCGCTCGCGGCGGCCGCGGCGCTTCAGGCGCTCGGTGGCATCCGTCGCATCGCGCTGCTCACCCCCTACATGCCGCCCGGCGACGAGGTGTGCGAGGCCTTCTTCTCCGACGCCGGCTACGACGTGCGCCGCGTGCTCGGGCTCCGGTGCCAGGGGGCGCTCGCCATCGCGGAGGTGCCCGCCCCCCGCATCGAGGAGTCGCTCGATGAGCTCGACGGCGACGACATCGACGCCATCGTGCAGGCGGGTACCAATCTGCCCATGGCTCACCTCGTCGCGGGCGCCGAGCGCCGGCTGGGGAAGCCCGTGCTCTCGATCAACGTCGCGAGCTACTGGCAGACGCTGCGCGGGCTCGACATCCGGGACCGCGTCTCCGGCTTCGGAGCGCTCCTCGAGCGCTGAGCCGCTCCGTCCGGCGCCCTGCGGCACGCCGCCGAATCGCGGGAACGGAGGACGAGCGTGCGGACGCGGGGCGATGCCGGCGACCGCGGCGTCGGCCGTGCGGCCGGCGAGCGGATGAGGCGGGCGACGCCCGCCGCGCTGGGGCGTCCCCGCATTCCGGGAACGCGCGCGCGAGGCGGAGACGCTCGCGCCGCCCTGCTCGCCGCCCTGCTCGCGATCTCCCTCCTCTCGTGCGATGCACCGGCGCCGGCTCGGGACGCCACCGCTCCCCCCAACCCCCCAGCCACGGCCACCGTAGCTCCCACGGCCACAGCGGCCGCGACCGCGGCGCCGACCCCGGTCACTCCCGCTTCGGCGGCCTCCCCGGCCTCACCCGGCCCCACCGGTACCGCGGCAACCGCTTCCACGCCCGCCGCCACGGCGCTACCGCCCGTCCCCACGACGCCAGCAGCGACGCCGACCTCGACTCCCCCCGAGTCCCCTCCGCCCATCCAACTGGAGGTCGTGGTCACACCGATCGCGTCGGGGATTCCGGCCTACGACCGCGACGAGTGGAGCCATTGGCGCGACGCCGACGGCGATTGCCAGGACACGCGCCAGGAGGTGCTGATCGACGAATCACGCCTCAGGGTCAGCTACGAGAGTGGGCCGAACTGCCGCGTGGGGTCGGGGCTCTGGGTCGGTCCCTACACCGGGCTCGACTTCACTCATCCGGGCGACCTCGATATCGATCACATGGTGCCCCTGCACAACGCGCACCGCTCCGGGGGATGGGCGTGGAGCCGGGAACGCAAGGCCGCCTACGCAAACGACCTGAGCTACGACAACCACCTCATCGCGGCGCAGAGCTCGGCCAACCGGCGCAAGGGCGCGAGCGGCCCCGAGCAGTGGAAGCCGCCGCTACGCAGCTACTGGTGCCACTACGCCATCGACTGGATCGTGATCAAGCAGACCTGGGATCTGACCTCCACTGAGAGCGAGCTCGCGGCCCTGCGGTCGATGCTGGAGGAGTGCACCGACCCGCCGGCGCTCACGGTCCGGCGGGAGGACGCGGCGGCCCCGGGCCGGACGGGCGAGAGTACGGCCACGCCGGCGCCGCCCTCGGTACTCCTCTACGATCCCGCCGGCCCCGATCGCGATTGCGGAGACTTCCCCAGCTGGGCCGAGGCACAGGCCTTCTATACGGCGGCCGGGGGGCCGGGCAGCGATCGACACCGGCTGGACGGTGACGGCGACGGCATCGTCTGCGAGTCCCTGCCGGGCGCGCCGTAGCGCGCGCACCGGTCGGCCACCAGAGTCCATCCATCGTGGCGAGCGCGTAGACTCCCCCGCCGTGGGAAGGGACGGGTGTGAAGCTCGCGACGTTCGAGGCGAGAGACGAGGGGGTCGGGACCCCGAACGGTGCGACGGCCGACGGCGGTCGCGAGCGCATCGGTGCCGTCGTCGACTCCGACAGCGCCGTCGTCGACCTGCAGGCCGCCCACGAGCTCCAACATGGCGAGCCCGCGCCCCATCTCGCGAGCATGCTCGCGCTCCTGGACGGCGGCGAGCCCGCCCTCGAGAACGCGAGGCGGCTCGCCGAGGCGGGACCCACCGCCTCCGTGCGGGCGCTCGACGACGTCCACCTCCTCGCGCCACTCCCGCGGCCGCGGCAGATCCGCGACTTCCTCTGCTTCGAGGAGCACCTCCAGAACGTCGTGGACCAGATGAGGCGGCGCGGGGCCTCGGGCGCGCTGGGCATCGCGCCGGTGTGGTACGAGCAGCCGGTGTTCTACACGGCGAACGCGCTTGCCGTGGTCGGTCCCGACGCCGAGGTCACCTGGCCTCCCTACTCCACGTCGATGGACTACGAGCTCGAACTCGCCCTGGTGATCGGGCGCGCAGGAAAGAACATCCCCCGGGAGGAGGCGCTCTCACACGCCTTCGGGCTCACCATCCTCAACGACCTCTCCGCGCGCGACGCGCAGATGCAGGTGATGCCCGCCGGCCTGGGCCCCGGCACCGGCAAGGACTTCGACGGCGGCAACGTGCTCGGGCCCTGGATCACGACGCTCGACGAGATAGGCGACGTGCAGGGGCTCGCGATGGAGGTGCGCGTGAACGGGGAGCGCTGGGGCGGTGGGAACTCGGCGTCGATGCACCACGACTTCGCGGCGATGATCGCGCACGTCTCGCGCGGGAGCACGCTCCACCCCGGCGAGGTGCTCGCCTCCGGAACGGTCGGGACCGGCTGCGCCTTCGAGATCGGGCGCGATCTCTCGGATGGCGACCTCGTCGAGCTCGAGGTCGAGCGCATCGGCGTGCTGCGGACACGCGTGCGGCGCGCCCCGGCCGGCTGAGTCCGGCGGCACGCCAGCCCGCGCGCAGCGATTGACAGTGAACCGTCAGGGCTATTCTCTAGTAGGTGGCCAGATCGACGTGAGCCGCCGACCGCCCCTCCGGGGTTGCGCGCGGGCGCGCAGGGGGAATCGGGGTAGACGATGGCAGGCAGCGGCAAGGTACTGCATTTCGGGGATACCGCCCGGCGGGATCTGCAGACAGGCGTCGCGGCGCTGGCGCGGGCCGTCCAGGTCACGCTCGGTCCGCGTGGGCGCAACGTGGTCCTCAACCGTGGCGGCGGCGGCGGGACCTTCACGAAGGACGGCGTCACCGTCGCACGTGAGATTGAGCTCCGCGACCAGTTCCCGAACATGGGCACGCAGCTCCTGAAGCAGGCCGCCGAGAAGACCAACGACACGGCCGGCGACGGCACGACCACCGCGGTCGTTCTGGGGCAGGCCATCTACGACGAGGGCGTCCGCAACATCGCGGCCGGCGCCGACCCGATGTCGCTCCGCCGAGGACTCGACCGTGCCCTCGGCGTCGTGAGCGAGGAGCTCACGCGCCTCGCGGTCCCGGTCGAGCAGGCGGAGATGGTCAGGCAGGTGGCGACCGTCGCGGCCAACGGCGACGCGGAGATCGGCGGACTGCTCGCCGACGTCCTCGACAAGGTCGGGCGCGACGGCGTGATCACGATCGAGGAGGGGAAGAGCACCGAGTTCGAGACCGAGGTCGTCGAGGGCTTGGTGATCGAGAATGGCTGGCTCTCCCCCCACTTCAACACCGATACGGATCGGCTGGAGTGTGTGATCGAGAAGCCCTACATCCTCATCACCGACATGAAGCTCAGCACGCTGCAGCAGACCATCCCCTTCCTCGAGCGCTTCCTGCAGCACTCGAAGGACCTCGTGATCATCTGCGAGACGATGGACAACGAGGTCCTCTCGACGCTCGTCCTGAACAAGATGCGCGGCAACCTCCATCCGCTGGTGGTGCGCGCGCCGAACTTCGGCGACCGCCGCAAGCAGGTTCTGGAGGACATCGCGACGCTGACCGGGGGCTCGGTCGTCTCCGTCGAGCAGGGGCACAGCATCGAGAAGGTCGCGTTCGAGGCGCTGGGCCGCGCCGACCGCGTGGTCAGCGGGCCCCGCCGCACGACGATCGTCGGCGGCCAGGGCTCGGAGGAGAGCATCCGCGAGCGCATCGACTCGCTGCGCGGGCAGATGGATCTCACCACGGACAGCTACGAGCGCGAGGCGATCCAGAAGCGCCTCGCCGCCGTGGCGGGCGGCGTCGGCATCGTCCGCACCGGAGGCACTAGCGAGGCCGACGTCAAGGAGAAGAAGTACCGGGTCGAGGACGCGCTGAACGCGGTGCGCGCGGCGCTCGAGGAGGGCGTGGTGCCGGGTGGCGGCGTCGCCTTCATTCGGGCGCGCAGCGCGCTTGAGCCGCTGATCGCCGAGCTCGGCTCATCGGACGAGGGAACGGCCGTCCGCATGCTGTACAGCGCGCTCGCCTCGCCGCTGCGCGAGATCGTGCGGAACGCCGGGGGTCTGGGCGACGTTGTCGTGCGCGACGTAGAGAACGCGACCGGCAACACGGGCTACGACGCGGCGGGCGAGCGCTTCGGCGACATGATGGAGTTCGGGATCATCGACCCGGTCAAGGTGGCGCGCGTGGCGCTCGAGAACGCGGTCTCGGCGGCAGCGATGATGCTCACCACCGAGTCGCTCGTCTCCGACCCGCCTGTGGACCAAGCGGAGGAGGAGGCCGCGGAAGCGGCGATGGCCGCAGCCGCCGCGTCGGGCGGCATGGGCGGCGGCATGCCGGGCATGGGCGGCATGGGCGGCATGGGCGGCGGCATGCCGGGGTTCGGGATGTAGCCGGCCCGCTGGGAGGCCCCGGCCTCCCGTCCGGCGCGCGGAGAGCGCGACCCCGCGAACCCCGCCCGCCTCGAGAGGCCTCCTAGCCCCGCGGGAGGCCGAGCCCTCTCGTCGCGATCACGTTGCGCTGGATCTCGAGCGTGCCGCCGCCGATCGAGGCCGCCCGCTCCACGTATCCGTGCGTGAAGCCGGCCTCCATCGCCGCGGTCGGATCCTCGGGGTCCCAGAGATTCGCGTAGAGCCCGAACGCCTTGTTCGCGGTGATGTTCAACCCCTGCTCAGCCTCGTAGCCGACGATCTTCGACACGGAGGCCTCGTAGTTCGGCACGATGCCCCGGCGCTGCATCGTGATGATGCGGAGCGAGAGGTTGAAGAGCACCGCCGCCGCCACGGCCCGCTGCGCCACCTGCTGGCGGAGCGCATCGTAGCGCGACAGCCGCGAGCGGCCCGCGCCCTGCTCGGTGCCGAGGTAGGCGAGGAGCCGGTCGATCTTACGCTGCACCGACATTGCGCCGGTGATGTTGGAGCGCTCGTTGTCCAGGAGCGTCATCGCGACGTACCAGCCGCGGTTCTCCTCGCCCACCATCTGGTCGGCGGGCACGCGCACGTCCTCGAAGAACTCCTCGTTGAACTCGTGGCCCCAGGCCATGTTGACGAGGGGGTTAATGGTGACCCCCGGCGACCGGAGGTCGACCAGGAGGAACGTGATCCCGCGGTGTTTCGGCGCATCCGGGCTCGTGCGCGAGAGCAGCATGATCCAGTCGGCGTAGTGGGCGTGGCTGGTCCACACCTTCTGGCCGTTGACCACGTACTCGTCGCCATCGCGGACCGCCCGCGTCTGGAGCGAGGCGAGATCCGACCCGGCCCCGGGCTCCGAGAAGCCCTGCGCCCACACGATGTCCCCGCTCAGGATCGGCGGGAGGAAGCGTGCCTTCTGCTCGCCGGTGCCGTGCACGATGAGAGTCGGCCCCAGCATGTTGAGCCCGACGTTGCTTGCGGGGGGCGCCACGTTCGCCCGCGCCAGCTCAGCGTTGAGGATGAACTGCTCCATCCACGAGAGCCCGCCGCCGCCGTACTCCGCCGGCCAGTGCGGCGCCACCCAGCGCTCGGCAGCCACCGCCTCAAGCCACTCCCGGGAGGCACGCTCGCGCTCCGGGTCACCGGACGCCCGGTCCACGGCCCACGGGTAGTTGCTCTCCCGGTAGTCGCTCTCCGCGAGATCGCGGTAGCGGACGGGCAGCTTCGACTGCACCAGCTCGCGGACCCGCTGGCGGAACGCCGCCTCCTCGGTCGTGTCGGACCAGTCCACGTCGCCCCTCCTTGCGCGAGCACCCACGCCCGCTCGGGCGCCGCAGATGGTCGCAAGCGGCGCCGCCTGTGTGGGATGTTACGCTTGCTGATGCCGATCTTGTCGATCGGGGCGGGGTGCCGAAAGCGGGCGGGGATCGCGATCCTGGCGGAGCGAGCGCTCCACTAGGCCGCTGGCGGCGTTCTAGCTACAATAGCGGTGTCGTGCCAAACACTCCGGCACGCTGGATGAAGGCCGCCAACCGGCCCGCGTCGGCTCGGGAGGCACCAGGGGGGAGTCCCAGCTTGTCAGGTATTGAGTTGATTGCACGGCGCGTGACGCGCCGCGGGTTCTTGCGGGCGTCAGCGCTCGGGGGGGTCGGGCTTGCCACGGCCGCCGTCATCGGCTGCGGCGACGACGATGACGACGAGCCCGCGCCGGCAGCGCAAGCAACCGCAGCTCCGGCAGCGACGGCAGCTCCGGCAGCGACCGCCGCTCCGGCAGCGACCGCCGCTCCGGCGGCGACGACCGCTCCGGCAGCGACGGTGGCTCCGACACCCACGGAGGTCGTCAGGAAGTCCGGGAAGATGATCCCCGCGGTCGTGAACCCCGGCAACACGCTCGACCCGAACTCGACGGCGGGGAGCGTCCAGGAGTTCCACGCGATCTACGACACGCTGACGAGGCTCGATCCCGTCAGCAACTCGATCATCCCGGCCTTCGCGACCGGGTGGGAGACGGCCCCGGGCGACCCGACCACTTGGATCTTCACGATCCGCGAGGCGGAGTTCTCCGACGGCGTGAAGATCACGGCGGAGGACGTCAAGTTCTCGTTCGACTACTACGGCAACGCCGACAACAAGTCGAGCCTGAGGTCCCGCGTCAACACCATCGGCAGCGTCGAGGTGATCGACCCCGTTACGATCGCGCTCAAGACCGCGATCGGGGGCGAGTCTTTGCCGGACCCGATCATCCCGCGCCGCCAGCACCTGGTCTTCATGCTGCCCAAGCACATCTTCGAGGACCCCTCGAAGGGGAAGGAGTTCCAGGCGGAGCAGGCGGTGGGCAGTGGTGCCTACGTCCCCGGCAACTACGTCCCCGGGGCCGAGATCCCGCTCCTCGCGAGTCCCTCGTCGTGGCGCGGCACCAAGGGTCTGGACGACGTTGATCTCAAGGTGATCAAGGAGCAGACGACCCGCATCGCTGCGCTCGAGACCGGCGCGATCGACATGACGACCGGGCTCCCGGCACGGGATCTCAACCGCATCGACGGCTTCGACAACATCGTGCTGGGTCGTAACCCGAGCACGCAGTGGCGCGGCTGGTCGATGGAGTACTTCCAGGACCCGACAAAGGACGTGCGTGTCCGCCGCGCGCTCTCGCACTCGCTCGAGCTCGACAGCGTCATCGATGAGATCTACTTCGGCCGGGCCGTGAAGATGGACGGACAGCCGCTCACGACCCACACGTTCGGGTACAACCCGGACCTCGAGCCGTTCGCGTACGACCCGGACCTCTCGCGGCAGCTGCTCGCCGATGCCGGCTACCCGAACGGCTTCGAGACCACGCTCACCTCGCGCGTGGAAGGCAACCCGGAGTTCGCCTCGCAGGCGCTGGCGGCGGCCGACAACTTCGAGGGCATCGGCGTCAAGACCAAGATCAACAACATCGAGACCGCCACCTGGCGGGACGGCATCTACGGCCGGCAGCCGCGAACGCCGCACGTCTACCACATGCCGTTCTCGGCCTTCGTGCTCGCGGACGCCTCGTTCGCCTACTCGTGGCTGCGCAAGGATGCCGCGTCGGCGTACTACGACAACCCGAAGTTCGAGTCGAAGTTCGTCGAGGGTCTCACCACGATCGACAATGAAGCCCGCGAGCAGCTCTACCGAGAGGCGACGGCGGAGCTCAACGCCGACCCGGTCGCGCTGTGGACGATCCATGCGGAGGAGTACCACGCCTGGCGCGAGGACAAGTTCGCCGAGGTGCACCCGGCCGGTCAGCCGATGGTGTTCTTCGATCAGGTCGTCGTGCTGTAGTCCGTCGGCAAGCGCCGACCTACCGGCGAGATGAAGAGGGGCCGGCCCCGCGGGGCCGGCCCCTCGGTCGTCCAAGGCTCAAGACACCTCCGCTAGCGTCCCACGAATGTCGGCGCGCGCCGCTCCGCCACGGCGGCGCTGCCCTCGCGGATGTCATCCGTGCGACCGGAGATGCCCACGTTTGTCCAGGCGTAGCGCAGGTGGTCGCGGATCTCCGGCCGCTCCTCCGCATGGTAGAGCGAGCGCCGAACCAGCCGGACGGTGAGGGGCGGCCCCGCCGCGATGTTCGAGGCGAGCTCCATCGTCGCCTCCATCAGCTGGTCGTCCGGGACGACCTGGAACACCGCTCCCCACTCGAGAGCCTGGGCGGCGGACAACTCGCGGTCGGTGTAGTACCACGCCAGCGCACGCTGCAGCCCGACCGCGCGGACAGCGGTCCAGCTCACGCCCACCTCCGGCGCCACGCCGCGCTTGGTGAACATCGGAATCAACCGCGCCGACTCCGCCGCGATGCGAATGTCCTGCATCAGCGCGAAACCGAGGCCGCCGCCGGCGGCGACGCCGTTGATCGCCGCGATCGTCGGCTTGTCGATCTCGTACCAGGCCAGGGTGAAGCGGCCGCTGATGCCGATCTCGTCCATCGGGGCGTGGCCGAACATCGTCCGGCCCGCGTCGGCGACATCCTTGATATCGAGTCCCGAGCAGAAGCCGCGACCGGTGCCCGTCAGCACGACGCAGCGCACGTCGGGATCCTCGCGAAGCTCGCCGGGGACGCGCATCAACTCCAGCGCCATGGTGACGTTGAAGGCGTTCAGACGCTCCGGTCGGTTCATGCGGACGACGGCGACGCCGTCGGTGACGTCGATGGCCAGGTGCTCGTAGTCCTGATAGCTCACGCTTCCCCCTCTGTGCGCGCTCCCGTCGAGCGCGGGGGGATTCTAGCGCGCCCTCCGCCGCGCGCCCGGCCGCCGGTAGCGGCGCCGCCGGTCAGCTTGGCGGGGCGGGGAGGCGGGGTGAGCCCTCCGGCGGCTCCAGCTCAAAGGCGTTGAGCGCGTAGCAGACGAGCGCGTAGTAGCCGAGGAGACCCGTGAGCTCCACGAGACCGCGGTCCCCGAGGCGCATCTTCAGCGCCGCGAAGGTCGGTCCGGAGACGCGCGTCGTGCCCACGAGCTCGCGCACGTAGCGGACGATCTCCGCCTCCTCATCCTCGAGCCCGTCGAGCGGTGCGCGGCGGCCCACCGCCTCGATCACCTGCTCGCGGACCGCGGCCTCCCGCGCCAGGCGGACGTGGGAGGCCCAGGCGAAGTCCGCGTTGTGCTCGCGCGCCAGGGCGAGGATGGCCGTCTCGCGCTGGGCGGGGGTGAGCTCCGAGCCGAAGCGCACGTAGTTCCCGAGCCGCGCGCCGCGCACGGCGAGCGGCGGGCTCGCGAGGAGCACCCCCCACGGGCCCGAGACCGAGCCGTCCCGCTCCGCGGCCACGGCGTCCCACGCGCCCTGCAGCTCGGGCGGAGTGCTCTCCCGCTCCGTGTAGTTCGGCAACCGCGGCACGTCTCCCCCTCCCGATCGGCGGTGCGTGGAGTCAGTCGAGCACTGCGACCGCGTCGACCTCCAGGAGGTACTCGCGGCGGGCAAGCGCCTCCACGCCGAGCAGGGTGTTCGCCGGCGGGTGGTCGCCAAACATCGCCTGAAGCTCCGGCACCAGCAGGTCGCGCGACTCGGGACGGAAGCCGACCACGTAGATGGTGAGCTTCGCAACGTCGGCGGGGGCAGCACCGGCGGCATCGAGGGCCGCTGCAAGGTTCGCGAAGACCTGCCTCGCCTGCGCCCCGAGATCGCCGGGTCCGACGAGCCTGCCCGCCTGATCCGTCGCCACCTGGCCGGCGACGTAGACCGTGGTCGTTCCCGTCGTCGTGACCACCTGGCTGTAGGCTCCGGTCGGTTGCCGCAGAGCCGGGGGATTCTGATGTATAAGCACTCTGCGCCGCGCCCTCCCAGCCGCGCCACGATAGCGCCGCCGTACACTGGCGTCGCGGTCGCGCCCGCAGCGTGCGGGGGAAGCCCACGCTCGGGTGGCCGGCGAAGAGGGCGCAACGGGATCCGTCTCGGACGCAGTGTGGGGCATCCCCCGACGGGCGAACGCCGATGAGCGCGCTGCTCGAGGTCTCCGGGCTCGTCAAGCGCTTCGGGGGCCACCACGCCGTGGACGGGGCGACATTCGCCATCGCCGAGGGATCGATCACCGGCCTCATCGGTCCGAACGGCGCCGGCAAGACCACCTGCTTCAACTGCGTCGCCGGATCGCTCGACGCCGACGATGGCCGCGTCTCCTTCGCGGGCGAGGAGATCACGAGGCTTCCGCCGCACGCGATCTTCCGCCGCGGTCTCACCCGCACCTTCCAGATCCCCCAGGAGCTCGGCGCGATGAGCGTGCTCGAGAACCTCATGCTCGTTCCGATGGGACAGACCGGCGAGAGCGTGTGGGAGAGCTGGCTGCGTCCCGGCCGGGTCGCCGCCCAGGAGCGAGAGCTCGTCGAGCGCGCGCACGAGACGCTGGCACTGGTGCACCTCGACGGTCAGGCGGAGCAGTACGCCCGCAACCTCTCCGGCGGCCAGCGCAAGCTGCTCGAGCTCGCCCGCGTGCTCATGTCCGAGCCGAAGATGATCCTCGTCGACGAGCCGAGCGCGGGCGTCAACCCGACGCTGACGCTGCGCCTGCTGGAGTTGGTCCGTTCGCTGCGCGACTCCCGCGCCATCACCTTCCTCGTCATCGCACACGACATGGACCTCATCGCGCGCCTCTGCGAGACGCTCGTCGTGATGACCAACGGCCGCGTCCTGACCGAGGGCGACCCTCGGAGCGTGCTCGAGGATCCCCGCGTGCAGGACGCCTACCTCGGGAGCCAGTACCGGTGAGCGCTCTGCTCGAGGTCGAGGGCGTGAGCGCCGGTTACGGGAGCGTCACGATCGTCAGCGACGTCTCGCTCGCGCTCGATCGCGGCGAGCTCGCGACGATCATCGGCCCCAACGGGGCGGGGAAATCGACGCTGCTCAAGGCGATCTTCGGACTGTTGCCCATCACAGCCGGTGTGGTCCGGCTGACCGGCGCCGAGGTGACGCATGCCTCTCCGTCACGCATGGTCGGACTCGGCGTGTCGTTCGTCCCGCAGACCGACAACGTCTTCCCGTCCCTCACCATCCGCGAGAATCTGGAGATGGGCGGGTACCAGCGGCGCGGGGACCTCGATGAGCGCATCGACGAGGTGCTGGCGCTCTTCCCCGAACTCCAGCAGCGGCCCGGGGACGCCGCCTCCAAGCTCTCCGGGGGGCAGCGACAGGCGCTGGCGATCGGGAGAGCGCTCATGCTCGACCCGGCGGTGCTACTGCTCGACGAGCCCACGGCCGCCCTCTCACCCGCCCGGCGGGGGAAGATCTTCGAGCGACTGCTCGAGGTGCGCGCGGCGGGCGTCGCGCTCCTGCTGGTGGAGCAGAACGCGCGCGAGGCGCTCGCCATCTCCGATCGCGGCTATCTCATCGTCGACGGCCGAAACGCCCACGAGCAGCCGGGCCCGGCGATGCTCGACAACGCCGAGGTCGGGCGCATGTTCCTGGGCCTCGAGGAGGTGTCGGGTGGCGACGGGGCCGTCTCCCCGGCGGGCGGCTCATGACCGAGATCGTCCATCTCGCCGTCATCGGCCTGATCGTCGGCTCCATCATCGGGCTCGGAGCGATGGGCCTCACGCTGACCTACGGGATCCTCCGCTTCGCCAACTTCGCGCACGCCGACCTGATGACTCTCGGCATGTACCTGGCCTTCTTCGTCGTCGTCGACCTGGGGCTCGCGGGCGCGGAGATCGGCCCGCTCTCCTTCGGCTGGGGGATGATCCCGGCGGCGCTCTTCGCGATCGCGGGCGTCGCGCTCTTCGCGGTTGCCTCGGATCGCATCGTCTTCCGGCGGCTGCGCGACCGCGGGAGCGGATTCCTGACGCTCGCGATCGCCTCGCTCGGAATCGGGATCATGCTGCGGGCCGCGATTCAGATCATCTGGGGACCCTCCCAGCGGCGCTACACGACTGGGATCCACGAGGCCTGGACGATCCTCGGGGACGTCAGGATCAAGCCCGATCAGCTGCTGATCTTCGCCCTCACGGCCGCCAGCGCCGCTCTTCTCTACCTGCTGCTCTACCGGACGCGCCTGGGGACGGCGATGCGTGCGACATCCGACAATCCGCAGCTCGCCGAGGCCTCGGGGATCGACACCGAGCGCATCCGCCAAGCGACGTGGGCGATAGCGGGCGCGCTGATCGCGGTCGCCGGCATCATGCTCGCCCTTCAGTCACAGCTCCGCTTCAACGCCGGCTTCGAGTTCATGCTGCTGCCGATGTTCGCGGCCGTCATCGTCGGCGGTATCGGAAACCCATGGGGAGCCCTCGCGGGCGGGCTGCTCGTCGGCATCTCGCAGGAGGTCTCCACAGAGTGGATCGATACGGGGTTTAAGCCGGCGATCCCCTTCGCGATCCTGATCGCGACGCTGATCGTGCGTCCGCGCGGCCTCTTCGGCTCGTCGATCTAGGCGGCGCCATGGAGATGTACGCCGGAGAGCTCCCCGCGCTGATCGCCTTTACGGGCGGACTGAACTGGACGGTCGGCTTCCTGACGACGGTGGCGATCTTCGGCATCCTCGCGCTCGGGCTGAACATCCAGTGGGGCTACACGGGGACCATCAATTTCGGGGTGGTCGCCTTCTTCATGGTCGGCGCCTACACGAGCGCGGTGCTGACGCTCGACCCGCCGCGCGAGTTCGAGAGCTACGTCGGGGGCCTCGAGCTACCCGTCCCCGTCGGCTGGCTCGGCGCGATGCTGGCCGGGGCGCTTCTGGCGCTCGCGGTCGGCCTCCCCACCCTGAGGCTGCGGGACGACTTCCTCGCGATCGCGACGATCGGCATCGCGACCATTCTCCGCAGCATCGCCAACACGCAGGAGGGCCTCGTCAACCGGGCGCGGGGCCTGAACGGGATCCCGCGCCCGCTCCAGGATCAGGCGACCGACGCGGGCCTCGACTACGACTGGGTGCTGCTCGCGATCGCCGTGCTGGCACTGCTCGCCGTCTATTCCGTCGTCCACCGTGCAACCGCGTCGCCCTGGGGGCGGGTACTCCGCGCCATCCGCGAGAACGAGGAGACGGCGCGGTCGGTCGGCAAGCCGACGGCGAACTACCGCGTGCAGAGCTTCGTGCTCGGGGGCGTGGTGATGGCGCTCGCCGGCGCGATCTGGGCGCACCGCACGGGCACTGTCGCCCCGGACGCGTTCGACAACTTCTTCACGTTCCTAGTCTGGACGATGCTCATCGTCGGCGGGAGCGGCAACAACCGGGGTGCGGTTTTGGGCGCCCTCGCGGTGGGACTCGTCTGGTTCGGCATCCCGCTCGTCCAGGAGGACCTGCCCGACGTGCTCGGGACGCGGGTCTTCCAGCTGCGGCAGATGCTGATCGGGCTTGTGATCGTGGTCTTCCTGCTGCTCCGCCCGCAGGGTCTGCTTCCCGAGGAGAAGACGGTGAGCCGCCACCTGCGCGCGGGCGGCGGGCGGTCATCCCTGAGGCGGCTGCTCAGGCGGAAAACGCCGGGCGGCTAGCCACCCGGCGCGATCCCCCCGCCGCGGAACCCAGGCCCGCGATTCTACTCGAGGCTGAAGGGCACGACCTCCTGCTCGACGATCGCGCCGCCGACATACGCCCAGATGCCCACGTAGCCGGTCGTCACGTCCCCGTCGGCGTTCCAGTCGAGGGTCGTCGCCGCGCCCTCGTAGTTGACGTCGTTCCCGTCGCGCACGGCCTCGAGGCCCGCCGCGACGCCCGCGGCGCCGGGGAGCACGGTGAGGCCGGGAGGCGAGGCCACGCTCACCAGCGCATCGCGGAGGGCGGCGCCCTCGAGGGAGCCGGCGGCCTCCGCGGCGAGCGCGATCGCGATCGTGGCGTCGTACGCCTCCCGCACGAACGGGAGGGACGGCAGGGCGCCGAAGGCGGCGATGTAGCCCTGATTCCACGCCTCCGAGGCCTCTGTGTCGGGAGAAACGGGAGCGGTGCCGCGCGAGCCGTCGAGGAACTCCGCTCCGATCTCCTCGATGAGCTCCTCGCTCTTCGTGCCGTCGACGAAGACGAACTTCTCGAAGAGACCGCTCTCGAGCGCCTCGCGGATGTAGACCTTCGCCTGCGCGGGGAAGCTGATCGCGACCAGGTGCTGGGCCCCTCCGCGGGCCGCCTGCTGCAGCTCGGCGAGGTAGGAAGGCTGTCCGTCCTCGTGCGACACCAACGTCGCCGTACCGGTGAAGCTCGCCGCGAATCCGTCAGCGAGGCCCTGCCCGTAGGCGTCGTTGAGGTAGAGCACGGCGACGTTGTCGACGCCGATCGTGCTCACGAGCTCGGCGAGCACGGGCGCCTGTGCCGCGTCGGAAATCGTGCTCCGGAAGAGGAAGCCGTCGTCCTCGACCACCGTCACGGAGGGCGAGGTGGCCGACGGCGAGATCGTGGGCACGCCGGCCCCGCCCGTCACGCTCTCCGCGACGGCGATCGTCACCGAACTCGAGAGCGGCCCGACGATCGCGTGCACCCCCTCGACCTCCACGAGGCGCCGCGCCTCTTCGACGCCGATGTTCGGATCGACCTGCGTGTCGCCGGTGACGAGGACGACGTCCCGGCCGTTCACGCCGCCGGCGTCGTTGACGTGCTGGATCGCGAGCTCGACGCCCGTCTGGATCTCGGGCCCGAACTCGGCGAGCGGACCGGAGAAATCGGCGAGGAAGCCGATCTTCAGCTCGTCGCTTTCCTCGCCGCAGGCCGGGGCTAGCACCATGGCCATCGCGGCCGCAGCAACAAGAAGGACGGCGGCGATCCGCACGAGTCGGCGCCGGTCATGAATGTCGACCATCGAGCACGCTCCCCTGATAGATCGGGAAGCGGCTCGGGCGCGCTCCCGACTCGCCGTGTCACGCATGCCGGAGTGTAGGGAGGCGCCGATCGCGGCGCAATCGCGACGGCGTCCCGGCGGGCGGCGACCGGGATCGCCGACGTCGCGCGGAACTTCGGTGCCTGTCATGCTGTGTCGCGGAGGCGGGGGGACGGGAGCACCGTGTCCGGCCGCTGCCTGCTCCACGCCGTCCTCACCGTCGCGCTGCTGGCCCTCGCCGCACCCTCCGCCTCCGCGGTGCACGCCGCGGCAGAGAGCGGCTCCGCCGGGCCGCTCGAGCGCCCCGCGCCCGCGCTCGGAGCCGGCGACCTGGTCGTGATCCACGCCGACGGCGATTGCCTGAACCTCCGCCAGGCCCCCGGCCTCACCGCGCAGATCCTCGAATGCCTGCCCGAACAGACCACGCTGACCGCGCTATACGGAACGGAGACGGTCGGCGGCGAGCTCTGGCGGGAGGTCGCGGGCGCCGGACTGCACGGGTGGGTCTCGGAGCGCTATCTCACGCCGGCGCCTCCCTCGCTCGGTTGCGGCGGCTCGGCCTCGATCCCGGTCGGCATCAGCGGACCCGACTCGTTCCGCACCGGCCTCGCCCTCTTCGTCTGGGGCGGCGGGACCGTCGAGGGGATTCACGACGCAGCGATGGCGCGCGGATGCAGCCCCCAGTCCATCTGGGCCACCGCGCCGGACGGAGCGATGGTCGGCTACGTCTTCGGGGCGCCCGCGTTCGTCAACCGCGGCTGGTTCGAACTCTTCCCCGGCGGGCGGATCCCCGCGCCGCGCGCGCTGATCATGCGCTGCGACGATGCCCCGGAGAGCGCCCCAGGCGCCTCGCGCGCCGCCTCCACCCGGGCGCCGGTCCTCGGCGCAGACCCCGCTCCGGAGATCGGCGCCGAGGCCGCGATCGTCGTCGACGGGGAGTCGGGCGACGTGCTCTTCGAGGAGGACGCCCGCCGGCCGCTCCCGCCTGCGAGCCTCACCAAGATCGCGACCGCGATCGTCGCGCTCGAGGGAGCCGCCCTCGACGCCTGGGCGGTGAGCGACGTCGACGCTTCGGAGATGCCCGACTCCAGCCTAATGGAGCTGCGCCGCGGCGACTGCTTCACCGTGTCGGACCTGCTCTACGGCTTGCTGGTCCCCTCGGGGAACGACGCGGCGCTCGCGCTCGGGCGCTACATCGCCGGCGATGATGAGGCCTTCGTGGACCGCATGCATACGATGCTCGACCGGCTCGGCCTCGGGGAGACGACGTTCATCGACCCGCACGGGCTCGGCGGCGATGGGCACGAGAGCTCCGCGTACGACATCGCGATGCTCGCGAGGTACGCGATGCAGATCCCGGAGTTCCGCGAGATCGTCTCGACGCGCTCGCACACCGCCCTCGGCACGCGCACCCTCTCGCTGAGCACCGTCAACTACTTCCTCGACCTCTACGACGGAGCCGATGGAGTGAAGACCGGATTCACGGAGGAGGCCGGTTACACCTTCGCCGGCTCCGCCACAAGGGAGGGGCGGCGCCTCTACGCCGTTGTGCTCAACTCGCCCGACCGGTTCACCGACGCCGAGCGGTTGCTCGACTGGGCCTTCGCGTCGTTCGACTTCCCGTAGCCGCTGGCCCTGCGCCCGGGCCGGGCGCAGGGAGGTGGTCCAGGGATCCCGCGGGGGCGCACCGGGGGTGACGTACACTCCGGCGGCGGAGGCGGAGACGGCGGAGGGCCCCGGTGGAGATCTCGCTCGGGCTCGCGCCCCGCGCCGAGGCAGTCGCCCACGCCGCCCGCGCCGAGCAACTCGGCTTCGCACGCGTCTGGCTCTTTGACTCGCCCGCGCTCTTCGCCGACGTGTGGATGACGCTCGCCCTCGTCGCCGGGCGCACGTGCCGCATCGGCATCGGACCGGCCGTGCTCGGCCCGCACCTGAGGCACCCGGTCCCGCAGGCCTCGGCGATCGCCACGCTGGAATCGATGGCGCCGGGGCGGGTTGCCGCCGCCTTCGGCACCGGGCTCACCAGCCGCCTCGCGCTCGGCCAGCGCCCGCTACGCTGGTCCGAGGTCGCGCGCCATCTCTCCCAGGTTCGCGCTCTCCTGTGCGGGGGGACCGTCGATGTCGACGGCGCCGCCGCGCGGCTGATCCACCTCCCGGGCTACCTGCCCCGGCGGCCGATCCAGGTGCCGCTCCTGCTCGCGGCCGACGGACCCCGCGGACGCGCCGTGGCCGGAGAACTCGCCGACGGCATCGTCTGCACGCGGCCCCGGCCCGGCTTCCCGCGGTGTGCCGTGCTCGCAGTCGGGACGGTGCTCGGCGAGGGGGAGGCCCCCGACTCGGAGAGGGCGCTCATCCCGGCCCGCATCTGGTCGGCGCTCCGCTACCACGCGGCGTTCGAGCGTGACCCGGAATCGGTCGACGAGCTTCCGGGTGGAGCCGCGTGGCGGCGCGACCTGGAAAGCCGCCCGGCGGGAGAGCGGCACCTCGACCTCCACGTCGGCCACCTCGCCGCGCTCAACGAGCGGGACGCGAGGTACGTCCAGCCGCTGCGCAGTCGCTCCGTGCTGACCGGCACTGCGCCGGAGCTGCGCGCCCGGCTACGCGAGCTGGAGGCGGCCGGGGCGACCGAGTTGATCTGGGTCCCCCTCGGGGACGCGATCGAGCGCGAGATTGAGACGTTCGCCACGGCGACCGGCCTCTCGGCGAGGACTCCGTGACGCGCCGCCCGCTGCGGGACATGCCCCTCGCAGAGCGGGATGACCCCGCCTCCACGGAGGGACGGGAGGGGGCGCTCGCGGGGCTCCGCGTCGTGGAACTCGGCGAGGGCGTCGCGGTGCCCTACGCTGGCAAGCTCCTCTCCGATCTCGGCGCCGATGTCGCCAAGATCGAGCCGCCGGGGGGCGATCGCGCGCGGCGGGCGGGACCCTTTCCGGCCGACCACCCCGATCCGGAGGCGAGCGCGCTCTTCCTCTACGAGAACACGAACAAGCGCGGCCTGGTGCTCGACGTGAGCCATCCGACCGGCCACCGCGTCCTCGACTCCCTGCTCGGCCGGGCGGACCTCCTTCTCACCGACCGCCCGCCCGAGCAGCTCGACGCACTCCGCCTCACGGCTCAGGAGCTCACCGACCGGCATCCCCACCTCATCACGGTCGCGATCACGCCCTACGGGATCGACGGCCCGCGGGCGGGCTGGCGCGGGGGCGAGCTTGTGGCGTGGGCGGCGAGCGGGCTCGCCCACGGGACGCCCGGTCTCCCGGACAGCGCCGCAGACGCGGAGGCCGAACCTCCTCTCCACCCGGGCGCTCCCATCGCGGAGACGATCACCGGGGTGACGGCGGCGTTCGCCGCGCTGGTCGCGCTCTTCGGGCGAGACGGCTACGGCGAAGCGGGGGGGACGGGCCGCGGCAGCTTCCTCGATCTGTCGATGCAGGCGGCCGTCGCCTCGCTCGAGCAGCGAGACCACATCGCGTGGTCGTACGCCCGCTTCCGGGCGAACCGCCTCGCCACGAGCATCGGGCGGATGCCGAACTGCTACGTGCCCTGCGCCGACGGCTACGTCGCGGTCGCCGCGCCCTGGGACCACCAGTGGAGGCGGCTCGTCACCCTGCTCGGCGACCCGGACTGGGCGAGCTCGCCGCTCTTCTCGACGGCCGAGGCGCGGGGCGAGAACTGGGACGCGCTGAAGCTGCTGCTGAGCGAGTGGGCGGGTCGGCTGCAGGGCGTTGAGATCACCAGGCGGGCCGGCGAGCACGGGCTGCCGTTCTTCCACTTCCACGCGGTCTCAGATCTCGTATCGTCCCCGCAGGTCGCCGCGCGCTCGAGCCTCGTCGAGGCGCCGTGCGGAAGCGCCACGATGCGCATCCCCGGTGCGCCGATCCAGCTCGACGGCACGCCGTGGCGCCTTCGCCGTCCGGCCCCCTCTCTCGGCGAGCACACCGGCGAGGTGCTCGCCGACTGGCTGGGATGGGAGGAGGGCGTGCCCGCGCGGCGCGGCGAGGAGACCCCACCCGGGCGCGTGGAGGAGGATCCTCTCGACCGGGGCCCGACGCGGGACGGGGGACTGGGGAGTACCGGTGCCGGCCGGCGAACCGGGACACTCCCCCTCGCCGGGATGCGCGTCCTCGATCTGGGGCAGGTGGTGGCGATCCCGTTCGCCACGCAATGGCTGGCGCGAATGGGCGCCGACGTGCTGCTGGTCGAATCCTCGAAGCACATGACCACGCGCGAGCTGCCGCCCTACGGGGACGGCCGACCGCGCCACCACGACAACGCGGGCCACTTCAACCTGCTCAACGGCGCGAAGAGAAGCATCCGGCTCGACCTCGAGACGGAGCAGGGCCGCGACCTCGTTCGCCGGCTGCTCCCCCACTGCGACGTGCTCGTCGACAACTTCAAGACCGGTGTGCTGGAGCGGATGGGGCTCGGCCCCGAGGTCGTGCGCGAGCTCCACCCCTCGGTCGTGCAGCTCTCCCTTGGCGCGTTCGGGCGCACGGGGCCGATGCGCTTCCATCCCGGGCTTCACAGCGCGGTCAACCTCTTCTCGGGGATGGCGGACGTGACGGGATACGCGGGCGGTGCCCCGCGGCTGCTCGGCGGCTTGCTGCCGGACGCGATCGCGGGCGCCCACGTCGCGTGGGTCCTGCTCGCCGCGCTCAGACACCGGGACGCCACGGGCGAGGGACAGTACATCGACGGCGCGATGTACGAGACGCTGCTTCCGCTGATCGCGGGGCCGATAGCCGACTACGCGATGAACGGCCGAGCGCCCGTCCGCCGCGGCAACCGCGATCCGGTGCTCGTCCCGCACGGCGTCTATCCCGCGCTCGGCGAGGACGACTGGGTCGCTGTGGCGGCAGCGGACGAGGGGGAGTGGCGTGCGCTCTGCGGCGTGATCGGCCGGGAGGAGTGGACGCGCGACCCGGCGCTTCAGACGGCCGCGGGCCGCCGGGGGCGCGAGGATGCGATCGACGAGGCGATCGCATCCTGGACGCGGGAGCGCTCGCCGCTCGCCGCGGCGGAGGCGCTGCAGCACGCGGGTGTGACGGCGGCGCCGGTGCTCCTCTCCGCCGAGGCCCTGGCCGATCCGCAGCTCATCCACCGGGGCTTCGTGGTGGAGACGGAGCACCCGGTCTCGGGTCGGCGACGGCACTACGGCGTGCCGTGGCGCCCGGTCGACACGGGGGCGCCCACTCCCGACCTCGCACCGGCGCCGCTCCTCGGCGAGCACACGCGCGAGGTGCTCGGCGGGCTGCTGGGCCTCGACGCCGGAACGCTCGACGAACTCGAAGCCGCGGGCGTCTTCACGTAGGAGCGGACGGCGGCGCCGAAGCGCGCCTCCTACCGCCGCCGGTCGATGGGGCCCGCGCGCACCGGCCGCAGCGGCCCGCTCACGGCGCTCTGCCGAGCTCTCCTACGCGCCACCCGCCGGTCGCGCCCTCGTCTATCAGCCGCAACGTGCGCGAGAGGATCGCCGGCACCGCATCGGCGATTCGCTCTGCCGCGCGGCGGCCGCTCTCCACGAGCTCTTCGTCGGGGACCACCATGCTCGCGATCCCGGCCTCGACCGCCTCGCGGCCCGAGAGCGGGATGCCGAGGAGCAGGTAGCTCTTCGCGCGCATCGGGCCCATCACGTGGCCGATGCGGCGCAGCCACGCATCGTCTGCGAAGCCTCCCATGCGCGGCTCCGGCTCCGAGATCCGTGCTCCTTCGGCGGCGATCACGATGTCGGCCGCGGCCGCGATCTGGGTGCCGGCGCCGATGCAGTGGCCGTGCACGAGGCTCACCACCGGCTTCGGGAACAGGTCGATGCGCTTCGCGATCCGGTACATCTCGGCGACGTTCCCGGCGGGCCTCACGCCCTGCTGCGCGTAGCGATCCATCTCGGCCCGATCGAGGCCGGCGCAGAAGCCGCGCGGTCCCGTCCCGCGCAGCAGGACGACGCGGACCGCATCGTCGAGCTCCGCGTCGTCGAGCGCCGCGTCCATCGCGGCCAGCATCGGTTCGGTCATCGCGTTCACCTTCTCGGGCCGGTTGAGCGCAATGGTGAGCGCCTCGCCGCCGGCCGCCATCGGCTCCCGCTCCGCGATCAGTTGCGATTCCATCATGACCCCACCCCCGTTCCGCTCGCCCGGCCGCCCGATTCTAGGACCCGGCCGCGACGTGCTCCGCGTGACGGCGAGCCGGCCGCTTCCGTGAGGCACGGACCGCCGTGCGGCTCGCCCGGAGAGCGTAGTATTCCAGGAGAGGCCGGATGCAGCTGAGCCGTCACCGGAGGATAGAACGATGCAGGGAACAGCGACGTCACGACTAAAGCGGGGATTCGTTCTCAGCCCCCACGGCAACATCGAGTACTTCGAGGTCGGGAACGGCGAGCCGCTCGTCATGCTCCACTCGACGCCGAACTCCTGCATGGCCTACCGCGACATCGCCCCGCTCCTCGCCGCCGACTGCCGCGTGATCGCGATGAGCACCATGGGATACGGGCAGTCCGACCGTCCCCCCGAGCCCTACACGACGCTGACCGAATTCGCACGAGCCGTGACCTGGCTGCTCGACGGCCTCGGGCTCGAGAAGGCGAGCGTCTACGGGAACAGCACGGGTTCGCAGATCGCACTGGTGCTCGCCGCCGAGTTCCCGGAGCGCGTCGACAAGCTGATCCTGGAGGAGGTCTTCAACTGGGGGACCCCCTCGCGGCGTGCCGTCCACGAGCGCCTGCACCGTTACTACGAGCAGAGCCCGGACGGGAGCCACCTCCTCGACCTGTGGAAGAAGGTGGGTGGCGACCGGCCCGGCGCCGACCTGAAGCTCACGAGCGAGCGCTTCCTCAACAACCTGATCGTGAACTCCACGGAGGGTGCCGAGGCTTACGGCCAGATGGGGTGGGAGGGCGCGGGCCCCTACGCGATGACGCACCTCGACATCTGGGAGTCGGCCAGCCGGATCCAGGCGCCGACGCTCGTGCTCCACGGCACCACGAGCCAGCTCGGACGCTCGCACGAGAAGTTCCTCGCCACGATCCCGCACGCCCGGGGCCTGCGCCTTCCGAGCTCGGGGAACTTCAAGCCCGGACAGGCGCCCGAGCTGTGGCTGGAGGAGGTTCGCTCCTTCCTCCGCGACCACGAGCGCTAGGGGCGTGTCCGCAGCGAAGGGGGGGAAGGCGGCGTCCCTGGCCGCGATCCGGGAGGAGTTCGCGGAGGAGGTGGTGCCCCAGAGACGGCGCGTCCGCGCGGGCGAGCTCTCGCAGCGAGACTTCGGGCCGCTGCTCGAGGAGGCGCTCGGGCGCGCCGAGGAGCGCGCGGCGTCCAGCGGCATCGAGCCATGGGAGCTCTACGGATCCATCCTCGATGATCGCTCCATGCACTGGGTTGACCGCCGCCTCGCGGTCAACAGACTCCACGATCCGGCCGTCGTGCCGAAGTCCGAGGCTGCGGGGATCGCAGCGATGATCGAGGCCGTGCTCCTCGACCCGGCCACCCGCTACAACCTGATGCTGCACACCGTGATGGCGGCAGCCATCCTGCGCGCCCACGACCCCGTCACGGCACTCTACGCAGTCTCGCGCGAGACGATAGACGCGGCCGTCGTCCCGTACGTGGAGCGAGGACTACCGGGAGATGCCGGCTACGAGGAGCAGATGCGGAACCTGCGCCACTCGATGCACCTGCTCGCAACCGTGGCGCGGCTTGCGATGATCCATCCCGACGGCAAGAGACGGGCCGTCTCCGGCTCCTCCTACGCTTCGCTCCTCGCCGATCAGCTCGACCGCGTCATCGCGCTCTACGAGTCGAACCGCGAGACGATGGTCTCGCCGGAGTTGCTCGACGCGGAGCCCATCGGCCCCGGCGCCCGCGAGATCGACTTCGAGCCGGTACACATCATGGAGCACCTCGCGGAGGCGATGGAGGAGGTGGGACGTTCTGGTGACGACCGCCTCGTTGGCCTCTTCGCCAGGCGGGGCGTGCCGGCGATCTTCGAACGCCTCGACGCCGTGAGCGAGTCGCTCGGGCGCACGCCCCCGCGGGTCGAAGAGTACCGCGCGCAGGTGGCGGGCTTCCGCGCCGCTGTCAGAGACGCGGGAGAGGCGCGCCGCGCCGACTAGAGCCCGCAGAGCGACGCCGTCCACCCCTACCGGTGGTGACGACGCCGGCTCCTCGTCCGAAGCGTCCTCGTCACACTCGCTCGACGGGCCCTTCCCGCCGACCCGCTCCCCCATGCTCCCGCGTCACGACTCGCCCGGCGCAAGGCACGCCGCCGTCATCGGGCCCGCCTCGTCCGCGAACGCGGCGTACTGGCTCACGAGGCGCTCGACCTCGGGGGGGTAGGGGACAGCGGGCCATCCCTCGAAGAGAGCGGCCAGCTGCTCGGCCACGATGCGCAGCGTCTCGGCCGAGCCGACGAGCACGAGGGCGGTTCCGCCGCACGCCTCGCTGAAGGCGGCGACCGGCGCCGACGCCGCCGACGCCAGCTGGCCCGCGTCGCGAGCGATGGCACGAAGGAAGTCCGCCTCGTACTGCATGCTGTTGCCGATGGCGGACCGTGCGATCAGGGCAATCCGGTCCGACGCCTCGTCCAGCGCGCCGATCCATGCGCGCACGGCTGCCGCGTCCGCGCTCTCGCCGCTCGCGTTCTCTGACTCCTCATCGACTCTGGCCTCAGCCGCGTCGTCGAGCCCGGGCAGGTACTCGTTGCTCACCCAGGAGTTGACGCCGGCCGCCTCGACGCGCGTCCAGCCGTCGCACTCGCCGACGCCGACCTCGACGACCACGAGCTCCGTGCCGTCGGTCCAGCCCCCGGCGACACGGGCATCGACCCGGCAGGCGGAGCGCAGGCTCACGCCGTCGCCCCCGGTTGCGCCGATCGTCACCACGGCGCCCACGAGCGACGCGGGCGCGGCGTCTGGGACCTCGGCCGAGCCAGGCTGCGCGGTGGCCTCGGGCACGCCCGCTCCGAACCTGGAGTCATCCAAACGAACCGCGAGTTCAGCGAGCTCGGGGGGCGGCGCCGTGCTTCCGTCTCCGCACGCAGCGAGGACGACGACGCCCAGCACAAGAGGCAGGAGACGGCTCAGGCGACCCATCGTGCTCACTCCCGATCCGCCCCCTCCACCAGTTGTCGCCGCTCCGCGCGCTCGGAATTGACGCCGGCCGGGCGACCGCGCCACCGCCGGCTGCCGGGGAGACGACTGCGTTCCGATCGGCTCCGCGATCGGAGCAGTGGCGGAGGGGGTGGGATTCGAACCCACGGTGCGTCGAAACACACGACGGATTTCAAGTTCGCAGGCAGTCGTCCCAGCATGTGCCCCCACGTCGCCTTGGCGCCCTCTCTGAACTGACATTGGTTCACCCGCATGACGCCGAATCCCAGCTCATCCCCCCTCTTGCGTCACGTATGCCTACGGGATGCCTACGCGGTTCGCGGTCTGAGCGAGAGTCGTTCACCTCCCGCATCGTCCACTACACACGCTCCGGCGGGCTGGTTGGCCGCATCGATGATAAGCCGATCCTGACCGCGCTCGGCGTCGTGCAGGTCAGGTTCTCCGATCGTGAGCAAGTCCGCTGGTGGATCCGTGCGATCTACTACATGTTCGTCGGGTGATAAGCCGTGTCGCTGTGGTTGCTAGTGGCGTGGGTGGCCAGCATCACAAGCCCTTCTGCTGCAACTGGCGTTCTGGATGCACGGGGCGACCGGTAAGGTGCAGACACTTCGCCGCTAGGAGGTAGAGGCTGAGGCAACTGATCGTAGACGGCGGGGCGCGCCCGATCTGCGCGACCAGCGCGAATATCGCGATCGGGATCACCTGCAACGTCGGTGCCGGGATCTCCGTCTCGACCTTCTGGCTGGCAGAGTCTGCTCCGGGGAGCGACTCGAAGAGGCGGCGGCGCACTTCTGGGCAAGCTCGCTTCTGGTTGGGGACGACTACGGGCGGGCCCGCGTGCCAGTGCTCCCCGTGGTGCGGGAGAGCGGGAGGCAAAGCGGCAGATACTCCTCTTGCACGCTGCCGCTCGTGCCGCTGATGCCCGTCGCCGGCGCCGTCGCCGAACTGCGCTGGATCTGCTTCGCGGCGGCGGGCGCCACCGGCTTCCTCTGGTACGCGCCGCGCTGGGGCGGCGGCCGGGCATCGAGGGCGCGCGCTGTTCCGCTTCTCCGTGATCTACCTGGCGCTTGCTCTTCGCCGCACGGCGGACCAGCTGCTGCTCGGCTAGACACAGCATGCGTGCGGAGACCCTGATGGCGGCGCTCGCTGGACATTCGGCCGGTCGCGTCCGGATCCTCCACGAACAGGACACACGTGCGGTATGGTCACCGGGCAGGAAGGCGCCGCGGGAATGTGGCGAATGCATGCGGGCGGCCAGGGCCGGCGGCCGCATCCGCCAGCTGACACTGGGCGTGCGCAGACACTGTGCTCGCCAACATCCATGACCCGGAGACGCGGATCTCGTGAACAGCCACGGCGCGCAACCAGCCATCGGGGACTACGGGCTGATCAGCGACCTGCACTCCGGTGCGCTCGTCTCGAGTGCGGGGTCCATCGACTGGTGTTGCTTCCCCAGGTTCGATAGCGCGGCGGTCTTCAGCCGCATTCTCGATTGGCAGCGCGGCGGGTATTTTCAACTCGCCCCGCAGGGCGTCCACACGACCGAGCGCCGTTATCTCCCCAACACGAAGATCATCGAAACCACTTTCCATGCGGACGGGGGGTCGGCACAGTTGACCGACTGGATGCCGGTGCGCAGCGACAACCCGGAGGACCCGCGAGCCGTGGAGGCCAGCCAGCAGATCGTGCGGACACTCGAATGCACGAGCGGCGAGGTGCGGTTCAGCATGCGTTGCCGCCCCCGATTCGACTACGGAACGATCATCCCCCATGTGACGCTGAACGGGGAGCACGACGGCGTGGCTCATGGGGGTGCCGATGCGCTGGCCGTCTACTGCAGCGCACCGATGCGCGACGTCGCCGATGACGGGTTCCTCGCGGATGGACGGCTCCGCAGCGGCGAGCGTGTGAGCGCCGTCGTCACGTACCAATCGCGCTCGTCGGCAGTCGCCGACGGCGATCTCGACAGACTGCTGGCGGAGACCCGCACGTTCTGGGAGGGGTGGGCCGCCGGATGCCGGTACGACGGTGCCTACCACGACGAGGTGATGCGATCCGCGCTCACGCTGAAGGCACTGACCTACGCGCCCTCCGGCGGGCTCGTTGCGGCCGTCACGACCTCCCTGCCGGAGGCGGTAGGGGGCCCGCGCAACTGGGACTACCGCTTCACCTGGATTCGTGACGCATCGTTCGCGCTCTACGCGCTCTCCATCCTCGGGTACCGGGAGGAGGCCCGGCACTTCAAGAACTGGCTTGAGTGGAGCACCTCCGGGCGCGCGCGCGACCTCCAGATCATGTACGGCCTCGGCGGCGAGCGTCGGCTGACGGAAATCGAACTGCCGGAACTCGACGGCTACCGGGGCTCGAAACCGGTCCGTATCGGCAACGGCGCATACTCGCAGTTCCAGCTGGACATCTACGGGGAAGTGATGGACTCGGCGCATCTCTACCGCATATTCGGCGGCGAGATGGACCCCGAGTACTGGGACTTCCTGCGGCACGTCGCCGCCTTCGTGATCGACCACTGGCGAGAACCGGACGAAGGCCTGTGGGAGACGCGCGGTGGCCGCCAACACTTCGTCTTCTCCAAGGTGATGTGCTGGGTGGCACTGGACCGTGCGATCAAGGCCGCGCGCGCGCTCGACATGCCGGGCGACGTCGATCTGTGGGCGCGCGTGCGCGCCGAAATTCGCGACGAGGTGCTGACCCGCGGCTACGACGGCGATCGTGGCGCGTTCGTGCAGGCGTACGGCAGCAAGAACCTAGATGCTAGCAACCTGCTGCTACCGCTCTTCGGGTTCATCGAGGCGACCGAACCGCGGATGGAGTCGACGATCCGGGCGATCAGCCGTGAACTGACGTCGCCAGAGGGCCTGGTGTACCGCTACCGCGGATACGAGGACGGGCTAGCCGGCGGTGAGGGGACGTTCACTGTCTGCACGTTCTGGCTGGCGGACAACCTGATCCTCCTCGGCGAGGTCGACCGGGCGCGAGAGATCTTCCAGACGTTGCTCAGTCACGGGAACGACCTGGGGTTGTTCAGCGAGGAGATCGAGCCGGGAAGCGGCGAGATGCTCGGCAATTTCCCGCAGGCGTTCAGCCACATGGGACTGATCAATACCGCCCGCAACCTCGACCGCGCGGAGTCCCCCGAGTGATGACTGCATCAACCCTTGCCTGAGGATTCAGCAGATGACCCGGCCAATCGGGAAGGCCACACGGGAGTCTCACGCATCGAGTTTGCCCGTCCGTTGGGCTGCATTCGTCGGGCGAATGGCCCCAGAATGGCTCGCGCGGCACCGGCCGCAGGGCCCGCGGTCCCGATCGCAGGTTTGAATGGTGGCGACCCCGATCGGATTCGAACCGACGATCTCCACCGTGACAGGGTACTCAGGCCGATCCCGGCCCGTCGCTTCTGGTCCCTTCGCGAGCCATTTCGTACCTAACGATAAGGGCTTATGACAAGTCATGTCACCGCTCGTGCCCCCCCGTCCCAGGCCGTACCACCGAACACGGCCCCAAGATGGCCCCAAGATGACGGACGCGGGCGGCGGTGAGATCGTGATGATCACCCGCTCTGTCCCAGTGCGCGATGCCGAGGGCGTTTTGGTCATCATCACCACCGACCTGCCCGTGGATGCCCCCACCCGGTAACGCCTAGCGCGCGGGCCTGCCGGCTCGCGGCATCATGCTCGGACACTCCGACGTGCGGATCACCCTGAACACTTACACGCACGCCTTCGATGAGAACCGTCGTCGCGACGCGGAACGGATGGACGCTGCCCTCGGCGCCGAACGCCAATGTGACCGCGGGCGACAGGTCCAAGCCGCCACAGTCGATTCCAGGTCCAAGAAACGGTGGGGAGACGGGATTTGAACCGGCGACCTCCTGACCCGCTGGCCGAATCCACCGACGGCTTGGGCCGAGATGCTCGTCCCATCTCGGGCGCTGGTCCTCATGTGAGGTCCGTGATGAAAGCGACTGCATCTGCCGCCCCGAGGATGTGATTGGCCGCGCACTGTCCCTGCGCGGCGACGACTACGACCAAGCGTCCCTCGTCGTCGAGCACGCGCAGCCACGAGGCGATGTAGGCCGAGGACTGCTCGCCCGCGCTGCTCAATCCGACCGGGAAGCGCGCCCTCGCCCTGCTCGGCGACTGACCCCGGATCGCCCCCGCCAACCTCAACGCCTGCTTCCCGCCGATCCTCAGGGGAATCGCGGCGCTGCAGGGTTCGGCGGTGCACTACCGGATCAGGATCGGCGACTACCGGCTCGGGATAGAGATCGGGGACGGCGCCGGCCATCCTTGCCAGATTCGGGCATCGCCGCGACTTCTACCGAAGCTTCCGCTGATGCTCGCCTCGAGGTGATCGCGGCTCTCTGCGGCCGCGGCGTAGTATGAAGACAGGATGCTCGCCGGGGAGGATCACTCATGATCGCAAGCGTGAAGGCCAGATATGCCAACGGCGTCCTCACGCCACTGGAACCGCTCGAGTTGGAAGAGGGCGAGGAGGTCACGGTGTCGATCGAAGGCGCGCCGGCGGAGCGTGGAGGTCTGGGCGCCATCGTGGAGGCGGTCAAGGAACTCCACAGGTCCATCCCTCCGGACGCGTGGGACGTTCTGCCGACCGACCTCGCGAAGAACAAAAAGCACTACCTCTACGGCCATCCCAAGGAGGAGGATGATTGAGGTTGGTCTTCGCAGATGCGGGCTACTGGATCGCGCTCTGGCATCCCAGGGACACGCTGCACCAAAGGGCGATGGCTGTAACGAAAAACCCTGGGAGCGGCTGCGGTCGTGACAACGCAGCTCGTCCTGGTCGAGGCGCTCGACGCCATGGCGGGCATGGGCGAATTCCGCCGGCGATTCGCAGCCCAGATGGTCCAGAGACTCGAAGATAGCCCGGACGTGGAGATCGTCCCGCAGACCGACGCCCAGTTCCGGGCTGCCGTCGAGCGCTACGTCGGCCGACCTGACCAGCGATGGAGCCTGACGGACTGCGCCAGCTTCCTGGTGATGGAGGAGCGGAACATCACCGAGGCGCTGGCGCACGACCGGGACTTCGAGCAGGCTGGCTTCACCGCCCTGCTCAGGGGATGACCCGACCCGCGACCGGCCTTCCGGTATGAGCCCTTGAACATCCTCCACGCCTCCACCGACCCGGACCTGCTGACCCGACTGCGGGAGATGCTGGACAGCTCCGCCCGCGCCGACATCGCCGTCGGCTACTTCTTCATCTCCGGCTTCGGGCCCGTCAGCGAGGAACTGTCGACACTCGAGAAGGTGCGCATCCTCGTCGGGCGGGCCGACCGGCCCGTGCTGGAGGCGGTGGCCGCGGGGCTCCAGCAGCCGGACGCGCTGCGCGCGCGGCTCGCCACAGATGGGCTCGTGCAGCGGCGCGAACGCCCGGCGATCGCCCGGGATGCGGTGGAGCGCATCGCCGACGGCGTGGCCCTGCTGCCGCAGACCGCCGACTCCCAGCGCTCCGTCGCCTTGCTGCGCGACATGGTCGCCTCGGGGCGCGCCGAAGTGCGCGCCTACCGGCGCAGCCCGCTGCACGCGAAAGCCTACCTCTGCTGGTACGACGACCACACCGAGCCGGGCGCGGCAGTCGTCGGCTCCTCGAACCTCACGCTGGCCGGGTTCAGCGGGAACACCGAGCTCAACGTGCGCGTCACCGGCGACGCGGGGATGAGCGCCCTGCGCGAGTGGTTCGACGCCCTGTGGGAGGACTCGGAGGATATCGGCGAGGAGCTTCGGCTTACCCCGAATCCACCGATCGACGCTCGAGGGCTCGCCGGAGACGGTGAATAACCTCGCCAAACGGTGGGGTGCGCTGCGTGATCGGCTGGGGCTCACGGGCCTCAGGTTCCACGATCTGCGGCACACCAGCGCGACGTTGGCCCTTGAAGCCGGCGTACACCCAAAGGTTGTGCAGGAACGTCTCGGACACGCCAATATCGGAGTCACGCTCGACACGTATAGCCACGTGCTCCCCAACATGCAGCGCGAGGCGGCCGAGAAACTGGATGCGCTGGTGCCGCGTCCACGAGCGCGTGGCGCTTCGTAGGCACGCCGCATCCCCCTATCCGCACTCGGCAGGGAAAGCGCGCGGCTTCGGAATCTGCGGGTTGAAGCCCCGACGAGTGTGTCCGGGCGGCGGCCGCTGCCCCGGGACGTGCGCTCACGGTAGCCCGCCGCCGATCTGCGTCGGTGCCGCATTGGCCGCGAATGCCTACGAAATGCCTACAACTGATCAGTCTCGTGATCACCGGAAGGGTGACGACGAACGCCCCGCAGAGGCCGTCGTAGATTCAGAATTGGCGGAGGGGGTGGGATTCGAACCCACGGTGCATCGAAACACACGACGGATTTCAAGGCCGCTCCCTTAAACCACTCGGGCACCCCTCCGCGGGAGATCCTATCGCGGTCCCGGGTCCCGGCGAGCCGGGACCCCCTCCGCGGCGCCGCCGACGCCCGGCGACGGCATAGACTGAAGGGGCAATGTCGGGGAGGGCGATGACTCTGAGCGACGCCGACCGCCACGCGATCGTGGAGCTCACTGCCCGCTACAGCTGGGAGCTCGACGTGAAGCGCGACGCCGCCGCCGTGGCGGCGACGTTCACCGACGACGGCCTCTTCGTTGGCGACACCGGCACGGCGTCGCGCGGTCGCGCGCAGCTGATGCGCCACTTCGAGCGAACCTGGGAGCGATGGGCGCAGCGCGCCCCGCTGCGCCACTGGACATCGAACCACGTCATCGAGGGCGACGGCGATGAGGCGACCCACACGTGCTACATCCTCCTCATAGCGCTGGAGGGTGAGGGACCGCGGGTCGACAGGACCGGGATCTACCGCGATCGACTGAGGCGGGTCGAGGGGCGCTGGCTCTTCGCCGAGCGCCAGGTATCCATCGACCAATACCCCCGCTTCTAGGACTGCGGGCGGCGGGCGGCGGTGCGGTATGGTGCCCGCGGGCGGCGCGTGCGCGCCGCCGGGCAGGGCGTGGCCGCCCACGACGCGCGGCCCGGGAGCGAGGTGACGAAGTGACCGGGAGAACGCCGGGCGCCCTCCAGAGGCTCTCCATCGACGGAGGCGACGTCGAACTTCGCTACATGGAGCCGGCGGACGCCGACACGCTGCTCGCGTTCGCGCGGTCGGTCCCCAAGCACGATCTCATGTTCCTCCCGACGGACATCACAACCGTCGAGGGCGTGAACGGTTGGGTCGACGATGTCCTGCTCGGTCTAGCCTCGGTGATCCTCGCGACCCGCGAGGACGAGATCATCGGCTTCGGCGGGGTGGCCCGGCACGAAGCGACCTGGATGCGACACATCGCCGATCTCCACGTCGTCGTCGGCGCCGCGTGGCGCGGCCACGGCCTCGGCCACCGGCTTGCCTCCGAGGGGCTGTCGCTCGCCGGCGGCCTCGGCGTCCGTCGTGTCATGACGCAGATGACGCTCGATCAGATCGCCGCGATGCGGACCTTCCGCGCGCTCGCCTTCGTCCCGGTCGCCGTGCTGCACGACCAGGTCAGCGATACCAACGGCGAGACCTACGACCTGCTGCTGATGCACCGGGACATCGCCTCGGGGGAGGAGATCTAGCGCGCCGTCCCCCCGCGGGCGCGCCCGCGCCCGCGCCCGCGCACACATCCTCGCGCGCTCCGGGCGGTCGGGCCCCGGACCCTGTACCGTCTCCGCGACGCCGTGATCACGCGGCGAGCGCCGGGGGCCCACCGTGATCTACGAACTCCGCGTCTACAGCGCGCTTCCGGGGCGCCGGGAGGCGATGCTCACCCGCTTCCGCGACCACACCACGCGCCTCTTCGAGAAGCACGGGATGCGCAACATCGGCTACTGGACGAACTACGCGGGCGGGCGCTACGGGGAGCTCGTCTACCTGCTCGCGTTCGAGGACGTCGCGCAGCGCGAACGCGCCTGGGCGGCTTTCAGCGCGGACCCCGAGTGGCGCGCCGCGTACGAGGACTCCGAGCGCGACGGGCCCATAGTGAGCCACAGCGAGAACCGTCTGCTCGAGCCGACAGACTTCTCGCCGCTTCGCTGACGCAGCTCGACCCCAATCACCCGCCCGGTACCTTGAGGGGGGCATGGGCGCGTGCTACGATCGCTGTCGGCGTCGCCTCTCGAGGATGACGTGGGCACGGGCCCACGTCTTTTTTTAGCCCGGCACGCGGCCACCATCTGTTCGCGGCCCGTTGAGCGACGCTGGGGAGATCATGAAGAACGAGTTCGTCGTCGCGATCACACAGCTCTCGGCCGAGAAGAGCCTGGACACCGACACCGTCTTCGACGCCGTCGAGTCGGCGATGGCGTCGGCGTTCAAGAACGACGACCTCCTCTACGCCGACGTCGTGGTGAAGATCGACCGCGACTCCGGGGACATCGACGCGTGGCGCCGCTACGAGGTGGTCGCCGACGACGAGATCGAAGACGACGAGTTGCAGCTATCACCGGAGCGCGCCGCCGCGATGGGCCACCCGGGCCTCGCGCCCGGCGACGAGGTGCTCGAGCCCATCCCCCAGAGTCCGAGCACAGGCCGAATCGCAGCCCAGACCGCAAAACAGGTCGTGCTGCAGCGGCTGCGCGAGGCGGAGCGCGAGGCGGTCTACAGCGAGTTCACCAGCAAGGAAGGCGAGCTGGTCTCCGGCACGGTGCTGCGCGTCGAGCAGGGCCGGCACGTGATCATCGACCTCGGCCGCACCGAGGCCGTGCTCCCCGTCTCCGAGCAGGTCCGACCGGAGCACTACCGGGTCGGCCAGCGCCTGCGGGTCTACGTGAAGGAGGTCTACCGCGCCTCGAAGGGGCCCCAGGTGGTGATCTCGCGCTCGCACCCCGAGCTCGTCCGACGGCTGCTCGAGCTCGAGGTGCCCGAGATCGCGCGCGGCACCGTGGAGGTGATGAGGATCGCGCGCGATCCCGGCTATCGCTCGAAGGTCGCGCTCATCTCGCGCCAGCACGGCATCGATCCGATCGGAGCCACGATCGGGATCCGCGGCTCGCGCATCCAGAACATCGTGAACGAGCTCAACGGCGAGCGGATCGATCTGATCCGCTGGGATCCGAACGACGCCGTCTTCGTGAGCAGTGCCCTCCGTCCCGCCGAGGTGGTCTCAGTGAGGGTGGATGCGCAGACGAACACTGCCTTCGTGGCCGTGCCGGACAAGCAGATGACGCTCGCGATCGGCAAAGAGGGTCAGAACGCGCGCCTCGCCGCGAAGCTCGCGGGGCGCCGCATCGAGATCCAGACGGAGGGCTCCCTCATCAGCGCCGGGGAGGATCTCTACCCACCGCCCGAGCCGAACATGGAGGCGATCCCGCGCTCGGACGTGCCACTGGAGCCCGCGCTGCCCCCGCTGCCCGAGGCCGTCGCCACCGGCGCCGACTACCAGCGCCCGGGCCTCCCCGGATCGTCGCCGCCGCCGGCCGCGCCGGCGACCGCTCCTCCCGAGCCCGCGCTCACGCCGGAGCAGGAGGTCTTGGCAGGGTTCGTGGAAGAGGAGCCGACTGCGCCTCTCGAGGAGACGCATCCCGCTCCGACGCGGCCCCAGCCGGCGGCGCCGGCCACCGGCCTCCGCTTCGCCGAGGAGATCTCCGGCCTGGCGCGCGAGGAGGAGCCGGAGGAGCGCCGGCCGCCGCGGCGCCCGCGACGGGCGAGCGGGCGCGGCGGCCGCGCTGCCGGTGCCGAGCGCGCTCCGGTCGCGCCGCGCGAGGGACGACGCTTCGAGGTCGACGAGGAGGATATCGAGGAGGGACTCGCCGAGCTCCACGACGACTACAGCGAGTACGCCGACATGTTCACGGACGAGGAGGAGTAGCGGCACGCCACTGGAGGCCACGACGAAACGCCGCCGGCCACACGTGCCGGACCCGGTCCGGCAGCGGCCCCAGCGCAGCTGCGTCGCCTGCCGCTCGAAGCGGGAGAAGCGCCAGCTGACGCGGCTCGTGCGCGACACCGACGGATCCATCCACACGGACCCCGAGGGGCGGGCCGAAGGGCGCGGCGCTTACCTCTGTGACGACCCGGCCTGCTGGCGGCGCGTGGTCACGAAGCCCATGCTGCTGGCCCGCGCGCTGCGCGCGCCGGCCGGGACCATCGCAGCCTCGGCGCTGGAGAATCTTGCGGGAGCGCCCGCAGCGCCGGTCGTGCCGGCGGAGGGAGCGAGCAGATGACGCAGGCAGGATCCCCGGTCCGCCTCCCCGACGCGATCACGGTCAAGGACCTCGCCGACCTGCTCGGCGTGACCTCCATCGACGTGATCAAGGAGCTGATGAAGAACGGGGTCATGGCCACCATCAACCAGGTGGTGGACTTCGACACGGCCGCCATCGTCGCGAGCGACTTCGGATTCGTGCCGGAGGAGGCGAACGCCCCGCCGACACTCGCTGTCGCCGACCCGGCCGATGCCCCCGACGAGGCGCGCGAGGAGGAGGGCGACCGCGCGAGCACCTCGCGCCGGATCGTGGAGGAGGCGGGCCCGGATCTGAGGCCGCGCCCCCCGATCATCACCGTCCTGGGTCACGTTGACCACGGGAAGACCACCGTGCTCGATCGCATCCGCGAGGCGAAGGTGGCGGAGAGCGAGGCGGGCGGGATCACGCAGCACATCGGCGCCTACCGCGCGACCGCGCCCGACGGTCGGGAGATCACCTTTATCGACACCCCGGGGCACGAGGCCTTCACGCAGATGCGCGCGCGCGGCGCGCAGGTGACCGACGTCGCCATTGTGGTGGTTGCTGCCGACGACGGCGTCATGCCGCAGACGCGCGAGGCGCTCGACCACGTGCGCGCCGCCGGCGTCCCGCTCGTCGTCGCCATCAACAAGATCGACACCGGGAACGCCGACCCGGACCGGGTCAAGCGGCAGCTGATGGAGGTCGGTCTCGTCCCGGAGGAGTTCGGAGGCGAGCAGGTGGTCGTGCCGATCTCCGCGCTGCAAGGCGAGGGGATCGAGGAGTTGATCGAGAGCGTCCAGCTCGTCGCCGATCTGCAGGAGCTCGCCGCCAGCCCGGACCGCGAGGCGACGGGGATCGTGCTCGAGGCCGCGACCGATCCGCATCGAGGCGTGGTGGCCACCATCCTCGTGCAGAGCGGCACTCTCCGCGTGGGCGACGCCATCCTTGCGGGCTTCGCCCACGGGCGCATCAAGGCGATGACCGACGAGCGGGGAGCCCGGCTGCGCAACGCCGGGCCCTCGGTACCGACGGTGGTGCTCGGCCTCTCGGAGGTGCCGCCCGCCGGGGAACGCGTCGTGGTGGTGGGAAGCGACCGCGAGGCGCGCCGCCTCGCCGAGGAGCGGCGGCGGGCCTCCGAGGCCGGCGGCGAGAGCGCGGGCGCCGTGTCGCTCGACACGCTCTTCGGCGAGATTCACAGCGGCAACGTGCGCGACTTCAACGTCGTCTTGAAGACCGACGTGCAGGGCTCGGTGGAGCCGCTCGTCCGCTCGTTGGAGGAGCTTGCCGTTGACGAGGTCAACGTCAAGGTGATCCACGCCGCCGCCGGATCCATCAACGAGTCCGACGTGAACCTCGCCGTCGCCTCGCAGGGCGTCATCCTCGGCTTCAACACGCGCCCGGAGCTGGGCGCGCGCCGCTTGGCCACCCAGGAGAGCGTGGAGATCCGACTGTACGACGTGATCTACCAGATGCTCGACGACGTCCGGCTCGCGGTCTCGGGGCTGCTCGAGCCGATCTTCGAGGAGCGCCAGGACGCGAGCATCGAGGTGCGCGCCGTCTTCCGCCGGGGAAGGCGCAACGCCATCGCCGGGTGCTACGTCCGCGCCGGAACGGCCCGTCGCGGCGCGAAAGCCCGCGTGCTGCGCAGCGGCAAGCAGCTGCACGAGGGCGAGATCGGATCGCTGCGCCGCATCGACGAGGACGCGCGCGAGGTTGCCGCCGGGCTCGAGTGCGGGATCATGATCGGCGGGTTCACCGCGTTCGAAGAGGGCGACGAGGTCGTCACGTACCATCTGGAGCAGACGCGCTGATCCCGGCGCCGCTGGAGGGTGCTCGCGCCTCGTGGGCCGCTCCCGGATCCGGGTCCCGGCGGCGCCGGGACCTGCGGCGATGACGCAATGAGCCGTCGAACAGAGAAGCTCGCCGACCTCCTGCAGTCGACGCTCGCCGAACTGATCCAGCGCCGCCTCAAGGACCCCGTCCTAGAGGGAGGCCTGATCTCGCTGACCCGCGTGGAGGTCACGCCCGACCTCGCCACTGCGCGCGTCTACGTCTCGGTGCTCAGTCTCGGCGACGGAGGCGAAGTCGACACGAGACTGCTCGAGCAGGGGGTCCTCGCCGCGCTCGGCCGTGCCGGTTCCCTTCTCACCCGCGAGCTGGCACGCGAGTTGCACCTTCGCCGTGTCCCACGGCTGCGCTTTCTCGCCGATCACTCGATCCGTGAGGGGAGCCGCCTGACGGATCTGATGCGGGATCTGACGCTCAGCGGTCAGTGCGACACGGGCGAGAGCGTGGCCGGCCCGGGAGAGCCTCCCCCGTGACGCGGAGTGCCACGACGGGGCGCCCGGCCCTACGGGGCTTCCTGAACATCGACAAGCCCGCCGGCCTCAGTTCCTTCGATGTCGTGCGCGCCGTCCGCCGCGCCGCGGGCATCCGACGCGTCGGCCACGCCGGCACGCTCGACCCCGCAGCCACCGGCGTGCTCCCGATCGCCCTCGGCGAGGCAACCCGTCTCGTCGAGGAGGTGATGGACGCGCGCAAGCGCTACCGCACCGCTATCGAGTTCGGGGTGGAGACCGACACCGACGACGGCGATGGCGAGGTCGTTGGCCGTGGCGATGCCTCCTCCGTCTCGCACGAGCAGGTCGAGGCCGAGCTCGCCCCCTTCCGCGGGGAGCAGTGGCAGAGGCCGCCCGCCTACTCGGCCGTGAAGCGCGGCGGCGTCCCCGCCTACCGGGCGGCCCGCGCGGGAGCGCCGCTCGATCTCGAGGAGCGGCCGGTGGTGACGTACGCCGTCGACCTCGTCGGCTTCGAGCGAGGGGAGGGCCGGGGACCCCTGGCCACGGTCGAGGTGGAATGCGGACGCGGCTACTACGTGCGCTCCCTGGCGCGCGACCTCGGTCGGGCCCTCGGCTGCGGCGCCTGCGTTCGGGGGCTGAGGCGGCTCTCGGTCGGGCCCTTCCGCGCGGCGGAGTCCGTACCGCTCGCGTACGCGGAGGAGCGACTCCGGGCGGGGGACGTGGAGACGCTCCTGCACGCGCCCGACGCGGTAGTGACCGGCTGGCCGGCGCTCATCGTCGGCGAGGGGGCGGTCGCGGAGCTGCGGGTTGGGCGCGACATCCGCGCACCGCGCCGGTGGCCGCACCCAGTCGCGGCCCAGGGACAGAGGGCGCGCTGCTACGGGCCCGACGGGCACCTCGTGGCGCTCCTGGCGGCGACCGCGATTCCCGATGCCTGGCACCCCTACCGCGTGCTTCCGGCCGGCCCCCGGGAGGCGGGAGCCACGCCCGAGCCGGGCGGCGAGATGGGCGTGAGGGAGCCCGTATCCGGATCTGACGACGGACACTGTCGTTGACACTGGGCTCGGCCCTCAAGTAGAGGTATCAGGTACCTGCCGACGGGGCGGGTGAGTGTGACCTGCGCGCCCCAGCAAGCGCCGGGAGGCTTCGGCCGGAGGAGGACGATGGAAGCGTACTGCCTGAAGTGCCGCGACAAGCGCGAGATGAGCAATTCCACGTCCATCACCATGAAGAACGGCCGCCCCGCCGTGCAGGGCACCTGTCCGACCTGCGGGACGAAGATGTTCAAGATTCAGAAGGCTCAGGCCTAGCGACCCACGACGCCGACCCTGAAGTCGGACGAAGCAGAGCTCAACTGTCGGCTTCGGCCGCGTCGGCCCACCCGCGCCGAGCTCTCAGTGCGAACTCGAGAAACGCGTCGCGGCGGGGGTGGGGCCGCGCGTCGGCCCGGCGCACGCCCACGAGCACGCGCTCGGCGACGAACCGGCCGCGACGGAGCGCGCCGCCCCCGCGCTCGGCAACGGGATCAGGCAGCACGCTCCAGCCGAGGCCGAGCGCAACCATCTGGCGCAGCACCTCTGGATTGTGGCTTTCCAGCGTGACCCGTGGATCGATGCCGAGCGCGGCTAGCCCGGCGTCGATGAGGCCGCGTGTGCGCTGGCCCCGCGGATAGAGCACCCAGTCGGAGTCGGCCGGGTCGCTGACCGGCCCCGGCGGTGCGTAGAGGTGGAGGGGCTCCCGCTCGACCTCCGCGCTCCAGAGGTCGGCATCGGCGGGACCGACCACGAACGCGAGGTCCAGCTCGAAGCGACGCAACCGATCGAGCAGGGTCGTGCTCGTGTCGACACTGAGCCTGAGATCGACACCGGGGAAGCGCGCGGCGAAATCGCGTACGACGCCGGGGAGGACGTAGAGGCTCGCCGCGTCGATCATCCCCACACGCAGCGTCCCGCGCTCGCCCCGGGCGCGTTCGCCGAGCTGCTCTCGGAGGTCCTCCACCTGCGCCGCCACGCGCTCCGCGAAGGCAAGCACCTCCTCCCCCTCCCCGGTGAGGCGGCGGCCACGGCCGTCCCGCTCGACGAGCGGCACGCCGACGCGGCGCTCCAGGTTCGCGAGCGCGCGGGAGAGGGCCGGCTGGCTGACGCCGAGCCTCGGGGCGGCGGACATGACGCCCCCAGCGCGCGCGATCTCCCGTAGGTAGGAGAGCTGCCGCAGCCGCACGTCGAGAAGCGATGCCGGATCGGCGTGGGAGTGGTCGGCCATCGTCGCCGTCCCCGTTTCCGTACACATACTGTTCTGCTATATGTTTATCACATCCAATGCATTTGTAGTATCCGTTGGGCTGCGCTACCGTTCCGCGCAACGACCGCGCCCGCCGGCACGCGGGCGGTCCCACGAAACGGAGAACGAGTCAGATGGGCAAGGAAATCAAGGTCGCCATCATCGGCGTCGGCAACTGCGCCTCCTCGCTGGTACAGGGCGTTGAGTTCTACCGCGACGCGGAGGACGGGCAAACGATCCCGGGGCTGATGCACCCGGTCCTCGGCGGCTACCGCATCCGCGACATCCGCTTCACCGCGGCCTTCGACATCGACGCAAACAAGGTGGGAACCGACCTCGCCGAGGCGATCTACGCACCGCCGAACAACACCTTCCGCTTCGCGGACGTGCCGACGACCGGCGTAGTCGTCGACCGCGGCATGACGCACGACGGCCTCGGCCGCTACCTCTCCGAGGTGATCACGAAGGCGCCGGGCTCGACGGTCGACATAGTCCGGATCCTGCGGGACACCGAGACCGATGTGGTGATCAACTACCTCCCGGTCGGATCCGAGTCCGCCACCAAGTGGTACGTCGAGCAGGTACTGCAGGCGGGGTGCGCGTTCATCAACTGCATCCCCGTCTTCATCGCGCGGCAGGAGGACTGGGGCGAGCGCTTCCGCGAGCACGGCCTGCCGATCATCGGCGACGACATCAAGTCGCAGGTCGGCGCCACCATCCTGCACCGCACCATGACCCGCCTCTTCGCAGACCGCGGGGTCCGCCTCGACCGCACCTACCAGCTCAACTTCGGCGGCAACACGGACTTCCTCAACATGCTCGAGCGCGAGCGCCTCGAGTCGAAGAAGATCTCGAAGACCAACGCCGTCACCTCCCAGATCGACTTCGAGATGCCGGACGGCGACGTGCACGTCGGTCCGTCGGATCACGTTCCCTGGCTGCAGGACCGCAAGTGGTGCCACATCCGCATGGAGGGCACGACCTTCGGCGAGGTGCCGCTCACGGTGGAGACCAAGCTCGAGGTCTGGGACAGCCCGAACTCGGCGGGGGTCGTGATTGACGCGATCCGCTGCGCCAAGCTCGCGCTCGACCGCGGGCAGTCGGGACCGCTGCTCGAGCCGTCGGCATACTTCATGAAGTCGCCGCCCGAGCAGTGGCATGACGACGTCGCCCGCGACCGACTCGAGGCCTTCATCGCGGGGAACGACGAGGAGGGGACGGGGGCCGCGGCTCGGGCCGCACACGACGGCGCGGAGTAGGGATCCCGCCGTGATCGCCTACGCCGCGGTGCGGCTGATCGCGGCTCTCGCGCGGACGCTGCCGCGTCCGATCTCCTACGCGCTCGCCCGTGCCGGCGGCGTGCTCGCCTACCACGTGTGGTGGGGCGGGCGTCGGCGGTGCGTCGCCAACATGCTCCGGGTCGCCGATGGCGATGCCACGGCGGCCAGGCGCCTCGCGCGGCGCTCTTTCTCCAACTACGGCGCCTACCTCGTCGACTTCCTGCGGCTCCTCGGCGCACGCCCCGAGGAGGTAGGCGCCCGCTTCGACTTCGACGACTGGGATCGGATCGCGGCCGAGCGCAGGGGCAACGGCATCGTCTTCGTCACCGCCCACTACGGGCTCTGGGACATTGGGGCGGTCGCGCTCTCGGCGCGCGGCTTCCCGGTGACCACCGTCGCCGACCGATTCCAGAACGCGCGCCTCGACCACCTGATCCTCGGATCGCGCGAGCGGCTCGGCCTCACCATCATCTCCGCCGATCGCATCGGTCCGCGCCTGCTGCGAGCGCTCCGGCGCAACGAGATCACGGCGCTCCACGTCGACATCCCCGTCGCGGAGGCGGGCGCGCGCATCGAGTTCTTCGGCGCCCCCGTGGGGGTCGCGGACGGCTTCGCGCGGCTGGCCTTGAGGGCACGTGCGCCGGTGATCGCCGCGACGCTGCCGCGACGCGGCCCCTGGAGCGAGCACGCTCGCGGCCGCATCGATCCCATCGAATTCGAGCCGACCGGGGACGCCGACCTCGACGTGCACGCACTGACACAGGCGACCTTCCGCGTGCTCGAGAGGCACATCCGCGACGACCCCGCGCAGTGGTACATCTTCCGCGACCTCTGGCTCGAGCCGACCGCGGTCTCTCGGGACTAGCGGGGCGGTCGTGCTGCGCTACGTGGCGCTGTGGCTCGCGGTCAGGGCCGGGCGCTGGGTCCCGGTGCGTGCGCTCTACGCCGCCGCGGATGTTGCGGCGCGCCTCGCGTGGGCGGGCTCCCCGGGGCTGCGCTCTGTCACGCGCGACCACATGCGCCACGTCCTGGGCATCGGCGCGGCGGCGACGGAGATGGACGGCGCCGCGCGCGGCGCCGTGCGCTCGGCCGCCTTCTACTACGCCGACCTCGCGCGCTACTCCCACCTCGACCCCGAGGACTCGTTCGCGGAGGTCGAGTCCTACGAGGGCGTCGAGCACCTCTTTCAGGCATGGGATCGCGGCTGCGGCGTGGTGATGGTGTCGGCCCACCTCGGCAACCCGGAGATGATCGTGCAGGCGCTCGGGCCCTTCGGCATCGCGCCGATGGTGCTGACCGAGCCGCTCGCGCCCCGGCGCCTGCACGACCTCGTGCACGAGGTGCGCCAGCACACGGGCGTGCCGTTCGTCCCGGTCGACCGGGCGGGGATGCGCCGAGCGGTCGCGCACCTCCGCTCCGGAGGCGCGCTCGCGATTCTCGCGGACCGTGACGTGCTGGGAAGCGGCCGTCCGGCTCCCTTCTTCGGCGAACGCGCGCCCATGCCGCACGGCGCCGTCGAGCTCGCGCGGCGCACGGGGGCAGCCCTCGTCACCGGCTTCGTCTACCGCGCGGGCGTCGCGCGCTACCGCATCGTGATCGAGCCACCGCTCACGATCCCGCGCACCGAGGACCGCGCCGCGGACACCCGCGAGGGGATGCGCCTCCTCCTAGCCCGGCTGGAGCGGGGCATCCGGGCAGCGCCGGAGCAGTGGTTCGCGCTCACGCCGGTGTGGACCCGCATTCCGCGCTGAGCCGGCGGCGCGGCGCGTACAATGCCCCCCGATGGCTGAACATGACCCCCGCAGCGAGCCGCCGGTGGTGCCGGATCAGAACCGCCGAGCCGACGACGAACCCCCGAGCGTCGCCGCGCCTCGGCGCTACGGTCTCGCCGACCTCCAGATCCATACGTCGGACGGCGACGGGATGATGGACGCCCCTGCGATTCTCGATTACGTCGAGCACGAGACCGACCTCGACATCATCGCCATCACCGACCACGACGACATCGGGGGGGCGCTCGCCGCGCGCGAGATCCACGCGCGGGGGCGCTACCGCTTCGAGCTCATCACCGGCATCGAGTTGACAACGCGCTCGGGACACCTCCTTGCGCTCGATGTCGACTCCCCGCTCCGTCCCCTCCGACCGCTCGACGAGACCGTCGCCGCGATCCACCGCCTGGGCGGGATCGCTGTCATCCCGCATCCACTCTCCTATCTCACGCGCTCGATCGGCGAGCGCTCCCTCCGGCGCCTCCTGGCAGCGGGCGATGCGGAGCTGCGCCCCGACGGCATCGAGCTCGCCAACGGCTCGCCGGCGGCACGCGTCACGGAGAAGAAGGCGCGGCGCCTCAATAGCGAGTCGTTTCACCTCCCGGAGACGGGCGGCTCCGACGCCCACTTCCTCCCCGAGGTGGGGCGGGCGGCGACCCTCTTCGCCGGCGCGAGCACCGCGGAGCTGCGCTCAGCGCTCGCGGCCGGGGCAACCGAGGCGCGGCTGCTGGCGACCACCCCCCTCTCCGCGATCGGCTGGCGCGCACTCGCCCGGCAGCAGGTCCGCGGCCTCTCGGTGACACCCCGGCGGGTGCTGGGACCCCCGCTCTCCCGGGTCGGGCGCCGGGTGCGCTCGATCGCGACGCTCGCGGGCGGAGGTGCGCGGTGAGAATCGCCCTGGTCTCGCCCTACGACTGGCAGACGCCTAGCGGCGTGAACAACCACGTCGCGCAGCTCCGGCGCGAGTTCCTCGAGCGCGGGCACGAGACCCAGATCCTCGCCCCCGGCACCACCGACCCGCATGAGCCGGGGATCACGATCGTCGGGCGGCCGAGGCCGATCCCGGCATCCGGCTCGACGGCGCGCATCTCGCTCAACCCGCGCCTGGGGCGACAGGTGCGGGCGTTGCTTACCACGGGTCGCTACGACGTCGTCCACGTGCACGAGCCGTTGATGCCGGTGCTTCCCCTGCAGGCGCTGCGCCACGCGCGCCGCGCGAACCCCGACGCGATCACCGTCGGTACCTTCCACGCGACGAAGGACGGCGGCAACCGGCTCTACTCCTACGGCCGCAGGCTGCTGAAACGCTGGTTCCGCGAGGTCGACGGGAAGATCGCCGTCTCGCCGCCCGCGGCGAGCTACGTGGGACGATACTTCCCGGGGTTCTACAACATCATCCCGAATGGCATCGACGTGGTTCGGTTCCGGAACCCCTCGGGGGCGAGGCGTCCGGAACTCGACGACGGCGTCGTCAACATCCTCTACGTCGGGCGGGCGGAGAAGCGCAAGGGGCTCTCCTACCTCATCCGCGCTTTCGGCACGGTGAACGCCCGCGACCCACACACGCGCCTCGTCGTGGTCGGGCCGAACGAGAGGGCACTCAGCCGCTACCGGACGTCGATCGAGCGGATGGGCCGTCGCGGCGTCCACTTCGTCGGCCGCGTCCCGCATGAGGAGCTCGCGAGCTACTACCGCAGCGCCGATATGGTCTGCTCGCCCGCCGTCGGACACGAGTCGCAGGGATACGTCCTGCTGGAGGCGATGGCGTCGGGCGTGCCGGTCGTCGCCTCCAACATCGAGGGCTACGCCTCCGTGGTCACACACCGCCGCGACGGCTTGCTCGTCCGGCCGAAGGACTCTTTCGCCCTCGCCGACGCCCTGACCGCGCTCGTGCGAGACCCGCTGCTGCGCCGGCGGCTCGCCGCTGCGGGGGCCCACCGCGTCGAGGATTACTCCTGGCCACACGTCACCGAGCGCCTCCTCGCCTACTACGAGCGGCTGCGCGACTCGCGCGGGATCCCCGCGAGGCGCCCGACGGACGCCGCGTTCGCCCCCTACGCGGGCACCGGCATCCGCCCCGCGCCGCGCCGCGCCGCCGCGGGGCAATGAGCGGGATCCGCGTGCGCCTTCTCCCCGGACGCGCTCCAGAGCGGCTCACGACGCCGCTCGTGCGCCCACTCGCCGCGCTCGGCGTCAGCCCGCACACCGTCTCGGCCACCGCGCTCGGGGGCAGCCTCGCCGCGGCGGCGCTCATCGCACGCGGCGATCTCCTCCTCGGCGGCGGCGTGATGCTCGCGGCGGCCGCCCTCGACTCCATCGACGGCGCGCTGGCGCGCCACAGCGGCCGCGCCTCGCGGGTGGGAGCGCTCCTCGACTCCACCTTCGACCGCGTCGCGGAGGCGGCGGTGCTCGGCGCACTGCTCTACCACCAGCTCGGTCTCGGCCACCGCGAGGAATCGATGCTCGTCTTCGCCTCGCTCGCCGGATCCCTGCTCGTCTCGTACGTGCGGGCGCGCGGCGAGGCGGAGGGCGTCGTCGTCACCGACGGTCTCCTCGCGCGCACGGAGCGCGTCCTGCTGCTGGGAGCGGGGTTGATCACGGGATGGATCCGGGTGGCGCTGTGGCTGCTTGCCGCGCTCTCCCTCCTCACCGCGGCGCAGCGCCTCGTGCTGGCTGTGAGAGCGCTCCGGGCGCGCGACGCCGACGAGGGGGAGGGGGAGGGGGAGGGCCGATGAGCCCGATGCAGCGCGAGGCACGCGCCGAGATGGCCGCCTACCTCGCCCGCTCGCTAAGTGGACGGGTCGGGCTGGATGTCTGGACGCGGGTCGAGTCCGGGCTGGTGCTCCCCGACCGCGATGGCTGCACGCACTGCGACGCGGTCGTCGAGACTGCCCGCGAGATCGCGACGACCCACGACGCGATCTCCGTCACGCTCTACGACCTCGACCGACATGCCTCGCGTGCCGGGGAGGCTGGCGCAGAGCGCGCACCGACGACCGTGCTCCGGGGTGGCGGACGCTCGCTCCGCTTCGTCGGCTTCTGGTCGGGTCCGCTCCTCGCCCCGCTGGTGACGATCATCGGGCTACTCGGCGGCGCCTCCCGCCCGCTCTCTCCGGAGAGCCGCGAGGCGCTCGGCCGGCTCCCGCGTCACGTCGACGTCGAGCTCGCCGTGACGCCCTTCGATCCGATCTCGCCGCACCTGATGCTGCTGCTCGGGGCGATCGCCGCCGAGACGCGCTCGGTGAACGTCACCGTCACCGAGTACGCGGAGTTCCCGAAGCTCGCGGCGCGGCGCTCCGTCGTCGAACTCCCGACGCTCTGGATCGGCGAGCGGCGCTACGCCGGCGTGTGGAGCGATGGCGAGCTCATCGAGCAGATCACGCGCGAGGGAGACGGCAACACCGAGCCGGTGATCCGCGAGAGCACACTCTCCGTGCCCTATCTGAGCGAGGAGCGTGCCCAGCAGCTCGCCCGGCAGGCGCCGGGGCCGGGGCCGGGGCTCCCGGGGCTCGGCCCCGGCACCGAGGCGGCCCCGGAGCCGGGCAGGTCCGGGCTAATCGTGCCGGGCCGCGGCTAGGAGCCGCTCCCCCGCCCGGGCGGCGGCTGGTCCGAGCGCCGCATCAGCGCCACCGCGCCGCCGCTGAGGAGCAGCACGAGCAGCGCCGTCGCGGAGAGGAGGATCAGGACGGGCCGGACCGCGACGCTGTCGCCGGCCTCCGCCGGTGGGCCGGCCGCCGGCTCCGCCGGGACACCGTCCGCCGAAGGGGCGTCGTCCGCCGTTGCGACCGGCGCCGAGGCGGAGCCTCCGGCCGGCCGCGGGGTGGGAACTCCGAGCGGCGCCACGGTCGCTTCGCTGGGCACCGGCGCCAGCGTCGCCGACCGACCCGCCACCTCGACCGGCGGCAGCCCGTTCTTGGCGCGCCACTCGTTGTAGAGGCCGTCCTGGTCGAAGCCGTAGACCTCAAGGAGCGCGTCGTCGATGAGGGCGCCGGCCTTGACCGTGCGGTAGAGCTCGGCGAACGCCGAGAGCCCGTACAGGTCAATCAGGTGCGAGACGACCGACCACGACTGGCCGTAGAAGATGTCGACGCGGCCCGGATCGCCGGGGGGCGAGGCGAGCCCGCGCAGGGGGAGCGTCCGGTCGCCGCCGATCGCGCCCGCCAAGGCCACGGTGTATCCGACGCCGGGCTCGGGCTGCATGTAGACGGCGGTCCCCTCGTCCAGCCACGAGGGGATGGTCGTGAAGGGACCGTCGCCGGCGACCTTGGTGACGATGTGCGCGGCCTCGTGGCGGATCACGATGCGCGAGGGCTCGAAGACGAAGAGCAGGTCCGGCGCCACGCGCTGGCCGCCCGTGATCACGGTGGCGTCGAAGACGCCGCTCCGCGGCCGCTGCGCCAGCTCGCCCTCCGCCTCGGAGCGCCAGACGATGACCTTGACCGGGTAGGGCACCGTGATGTCGAGCAAGTCCTCCGTGTCGCGCAGCGAGGAGGCCGTCGCGGCGAGCGCCAACTCCGCCGCTGCCTCGCTCGAGCCGTACGAGTAGACGGTGACGAGCCCCGCCGTGCGCATCTTCCAGTTATAGCGGCCGTCGAGGAAGGTGAAGCGCTGCTCCTCCGTGATGAACTCCGTGCCCTCGCGGTCTTCCAGCCTCCAGCGGTAGGCGAACTCGGAGCCGACCGGGATGTAGCGGCGAGGCGCGATCGTCTGCAGCGTGAAGATCAGATCCTCCTCCGGCCCGCCGGTGACCTCGACCTCGCCGCTGCCACCGACGTTGCCGTCCGGGTTGAACACGCTGTACTCGAGGCGCGCGGAGGCGAGGCCCGCCGCGGAGCGGACGCGAGCCGTGAAGGTGAGCTCGCGCGGATCCTCGGTGCGGGTCGCTAGGCGGTCGACGGCGATCTCGCCGGCGCGCGCCGGCGACGCCCCGGGAAGCGCCGCCGCGAGCGCCAGAGCGAGCGCCAAAGCGAGCGCCCACCGGAGGGCACGGCTCGCTGAGGGACACCAGCTCGCCGGGGAGGGAGCGATCACGCGTCGACCCCCGCGGCCTTCCCGCTCCCCACCTGCTCGCGCAGGTAGGCCTCGATGAATGGATCGATCGCCCCGTCGAGCACCGCCTGCGTGTCGCTCGTCTCGAGGCCGGTGCGCAGGTCCTTCACCATCCGGTACGGCTGGAGCACATACGACCGAATCTGGTTCCCCCAGCCCGGATCGACGTGCACGCCCCGGAGCCGGGCGCGCTCCTGCTCGCGCCGCTCGATCTCTATTTCGAGGAGCCGGGACTGCAGGACCAGCATCGCCGTCTCCCGGTTGCGCCCCTGTGAGCGCTCATTCTGGCACGTCACCACAAGGCCGGTGGGGAGGTGGGTAATGCGCACGGCGGTGTCGTTCTTCTGGACATTCTGCCCGCCGTGCCCGGAGGCGCGGTAGGTGTCGATGCGCACGTCCTCGGGCCGGACCTCGACCTGCACGTCCTCGCTCTCCGCCTCCGGCATCACCTCGACGAGGGCGAAGCTCGTGTGCCGCGCGTGCGAAGCGTCGAAGGGCGAGATGCGCACGAGCCGGTGCACCCCGCGCTCCGAGCGGAGCAGGCCGTAGGCCCATTCTCCCGTGATGCGCAGCTCGGCGGACTTGATCCCGGCCTCCTCGCCGGGGGAGAGCGCCAGCACCTCGGCCGAGAAGCCGCGCTGCTGGGCCCACCTCAGGTAGAGCCGAAGCAGCATCTCCGCCCAGTCCTGCGCCTCGGTGCCCCCGGCGCCGGCGTGGACCAGCAGCACCGCGTTGCGCCCGTCGTAGGGACCCCCCAGCGTGAGATCGAGCTCCAGCTCGGCGAAGCGCCGCTCCAGCGGGGCGAGGTCGCCGGCGATGTCGACGGCAAGCGCCGAGCGCTCCGCCTCGTCCTCCACCGCCTCCGCCATCTCGACGAGCTCGCCGATCTCGCGTGCGCCACTCTCGAGCTCGTTCCAAGTCGCGACCAGGGACTCCAGCCGCGCCAGCTGCTGCATCAGCCGCTGGGCCTCCTGCCGCTTATCCCAGAGATCGGGAGTCTCCGACCGGCGGCGCAGCGAGGCGAGCTCGCGCTCGCGAGCGGCGAGGTCAAAGACGCACCCGCACGTCCTGAACACGCGAGGCGAGCTCCGCCGCGCGCGCCCCGAGCATATCCATGGAGAGAGTGTCTCACGGCCGGCGCGGCCGGGCAGCTACCGGCCGGCGGCGTCCCGGGCGGCAAGCAGCGTGTTGCGAACGACCATCGCGATCGTCATCGGCCCGACGCCCCCCGGCACCGGCGTCATCGCCTGCGCCACCGCCGAGACGGTGGGGAAGTCAACGTCCCCGGTGAGCCGGTAACCCCGCCTCGCGGAGGGATCCTCCACGCGGTTGGTCCCGACATCGATCACCACCGCGCCCGGGCGCACCATCTCCCCGCTCACGATCCCCGCGCTGCCGGCGGCGACGACGAGGATCTCGGCCTCCCTCGTCACCGCGCCGAGGGCGCGCGTCCCGGTGTGCGCGAGGGTTACCGTCGCGTTCGCCCCGGCGGCCTTGTTCGCGAGCAACGCGGCGAGCGGCCGTCCGACCAGCACCGATCGCCCGACGATCACCACGCGGCGGCCCGCGGGGTCGTGCCCGCTGCGCAGCAGTAGCTCGCGGACGCCGCTCGGGGTCGCGGGCACGAGTCCCGGCGTGCCCGCGAGCAAGAGGCCCATGTTGACGGGGTGCAGTCCGTCCACGTCCTTGCGGGGGTCGACCGCCGACATCACGGCGCCCGCGTCGATGTGGGGCGGGAGCGGCATCTGCACCAGGATCCCGGAGACCGCGGGGGAGTCGTTCAGGCGCCGGATGTGGGCGAGCAGCTCCGCCTGCGTCGTCGACGTCTCGAGCGCGAGCGTCTCGTGCGTCATCCCCACGCGCTCGCAGGCGCGCCCCTTGTTGCGGACGTAGGTGGCGGAGGCGGCGTCGTCTCCGACGAGCACTGCAGTGAGGTGCGGCGCCGGGTGACCGCGCGCGACGTGGGCGGCGACGGACTCCGCCGTCTCCAAAGCGACCGCCTCCGCGATCGCACGCCCGTCGATGAGGCTCGCCGCTGGCGCCGTCACCCCACGAGTATAGCGGCGCCACCGCCCCCGGCCCCGGGGAATGGCGCCCAAGCGCGTGCTACGATCCGGCCGATGGTGCCCCCCGACTCCACGACCCACGCGATCGGCGTCGACCTGATCGAGCCCGACCGCGTCGCGCGCGTGCTGGCCCGGCACCCCCGGCGCTTCCTCGCACGCGTCTACACGCCGCTCGAGGCGGCGTTCTGCCGGGGCCGCGTCCCGGAACTCGCGGCGCGATTCGCCGCGAAGGAGGCCGTGATGAAGGCGCTCGGGACCGGCGCACGCTCTGTGGGCTGGCGCGACATCGAGATCCTCCCCGATCGCCGCGGAAAGCCCCTCGTCTACCTGCACGGCCGCGCCGCCGAGCGGGCCGAGCGGATCGGACTCGAGGCCATCGACATCTCGCTCACGCACCTCCGCGACCAGGCGATGGCGGTGGTCGTCTGCCGCCAGCTACGCCCGGAGCAGGACCACGCCAGCGCACGCGCGCACCTGATCCGGCGGCTCAGGGGCCGGGGCCTGATCGACAGCTCGGTGACCTAGATGAAACTCGTCACCGCCAGCCAGATGGACGAGCTCGAGCAGGCCGCGGCCGCATCCGGCGTCTCCGAGCGAGCGCTGATGGAAGAAGCTGGCCTCGCTGCCGCGCAGGAGGCGTGGATGGCGGTCGGCGCCGCCGAGGGGCGTGCGATCCTTGTGCTCTGCGGCCCCGGCAACAACGGAGGCGACGGGCTCGTGGCGGCACGGCACCTCGCCGGCTGGGGCGCCGACGTGCGCGTCTATCTGCTGCGCGCCCGCGAGGAGACCGACCCCGTCTGGCTCGAGGCGCTCGCGGCGGGAGTGCGCGCGGAGAGTGCCGAGGAGGATGAGGAGTCCGCCCGGCTCGCCGCGCTCCTCTCCGAGGCGAGCCTGGTGCTCGACGCGCTGCTCGGCACCGGCGCCGGGCGGCGGCCGATCGAGGGCAGGCTCGCCGAGCTGCTGAGCCGGCTGCGGGCGGCGCGCGCGGGGCCGGCGCGCCCGTACCTGATCGCGCTCGACCTCCCGACCGGCGTCGACGCCGACTCGGGCGCCGCCGATCCCGAGAGCGTGGCCGCGGACCTCACCATCGCCTTCGGCCACTCGAAGATCGGGCTCTCGCAGCTGCCGGGCCTCGAGCTCGCCGGGCGCGTGCTCCCCGTGCACATCGGGATCCCGCCCGACGCCTCCGCGGACCTCCCCTTCGAGCAGCTCGACTTCCGCTCGGTCAAGGAGACGATGCCCGCGCGACCGGCCAGCTCCCACAAGGGGACCTTCGGCACCGCTGTGATCGCGGCGGGGTCGCGTCGCTACCCGGGCGCGGCGCGTCTCGCGGCGGAGGCGGCCGCGCGCTCGGGAGCCGGCCTCGTCGCCATCGCCGCGCCGGAGACGCTCCAGTCGCTCCTGGTGACCGGCCTCCCCGACGCGGTGCACGAGCCGCTCGCCCCCGCCGCCGGATCCCCGGACGGCGAGCTCGACGGCCATGCCGCCCGGACGCTGCTCCACGCGCTCGGCGCGGGGAGCCTCCGTCGGGCGACCTCGCTCCTAGTCGGTCCCGGCATCGGGACGGGGCGCGGCGCACAGGCCTTCGTGCACGCTCTGCTCGCCGGCCTCGACCCGGCCATGGCCGGCGGCGCGCTGCGCGCTCTGGTCGTGGACGCCGACGCGCTCTCGGCGCTGGCGCGGCTCCCGGGCTGGGCGGAGCGCCTCGCGCTGCCGCGCGTGCTGACGCCTCACCCCGGCGAGATGGCGCGCCTCGCCCGGTGCTCGACCGCCGAGGTGCAGTCAAATCGGCTTGAGTCCGCGCTCGCCGTGGCGCGTGACACTGGCAGCACCGTCGTCCTGAAGGGAGCATGCACGGTCGTCGCGGCGCCCGACGGGCGGGCCCGCCTCTCCGACCAAGCGAACCCGATGCTCGCTACCGCCGGCACGGGCGACGTCCTTGCTGGCCTAGTGGCGGGGCTCATCGCGCGGGGTATGGAGCCCTTCGACGCCGCGGCCGCCGCCGTCTACATCCACGGCGACTGCGGGCGTCGCGTCGCCGAGAGCCACGGCACTGCCGCGGGGCTGGCGCAGGATCTGCTGCGCGTGCTGCCCGAGGTGAGCGCCCTCCTAGAGGGACCCGCGCGGAGGAGTGCTGAGAGCATCGGCATCGCGCCGGGCCTGATGGCGGGACCGGGGGGAGCCGCAGGCGCCCCTCCGGGCGGCGGGGGGCTCTGGTAGACTGCGCGGCAGGGACGCGATCTGCGCATGCGCCCCGGCGAACGTGCGCCCTACGGGGGGAGCCTCAACGGTGACGACCGAGACGAGCCGCGCGCGACCGGTCGGCAGCGCGGCAGCCGCGGGCTCAGCCGTGCGCGGCGATCCGGTTGCGCTCATTTTCCCGGGGCAGGGCTCCCAGTCGCCCGGGATGGGCCAGCTGATCTACACCACCTCTCGGGAGGCGCGCCTCGCCTTCGAAGAGGCGAGCGAGATCACCCGCATCGATCTCGCCCGCGTCTGTTTCGAGGGCTCGGCGGAGGAGCTGGCGGAGACGCGGGCGACGCAGCCCGCGGTGCTCACCACCTCGGTCGCCTTTCTTCGCGCGATGCGCGAGAAGCTGGGCGAGGTGGGACGCGCCATCCGGCCGCGCGTCCTGGGCGGGCACTCGCTGGGACTCTTCAGCGCCGCCGTCGCCAGTGAGGCGATCTCCTTCCGTGACTCGCTGCTCGTGATCTTGGAGCGGGCGCGGCTGATGGGGAGCTTCAGCGAGCAGCGCCCGGTCGGCATGGCGTCGATCATCGGCCTCGATCACGATGCCGTCGCTGAGATCTGCCGCGCGGCGACGCTCTCCCCTGCCGACCGCGTCGACGTCGCGAACCACAATATGGACACGCACCTAGTCATCTCCGGGGACCTCTCGGCACTCGAACGAGCCATGCAGCTGGCGCGAGCGCGGCAGGGGAAGGCGATCCAGCTCCGGGTGCGCGTTTCCAGTCACACGCCACTCCACGCCGCGCAGGCCGACGAGTTCGCGACGGTGATCCGAGAGGTGCCGATAGCCGAACCGCTCGTCCCCGTGGTCTCCAACGTCTCCTCGCAGCTGCTCGACACCGCCGAGCGGCTGCGCGCCGAGTTCGAGGTACAACTCCGCGCCCCGGTCTACTGGGCCGAGAACGTGCGCGCGATGTCGCGGGAGGGCGTGACGACCTTCATCGAGGTGGGCCCGGGCCACGTGCTGGCGAACATGGTGCGCCGCATCGCCTCCCGCTCCACCGCCGTGGCGCTCGACGACGCACGCGAGGAGCCGGTGCCGATCTCCATCCTCCCCGATCCCGTCGCCCGGTAGCGGCGGCGTGGGCCCGCAAGACACCGACCGCGCCCGGCCGCGCCGCGTCGTCGTGACCGGCCTCGGAATGCTCACGCCGCTCGGCAACGACTGGCGCAGCACCTGGGAGGGATTGCTCGCCGGGCGCTCGGGCATCAGCCGCGTCACCGCCTTCGACGCCTCCGAGTACGACTGCCCGCTCGCCGGCGAACTGCGCGGCTTCGACGCCGCCTCGGTCGTCGGACCGAAGCAGCTGCGCCGCATCGACCGCTCGACCGTGCTCGCCATCGCGGCGGCCCGCGAGGCGGTCGCCGACGCCGGCATCGACGTCTCCGCCCTCGGACCGGAGACCGTCGGCATCGTGCTCGGGACTGGCATCGGCGGGGCGCACCTGCTGGTGGAGAACCAGCAGGCGCTGGAGCAGCGCGGACCGCGGCGCGTCTCCCCCTTTCTCATCACGCACATGCTTCCCGACACGCCGACGGGGCTGCTTGCGATCGAGCTCGGCGTGCGCGGTCCGAATCTCGCGGTGACGGCAGCCTGCGCCACCGGTGGCGCCGCCGTCGGCGAGGCCGCCGAAATCGTGAGCCGCGGCGAGGCGTCGGTGGTGATCACGGGCGGCTTCGAGGCCTCGATCCGGCCGGTCTACTACGCCGGATTCCAGGCCATGCGGGCTCTGGCCACACACCCCGACCCGACGCGCGCCTCGCGCCCCTTCGACGCCGAGCGAAACGGCTTCATCCTCTCGGAGGGTGCCTGCTGCCTGGTGCTGGAGGAGGCGGAGCACGCGCTGGCGCGCGGCGCCCACATCTACGCCGAGTGGCTCGGCGCCGGAACCGCCTCGGACGGGTTCGACATGGTGGCGCCACCGGAGGACGGTCGCGGGATCCGCACCGCGATGGCGCGGGCGCTGCGCCGCGCCGGACGGGAACCGTCCGACGTCGACTACGTGAACGCGCACGGCACCAGCACGCCCATCAACGATCGCGTCGAGACGCGGGCGCTCCGCACCACCTTCGGCGAGCACGCGGATCGCCTCCTGGTCTCCTCGACCAAGTCGATGCTCGGGCACATGATGGGCGCCGCAGGCGCCGTGGAGGCGGCGGTGGCCGCGCTGGTCTGTGAGCGCCAGATCGTGCCGCCCACCATCAACTACGAGCACCCCGACCCCGAGTGCGACCTCGACTACGTTCCGAACGAGGCGCGCGAGGCGCCGGTACGTCACGCGCTCTCGACCTCGGTGGGGCTCGGCGGGCACAACTCGGCCCTGATCTTCGGGCGCTGGGAGACAGCCGGGACGGAGGATGCCCGATGAGCGATCGGCCCACGCCCCAGGAGCCCCGACGCGTCGTCGTCACCGGCATCGGCATGCTCACCCCCCTCGGCGTCGGCCGCGAGAGGAGTTGGAGCGCGCTGCTCGCCGGGGAGAACGGGATCCGCCGCGCCACGATCGACGACCTCACCGAGCTCGCCGTGACGATCGCCGGCGAGGTCCCCGACTTCGAGCCGCACGCCCATCTCGACCGCAAGGAGGCGCGGCGCATGGACCGCTTCACCCAGCTCGCGTGCGCGGCGGCCGACGAGGCCGTCGCGCACGCTGGCCTCGAGGTGTCGGAGGTCGCCGATCGCGTCGGCGTGATGATCGGGAGCGGCATCGGCGGCCTTGCCACGATCGAGGAGGGCTACCGGACGCTCTTCGAGAAGGGGCCGGCGCGCATCTCGCCCTTCATGGTCCCGATGTACATCGCCGACATGGCGGCCGGCCAGGTCTCTATCCGGCACGGCGCCCGGGGCCCGAACTTCGACACGGTGTCCGCCTGCGCGTCGGGCGCCGACGCGATCGGCACGGCCTTCGAGACCATCCGGCGGGGCGCCGCCGACGCGATGCTCGCCGGCGGCGCCGAGGCCGCCGTCACGCGCATGGGCCTCGCCGCGTTCCACGCCACCCGGGCGCTCTCCACGCGCCGCGACGACGACCCGGCGCACGCCTCGCGCCCCTTCGACCGGGAGCGCGACGGCTTCGTCCTCGCGGAGGGGGCGGCGGTGCTGGTGCTGGAGGAGCGGGACTTCGCCCGCCGGCGCGGTGCGCCGATCCTCGCCGAGATGCTCGGGTACGGGCAGTCGGCCGACGCCTTCCACGTCACGCAGCCCTCCGAGAACGGCGAGGGGGCAGCGCGGGCGATGCGCGCGGCGCTCCGGGAGGCCGGCCTCGACGCCGGGGCGGTGAGCTACATCAACGCGCACGGGACGAGCACGCCGCTCAACGACAAGTTCGAGACGCTCTCCATCAAGGCGGTCTTCGGGGAGGAGGCGCTAGCGATCCCGATCTCCTCGACGAAGTCGATGATCGGCCACTCGCTCGGTGCCGGGGGCGGCATCGAGGCCGCCGTCTGCGTGCTCTCGATCCGTGACGGGCGCATCCACCCCACACGCAACCTCGAGCTGCCGGATCCCGACTGCGACCTCGACTACGTCCCGGAAGGCGAGCGCGAGCTCGATGTCTCGATCGCGATGTCGAACGCGCTCGGCTTCGGCGGGCATAACAGCTCCCTCCTCTTCGGCCGGGACGGGGAGCCCAGCGCGTGAGCCCGCCGGCGCGCGAGCGGGGGGCCGCCGCCCGTCCCCGGATTCCCCGGGTTCCGGTGGCCGCGTGAGCACGCCGGCCGCGGCCGTCGAGCGGCGCATCGTCCGGGGCTCCGGCGGCCGGCTCTGGCGGCTCCCCGACGCCGTCGATCTCTCGGCCCTCGACGGCGCGCCATGGCCGCGTCTGCTCTCGCGACTCCTCCTTGCACGGGGCATCCGCTCGATGGAGGAGGCGCGCGCGCTCCTCGACGCCCCGGCCGCGCCGGGGCGCCCGGCCGATCTCCCGCAGATCGAGATCGCGGTCGCGCGTCTCGCCCGCGCCTGCGCGCGCGGCGAGCACGTCGCCGTCTTCGGCGACTTCGACGTCGACGGCGTCACGTCGACGGCGATCCTCGTCGAGGCTCTCTCCGCCCTCGGCGCGCGCCCCCTTCCCTACCTGCCGCACCGCATGCTCGAGGGGTACGGACCGAATGCCGCCGCAATCCGAGAGCTCGCGGAGCGTGGCGCCAGCCTGCTCGTGACGGCGGACTGCGGGACCTCGGCCGTCGAGGAGGTCGCTCAGGCAGGCGCGCTGGGCGTGGAGACCGTGATCCTCGATCACCACGCGATTCCGCCCGAGCTCCCGGCGGCGCTCGCGATCGTCAACCCCCGGCTCGACGAGGCGTCCGAGGGGGCGGAGCCCGCCGCCTGCGGCATCGCCTACTCCGTCTCGCACCGCCTGCACGAGGAGCTCGGCGCCCCCTACGATCCAGAGCCGCACGCGGCGCTGGCGGCGCTCGGCACCATCTGCGACCTCGCGCCCATGGTGGGCTGGAACCGCGATCTCGTGCGGTATGGGCTCGACGCGCTCAGCCGCAGCTCCCGGCCGGGACTCCGAGCGCTGGCGGAGATCGCCGGCGGCTCGCTTGCGGACGCGAGCGCCGACCTCTGCGGCTGGGTGCTGGGACCCCGCATCAACGCAGCCGGGCGCATGGAGCACGCGCAGCTCGCCCTCGACCTGCTGCTCGCCCCGAGCGCCGCCGAGGCAGAGCCGCTCGCTCACCGGCTCGAGCAGCTCAACACCAGACGCCGCTCGGAGACGGAGGAGGCGCGTGCGCAGATCGCGGCGCTGCTCGGGGAAGGGGAGATCTCGGACCCCCTCCTGATCGCGGCCTCGCCGGCGATCGCGGCCGGCCTCGCCGGGCCTCTCGCCTCCCGCCTCGTCGACGAGTACGGGCGGCCGGCGATCGTGATCCACCTCTCCGACGGAACGGGGCGCGCCTCCTGCCGGTCGATTCCGGGTTTCGACATCACAGAGCTGCTTCGCCGCCACGGCGAGCTCTTCCTGAGCTACGGCGGCCACCGCGCCGCCGCCGGCTTCTCCATCGACGAACGCCGACTGCCCGAGGCCAGGCGGCGGCTCCTCGCCGACGCCGCCGGGCACCTCGACGCCGAGCTGCTCACGCCCACCATCGACGTCGACGCCGGACTCCCGCTCGCCGACGCGAGCCGCGACCTGCTGGGCTGGCTGCGGCGGCTCGCGCCGCACGGGCCCGGGAACCCCGTCCCGACCTTCGTCGCGCCGCGGGTGCTCGTCGCGAGCGCGCGGAGCATCGGGCGCGACGGTAGGCATCTCCGCTTCACCGCGCGCGCGGGAGGCGCCTCCTGGCGCGCCATCGCCTTCGGCAACGCCGAGCACATGGTTCCCTCGGGCGGCGTCGCCGACATCGTCTACCGCTTCCGCGAAGACCGCCGCGACGGGGATCTCGAACTCGAGGTGCTCGATCTCCGCCCAGCGCGGGGCCGCCCGGCGCAGCCGGGCGGGGGCGCGTAGCACCCGGCTGCTGTTGGGTCCGCAGGCGACCTTCCCCCCTTCGCGCCCCCAGCATGTGTACGATCGTGGTTCGCACGCGCGGAGAGGCGGGCCGCAGTGGCTGAGCGCGGCGCCGGTGACTTCACACTTGGGTTCGCCGGGCCCCGCGAGGAGGTCGAGTGGCAGCTCGACGCTCCGGATCTGGGCGCCGTCGAACGCTGGCTGGAGGCGCTCGGGGGCCGTGCGCCGGGCGACCTCGAGATCGATCCTGCGCACACCTGGCTCATCGAGGACCTCTACCTCGACACGGACGACGGGCGCCTCCGTCGCGCCGGCTACGCGCTCCGCGTGCGCCGCACCCGCGGGGAGGGTGCCCCGTCGCTCGAGGCGACGCTAAAATCGCTCGGCTCCGGCGGCGCGGCTCCCGCCCGCCGGGAGGAGCTCACCGAACCGCTCCCCCGCGAGACGGGCGCGCCCGCCCGCCCCGTCGTCACGGCGACCCTCGCTCACTCCCGCGGCCCCGTCGGAGCGCGCGTGCGCGCCCTCGCCGGCGCCCGGGCACTGGACGAGATCCTGCGGGTCGACACCGAGCGGATCACGCGCGCGCTGCGGCTGGAGGGCGCCGCCGTTGCCGAGATCGCGGTCGATCGCAGCACTCTCGCGGCGCCAGGGAGGCCCGTGCGGCGCCTCGACCGCGTCGAGGTCGAGCTGGCGAACGGGGCCGGGATGGGATCCGCCCGGCACTTCGTCGACGCCCTGAGCGACGGCTGTTCCCTTCGGCCGGCGCGCGCCTCGAAGCTCGACTTCGGACTTGCCCCCGCTCACGCGGCCTCCGCCGTCGACACCGTGGGAGCGGACGGGGACCGGCAACGGCGGAGGCGTGCTCGCCGCCCGTGGCCCCCCACGGTCCGGCGCCGCGCACGCATGGCGGAGGTGGCCAGCGCCGCGCTCCGGGAGCCGCTCGCCATGCTCGCCGCGGCCGAGCCGGTCGCGCGCGAGGGCTCCGACCCGGAGGGCGTGCACCAGATGCGCGTCGCGACGCGCCGGCTTCAGGCTGCGCTCTCGCTCTACGCACCCACGCTGGGCCGGGACGCGGGCGCGCATCGTGCCGAGCTCCGGTGGCTCCGCGCCGAGCTCGGCGCCGTCCGGGACCTCGACACCTATCTCGAGCGCGTCGCGAGGGATCGAGCGGCCCGGGCGGAGGCGGGCGATGGCGCCCCCGAACTCGCGCCGCTCACGGATCTCCTGAGGCGGCGTCGCGACGAGGCACGCCTCCGGACCCTGCTCCCGGCGCTCGCCGGCGAGCGCTATCTTTCCCTCCTCGCCGGGATCGACTCTCTCGCGGGCGGGGGTCACGGCGCGGCGAGAGCGGAGGCGACGCGGCAGGCGTCGCCCGCGCTCCGGCCCGCCCTCAGAAAGCGCGGCCGATCGTTCAGGAAGGCGCTCAGGCGGGCGCGCCTCAACGGCGGCTCCGAGGAGCGCCACCGCGCGCGCATCCGGACGAAGCAGCTGCGCTACGCCCTCGAGTGCTCCGGCTCCATCTACGGACGCCGGGCGAGGAAGGCGCTCGACGCGCTCCGCGCGCTGCAGGAGTTGCTCGGAGCCGAGCGCGACGCCCTGCTCGCCGCCGAGGCGCTCACCTCGCTCGCTGCGGATCCGGCGGCGGCCGCGCTCCCGCGGGCCACACTTCACGCCATGAACGAGGGCGTCGCGCGCGAGCGCGAGCGCGCTCAGGAGCTGCTCAGCGGACTCCCCCGCGCCGCGGCACGCGCCGGCAGGCGCTGGCGGCGCCTGCGACGCGCGCGGCTGCGCGAGCGCACCTGACGGTGATCGCGCCCCCTGGCCGCCCCGGGCCGCGCGTCCGACGCGGACGCGCCACCTCTAGACGCAGAGAGGCCCGGCATACGCCGGGCCTCTCCGTTACACGCCGTCGCTGTCGTCGCGCGTGCCACCCACTCCCTCCTGCCGGGGGCAGGGTGACGTTCTCGGTGCGAGCTACCAGCGAGGTCGGTCGAAGCCACCCCCACCGCCGCCGCCACCGCCGCCGCCGCCGCCGCCGCCGCCGCCACCGCGGCGGTCCTGACGCGCCTGCGCCTCGTTCACACGAAGCGTCCGCCCACCGAAGTTGTGGCCGTCCAAGGCCTGCATCGCCTTGGCGGCGTCGTCATTCGGCATCTCCACGAAGCCGAAGCCACGAGGCCGACCGGTCTCGCGGTCGATCGGGATGGAACAGTCCACTACCTCGCCGTACGTGCCGAAGAGCTGGCGCACTTCATCCTCGTTGGCGGTGTACGGCAAATTACCTACGTAGATCCTCTGAGTCACGTTCTCACACTTCCAGCCGGTTCATCCGGCATCACTCGCGCCGGGCTCGCGGCCCGACGACACACTTGCTCCTCAGAATCGACGCCGGACGGGCAGGAAATCGAGCCGGAGGCCATCTGAGGGACACCCAAGGCGGGCGTCATCCGTGACATGATAACACGGCGGTCTCGCGGCGGAGAGCATCGACGCCGTCAGATGAAACGCGAGAGGAGCGTGGCGAGCCCCAGGAACGTGAGGAAGCCGACCACGTCGGTCACCGTCGTGAGCACGATCGACGAGGATTGGGCGGGATCCTGCCCGAGCGCCTGCAACGAGATGGGGATAAAGGTCCCCGCCAGACCGGCTACGGGCATCGCCATGATCATCGACATCGCGATGATCACCGCGAGCCCGAGAGATCCCGACCAGAGGTAGACCCCCAGACTTGCCACGAGAGCGATCGACGCGCCGCTTAGGAACCCGACGCCCACCTCCTTGAGGGCGACGCTCCGCCACTGCGACACGCGGAACTCCCGCAGCGCGAGGCCGCGCATCGCGACGGCGAGCGTCTGAGCTCCGCTGTTGCCCGCCTGTCCCGCGACGACCGGCAGCAGCACCGCCAGCGCCGTGAGGCGGGCGATCGTGTCCTCGAAGATCCCGACCACGGACGCCGCGACGAACGCAGTCAGGAGGTTGACGTAGAGCCAGGGGAGTCTCTTCCGGACTGCCAGCAGCGGCGGCGAGAGGGCGCGCTCATCGCTCCCGGCGCCGACCATCTTCTGGATATCGGCGGTTGCGGCTCGCTCGGCGGCCTCCACGACTTCGGGAGAGCGTATGACGCCGATCATGCGCCCGTCGAAATCGAGCACCGGCAGACTGTGCCCGGCCAGCTCGGTGAGCCGTTCGCCGACCTCGTCGACGGGCGCGGTCGCCTCTATGGACCGCACGGCGCGAAGCGGCAGGTCGCCGAGCTGACGCTCCCGGGATGCCAGCGCGAGTTCCTCGACGGAGACCGCGCCGAGCAATCGCCCGGCACTGTCGATCACGAAGACGTCGCGCGTGCGCCCGGCACGCGCTCGCACCTCGGAGAGCGCGACACGAGCGCGCGTCGCCCGCGGGAAGGCGACGACTCTGGTATCCATCACCGAACCGGCTTGGGTCGGCGGATAGCGCAAGATCGCCCGCACCTCCGCCGCGAGTGGGCCGTCCAGGAGGTCGATGCGCGATTCCCGGGAGGCCCCGTCGAGCCCGCCGAGCAGGCGGGCCGCCCGGGTGGGACTCAGGGCGCGGGCAAACTCGCGAAAGGCATCGTCCCCCAGCTCCTCCACGACGTGGGCGGCGGACGAGGGCGCCATCGCCATCACGGTCTCCAGCGCGAGCGCCGGCTCCTCCGCGCCGACGCAGGCGGCCGCTTCGCCGGGGTCGGCGTCGTCGAGGATGGCGGCGGCCTCGTTCGGGTAGCGCCCGAAGAGCTCCGTCCGGAGCGCGCCCGCCAGCACGGCACGGTCAGCTCCCGTGACGGCCCGCCCCGCCGCCCCGAATCGTTCCTCGGCCCCACGACCGCGCCAAGGCCCCAAAGCGCCCCCTCGAGTCCGTGCCAGTAGAGCTCGCCGAGCATCACCGCCGTCGAGACGAGATCGCCGCCACCGACACGCGGACGCCGGAGCAGCCGGAGCTCCGCTGACGACACGGAGCCGATGAGGAGACCGTCCGCGTCGACGACGGGGAGCGCGTGGAGCGCCTGCCACGCGGGATGCGCGACGATCGCGCGCGGCCCGGCGCACGCGTGAATCGCCGCGGCCGGACGGATCACGACCTCTGCGAGCCGGCTCGCAGGGTCCAGGCGCAGGAGCTCCGCCGTCGCGACCTGCCCGATGAAGGTCGCGGGGCGCTCCACGACGAACACGTACTCGGGAGTGGCGCCACTTCCGGCCCGGACCGCCGCGATCGCCTCAGCCACCGTCGCCCCCGCAGCGAGCGCGAACACGCGCGGGTCGGCGAGGGCGCCGGCGCTCCCGGCCGGCCGCGCGATAAGGGCCTCGACCAGGCGCCGCGTCTCCGCGTTGACGCGCTCGATCAGGCTCGCGCGCTCGTCCTCGCCGAGCACCGCCAACATCGGCGCGGCCGCGGAGGGCGGCTGCGCCCCCACGAGATCCGCAGCCGCGTCTGCGTCCGTCGCGGCGACCGCGGCGAGTAGAGCCCCCGCGGCCGGCACCGTCATCGAGGCGAGGATCGGCGCCGCCTCCCCGGGCGGTAGCTCGCCGATGAAGCGGGCGCCCTCGGCAGCGGTGAAGCGCTCCACCACGCCGGCAGCGTCCGAGGGATGGCGGGTGACGATCTGCCGGATCAGCCTGCGACCCACCTCGCCCATCGATGCGGTCATCCCTCGATCAGGGTGGAGATCTGCTCGCTGAACTCCTTCGCCGGGATGTGGGCCCGGCCGCCCGCCGTCTCAAGGGTCACGGCGGTCGGACCGATCTCCGCGATCCGCCCCTCGTGATCCCCGACGCCCACGCGCTGCCCCACCTCGTAGGTGCGGGCGAGGTAATGCGTGGCGATGATGTTGCTGACCGCCGTCCGCGCCCCGAGCCCGAAGGCGAGCGCGGCGCCCCCGAGGCTCGCCGCGAGGGCGATCGAGACCGCGATCACGAGGAACGAGACCTCAATGCCGAGCTGGTCGACCGCGACGACCGCCGAGACGCCGATCACTCCCAGCTGCACCATGCGCCCGAACGGCGCGGCGTATTCGAGCCCGGCCGTCGACGCCCCCTGCGCGACGGCGATCCCGAACACGCTTCCGGCGAGCAGGCCGAGGACCATGACGAGAGCGGCGGCGAAGACCTGCGGGAGGTAGCCTGCGAGCCCAAGTACCCACGTGGAGACCACCGGGAGCTCAAGGGTCTCGGTCGCAGCCGCGACGAAGACGAGGAAGACCAGCACGAAGAGGGAGCGGCCGAAGAGCAAGAGCGAAGTCTCGTCCAGATGGGCCCGCTCGAACTGGGATTGGAACTCCCCGCCCACGAACGACACCGCTCCGCCCGAGAGACGATCGCTCCAGACGCGGAGGAGGCGCACGCCGACCCAGCGGACGACCCAGCCGACCACGGCGCCTGCCACGACGAGCCCCCCGGCGCCCAAGACGCGCAGGAACCACCCGGAGCTGACCACGCGGCACAAACCGGTGGAGGGCCGTGACGGTTGCCGGCCCGCGCGCATCGGGAGAGCCGGGGTGTCGCCGGGGGGAGCCGCCGGGCCATACTCGTCACCGTCGGGCCGCGAACCGGGGACGCAGTGCACCTCGGCGCCCCCGGGGATCCGGGGCACGGACGGAGAAGGCTGTGGGCGCGCTCATCGACCTGAGCCACCCGATCGAGGGGGGGATGGAGACCTACCCCGGCCTGCCCCCTCCCGAGGTAAGCGAACACGTCACCCGCGCCGCCTCGCGGGCACACTACGCACCGGGCACCGAGTTCTCGGTGGGCCGTATCGAGATGGTGGGGAATACCGGTACGTACGTCGATGCGCCCTTCCACCGCCTCGAGGCTGGCGCCGATCTCGCGGACCTGCCGCTCGCCTCGCTCGTCGACCTGCCGGGCATCGTCCTGCGACTGGCCTCGCGCGCCGGCCGGCTGATCGACGGCGCGGCGGTGGGCGCAGCGCTCTCCGGCCGCGACGCCGCCGGGCACGCGGTGCTGCTGCACACGGGCTGGTCGACGCTGTGGGGGAGCAACGCCTACCTCGACGCGACCCGCCACCCCTGCCTCTCGCGCGAGGCCGCCGCGCGGCTCGTCGAGGCGGGAGCCGCGCTCGTCGGCATCGACTCGCTCAACATCGACGACGCGGCCGACGCCGAGCGGCCCGCGCACACCATCCTGCTCGGCGCCGGAATCCCGATCGTCGAACACCTCTGCGACCTCGACTTGCTCCCGGAGCAGGGCTTTCGCTTCAGCGCCGCCCCCGCACCGGTGCGCCGGATGGGAAGCTTCCCGGTGCGCGCCTACGCCCGTCTGTCGGCCGACGCCGCCCGCGACGGGTGAGGAGCGAGCGCGCCGTCCACCCGATCCGCTTGCTGCGGCGGGCCGCCTGGGCACAGACTGTCGCCACGATGTCCGTGGTGCTTGTCGTCGAGGATGACCCGGCCACGCGCGAGGCGATCACCTACAACCTCGAGCGGGATGGCCATCGGATCCTGACCGCCGAGGACGGTATGGCAGGGCTCGCCGCGGCGCGGGAGCAGCGCCCCGACCTCCTGCTCATCGACATCATGCTGCCCCGGCTCTCGGGCCTCGATGTCTGCCGCATGCTCCGAGCCGAGCAGTCCGTCCCCATCCTCCTGCTCACGGCGCGCGCCGCCGAGGCCGACATCGTGACCGGCCTAGACCTGGGCGCGGACGACTACATCACGAAGCCCTTCTCCATGCGCGAGCTGCGGGCGCGCGTCGCAGCGGCGCTGCGGCGCGCCCGCAGCTTGCGCACCGAGCGCGCGGAAGGCGCGGCGCCGGAGCGCGAGGGGACGCTCAGGGTGGGCGGCGTCGATCTCGACCTCGATCGGCGCACCGTGAGCTGCGAGGGTCGCGACGTCAGGCTCCGCCCGCGCGAGTTCGACCTCCTCGCCTACCTGATGCGGAACCGCGGGCGCGTCCTCTCGCGGGAGCAAATCCTGGGCGGGGTCTGGGGGGATGCGTACCGCGGCGGCACACGCACGGTCGACGTGCACATCCGCTGGTTGCGAGAGAAGCTGGAGGAGGACCCCGCTCGGCCCCGGCGCATCCGCACCGCTCGGGGCGTCGGCTACGAATTCGCGACGTGAGCCGCCCGCGCACCGCGCTGTTCGCCGCGACGGCGGCGGCCGTCCTGCTGGCGATCGCCGGCGTGCCGGCGATTGCGCTGCTCGCGGCGCTCGCGACGGCCGCCCTCGTCGTGGACGGACTCGCGCAGCGGGAGCGGGAGCAGGAGCGCCCGGCTGTCCAGAACGCCGATCCGTCGCCCGGCGCGGTGCCGGCGGACGTCGCAACGCTCATGGAGGCGCTCCCGCACGCCGTGCTGCTGCTCGACTCCGAGCAGCGCGTGCTCGCCGCGAACCCAGCGGCCGAAGAGATCGCCGGCAGGATGCGAGAGGATCTGGTCGGGCTCTCCCTGATACGCGCGCTGCGCCATCACGCGTTGGCCGAGCTCGCCCGCGCGCCCGGGGAGGCCGCCTCGGAGGCCGAGTTCGAGGGCGGGCGCCGCGTGCGCGCGACCGCCGCGTTCGTCGAGGCGGGATCCGTCAGGTGCGTCCTCGTGCTCGAGGACGTGACCGCGCTCCACCACGCGCGACGGGCGCGAACGGAGCTCGTCGGGAACGTCTCCCACGAGCTACGCACCCCGCTCACCGCCGCGCGCGCCCTCGCCGAGACGCTCGAGCTCGACCTGGCCGAGCGAGAGGGCGGCGGGGGGCGCCGCGACGTTCGATTCGCGACGCAGCTGGTGAAGGAGATCGACCGCCTCGGCCGGATCGTCGACCGCCTGCTGCAGCTGTCGCAGCTCGAAGCGGCGGAGGAGTCCTTCGAGGTGACGCCGCTCGCCACGGAACCCCTGCTTCAGGACGCCGCGGCGCGCATCGGCCCGCTCGCGGCCGCGCGCCGCGTGCGCGTGGAGGTCGTCGGCAACGCCCCGGCGCTCCGCGCCGACCGCGAGCGCCTGCTGGAGGTGCTCTCCAACCTGCTCGACAACGCCCTGCGGGCGAGCCCGTCGGACGGCGTGGTCACGCTCTGCGCCCTCGGCGACGGCGACGACGTGCGCATCGAGGTCACGGACGAGGGGACCGGCATCCTCCCCTCGGAGCGCGAGCGCATATTCGAGCGCTTCTACACCGGCGACGCCGCGCGCACCGCGGGGGTCGCGGGGACCGGGCTCGGTCTCGCGATCGCACGCCACATCGTGCGGCGTCTCGGCGGCCGCATCTGGGTCGCCGACCGGGGACCCGGCGCCACGCTCTGCGTCTCGCTCCCCCGTGCCGAGGCAGGACCGCCGCGCGGCGCGGACACCTCGGGCGCCGCGCCTTAACGAGAGTTTAACGTTGCGCTGACAGCCTCCGAGGGTCGGCGGCGGCCCCGCCGAATTCCCACGGCGTGCGCGGGGCCGCGATCCACCTCGAGGGCGGTCGGCGAGGAGGCACGGGTGGCGTCGAGCGCGACCCACGACCGATTCACGCGCAACCGCAGGCGACACGTCATCGAGCAGCTCATCGGCGTCGCGCTGTTCGCGTGCGCATCGGTCACCGTCGTCACGACGGTGGGGATCGTCGTGATCCTCCTCGCGGAGGGCGCGACGTTCTTCCGGGACGTGTCCGTCATCGAGTTCCTGACCAACGACCGCTGGACACCTCTCTTTGCGTCCAAGAACTTCGGCGTGCTGCCGCTCGTGTCGGGAACGCTCCTGATCGCAGTCGGGGCCTCGATCGTGGCACTGCCGGTCGGCACCGTCTCCGCCATCTTCCTCTCCGAGTACGCCTCGCCAAGCGTCCGCGGGGTGGTGAAGCCGGTGCTCGAGGTGCTGGCCGGAATCCCGACTGTGGTGTACGGCTACTTCGCGCTCACGTTCATCACGCCGATCCTGCGCGACTCGTTCTTTCCGGATCTCGGTCCGTTCAACGCGATCTCGGCGATCGCCGTGGTCGGTGTGATGATTATCCCGATGGTCTCTTCGCTCTCCGACGACGCGATGCGCGCGGTCCCGGTCGCGCTGCGCGAGGGCGCCTACGGGGTCGGCGCAACCCGCTTCGAGGTGGTGACTCGCATCGTCCTCCCGGCCGCCCTCTCCGGCATCGTCGCCTCCTACCTGCTCGCGATCTCGCGCGCGATCGGGGAGACGATGGCGGTCACAATCGCCGCCGGCGCGACACCGAATCTCACGCTCAACCCGCTGGAGAGCGTGCAGACGATGACCGCCTACATCGTGCAGGTGTCGCTCGGCGACACCCCCCACGGCTCGCTGGAGTTCCGAACCATCTTCGCGGTGGCCGCGACGCTCTTCACGATGACGCTGGGGATGAACATCATCGCCGGGCGCGTGGTCCGCCGCTTCCAGGAGACCTACGAGTGAGCGCGGAGACGGGCGTCGCCCCGGGAGGCGCCGGGTCGGCCTTTCGCCCGCGGCTTGCCTACCGGCACGCCGTCGGCAACGCCTTCCGGTGGGTCACGGCCGGCGCGGCACTGGTCAGCATCCTGCTGCTCGCGCTGCTGCTGTTCGATGTCGCGAGGGACGGGCTGCGGCTGCTCTCGTGGGACTTCCTGACCAGCTTCCCGTCGCGCTTCCCGGAGCAGGCCGGCTTCAAGGCGGCGCTCTGGGGCAGCATCTTTGTCATCGGCTTCACGGCACTCTTCTCGTTCCCGATCGGCGTCGGCGCCGCCCTCTACCTCGAGGAGTACTCCGGGCGCGGCCGGCTCACTCGGTTGATCCAGCTCAACATATCCAACCTCGCCGGCGTTCCGTCCATAGTCTTCGGCATCCTCGGCCTGCAGCTCTTCGTGCGCGGGACGCTCGGCATCGGCCCCGACTTCGGCGGGTTCGGCCGCTCGGTGATGGCCGGATCGCTCACGCTCACGCTGCTGATTCTCCCGATCGTGATCGTCGCGGCCCAGGAGTCCGTGCGCGCCGTGCCCAGCTCGATCCGCGAGGCCTCCTACGGGGTCGGCGCGACGCGCTGGCAGACCGTGTGGTACCACGTCCTGCCGCAGGCGCTCCCCGGCATCCTCACCGGCATGATCCTGGCGCTCTCCCGTGCGATCGGGGAGACGGCGCCCCTGATCATGATCGGCGCTCTCACCTTCGTGGCCTTCGTGCCCGAGAGCCCGGGCGATCCCTTCACGGCGATGCCGATCCAGATCTACAACTGGGTCGGCCGGCCGCAGGCCGATTTCCGCGACCTCGCGGCGACGGGCATCATCGTGCTCCTAGGGGTGCTGCTCGCGATGAACGCTATCGCCGTGTACGTGCGCCACCGGACGCAGCGCAGTGTCTGACGCGGAAGCGCACGGTCCGCCCGGGATAGGCGCCCGCACTCGCCACCCCGGAGAAGGTGAGGATGCTATGGTCGGAACGATCTCGGAGGTAGCGCAGTCGCTCCCGCAGAAGGCGCCCGTGATGCCGACCGGAACCAGCGTCCCCGTCCCCTCCACGGCGTCCTCGGCCGAGTCGCCCATCGATGTCGACGTCCCCGACCCGATCGTCGAGATTCGCGACTTCGATCTCTGGTACGGGAACTTCCAGGCGCTCGAGGGCGTCAGCCTCCGTATTCCGCGGAACCAGATTACCGCCCTCATCGGACCGTCGGGCTGCGGCAAGAGCACGCTCCTGCGCTCCATCAACCGCATGAACGACCTGATCCCCTTCGTGCGGGTCCAGGGCGAAATCGATGTCGACGGGCGCAACATCTACGACGCGGCAGTCGATCCGGTCGAGGTTCGGCGCGTGATCGGGATGGTTTTCCAGAAACCGAATCCGTTCCCGAAGTCGATCTACCAGAACGTCGCCTTCGGCGCCCGGATCAACGGCTATCGCGGCAACATGGACGAGCTGGTGGAACGCACCCTCCGGCAGGCGGCGCTCTGGGACGAGGTCGCGGGGAAGCTCGCCGACCCGGGCTTGGCGCTCTCCGGCGGGCAGCAGCAGCGGCTCTGCATCGCGCGAGCGATCGCCGTCTCACCGGACATCGTCCTCATGGACGAGCCGTGCTCGGCCCTCGATCCGATCGCCACCCAGCGTATCGAAGACCTGATGCGCAAACTCGCCGAGGACTTCACGATCGTCATCGTCACGCATAACATGCAGCAGGCGGCGCGCGTCTCCGATCGGACGGCCTTCATGCTCGCGGGCGACGACCGCACGGGTCGCCTGATCGAGTACGGCCCCACCGATCAGATCTTCAGCACGCCGCGGGACGAGAGGACCGAGGCCTACATCACGGGCCGGTTCGGATAGCTCGGGCTGTTCCGGGCGCGAGAGCGGTTCTCGACGGGGGATAGGATGCCGCGAGAGGGATTCCACCGCGACCTCGAGCTGCTCCAGGACCAGATGCTCGAGCTCGGGTCGATGGTCGACCGTGCCATCGACCGCGCCCTCACTGCGCTCCTCGAGCGCAACATCCCGCTGGCTGAGGACGTCGTCCGCGACGACGGCGAGGTGAATCGCATGCGCTACGACATCGATACCGCATGCGTCGGGTTGCTCGCGCAGCAGGCTCCCGTCGCCGGCGACCTGCGCGTAATCGTCTCCGTGCTCTCGATCGTCGGGGAGCTGGAGCGCATCGGCGACCACGCCGAGGGCATTGCACGCATCGTGATCATGATGGCGGACGAACCCCTGGTGAAAGCGCTCGTCGACATCCCGAGGATGGCGGACCGCGCGCAGCAGATGCTGCGCGACGCGCTCACGGCGTTCACCGAGCGCGACCTGGCGGCGGCGTACCGCGTGGGAGAGGCCGACGACGTGGTGGACGAGCTACAGGAGCGCGTCTACCACGATCTCATCGAGATCATGCTGCGAGACCCGAGCGCCGTCCTGCCGTGTACTCACCTGCTCTGGGTCTCGCACAACCTCGAGCGCATCGCCGACCGCGCCACCAACGTCGCGGAGCGCGCCGTGTTCGCGGCCACCGGCGCGCAGACCGAGATGAACATCTCCACCTACTAGGAGCCAGAGCGCCCCCTAGGCGAGCGCTCACGCCGCGACCGCATCGCTCTCGCCCCGCCAGGCGCCCTCGCCGCGCGCTAGAATCGCGGGGCAAGGCGCGACCAAGAGCACACTCGCGAGGCGGAGGTGGGGCAGATGGAGTGGTCAGACTCGCCCGAGCAGGGCGCCTTCCGCACGGACGTGCGCGCGCTGATCGAGTCGCGGCTCCCCGAGCGCTACCGCGAGATGGCCGCCTCCGACGCGCCGACGGAGGAACAGCCATGGCAGGTGGACCGCATCTCGGCGAACCCGGCGCACCGCGCCGCCGCCGAGGAGTGGCGCGGTGCGCTCGCCGCGAGGGGCTGGGTCGCGCCACACTGGCCCCCGGAGTACGGCGGCGCCGGGCTCTCCCCGATGAACCAGTTCATCCTCAGCCAGGAGATGGCGCGCGCCGGCGCCCCGCGCGTCGGCGGCACCGGCGTCGGAATCCTGGGTCCCGCGCTCATCATCCACGGGTCGGACGAGCAGAAGCGGGAGCACCTGCCGAAGATCCTCTCCGGCGGACGCGTGTGGGCGCAGGGCTTCTCGGAACCGGGGGCGGGCTCGGACCTCGCCTCCCTGCAGACGCGCGCCGTGCGCGACGGCGACGAGTGGGTCATCAACGGGCAGAAGATCTGGACGACGCTCGCGCACACGGTCGACTGGCTCTTTGCGCTGGTACGGACCGACCCGGAGGCGCCGAAGCACCGCGGGATCAGCTTCCTGATGATGGACAAGGCGACGCCCGGCATCACGGTGCGTCCGCTGATCAACGCGGCGTTCCGCCACAACTTCAACGAGACGTTCTTCGCGCACGTCCGCGTCCCCGCCTCGCACCTCGTCGGCGAGGAGAACCGCGGCTGGTACGTCGCCATGACGCTGATGGACTTCGAGCGCTCCAACGTCGGCGGCGCGATCGCGCTCGAGCGCGCCGCGAGGCGCCTCGCCGATTACGCCGGGCGCGAGGCCCACGAGCGCTCCCGCCTCGCGCAGTTGCCGACGCTCCGGCAGCTCCTGACGGCGCACGTGATCGAGGCCCACGTGCAGCTCAACTTCTCGCTGCGCATCGTCTCGATCCAGGCGCGCGGGGAGGTACCGAACCACGAGGCCTCGATCAACAAGCTCTTCGGCTCGGAGGCGTCGCAGCGGCTGACGAACACGGCGACCAAGCTGTTCGGCCTCTACTCGAACCTCTGGGACGAGGACGAGCCGCTCTCGCCGATGCAGGGATCGGTGGCGCAGGAGTACTGCAACCAGATCCAGAACACGATTGCGGCCGGCACCTCAGAGATCCAGCGCAATGTGATCGCGACCAGAGGGCTCGGACTCCCACGCGCCTAGAGGCTTTCCTCAGCGAGGCGCGCGGGCCCACCCCGCCATGACGGCCTCCCGCTCCGCTGCTAGCATCTCCGGTGCATCCCGCCGGGAGATCCCCCATGGCGACGCCACGCCCACCGCTTTGGACGCGGCGGCGCGTCCTCTGCCTGATCGGCGCGAGCGCCGGCACCGGCGCGCTCGTGCTCGCCTGCCGCTCCGAGGACCGCGCCCCGGAGCCCGGGAGTGGCGCAGTCGACACGATGCCGAGGGTCGAGCCGGTGCGGCCCACCGCCGCGCCCACGCCGACCCCCACGCCGACCCCCACGCCGACCCCCGCGCCGGCGCCCACGCCCAGGCCTGAGCCGGCGCCCGAGCCCCCGCCCGTCCCGCCGGCCGGCCTCGTCGAGCGGGCGCTCCTGCCCGGGACGCCCTGGGAGACCCCGGTGTTCCTGCGCCACTCCGGCGTGCGCGGCCCCACAGTGATGGTGCTCGGGGGCGTGCACGGCAACGAACCAGGCGGGTGGCTCGCCGCCGAGCGTCTTCCTGAGATCGAGGTCACCCGCGGCAGCCTCATCGTCGTGCCGCGCGCCAATGTGATCGCGACCAGGCTCCACGAGCGCACGACCGACGATCTCGGCGACCTCAACCGCCTCTACCCGGGCTCGCCACTCGCCGAGCTCCCGATGGCGCGCATGGCGTCGCGCCTGATCGCGCTCGCCCGCCAGTACCGCGCCGAGCTCCTGCTCGACCTGCACGAGTCGTGGCAGTTCTACGTCGAGCGGACGATCCAGGGCACCGCCGCGATCGGGCAAACGATGTCGGCGGGACCCGGCCCCGAGCAGGGCACGATCGCGCAGGCGATCGCGGAGCGCGTCAACGCGCAGGTGGAGAGCGAGCGCGAGCTGCTGGTGGTCCGTACGCGCTTCGGCCGATCCTCCACGGGCGATCCGGACGTCGACGGCGGGTCGTGGAGCTCGGGCTTCGTCCCGGGTCGGGGCCGTAGCTCGCTCTCGGTTGGCGGCCACGTGGAGGGACTGACGCCGGTGCTGGTCGAGATGGGCCAGGAGCGCCAGCCCGTCGGCCGCCGTGCCGAACTCCACCAGGCAGTCGTGCAGGCCGCGCTCGAGCTACGCGAGATGCTCTAGCCCCCGACCGGCCCGGCCGCTCAACCGGCGATGTCGGTGGTATCCTCCCGCCGCCGCGCGCTCAGCGGCGAGACCGCACGGGAGGTCCCGATGTGCTTCGAGTTCGATTCCCGCCCGCCCGTCCCGCCCATCGCCGGCGCCTCCGTCGACGCCGAGGATCTGGTTCTTCGCTCCACGGACGGCACGCCGTTCGCGGCCTACGCGGCCCGCTCCCGCGAGGCCCGGGGGCCGGCGGTGGTGGTCATGCCGGACGTGCGAGGGCTCTTCCGCTTCTATGAGGAGCTCGCGCTCCGCTTTGCCGAGCACGGCTACGACGCGATCGCGATCGACTACTTCGGCCGGACCGCGGGCGTCGGAAAGCGCGAGGAGGAGTTCACGTTCGCGGAGCACATCGCGCAGACGAAGCTCGGCTACCTCACGCAGGACGTCGCGGCGGCGGTGCGCGAGCTGCGGGTCGGGGCGGGCAGTGAGCGGCGCCCCGTCTTCACCATCGGCTTCTGCTTCGGCGGCAGCAATTCCTGGCTGCAGGCGGCAGGCGGGCACGGGCTCAACGGCGCCATCGGCTTCTACGGACACCCCACGCGAGCGGGGCGCGACGGATCGCCGCCGGCCATCGACCGCGTCACCGAGTTCGAATGCCCGATCCTGGCGCTAATGGGCGGCGATGACCCCGCGATCCCTCCCGAGGAGGTGAAGCGCTACGAAGAGTCGCTCACCGCGGCCGGCATCGAGAACGAGGTCCAGATCTACCAGGGGGCGCCACACTCCTTCTTCGACCGCCGCCACGAGGAGCACGGCGAGGCGTCGGCGGACGCCTGGGAGCGCGTGCTCGCCTTCATCGAGGCGCACGCGTAGGCACCCACCCCGACGCCGGGCGGGCGCTCTACGTCACGACGTTCTCGGGGCGCCCCCGAAGGAAGGCCACGGCGTTCGCGACGGCATCCCCGAGCATGAAGGTGTGGCCCTCGGCGTTGTTGTCGGCGATGTGCGGCGAGAGCACGACCTGCTCGCAGCCCCGGAGCGGATGATCGGCCGGGAGCGGCTCCGGGTCGAAGACGTCGAGACCCGCGGCGCCGAGGTGCCCCGAGTCGAGCGCCTCGACGAGCGCGTCGGTGTCGACGACGTCGCCCCGGGAGCCGTTGACGAGGATCGCTCCCCGCTTCATGCGCGCCAGCTGCTCGCGACCGATCAACCCGCGCGTTTCGTTGGAGGAGGCCACGTGGAGCGACACCGCGTCGGAGCTTGAGAGCAGCTCGTCAAACTCGACGTAGCGCAACCCGAGGGCGCGCGCCTTCTCCTCGCTGGGGTGAAAGCTCCACGCCACCACCTCCATCCCGATCGCCCGCCCGAGCTGCGCCATGCGCGAGCCGGTGTTCCCCGTACCGACCACACCGAGCCGCTTCCCCGCGAGGTAGACGGTCTCGCGCCGCGTCCAGCGGCCCGCCTGGATCTCCGCCGTGTGGAAGCCGAGGAGCTTGGCGGCCGCGAGCAGGAGCGCGAACTCGTGCTCGGCGACGATCGGCGCCGTGTTGCCGCCTTGGTGCGCAACCGTCACACCGAACTCGCGCGCCGCGTCGAGGTTCACCATGTCGGTGCCCACGGAGCTGAGCGAGAGCATCCGCAGCTCCCGCAGCTGCGAGAGCAGCCGGTAGCCCCACGGGAGCGGGGCCGCGTTGATGATGACGTGCGCGCCCCGGGCCGCCTTCAGCCGATCCGCGGGCGTCGCGGACGGCTCGAGGTAGACCTCCACCGAGCCGAAGGCGCCGAGAGGCGCGAGGGTCTCCTGATCGGGCGGCGGCCCGCCCTCCGGGTCGGCGAAGACGACGATGCGGAGGGCGGCGGACTCGCTCATAGCGTGGAGGATACGCCCCTGAGGAGGCGTGGGCGGCAGGCCGAGCGAGCCCGGCCTCCGCGGTATAGGCTCTGGCGGGGAGAGCACCGGCGGGGGGAGGAGACGCGATGCGCTTCAGCGCGTGGCCGGCGCCGGCACCCTGGGCGACGCTGCTTGCCCAGTGGGAGCACGTCGAGGCGACCGGCTGGGACGGCGCCTGGATCATGGACCACTTCATGCCGGTCGGCGCTCCCGCGGACGCCCCCGTTAGCGAGGCGTGGACGGCTCTCGGCGCGCTCGCCGCGCGGGTGCCGCGGATCCGCCTCGGCACGATGGTCACCGGCAACACCTACCGCCACCCCGCCGTGCTCGCGAAGATGGCGGCCACCGTCGACGACATCTCGGGCGGGCGCCTCGTTCTGGGCCTCGGAGCGGGCTGGCAGCGCGACGAGCACGACGCCTACGGCATCGAGCTGCCGCCCGTCCCCGAGCGGCTCGCCCGACTGGAGGAGGCCGCCCGCGTCATCCGTACCCTCTTCGCCGAGGAGCGCGCCGGCTTCGAGGGACGCCACTACCGCCTCTCCGACGCGCCGCTCGCGCCGAAGCCGGTGCAGCGCCCGGGGCCGCCGCTCCTGATCGGCGGCGGCGGGGAGCGGGTGACGCTGCGCATCGCGGCCCGCTACGCGGACGAGTGGAACGTCTGGGGCCTGCCCGAGCAGATCGCCGCGAAGAGCACCGTGCTGGATCGCCACTGCGAGCGGCAGGGCCGCGACCCGGCGAGCATCCGCCGCACCGCCTGCGCGCAGCTCCTCGTCACCGACGACCCGCAGGAGGCCGCGCGCGCGCGCCGCGCCGGCCGCGTCACGCTCGCCGGAAGCGCGGAGGAGTTGCGCGAGGTGGTCGGGCGCTACCTGGAGATCGGGCTCGACGAGCTAGTCATCGCCGCATACGACACGTCGAGCTACGGCGCGATCACGCTCGACGCGCTCGATCGCTTCATCGAGGAGGTCGCACCGCCGTACCGGGAGTAGGCCACGGCGGCGCGGCGCGAGGGGATCGACGATGCCGATATTCGAGACCGCGGATGTGCGCCTCCACTACGCGGACGCAGGCACTGGGGCGCCCGCGCTCCTCTTCGTGCACGGCTGGTCCTCGAACGTGCGCCACTGGGAGCCGCAGGCGCGGCACTTCCGCCGGCGTCACCGCGTGCTGCGCATCGACCTGCGCGGCCACGGCCGCTCGCCGGCTCCCGACCTTCCGGTCCCCGGCTACTCGATCCCGCGGCACGCCGAGGACCTCGGCGCCCTCCTGGGGCGGCTCGGGCTATCCGGCGTCGTGGCGATCGGGCATTCGAGCGGCGGATGGGTGGCGCTTGAGCTCGCGGCGCGCTTCCCGGAGCTCGTGCGGGCCGTCGTCGTCGTCGACTCCGGCTTCGATCCCGCTGTGCCTGCGGAGGCGCTGGAGCGGCACCCGATCCTCCGGCATCTCGGGCGCGGCCCCTTCGCGGAGCAGATCGCTCAGTCCTATCGCGGGATGTTCCGCGACTTCTCCGACCCGGCGATGCGCGAGCGGACCGCCGCCGAGGCGGCCGCCACCTCTCCCCTCGCCTCCGAGCGAACCGTGCGCGCGAACCTGAGCACCGACCGCGCTGCCATCGCGCGGGCCGTCCGGCAGCCGGTACTGTGCGTCTACGCCTCGAACACACCCCGCAGCGCCGAGGAGATCCGGAGCGTCATCCCGCAGGCACAGTTCGCGCAGGTCGTGGGGGCCGGGCACTTCCTGCAGCTCGAGGTGCCGGCGCAGCTGAACGCAATGATCGCGCGCTTCCTCGAATTGCTGCCCGATGTCAGCGGCGAAGGGTAGCGGGGCCGCCCGCGCGGGGACGTCGACCGTCGCTCTCCACCACATCGACGAGGGCTCGGGCGCGCCAGTCCTGCTCTTCATCCACGGCTGGCTGCGCTCGACCGCCGACTGGTCCCGGCAGGCGCGCGCGTTCCGCAGCCGGCACCGCGTGATCCGGGTCGACTTGCGCGGTCACGGCCACTCGCCGGCTCCCCCCGGCGGCTACGCGCGCCGCGAGCTCGCCGCAGACGTGGTGGCGCTCATGGAGCGGCTCGAGCTCTCCAACGTCGTGCTCGTCGGCCACTCGATGGGCTGTGGCGTCGCCCTCGACGTGGCGGTCGCCGCGCCCCGGCGGGTATGTGCTCTCGCACTCGTCGACGGGGTCGGCCCTAGGGAGCCGTTGACGCGCGCCGAGATCGACGCGCACCCGTTCATGAGCGCCGTCTCCGGCCCGGACTACCGCGAGCGCGTCATGGAGCTCGCGAGCGGCGGCATCTCGTTCACGCCCCGGAGCGATCCGCGGCTCGTCTGGCGCATCCCCCGAGAGAGCGTGCGGACGCCCCAGCACGTGGCCGTCGGGTCGCTCCGCGGCGCCGTGCTGGCCAACCGCTCCGCGGCGTGGGGGACACTGAGGCAGCCGATCCTCTGCGTCGCGTCGAGCAACGTGCGCGTCAGCGCCGCCGCGGTTCGCGAGGTGCTGCCCAATGCGGAGTTCGGCCAAGTCGTCGGCTCCGGGCACTGGGTCCAGCTCGAGGCGGCCCCCCAGCTCCACGCGATGCTCCGTGCCTTCCTCAAGGGGGTGGCTGAGCGCTGCTCCTGAGTCCGGGTCGCCGCGCGCTCCGCGGACCGCACGCTCCCGCCTGACGCGGCCCTACGTGCAGGCGCGGCGCACGATCCCGTACATCAGCCTGCAGCCCAGCGCGAGGTTTTCTACCGTGATGAACTCGTCGTGCGCGTGGAAACCGCGCCGCTCCTCCGCGGAGAGGAGGGCCGGTATCATCCCGTAGGCCGCGACGCCGCGCGGACGCAGGAAACGATTGTCGGTGCCGTAGGCCGAGGTGGTGAGGGCAACCACGGCGCCCGGCATCTCCTCCGCAACCGTCTCGCGGATGGCATCCATGAGCGCCGTCTCCGACGGCGCGATCGCCATCGGGAGCCTCGGTCCTCGCCGCTTCATCTCCACGCGGACGCGGTCGTCGCCGATGCGATCCTCGACGGCGGCGATCCACTCCTCGGGCGTGGTCCCGGGGAGCAGGCGACAGTCGAGCGTCGCCTCGGCGGTGGCGGGAATCATGTTGCTCTTCACGCCCGCCGAGATCAGCGTGACGTTGAGGGTGGTCGTGAAGAGGGCGAGTCGCTCCGGGTCGGCCACGACCGCGATGCGCAGCGCCTCTTCGCGCGCGAGAGGCGGCAGCAACCCGGCCTCGCTGAGGCGCTCCACGTAGGCGCGGGCCGGCGGCGTGAACGTGAGTCCGCGTTCCCAGTCGGCGAGCCGCCCGAGCGCCCGGATCAGGTGCAGCGCCGCGTTGTCCTCGTGCGGCTGGCTCGCGTGCCCGCCGCGGCCCCGCGCGACCAGGCGCAGCTCGCACATCTCCTTCTCCGCGATGGCCACCGAGAACAGCGCCGGCTCGCCGTCGGAACCTCCCGGCTGTCCGACGGCGCCCTCGTTCAGCTCGAACTCGACGTCGACGAGCGCCGGGTGATGCTCGCAGAGCCACGCCATCCCGACATCCGAGCCCACCTCCTCGTCGGGCAGCGCGCAGAAGACGATGTCGCGGCGCAGCGCGGTCCCCTGCCGGTGGGCCAGCAGCACCGCCAGGAGCTGCATGACGCCGCAGCCCTTCATGTCGACGGCACCGCGACCGTAGATGCGGCCGTTCACGAGCTCCGCGGCGAAGGGCGGGTGGGTCCAGTGCTCGTCCTCGACCGGGACGACGTCGGTGTGGTTGGCGAGCATCAGCGGGCGTTCGCTGCCATCGCCGGCGAGCCGGGCGATCAGGATCTCGCGGCCCGGGGACGGCTCCAGGTACTCGCAGGGAATGCCCTCCGCCTCGAGGATGCCGCCCAGGAATCGCGCCGCCTCCCCCTCGTTCCCCGGTGGATTGCGCGTGTCGATGCGCAGGTAGCGCCGCAGGATCTCCACGGCCTCGTTCTCGACGACCCGCCAGTCGATCGCAGCGGCCGCAGCCATCCTGCCCCCGTCCCCGCACGCCCTCGGCGATGATGCCACGGGGCGATGCTACCCGCGCCGCGCCGGCGAGACCGCGGATGGCCGAGGCCGACATCGACCGCCGAAGCGCGCGCCCGGCCGGTCCGCTCCGCCGATCCCCGGTCGCTGGGGATATGCTCGCCCCGACCGAAGGGTCCGGACGGAGGGCGCGGGGAGGGCGACATGGAGCAGCGGGACTTCGGGCGGCTCGGAGCGGTCTCCGTGCTCTCCCTGGGGGGCGGCGGAATCGGGCAGGTGTGGGGAGCGACGAGCCGCGCCGAGGCGGTCGCGACCACCCGCGAGGCGGTCGACTCCGGCATCACGCTCCTCGACGTCGCGCCCGGGTACGGCCGCGGCGAGGCGGAGCGGGTCGTCGGCGAGGCGTTCTCGGGACGTCTCCCAGGTACGGTCCGCGTCGTGACCAAGTTCCGGCTCGGCGCCCCGCCCGAGACGGAGGTCGAAGACCGGATCACGAAGAGCCTCGACGAGAGCCTCGAACGGATGCGTCTTCGGCGCGCCGACTTGCTTCTGCTCCACAACCCCATCGTCTGGGACGACGACCAGGAGACCCCCGGCACCCCGAGCCGTCTCTTCGCGGACTCGGTTCGCCCCGCGCTCGAGCGGCTCGTGCGGTCGGGGCGCATCGGCGCCTGGGGGATTACCGGGATCGGCGTCCCGGATCCCGTGATCGCCGCGCTCGGCGACGATCCGCGTCCGGCCGCCGTGCAGTGCATCGCCAACCTGCTCGACTCGGCCGGCGCGCTGCGGCGCTTCCCCGGGCCGGCGCGGCCGCGTGAGATCATCGCGGCGGCCGCCGCCCACGGCGTCCCGGTCATGGGCATCCGCGCGGTCCAGGCCGGCGCGCTCACCGACGACTTCGACCGCGAGCTCCCGGCGGATCACCCCGATCGCGCCGACTACGACCGCGGCGCCCCCTTCCGCGCCCTCGCGCTCGAAGTCGGGGAGAGCCCGGCCTCGCTCGCCCACCGCTACGCGCTCTCCATGCCGCGAGTGGCGACCGTCGTCCTCGGCGTGAAGAACCGTGCCGAGCTCCGCGAGTGCCTGGAGGCCGAGCGCCGGGGAACGCTCGACGGCGAGCTGCTCGCGCGGATCGACGACTCGGTGCGCGAGCGCTGAGCGGACGCCCGGGCTACGGACCGCGGCGGAACGCGTCGATTGCCAGCTCGAGGTTCTCGTGGGTTCGCTCGTACGTCATCGAGGCGTTCGCCGAATAGAGGCAGAGCGTGTCGATCACGCCCTCGTAGCGTTGCGCCTGCTCCACGACCTCCTCCGGTGTGCCGTAGATGCCGTGCTCGCCCGCGACGTCGTCCGGGATCGAGGCGGCCAGCGCGTCGGCGTCGCCGGGGCGGTTGAAGAAGGCGTCCTGGATGCGCTCCCGGACCTCCCGGTGGCCCTGCGAGTCGAGCACGCTCGCGTAGCTACGGGTCGCGAGGAAGGGACCGATCGAGAGCTTCAATTCACGCAGCGCCTGCCGTCGGTCGAGCGAAATCGCGAAGGTGATCCAGCCCTGGTGGTCGAAGTCGGCGCGCGTCCGGCCCGAGCGCTCGAGCCCCGCGTCCACGTGCGGCCAGACGACGTCGCGGATGAAGCCGACGGAGGCTATGGGGTGGCCGCAGAGTCCGGCGCAGAGATCGCCCGCGAGCCGCAGCATGCCCGGGTTGACCGCCGCGAGGTAGACGGGGGCAGCGGAACTCGCCCGATCGTCGTTCCGGTCGAGCGCCGAGCCCTCGAAAGAGTAGAACTCGCCCCGGAAAGTGAGCCGCTCACTCGAGGGCGTCTCCCAGGCGTGGCGAATGGCGCGGATCATCTCCCTCACGCGGCTCGCCGGACGGGGAAAGTCGCGCCCCAGCGTGCTGATGTTCCAGTTCTTGGTCCCGCCTCCGAGGCCGAGCACGAAGCGGCCGCCGTAGAGGCGCTGGAGGTCCGCCGCGTGCTGGGCGAGGTTTCTCGGCCCGAACTGGAAGGCGCGAAAGACGCCGCTCCCGATCCGCGCGCGGTCAGTGTGCTCCAGCATCGACGCGAAGACGGGGATGCTCTCGCCGGAGTTCCATACGGTCCCGAAGCCGGCCTCCTCGGCGAGCCGTGCGAGCTCGGTCTTCCGGGTGAGGTGGCTGCCGGCGATCGAGATCGCGAGATCCATCGTCTCCTCCTGTATCCGCGGCAAGGACGATAGCACGGGGCTGGCCGCCGCCCGCCCCGGAGGCGCCCGGCGACGCGCACGACCGGGCCTCGCGACTGCGATCCCGCCGGCGCCCCGGCACCTGTGCAAAGATCGAGGGAGGGATGCCTCCGAGGCGTCATCTTCGCCGGCGCCCGCGCCGCGCTGCTCCGCCGAGGCCGCGGCGGCGGTGCGCGCGCCACCCACGAGACGCCTGAGTTCCCCGCGCGAGCGGCTCGGACCCGCGCGCCGGCACCACCGCGAGCAGGTGGGAGCCCGGCGACTGCATCACCAGCCGCAACATCTGGCACGAGCGGGTCTTCACCGCCTGGCCATTCGTCGTCGAGGACCGCGGTGACGTGCTGGTGGCCAGCATACCCGCAGGCACCACCTACGTGGACCGGACAACTCTCCCGATGGCACGTGAGACACCGGGCGCGCATCTGGCGGGCTGGCACCCTCGGGATTCGAACCTGCGACCCGCGGAGCGGAAGCGTCTCGTCGCGACCGCGCCTACGGTATTGCTGCTGGTCGTCGCGAGCCTTCGCTCGTAACGCCTACCAGGTACGGTGGGCCCCATCCCGAACGTCGGTGCACTGGCTATCCGAGCGGTGGGGATGTGGTCCGTAGTGAAACGCCCGACCGCCAGGCTGCCGGCTCCCGATACCGGGCCGGGCTCAAGCGCCTCCGGGTGAAGTCGTTCGCCCGGCGCACAGCATCCGCAGCCGCGGGATACGCCGGGGCCCGACCTGGCGGCCGGCCCCCGGCACCCCGCCGGGCTGCTATACCGGCACGATCTGGTCGTAGAAGACGCCCGGCTGCCCGGCCGGGTGCAGCTCGGCGAACTTGTCCTCGCGCCAGGCGTGGAACGCCTGCGGGTGGACCGTCCACAGCGCCGGCGGGTCGAGCGAGAGCTCCAGAGTGGCCTCCTGGTAAAGCTTGCGCCGCGCCTCCGTGTCGATGGTCTTGAGACCCTCGACGAACTTGTCCTCGAACTTCGGGTTGTCGTAGTACTTCGACAGACTGTCCTTCTGCAGCCACGAGTAGGCGAACGACGCGTCCGCGAGCACGAACGCCGAGAACGGCATGTGGTAGATGTGCGGTGTGCGCTTGGCCCGCCCGTAGATACCGTCCCGCCAGACGCCCGTTTCGACGAGCTGGATACCGATGTCGATGCCGATCTCGCTGATGTTGTCCGCCGCGATGAGAGTGTGCGCCTCGAAGACCGGGTTGCCCTCAACGCGTGAGGTGATCGTCGTCTTAAAGCCGTTGGGGAGTCCCGCGTCCGCCAGCAGCTGCCGCGACTTGTCCGGATCGTAGCCGTACGGCTGAAGGTCCGGGTTGAACCCGAAGGCGTTCTCCGTGAGCGCTTGCGAACGCTGCTGAACGGCCCGGCCGAAGTAGACCTCCTCAATCACGGTCGGCGTGTCGAGCGCGTGCTCGAGCGCCAGGCGCACGCGCACATCGCTGGTCGGCGGGTCGAAGTACTCCATCGACCAGCCGATCCACTGCGTGCTCGGGTTGGCGCCCAGCACGATGTTATCGAAGGCCTCGATGCGCTCAAGCTCCGGGATCGGCAGCCCGGTGCAGAAGTCGACCGCGCCGGTCTCGAGCGCCGATATGCGGGTGGTCGACTCCTTGATCACCTGCACGTCGGCCTCGCCGATGCCCTTCGTTCCGCGCCACGACGTGGCGCTCGCCTGCAGCAGAATGCGGGCTCCCTGCGTGTACGCGGCCGGGACGTAGGCACCGCTGCCCACGGCCTGGGTGGCCTGGTGCTCCTTGCCCTTGCTCGGATCCTCGAAGATGTGCTTCGGCAGAATGAAGACCAGATGCTGCCGGCGCGGGATGATCGGGTCAGCGTCGATGGTGACGAGCACGGCGGTGCGTTCGTCCATCACCTCGACGTGGTCGATGGTGCTGACGCGTGAGCGCAGGCTCGACTTGTTGTCCGCGTCCTTGTAGTACTCGATCGCGAACTTGACGTCCTCGGCGGTGAGCTTCACGCCATCGGAGAACTCGGCCTCATTGAGATTGAAGATCCAGCGCTTCGGGTCTGATGGGTCCACATCGTAGGACGCGCCGAGCGCCGGAATGATGCTCTTCGACACCGGGTCGAGACGAGCAAGCGTGTCGTAGATGCCGTGGAACTCGTTGGTGCTGCCTGCCGTCGTGTTCGGGTCGAGCGTATTGCCGGGGGCGACGACGGCCGGTGTGATCGTGGCCGACTTGCGCACCTCCGGCGCTGCTGTCGGCGCTGCCGTCGGCGCCGCCGTTGCCGCCGGCGCCGCCGTTGCCGCAGCCGTTGCCGCCGGCGCCGCCGTTGCGGCCGCTGCTGTCGTGGCTGCCGGAGCGGGCGCGGTCACACCATCGTCATCATCGTCGTCACCGCAGCCGATGACCGCCGCGGTGGCGAGACCCACGCCGCCCAGCGCGCTTCCCCGGATCAGAGCGCGCCTTGAGATGCGGTTACCAAGAAATGCTCGTGCCATGAGCACCATCCCCTCTCATGCTCACCGCCACCGTTGTCAGCAGGGCTGCACTGTACTTCGTACGTAATGCGATGACCAGTCGTGGCCCGGTGTACCACACCGCAACGAGCCCAACGTCCTCAGTCCAATCGGTGCGGCCGTCCTCTACAACCAACCGTGAATCGACGCATCGGACGACGACCCCATGCTCCCCATGCCAGACGCTGAGCTCGAGGACGAGGTAGTCCGCCTCGTGCGCCACGAGGACCACGGGCTCGCGCTGGGGACGGCCGAGGCTGAGCCCAGCGACTGACGGCCGGTCGGCTCGCGTGCGCGGAGGCCGGGACTACTACCCAGTGCCCCGGCCGCTTGGAACAGGCACGCCACGACTCTCATGCGTATGCCAGTCTGCAGCAGCTGGCGGTCCCACGAGTGCGCCTTGCGCAAGTGCGGATTCCTGGACCAGTGCGTCCCCGACTGCTTCTACAGGTCTGTGCCGCTCTCGAACATGCCGCAAAGGAAGAGACTTCTCTCGGCCCACTGGATACCTCGAATCCGCATCTGGAGGAATGGTACCCTCGGCAGGATTCGAACCTGCGACCCGCGGATTAGAAGTCCGCTGCTCTGTCCACTGAGCTACGAGGGCGCGAGGCCAGCGAGGTCATTCTAGACCGAGGCACCCGCCTGAACCCAGACATTTCACCGGCATCATGGGACGCCGACACCTCCCCTCACACCGCGCGTCATCTCGCCCGGAGCGAATCGCCCGGAGCGAACGGTTGCCGACAGCACCGGCCGGGACGCCCGCGCCGAGCGCGCAGTGGCCCCCGGAGGGGTCGATCCCCGCTGCTCGCGCCGCCTCGCAGCCGCCGGACCCCACACCGCCACCCGCCGTCGCCACGTCCGCCGCGGTTGACGACCCGCCACTCGATGTCGGTAGGCTGGCATGGGCCCGTAGCTCAGCGGCAGAGCAGTGGACTTTTAATCCATCGGCCGGAGGTTCGAATCCTCCCGGGCCTACCAACGTGTACCGCACTCACAGCTTCCCCACTCAGGGCGACCTCGGCAGCGTCCGCGCCCTGGATCGGGCTGTCTTCCGGCATCGATGTGGCGCTCGCGGCGGCGAGCCTCGCGGTCGTCGAGGTCGGCGCCGAGCAGCTCGGCCAGGTAGGCACGGTGGGTGAGCAGGTCGCGCAGCGCCACCTCAGCGAGCGGAGCGGCCCGCTCGCCCACGATCGGGAGGCGCAGCGCGCGGCAGGTCGCCTCGATCGCGAGCGCAGCGCCCTGATGCGCACGGCCTCGGCACCGCATCGCGGCCGGCCTCGTAAGGCCGACCCCCGTCGCGTACTCGCCCTTATGTCCTGTGGCGCCGTTCGGCCCGCGGACGGGCTGCCGCGGTCGCCGGCTACGGCTCGCGGGCCGCGACGACCTGCGGAGGGTAGGCGGGCTCGATGTCGTCGGGAATGCCCTCGCGGATCGCTCGCTCGACCGACATCGCCGCGCGGTCGATGTCCGCGTGGGTGTTGAAGGCGTGGAGTGAGAGCCGCACGGTGTTGAACTGGGCCACCGAGCGGCAGACGACCCTTGCCTCGTGCTGCAGCCAGGCGTTCACCAGCGCCGCGTCGAGGCCGTCTACCGCGAAGCAGAAGAGCCCCGTCCGCGTCGCGTCTTCGCGCGGACTGAGGACGCGGACGCCGTCGATCTGCTCGAAGCGCCGCTGCGCGTAGCGGTTGAGCGCGCGTGCGCGCTCAAAGACCGCGTCCGGGTCGGCGTCGAGGAACCACTCCGCCGCTTCGATGGTCCCCGCGATGAGCGCCGTGGACGTCGTTGTCAGCTCGTACTTCGTGATGCTCTCGAGCTCAGCCTCGAAGGCGCCCTCGAAGTCGTACGATGCGGCGGCGCGGCCAGCGACCTTCATCGGCGCGACCCGCGCGATGAGGTCCTCGCGAACGTAGAGCGCTCCCAGCCCCTCCGGTCCGCAGAGCCACTTGTGGGAGGGGATCGCGTAGAAGTCGACGCCACTTGCGCGCACCTCGATGGGAATGTGCCCCGCGGTCTGCGCACCATCGACGAGGACCAGCCCGCCGCGCCGGTGCGCCTCGTGGACGATCGCGCCGAGCGGAAGCAGCTGGCCGGTCGAGTACGCGATCTCGGACAGGATGACGAGCGCGAGCCTGCCGCGAGCGCGCTCGATCGCGGCGACGAATGCCTCCGTCACCCGATCGGGGGAGTCCTGGACGTCGAGGGGCACGATCACGAGCTCGCAGCCGTGGCGTTCGCGCTGGAAATAGGCGGGAACGATGCCGGAGCCGTGCTCCACGCTGGTCGTGACGACGCAGTCGCCCGGCCCCAGTCCGAGCCCGTTGACGACGATGTTGATGCCCTCGGTGGTGTTGCCCGTGACGGCGACCTCGTTGGGCGAGGCGCCCCCGAGCACGCGCCCCATCGTTTCGCGGTAGCGCTGCACGAGATCGTGGCGGTCGTCGAGCACCCGGCGCGTCGTCGAGCCGTGGGCCAGCTCGAGGTCCAGGCGCCGCCTCACCGCCTCGTGCACGGCGCGGCGGGACGGCCCGGAGAACCCGGAGTTCATGTACGCGTACTCGCGCAGCGCGGGCGTCTGCTCGCGCCAGGCGCTCCACGTCGCACGCCTCTCCTCGGCTCCGCCGCTCGTCATCCTTGCTCCTCCGAACACCGCGCCCGCCTCCACACGCTACCGGCGGCGGTGGACATCTGACACCCCTAGTCGCCGGGCAGCGCCTGCAGGAAGCGCTCGATCTCGCCGGCCAGCACCTCCGGACCACGATCGAAGATCGCGTTCGTGAGCCCCGGCAGCTCCACGACCCGGGCCTGCGGCAGGATCCGTGAGGCGTCCCGCGAGGGCCGCGCGAGCGCATTGTCGGGGTTGAGCACGAGCACCGGGCAGCCGACGCGGGCGAGCCGCTCCTGCGGCTCGTAGTCGAAGAGCGCCTCGTGCGCCCACCAGTGTCGCGGGTACGCGCGCAGCTCGTCCACGAAGCACAGGTAGGCTCGCTCCAGCGAGAGCCCGGGCGTGCGGTCGGTGATGAAGTAGTGCCAGCGCTCGCGGAACTGCTCGAAGTCCTCCGTCAGGTCGGCGCGCGCCGCGAGCACGGCGCGCCGCTCCGCCCGCTCCTCGCCCACGTAGTAGGGGATACCGACGAGGACGAGCGAGCGGATCAGATCGGGTCGGCGCGCGGCCGCCTCCGTCGCGATCAGCACGCCCGTGTGGTAGCCGAAGACGTCGACCGGCGTCCGCCCGGACCCGGCGGTGCGCTCGACGAGATCGATGAAGGCGTCGGCGTAGCGCTCGAACGGGGGCATCTCCGGCGGTGCGTCGGAGCCGCCGTAGCCCGGGGTGTCGGGGGCGATCACGCGGCGCGTCCGCGCGAGGCGCTCCATCAGGGGGATGAAGGGTTGCGACGAGTACGCCGTCGCGTGCAGGAGGTAGAGCGGCGGCGGGTCACCTTCCTCCGGCCCCCCGGCGAGCAGGTGGACCTGCCCGTAGGGGCCGTCGACGTAGGACCGCCTCAGCGTCCCGCTCATCGGCGTCCATCCGTTTCGCCCCGCCCCGGCGCCTCGGGGCGCCGACCGGCGGGGTGTGCTCCGCCCTCGCGCGCGGCTCCGGCGCCGCCTCGCGCTAGCGCTCCCTGCTGAGGAAGTCGGCGATCAGCTCGCTCGCGCGCTCCGGCTGCTCGATGACGAGGTAGTGGCCGCAGCTCTCTAGCACGTGCGTCTCACAGTGCGGCAGCTGCTCGGCCACGTGCGCCATCCCGATGCCGCTCGGCGCCGGCCGGAACGGCGTCATGTTGTCCTCATCGCCCGCCAGCAGCAACGCGGGGGCGCGCACGTGCGCGACGAGCGGGCTCAGGTCGGTCTTCTCGATCGTCTCCGTACCGGCGATGAAGGCCTCGGGGGTCGTCTTGCTGAAAGCGTCGCGCATCGATTGGAGCTGCGCCTCCGCGTGGTCGAGCTCGTAGAAGCCGCGGGCGAAGCCCGCCACCGACGTGAGATCCGCGACCGCCTCCATGCCGCTGTCGCGGGCGGTCAGCTTCCACGTGCCGCGCATCATCCGCGCCGCGCGGTCATAGCGGGCGAGGAAGCAGGAGAGCACCAGCCGGTCGAGCACCTCCGGGTGCCGGGCGGCGAGGGTCAGCCCGATCATCGCGCCGAACGAGGTCCCGTGGACGTGGACGCGCTCGTAGCCGGCGGCGCGGATGAACTCAAAGACCTGCTCGGCGAGCCCCTCCATCCCGCCGGGCCGGGGATCGCCACGGCTCTCGCCGTATCCCGGGAGATCGAAGTCGATCACCGCGAAGTCCCTCGCCGCGAAGGGGGTCATGCGCTCGAAGTTGCGGTGTCCGAAGGCGGAGCCGTGGATCTGGACGAGCGGTGCGCCCGAGCCGGTGATCGTGTACCAGATGGTCTCGCCGCCCGGCAGCGAAACTGTGCTCATCGCGCGCTCCTCCCCCCGGTCCGCCTACGCCAGCGTGGCGAGCGACATCAGCGTGTGGATGTCGTCGGCCTGATCGAGGCCCCACGTCGCGTCGAGGATAGCGTCGGCGCGCCCCGGCGCGAGGAGGTCACCCGAGGATGTGCGGAAGAGCCCGGAGAGCTGATCGTCCGTCAGCCGGCGGCCCGGGCTCCCCAGGAAGGCGTCGACCGAGGCCGACTCCGTGGAGCCGTCGGTGAACTCGACGGTGAGAGAGCAGCCGTCGAAGCTCTCCCGCCCCGGGTCGGGCACGAGCTCCGATCTCTCGCGCAGGGCGAGGATAGCGGGGTCGGTGTAGGCGGGCTCCTGCATCTCCGCGAGCGTGAAGTGCCCGCGTACCCAGGCCGCCGCCGCGCAGAACAGCAGGTCGAAGCGTGCCGTCAGCTCGGTAGACGGCACGCCGAAGCGCTCCCAGCGCTCGTCGACGATCTCCTTCACGATAGGCTGGACGCCGAAGCGCATGCGTGCCACCTCGCGGCCGTCGGCGCGACCGCGGAGTTCGAGCGCGCACTCAACGGCCGGGTGGGTGATCGTCTCGGTCGGCACGGTCTTGTAGCTCTGCCCGTGTATACGCCACGTCGAGCCGAGGGAGTCCAGGACGCCATCGATCTTCGCGGCGTCCTCGTCGGTGTGCGTAACGAACATCCCCTTCTCCCCCTCGAACGCCGTCGGGGGAGCGTCGAAGCCGCGTTCGGCGAGTGAGAAGGCGGTGAGCCCGGAACGGGCGGTCGCCCCGGTGATGTAGGAGAGCGTCATGCTCCCGACGGAGACGTAGAGGCCAAAGGCCGTGCACATCGCGATCCCGAGCGCGTTGCTCATCCGCTCCCCGTCGAGCCCGGCGAGGATGGAGCAGGCGGCAGCCGCGCCGACGCCCCCGGTCAGCCCTGCCGGCACGTAGCCGCGGTAATAGCCAGTCGGCATCAGCATCGTCGCGACGGCGAGCTCCACTTCCATGCCGAGGGTGAGAGCCGTGAGCACCTCGGCTCCGCTCTGCCCGCCCACCTCGGCCTGCGCGAGGAGCGCCGGGAGCACGGCCGACGTCGCGTGCATGAAGCAGGGGATGTACGTGTCGTGGAAGTCCAGCACCTCGAAGAGGGCGCCGTTGACGACCGCAGCGCGCTCCGGGTCGGTCCGCGTGCCGTACCAGAGCACGTGCGCCCCGGCGGAGACCGGGCCCGGAGGCTGGGCCCACGCGTGGAGCATCCGGACGGCCTCGCGATCGGTGGCGCCGACCGAGGCCTTGAGCTGGTTCAGCAGCAGTCGCTTCGCCTCGTGCGTCGCCTCCTCGGGGGCACCCCGCGCCGACCACTCGCGGGCGAAACTCACGAGGCGCTCGGAGACGTTGGAACTCATTCGGTCGGCACCTCCACCGGCCCGCCGGCGGTGACGGGTCCGTTCATCCACTCGAGGAGCGAGGGCTCCCGCTGGTTGTCGGCGCCGAGCGCCGTGATCGCCTCGTAGGCGGGATAGCCGCGAAGCCCGACGAGCGTGGGACGGCCGCCGTAGTTGCTCGTGTAAACGACGCGGACGGGGTAGCTGTGCAGGGCGTGCACGTGGGCAGCGAGACCGCACTCCCGGGCGGCGGACGAGAGCTCAGCCGCCACCTCGTCGGAGGCGAGCACAATGTCGATCCACGCTTGGTACTGGCGCTCCGGCGGGTGCGTCTTGATCGGATAGCCGGCGCGACGCTCCGCCTCCATGTCCGGCACTTCGAAGAGGTTGAGGCGCAGCCGGAGCACGCCCGCGACCCTCGCCCAGCGCGCCCCGAGGTCGCTCAAGCACTCGCGGAAGGAGGGCTCGTCGGATCGGGCGCGCGCGAAGATCCCGTAGCTCGGCGACGACACGGGGCCCTGCGGCGTCGCGATCCCGGTCTCGTCGATGTACGTGTGCGCGTTGTCGCCGACCGCGCGGTAGGTCGTGCTCTCGTCGACGATCAGCTCGATGTCGCCGAAGAGGTGGCCCTTCACCTCGGCGCTCGGCGCCGCGTCCCACGCCGCCAGCGCGGCGTCGTCGAGGTAGCGCACGTCGGAGAGCCACATCAGCTGCTGGTGGTCCGGGCAGGAGAACTCAATGCCCCCGATCGGCTCGAGCAGGTCCCCGCGGACCGGATCGAACTGGCTGTGGCGATAGTCCCAGACGCCGGGACGCCTGGCGATCACCGGGCTGTGGACATCGCGCCAGTAGCGGCGTACCCAGTCGAGCGGCAGCTCGATCTTCTTCCAGCCGCAGGTAATACGGGCCAGCCGCGCCCTGTTCTCGAATTCGGCGAGTGTGCTCATGGTGCCTCCCCCGCCCGCACGCGGCGAGCTCCCTCCATACACGTCCCCCGGCCCCGCGGGCAGCGCGCACGCGCCGATGTCCGGCGCCGCGCCCCGAAGGGCCCCGGCCGAGTCTGCCCGATCTCGTCCTCTCGCGCAGGTAAGCTGCGCAGGGAGCTACCGGTTGCGTCGCGGCGGCGATATCGTGTCGACGCCCGCGACGCGGGGCGGGTCTCGAGGAGGCGCCGGTGAGCGAGCAACCGAACGATCCCGTCCGGCGCTCCACCGCGCTCGGCGGCCTCGAGATCTCTTACCTCGACTGGGGGGAGCCCTCGCCCGGCGCCCCGGCCCTCTTGCTCGTGCACGGGGCGATGGGCTGCGCGGCCGACTGGAGCCGCGTGGCGCCGGCGTTCGCCCGGGAGTACCGCGTCGTGGCGCCCGACCAGCGTGGCCACGGCGCCTCCACGCATCCGCCCGCTCCCGGCGGCTACGGCACGGAGGACTACCTTCGGGACCTCGAGGGGCTCGCGGACGCGCTCGGCATCGTGCGCTTCGGCGTCCTGGGACACGGGATGGGCGGGCACAACGCCATCGGCCTCGCCGCCCGCCGCCCCGGGCGCGTGCTCTGCGCCCTCGCCAACGACGTCGTGCCGGCCCCCGAGGCCGGCTCCGAGAGCTGGGACGAGCTCCTCCCGGGGCGCGCGCACCCGTCGTTCACGACGGTGGAGGACTACGTGACGTGGCGGCGGCGCCAGGTGCCCTTCGCGCCGGCGGAGCTACTCACGGGGGAGGCGGGCTGGCGACTCCGGCGCCTCCCAGGGGGCCTGCGCGCCGTCTCCGATGTGCGCGCCGCCTTCGACTGGAGGCCCGACGACCTCTGGGTGGAGGCGGCCGGGATCCGCTGCCCCATCCTCTACATTCGTGGCGGGCGCTCCCCCGACCTCGACGCGGCGACGCAGCAACGCTTGGTGATGCAGACACCGAGCGCCCGCTCCGTCTCGCTCGAGCTCGCGGGCCACGCCACCTACCTCGACCGCGAGGAGGAGTTCATCGAGCTGGCCCATGCCTTCTTCGGCGCGCACATGCTCGCGGGCGCGGCCTAGATAACGCACCCGCGACGCCCGGACCGGTGCCCCCGGCTGCCTGGCCGGGCGGCTCAGCCGGGGGAGAAGGCGACGAGCGACGTCGTGGACTGGATGCCCTCCATGGTCCGGATGCTGCCGGAGAGGATCGGCGGGATGTCGGTCAGGCTCTCGGTCTCCAGCTCCGCCACGACGTCGTAGGGGCCCATGACCTCGTGGACCTCGGCGATGTTCGGCAGGCCGCGGAGCGCCAGCGCCACGCGCCGGGTCGCACCCGGACTCGTCACGATGAGTACATAGGCCTTGATCACGGTCTCCTCCCTCCAGTGATCCGTCCGAGGCGCCGGGACGGGCTCGTTGCTCTCGGCTCGCCTGGGCCCACGCACGGCGCGCGCGTGGGGGCTATGATAGGTGACGCACCTGCAGCACCGTCGGCCATGACGATTGAGCGTAGGCCGCTCGCAGGTCGATACTGGCGAGTCCGCAGCGTCGACGAGGGTGGCGCGAGCCGCTCGGCCTGCGGGAGAAATCCCGCGTCCATGGGGTCCGACGAGTGAGGCACCGGCTCGACTCCCGAGAACCGTCCGATGCGGAACGGCCGGACCCGCTCCAAGGGCCGTCGTGGTCCGCCGGCACCCGCTCGACCTCACACCCGGCTCACCCGACCGCCAGCGAGGAGGGCGGTAGCGCATGAGCACAGACCTGGTGGTGCGCTTCGCGGGTGAGGGCGGTCAGGGCGTCGTGACCGCCGCCGAGGGCTTGGCGCAGGCTGCGGCCCGCGTCGGCTACCACGTCCAGACCTTCTCAACCTTCCCGTCCCAGATTAAGGGCGGCCCGACGTGGGCCCAGACCCGCATCTCGACCAGCCCCGTGCTCGCGTCGGGCGATGAGCTCGACATCCTGGTCGTGCTGAACCGCTACGCCTACAACCACAACCTGGAGGAGTGCCGCGACGACGGCATCGTCGTCTACAACTCCGGCGATTTCGAGATCGACGACGGGAGCCGTTGCGTCGGCATGGAGGTCGACCGCCTCGCGCGCGAGACGGGCAACCCGCTCGCCGCCAACATGGTGATGATCGGGGCCGTCGCCGCGCTCGCCCGGATGCCGGCCGAGTACTTCACCGACTTCATCCGGGAGCGCTTCACCCGCGGCCGCGCGAATGACGACGCCATCATCGAGGCGAACATCAAGGCACTCGACCTCGGCATGAGCGCGGTCGACTCAAGCGGCCTCACCGTCGCGGGGCTCGATCCGCCGCCGGCGACCGAGGGGACGCGCGTGCTAATGCGCGGCTACGAGGCCGCGAGCCTCGGCGCGATCGCCAGCGGCCTCGACGTCTTCGTCGGCTACCCGATCTCGCCGGCGACCACGATGCTCACCTTCATGGAGCGCTACCTCACCGGTCCCGGCAGCTACGTCGGGCAGTCAAGCTCCGAGATCGAGTCGATCACCGCCCTCATCGGGGCGGGCTTCGCCGGGAAGCGCGCGATGACGTCGACGGCCGGTCCCGGGCTCTCGCTGATGAGCGAGGGCCTCGGCCTCGCCTGGATGGCCGAGATCCCGCTCGTCGTCGTCAACGTACAGCGCGGCGGTCCCTCGACTGGCCTCCCGACCAAGACCGAGCAGTCGGACCTCCTCACCACGCTCAACCCGGGACACGGCGACCTCCGCATCCCGATCATCGCCCCGGGAAACGTCGAGGAGTGTTTTTACGGGGCGTCCCACGCGATCAACTGGGCGGAGCGCTACCAGGGGCCGGTCATCCTGCTCTCCGAGGCGTCGGTCGCGGAGAGGCAACAGGACGTGCCGCGGCCGGCGCTCTCCTCGATCCGGCCGGAGGGTCGCGTCACAGTGAACGGATCGGGCGCGATGGACGGCGACGGGCCGCCCCGCCGCTACCGGGGCGAGCAGCTCACGCCCTTCCCGGTGCCCGGCGGCCCCGGCGCCTACGTCGCGAACGGGAGCGAGCACGACGAGTACGGCGACACGACGCACCTCCCGAAGTGGCATCTCCAGATGACGCATCGCCGTTTCGGGAAGCTCGCGCTGCTCGAGGAGGACTCCTACGAGTCCGAGGGCACAGAGGCGGGCGTGGCCCTCCTGCCGTGGGGCGGGTCGAAGGGGCCGGCCCGCGCCGCCTATCTCGCCCTGCGCGAGCGGGGCGACCTCGCGTGGTACTACACCATATTCCTCAACCCGCTTCCCCCGGCGCTGCTGGAGGAGCTGCGAGCGAAGGATCTGGTGATCGTCCCCGAGCTCAACTATCTCGGCCAGTTCGCCGGGCTTCTGCGCCAGCAGGGCGTGCGGGCCGAGGCGATCACGCAGTACACCGGTCTCCCGTTCAAGGAACGCTTCCTCACCGAGCGGATCCGCGAGCGGCTGGAGGCGCGGACAGGAGAGCTGGTCCGGGCATGACGAAGCGCAACCCCGACTACGATTTCAAGTGGTGCCCCGGCTGCGGGGACTTCGGCGTCGTCCGCGCCGTCGAGTTCGCGCTCGCCGATCGCGTCACGCGGCTCGGCGAGCCGATCGAGAACACGGTGGTCGTCGCGGGCATCGGCTGCTCGGGGAACCTCGTGCACCTGCAGGAGGGCCCGCAGCCCTTCGGCATCCACGGCATCCACGGCCGCACCCTGCCGATCGCCTACGGCGTCAAGGCGGCCCGGCCCGATGTCAACGTGCTCGTCGCCGCCGGCGACGGCGACTTCCTCTCGATCGGCGCGGAACACATCGGCCCCGCCGCGAAGCGCAACATGGACGTCACCTGCGTCGTGATGGACAACGGCATCTACGGGCTCACGAAAGGCCAGGCCTCCCCCACGAGCGCCCTCGAGGTCGTGACCCCGACCACGCCGCTCGGCAAGCTCGATGACGCAATGAACCCCCTCGAACTCTTCCTCGCGATCGGTGTCAACTTCGTGGCCTCGATGCTGTCGACCCGGCCCCGGGATCTCGCCGCGACGATCGGCGAGGCGATGGAGTACCCCGGCTTCGCCATCGTGCACGTGCAGTCCCCCTGCACCACCTACAACGACACCTATGCGGCGCTCAAGGGGAACCCGAAGGAGGGGATCGAGCCGGGCGCATACCCGCTGCCGGAGGAGCACGACCCGACGAACAAGCAGCAGGCGATGGCGCACGCCACGAGCGGCCGCATACCGGTCGGGCTGCTCTACCGCGCGCCCGAGAGCAGGCCCATGCACCAGCGGCTCACCGAGGCTAGGGAGCGCGCGGGCCAGACCGCGCCTCCCGACGTCGACGCGCTCCTCTCCTCCCTCGAGATCTAGACCCCGGGCGGAGCGGCGGCAGGCGGTCCCATGTCCGACGATCGGGGCGCCGGTCCCAGCACGCACGAGGTCGAGGTGCGCGGCGTCCGGCTGCGCTTCGCCGCAGCCCACATGGCGACGATCGCAGGAGAACTCGAGCCGTTGCACGGCCACAACTACTCCGTGGGCTGCCGCGTCGGGGGCGACCTCACCGCCGATTCGTGGGTGATCGACTTCGCCGCGCTGAAGCGGCTCTGCCGGGAGGCGTGCGAGGAACTCGACCACCGCTTTCTCCTGCAGGCCCGCTCGCCGCTGCTCGACCTCCGCGAGGAGGAAGGCTCGTGGATCATCTCCCACGGCGAGCGGCTCTACCGCTTCCCGGCGGCGGAGGTCGCGGCGCTCCCGATCGAGAACACCACCGCGGAACTGATCGCACGCTGGATCTGGGAGCGAGTCTGCCGGGGTCTCCGGGGGGGCCTGCACGAGCAGATCCGCCGGCTCGAGATCGAGGTGGAGGAGATGCCGGGACAGTCCGCCACCTACGGGAGCGACCTCGCGCGATGAGCCGTCACCCGGACGCCCGGGTCCGGGGCGCCGTCCTTCCGGCATGGGGCGAACGACACCCGCCGGCAGCCGTTGACAGCGGGGGACGGCCGCCTAGGATCAGTAGCGGCGGGAGGGGGCTCATGCAAATCAACTGGGAAGATGCCGTCAACAAGCTCTTCGAGCACCGCACGACGTGCCCGCGCTGCGGGAGCGACTACGACGCCCTCATCGTCGGATACTCGCGTAAGCCCTCCCTGAACCGCTTCGCGCCGCGCCACCACGACTGTCCGCGCGCCGACGAGTGCGACGCCCGCAAGCTCATCACGCTCTGCGCCGAGTGCGCGCGCGAGGAGCGCTTCCGCGGCAGCGAGGTCGACGCCGGACAGGTTCTCGAGAGCTACTTGCTCGACTGCCGCCGCGATCTGGAGGAGTCTCTCGACTATCTCGCCGAGTACTGGCGCGACGAATTCGATCTCGCGGAGGATGAGCTCGACCGCACGCTTGAGCAGGTCGACCTCGATGCCTTCCGCCAGGAGAACGAGTGGCGGCACCGACACGAGGAAGAATACCTGCGCTACCACCACGAGTTCCGCGCCCGCTCGCGGCGCATCCCGCACCCTGGCTGGCGTTCTGAGTACGTCGAGGAGATCCGCGCCCTCGGATACGACACGGTGCTCGGTGACTAGCGCCGCGGCCGGCGACCCGGGCCCGCTCGCACCGTGAGCAACCGGAGCCAGCTCGCGCTCGTCATCTCCTCGGCGCTCGCCGGCTTCGCCTGGGGGATGGTGCGCCACCGCGGCCACCCGCAGGCCCGGCCGCTCGCCCTGCTGCAGGCGGTGGAGTGGTTCGTCGCGGCGGGGGGTGCGGCCTGGCTGATCGAGCACGCCCGGAAGACGCTCGAGGGCGCGAGCGGCCCGGAGGAGCGCATCACCCACCTCCGGCAGGTCGCCAGCGAGCACGACGAGATCGGAGCCTGAGGTGCGCCCGTGCGTGCCTGGGCTCGAGGCTCCGCCCCCTTCGGCCGGGGCGCACCGCAGCGGGGCGCTGGCGCGCCCGAGAGGGTAGTCCTCGATGGCGGTGGTGCTGGTCCTCTACGACAGCCGCGGCGGCCTGGTCGAGGAACTGGCGCAGGGCGTTGCCAGCGGCGTGCGCGACGCGCCCGGCGCCGATCTCATGCTCCGGCGCATCGACGAGGCCGATCCCCGCGACCTGCTGCTCTGCGATGCCCTGATCGTCGGATCCCCGAACTGGTCGGGCATCACCGGAAAGCTCAAGACCTGGTTCGACGAGACGGGTGACCTCTGGGAGAGCGGCGATCTGGCGGGGAAGCCGGCCGGCGCGTTCACCGGCGGCTGGTCGCGCTCAGGAGGCACCGAGGCAACCCTGCTCCAGCTCGTGCACCTGCTGATGGCGCACGGCATGCTGATGGTCGGACTGCCGTGGACCGATCGCATGCGCACCACGGGCTCCTACTACGGGGCGACCGCCCACGGCCACGTCACGCCCGGGGACATCGCCCAGGCCCACACGCTCGGCAGCCGGGTCGCCGATCTCGCCGTGCGCCTCGCGCGCTGAGGGAACCGCCGAGCCCGCCTGGTCCCGTCCATCCCGCCCGCCGCGCGCCCCCGCCGACTCGCGGCCGCGGGCACCCGCTGCTAGGGTCCGGCCGTGATCAATGACACGAGGGATGGAAGCGGCGGCGAGGCGGGGATGGAGCCGATCGGTTCCGCGGACCACCCGGCGTGCGCGCCCGCAGACCGCCCCGCACCCGACGAGGGCGAGCCGGGCTCCCGCGCCGCCGCGGTCGAGCGCGCCCGCAGCCTGCTGGGGGAGAATCCCTGGGCGGGGGCCACCGAGCGCATCACCCTCTGGCTGGTGAGCCCACCCCGCGGCATCGCCCACCCCGCGCGCCCACCGGTGGAGGTGTGGCTCGCCATCGACCGACCGACGGCTCAGACGCTCGGCGTCGACGGCCAGAGGCTCTACGTCGAGGGCGCAATCGCGCGCGACCTCCCCCCGTCTGACGGCGACGCCGGATGCCGCGCCTCCCTCTTCACCGCGGAGGCCCTGGCCTCACTGCTCTCGGGCGAGGGGCGGCGGGCGTTCGAGGCACGCTGGAGCCTCTCCCACGCCCAGCTGCTCTTCGATCGCCTTGGGCGCCACGAGCGGTTCCTCGCCGAGTCGGCCCGGAGCCCGGTAGGCGCTGCGGAGCGCGCGCTCCGCGGCGCCTATCTCGCGGCGGCGGGGGCGCTCCCCGCACTCTCCGCGCCCGGGGGCGACGGAGGCGGCCTGGAGACCCTCCCGGCGGCAGGCGAGGCGGCGGCTGCGCTGGCGCGCCTCGCCTGCCTGCTCGACGAGAGCAGCCACCCCCCGCTCCCGTGGCTGCTGGCAGCGGCACGCGACACACGCCTCGGCCGGAGGCTCCAGAGCTGGTTCGACGATCTCGTCGCCTCGCTCGCTGGCAACGAGGCCGCAGCGCGCCGCGTCGCGAGCACCCGCGAGGCGGTCCTCGATCAGGCACGCACCCTGGTCCAGCACCGCCTCGGCGAGCGGCCGTGGCTGCGCGAGCCCGCGAGCTTCATGCTGAATCCCCGCCGCTCCTGATCCGGGCGACGGCGCGTGGGGATCGACCCCCGCGCAGGCGACCGGGGGTTGCGGCGGCGGGGAGGGCCAGCGACTACCGCTTCGGTGCCGTTCCCCCGGTGCCCGGGGGCGCGGACGCGGGGTCGTCGCCCCGCGCCGACCCCGCGGCGAGCGCGGGAGCCTCGACGCCTCCGAAGAGCTCGTAGGAGAGCCGTTCCCGCAGCGTGTCGATTCCCCAGCCGCGGATCGCCGAGGTCAGCACGAACCCGATCGGGGGCTTCACGCTCCCGCCCCCGCCGTCTCCGAGCTCGGGGAGTTCCCCGGCGTCGCCGCGTGCCGCGCCGGGCCGGCCGTCGGACTTGCTCAGGGCGACGAGCCGGGGCAGATGGCCGAGCCCCAGGTCGGCCAGGGTCGCCTCCACGGTCGACACCTGCATCTCGGCGGTCGGCGAGGTGACGTCGACGATGTGCAGCAGAAGGTCGGCCGATTCCAGCTCCTCCAGGGTCGCCCGGAAGGCGGAGATCAGCTGCGGGGGGAGCTTCTGCATGAACCCGACCGTATCGGTGAGCAAGAAGGCGAGGCCCGGCGGGATGCCCGGTCCGCCGGCGGCGACGCGGCGCGTGGTCGGGTCCAGCGTCGCGAACGGCTGGTCGGCGATGAGCACGTCGGCCCCGGCCAGGGCGCGCAGCAGCGAGGACTTCCCGGCGTTTGCGTAGCCGACCAGGGCGACGACGGGGATCCCCTGCCGCGCGCGGCGCCGGCGGTGGAGGGCCCGCTGCCGCCGCACCGCTTCGAGGCGACGCTGCAGCCGCGCGATGCGTCCGCCGATCAGCCGCCGGTCCGTCTCGAGCTGCGTCTCTCCGGGCCCGCGTGCGCCGATCGCACCCTCCAGCCGCTCGAGGTGCTCCCACTGCCCGCGCAGCCTGGGGAGCAGGTAGCGATGCTGCGCGAGTTCGACCTGCAGCGCCGCCTCGTGGCTCCGCGCTCGCGAGGCGAAGATGTCGAGGATCAGCGCGCTGCGGTCGAGCACCTTGACGTCGAGCTCGCGCTCGAGCCGGAGCTGCTGCGCCGGCGAGAGCGGATCGTCGACGAGCACGAGCGTGTAGCCGAGCTCCCCGCGCGCCGCCCGTACCTCCTGGAGCTTCCCCCCGCCGACGTACGTGGCAGGGTCGGGATGATCCCGGCGCTGCAGCGTCCGGCCGACCACGACCGCTCCCGCCGCCTCGGCGAGCCCGGCGAGCTCCTCGAGCGACTCGTCGCCCGGCATCTCACCCGGGGCCGGGCGCTCTCGCCGCGACTCGACCGCGACCAGGTAGGCGCGCTCCCTCGCGGGCGCGGTCGGACGCGTGGGCGGCGGGCCCGGCGAGCCGCCTCCCACGGGGGGCGCCGGAAGCCGGGGCGGAAGGCTGCGCTGACGCTTCCTCGGTGCTATCTCGGCTCGCCTCCGACGCGCGCCGCCCGCGGGCGGGTGCCATCACTATACGGGTCTGCACGTAGACGCCGAGCGCGGCCGGGTCGCGCACCGGGCTGCGGGGCCCCGAGGGCGGCGCCCGACCTACGCCCGGCCGGAGCGGCGGGCGAACGCGGCAAGCCGCGAGAGCCCCTCGTCGAGCCTCTCGTCGGGGAGCGTCAGCGAGAGGCGGACGTATCCCTCCCCGGCCTCCCCGTAGGCAATCCCCGGCGTGACGACGACGCCCGTCTCGTTGAGCAGCCGCTCCGCGAACGCCGCCGAGGAATGCTCCCCCTCGGGAAGCCTCGCCCACACGTAAAGCGAGGCGCTGGGAGGATCGACGTCCAGCCCGAGCGCGCGCAGCGCCTCGACGGCCCGGTCGCGGCGTCGCTGGTAGATAGCGTTGTGCCTCTCGATCTCATGGAGCGGTCCCTCGAGGGCAGCGATCGCCATCTCCTGGATCGCCTGCGGGATCCCCGAGTCGAGATTCGACTTCACGCGCGTCAGCGCGTCGATGAGCGTCGGATTCCCGACCGCCATAGCGACCCTCCAGCCGGTCATGTTGAACGACTTCGAGAGCGAGTTGAACTCGATCGCCACCTCGCGTGCCCCGTCGACCTCCAGGATCGATGGCGCGACGTAGCCGTCGAAGGTCACGTCGGCGTACGCGAGATCGTGCGCGATCCAGATATCGCGGCGGCGCGCCCACGCGACGGCGCGGGCGAAGAACGCCTCGTCGGCGACCGCGCCGGTGGGGTTGTTGGGGTAGTTGAGCCAGAGCAGCCGCGCCTGCGCGGCGACCGAGTCCGGCACCTCCTCGAGACGCGGAAGCCAGCCGTCCTCTTCGCGCAGCGGGAGCCGCACCACCTCGGCGCCAGCGAACATCGCTCCCACCTCGTAGACGGGGTAGCCGGGATCGGTCACCAGCACGACGTCACCCGGGTCGGCGACGCAAAGGGGGAGGTGCCCGATCCCCTCCTTCGAGCCGATCAGCGAGACGACCTCGGCATCGGGGTCGAGCGGGACGCCATGACGGCGGCGATACCACGCCGCCACGGCGGCGCGAAGGGTTGGCAGCCCTTCCGTCTCGGGGTAGCGGTGGTTCGCCGGGTCGTCGGCGGCACGCTTCAGCGCGTCGAGAATGTGCCCGGGCGTCGGCAGATCGGGGTCGCCGATACCGAAGGAGATGACGTCGACGCCCTCGGCGCGCTTCTGCGCGATCAGCTGTGAGATGCGCGCGAAGAGGTACGGCGGGAGTCGCTCCACCCGCTTGGAGAGCCTCACAGGGCGCTCTCCTCAAAGGGCCACTCCGCACTGAAGACGTGCGCGACCGGCCCGTCGAGGAGGACCTCGCCCTCACCATCCCAGCTCACGGTGACCTCGCCCCCGGGGAGCCGCACCGTCACGGTATCGTCGACCAATCCATGCAGACGAGCCGCGACCACGGCGGCGCAGGCGCCGGAGCCGCAAGCCTGCGTCTCGCCCACGCCGCGCTCCCACACCCGCATCTCGAGTGCGCCTCTCCCCTCCACGCGCGCGAACTCGACATTGGTCCGGTGCGTGAAGAGCGGGTGGTGCTCGACGGCCGGTCCGACCCGCGCGACCGGGTAGGCCTGAGGTGGCCCGTCCAGGAAGGCGACGGCGTGCGGGTTGCCCATCGAGACCAGCGTAAGGGAGAGCCCGACCTCGCGGCCGCCCTCCGGCGTCACGGCGAGAGGCAGGTCGAGCACCGGTGGCGGCCCCTCGAGGGCGGCTCCGATCGCCGCGGGCTCGAACGCGGGGCGCCCCATCGAGACGCGAACGGCCGTTACCTCGCCCCGGTCGTCGCGCCGCGTCTCCGCGGCCAGCACCCCGGAGATCGTCTCGACCCGCACGCGCCCGTCGGACGCCTCCACGAGGCGGCGGTCGAGCAGGTAGCGCACGAAGCAGCGGATCCCGTTCCCGCACATCTCCGCCTCGGATCCGTCGGCGTTGAAGATGCGCATCCGCCGGTCGGCAACGGCGGAGGGGAGCACCAGAAGCAAACCGTCCGCGCCAACCCCCCGGTGGCGGTCGCAGATCGCGCGCGCGAGCGCGGGCCACGCCGCCTCGTCGCTCGCGGGCCCGGAGGGCGGCGGCTCGGCGACGACGAAGTCGTTCCCCGCGCCATGCATCTTCCAGAAGGGCAGGCTCGTGCGCGTCATCGCTCCCCGCAGGCTCCTCGATCGCGGCGCTGTGATGCTATCGCACAGCCACCACAGAGGCCGGACCGCCCCACGCTTCGAGCGTGGGCGCGAGCCGACTCGCCTCCTCCAGCAGCGTGCTCGTAACCCGGGTGCCATCGCGAGCGTCCACCCAGCGGATTCGCGGATCGGCCGCCCGGAACCAGGTCGACTGCTGCCGGATCAGACGATGCGTCTCCGTCCTGGTGCGCGCCAGCGCCTCCTCGGCGCTCCACGCACCCTCGACCACGCGCGCCGCCTCCCGGTAACCGACCGAAGCCAGCGCCGGGAGGGATCGGCCGTAACCGCGGAGGAGGGCGCGCGTCTCCTCGACGAGTCCGCCCGCATAGATGGAGGCGGCGCGCTCGTCCGCGCGCGCGTACAGCTCCGAGCGCGGTCGGCGGAGGCCCACGGCACGCCAGGAGACGCCGGGATCGCCCCTCTCAAGGGGCGGCACCGGCGCGCCGGTCGTCTCCACGATCTCGATCGCCCGCATCAGGCGGCGCGCGTTGCGTTCGCCGATCCGGGTCGCCGAGGCCGGGTCGACGCGGGCGAGCCGCTCGCCGAGCGCCTGCACCCCCGCCCGCGCCGCCAGCGCCTCCAGCTCGGCACGGAGCACAGGGTCCGGCGGAACCGCCGGCACTCGCCACCCCTCGAGCAGCGCCCAGGCGTACTGGCCGGTGCCAGCGACGAGGAGCGGCAGGCGTCCCCGCTCGTGGCAGGAGGCGATGGCGGCGCGGGCCGCCTGGAGCCAGTCTGCGAGCGTCCACGGAGCGTCGGGCTCGACGATGCCGACGACGTGGTGGGGGACGGCGTCGAGCTCCGCGTCGCTGGGTGCCGCGGTCCCGATGCGCATCCCGCGGCGCAGCTGGCGCGAGTCGGCGGCGACGACCTCGACGGGAAGCACGCGCGCGAGCGCGACGGCGGCCTCCGTCTTCCCCGAAGCGGTGGGCCCGAGCAGAGCGAGAAGCGGTCCCCGGGCCGGGGCGCGATCGGCGGCCTGCATGGATCAACCGCCTCCGGCCGCCGCCACCCCGCGGCAGATCGCCGCGAACTCGGCCGCCCTCAGCGAAGCGCCGCCGACAAGCGCACCGTCCACGGAGGAGAGGCCGGCCAACTCGCCAGCGTTCGCCGCGTTCACCGAGCCACCGTAGAGCACGCGGCAGGCAGCCGCCGCTGCCGCGCCGAAGCGCTCCGCCACGATGCGGCGCACGGCCGAGCACCCCTCCCCCGCCTGGGACGCCGTCGCGCTCTCGCCCCTCCCGATGGTCCACACCGGCTCGTAGGCGACCGCCACGCGGCCGTCGGGCCCGCCCACGCCCTCGAAGGCCGCGAGCAGCTGCCTCCGGAGCACTGCCTCGGTCTCGCCGGCCTCCCGCTCGCCGGCGGTCTCGCCGACGGCGAGGAGCGGGCTGAGACCGGCCTCCAGCACCGCGGCGAGGAGGTGCGCGGTCGCCCGGTCGCACTCGTGGAAGAGCTGGCGGCGCTCGGAGTGACCGACGAGGACGTAGTCGACGACGCCCGCGATCTGCTGCGCGCTCACCGCACCGGTGAAAGCACCCTCGCGCTCCCAGTGCGCGTGCTGGGCGCCCACGCGGAGGGTGCTGCCGGCCAGCAGGTCGTGCGCATCGGCGAGCCACGGCGCGGGCGGGAGGATCACGACCTCGACGCCGGCGAGGCCGTCGAGCTCCGAGCGCAGCTCCCGGAGCAGCGCGCGCGCCTCCTCGCGGGTCGTGTGCATCTTCCAGTTGCCGCCCACGAGCGGACGCCACCCATCCGCCCGGCCGCCCGGCACCCGCACCCGCCTACGCCCCGTACTTGGCGAGCCGCCCGGCGTGCGCGAAGGCGAGCGGCAGCACATCGCGCGCGGGTATCGTCCCGAGGCCGCCGCGCGCGCACTCACCCTCGCCGAAGCCGTGGGAGTCATCGACGCGCACGTGGCGGCCCCACATCAGCAGGGGAACCGGGTGCCATGAGTGCGCCGCCATCGTCGCCGGCGTCGAGTGATCGCCCGTCACGACGAGCACGTCGGGCCGGAGTTCGAGCAGGCGGGGGAGCACACTGTCGAAGTCATGGATCGCCCGCGCCTTGCGCGCGAAATCGCCGTCCTCCCCCGCGGAATCCGTGTGCTTCCAGTGCACGAAGAAGAAATCGTACTCCTCCCAGTGGCGGCCGAGCGCCGCGATCTGCGTGTCTATCGATTCTCCGGCGTCGAGGACGTCCATGCCGACGAGCCGCGCCAGGCCCCGGTACATCGGGTAGGTGGCAACGGCGGCCGCCCGGAGCCTCCACAGATCCGGAAGCTGCGGCAGCTCCGGGCGCGTCGCCCAACCGCGCAGCGTGAGGGCGTTCGCCCTTTCCCGCGTCCGGAGGAGCCGGCGGGCCTCGGCAACGAAGCCGTTCACGAGCTCCGCCGTGCGCGTGGCGGCCGGGCGGGCGGCGTCCCCCTCCTCGGCGGTCGGCTCGGCGACGAGCGGCGCCACGCCGACCTGCTGCGGATCGGTCTCCGTGATGGCAGCCGAGAGCCCCTCGCCGCGGAGCACGAGCACGAAGCGATGCTCGCGCACGGGCTGGACCACGAGATCGACCCCGGGGATCTTCACGTCGGAGAGCAGGCCGGTGATCTCCGCGGTCACCTCCGTGGCGACGCGACCGGCTCGCCGGTCGACGATGCGCCCTTCGTCGTCGACGGTGCAGAGGTTCCCGCGCGCCGCCAGGTCGCGCGGGCCGAGCTCAAGCTCGATGCCCGTCGCCTCCAGCGCACCGCGCCCGACCTCGTGGCGCAGCGGATCGAGACCGAACAGCGCGAGGTGGCCGGGACCGGAGCCGGGCGTGATGCCGATGCCGACCGGGACGCTCCGCCCGACCGCGCCTCGCTCGGCGAGGTGGTCGAGATGGGGGCTGTCCGCCTCTTCGAGCTCGGTGCGCCCGCGCGGTCCGGGCAGGCCGCCGAGCCCGTCCATGACGCACAGCACGACCTTGGTCGCGGCCGGCATCGCGAGGCGTCGGATCAGCTCGGGCTCCATGGGTCGATGCTATCAGGGGCGAGGGCTAGACCGTCACCGCGACGGCCCCCGGTTCCCGGTGGCCGTCGCGCGGCCCGGGCCGGCCCCCTTACGCCTCGGCGTCGAGCAGCGCCTCGACGGCGGGCAGCGGGCGCCCCTGCAGGAGCATCAGAGACGCGCCACCGCCGGTGGAGAGGTGCGTGATGCGGTCGGTGACGCCCGCGCGGTGCACGGCCGCCGCCGTCTCACCGCCGCCGACGACGGTCGTTGCGTCGAGGTCGGCGAGCATGCGTGCCATCGCGAGGGAGCCCTCGGCGAAGCGATCGTGCTCGAACAGGCCGAGCGGCCCGTTCCAGATGACGGTGTGCATCCCCGTCAGGGAGGCGCGGAAGGCGCGGGTGGTCGCTGGCCCGGTGTCGAGGATGCGCCAGCCGGCCGGGACCCGCGTGACCGGGAGCGTGCGCACCGAACCCCCGTACGGCGAGCCGAAGGCGGCGACGACGTCGCGCGGAAGCACGATCAGCACCTGGTGGCGGGCGGCGTGCGCCATGCAGCGGGCGGCGGCATCGAGCCGCTCGTCCTCGACCAGGGAGTCGGCCACGTCTGTGCCGCCGGCCTTGAGGAAGGTGTTCGCCATCGCGCCGCCGATGCAGACGACGTCGGCCATCTCGATGAGGTTCTCGAGGATGAGGACCTTGTCGCTGATCTTCGAGCCGCCCAGCACGAGGCCGAGGGGGCGCGCGGGGACGCGCGTCACTCCCTCGAGCATGTCGACCTCGCGCTCGAGCAGCAGGCCCGCGACGGCCGGCAGGTGCTGCGCGACTCCGACCAGCGAGGCGTGCGCGCGGTGCGCGCTCCCAAAGGCGTCGTTCACGAAGAGATCGCCGAGGCGCGCGAGCGCGGCCGCGAATGCGGGATCGTTGGCCGACTCCTCGGGGTGGAATCGGAGATTCTCGAGCATCAGGATCTCGCCGCGGCCAAGAGCCGCGACGGCCTCCTCGACATCGCTCCCGACGCAGTTGTCCGCCGCCAGCACGGGCGCGTCGAGCAGCCCCCGCAGGTGCTGGGCCACGGGGCCGTTGCGGAGTTCCGGGACGACCTCGCCGCGCGGGCGTCCGCGGTGCGACGCGATGACGATGCGGCAGCCGGCCGCGCGCAGCAGTTCGATGGTCGGCAGCGACTCCCGCACGCGCAGGTCGTCGAAGACGACGCCGTCCTCGACCTGCACGTTGTAGTCGACCCGGAGCAGTACGCGCTTCCCGGCGACATCGATGTCGCGGACCGTCTTCTTCCGCATGAGGCGGCTCCCGTCATCGCAGGGGCGGCGCCCGCCGTCCCGCGACCCGGACCAATCCTCGGAGAGGTCGGGCGCGCACGCAATCGCGCGAGGGGCGTGCCGTGGCTCGGGTTGGTCAGCTCTCGCGGCCGGTCACTGAGTCGGCGAAGCTGCGGCAGAGCGCCACGGCCTCGGCGCCGAGGCCCGACGCCTCGATGGCACCGAGCGCGGAGGCGCTCTCCTCGGCGGCGAGACGCGTCGCCGCGTCGCGCCCGCCGGCGCGCTCCACAAGCGCGGCGAGGTGTGCGGCCTCGGCGTCCGCGGAGGCCGGGTCGCCGAGTGGCGGCGTCGCGTAGACGGCGGCGAGCTCCCGAGCGGCCTCCGGATCCCGCTCCGAACCCGACTCCAGCGCCCAGACGACCGGGTAGCTCTTCTTCCTGGTGCGCAGATCGTCGCCTGCCGGCTTCCCCGTGATCCGCGGATCCCCCCACGCGCCGAGCACGTCGTCGACGGCCTGGAACGCGATTCCCAGCCGCGCCCCGAACTCGCGGAAGGCGGCGACGATGCGCCCCTCCGCCCCTCCCAGCAGCGCTCCCATCGCGAAGGGGCACGCGAACATGGCGGACGTCTTCCCGGCGACCATCTCGAGGTAATCGCGCGTCCCGACGTCGGCGCGCTGCTCGAACGAGATGTCGAGGTACTGACCCTCCACGAGACGCAGGCTCCCCTCGGTGAGCTCGCGCATCGCCTCGAGCACGCGACGCTCCGCGTAGCCGCGCGCCGAGAGGCGATGCATCGCGTAGTGGGCGAGCGTGAAGAGGCCGTCGCCGGTGTTGATGGCCTGGCCCGGTCCGGCGAACGTCCACAGCGCCGGGCGCTCGCGGCGCAGGCGGCTCCCGTCCACGACGTCGTCGTGTACCAGTGAGAAGGCGTGCACCAGCTCGGCGGCGGCGGCCGCAGGCGCGGCCGGCTCGGCCTCGCCGCCGACCAGCTCCGCCGCGAGCAGCAGCGCGACGGGGCGCAGCCGCTTCCCGGCGGAGCCGCCCACGGGGCGCCCCGCGGCATCCTCCCAGCCGAGGTGATAGCGCATCCAGCCGAAGAGCTCGGCTCGCCCCGATCCCACGATGTCGCGCATCTCCGCCTCGACCAGGGTGCGGTAGCGATCGGCGCGCTCCGCGAAGGCGGCCGGAGCCTCGTGCGAGGTGCTCATTCCCGATCCTCCACTGCTCGACCCGTCCCCGCCGCGCCCGGCGGGGCGGGAGCCGGAACGAGCTCCAGCCGCGACTCCGTCGCCGCCTCCACGGCCGGGCGCGAGAAGAGCAGCGGCCGGTAGCGGCCCGCGAGCATCTCCTCGACGCAGTCATCGTAGCGCGGGTGGCCCGGGATCCCGGAGACGCCGGTGGGGAGCAACGCGAGCGAGCGATCCGGATCCCCGAGATCGATGATCTGTCGATAGACCGGGACGTTCGCGGTCTGCTCCGGACCGTCGACGAGGCTATAGCCGGCCTGGCTCACGGTGTTGACGTCGCCCCCGGTCGGGAACGGGCCCCGGGACCAGAGGCGACCGAGGACGGGGACCGCGGCCAGCGCGTGATCCAGCCTCCGGCTGTGGACCGCGCCCCAGCTCCACGCGGCGGGATCGCCGCCGAGTCGCGCGCGCAGCGCGACGATCGCGCGACCGGACGCCGCGCGCAGCAGCCGGTCGCGGTCGGCCTGATCACGGAAGAGCGGCGGCCGGGGCGACTCGAGCAGGTCGAGCAGCCAGCCCTGAATCCGGTAGTGGAAGCTCGAGTGCGGCAGGCCGCCGGCGAGGCCCCGGCCGAGAACGACGCTCGCGGCGGGGCCGGCGGCGCGCGTCGCGACGGAGCGGGCGATCTCGAGGAAGGCGCCCTCGACGATCGCGGCGGCGGCGCTCGAGGCGAGAAGGCGCCCGTCCCAGGCCTCGAGGATCTCCCGCTCACCGCCGCCGCGCGGCGGCGGTGAGCCAGCGGCGAGCAGCAGGTCGCGCAGGCGCGCCATCGGCTCCGAGCGCAGGTCGAGCTGGACCGCCGCGAGAGAGGCGGCATCGTGGCTCTCGCGCTCGGCCAGGAGCTCCGCGATGCGCTCGGCGCGCCACGACTCGCACCATTCCTCGCCGAGCTCGAGCGGCCCTCCTGGCGCCTCGTTGGCGGAGAGCACAACGCCCGAGGCGGGATCGCGCAGCCGCGGCAGCTCCGACGGATCGCGCGACGGCGGCGGGCCGGGTGACAGATCCCCGGCGCGCGGGAGCAGCCCCTCCCCGAGCTCGCGGCGCTGCACGCGGCCGACCAGGCGGTAGCCGATGTGCCCCTCCGCGTGCGCATAGACGACGTTGAAGGTCGAGCTCGGCCAGAGGTCGAGCGCCGCGTCGAAGTCCCCGATGTTCCGCGCCCGCGCCAGCGCGAGCAGCGGGCCCACTACATCACCGGGAGCGAGAGGCGTGGCGTGGAGTGCGATCGCCCGCTCCTCGCCGGGGAGCGCCGGCCCCACGACCGGACCGTGCCGCGTCTCCAGGACCCGCTCGACGACCGGCTTGCCGCCGCGCACGCCGATCGTCTCCACGCGCCAGCGGCCGCGCGCCCACCCCTCGGGCGTCCGGTAGCGGCCGGGATCGTCCGGGTCCACCCGCTCGACATAGCAGTCGGCGACGTCGGCGAGGCCCGCCGTGAGCCCCCATGCGAGGGCGCCGTTGTGCCCCAGGGCCACGCCGGGAAGACCCGGGATGTCGGCTCCCGCGACCCGCAGCGTGCCTCCCTCGAGGTGCACAAGGTGGAAGAACCCCGGGAGCCGGGGCGCGAGGTGCGGATCGGCAGCGAGCAAGGGCGCCCCCGTCTGGCTGCGACCGGCCGCGACGGCGAAGGCGTTGGAGGCGCCGCCGACCGCGGGGAGGCCGGCCGCGACGCCGGCCTCGCGCGCGGCGGCGTACGCGGCTAGCAGCCGCGCGAGGGCGCCGGGAGCCTCCGCGCCCGTCACGGTGCGTCGGGCGCCCGCGGAAGCGCCCCCGCCCGGCGGAGGGAGCGGTCCGGGTTCGGCGGCGGCGGCGCCGGCGGGTCCGAGCAGCCGCAGCAGCTCTGCGCGCAGCAGCTCGGTCTCCCAGTTCGTCGCGAACGTGAAGAGCAGGAGGCGCCCGACGAGCGTCGAGTGCCACGCGCGCCAGGGCTCCGGGCGGATGCCGAGCAGCGTGAACTCGGGCGGGAGGGCCGGCAACGTCGAGAGCCCGGCGTTCACGCCACCCGCGTATGCCGCGAGCGAGGCGCGATCGAGGGAAGAAGCGGCGTCGACATCACGCTGTGCGAGCTCGGCGAGGCCGAGTCGACGCTGGAAGCGATCGGCCTGGAGCGCACGCGCGCCGAACACCTCGGCGAGGCGTCCCGCCGCCAGCCGGCGCAGCAGCTCCATCTGGAAGAGCCGGTCCTGCGCGTGCACCAGACCCTGTCCGAAGAGCGCGTCCTCCTCCGACGAGGCGAAGAGATGCGGTACGCCGTGCCGGTCCCGGAGCACCTCGACCGGCGTGCGGAGGCCCGCCACGGTGAGGCGGCCGGAGACGATCGGGTGCGACCGCTGGCTCGCATGGCGCACGGAGGCGGCGCCGAGGCGGGCGGCTCCCAGCACGCCGGAGAGAATCGCACCCAGCGTCTGCCCGGCTCCACCGCGACGGCGCCGCTCCGGCACCGCCCTCCGCTCCGACATCGACGTCCCCACCCCGCGACCGCTCGTGGCGGGCGAGGGTACCCGGTCCGGGGCGGCGTCATCCCGCCGGCCCCGCGCCTGACCCGGCCGATCTCCCCCCTAGCGTCCTCCACCCGCCCCGCGGCCGAGGACGGAGGCCAGCTCCGCGAGCACGCGGTGCACGTGCCGGCGGGAGCCGGCGGCGCGACCCGAGGTGGAGGGCATGACCCAGAGCGAGGCGCCCTCGAGCTCAGAGGGCTGCCGGCCCCAGCTCCCCGCGGGGCGGAGCCCCGGGAACAGCACGTCAAACGCCCGGCCGCTCGTCAGGCAGACCGCCCGGGGCGGGGCGGCGGCGATCCGGGCGCGAAAGCCGGGCTCGGCCGCGCGCAGCTCCTTGTCGCTGACCTGGGTGCTGTCGGTGACGACCCGCTTCACGACGTCGGTGAAGCCGATCCCCTCCGAGGCCGGAAGCGAGCGATCGTCCACGGGCGCGAGGGTTCGCGCGACCAGCGGGGAGGCCGAGAGGGCGGCCCAGAATCCGTTGCCGCGGTGCGCATAATAGTGACCGCGCTCGGCCGATCGCTCGCCCGGATTGATCCCGACAAAGACCAGATCGAGCCCGGGCGCGAGGAGGTCGGGAAGGGTCTCTCGCTCCGCCATCCGGCCCTCCCTTGCCCGATCCACGCGCCCGGATCCGGCACGGCCTGGTGCGCCCGGCCCGCCGCCTCAGGCGGGAGGAGACCCGCCCGTTTCGGCGATCCCGAGCTCCCCGGCGGTGATCGGCCCCTCGCGCAGGAGCACCGGCGGGTCGCGCGTGAGGTCGACGACGGTGGAGGGGCCGAGGCCCGCGCGCTCGCCGCCGTCGAGGACGAACAGCTCGTCGCCGAAGCTCCGGGCCACGCCGGCCGCGCTCGTCGCCGGCGCCTCGCCGCTGAGGTTCGCCGAGGTCGCCGCGATCACGCCACCCGCCGCGCCGATCACGGCGCGCGCGAGCGCGTCGTCGGGCTGCCTCACGCCGACCGTCCCCTCTTCCGTGACGACCGCGATCCCGGCTCCCGCCCGTGCGCGCACGACCGCAGTCAGGGCGCCCGGCCACAGGGCGCGTACGCGATCGAGTGCGCCCGACTCGGCCAGCAGGGGCAGCACCGCCTCCACCGACTCGACGAGCAGCTGGAAGGGCTGGCCGGGGGGGCGGCCCTTGAGCGCCGCCATCCGCTCCACGGCCTCCCGATCGTCGGCCCGCGCGGCGAGTCCGTAGACCGTCTCGGTCGGGATCGCAACCACCTCACCGCGCGCAAGGGCCGACGCCACCTCCCCGAGACGATCCGGCCCGACGATCGGCATGAACCGGCTCCGTGTTCCCCGCCCCCGGGGCGGCGGCGCGTCTCCCCGGGCCCATGCTACGATGCGCCCGTCGACGGTCCTCCCCCGAGCCACCGGAGCCCGATGGTCGAGCAGACCGACGTATCCGCCCCTGCGGATCGGATTCGCATCTCCGGCGACAACGAGGTGTCGACCTATCTGGAGATCGCCGAGGCGCGCGAGCCCGGCCAGCTCCTGACCCCGGCGCCCAACGCCCCCGAGGCGGTCGTCGTGGTCGACTACGGCTCGCAGTACTCCATGCTCATCGCCCGGCGCATCCGTGAGGCGAACGTCTACTCCGAACTCGTGCCGTGGCACGCGGGACCGGAGGCCCTGGCGCATCTGCGCGTCAAGGGTTTCGTGCTCTCCGGCGGCCCCGCCTCGGTCTACGCCCCGGGCGCTCCGTCCCTCCCCTCCTACGTGCTCGCCTCGGGGTTGCCGGTGCTCGGCATCTGCTACGGGATGCAGCTCTTGACCCACGCGCTCGGCGGGCGTGTCGCACCCTCCTCCTCGCGGGAGTACGGGCACGCCGTCATTACCGTCTCCGACCCGTCGAACCCGCTCCTCGACGGGCTCCCGGCCTCGCTTCCGGTCTGGATGTCGCACGGTGACCGCATCGTCGACCTGCCTCCCGGATTCCGCTCGATCGCGCACTCCGAGAACAGCCCCGTCGCTGCGATGGCGAACGAGACGGGCTACCTCGGTCTGCAGTTCCACCCCGAGGTGGTACATACGCCCGAGGGCGATCAGCTGCTGCTCAACTTCCTCACCAACATCGCGGGCTGCGCCGGCGACTGGACGCCCGCCTCCTTCGTGGAGGAGTCCATAGCAACGATCGCCGACCAGGTGGGTACGGGGCGGGTCATCTGCGCGCTCTCCGGCGGCGTCGACTCGGCGGTGGCGGCGACGCTCGTCCACCGCGCCGTCGGCGACCAGCTCACGTGCATCTTCGTGGACAACGGCCTGCTGCGCGCCGAGGAGGCGGAGCGGGTCGTCTCGACGTTCCGCGAGCACATGGCGATCAATCTCATCCACCTCGAGGCCCAGGAGCGCTTCATCAGCGAGCTCGGCGGCATCACCGACCCCGAGCGGAAGCGCCGCCAGATCGGCGAGACCTTCATCCACGTCTTCGAGGAGGAGGCGGCGCGCCTCGGCGAGGTCGACTTCATCGTGCAGGGGACGACATACCCCGACGTGATCGAGTCGGCCTCGACGGGTTCCGCGGCGGCGAAGATCAAGACCCACCACAACGTCGGCGGGCTCCCCCCCGATATGCGCCTCTCGCTCGTCGAGCCGCTGCGCAACCTCTTCAAGGACGAGGTGCGGCGCGCCGGCAAGGAGCTCGGTCTCGTCGACGAGATCGTCTACCGGCAGCCCTTCCCGGGCCCCGGCCTCGCGATCCGCGTGATCGGCGAGGTGACGACTGCGAAGCTCGACATCCTCCGCCGCTGCGATTGGATCGTGATGGACGAGGTGAAGCGCGCCGCCGTCTACTACGACCTGTGGCAGGCGTTCGCCGTGCTGACCGACACGCGCACGGTCGGCGTGCAGGGCGATCACCGCACCTACGGCTACTGCGTCGCGCTGCGCTGCGTGACGGCCGAGGATGCGATGACGGCCGACTGGGCGCGTCTCCCTTACGACCTGCTCGCTCGCATCTCCTCGCGCATCGTGAACGAGGTGCCGGAGGTGAACCGCGTCGTGTACGACATCACCTCGAAGCCGCCGGGCACGATCGAGTGGGAGTAGCGGCGTGAGGGTGCTGCTGCTGGGCTCCGGCGGCAGAGAGCACGCGATCGCCTGGGCGCTGGCGCGCTCGGCGCGGCTTGCGAAGCTGTGGACGGCTCCCGGCAACGCCGGCACCGCCGACTTCGGCGAGAACGTCCCGGGCGTCCCCGTCGCCGATCCCGAGGCCGTGGCGACGCTCGTGCGCCGACTGCGCCCCGATCTGGTCGTGATCGGACCCGAGGATCCGCTCGGCGCCGGCGTCGCCGACCGCCTCGTGGTGGAGGGCGTGCCGGTCTTCGGACCCACGGCGGCTGCCGCCGAGATCGAATCCTCCAAGGCCTTCGCCAAGGGCCTGATGTCCCGCGCCGGCATCGCCACCGCTGCGGCGCGCTCCTTCGCCGACGCGGCCGCCGCCGTCTCCTACCTGCGCGAGCTCGCTCCCGGCGACCGGGCCGCGGGTTCGGGCGTCGTGGTCAAGGCGGACGGCCTGGCCGCCGGCAAGGGCGTCACCGTCTGCGACACGCTGGCCGAGGCGGAGGCCGCCGTCGAGTCGGCGTTCTCCGGCGTCTTCGGCGCCGCCGGGGAGCGCGTCCTGATCGAGGAGCGGCTCAGCGGCCGCGAGACCTCGGCCCACGCCTTCACCGACGGAGCGAGCGTCGCGCACATGCCGTTCTCCTGTGATCACAAGCCCGTCTTCGACGGCAACCGCGGGCCGAACACGGGCGGGATGGGCTGCTACTCGCCCCCGGGCTGGCTCGACGCAGGCGATATCGAGCGAATCGAGCGCGACGTGACGGAGCGGGCCATCGCACAGCTGGCGGCGGAGGGGCGGCCCTACCGGGGCGTGCTCTACCCCGGCTTGATGATGACTGAGGAGGGCCCGCGCGTCATCGAGTTCAACAGCCGCTTCGGCGACCCGGAGACCGAGGTGCTGCTCCCCCGGCTCCAGACCGAGTTGCTCGCGATCTTCGAGGCGGTCACCGCGAACCGGCTCGGCGAGCTCGAGGTGGAGTGGGATGAGCGCGCCACGGTCGGCGTGATGATGGCCTCGCCCGGCTACCCCGGCTACTACCCGCGCGGCGCCGAGATCACCGGCACCGACGCGGTCGACCCCGAGGTCCACGTCTTCTTCGCCGGCGCCGAGCGCGCAGAGAGCGGCCGACTGGTGACGGCCGGCGGCCGCGTGCTCTGCGTCGTCGCGGCGGGCGACACGCTTCGGGAGGCGCGCGCGCATGCCTACGACAATGTCGCACGCATCTCCTTCGACGGCGCCCACTACCGGAGTGACATCGCTCTCGACGCGGGGCCCGTTCAGGTGGGCAGCGGCGCCTCGTCGTGAGCGACGGCGGGGCGGCGGCGCCCGCCGTGCGCTGCCCGATGCGGGAGTGCCGCCGGGCCATCTCGCTCGGCGCCCTGCCGGCCTTCCCGGAGCCGGTTCCGCGCGCGCCCTGCCTGCACTTCATCGCGGCGTGGGGGCCAGCTCCCGATCGCGCGCCGCTCGCCGAGGAGGCGCTCTTCGCCCTGGAGGGAAACCGCGAGTTCGTGATCCGCAGCCTCAGAGCCCGGGACGTCGCCCCGCGAGCGCTCGACGCGCGCCGCCTCGAGATCGAGGCGGCGTGCCGCCGCTTCGCCCACGCCATCGACGCCGATGGGTGCCCTCACCCATCCGGTGACGTACCATCCAAGGGTTCCGCAAGTTGGGGCGTGCTCTTCGGGGACCCCTACGAGCGCGACGCGGTCGCCCGGGAGTTTGCGCGGCTGCTTCTGGGTGCTGCCCCGGACGGCCGGGGAAGCTGGCCATGATCCCCCGCTACTCCGTGCCCGAGATGACCGCCGTCTGGAGCGACGAGCAGAAGTTCCAGCGCTGGCTCGATGTCGAGATCGCGGTCGTCGAGGCGTGGGCCGAGGCCGGCGCCGTCCCGCCGGAAGATGCGCGCACCATCGCCCGCGATGCCCGTGTCCATGTCCCCGACGTGCTCCGCTATATCGACGAGACGCACCACGACGTGACCGCCTTCCTGCGCTCGGTCGCCGACTCGCTGGGACCCGAGTCGCGCTGGGTGCACTACGGGCTCACCTCGCAGGATGTCTGGGACACGGCGACCAGCCTGCAGCTCCGAGCGGCGCTCGATCTCCTCGAAGCTGACCTCTCGCGGCTGTGCGACGTCGTGGCGAGGCGGGCGCTCGAACACCGCGGCACCATCTGCGTCGGCCGCACGCACGGGGTGCACGCGGAGCCGACGACCTTCGGGCTGAAGCTCGCGGTCTGGTTCGACGAGATACGCCGCCAGCAGGAGCGGCTCGGGAGCGCGCGCGCAACGGTCTCCGTCGGCCAGATGTCCGGCCCCGTCGGGACGCACGCCACCGTGCCGCCGGCCGTCGAGGAGGCGGCCTGCCGACGCCTCGGGCTCGCCGTGGCGCCCGTCACGACGCAGGTGCTGCAGCGCGATCGGCACGCGCATCTCGTCTCCGTCCTCGCGGGCGTCGGAGCCTCGCTGGAGCGCTTCGCGACCGAGATCCGCGGGCTCCAGCGCACGGAACTGCGCGAGGCGGAGGAGCCGTTCGAGGAGGGGCAGACGGGCTCCTCCTCGATGCCCCACAAGCGGAACCCCGAGCTCTCCGAGCGGGTCTGCGGTCTCGCACGCCTGCTGCGCGGCTACGCCCACGTCGCCCTGGAGAACGTGGCGCTCTGGCACGAGCGCGACATCTCGCACTCGAGCGCCGAGCGGATCGTCCTCCCCGACGCGACGGGACTCCTCTCCTACGCGCTCCGGCTCTTCACCGGCGTGATGGAGGGGCTACGGGTCTACCCGGAGCGGATGCGTGCCAACCTCGAGTCGACGCGGGGGCTCGTCTACTCGCAGCGGGTGCTGCTGGCTCTGATCGAGAGCGGGCTCGCGCGCGAGGAGGCCTACGCCGTCGTACAGAGGCATTCGATGGCAGTGTGGGACGCGCCTGCGGGCGCATTGGTCGGCCCGCCGACCCTGCGGGAGCTGCTCGCCGCCGATCCCGCGGTCAGGGGGCGCCTCGACGAGGCGCGGCTCGACGAGATCTTCGACCCGCGCGCCTACCTCGTGCACGAGGACGAGTCGTTCCGCCGTCTCGGCCTCCTGCCTGAGGCGGCGGCGCCCTCCCCGGGCGCGGACGCCTCACGTGACGGAGCCGGGGACCGCGAGGCGTCGTGACGCTCCCGGAGAACCCGGTCGCCGGGCCGCCGCCCATGCTGGAGAGCCCGCCGGGCGGCGTACGCGCGCCGCGGCTCGCGAGTGGCAAGGTGCGCGAGATCTACGAGCTCCCCGGCGACCGGCTGCTCCTCGTGGCCACCGACCGCATCTCGGCCTACGACGTGGTCCTGCCGCAGGGGATCCCGGGCAAGGGGGAGGTGCTGACGCGCCTCTCGGCGCACTGGTTAGAACGGACCCGGGCGGTCGTACCGACCGCCTTCGTCGCCGTGCTCGATCAGTCGAACGCGAGGGCCCTCGGCGTCGACGCCGACCCGGCCTTCTTCGGCCGATCGATGGTGATGCGGCGGGCCGAGCCGCTCCCCGTGGAGTGCGTCGTTCGCGGCTACCTCGCGGGCTCGGGGTGGACCGACTACGAGCGTTCGGGCTCCGTCTCCGGGATCGAGCTGGCACCCGGGCTGCGCCACGCCGACCGCCTCTTCGAGCCGATCTTCACGCCGTCGACGAAGGCCTCCAGTGGGCACGACGAACCCATGACGCTCGAGCAGGTGCAGAGCGCGGTGGGTGCGCAGCGCGCGGAGGTGCTGCGGCTGCGCTCGCTCGCCCTCTACCGCTACGGGGCGGAGCGCGCGGCGGAGCGCGGTATCCTCGTCGCCGACACGAAGTTCGAGTTCGGCCTGATCGACGGGGAACCAGTCTTGATCGACGAGGTGCTGACGCCCGACTCCTCGCGATTCTGGCCCGCCGACAGCTACCGACCCGGGGCTCAGCAGGAGTCGTTCGACAAGCAGCCGTTGCGCGACTGGCTCCTCGCCAGCGGCTGGGATCGGTCGCCGCCTCCGCCCGATCTCCCCCCCGACGTCGTGCGCGCGACCGCCGATCGCTACCGGCGCGCCTACGAGCTCTTCACCGACCCACCCCCGGCCCGAGCGGCGGGGGCCCTCGCGTGAGCCGCTACGTCGCGCACGTCACGGTGATGCTCAAGCCGCTGGTCAACGATCCGGCGGGGCTCGCTGTGCGCGACGGCCTGCACGCGCTCGGCTTCGACGGCGTCGAGGCGGTCCGCGTGGGCAAGCGCCTGGAGGTGACTCTCAGCGCCCCCGGCGCCGACGAGGCGACCCGCCGCGTGCGCGCGATGTGCGACCAGCTGCTCGCCAACCCCGTGATCGAGGACTTCCGCGTCGAGATCGACGGGGCACCCGATACCACCGCGACCCCACACCCGGCCTGAGGCTGCCGCGGCGCTCCCCCACCCTCCCGCGGATCCGTCGCGTGCTCCGTGGCGCCGTGTTGAAGCGCGCACTCGGGCCGCGTATCGTCGCGCCACGATGCTCGCGGGCAGCCCCTCCCCCCTGTCGGTCGAGGAGAGCTACGAGCGGTGCGCGGCGCTCGCCCGATCGCACTACGAGAATTTCACGGTCGCCTCCCGCTTCCTCCCCGTGGAGATGCGCAGGCACCTCTACGCAATCTACGCCTTCTGCCGGACCGTGGATGACCTCGGCGACGAGCATCCGGGCGACCGGATCCACGCCCTCGACCTCTGGGAGCAGGACCTCCTCCGGTGCTACGGGGGGACGCCGCGTCACCCCTACCTGGCAGCCCTGAAGGCGACGGTCGCGCGCTTCGACATCCCCGAGGAGCCGTTCCTGCGGTTGATCGAGGCCAACCGCATGGACCAGCGGGTGACCAGGTACCGCACCTACGGCGACCTCGAACGCTACTGCGAGAACTCGGCGAATCCGGTGGGGCGGCTCGTCCTCTACGTCAGCGGCTACCGGGACGAACCGCGGCAACTCCTCTCGGACGCCACGTGCACGGCGCTGCAGCTCACCAATTTCTGGCAGGACATCGCCCGCGACCACGAGATGGGTCGCATCTATCTCCCGCTCGCGGATCTGGAGCGCTTCGGCTACACCGAGCACGATCTCGACCGCCGCGTCGTCAACGACGCCTTCCGGGAGCTGATGGCGTTCCAGCTGGAGCGGACGCGGGCGCTCTTTCGCCGGGGTGGGGAGCTCCTCGAGACGCTCGACGGGTGCGTCAGGCTGGACGTGGCGCTCTTCTCCGCGGGTGGCCTCCGCGTGCTCGAAATGATCGAGGACCGAGGCTACGATGTCCTGAGCAGCCGTCCCGCCCTCTCGGGCACGGCGAAGCTCATCCTGATGGCGAAGACGCTCGCCAGGCTGAGCGTCCTGCGCAGGGTCTGACGGGCGGTCGCATGGACCCCGCCGAGCGACTCGATCTCAGGCAGGCGTACGATCACTGCCGGCTCATCACCAGGACGCACGCGCGCAACTTCTACTACGCCTTCCTGACGCTGCCGGCGCCGAAGCGGCGCGCCATCTATGCGACGTACGCGTTCTGCCGGCTCTGCGACGACATCGCCGACGATGACATTCCCGCTGCCAGAAAGCGGGAGATGTTCTCCGACACGAGGCGCCGCCTCGAGCGGATGCTCGAGGCGGACGCGGCCTCACCACACCCGATCTTCGATGCCCTGGCCGACACCGCCAGGAGGTACGGGATCCCTGTCGGCTACTTCGAGGAGATACTCGAGGGCGTCGAGATGGACCTGACCCAAAGCAGGTTTCGCACCTTCGACGAGCTGAAGGCCTACTGCTACAAGGTCGCCTCCGTCGTCGGCCTGGTGTGCATCGAGATCTTCGAGTACGACGACGCGAGGGCCAGGGACTACGCGGTCGCCCTCGGCATCGGAATGCAGCTGACCAACATCATCCGGGACGTTCGGGAAGACGCCGACATGGGTCGGATCTATATCCCCGCCGAGGAGATCGCGCTGTACGGCTACTCGGAGGCGGAACTCTTCCGGGGTGTGGTCAACGAGCCGTTCCTCCGGCTGATGAGATTCCAGGCGGACCGGGCCCGGGAGTACCTGCGCGAGGGACGGCGCCTGCTTCCGCTCCTGGCGGGCCGCTCCCGGGCCTGCCCGGCCGTGCTGCACGACATCTACAGCGCGGTGCTCGACCGCATCGAGGCGAGCGGCTTCCGGGTGTTCGAGGGGCGCATCGCGCTCAGCACGCGCGAGAAGCTCCTTATCATGGCCAGGACATGGACGAGGACTATGCTGCCGCTCCCCGCCCGCGCTCCGTAGCGGTCCTCGGCGGCGGGCTCGCCGGCCTCTCGGCGTCCCGCACCCTGATGGATCGCGGGCACCACGTCACGCTCGTCGAGAAGCGCCGCTTCCTTGGCGGACGGGCCTTTTCGTTCTACGACGAGCAGGCCGGCTCGGAGGTCGACAACGGGCAGCATCTCTTCATGGGCTGCTGCGACTTCTACCTCGACTTCCTACGCTGGGCGGGCACGCGCGAGCAGGCGTACCTCCAGCCCAGCCTGCGGGTCGATGTCGTCCGCGACGGCACGAGCGGGACGATCACGAGCACGCCCGGCCTCGGCCCGCTGCACGTTCTCCCGTCCTTCCTGCGCTACCCCCACCTGAGCGCCCGGGAGAAGCTGCTCGCGGCCTACGCGCTCCTGCGCATGAAGTACACCGACCGCGCCCGCCACCGGGAGCGGCTGGACGCGGAGAGCGCGTACGACTGGCTCAAGCGGCACCACCAGAGCGAGCGGGCCATCGCCAACCTCTGGAACCTGATCATCCTGCCGACTCTGAACGACGACGCGCGAGAGGTCAGCGCGGAGATGGCCCTGATGGTCTTCCAGGCGGGGCTGCTCCGGACGCCGGCGGACGCCGCTCTCGGCTGGTCCCGGGTGGGCCTCACCGCGCTCGCCGGAACGCCGGCCCACGCTAGGCTCAGCTCCGGCGGGCACGACGTCCTCGTGGGCGAGACCGTGAGGTCCCTCCGCATCGACCGGGGTCGCGTCGCCGGCGTGGAGCTGGCCGGAGGACGGATCATCGAGGCGGACGCGTACGTGAGCGCCCTGCCCTTCGACGTCCTGCTCGACGTTCTCCCGGCCGACGTGGCCTCCGATCCGTTCTTCTCCCGCGCACGCGGGCTGAGCTTCTCGCCGATAGTCGGCGTCCATCTCTGGTACGACAGGAAGGTCATGGACGGGGACTTCGTCGCCTTTCTCAACAGCCCCGTGCAGTTCGTCTTCAACAAGAGCGCGATGCAGAAGGCCCCCGCCCGGGACGGGCAGTACGTCTGCATCTCCCTAAGCGGCGCGTGGGAGTTCGCGGGCCTTCGCGCGGAGCGTCTGCGGGAGATCTTCTCCGGCGAGATGGAGCGGCTTTTCCCGAGGGCACGCGGAGCGCGGATCCGCCGCTACCGCGTCGTGAAGCAGGCGCAGGCGACCTTCCGTCCCCGGCCGGGGTCCGCCCGGTGCCGGCTCCCCCAGGCGACACCGATCCCCAATCTCTTTCTCGCGGGTGAATGGACTGACACCGGCTGGCCGTCGACGATGGAGGGGGCCGTGCGGAGCGGGGTGCTCGCCGCCGATCTCGCCGGTGGCGCTCTCCCAGCCGAACACCGCGCCAGCTGACGTCGCCGCCACGCGGGCGGCGCCGCACAGCGGGGTCGGCGAGGGCTCGCCACGCTGGACGCGCATTTCCGGGCCATGCGACACTCTCCGTGGCGCGCACCGACTCCGAGGAGCTCATGAAGGTCTATCTCGCCTCACCGCGTGGCTTCTGCGCAGGCGTTGACAGGGCGATCGAGATAGTCGAGATCGCGCTGAGGCGCTTCGGGGCACCCGTCTACGTCAAGCACCAGCTCGTGCACAGCCCGCACGTTGTCGGCGCCCTGGAGGCGAAGGGGGCGGTCACCGTCGAGGACGTTCGTGATATCCCGGAGGGGTCGAACGTCGTGTTCTCGGCGCACGGCTCGCCGCCGGATGACTTCGCGGTCGCCCGTGAGAGAAGGCTGAACGTCATCGACGCGACCTGCCCGCTCGTGACCAAGGTGCACAACGAGGCGAAGAAGTACAGCCGCACGGGCCGCAACATCATCCTCGTCGGACACGACGGCCACCAGGAGGTGAAGGGGACGATGGGCCAGGCGCCGATGTTCTTCCTGGACGATCAGGACGGCGCCGGCCTGCCCGGATGGGACGAGGATTCCGAGGTTGCCGTGCTCACGCAAACGACGCTCTCGGTCGAGGACACGCGCCGCTCCGTCGAGGCGATCCGGGAGCGCTTCGCCAACACCATCGTCCGCGACGACATCTGCTACGCCACCACGAACCGCCAGGACGCCGTGAAGGCACTATGCGCCCGCGTGGACGCCGTCATCGTCGTCGGCTCGCAGCACAGCTCGAACTGCAACAGGCTGCGCGAGGTGGCCCAAGCCCATGGCATCGCGGCGTACCTGATCGGGAGCCCCGAAGAGCTCGACCACGCCTGGCTGCGCGGTGTCGAGTCCGTAGGCGTCACCTCGGGAGCATCCACGCCCGATCACCTCGTCCACGGGCTCATCGATGCGCTGGCGCCCGATGAGGTCGAGATCGTCCAGACCGCCGAGGAAGACGTGAGCTTCATCCTGCCGCGCGGGCTTCGCGAGACGTAGTCTGAGGGCACCGACCGCGCTCCCGCGGGATCGCCCCGGGACGTTCGCCGGTCGCGCGGGAGGAGACTCCTAGCTCGGGCCCGCCACCGGGATGCTCAGCTCGTCGCGTGACCAGGGGCTGCCCGGAATGGACAGCATCTCGCGCAGTTCGCTCTCGAAGAAGAACTCGGATGCACCGAAGGCAGGCTCGAGCGCGTCGAGCCAGCTCGCGGTGTCGCTGTAACGCGCGAAGAAGGGGCGCCCGACCCAGTCGGGGTTGCGACCCTGCAGCATGCGCAGCGCGATCACGCGCTCGCCTGCGAACTCCGTGACGCCGAGCACCTGGACCTTCCCCGGCGTCGCCGACATGCTCGGCCCGCGAACCGTGCGCGAATTCCCCCCGACCGCGGCGTAGGCCTCGCGGAAGATCTCCCAGCACCGCACGAGCGGGAGCTCGAAGTAGCGCCGGGCGCCGGTGTCCCGCTCCACGAAGAGGTAGTACGGGATGCAGCCGAGCTGCGTCTGGAGCCGCCACATCTCGGCCAGCGTGCCCGCGTCGGCGTTGATGTGCCTGAGCAACGGCGTCTGCGTGCGGATCTGCGCCCCCGTCTCCCGGACCAGCCGGATCGCCTCCCGGACGATCGGCGTCTCCAGCTCGGTCGGGTGGCTGAAATGGGCCATGAGCGACAGCTGCCGACCGGAGTCGACGACCTCGCGGAAGAGTGCGAGCAGGTCCTCCGCGTCGTCGTCGGAGACGAAGCGGTGCGGCCAGTAGGCCAGGGCCTTCGAGCCGATTCGGATCGTCGTGATATTGGGAGCCGCACCGGGCTCAAGCAGCGGAGCAACGTAGCGGCGGAGCACCCGTGTCTTCATGATCAGCGGGTCGCCGCCCGTGAAGAGGATGTCCGACACGTCCGGGTGCACCTGCACGTAGTCACGCAGGAGGGAGGCCTCGCGCATCGCGAACTTCATCCCAGCGAGGCCGACGAACTGCGGCCAGCGAAAGCAGAACGTGCAGTAGGCGTGGCAGGTCTGGCCCTGGCTCGGGAAGAAGAGCACGGTCTCGCGGTACTTGTGCTGCATCCCGGGGAGCCGCTTCCCATCGAGGGACGGAGCGTTGTGGTCGAGCTGGCCGGCGGGGTGTGGATTGAGCGTCATGCGTATCTCGTTCGCCGCCGCCACGACCTCCTCGTGGGGGGCCTTCCGGTGCAAGAGGCCCTCGAGGCGAGCGTAGGCCTCCGGGGTGAGCATCTCGCGCTTGGGGAACGTGAGCCGGTACATGGGGTCGTCGGGGACCTTGCTCCAGTCGATCAGGTGATCCACGACGTAGCGATTCGACTTGAACGGGAGCACGTTGCCGACGACCTTGATTTCGTCGCGCAGCTCGGCGGGGAGGCTCGCGAGCTGCGGTACCTCCTCGAAGTTGTGGATATTGATCGTCTCGTACGGCTCGTCCGCGTGTTGCTGGAGCGAGAGGGCTCCGCTCTCGCGGTGAGCGGTGTGATCCGAGTGTCGGGACGGACCGGCGTGGTGGATCGTCATAGAACCCCCTGGTGCAAACGTCGCACATCCGACCTTGCACCCAGGCGGGCAAGAAGAGACATCGTCCCAAGTGCGCCTACGGGGTTAGCTGACGGGTTCGGCGCTTAGGTCGCCTACCGGCACCGCTCGCGGCTCCGGATTCACCCCAACTTCCTGGGTCCCCCGCCCCCGTCCCGGCGAGACGAGGTTCGGCACGTCGCACCGTGCGGCGCCTTCACATTGGAGCAGTCCGCGGGCTCCGCCGTCAAGGCGACTCGCGCCGCTTGGATACGGCACGGGCGGTGCGGGCGCGCGACCGGGGCCCCACCGAGCGGCCGCTAGCGATCCGCGCCCGCCCGACCCAGGAAAACGTCGCGCAGGATGTCGCTCTCCTCAACAGAGCGGGGCGTGCCCTCGTAGGCGAGGCGCCCCCGATTGAGCACGTAGGCGCGGTCGACGATCTCGAGGACGCCCTTGATGTTGTGCTCGACGATCAGGATCGTCGTCTGGAGCCGTTCGCTGATCTCGGCGACCGTCCGGAACACCTCCTTGACCACGATCGGCGCGAGACCGAGCGTGGGTTCGTCGAGCAGCAACACCTCCGGCCCGGCCATCAGCCCCCTCCCCAGGGCAAGCATCTGCTGCTGGCCGCCGGACATCTCGCTGGCCGAGTCCCTTCGCCTCTGCCGCAGGATGGGGAAGAGCGCCATCACCGACTCCATCCGGCGCTCCTTCTCCTCGGGATCGTGCACGTGCAGGCACCCCATCTCCAGGTTCTCTTCGATGGAGAGGTGCCCGAACACACGACGACCTTGAGGGACGTAGGCGATTCCCCGTCTCACGATCTCGTGGGTGGGGCCGAGGAGGCGATCCTCGCGCCAGTAGATCGCTCCCGAGACCACCGGCGCGAGCCCCATGATCGCCCTGAGCACGGTGGACTTCCCGGCCCCGTTGGGACCCAGCACGGCCACGACCTCGCCCTTCCGGACTCCCAGGGAGACGTCGTCGAGCGCGACGACCGACCGGTAGCGCACGGAGGTGCCGACCAGCTCCAGGAGCATCGACCCCGCCGCCTGGCCCCCGCCACGACTCCGCCGCACAGCCATCGCGATCGCCTGCTCCCGCCGCCCGCTACAGCCCCAGGTAGGCGTCGATCACCTCGGGACGACTCAGGACCTCGCCCACCTCCCCCGCGGCGAGGAGCTCGCCGCTATGGAGCACGATCAGGTGATCGGTCAGCTCGCGCACGATATCCATGTTGTGCGAGACGAAGACGACCGTCCGCCCGTCATCCCGCATCTCCCTGAGTATTCCCTTAACCCTCTCCAGCATCTCGGGAAAGAGCCCGGCGAACGGTTCGTCGAAGAGGTAGGTGTCCACCTCCATGGCGAGGGCGCGGCCGATCTCGAGGAGCTTCCTCTGCCCGTACGAGAGATCCATCGCCAGCGCACGGCGCTTCTCCCACATCCCGACCCGCTCGAGGATCTCGCGCGCCCTCTCCCGCCGGGCGCCCCGTCGCCGCTCGACGAGCGCCCACAGGAGGCGCCGCTCCGCCAGGACCACCAGGATGTTGTCCAAGACGCTGATCTGGTCGAAGAGCCGGATCTCCTGGAACGTGCGGGTGATGCCGTGGGATGGATTGTCGTACGCCTTCACGACCGTGAGGCCGACGCCGCCGATGACGACGATCCCTCCGTCCAGGCTCAGCGTGCCGCTCAGGAGGTTGATGAGCGTCGATTTCCCGGAGCCGTTGGGCCCGACGATGCTCGTCATGCCTCTCCGCGGAATGGAGAGGCTGAGCTCGTCGATCGCCTTGACTGCGCCGAAGCGCTTCGAGATCCCGATCGTCTCCAGCGCGGCCGCCGGACCCCCGGTGGCGCTCACAGCCTGTACTTCCCGACCAGGCCCTGCGGCCGGAACAGCATCAACAGCACCAAGAGCACGCCCAGCACGGCCTGCCGGGCCTGGCCGATGGACTCGTTCGGAAGGAACGGGACGAAGCGCATCCCCTCCTCGAGCAGGACGAAGGTCATCACCCCGAGCAGGGAGCCCCAGATCGTGGCCAGCCCGCCGAGGATGACGACGGAGACGAGAAGGATCGATTCCAGCAGCACGAAGGAGTACGGATCGACAAACCGCGCCCAGCTGCTGAACAGCCCGCCCGCGACCCCGGCCATCATCGCCGAGATCACCCAGATCACGAACTTGTAGCGCGACACCCGATACCCGAAGACCTCGGTCGCGCGCTCATCCTCGCGTATCGCCAGCAGCACGCGGCCGAACGAGGAGGTTACGACAAGCCACGACACGAGGGCGACGAGAGCAAGACAGAGAAGGGCGAATGCGAGGAACTCGGCGTCCGAGTCGAGCACCAACCCGCCCACCTCGGGCCTCGCGATGTCGTGGATGCCGAAGGCGCCCCTGGTCAGCTCAGTCCAGTTCAGGAAGACGTTGTAGCTGATCGTGGCGAAACCGAAGGTGACGAGCACGAAGATGTCGTCCCGGAAGCGGTTGAGCACGAGCCCGACCACGACCGCCGCGAGGCCTGCTGCGGCCGCACTGACGGGAAGCGCGGCGAAGAACGGCCACCCGAAGGTCGGGATGGCCTCCGTCCGGAGCTCCTCGTACGAGGTGCCGGAGGTGAGGATGGCCATCGCGTAGGCGCCGATGCCGAAGAATCCTACGTGCGCGATCGAGAGCAGGCCCGTAAAGCCGACGACGAGATTAAGGCTGACCGCCAGGATCGCCCAGATCGCGAAGACGGTGCCCAAGGTCACGGCGAAGCCGGGGCCCTGCCACAGCAGGAACGCCGCCGCCCACGTGAGTATCACGAGGTTCGCCCACAGCTCGACGTTCCGCCCCTTCGCTGCGAGGAGCGCGGTCGGAACGCGCGTGGCCCCGACGATGCGCCGGAGGGGGTTCGTGCTCACGGCCATCCCCCTAGCGCCTCGGCAGGAGGCCCGTGGGCCAGAACGAGAGGAAGAGAATCAGGACGGCGAACGAGATCAGGTCCCTCCACTCGCCGGCGAGGTCCCAGATGCCGAACTGCTCGACCAAGCCCAGGGCGAACCCGCCGACCATCGCGCCGTAGAGATTCCCGATGCCGCCGACCACGGAGGCGATCCACCCCTTTATCAGCAGCAGGAGCCCCATCCGGGGCTGCACGGCGGTGTCGTGGCCGCTCAGCACGCCAGCCAGGGCGGCGAAGACCGCGCCGATGAAAAAGACGGTCGCGATCACGACCGTCGTGTTGATCCCGACGACCTTCGCCACCTCCTCGTCGTCGCCGACGGCGCGCACGGCCCTCCCGAAGGAGGTCGCGCTGAGGAGGAAGCGCAGGACGACGAGCCCGGCGATCGCCACCCCGATGGTGAAGAGGTTGAAGCCCTTGATGCTCGCGCCGCCGATCACCTGCGGATCGCTGCCGAAGGCCTCCGGGAGCGGACGCGGCGCGCTCTGGAAGACCAGGGTGATGGCGGCGGTCGCGGCCAGCAGGACCCCCAGGGAGGCGACGAGCATGACGAGTGGCGAGTGGGCCCGCTCCCGCATGTAGATGTAGAGGCCCCGGTAGAGGGCGAGCCCGACCATTCCCGCCATCAAGCAGGAGACGGCCCAGCTCAGGTAGAGGCGCGAGCCCTCCTCGCCGGCGATCAGGAGCGCACAGTAGAGCCCCGCGATCCCCGATGCGGGCGCTGCCGCGGCGGCGAACGGCGCGAGGCCCCCGCGGGGGCGAAGGGAGCGGTAGGTCCGGTGGAGCGCCCAGGACGAGAGGAGCGCCACGGCCCCGCCCACTGCCGGACTGAGCAGGACGTTGATCTCGCCGGGGAAGGCGAGGACGACGAGCGTGTAGAGGCCCGCGGCGGCGGAGACCACGCCCCCGGCGACGAGCAGCGTCGTCCGGCCGAACCGGCCCCGGAGCCGCCCGTAGAGCCAGGCGTGCAGTGTCCACGCCACCACCCCCGCGGTCACCGCGCCGAAGGCCACGTTGACGAACGGGTTGTTCACCTCGTACTGCCCGCCGAGCGCCTCCTGGGACCTCAGGTAGAAGACCCCGTAGGCACCCATCGCCGCGGCCGCCCCGTAGGAGAGATCGAAGAACCACACGGTGCTGTAGACGACGGTGAATCCCATTGCGAGCAGCGCATAGACGGCGCCGACCGAGAGGCCGTTGAAGGTGAACTGCAGGGCCTGGTCCGGGGACTGGAGCACCTTCCACGAGACGTATCCGACCACCAGCGCCGCCAGCGCGATCGCCAGCGTCCGCTGATGGTCGCGGCGGCGGACGAACTGGTCCGGCAGCGGCATTCCTCACCCGCCCCGCACACAACGGCGCCCGCCGCCTCCGGCGGCCACGCCGACCCCGCGTCCCGATGCGACCCCGGGGTCGTCCCCACCGTGCCGTCCCGGCGCTGGAGGCGTCCAGCGCCGCTCGAAGCGAACTCAGTTCGTCGGGGCAGGACCCAGGACTTTGTAGCCGAAGTTCTCGTCGGTCCGCTCGGCGGTCGGGAGCACCTCCGCGACGATGTTCGTCAGCCCCACCACCTCGCCGTCCTCGTCGAAACTGTAACCCTGACCAATCGCGCCGCTCCACGTGATCTCGTAGAGGCAGTCCCGGAACCCGGCCGCGTCCTGGTCGTCGTTGGTCCTGCGGAGACACTCGGCGGTGATGTAGACGTCATCGTAGGCGGAGCCGACGTACCAGGGGAGCGTCACGTAGCCGTAGCGGTCCAGGAACCTTGTGAGCACCTCGGTGCCCCTCTCGTTAGCGGGATCGATGTCCGGCGTGATGACCTTCATACCCGTCGCTGCGTCGCCGGCGATCTGGAGCGCCGTCGTCCCGGCGGCGACCACCTCGCCGTAGATCGGTCCGCGGTAGCCGATCTCCCGCAGCTGCTTGACGATCGTCCCCCCCGCGAACTCGGACTGCGCGGCGACGTGGAGGGCGTCGGGGCCCGCCTCGACCAGCTTGGTCAGCTGAGTCCGGAAGTCGGTCGTGTCGGAGACGTATCGTTCAGCTCCGACCACCTCCCCGCCGAGCGTCTCGAACCGGGCGACGGTCGTTCGCCTCACGCCCTCGGCGTAGTCCGTCGCCTCCGTGATGGTCGCCAGGCGGCGGACCCCGTCGGCCCACATCACGTTGCCGGTGTCGATCCCCACCTGGGTGTCGCTGATCGCGGTCCGGAAGATGAAGTCCCCGGCACCCGCGATGTCCGGGTTCGTAGCCAGCCCGGAGAAGAGGACGACGCCGTCCTCCTCGGCGAGCGGCGCTGCGCCGAGCATCGCGCCGCTGCACGACGTCCCGAGGATGATCTTCACGTCGTCGACGTCCGTCAGCTTGTGATAGGCCGTGATGGCGTCCTGTGCGTTGCACTTCTCGTCCTCGACGACGAGCTCCAGCGGACGCCCGTTGATGCCGCCCGCGGCGTTGATCTCGTCGACGGCCATCTGCTTCGCCTGCACCGACACCGTGCCGTACGTCTCCCCGGGACCGGTGACCGATTCCATCACGCCGACCCGGAACGGCTCCTCCCCGTCGCCCTCCTGATCGCTACCGCAGGCGATCGTCCCGCCAATCAGGAGCAGCGCACAGACCAGCCACACCAGAGAGCGCCTCGTCAGGGTCCACATCGCACCGCTCCTTCCCGGGGACTGGCCACGCCTCCTCCAAATCCTAGCCCCGAGCCGCGGACGATGGCGACTTCCACCACGGCGAATCTTTTCTAATTCGTAAGGATCGCCGTCTACCGTGAAGTGAGCGCGGGGCGATCGGCGCCCGCCGGCGGTGGTGTGAGGGACGGGACAGCCGTGCTGCATCAGCTTCGCGAGCTTCGTGCGCAGTGGCCCGGTGCTGTGGCAGGGGTGGTCGGCGCCGCGACGGCGCTGGCCATCGGCGATCTCGCGGCGCGCCTCCTCGAGGGGGCGTCGCTCATCGTCGCCATCGGCGACGTCATCATCGACCGCTCGCCGAGCGCCGTTACCGGCGCGGCGATTGAGATCTTCGGCACGAACGACAAGCCCGCTCTGATCGTCGGCATCATCGCCACCTCGCTGCTGCTCGGAGCCCTCCTTGGCATGCTCTCGATGCGCTCGCGCGCGATCGGCGTCCTGACCCTGGCGGCCTTCGCGTTCGTCGGCGGACTCGCCGCGGCCCACGATCCCCTCACCTCGGGCGCGCAGGCCTGGATCACGGCTGCCGCCGCCGGCGGTGCGGGCACCGCGGCGCTCCTCGGCCTGCTCCACCTATCCGCCGCGGCCGGCACGGCGGCCGACGACTCGTTCCCCGACCCGGCCGTGAAGCGCCTGGGGCGCCGGCGGTTCCTCTCCGTCGTCGGCGGCGGGCTGGCGGCGGCGGCGATCTCGGTGCCCCTCGGACGGCGTCTGATCGGACCGGCAGTCGACGTCGAGGCACAGCGGGCCGCCATCGTGCTGCCCCCGCCGAGTGCCTCCTCGCGGGCGCGGCCCCCGGCGACCCGGACCGCCCCGGCGCCCTCGGCGACCCCGGCAGCCGGCGGCACACCCGGCGTGGGAGCGACCGCGACGCCCGCCCCCACGCCGGCGGCGGCAGCCGAGTCCCCCGGCCCCGAGGCAACGGCGACCGGGACCGCGCCCGAGGCGACGCGCCAGCCCACCCCGGATCAGACGCCCGAGCCGACGCCCGAACCCACGCCCGCGCCCACACCCACGCCCGCGCCGGTCGTCCGCGGCCCCGAGGCAGTCCCGGGGATCTCGCCGCTCGTCACGCCGAACAGCGAGTTCTACCGGATCGATACGGCGCTCGCGGTGCCGCGCGTCGACAGCGCCCAGTGGCGGCTCCGGATCACCGGAATGGTCGACCGCCCGGCGGAGTTCACCTTCGACGACCTGCTCGCCATGAACCTCCGCGAGGAGTCAGTGACCCTCGCCTGCGTCTCCAACGACGTGGGCGGCAGCCTCGTCGGCAACGCCTACTGGCTTGGCGTCCCACTGCCCACGCTGCTGCGCGCGGCCGGCGTCCAGGCCGGAGCCTCGCAGGTGATCGGGCGCTCCGTCGACGGTTTCACCGTCGGCTTCCCGACCGACGTCGCGCTGGACGGGCGCGAGTCGATGGTCGTGGTCGGCATGAACGGCGAGCCCCTCCCGGCGGAGCACGGCTTCCCGGCCCGCCTGATCGTCCCGGGACTCTACGGCTACGTCTCGGCGACGAAATGGCTCGGTGAGATCGAGCTCTCCACGCTCGAAGGCTTCGACGCGTACTGGGTGCGGCGAGCGTGGGCCAAGGAGGCTCCGATCAAGCTCCAGTCGCGCATCGACGTGCCGGAAGCGGGCGGCGGGCTCAGGGCGGGCAACGTCCGCGTCGCCGGCGTGGCCTGGGGCGGTCTGCGGGGCGTGAGCGGCGTTCAGCTTCGGGCGAGCGATCTGGCAGGGGGTGCGCGTTCGCAGGAGGAGGGGTGGATCGGCGCCGTCCTCAGCGAGGAGCTCTCCGACAGCAGCTGGCGCCAGTGGGTCGTCGACTGGCCGGCCACCGCCGGAAGCTTCGAGCTCGAGGTCCGCGCGATCGATCGCAGCGGAGTGGTGCAGACCGCGCAGGTGCGGCCCAAGCAGCCGGACGGCGCCACCGGACACCACACGATCCGCGTCACCGTGAACGCGTAGCGAGCCTCGCCCGGGGCGCCCGAACGACGGTATCCATCGTGTCGCGCGCCCGGCGCGTACCGCGCCGAGGCCGGATGCTATGCCCGGACGTCGGGGCCATACTACGATCCGGCGGGACACCGGCTGACGACGGAGGGCCCGGCGCCCCGGGGCGTGGGCGAGGCCGGGTGGGAGGAAATCGCAGATGAGTCGACCGGGGCTTGAGCCGCTCGTGCGGTCGCTGCTCGTGCTCGCGCCCGCCGTGCTCGCCGGCGTGCTCGCCGTCCAGGCCGGCTGGTTCGGCGGCACCGGCCACCCGTCGGCCGTGGTCGGCGGGGGGACGGCGGCATCCGCCCGGGCGACGGTCCCGACGGCCGGACTTCCGTCCCCGGAGGCGCTCGACGAGGTGGTACGCGCCCTGCTCGCCGCGATGAGCGGCGACGGCGCCGACCTCTTCTCCGGGGCGCCCGCCGAGCTGCCGCCGGCGCTCCGCACGTTCTTCCGCGAGTCGGGCGCCGACCTGCTGCTGGGCGTCGCGGTTGCGGACGTCGGCGGCACGGTCACAGTGGCGACCGTCTTCCCCGGGGCGCCCGCCGAGCGCGCCGGGCTCGAAGCCGGCGACGTGATCACGGCGCTCGACGACGTGCCGATCGCGAGCGGCTCCGAGCTGCGCGCCGCCGTCGAGGCGGTGGAGCCGGGCACGACGTACGCGCTGACGCTCCGCCGCGTGGGCGCGGTCGAGGCGGTCGAGATCGTGCGGGAGGCACCGCCCGGCGGCGACGCCTGGCGCGCCGAGCTGCTGAGAACGCTCGCACTGGGACTCATGCTTGCCGACCGTCCGTCCGGCCCGGCCCTCCCCCCCTCGCTGCTCGGCGAACTGGTCGAGGAGACGCCGGACGGCCTGCGTGTCTTCGCCGTCTTCCCGGGATCTCCGGCGGATCAGGCGGGGCTCAGGCCGGGCGATCTCCTGATAGCGGTCGACGGCCACGAACTGTCGACGCTCGCCGACGTCCGCTCCGTGACCCGCCTCCCCTTCCCCGCCTCGGGCGACATCGAGGTCACCCTCGAGCGGGACGGTGAGCGAATGACGCTCCTCGTCGGGTTCGCGGTCGGCGGAATGTTCGGGCAGCCGAGCGAGTCGTAGCAGCAGCACGCCCGGGCCACCGGGTGTCGCCTCTCCGCCGCCCCCGACGCGGCAGCCGAGCCCTGCGAGAGACGCCGGGCGGGGTTCGCGGCGGATCGCCTCGCCCTCCTGCCCCGCATGCGTGAAAGAGCGACCGGTTCGGGACGGGGCCTAGGCCTCCGCGACCGCGGTCACCGGCCGCTGGAAGCGCCCCCGGACGAGCACGTCCCGTAGGTCGGAGAGCAGAAACGCGGCGACCACGAAGATCACGATCCAGAGCAGGGCCGGGATCGCCATCAGGGGCCGCACGCCCACCGTGTCGGCGAGGGCGCCGAAGCCGAGATTCACTACCGCCATGTGGCCGGCGGCCATCATCATGTAGATCGCAAGGACGCGCCCGCGCAACGAGTCGGGCACGATCTCCTGCACCAGCATCTGCGAGATCGCCATGAAGGTCGCCTGCGTGCCGCCGGCGAGGACGGCGCCGATCACCGCGACGGCGGGGGAGTCCGCCGCGCCCATGACCAGCATCGCGAGGCCGCTGCCGGCACCGGTGACGATCAGGGCGAAGCCCCGGGGCGCATCGCGGTGCACCATCGAGATGGCGAGCGTGCCGACGATCGCCCCCGCGCCGATGCCCATGACCAGCGCGCTGAAGGTGCCGCTGCCGCCGCCGAGATCGGTGGCCAGCCTCGGGAGCAGCGCGTTGAAGGCCATCGTGAACGAGCAGTGGAAGACGACGAGGCCGATCACGAGCCGCAGGCGCTGATCTTCCCAGGCGTGGGCGAAGCCGCGGCCGACGTCGGTGACCACCCCGCGTGTGCCGAGAATCCCCTCGCCCAGCTCCGAGCGATACGCGACGCGGGCGAGCGAGGCGATCGCGACAGAGAGGACCGCCGCGGAGAGCACGAACACCGAGGCGGCCCCCAGCGTTGCGAGCAGCACGCCGCCGAAGAGGGGCCCCGCGATCCGCGACCCGTGGACGGTGATACCCCCGAGGGCCACCGCGTTCATCAGGTGCTCGCGCGGCACCAGGTTGGCCAAGAGGGCACGCTGCGCCGGCATCGCCGCGGCCTGGCCCCAGCCCTGTACCGCCGCGAGCAGCACGACGTGCCAGACCTCCACGAGGCCCGTGAAGGTCAGCAACGCGAGCACGAGCGACGCCGCCAGCGAGAGCATCAGTGCCGCCAGCGCGAGCTTTCGGCGGTCGACGCGGTCGGCGACCGCCCCGGCGAACGGGCCGACCACCACGAACTGCACCGCGCCCGCGAAGAAGGTGAGCCCCACCGCGAAGGAGGAGCCGGAGAGATCGAAGACGAGCCAGCTCTGCGCGAGGACGAGCGCCCAGCGCGAGGCGGAGGCGAAGAAGAAGCTGATGAAGAGGCGGCGAAAGTCCACCGACTGGAAGGCCGGCATGCGCCTCAGGAGGACCGACTTGCTGCTCACGGCGACAGCCTACTGTATCCCTGATCCACCGAAGAAGAGTGCGCGAGCGGCTGGGGTTGGGTGCTCCGCTGTAGCTGGGACAATGGTTTTTGACCGAATCACGTCACAGCCACAGGGAGCACCCATTCGATGTTAGCAACGAGCAGCCCCGACCGGATACACATCGCCTTCGACGACGACCGCCTCGTGGACCACGCGGGCCTGCTGCTCCCGGCCACGCTCGCTGGCCGGCTCGGCCTCCGTGAACTGGCAGACGCCCACCTCGACCTCGGTGACGCAGCGGGGCGGGCGAACGTCGGCGACAAGCTGATGACTCTCATCGCCTCGGCGCTCGCGGGCGGCGACTGCATCGATGACGCCGATGCCATGCGCTCAGGCGGCGCCGGGCGCGTGCTCGGCTGCACGGTGAAGGCGCCGTCCACCCTCGGGACGTTCCTGCGCAGCTTCCGCTGGGGCCACGTCCGCCAGCTCGACCGCATCAGCCGCGAGTTGCTGGCCCGCAGTTGGGCGGCCGGGGCGGGACCCGGCGCGGCGCCGTTCACGATCGACCTCGACTCGACGCTCTGCGAGACCTACGGACTGGCGAAAGAGGGCGCCCGGCACCACGGCTACACGGGCGTGCGCGGCTATCACCCGCTGCTCGCGGTGGCGGCCGGGACGGGTGAGGTGCTGATGGCCCGGCTGCGCGGGGGCCGTGCCAACACCGCTCGGGGGGCCGCCCACTTCCTGCGTGAGACGGTGGGCCGGGTGCGCGACGCCGGGGCGAGCGGGCAGCTCACGGTGCGCGCCGACAGCGGCTTCTACAACCACGCTGTCGTCGCCGTCTGTCGCAAGCAGGATGTCCGCTTCTCCATCACCATTCGCCAGCAGCCGAACGTACGCCGGCTGATCGAGGCGATACCGGAAGAGGACTGGACGCCGATCCCGTACTGGCAGGACGACGGCGCCGCTGTCGCCGAGACGACCTACACGCCGTTCCAGCACACGAGGGACGCCACCGCGGTGCGGCTCATCGTGCGGCGCGTCAAGCCGACGCCCGGCTCACAGCTCGCGCTCTTCGTGAACTACAGTTACCACGCCTTCATCACCGATCGCGCGGGGGAGATGATGGAGCTGGAGGCCGACCATCGCCGTCACGCCGAGATCGAGAACGCGATCCGCGACCTCAAGTACGGCGTCGGGTTGAACCATCTCCCCTCGGGCCGCTTCGCCGCGAACGCGGCGTGGCTCGCGGTGCAGGTGATCGCGCACAACCTCGCCCGCTGGACGGCACGCCTCGGGCTCGGCGAGGGGATCGTGACGACCAGGACGCTCAGGCGGCGCTACTTCTCTCTCGCCGGACGGCTCACCCACTCTGCCCGGCGGTGGACCCTGCACCTCCCGAAGCGCTGGCCCTGGGCCGGGCAGCTGGCAGCCGCGCTCGCGCGACTACGGGCGATACCGCTCCCGACCTGACGCCCGCTCACAGCGCCGAACCGGAGCCGAAGCTCGCGCCAGCATGCCCGCGCACGCCTCGCGCACCCTCAGCGCCCCCGAGCGGCGCTGAGCGACGACTCCTGGCTCCGGCCCGCCCCCGGCGCCGCCCGGCGAACGCCGACACACCCGTCGAACTCTCCGGCAGCCCGGCACCCCGCCTCGTCAAGCTTCGTTCGGTGGATTCGAGTGTATTCAGGTCCCGCGGCGCGTACGAGTCAGGACGGGGCAAGCCGGCGGGCGCGCTCTCCCTTCGGTCCCGTCGCGGGGACGGTCCCCTGGCGCCGAGCGGGCGCCCGCGCAGACCGTTGCGGGCGCGGCGCTATGATGGCCGCGCAGCCGCGGGGGTCCCCGATGCCGAGCAGCCCGTCTCCGAAGAACCTCGTCTGGCCGGTGGACCGCGGGGGCGGCATCCAGGCCAGCTGGGATCCCGACCAGCCGCACATGGAGGGCTCCGCGCAGCCCGCGCCCTACCACACGATCCATCTCCCGTACGAGCCCCTGACCACCCCGCGCATCGCCACCGACGACGAAGGCGTCCTCTACCCGGTCGCCGGCGATCTCCAGAAACGGCTCGCCGAGAGCTGGGAGTCGGCGGACGGCGATCGGACGTGGACCTTCCGGCTGCGCGCCGGACTGCTGAGCCATGCCGGCAACGAGCTGACCGCCGACGACGTGGCGTGGATGGTGGAGCGCGTCTTCGCGCTGCGCGGCGTCGGGCTCTGGCGATTGCGGCGCCTCGCCGGGATCAACGCCCCGTCGGACGTGGAGGCCCTCGACCGGCACACGGTGCGCTTCCGCCTCCGCGGCGCCAACTCGCAGTTCGCGGCGTACTTCGTCTTCGCGACGGGCAACGTCGTCGACTCGACGGAGGCCCGCCGCCACGCCACCGACGAGGATCCGTGGGCGACTGAGTGGCTCTCGAAGAACGCCTGCGGCTTCGGCCAGTTCTCCGTCGTGCGGCACGACGATCACGAGATCGAATACGCGGCCCGCGACGAACACTGGATGGGGCGCCCGGGGATCGACTCGATCGTGCAGGTCGGCGTCGACTCCCGCTCCGAGGCCCTGCGCATGCTCACCTCGGGGCACGCCAACATGGCGCTCGGCCTCTACCCGGAGGAGCTCGCGCGCTTCGAGGGTCGGCCGGAGTTCACGACGCGCCGCATGCGGGCCAACCACTCGACGCTCGAGTTCAACTGGGCCGAGCCGCCGTTCGACGATCAGAAGGTGCGCCAGGCCGTCTGCTACGCCCTTCCGTACGACCTCATTCTCGACTCCGTCTACGCCGGCCGCGCGCGGCGCAGCCACAGCCCGATCTGCTCCACCTCGGAGTTCCACACCGCCGAGTTCGATCCCTACGTGTACGACCTCGAGCGCGCCCGGGGCCTGATGAGGGAGAGCGGCCAGCCCGACGGCTTCGACACGGAGCTGTGGGTGAAGGGCTCGTACGAGTGTCTGCGGCTCGCGCACATCGTCCGCAACTCCCTGGCGGCGATCGGGATCGGGGTCGAGGTGCGCCTGGACACGCGCGTCCCCTTCGGGACAAAGGTTCCGATGTGGATCAAGGAAGAATGCAGTCACGCCCTCTACGAGCCGATGTACGACGTCGCCCACGACTACGATCCGCCGCTCGGAATGTGGGGCGGGAAGATTAACGTCGACCGGGAGTGGAGCACTCGGATCCGCGCCATCCACTCCGCGGACTCGGCGGAGCAGCCCCGGATCTACCGGGAGATCCAGCGCGACCTGATGGAATTCGCGGCCTGCGCCCACATCGCCGAGATCGAGACCGGCTGGGTGTTCCGCGCCGATGTCGACCCGTGGGCGCTCGACCCGTCCTTCCTGGGCGCCGCCACGACCGTCTGGTCGGCGCACCGCCCGATACTCGGTCTGCGCGAGCTCGACGACGAGTACGAGTGGTAGCGCGCCCTCGCGAGGCGCGCCGGCCGCGCGGCGGCCGTCACTCGCGGATCGGCCGATAGAGGCGGAAGCCGCGCTTCGCGATCCCCGCAGCGATCGGACCGTACGCGGGGCCCATCGGATCCATGCTCCTCATCCGCATCGTCCCGCGCTGGATCATGATGTCGGCCGGAGCCAGCTCCGTCGCGCTCTCGAAGTGCCGCGCCGCCGCCTCGCTGCGCCCGCGCTCCCACAGCCACTGCCCGAGCGCGAACTCCGCGCGCGCCTGCTGCTCCCCGGCCGTCGGCAGCCGCTCCCGCATGAGCTCGCGCGCCCGCTCCTCGGAGGAGAGCGCCGGCGCCTCACCGCGGGCCCACGCGCGCACGCGCTCGAGATAGGCATCGGGATCGACCCGGACCAGCTTCGCGCCGCCGGGGTTCATGACCGCGACGTCGTTGGGGCGCGCGATCCGTCCCTCCTCGTCGATCCAGACGATCGTGGGGACGTTGAACATATTGTAGAGCTCGGGCACGCGGTGGTGCGTATCGATGACGATGGGGTAGCTCGCCCCGGCCGCCTCGATCCAGGGCAGCGCATCGCCGCGGTCGCGGTCGGCCATCACGCCGAAGACCGTGAACGGCAGCGCCTCCGCCTCGGCCAGCTCGTGGTGGAGCGCCTGCCACACGGGCAGGTCCTCGCGGCAGCCTCACCAGGAGGCGTGAACGGCGAGGAGCACCTTCTTCCCGCGGTGATCGGAGATCCTGTGCAGCCGCCCGGCCGCATCGGGGAGTTCGACGTCGGGCGCCTCGAGGCGCGCCAGGGGCGCGGAGCGCTCGGCGACGGAGGCTCCGAGGGCCGCCGCCCCCTCGGCGAGGTCGACGACCAGCGGGCGGTCGAGCGCCTCGGCGAGCGCGACGAGGTCGAAGCCGTCATCGGTGGCGAGCGAGGCGGCATCTCGAACCGGGACGCAGAGGGGGCCGCGGCAGAGCCCCTCGGGCTGAAGCGTCCAGCCGAGCTCGCGGGCGACGGCCTCGGCCGGGAGGTACACCGATTCGCCGCCGACGGTCGCAGCGATCCGGACCTCGCGCGGGGCGGGACCGGCGCTCTCGCCGTCGAGCAGCGTGAGGAGCCCGGCACCTGGCACCATGTCGTCGCTCCTCCCGGCGGACCGCGCTCCGGCCCGCGCCGATGGTAGCGGCTCGGCGCCGATCGCGGGGGTGGCGCTGGCCATTTCGGATGTTGTAGGGTCCACCCGAGCACCACCTCCGTGGTGCCTCGGAGAGGGGGGTTTCACCGATGACAGAATGGCTTGTGCGCGGAGCGATCTCGAGGCGGAGCCTCCTGCGAGGCGGGGCGCTGGGGGGGCTCGGCCTCGCCACGGCCGCCGTGATCGGCTGCGGCGACGACGACGAGGAGGCGGCGGCGCCGGCGGCGACCCCGGTGGCCACCGTTGCGGCGGCCGCGACTCCGGAGCCGGCGAAGACGGCGACGCTGCGATTTGCAGCCACCAACCCGATTCCCACGCTGAGCCCGAACTCGACGGCAGCGAGCGAGTCCGATCTCCACGCCATCTACGACGCTCTCACGCGCCAGCACGCGAACGACACCGGCGGTGCCATCGAGCCGGGGCTCGCCACCAGCTGGGAGACGCCGTCGGGCGACGGCCGGACGTGGGTCTTCAACCTGCGCGAGGCCGAGTGGTCGGACGGGACCAAGTTCACGGCCGAGGACGTGGCCTGGGTCCACGACTTCTACAAGAACCCGGACAGCCAGTCGCGACTGTTCTCGCGCGTCGGCACATATGAGTCCTCGAAGGTGATCGACGACCGGACGATCGAGATCACGACAGACTACGACCCCATCTTCCCGAAGCGCGAGGGGATCGTCTTCATCCTGCCGAAGCACATCTTCGAGGATGGCTCGATCGACGCCGAGGCATTCATGGGGGAGACACCGGTCAGCACCGGCGCCTACATCGGCACGAACTTCCTGCAGGGGCAGCGTGTCGACCTCGTCCAGTCGCCGGCCACCTGGCACACCAACGGCGGCTTCACCAAGGTCGAGTACAACTGGCTCACGGAGACCACGACGCGCGTCGCGGCCTTCGAGACCAACGAGATCGACTTCATTCTCGGCGTTCCGGACATCGACACCGAGCGGGTCCGGGGCTTCAACAACGTGACCACCGGCGGATCGCCGGGCAACACCAACCGGGCGTGGGACTTCGCCAACATGCCCGACAAGGATCCGTCGCCGACCAACGACCCCCGCGTGCGTGCGGCGCTCAACCACGCACTCGACCGCGACGGGATCATCCGGACGGCGTACGGCGGCAACGGGGTCCCTGCGAAGGACCAGCTGCTCGCGCAGGCGGTCTTCGGCCACCAGCCCGACTGGGCCGTGCCGGCCTACGACTCGGATCTCGCGCGTCAGTACCTCAGGGACGCCGGCTTCCCCAACGGCACCAACATTTCGATCGACGCGCAGATCCTGACCGCCGCGTCGGGGAAGCCGATTCTCGAGGCGACCATCGGACTCTGGGACGATGTCGGCGTCACGTCGGACGTCCGCACCATCGAGGTGAACGTCTGGCGCGACCGGCTCTACGGCCGGGCCACGGAGGGACGCCCCGGCGCCTTCCTGATGGGCTGGTCCTCGTTCCTCTACGAGGGGGCGCTCGCCCTCCAGTGGCACGAGAGCTCGAACCCGTACGGCCTCTGGGACAACCCGGAGTTCGACCGGCTCTTCGAGGCCGTCAACAAGGAGGTCGACGGCGAGGAGCGCTTCAACCTCTACCGCCAGCTGATGGAGACGGAGCGGGTGGAGAACGGCGGGCCGTCGGCGTTCATGAACGGGTCGGACGGCACCATCGCCTGGTACCACACCGTGCTCGACAGCTCGAGCTACACCCCGTGGACGACGCCGACGATCTTCTTTTCGGAGGTGTCGCCGGCGTAGGAGCGTCACAGACGACCACGCACGGAAGGCCCGGGCCGGTAGCCCGGGCCTTCCTGCATCTGCGCACCGCGCCCGAACGGCCCATGTCCGCTCACGGCGGCGCCGCGCCGCCTCGCGCCGAGAGGAGAGAGCGATGATCCGCCCAGAGGCCGCCGACTACCAGGGCCACCGCGTGGTGGGGGCGCGGCTGGCGGAGCCGGTGCTCGACGATGAGATCGGCTTCCACTCCTCCGAGCGCGAGCGCCTGCTGCTTCCCCACTATCACGCGCTCGACCGCGCGCAGCTCGTCATGCTGGTCGAGCGCGGGCTCGTCACGCGTACTGACGGAGTGAGCATGGCGGCGGGGCTCCGCCGCTTCGTCGAGCCCGGGATCGAGGCGGGCTACATCTCAGTAGGCGCGGGAATGCACTCTGGCGAGGTCGCCCTCATCGCAGAGCTCGGCGAGGAGGTGGGCGGGCGCCTCGAGATCGGCCGCGCCTCCGGCGAAGTCGTGCAGGTGGCGTGGCGCCGGATGGAGGCCGCGGCGCTGCGCTCGCTGCTCCATACGCTCGCGGAGGCGCGCGCAGCAATCCTCGAGGTGGCGGCGGCGCACACCTCGAGCGTGATGCCTGGCTACACGCACAGCCAGCACGCACAGGTCGTGACGCTCGCGCACGTGCTGCTGGCGTGGGAGGCGGGGCTCGCCCGCTGCTTCGCACGGGGCGCGGAGACGCACGCCCGCGTCAACTGGAGCGCGGCCGGGAGCGGGAACATGAGCGGCAGCGACGCCCCGCTCGATCGGGCGCGCACGGCCGAGCTGCTCGGATTCGACGGACCGCTCGACAGTACGTACGACGCGATCCAGCACAACGATCACGCGATCGAGTGCCTCGGCCTGCTCGCCACGCTCGGATCTCTCGTCACGCGCTGGGCGCAGGACCTCTATCTCTACGGCTCGCAGGAGGTCGGTGTCCTTGAGCTACCCGACCGCTTCTGCGGGACGAGCGCCCTCATGCCGCAGAAGAAGAACCCCCGCCTGCTGGAGTACCTGCAGGGCGCGTCGGCCTCGGCGCTCGGCGGCCTGGCCACGGCGCTGATGGTGGAGAAGACACCCTCGGGCGGCGCGATCGTCGAGCGCACCCTCTTCGTCGAGGCGCTCGCTCGGGGCTTTCGCGAGGCGGAACGCAATCTCGGATGGCTCGCCCTGGCCGTCTCGGAGTCGCAGTGGGACCTGGAGCGGATGCGCTCGCTCGCGCGCACGCACGGGGCGACGTCGAGCACGCTCGCCGCCGCGCTCGCCCGCGAACGCGGGTGGGCGTGGCGGACCGCGCACGAGGTCGTCGGCACCGCCGTGCGCATCGCGAGCGAGCGCGGCGTCGCGGCCGGCGACCTCACCCCCGCCCTCCTCGACGAGGCGTCGGAGCTCTACTGCGGGCAGCCGGCGGGGCTGAGCGCCGAGAGCGTCGCGAGCGCCCTCGATCCGCTGGAGGCGGTGAGGCGCCACGCCCTGCTCGGAGGACCGGCGCCGGAGGAGAGCATCCGGCTGCTCCCGGAGCGCCGCGCCGCGCTGGCCCGCGACCGGGAACGCCTCTCTCAGCTCACCGCTCACGCGGAGTCGGCCGCACGGACGCTCGAGGCCACCTTCGATCGGGTCGCGCGGGGGGAGCCGTCCGGCCGCGCGAAGGGGCGCGCGCGCGCCACGGGAGTCGCACACCCGGTACCCGCCGGGGCGTCGGACAAGAGCGCCGACGGCCGGCCAACGCCGCGCCCCGACCCCCCTTAACCCTGATCCACCGAAGAAGAGTGCGCGAGCGGCTGGGGTTGGGTGCTCCGCTGTAGCTGGGACAATGGTTTTTGACCGAATCACGTCACAGCCACAGGGAGCACCCATTCGATGTTAGCAACGAGCAGCCCCGACCGGATACACATCGCCTTCGACGACGACCGCCTCGTGGACCACGCGGGCCTGCTGCTCCCGGCCACGCTCGCTGGCCGGCTCGGCCTCCGTGAACTGGCAGACGCCCACCTCGACCTCGGTGACGCAGCGGGGCGGGCGAACGTCGGCGACAAGCTGATGACTCTCATCGCCTCGGCGCTCGCGGGCGGCGACTGCATCGATGACGCCGATGCCATGCGCTCAGGCGGCGCCGGGCGCGTGCTCGGCTGCACGGTGAAGGCGCCGTCCACCCTCGGGACGTTCCTGCGCAGCTTCCGCTGGGGCCACGTCCGCCAGCTCGACCGCGTCAGCCGCGAGTTGCTGGCCCGCAGTTGGGCGGCCGGGGCGGGACCCGGCGCGGCACCGTTCACGATCGACCTCGACTCGACGCTCTGCGAGACCTACGGACTGGCGAAAGAGGGCGCCCGGCACCACGGCTACACGGGCGTGCGCGGCTATCACCCGCTGCTCGCGGTGGCGGCCGGGACGGGTGAGGTGCTGATGGCCCGGCTGCGCGGGGGCCGTGCCAACACCGCTCGGGGGGCCGCCCACTTCCTGCGTGAGACGGTGGGCCGGGTGCGCGACGCCGGGGCGAGCGGGCAGCTCACGGTGCGCGCCGACAGCGGCTTCTACAACCACGCTGTCGTCGCCGTCTGTCGCAAGCAGGATGTCCGCTTCTCCATCACCATTCGGCAGCAGCCGAACGTACGCCGGCTGATCGAGGCGATACCGGAAGAGGACTGGACGCCGATCCCGTACTGGCAGGACGACGGCGCCGCTGTCGCCGAGACGACCTACACGCCGTTCCAGCACACGAGGGACGCCACCGCGGTGCGGCTCATCGTGCGGCGCGTCAAGCCGACGCCCGGCTCACAGCTCGCGCTCTTCGTGAACTACAGTTACCACGCCTTCATCACCGATCGCGCGGGGGAGATGATGGAGCTGGAGGCCGACCATCGCCGTCACGCCGAGATCGAGAACGCGATCCGCGACCTCAAGTACGGCGTCGGGTTGAACCATCTCCCCTCGGGCCGCTTCGCCGCGAACGCGGCGTGGCTCGCGGTGCAGGTGATCGCGCACAACCTCGCCCGCTGGACGGCACGCCTCGGGCTCGGCGAGGGGATCGTGACGACCAGGACGCTCAGGCGGCGCTACTTCTCTCTCGCCGGACGGCTCACCCACTCTGCCCGGCGGTGGACCCTGCACCTCCCGAAGCGCTGGCCCTGGGCCGGGCAGCTGGCAGCCGCGCTCGCGCGACTACGGGCGATACCGCTCCCGACCTGACGCCCGCTCACAGCGCCGAACCGGAGCCGAAGCTCGCGCCAGCATGCCCGCCCACGCCTCGCGCACCCTCGCGCCCGCACCCTCAGCGCCCCCGAGCGGTGCTGAGCGACGGCTCCTGGCTCCGGCCCGCCCCCGGCGCCGCCCGGCGAACGCCGACACACCCGTCGAACTCTCCGGCAGCCCGGCACCCCGCCTCGTCAAGCTTCGTTCGGTTCGCGGTAGGGATGCCGGTTGCCCGGCACCCCCCGCACAGATCCGGACGTGCCCTCTCGGGCATCCGGCTCCTACCTCAAGTGCGTGACGGCAAATCGCTCCGCAGGCCACGGGTGAAGGATGGAGATTCGGGGCCAGTGTCCCTGGCACAGGGCAAGGATGCGCTCCCACGTGAAACGGTCGCGCTGCGACCGCCGTCGGAGAACGCGCAGCCAGAGCCGCTTCACGAAACGGACAAACCGCGTGAGCGCCGGCGAGCTGGTCGGCACCGCGTAGTAGCCAAGCCACCCACGCAGTACCCGCCCCAGCCACTGCCCCGTCGTCACGGGGTTGTCGTGCATGCGCCGCCACAACTCGGCCTTGATGACCTTCAGCGTCCGGCGCATCCGCTTCGCAACGGGCTTGCGCCCCAGCCCGAATCTCCCGTCGCGTCGGGTCCGGCAGTAGTGCGTCATGCCGAGAAAGTCGAACGTTTCCGGTCGGCCCTCCCCGCGCTTCCGCCTGTTCGCCAGCGCGAACCTGCCGAACTCAAGTAGACGGGTCTTCTCCGGGTGCAGCTCCAGCCCGTAGGCCGCGAACCGCTCCCGGAGTGCCTCCATGAACCGCACCGCATCGCTGCGGTGCTGGAACCCCAGGACGAAGTCATCGGCATACCGCACGATGTACGCCTCGCCCCGGACCTCCCGCGGTCGCCACTCGCGCGCAAACCAGTCGTCGAGCACGTTGTGCAGGTACACGTTCGCAAGCAGCGGCGATATCGGCGCCCCCTGCGGCATCCCCCGCACGAAATCGACTTCCGGCTCCGCGTCCATGACGCCGACGCTCAGCCACTTTCGTATCAGGCGCAACACCCGCTGGTCCCCGATGCGCATCTCCAGAAACGACATCAGCCGCCCCCGGTCGATGCTGCCGAAGAACTCCCGGATGTCCACCTCGACAATCCAGCTGACCTTGCGCCGTTCGACCGCGTAGGCCAGTGCGTCCAGCGCGTCATGCGCCGAACGCCCCGGCCTGAAGCCATGCGAGAAGCCGTAGTAGCCCGACTCGTAAATCGGGTTCAAAAGATTGTCCACCACCGCCCGCTGAACGATCTTGTCCTCCAGCGAGACGATACCGAGCGGCCGTATTCCCCCGTCCGGCTTGGGTATCTCTACCCGCCTGACGGGCTTCGCCCGGTACGCTCCACGGTGTACGCGGCCATGCAGGTCGAGCAATCGCTCGTCCAGCCCGTCCCCGTATTCTCGCCACCTCACCCCGTCCACGCCCGGAGCCGCATCCCGCTTCAACGCGAGATACGCCTCCCGCAGCGCCTCCGGCGTGATGTGGTGCAAGAGCGCGGTGAGTTTCTCTCCCGGCTTCCGTTCCACGAACTGCCGTATCCTCTCCGCTCCGGGTGACACCGCACCCCGACTCTGCGTCCGGACCGTGCCGGTGCTTTGAGGATTCCTCTCGGTTGGGGCCCTTTGCTCCAGCGACTCCGCCGGGGCTCGCGCCCCCTTCTATGAGGGTCGTCTGATCCGCAAGGCCGACGTGGCGGCCTTCTGCACCGTTCTACCGATCGCGCCTCCCGTCCGCAGCCCTGTGGTGGTTGTCGGTGCCGATGCGAGTGGTGCCGCCGTCTTGTCCCCGGGACGTTGTGGTGACCGTGCTTCTATTCGCACTCGTCGAGGGGCCGCTCCGGGCCCGGTGCATGATGATCAGCCTGTCTCCAGGGTGTGGGCGCTGCCATCTTGTTCCCGTCCTCGTTGGGACCAGGGGGTTCCGCAGTCGCCCGCGTGTCGGCATCTCTCGTATCCTCCGAAGCCCACCGGCCGCCCGGTCGCCTCGCTCCTCGCGTGCTGTCTGCTACGCCGCCTCGGCCGCGCGCGCGTGGCGCAACGGCTCGTAGACCTCCCCGCTCTTCCAGAGCGCAAGCATCAGCACCGCCAGTCGCCTCGCGACCGCGACGACGGCACGCTTCTTCGCATTGCCGGCCCCCGACTCCGCGTAACGCAGCCCCCACCTGCGGAGGTCGCTGTCGGGGCCGAAGGGGCCCAGGATGTAGTGCGCGGCCTGGTTCAGCACCCGGCGCAGCGCCACGTCCCCTTCCTTCGTGATCCGCAGCTGGGGCTGCCGATCACCGGAATCGCGGCTCCGGGGCACCAGCCCCAGGTAGGGCCCCACCTCCCTGTTCTTGGGGAAGCGGGCCGGGTCCTCGATGGTGAGGATGAAGGTGAGCGAGGTGATCGGGCCGACGCCCACGATCTGCCGCAGCGCGCCGGTCTCCGCGTAGCGCTCGCACATCGCGGCGAGCTTCTTGTCGGCCTGGCGGATCTCCCCGGTCAGCTGCTCGATCTGGTGGAGCACCGGCAGCAGCGCCGGGCCCAGCTCCTCGGGGATGTGCTCTCTGACCGCGCGGTGGAAGGCCGGCGCCGTGCAGCCCGGAAGCGCCGCGCCCCACGCCTTCACCGCGCCCCGGACGTGGTTGATGAACATCGTGCGCGCCCGGACCAGCGCCTCGCGGCTGCGGAGCACCTGGAGGTCCGCCTGCGCCATGGCGCTTCGGTGCCGGATGGGGAAGAGGAGCGCCGGGTCGAATCGGCCGAGCCGTGCGAGGTGCTCGGCATCGGAGCGGTCGGTCTTGCGCTGGCTGCGCGCGATCAGCCTGACCTGCCTCGGGTTGGCGACGATCACGTCGTGACCGAGCTCCGCGAACATCCGGCTCAGCCACGGGGAACGCGGCCCCACCTCCATCACCACCCGGGCGCCCTGCAGTGGGGTGAGCGCCCGCGTGAGCGCCGCGGTCGTGGTGCGGACTCGCTCCTCCCGCACGATCTCCCCGTCGCCACCGAGGACGCAGAGGTGGCTGTAGCGGTCGCTGACGTCGATGCCGACAGTCACGAGCTCCGCATCCCCCACCTTCCTGCTCTCTGTGACATCTGATGTACGCTGTGCCACGGTCGGTCTCCTACCTCTCTCGGCTCGCCTGAGCCGTTCTCCTGGGCCACCACGTGAGCCCGTGCTTGGAGGGGAAGTATCCCCTCTGAGGAGGGGACCGACCCTCATGTCATCTTGTTCGCCGCCTTCATCGCTCGTACGGCCCCATCAGACTGCTGCGCATCGTTCATCATCGGCTACGGTTTACGTCCCTTCCCGACGCGGTCCCGGCGTACGACTCGTCGGGACAACGCGCAGCTCTCCCAAGTCCCGGCGATAGACGTGTGTGCGTGCATGGGGTCTTCGACACCGTGGGGCCCGACCACGACTCGCCAGTAGCGCCGTCGCCGGTATTGCCTTCGACCAATCCAAGAGCCTCGGCACCCCAAATGGCCCTTTCGATGCTCATTAGCCCCGCCCGCACACCCCGCTGCCGACGCTTCACAAGCCGCCTCGCGACGACCCGCGCACGGCTCGCGGAATGACATGAGTGGCTAGCTCTTTGCCATAGAGGACTTCCACCTCCTGCCTACTCGCCAGTTAGCCTGGCGCTCTGGATTCGAGCTTAAGGGCGGGGACGCCCGATGCTAGACTGCGGTCATGCAACCCCTCGCCGGCATCATCATGGGCTCCTCCTCCGACTGGGAGACGATGCGCCTCACCGCCGACGTGCTCGAGGAGCTCGGCGTGCCGCACGAGGTACGCGTGATCTCCGCGCACCGGACGCCGGACCTCCTCTTCGAGTACGCGTCCACCGCCCGGGAGCGTGGGCTCCAGGTGATCGTGGCCGGCGCCGGGGGCGCGGCGCACCTGCCGGGAATGACCGCCGCCAAGACGGCCCTGCCCGTGATCGGCGTGCCGGTCGAGTCGAAGGCGCTGAGCGGACTCGACTCGCTGCTCTCGATCGTCCAGATGCCGGCAGGCGTACCGGTGGCGACGGTGGCGATCGGCGCGGCCGGGGCCCGCAACGCCGGCCTGCTCGCCGCAGCGATCCTCGCCCCGGGCCGCCCCGCCATCGCCGAGGCGCTCGATAGCTACCGCACGCGTCAGACCGACGGCGTCCTCGCGCAGCCGGATCCCCGCCAGGGCTGAGGCGTGCGGATCGGCGTAGTCGGGGCCGGCCAGCTCGGGCGCATGCTCGTGCTGGCCGGTCGGCCGCTCGGCATCGACTTCCTGATGTACGACCCGGCGCCCGACGCCTCGGGCGGGCGCGTCGCGCCGCTCGTCGTCGGGGACTTCGACGACCGGCGCGCGCTCGAGCGCTTCGCCTCAGAGGCGGACGTGGTGACCTTCGACTGGGAGAACGTCCCCGCCAACGCCCTGAGAACCCTCCGCGGCCGCGCCGCCGTGCGGCCGCCGGCGCGTGCGCTCGCGCTCTCGCAGGACAGGCTCGCCGAGAAACGGATCTTCCGGCGGCTCGGCATCGCCACGGCGCCGTTCGCGGCCGTGAACTCGCTTCAGGGGCTGCGGCGCGCCGTTGGCCGCGTCGGCCTGCCGGGCGTGCTGAAGACGCGACGGCTCGGCTACGACGGGAAGGGCCAGGCGTGGCTGAAGCACCCCCGCGACATCGGGACGGCCTACGAGGTCCTGGGCGGGCGGCCGCTCATCTACGAGGCGCGCGTCCCCTTCACGCGCGAGCTCTCGCTGCTCTCGGTGCGGGGTGCCGACGGCGCGATCGCCCACTACCCGCTCGCCGAGAACCGCCACGAGCGGGGGATCCTCAGGCTCACCACCGCCCCCTACGTCGACCGCGCGCTGCAGGCGGAGGCGGAGGCGTACCTGGAGTCGCTGCTCCGGCGCCTGCGCTACGTCGGCGTGCTGGGCGTCGAGTTCTTCGAGGCGGAGGGGCGTCTCGTCGCGAACGAGACGGCCGCGCGCGTGCACAACTCCGGCCACTGGACGATCGAGGGCTCGGTGACGAGCCAGTTCGAGAACCACATCCGGGCCCTCGCGGGGCTGCCCCTCGGACGCACCGACGCGCGGGGCTACGCAGCGATGGTCAACTTCATCGGCCGCCTCCCCGACGCCGCGGAGGTGCTCGCGGTGCCGGGTGCCCACTTCCACGACTACGAGAAAACCCCGCGCCCCGGCCGCAAGGTCGGCCACGCCACCCTCGTCTCGCGGAGCGCCCGCGAGCGCGACCGCGCGGCCAGACGCCTGCTCGAGCTGGGACGGCGCGCGGCCGGTGAGGAGCTGCCCCCCGCCGGGCGCGGCGGGAGGCCCCGGCGTCAGTAGGTGCCGACGAGCGGGTCGGGCGGACCGAGGCTGAGCACGTCGAGTCGGGCACGGAACGCGTCGACATCGAGGCTCATGATCTGCAGGTCGTGCAGCACGCCATCGCGGTCGATCGCGTGGCGCGCCAGCCGCGCCTCGCGGCGGAAGCCCATGCGCGAGAAGACGGAGATCGCGGCGCGCTGGTCGGTCGTCATCTGCGCCACCATCTTCTTGACGCCCAGCTGCCGCGCGAGCGCGAACGCCTGCTCGGTGAGCAGACGGCCGAGGTGCTTTCCGCGCATCGACTCCGCCACCAGCACGCGCAGCTCCGCGACGTGGCGGGTCCAGTGGAGCCCCTCGCGGCCCACGGTCGCGACGCCCACGACTTCGTCGCCGCGGAGGCCGAGTACCGTGACGTACTGCCCCTCCTCCACGAGTTCAAGCCAGGCGCGCACATGATCCGGGTTGGTGATGTCGCGCCTGAGGAAGAGCAGGTCGTGCTCGGGGAGCTCGCGAGCGAAGGCGAGCAGCGCCTCCTGATCCGCGGCGGTGGCGAGACGCAGCGTGAGCGTGGCCTCGCCCAGGGCGATCTGCGCCGGGTAGTCCAGGGGCTCCTGCGCCTGAGCCTCCACCTGCTCCGAGACGACCCACGCGTGGCCGCCGAGGAGACGGCCCAGGAGGCTACCTATGCCCATCGCACACGCTCCACCTCATCACCCTCCCATGGTAGGGCAGAGGCACGCGCCGCGACACCCCGCCCCCGACCGTCGTCCGCCCGGCTCAGGGCCGGCAGTAGGCGGCGACCTCGCGCGCGAAGGTCTCCTGCTGGTAGAGCGGGTGTGGCTCCCCGCCGGCGACGATCTTGAGCTCGGCGTTCGGGATCAGATCGGAGACGTGCGCGATGTTCTTGACGAAGGTGTCGGCCTCGCTGCAGAGGACCAGAGTCGGCACGGGGACGAGCGGAAGCCTCGCCTTCGAATCCCAGCGGAAGAGGGCGCGCAGCGCCATGCTCGTCCTGGGCCCGGGCTTGATGTAGTCGATGAAGAGCGCCGTCGACCCGCCGGCGCCGTAGCGCTGCACCCCGGCGTGGCTGTTCCACGCCTCGAGCAGCCCCGATCCGTCCTCGCCCGCGGACCAGTCGGCGAAGAAGGGCGCGTCCACCTGCGTCAGCCGCGTCGCGGGGTTGCGCCAGAACGGCATGCCCGAGATCACGAGCTTGCGGAAGCGCTCCGGCTGCTGGATCGACGCCTCGGCGGCGATCACCGACCCCGTGTGATGGCCGACCACGGCCGGCTCGTCCAGCCCCAGCGAGTCGAGCGCCTCGAGCAGAACCCGGGCGTAGTCCGGGATCTCCAGCACGCGGTCCGCGGGCGCCGGGTCGGAGTCGCCCTGCCCGAGCGTATCGAGCGCGTAGACCGTGAAGTCGCGGGCGAGATCGGGGATCACCCCGAAGAACATGCGCGAGGAGAGCCACGTGTTGTGCAGAAGCACGAGCGGCGGGCCGCTGCCGACCGTGCGGTAGTGGATCTGCCCGAGCGAGGTGTCGGCAAAGGCGCGCTTCAGCGTCGCTCCCTCCGCCAGTACGCCGTAGGTCACCGCTCACTCCCTCCGCGCCGCGCGCGTCCGTCTCGGCCGCGCCTCCGTATTGCGCATGGCGCATAGGTAGTGCAGGCGACGCCGCTTGTCCAGTCCGGCGCCGACGGCGGGCCCGCCGGCCAGGTGTCCTGGTGTCAGCGCGCGGCGGCGGGTCGCGCTCGCTCGTTCCAGCCGGCGACCACCGGGAGCACCTCCTCGACGAGGCGACGGCTCTGATCGAGCATCCCCCGGTCGTCGTCGGCGAGCGGCCGCAGCACGAACTTCGAGACGCCGGCCTCCACGAACGCCTCAAGGCGCCGCACGATCGCCTGCGCGTCGCCGACGGCGAGATAGCTCTCGAGCACCTCCTCGCCGAGCCGGCGGAGCGGCGCCACGGCCCGCTCGACCGGAGCGTCGTCCCTGCTCCCGAAGCGGAAGGCGAAGGTCGCCCCGTAGTGGTCCTCGTCGATGGGACGGCCGGCCTCCGCGGCGGCGCGCCGAATGGCGGAGACGGTTTCCCGCGTCTGCGCCACCGTGTGCAGGCCGCCCAGCCAGCCCGTCCCGACGCGCGCCGTGCGGCGGATCGCCGCCTCCGAGGCGCCGCCGATCCACAAAGGCAGCGGCTGCTGCACCGGACTGGGCTCGATGGTGAGGCCCCGCGCCGAGTAGTACTTACCCCGGAAGCTGACGTCGCGCTCCGACCACAACCGCGCCAGGAGATCGAGCGCCTCGTCGGCGCGCGCGCCGCGGGAGCGGGAAGAGAGTCCCGCCGTCTCCCAGTCCGCCGACCGGGCGTTGCCGACGCCGAAGGCGGGAAGCAGGCGCCCGTTCGAGAGGTGGTCGATGCTCGCGCACTGCTTCGCGACGAGCAGCGGATCGCGTAGCGGAAGGACCACCACGTTCATGCCGAACTTGAGGCGCTGCGTGCCGCCGGCGAGCGCCGCCATCAGCGCCATCGGCTCAAGCGCCGGCTGGGGCGAGACGAGGCGATCGCTCTGCCATATCGAGTCGACGCCGCCGTCCTCGCAGAGCTCGATCCAGCGCCAGAAGGCACGCGCGCCGGAGAACGGGTAGGCGGCGAGCCCGAGACCGACGCCGATGCTCATCCTGCCCCCTCCCCCCCGGCGCCCCCGCCCGCGGCTACTCCTCGGGCGTCTCCCCGATCTCATAGTCAACGCCGGAGATTGCGGACACGATTGGCACCAGCTTCTCCGCGACGATGCGGTCGTGCTGCTCGCCCTGCGAGTACTCCCGGTAGGCTGCCCGGGTGGCGAAGTCCATCGTCATCACCCAGTCGTAGCGCCGGGAGCGACGCGACTCCGAGATGTTGCGGCCCATCGAGATCGCGATCATCCCCGGCATGCTGTCGTGGATCGCCTGGAAGCCCTGCTCGACGTCGGCGATCTGCTCGGGCGTCGTGCCCTCCTTGAAACCCAGGTTGATGATGTGGCGGTGCATCGTTCCTCCCTTCCCGTCGGGGGCGCATGCTACGGCCCACGGCTGCCGCGCGGCGAGCGAGGGCGCGCGGGGCCGGCCTCCGGATCTCGGGGTACGGTGGTTCGGTTCTCTCTACAATGGGGCTGCGCCCGAGCCGAGTGCTGGGGCCGATCCACCGCGGCGGGCCCGAGGTCGCCTCCCCGGGCCCGCGGAGCCGCGTGATGGGAGACGGGCCGTGGTGACGACGAGCAGCCGCCCGTGACCTCGGCCCCCGCCGGCGCTCCCGGCGGTCGGGGATACGATCTCTTCGTGATCGGGTCGGGCCCCGCCGGCCAGCGCGGGGCCATCCAGGCGGCGAAGCTGGGGGCGCCGCGTCGGCCTCGCCGAGGTGCAGGGCACGCTGGGCGGCGTCTGCTTCAACACCGGCACCATTCCGAGCAAGACGCTCCGGCAGGCCGTCATGGAACTCTACTCCGCGCGCGCGCGGAGGAGGGCCACGCCCTCAGCGCGGGCTCCGTGGAGATGGGCGGCCTCGTGTCGCGCGTCAACCACGTCATGGAGAACGAGCAGGAGCTGGCGAGGCGCCAGCTCGAGCGCAACGGCGTGGAGGTGCACTGGGCGCGCGCCTCGCTCGTCGGACCGCACCGCGTGCGGCTGGAGCCGGCTCAGCCGGGGGGCGGCCCCGCTGTCGAGGTGCACGCCGACCACGTCCTCATCGCCACCGGCTCCACCGCCACTCGCAACCCGGAGATCCCCTTCGACGGCGAGTACGTGCTGACCAGCGACGACGTGCTGGGGCTCGATCGCGCGCCGCGATCGCTCGCGGTGGTCGGCGCCGGCGTGATCGGGACGGAGTACGCGAGCATCTTCGCCGCGCTCGGGGTGCGCGTCGCGCTGATCGACAAGGGCCCGACCCTGCTTCCCTTCGTCGACGGCGAGATCGTCGCCGCGCTCACCTACCAGCTGCGCCGCCGCCGCGTGAGGATGCGCCTCGGCGAGGAAGTGTCCCGGGTCGAGATCGTGGAGCGAGACGGCGAGACGCACGTGCGCCTCGGCCTCGCCTCCGGGAAGCAGATCATCACAGAGCGAGTGCTCTACAGCATCGGGCGCTCCGGGACGACGGCCGGTCTCGGGCTCGAGGCGCTCGGCATCGAGCCCGATCCTCGGGGGCGGCTCGCCGTCGACGCGTACTGCCGGACCGCCGTCCCGCACATCTACGCGGCCGGCGACGTGATCGGCTTCCCCGCGCTCGCCTCCACGTCGATGGAGCAGGGGCGGCTCGCCGCGGCCCACGCCTTCGGCGGCGCGATCCACTCGCAGCCGGACCTCCTGCCATACGGGATCTACACGGTGCCGGAGATCTCGATGGTCGGACGCACCGAGGCCGAGCTGACCGAGGCAGGCGTCCCCTACGAGGTCGGGCTCGCCCGCTACAGCGAGATCGCGCGCGGGCAGATCGTCGGCGACATCTCGGGGCTCCTCAAGCTGATCGTGCACATCGAGACGCACGAGGTGCTCGGCGTGCACATCATCGGCGAGGGGGCATCGGAGCTCGTCCACATCGGGCAGGTGGTGATGGGTCTCAGGGGCGTCGTCGACTACTTCTCCGAGACCGTCTTCAACTACCCGACCTTCGCCGAGTGCTACAAGACCGCCGCCCTCGACGTGCTCAACCGCCTCGCGGTGGTGGATTCCCTCGAGCTGTAGCCGGATCGCCCTGCGGCCAGCCGCCACCGGGGCGGCCCCCTTACCTTCTTTCTGCGGCCTGGGTAGCTTCCCGGGCCGGGAGTCCGGCCGTGCCGGCATGGCTCAGTGCCCCCTGTCGCTTGACGGCCTGGGGGGTGTTGCCACCGGCACTGCTCGGTGCGTGAACCTCTGATAGGGACATGCGAGCTGATCGCTGATTCGTAAGGTGGATGACGGCGCGCGCACCTGCGGCCTTCCGGACGAGTGGACGGAGCACCCGAGAGGAGCCGCAGTGGGAACGCCCGATGACATCGACGTGTGGATCGGCCTCGACATCGGCAAGGCAGAACATTTCGCTGACGCGCGGGACGCCGCGGGCGAGTCGCTGTTCGCCGGCGCCGTGGCCAACGACGAGGCCGACATCGAGACGCTCCTCGGCCGTGCCCAGGCCCTGGGTGCCCCTGCCCTGGTCGTCGACCAGCCCGGCTCGCTCGCCAGCCTCGTGCTCGCCGTCGCTGCGCGCCTCGGTGTGCCGGTGGCGTACGTGCCCGGCCTGATAATGCGCCGCGCCGCCGACCTCTACCCGGGCGAGGCCAAGACCGACCGCCGCGACGCCTTCGTCCTCGCCGACACCGGCCGCATCCGGCGCCACCAGGTGCACTGGCTCGACGCCGGCAACGACGAACTGCTCGCACAGCTCCGCGTCTTGAACGGTTACGACGCCGACCTCGCCACGGACGCCAACACGGCTGTCGAACCGGCTCCGGGACGCGCTCACGGGCATCTCCCCGGCGCTGGAACGCGTTCTGGGCCCGAGGCTGCACCATCCGGGCGTCCGGGATCTCCTGGCACGCTACCCGGCTCCCCAGGCACTGGCGAAGGCCGGCCGCGGCCGCATCGAGAGCACGATCCGGAAGCGCTCGCCGCGGCTGGCGAAGGCCCTCACCGTCGCCGTGACGCAGGCGCTCGGAGCTCAGAGCGTCGTCGTGCCGGTCGAGGCCGTGATGGGGCGCGTGATCTCCGAGGTCGTTGTCGAACTCGACCGCACGCTGGAGCGACGGAAGCGGCTCGCGGCCGACATCGAGGAGCTCTTCGAGGCACACCCTTTCGGACGCATCCTCGGCACGCTCCCGGGCATCGGCCCCCGGACCGGGTCGAGGATCCTCGCTGAGATCGGCGACGGCGCCCGGTTCGCGAACGGATCGAGGCTCGCGAGCTACGCCGGCCTCGCTCCGGTGACCCGCCAGTCCGGGTCGAGTCTCCGCGGCGAAGTGCGCAGCCGGCGCGGGAACCACCGCCTCAAGAACGCGATGTTCCTGGCGGCCTTCGCCTCGCTGCGCGATCCCGCATCGAGGGCCTTCTACGACCGGAAGCGGGCCGAGGGGAAGAAACACAACGCCGCCGTCATCTGCCTCGCGCGCCGGCGCTGCGACGTCATCTTGGCCATGCTTCGCTTGCGCCAGCCCTACCGAGCCACGCAATCCCGCCACAACGCGGCAGCCGCCTGATGGCCTCCGGCCACCTCGACTCACAACCTCGAGGCCCTTGACAGAGAAGATAGGGACACCCCCCCCCCCTTGACGCACGGGAGCGGCGGACGCCGATAATCGGCCTCCCAACGGGGCCACGGGGAGGTGGCGATGGAGGCCGGTGGCGCGCGACCGTTGGTCACGCCCGAGATGGAGGCGCGCCGGGGCGTGTGGGGGTCGCCGCGGGCCTCGCCCCCCGTCGAGCGCTACGACATCCGCGTCTGGGCGATCGCGGCCTACTGGCCAGAGACGCCGCCCCGTCTCTACTGGAACGACGAGTACGCCCGGACGACGCGCTGGGGCGGCATCGTCGCCCCGCCGGACTTCAATCCCTTCGGCTGGCCGGTCGGCGAGCGCGGCGGCGCGGAGAGCCCGGCCGGCTTCTCGGCGCCGGGCATGCCCGCGATCAACGGCGGGCAGAGCGACGAGTACGGCGTCCCGATACGCCCGGGCGACTGGATCACGGAGCGCTCGCGGCTGCGCGGCTGGGAGCACCGCCGCACGCGGATGGGGCCGACCGCCTTCGTGACCACCGAGGTGGTGTGGCTCAACCAGCGCGCCGAGTTCGTGCGCAGGCGGCTCTCGACCAACATTCGCTACCAGTCGGACGCCGGCACCCCGGAGGGCGAGGCCTCCCCGTGACCTACCGTGTGACCTTCGACGAGGTGCGCGTGGGGCAGGAGATCCCGCCCTGGTCACGCACCACCGGGCTCATGCACTGGAACCGCTACGCCGCCGCCAACGACGAGTTCGTGCCGTTCCACATGGAGGACGCCGCGGGCCTCGAGGCCGGGGGGAGGGGTGCCTTCGGGATGGGAAACCTGCGCCACACCTACCTCGTGAACGCCGTGCGCGAGTGGGCCGGCGACGAGGCGGAGATCCGCGAGGTCGGCTGCCAGTACCGCGCCTTCAACTACCGGGGCGACACGCTCACCTGCTCCGGCCGCGTCGTCGAGATGAGCGTGGGGTCGGGGCGAGGCGGGGTGGTCGGAGTCGTCCGGCTCGAGCTCGCGGTCACCAACCAGGCAGGCGCCGTGGTCTCCCCCGGCCACGCGCTGGTCGCGCTCCCGCTCTCGCGCGAGGCCATTCTCCCGGGCGCCGCCCACGGCGATCGGCTATAACGCGGAGCGAGCCGCCCCGGGAGGTGCACCGTGATCGACAGCCAGGTCCACGTCTTCGCGCGCGAGAACCTGCCCGACGGCAACCGGGCCGAGTTCGCGCGCCGCGCCGCACGCTCCCGGCTTCCCTACCGCGACCCGCAGGAGATCCTCCCGCGCGTGGGCCGCGGCACCTGGGATCCGGAGGGAGCAGCGGTGATCGAGTTCCTCGATCAGGCCGGGGTCGAACTCGGCGTCAATGCCACCTGCGACTTCGGCCCCTGCTTCGGCGAGGAGGCGGAGTGGGACGGCCTGCGGATCCATGAGCACGCCTACGAGGTCGCGCAACTTCACCCGGGGCGGATCGCCTTCCTCTGCGGCGTCGACCCGAGGCGCCACGACGCTCTCGAGATCCTCGACCGCTCCGTCACGGAGTGGGGCGCGGTCGGCTGGCAGTGCTTCCCGGCGAACGGCTACGCCCCGACCGATCCGCTCTGCCTGCGGCTCCTCGAACGCTGCCTCGCGCTCGGCGTACCCGCCGTGATCCGCACCGGCTCCGGCGACATCGGGCCCTACACCGCCTATTCGCATCCCTACTACGTCGAGGACGTCGCGCGCCTCTTCCGCGACCTCGAGATCATCGACGAGCACGCCGGCGGCGGCCTCGACGGCCTCTGGCGCGAGTCGCTGCTCGTGGCGAGCACCAACCCCAACGTCTCCCTCGGGCTCGGCCTCTGGCAAGGCGCGGCGCTCTTCGGCTCGCCACGAGCCCCGGACCGCATCGCCGAGTTCGTGCGCATCCTGCACACGATGCGCGAGCAGGTCGGCGCGCACCGGCTGCTCTGGGCCTCCGACTACATGCGCGGCTTCAACGTGGATCACACGGTGCGGTGGGCGGAGCTCTTCCGAGATCTCCCCGGCGTCGCGCGCGAGCACGGCTTCCTCTTCGACGAGGACGAGGTCGATCTGATCACCGACCGGAACGCGCGACGCCTCTTCGGTCTCCCGACCGGTGGCGAGGCCCCGGGGAGCCCGTGAGCCTCCCGGCCGGGGGGGAGGGCGCGCCCGCCGGGCCGCCGCCCCGCTACACGCCGGACGGGGAGCTCGTCCCCCCGCCCTCCGCCTCCGACGTGCTCTACGAGCCGGCGGACGGCTTCGCGTGGATCACGCTCAACCGCCCGCGCGTCCTCAACGCGATCGACTGGTCGGTGCGCCGCCACCTCGCGCGCGCCATCGAGCAGGCGGCCTCAGACGATGGGGCGCGTGCCATCGTGCTGCGCGGCTCGGGCCGCTCCTTCTGCGCGGGCGGTGACATGCAATCCTCGCCCGAGCCCGACGACGGGGTGACGACGCCCGGCTTCCTCCACCTCGTGCTCGCGCTGTGGTCGCTCGACAAGCCGGTGATCGCGGCGGTGCAGGGGCACGCCGTCGGCCTCGGCTGCGAGCTCGCCGGCGTGTGCGACCTCGCGATCGCGGCTGAGGACGCGCGTCTGGGCGAGATCCAGATCCGGCACGGCTACCGACCGCCGGTCCTGATCACGCCGTTCCTCACCGGTCTCCGGGGCGCGAAGGAGCTGCTCCTGCTCGGCGGGCTCGTGGAGGCGGAGGAGGCGGCGCGGCTCGGGCTCGTCAACCGCGTCGTTCCCCGCGAGCGCCTCGAGGAGGAGGCTGCCGCCCTGGCGCTCCGGATCGCGGCGCTGCCGCAGGCGACGGTGCGGCTCAACAAGCTGCTCGTGAACCGCGTCTACGAACTCGCCGGCTTCCGGGAGGCGCTCGGTTACATGGAGGAACCCGGACTCGCCGCGCTCGCCGAGGCGACGGCCGGCGACCCGCTCGGCGAGGAGCGGCTCGCCGTGCTCAGGGAGCGGGGGTGGCGCGCTTTCGTCGAGCACCGCGACGCCTCCGCCGACGGCGGGCGCGGGACGGGAGAAGAGACTCCCTCCTGATCGGGGCCGCGCGATGACCGCCCGAGCCGGAGGGCTACTCGGGCCGCGCGCCCGGGGCGGATGACAGGCGGCGCGGTCGGCGCGATAGTACGGGTGGCGGCTGGCCTCTCCACCGCCGGACCACGAGGCACGAAGAACGGGATGAGCATGCGCTGGGGCATCTACCTGAACCCGCAGACGCCGGGACCCGACGATGACGGCCGCATCATCGACGAGGTCCTGGGGCAGACCGATCTCGCCGAGCGGCTCGGCGCCTCGCACGTCTGGCTCACCGAGCACTACTTCACGGGCTACAACGCCTTCTCCGACCCGATGCTGCTCGCCGCGGCGATCACGCAGCGCAACCACCGGCTGCGCATCGGCTTCTCCGTCACGGTCGCCCCCTTCGCCCACCCGATCCGCTTCGTGACGCAGTGCAACCTCCTCGACCAGCTCTCCGGCGGGCGCGTCACGATCGGCGTCGGGGCGGGGAACTCGCCCGACGAGTACGCGGGCTGGGGCCTCGATCGCGAGAACCGGCATCAGCGCATGAACGAGCTGATGGATGTCGCCGAGCGCGCCTGGAGCGCCGGCCCCGGCGGGTTCGACTACGACGGCGAGCATTTCCACGGCTCGGTGCGCGGCCGCATGATCCCCGCGCCCGTGCAGAAGCCGCACCCGCTCATCGCCTACGCCACGGCGACGCCGGAGCGGCTGCGGATGGTCGGGAGCAAGGGCTGGGCGCTGCTGCTCGGCCCGCAAACGGCGGAGCTGCTCGCGGCGAGGCTGCACCACTACGTCGCCGGCATGGACGAGACCGGGCTGAGCGAGGAGCAGCGCGCCCGCGCCTGGGGGAACAGCGCCGTGCTGCGCCAGATCTACGTCGCCCGGCCCGGCGAGGACTGGCGCTCGACAATCCGCCCCGCGATCGAGACGTACGTGCGCAAGAGCGCGCTCGCCAACACCGGCATCGACGAGCTCCCGACCGACGACATGGAGCGCCGCGCCGAGCGGCTGATGGAGGTGCAGCTCTTCGCGGGGCAGCCCGAGGAGATCGTGGAGCGGATCCGCCCCTTCGCCGAGCTCGGTATCGACCAACTGATGTGCTGGTTCACCTTCGGCCACATGCCGGACGAGCAGGCGCGCGGCTCGATTCAGCGCTTCGCCGAGCAGGTCGCGCCCCGCATCGCGGAGATCGCGCCGGACGAGGGGCTGTTCGAGCGTATCGTCGCGCGCGCCGGGTCGGAGACGCGCACGTCCGCGCAGATTACCGAGCGCGGCGGCGTGCGATCCGGCGGCCGCGGCTAGCGGGGCGAGAGCCATCTCAGCCGGCGCTCCGGCCGGGATCACCTTCCTCGCACCGACGGGGATGCTCGGCACGGGCTTCCCGGAGGCGTCGCTTCAGGCAGGCCTCGCGCGCCGGCCGGCCTTTCTCGGGGTCGACGCCGGATCCACCGACCAGGGGCCTCAGGCGCTCGGCACCGGGCAGCCGCTGCTCTCGCGGGAGGCGATCAGGCGCGACCTCTCGCTGCTGCTCCCGGTGGCGCTCGCCCACGGGATACCGCTCCTCGTCGGCTCGGCCGGCACCTCGGGCTCCGACGACGCGCTGGACTGGCTCTGGGACGTGCTGCGCGACGTCGCGGCCGAGCAGGGGCTTCACCCGCGCGTCGCTCTCATCCGCGCCGAGCAGGAGGCGGATCACCTCGCACAGGAGCTGCGCTCCGGGCGCATCCACCCGCTCGGGGGCGCTCCCCCCCTCGAGGAGGCGACGCTGCGCCGCGCGCGCCGCATCGTGGCGATGATGGGGCCCGAGCCCTTCCAGGCGGCGCTCGACCAGGGCGCCCAGATCGTGCTCGCCGGGCGTTCCACCGACGCGGCCATCTTCGCGGCGCCGCTCCTGCGCGCCGGGGCCGCGCCCGGGCCCGCGTGGCATGCCGGCAAGATCCTCGAGTGCGGCGCCGCCGCCGTGACCGCGCGCACCGCCCCCGACGGGATGCTGGCGTACGTCGATGCCGATGGCTTCACGGTTGAGCCCCTGAACCCCGGGATGCGCTGCACGCCGCTCTCGGTCGCGGCGCACGCGCTCTACGAGACCGCCGATCCGACGCGCCTAGTCGAGCCGCCAGGGACGCTCGTCACCTCGGCCTGCCGCTACGAGCAGGCGGAGGACGGGCGCTCCGTCCGCGTGACCGGCAGCGCCTTCGAGCCGGCTGAGCGCTACACGGTGAAGCTCGAAGGGGCGGAGTTCGTCGGCTACCAGACGATCGTCCCAGCCGCGGTGCGGGATCCGCTCCTGCTCGCGCAGCTCGACGTCTGGACGAGCACGCTCGTCGAGAAGATCCGCGAGCGCGCACAGAGCATCCTCGGGGGGGCGCTCATGCCGGGATCGTGGTCGGTCGGCGTGCGCGTCTACGGCCGGGACGGCGCGCTGGGGTCCCTCGAGCCCGAGCCACGCCTGGAGGGGCACGAGGCGATGCTGCTTTTCGAGTTCACCACGCCCGAGCAGGAGCAGGCCACGGCGATCGCGAAGAGCGCGGGGCTCCTCGCGATGCACCACCCGATCGAGGGGTGGGAGGGTTTCGTGAACGCCGTCGCCTTCCCCTACGCCCCCTACGAGATCGAGCGCGGCGCCGTCTGGCGCTTCTCGCTCAACCACATCTGGGAGCTCGACGACCCGCTCGCGCCCTTCCCCATCGCGATCACGGAGCTCTAGGCATGGCGCGGCTGCACGAGCTGGCGCGGCTGGTCCGCAGCAAGAACGCGGGGCCCTTCGCCCTCACCTTCGACCTGCTCTTCGACGACCGCGCCACCTTCGAGGCGGTCCGCGACGCCGGGGTCGTGACGCCGGAGCTCTTCGCCCGGCTCTACGGCGTGGCGGAGGAGATGGTCATGCTCGTCGCCTACGACCCGGCGCTCGCCATCAAGGCGACGATCCCGCGGCCGGTCGCCTCGGGCGACCTCCGGGACACGGACGTCTTCGGCGCGCAGTTCTACGGTCCGCTCGTGGAGCTGGAGGTGCCAGGGGTGGCCGTGCCGCCGAGCCGGGCCCCCGGCCGCCGGCGTTCCTGAGAAGGTCAGGGGGGGAGGCACGCGTGGAGTGGGCGGTCTTCTCGCTCGCTGAGCGGGCGAGCTGGGTGGTGCGGGAGATGGCGGCCGTCCGGCCCGGGGAGCAGGTGCTCGTCGCCGCGGACTACGCCTCCGACTTCGCCGTCGTCGAGGCGCTCACCGCCGCGGTCTCGGCGGCCGGCGCGGAGCCGACGGTCGCCGTCATGCCGCCGCGCCCGCACGCCGGGGCGCCGGCGACCCGGGTGATGTGGAACGCGGCGAACGGCGCCGACGTCGTGATCTGCCCCTCCACCACGGTGCTCCACTTCACGCGCGAGATCCGGCAGGCGCTGACGGAGGAGCGTATTCGCCTCGTCTCGATCTCGATCGGGCGGGAGGAGATGCTCCACGGCGCCGGCTCAGCCGACCCGGCGGAAGTGCGGGCACTGACGCAGCGGGTCTACGACGTCCTCGCCCCCGCGCGGGGGCTGCGCATCGCCTCAGAGAACGGCACCGACTTCAGCTGCTCCGTCGAGGGACGGCTCCCCAACCTCTCCGTCGGCCGCGCCGACGAGCCTGGGCGCATCGGGACCTTCCCCTTCGGGGAGGTGCCGCACGCGCCGATCGAGGGGACGGCCGAGGGGACGGTCGTCTTCGACGGCCCGATGCACACCGTGGGCCAGCTGATCGAGCCGGTCCGCTACACGGTGCGCGCGGGGCGCGTCGTTGAGGTCGCGGGCGGCGAGCAGGCCCAGCGCCTCAGCCGCCTGATCGAGACGACCGAGAACGCCGACGTGATCGGGGAGGTCTCGGTCGGGACGAACCCCGCCGCCCGCTTCGACGGCGACGTCCAGGAGGCGAAGAAGCGGCTCGGCTGCGTGCACATCGCCGTCGGCGACGCGACCGGGCTGCGCGGGCTCACGTGGAGCCCGCTCCACATCGACGGCGTGATCCGCCGTCCGACCGTGTGGGCCGACGGGAGGCTCGTCGTCGAAGACGGCGCGCTCGCCCTGTGAGGCGCGGCTTCGTCGACACGCCGGACGGGCAGCTCCACTACTGGGAGCACGGACCGCGGGGAGCGTCGGCTCTCCTCCTGATCCACCTCACGCCGGATGCGCGCTGCTTCCTGGACGCCATGCTCCACCTCGGCAACCGCGACGTTCGCGCGATCTCGGTCGACATGCCGGGCTACGGCGATTCGGAGCGGCCCCCGCGCCCCTACGAGCAGATCGCCGAGTTCGCCGACCAGGTGGCGCGGGTCCCCCACGCGCTCGGGATCGAGCGCTACGACCTGCTCGGTCACATGACCGGCGCGAACGTCGCGGCGGAGCTCGCCGCGCGCCATCCCCAGGCAATCCGGCGCCTCGTTCTCTCCGAACTCGTCGACTGGCGCGCGCACGCCGAGCACCGGGGCTCGCACGCGCGTCGCTTCCCCGCCCCCCCGCCGGCCCGAGACGGTTCGCACCTCCTCGCGCTGTGGAACCAGTACGCCCCGATGATCGAGGAGGAGCGGGGCGAGGTTCGTATCGAGGACGCACAGCGCCGCTTCCTCGCGCTCTGGCTCGCGACCTACCAGGGCCCGCCCACCGGGGCTCTCGGCACCGACGCCACCGCTCTCTACGGCGCGGCCGGGTGGGCGGCCGCCGCAGCGCACACGATCGAGAGCCAGGTGCTCAGCGAGCGGCTCGCGGCGATCCCGGCGCCCACGCTCGTGCTCTGCGCCGGCGAGGGGCTGCTCAGGACTGGCGCCGACCCGCGCGCCGACCGCGATCGCCTCGCCCGGCTGATGCGGCGGGCGACGACGCGGACGGTGCCGGGCGTCTCCCACGTCTGGCCGCACACGCGCCCCGCGGCGTTCGCGGAGGCGGTCGTGGAGTTCCTGAAGAGCGCCGACCCGTAGACGCTCCCGGCTGCGATCAGCCGAGCCCGGCGAGCTCCCGCAGCGTGCCCCCGAGGATGCGCTCGCGATCCCCGGGCGAGAGACCGGGCGCGCGATTCAGCCACTCGACCGGGGATTCGTAGCCCATGTCGAAGGGGAAGTCGCTGCCGAGCACGACGTGATCGGCGCCCATCGTCTCCACCACGTACCGGAGGGCGGCGTAGTCGTGCGTGATCGTGTCGACGTAGAGGAGCCGGAGGTAGTCGCGCGGCGGGCGCGCGATGCGGGCCCGCGGCTCGCGGCGGACGCCGAACCCGTGATCCCAGCGCCCGATGGCGAAGCAGGCGTAGCCGCCCGCGTGTGCGAAGACGAGCTTGAGCGAGGGGAGCCTGTCGAGCACGCCGCCGAAGATGAGACTCGCGATCGCGATCGTCGAGTCGAGCGGAAAGCCAACGAAGTTCTCCAGGTAGTAGGTCCGGCCCCGCCCCGACGCCTGCGTGGCCGGCGCGTGCGGGTGGAAGAAGAGCAGCGCCCCCAGCCGCTCGGCCGCCTGGAAGAAGGGGAAGAGCGCCGGGTCGTCGAAGTCGCGCCCGTCGGCGTGTGTGCCAAGAGCAGCGCCCTGAAAGCCGAGCGCCATCGCGCGCTCGAGCTCGGCGACGGCGCGGGCGGGCTCCTGAAGCGGCACCGTGGCGAGGCCGCCGATGCGCGTCGGCGCCTCCCTCATCGCCTGTGCGATCTCGTCGTTGAGCTCGCGAGCGGCGCCCTCCGCCTCCCCCGCCGGGAGGTGGTAGTTGAAGAAGTACGGGGGCGAGGAGAGCAGCTGCATGTCAATGCCCTGCCGGTCCATGACGGCGAGGCGCTCCTCCAGCGATGCACGCCACAAGGGCTCCTGCGGTCCGGCCAGCCGGTCGCGCGTGACGATATAGCGCTCCCCGTCGCGCTCGCGCTGCGAGGCGCGATACCACTCGCCACCCCCCTCGGTCGCGCGCCAGAAGGCCTGCGGGATGAGGTGGGCGTGGACATCGACGTTCATGGGTGCTCCGCTCGCGGGCGCGGGGTCGACGGCTGAGAGCCTAATCGATCGCCGGCGTGGGGCCGAGCACCGCCCGGGAGGGTTTCCGGCGGGGGCTGGAGGGTGGGGCGGGCGCTAGCCCCGCTCGGGGACCTGCGAAGGCTCGGCGTCTTCCGCGGCCTCGTCGCTCCGGGAGGCGAGGAGGTCGCGCGGACCGACGTGGAGCGTCCACATCGCGGCGACGCCGGTGATGCTGATCCACACGATGAGCAGGAGGTGCGATCCGACCGCGTAGGCGCCGGCCTCCGACAGCCCAAAACCCATGAACGCGAGCGCCTCGGTGACCGCCACCTCGTAGGGACCGATGTCCCACGGCGTCAAGGGCAGCGAGACGATGACGTTCGCAGCGATGGTGACGAGCACCGCCTCCGAGAACCCCATCTCCAGCGCGAAGGCCCGGCCCATCATCCAGTAGACGGCGACCTCGGCCGTCCACGCGACGACGGAGAGGGCGATCGCGATCCCCATCCCCCGGCCTCCGCGCAGCACGCGCATCCCGTTCATGAACGAGGGGACGATCGCGGCGACGCGGTCGCGCAGGGCGGGCGGAAGCCACCCCACCAGGCGCCAGCGGTCGACGGCGACCCCGACCTCGAGACGCGCGATAAGCAGCGAGGCGGCGAAGGCGCCGAGCACGATCGCGCCGATGAGAGCCGCCGTCGGCGTCCGGAGCGCACCGGGGTCGAGGAGCAGGAGCGCCGGAAGCAGCAGCGCGACGAAGGCGACGCCGTCGAGCACCGACTCTACGAGAAAGACGCTGCTGGTCAGCTCGGCGCGCGGGATGCCGAACCGGCGGCGCGTCAGTTCGACGCGCAGCACGTCGCCGGCACGCAGCGGCACCACGGCGTTGGCGAGATTCGAGACGAGGAAGACGGGGAAGAGGTCGCGGCCCCGCAGCCCGCTCCGGTGGCGGAGCAGCACGCGCCAGCGGTAGGAGTGGATCGCCTTCGACAGCGTGAAGGCGACGAGTCCCGCAACTGCCCAGCCGAGGCGAACCTCGGTCAGCTGCTCCACCGCCCGGGGGAGATCCACACGGAGCGCCAGAAACGTGAAGGAGCCCGTCGCGAGCGCCGCCTGCAAGAGCACCCACCGGCGGCGACGGCGCAGATACCCGCCCATCGAGTCTCCCCGCTGCGCCGAACGGCCCGCGGCTCAGCGGGCATCCCGAGCCGAGAGTGTACGGCGTGGGGGGCAGGAGGCCACGCACGGACCGCGCCGGGCCGGCGTGCGTCCCGCCGGGTGTCCGATGGCGGTACGCTGGAGGGAGGAGCGCGCGAGAGCGCGCCGCGTGGTTGGAGGTGAGCCGTGGCCGTGGTCGAGGTAGGCGAGGCGAGCTTTCAGGACGAGGTCCTTGAGTTCTCGCACCAGCAGCCGGTCGTGGTCGACTTCTGGGCTGCCTGGTGCGAGCCGTGCCGCATCCTGGGTCCCACGCTCGAGACGGTGACCGAGGAGTACGGCGGCGCCGTCCGTCTCGCCAAGGTCGACGTGGACGCCCACCCCACCCTCGCCTCGCGCTACGGGATCAGCGGGATTCCGGCCGTGAAGGCGTTTCGGGACGGCGAGCTGGTGAACGAATTCGTCGGCGCGCTCCCGGAAGCGCAGGTGCGCGCCTTCTTCGCCTCGCTCGTGCCGACCGCCGCCGACCGCGCCGCGGAGGCGGCAGCCGCCGCCCACTCGGCGGGGAGGCTACTCGAGGCGCGCCGACTCTTCGACGAGGCGCTCGCCGCCGCGCCCCGGCACGAGGAGGCCGCGCTCGGTCTCGCGGAGCTCCTCGTCGAATCGGGAGCGCCGGCCGAGCTCGAGCGCGCGCGCCAGCTCGTCGCCCCGTTCGGCGCCTCGACGCGGTCGCGCCGCGTCGAGGCGCTCGCGCGCTTTCGCGCGCTGGGCGCAACGCTCGAGGAAGGCGACCTGCTCGCTCGCATCGCCGCGGACGAAGCCGACGCGGCGGCGCACTATGGCCTCGGCACGCTCCTCGCCGCGCGCGGCCAGTGGGAGGCAGCGCTCGAGGAGCTGCTCACCACGGTCCGCCTCGACCGCGCCCTCGACGACGACGGCGGCCGGCGCGCGATGCTCGATATCTTCAACGTCCTCGGCAATCGCCACGCCCTGACCGAAGAGTACCGCCAGAGTCTCGCCTCGCTCATCTTCTAGGCGGCAGGCGGGCCGGCGACGCACCGACGGGGCGTCGTCCCGACGAGGCGCGACGGGGGGAGAGGGGAGCGGGAGATGGACGAGGGCTTTCCGAGCTTCCGGGCGGCGGCCGTGCAGGCCGCGCCGGTCTTCCTCGACCGCGACGCGACGCTCGACAAGACGCTGGCGCTCGCCGCGGAGGCGGCGCGGGGAGGCGCCGAGATCGTCGTCTTCCCGGAGGTCTACATTCCCGGATACCCGTACTGGAACCGTCTGGAGAACGTCTTCCGCACCACGGGCTACTACGAGGAACTGCTCCGGAACGCGGTGCGTGTCCCCGGCCCGGAGACCGAGCGGCTCTCAGACGCCGCGCGCCGCGCCGGGATCTACCTTCTGGTCGGGATCAATGAGCGCGTGCCGGTGACCGTCGGCACGCTCTACAACACCAACCTCCTCTTCGGTCCCGCCGGCGAGCTCTTGCTGCGCCACCGCAAGCTGATGCCCACCTACGCCGAGAAACTGACGTGGGGCTTCGGGGACGGGAGCTCCCTGCGCGTCGTGGAGACGCCACTCGGCGGTCTCGGCACGCTGATCTGCGGTGAGAACGCGAACCCGCTCTATCGCTACGCCCTGCTCGCGCAGGGGGAGCAGGTGCACCTGACCAACTACCCGGCGCTCCCCGGGGGCGATCCGGGCGGCTACGACATCGGCGAGGAGATCCGCCTCCGCTCCGCGAACCACTCCTTCGAGGGGAAGGTCTTCACCGTCACCGCCTCCGCCGTGATCGACGAGAGCGTCATCGCGCGTGTCGCCGACACCGACGAGAAGCGTGCCGCGATGGGCGGACCGCAGGCGGCGTTCAGCGGGATCTTCGCGCCCGGCGGGAGGCTCATCACGGAGCCTCTGCCGCCCGGCGAGGAGGGCATCCTCTACGCCGACTGCGACCTCAGGGAGCAGGTGGGCCCGAAGCTGCGCCACGACGTCATCGGTCAGTACCACCGCCCGGACGTGGTCGCGCTGCTGCTCAACCGCGCACCGCGCTCGCCGCTGATCGAGGTGGGGGGGCAGGCGGATAAGGAGGAGTCCACAGGAGCGGACGACGCCGCCGTGGCGTCGCGCAACGGACGCGGCACCGGCGCCTTCGGGCCGGCCGCCCTCGCACGAACGGAGGATGAGGCGCGATGACCGTCGCACCGGGACGACCGCTCGCCGGACGCGTCGCCATCGTCACCGGCTCCTCGCGCGGCATCGGCAAGGACATCGCCCACGTCCTCGCGGCCGCCGGCGCCTCGGTCGTGGTCGGCGCGCGCTCGGAGGAGACGCGCCCCGACCCCAGGCTCCCCGGCACGATCCACGAGGTTGCGGGCGCCATCGAGGCGGCCGGCGGCCGGGCGCTCGCGCTGCGCCTCGAGATGCGCGACCCCGAGAGCATCGACGCCTGCGTCGAGGCCACCGCCGAGCACTTCGGCCGCATCGACATCGTGGTGAACAACGCCGCCGCCTTCGTCGGGAACCTGCTCGAGCGCATCGAGCCCAGGCACATGGACGTGATGACGCAGGTCAACGTGCGCGGACCGCTCGCGATGGTCCGAGCCGCCCTCCCGCACCTCCGCGCCGCCGCCACGAGCGAGGGCGCCGCGCACGTGATCAACATCTCCTCGCGCGCCGCGCGCTTCCCCGGTCCGGGCCCCTACGCCGGCGCAGCCGGCGCGCGGGCGGCGGCCGCCCCCCTCTACGGGACCACGAAGGCCGCCCTGGAGAGGCTCACGCAGGAGCTCGCCATCGAGCTCGAGCCCGACCGCATCGCGGTGAACGCGCTCTCCCCGCAGGGCGGGATCAACACGCCGGGCGTGCTCTTCGGCCAGAGCGATCCGGCTGACCCGCGCCTCGACTTCGAGACCGCCGACCAGATGGCGAAGGCAACGCTCTGGATCGCGCTTCAGCCCCCCTCCTTTACCGGCCACATCGTCTACGACGAGGAGCTCTGCGCCGAGCAGGGACTCTGACCGGGAAGGCGCGCCGCGGAGGGGGCGTCCCTGCCCCTAGCCGGCCGCCGGCGCCCCCGGCGGACTGAGGCGCCGGAGCTCGGGCGCGAAGATGAAGACGGCGGCGGCGAAGAGCGAGACCGCGAGCGCTCCGAGCGCGATCGCGGTCGGAGTGCCGAGCAGCGTCGCGGCGCTCCCCGAGACGAAACCCCCGACCATGATCAGAAACCAGGTCACGCTCCACACCCCCATCACGCGCCCGCGCAGCTCGTCGGGAACAAGCAGCTGTATCACCGTCATCGCGAGGTTGAGGTAGACGGACTGCATGAGGCCGGCTGCGAAGAGCAGCGCCATCCCGGGCAGGAGGGAGTGGGTCGCCGAAAAGGCCGCCACCAGCAGGCCGAACGAGAACGCGCCCGCGATGATCGCGCGCCCCGTGTGGCGGCCGGCGCCGAGGCGCACCACGACCACTGTCCCGGCGAGCGCGCCGAGACCGGCGGCGGCCTCGAGCGCCCCGAATCCGCGCGCGCCCACGCCGAGCACGTCCTCGGCGAAGATGGGCAGCAGGATCATGTAGCTCGTCCCGAACACGGAGGTGAAGAACGAGAGACCGGTCACCGCGAGGAAGACGCGGTGCCGGGCGATGTAGCGGGCCCCCTCCCACATCCCGCCGCGCAGCAGCGAGGGGCCCCCGGGACGCGGCCGCAGCGAGAGCGTGGCGATGGTGAGGGAGGCGAGCGCGTAGCCGAGGGCGGCCGCAAGCAGCGAGGGTCCCGAGCCGACGAGGGCGACGGAGACGCCCGCCACCGCCGGCCCCACCACGCGCGTGGTCTGCCAGATCGCGCTGGAGTAGGCGACGGCGCTCGCCATCGCGCGGCGGTCGACGAGGCGCGGGAGCAGCACGTTCTGCGCCGTCGTCGACCCCGAGGCGAGCGCGCCGACCGTCATCGCCCAGACGATCACCATCCACAGCTCGACGAGCCCGGCGATCGTCAGGAGCGCGATCGCGAGGTGGCTCAGGCCGATCACCGCGTAGGTCACGGCGAGGATGAGCCGGCTCTCCATGCGATCGGCGAGCGCGCCCGCCGGCACGGAGAGCAGCACCGTCGGCACGGCCTGCGCCAGCGCGACCACTCCGAGCCAGAACGGCGAGTCCGTGAGCTCGAAGACGAGCCAGAGGCCGGCGATGAAGCGGAACCGCTCGCCGAAGACGGCCGCGAAGGTCCCCACCCAGTAGCGGCGATAGGCCCGGTAGGAGAACGCGGATGCGGATGCCTCGCCTCCGGCGGGGGGCTCCGGCTCAACCGGGATCGAGGCGTCGATCGGCTGCGCGCCTGCGGAGGGAGCTCGGGTCATCGGCTTCGGACCTCCGCGGGGCGGCCGGCGGGCGGGGTCGCTGCGCGCTCGGCCATCGTACGCTAGCGTCATCGGCGCGCGGACCCCGCGAGCGCCGGGGCGGGCCGAGAGCCGCTCGGAGGGCATGCGGGTATGGCGCTACCAGGTGGTCGCGACGAGGGCCCCCACCCCGGGAACCCCGGTTCGGCCAGCTCCGCGTCCCACTCGATGGGCGACGTCCTCGCCAACGCCATGTTCCGGCGGCTCTGGTTGGCGGGCGCACTGACGTCGGCAATGCGCTGGCTCGATCTGCTGGTGCTCGGGGTCTTCGTCTACGACCTGACCGGGTCGCCGGCCCACGTCGCGATCTTCTTCTTCGTGCGCATGATCCCGCGCGTCCTGTTCGGGGTCGTGATCGGGACGATCGCGGATCGCATCTCCAGGCAGGTGATGCTCGTCGTCGGCTTCCTCGCGCTCGCGGCAGTCTCCGTGGGACTCGGCGTGCTCATCCTCACCGGGCGCGTCGAGTACTGGCACCTCCTGATCGGCGCCTTCGTCGCGGGGATCTTCTGGTCGAGCGAGTTCCCGGTCAGGCGCGCCATGATCGGGGACGTCGTGGCACCCGGCCTGGTCGGGCGCGCCATGGCCCTCGATATCGGCACCAGCGCCTTCACGCGGATGTTCGGCCCCGTCCTCGGCGGCGTGCTGCTGGAGGGGATCGGGGCGGAGGCGGCCTTCTTCCTGGAGGCGGTGGCATTCGTCGGGGCGGCCGCGGTGATCGCCTCGCTGCGGTATACGCGGCCCGCCGCCGACAGGCCGCGCTCCACGGCTCTTCGCGACGTCGCCGACGCCGCGCGCTACGTCCGCGCCAGCCAGCTCCTGATGGGGGTCTTCGCGGTGAGCTTCGTCATGAACCTGCTCGCGTTCCCGTTCATGACCATGGTGCCGGTGATCGGGCGCGAGACGCTCGAGATCGACGCCGTGCGCATCGGCATGCTCACCTCCGCGGAGGGGCTGGGCGCGGTGATGGGGTCGGCACTCATCGCCGCGCGCGCGCCCGAGAGCTCCTACTCGCGCATCTACTACTTCGGCTCGATGCTCTTCCTCGCATGCGTGCTGCTCTTCTCCCGCTCGGAGGTCTACGCGGTGTCTCTGGGCCTGCTCTGGCTCGCCGGCTTCGGGATGACAAGCTTCGCGACGATGCAGACGACGCTCGTGGTCACCTCGGCGGCGCCGGAGATGCGGGGGCGGGCGCTCGGGGCGCTCTCGCTCTCCATCGGGTCGGGTCCGCTGGGCGCCCTCAACATCGGCACGATGGCGAGCCTGCTCGGCGCGCCGCTCGCGACGACGATCTCCTCGGCGGAGGGGCTGGCGGCGCTCGCGCTCGTCGGCCTCGCGTGGCCGGTGCTCAGGGGCGAGTTCCGCGCAGCGCCGGAGCGGGCGCGCGCCGCCCGCGGGGAGGCGCCGGGCCGGCGCTAGGACGAGAGCGGGCCGAGCGCCTCGATCGCGAGCTCCAGGTTCTCGAGGACGCGCGCTCGGTCCATCGTGTTGCTCGCCGAGTAGAAGCAGAGGGTGTCAATGACGCCCTCGTATCTGAGGGCCTGTTCCGCGACGTCCTCCGGCGTGCCGTAGAGACCGTGCTCGGCCGCCACTTCGTCCGGGATCGCGGCGGCGAGGGCGTCGGGATCGTCGGGATGGTTCACGAAGGCGTCGCGGATGCGCTCCCTGACGTCCCCGTAGCCCTGCGAGTCCAGCACCACGCTGTAGCTGCGCGTCGCCATGAAGCGGGCGACGTGGACCTTGAGCTCGCGCAGCGCCTGCGCGCGATCGCGCGAGACCGCGAAGGTAAGCCAGCTCTGGTGATCGAAGTCATCACGCGTGCGCCCCGAGCGCCTGAGCCCCTCGTCGACGTGCGGCCAGACGTGCTCTTCGATGAAGCGCACGGAGGCGATCGGGTGGCCGCAGAGGCCGTCGCAGAGATCGCCGGCCAGCCTGAGCATCCCCTCGTTCACCGCGGCGAGATAGATGGGTGCGGAGGCGTCCTCCACGCCGCCGCTCCCCCAGCCCCGGAGCGCCTGCCCCTCCACCCGCACGTACTTGCCGTTGAAGCTGAGGTGTTCGTCAGAGGGGACGCTCCAGGCGTAGCGCAGGAAGCGGATCAGCTCGCGGATGTGGCTCGCCGGGTTCGGGAAGTCGCGGCCGAGCGAGTTGATGTTCATGTACTTGGTGCCGCCGCCCAGCCCGAGGATGAAGCGGCGGTCGTAGAGCCGCTGCAGGTCCGCCGCGTGCTGTGCGAGGTTGCGCGCGTCGAACTGGAAGGCGCGGATCACGCCGCTGCCGATCCGCGCGCTGCTCGTGCGCTCGAGCATCGAGGCGAAGACGGGGATGCTCTCCCCGGAGTTCCAGATGACGTCGAAACCGGCCTCCTCGGCACGGCGGGCGAGCGCCGGCTTCTCCTGGATCGCACTGTCGGCGATCGAGATGGCGCGCCTCGGCATCTGGGATCCCTTCCCGCTTGCGGGCGGCCCGCGCCCGGCGGCTCGCACGATAGCACGCGTCCCCGGCCCCCTCGCGCCGCCGGGCGCGGTCGTGCGAGGATCCCCCCGCCCCCCGGAGCACGGCGGGCGGGGAGGGGATGCTGATGGCGGGCGCTCATCCCTCCGCGGCCGGGGGCGGGCTTCACGACGCCCTCCGCCGGCGGCGCTCCATCCGCGGCCTCACGGGTCCGCCGCTGACGCACGAGGAAGTCGAGGAGCTGGTCGCGCTCGCGCTCACCGCGCCTGCGCCGCACCACACCCGCCCCTGGCGCTTCGCGCACGTCGACACGGCCCGCCGATCCGGGCTCGCCCGGGCGATGGGCACGGCCTGGCACGCCGACATGCAGCGGGACGGCGTCGCCCCGGAGCAGCAGGGGCGGGCCCTCGAGCGCTCACGAAGGCAGCTCGAGGAGGCGCCGACGCTGCTCCTCGGCGCGATCGTGGGCGAGGGGCTGCGGGCGTGGCCGGACGAGCGGCGCCTGCGGGCTGAGTGGACGATGGCCGCCCACTCGTTCGGGGCAGCCCTCGAGAACCTCCTGCTCGCGGCGAGTAGCTCCGGGGTGGCGGCCTTCTGGATATCGGCGCCGCTCTTCGCCCCCGAGGCGGTCCGCGAGGCGCTCTCTCTCCCCGAGGACTGGGTGCCGCAGGCCGCCATCGCCCTCGGGCGCCCCAGCGCCGACTATCGCCCCTTCGATCGCCCGGCGCCCGACCTCGCCGGCTCGCTGCTCTGGAGGTAGCCGTGCGCATCGCCTTCGGGGCCGACGAGAGGACGGCGCTCACCGACCGCCTGGTCGAGGAATTGCGCGCGCGCCGCCACGAGGTCTCCGTGCTCGGGCCTCCCGCCGGCGACGGCGCGCCCGGGGCGGCGATGGAGTGGGCCGAAGTGGCGCAGGAGGCGGCGCGGGCGGTGGCGCGCGGCGACGCCGACGAGGCCGTGATCTGCTGCTGGACCGGCACCGGCGTCTCTATAGCCGCGAACAAGGTCCCCGGCGTGCGCGCCGCGCTCTGCGCCGACGCCGAGACGGCGCGCGGCGCGCGGCGCTGGAACGACGCAAACGCGCTCTGCCTCTCGCTGCGCACCACGACCGAGGCGCTGGCACTGGAGATCCTCGCTGCCTGGTTCGCGGGGCACGAGCTCGACCCCGCCGAGCGGCCGAACGTCGCCCGCCTCGAGGATCGCGAGGACGGCACGTAGGCGGAGGGACGGTCGGGGCGCCCGGGCCCAGCATCCGCGGACGGCGGCGGTCGCGACGGTGGCGGGCGGCGGCCAGCGCGCGCCATACTCGGCCGCGCGGCGGCTCCAGGCTCGCCGCGGGAGGGGGAGGCGCGCATGCCGACGCTTGGGGTCAACGGCGAGAAGCGCGCGGCGCCGGATGGGGCGCGGAATTTGCTCTCCTACCTGCGCTTCGACCTCGGCCTGACCGGCACCAAGTACGCCTGCGGCGAAGGGCTCTGCGGCGCCTGCACGGTGCTGGTGGACGGCCAGGCGCTGCGCTCCTGCCAGACGTCCGTCGGCGCGGTTGCCGGCGGCGAGGTGACGACCGTAGAGGGGCTCGCGCCGGGCGCGGAGAACCTCGACGACCTCCACCCCGTCCAACGGGCCTTCGTCGAGGAGGGGGCGATGCAGTGCGGCTACTGCATCCCCGGCTTCGTGATGAGCACCGTGGGGCTGCTCGCGCGAGAGCCGCACCCTTCCCGCGCGCAGGTGCAGGAGGCGCTGGAGGAGCACATCTGCCGCTGCGGGACCTACGTGCGCATCCTGCGAGCCGTCGAGCGCGCCGCGGCCGGCGGCGCCCCGGTGGGCGCGCCATGAGCGCGGCGGCGGCGGGGGCCGGCCTCGATGTCTACGGCGACGTCACCTTCGGCATCCCCGATCGCCTGCGCGCGAGCTACCGCACCACCACCTACTTCAACACCGCGCCCGACGAGCCGCTGCAGCGCTGGCTCACCGTCAGGCCCGACGGTCGCGTCCTCGCCTTCGCGGGGAAGGTCGAGTACGGGCAGGGCGTCCGCTCCGGCTTCGCGATGGAGGTCGCGGAGGAGCTGCGCCTGGCGCCCGACGCCGTCGAGGTGACGCTCGGCGACACCGACCTCGTGCCGTGGGATCTCGGCACGTTCGGCTCGGGCTCGACGGCCTACGTCGGCCTGCAGCTGCGGCGCGCCGCCGCCACGGCGCGCATGGCGCTGCTCGATCTCGCCGCCGATCGTCTCGACCTCCCCGCGAGCGAGCTGCACCTGGCGGGCGGCCGCGTCGTCGCCGCCACCGATCCCGGCCGCTCGCTCGGCTACGGCGAGCTCGTCGCGGACGGCTACAGGCGTGAGGAGATCCCCGAGGGTGAGGTTGAGCTCACCGCCCCGGGCGAGTTCACGGTGCTGGGCAGCGAGCGCGGCCGCGTCGACGCGATGGACCGCGTCACCGGCGCCGCCGTCTACTCGCGCGACGTGCTCCTCCCCGGCCTCCTCCACGCGGCCGTGATCCGGCCACCGTCTCTGGGTGCGGAGCTCTCCGAGTTCGACGCGAGCGTCGCGGGGCAACTCCCCGGCGTGGTGCGGGTCGTTCACGAGCCCCCCGCCCCGGGAAGGCCGGCGCTCGCCGCGGTGCTCGCCGAGAGTGACGAGCAGGCGCTCCGCGCGGCGAGCATCGTACGGGCGCGGTGGGAGGAGCGGCCGGGGCAGCCCTCTCGCTGGGACGTGCCGCAGATCCTGCTCGACTCGGCGCGCGACACGATGGTGATGCAGCACGCCGGCGACGTGAAGGCCGGCCTCGAGGCCTCGGCCCGAACGCTCGAGGCCACCTACTACGCCCCCTACATCAGCATCGCGCCGATGGAACCCCGAGCCGCCACCGCGCGCTGGGAGGGCGAGGGAGAGGACGCGCGGCTCACGGTGTGGGCGGGGACGCAGCGACCCTTCGGCATACGCTCGGAGCTCGCCGTGCACTTCGAGATGCCGGAGGCTCGGGTGCGCGTGATCGCGCCGGAGATCGGCGGCGGCTTCGGGGGAAAGAGCATCTACCCGATCGCGCTGGAGGCGGCGCGGCTCGCCCACGCGGCCGGGCGACCGGTCCGGGTCGCCTTCAGCCGCACCGAGGAGACGCAGCACTCGACGTTCCGCCCGGCGGCACTGGTCTCGATTCGCAGCGGCATCGACGGACAGGGGCTGCTCACCGCCTGGGAGTACGACGCGATCCACGCCGGAGAGCGGGCTCTCATCGGGCGCCGCGGCTCGGAGTCGCCCTACACGGCGCCCCACGTGCGCACCGTCGTCTCCTCGGCCGACTCGCCGCTCCCCGTCGGCTCCTACCGATCGCTCGGCGCCGCGGTCAACCACTTCGCGCGCGAGTCGCACGTCGACGAGATCGCGGCCGTTCTGGGCGACGATCCCGTCGAGTGGCGGCGACGGCACCTCGAGGATCGGCGCTACCACGGCGTCCTGGACGAGGCCGCCCGGCGCTTCGGCTGGCGCCCGGCCGCGCCCGGCGCCTCGGGGCACCGCGGCCGCGGCGTCGGCTGCGCCGTGGGCATCGACGTCGGGAGCTACGTCGCGCTCTGCGTCGCCGTCGAGGTGCGGGGGCAGGAAGTGCGGGTCGAGCGCGTCTCCGCGGCAATCGACTGCGGCCTTGCGGTGAACCCGGACGGGGTCGTCAACCAGATCGAGGGAGGCATCGTGCAGGGGCTCGGGGGGACGCTCTCCGAATCGGTCGAGTTCGAGGGCGGCGTCGTGCTGAACCCGGGCTTCGCCCGCTACCGCGTGCCGCGCATCCACAACACGCCCCGCGTCGACGTCGGGATCGTCGGCGACCCCGCGGTGCGCTCGACGGGCGCGGGAGAGCTCGGCATCGTGCCGATAGCCGCCGCGGTCGCGAACGCCGTCTACGACGCCACCGGCCAGCGCATCCGCGAGCTGCCGCTGCAGCGCCAGCTCGCGCCGGTCGGCTAGCCGTGGGCACCGGGACGGCCGCGCCACTTCTCCACGGCCTGCGTGTGCTCGACCTCTCCAGCGGGCCGGCCGGTGGCCTCGCCACGATGATCCTCGCCGACTTCGGCGCCGACGTCTTGAAGATCGAGCCGCCCGCGGGTGATCGCTTCCGCTTCCTTGCCGCGTCGCCGGTGTGGCTCCGGGGCAAGCGCTCGCTCGCGCTCGACCTCGGCTCCGAGGAGGGCCGCGCTCGGTTGCATCAGCTCGCGGGCGAGGCCGACGTCGCGGTGGCGAGCTTCCGCCCCGGCAGCGCCGCGCCCCTGGGAGCGGATCCGGCGGCGCTCCGCGCACTGAACGGCGGTCTCATCTACTGCTCGATCACGGGCTTCGGGCCCGAGGGGCCCTACTCCCGCTACCCCGGTTACGAGCAGGTGGTCGCGGCGAAGTCGGGGCGGATGCTGATCTTCGAAGGCTCGATCGGACGCGACGGTCCTGTCTACGCGGCGGTCCAGCTGGGCACGCACGTCGCGTCGCAGTCGGCCGTTCAGGGCATCCTCGCGGCGCTGCTCGCCCGGGAGCGGACCGGCTCGGGGCAGCTTGTGGAGACGAGCCTCCTGCGGGGCTACATCCCCTTCGACATCGCAGGGCTCACCATCCAGCAGCTCCGGGGACGCCACCCGGAGCGCTTCCCGCCGCCGCCGCCCCAGCTCTTCGGGCGACTCCCGGTGGTCGGCTACAACCCGGTGCCGACCTCCGACGGCGAGTGGATCCAGCTCGCCAGCATCGTCGAGCACCTCTTCCACGCCTTCATCGCGGCAACCGACCTCGGGGAGATCTACGCCGATCCCCGCTTCGAGGGCGCGCCCTACCTCATCGCCGACGAGGCGAAAGAGGCGCTGCTCGACATCGTCTACGCCCGCACGCTGACGAAGAGCACGCGGGAGTGGATGCGTACCTTCGTGGCGAACGGGAACGTCGCCGCCGAGCCCTGGCGCTCCACGCAGCAGGCGCTCGACCACCCGCAGATCGTTCACACGGGCGATGTGATCACGCTCGACTCGCCCGCCCACGGACCGGTGCGGCAGCTCGGTCCCGTGGCGAAGTTGCCGGCGACGCCGGCCCGGCCCGCCGCGACGCGGCCCACAGTCGACGAGCACCGGGGCGAGGGCTGGCGTCCGCGCGCCGAGGCGCCGACCCCCCCCGCCGCGCCACGCGGCGGGGGGGCTCCGGAGGAGCGCGAGGGGGGGCCGCTTCAGGGCGTCACGGTGCTCGAGTTCGCCTCGGTCGTGGCGGTGCCGTACGCCTGCACCATCCTCGCCGACCTCGGCGCGCGCGTGATCAAGCTCGAGACGCTCGCCGGCGACAGCTTCCGCCTGATGGGGAACCCCGGCGTCGGGGACGTGCGTGGGCTGGGCGCGATCAAGATGACGGCCTCCAAGGAGAGCATCACGCTGGACCTGAAGGCGGCCGAGGGGCGGCGCATCGCCGAGCAGCTCATCGAGCGCGCCGACGTGCTCATCCACAACTTCCGCCCGGGGGCTCCGGAGCGGATCGGGATCGGCTACGAGCAAGCGAGCGCGCTCAACCCGCGCCTCGTCTACGTCTCGGCGACCGGCTACGGCATCGACGGCCCGTACGCGCGTCGCCCGACCGCGCACCCGGCGCCCGGCGCGGCGCTCGGCGGCGCTTACCTGCAGGCCGGCGGCGTCGACCACCCCGTGGCCGCGGGCGACCTCGCCGCGATGAGCGAGGAGGCGCGCCGCATGCAGCAGGCAAACGAGATCTCGCCCGATCCCAACGCCTCGGCGGTGGTGGCGACCGCGGCGCTCCTCGGGCTGATGGCGCAGCGGAGACGCGGGGTCGGCCAGCACGTGCAGTGCAACATGATGGGCGCCAACGCCTACGCGAACCACGATGACTTCGTCGACTACGACGGCAAGCCCGAGCGCCCGCACGCCGACGGGGACTTGCTCGGCCTCTCGGCCCTCTATCGCCTCTACCGGGCGGCTCCGGCCGAGGAGGACGGGGCGAGGCCGAGCTGGCTCTTCCTCGCGGTCACGAGCGAGCGCGAGTGGACGGCGCTGGCCGGTACGCCGGGGCTCGAGGCGCTCGCGGGCGATACGCGATTCCAGACGGCCGAGGCCCGGGGCGAGCACGACGCGGAGCTGGCAGGGGCGCTCGGCGAGCTGCTCGCCGCACGGACAGCCGACGAGTGGGAGCGGCTGCTCACCACTCGCGACGTCGCCGGCGTGCGTGCCGACGCCCGGGAGCCCGGGCTGTTCTGGGACAGCGACCCCCACGTGGAGGCGGCCGGGCTGACGGTTGAGACCGACCACCCCCTCTGGGGCCCGTACCGGCGGCACGCGCCGCTCGTGCACTTCCACGGGACGCCGGAGACGCCGGGTCCGGGGATGCTCGGCGGACAGCACGCGCGCGCCATCCTCGCCGAGCTCGGCTACGACGACGAGGCGGTAGAGGGCCTCTACGAGCGGGGCGTGGTCGTCACGCTCGACTACTAGACGCGACGGGAGCCGGAATCATGGCAGAGAACAGATCCTCACGTGGCGGGCCCGCCGTCGATGAGCGCACCATCGTCGTGCCGACGCTGCGCCTCCCCACCTGCTACGACCCCGACCAGTTCACCCGCGTCGCCCCCTGGCGCTCGATCGTGAACTGGGATGTGCATGTGCAGCTCTATGATCAGCTGCTGCGCTACGTGATCGTCGAGGTCGACGGCCGGCCCGTGCAGGACGTGACGAGCTTCGATCCGATGCTCGCCGATGGCTTCGAGGTCTCTCCGGACGGCATGCGCTACCGCGTCGCGCTGAGGCCCGGCGTTACCTCTCAGCACGGCCACGAGCTCACGGCTGACGACGTGGTATGGAGCTGGGCCGCGCTCGAGGAACCCGCCGGCGCGCTGCGGCCGCCCGACGTGAACTGGCTGAGCACCGGCGTCCACGGCGAGGTCGGCCGCTGGGTCGCTTTCATGGGCTCGGCGTACGAGGCGATCCCCGGATCCGGTCCCCCCGAAGTGCGCGCGCTCGACCGCTACACCGTCGAGTTCGCTCTTCCCGAGCCGAACGCGGCCTTCCCGCACATCCTCACCATGACGGTGCCGCCGATCTACGACTCGACCGAGGCGAGGCGGCACGCGACGCCGGAGGATCCGTTCGCGCGCGACTGGCTCGCCGAGAACCCGGGAGGTTTCGGCCGCTACGCCGTCGAGAGCCGCTCGGAGGAGGAGCTCGTGCTCCGCGCCCGAGCCGACCACTACGCCGGGATACCGGCGGTCGAGCGGGTCGTCTACCGCGTGCTGCCGGAGGGGCGCGACCGCGTCGATGCGCTGCTGGCCGGCGAGATCGACGTGGTTTTCCAGCCCTCGCCAGCCGAGGCCGAGCGCGTCGCCGACCACGCGGAGGCCGCGCTCTTCCAGTCGCCCAGCAACTCGCAGCTCTCGCTCCAGATGGACGCGCGCGTCGCCCCCTTCGACGACGTCCACGTCAGGCGGGCGCTCGCCGCGGCGGTCCCCTACCGCGAGATCGCGGACGAGGTGTTGAGAGGGTACGGGCGCCCCTGGCGAGGCGTCGTGCCGGAGACGAGCCTCGGCTACCTGGAGCTGTGGTCGGGCGAGCAGGATCTCGCGCGGGCACGCGAGGAGATCGCAGCGTCGGGGCGCGGCGAGGTGCGCGCCACGCTCTACCACGGCGCCGGCGACCCGGTGCACGCGGACGTGGCGCGGCGCGTGGCGCGCGACGCCAGGGTCGTCGGCATCGATCTCGAGGTCCGTCCGGTGGCGGGGAACGAGCTCAGCGACCTCCAGAAGGAGTACCGCATGCCGCTCGCGATCGCCGGCGGCGGCCACCGCTGCAACGAGATGGGCTACGCCGTTCCACACGACTTCGGCGACCGCTACTTCGGCATCACGAACTGGATCGACTACCAGAACCCGGGCGTGAACGAGCGCATCCTGGAGATCCGGCGGACGCACGACCCCGATCGGCGCCTCGCGCTCATCCACGAGACGCAGCGGATCGTCGCCGAGGACCAGCCGTGGGCTTTCATCGCCCAGCCCGATTTCCTCGTCGCCCACCGCGCCGGGCTCCAGGGATTCGCGTGGCGCTCCCGCTCGGGCAACCGGCTCGCCTACTACGACCTCCGTTGGGGAACGCCGCCGGAGTAGACGAGGACGCTAGCCGTAGGCGTTGCCGATCACGCCGTCTGCCTCGAGGCGGTCGATCTCGTCGTCGTCGTAGCCGTGCTCGCGCAGGAGTTCCCGGTTGTACTCCCCCACCAGCCCGCAGGGGAGATCCCAGGACAGCGCGTCGGGGCCGAAGCGCCAGAGGAAGCCAGCCTGGATGCGGGGGCCCGTGTACGGGTGGTCGATCGTCGGGAACCAGCTGCGGGCGTTGAGCTGCGGCGAGAGCAGCATCTCCTGGGGTCCCGCGACGGCCGCGGCGATGCCTCCCTCCTCCTGAACGAGATCGGCGAGCGCCTCGGCCTCGGCACCGGCCGCGTGCTCGGCGAGGGCGCGATCGACCGCCTCGCGGTCGCGGAGCCGACCGACGACCGTGGCCCACCGGTGCCCGTCCTGAGCCCACTCCGGGTGGCCGACGGCGCGCGCGAGCGCGCCCCACTGCGCGTCGTCCTCCGCGGCCAGCACCACCCAGCGGTCCTCGCCTGAGGCGCGGTAGCAGTCGTGGGGGACGACGTGCTGCTCGGCGTTGCCGACGCGCGCCGGGAGGCGCCCGTTGAGGGTCCACTCGGCGAGCACGCCGGGGACCTGGGTCGCGAGTTCCTCCACCTGCGAGAGGTCGACAAGCATCCCCTCGCCCGTGCGCTCGCGCTCGCGCAGCGCGGTCACGACCGCGAAGACGAGGGCGAGCGGCACCGTCGCGTCGGAGTGCGTGATCGGTGACGTCTCCTCCACGCCGCGCCAGGGATAGCCGCGAACCGCGGTGTGGCCGGTCACGCAGTCGAAGCCGCCGCCGAAGGAGACGTAGCCCTGGTAGGGCCCCGAGAGACCCCAGCCCGGCAGCGAGAGGCGGATCAGCCGCGGCGCGTCGGCGTGCATCCGCTCCCAGTCGAAGCCGAGCTTCTCCATCGTTCCAGCCGAGAATGAGTCGATCACGACGTCCGCTCGCGCGAGCAGCCGTCGGAACGCCGCCGCCCCTTCCTCGCGCCTGAGGTTGATCGCCATGTTGCGCTTGTTGCGGTTGCCCTGATGCTGCGCCCACGAGTGCTCGTACGCGGGCCCCTCGCCCGGCGCGACGCGCCAGTCGGCGGGGTCGATGGGGCGCGTCGGCGAGAAGCGCGGGTACGACTCGACCTTGATCACATCGGCGCCGAGGTCACCGAGCAGCGAGCCGCCGACCGGGCCCGCCCAGACCTCGCTGAGCTCGATCACGCGTACGCCGGCAAGCGCGCGGCTGGTCATCCCGTCACCCCGGCGCGGAAGAGGGCCTGCTGTTCCTCGCGGGAGTAACCGAGGCTGTCGAGAATCTCGGTGCCGTGCTCGCCCAGGCGCGGCGCCGGACCGGCGCGCCAGCCATCGCCCTCCACGCCGCCGAGGCGGAACGGCGGGCCCGCGAGCGTTATCGTGCCCACGTCGGGCTGCTCGACGGCGACGTAGGAGCCGCGCGCGACCGACTGCTCGTCCTCCAGCGCCTCGGAGATGTCGAGGATCGGCGTGCAGAGCACGCGCTCGGCCTGCATCGCGCGGAAGACATCCCCCTTCGTGCGCGCGTCCAGCCACGGCTGGAAGACCGCGAGGAACTCCTCGTGGTGGTCGGGGCGGACTTCCTTCGTACGAAAGCGCCGGTCCTCGATGAAGTCGGGCCGACCGATCGCGCGGCAGGCGCGCTCGAAGAACGGCGAGTCACCCGCCGTCAGCTGCACGAAACCGTCCTTGCACTGGTAGGTGCCCACGGGGTACGTCCCGCGGGAGCGCCGGGGCACGGAGGGCGCGCCGCCGGAGAGGGACCACGCGACGAAGGAAGTGTCGACGTTGCCGGCGAGCGCCTCGACGGCCGACACCTCGGCGTCGCGGCGGACGCGGTCGTGGACGTGTCCCCAGAGGGCACCGGCGGCGGCGGCGGCGGCGGTCAGGCCGACCTGCATCGCGGCGACGTGGGGCGCGTAGCGCAGCGGCGGCTCTCCCTCCCGGCGGTGACGGTGGAGACGCGTGGTCCAGGCGAAGATCGAGAGGTCGTTCTCGAGGCGCTCCCGGTAGGGACCGTCGAGGCCGTGCGGGCTCATCGCCACCACGGACGGCGCCTCCTCCGCCCCGCGCAGCGCGTCGAGCACGCTCGCGGCCATGGCGGGCGGGAGCTCGACGAGCGCGAGCTGAGCACCTCGCGCGAGCCGCCCGAGCACCTCGCGCCCCGACGCTGTCCCTACGTCGAGCGCGAGCGAGCGCTTCCCGGTGTCGAGCGAGAGGTGGAAGCCCCCGCGATCGCGGTGCGGTCGGTCGTCTGGGAAGGGGGGCAGGCGGCGCACTTCGCCGCCGCCTACCCGCTCGACCTTCACGACGTCGGCACCGAAGTCGGCGAACTGCTTCCCGGCGCACGAGACGGCCACACCGTCGCCGATCTCCACCACGCGAACGCCCGACCAGGGCTGCGTCACCCGCTCGCTCCTCCCGCCCGGTCTCGTGTCCCGGGCGCTGTCGAACCCCCTCGGCGTCGCATGCTACGTCACCTCCTCGATGGCGCGCACGGCCGATCCGCGCGCGGGCGCGCCGCTCGCGCCGCCGGCGCGCCGTGGCTACGCTGGGTCCCCGCCGCCTCCCCTCGGGGGCGGCGCTCGACGAGGAGCTGCGATGGACCTCGGGATCGCGGGGCGCGTCGCCCTCATCACAGGCGGGAGCTGCGGCATCGGCCGGGCCTGCGCGGTGGAGCTCGCGCGCGAGGGCGCCCGCGTCTGCCTCGTCGCCCGCGATCCCGGGCGCCTCGGCGAGGCGCTCGCGTCAGTGCGGGCAGCCGGGGGCGAAGGGATGACGATCTCCGCCGACCTGGCCACCATCGAGGGCTGCCGGGAGGCCGTCGAGCGCTGCGTCGGCGAGCTCGGCGCCCTCCACATCCTGGTCAACAACGCCGGCGCGGCGCGCGAGCACCACGTCGCCGACGTTCCGGCCGAGCTCTTCGACGACGCCCTTGCGCTCAAGCTCTACGGCTACCTGCGGATGTCACAGCTCGCGCTCGTGCACATGCGGGACGCCGGCTGGGGGCGCATCGTGAACATCGCCGGCGCCGCGGGCGCGAGTCCGCTCCCCGACAACCTGCCGATGAGCATCGCGAACGTGGGCGTGCTCAACCTGACGCGCGCGTTCTCCGACATCGCGGCGGCAGACGGCGTGACGGCGAACGCGATCTGTCCGGGACTCACCGACACCGACCGAGCTCGGGAGCTTCGCGAGGAGCGCGCCGCCGCGGCCGGCATCGATGTAGAGGAGTTGCTGAACCGCATGGCGTCGCGCACCCCCGCCGGCCGCATGGCGAGCGCCGAGGAGGTCGCGCGTGTCGCGTGCTTCCTCGCCTCGGAGGCGGCGAGCTTTGTGCACGGGACGGCCGTTTACATGGACGGCGGCGCGCGCCGCGCGACGCCGTAGCGTCCCCCTCGTCCCCGGGCGGCCGCTTTCCGCCCCGTGGGCTGCTCCCGTATCGTGAGATGGCGCCCTCCAGCGGTGCCGAAGTGGCGGAACGGCAGACGCGGCGGTCTCAAAAACCGTTGGGCTTCACGGCCCGTGTGGGTTCGAATCCCACCTTCGGCACCAGAAATCCAGTTCAAATCGGGCATTCCCGGCGATCACCGACCCCATCAATTGTAGTCACCACACTGATCAATTGTAGGCATTCTGTAGGCATGCGCGGTCAAGACGGGTGGGCCCCGCAGCAGGGAGATGCGGACATTCCGGGGAGCGCGGCGGCTCTCGCCGGTCCGCGGGACCCGCCGGCGGTCCGTGCCGCCAGGGTCATCCAGGCCCATCAGGCTCCTCCGTTCCTCCTCTCGTCCCCCACGATCCGCCGGTCCGGGCCTGTCTGATTCGCGACCGGCCGACACCGTTCCCGTGTGCGAGGGACATCGAGACGGCACGTCCGGCCTGGTGGCGATGGCTTCCCGGCCTGGCGCCGAGGTGCGCCGGCGCCGCCGGGCTGGAGATGGCCGGAGCGCGCGGCTGCCCGTGGAGCCGGGGGGCGAGCGGTGGGGCGTCGCTCCGGGCGAGCAGCGGAACGAACTCGCCGTCGTCGGTCGCGTAGAGGGAACTCACCGCCGAACGGCGGGCGCAGCCAGGCGATCCTGAAGGTGAGGTTGTCGCTGCCGTTGTGGAAGGTCGGGAAGCTCTCGAAACGTGCCGTCAGCGGCTCAGGCCCGTTGACGGTGAGCTCCAGCCGGTTGGACAGCATCCTGTCGTCCCCGGTGTAGATGGGCCCCCCGCGCGTCGCACTCCTCAGTGGCGGTGACGTCGCCACTGGAGGCCGGCCTGACGCTGATCCCCCGCCGGGTGTTGCCCGGCGGGTACAGCTGCCGGGGCCCGACCACCAGTCCTCCGGTCACCGAGAACGCAATGTCCCGCAGCATCGCGTACCGATGGTGGGAGCCCCGAGCGTCTCCTGGCCGCTGGCCCGATCCTCCACCACGAAGAGGCAGAGGGCGGCACAAGCCGCCAGCAGCAGCGCGGCCAGCCCGCTCCAGGGAGCACTGGACCGCCTACACCACCTGAGGCTCGATGCCATCTGCCCCCGGGGGAGCACTGTAGCGAACGGTTGTTGAATCTCCGCCCAATCTGGAGCGGTATTGGTACCACTTCTGTGCAATCACGCCGCCAGCTGTCTCCGAGCGAATACTGTGAATCGCCAAGGTCTATAGACCACGAAATCGCCAGATCGCCAGGGTCATTGATCCACCCCGTCAGGGACTCCTGCCCGCCCGGGTCGCCGGTACGGCCACCATCGCCTGCATCCCCAGCGGAGGGAGCAGCGATGGCCTACCGGGAGGTACACGGGGTGGAGATCCAGGAGATCATTCGACGCTGGCAGGCGGGGCTCAGCCAGCGCCGCATCGCCAGCGGCACGGGGCTATCGCGCGTGACGGTGCGCCGCTACGTCGAGGCGGCCGAGGCGGCCGGCCTCACGCCGGGCGGTCCCGAGCCGAGTGAGGAGCAGCTCGCCGCGCTGGCGACGCTGAGCCTCTCCGGCCCGCGGCAGGTCGAGGCGCCGAGCGAGGAGCTGCTCTCGCCCTGGGCGGAGCAGATCGAGCGCTGGCTTGAGACCGACCGCCTGCAACTGACGCGCATCCAGGAGCTCCTCGCCGGACGAGGCTGCGAGGTCTCCTACACCACGCTGCGGCGTTTCATCCGGCGCCGCGGCTGGCGCCACCGGCTGCCGTCGACCGTGCGCATGGACGACGGGCCGCCGGGCGAGGTGGCGGAGATGGACTTCGGCCGCCTCGGCTTCATCCGGGACCCCGAGAGCGGCCGCCGGCGCGCGGTGTGGGCGCTGGTCGTCGTCTGGCGCTACTCACGCCACTGCTTTGTGTGGCCCACCACCAGCCAGAAGCTGGACGCTGTGATCGAGGGCCTGGAGGAGGCCTGGGCCTTCTTCGGGGGCGTGCCGCGCTACCTCGTCATCGATAACTTCCCGGCCGCCGTCGCCGGGGCCGACGCGCTGCACCCGCGCTTCACGCGGGGCTTCCTCGAGTACGCCCGCCACCGCGGCTTCATCACCGACCCCGCGCGCGTGCGTCATCCCCGCGACAAGCCGCGCGTCGAGCGCAGCATCCCCTACGTGCGCGAGCGCCTCTTCAAGGGCGGCGACTTCCGGGACGTCGTCGACCTGCGCTCCGCCGCCCGCAGCTGGTGCCTCGAGGTGGCGGGGCAGCGCATCCACGGCACGACACGCCGGCGCCCGCTCGAGGTCTTCCTGAAGGAGGAGCTCCCTCTGCTCGCTCCCTGGGACGGCGAGCCCTACGAGGTCCCCGACTGGCGGACGGCCACGGTCCACCCGGACCACCACATCGCCTGCCAGTACGCCCTGTACTCGGTGCCGTCCATGGCCTGCCCGCCCCGCCAGAAGGTCGAGGTGCAGCTCGGCTCGAAGCTGGTGCGCATCTACCACCGCGGTCAGCTCATCAAGGTGCACCCGCGCCAGCGCCGGGGCGGCCGGGCCACCGACCCGAACGACTACCCGGCCGAGCTCACCCCCTACACCAGGCGGGCGCCCGACTGGATACAGCGCCGCGCCGCCGAGCTGGGGGAGGCCGTGGGCGCCTACGCCGAGCGTCTCTTCGAGGGCTCCCTGCCCTGGGCGAAGCTGCGGCAGGGCCACAAGCTCCTCCGCCTCGCCGAGCGCTACTCCCCCGACCGCCTCGATGCCGCCTGCCGCCGCGCGCTCGAGGTCGACCTCATCGACGTGCGCCGCCTCGAGCGCATCCTCGTCGAGGCCCTCGACCAGGAGAGCACCCCAGACCAGCCCGAGCTGCCGCCGCCTCCGGGGCGCTTCGCCCGCTCGGGCTCCGTCTTCGCCCAGTCCCGCACGCAGACCCCGACAGGAGCACCACGATGACCGCCACCACCTCAGACCTCCGCCCGCTGCTCAAGCGCCTCAAGCTCGGCCGTATGCTCGACACCCTGCCCGAGCGCATCGCCCTCGCGCGGCGCGACCACCTCGACTACGCGGACTTCCTGCAGATCCTGCTCGTCGACGAGGTGAGCCGCCGCGACCACGGGCGGTTGGAGCTGCGCCTGCGCCAGGCCGGCTTCGAGCAGCTCTGCCGCCTCGAGGACTTCGACTGGGCGGCCGCCATCCGGCTCGACCGCCGCCTGCTCGACGCCGCCTTCTCGCTGCACTTCCTCGATCGCCGCGAGCACGTCCTGCTCGTCGGCCCCGTCGGCGTCGGCAAGAGCTTCTTAGCCCAGGCGCTCGGCTACTCAGCCGTCCGCTCCGGACGCAGCGTCCGCTTCGCCCCGGCCGACCACTACTTCCGCGAGATGGCGCAGGCCCGCGTCGACCACTCGGCCGAGAAGGTCTTCCGAAGCTTCCTCGCGCCCGACCTGCTCATCCTCGACGACCTCGGGCTCCATCGCCTCAGCGCGCAGCAGTCCATCGACCTCTACGAGCTGGTCATCGGGCGCCACCGCAGCTCCAGCTTCGTCATCACCTCGAACCGCGCCGTGGAGGAATGGCTGGGGCTCTTCGACGACCCGATCCTCGGCAACAGCGCCCTCGACCGGCTCGCGAACGCCAGCTACCAGATCGTGATCGAGGGCGATAGCTACCGCCAGCGGCTCTCGCCGCACCGCGCCCTGCTCGAGGCGCAGACGGGAGGTGATTGACGCGCTAGACGCTCACTGATATCAAGCCGCCTACCGGCGTCCCGGGTGGTCTAATGACCGTGGCGACGCGTGGATCAATGACCCTGGCGATCGACAAATACACACCACCGTACTCCGCAGCTTGTCGTGCCATCGACCGGTGCCCCGTGCAATGGCCTGAGCCGCAGCCGTCGAGCAGCGGCTCGAACGAGCTGGACCAGGCTCGCAGCGAGACGGCGCCCGGGCAGCAGGAACAGGCCGCTTCGCCCCGCGGGGCCGGCCGCGGCAAGCAGCGCAGCAAGCACCCCAGCCGGCCCGCCGCAGGCGCTCCGGCGGACGACCGGTGAACCCCGAGCGGGACCTGCTGCGCCTGCTCGCCGCGATGCCCTTCCTCGACCGCCTGGAGATGGCCGCCGTCTCCGGCTGGTCGAGGGGCGCGATCTACGGCGGCGTGCGCGCGCTGGAGGGGGCGGGCCTGGGCTCCCACAGGTCCCCATCGCCGCCTGCTGGACCTGGAGGGACCGCTGGGCAGGGCATGGCTCGCCCCGCGCCGGTCGGCCCCGCTGCCAGTGCGCCTGCCGGCCAGCCACTGACATCGCGCGGGCGCGCCCCGGTCGATTCGGAACGTCGATCCCGCCTTCGGGGGAATCGTGCCCCGTCGGCTGCCGCGGGGAGGGGAGGGCGAGCGGCGGGCTGATCAGGACCGCGTCCCGGTAGGTGCAGAGTCCCATTGCCCGGCGGAGACCGGCCTCAGCGACCGCCGGGCTGTCCCTCGCTCCTGGCAACCAGTGGCGTCATGAATGGCAGGCCGTCGGCGAACACGTCGCCGAAGGGCTGGTTCACGAAGGCCGGCGCGCCGAGGATGTAGGAGAGGTAGACGCCCTCATGCAGCGCGTACAGGGCGGTGATCTCCATGCTGCGCGCGCAGGCCTCCAGCTCATCGACGCTGCCCCCCTCGTAGACGACGAGGCTCAACCCCTCGGAGACGGCGCCCCGCACGCACTCCGGCCACGGCTGCTGCCCATCGCCCTCAAGGTCATCCCCGAACGGGTCCGCCGAGGGCGGCCCGTTGCTCCGGACCACCAGCGCCGTGACCGGCGGTACGCCACCCCCGAAGGTCTCGACGAAGCCCCGGTTCACGAACCCCGGCGCCCCGAGGATGTAGGAGAGGTAGACGCCCTCATGCAGCGCATAGAGGGCCACGATGCCCCGGCTCTCCGCGCAGCTGACCAGCTCCTCGACGCTGCCTCCCGCGAAGACGACGAGGCTCAACCCCTCGGAGACCGCGCCCCGCAGGCAGTGCGGCCAGGGATCGCGGGCCGGATCCCATCCTGTGTCGGGGAACCGCACGCGGTAGACCTTCATACGGCTGCCGTCCTGCGAGGTGACGGTGACCGTGATCTCGCCGAGGTCCTGGAGGGCTACCTGGTGGCCGTTCGCGTCGTCGCCGTCGGCATCGGGCGGGTCGATGGCGACATCCGTGCGGCGCTGCATCGCCTCGGCCTCAACGGCCGTCTCCACCACACCCTCGCCAACAGTGCCCTCGTACTCCGTCCGGCCGGGGTCGAACTCCCCGATGTCCACGCCGCTGAGCGTGAGCGAGGCAAGCCGGGCGTCGATGGCGTCGGGCATGTTGTAGCTGTAGACGCGGTCATCGCTCTCGTCGGCGACGTACATCACGTCGCCGTCGGACCAGAGGCCGCGGGGGCTGTTGTTGCTGGCACGGCTCAGCACCGTGTTGGGGAACTCCTCGTCGCGGACGCGCTCGAGGTCCTGCGGTTCCGCGTCTTCTGCCGCGGGCCCCTCGGGCGCGGGCAGACGGTAGGCGAAGAGCCGCTTCCCCCCGTGGTCGGAGACCCACACGGTCGTGCCGTCGGACCAGATGCCGTGGGGGTCGCCGTTGGCGTCGTCGAGCTCGTACTCGGCGAGCAGGTCGCCGCTGGCGATGTCGTAGGCGAAGAGGGCGTCGTTGCGGTCGTCCAGCACCCACATCGTCTCGCCGTCGGACCAGATGCCGCGCGCATCGCGGTTGCGTTCGGCGAGTGCGATGTCGCGCTCGGGGAGGCGCTCGCCGCTCTCGAGGTTGTGGGCGAACAGCTTCTCTTGGCCACTGTCGAAGACCCAGATGACCGTGCGGTCCGACCAGACGCCGCGTGGTGCGCGGTTGCGCTCATCGAGCACGAACTCGCGGTCCTCCACGCGTTCGCCGGTGGCGAGGTCGTAGGCGTAGACGGCGTCGTCGGCGCCGTCGGCGTTCTCGGCGATCCAGAGGGTCTCGCCGTCGGACCAGAGACCCGTGGGGGAGCCGTTGGCCGAGTCGAGGGCGTCGATGTCGCGCTTCACGTTCCACTCGAAGTCGACCTCGCTCGGGGTGGGGCCGCTGGGACCGCTGGGACCGCCGCCGGTACCGCGATTGGTGGTCAGAGTCAGTCGCTCTACGACCTGAATCGTGATGGTGGCCCGGGCGAAGTCGCCGTCCGGATCTTGTACTCTGACCACCAGCGAATAAATCTCCTGAACGGTGTCATCCATGACGGCGCCGGGCGCCACGCTGATTTGTGCCGTCTCTCGTTTGATGACAAAGTCAGCAGACCCGCTCAGCGTGTATACGAGTTCGCCCTCCTGATGATCGGGGTCGTTTGCATGCAGTTCCTGGCCCACCAGCGTCCCACCGCGGGAACCCTGCTGCACCTCAAGTTCGATGGTGGGTTCGGCGAAGCTTGGCGGGTCGTTGATCTCGCGCACTTCAACGGTCACCCACTCTATCGATTCCATCTTTCCATCTGACACCCGGTACTGGAAGGTCATCCTGCCCGAGGCGTGAGGATTCGGCGTCACACGCAGCTTGTTGTCGCTCAGCACCTGCACCGTGCCATTTTCCGGATATCGGTGGATCGAGACCCGCAGAGGATCCCCTTCGGGATCGGAATCGTTCGCCAGCACATCGATTTCGACCGGAACGTCCTCGTCCGTCGTAGCCTCGTCGGGTTCCGTCGCCGGTTGCTCGTCCACATCTGTTATGCGGACCGTGACAGTAATCGTATCCTTCAGGATCGCCGGGTCGGTGGCCTCAACCATGAGCAGGTACTCGTTTGTCGTCTCATGGTCCAGATTCGCGGCTCTTCCTACCAGGATCTGCCCCGTTTCCGAATCAATCTCGAATCGGTCATTGAACGTTGACACGAGGCTGTAGACCAGGTCATCGCGATTCGGGTCCGTTGCCTCCACCTCGGCGCCGACCACAGTCTCATGACTGGAGTTCTCGGCCACGAACCGGAGCGTGAGCCCATCGTCTGTGAATCGCGGCGGGTCGTTATCCTGAGCCGTACGTTTCACGACTCGTCGAGAGACAGACTCTTTGACCTTGCCAGCGCCGTGCGTATCCTCATAGGTTGTGGTAGCACGCAGATAGTGGTTGATATCTGCAACCCCTGGTGTATATGTACTGCTCGTTGCGCCGTCAATCACATTCCAGTCGTCCCGGTTCTAGGAACGGTGCCAACTCCAACTCCGGCTGATGATCCGATCAGGGTCGTCGTGCGTCGCCGTGTAGGGAATCGAGATCAGCGGCTGAGGTGACGACAGCGTCAAGTCCGCTTCTTCATTGATGTCCGCAACAGTGATTCTGATGAACTTGATCGCGGGCGGATTGCCCGAGCCCGCCCACACCTGGAATTTCGTTTCGTATATATTGTCACCATTGGTGTCGCCCCTGATCTCCTGTTCAAAGCTGGGAGCGCCAATCTGCCAATACAGCCACCACTCCTGCCACCACTCCCGCCCAATCCTCCTCCAGGTGGACGACCTCTTCAAGGTGAACGAGTTTCCATCCACACCCCCAGTCACCGAAAATCGCGGATTCCGTTCCCCTTGCGGATCGACGGCATAGTACTTCGTGACTAGTATCGGACCGTCCTCATCGACAGTCAGTTCGGATGGTCCGTGAATGATTGGCAGTTCCTCAACATTTCTCACAGTCACGCGTACTGCCAACGATGCCGACAGACTGCGACCGTATGAGCCGTCATCGGAAGCGATCACGTTGACATCATATATATTGTCTCGGCCTGAGTCGGTGGACACCTCAAAGTTTCGCTCTGAGGCGAAACTCAGCCACCCGTGTTCGTCTATCTCGAACGCGCTCTTGTCGTAACTCGAGAGCGACCACGTCATCGGACTCTGCTCGATGTCGACTGCCTCATACTGACCGATCAGCAGGCTTCCGTGTTCATCGACCACGTATGATTCGCGGCCTGTTACCAGGTGTGGGTCGTTCGCATCAACCACTGAGACTGCCACCTCAATCTGCGCGTCGAGCGTAGTGTCGAGTTCGTCGCTGTGGTTCTTGTTGTCGCGCACATACACCGTCAGCGAATAACTGCCCTGTACTTCATGGTCGAGCGGTGCAGTAGTCTGGATCTGACCAGTGGTAGGATTAATCTCGAACTGGGAACTGTTTGTCTCCGCCAGCGAAAACTCCAAGACATCACCATCTGGGTCGACAGCGACGATTGGTTCGCCGACGGCAGTTCCACTCAGGGCGTTCTCCACTACTTCACGCAGGCCGGTTTCCGTGGGTGCGAATGCTGCATCAACATTCAGCAGTCTGGGCTCAGCGGCGACTACCGCAGACCACGGGCCTTCTCCAACTGACGTGTGCGCCTGCAATTGCACGTCGTAGGACGTACCGTTGAGCAGAGATGGAATGTTGTAGCGAAGCTCTCTGCCGCCGGTATTCCAGGCCGCAGCAACCGGGGTCCAGTTGTCGTCGGCCTTGTCCATCGCATCAGTGCGGATGTAGCGCAGACCGTAGCGGGAGACATCGGCGCCGCCGTCCTCAGCCGGCGGCTGCCAGAACACGCCGAGCCCGAGGTGTCGCGGACGTAGTTCGACGTTCGTCGGCGCCCAAGGCAGTTCCAGGATGGGATGGGCCTCGTACGTCAACGACCAGGGACCGGCGCCGCTGCTGGTAACCGCCCGGACCTGCACGTCGTAGCCCGCGCCGGGACCGAGGTTGGTCATCTGATATGTGTCGGAGTCCGAGGCTCCGACTCCGGTGACCGGGGTCCAGTTATCGTCCGACTTGTCCGCGGCTCGGCTGCGGATGTAGCGCAGGTCGTAACTCGTGACCGCACCGCTGCCGGTCTCCTCCGGCGCCGCCCAACCGATCGTCAGCGTCCTCATGCCCGCGACGGCGGACGTCACGCTCGGGCGTCCCGGCAGATCGCCATGACCGTAGATTTTGAGCCGCCAGGCGACCAGGTCACCGGAACGCTCGTGGTAACGGTCAGCCAGGCGCAACGTCCACTCACCCGCCGGGTTCTCCCCCAGGTGGCGAGCCGAGCCGAAGCGCACGCTCGAGCGCAGCGCGTGAGGGTAGAACCGGGTGTTGATCCGGGTCGAGTGCGCCGCCGGAAGGATGGTCGATACCGCGCCGGAGGGGGAGATCAGTTCGATCCGCATATCCCGAAACGAGGGATGATCAAACTCGATATGGAGCTCGACAAACTCGACAAACTCGACGTATGGATCAATCGTTACCTTGCTCGTCACCGTCGGACCAAAACAACAACCCGACGGAGCGTCGGGGACGACCTGCCGTGCGTCCTGGGACGATGCTTCGAAGGTCTTCATCGGCGGCAGCTTGGTCCATGTGGTCGCCAGCGCCACTGCGGCGCCGGCATCGACGACGCCGAAACCGTAGTCATGGCTGAAGCGGTAGTTCCCTGTGGCGCCATACTTGGCCGGGCCGGATTTCCAGCTGTTGCTCGATTGATGGTTCCAGCGCGCCGACGCTGCGAGGATCAACTTGACATCCCTCCAGGTCAGATCCTCATTGGTGGCCCGAATCAGCGCCGCCACGCCGGAGACGATCGCAGTGGCGTGACCCGAACCTCCTTGCCCGAACACATAACGATTCCCATAGTCGGTTGTGACGATATGTTGCGCCGGCGCGCATAGCCACAGCGTGGCGCCACGGTTGCCGAAATTCAATCGCTTGTCGTTGTAACCGACTCCGCAGACGGCTGTCGCTGCATAGGAATTGCTTCGCTCGTTCAAGTTCGCGTCGTCGGCATAGCCGAGATGCGAGCCGCCATTGAACACGTAGAAGATGCCCTTCTCGCCGAAGCCCTCGGTGACACCGCGTTCGAGCGCAGCCTCCCAATCGGCGCTCGCTCGCCGAATGTTGTCGGTTTCGTGTCCGCCCCAGCTATTGTTCGAGACAGCCACGACATCGAGGTTGCGGAGCATGGCTGCTACGAGCTCCGACTCGGAATTGTCGGAATCGCGATCATGGATGCCACCGGTTAACAGGATGTTTGCTTCAGGCGCAACCCCGCGAATGCCGATATCGTTCTGCTCGGCAGCGATCACTCCTGCATAACCGGTCGCTACTGATCCAAAATGGAGCACTCTATTATCTTTCAAGGAATCGAGCTTGTAGCTCCGCACGAGATCAACGTTGTCATCCAGGTCACGGTGAGCGGCATGGAAGTTGTGGTCGGCCACCGCAATATTGATGCCTGCGCCTCTCGTCGTCTCCCAGACGCTTGCAACATTAATGTCGTATCCGGGACCGGCGCCGTAAGTAGCGTCCCAGCAAGTGGTGTCACAGGCGGGGAGACGGTCTCCGCAGGGGGACCTACTACCGACCACGGTGCCCATGCAGGTGGACGTAAGAGACCACCGCATCATCCTTCACGAAGTTATGACGAACGTGGAGGAGGACGACGGTGGTCAGAGAGAGCGTGGACGTGTTGGAACTGCTCCGCAAGCAGGCATCGGGAGCTGACCTCGATTTCCTGCGCGAAGCGGTGGCTGTGCTCGCCGAGGCGGTCATGGACCAGGAGGTCTCGGCGCAGGTCGGCGCCGGCTACGGCGAGCGCAGCGAGATGCGCACCACCCGGCGCAACGGCTACAGGCAAAGACGCTGGGACACGCGGGTGGGCAGCATCGACCTGCAGATCCCGAAGCTCCGCCAGGGGTCCTACTTCCCGGCGCTGCTCGAGCCCCGGCGCCGCTCAGAGCGCGCCTTGCTAGCCGTCGTCCAGCAAGCGTACGTGGAGGGCGTCTCCACTCGCCGCGTCGACGACCTCGTGCGCTCGCTCGGCTGCGAGGGCATCTCCAAGAGCCAGGTCTCGCGTATCTGCTCGGAGCTCGACACGGTCGTCACAAGTTTCCTCGGCCGGCCCCTGGACTCCGGCCCCTACCGATACCTCTGGCTCGACGCGCTCACCCAGCGGGTGCGCGAGGAGGGCCGCATCGCCCAGGTGAGCGTCGTCGTCGCCACCGCGGTCAACGTGGAGGGGAAGCGCGAGGTGCTGGGCATCGACGTCGGTACCAGCGAGGACGGGGCCTTCTGGCTGGCATTTCTCCGCGGCCTCGTAGCACGAGGGCTCTCCGGCGTGGAGCTGGTGACCTCCGACGCCCACCAGGGCCTGAGGGGAGCGATCGCGACCGTCTTCGGCGGCGCCTCCTGGCAGCGCTGCCGTACCCACTTCATGCGGAACCTGCTCACACGCGTGCCGAAGAGCGCCGAGGCGCTGGTGGCGACGACCGTGCGCACCATCTACCAGCAGCCCTCGGCCTCCGAGGTGCACGCCCAGCACACGCGGGTCGTGGAGCAGCTCGGTGCGCGCTTCCCGCAGGCCGCGGCAATGCTCGCCGACGCCGCGGAGGAGATCCTGGCGTTCACGGCCTTCCCGGTGGCGCACTGGCGGCAGATCTGGTCGAACAACCCCCAGGAGCGGCTCAACAAGGAGATCCGCCGGCGCACCAACGTGGTCGGCATCTTCCCCAACCGCTCAGCGGTCATCCGGCTCATCGGTGCGGTGCTCTCCGAGCAGCACGACGAGTGGGCCGTGGGGCGGCGCTACATGACGATGATGACGCTGCTCTCCCCGCCGGGGAGTGAGCTCACGTCAGGCAAGGAGGTGCTGCTGCAGGCTGCCGGCTAACAAATGATAAGGATGATGCGCAGTGACACCACTTGCCGGGACGTGACCGCGCCGTACTGTCCAGTGTTCTTCAAGTGCCATTGGCATCCGCTCAGAGGATCAACATTCTCTTCACCTGACAGGGAATTATGCGCCTGGGCCAGTGTCAAGCACTTCGTCACCCCGGCTGCATAGATGTCGTCCGGACCCGATTCGATGATATATGCGGCGCCCGTGCTGCCTGACGGCGCTGAGACTCGGATGATATACGTGCCAGCATCGAGCCAGTCTCGAACAAAGCCGGCCATATTGGGAAAGGCCAACAGGTGGTGATCTCTATTGGCGGTGAACAGGTCGAGTTGCGTATCACCTTCGAATACCTTGATCTCCAGCGGCTTGTCCTCTTCGAAGGCAGTGGCCAGGATAACGACATGGCGCCTGGAATCTAGCGTCAGTTGGAAAAAGTCCTGATCCGTCGCCGATGAGATGCGGCCGGTCTTGATCGTACGCAAGGGCAGCGCCGTCGCCGTCGCGGCTGTGCTGCCTGGCTCGGTGACCGTGCGCAGATGGACGCGGAACGTGACTTGGCCACTCGTGTCTGGATGAGCCACGCGAATGAAATAGGTGCCCGCGTCCAGTGACCGTCTGAACATGAAGTCCGCGTGCATGGTTATAAAGAGGTAGGAGTTGTCGTTCTCGTCGAGTAGGACATCTTCGGGCGTCAGCAGCTCGGCTCGCAAGTCGAGCCACACATGACTTGAATCGGAGGAGTGGATCCACACTTCCGTTGGGTCGTCCAGGGTGAAGGTGAACAGGATCGGGCTTTGAACTGCGCCGTTCGAGCGGTGGAACGTGCCTTCAGCATAGGAGTCAAGCTCGATCACGGTGGCGTCGTTGGGGTCGAGGGCGGTACGGCTCTGGCTGGCGACCCGGGTTTCGGCCTGCAGCAGGTAGGAACCGGTCCCGCCGAGCGCGTGGCTGACGGTCAGGTAATAGGCGCCCGCCTCGACCGTGGCGTCGAGCGAGAACTGCCGGGGGGCGTTGAGCAGCGAGCCGCTCGAGGACACGAGCACGTCGCCCTCGGATGTGCTCAGCGAGCCCTGGATGTTGGCCGACCCGCTGCCGGTCACGCTGAGCAGCGCCGCGCGCGGCGTCTCGATCACGAAGACATCCTGATCGCCGGCCCGGTTGATGCGTCCGGGCACGGATGATCCCAGCGCCAGCGGTGTGGCCTCGCCGCGCGTATCGCCATGGTCGGTGGTCACGGCGATGCGCGTCGCCGACCAGGGACCCGCGCCGGTCGCGTTGACCGCGCGCGCCTGGATGTCATAGCTGACGCCGTCCGTCAGCCCCGTGAGCACCGTCCCCAGCTGCGCCCCGGCGGCCAGGCCGCGCTGCAGCGTCCAGCGTTCGTCGGACCGCTCGGAGGCCCCGCTCTCGATATAGCGCAGCTCGTACGAGCTGATCGGCGAGCCGCCGTCCGCCGGCGCGCTCCAGCTGATCGTCAGTGTGGTCGCCGCGGCAGACGCATCCGCAACGGTTGGCGAGCCCAGCGCGGTCTGCGAGCCGACCGTCACGGCCACGGTAGGCTCCGCGCTCACGGTGAGACTGGCTTCGGACCAGGGGCCGCTCCAGCCGGCGTAGCGGGCCCTGACCCGTACCTTGTACTCCACCCCAGGCACGAGACCGCTGATGCTCACCCTGGTGACCGTGCCCTGCGGGTAGAGATGGCCTTCATCGACCTTGTAAGAGCGGAACTCCTCGTCCGACCGGGCCCAGTCCACCCGGTAGTCGGTGGGCGCCGGACTGGGCATGTCCCAGGCAACCGCGAGCTCGCCCGGCACATCGTTGGACAGTCCGAAACCGCTGATCGCGCCGCTTGCCTCCTGCGCGTGGGATACGGCGCACGCCGCTACAGTCAGCGCAATGCTGGCGATGAGGGAAGTGAAGGCGCAGGCGAGGAACAATGCACCGGCTCTGGCCATATCGAGCCGCTCCATCCACGCAAGGCGCACCGCTGTCCCGCCTGTTCGACTTCATGGGCTGCCGTGAAAGGAATTCTAGCGAGAGGTTGTGTAATCAGAGATCAACGGGAGACAGCTAAACCCGGATCCACCGGTGACCGGTGTTGAGCGTGCGGAGGAGCGCGAAGCGGCCGTCGTGTGAGGTGCGGGAGCCGTTTGTGACTCCCGGAGGAGTGCTCGGCGCTGTCCGGGGCGTGTGATCAGCAGGGGAGACCGGCGCGGAGGCGATTGCGGACAGGCTGGCGCGCGGCGCTGGTCCGCGAGCGGCGAGGGGGAGCGGCGTCAGGTCGGGAGCGGGAGCGCGCGCAGCCGTGCGAGGGCATCGGTGAAGTGACCGGCCCATGGCCAGCGCGCCGGCAGATGGAGCGTGAACCGACGAGCAGAGCGGGTCAGCCGCCCGACGAGAGCGAAGAGCCGCCGCCGGAGCGTCCGGGTGGTGACGATGCGCTCGCCGAGCCCGAGCCGCGCCGTCCAGCGAGCGAGATTGTGGGCGATCACCTGGACCGCGAGCCAGGCGCCGTTGGCGGCGAAGCGGCCGGACGGCAGGTGATTGAGCCCCACGCCGTACTTCAGGTCGCGGATCGCGTTCTCGACCTCGGCGTGGCGGCGATGGTCGGCCTCCAGTTCGAGCGTCTCTCCGTCGCGGTCGGTGATGAAGGCGTGGTAGCTATACGTCGCGAAGAGAGCGAGCTGCGAACCAGGCGTCGGCCGCACGCGCCGGACGATGAGCCGCACCGGGACGGCGTCCGGCGCGTGTGCGAACGGCGTGTAGGTCGTCTCTGAGACATCGGCGCCGCCCTCCAGCCAGTACGGGATCGGCGTCCACTCCTGTTCGGGAATCGCCTCGATGAGCTTCCGCAGCTTCGGATGCTGGCGGATCGTGACCGAGAAGCGGACATCCATCTCGCGGCAGGCAGCGACCACCGCGCGGGAGTAGAAGCCGCTGTCGGCGCGCACCGTGAGTTGCCCGTTCGCTCCGGCATCGCGGACTCGACCCACCGTCTCCTGTAGGAAGTGGGCGGCGCCCCGGTCGCTGTACGCACGACCCCCGCGCAGCCGGGCCATTAGCACGTCACCCGTCCCGGCCGCCACCGCGAGCAGCGGGTGATAGCCGCGCGCACCGGTGTAGCCGGGGCGCTGCGCCCCCTCCTTGGCGAAGCCGTAGGTCTCGCACACCGTCGAATCGAGGTCGATGGTGAATGGCGCCTCGCCGGGTCCGGCCCCGGCGGCCCAGGCGCGGGCAAGCAGCGCGCGACTGACGCGGTCGAGCTGGCGGACGTGGCCCCAGCGGAAACTGCGTAGGAAGGTGCCGAGCGTGGATGGCGCCTTGACGGTGCATCCGAGAACGCGCTCTGTGCCGCCGGCGCGCAACGCATCGGCATCGTCGATGCAGTCGCCGCCCGCTAGCACGGAGGCGACGAGTGTCGCGACCTTGTCTCCCGCGTTCGCCCTGCCCTGTGCGTCGCCGAGGTCGAGATGACGGTCGACCAGCTCCCGCAGGCCGAGACGTTCGGCGAGCGTGGCCGGCAGGAGCAGACCCGCGTGGGCCACCAGGCGGTCGTCGTCGAAGGCGATCGAGAGCCGGGCGGGGCTGCTCGGTGATAGCATCGAATGGGTGCTCCCTGTTTCCGGTGGATCGTTCGCTTCACGACCATTCTCCCAGATTCAGAGGAGCACCCAATTCCCTCTCTTCGCGACTGCATCCACGCTCTCCTTCGGTTCGCGGTAGGGATGCCGGTTGCCCGGCACCCCCCGCACAGATCCGGACGTGCCCTCTCGGGCATCCGGCTCCTACCTCAAGTGCGTGACGGCAAATCGCTCCGCAGGCCACGGGTGAAGGATGGAGATTCGGGGCCAGTGTCCCTGGCACAGGGCAAGGATGCGCTCCCACGTGAAACGGTCGCGCTGCGACCGCCGTCGGAGAACGCGCAGCCAGAGCCGCTTCACGAAACGGACAAACCGCGTGAGCGCCGGCGAGCTGGTCGGCACCGCGTAGTAGCCAAGCCACCCACGCAGTACCCGCCCCAGCCACTGCCCCGTCGTCACGGGGTTGTCGTGCATGCGCCGCCACAACTCGGCCTTGATGACCTTCAGCGTCCGGCGCATCCGCTTCGCAACGGGCTTGCGCCCCAGCCCGAATCTCCCGTCGCGTCGGGTCCGGCAGTAGTGCGTCATGCCGAGAAAGTCGAACGTTTCCGGTCGGCCCTCCCCGCGCTTCCGCCTGTTCGCCAGCGCGAACCTGCCGAACTCAAGTAGACGGGTCTTCTCCGGGTGCAGCTCCAGCCCGTAGGCCGCGAACCGCTCCCGGAGTGCCTCCATGAACCGCACCGCATCGCTGCGGTGCTGGAACCCCAGGACGAAGTCATCGGCATACCGCACGATGTACGCCTCGCCCCGGACCTCCCGCGGTCGCCACTCGCGCGCAAACCAGTCGTCGAGCACGTTGTGCAGGTACACGTTCGCAAGCAGCGGCGATATCGGCGCCCCCTGCGGCATCCCCCGCACGAAATCGACTTCCGGCTCCGCGTCCATGACGCCGACGCTCAGCCACTTTCGTATCAGGCGCAACACCCGCTGGTCCCCGATGCGCATCTCCAGAAACGACATCAGCCGCCCCCGGTCGATGCTGCCGAAGAACTCCCGGATGTCCACCTCGACAATCCAGCTGACCTTGCGCCGTTCGACCGCGTAGGCCAGTGCGTCCAGCGCGTCATGCGCCGAACGCCCCGGCCTGAAGCCATGCGAGAAGCCGTAGTAGCCCGACTCGTAAATCGGGTTCAAAAGATTGTCCACCACCGCCCGCTGAACGATCTTGTCCTCCAGCGAGACGATACCGAGCGGCCGTATTCCCCCGTCCGGCTTGGGTATCTCTACCCGCCTGACGGGCTTCGCCCGGTACGCTCCACGGTGTACGCGGCCATGCAGGTCGAGCAATCGCTCGTCCAGCCCGTCCCCGTATTCTCGCCACCTCACCCCGTCCACGCCCGGAGCCGCATCCCGCTTCAACGCGAGATACGCCTCCCGCAGCGCCTCCGGCGTGATGTGGTGCAAGAGCGCGGTGAGTTTCTCTCCCGGCTTCCGTTCCACGAACTGCCGTATCCTCTCCGCTCCGGGTGACACCGCACCCCGACTCTGCGTCCGGACCGTGCCGGTGCTTTGAGGATTCCTCTCGGTTGGGGCCCTTTGCTCCAGCGACTCCGCCGGGGCTCGCGCCCCCTTGTTCGCCGCCTTCATCGCTCGTACGGCCCCATCAGACTGCTGCGCATCGTGCATCATCGGCTACGGTTTACGTCCCTTCCCGACGCGGTCCCGGCGTACGACTCGTCGGGACAACGCGCAGCTCTCCCAAGTCCCGGCGATAGACGTGTGTGCGTGCATGGGGTCTTCGACACCGTGGGGCCCGACCACGACTCGCCAGTAGCGCCGTCGCCGGTATTGCCTTCGACCAATCCAAGAGCCTCGGCACCCCAAATGGCCCTTTCGATGCTCATTAGCCCCGCCCGCACACCCCGCTGCCGACGCTTCACAAGCCGCCTCGCGACGACCCGCGCACGGCTCGCGGAATGACATGAGTGGCTAGCTCTTTGCCATAGAGGACTTCCACCTCCTGCCTACTCGCCAGTTAGCCTGGCGCTCTGGATCAGGGCTAAAGTGTAACCTTCGGTATAATCCGCCTGGAGCAGCGCCACCTGCCTCTTGACCCGCCACCAATTCCGTGCCGGTCTGAGCCGCAGAGAGCCCCTGGTCCGGCCTGGGGCCCCGCAGCACTACCGCGGCGACCGGCCTCAGCGCCCGCCGGGCTGTCCCTCGCTCCTGGCGACGAGGGGCGTCATGAGTGGCAAGCCGTCAGCGAACAGGTCGCGGAAGGGCTGGGTCACGAAGTCCGGCGCACCGAGGATGTAGGACACGAACTCACCCCCGCTCAGGGCGTAGAGGGCGGTGATGTCCGCGCTTCGCGCGCAGCCCTCCAGCTCATCGACGCTGCCGCCCTCGTAGACGACGAGGCTGAAGCCCGCGACGACAGTGCCGCGTAGGCACTCCGGCCACGGCGGCTGCCCACCGTCGTCAAGGTCATCCCCGAACGGGTCCGCCGAGGGCGGTCCGTTGCTCGCGGCCACCAACGGCGTGATGGGCGGGACACCATCGGCAAACAGCTCCCCGAACTCACGGTTCACGAAGTTCGGCGCCCCGAGGATGTAGGAGACGTAGACGCCCTCATGCAGCGCGTAGAAGGCCGCGACATCACGGCTCTCCGCGCAGGTGACCAACTCCGCGACGCTGCCCCCCTCGTGGACGACGAGGCTCAACCCCTCGGAGACCGCGCCGCGCAGGCAGTGTGGCCAGGGATCGCGGGCCGGATCCCACGCTGTCTCGGGGAACTGCACGCGGTAAATCTTCTTCCGGCTGCCGTCCTGCGAGGTGACGGTGACCGTGATCTCGCCGAGGTCCTGGAGCGCTACCTGATGGCCGTTCGCGCCGTCGCCGTCGGCATCGGGCGGGTCGGTGACGACAACCGCGCGGCGCTGCATCGCCTCGGCCTCGACCGTGGTCTCCGTGACGCCGTCCGCGACGACTGCCTCGTAGTCCGGCCGGCCGGGATCGAACTCGCCGATGTCGACGCCGCTCAGCGTGAGTGAAGCGAGCCGCGCGTCGATAGCGTCGGGCATGTTGTAGGTGTAGACGCGGTCGTCGCTTTCGTCCGCCACGTACATCACGTCCCCGTCGGACCAGATCCCGCGTGGGCTGTTGTTGCTGGCCCCGCTCAGCTTCCTGAACTCCTCGTCGCGGACACGCTCGAGTTCCCTGTCGTCGTCGTCCGCGTCCTCCTCGCCGGAGCCCGCCTCTGCATCTGGCAGCACGGGCACGCGGTAGGCGAAGAGGCGCTTCGGGTCGTGGTTGGAGACCCAGAAGGTGACGCCGTCGGACCAGATGCCGCGGGGGTCGTCGTTGGCCGCGTCGAGCTCGTACTCGGCGAGCAGGTCGCCGCTGGCGATGTCGTAGGCGAAGAGGGCGTCGTTGCGGTCGTCGAGCACCCACATCGTCTCGCCGTCGGACCAGATGCCGCGCGCATCGCGGTTGCGTTCGGCGAGCGCGAACTCGCGCTCCTCGACACCGCTGCCGGTGTCATCCGGCGCCGCCCAACCGATCGTCAGCGTCCTCATGCCCGCGACGGCGGACGTCACGGTCGGGCGATCCGGCAAATCGTCGTGACCGTAGGTTTTGAGCCGCCAGGAGACCAGGTCACCCGAACGCTCGTGGTAGCGGTCAGTCAGGCGCAGCGTTCGCCCTCTCGTCCGTCCAACATCGGGTGGTGCCGTCGGGTTGCTGCTCGCAGGTCTGGACTTCGCCCCCCACGATGCTCCCCCAGCACCTGATTTCCCCATCGGGCCTGAACCCACACGCATCTTATTGTGCGTGTACTGGTAATTTGCTTTCTCTCCCGGTCTTGACCAGCACTATATATCCACAGTTTCATACGAATGAAATAGCAGAATTGCTATGGGTGTCAATGCTGAGACACCCTGTTCGCCACTCCCAAATATGTGTTGGCATGTCGGCTTCCGCGGGGATGAGCGGGCGCCCCATGCGCAATAACCAACACAACCCGGGAATACCAAAAGCGGTGTTCCTAACGTGTGTTGGGTATGGCGCACGACACCGCCCATCCTGAGCCTGTCTGTTTCAAAGCAGCAGAGGGTCGGGAAGCCGGTCTGGTGAAGGCCGGTCTGAACCAACCTGGGATAGAGGTTGGCGGCCGGAGCGGTAGCCGGGGCCGTTGGAAGCGTGGTGGCAGGCTAGGAAGGCACGTTACTGCAGACTTCGTCGCGGCTCGCCTTCAGGTCTTCGATCGGAGCGACGGAACTCACATAGATGAACTGCGCCTTGGCCTCGTCCATATCGTTGGCGGTGGGGAATGTCATGAGCATGCTTGCCTCGAAGACTTCAGTGTTCCCCTGGGCCCAGCAGTCCCAAGTCTGATTGAGGATGTCCTCCTTGCTCTCGCCGCCTCCGCAGGCGGCCAAGAGTAGGATGGACGCCAAGATACACATAAGCGGAATGGCGATAAACAGAAAGGGTTGGGAGTGGATTCTCAATGTTCGTTCCTAATAGTAGTTTGCCTGCCGCCGGAAGGTCCTGCCACAGGCTCCGGCCTGCGCCCATCTATGTCACGGAAGGATGTGGAGGAAGCCGGAAGCGGCTGTGGGGCCAGGCCAGAAGGACAATCTGGGGGCGACGTTTGCCCTGGTCCGCCGTGGACGGCGGCCCCAAGCGCGGTCAGCGCAGCGGCGGCAGGGGGCGCCGGGACGCCCATCACTGTTTGCCTCCAACTCGGAACCAAATAGAATACACTTCTTACCGCTCAGGGAGCGAAATCAGCCCAGATCATCGCCTTTGACGTTACCCGACAGCCCAGCCTTTAGTCAATATGATTGAGTGATTGCAGGCGTGTCCTTCTGTCTTCGACCACCATCTTCCTGAGGAAAACAGAGCAGTGCCGGGCGAGCGCTGCTATTGGCGAACCCGGCAGACCGGACTGACCGGACTGCTGAGCGATGTACCCGTCGATGGCCAGTTGGAGGGCGGTCAGGGCCTCGCGGACTCTCTCTTGCTTGTCTCTCGACCCCACGATCACCCGACTGCCTTCTCCTGGCACAAGACGCGGCTGCGGCTGTGAACCTGCAAGGTCGGCCAAGGTTCCCTCCTCGTCGAGGTTCTTGAAGCGTCAGTCGCGGTGCGCCTCCGGCGCGAACTCACCCCTCCCAGGCATCATGACGGTCCAGCGGCGATGGCGGTGCGTTGTTGCCATCGACCAGCAGCGCAGGGGCCGGGATTCCGAAGTCTGGCGTCAGCGTAGCTCCTGCCCCTGTTTGAGCTTTGCGCAACTCGGGCGACCCTTGGCGGGAAAGCCAAGGCTGAGCCTGCACCTCGGTAGCGCCACCCGCACCAGGCGTCATTGCAGTGCGGGTGGCCCGTCGCTCTTTGCGACGAGTGACGTCACGGGCGGCAGACCGTCGGTAAACAGCTCGAAGAACGGGCGGTTCACGAATTCCGGGGCTCCGAGGATGAAGGGCACCCAGTCGCCTTCGTGCAGGGCGTAGAGGGCCGCGATGCCGAGGCTTCGAGCGCACTCCTCGAGTGACTCAGTGCTGCCGCCCCCGTAGACGGCGAAGCTGAAGCCGGTCGTGATCTCCCCGTCCAGGCAGTTCGACCCCCGCAGGATCACGCGCTCTTCCTCTGCGACATCACCGGCGAAGGGATCCGGGCTTGCCGGCCCGTTGCTCCCGGCGATCAGCGGCGTCACGGGCGGGACGCCATCCGCGTACAAGTCGTGGAAGGAACGATTCACGAAGTCGGGCGCGCCGACGATGTAGGGGACGTAGGCGTCGTGATCCAGCGCGTAGAGGGCGAAGACGTGCCTGCTCACGGCGCAGACGACGAGGTCCTCGAGACTGCCCCCTTCGTAGAGGAGAAGGCTGAAGCCCTCGAACACGTCACCGCGGAAGCAGTCGGCCGTGGGGTCGCTCGGCGCTTGGTGATCTACAGCGGCGAACCGCACCCGGTAGACGCGCTCGCGGCTGCCGTCCGCCGAGGTCACGGTGACGGTGATCTCCGTGCTCGCCTCCAACTCCACCTGGTGACCGTTCTCCGGGTCGCCGTCGGCATCCGACGGACTGATCACGACCGTCGCCCGGCGCTGCGTTGCCTCGGCCTCGACCATCGTCTCGGTCACGCCCTCCGCGACAACGCCGTCGTACTCGGTCCGTTCCGATGAGAACTCGCCGATGTCCACGCCGCCGAGCGTGAGCGAGGCGAGGCGGGCGTCGATCGTGTTGGGCATGTTGTAGGTGTAGACCTTGCCGTCGCTCGCATCGACGACGTACATCACGTCGCCATCGGACCAGAGGCCGCGCGGGCTGTTGTTGCTGGCGCGGCTGAGCACCGTGTTGGGGAACTCCTCGCCGGGGATGCGTTCGAGCGGCGTCGGCTCGGCGTCCTCCGCCGCGGACGCAGCGGGCCGCGCCGGAAGGCCGTAGGCATGGAGCCGCTTGGTGATGTGGTCCGACACCCAGAGCGTGGTTTCGTCGGACCAGACGCCGTGGGGGTCGTCGTTCTGCTCGGCGAGCTCGTACTCGGCGAGCAACGCGCCGCTCTCGAGGTCGTAGGCGAAGAGGCTGTTCTTCCCGCCGTCGAGCACCCATATCGTCTCGCCGTCGGACCAGATGCCGCGCGCATCGCGGTTGCGGTCGGCGAGTGCGATGTCGCGCGCCTCCTGGCGCTCGCCGCTCTCAAGGTCGTGGGCGAAGAGGCGATTCTGGCCGCTGTCGGAGACCCAGATGACCGTGCCGTCGGACCAGACGCCGCGCGGCGCGCGGTTGGTCTCGGCGAGCGGGAACTCGCGATCCTCGACGCGTTCGCCGGTCTCCCGGTCATAGGCGTAGATCGCGTCGTCGGCGCCGGAGCCATTCTCCAGGATCCAGAGCGTCATGGCGTCGGACCAGAGGCCGGAGGGGGTGTCGTGGCCGGGGTCGAGCTCCTCGATGTCGTGCGTGACGGTCCACTCGAAGTCCTGCTCGCTGGGGGTGGGGCCGGACGGGCCGCCGCCTCCTCCTCCACCGCCACCGGTGATGATCGGGGGTGGCGGTGGCTTGTTGCCGAGCACCGTGATGTCGGTGGTGGCAGTGCCTCTGAGTGCGCCGGCCCCGTCGTCGGTAACGGTGAGGGTGAGCGTGATGCTCTGGGCGGTGTCGATCTTTGGTGGTGCCGTCCACGTTGTCTCCGGTGCCGAGGCGTCGTCGAATGTCCCCCCGCCGTTGCTGTTCCATGCGTAGGTCAGGCGGTCACCTTCGGGGTCTGTCGCCGTTCCAGACACCTCCAGCTCACCATCACCCTCCACCGTGGCGGTCGCCGGGGACACCGTCACTCGAGGGGCCTGGTTCGCCCGCAACGTCACGCTCGCCGTCGCGGATGCTGCGGCGTTCGCTGGGTCCGTCACCGTAAGCGTGAGGACGACTGACTCGTTGGCGTTGGTGGCCCTCGGCGCGGTCCAGGTCGTGTCGAGAGCCGACGCATCGTCGAAGCTACCGCCTCCGTTGCTGCTCCACCTGTAGGTGACCGTGCCGTCGTCGCGGTCCGTGGCGGTGCCGTCGAGCCTGACCGTGCCACCCCCGTTCACGGTGGTTGGCGAGGCGGTCACCGACGCCGTGGGCTCTTCGTTCGCCCGCACCGTCACGTCGACGTTTGCCGTCCCCGTGCGTGCGCCGGCGCCGTCGTCGGTTACCGTCAGGGTGAGGACGATGTTCTGGAGGGCGTCGGTCTTCGGGGGCGCGGTCCAGGTCGTGTCGAGAGCCGAAGCGTCGGCGAACGTCCCCCCACCGTTGCTGCGCCAGGCGTAGGTCAGGCCGTCGCGCTCCGGGTCGGTCGCCGTGCCGTCGAGTGTGACCGTGCCGCCGCCCGCCACCGTCATCGGCCTCCCGCTCGCCGAAGCGATGGGCGCCTGGTTCGCGCGCACGGTGACGCGGACCGTCGCCGTCGAGGAGGCGTTGGCGCTGTCGGTGACCGTGAGGGTCAGCGTGACATCCCGGTCGCTCGTGCCCGCCCCTGGTGCGGTCCACGTCGTGTCGAGGGCCGAGGCGTCGGCGAACGTGCCCCCGCCATTGCTCGTCCACTCATACGACAGCGGGTCGTTCTGGGGGTCCCTGGCCGTGCCGTCCAGCCGTACCGCCCCGCCCCCGTTGACCCTGCTCACCGAGGTGGTGGCCGAGACGGTCGGCGCGGTGTTGTCGCGCTCCGGCACGGTGACGTCGACGATCGCCGTCGCGGAGGCGCCTCCGGCGTCGGTGACGGTGAGGGTGAGGGTGAGGGTGATGCTCTGTGCGTTCGTCGTGGCCACGGGAGCAGTCCAGGTCGTGTCGAGGGCCGCGGCATTCGCGAAGGCGCCACCGCCCGAACTGGTCCAGGCGTAGGTCATTCGCCCTCGTTCGGGATCGGTCGCCGTCCCGTCCAGCGTCAGCCTGCTGCCACCGCCAACGGTGGCGCTCTCCGGGGCCACCGATACCTCCGGCGGCTGATTGGCCCGTACCGTGATCTGGGCGGTCGCCGTGTCGCGGGCCCCGGTGCCGTCGGTCGCCGTGAGCGTGAGCGTGATGCTCTGCGCGGTACTCGTCGCCGCCGGCGCGGTCCAGGTCGTGTCGAGGGCCGACGCCTTGGCGAATGTCCCGCCGCCCGAGCTCGTCCAGGTGTAAGTGAGCGCGCTGTCGTCCGCGTCGGAAGCCGAGCCATCCAGCGCGACGCTGCCACCCCCGTTGGTGGTAGCGCTGGTGGGTGCCACGGAGGCGTCCGGCGCCTGGTTGGCGCGCACCGTGACGGAGATATCGTCAAGAGTTGTGGATCGCTGGCCAGGGCAAGTCAGGCGGCGTACCTCCCGTGGCGTGCGTCGTCGCTCGCATCCGGGCTGACGGCTCGTTCCTGTAGGACGCCATCGACGAAGACGCCGCCCGCCCGGACGACGGCGACGAGTTGCGGGGCGTTCACCCGCCGCCAGCGCTGCTGCGCCGCGTCGAGCAGTTTGTAGGCCATCGCCAGTCCCGCCGACCGCGACCCGGCGCCCTTCGTGACGCGCTGGCGCAGCCGCACCGTCGCGAAGGTGGACTCGATCGGGTTCGTGGTGCGCAGGTGCACGTGGTGCTCGGACGGGAAGTCGTGGAACGCGAGCAGCCGTTCGAGGTCGTCGGCGACCTTCGCTGTCGCCTTCGGCCACTGCGCGAACTGCCCGGCGAAGGCGCGCGCCGCATCCAGCGCCCCGGCGCGCGTCGCGGCTCCGGAGACGGCGTGGAGCGCCCGCGTCGCTTCCCCCTGGACGCGCTCGGGCAGCGACGCCAGGACGTTCGCGGTCTTGTGCACCCAGCAGCGCTGCTCGCGGGTCCGGGGGAAGACCTCCCGCAGCGCCGCCCAGAACCCGAGCGCCCCGTCGCCGACGGCCAGCTCGGGGTCGCGCATGCCCCGCTCGCGCAGGTCCCGCAGCAGGTCGAGCCAGGACTGGGTGTCCTCACGGTAGCCGTCCTGCACGGCCACCAGCTCCTTGCGGCCGTCCGGGCGCACCCCGACCAGCACCAGGCAGCAGAGCCGGTCCTCCTCGAGACGCACGGTGAAGTGGACGCCGTCCGCCCAGAGGTAGACGTAGTCGACCTCGGCCAGGCTGCGTCGCTGCCAGCGCTCGTGCTCGGCCTGCCACGCCTCCGTGAGCCGCCCCACGGTCGAGGCGGAGAGCCCCGCCCCCGAGCCGAAGAACGCCGACAGGGCGGGCAGGAAGTCGCCCGTCGAGAGCCCGCGCAGGTAGAGCAGCGGCAACACCTCGGTCACCTTGGGCGAGCGCCGCATGTAGGGCGGCAGAAGCGCCGAGATGTAGCGCTCGCCGGGACGGCGGTCGTCGACGCGCGGCGCCTGTACGGCGACCCGTCCCGCGGCGGTCGTGATCTCTCTCGCGCGGGCGTAGCCGTTGCCGACGACCACGCGGCGGCCCTCTCCATCGACCGCGCCCGCGTGGCGCTCGAGGTAGGCCTGCCGTTCCGCCTCCAGCGCCACCCCGAGCATCTCCTGGGCGGCCATACGGCAGAGCTCGTCCAGTCCGACCTGCGTCCCCGGCCCCGCTTCCCGCTCGCCTCCCTCATGGACTATCCTCAACATCCGGCGTACTCCTCCCCGGCCGGCTTCCCGGCCACTCCTGTTGACTCAGGGAGGGTACGCCGCCTCTCTCTCCTGGCTCATCCACAACTTCTGGCTATACCTCCCGTGACGCTGACGGTCGCGGTGTCCGCGAGCCTCAGCGCACCGTTGTCGGTGACGGTGAGGGTCAGGGTGATGCTCTGCTCAGCGTTGGTCTTCGCAGGCGCGGTCCACGTCGTGTCGAGGACAGCAGCGTTCGCGAAACGTCCCCCTCCATCGCTGGCCCATGCGTAGGTCAGGCGGTCGCCCTCGGGGTCCGTCGCGGTGCCATCCAGGCTCACCGAGCCGCCACCGTTGACCGTGGTGGACAGAGGGGACGCCGAGACCTGCGGGGCCCGGTTGGCTCGCACGGTGAACCGGACCGTGTCGGTGGAGGAGGCGTTGACCTCATCGGTGACCGTCAGGGTGAGGGTGATGTCCTGGGCCGCGCCGGTGGCGGCCGGCGCCGTCCACGTCGTGCTCAGCGCGGAGCCATCAGCGAACGTGCCCCTGCCCGAACTGGTCCAAGCGTAGCTCAGGCTATCGAGATCGGGGTCACTCGCGGTCGCGATGAGCATGACGGCGCCGCGTCCGTTCACGGTGGCCGGCGCGCTCGCGATCGAGGCGGTTGGTGGCTCGTTGGCCCGCACCGCGACGCTGACCGTCGCCGTGTCCACCAGCCTCCCCGCGCCGTTGTCCGTGACGGTGAGGGTCAGGACGATGCTCTGGAGGGCGTTGGTCTTTGCGGGCGCGGTCCACGTCGTGTCGAGGGCGGCGGCGTTCACGAAGCGGCCCCCGCCGTTGCTGGTCCAGTCGTAGGTCAGGCGGTCGCCCTCGGGATCGGTCACCGTGCCGTCGAGCGTGACCGAACCTCCGCCATCGACCGTCGTGTTGACCGGAGTGACCGAGACCTGCGGAGCCTGGTTCGCACGCACTTCGACCTGGAGCGTGTCGGTGGCGGACGCGTCGCCGGCATCGGTGACCATGAGCGTCAGCGTGATGTCCTGCGTGTCGGCGGTGGCGGCGGGCGCGGTCCAGGTCGTGCTCAGGGCCGAGGCGGCCGTGAAGGTGCCCCCGCCCGAGCTGGTCCACTCGTGGGTCAGGTCATCCATCTCCGGGTCGTTCGCCGTGGCGGTGAGCATCACGGCGCCGCGTCCGTTCACGGTGGCAGGGGCCGTCGCGATCGAGGCGGTCGGCGCCTGGTTGGGCCGCACCGTGACCCGGACGGTCACGGTGCCGGTGAGGGTTCCGGCGCCGTCGTCGGTGACGGTGAGGATCAGGACGATGTGCTGGGCGACGTTGGTCTTCGCCGGCGCGGTCCAGGTGGTGTCGAGGGCGTTCGCATGCGCGAAGGTGCCCCCGCCCGAGCTCGTCCACCTATAGGTCAGGGCGTCCGACTCCGCGTCGGTTGCCGTCCCGTCCAGGGTGACGGTCCCCCCCGCGTCGACGATGGCGGGCGTCGCGCTGACGCTCGCGGTTGGCGCGGTGTTCGTCGCGGATGCGCTCACCGTCACCATCACGGGCGCGCTGCGGGTCGCTTCCCCACCGTCGACGACCGCAGCCACCTGGTAGGTGTAGGTGCCGGCGCCCAGGCCGGAGTCCGCGTAGTCGAGCGCGTCGAGGTCCTCGGCTTCGGCGACGCCGTCGCGATGGACCGTGTAGGTGACATCCGGCCGCGGGGACCAGGAGCCTGCGTCCACGGCAGCCCAGGTCACGATCACCTGTTCCCTGCCAGCCTCGGTCGTCACCGTCGGACCGGCGCGAAGCTGGTGGCCGAACTCCTGCCAGGTCTTGTCGCCGTCGCCGTCGAAGTCGACCGCCAGGGCCGGGTACTGCGAGGAGGTTCCAAAGTCCCAGGGGTCGTCGGCCCGGCGGTCGCCATCGACATCCAGGTTCCAGGTCCCGTAGATCCCGCTGTAGCCCCTCGGCGCTTGCAACGCGGCCGTGGACCGCCCCCCTGTGATGCCGGAGGTCGTCGAATCCCAGTAGCTCGCGTTGATCTCGTTATCGCCGGACCGCTCGTCCTCCCCGACCAGGCCCCCCACGTTGCGGTCGAAGCTGCTAGTTTTCGCTGATGTCGATGCCGGGCCGGTCGAGTAGCTGGCGGTGATGACTCCGGCGTTGGTACCGACGAGCCCGCCGACATCATCGCTTCCCGAAACGCGGCCCGTGGCATAGCTGGCGTAGATTCCCGAACCCCGGTCGTTTCTCCCAACCAGCCCGCCCCCGCCCACCGCGGCCCCCGCCACCGCCCCCGTCGCATAGCTGGCGCTGATGGTTCCGCCACCGTTCCAACCAACGAGTCCACCCGAGGGGTAGCCCGAGACTCTGCCGGTCGCGTAGCTGAAGGTGATGGGGCCGCCGTTCGCCCCAACCAGGCCTCCGACCCCCGGGAACACGAACGACACATCCGGGTCGTCGAAGTTCCCCTCGTACGTGACCGTCGCGAAGCTGCTACTGCGGGTGATGCTCCCCGAGTAGTTGTCTCCCACCAGTCCACCGACCGCGTCGTCACCCCGCACCCTGCCTGACGTGTGGCTGCCGACCACGGAGCCGTAGTTGATGCCGACCAGCCCGCCGACGGCATCGTTTCCCGTCACGTCCACGTCGGTGACGTTGAGGTTGCGGATGACACCTCCCAGCGCACCGAACAGGCCTGTGTACGACTCCGACTTTCTCGAGATAAAGAGGTTGGCAATGGTGTGACCATTCCCGTCGAAGGTCGCCCTGAAGGAGCCGAACGTGAGGAATCTGGATGCGCCGAGTGGCAGCCAGCCGGCGCCATCGTTCCAGTACGTGTCTCCGGCGTCGGCTGCGCCGCTCCCGTCGGTATCGAAATCCAGGTCCGCCATGAGCTCATACCCCTGGCATCCCTCAGAGCCGCAACCCAGGTAGTCGATGGCATCGGGGAACGCGAGGGCGTGCAGCGCCGCGTCGGCCGGGACAGACTGCCCGCTCAGGTTGTGACGCACCGCATCCAGCTGGGCCAGCGTCCGAATCTCGATCAGCCCATCCCCATCGGGGTCGTAGTCCCTGCCCACGGTCACGGTGAAGCGCTGCGTTGCGCTCGGGTTGGACGAGACGGTGTCGGTGGCGGTGACCGTGATGATCGACCGGCCTGCGGTGCCGGGCGTGATCGTGACCATCGAGCCCGACACGCTCACGGTGGCGACCGAGGTCTGTGACGAAGCGGCCGCGTAGGTCAGTGCGTCGCTGTCCGTGAACGAACGCGCGACGTCCACCATCACCCCGTCGGCGGCCACGAGGAGCGTGAGATCCGCCAGCGTTCCCACCGGCAGCGGCGGTTGATTCGCCGCGCCCGCGGTCACGGGAGCCGGTGCGCTGCGCACGACTTCGCCGCCGTCGATCACCGCAGCCAGCTGGTACGTGTAACGGATCCCCGTCGCCACCCCCGTGTCGGTGTACGTGGTGCCGCTCAGCGCATCAGCAAGGGCCGTGACAGTGGCGCCGTTGTCGCGGTAGAGCGTGTAGGTGACCGTTGGCGGCGGGCTCCACTGACTCACGCTCGGCGCGGTCCAGCTCAGGGCAACCTGGGCCTGACCTCCCACCGTCGTCGCCGTCAGTGGGAGTGCCGCCCGGAACTGGTAGCCGAACTCCTGCCAAGTCTGCCTGTTGTCGCCGCTCAGGTCCACCGAGAGGGCCGGGTACTGCATCGCCGTGCCGAAGTCCCACGGGTCGTCGGGCACGCGGTCGCCGAAGTCCCCGCCGAAGTCGACGTTCCACGAGCGGTAGATGCCGGTGTAGCCCGTCGGCGCCTGCAGCGCAGCAGTGGCCAGACCCATGGTCCCGACCCTGCGCAGCTCGTCGCCGTCGATCGCGCCATTGTCGCTCGCGTCGTCCTCGCCGACCCCAACGCGCAGCCCGGAGACCTCCACATCCCAGTAGCTCGGCGGGGAGAACCTGACTGTGCGGCCCGAGCCGACGAGCCCGCCGACGGCCGTCGTACCGGAGACTATCCCGGTCGCGTAGCTGGCCTCGATGATGCCGCACGAGTGCCCGGCGAGCCCGCCGACGCCTCCACCGGTGCTGGTCGAGGCCGGGGCGAGGCCAAGGTACCCGCAGACAATGAATCCCGAAGCCGAGGACGAGAGGCGAGCTCCCACGCCGGAGACGGGTCCCGTGGCGTAACTCGCCTCGATCAGCTGCTGGAAGTCGCTCGTGGCCCCGACCAGGCCGCCAACGGCATTCGTGCCGGACACACGCCCGGTGGCGTAGCTCGCCGTGATCCTGTTGAGGATGTGATGCCCGACCAACCCTCCAACGGCCTCGTCGCCGGATACGCGGACGGCGGCGTAGCTGTTGATCACGTTGCCCGAAGACTCGCCTACGAGGCCGCCTACCCGGTCGCCACCCGCCACGCCGCCCGTGGCATGGCTGCCTACCACCGTCAAGTAGGTCGAACGCCCGATCAGGGCGCCGACGGCATCCTTCCCCGTCACGTCGACGTTGGCGAGACCGACACCACGAACGAGCGCATTGCCGTCACGGTGGACTTCGCCGAAGAGCCCGATCCCGTCCTCCGTTGGGCGGTTGATGAAGAGGTTGCTCAGCGTGTGTCCGTGGCCCTCGAATGTCGCGGTAAAGAGCTCGTCTTCGCTGCCTATCGGTGACCAGCCGGCGCCGTCGTTCCAGTAGGTGTCGCCCGCTACGCTGGTCGCCCCACTGCCGTCGGTGTCAAAATCCAGATCCGCGGACAGCTCGTAGCCGGTGCAGCCGTCGGGACACCCCATCTCCAGCGCGCTCATGGCGAACGCCCCCGCGGCGTAGTACGGGCGCCACGTCGCGCCATCGACGATGCCGTCTCCGTTCAGGTCGTATCGCATGGCGTCGAGCTGGGCCAGGTTGGAAACCTCGATGAGGCCGTCGTTGTCCGCGTCGTAATCCCTGCTGCCCGCCGTGACGGTGACCGTGAAGCTGGCCGTCGCGGCCAGGCCCTTGAGGTCGGTCGCGCGGACCCTGACCGCACTGCGGCCCGGGGACCCCGGCGTCAGCGTCAGCTGGGTTCCGCTCAGCGTCGCCGTCAGCCGGTCTGGATCGCTCGACACCACCGTGTAGGTCAGCGTGTCCGTTGCCGCATCGGTGAAGGTACTCGCCAGATCAACGGTGACCGCGTCCGAGCCCGGGGCCAGCGTTCGGTCGACGAGCGTGGTCGTCACGGTGGGGGCCCGGTTGCGGCTCGCTGCGGCAACGGCGAGCCCATCGACCGCACCCGGCGCCATCACGATTCCGGCGCCGCTGTCCCGGTCGGTCCCGTCCGCCTCGATGTCCACAACCGCGGTCGTCGCCGTCATCGCCGTGCGGAGCTCCGCAAGGGTCACCTCCTTCGGACCCCCGGCAGCCTCGACCATCAGGGCCGCGATGGCCGCCGCGTGCGGCGCCGCAGCCGATGTGCCGCAGAACGTCGAGAAGCCGGGCGTCGCGGTCGACACACACGCGGCGGCGGCGAGGTCAGGCTTCTGCACCACCCGCCCGCCGGTCGAGGAGAAATTGCCCGCCGTGATCGGCGTACCGTCCGGCTCGAAGAAGAGCCGGCTCGGTCCGTCCGAGCTGGTCGTCCTGACAGACTCCGTTCCGTCGAAGACACCGCCGGCGCCGCCCGCGGTGCGCACATCAACCTGCCCGACGCCAATCGCGTTCTGCGCCGCTGGGTGCCCATACGTGTTGCCCGCGGTCGCAATCTCCAGCTGCCTCTCGAATGTCTGGAGGCGGAGATAGCGGTCCGCGCCGGAGACCTTCACGATGACCAGCCGCGCGTCGCTGTACGGGAAGATTCCCGAAGATATGGTCTCGATTGGATCCTGGGTGCCGTCCTGCGTGTCCGTAGAACTCGCACGTACGTTGCCGTCGCCATCAACCAGGAACAGGTCGTAGTCGTTTGCGGACGCCCCGAGAGGGTCGGCCCACTGCAGAACGACGGTGCCGGAGAACGACCTCACGACAGGGTTCTCCTCCTTGCCGCTACCGAAGTCGTGGCGGACGCCGACCGTCTCGCCTTCCACGGTCAGTGAACTCCCCGCCGCGTAGTCGCCCTCCCAGACCCCGGACGTGCTGTCGTTCAGATTCCCGTCATTGCCGGCCGCCGAGAAGAAGTAGCACCCATCGGCCACCGCCGCGTTTACTCCCTGAGCGACGATGCCGTCCTGAAAAGCGGCTTCCACGAAGTAGCCGGTATCGTCGACGATCACATTGGCGCCGGCGTCGCACAGCGCCTCGATGTTCGCCGCCAATTGCGCCTGCCCACCGAACCCTGTCGCGAAGTACAGGTCCGCGCCCGGGGCGAGGTCGTGGACGATCTCGAGCATCGCCGTTCCCTCGTCGCCCGATCCCTCCCGACCCGGCAGCACGATGACCTGGGCCGGAACGTCGCCTGACGCCTGGCGGGCGGCGAGCGTCTCGACCCCACTCGAGATCACGCCGATACCGATGCCAGCGCCGGTGACGCTGTGCGTCGTGCGCGCCGCGCGCGCCCGGTGGGCGGTGTCGCCCTCGGACGTGTTGGTCTTGCGCGTGACGGCTTCGTCGGCCGGGCGGATCGAGTCGACTGCCTCGAGGCTGGCGAGTGACTCCACGGTCACGAGTGGGAGTACCGCCCGGATCGCCCGGTACTGCGGGACGCTGTTGATCACCGTGCCGCCCAGTGCGCGGATGCGCGCCAGGACGGCGGGTGTCACGTCTGCGCGGATGTCGACCGTCACCAGCTCGGACCGGTCCACCGTTCCCGTGGGTTCCAGCTGCTGACCGGCTGGCCGAGACGGTACCTGTGACTGAATCCCCCCGCCTCCTGCATCACGGGCCGAGTTGCCCGACGGCGGTTGCCGCACCGGCTCTTCGTCCTCCAGGGGGGGTTGCGCAGCTCCTGCCTCGCCCAGGAACTGCGAACTCACCTTCCGCTGTGCGGCGTTCCGCCGGGCCTTCGCGGCCAGCAGCGCCCCGATCTGTTGCGTGGCTGTCGCTGAAAGGGACGCACTGCCTTCCGCTGTCGAACCACGCACGCTGGGTGTGGCGGTGGAGTCATTCCCGAGGACCCGGCCGCTGAACGAGGCTGCGTCATTGCCCGCGCGATCCTGAATGGCAGCCTCGTCGTTCCCGCTTGAGGGATCGGCGTAGCTCACTGAGACCGCCTGTCCCTGCCGGATCGCCGGAACTAGGCTGACCAGGAAGACAGACTGCGGATGGCCGGGGATCACCTGGACGCCCCCCACCGCGATCGAGACGCCATCGGCCGTCACGCTGAAGGCGCTTACCGTCGGTCGCTTGCCTGCGCCGAGGTCGAGTGGTTCGTTGAACTGCAGTTCCAGAGTGTCGCCGGTGGCGCCCACTGCACCGGAGGCCAGGCGCGGGGGAGTGCGGTCGTCGGTGGTTGCGCTGGCGACGTTCGAGGGAGCCCCCGTGCCAGCCGAGTTGATGGCCGAGACCCGGTAGTGCCACCTCGCTCCGGGCACAAGGTCGGTGTGGGCGTGCGCCGTGGCGGTGCGTTCCGTATTGGCAGCCAGGTCGGCCCAGCTCGTCCCGCCGTCGGCGGATACTTCGATCCGGTAGCCGAGGAGCGAGGAGGCGTCGGCGCCTTCCGGCTCTGTCCACGACAGGACGACCAGCGTCTCGCCAGCAGCCACGGCCGTGAGGTCCCTCGGCGGATCCGGTAGTGCGGGCGTTGGATCGGGAGCGGCTGGGAGGACAGCGTCGAAGAAGCTGCTGCGCTCGCTCAGACCGACACTGTTGCGGGCCGTGACCCGGTAGACGTAGCTGGTTCCGGCCTCGACCAGGGTGTCCACGTACAACGTGGCCGAGCTGTTGGTGTCGTCGACATGGACGATGAACTCGCCGGGTTCGTGGATGCCAGGCTGGCGGCGCAGGACCTGGTAACTGGTGATCGATGGGTCCGCCGGGTCGTCCCAGGAGAGAGAGACGGACTCGTGGGTGAAGGTTCCGGTGAGACCGGTGGGCCTCGCCGGCAGTCCGGGCGTGGGAGGGGCTGGGAGGACGGCGTTGAAGAAGCTGCTGCGCTCACTCAGCCCGAAGCTGTTGCGTGCCTTGACCCGGTAGACGTAGCGGGCTTCGGCCTCGACCACGGTGTCCACGTAAGACGTAGCCGAGCTGTTGGCGTCGTCGACGTGGACGATGAACTCGCCAGGGTCGTGGACGCCGACCTGGCGGCGCAGGATCTGGTAGCTGGTGATCGATGGGTCCCCTGGGTCGTCCCAGGAGAGGGAGACGGACTCGTGGGTGAAGGTTCCGGTGAGACCGGTGGGCATCGCCGGCGGCCCGGACTGTGGAACCTGCGCGTCCACGGGGCCGCTCATCCCCCAGACCGCCCCCGCGATCAAGAACGCGACGACCGCCAGGAGGATGAGGCGACTCACGGGTGGCCAAACCGCGAGGGGCAATCGCCTGACGACGCGTGAAGGAGCCAGGCTACCCATCGAATTCGGTGCCCTGCGAGAGCTCGCTCAGCGTCAGCGAAGGTCTTGTCGGCGGCCGGGTAGGCATTGCCCCGGTCGGTCTCGTTGTCCTCAGTCCATGAGAGATGGTCGGACTCAACCGGAGCCCAGCTCATGCGGTAGTCGGAGGGCGCCGGGCTGGGCGCGTTCCAGGAGACAACGAGGGTTCCGGGGAATCGGTGGTCAGCGTCAGGCCGCTGATGGCGCCATCGGCTTGCTGAGCCTGCGCAACCGCGAAGACGCCCAGGAAGGTCACAACGGCCAGCAGCAGAACCGCCAGCGTCGGGGCGGGGAGTGGCCAGGACCTGCTCGGGCGCACCCCAATGTCAGCTGCTCGGTGGAGCTGGCCGGAGGCCTTCTTCACAGATTACGTTCCGCGAGGATCCGCGAGGATCGCTGTCCGAGCACGGCAAGCCGGAAGGGTGTGGGCGGCGTTGGAACCCAGGAGGTCATGACCGAGCCTGTAGGGCCCAATGACCCCGGGTTCAACACAGGCCACTCCATCCACGCAAGGCACGTCGCTGTCCCGCCTGTTCGACTCCATGGGCTGCCGTGAAAGGAATTCTAGCGAGAGGATGTGTAACCAGAGATCAACGGGAGACAGCTAAAGTTGAAACTTCGGTACAATCCGCCTGGATCCGCTGCCGGGCGACCCGTATCGCGACGGCGCGTGCTGCTCAGGGCGGGGCTACGCCCGCCGGCATCCACCATCCGGGCTCCGAACGAGGTGGGACATGACCCAGTTCAGCGACCTAGAGCGCGAGAACCGGGCCCTCCGTGAGCGCCTCTCGCGTCTCAGCGAGGCCAGCCTCCGCATCAACGAGAGCCTCGAGTTCGACACCGTCCTGCAGGAGGTGCTGGACAGCGCGCGCGTGCTCAGCGGCGCCAGCTACGGCGTCATCACCCTCTTCAACGACTCGGGAGCGGTCGCCGCGTTCCTCGCTTCCGGTATCACGCCGGAGGAGGCGGAGAGCGTCTGGGCGATGGCTCACGGACCGCAGTTCCTGGAGCACCTCCGCAGCTTGTCGGTGCCCGTGCGCACCGCCGTTTGACCAGCTAAGCCCACTCCATAGGCCTGGCCGATTTCAGCCCGCTGGCGGGCGCGGGCGCCTTCATGTCGGACCCCATCCGGCACCGGCCGGGGTCTCGGCGCCATCTGCCTCCCGAAGAAGGAACCCGATCCCGAGTTCAGCCGCGAGGACGAAGAGACGCTCGTGACCTTCGCCTCCCAGGCCGCCCGCGGTCACTTCACTGACGCCCTCCCGCAGCCACTCGGCGACCACGAGGTCGAGCAGCGCCACCTGCCTCTTGACCCGCCACCAATTCCGTCCCGGTCTGAGCCGCGAAGAGCCGCTGGTCCGGCCTGGGGCCCCGTACCACTGCGGTGGCTACCGGCCTCAGCGATCGCCGTGCCCCTCGCTCTTCGCGACCAGGGGCGTCATGAGTGGCAGACCGTCGGCGAACAGGTTACGGAAGGGCTGGGTCACGAAGTCCGGCGCGCCGAGGATGTAGGAGACGAACTCACCCTCGCTCAGTGTGTACAGGGCGGTGACGTCCATGCTCTCCGCGCAGACGACCAACTCCTCAACACTGCCGCCCTCGTAGACGACGAGGCTGAAGCCCTCGGCGACGGCGCCGCGCACGCACTCCGGCCACGACTGCTGCCCACCGTCGTCCAGGTCATCCCCGAACGGGTCCGCCGAGGGCGGCCCGTTGCTCCCGGCCACCAGCGGCGTGATGGGCGGCAGGCTATCGGGGAACAGCTCCACGAACCCCGCGTTCACGAAGTCCGGCGCGCCGAGGATGTACGAGACGTAGACACCGCCGTGCAGGGCGTAGAGGGACACGATGCCCCGGCTCTCCGCGCAGGTGACCAGCTCCTCGACGCTGCCCCCCTCGTAGACGACGAGGCTCAACCCCTCGGAGACCGCTCCGCGCAGGCAGTGCGGCCAGGGATCGCGGGCCGGATCCCACCCTGTCTCGGGGAACCACACGCGGTAGGTCTTGCTCCGGCTGCCGTCTTGCGAGGTGACGATGACCGTGATCTCGCCGAGGTCCCGGAGGGCTACCGGGTGGCCGTTCGCGTCGTCGCCGTCGGCATCGGGCGGGTCGATGGCGACATCCGTGCAGGGCTGCATCGCCTCGGCCTCGACGGGCGTCTCCGTCAGGCCCTCGTCCGGGGTTCCCTTGTAGTCGGTCCGGCCGGGGTCGAACTCCCCGATGTCTACGCCGCTGAGCGTGAGTGAAGCGAGACGCGCGGCGATCGCCTCCGGCATGTTGTAGCTGTGCTTATTGCCGGCTACTGGCCGGGCCCGCTGACGATGAACTCCAGCGGGCTGGACAGCATCCTCTTGTCATCGGTGCAGATGGCCCCCTGCGCGTCGCAGTCCTCGGTGACGGGCAGCTCGACGGTGACATCGCCGTTGGAGTCCGGTTTGACGACGATCTCCCAGCCGATGTTGCTGGGCGGGTTCAAGCGGCGCGCGCCTGTTACCGAGCCCCCCGTCACCGTGAACGCATGGCCGCGCATCGTGGTGTAGCTGAAGCCCGATTTGGGCTCCTCGCTGAGAGCGATCCTGATTCTGAATTCGTCGCTGCCGTTGTGGGACGCTGGGACGCTTTCGAGACTTGCCGTCAGCGGAGGCCCCTTGACGATGAATTTCAGCGGGCTGGACAGCATCGTCCCGTCATCGGTGCAGATGGCGCCCTGCGCCTCGCAGTCCGTGGTGACTGGCAGCTCGACGGTGACGTCCGCGTTGGAGTCCGGGCTGACGCTGATCTCCCACCGGATGTTGGGGGTGTCGCTGTCCCTGTTCAGCTGCCGGGCCCCCGCCACCTTGCCTCTCGTCACCGTGAACGCATGGTCCCGCAGCGTCTGGTAGCTGAGCGAGAACTCCTCGCTGAACCGCAGTTCGAATTTGAACGCGGCCTGCCCGTTGTGCGACTCAGGCTTGTCGTGGATGGCGGCCGTCAGCGGCGTCTCCGCAGGCTCCTGCGCCTCCTGCGCCTCCTGCGCCTCTTGCTTCTCCGTCGACCCCAGAGACGTCTTCGGCTGTTCGCGGTAGGGATGCCGGTTGCCCGGCACCCCCCGCACAGATCCGGACGTGCCCTCTCGGGCATCCGGCTCCTACCTCAAGTGCGTGACGGCGAATCGCTCCGCAGGCCACGGGTGAAGGATGGAGATTCGGGGCCAGTGTTCCTGGCACAGGGCAAGGATGCGCTCCCACGTGAAACGGTCGCGCTGCGACCGCCGTCGGAGAACGCGCAGCCAGAGCCGCTTCACGAAACGAACAAACCGCGTGAGCGCCGGCGAGCTGGTCGGCACCGCGTAGTAGCCAAGCCACCCACGCAGTACCCGCCCCAGCCACTGCCCCGTCGTCACGGGGTTGTCGTGCATGCGCCGCCACAACTCGGCCTTGATGGCCTTCAGCGTCCGGCGCATCCGCTTCGCAACGGGCTTGCGCCCCAGCCCGAATCTCCCGTCACGTCGGGTCCGGCAGTAGTGCGTCATGCCGAGAAAGTCGAACGTTTCCGGTCGGCCCTCCCCGCGCTTCCGCCTGTTCGCCAGCGCGAACCTGCCGAACTCAAGTAGACGGGTCTTCTCCGGGTGCAGCTCCAGCCCGTAGGCCGCGAACCGCTCCCGTGGGAATGATGCTCTGAATTGGCCCCACCCCCGACCCATCCAGGACCTACGCTCGGGTGACTGCATGACTCCCGGAGCGAGGGAAGAGGAGTGTGTCGAGAGTGGAGCTGTTCGAGTCTATCCGACGGATGGCGAGGGAGGAGGAGCTGTCGATCCATGAGCTGGGACGCCGGCATGGCGTGCACCGGCGCACGGTGCGGCAGGCTCTTGGGTCGGCGATACCCCCGGAACGCAAGCAGGCGACCCGCGTGGCCCCGAAGCTCGGGCCGTACGTCTCGGTCATCCGGGGCTGGCTCGTGGACGACCTCAGCGCGCCGCGCAAGCAGCGGCACACGGCCCGGCGCATCTGGGAGCGCCTCGTCGACGAACACGGGGCGACGGTGGCCGAGCCCACGGTCCGCGCCTGCGTCGCGCGCCTGCGTCGCGAGATCCAGGGCGGGCGCGCGGTTGTGACGATCCCGCAGGTCCATCCTCCCGGCGAGGAGGCGGAGGTCGACTTCGGCACGGTGACGGTGTGGCTGGAGGGCGTCGAGACCCGGCTGGCGATGTTCGTGATGCGGCTCTCGCATTCGGGGCGGGCGGCGCACGTCTGCTTCGTCGGCGAGGGCCAGGAGTCTCTGCTCGAGGGGCACGTGGTCGCCTTCGAGCGGCTCGGCGGAGTGCCGCGGCGCATCCGCTACGACAATCTGACGGCGGCCGTCACCACCGTGCTGCAGGGACGCGAGCGCCTGCAGACCGAGCGCTTCATCGCGCTCCGCTCGCATTACGGCTTCGACAGCTTCTTCTGTGAGCCCGGCATCGAGGGCGCGCACGAGAAGGGCGGTGTGGAGGGCGAGGTCGGCCGCTTCCGCCGGCGGCACTTCGTGCCGGTCCCGAAGGTGGCGACCCTCGGCGAGCTGAACGAACGAGTGCGGGAGGCGGACCGCACCGACGACGCCCGGCACATCGAGAGCCGCCTCGCCACCGTCGGCGAGATGGGAGAGAACGAGAAGGCCTCGCTGCGTCCGCTTCCGGCGGAGCGCTTCGACCCGTCAATCCCGCTGCGCGCGAAGGTCGACCGCAAGGCGCGCATCGCCGTGCGTAGCTCCCGCTACTCGGTCCCGGCGGCCTATGCAGGCCGGAAGCTGGACGTGCGGCTGTCCGGGAACAGCCTGACCGTGTGGGCCGAGGGGCGTGAAGTCGCCCACCACGAGCGCAGCGCCCGCACCGGAGCAGAGGTCCTGCTGCTCGACCACTATCTGGAGGTGCTCGCGCGCAAGCCCGGGGCGGTCCCGGGCTCGGTGGCGCTCCAGCAGGCGCGTGCGAAGGGACACGTCACAGCCGAGCATCAGCGCTTCTGGGACCGCGCCCGCCGCAAGCTCGGCGACCGCGCGGGCACGCAGGCGTACATCGAGGTCCTGCTCCTGCATCGCCATCTTCCCTTCACGGCGGTGCACGCCGCGCTCGGGACGGTCAACAGGATCCAGTCGGTGAACCCCGAACTGGTCGCCATCGAGGCGCGCCGTCTCGCCGACCGCAGGCCACCAGACGCCGCCGTCGAGAGACCGCACCTGGAGCGCTACGACCGACCTGCCCCGCTCCTCGATGGCTACGATGCGCTGCTCTCGGGTGATTCCCGATGGCCCGGCACGTCGCCGGGCGGGCGCTCCCGCGCTCCGCGGTCTGCCGAGAACGCGTCGCACACCACCACAACCGCCGTCACCGCTGCGGTGTCGACGGCACGCTGACCACAGGAGGCACCCGATGACAGCACCCCTCACCGACCAGGCCGCGGAGCTGACAATCGAGGCGATCTGCCGCGAGCTCCGTCTCCCCACCGTCAGGAAGCAGGCGCTCCCGCTCGCCGAAGCCGCGGTCCGAGACCGGATCACCCATCTGGGCTATCTCGCCGAAGTGCTGGGAGCCGAACGCGATGACCGTGAGGAGCGGCGCCGTCAGCGCCGTATCGTCGAGGCGCGGTTCCCGCGTTTCAAGTACCTCGCCGACTTCGACCTCGAGGCGGCGCCGACAGTCGACGCGCCGGCGCTCGCCACGCTGGAGCGCTGCGACTGGGTCGAAAGGGGCGAGCCCGTCGTCCTGCTCGGTGACAGCGGCACCGGGAAGTCACACCTGCTCATCGGCCTCGGCATGGCCGCCTGCCACCTGGGGCTGCGCGTGCGGTACATGACCACGGCCGCCCTGGTGAATGAACTGGCCGAAGCGTCGGATGATCGCGCGCTCTCACGCCTCGTCGCCCGCTACGGCCGCCTCGACCTGCTCTGCCTGGATGAGTTCGGGTACGTCCACCTCGACCCGCGCGGTGCCGAAATGCTGTTCCAGATCCTGACCGAGCGCGAGGAACGGGCATCGGTCGCCGTCGCCTCCAACTCCCCGTTCTCCGAGTGGGGCCGCATCTTCACCGACCCTCGTCTCGCCGCGGCCGTCGTTGACCGCCTCACCTACCGTGCCCATATCATCGAGACCGGCACCGAGTCCTACCGGCTCCGGGCCTCGACCTCCCCGAGAGGAGGTGCCCCAACGACCTGATCCCGGTCCCCGGGGGTGGGGCCAGATCAGAGGATCAAAGTGGGGCCAGATGTAAGCATCATTCCCAGAAGGCGATGTCCTCGCGGCAGCGCCGTTCGATCTGGCGGCTCGAGCGCTCGCCCTCGCAGTAGGCATAGAGCACGAGCGCGACCATCATCGACGGCTCGTACGCCTTCCGCCCCCACCCATCCTGACATCCGTTAGGAACTCAACGGTCCCGAGCTCACGGCCAACGCCCTGCGCGACTGGTGCCGGTTCTCCGGCACGGGCAGCAGCTACATCGAGCCCGGTGCGCCGTGGGAGAACCCGTACGTGGAGTCGTTCAACGGCCGGCTCCGCGACGAGTTCCTGGCCGTCGAGCAGTTCGACAGCTTGCTGGAGGCGCAGGTACTGATCGAGGACTGGCGGATCGAGTACAACACGACGCGCCCGCACAGCAGCCTGGGCTGGCTCGCCCCGGCTGCCTACGCCGAGCAACGCAGGGCGGAACAACTGGTTGGACTCTCATAAGCGGTAGTCTCGCGAAGGGGGTCCGGTCAGCACCGGAAACCTACCTCGCCGGACAACACGACGCGCCCGCACAGCTGCACATTCATACCGATGTTTGCCCGGTGGTGAGACCAGACGGCAGCGGCAGAGCCTGGACCAAGGGGGCTCGTCTCCGTAGGCATTTCGTAGGCATGCGTAGCGAAACGGAGCAGGATGAGCCAGGACGGAACGTCACGTGAGCCCGTCATGTCAGGTTCAGAGAGGGCCCTAAGACGAGGTGGTGGCACAGGCTGGGACGGCTGGCGGCGAACTCAAAAACCGTTGGGCTTCATCGCCCGTGTGGGTTCGAATCCCACCTTCGGCACCAACCCAGATTCAAGACCGAGGCTAGCGGGACCAAGCAACTGCTGAGCACGTCAGCAATTGGGAACGGATTGCGAACCAGAATACCTGTGTGTCGGGGCCCAGCCGAGCCTCGGGCGCACCGCAACCGCGGTGCGGCGGTGGTGCTGCCGCACTGCTCGTCGACAAGGTACACCGCACCAGACCCTGCGCAGCGATCAGGGTGAGAGGGGAAAGGCATCGACTCTCGGTGCCGCGTCGCGGCGCCAGACCATCACCTGCCGCCTCATCTGGAGTACGACCTCCCCCCGCTGGTTGAGTCCGCGGGTGCGCGTCGTGACGATGCCCTGTTCGGGGCGCGACCGGGACTCTCGAACCTCCAAGACCTCGGTCTCGGCGTAGAGGGTGTCGCCGGCGAAGACGGGCCTCGGCATCGTCACCTCCTCATAGCCGAGGGCGAAGCCGTTCTGGCTAACGTCGGCCACAGTCATCCCGGTGACGATCGCAAGCGTCAAGGTGCTGTTTACGAGCGGGCGTCCGAACTCCGTGCGGCTCGCATACTCAGCATTGAAGTGGATCTGATTCGGATTGTTCGTGATCAGCGTAAACCAGGTGTTGTCGGCCTCCGAAACCGTGCGACCCACCGGGGCACGATAGATGTCACCTAGATTGAAGTCCTCAAAGTAGCGCCCCGCCCATGCTTCCTGAATCGCCATCGGACCGCCCACTTCCACCGCGTCGCCGCTAGAGACGCTCCGCGTCCGCGAGGAGCTGGCGGGCGCGCTCCACCACGGGTGCATCGACCATCTCGCCATCCACCGACAGCACACCCCGACCGTCGAGACCCGCATCGTCGTACGCCCGGATGATTCGCTGCGCCCGCTCCAGTTCGGCCGCGTTCGCCCGGAATCCAGCATTGATCGCCGCGACCTGATCGGGATGGATCGCGAGCTTTCCGCTGAAGCCGAGGCTGCGGCCCTGTCTCACCGATCGCTCCAGTGCCTCGAGATCACGAAACTCACGAGGGACCATGTCGACCGCCTCCACGCCGGCCGCATGGCTCGCCATCGCCAACTCGGCGCGCGCGTGGATCAGCCCTTTGGACCTGTCGTCAGCTGCGAGGCCGGTCGCGTTGGCGTAGTCCTCAGCCCCGAAGCACAATGCCGTCACCCGCGGTGAGGCACCAGCCAACTCTGCCGCAACCTTGAGCGCTGACGGGCTCTCAACCAGCACGGCGATCCGAGTCTCACCCGGCACCAGTCCCCGCAGGGACTCCCACACTTCGAGCGCCGCGTCGATGCCGACGATCACCCTAACGTCGTCGACCTTCGGCAGCACCAAGCCGTCCAGACCCGGGCCAACCACGGCCGCGAGATCGGCGTGGAGCACCGCGTAAGGGGCGCTCTCCCGGACGCGCACAAACTTTTGGACCCCGGCGATCTGCCGATCAGCGGAGAGGAGCTGCGAGAGCGAACTTCGGGCGGTCTCGACCTGGTCAACGGCGACCGAGTCTTCGAGATCGAAGATCACCGCGTGGGCCCCCGAGCCAAGTGCCTTGGCGAACCGTCCCGGGCGATCGCCCGGGACGAAGAGCCACGACCTCTTCGCTCCGGAGGAGCCTAGCACCGGAGCCTAGCCCCGAGGCTTCCCGCATGCTGCCGCCTCTGGTGGCTACCGACGATACGGCTCAGCGGCGCAATCGACCTCAAACTCCGCTCCGGCGCCAACAGCCCCCGGGCCCGGATCCGCATCGCCATCGTCACCCCCGCCCGTCGTTGACCGGTCGCAGGCGGTGCCCGCATCACCGAACTCCGCTCCAGAGACAGCGACCGATCGCGGGTCCGACCGAGCGGGTCAGCCGATCACGACGCGTCCGCCCAACAGCGTGGCGATCTCGCGCGTGCCATAACCCAGCTCGGCAAGGATCTCGCGTGTGTGCTGACCAAGCGTCGGGGCGGAGCGCTCGAGCTCGGCTGGCGTCCCGGAGAACTCCCATGGCGGCAGCAGCGTCTGAATGGGAGTGCCTCCTGGCCCATCGACCGTCTGCACCATGCCGATGTGACGGACCTGATCCAGGTCGACCAGCTGCTGGTAGTCGTTGGTCGGGAATGCCCAGCCCCCATGGCGTCGCACCCGCTCGATCACCTCATCGGCGGTGAACTTCGAGAACGCCCGCTCCCAGATCGGTTGCATGATCTCAAACACATCCGATGTCGGACCGCCGCGATCCCGCAGGAAATCGTCATAGCGCGGATCATCCTTCACCCACTCCATCTCGAGGTCGCGGATCAGTGCCTGGCGACCTTCGGGGGTGACACGAGCCAGCGAGAAGAGGATGGCACCGTCCTTGCACTGTTGGCCATGGTCTGGCGGCCTCACAAGGCCATCGAGGTGATAGCCTGACCAGGAGTCTGGATTCGACCGCGCCACCCAGAGCGTCGAGCGCATCGCCAGAACCGAGCCCAAGAGCGAGATATCGACTCGCTGGCCGAGTCCACTACGTTCACGCTCGAGCAGCGCCGCACAGATTGCCTGAACCGCGTAGATCGCCGCGTACATCGACGCGAGATCGGTGCCCACCCGTACCGGTGCCTCACCGGGACGACCGAGCGAGGCAGTCGCCTCGCCCGCCAGTTGCGCGGGGAGCTCACCATAGGGTGCCCGACCCGCCCATGGGCCGCGATCGCCGAATTCCGAGATGACGCAGATGATGAGCCCGGGATTTGTTCCCGCCAGCGATTCGCGGGCGAGGACGGACTCTTCCTTCCCGCCGGCGTCGATGATCGCAACGTCCGCCCACCGCAGCAACCGGGTAGTCAGTTCGAGCGCCTGCCGGCCACCGAGGTCCAGCGCGATCCCGCGCTTGCTTCGGTTGAGACTGCCGAACACCGCGCCTACATCGCCACGCTCATCTGAGCCCCAGTGACGGGTACGGTCTCCGGCCAGCTCCTCGACCTTGATCACATCGGCGCCGCCGTCACCGAGTTCCATCGCGCAGTAGGGGCCGGCGACGGCCTCCGCGAACTCGACCACCCTGAACCCTTCGAGTGGTCCGCTCACCCTAGTGTCCCGAGTTGGGGATAGGGGTTAGGCACCCGGTGAGGTTGTCGAGTATCGGGGCTTGGATGCCCGTCGAGCCCGACCACGTCGCGCACCTTCGCGATGAACTGGGGGTCGGGCGACAGCGTGACGTGCTCCACGAGCTGCGGCCTGAGACCGAAGGCGCGCCACACCGACGTGGTCGGCCCGCGCACCCATCGGTCCAACGTCACACGGGCAGAGCCCCACCCTGCCGACACTATAGGAGCCATCCCAATCGCATCTGCAGCTTGGAACACTAGCTCCCCTCGCCAGTCACAAGCGCCAGCGGCGCGGCGGCTTCCGATCGCGCGGCCAACTCGGCCAGGATCTCCTCGTTGTGGAGACCGGGGAAGGGCGTCGGGGTCCAGCGCGCCGGGGTGCGGTCGAGGTGCCATGGTGGGCCCCCGGTAGTGACCGTGCCCCAGGCCACCGTGTCGATATCGATCAGGTACGCGTTCTCCAGCACCTGCTGATGCTGGCGAAGCACCTTCCATCTCATCGGGAAGCCAAAGGAAATGCCGCTCCGCTCGAGGTGAAACGCCCAGTAGTCACTGGGCTGGGTGCCGAAGACCTCAGTCAGGATGTCCGCCAACTCGTGTCGGTGATCGAGGCGAGCGCCGTTGGTTCGGAAACGCTCATCCTCGCGAAGTTCCGGTTGTCCGATCAGTTCGCAGAGCGCCGCCCACTCCGTGTCCGAGGTCACTGCAACGCCGATCCACTCGCGGTCCTGGCACTCGAAGGCCTGGTCCGGGGCCGTTGCCTGTGAGGCGCTCCCGCGGGGGCCCGAAAGCACGCCGCTCTGCAGGAACTCGCCGATGCGCGCGGATTGCATCGCGGAGACGGCGCGCAGCATCGAGACCTGGACCCGTTGTCCCTTGCCCGTTCGCTCGCGGGCGAGCAGTGCCATGGTGATCGCCTGGGCAGCATAGTTCCCGGTCGTGAAATCGGCCTGCGTGTAATGGCGATAGACCTCAGGGCGGCCGCCCTCGACGCCGTTGGTCGACGTGAAGCCGGTGATGTGCTGGGCCTGCTGATCAGCACCCGGGAGGGCCGACATCGGACCGCTCTCTCCCCAGCCCGTGACCTCGCAGTAGACGATCCGTGGATTGATCTCGCGCACCGCCTCGTAGCCGACTCCGAGCCGCTCGGGGACGCCCGGACGCATGTTGGCCAGGAAGACATCGCAGGTCTTGAGCAGGTCGTAGGCGTTCTTTCGGTGAGCCTCTGACTTCAGGTCCAACGAAAACGCCCGCTTGTTCATGTTGAACGCGATGTAGCCGATCGATGTCCCGTTGATCGTAGGCGGAATGCTCGCGGCGAGCGTCGACCAGTCAATGTTCGGTTGTTCGATGTGAATGACGTCGGCGCCGAGGGCACCGAGCTGCATCGAAGCCCACGGTCCTACTCCCCACTGAGTAAGATCGAAGACGCGTATCCCCTCAAGTGCCTGCTTCATCGGTTACCTCACCATTCCCTCTCCGAACTCACTGCCTCCCCAGACACAATCCGCTCGGCGTCCAAGGAGAGCCCGCCAGACCGCTACGCGGTTGCCCCCAGCTGGAGGGCTAGGGGAGACCCAGTCCGGCCTGGAGTCTCGGAAATGCTCTCCGGATGTTGCGTTCGATCACGTCGGAGACCTGCTCGAACGAAACCTCCTTCTCTTTGGCAAGGCGTTCTGTAAAGCGGACGAGGTTTATCAGTTCCGTCTTCTGGTCGAGATCGAACGGGTAGATTCCCTCCCCGGTCCGCTCGAGTAGCCCTGCCGGCCAATCCGTGTCCATCACGAGGCCTCCGAGCGGCAGGTTGCGGTACACGTTGCGAAGCCGGTGGGCGTCGGGATGCATGAGCACGACGGAGACGGAGGGATAGATACCCATGTCGAGCAACCGTCCGGCCAGATCTTCACTGCCCATGAAGTTGTGAAGCACGCCGCCAACCTCCCAGGCGCGTTCCTCCTTCAGGACATCGGCCAGCACCTGCGCCGACTCTCTCCCGTAGGTGTGCAGGTTGAGTGGTAGCCTGAGATCGCGGGCGAGCCCGATCTGGCGGCGGAAGACATCGACCTGCAGATCTCGCGGAAGTGGCGATCTCTCGAAATCGACTCCCACCTCGCCGATCCCCACGACGCGATCGTTCGACTCCGCGAGCTCGGCAAGCTCAGCGACCGAATCCTCCGTAAAGCTGTCGGACTGGGAGGGGTGCACGCCAACGCAGGCGAAGTAGCCGTCACGCCCGTCGATGAAGTTGAGCACCTCTCGCGAATCGGGGAGCGTGGTCCCTTGTACGATCCAGGCACGCACACCCTGAGCGCGGGCGATCGCTTCCTGTCTCTCCAACATCTCAAACGTGGCGCCGGGCCGCCCCGCCCTGTGCACATGGCAATCGATCAACACGGCATCTCGCCTCCTCATGATCACTGGATGGGGTACTGCGAACCAGCGCCAAACGTGATCGATGACAGGGTGCGAGGCACATCCTGAGGCGAACCATCGGGCCGATTCGCGCCCTGCATCATGCCCGCCGCTACCTGGCCCCTCACTTTAGCGATCGCCCGATGCGATAGCAACCCAAAATCCACAGCAAGAGCGATTCGGAAGATGTCCCGCGCCTCGCAATCTCGGCCAGCGTCGGGGCGCGGTGGTGGGCGGCTGGTCCGGCCGTCCTCGATGTGAGCCGAGCTACCGAGGCGGGCGCACCTCAGCGGGCGCGAATGGCCGTGACTTCACGGAAGGGCCGGGCCGACGGCATGGGAATGCCGTCGAGCGTCCACGGTGCCCGCTGGTAGCGGACCGTGCCGAGGGTCGGGTGATTCATCTCGGCGAAGAGAGCCAGAGCCTTGATCTGGGGGTGGTGGTAGAGCTGTTGATAGTCGTTCGCGAGTACGCAGTTGCCGCCGTACTTCATGAAGATGTCGGAGACTTGCTCTGCCGTGAATCTGCTGAAGGCCTCCTCCCAGATCGGTTTGGCCAGCATCGGAATCTCGCCCGTGTCGACCGCACCGTTGCTGCCCCAGCCGAGCAGATACTCGGGAGGATGCTGGAAGAGCGGGTCTCTCAGGTAGCTGTCCATCCCCAATTCCTTCATCAGGAGGGGCAGGTCCTCTGCCCGCGAAATCGGATTCACCAGGATCGGCTGATCCTTGGTCTTGTAGGGATGGTCCGGTGGCTTGAGGTAGCCGAAGAGATATCCGTTCCACTCGTCCGGATCGACGAGGCTCGTCCACTGGACCGCCCGCTGGTGGAGGAGTGCACCGAGTTCGCTGATCGCAATCCGCTGGCCGACTCCCGTTCGCCACTGGTCGTAGAGCGCCCCGAGGATCGCCTGGCAGGCGTAGAGGGACGTTCCCGCCGTCGCCATGTCCGCCCCGATTCGGACCGGCTCTTCCCCGGGCTTCCCGAGGTGGCCCGTAAAGTCGCTCATCGCCTGGAAAATGAGCTCTGAACCGGGCTGATCGCGAAGCGGTCCCTCCTCCCCGAAGGGCGAGATGCTGCAGGTGATGATCGCGGGGTTGATCTGCTCCAGCGAGGCCTGATCCAGTCCCCATTGCCCGAGCCGGTCCTGCCCCTCCTCCTCGATGAAGACATCGACATCGCGCAGCAGCGCTCTGAGCTCGTCCCGATCAGCCGGCTGCTCCAGGTCGATGCGCAGCCCCTCCTTGTTCCGATTGAGGTGGAAGAAAGTAGCGCCAACGTCGCCAAGCCTTGGTTCCCACCCACGCGTGTAGTCGCCCTCCGGCGGCTCGACCTTGATCACCCGTGCGCCGCACTCGGCGAGCATCAGTGACGCGAAGGGCCCCGAGATTCCCTGAGTCATGTCGAGCACCGTGACCCCGTCGAGAACGCCGGTCGCCATCGACCGGCGTGGACCGTGGTAGGCAGGGGAGGTCTCGTCGTTTTCGCTCAACCATCCGTGCCTCAGGATGTGGTCCGTATTCGCGCCGGGCAGGGTCCCTGCCGTGGTCGCGATCGGGGTCTTTGAGTACTGAAACGGCAAACTTCCGAACGGCAACAGCGGCAGCGGCGGGAACTGCCCGATGACGGGGTACGCGAGCACCTCTGCGGTCTCATCGTCTCTGGGGTACTGGAGCCAGACGAAGAGCCCGCTCGCCCGCACCTGAGGCTCGTCCATGACCTGGGTGTAGTCGAGGAAGAGGCTGACCGGGACCTTGGCCTTGCGCAGCTGGATCTCCCACCATTTGGCCGTCTGGGTGGCGAAAATCCGGCCCAGCGCGTCGTCCACGAGTTCGCGGTTGTGCACCCGACCACGGTTCGTCCTCAGCTCATCATTCTGCCCCAGATCCTCGGCACCGATTGCGCGCCAGAGGCGCCACCACTGGTCATCCCTGACCACGCCGACCGCGAGCCAGCGGCCGTCGCGGCAGCGGTAGGCCCGGTTGGGCACGGTCGTTGCCGTCCCACTACCCATCCGTGCCGGCACGTCGCCCGTGGCCAGAAACTCCGCCAGGCGGCTCAACTGGATGTTCACGGAGGCCCCGATCTGGTGGGAGAGCAGGCTCAGGCCACCGCCGGTCCGTTCGCGTGCGAGCAGCCCCAGCAGCAACGACACGGCGATGTGCAGGCTGGCGTTGAAGTCCCACAGCGCCGGCCAGCGGAGGATCTCCGGCTCACCGCCTCGCCGACCATTGATCGCCACGGAACCGCTGAAGACCTGCGTGATACTGTCGGCGCTGCGTCGCTGAACATAGGGACCCTCGCGTCCCCATCCTGGGAAATTGCCGTAGACGAGCCGCGGGTTGCGTTCCAACAACCGATCACGGCCGAGGCCAAGGCGCTGGACCGTACCCCAAGTCATGTTCTCGGCGAAAATGTCGGCTTCACCGAGCAGACGGTAGGCCGCCTCCAACCCCTCTGGTTCCTTGAGGTCAAGGTAGAGGCTCCGCTTGTTCAGATGGACCGTCATGTAGAGAGTCGAGAGGCCGCGGATGTTGGGCGGCGAGCCCTGGTAGGCCGGGGGCCACCAAGGACCCTGCTCCACCGCCACGACCTCGGCACCCATGTTCGCGAGAATGCCCGTGGCAAAGGGGCCGACACCCACGATCGTGAGGTCGAATACCTTGACACCGCTCAGTGGTCCGGGCACGGCTTTTCTCCGTTCGCGCCTGGCCCGGCGGCCAGGCGGCGCTATTGGCGCCGGGCGGCGACGCGGTAGCGAGATCTCAAATCTGCGCCACCCTCCTCAGTCGAGCGCCTTCAGCAGCATCGAGCAGTTCTGGACGCCCGCCCCGTTCGAGACGACTGCGATCCTGGCATCAGGAACCTGCCTGACGCCGGCTCGCCCCATCAGTTGATCGGCCGCCTCGGCCGCGAACCCCATGCCGTGGACCCGCCCCTCTGACAGCATCCCGCCGTGCGGATTGAGCACGGGGCCGGGGCCACTGCTGCCGAGCTGCAGGGCGTCCCCGACGAGGAAGTCCTTCGCCTCCCCGACATTGACGAAGCCAAGCGCCTCGAGCCAGTTGACGGTCAGGATCGTGAAGCCGTCATAGAGACAGGCGACCTGCACGTCCTCGGGCCTGATGCCGGTTCCTTCGGCCAGCTCCCACATCTCCCGGCTGCAATAGGTGGCGCCCATGTTGCTCATGTCATCCCAGAGCATCGTCTCGGTGCGCGGCCCCGTCTTCTGAGAGCCGGCGATGATCGAGACGGGTCGGTTCGGCAGGTGCCGAGCCCGATCAGGGGTGGTGATCACGACCGCCGCGTATCCATCGACCGGGTAGTCGCAGTCGAAGAGACAAAATGGCTTGGAGATCCAGCGAGAATTGAGGTAGTCGTCCATTGTCAGGGGCGATCGCGCGAGCGCTCGCTCATTATCGCCGGCGTGCTTGCGGGCGGTGACGGCGATATGGCCGAAGGTCTCGCGGGGCGCACCGTACTTCCACATGTAGCGGCTCATCCAGTGCACGAACGAGAAGCCGGTCCCCCCGAAAGGTGCCGACCACTGGCCCTCCCCGCCGATCCGCGGTGGGCGAGGCATCCCGGCAAAGGGGTCTCGGCGCGAACCGTTACCTCTGGGCTTCATGCTGCCCATCACCACCACGGTGTACTTGGACGCGCCGTACTCCACGGCCATCGCGGCCTCGATCATGCTAAAGGTCGCCGTCACCTGGGGTAGGCCCATCTGCCCGTACCAGCTGACGTTTGAGAGACCCAGGGACTCGCGTAACTGATAGCCGTTGAGCAGACCCATCTCGTTCGTAGCAAGCCCGTCGACATCCGCAGCCGTCAGACCGGCGTCCCTGATCGCCGCAACACACGCATCGGTTGCGAGCGTGGTGGCGGTCTTGCCGGAGTCGCGGGAAATGATGCTTCTTCCCACACCGACGATACAGGCGTTCTTTTGGTCGCCAAGGTTCAGTTTCATCTGAGGGCTACTCCTCGTCTCTGGTCATCGGCCGGAATAGAGGGAGCGACGCCTCCAGCTCGCCATCCGCGGTCATGATGTCGCGGAACGCCACCTCGACACGCAGGCCGATCACCAGCTGATCTTCAGGGCAGTCGACGATGTTGGTCATGACCCGCAACCCGGGCTGTTCGTCGAGTTCGACGAGCGAGACGTTGTAGGGCGGCTGGAACCCCGGCGCCGTCGGCATGTTTACGATCGTCACGGTGTAGACCGTCCCCTTGCCACTGACCTGAACGCTGCCAACCTTGGTCGACCAGCACTCCGGACAACGCGACTTGGGCAGATGGATGTAGAAGCCACAATCATCGCAACGCTTGAAGATCAGTTCGTGTCGCTTACAGCCCTCCCAGAAATCGCGGCTATCATCGTCCGGGATCGGGATCGGCCCCTCGTATTGACTCACTGCCCCCCCTCCCCTTGAGCTGCTCGGCCGGTCGGCGATCGAAACCGAGCGACCCGCAGTGCCTGCCCAGCGACCCACTAATCGAAGGTGATCACCGACCGACCGACGATCTGCCGGTCCTGAAGCAGTTGATGCATCTTGGGTGTGTCTTCAATCGGGAATCTCTCGGAGATGACGGCCTGAAGTCGCCCCGCTTCCATCAGCCTGAAGGAGCGCAGCGTGTCGGCGTACATGCCGCCGGTACAGCCGGTGAGGACGGCCTCCCGCCAGAACAGCCACGGTACCGGGAAGCGCGCGTATTCGTTGTTGATTTGGCCGACGAAGACGTAGCGGCCGTAGTAGGCCAGAGCGCGGAAGCCGCCAGCATTGAAGGTCGATCCGCCGACCGTGTCGATCACGTAGTCGGCCCCATGTCCGTCGGTCAACTCCATCACCTGGTCGTGTAAGGGCCCGTCCGAGCTGCAGACGACTTCATCAGCGCCGTATTGCTTGAGGATCGGGATCTTGGATTCGGTCGTCGTTGACGCGATCACGCGACCGCCCGTGAGCGCTGCCAGTTGGAGCGCGTGGATCCCCAGCCCTCCGCCGGCACCCAGCACCAAGATGTTGTCGTGGGACGTCGGCTCCTTGCCCTCGAGGTAGATCCCGCGCAACGGCGTACCGATCGCACAGCGGACGATCGAGGCCTCCGCGAAGCCAACGGTGTCCGGTATGCGCATCACCGCGCGCTCTGGAGCGAGACACAGCTCGGCGTACCCCTCGGTGACAGTGGGAACCGTGTCGGTGCACCTCACCGCAAGCCCGGTCTGACAGTTGTCGCAGACACCGCAGTGGGAGCCGCCGCTGGGTGCCACGCGATCCCCAACCCGGTGTCTCGTCACGCCCGGCCCGACAGCACGCACGATGCCTGCCACTTCGTGCCCGAGGATCAGGCAGCGCCTCCGCACCCAGTTGCCATTCTCCCTGATCTCGTGCTCGCGCGCGTTGGCGAGGCCGATCGCGGCGCCACCCCTCGTCATTGTGCCGTCGCGCTCCACCAGGTCGTGCCCATCGATCGCTGAGGCCTTCACCTCGATCAGGACCTCCCCCGGACCAGGCGGCGGCGGATCCTCTATCTCCACGACCGTGAGGTTCTCGGGCGGGCCGAGTTCAAACAGCACACATGCCTTCATAGCTCCCTCTCCCTGTGACAGCGGCCCCTCGACCAGACCAGCGGGGTCGCCAGATCAGTATAGATAGCAGGCGACCCAGTGCCCCGGCTCAAGCTCCTGAAAGATGGGGCGTGTTCCCGAACAGACCGGCATCGCGACCGGACAGCGGGGATGAAAGCGGCAACCGCTGGGTGGATTGAACGGACTCGGTACCTCGCCCTTGACGATTACACGCTCCTTCTTCGTGTCGGGATCATAAGGCAGCGCGCTTGAGAGCAACGCCTGCGTGTAGGGGTGGAGGGGGTTTGAGTAGACCAACTCTGCCGGGCCCATCTCGATGATCTGCCCGAGATACATCACCGCGATCGTCTCGCACATGTAGCGAACGACCCCGAGATCGTGGGCGATCATGAACAGGGTCAGATTGTAGCGCTGCTGAAGATCCTTGAGCAGGTTCATAATCTGAGCGCGGATCGAGACGTCCAGCGCCGAGACGGGCTCGTCGAGCACGAGGAACTTCGGCTCGCACGAGAGCGCCCTGGCGATCGCGATGCGCTGGCGCTGCCCGCCACTAAACTGATGAGGGAAGCGGTAGAGGAAGTTGCGATTCAGTCCAACCTGCTCCAGCAGATCGGCGGCGAGCTCTTTGGCTCGATCCTTGGTGAGATTCCGGTTGATGATCGCTGGCTCGCTGATGATCTCCCAGACCGGCATGCGCGGGTTCAGGGATGAGTAGGGATCTTGAAAAACGGGCTGGACCGCCTTCCGGTAGTCGCGGAGCCCATCCCGATCGAGACGACTGATGTCCTGTCCCTCGAACTCGATGACGCCCTCAGTGAGCGTCTCGATCAGCAGCAGCAGCCTCGAGAGCGTCGTCTTGCCGCAGCCCGACTCGCCAACGAGGCCGAACGTGTCGCCCTGATGGATCGTGAAATCGGTACCATCCACCGCCTGAACGTAGCCGACCACCTTCCGCCGCACGACACCCCTCGTGACCGGGAAGTACTTCTTGAGCCCCCGCACCGCAAGCAGCGGTGGCACCTCGTTCATGAGCTACCACCCTCCCGCCCGACCGTGAAATCGGTACCACCCACCGCCCCAACGGGGCCGATAACCTTCCGGCGCGCGACAGCCGTCGTCACCGGGAGGCACGTCTTGAGCCCCCGCACCGCAAGCAGCGGTGACGCCCCTCTCATGAGCTACCACCCTCCCGGGAAGAGACAGGCCGCGTGGTGACCGGAGCTGACCGGGGCAAACTCCGGATAGGCCTCGCTGCACTCCGGCTGCGCCTTGGGACACCTCGGGGCGAAGCGACAGCCGGGCGGCATCTCGCGGGGGTCGGGCGGCTGGCCGTCGATGCTCTCCAGGCGCTCGACGCCCTCAAGCCTCGGCAAGCAGCGCAGCAGCGAGATCGTGTACGGATGCGCCGGGTTGCGGAAGACCTCCCTGGTCGTGCCCGACTCAACGATCCGCCCCGCGTACATCACGCCCACCCGCTCGCACATCCGGGCGACAATCCCCATATCGTGCGTGATGAAGATCAGGGCAACCCCTGTCTGCTGCTGGACCTCCTTGAGGAGCTCGAGGTACTGGGCCTGAATCGTCACATCAAGGGCGGTTGTCGGCTCATCGCAGATCAGCACCTTGGGCGTGGTGGAGATGCCGATGGCGCCCGCGATGCGCTGGCGCATGCCGCCGCTGAACTGGTCAGGATAGTCTCGAACGCGTCGCTCTGCGGCGGGGATGTTGACGAGCCGGAGCAATCGAAGCACGCGCGCGAATAGCGACTTCCCGCGCACACCCTCGTGAATCCTCATCGCCTCACCGACCTGATAGCCGATCGTGAAGGTCGGATTCAGGGCGGTCATCGGGTCCTGCATGATCATGGAAATCTTCTTGCCGCGAATCGCCCGCATCTGGGAGTTGCTGAGCTCGGTCAACTCTTCACCGTCAAGCATTACCGAACCCGAGGAGATCCGGCCGGTCGCCGCGATCAGGCGCAGGATGCCCATCGCCGTGACTGACTTCCCGCAGCCGGACTCCCCTACAATCCCCAGAGACTCTCCCTCGTCGACGTAGAAGCTCACGCCGTCGACAGCGCGCGACGGCCCGGTCTTCGTCTTGAACTCCACGTGGAGATCCTTCACCTCCAGGAGATGGGAGGAATCTGAGTTCGGGGACCGCGGCTCTTCTGACAATGCGTACTCCCTACAGCGTCTGGAGACGTGGATCGAGACGGTCACGCAACCAGTCGCCCAGCGTGTTGGTCGACAGGACGGTCACGAAGATCGCGAACCCCGGGACGATCGAGAGCCACGGGGCCGATGTCAATTGGGCCCGCCCCTCGGAGACCATGCCCCCCCACGACGGGGCGGGCGGGGGAATACCGACACCGAGGAAGCTGAGCGCCGCCTCAAAGAGGATGACGGTGCCTACTTGCAGGGTGGTGATTACGAGCACGGTCGGGAGCACGCCCGGCAAGATATGCTTGATCATGATCCGCGTGTTCGACGATCCGGCGCAGCGGGCGAGCGTCACGAAGTCCTGCTGCTTCAGTGCCAACACCTCCACCCGCACCTGGCGCGCCGTCGGAGGCCAGATGAAGAGCGTAATGATCAGGATCACGTTGAGGAAACTGGGGCCAAAGATCACCGCCATCAGGATCGCCAAGAGGAATGCCGGAAACGCGATCAGGATGTCGACGGTGCTCATGATCATCGAGTCCCAGATGCCCCCGAAGAACCCGGCCACTAACCCCAAACCGACGCCGATCAGCGTCTTGAACACCAGGATCACCGCAACGACCGAGACCGAGATTCGCGCACCGTAGACCACACGACTCAGCTGGTCCCGCCCGTGGATGTCCGTTCCCAGCGGGAAGCGTGTCGTGCCGCCACCAAGAACTGGTGGCTCGAGACTGTTCCGTAGCTCCCCGTGCCGTTCGCTGTGCGGGGCGATGAGTGGTGCGAACAGCGCGATCAAGACCAGGCTGACGATGACCGCGAGCGAGAGCGCCGGCAGAATCGGTATCGCAAATCGCGAAGGCGCGGCGACCATAATGGCCGGAGCCTTGTCGAACCCGCTGTCCATGGTCACGAACAGGTCCTCCAGAGTGGTGCGACGTTGCGCATGCTCATCCTCAGACGGCTAGTGCTTGATCTTTGGATTGAGGTAGACGTAGAGGATATCGACGAGCAAGTTCCCGAATATCACCCATGAGCTGAACAGCAAAACGATCGCCTGCACGAGCTGGAAGTCACGGTTATTGACTCCCTCGAGTACCAGCAGCCCGATACCCGGCCAGAAGAAGACCGTCTCCACGATCACTGACCCACGGATCAAGCCGAGAAAGACGAGCGATGCATAGGTCAGGATTGGCAGCGCGCCATTCTTGAAGGCGTGCCTCCACAGCACACTCGTCTCACCGACCCCCTTGACGCGAGCGAGCCTGATGTAGTCGTTGCTGAGTACCTCAATCATGCTCGAGCGGGTGATCCGCATCAGGCCCGCCACCGGGCCCCAGCCGAGCGTGATCGCCGGAAGAATCAGGTGCCGCCACTCCCCCCGGCCACCAGACGGCAGCCAGTTCAGCCAGACGGCAAAGACGAGGACCAGCATGATCCCTAGCCAGAAGTTCGGTGCCGCCTGCCCCATCACGGCCAGTAGGCGAGCGCCGGCGTCGAGCCCCGAACCCCGGAACGCCGCAGAATAGACGCCGACCGTCAGTCCCAGCAGCAGCGTGATCCCGTAGGCCGCAACAGCCAGCTCCAGCGTCGCCGGCAGCCTCGTAGAGACCAACTCCGATACCGGGACCTGGTAGCGGAGCGAGATCCCGAAGTCGCCACGAGCGGCTTGCGATACCCAGCGCCAGTACTGCTCCGGGATTGGTCGATCGAGGAGCAGCAGTCTCCGCATCTCCAAGTACTGCTCACGGGGCGCCTCATCCGAGATCATCATGCGGGCGGGGTCGCCGCTCAGCCTCACCGTGCCGAAGATCACGACGGTGATCACGAACATCGCGAAGACGGCATGGATGATCCGGTTGAGGATGAACGGTCCCATGGCTCAGCGCGCCAAGAATGCTCGAACGGCCCGCTCAAAGCGGACTGGCTGGTCAACAAGGATGCTGTGCCCGGCCCCCGGGACCTCCACCGCGGTGGCGCTCGGCATCACCGTGAGCATCCGCTCCATCGTCTTGCGGCCGAGGATGTCGCTGTCCTCGCCGCGCAGGATCAGAGTCGGGCAGTTGATCCTGCCGCACGACTCCCAGAGGAACGGGATCTCCCTGCCACCGGCCGAGCCGGTGATCCAGAGGAGTTCGGGGTCATGCCGCCAGACCAGCTTCTTCGCCCAGTTGAGCCGGAGGCCATAGTCGATCGAACGCTCGATCTGCTTTCGTGAACTATTGAGGTTCCGCAGTCGGAAGTACTCTCCGGCCTCCTCGCGGCTGCGGAATGCAAGCGGGCGCTCTCCACCGACACCCGCCATCACAGTCTTCGCACCGCTCCGTTCGATCTCCGGTCCGGAGTCGACCAACACCAAGTGCCTTAGTGAGCCGGGGTGCTCGGCCGCGAAGGGCATCGCATTGCGGCCTCCAAGGGACGCCCCGACAAGATCGAACCGCCCGAATCGGAGTGCCCGCCCGAACTCAAAGATGTCGGAAGCGAACGCGGTTACTGGATAACCCTCGGAAGCGTGCTCGCTCTCGCCGTGACCGCGCTGGTCGAGGGCGAAGACACGGAAGTCGCCGCGCACTTGCTCGGCAAAATCATCCCAAACGTGACAGTTTCCCGAGATACCGTGCAACAGGAGCAGGACGTCATCGCTCGGCCCACCCCAGTCTAGGTAGTGGAGCCGGAGACCATTGACCCCAACGAAACAGTCCGCTGGTGCGGCGACCATCCGGTCTCCCCTAGCTCCCTGTCTCTATCTCCCCTAGCTCCCTGTCTCTCTTCCGAATGGCCGCGCCCGCAGGGAGCCGATTGCCTGCGGCGCTCCGCGCCAGCAGGCAATCGCTCCGAGCAGATCGCCCCGAGAACTACTTCGGGTACACGAACTCAAGATACTGGAGCGGGCCACGTCGCGGCGAGACCTGCTCCCATGACCCAACGTTCGGGCCAACACCCTGAGTGAGGTGGAGCGAGGCGATCGGGATCGTGGGGTATGACCTGTAGATCTCATCACCCAGCTCCCGCTCGAGCTGAATCTGCCGCTCGATATCAGTCTCCTTGTTGAGTTGCTCGCAGAAGACATCGAAGTACGGGAGCTCAGTGTGGGTGAGCGTCGCGAAAGTCGGTCCACCGTGGAGGCAGGCGTAGCGGGTCGGGCGGACGATCGGGCCGCCCTCGAAGGACCACGTCCAACCGCCTTCATCACCCGTCGTGCGGTCGCCGAGCATACTCCGCAGGCCCGGGCGATAGTCAGCCTGGTTCCGGATGACGTTGCAGCCGAGGTTCGCCTCCCACATCTGTGCCACAGCCTCACCGATGTCCGGGCCGTAGACCTGACCATTGATCAGCCAGATCTTGATGTCGAAGCAATCGGGGTATCCCGCGTCCGTCATCAGCTCCTTAGCCAGCTCGGGATCGAACGGATCTGGCGTCCAATCATCGTTCCACCACGGCAAGCCCGGCCTGATGAATGAGAAGCTCAGTGCACCCGGTTCGCCGTAGCCGAACAGAATCTTGTCGACGATCGCCTGGCGATCCACCGCGAGGCTGAGCGCCCTGCGAACCTGGATCGACCGCTCCGACATCGGATCCTCACCGGCCCACGGCAGTGATGGGTCGTAGTTGGGGCGAGTGGGGTACAGACCGCCGAACGCGATGAAGGGCTCAACCGCGTTCTGAGCGACCGCAATCCTGATTCCGGCGGCCTCGAGCTCACTCACCAATCGCGCCGGCACCTGCGCAATGTCTACCTCACCGGTGCGCAACATCGCGGTCCGGGTCGAGTCATCCTGAACGTTGAGGTAGACGATCTCGGCGTATCCGGGGGTCACCCTGTAGTGGTCCTCGACTGCCTTGACCGTCATGCTCACGCCGGGCACCTGCGAAACGAACTCGTATGGGCCCGCGTAGACCGGGTTGCGCGCGAACTCGTCCTCGCCCACCTCCTCGAAGTAGGCCTTCGAGAATGGGCGCAGCGTCCGTCCCCCGTCGTCGGGTGACATCACACGAAAGACCTCGATCGGGTTCATCGGGTTCGGTTGGTGGATGTTGAGTGTGAGGTCATCCACGACCACGAGGTTGTTCGGGTCCTTGCCGTAGAAGGCGGTGATGATCGACGTGTTGGCGTTGACCGACCCCTCCTTCAGGAACTCGGTCATTGTGAACTTGAGATCCTCGGCGGTTACTTCGCCGTAGCCCTTGTGGAACTTGATGCCCGACTTTATCTTGAAGACCCAGTCCACGCTTCCATCGGCGTTCTCGGTGCCTTCAAAACTCTCAAGAATGGCGCCGTTGGTCGGGGTATCGGTCTCCCAGTCCCACCAGACGATCGGCTCGGCGATCACGGCCAGAGCGGCCTCGCCGGTGGCTGTACGCAGCAGGAAGCGTTCGCTGCCAAACCCCGCGATTACCGTAAGTGTACCCTCGGGCTCGCGGTCTCCAGCCGCCGCAGCCTGCGTCGGTGCGGCGGTAGTCGCTGGAGGCGCGTCGTCATCATCCCCGCAGGCGGCGGACACCACCACCAACGCCACGATCACGCTCCATAGTGCAGCGCGCCGGAACCCCGTCCCTAGCCTCGTGCCAATCTCTGCTACACGTCCCACTTCAACAACTCCTAATCGCAGATCTACGAGCCTTGGAATCTCGGGCGCGCGAGCCCGGCTGGGCACGTCCGTCCGCCCGGGAGCCTACAGTACCACGAGCGTCTTGTCGCGCACAGCGTTGCGGAAGGAAGCTAGGGACCGAAACGACTGCCCTGCCTTCGTCGCGACCCCCGATGCTCGGGAGCATCCCGCGAGTCGCGACCACACTTACTGTCTTCGGGTTCCACGTGCCCGGCGACGCGCTCCGCGACGTGCTTGATCCACGGCTGCGTGGAGCCTGATCGCGGGGTCGGCCGCGTTCGCGGGTGGCCGGGCGGGCTACCCCCTAGCTCTGCGATGACCGACCAGATATCTGGCCGCCCCATCCGGTGGGCGATGCTGTCCGTCGCCGTCGTCAGTACGAGCGCGGCAAGCCGAGTACATGCTGGCCGAGATAGGCCAGGATCAGGTTGTTGTTGACCGGCGCAATTGACCACAGGCGCGTTTCACGGAACTTCCGCTCCACATCGTTATCGACGTCGAAGCCAGCGCCGCCAAAGGTGTCCAAGCAAACATTCGCGGCCTGCCATGCGGCCTTCGAAGCGAGCAACTTCGCCATATTCGCCTCCGGGCCGCAACTTTCGCCCCGGTCGAACTTCTCCGAGGCCCGGTAGCGCACGAGGTCTGCCGCCTCCAGGTCAGCATGGGCCGCTGCGATCGGGAACTGTACCCCCTGATTCGCTCCGATCGGCCTCCCGAACACAACCCGATCGCTCGCATAGCGAACGGCCCGATCGATGAACCAGCGACCGTCTCCGAGCGCCTCAGCGGCGATCAAGATCCGCTCCGCATTCCACGAGTCGATGACGTACCTGAATCCTTCGCCCTCGTCGCCGATCAGGTTGTCCCGCGGCACCACCAAGTCATCGAAAAAGAGTGCGTTCGTGTGCTGATTGATCATGAGCCTGAGCGGCTGGACGTTTATCGCGGAGGTCTGCTCGGCAAGGTCCACTACGAAGGCGGAGAGACCCCGCGTCTTGTCGTCTAGGTCGGTGTAGGGTGTCGTGCGGGCCAGCAATACCATCAGATCTGATTGCATCACGCGCGAGATGAAGACCTTCTGCCCGTTGATCCGGTAGCTGTCGCCGTCGCGCACGGCCGTGGTCGCGATGCGCGTCGTCTCCGAACCCGCCTCCGGCTCCGTCACCCCGAAAGCCTGTAGCCGGAGCTCCCCGCTCGCGATCCGTGGCAGGTAACGCTCCTTCAGCGCGCTGCTGCCGTGTCTCAACAGAATTCCCATGGTGTACATCTGGCCATGGCACGCCGACGAGTTCCCTCCGGATCGATTGACCTCCTCGAGGATCACGCTGGCCTCGGTCAGGCTCAGGCCGGCTCCGCCGAACTCCGTCGGAATGAGCGCCGACAACCAGCCCAGCTCGGTCAGCTCATCGACGAAGGCCGTGGGATACTCGCGCTCCCGATCCAGCTCGCGCCAGTAAGACGACGGATACTTGCGGCAGACCTCGCGGATCGCACGGCGTATCGCCTCGACGCTTGCCTCGTGTCCGGTGACCATTGCTGACTCCAGTACGACCGCCTACATGCCGAGTCGCCGCTTCGCATCCCCGTCCGCCACGAGCGCCCGCTCGTCGTGGCTGAGCGGCAGCGGGCGCGTCACGCGCGGATACACGTTATTCTTCGGGTACGCGGGCCAAAGCCGCGAGTCATCGACATAGCTCGCAAGTGCCAACGGGACGATCGACACGCCGACCGCGCTCTTGCTTGTGCCCGTCCTCGATCTCCGCGACCACCGCCTCCACGCCCCTAAGCGCGGGAGCGACACCGAGAAAGTGTGGCGCCTCGCTGGGCGCTGATCCCGACGGCCCCTTCGTTGTCGTCGATCATCCGCTGAGCCATCAACTGCTGGATCTCCCGCTCGACTGCCACGCGCTGCGTCAGATCGGACGGCAACTCCCGCTTGCCGATGCGCGTCTCGAGCAGGAAGCGGGTCGACGTGTACACCAGCATCACACTGTGGCTGGTGCCGGTACGGTCCATCACCGAGCAAGTCATCGACCGTGCCGCTGCGGGCCGCCTCCGCGTGGGCAATCGACCGCTGCCAGTTGGGACCCCACTTCGCGCTGGCGACCGGGTGAATGTGGATGAACTCAGGATCTGCCATCCTGGCTGCTCCTGCCCGTACGGCCGGGGTATGGATCCTGGTGCGAATATACACGGCGGAGCAGCGAGTCGAACCGCCCGCCCCGCATCGCTAGGCTTCCCCCGGTTCGGCAGCTGAATCAAATGGAGCGGAAAGAACTGCCGGATGTTCACCTCCGCTATCCAGTTGACGTCGCGAACCGCGGTCCGAGCGGCGCCAGCGCGACCGGGCGCCTGAGACCGCGAAGCCCAGTGCTGATCGATCATGTCCACAGCGAGCCTCAGCGATTGGGAACGGACTACCCGGGACGAGCCGCGTCCAGACGACAAACAACAGGACGGCGGCCGTCATGCGTGCCGCGTTACCCCTCCTGGTCGCATTCCGGGTGAGGAGCTCCGTTCTCCGCAACGGGGTCAGGACCTCGAGGTGATTGTGTCCAGTCTGGTGGACCTGAGGGGGCTCGAACCCCTGACGGTGTCACCCGGCAACGTGCAGTTCGTGCACATCGAGCCGTTCATCCTTGAGGCGGTGCGCACCGATGCCCTCCTCGTCCCCACCCCGCTCATGCGTGATTGGCAGTTGCAGACCGGGCCCTGGCTGTTCATCGTCGGCCGTGGCGGCGCCGTCACCGCCACCTTCGAGGGCGTCGCCTCGCCCGAGGAGGTCCGCGGCGCCCTCGTCGCAGCCATCAACTCGCGGTAGAGCCGCCGCACGCTCCCGGCACGCCGTCGGGGCCAGCCTGCGTCCCCACCGCGAATCGCGAGCGAGGGGTCAGGAGACGGACCATGGACATCAACGCGAAGCGTGACGGGACGACCGTCATCGCCCGGCCTGCAGGGCGTCTGGACAGCTTCACCGCGGGCGAGTTCCAAGAGGCCGTGGAGGCGGCGATGGAGGACACTGACCGCGCCCTGATCCTGGACTTCCAGGACGTCCCCTACATCAGCAGCGCCGGGCTGCTCGTGATCCTGGTCACGGCACGGACCCTCCAGGGAAACGGCGGTGCGCTGGCGCTCTGCTCGCTCGCTACGCCCGTCCGCGACGTATTCGCGATCAGCGGCTTCGACGCCATCATCCCGATCCACACCTCCTGCAACGATGCCCTGGCTGCGGTTGCGGGCTAGCTCGCGCGGTCAGGACACCGGCGCATGCGTGGTCCGCGGGGCTCTCCCTCGACGCACGCACCGGCGAGGAGTCAGGCCGCCATATCCGCATCGCCACGGATTCGAAGGAAGAGATCTGTCACTTCTCTACGGGTCGATTCTTCATCGACCGATCGGCGTTCAGGACGACCGGGCGAGTCCCGCTGGATGGTGTCGGCACCCGCCCGCCGTGGATGTACTGTTCGCTCGCGCCGCCGCCGAAGTGTTGTTCGATCCGATCGTCGCACGCGTTCGGAGCGCGCAGCGGCGCGGGCAGCTCGTCGTTGTTCCGGAACAGCAAACCGCAGGCGCCGCTCAGGACTCGATCAACCCCTCCTGTGGCGAGGTCCAAGGCAGGGCGTAGAGCGGGGCGATCTGCGGGGCACGCGGGATCGGCAGGTCGCCGAAGGGGACGTCGATGACCACCGGCGCATTGCGTGCCAGCGCGGCGGGGAGGAGTGTCTTCAGCTCCATCGGGTCGCCCGCCCTCATGCCAACCGCACCGAAGGACTCGGCGAACTTGACCAAGTCCGGGTTGTGCAGGTCGGTCCCGTAGGTTCCGCCGAACAGCTCGTGCAGGTCGCGGGCGACGTTGCCGTATGAGTCGTTTCGGAACACGACGGTGGTGACGTTGATCCCGTGCTGGACTGCCGTGGCGAGCTCGAAGGCGTTGAAGAGGAAGCCGCCGTCGCCAACCATGCAGACCACCGGGCGATCGGGCTTCGCCACCTTGACGCCCAACGCCGTCGGAAACGAGTAGCCGACGTTGAACTGGTAGCCGGAATCGATGTACGTCTTCGGGTGGTTCACCTTGTAGTGCGTACGGGCGTAGTAGCCGAACTGGGTCACGTCCCAGACGATGAAAGCATCCTCCGGAATGCTGCCCTGGATCGCCTCCAGGACCGGGTACTGCGGCTCCTTGAGCCTGATGTCGTAGTAGGCAATCAGGCTGCGCGCCGCGCTGACCGCCTCGGCGGGCGACGGGCGCTCGCCCGCACCGGCTTCGTCGAGGTGGGGAAGCATCGCTTCGATGGTCGCCCGGGCGTCCCCGTGCAGCGGGAGGGTGTTGGACTGGATCCGCATCAGCTCGCTGTCGTCCACGTTGATGTTGACCAGCGTGGACGCGTTGCCCGCCGGGTTGCCGAGCGAGAACCGGGCGCCGATTCCGATCACGACGTCGGCGGACTGCATCACGTCGAACAACTGGTTCATCTCCTGCCGCTCGCCGCGGGGGCTGAAGCATGAGCCGTATGAGAGCGGATGATTGTCCGGAATGGTCCCCTTGCCACCGCTGGACGTGACCACGGGGATGTGCGTCGCCTCGACCAGCCTGACGAGGGCATCTTCGGCGTTCGATCGCGCCACGCCGCCGCCGGCGTAGATCAGGGGCAGACGCGCCGCGGCGATGACGCGGGCCGCCTCCCTGAGCTGGTCCGGGCTCGGGACGATCGGCGACACGGGTGCCGGATCCCACAGTTCGACTTCCTCCCGTTCGACGCCGGCCTCGGGCGGCATCTCGGATAAGGGACGGGAGCGGTACGAGCCGTCGGCAGTGGCGTTCACCCCGAAGGGTTCCCCGACGGCGCCCCACCCCCAGCGGGCGCCTGGCGCGTCTAACCCTCGGATCGGACGGATCCATGGCACCCGGACGACTGGTCGGGCCGCGATCTCATCATCGAGATTTCGATGTTCGAGGGTCGTTCCTCCGCATCGAGTCTGCCCTATTCGACTTCTCGACGAGAGAGTCGATCGAGGCCTGTAGATTGCCAGGACCGTTGAGATAACGACACCTGAGTCTACGGCGAATAAGTGCAGTATCTGTGGAAGGATCGGGACCGAACGTGACCTGCCCTACCGAGCAGATGTGTAAGGTGGATCTGCCGGAGACCCGCGCCGCCAAGAGTGAGCACTGGAGCGGGTCGGAGCCCGGATGGGCGGGCACTGGCCCGAGCACGCTCCGCGACCGGTCACCTTTCCGCCGGGTGCTCCGGTGAAGTGAGACGAGCGCGGATCGGTCGCGATGCGAATCCTCCCCGCCCGCACGCACGGCCGCTTCGCGCAGGGAAGGAGCTAACGGTGGCAACGGAGAACGAAATCCGGGACCTCGTGAAGAAGATGCAGTCCGAGCGCTCTACCCTGCTCGGGCTCATCGAGGGAATGGACGAGGGGGCGGCCGAGCACCGGCCACCGGAGGCCGACGGCGAGGCCGGCTGGTCGGTGAAGGAGCAACTCGCTCACCTCGCGCAGATGGAGACGACCTACCGCGCGTGGGTCGAGCGTGCTCTGGCCGAGGAGCGCCCGAACCTTGACGACGGCACCTCCCCCGACCCGGTCGCTCACCCGCTCGAACGAGCCCACGAAGCGAGCGTGGCCGACCACGCGGCCGAGCTCCGGCTCCAGCGCGAGCGCACGCTCGGCACGATCGGCCGGATCGACCCGGAGGCGTTCGAGCGGACCGCCGTATCCCCGCTCTTCGGTGAGTTGGCCGTGATGCAGTGGCTCCGCTCCTACTATCGGCACGACCGCATGCACCAGGCCCAGATCGAGGGACGACAGTCGGACTACCGGCCGCGCTTCACCGATGGCGTCGAGCCGGACCAGCGGATCGCCCGTGACCGCTAGCAGCGACCCACCGGCGCCGGCGCGAACGGAACGATGAAGCGACCCATCACGTGCGCGTCGAGCGCCCGAGGGTCGCGAGGGAGATCACCGGTTCGCGGAAGTACGCCAGGGCGTAGCTCTCCCGCGATCCTGGTGACCGCCGCTCCGTAGAGAAGGATCAGCCCTCGAGATGCGCCCACATCATCAGGACGACGGCGGAGGTGATCGGCCCGTCGACCGCGCTCGCATGTGGCCAGGCTGGTGAAGCAGAAGAACAATTGCTTCCCCGCTTCGACGAGAACGAGGGCGACCATCGCGCCGAGCGCGGCGCCCCCACACGTGGACGTGTGGAAGTCGGCGGTAGACGATCGCGACCACCGCCGCGGTGAGCACGGGCGACGCGGTCGACACGGCGCCAACCAGGAGAAAGGCGACCGTCGACGCACCTTCGGTCGGCGAGGTCGCCGACTCCAGGACGCACTCCTCCGGCTGCGCCGTCACCTGCGGGTTAGGTAGCAGCCCACCCTCGGCCACGGAGGCCGGCTGATGCCGATGCCACCGGACGGGCACGCCCGGCTGCCCGTCTCTAGCCCAGGCGGCCCATCGCGCGGGCGGGCACGATCCGCATCGCCACCGAGCCGCGCTCGTCGAGTTCGCGATCGAGCGCGGAATCATCGTCCGAGGCCGGACTCCGGCTCCGGGCGAGGGCGCGCCGGATCGCCCCTCGCCGCTCGGCCCCACCGTCGAGGATCTCTGCCCGTCCATAGACCGTGAGGTAGCGCCCGCCGTCCTGGACCAGCAGCGAGACGTCGGCGCGGCGGCCGACATTTTGCGCCTTGGCGCTGCTTATGCCCGTCTGGAGCACGATGTCGGTCCCGTCGAAGTCGTAGGCGATCAGGGACTGCTGCGGTGAGCCATCACGCCGCCCCGTCGCGAGCGACGCGAAGCGGCACTCCCGCAGGAAGTCCACCTGCTCGGGTGTCACCGGCGCCCCCTTCTGGCGGCGACAGTGTCGCACGGAGCGGCGCCACCCGGTGGACGCACCGTTACGATGCGACGGCCTGAGGCGGAGGCCGAGCGAGGGGTGCCCATGACCGAGTACGTGCCGGGGAACTTCATGTGGTCCCAGGGCGTCATGTTCGCGATGGAGATGATGACCTGGGGAGGGGCGGCCGCCGGCGAGGTGCTCGGCGTGGTGGAGCGGCTCCTGCGCCGCGAGCCGGAAAACCGGGCGTGGTGGGAGGAGTGGAGCGCGGAGGCCGAGCGCCTCGAGCGCTGGGGCGACTCCGAGGCCGCCGCCGGCCACGAGCTCACCGCAGGCAGCCTCTACCTCCGAGCCGCGACGTACTACTTCTGCGGTGAGCGCTTCCTCCCGCCGGGCGAGGAGAAACGCGCCTCTTACGAGCGCGTGCTGCACTGCTTCGCGCAGGGGACGGCCGCCCGTTACCCGAACCTCGCGCGGGTCGAGGTGCCGTACCAGGAGACGACTCTTCCGGCCTACTTCCTTCGCTCCGAGGTAGCGGGCGACGAGCCGGCGCCCGCGATGGTCGTCTTCGACGGTCTCGACAACGCGAAGGAGCTCTCCGTCTTCTTCGCAGGGGTCGAGCTGGCGCGCCGCGGGATTCACACGCTTGCCATCGACGGGCCGGGGCAGGGAGAGACGCTCCGCCTCCGCGGCATCCCCAGCCGCTTCGACTATGAGGTGCCGGGCACGGCCGCCTTCGAGTACGTCGCCGCCCGGCCGGAGGTGGACCGCGAGCGCGTGGGGGTGATGGGATTCAGCCTGGGCGGCTACTACGCGCCGCGGGCCGCCACGTTCGAGAAGCGCTACGCCCTCTGCGTGGCGTGGGGCGGCCACTTCGACTACCACGAGGCGTGGACCGAGCGGCGCAGGCGCATCGAGTCGAGCGACTCCCGCGTCTCGGCGCCGGCCTTTCAACTCCCCTGGGTTCTGGGCGTCGATGACATGGATGCGGCGATGCGAGTGCTGGAGGACTTCCGCCTCGACGGAGTCGTGCAGCGCCTCGATCGGCCGCTACTCGTCACGCACGGTGAGGACGACACGGTCGTGCCGCTCCGCTTCGCGCATCGGCTGTACGAAGCGGCCGGCTCGGAGGTGAAGGAGCTGCGCGTCTTCACCGCCGCCGAGGGCGGCAACGAGCACTGCCAGGAGGACAACCGGCAGATCGGGGCGAACTTCGTCGCAGACTGGATCGCCGACCACATCTAGGTCGACGGCACGCAGCCCGGCGACCGGCCCCGGTGCACGCTACTCTGCGACGGTGGCCGAGTCGGCGCTCACCAGCACGAACGAGATCGCGCAGGGCTCCGTGCCGGGATTCGACCACGCGTGGACGGTGCCGCGCTGGACGATGCAGTCCCCCGCTCGGAGACGGACCGTCCCCGTCTCGAGGTGCAGGTCGATCTCACCCGAGAGCACGACCGCGAAGTCGATGCTGTGGGTCGCGTGCCAGCCCGATCGATAGTCGCGCATCGCGCCGCCGTCATCGAAGCGGCTCCTCGCGCCGTCGATCTGCTCGTCCGTGAGACCCTGCACCTCGTATGCCGGCGCGAAGGTGACGATGCGCCATTTCACGCCTCCCGGTGCGGGCGCGAGGACGGCGCGATCGACGGCGGCCGGATCGGAACCACCGCTCAGCGGAGGCGGCAGCGCCTCGGCGGCCCACATCTCATCGTAGGTGGCGCGCCCGAGTTCAAGATGCCCCGGCGTCGGCCCGTCCGCCGACACGCTGGAGCGGCCCACGTCGTCCACGCCCGTCACCACTCGCCTGACGCTCATCCGTCCCCCCGCCCCGCGTCTCTCATCCGCTTGCCGCCGACCCGCCCAGCAGATGAAGGATCGTGAGAGCGTAGACAGAGGTGGCGGTGACGAGATCGTCGACGCGCACGACCTCCCCGAATTCAGCATCGTAGGCGGCGTACGCCCCGGCCTCGGTGCGGGAGATGCCGGCGGGCCCGTAGGTGATCCCCTGCGCGCCGAGATCGGCGAAGACCCAGTTGTCGCTCGACACACCGTATCGCTCAGCGTCCGGCTCGACCGGATCCGCACCGGTCACGAGCGCATGCGCAGCGCGGACCTTGCGCGGCAACTCCGCAGCGTGCCCCAGCTCGTAGCCGCGCCCAACCATGTAGACCGATGCCTCCAGCCGAAGCGAAGGATCGGCCGCGTTCAGCCCGGCGATCAGCTGGTCAAGTTCGCGGCGGACGGTGCGCACGTCGGCGCCAGGCAGCAGCATGACGTTCACGTAGGCGTCGCAGCGGTTCGCGACGAGGCTCGGCGTGGGCGGCGATCCCGCCTCGATCGCGCCGACATTCACGGTCGGCCGGATCCTCGGATGCGGGAACCGCCGCTGGTACTCGCTCTCCCACGCGCGGATGCGCGGGAGCACGCGCTCCATCGACGCGATCGCGTCGACGCCGTGGCGGCGGTAGGCGCTGTGCTGCGTCACGCCGCGGGTCGTCAGCCGCACGAACATGTAGCCGCAATTCGCGGTCTGCACGCGGAGCCCGGTCGGTTCGCCGTTGATGACGAAGTCCGGCATCAGGCCGTGGCTGGCGAGGTAGCGCGCGCCGTGGCCCGAGCCGCGCACGCTCGCGCCCTGGTACGTGCCGATCGGAGCGCGCTCGATCTCGCCGACGACGCCCGCCACCAGCAGCTCGCCGCTCAAGCGGACGTCTGCCGCGGCGAGCATGTGTGCAGCCATCCAGTAGCAGGGGAATGCCGACTTCATGTTCGACGCGCCGAGGCCGGCTATCCATCCGCCGCCGAGCATCTGCGCGGTTGGACGTCCGATGCCGGGAGCGGAGTCCATGTGGCCAAGCAGGAGGACGGAGGGACCGGGCTCCGCCACCGGCCGGCGCGCGACGACGTTCCGCCGGCCCGCTTCGACCTCCTGCAGCTCGACTGCGAGGCCGAGCTCGGCGAACCGCGCGGCGAGGTAGTCGCCCACGGGGCCCTCGGAACCGGTGGGGCTGGGAAGCTCGATGAGCGCGCGCGTCATGTCGACGAGCACGTCGCGATCGAGCCCGGCAAGAACGCGGCGCTCGAGGTCGTCCATCGACACCCCTGACCTCCGGACCGAGACGGCCCGGACTGTACTATCGACCGACCAAGAACGTCAGCCCGGTGCGCAGGCCGCGCCACCTTCGTGGGAGACCCGCCTCGTGAGCAATCGGATCAGCCGCCGCCGCGACAGCCAGCAGTGGATCCTCGACTGGCTGACGAAGCGCAGCGGCCGTGTGCAGAACTTCGCCTACGACGAGCGAGTCGTGCCACCCGAGGTGAAGTCCTACGCGATGATCCCGCGCGTAGTCGAGCGCGCCGCCCGACACGTGGAGCAGGTCGCGCGGGGCGCCGAGGCTGCCGGACACCGCCGAAGCGCCCACGCGCACTACTGGCGCGCTGCGAGCCTCTACCGAGAGGCCCAGCACGCGATCTTCGCCGACGACGATCCCGAGAAGATCTACCTGCACGGCAAGCTGCTCGCCTGCTACGACCGCGTGATCGCGCTCTCGCCCTATCCCATCAAGCGCGTCGAGATCCCGTGGGACGGCGTCGAGCTGCAGGCCGTCTTCCACATGACCGGCGAGCGCGGGGCTCCGACGGTGCTCGAGGTCGGCGGGATGGACCACACCAAGGAGACGTTTCCCGACCCGACCGACAACGCCTTCCTCAGCCGCGGCCTGAACGTCCTCAGCTTCGACGGCCCGGGACAGGGTACGAGCAACATCCGCAAGATCCGCGTCACCGACGACAACTTCGAGAGGGCTGGGAGCGCGGCCATTGACTGGCTGATCGAGCAGCCCGAGGTCGATCCGGAGCGCATCGCGGTAAACGGGATCTCGATGGGGTCGCTCTGGGCGATGCGGATAGCGGCGGGCGACCGCCGCGTGGCGGCGCTCGCCACCGCGCTCGCCTGCTTCACGGCGAAGCGCGCGATCTTCGAGGAGGCGTCACCGCGCTTCAAGCAGGTCTTCATGTACATGTCCGGGATCGAGGACGAGGACGAGTTCGATCGGATGGCCGCTCGGATGACGATGGACGGACACGCCGGGAGTATCCGGTGCCCCTCCCTCACTGCCTTCGGGGAATACGATCCGCTCGCCCCGCTGGAGGAGGCGCTGCCAATCTGGGAGCAGCTACCGCGACCCCGTGAACTCTGGCTGTGGGAGGACGACTTCCACTCCTCCACGCGCGTCCACGGGCTCGGCGGCGAAGACGTGTATCACTACACGGCGGACTGGCTGCGCGACGCGCTTGACGGTCGCGTCGAGCCGGATCGCGACGTGATACGGGTCATCCCGCGCGCCAACGGTGCCGGGCCGTACGAACCGGCGGTGCGGGGCGTCTATCTCCCGGAGCGGCTCTCGACGGGAAGCTAGCAGCGCCGGGAGACAAGCAGGGGCCCACGGGAATCTGCTGCCGGTTGAACGCGGGCGCGTCGCGGCCTGTCGACAAAGGCGCCTCACGACGGCATCGCCGACGACGGCCGAGCCCGGATGTTCCGGCGTCGAGTTGAAGTTCCGCGGTCCGCAGCCTGGCTATCTCGCTGATGCGCAGACCGGCGTCGAGCATGAGCGTGAGGATCGCGTAGGCGCGCGCTCCTCAGCCCGACTTGATGTCGCAGGCGGCGAGCAGGGAGCAGCACACTGGACGGAATGGCTGGGCGGTTCTCTCCGAGTGCACCCTGCCACCCTAGGGCGTGGTACGCGTGCGCACGCCGCTCATGTATCCCGACGGTGACATCATCGACGTGTTCGTGCAGGCGAGGAGCGGGTGCTGCTCCCGGGCGTGCCGTGTCGTGTTCGGGGACTCTCCCTCGGTGCGGTTGTGAGAGTCCCAGTAGCCGATGAGATCCCGCAGCGACAGCTGCTCCAGCGGCGAAATGGGAGGTCTCGAACCTAGAACCAGGCTCTCACGCCGCAATGGCGTGAGATGTGGAGCGGGAGACGGGATTCGAACCCGCGACCCTCTGCTTGGGAAGCGGGCTCTTCTTCGTGCCCCCGAAAACGCTCCGTTTAGGTTCAAAATCGCCCGATTCGGCTCCCTCTGCACGGTCGAGGCAGTGGGTCGGCTCAGGCACGTCCTTCCAGTTTGGACGCAGGTTATCTGGTTTGGCTTCCGGTGCCAACGTGGTCCGGCACGAGCCGTAACCCGTGGTGTGCAGCAGTGCTTCCCACGTGCTCAGAACGAGGCCCTCCTACTCCTCGACCCGGAGGCCGCCAGCCGCAAGAACTGCATCCCGGTGAGCTTCAGCGCCTGCTTGCGGTACGCCCGTGAGCACCACTCGCGGCTGACGCCCAGCTCGCCGGCGATCTCGGTTACCCGCTTCCCCTCGACGTAGCGCGTGAGGAACAAGTGCAACGGCGCCTGAAGCGGTACCTCGCGGGCATGGTCGGCAGCGCGCTGCGCCGCATCCACGAGCAGCCCGCGCAGAGCCTGGGCCTCCGGCATCGGCGCCAGCGGGTTTGTCCGTTCTCGAACGGCCTCGAGCCCGGTAAGCCGTGAGTCCTGCAGCCAATCGAGATCGTGGAGATGCCCGTAGGCCTCCAGCACGTGCTGCAGGAGAGCAGCATCGGGCCGAGAGCGTCGGGACATGACTCGAATCGCCCTGGCCGTGCTCGTGCCGATCGTCTGCACGCCAGACTCGGCTGGAGCCGAGAGAAAGGAGCTGACGGAAGTGAAGGTGACTCGGTCAATGAACTCCGACGACACGAGGTGCTGTGTCGCCTTCTTCAGGTCGGCGGCGGCTCTCGCCGTGTCCGCGCAGAGGAACACCTCGTCGAAGGCATCAATGTCCTGCAGATGCGAGTGCAGCCCGCCAGCGTCGCCGGTCACGATGACCTCGAAGGCGACGGACCGGGCTCCCTTCGGGTCTCCGCCGCCGGGGACCAGGACCGAGACATCCGGTGAATGGTCGGGCGAGTCGAGCCCTGGGCCGATCTCGACCGCCGCCTCAGGCCACGTGCGACGCGCGTACTCGGCGAGTCTGGTCGCGTAGTAGCGTCGTCGATAGGCACAAGGGCCTTGAGGCTGGTCTATGCGGACGTCAGCTGCCTCCAAGTGCTCTCGGCCGACGGGCGTGAGTTCGAGCAGCACAGCCTGCCCAGATCGATGGCCCGTCGAGACGCGATGCGGACGCACGCAGCCCAGTTCAATGAGACGTCGCCGGACCTGGACCCCGTTGTACCGGCTCAGGCCGAGGCGCTGATCGCGCTCCAGTGCCAGCGAGAAGGGACGACCGGCGACATCCTGGAGGTACGCGAACAATCGCTCGTCTCTCAGAGCCTCGACCGGCGGGTCCGGAATGGACAGTCTACCGCTCATCGGTTGCCCGCCGCGGCGACTTCGCCCGATGGCGGGAGCGCGTGGCGACGCCGGTCTTCGTGCTGGTTCCGCCAGATCGGCCCCGCCAACCCTGCAGGATCCCGCTCGCCGCGCCACTCACATGTCATCACCAGCGCCAGGTCCGGCGAGACCGACCTCGCCAGGCGTGCCACGCGGGCCTCGGCGCGGCGGTCGACGCAGACGAACACCAGCCCGGGCTTCTCAGGAAACGCCCCTCGCCACTCCCGGGCGGCGTAGTAGCGCCGGTACCCCTCGAACTTCGCGCGGTAGTCGCCGGAATCGAGCGTTCCGCGGTCGTACTCAAGGAGGAATGGTTGCGCCTCCACGCCGCGCACGAGCACACCCGAGGCGTCTGGACGGATCCACGCGATCCGCCCGTCCTCCGCCACGAAGCGGTGCGTCGACTCCGCTTCGTTTCGCCACTCCGCGAGGCGCCAGCCCGCGGCCCGGGCATCGACGGCCAGACGAGCGGCGAAGCGGTTCACGCCGAGCGTGTGCTCGCGGTGCCGGACCACTCGCCGGCGGGATGGCTGCTTCGCGGAGACAAAGGTCACTCCCCCGTGCCGCGCGAAGATCGCCGGAGGGACGCCAGCCCGAACGGCGATCGACCGCATCCCCAGTTCCGTCAGCAGGTAGCGGGGCTCGTCGACATCGTTCATCCGGCGGGTTCCGGCTCTCTCCGGCGGTTCAGCGTCGGCACCGATCGCGCCGCACCGAGTGAGTCGCTCCAGGCGGCGCGTGATCAGTCCCCCGGTTCGCTCCTGAGCGCCGCGAGGTCGGCGATGCTCAGGAGCGGGTGCCGCGCCACCCATTCGATGAGGGTCTTCTCGGACGCGCTTGTCGCGAGCACGAGACCGGCAAGACGTTGCCGGTCCGGCCCCACCCTCCCGCTCGTCGCCTGATCGAACGCGCGCCTGCTCGGCGATGCGCCGCTGCGGCGGGGCGGCGGCGTGCAGTCGTCGAGCGCCCGCGCGATCCGGACCGCGTCCAGAGCCGGTGCCTTCCCCCACCCGAGCTGCTCGACGAGCGGCGCCAGCGCGCGGCCCGGTCGCCACCACCGCGCATCGTCCGCGCCGGCTGCGTGCAGCTCCTCGCGGGTCGTGAACAACAGGTCGAGACACCCGGGGCCTGCCCCGTCCCGCTTCGCGAGTGCGTCCTCCCACACGCGCCACTCCCGGGCGGAGGGGCAGATCACGAGCACGGGCGGGAGTCCTTCACGGCCCCACCGCCGGTCGACACGGGCGCTCGCCGCGATCCACCCGGCCAGCCTCCTGCGGCGATGCACGTCCGGCGCCGACGCGCGGTCCCAGGCCACGAGGAACGGCGCGTGGAGCGGACCCGAGCGGAGGCAGCCGTAGCCCTCGGTGCCTGGGAGCCACCAGCGCTCGGCCGGAGGCACGGCAAGCGGGAGCGATCGCGCGTCGGCGAGTTGAGCGATACCCGGAGCTCTCAAGGTCGTCGGCGAGGTCGGCGGCGAAGCGATTCACGCAGGCGGTGATCTCAAGGCGGACCACCCGCCTCAAGAGATCGCGCGGGCGGACCGGGACGGCGTCCGCGAGCGAGGCGAGATCCCGTCCGCACGCGGCCGCCAGGGCCGGCACCGCCTCGTCCCGCAGGACGGCGAGTCGCCGCGGTTCCAGCTCCGGCGAGGCTGCCGCGACGGTCTCGACCCACCCCTGTGCGGAGAGCAGGTGGATGAGCCGGCGGGAGTCGTACTCGTCCACGCCGAGCAGCCCGGCCAACTCCGGCTCGCCGCAGAGGGGGAGCCGTGCGATCCACTCCAGAGCCCGCGCGAGACGCGCCGTCTCGTCACGCATGGCGCCCTCGGTGATCGTGGCCGCGGTGGTCGTTGCCGCGGCGTGGTCGCCGGGGGGTCCGCGGGCTCTCGCGCTGATCCGCCGTGCTCGTCGGAGTCGTGTCGGCGTCACCCGTCCCGGCGGCACTTCCCTGCCCTGCCTCGGCCACCTCCTCCTGGGACTTCCGCTCGCGTCGATCTGACGAACGCGACGACGAGTGCTCCCAGAGCGCCTGCGTGATCTCCCGCACCACCTGCTCCCGCGGGCGGCCGACGCGTGCGGCGGAGCGCGCCGCGATCGCCCGGGCCCGGCCCGGGACGGTCGCGGGCGGCGGGTCGACCCGGAACGAGAAGGCCGGCGGGCGGGTGCGGCCGTCTCACCAGCGCGCGTAGCAGGTGAAGTCGTCGAGCGAGACGAGGTCGGGGACCTCGATCCCGCCGCCGAGCTCCGGGGTGAGCCGGCGGGCGTCCTCGGCGCTGACCCCGAACACGGTGAGGCCGTCGGAGTTGGCGAAGATCGTCGGTGCGAGGTTGCGGTCGATGGCGTCGAGCTTCGCGAGCGACTGCGTCACCAGCACGAAGCTCGCGCCGTACTTGCCGAGCTCGGAGAGCATGCGCGTGTAGTCGACGGCGCCGAGCGTGCTCGACTCGTCGATGAGCCCGATCACCTTCCGCCGGCGCTCGGGCGGCAGCGCGACCTGCTCCTCGATCAGGAGGCCGAGCAGGTTAAGCAGCGTCGCCCCGACAAGCGAGGCGGCGCCCTCGCCGAGCGCGCCGACGGCGGTGTTGACGACGAGCACGCCGCCGTCGCGCACGATCGCGCGCGGATCGAAGGTGGAGCGCGCCTGCCCGAAGACCAGGCGCGAGGCCTCGGTGACCGTGAAGCGGCCGATCTTCGAGGTGACGGGGTTCGCGGTCTGCTGCTGCAGCACGCGCCCCGCGCGGTCGTAGTTGTCGCGCCACCAGGCGCGCAGCGCCGGGTCCGGCACCTGATCGAGCACGCGCTCGCGCAGCTCCCGGTCGGTGAGGAGTGGCGCCACATCGAGCAGCGTGAACTGCGCCTCCCTCTCATACCCCCGGTTCGCGTCGAGCAGCGCGAGCAGCGAGGCCCGCAGCGCGCCCTCCATGCGCGGGCCCCAGTTGGCCGGCCAGAGGCGGTTCATCATCGTGACGATGTGCTCGGTCGTGCGGTCGCGGTCCGGGAAGAGCGAGACGTCGAGCAGGTTGAGGCCGACCGGCCGCTCCAGGTTCGCGAAGTCGAGGTAGGTCGTGCGGTCCGCCAGTTCCGACGGCACGGCGTCCAGCACCGCCTCGGCGAGGTCCTGGTGCGGGTCGACCACCACCAGCGCCGTCTCATCCGAGCCCCCGTCGATCCCCTCCATCACGCGGGCCGCGAGGTGCCTGAGCAGCGTCGACTTGCCGCGCCGCGTCTTCGCGACGATGAGCTGGTTGCGGTGCAGAAGCGGCGCGGGCAGGTGGACGGGAGCGCCGCTTCCGTCCGCATCGGCGGCGCCGACGCGCGCGCCGCGCGCCGCGTGACCGGGCGCCGGCGGAAGCCGCAGCTCAAGCGGCGCACGCTCACCAACCTCTACAACGCCCGCCCGGCGTGGCTCGCCCACCTCCACCGCGACCTCGACGCCGCCGTGTTCGCCGCCTACGGATGGCCGGAGGCGGGGGAGCTGGACGCGCTGGGGGACGAGGATCTGCTGGGGCGGCTGCTGGCGTTGAACCTGGAGCGCGCGTGACCGTGGCCGTCATCGACGCGGTCTGCGGCCGTACGCGGTGCGGGTGACCCATCCCGCGAGAGAGACTGCGCTCCGCTCTATGTTCGAGTCGCGTTCTGAGGTAGACCGGCCTGCGAGATGCTGCCAACGTGTGTGTAGGGACTGGGCGACTCACCGGGTGCCTCCGGCCCGGACTCTGCCAGCGTTTGGAGCTTGATGCCCAACCGAATGCGCAGCCGAGTTCTGTTCCTCGACGACTCCGGGAAGCCCGGAGCTCGTGACGCCACGAAGGCCGTTGTCATCGGCGGCTTCTCCATCCCATCAGAGAACGTCCCCACCCTGAGCCGCAGAATCGCGGGCGCGAAGTCGCGCTTCTATCCGAACCGTGGGGATCCCGCCAACTGGGAAGTGAAGGCCAGGCGGACGCTCGTACCGAACGAGTGGAAGCGCTCAAAGAACCGTCAGTTCCTCGCCGAGGCCATGCGCATTCTGGGCGACCTCGACTGCACCGTATACACGGTCAGCATCGACAAGCGCCGGCTCATGCACCCGATGGAGCTCCGCACGACCGTGCCGCTGCAGATCCAGGGGCTTGTGGAGCACTTCTCGGTGGAGTGCACGACGCGGCACGAGACGGGTCTCATTGTGTCGGACTGGTCGAACCACGACCTCGATGCCCATGCGGGCCAGAGCGTGGGGAGCTTCGTGATCTCGCGCCACCTGCCGCTCCACCCCACCGTCTACTACGCAAACTCGCTGAACTCTCATCCGATCCAGGTAGCGGACCTCATAGCGGCTGTCCGACGCCGAGCGATCGAAGGCGATGCGAATCTCCAGCCACTCGACGATCAGCTCGCGGCCATCACCGGTCCGCACCGCATCGCGGCTACCACCCACACCGGTCGACCGTACACCAACAGAATCGTTCTAATCTGAAAGAGTTTACAAACGCGGGTGAGAGAGCCTAATATCAGCAGAGCCAGCCGGTTCGGCTAGTAGGCGTAAGCCGAATGCAGCCGACATACCGTGGCAATGGGACCCCGGAACGCACGGGGTCCCTTTTCTTTGCCCAGAAACCGCCTGGACTTGAGCTGTCTGATAGTAGTTGCCAGTTCCCGCGCGGCACCACGCTCGCTCGATCGACGCCGCCAGCCCCCGAGTTGAGGGGGTCCTCGTGAGAAAACCAACCGGTCTCAGGCGCATCCCGCTCTTCCTGCTCGTAATCGGCAGGGGTCCGCTCGCGCCGGCCGGGCGAACGCCTGAACTCCCCGGTCAGTCGTCGACGGAGAAGATCACGAGGGACAGCAGTTCGAGTTCGGCAGACGGCTCCGGCACGGGGCTATCGCGCGTGACGGTGCGCCGCTACGTCGAGGCGGCGGAGGCGGCCGGCCTCACACCGGGCGGTCCCGAGCCGAGTGAGGAGCAGCTCGCCGCGCTGGCGACGTTGAGCCTCTCCGGCCCGCGGCCGGCCGAGGCGCCGAGCGAGGAGCTGCTCTCGCCCTGGGCGGAGCGGATCGAGCGCTGGCTCACGGCCGACCGCCTGCAGCTGACGCGCATCCAGGAGCTCCTCGCCGGGCGAGGCTGCGAGGTTTCCTACACCACGCTGCGGCGCTTCATCCGGCGACGCGGCTGGCGTCACCGGCAGCCGGTGACCGTGCGCGCCCTCGCCTCCGCCGTGCAGGTGCGTGCCCGCGCCCAGCAGCAGCTGGTCTGGAATCGCACCCGCGAGAGCAACCGACTGCGCAGCGCGCTGCTGCAGTACTTCCCGGCCGCTCTTCAGGCCTTCCCCGACCTCGCGCACGCGGATGCGCTCTCGGTGCTCGCCGTCGCACCGGAGCCGCTCGCAGCGGCGAAGCTGACGCGGGCGCAGCTCCGCGCGGCGCTCAGGCGCGGGGGCCGCAAGCGCAACCTGGACACGCGGACGGAGGAGATCCACGAGAAGCTCCGCCTCCGGACGCTCCACGTCGCGCCCGCCCTCAGTCAGGCGTTCGCCGACAGCGTGCTCGTCCAGGTCGGGCAGCTCCAGGAGATCAACCGGCAGCTCGAGGGACTGGAGTCGAAGCTGGCCGCGTCTACCGACTAACTACACCGTCGCCAAACCTGTGGTCGGCGGTCCGGGAGCTCCGGTTCCATCCGCTTCGTGGCCTCCGAGCGGCACCAGCTGGTAGCCGAGCTTCCTGGCCCTGCGTCTCGCGTTGCGGAGGGCTCTCTCGTGGTGCTGCGCCTCGTAGTACTCGGCTCCGGCGTCCGTGTACCCGTGTCCGTACTTCAGGCTCGAGTAGATGATCCTCGCCAGCTTGTGAGCCGTCGCAGTGATGGCCTTGGCTGGCCCCAGCTGCGCCTTCTTCCTCCGCAGGAACGCCCCCAGGGCGCTGTTGGAGCGGTGAAGACCGAAGGCGGCAAGACGCAGGGCCGCTGCTGCCCGGTTCGCCGACGGCGTGGTCCGGGAGCTGATGACCTTGCCTCCGGTGACGCGGTTGTTCGGGCTCAGGCCCAACCACGATGCGAAGTGCTTCGGGGTTTCCCAGCGGCTCATGTCCACCCCGACCTCGCTGACGACCTTCAGCGCCGTATGGGCGTCCACGCCATCGATGCGCGTCAGGTCCACCCCCGTCATCCGGTAGAGATGGCTCCGCACGTCGAACGCCGGCGCATTCTTGGCGCGCTTCGACCGCTTGGGCTTCCCGAGAGGCGGCCGGGGGTCGCCGGAATCGTCCCACTCCTCCAGTAGCGCCTCGAGCTTCCCGTCGCACTCGGCGATCTTGCCCTGGTACACCCGGTAGAGATCCCGGGCCTGCGCCAGTTCGAAGAGGTGCTCCTCCCGCCAGTGCCCCTCCAGTGACCGGGCGATCATCGACGTGTCCGCCCGGATCCTCGGGTCACGCAGCTGCGCCAGCTTCACGGGGTCACGCTCGCCACCAATGACGGCATCAATGATGGCCAGTCCCGTCGCGCCGGTGATGTCGCTGATGACGTGCTGGAGCTTGACGTTCATCTGGGTCAGGGCCTTCTGCATGTGCTGAACGTGTCTGGCCGCGTCCTCGACCAGCAGGGCTCGCTGCCGCATGTAGCTGCGCAGTCGGCGGATATCCTCATCGGGACGGAAGGCTCCGGAGAGCAGCCCGTAGGTGTGAAGCTGCTGGATCCACTGGCTGTCCAGCACATCCGTCTTGCGGCCGGGCGCATTCTTGATGCCCCTCGGGTTCACCAGCAGCACCTCGAATCCCCGCTCCTCCAGCACTCCGAAGAGCGGGATCCAGTACACCCCCGTCGACTCCAGCGCCACGGTCTCGATGCCGCACTCGGCCAACCAGTCCGCCAGGCGGTACAGGTCGCCCGTGAAAGCTGCGAACTCCCGCACCGGCGTATCGGAACGGTCCTCGGGGACTGCCACGAAGTGGCTCTCGGCGCCCACATCGATCCCGGCCGCGTTCAGGTTCACCCGGGACAGCGCCGCGGGCAGTACCGGCGGATCGCCCCGCGTTCCGTCGGCGCGCCGGGCACTCTCGCCTCGTGTCTCCATCCTCTCGCCCCCTCCCCCACAGCGTGGGCGTGTGACCGGAGGGAGCCACGACCAGACCGACACTCTACCGAACGGGATCGCCCCGACGGGACGTCACCAGTGATGCAGTCGCAGGGCTCCCGGACCATGCTTTTGAACGGGCAGATCGCACCAACGATGTACCGGCCTCGGCCCGGTCATCACGCCTCGCCGCGACTATACATCGCCGCTCGGCCCACCCCAGTTAGTGGCTTGCTGCACCGCCCGGCCGCCGGGGGTGGGGTGCTTTTGAGGAGCACCCGGACGCCGCGATTTACCTGTCGATGCCGGGCCTGGGGCCCGTGCTCGGCGCCCGGGTGCTGGGCGAGTTCGGGGATGAACCCGAACGCTTCGTGTCCGCGAAGTCCCGCAGGAACTACGCGGGCACGTCGCCGCTCACCATATCATCGGGGCGGAAGCGGGCGGTCACCGCGCGCCACGTGCGGAACCGGCGCCTCTACGACGCGGTACACCTGTGGGCGTTCTGCTCGCTCCAGGCGAGTCCCGGGTGTCGGGCGTACTACCAGCAGCGGCGGGCGCTGGGCGACGGGCACAACCAGGCGCTGCGCGCCCTCGCCAACCGCCTGGTCGCGTTCCTGCACGGCTGCCTGAGCACGCGTCGGCTCTACGACGAGCAGGCGGCCTGGGGCGGCCTGAAGACTGAGCCTGCCGAGCTCGCCGCCTGACGGAGGTCGTTGAGCGCCTCGGCGGGCCCGGACTCATCCAGGGTCTGGAGCTCGTTGAGGGCGCAACATGGCGCGACGAGTACCTGCGCACCCCGCATCACGGGCGACCGGCAGCGGTCGGCCAGCCACCGCATGTCCGCGAAGCCGACACGCATCTCACGCCGGCCAGGACCATCCTCTCCGGCGGCGTCGACCTCGGAACACCGCCGCGATCACGACTCTAGCACGGCGCTCCGGCCGCTCACGATCTCCTTCGCCTCGCGCACCCGACGCCCCGATCCGCTGCCCGGGTGGGGGCGCCCCTTGCGCGTTACGGACATGGGGTGTCTTCCTCGCCCAGGCGCTCGGCTACTCAGCCGTCCGCTCCGGACGCACCGTCCGCTTCGCCCCGGCCGACCACTACTTCCGCGAGATGGCGCAGGCCCGCGTCGACCACTCGGCCGAGAAGGTCTTCCGAAGCTTCCTCGCCCCCGACCTGCTCATCCTCGACGACCTCGGGCTCCACCGGCTCAGCGCGCAGCAGTCGAGCGTGTCTCCCGCGCCGCCGGTAGATTCCATGCAGTCCTGCGCTCCGCATTAGCCGTGCCACCCGCTTGCGACCGCAACGGACGCCCTGCCCGAGCCGCAGTTCGGCGTGCACCCACGGCGCTCCGTAGCTGCCTCGCGACATGGCGTGGATCTCCACGATCTGCTCGCTCAGCGCCTGGTCGGCGACGGCGCGGGCCGAGGGCGCCCGCTCTTCCCACTCGTAGTAGCCCGCTGTCGAGACCGCGAGTACCCGGCAGGCCACCGCCACGACGACCCCGTCGGCGGCAAGCTCACGGACCAGCCGGTATCTCATTTTGGGAGCACGTTCTCGCGCGCGAAGAGGGCGGCGGCGCGCTTCAGAATCTCGTTCTCCATCTCCAGGGTGCGGTTGGCCCGGCGCAGCCGCACCAGCTCCGCCCGCTCGTCGCTCGTCATCTCCCGGTCCACGGTTTTCTTGGACACCTGATTGGGGCAGGCTGCCCCGGCAGAGGAGGTGTCCATGACCAGCTCCGCACAGGGATTGAACGAGCGTAGTGCGTCGCGAACGGAGCGCGGTCGCTTCTCCTCGCGACGGAAGAGCGAGGCGGTGCTGAGGCTGCTGCGCGGCGAGGAGTTGGACGCGCTCTCGCGCGAGCTGGGGGTGACCGCAGCGACGCTGTCGCAGTGGCGCGAGCGCTTACTCGCCGCCGGCCGGGCCTCGCTCACGAGCCGGCCTGCCGACGAGCGTGACGAGGAGATCCACCGACTGCAGGCGAAAGTCGGCGAGATCACGATGGCGAACGAGCTCCTGCTCCAGCGCGCGCATCAGCTGGAGGCAGGACTCCCTTTGGCACGCCGGAGGTCGAGGTGATGAGTCGAACCACCTCGCCCTCCACGGGACGGCCGTACGGCACGACGCGCATCTGCCAGCTGTGGGAGGTCCCGCGCTCGACCGTCTACGAGCGGCGGGCACGGGCGCGACGGCCTCTGCGGCCAGCAGCGAAGCGCGGGCCGAGGCAGGCGTGGACGGACGAGGCTCTCACGGAGCAGGTCCGAGCTGTGCTCGCCGCCTCCCCGTTCACGGGCGAGGGCTACCGCAAGGTGTGGGCGCGGCTGCGGCTGGCCGGTGTGCGCACCTCGAAGGGCCGGGTGCTGCGGCTGATGCGGGAGGCGGGACTGCTCGCCCCGACCCGCGTCGGGCGTCGGCGCGGACCGCGGGTGCACGACGGGACGATCACCACCGAGCGGCCTGACGAGATGTGGGGGACCGACGCGACCTCCTGCCTCACCACCCGCGAGGGGAACGCCACCGTCTTCATCGCCGTCGATCACTGCACGCAGGAGTGCATCGGCATCCACGCGGCGCGACCGGGCACGCGCTTCGAGGCGCTGGAGCCGCTGCGGCAGGGGCTCCGGGAGCACTTCGACGGCTACGAGGCGGACCTCGCGCGGGGACTCGCTCTCCGCCACGACCACGGCAGCCAGTACCTGAGCGACCACTTTCAGGAGGAGCTGCGCTTCCTCGGCATCCGCTCCAGCCCGTCCTTCGTAGCCGCGCCCGAGGGCAACGGCTGCGCGGAACGCTTCATCCGCACGCTGAAGGAGCAGCTGCTGTGGGTGGAGCACTTCGAGACGGTGGAGGAGCTACGCCAGGCGCTGCTCGCCTTCAAGCAGCGCTACAACCAGCACTGGCTCGTCGAACGGCACGGCCACCGCACCCCAGCCGCCGTCCGCGAGGCGCTCTCGCCGCGCACCGGGGCGGCCGCATGATTACCGCCAGCGATGTGTCCAAGAAACCAGGAGCGGTGCAAGGGCAGCGTCGGGAGGGCCGGGAGAGCGCGCTCCTCGTCTTGCCCACATGCCGCCGCGATGAGGGCGAGAGCAGCCGCCGAGACGAGCACCTGAAGGAGGCGATGCACAGTCATCGCTCGATGCTAGCGGAACTCCGCCGGCAACCCGCCTAGCGGCGACAGACCGCACAGATTCACAGCGCGAGCGAATCACTCGCCCAGAGTCGAGCAAAGCTCCGGTCAGCGCGGGGACGTGCGCCGGCCTGCCGGTGCGGGAGTGGGCGCTGGCGCGTCCTTTTCCCCGATCGAAACGCGCGCGGGGTCGAGGACTGTTACTTCACACGCGGGCGAATCTCGTCGGCTTCCAACGCGCGGAAGAAGAACCGCATCCACGCCTCCCGGCGGCGCCGATGGGAGCGCGGCTCGGTCGGCCGCTGGAGTCGTTGGGCGTCACGCCCGGCGGCAATTCGGCGGCAATTGCGCGCGCCCTAAGCAATTGCGCAGCGCCTAACCGGCCTCTCTTAGATACGAAATGTGGCGGAGGGGGTGGGATTCGAACCCACGGTGGCGTGAGCCACGGCGGTTTTCAAGACCGCTCCCTTAAACCACTCGGGCACCCCTCCGCGTGTCATTCTAGGTTCAGAGTCGGCAGTGTCACTCCACCGGGAAGCCACACGCGCCGGCTCTGACAGCCAATCTGACAGCCACGGGATCAGGAAGCGCCCCAGTAGCTCATCGATTCGCTCGTCGCGTCGCGAGTCGCAGTGAGCGTGACATGGCCGTATACGTCTGCGGTCACCGCGACCGTGCTATGACCCAGTACCTCCTGCACCACCTTGAGAGGAACGCCCCTGTCGCACCGGACGTCGTTTTCCGTCCCACCGCGTCGCGACCCCGCCGCGACGTCGACACTCTCGTCGCAAGACTTATGCGCGGCGTATCGGGTGCACGTGCTCGGGCGGGAAAAGGGCGAGTGTCGATGAACGAGACTCCGGAGGGAACCCGGCGGCGCCCCGTCCACCTCTCCCATCCTGGGCTCTACCCCGCGGCGTCAGGGGGGGCGAGCTCACCGAGCCACGCCCGCCGAACGAGTTCGCCGCCGCGCTCGATGTAGGCCCACTTCTCGATGTCTTCGTCCTCGATGACCGTGGTGAGCACCCCTGCGACCCTCGCCGCGATATCGAGCTTGAAGCGCTCGTTGGCTGCTCTCCGCCGGTTCTCCGGGGGTCGCGGGCGTCTGAAAAGAGGGGCGCGGGAGCGCTGTGCGTGCCAGAGGGGGGCGGGCTCGGACGCCCGTTGGCCGCTACCCACGCTCTCGCTTGAGCAGTGCCTTTAGGGTCTCGTCGATCCGACGCTGCCGCGTCTCGAAACGCTTCGCCTCCTCGATCGCTCGCACGTACTCGCGCTGATGGCTATGGCTGAGCGCGCGCCACGTCGTCAACCCTCGCGTATCATCCGGGAGTCGCGGAATCGTGCGGAGCGGTCCCGCCTGCGTCCCGGCTCTGGAGGGCGGCGTCATGACCACGACCACCCCCCCTCCTCCACGTTGGTTCGGCCGAGAAGTTGAAGCTTGAGCAGCCGAGGGTCGTGTCAGTGGCCGGGCGGCGGCGCAGGGGCAAGCGAGCGCCGAGCAGGCGCGCGCGCCAGCATTACGAGACCGGCTGCCGCCGCGCTCGCCATAGCCACCGCCAGCAAGATACCGTCGTAGCTCCCCGCGACGTCGTAGTAAGCCGTGAAGACGACAGGGCCTGAGGCGCCAAAGAGGAGTCGCGCGGGCATCACCGCGCTTCGCACCGCTCCCAGGTGGCGACGCCCGAAGAAGGTCGCCCACATCAGCTCCTGCAGCGGCACGTAGCCCGCCATCCCGACGCCCGCGGTCAGGAACCCGGTGACCGCGAGCGTCGTGCTGCCGGAGCGGGCCGCGCCGAGGACGGTCAGCTCTCCGACGGCGATCGCCAAGAATGCGACCAGCGCGACGCGGCGCGGTTCGATCCGCTCCGCGGCGAGTCCCCAGAAGGGGCGCGTCAGTAGACCCGGCAACGCGAGCAGCGATAGGAGTGCTGCACTCTCGGCGCGCGAGAATCCGGCGTCCGTCATCAACGGGATCGCCTGCGTCGCGAGGGCGATGAGCCCGAAGCCCACCAGCCCGAATGCCGCTACGAGGAGCCACGTGACGGGGGTCCGTAACGCCTCGCCGCGCGTCAATGACGTCTCGTAGTCCCATCGCTCGGCGTCGGCTTCTGCCGCCGCCGTTTCGCCGCACCGCCCGTCTGGGCGCAGCCCATAGTCTTCCGGCTGCCGCCGCATCAGCAGCGCCGCGGGAAGCACGAGGAGCAACGCGAGTATGGCCAGTGCCCGCCAGCCGGCTCGCCAGCCGAACTCGTCGACAATGGGCGTCAGCACGTTTGGGAAGACCACCCCCGCGAGCGAGAGCCCCACGGCTGCTATCCCGATGGCCCGTCCGCGGTGGCTGACGAACCACTTCGACACGACGACGTGCACGACCAGGGGACCCGCCATGCCGAGACCGATCGGCTGAAGGAAGCCGCGGATGAGGATCCACTGCCACAGCTCGCGGACCTCGGCCGTCAGCAAGAGGGAGACGACCACGATGACCGTCCCCGTCAGCATGAGAGAGCGCCCCCCGTGGCGGTCGATGACGCTACCGATCGCGACGCCGGTCGCCCCGGCAACGAACTGGCCGGTCGTGAACGCAGCGATGAACTCCGTGCGCGACCAGCCGAGCTCCTCGCTCATCGGCTCGAGGAAGACGCCGGGGATATAGCCGATGAGTCCGGCGCCCATCACGAAGTTCGCGACGAAAGCGCCCGCGACGATGTACCACCCGTAGTAAATTCGCGCGCCGCCCGCCGAGCTGGCCGTCAACCGCGCATCCCCCCACAGCCAACAGCGCTGCCTGCACTGCTCGGCGTGCCGCTCGCCTCCACAGCACATACCGTCTCTACCGCACCGAAGCTACCTCTGTGGCGAGGCCCCAGCCCCCCGGAACTCGCGACGGCCATCGTAAGATGCGCCCTGGATTCTCAAGGCGCCTGCCCAAGGGGGATGTCATGGTCCAGACTGCCGCGACACTCAGGCGGGGCTTCGTGCTGAGCCCGCACGGCAACATCGAGTACTTCGAGGTGGGCAGCGGTGAGCCGTTGATCATGCTTCACCCGACGCCCAGCTCGTCCATGGCGTTCCGGGAGGTGGCGCCGCCGCTCGCCGAGGACGCACGTGTGATCGCGATGTCGACGATGGGCTTCGGGCACTCGGACCGCCCGCCGGACCCGTACACGACCCTCCACCAGTTCGCGCAGGCGGTCGTGTGGCTGATGGACGGCCTCGGTCTGGGGCGCGCGCACCCGAAGTTCCTCTCGACGATCCGCCGCTCGCGGGGCGTGCGCCTCCCCAACCGCGAGCCCGAACTGTGGGCGTCGGAGATCCGCGCGTTCCTGCGCGAGCCGGGCGTCTGATTCGACCCGCACGCTCATCTGCGATCCAGAGCTGATCGCCGAGGAGCTCGAGATGGAGGCGGCATGGTCAGCGCGGACTGGGTGCATTCTTGGGATCCTGTGATCGCGGCGATCGGCCGCGACTTCTCCGGAGAGACCACGTCGGTCGCGGCCGACGCTGTGGAGGCGGGGGCCGTTCGGCGCTTCTGTGAGGTGCTCGAGCTCGGGTGCCCGCTCCATCACGACCCCGAGGTTGCGCGTCGATTCGGATTCCGCGACATCGTCGCACCGCAGAGCGTTACATCGACCTGGGCACGGCGCGCTTCCTGGCGCCCTGGCGACCCAACTCGCTACCCCACCGCGGACGCGGACGTCTGGATCGCCGGCGAGATGCCGTCAGATCAGCTGCCGCTGTTGCCACAACCACCCGGAGCGCGCTCGTTCGTGACGGGCATCGAGATCGAATACTTCGAGCCGATCTGCGTCGGGGACCGGCTCGCCTCGAGCGGACGCCGGCTGGTGTCGGTGACGCCGAAGGAGACGAGTGTCGGCCGCGGCGCGTTCGTGACCTTTCAGAGCGAAGTTCGCAATCAGGCCGGCGCGCTCGTCGCGAAGATCAACAACGGTAGCTTCCACCACAGCCCGCGTCCGGGCGGCGACGTCGCGGCGATGGCACCGGCCGCCGAGAAGCCGGCCGCGCAGCGGGTCGATGCGAACGTGGAGGCCGTCCCGGTTGACTGGACCTACCAGCGCTACTTCGAGGAGATCTCGGAGGGCGACCACGTCCCGCCGGTCGCACTCAACCTCACGACAGCCCGTCTCGTGGTCGAGGCAGGCGCCAACCTCGACTTCAGCCCGCTGCACCACAACTCGGCGGTCGCCCGTGCATGGGGTGCGCCGGCGATGTTCGCGAACAGCGTCTTCATCCAGGGCTGGTGGGAGCGAACCGTGCGCGAGTACATCGGGCTCGCTGGCCGCATCCACAAGCTCGGCCCGCTGCGCATGCGCGTCTTCAACACCGTCGGGGAGACGGTCGTGACCAGAGGCCTTGTGAAGCGCGCCTGGCATGAGCGCGGGGCGGGGTACCTCGAGCTAGAGATGCGCTCCGAAACCTCCCTCGGCGTCACGGTCGGTCCTGGCCCTGTGATCGTCTCGCTCCCGACGCGCTCGGGCTGAGGCGGCGTGGTGAGATGAGGGAGGCGCCACGAAGCGAGCCCGTTCTCGGCTAGCCCCTGGGCAGCCCGAGCCCGCGCGTCGCTATGATGTTGCGCTGGATCTCGGAGGATCCACCTCCGATGGTGAACGGGATCAGCGCAACATAGCTGTGCGCGAACGTTCCCTCCAGCGGCGCGCGGGGCTCACCGTCCCAAAGGTTGCCGTAGAGCCCCAAGACCTTGGTGCCCAGCAACGCGATCCGCTGTGAGAGCTCGGACCCGAAGAGCGACGAGACCGAAGCCTCGTAGTTAGGCACCTGACCAGCCGCCTGGATCGTGATGATGCGCAGCGAGAAGTTCATCAGCACGCCGGCCTCGACGTAGCTCTGGGCCATTTGCTGACGCAGGGCGTCGAGCCGTGTCAGGCGCGAGCGCGCCGCTCCGGCCGGCGTCCCGACGTAGGTCATCAGCTTCTGCAGGATTCGCTCTGCGCTGACTGCCCCCGAGATGTTCGAGCGTTCGTTGTCGAGGAGCGTCATCGCGACGTACCAGCCGCGGTTCTCCTCGCCCACGATCTGGTCTGCCGGGATGCGCACGTCCTCGAAGAAGTCCTCGTTGATCTCGTGGCCCCACGCCGCATCGATGATCGGGCGTACCTCGATCCCTGGCGACCTGAGGTCCGCGAGCAGAAACGAGATGCCACGGTGCTTCGGCGCCTCCGGGTCCGTGCGGGTGAGCAACAGGATCCAGTCCGCGTAGTGCGCGTGGGTGGTCCAGATCTTCTGGCCGTTGATCACGTACTCGTCGCCGTCGCGCACAGCGCGCGTCCGCAATGACGCGAGGTCGGAGCCCGCTCCAGGCTCGGAGAAGCCCTGGCACCACACCACGTCTCCCTTGAGGATCGGCGGGAGGAAGCGGCGCTTCTGCTCCTCTGTCCCGTGCACGAGCAGGGCCGGTCCGAGCATCCCGATGCCGACGTTGCTCCCCACCCCGGGCGCGTTCGCGCGGGCGAGCTCCTCGTTCAGGATGTACTGCTCCATCGGGGCCAGGCCGCCGCCGCCGTAAGCCGTGGGCCAGTGTGGAGCCACCCAACGCTTCGACGCGAACGATTCGAACCACTCGCGAGCCGCCTCCCGCGCGCCCCTCTCGTCCGAGAGACGGTCGAGCGCCCACTGTGTGTAGGCCCGGTACTCATGCTGCGAAAGCTCGCGGTAGCGCTCAGGCATCCTCGCTATGAGCGCGCCCACCTCGTCGCGAAACGTCTCCTGCTCCGCGGTGTCGGTCCACTCCATCGCCGCCCCCCATCAACATCGCGAATCCTGAGCCCATCGGGCTTCGGCATGGCGCGCAGGGCCGCGCCGTCACGCAAGCCAGTCACCGTTACCCGGCTCCTGGGAACGGCCGCTAGCCGCTCGCCAGCGGCACGAAAGCATCGATCGCCCGGTAGAGATCCTCTTCGCTCTCGCGGGTTCGCAGCTCCCTCTCGTCGGGCGTCGCGTACGAATCGTGCAACGGGTACAGCAGCAGCGTATCGGCGCGCCCGTCGAAGCGCTCGCGCGCGATCTCCCGGAGCTCGGCGGGCGTGCCGATCAGGCACACCTCCTCGACCATCGCGTCGGAGATGATCGCCTCCATCTCGCGGCCGTCGATCGGCGTGCCCGAATCCTGCGCCCGCTGCCAGACCGCGCGGATGGCGTCCCGCTCACGCGCCCAGCCGTGGAACTCCTGGAAGCCGCCGTAGGCGCGCGTCGAGTAGTAGTTGGCGAGGTTCCGCTTTCCGCGGCGGTAGCCCTCTTCGCGGGTCGCGCCCCCATCGACGACCCACACCATCGGCATCGCGCACAGCTCGAAGTCGGCGCGGCTGCGGCCGCTCCGCGCGAGGCCGCGCTCGACCTCGGGGAGCACGACCGCGTCCATCCAGCGGGCGCTGAAGATGGGGTGGCCGACCAGACCGTCGCTCACCTCCCCGGCGACGCGCAGGTTCAATCGGTTCACGCCCGAGAAGTAGATGGGGGGCGGTGGGACTTCGCGATGGCGCGCACGCAGGCCGAAGCCTCCAGGCGGGTCCGCCGCGTAGAACTCTCCCTCGTAGCGGCCCTCCGTCATCAGCGCCCGGATCGCGCGGATCATGTCGCGGGCGCGGGCGGCGGGGCGGTCGAGGTCGACGCCCGCCATCCGCCGCACCTGGCCCTTCGTCTGCGAGCCGAGGCCGAGCACGAAGCGGCCGCCCGACATCTCCTGCAGCGCGAGGGCGGTCGAGGCGTGCAGGTACGGGGTGGCGTGGAACGTCGGGATGATGCCGGTACCGACGCGAATGCGCTCGGTGGCGTCGATGATGCGCATCGCGCCGATGTAGAAGCCGCCGGTCGGGAAGAACGCGGAGTCGAGCCCCGCGGCCTCGGCGGCCCGCGCCAGCGGCACCATCTCCGAGGAGCGGGTGCCGACGATCTGAATCCCGATGCGCACGAGGCCACCGCCTCAGGAGACGCGACGCGCTAGGAGGCGCCGGGCTTCGCCGTCCGCTCGTAGTCGGCCGTGCGTCCCTCGACGAAGGCCTTCATCCCCTCCATGCGGTCGTGGTCGGCCGCGGTCTCCTGGATCAGCTGCCGGCGCGTCTTCCGCCGCTCCTCCAGCTCCTCGGGCGGGTGTACGTTGCCGCTGCGCAGCTGCAGCTCGATCGAGCGCTGCTTCAGCTTCGCAATCGCGTCGGGCCCCATCCGCGTCGTCGCCTCGGCGAGCTCGAGCGCACGGTCCAGCACCTGCTCGCGCGGCACGACATCTGAGGCGAAGCCCCAGCGCAGGCACTCCTCGGCGGTGAAGCGCCGGTCCGTCATGGTGAAGGCGCGCGCGATCATCGGCGGCAGGTAGTGGAACATCACGTCGCCCGAGCCGACGTTGACCTTGGCGTGCGCGTCGAGGATGTAGGTGTCCTCCGCCATCACCACCATGTCGACCATCGTCACCATCTCGAGACCGCCGCCGACCGCCGGCCCGTTCAGCGCGGCGACGAGCGGCTTCTGGATGATCCAGTGGTTGCACAGCCGCCCGAACAGCTCGTGGTCCGGGTCGTCGATCGGTCGCAGCGCCGAGGTGTCGCCGCTCCCGTACTGCCCCACGTACTCGTTGAGGTCACGGCCGGCGCAGAAGAAGCGGCCGGCGCCGGTGACGACGGCGGCCTTGATCTCGTCGTTCTCGTTGATCTCGTTCCAGCAGGCCCCGACGTCGCGGTGCATCTCCGTGTTCAGCGCGTTCGCGGACTCGGGGCGGTTGAGCGTGACGACCGCCACCTCGCCCCGCCTCTCGAACAGCGCCGCCTCCATGTCGTTCAGGTCGACGCCGTACAGGGCCATGGCTCTCCTACCTCTCTCCCCCGACTTCGGGGTGGCGGCACGACGGTAGCAGAAGCGAGCGCGGCTTTGCGGAGCCCGCACGCGGACTCGCCGGGGGTCAGTCGTCACGGAGCGGCATCGCCCGCAACGCGCGGGGCTGGTCGAGGACCGCGCCGGACGCGCGGAGTGACGTGATCTGGGATGCGTTGAGGCCGAGGTCTCCTTGGACCACCTCGTCGTTGTGTTCGCCAAAGAGCGGAGCCGGCCGCGCTTGTGTCGGCGGCGGGGTCCGTGACAGCTTCCAGGGGAGGCCCTCGTAGCGCTGGAAGCCCACCTCGGGGTGCACGGTTTCGATCCAGTAGCCGCGCTGGGAGAGGTGCGGATCGCTGACCAGCTCCCAGTTCGCGAGCACGGGGCCGGCCGGCACGCCCGCGGCCTGCAGCCGTCGCGTCGCCTCGTTGTGGTCGAGGTCCGCGCTCCATGCCTCGATCGCGCGGTCGATCTCGTCGTGCGCCGCAAGGCGAGCCTCGGCGGTGGGAAAGCGCTCGGCCAGCTCCGGGCGCTCCAGCGTGGCGCACAGCCGCTGCCACTGCTCGTCGCTCTCGACCGCGAGAGCGAGCCAGCAATCGTCCCCGGCAGCGCGGTACGCGCCCTGCGGCGCGATACTCGGGGAGCGGTTGGCGAGCGGGCCGGCGACCCTCCCGTTCAGCCGGTAGTCCATCAGCGACTCGACGGCGAAGATCGCGCCGCTGTCCAGCAGAGGCACCTCAATGTGCTGGCCGCGCCCACTCCGCTCGCGCTCCATGAGGGCGGCGATGATGCCGATCGTCGCGTGCGTGCCGCCGATGGGGTCGGTGTGGAACGAGCCGGTCGCGTGCAGATCGCCGGGCCCGTAGCCGGTGCGCGAAACGACAGCCGTGGTGGCCTCCATGTTCGACCCGGCGGCGCGATACGAGGCGAGAGGGCCCTCCGAGCCGAAGGCCGGAATCGAGCAGCTGATGAGGCGTGGATTGCGTCGTTCGAGTTCATCGAAGGGGAGGCCGAGGCGAGGGAAGACCCCCGGGCTGTTGTTCTCGACGAGCACGTCCGCGGTCTCGATCAGTCGCAGGAACAGCTCCTTGCCCCCCTCAGTCTGCAGGTCGAAGCAGACGCTGCGCTTGTTGCGATTGAACTGATGGAAACCGTGCCCGCGGTTCAGCGCGTAGGGCCAGCTCTGCCCCGCCGGGTAGTGCCACGAGCGGGTGGCCTGCGCGATCGGCGCGTCCACCACGATCACGTCCGCCCCGAGGTCGGCGAAGTGCATCCCGCAGAGCGGGCCCGCCCAGCTGTTGGTCACCTCCACCACCCGCAGTCCGCTGAATGGAAGCGCGTCGTCGCTCCGCTCCCCGGGTCGCGCAGCAGTCTCCCCAAGCGGCTGGTGGGCTCCTAGGAGCGGCGCCGCCACTTCCGTGCCCGTCCGGCTCCGCGACATCACCCACGGCGGCCCGGGCAGCTCGAGTGCTCCGGCGAGCGGATGGTCCACGGCCTTCCACCATTGGCGAGCCGCGAGTTGCGACGAAGCGGCGAGCTCCGCGATCGAGTCGACCGGGGTCACCGCGTTGATGCGAAGCTCCTGAGCGCGTTCGTGCACCTCGGCCTTCGTTCGGCCTGCCACCCATCCCGCGAGGTCGGCGAGCAGCTCCGACCGTGCCTCGGGCCAGCGGGCCGGGTCCTCCCACCGCGGGTCGTCGGCTCGCTCCGAGTCGCCGATCAGCGTGTAGAGCTGCGGACGGGGATACGCCACCAGGAGCAGGCCGTCGGCACAGGCGACCAGCGTCGTGCCCCGTCGCTTGTCGACCTTGCCCTCCTGCATCCAGTTCGAGAGAAGGAAGACGTGCGCGCTGACCATCGACTCGAAGGTCGAGACGTCGACGTGCTGACCGACGCCGCTCCTGCGCGCGTGCCAGAGCGCGGCCAGCGCGCCGGCAGCGAGCTGCATGCCGGCGTGGAGCTCCGCCTGGTAGCCCGGCATCATCAGCGGTGGCTTCCCGGGCGCGCCGCAGAAGTACATCCAGCCGCCCATCGCGTAGTCGACGATCTCGGAGCTGAGCCGGCTCGCGTAAGGGCCATCCAGTCCGAAAGGCGAGTGCGACGCGTACACCAGCGACGGGAAATCCGCCGCCAGCTCGCGGAATCCGATGCCATGCGAGTCCATCACGCCGGGGCCCGCCGTCTCCAGCAGGATGTCCGCTGTCGCGAGTAGGCGCTTCAGCTCACCCCGCCCGGCGGAGCTGTGTACGTCAAGGACGACGCTCTCCTTGCCGGCGTTGAGAGCGAGGTGCAGCCCGCCCCGCTCGGGTTCGGGCAGGTCGTCGGCGAAGGGCCCGAGCCGCCGGAGGCGATCTCCGCCCGGCGGCTCGACTTTGAGGACGCGCGCGCCAAGGGCGGCTAGCAGCCATGACCCGTAGCCACCGGCGACGCCCTCGGTGCAGTCGACCACGACAGTGCCAGTGAGCGGGTAGTCGGCCATCTGCGAGCGCGGCCTTACTGTTGCAAACTGCCTAGCCGCGTGGCAGACCGAGGCCCCGCGTCGCGATCACGTTGCGCTGGATCTCGGAGCTGCCGCCCGCGATGGTGCCGGGGATGCCGCGCACGTAGCCGTGCGTGAACGACGCCTCCATCGGGGAGCGCGGGTCGTCCTCGTCCCACAGGTTCGCGTAGAGCCCGAACACCTTCGTCCCGGTGCGCTCTACGCGCTGCGACGCCTCCGACCCGAACAGCTTCGCGACGGATGCCTCGTGATTGGGAACCTGAGCCTGGCTCTGGATCGTGATGATGCGCAGCGAGAAGTTGTGCATCACCCCCGCCTCGACGTAGTGAGCGGCGATCTGCTGTCGCAGGGAGTCGAGCTCGCTTACCCGCGAGCGCGCAGCGCCCTGGTCCGTGTGGAGGTAGCGCACGAGGCGATCGAGGCGCCGCTGCTGCGACACCGCGCCGGTGATATTCGAGCGCTCGTTGTCGAGGAGGGTCATCGCCACGTACCAGCCGCGGTTCTCCTCCCCCACGATCTGGTCCGCGGGGACGCGCACGTCCTCGAAGAAGTCCTCGTTGATCTCGTGCCCCCACGCGGCGTCGATGATCGGTCGAACCGATACCCCCGGCGAGCGGATGTCCATGAGCAGGAACGTGATCCCGCGATGCTTCGGCGCCTCAGGGTCGGTTCGACATAGCATCAGGATCCAGTCGGCGTAGTGCCCGTGCGTCGTCCATATCTTCTGGCCGTTCACGACGTACTCGTCGCCGTCGCGCACCGCGCGCGTTTGCAGCGAGGCGAGATCCGATCCGGCACCCGGCTCGGAGAAGCCCTGCGCCCAGATCACCTCACCCCTGAGGATCGGCGGGAGGTAGCGTCGCTTCTGCTCGTCCGTTCCGTGGACGATCAGTGCCGGGCCGAGCATGCCGATCCCAACGTTGCTGCCGACCGTGGGGAGGTTCGCTAGCGTCATCTCCTCGCGGTAGATGTACTGCTCCATAGGGCTGAACCCGCCACCCCCGTACTCGGTGGGCCAGTGCGGCGCGACCCAGCCCTTTTCAGCGATCGCAGTGAACCATTCGTCCGCCGCTTCGACGCTGGTCGACTCGTTCGAGGTGCGATCGACCTGCCACTGGAAGAACGCGCGACGGTGGTTGCTCTCCGCGAGCCGCCGATATCGCTCCGGTGCTTTGGCGGCGATCAGTTCACGCGCCTCGCTCCGGAAGGCCGCCTGATCGCGCGTGTCATGCCAATCCATGTCGTGCTCCGACTCTTCCAGTTCGCGATGGTGCCGACCACAAGGTAGGACCGCATAGGCCGCCGCGAGCGTGCATCACGACCGGATGATACTGCGGGACGCGTGGCGCACCCGGCAACCGAATGCGCCGAACTCGATCCGCCCGCGCCAGCGCAGCGTCGACCGTTCGAGCAAGGCGGTCAGGAGCCCTCCTCGCTATCGCGAGGTCGAGGCTACCCCGGCGCGCCCTCGAAGCTGACGGCACCCTCTCAGACGGCGTCGAAGTCGACGTTGCTGAGAGCCTCCTCCGCAGCCTTGAAGCAGATCCCATCGCGCTCCTCTTCGGTGAAGTTGATGCCGTGGCGCGCGCCCCAATCCGGGAGGTTCTTGAAGATGTCGGTCCAGACCTCGGTTCGGCCGCGCGCCCTGCTGCCGACACCCGCCTGCGGGAGATCGGTCCCCCACACTATTCGGTCGGGGCCCGCGCGGTCGAGAAACGCGCGGACAACCTTGAGGAGCTGAGGGATGTTCCCCTCGTCCACCGCGCCAGTGACCTGCCAGTCGGTCAGGTCGAGCCAGACGTTGCGCTTGCCCGACGCCGCGATGAGACCGCGCCAGTAGGTGGCGGTCTCGAAGGGTCCGGAGAGGTTCGCGTGCCCCATGATGATGCGAAGGTCGGGGTAGCGGCGGGCCACGAGCTCAACCCATTCGGCCCACGCCCAGATGTTGCCGCCCGTGTGGATCAGCACCGGCACGTCCAGCTCGATCGCCTTCTCGTACATCGGGAAGCAGCGCTCGTCGTTGGCCTGGTAGCCGTTGGGCGGGTAGACCTTGAGGCCAACCGCGCCGTGGCTCTTCACCATGTCGTCGAAGATCGCGACGGCGCGCGGACGGCGCGGGTCGACGCCCGCGAACCACCACAGCTTGCCGGGGTAGCGAGCGGCGGCCTCGGCGGTCTTGCGGTGGAACTCCTCCACGTCCAGCTGGTTGTCCTCGGCGGGGCCGTAGGCCAGACCCCAGTCGAGGCAGAGGATGATGGAGTGGTCGATGCCGTAGTGTTCCATCTCCGCAATGGCGCCGGAGCCAGACTCCTCCATCGTGGGCGACTGCTTGATGCGGTCGAGCACCTGCTCCTTGGTGCGGCCGGTGCGCCGCGCGAGCTCGGCGGCGTTGTTGCCGAGGTGGCTCGGCGGGAACCAGTCGAAGCCCCACAAGTGCCGATGGACATCGATCAGCTTGACCATGATTCGCGGACCTCACGTATGTCAGCCGGTAGGCGCCCCCCGGGGCGGTGTTCGCGCCACCAAGATTGCTAGCCGGTGCCGCCCTTGACGGGGCGCTCGTACTGCGATTCGCGCTTCTCGACGAAGGCCTTCATGCCTTCCATCAGGTCGTGGTCGCTGGCCGTCTCCGCCCTCTGCGCGCGCACGGTCGTGCGCCGCTCCTCGCGGAACTCGGGCGGGTGGAGGTTGCCCGACGCGAGCTGGAGCTCGATAGAGCCCTGCTTGAGGCGCTGGATCGAGTCCGGGCCCATCCGGCTCGTGGCCTCCGCGACTTCGATCGCCTTCTCGAGCACCTCATCCTTCGAGGTCACGTAGTTGGCGAAGCCCCACGTGTGGCACTCCTGAGCTGTGAGGCGGCGGTCCGTCATGGTGAGCTCGCGCGCGATCATCGGCGGCAGGAACGTGTTCATCGAGTTCATGCCGCCGGCGTTGATCTTCGCGTGCAGGTCCGCGATGTAGGCGTCGTCAGCCATGACGATCATGTCGCACATGATCGCTACCTCCAGGCCGCCGCCCACCGCCGGGCCGTTGAGGGCGCCGATCAGTGGCTTGCGCACATGCCAGTGGTTGGCGGTTGCCCCGAACATCTCGTTGTCGGGGTCGTCGATCGGCCGTAGCACGTCGGCCTCGCCCGCCCCGTAGGTGCCGACGAACTCTTTGATGTCGCGCCCGGCGCAGAAGAAGCGGCCTGCGCCCGTGACGACGGCGGCGCGGATGTCGTCGTTGCCGTTTATCTCCTCCCAGCATGCGGCGATGTCGCGATGGATCGCTGTGTTCAGGGCGTTCAGCGACTCCGGCCGGTTCATTGTGACGACCGCGATGTTGCCACGGAGCTCGAAGACGCCGGACTCCATGTTGCTCAGGTCGACGCCGTACAGTGCCATCTCGATCCTCCTCGGCCTGCTGCAATCCAGTTTCGCTAAGTCCTGCTCACCCTCGCGGAAGCCCCAGCCCGCGGGTCGCGATGACGTTGCGCTGAATCTCCGGAGTCCCGCCGCCGACCCGCGCTGCGGAACGCGCGTAGCTGTGCGCGTAGGACGCCTCCATCGGCGCTCGTTCGTCATCGGGGTCCCAGAGGTTGGCGTAGAGGCCGAACACGGAGGTGCCGGTCCGCGCGAGACGCTGGCGACCGTCGCCACCGAAGAGGTGCGACACCGACGCCTCGTAGTTGGGGATCTGGCCAGCGCGCTGCATCGTGATGATTCGCAGCGAAAGGTTGAACATCACCGCAGCTTCGATGGAGCGCTCGGCGATCTGCTGTCGCAGCGAGTCGAACTGGCTCACTCGGGATCGCCTGCGGCCCACGTCGGTGGCGAGGTAGGCGATCAGGCGCCCGATCTCGCGCTCCATCGCGATCGCCCCGCTGATGTTGGAGCGCTCGTTGTCGAGCAGCGTCATCGCGACGTACCAGCCGCGGTTCTCCTCGCCCACCCGCTGCTCGGCGGGCACGCGAACGTCCTCGAAGAAGTCCTCGTTGATCTCGTGGCCGCCGGTCATGTCGATGATCGGGCGGATCTCGACCCCGGGCGACCTCAGATCGACGAGCAGGAAGGTGATGCCACGGTGCTTGGGAGCTTCTGGGTCTGTCCGCGTGAGTAGCAGGATCCAGTCCGCGTAGTGCGCGTGAGTGGTCCAGATCTTCTGGCCGTTGACTACGTACTCGTCACCGTCGCGCACCGCGCGCGTCTTGAGCGAGGCGAGATCGGAGCCAGCTCCTGGCTCCGAGAACCCCTGACACCAGACAGCCTCACCCTTGAGGATCGGGGGGAGGAATCGCCGCTTCTGCTCGTCGGTGCCGTGCACGATGAGCGCCGGGCCGAGCATGCTGATGCCGACGTTGCTCCCGACGCCCGGCGCATTCGAGCGGGCGAGCTCGGCGTTAAGGACGAACTGCTCCATCCAGGAGAGGCCGCCCCCGCCGTACTCCCTGGGCCAGTGCGGCGCGCCCCAGCCCTTCTCGGCGAAGGCCCCGAACCACTCGGCGGCGGCCTCTCGGGCCCCGGGCTCGTCGGAGATGCGATCCCGAGCCCACTGCGCATAGGCGCCGTAGTCGCGGTCGCCCCGCGCGAGCTGCGAGTACCGCTTGGGCATGCGCGCGATCAGCTCGCGCACCTCGGTGCGGAATGACGCCTGCTCAGTGGTGTCGGTCCACTCCATCGGTCCGACCTTCCATCGCCGTGGATGGTTCGCCACGCCTCACCGAGGCTCAGCACGGGATGCCGACCTCAAAGGCCAACCCGCCGGCGAAGTAACCGGACGGGGACGCGAGGAGACGCCCGCGTGGACACTCCCGAGCTGGCGCGAAGCTAGCACATCTCTCATGGGATTTACAGACGTAGTAAGGAGTGGGTGGCTCGTGCGGCGAACGAACCGAGCGCGCCGCCACGCGCGAGACGGCCGAACGGAAGCGGAGCCCGACTCTTCGGCTTTGTCAGATCCCAGGGCGCCTTGAGGGGTAGCCTCGGCCTCACGATAGCGAGGAGCTGCCCGGTGACCTGTCCGCATTGCCTATCGAAAGCAACGTCACGCCGTCGAGGCCGTACCGAGCTCGGCTACCGTCGGTTTCGGTGCCGTTCCTGCCAACGCCGCTTCAATGAACGGACCGGGACCGCCTTCAACGACATCCGATTCCCGTCCGACATAGCCATGCTCGCCGTGCTCTGGCGCCTGCGCTACAAGCTCAGCTTCCGCGACGTGGCGGAGCTGCTGCTCGAGCGCGGGTACGTTCTGACCCACGAGACGGTGCGCGACTGGGAAGCGCGTTTCGCGCCACTTCTCGCAGAGCGGCTTCGCAGGAAGCGCCGCGGCCGGGCCGGGGTTTCCTGGTACATCGACGAGACGTACGTGAAGGTCGGGGGCCGATGGTGCTATCTCTACCGGGCGATCGACGGCGACGGGCAGCTCATCGATTCGATGCTCAGCGAGCACCGCGACAAGCACGCGGCACGGCGCTTCCTCCGCAGGCTGGTCGACGTCGCCGAAGCTCGACCGCTCCGGGTCACGACGGATCGTCACCCCGCATACCCGCGCGCGGTTCGGTGGATCCTCGGAAGGAAGGTCGTGCACCGTCGTGAGCAGTACCTGAACAACTTCATGGAGCAAGACCACCGAGGCGTGAAGCAGCGCTACTACCCGATGCGTGGCTTCGGGAGCTTCGCGTCCGCGGCGCGCTTCTGCTCAGCGTTCGATGAGGTGCGCGATTTCTTCCGGTCTCGGTCACGCCGCGGCGAGGTCGTCTCGCTCCCGCAGCAGCGGCAGCTCTTCGCCGCGCGTTGGCGCTCGCTGGTCTCGGAGATGACGGCGGCCTAGCTGGAGCCGCGGCCCGCTGCCTGAGAACGTGCCGCTCACTACGCCCTCAGATCTGACGCTACCCCTCAGACGTTCTGAGCTAGGACCGCCGCACTTCCCCCGGTTGGGGGGTCTTCACGAGGGTTACGTTGGATAGGCCCTATGCCTCGCCCTGGCGGGGCGCGATGGTCAACACCCCCGTCATGGCCATCGCTCTAGAATGCGGGCACGCTGCATCTGCTGTGGAAGCGCTCCGAGGACATCCCGAGGTCCTAGACTGCGGACCTCATGGATGCGCCACCACTGTCATCGCAGTTGGGGCGAGGCGGCGCCGTCGCGGGGGCGCCGCCAACCGAACGCGCCCCCGCACCAGGCCAGGGCGGCACCTTCGATTCGCTTCGACTGCCGCTCTTCCGGTGGTTCTTTCTCTCTCAGATGGGCCAGTCGGGCGCGATGCAGCTGCAACAGTTGTTGCGGGGCTATCTCGTGTTCACCCTCACGGGCTCCTTCGCCGCTCTCGGTGTGATGTCGCTCGCGCAGGCGGTCCCGATGCTCTCCTTGTCGCTCGCCGGCGGCGTCCTAGCCGATCGTCTGCCCAGGAAGCACATTGTGCAGGCGGGTCAGATGATCAACGCGACGAGCGCCGGCTTGATGGCTCTGCTCGTCGCAACAGGCTGGCTCAGAGTCGAGTACCTGATCGCGAGCGCTGTGCTGCAGGGCGTTGTCATGTCGCTGATGATGCCGGCGCGACAGGCGATGATCCCTGATGTTGTTGGTCCCAGCCGGCTCATGAACGCGATTGCACTCAACAGCGCGGGCATGCAGTCGATGCGACTCTTCGCCCCAGGCCTTGGCGGCGCCCTGACAGCGTTGGCGGGGGCCGACTGGGCGTACGGACTCACGGCCGCTCTGTACCTCGTAGCTATCGCTGCGATCGTGCCGCTTCCTCTGGCCCTAGAGGGCGACCGCCATCTGAATGAGCGCCTCAGCGCAGTGGGCGACGCTGTGCGGGGGCTGCGCTACGTCGCGGGCGACCCCACGTTGCGAGTGCTGCTGCTCGTTAACCAGGTCACCGTGGTCCTCGCGATGCCATACATACTTCTCCTCCCGGGGTTCGTCGAGGAGGTCCTCGGCGGTGGCGCCGGCGAGCTGGGGTTGATGATGAGCATCACGGGGATCGGCTCAGTCGCTGGCTCACTCGCGATTGCGTCCCTCCCGGATCGCCGGCGAGGGATGCTGTTGATGGGCAGCTCGGCGTTCTTGGGAGTCGCGCTGCTCGCGTTCTCACTGTCTGACACGTTCTGGCTAAGCGCGCTTCTGATGATCGGCGTGGGCTTGGGCAGCGCAGTACGAATGGCCGCGTCCAACGTGCTGGTACACGCATACGTTGAGGATGAGTACCGAGGAAGGGTCATGAGCGTTTACATGAGCCAGTTCAGCTTGTTGTTCATCGGGGCATTCTTGATGGGGCTGTTGTCGGAGACGTTCGGCGTGCAGGCGGTACTCGCCGTCGTCTCCGCCGCCCTCACCGTCTTCTCGCTCGCGGTCATTGTCCTCGTCCCACGCATGCGCGAACTGCAGTAAGTGGAGCGCGCATCCCGACTCAGAAGCGACCCGCAGCCTTCCCCCCAATCCGCCCACGCGCCACTGCCTTCCGACTGGGCCGGGGGCGGCGGATGCGCAACACGGATAGCGGCGATACGCTTCGAGACCGAACTCGAAGCGGGACCCGGAGGAGGCAGTCATGGACTGGGAAGACGCCCCCGACCAGGCGCGATTCAGGCGCGAGGTCCAAGGCTTCCTCTCGACGAGTCTGCCCGCCCGCTACCGCAAGCTCGCCGAGAGCGACGCCGTCCACGAGGAGCAGCCCTGGCAGGCCGACCGCCTCTCCGAGAAGACAGAGGAGCGGGCGGTCGCAGACGAGTGGCGGCGTGCGCTCGTCGAGCGCCGCTGGGTCGCTCCCGCATGGCCGGAAGAGTACGGGGGCGCCGGTCTCGGGGTGACGGAGCAGTTCATCCTGAACGAGGAGATGGCGCGCTCGGGTGCGCCGCTCGTCAACAGCACCGCCGTGAACATGCTGGGCCCGTCGGTGATCGTGCACGGGACGGACGAGCAGAAGCGTCAGCAGCTCCCGCTCATCCTCTCGGGCGAGCGGGTCTGGGCGCAGGGCTTCTCCGAGCCTGGCGCAGGCTCGGACCTCGCCTCGCTCTCCACCCGTGCCGTCCGCGACGGCGACGAGTTCGTCGTCAACGGGCAGAAGATCTGGACGACGCTGGCCCATCAGTCCGACTGGATCTTCGCGCTCGTCCGGACCGACCCGGACGCTCCGAAGCACCGCGGCATCAGCTTCGTACTCGTGGACAAGCGGATGCCGGGGGTCACGGTGCAGCCCCTGATCAACGCCGCGTGGATGCACAACTTCAACGAGGTCTTCTTCGAGGACGTGCGCATCCCGGCAACGAACCTCGTGGGCGAGGAGAATCGCGGGTGGTACGTCGCGATGACACTTCTCGCCTTCGAGCGTTCCGCCGTGGCGCGCGCCGTCCGGCTAGAGCGAGGTGTGCAGAGGCTCGTCGACTATGCGCGGAGTGAGCGTGGGAGCCGCCAGGCCCGGCTGAGCCAGCTCGACTCGGTGCGGGCGTTACTTGCTGACCGCTATATCGAGACGCAGGTGCTCTACAACTTCTCGCTGCGGATCATCTCGATTCAGGCGGCCGGCGGCGTGCCGGATTACGAGGCCTCCATCTCCAAGGTCTTCGGCTCCGAGCTAGCTCAGCGCATCACGCACTCGGCGGCGAAGCTCTTCGGGCTCTACGGTGAGCTCTGGGACCAGGAAGCTCCGTGGGCGCCCATGGAGGGCTCGGTGGCGCAGAACTACGTTCTCTCGATCCCGAACACGCTCACGGGCGGCTCCTCCGAGATCCAGCGCAACGTGATCGCCACCCGCGGGCTCGGGCTGCCGCGCGGCTGAGCCGAGGAGCCGAGATGATCACTGACGCGCAGATCCACCTCTGGGAGGCCGACCGGCCGGATCGGCCGTGGACCGACATCAGCGAACCGAATCTGCCGGAGCCTTTCGGTCCCGAGCGAGTGCTGCCGATCCTCGACGCGGCGGGCGTCGACCGGACGATCATCGTCCCGCCCGGGTTCATGGGCACCAACAACGAGTACGCGCTCGAGTGCGCGGGGCGCCATCCGACCCGCATGGCAGTGATGGGGCTCATCAACCCGGCCGCGCCGGACGCTCCGGAGCTCGTGGAGCGATGGCGAGAGCAGCCGGGAATGCTCGGGATCCGCACCCACGTCCACCCGCGTCTGCGTGCGTTCTGGGGCTCGGACGACGCGGCCGACGCGTTCTGGGCGGCCTGTGAGAAGGAAGCACTGCCCGTCGCCATCTTCAACGCCGGCGCGAAAGACTACGTGGCGCGCATCCTCCGGGAGCACCCCGGGCTGCACCTCGTGATCGACCACATGGGATTACCGATGGCGATGGCGGAGCTCGACTCGCTCGAGCACGCGGAGATCCGGGCCACGCTGGAGTTCGCGCGATACCCGAACGTGGCGGTCAAGGTCAGCACGTCGCCGATGTTCGTCGCGTCGCCACACTCCACCGAACTCGTGCGGCGGCTCCGCGACTCCTACGGGGCCCGACGGATGCTCTGGGCCACCGACCACACGCAGGCTCTCCGGCGCGGCGAGGACCGCTACGAGGACGCGCTCGACTTCGTGCGGGGGCTCGCCTTCCTCTCCGAGGACGAGAAGGTGTGGATCCTGGGGCGCGCGGCGGCGGAGTACCTGGGGTGGCCCGAAGGAGCGCCCTCGACGGCGAGCCCCAGCGAGCGGCGGACCTCCACCGTGAGCGATAGCGAGCCCCGAATAGAGGTCGCGCGGCGCGGCGGCGGCGAGTTCTCGGTGCGCGTTGAGGACGGAGCGAGCGCGAGAGAATACGACGTGACCGTCCCGAAGGCGTTGGTGGAGGAGCTCGGGGTCTCGGCCGAGCGCCTCGTGGAGGAGTCGTTCCGCTTCCTGCTCGAGCGTGAGCCGAAGGAGTCGATCCTCCAGAACTTCACGCTCCCGGTCATCGAGCAGTATTTCCCGGAGTACCCGCAAGAGATCCGACGCCGGCTCCAGATCACCTAGACAGGGCCAGCCGCTCGGGCGCACTCGGGAGCACGCCGCCGACATGCTCACGCGTCCAGATCCTCGCCCGGCGTGGCAGACTTCGCCCGACGAACCGCGGGGCACCTGCAGTTCACACACGAGCAAGATGGCCCTCTCGGTCTGAGGACGACGAAACGCGGGCATTCGTGACCAGCGAGCGCGGTGGCGGACCACTCGCGGGAACGGTAGTCCTCGACTGCGCTGACAGCATGGCCGGCGCGTTCGCGACGCGGCTGCTCGCCGACCCGGCACGCGCGTGCTGGTCATCGAGCCGCCGAATGGCGGGCGGCTCCTCTCGGTCCGTTCCCCGCGACCGCCCCGATCCCGAGCGCGGCGGGCTGCACCTGGCGCTAGACGCTGGGAAGGAAAGCGTCGCGCTGGACCTCAGCCGGCAGAACGGGCAGCGCAGCCACGACCGCCAGTGGCTAGACCGCACTCGGCGCGCATGCCTGCATCACCGCGCGCACGGCGTCGAGCCCCGGCCGCCCAGGCACGACGCGAACGAGCGCGACATCGAGACCAGCGCCCAGCGCCTCGAAGTGCTCGCGTGCGCCCGCTGGCGCCCCGAAGTACCCCACACTCAGTAGCAACTCGTCGGTCGCTGCGTCGGCGATCTCGTCTGCGGAGGCCCCTGCGCTGCGCCGCTCGTCGAGCTCGGCGAGTTCGTCGGCGAACCCCATGCGCTCGAAGTGCGGTCGGTATCCGAAGCGGCGGTCGCGGGCGCCGACCTCCGGTCCGAGCGCATAGCCAACGGTGGCCCGCGCAAGTGCGCGGCGAGCGACGGACACGTCCTCGTCGACCGACACGCGTATGTACTCGACGAGAGGCAGGGTTCCCGCGAGGCGACCCGCACGTGCAGCCCCCACGTCGACGGCTCGCCGCGCATCGGCCACCTGGGCTGCAGTGCACCAGTTCAGGCAGATGCCGTCGGCGACCTCCCCGCCGAGGTCGAGCATCCGCGGACCGAGCGCGCCCAGGTAGACCGGGGTTCGAGGAGGCGGCTCTATCCCGAGACGCTGCCCGTGGACGGCCAGCCCAGGGCCGTCGTAGTCCACGGCCTCCCCTGCCAGGAGGGCGCGAATCGTCGTGAGGTAGTCCCGCATGATCGCGAGCGTCGAGTTCGTCCGGAAGCCCCATCGCCTCCCGGAACTCCGGTCGATAGAGGCCACCAGTGCCGATCCCGAGCACGAACCGACCGTCGGTCATGGCACCGAGCGTCCCGGCGCTCTTTGCGAATCCCATCGGCGTCCGGTAGGCGACGGGTGAGACCGAGATCCCCGTCGAGAGTCCGCCTGGCTTCACGTCGCAGCTCGCGCGCCAGCGCAGTGCGCACAGCTGGAAGGAGTCCAGGCCAGCTCCCTCCGGAGTCCACAGCTGCTCGTAGCCGAGCTCCGCCGCTTCGCCTGCGAGGTCGACTGGTCCTCGAGACGAAGCCCGAGCGTGAAGTCGAGCCCGAGCCCGATTCGCATGGACAGTCCCTCCCTGGACGCTACTTCTCGGCCAGGAGTCGCAGCGCGATCGCCTCGGCAAGGCATGCGCGCTTCAGCTCCCCGAGGTCCTGGCTCTCATCCGGAGCGTGTACCGCGCTGGCCGGATCCCCGACCCCGGTGAGGAGTATCTCGGCTTCCGGATACGCGGCGGCGAGCGCCGCCACGAGCGGAATCGAGCCTCCAATGCCCACCTCCACGGCCGGACGACCCCATGCCTCCGCCAGCCCCTCGCGAAACGCCGCATAGGCCGGGCCGCTGGAGTCGAGCTCGAAGGGCGCTCCCTGGACGCCCTCGGTGACGACGACCTCGGCCCCCCACGGCGCGTGCGACTCGAGGTGACGCCGCAGGGCCCGCATCGCTCGCTCCGGATCGTCCCCCGGGGCGAGCCGGACGCTGACCTTCGCGCGTGCTGAAGGCAGGAGCTGGTTGATCGCGTCGTCGATGCGCGGAGCGTCCAGCGCGAGCACCGAAATCGCAGGCTCCATCCAGAGACGCTGCGTGACGCTGCCATCGGCGAGCAGCTGTACGCCCGGTAGCACTCCTGCCTGCTGGCGGAGCTCCGCCTCGCTCAGCTCCACGGATGGCGCCTCTCCGGCGGTCAGTCCCTCGACTGCCGGTCGGCCGTCGGCTTCGTGGAGCGTGGCGAGAAGACGGGCGAGCGCCGTGAGCGCATCGGGCACAGGGCCGCCGAAGAGGCCGCTGTGCACGCCGCTCGTCAGCGTGCGGACCTCCACGACGCAGTCGACGATCCCCCGAAGCGAGGTGGTGAGAGCGGGCTCGCCGACACGCCAGTTCAGCGAGTCCGCGACTACGACGACGTCCGCGGCGAGCCGCTCTCCGTGACGCTTGAGGAACTCCGCGAGGTGAGGCGAGCCGATCTCCTCCTCGCCTTCGACGAGCACCTTGATGTCGACCGGCGGCGCGTCAGCGAGGGCGCGGAGCGCCCCGAGGTGAATCGCGATCCCGGACTTGTCGTCCGAAGCGCCGCGACCGTAGATGCGGCTGCCGCGCTCAATCGGCTCGAAAGGCGGGGTCGTCCAGGCGCGCTCGTCCCCCGGCGGCTGGACGTCGTAGTGCGCGTAGAGGAGCACGGTCGGCGTCGCCGTCGGGCCCGCCACCTCCCCGAAGACGGCCGGCGCGCCGCCGTCAACCTCAAGCAACTCGACTCGCTGCATCCCGACGTCGGAGAGGAGATCGCGTGTCAGATCGGCTGCGGGGCGGAGGTCGCCTGACGGAAGGCCAGCCGCGCTAGCGGATGGAATACGGATGAGGCTTTCGAGCGCGCCCTGCGTGAGCGAGAACCCCTCATCGACGCGAGCGCGGAGATCTTCGTGCACGGCGAGATGCTGGCGCTCAGGCCCCGCGCGTTGGGAGAGAGACCACGACCGGGCCGGGGCCAACCGAGACGCCGCGAGAGATCTCGCTGCGCATCTCGAGCTCGACCAGGCGATCGCCATCTTCGTCCCAAACCCGCCGCACGACACCGCTCGTCACCACCGTCTCGCCGACGGTGTTGAAGACACCCATGCGCATCGGGCCGACGCGGCGCACGCGCCCGGCGAGCCCGATGTACTCGCGGACCGCGCGCTCCCACCACCCCTGGATGAAGATGCTATTCGCGAACATCGCCGGTGCACCCCACGCATGGGCCACATTCGAGTTGTAGTGGACGGGGCTGAAGTCGCGGTTCGCGCCCGCCTCGACGACGAGGCGAGCTACGGTGAGGTTGATGGCGACCGGCGGCACTTCGTCGCCGACTTCGATCTCCTCGATGTAGCGCTGCTTCGCCCAGTCAGCGGGCGCGGCGTCCACGGCAGCTGCCCGAGCATCGCTGGGCCCAGCGGCCGGTTCCTCAGCGGCGGGTCTCCTCGCGACCGAATCGGCGTTCGGATGCGGGCTGTAGTGGAAGCCAGAGTTGTTGATCCTGGCGACGAGCGCCCCGTCCTGGTTGTGGACCTCGCTCTGAAGCGTCATGAACGCGCCGCGGCCGACGCTGGTCTCCCTCGGCGTCACCGACAGGAGACGGCGACCGCTCGATACGAGCCGGTCCCCGACGCAGACCGGCTCGACGTACTCGGTCTCGATGCCCGAGACGAAGGACCGCGTCCCAGGCGGCTCGGGCAACGGCGGTAGCTGCTCCTCGGGCGTCTCCATGCTGATCGGAGCGTCCGGCTCCGGCGTCGCGTAGCGCGTCGGATCGCCCGGGCGCCAATGGGCTCGCCTCACCCAGGTCGAGACACCGCTCGCCGGCGCGACGATGTCGCGGAAGCCGAACTGACGCGCGACTTCTGCGTCGTGATGAAGCGGACACCCGAGCTCGAGCGCCTCGCAGAACCGCCGGACAGCCCCGGCCTCCACAGCGTCGGCTGCGACCGACGGACTCCCGCTGGAGAAGTCGCGGCCGATCGCTGCGATGGCAGGCTCCCACGCTTGCGTCCAGCTAGTCGTGGTCACGACCCCTCCAGACCCTACCTCGGTGCGCCCCGGGGTCTTCATACCATCCGGGGGGCACGGCCGATCAGCCAGCGCGCCTCGTCGGTGGAGTACGCCGTCCCTCCGACCGGAGGGTTCGCGCGGATGTGCGCGTCGCCTACTCGGCCGACACGACCCATCGAATAGACTGGCGACCGGCGAGCAGCAGGAGGAGCCGCTGGCGACTGACCCACCGCCTGCGAGCGAAGAGGTCGAGAGGTACGCCCGGCAGACGGGGCTGATCAACCTGACGTCGGACCAGATGGAAGAGCTCCGGCAGGCGGCCGCATACGCGCGTGATCTGCTCGCGAGGCTACCTCGCGACTTCACATTGACCGATGAGCCGGCCCACATCTTCCGCGCAAGCGATGACGCATGACCGCGCCTGATCTCGCGTGGCTGACGATTGCGGGGGCTGCGAGCCTGATCCGCGACCGAAAGCTCTCGCCCGTCGAGTACGTCGAGGCGCTCTACGCCCGCTCCGACACGCTCGACAAGCAGGTCAAGAGCTACCTCTGCGTCACCCGCGACGTCGCGATGCACGAGGCGAAGCGGGCCGAAGCGGAGATCGCCCGGGGTACCTACAAGGGCCCGCTTCACGGCATTCCCTACGGCCTCAAGGACATCTTCGACTACGCGGGCGTTCCGACGACCGCGCACTCCAGGCTGCTCAAGGACAACGTTCCCGATCGCGACGCGACTGTCACGGCCAAGCTGAAGGAGGCGGGCGCGGTACTCCTCGGAAAGATGGCGACTCACGAGTTCGCGCTCGGGGGGCCGTCCTTCGACCTCCCCTGGCCGCCGCCGCGGAACCCCTGGAACCTCGACTACTTCACCGGGGGATCGTCCAGCGGATCGGCCGCCGCGGTGGCCGCCGGGTTCATGCCTGCAGCGCTCGGCTCGGACACGGGCGGGTCGATTCGCGGTCCGGCATCCCTATGCGGCCTGGTCGGCATGAAGCCGACCTACGGCCGCGTCAGCCGCGCGGGCGTCGTGCCCCTCGCTCACAGCCTCGACACTGCCGGGCCGCTGACGCGCACGGTGGAGGACAGCGCCCTCGTGCTGAACGCGATCGCGGGCCACGACCCGCGCGACGTCGCCAGCGCCGATGTCGCGCGGCCTGACTTCACCAGCGACCTCCGAGCCGGCGCACGGGGGCTGCGGGTCGGCGTCGTCCGCCACTTCTACACCCGCGACATCGAGCCAGACGCGGAGGTGCTGCAAGGCGTCGAAGACGCAGTCGACGTACTCACCCGGCAATCCGACGTCGTCCTGCTCGCCGTGCGTCGGCGGATTGTCCGCTCCGAGCTGAGGCTCGGTTCGAGGCAGGCGCGCCGTCGCATGCGGGCCCACCAGCGATCGTCGGAACTCGATACCGGCGCGTTCTAGAGGCGGATGGGATATTGGCGCCCCACGACCTCGACCGCGCGGGGAAGCAGTGCAGCCGCAACGGCGCGCCGCTCTACCTTGACCAGCACTCCAGTAAGTGAAGTTGGAGCGGGAGAAGGGATTCGAACCCTCGGCCCTCTGCTTGGGAAGCAGATGCTCTGCCGACTGAGCTACTCCCGCGTCCGCGAGCGAGGGCTGGGATTCCGCCGCGGCGACGCCGAGCGGCAACCGAGCGCAAGCACAATGGCCGGCGCGCCCAGCCGAGCCCGCACGCATCCTAGCAGGCGCCACTACCGGCAGTCGTGCCATCCGAGCTCGCTCGCTTCACGTGAGACGCACGGTTGCAGGCTGTACTCGGCAACTCATCCGGGGGGTGCAGCGCCGATGGCGCGCGGTAGCCTCCGGCCACTACACAAAAAACGAACCGCGCACCCCGTGTACTCGGGCTGCGCGGCTCTGAGCCGACCATGAGCTGCCCGCCCCGGAAGCTTCGAGCAGCTTCGCTTCCGTGGCGCCCCCGCCGACCTGATCGCAGGATAGTGCACCGGCGCGGCGATTGTGGGACGCCCAAGCCCCAACTTCTCCACAGTCCCCGAACAAGTCATCGACTGCCCCGCCGATGGATATGGGCGCGCAGCACGAGCGTCTTGTTACGCCAGGCCGGCTAGACTCCCGAATCTTGCAGGAACGCGAGGATCGCCTGCGCCCACGGCTCCGGGTCGCGGTTCTCCAGGCGCACGCCACGCGAGCGCGGGATCGTGGCGAGGAACTTCTCGTGAGCGCGCCCGCGCTCGCTGTCCTCGGTATGCATCACCAGGGTCGGAGCCGCGATCGTGGGAGTCGCGTCCCACGTCTCGTAGCGGCACATCGCGTAGGTCGCCGCGCCCTCCCAGCCGGTGGAGCCGTAGACCTCCGCTCCCTCGTCCGAGTTGACCATCAGGTTGCTGACGAGCCACTCGGTAACCCGGCCGAGGTCCGCGCCCTCGCGGTTCCCGCCCACCTTGTTCCACAGCTCGATCAGGTGACTCCCGTCCGGCTGCTCGGGGATGTAGCGGTGGACACGCTCGTGGACGGCGCGTCTCGCCGGCGTGTTCCAGTTGAAGACTTCCTCCACGACTAGCCTGTCGACCCGGTCCGGCCAGCCCGCCGCGACCTCGAGGGCGATCTGCGAGCCGGTCAGCAGGCCGTAGACGTTCGCCTGCTCGAGTCCGAGACCATCGAGCAGCCACACCACCGCCTGTGCGAACTCGGTGAGCGTCGTGTAGGGGGCGGGGGGCCGGTCGGACTGCCCGAAGCCCATCGTCGACATGGAGATGATGCGAGCATCGGCGGCGAGCAGCGGAGCGACGTCCCTGAACGCCATGCACGTGCCGGGCGTCGGGTGCAGCATCACGAGCGGATCGCCCGTGCCCATCTCGAAGTACTCGATATTCCCGTGTGGGCTCAGCACGAATCCGCGCTTCAGGCCCGCTGCCGCCGTCACCATGTCGATCCTCCCCGGCTAGCGCTCTCGCCATCCTAGCTGACGGCGTAGCGGCCGCGTCAGGACGTACGCGAGATCCGCGACATCCCGAGCACGAAGAGGCCGAGCACGATCCCGCAGGTGCCGATGGTGGGACGGGCCCCGTACACATCGGTCAAGAGCGAGAGCGGCAGCACACCTATCGGCAGCATCGAGAACGTCAGCATGTAGATGCTCATCACCCGCCCGTGGAACGCCGGCCGCGTCCTCGAGAGCACGGCGGTGGTGTTGAAGGAGAAGAACGCCATCGAGCAGAGGCCGACAATCACGAGCACGATGTTGGCGAGCCAGAAGTTCGGGGAGAAGGCAAAGGCAGCGAGGGCGGCACCGAAGCCGGCACCGGCCACCACCTGGAAGTGCGGCGCGTTTTCATGGTCGGCGTAGTTCGCGACGAATAGGGAGCCGACGAGGGCGCCGATGCCGGCCGTCGTGTACATCAGTCCGAGTCCCTTCGGGTCGACCCCGAAGACCGTCTCCTGGAAGACGGGCAACAGCAGCTGGTAGGGGAAGCCGAGCACGATCGGGACCGCGGCGGTGATGATCAGGGTGGCAACGAGCCGATTCTCGACGAAGACGTAGCGCAGGCCGCCGCGCATCTCCTCGAGCATTCCGGTAGGCGGTCGCGGCTCCGCCGGCCGGATGTCGGCTGGACGGATCGAGGCGAGCAGTGCCACCACGCCGGTGAAGCAGACCGTCATCAATCCGTAGACCCAGGCGGCGCCAGCGGTGGCGAGCACGACGCCCGCCACCGACGGTCCGATGATGAACGTGAGGTTCATGGCGGTGTTATTGAGGGCGATGGCGTTGCCGAGATCGCGCTCCTCGACCAGCTGCGGGATCAGCGCCTGACGGGCCGGCCCGAGGACCGAGAACATCGTTCCCTGCCAGAGAGCCGCCAGAAAGAGGTGCCAGATCTCCAGGGCGCCGAACACGATTAGGAGCCCGACCGAGAGACCCATCACGCCCTGCCCCGCCTGGACAGCGATCAGCAGGCGGCGGCGATCGTAGCGGTCGGCGATCACGCCGCCGACGAGCGAGAGCAAGAGCATCGGCCCGGCCCAGCCGAGCGTGACCTGCCCGATGGCGGTCGCAGACCCCGTGAGCTGGAAGGCGAGCCAGCCACGCGTGACGAAGTTCATCTGGTTGCCGAGGAATGCAACCATCTGGGCGAGCCACAGCAGACGGTATCCGCGGTACGAGAGCGAGCGGAACGTGCGTCGGAAGGCGGAGGGGGCGGGGGCGGGCGGGAGCGGCGAGGCCGGAGCTGCCTCGCCACGCTCCGGCTCCAGCATGGGATCAACCGCCATCGCTCCGTCCAACCCACTTGTCAGACTACACCCGCGGCCCGCACCGCGAGTGCCGCTCCGGCGGCTAGAATCATCTCCTCCCGGGCACTCGGTACGGAGCTGCCCAGGCCGCGAGAGGAAGGGACCGATGGCAGACGACCCGATCAGCGCCGCACTGTCCGAACAGGTCTACGGTCTCGTCGTGATCGGCTCGATCTCGGCGGAGGGCGAGCCAAACGGGATGACCGCGAACTGGGTCACGCAGGTCTCCTTCGACCCGCGGATCGTTGCCATCGCCGTCCAGAACGACGCGCACACCCGGCGGAATGTCGACGAGACCGGGGTCTTCTCCGTCTCGATCCTTCCCGCCGTCCCCGCGGAGCTGGTGCTGAAGTTCACTCGCCGGTCGACCAGCGGCGAGAGGCGCCTCGAGGGGGAGCCCGTCTCCTCGTTTGGGAGCGGAACCCCGGTGCTCGACGCGGCCATCGCCTGGTACGAGTGCCGTGTGGTGGACCGGGCCGAGCCCGGTGACCACGTCGTCTACTTCGGCGAGGTGACTGGCGGCGCGCCGGGGCCAGCCGAGGGTGAGGCCACGACACTCGCGGCCGTCGGGATGAGCTACGCCGGGTAGGGACCACACGTGCGGCGGCGAGCGGGCGCGCCCACGCCGGGGACCTCTCGCGCGGCGCCTCTCGTGGCCCACTGGGATCGCGCAGTTCGGCGCGACCGGTCCTGGCTCTTCGCCTGACACTCGCCTGGCCCGCCGAGCGCCGTCGACGCGCGTCGTCCGAGCCGTCAGTCCCTTGTTGGTAGTCCACGCGGTGCTAGTGTGACGGCGCGGGAGGGGGTCGGGTGTGGCTCTGATCGAGACGACGAGCCTCACCAAGCGCTATCCCGCCGTCACCGCGCTCGACAGTCTCTCGCTCGAGATGGAGCCGGGCATCATCGGTCTGGTGGGGCCGAACGGCGCCGGCAAGAGCACGCTCATCAAGATCCTGCTCGGGCTGGTCGACGCGACTTCAGGCAGTGCCGAAGTACTCGGCCTCGACGTGGCGCGCGACGGGCTCCGCGTGCGGGAGCGCGTCGGATACATGCCGGAGCACGACTGCCTGCCGCCAGATCAGTCGGCGACCAACTTCGTGATCCACATGGCGCGAATGAGCGGCATCCCGCCCTCTGCCGCCCGCGAGCGCGCCGCCGAGGTGTTGCGCCACGTCGGGTTGTTCGAGGAGCGCTACCGCCACATCGGCGGCTACTCCACGGGGATGAAGCAGCGCGTGAAGCTCGCGCAGGCGCTCGCCCACGACCCCAAGGTGCTCTTCCTCGACGAGCCGACGAACGGCCTCGACCCAAGCGGGCGCGACGAGATGCTCGATCTTGTCGCCCGAACGGGGCACGAGTTCGGGATCTCGATCGTCATGTCCTCACACCTGCTCAACGAGATCGAACAAGTCTGCGACGAGCTGATCGTGATCGAGAGCGGCAAGCTGCTGCGCACCGGCCGCATCGCCGAACTCACCGACCAGACCGCCGTCCTCGCCGTGGAGGTGGAGCGGGACGCCGACCGCCTCGCCGCGACGCTCGCCGAGCGCGGTCTCGAGGTACAGGCCCTTGGACGCACTCTCGAGATCGCCGCGGGCGGCGCCGCGGAGGGCGTGCACGACACGATCCTCGGCGCCGTCGTGGCGCTGGAGCTACCGCTCGTGCGTCTCGAGCGGCGCCGCCGCACGCTGGAGGAGCTGTTCCGGCCGGGGGCCGGCCCGGCGACGCGGACGCCCGGTGACCGCTCCTGACCCCGCGCCGAGCGGCGCGATCTACGACCTCGGTTATCAGGGCTACGAGGGACCCCGGCTCGGCCGCGCCTACGCCCTCTGGTCTCTCTACCTGCTGAGCGTGCGCAACTCATTCGGGATCGGGCGCGGGGCGCTGCCGAAGGTGCTCGCCTTCACGCTCGTGCTTCTCGCGCACGCGCTCGCCATCGTCCAGCTGATCCTCGGGGCCGTGCTACCGGTCGACGAGTTCGAGCTGGTGCGACCACACGAGTACTACCAGCTCATTCACTTCATCCTGATCCTCTTCGTCGCCGCGATCGCCTCCGACCTCGTCGGCAACGACCGACGTGCCCGCACGCTCGCGCTCTACTTCTCGCGGCCGATCGAGCGCGACGACTACGCGCTCGCCAAGATTGCCGCGCTCTCCAGCACCCTGCTCGCGCTCACCATCGCGCCGCAGATGCTGATGTTCGCGGGGAACGCTCTCGGCGCGGCCGACGGCCTCGAGTGGATCCGGGACAACGCCGGCGACGTGCCGCGGATCCTCGTCAGCGGCCTGATCCTCTGCGTGACGTTCGGAGCGGTCGGCATCATGGTCGCCTCCTACGCCGAGCGCCGCGCCTTCTCGCTGATCAGCGTGGTGGCGATCTTCCTGATCTCCTTCACCGTCGCGGGAATCGTCGTCTCCGAGTTCGGCAACGAACAGACGCGCTATGCGCTCTTCCTCAGCCCGCTGCACGTGGTAGAGGGCTCCACGCTCTATCTGTTCGACGCTCTGCCGGCGCTGGAGGCATCCACGAGGAACGGCCCGCCCAACCAACAGGTCGCCTGGGCCGACTTCCCCACCTGGGTCTGGCCGCTCGTCTCTATCGCCTGGGCCACGCTCGCCGCGGCGATCGTCGTACGCCGCTTCCGGGGGTCGATCTGATGACGACAGAGGCGGTGGCCCCGGCGATCGTGGCGCGCAACGTCTCGCGCTGGTACGGCGACGTCGTCGCGGTGAACGACATCTCGTTCTCCGTCGGGCCCGGGATCACCGGCCTGCTCGGTCCCAACGGAGCGGGCAAGAGCACGCTACTGCACATGATCTCCGGCTTCCTGCGCCCCTCCGCGGGGGCCGTCGAGGTTCATGGCGAGGCTCCGTGGCGTCATCCCACCCTCTTCCGGCGCCTCGGGCTCGTGCCGGAGCGGGAGGCAGTCTACCCCTTCCTTGGCGCACGCGACCTCGCGCTCGCCAGCGCCCGCTTGCACGGGCTCGCCGATCCCGAGGCAGCCGCCCGACGGGCGATCGCCCTCGTCGAGCTGGAGGACGCGCAGGACCGACCGATGGGCGGCTACTCGAAGGGGATGCGCCAGCGCGCCAAGATCGCCGCCGCCCTGGTCCACGACCCCGACGTGCTGATTCTCGACGAGCCGTTTAACGGCACCGACCCGCGCCAGCGCCTCCAGCTCATGGAGATGCTGAGGCGCAGGGCCGCCGAGGGCCGCACGATCCTCTTCTCGTCGCACATCCTCGAGGAGGTCGAGCGCCTCGCCGAGAACGTCCTGGTCGTCGTCAACGGGCGGCTCGCCGCCTCCGGCGACTTCCACCAGATCCGCCGCCTGATGACCGACCGCCCGCACGTCTTCGAGCTGCGTTCCAGCGACAACCGCACGCTGGCCGCGGCCCTCGTCGGCCTGCCCCACGTCTCGGCCATCGAGCTCCAGGACGGCAGGCTCGACGTGCGCACGACCGACTTCGGGGCCTTCACCGCCGCGATCGCACGCACGACGCTCGACTGCTCCGTCACACTCCACGAGCTGCGCCCGGCTGACGAATCGCTCGAGAGCGTCTTCTCCTATCTGGTGGGATCATGACGCGTACGCTGCTCTCGCTCACGGCGCATCAGCTGCTCGGGCGGCGTCGGGGGTTCCTGATCGCGCTGCTGGCGCTGCTCCCGATCGGCATCGCGCTGCTCTTTCGACTCGCGGGTGACGGAGACGAGGCGACGGACTTCGCCGCCGGCATGATCAACGGCTTCGTGTTCACGCTGCTTCTACCGATCGGCGCGCTCGTCTTCGGTACCTCTGCGCTGGGCGCCGAGATTGAGGACGGAACGATCGTCTACCTGCTGGCGCAGCCGGTCGCGCGCTGGCGCATCGTCGTCGTGAAGGCCACCGTCGCCTCCCTCGCGACGATCGCGCTCACCGTCCCCGCCGCCCTGATCACCGCCGTGATCGTGCTCGACGGCTTCGACTCCGAGTCTCTGTGGTGGGGCGCCACGGTCGCCACGGTCGCCGGCAGCATCGTCTACAGCACGCTCTTCGTCGGCCTCAGCACCATCACCGGGCGCGCGCTCATCATCGGCCTCGTCTACGTCTTCGTCTGGGAAGCATTCATCACGAGCATCTTCGACGGCACGCGCTGGATCAGCGTCCGTGAGTACGTCTTCGCCATCGCCGATGCGCTCACCACGGCGGAGCCGGTGAGCTCCAGTCTCACGGGCTCCCAGTCGCTGGTTGCCTCAGGGGTCGTCGTGGCGATCGCGCTTGCCGCCGGATCGCACTTCCTCCAGCGCTTTGAGATCGGCGAGCAGTCCTAGACCGAACGACGTAGCCGGCCCCGCCCCCGCGCGACCGCGGTGATCGCCGTGACCGAGAGGGTGCGCTGCGGTGTCTGCTCCCCGGCGGGACGTGCCGAGGCATAGCGGACATCGACTTCCTCCTCGGTGGCTGAGTGGATCGAATACCCGGTCGGCGCCCGCGCCGGTGCTACTCCTCGGTGAGCGCGAAGTACCGCCCGACCGGCCTGGCGGGATCCGGTCGATAAACGTACATCCGCCCGGGAGCCAGCGCCTCTTCGTAGAGCACTTCCTCGCGGCCACCGGCGGTAACAGCCAGCGCGTAGTTGGCCGCTCCCGGCAGATAGAATCTCGCCAAGCCCCTGCGATTGGTCCTTGATCGGCTCAGACCCGCGACGACCACCTCTGCTCCGGGAACCGGATTGTCGCCGCCGTCGAGCACCAGCAGTCTCGCGGCCTGACGTGGGAGGAAGTGAACCGCAAGAAACTGTCTGAGCCGCCCGGCACGACCGGGCACGGTCCCCTCCGGCATATTGTCGAGGACATCTTTCTCGTAGCCAACCTGCTTCGGTGTGGCCCAATCGGGGCCGTACTTGAAGCGGAGGTACTCCTCGGGCGGGCTTGGGACGAGATACTTCTCGCCGATGAAGTCGACCGCGGCTAACTCCGTGAAGAGGCTGACGGGGAACGGCACTCCCGGGTAGTGTGCGATCGTCCCCTTCACGACTCGGTAGCACTGCCAATCTATTCTGATGCGGTATTTCATGATCTTCACGGAGACATATAGGCCGTCGTGGAGCACCTCAACGTAGCAGCCGTGCGCCCGAAGCGTCTCCACGGTGGGCTCGATTAGGTCCTCCGTGAAACCGTGAAGCCCTATGATCGATCCGAGATCGAGGTCATCGTCCCATGCGATCAGCGCGTGATCGCGCACCGCGCCCAGGCATGTGCCCTGGCGGAGGAAGAAGACGACACCGTGCTGTTCGAAGACCTGTCGGACTTCGCGGAGCAGCCGCTCGGCGTCCCCGAGGTCCATCGGCGGAATCGTTCGCTCAAGGTGCTCCATGAGAGCGGCGTTCTCGGCGTCGCTCTCTGCGTTGCCTGATGTCGTGGCCTCGTCGTCCCGCAGTCGTTCGATCACCGGCGCCTACAGCAGTGCCGCGAGCGCCTCGACGAGGACGCGATTCTCCGCCGGAGTGCGCGACGCGATGCGCAAGTATCGGTTCGCGTCGGGCATGCTCTTTCCGGAACAATCCTTGATCAGGATGTTGTGCTCGACATAGAGACGCCGTGCGAGCTCGGGGCCCGTGGCGGTGGGATCCGTCATCCGCCCGAGCACGAAATTCGCGTCCGACTCGACACAGTCGAGCCCTGGAAGTGCCGAAAGGTCCGTGTACAGGTCCCTGCAGATCGTTCGGGTCAACTCGCAGCTCTTCGCGAACTCGGCGCGGTACCTGCCGACGACGCGCAGGAACTCCTCCGCCAGCCCGTTGACGTTCCAGATCGGCAGGGACCGGCGCACCCTCGTGACGAACGCCCGATCCGCGCTGAGGAGGTAGCCGATGCGGAGGCCGGCGATCCCAAATACCTTGCTCATGCTCTTGATCACCACGAGGTTGGGATATGCCGCGACGTCGCCTTCCGTGCTTCCGCCGCCGCCTGTGCGCGAGAACTCGATGAACGACTCATCGACGACGAGGCGGCAGTTGTGAGATTCCAGCAGGCGAGCGAGGCGCAGGATTTCGTCACGTGACGCGGACACGGCAGTCGGGTTGTTCGGCGTGACGACGACCGCTGTATCGGACCTCCAACGAATTGCGGACTCGGCGAATGCATCAACATCCAACGCGAACGTCTCCGGGTCAAGCGGGAAGCGGTTCAGCCCTCCGGCGTCAACCACCTCCTCGTACTCATTGAAGGACGGCGTCGGGATCGTCAGACGCTGCACGAACTGATTGCCGAGGATCTTGATCAGCTCCGCAGCGCCGTTGGCCACCGCGAGATTGTCCGGATCCGCGCCCGTCCAGTCGGACACCAAACGCGCCAATTCCTCTTGGGCGACCGGGTAGTTCGCGACGATTTGGCGGAGGCCCGAGCGAAACCCTTCCAGCATTTCGACCGGTGGGAAGTGCATATTGTATAAGTAGGAATGGTCGGTGAACCCATACCTCCAGTAGGCGCCGTGAAGCTGCTGAATGCGGTCGAACTGCGCGCTGCGGTCGAGGAACAGGAATCGCGCAGCTTCCAGATCACGATGGTCGTCGATCTCATACCAGCGGGCCCCAGAAACATCAACCGCCGCGAGATCACTGAGCGATCCATCGGCCACGCAGTCGCGCAAGATCGTCTCGTAATACCGATCGACATGGCCAGCGTCGATTGCCAGGCGGAGGCGAGGGAGCAGGGTCTCGCGCAGCACCCTTTCGCGCAGCAGGTAGACATTGGCAGTCTTGAATGAGTCGGAAAAGTCGAACTGAGAACCCTGATCGGCGCGGAGAATGAAGCTCGTCACGCGCTTCTCGCGATCGCACCGGACCACTGTGCCGGATAGTGCCCGGTGGTAGGGCACCACGGCAGCGCTGCTGCCGGACTCCTCGAGCAACGCCGTAATGACCGCTGCATCCAACGCCACGTCCCCCTCGATCAGCAGGACGTCCTGGTCGAGGTAGGCGCGAGCGTGCCAGAGGGAGCGAATGTTGTTGGTCGTCTCGTAGTCGGGCGCCGTGACGTAGTGGATGTCGATGCCGAAGAAGCGAGAGCCAAAGGCGTTGCGAACAACGTCGCCCTTGTAGCCAATCACCACGACCGCCTCGCTCGTCCCCTGCGCTGCAAGCTCTCTGAGCGTGCGCTGGAGAAGCGGCTCACCTCCGACCTCGACCATGCACTTGGGGAGAGCCTCCGTCAGCGGCCGCAGGCGGTCCCCCACGCCCGCAGCAAGGACCACCGCACGGCGAATGCCCGACCGGGGAGTGCCGCAGGCCTCACTCTCTATCGGCATCATCAATCGCCCCGCCACCGCATCGCTGTTACTCGTTGACGCCCGGTGCAATCTCGACAGAGCGCTGCGTCCCAGAACCTCGGCGTGCCCACGCTGGGGACGTGAAATATTCGCGCAGTCGGTCGATCCCTTCCTCGTAGCGGTCGTTGCAGAAGGCTAGGCGCAGGTCGTGCGGCAGGCCAAAATCGGTTCCCGGCACGACCGCGACGTGGACGCTCTCCAGTATGTCGCGAGCCAATTCCTTCGATGACGCGAACCCCATGCGAGCGTTCCACTCTTCGCAGCGGAGGATGGCGTAGAACCCGCCCTCCGACGCGATCGGGTGACATCCGGCATCCGCGAGTCGTTCCGTCGTGTACTCCGCTCTGGATCGATAAATTCCAGTGAGCTCCTCGAGGCTCTCGTCGTCCTCGAGCGCGGCGATCATTCCATACTGGTAGCACGGGTCTGTACACAACAACGTGTGTTGCTGGATGACACGCAGGTTCACCTGCAGCTCCTCCGGGAGGATCGCGAAGCCGACACGCTTCGTGTACATCCGGTAGCCCTTGGAGAAGCTGTTCGTGACGATTGTCGTGTGCGCATGTTCTGGAAGCAGCTTCAGCGGCGAGTGAAAGTCGTCATAGAACATCGTGTTGTTGTAAATCTCGTCGTTCAGAACATATGCTTGGCCATCAACGATCCGGTACATCTCTCGCAGTTCTTCCGGCGTGACGATGTTCCCCACGGGGTTGCCGGGTGAGTTGATTACGACGAGCGATGTCCGTTCTGGCGAGAAATTCTGACGAAACGAGTCCATGTCGACTCGTTTTGTGTTGATGTCAATGTCGTAGAATTTGACGGTAGCTCCGGCCAGCGTGGCACAGTACAGATACAGGGCGTAGTACGGGCGCGGTATCATAATCTCGTATTCCGGCCCGGACAGTAGTTGGAAGATGTTGCGGAAAATCGGTGATGTGCCGGTATTGACGATCACTTGCGCGGCCGACACGCTCGCTCCGTGCCGCCGGCTGTAGAAGTTCGCGATCGCCGCGCGAAGCTCCGGTAGCCCCTCCGGGTAGACGCGGCGAACGAAGTCGGGATCGTGGAGCTTGGCGACCATCCGATCCAGAACGACGGGAGGAATCGGAAGCTCGGGTACGCCGATCGTGAGCTTCAGGACATCGGCTCCCCGTTGCTTCAATTCGTCTGCGAGTTCGTCTAGGACAAACATTTGAAACTCGAGATCTCTCGGCATGAAATCCCTTATTGTGCGTGGCAGCCGGGGCCTCCTGTCTCGCGGTGCTCTTGGCGAGGCGACGTGGCATGACATACCGCCTCGTCAGCCCATTCCGCCGTGCGGCCTCGGCCGCAGCGCGGCGGGAGCGGCGTGGCGCATCTCACCAGATAGATTGCGAATCACTGGAGACCGCACACCAGTCCGGCGCCTTGGCGCTCGCGATGATAGCGGAATTGGGACGCCAGCGCGGTGGGGGCGCAGATCGGCTCCCACGTGCGAACTCGCACGCTCGCCGTTCGGGCGGCCCTCACTCCGCGTACGGGAAGCGAGAACCCGAGATTCCCCATCCGCACGTAACCGGCAGGCCTACCACCCGGCTGGCGGGGCACACCGGCAAAGTGGGTCTCAGCGGGTCGGCACGACGGAGGGGGCGGATCCGCCAGGCGGGCAGCCAAACCGTTGTCTGGATGGCCCCCTCACGGCAGAGGCTGGCTCCCCGACGAGGACTCGAACCTCGAACCTAGCGGTTAACAGCCGCCCGCTCTACCGATTGAGCTATCGGGGACCGCCAGTGGTCAGTCTGCGGGAGAGTTGCGTGCCGGGCAATCCCCGTCCTCCTAGCTCCGGACGGGAGGCGCATCCACCGCCTCGAACGCGTAGCCCGCGCCATTACGCCGAATGCGACCGAGAGTAAGGATGGGGAAGTGCGGCCCCGTGAGCAGGGCGTCCGTTTCGATGGCGAGCTCGCAGATGCGCCGGCGTGCCTCCCGCGCCATGTCGCGGTCCTCGTCGTAGATGGACTGCCAGTCCAGGTGTGCGATGTGCGCGGGGTGATGCATCGCGTCGCCCACGAGAACGAGGGACTCCCCTTCCGACTGCACCAGCTGCACGCAGTGTCCGGGCGTGTGCCCGGGTGTCGCGATCATCGTGATGGACGGCGTGACGCGGGCATCCCCGTCGAAGACATGCACGAGGCCAGCGTCCATCAACGGACGGACGTGCGCGTCGGCGAAGCGCACGTCGCGCTCCGGCGCGCGGGGGTGTGGCGTCATCCAGAAGTCGATCTCTGCGGCGGCGACGTGCACCCGGGCCTCGGGAAACGCGACGGCTCCCTCCGCGGTCACATCCCAGCCGCAATGGTCGAGGTGGAGATGGGAGTGAAGCAACCCGTCCACCTCGCGAGGCGTGACGCCCGCGTCGCGCAGGCGCTCCGGCAACTCGGCGCAGGACTCCACGCCCGGCTCACGGGCGCGGGCTCCCATCCCGGTGTCGATCAGCGTTGTGTGACCGTCACCGCGTACCAGGAAGCCGGAGTAGCCGTACGGCACCGGATCTTCGGGATGGCTGATCCCGAGCTCGGCGGTCCACGCCGCCTCATCCACGCCGTCGAAGAAGATGCGCAGGTCGCGCTCGAACGCCGCATCCGAGAGCTGCGTCACCTCGAGCTTCCCGACACCAAAGCTGCCGATCACACGCTGCATGGAGACCCCTGCCTGCCGCCCTGACGACTGCCTGCTGCACCCGGCCGGCCCGCACCCGGCCGTCAGCCGGCACCGCGCGCGTGGCGCCGGGCATGGTAGGGGTCCGGTTTCCGCGGCGTCGACGCGCGACCGTTCCCTCGCGTGACCGCCGGCTCGGCGTCGGGCCGGTCCCGCGGGCGTCATCCCCCGGCGCGTCGCTCTCGCGACCGGCCGAGACCAGAACCCGGAAACGCCGGCGTCGGCCCCCGCATGACTTGCGAGCGACGCCCCGACGAGTCGAGGATCGTCGTGCTCGCCCGGCCACGCGCCGCCCCGCGCCGAGGGTCCGGCGGAAGCCGAGCGCGACGTTTCCGGTCGATCGGACCCTAGGAGCGAGCGGAGCGAACGTGACGGGTGCCGACCGACTCCGCCGCGCGTTCGAGAGCGGTGACCTGCTGGCCCCCGTCACGGACGGTCCGAACCTCGTCGACCTCGGTCGGGCGGTCGCGTCCGCGTGTGGCGCGCCCGTGGCCCTCCCGACACGCGGCGCCGCCCTCCTCCGTGATCTCATCGGCGAGCCGCACCACCTCGTGCTGGTGCTGGTCGACGGACTCGGTCTGAATCTGATCGAGCGGCGGCCGGCCCACTCGACACTCCGGCGGCTGCTCGCGATGGAGATCCGCTCCGTCTTCCCCTCGTCGACTGCGACCGCGATGACCTCGCTCGCCACCGGGGAGTGGCCCGCCCGACACGCGGTGGTGGGGTGGTGGACGCACCTGCCCGCCCTCGGCGAGGCCGCGGTTCTCCTCCCCTTTCAGCGCCGATCCGATTCGCGCGACCTCGGGGAGCTCGGGATCGGCCCGGAGCGCGCCTTCCCGGTGGCACCGCTGCTCGGCGCCTTTAGGCGCGACACGCTCTCCATCCTCCCGCAGGAGATCGTCGACTCCCCCTACTCGCGATACGCGAGCGCCGGCTCCCCGCGTATCGGCTATGTGTCCGTGAGCGACGCGGCGGAGACGGTGTTCGACCGCGTTCGCGGGACACGCGGGCCCACTTTCACCTACATCTACACGCCGCGGGTCGACGCGGCAGCCCACGCGATGGGCGGATCGAGTCCCGCGCTCGAGGCCGAGCTGGCGCGCGTCGAGGAGTTCGTGGAGCGCCTCGCTGTGGGGCTCGGTGCGGGCTCCCGACTTTTGGTGACGGCCGACCACGGGCACCTCGACGCGCCCACCGGTCTGCGTCACGAACTCCACCAGGGGAGCACCCTGGGCACGATGCAGCGCATCCCGCCCTCGGGGGATCCGCGCGCGATCTACTTCCACCTGCGGGCCGGCGGCCGCAGTCGCTTCCGCGAGAGCTTCGATGCCCGCTTCGGCACCGAATTCCTCTTGCTCTCGACCGACGAGCTGGAGGAGATGGAGCTTCTCGGCCCCGGCCTGCTGAGCGACGAGACACGCAGGAGGGTCGGCGACTCGGTCGCGATCTCTCTGGGCGCCTCGATTCTCGCGATGCCCGGCATCACCGGCGGCGACGAATGGCTCGCGCTCGCCTCGCACCACTCGGGCCTGACTCCTGCCGAGATGCGCATCCCGCTTCTCGTCGCGTAGGGAGAGATCGGCGCACGGCGACCCCGCCGCCGCGCGGCCGGCGCACCCGCGACCACGACACCGCTATGACATCAGCCCATGGGCAGCGGGGGGGGGGGGGGGGCGTCGGCTCGTCGGAGTCCTCGGCGGGTGGCTACCGGAGCGGCTACGCTATCGGTGCCGCCAGCCCTCACCCTGCCGGGTGGTGTAACGGTAGCACGGGGGACTTTGGATCCCTGAGTCGAGGTTCGAATCCTCGCCCGGCAACCACTCCGTCGCCGCACATGGGGGCGTTGCCGCACCAGCCCCGGCGCCGCACCGCCTGACAGTCTCAGCAGCCCCCGCAGTGCAGCCAGCGGGCCCGCGGGGTGCCGTCGCGGTAGCGGGCGTCGTGGCCCCCTGGGCCGATAGACTGATTCGCGGGGGACGTGCGCCCGACCGCCTGGGCAGGAGGCAGCATGAAACTCTTCCTACGCTTCTTCGTTCCGTTCCACATCTGTGTCTTCCGGCTGACGGGGGGACGGCTGCTGGGCCACTTCGAGCTGCCTGCGCTGCTGCTGACGACCACCGGCCGGCGGTCAGGGAAGCAGCGGACGGTACCCCTGCTCTACGTCGACGAGGACGGCACCCTGCTGGTCGTCGCCTCGAACGCAGCGGCGCCGACCAATCCGGACTGGTACCACAACCTCGTCGCCAACCCCACGGTCGAGATGCAGACGCGCGCGGGCAAGCGCTCGATGCGAGCCGAGCCCTCGGTGGGAGAGGCCCGGCATCGCCGGTTCGAGCTGTTCAAGGCCGCGGCGAGCCACTACGCGAAGTACGAGTCGCGGACCGACCGGGAGATCCCAGTCGTGGCGCTGCGGGAGATCTCGGAGCTGCACCTCCCTGAGGTGCCCGGGAAGCAGCCGACGCACTGAGGCTCCAGCCCCGCCACCAGCCCGGGGGCGTTCCCGCGCGCGGGCGACCCCGCGCGAGTCCCCGGTCTGCGGCTACCTCTCGCCGGTCTCCAGATGGACCTGCCAGTTCACCCAGAACCGATCGGTGCAGGCGCCAAGGTAGCCGCCCCAGAACATGTCCTGGAGATCCATCGTGACCTGCCCGCCCTCCGACAGGGCGACGAAGACGCGTTCCGCGTCCTCGCGCGATTGGGGCGCATAGCTGACCGCGAGTTGTTGCCGACGAGCAGAGGCGGTCCGAAGCCGGGTGGAACCTCGCTGCCCATCAGCATGCTGGAGCCCACGGGAGGGGCGACGTGCATCAGTTGATCCATCACCGCCTCCGGGACGCCCATATCGGCGGGACCGTCACGGAACGTCTGGATGTTCGAGAACTCCCCGCCGAACACGGACCGATAGAACTCGAAGGTCTCCCGGCACTGCCCCTCGAAGTTCAGGTAGAGCGAGAGCGCCGGCGGCGGCGTCATCTCAGCGGTCCCCCTCATCGCGCGGCCGGTCCCGCGGCGCGCGGCGTCCCGATTGCACGGGTACGCCGGACACCGGCCCATGCTGCGCCGGCACGCGGCTCGGGAGGCGTCGAGCGGGCCGGGCCGCTCGCGGGCCGGCGCCTGATCGTCCTCCCGGCGCGACGCTCGAACCGGGGACGCTCTCGCGCCCGCGTTACGGCGTCGCGTGAAGCTGGCGCGCCCGGTCCTCGGTGGCAACCGCGTCGATCAGGTCGTCGAGTTCCCCGGCGAGAAGCCGCGGAAGGCCGTGCAGCGTGAGGCCGATGCGGTGATCGGTCACACGATCCTGCGGGAAGTTGTAGGTGCGGATCTTCTCGGCGCGCCCACCGGAGCCGACCTGCGAGCGACGGGCGTCGGCGCGCTCGGAGTCGGCACGCGCGCGCTCTATCGCGTAGAGGCGCGATCGCAGCACCGCCTCCGCCTTCGTACGGTTGCGTGACTGCGAGCGCTCGTCCTGACAGACCACGATGATCCCGGTCGGCTCGTGCGTCAGGCGGACCGCGGTCGCCACCTTGTTCACGTTCTGCCCGCCGGCACCCCCGGAGTGAAATATGTCGACCCGCACCTCCGACCAGTCGATCTCGACGTCGACCTCGTCCGCCTCGGGAAGCACGGCCACGGTCGCGGTTGAGGTATGGATCCGCCCCTGCGATTCCGTCTCCGGCACGCGCTGCACCCGGTGCACGCCGGACTCGTACTTGAGGCGCGAGTAGGCGCCCCTGCCCCTGACCTCGAACGTCACCTCGCGCATGCCGCCGCCCGGCGTCGGGGAGCTGTTCAGCACGTCCACGCCCCAGCGCCGCGCTTCCGCGTAGCGGTGGTACATCGCGTACAGATCGGTGGCGAAGAGGGCGGCCTCCTCGCCGCCGGTGCCGGCGCGAATCTCCACGATGACGTCCTTCTCATCGGCGGGATCGCGCGGGAGCAGGGACAGCGTCAGCTCACCGGTGAGGTGCTCGAGCCGGGGAGCGAGTCTCTCCTCTTCCTCCCGGCCGAGAGAGCGCAGCTCCTCGTCGCCGGCCGGATCCTCGGCGGTGGCCCGCGCATCGGCGAGTGCCTGTTCCGTCTCCCGGTAGCCGCGGTAGAGCTGGACCACGCCCTCGAGCCGGGCGCGCTCCCGGGCGATCTCCTCCACCCGACGATGGTCGGCGGTCACCTCCGGATCCGCGAGCCGCCGCGTCAGTTCGTCGAAACGGGCCTCGACCTCGGCGAGCCGCTCAAGCATCGCCCGAGCCCGCCTCCCCACTCCCGCGGGCGAGAGCCCCGATCAGTCCCTCGATGTCGAGGGTGCGCTCCTCCCCCGAGGCCGCAAGCGGCTTGAGTTGCACGACTCGATCCGCGGCCTCCCTCTCCCCCGCGATCACGGCGTAGCGTGCCCCCAGGCGCCCGGCGGCGCGGAGCTGGGCCCGCAGCGAGCGGCCCGTCGTCCCGCCGCGAACGGCGAGGCCGGCGCGGCGCAACTCGCGCGCGACGTGCATCGCCCACGCGGCCCCCTCCTCGCCGACCGGCACCGTCACCACGTCGACGGCGGCCGGACACGGGCCCTCGACGCCCTGCTCCCGCAGGTTGAGGACGATCCGCTCGATGCCGGTCGCAAAGCCGGTGCCCGGAGTCGGCGGGCCGCCCAGGAGCTCGATGAGCCCGTCGTAGCGACCGCCCGCCCCCACCGTCGACTGGCCCCCGCCGCCCGCTGGTTCGAACTCCCACACCGTGTGCGCGTAGTAGTCGAGGCCCCGCACGATGCGATGGTCGACGTCGTGCTCGATGCCGAGGGCATCGAGCAGGCGCCGTACCTCAGTGAAGTGCGCCCGGTCGTCGGGGCCGAGCGCGTCCGCGATCGAGGGCGCGTCCCGGAGCGCCGGGTTCCCGGCATCCTCCTTGGAATCGAGCACGCGCAGGACGTTGGTCGACAGCCGCCGCTGCGAGTCCCGAGAGAGGGTCGCGGCGTTCGGCTCGAGATGGGCGCGGAGCGCCTGCTCGTAGCGGCGCCTGGACTCGGGCGTCCCGATCGAGTTGATGCGCAGCGCGATCTCGCTCAGGCCGAGCTCGCGGTAGAGCGTGTGCTGCATCTCGATCACCTCGACATCGGCCGCCGGGGAGGCGTCGCCGATGCACTCGACGCCGAATTGCCAGAGCTGGCGGTAGCGGCCCGCCTGCGGGCGGTCGTAGCGGAACATCGGGCCAAAATAGGCGAGCCGCACCGGCTGCGGCCGACTCGCCATCCCGTGCTCCACGTAGGCGCGGCACACGGCGGCGGTGGCCTCCGGACGCAGCGCGACCCGGCCACCTCCCCGGTCCTCGAAGAGGTACATCTCCTTCTGCGCCAGGTCGCTCTCGGAGCCGACCGAGCGCAGGAAGACCCGCTCGTCCTCGACGATCGGCGTCGTGATGAAACCGTAGCCGTAGCCGCGCGCGACGCGCTCGCAGATGTCGCGCACGTGACGCCACAGCGGCTCGTCCTCCGGCAGGAGGTCGTGCATACCGCGGGGAGACTGGAGCTCAGGCATGTGGTCGATCCTACGGGCACGCCTGCGCCGGTGCACGGGTGGCACGTGGAGGGGGCGCTCCGGCGAGCCCGCCGCGGCGTGCTAATCTGGGCGGAAGGGTCGAGAGCCCCGAGCGGGCCACGAGGAGCAGCCGGAGTGGTCGTCTCCGAGCACACCCCTGCCGGCACTGATCATCTCTTCGAGTCTCTGGAGGGCTATCTCCCGCCGGCGCGCGTCGACGAGGTGCGCGCCGCCCTGGCCTTCGCCATCGAGGCCCACGCGGGACAGACCCGGCGGTCCGGTGACGCGTACATCACCCACCCCGTCGCCGTCGCCCGCCTCGTGGCCGACCTGCGGATGGACGCGCAATCGGTGAAGGCCGCCCTGCTGCACGACGTCATCGAGGACTGCCAGGTGACCGCGAAGCAACTGCGCGAGCACTTCGGGCCCGATGTCGCGACGCTGGTCGAAGGCGCGACCAAGATCGAGCACATTCCGCAGCCGGGAGGCCGCCCCCTCGCCGCCACGGACGCGGAGACGCTTCGGAAGATGCTCCTCGCGATGGCGGAGGACGTCCGAGTCGTCATCATCAAGATCGCCGACCGCCTCCACAACATGCAGACGCTCGAGCACCTCACTGCGGACCGCCGCGAGGCGATCGCGCGGGAGACGATGGACATCTACGCCCCGCTCGCCGGGCGCCTCGGGATCTGGCAGATGCGCTGGCAACTCGAGGACCTCGCGTTTCGCTTCCTCGATCCGGAAGGCTACCGCAGCGTCGCGGCGATGGTCGCCTCGCGCCGACAGGAGCGCGAGCGCTTCGTGCGCGGCGTCGCGACCGAGCTGGGCCAAGCGCTCGAGGCGACTGGGATCGCCGCAGATGTCTCGGGGCGAGTCAAGCACCTGCGCTCGATTCACGACAAGGTGCGCCGGTACCAGGCGGAGGGGAAGAGCTTCGACCAGATCCACGATCTCATCGCCGTGCGGGTGCTCGTACCGGAGGTGGCGGATTGCTACGCCGCGCTCGGCATCATCCACCAGATCTGGCGCCCCATTCCCGGCACGTTCGACGACTACATCGCGAACCCGAAGGAGTCGCTCTACCAGTCGCTGCACACCTCAGTGATGGGACCGGAGACGCATCCCTTCGAGGTGCAGATCCGCACCCACGAGATGCACGACGTGGCCGAGTACGGCGTAGCCGCCCACTGGCGCTACAAGGAGGAGCCGCGCAGCCGCCGGGACGCGCGCGACGAGGAGCGGATGGCCTGGTTGCGCCATCTGCTCGAGTGGCAGCGCGAGTCGTCGGGAGCTGAGGATTTCCTGGAGTCGGTGAAGACCGACGTCTTTCGCGACCAGGTCTTCGTCTATACCCCGCGCGGGGACGTCCGCGTCCTCCCGGCCGGGAGCACGCCGATCGACTTCGCGTTCCGCATCCACACCGATCTCGGGCTGCACTGCATCGGCGCGACGTTGAACGGCCACGTCGTGCCGCTCAACACCAGGCTCTCCAACGGCGATGTCGTCCACATCGTGCGCGGGCGGGCCGAGCGCGGCCCGTCACGTGAGTGGCTCAACCCGGCGCTCGGCTACATCGGCTCGTCGAACGCGCGCCAGAAGGTGCGACAGTGGTTCCGTCGGCAGCAGCGCCACGAGAACGTGCAGCGCGGAAGCGAGCAGCTCGAACTCGAGCAGCGGCGCCTCGGCCTGCGGAGCGTCCCTGCGGACCTCGTTGCGCAGCTGGGGTTCGAGACCGCGGACGAGATGCTGGAGGCCATCGGCTACGGCGGAGTGTCCACCGAGCTACTGGCGCAGAGGCTGGTCGAGCACGTGGCGCCATCTCGACCCGCTCTGCAGGGCCGCGACGACGCGACGGCCGTTCGCGTCTACGGCACCCTCGGGCACAAGGCGACGCTCGCCGGCTGCTGCCGGCCAGCCCCGCCCGATCCGATCGTCGGTTTCGTCACGCGCTCAGGCGGCGTGACCGTGCACCGCCACGACTGCCGCTCGGCAGCGCGTCGGGAGGAGCCGGAGCGCTACGTCGAATGCGACTGGGAGCCCTCGGCCATCCGCTACTCCGGGACCATCGAGGTGCACGCGTGGGACCGCGTGGGCCTCCTCCGCGATATCAGCACCATGGCCGCCGCGGCCGGCGTCAACATGGTCGAGGTGCGCACGGAGGAGCAGCCGGACCGCACGACGATCGTCCACCTCCGGCTCGAGACCAAGGGTGGTGCCGAGTTCGCTCAGCTACTGCAGCACCTGGACGGCGTGCGCGGCGTAGTCTCCGTCCGCCGCGCGGACGCCTCCTGACAGGGACCCGCACCCACAACGGGACGGGCGAGGAGGCGCACCCGGTCGGGCGAGGCGCGGGGGGGGGGGGGGGTAGCGGGCGGCGGCCAGCTCCGCGCCTTGCGAGCGCTTCGAGCCGCTTCGTACACTCCGTAGGCACGCCCTCGTAGCTCAGCGGATAGAGCACCGGCCTCCGGAGCCGGGAGCGCAGGTTCGAGTCCTGCCGAGGGTACCATCCCCCCATTCAGCGGTTCCGCCCGCTGGCGTACCCTCGATCCATGAGCGACTCATCGGGAGCCGTCCCGGCCGCGACCGTCGTGACGGTCTACCCCATGACCGGCCGGCAACTCTTCTTCACCATCCCTCACGCTTTTTGCGAGGAGTGCGACCTCACCGTCCGCCTCGTCCAGCGCGTTGCCTCCGACCTCCCCGAGGTCGAAGTGCGCATCAGGCCCTGGTTCAACCACCTCTTCGACGCCCTGCGTCGCGGCGGCTGGCACCCGCCCGTCGTGACGATCAACGGGACGATCGCCACCCAGGGTGTCGTCCCCGACGAAGACGGGCTCCGCCGCGCCCTCGTGCGCGCCGGCCGTAGCGCCCGCCGTCGCCGGTGACGCCTGACCACCCCGGTCCGGCCGTAACCGCCGCCGCGGAGGCTCCACGCACCCTCCTCGGTGGCTATCTCGCCGTCGGCTCCACCCGCGAATGGCTGAGGGTCTGGGCAGCCATCCTCATCCTCCTCGGCCCCGCGAGGCTCGTCCTTCGCCTCGCCGCCGTGCTGCCGGAGCGGGGCCCGGCACGCACCCGCGGCCGTGCGGCCTGCCGGGCCGCCGAGCGCTGGTGGGCTCGGCTCGCCGCCCGCCTCCTCGGTCTGCGCATCCACATCAGCGGTCTCGAACACATCGACCCGCAGGAGCGCTACGTGGTCGCCTCCCTCCACGAGGGCTTCGCCGACGGCCTCGCCCTGCTCCATCTCCCCCTCTCGCTCACGGCCGTCGCCCGCGACGAGCTCGCCACCTTCCCGTTCCTCGGCAACCAGCTCGTGCGCGGGCGGCACATCCTGATCCGCCCCGAGCGCCCGGTCCATGCCGCCCGTACCGTCCAGCGCGAGGCCCACGCTGCCATCGAGTCCGGCGACAGCGTCCTGTTCTTCCCCCAGGGCTCCATCCTCGGCATCGAGATCGCCTTCCAGCCTGGAGCCTTCAACCTCGCGCGCCGCCTCGGCCGCCCGCTCCTCCCCATAGTCGTCACGGGCGGCCATCGGGTCTGGGAGCACCCCTTCACGCCCACCCTGCGCGCCAACCAGTCCATGAGCGTCGCCGTGCTCCCGCCCGCCCCACCCGACGAAACCGTCTCCCGGCAAGCAACGATCGAGCGGTGCATGAAAGAGCGTGCCCTCGCGAGCGCCACGCCACCTCGCCGCTTCGACCCGAGCCGCGACGGCTACTGGGACGCCTACCGCTATGAGATCGACCCCGCCTTCCCCGACCTCGCCCAAGACATCGCCAGCCACCGCCGCGGTGCGGTGCGAGCCCACCCCCGCTAGCCCTGGTCCCGCCATCGAAGCGAGCACGCCGGGCGCGACCCCAACCAGACCGACGGCCTGGCGGCTACAGCGTCACGGGCGCTCGAACGTTCGTAGGACAGTCGGGTCGGGCGTCGCAGGCCGGATAACGACCGCCGGCGCTCAGTCGAACTCCAGCGGCAGCGACGGATCGGCGGCGTACTCCGACATCGAGGCGTCATAGACCGCGACGTCCTCGTAGCCCAGGAGCGAGAGGACGAAGGCGTCGTTGGACGCGGCGATGCCGCCCCCGCAGTACGTGACCACGCGCTGCGTGTGGTGCGCCCCCGCCTCTTCGAAGAGCGGCGCCAGCTCCTCCGCCGGGCGGTAGAGGCCGGTCTGGGGGTCGGTCAGCTCCATCGCCGGCACGTTGGTCGCGCGGGGGATGTGTCCGGCACGCCCGTAGGCTCGGCCGCCGTCGGCGCCCGAGTGCTGCTCCCGCCCGAGGGCGTTGATGAGGCAACTCCCGCCCCCGCCGCCCGACTCGACGAACGCGCGGACCTCGGCCAGGTCGGCGAAGCGGGCCGGGTCGGCGGTCGGCGTGAAGGTCGTGGGCGCGTACGCCGCCTCCCCCGTCGAGACGGGCCGGCCCTCGGCCGTCCAGCGACGCCAGCCGCCGTCGAGGACGGCCGCGCCCTCGCAGCCCATCGAGCGGAACATCCACCACAGCCTCGCCGCCCACGCCGAGCCCGAGCGGTCGTAGAGGACCAAGGTCGACGACTCCGAGATGCCGTGCCGTCCGGCCGCCGCTGCGAACGCCCCGGCCGAGGGCATCATGAAGCGCAGGCGGTGGTCGTTGTCTGAGAAGTCGGCCTGCAGGTCGAGGAAGGCCGCCCCGGGGATGTGTCCCGACTCATACTCCGCCCGTCCCGACTCGACGCGGTAGCCACCACCCTCCTGGGGACGCAGGAAGACGGTCGTCTCGAAGACGCACACGTCGTCGTCCTCCACGTGCTCCGCCAGCCACTCGGTCGACACGAGGAACTCTGGATGCGCGAATGCCATGGTCAACTCCAGCCGGCGCGGGCCTGCGGTGAGAAGGCCGGTTCGCGGTCTAGTATCCCCATCCCGCGGACCGTCCGCGATCGCTTTCGGCCGGAGCGGGAGTCTACTCGCTCGCCGCCGCCTCGCGCAGCCGCCCGAGATCGATGCTCTGCATCGTCAGCAGCACCTCCATGACGCGATCGGGCGCGATCGCCAGCAGCTAATGGGAGCCGAACCAGAGGACCAGAGCGATCTGGGAGGATGGTTCCGGACCCGCCAGCCGGAGAGCATTACCAGTAGCTGAGGCGCTTGCGACCTCCAAGGGGAGACCGTGCCCCGGCTGGTTCGTTCGGGCCTGCGATGCACTGATGGGGTGTCGTGCCGGTAGAGCACCGTGCCATTAGCTCGTTGCGGAGCAGCCCGGCGGGGCCAGCCAGCCAGGTGGGACAGGAAGGGAGCACGGGTTGACGGTGTACGTGGGGGACGACTGGTCCGAGGACCATCACGACGTCCACGTCATGAACGAGGAGGGCGAGAGCCTCGAGGCGAAGCGACTCCCCGAGGGAGCGGAGGGCATGACCGCCCTCCACGCCCTGCTCGCCGAACACGCACAGGACGCCGGCCAGGTCGTGGTCGGCATCGAGACCGACCGCGGCCCGTGGGTCGCAGCGCTCATCGGCGCGGGCTACCGGGTCTACGCCATCAACCCGCGGGTGGCGTCCCTCTACCGCGAGCGCCACCAGGTCGGCGGCGGGAAGTCGGACCGGGGCGATGCGCGCATGCTCGCCAACCTCGTCCGCACCGACAGCCACAACCACCGGCCGGTCGCGGGCGACAGCGCCCTCGCCTCCGCCGTGCAGGTGCGTGCCCGCGCCCAGCAGCAGCTGGTCTGGAATCGCACCCGCGAGAGCAACCGACTGCGCAGCGCGCTGCTGCAGTACTTCCCGGCCACACTCCAGGCCTTCCCCGACCTCACGCATCCCGATGCGCTCTCGGTGCTAGCCGTCGCCCCGGACCCGCTCGCAGCGGCGAAGCTGACGCGGGCGCAGATCCGTGCGGCGCTCAGGCGCGGGGGCCGCAAGCGCAACCTGGACACGCGGACGGAGGAGATCCACGAGAAGCTCCGCCTCCGCACGCTCCACGTCGCGCCCGTCCTCACCGAGGCGTTCGCCGACAGCGTGCTCGTCCAGGTTGCCCAGCTCCAGGAGATCAACCGGCAGCTCGAGGGACTGGAGTCGAAGCTGGCCCCGTCTACCGACTAACTACACCGTCGCCAAACCTGTGATCGGCGGTCCGGGAGCTCCGGTTCCATCCGCTTCGTGGCCTCCGAGCGGCACCAGCTGGTAGCCGAGCTTCCTGGCCCTGCGTCTCGCGTTGCGGAGGGCTCTCTCGTGGTGCTGCGCCTCGTAGTACTCGGCTCCGGCGTCCGTGTACCCGTGTCCGTACTTCAGGCTCGAGTAGATGATCCTCGCCAGCTTGTGAGCCGTCGCAGTGATGGCCTTGGCTGGCCCCAGCTGCGCCTTCTTCCTCCGCAGGAACGCCCCCAGGGCGCTGTCGGAGCGGTGAAGACCGAAGGCGGCAAGACGCAGGGCCGCTGCTGCCCGGTTCGCCGACGGCGTGGTCCGGGAGCTGATGACCTTGCCTCCGGTGACGCGGTTGTTCGGGCTCAGGCCCAACCACGATGCGAAGTGCTTCGGGGTTTCCCAGCGGCTCATGTCCACTCCGACCTCGCTGACGACCTTCAGCGCCGTATGGGCGTCCACGCCATCGATGCGCGTCAGGTCCACCCCCGTCATCCGGTAGAGATGGCTCCGCACGTCGAACGCCGGCGCATTCTTGGCGCGCTTCGACCGCTTGGGCTTCCCGAGAGGCGGCCGGGGGTCGCCGGAATCGTCCCACTCCTCCAGTAGCGCCTCGAGCTTCCCGTCGCACTCGGCGATCTTGCCCTGGTACACCCGGTAGAGATCCCGGGCCTGCGCCAGTTCGAAGAGGTGCTCCTCCCGCCAGTGCCCCTCCAGTGACCGGGCGATCATCGACGTGTCCGCCCGGATCCTCGGGTCACGCAGCTGCGCCAGCTTCACGGGGTCACGCTCGCCACCAATGACGGCATCAATGATGGCCAGTCCCGTCGCGCCGGTGATGTCGCTGATGACGTGCTGGAGCTTGACGTTCATCTGGGTCAGGGCCTTCTGCATGTGCTGAACGTGTCTGGCCGCGTCCTCGACCAGCAGGGCTCGCTGCCGCATGTAGCTGCGCAGTCGGCGGATATCCTCATCGGGACGGAAGGCTCCGGAGAGCAGCCCGTAGGTGTGAAGCTGCTGGATCCACTGGCTGTCCAGCACATCCGTCTTGCGGCCGGGCGCATTCTTGATGCCCCTCGGGTTCACCAACAGCACCTCGAATCCCCGCTCCTCCAGCACTCCGAAGAGCGGGATCCAGTACACCCCCGTCGACTCCAGCGCCACGGTCTCGATGCCGCACTCGGCCAACCAGTCCGCCAGGCGGTACAGGTCGCCCGTGAAAGCTGCGAACTCCCGCACCGGCGTATCGGAACGGTCCTCGGGGACTGCCACGAAGTGGCTCTCGGCGCCCACATCGATCCCGGCCGCGTTCAGGTTCACCCGGGACAGCGCCGCGGGCAGTACCGGCGGATCGCCCCGCGTTCCGTCGGCGCGCCGGGCACTCTCGCCTCGTGTCTCCATCCTCTCGCCCCCTCCCCCACAGCGTGGGCGTGTGACCGGAGGGAGCCACGACCAGACCGACACTCTACCGAACGGGATCGCCCCGACGGGACGTCACCAGTGATGCAGTCGCAGGGCTCCCGGACCATGCTTTTGAACGGGCAGATCGCACCAACGATGTACCGGCCTCGGCCCGGTCATCACGCCTCGCCGCGACTATACATCGCCGCTCGGCCCACCCCAGTTAGTGGCTTGCTGCACCGCCCGGCCGCCGGGGGTGGGGTGCTACCGACTAACTACACCGTCGCCAAACCTGTGATCGGCGGTCCGGGAGCTCCGGTTCCATCCGCTTCGTGGCCTCCGAGCGGCACCAGCTGGTAGCCGAGCTTCCTGGCCCTGCGTCTCGCGTTGCGGAGGGCTCTCTCGTGGTGCTGCGCCTCGTAGTACTCGGCTCCGGCGTCCGTGTACCCGTGTCCGTACTTCAGGCTCGAGTAGATGATCCTCGCCAGCTTGTGAGCCGTCGCAGTGATGGCCTTGGCTGGCCCCAGCTGCGCCTTCTTCCTCCGCAGGAACGCCCCCAGGGCGCTGTCGGAGCGGTGAAGACCGAAGGCGGCAAGACGCAGGGCCGCTGCTGCCCGGTTCGCCGACGGCGTGGTCCGGGAGCTGATGACCTTGCCTCCGGTGACGCGGTTGTTCGGGCTCAGGCCCAACCACGATGCGAAGTGCTTCGGGGTTTCCCAGCGGCTCATGTCCACTCCGACCTCGCTGACGACCTTCAGCGCCGTATGGGCGTCCACGCCATCGATGCGCGTCAGGTCCACCCCCGTCATCCGGTAGAGATGGCTCCGCACGTCGAACGCCGGCGCATTCTTGGCGCGCTTCGACCGCTTGGGCTTCCCGAGAGGCGGCCGGGGGTCGCCGGAATCGTCCCACTCCTCCAGTAGCGCCTCGAGCTTCCCGTCGCACTCGGCGATCTTGCCCTGGTACACCCGGTAGAGATCCCGGGCCTGCGCCAGTTCGAAGAGGTGCTCCTCCCGCCAGTGCCCCTCCAGTGACCGGGCGATCATCGACGTGTCCGCCCGGATCCTCGGGTCACGCAGCTGCGCCAGCTTCACGGGGTCACGCTCGCCACCAATGACGGCATCAATGATGGCCAGTCCCGTCGCGCCGGTGATGTCGCTGATGACGTGCTGGAGCTTGACGTTCATCTGGGTCAGGGCCTTCTGCATGTGCTGAACGTGTCTGGCCGCGTCCTCGACCAGCAGGGCTCGCTGCCGCATGTAGCTGCGCAGTCGGCGGATATCCTCATCGGGACGGAAGGCTCCGGAGAGCAGCCCGTAGGTGTGAAGCTGCTGGATCCACTGGCTGTCCAGCACATCCGTCTTGCGGCCGGGCGCATTCTTGATGCCCCTCGGGTTCACCAACAGCACCTCGAATCCCCGCTCCTCCAGCACTCCGAAGAGCGGGATCCAGTACACCCCCGTCGACTCCAGCGCCACGGTCTCGATGCCGCACTCGGCCAACCAGTCCGCCAGGCGGTACAGGTCGCCCGTGAAAGCTGCGAACTCCCGCACCGGCGTATCGGAACGGTCCTCGGGGACTGCCACGAAGTGGCTCTCGGCGCCCACATCGATCCCGGCCGCGTTCAGGTTCACCCGGGACAGCGCCGCGGGCAGTACCGGCGGATCGCCCCGCGTTCCGTCGGCGCGCCGGGCACTCTCGCCTCGTGTCTCCATCCTCTCGCCCCCTCCCCCACAGCGTGGGCGTGTGACCGGAGGGAGCCACGACCAGACCGACACTCTACCGAACGGGATCGCCCCGACGGGACGTCACCAGTGATGCAGTCGCAGGGCTCCCGGACCATGCTTTTGAACGGGCAGATCGCACCAACGATGTACCGGCCTCGGCCCGGTCATCACGCCTCGCCGCGACTATACATCGCCGCTCGGCCCACCCCAGTTAGTGGCTTGCTGCACCGCCCGGCCGCCGGGGGTGGGGTGCTTTTGAGGAGCACCCGGACGCCGCGATTTACCTGTCGATGCCGGGCCTGGGGCCCGTGCTCGGCGCCCGGGTGCTGGGCGAGTTCGGGGATGACCCCGAACGCTACGAGTCCGCGAAGTCTCGCAGGAACTACGCGGGCACGTCGCCGCTCACCATAGCATCGGGGCGGAAGCGGACGGTCACCGCGCGCCACGTGCGGAACCGGCGCCTCTACGACGCGGTACACATGTGGGCGTTCTGCTCGCTCCAGGCGAGTCCCGGGTGCCGGGCGTACTACCAGCAGCGGCAAGCGCTGGGCGACGGGCACCACCAGGCGCTGCGCGCCCTCGCCAACCGCCTGGTCGCGTTCCTGCACGGCTGCCTGAGCACGCGTCGGCTCTACGACGAGGAGGCGGCCTGGGGCAGCCTGAAGACTGAGCCTGCCGAGCTCGCCGCCTGACGGAGGTCGTTGAGCGCCTCGGCGGGCCCGGACTCATCCAGGGTCTGGAGCTCGTTGAGGGCGCAACACGGCGCGACGAGTCCCTGCACACCCCGATCACGGACGCCGGCAGCGGTCGGTGAGCCACCGCATGTCCGCGAAGCTGAGACGCAGCTCACGCCGGCCAGGACCATCCTCTCCGGCGGCGTCGACATCGGAACACCGCCGCGATCACGGCTCTAGCACGGCGCTCCGGCTGCTCACGATCTCCTTCGCCTCGCGCACCCGACGCCCCGATCCGCTGCCCGGGTGGGGGCGCCCCTTGCGCGTTACGGACATGGGGTGTCTCCCCGGGCACCGCGGAGACGACCTGCCAGGAAACGCCGAACTCCTCCTCGAGCCCGCCGCACTGGCCGGGGGCGCCGCCCTCAAAGAGCCGCTTCCGGAAGTGGTCGATCTCCTCGTGCGTCGTGCAGGTGACGACGAAGGAGATCGCCGGCGTGAACTCACCCATCGGACCACCGTCGGGGGCCTCGAAGCGATGTCCGTCAACCTCCAGCCCCGGCACCGCGCCGACCCCGGCGGAGCACCACGGGATCTCCGAGCCGGAGAGGATGCTCGATCCGGGGAAGACGCCGGCGCAGAACTCGGCGGCAGCGGTCCGCGTCCGGGCATCAGGGCGTCCGCCGCGGCGCCCGCACTCTCCGTCGCTGCCCCTCGACTCGATGGGTGCGGGCGCTCCGCTGCGGGCGGCCGCTATGGTGGCGACGCGGGCGGATGTCACATCCTGTCGGACGGCCGTCGGAGGCGGGCGATGAGTACGGTGGGCGTCGAGGAGCGCACGCGGGAGTTGGGGCTCGCCCTGCTCGCGGAGGCGGCGCGCTACCGGCCGGGCCCGGCGGAGCGCATCCAGGACTGGCTGCTGGGCCTGACCGCCGCCAATGAGCGCTTCCGCGCCCGCCTGCTTCGTTACCTCGACGTACTCGCCTCGGTCGACCACGACACCAGCGGCCTGGAGGCGAAGCGGCTCGCGGCCGAGTACTTCGGCGACGACTTCCCTGAGCTGCCCCGCGGACTGCGCTGGCTGCTCCGGCTCGCCCGCGACAAACACGTGCCGGCGCGCCTCATGGGCGAGACGTCGCGTCGCGGGGCCGAGCTGTTCGCACGGCGCTTCATCATGCCTCCCGGCGCGGAGACGGTGGCCGAGACGGTACGGCAGCTGCGCGATCACGGCCGCCTCCCCTCGTTCGATCTGCTCGGGGAGGCCGTGCTCAGCGAGCGCGAGGCCGAGGCCTACCTCGAGCGCTACCTCGCACTCGTCCGGCAGCTCGCCGATGACGCCGCGGCCGGCGAGATCACGGCGGGTGGCGTGTTCGCGCTCCAGGTCTCGCTCAAGATCTCCTCACTCACCGCGCACTTCAGCCCCGTCGACCCCGACGGCACGATCGCGCGCGTTCGTCCCCCGCTCGAGGCGATCGTCGAGGCGGCGGAGACTGCGGGCGTCGGCGTCACGGTCGACATGGAGCAGTTCGAGTACCGCGACCTCACGTGGGAGATGTTCACCCGCACGTTCGCGCGCGGCGAGCGCTTCGGCGGCTGGCCGGGCGCGGGGATCGTGTTGCAGGCCTACCTGCGCGAGGCCGACGCCCACGCGGATGCCCTCGTCGCGTTCGCCCGGGTGCGCGGCGTCCCGTTCCAGGTGCGGCTGGTCAAGGGCGCGTACTGGGACTACGAGAACATCGTCGCCCGCGCGGCAGGCTGGAGGCCGCCGGTCTTCACTCGCAAGGCCGCCACGGACGCGGCGTTCGAGCGCGTGCTCGCGCGACTGGTGAGAGCGCACCCGGCGCTCCACGTGGCGGTCGGAAGCCACAACGCGCGCGCCCACGCGCTGGCCGAGGCGCTCGCGGAGGCCTCGGGTCTCCCGCAGGGGGCGGTGGAACACCAGACGCTCTTCCGCACGGCTGAGGGCACGAGCCGCGCACTGGCGGGGCTCGGCTGGGCGGCCCGCGACTACGTGCCGTCGGGTGAGCTGCTGCCGGGCATGGCCTACCTGGTGCGGCGCGTGCTCGAGAACTCCTCGCAGGCCGGCATCCTCCTGCAGGGACGCACCGGCGCACCGCCCGAGGAGCTGCTACGCGCCCCGCCCGCGCTCGGGCCGGCTGCGCAGCCCCCGCCCGCGGCGTCGGGAGGACTCAAGCGGACGCCGGAGGCGCGCTGGTTCGACCCGGACTTCCGCGATGCGTTCGAGGCGGCGCTCGCCTCGACTCGCGCGCGCTGGGGAGAGCGCGTCGCGCTGCGCGCCGGCGGGGTTGCGCTGCCCGCCGCCGAGACGCGCGCGGTGCAGAGTCCCTCGCACCCCGAGGCAGAGCCGGTGGGCGTCGTCGAGTTCGCGGCCGCCGAGAGCGCCGGGCGCGCGATCGCCGTCGCCGCCTCGGGGCTCCGCGGCTGGGCGGCCAGGCCGGCGGCGGAACGGGCGTCGGTGCTGCGTCGGGCGGCCGATCTGCTCCGGGTGCGAGGCCACGAGTTTGCCGCGTGGATCGTGCACGAGGGCGGCCGCGACCGCGCCGGCGCGTGGACCGAGGTCGAGGAGGCGATCGATTTTCTGCACTACTACGCATCGCAGGCGGAGGCACTGTTCGGGGCGTTTGGTGACCGCATCGCGCCCCGGGGCGTGGTGGCCGTGATCCCGCCGTGGAACTTCCCCCTCGCGATCCCCAGCGGAATGACGGCGGCGGCTCTCGCCTGCGGGAACGCGGTCATCCTCAAGCCCGCCGAGCAGACGCCGCTGCTCGGCGGGCGCCTCGCCGCGCTGCTGCACGAGGCCGGCGTGCCCGACGACGCGCTGATCTCTCTACCCGGCCGCGGCGAGACGGTCGGTGCCGCGCTGGCGGAGAGCTCCGATGTCTCCATGGTGGCGTTCACGGGGTCGCGCGCCGTCGGCACGCTGCTCCACGAGATCGTCGCGCGCGTCGAGCCCGCCGGCGGGGCGGCGACGAAGACGCTCGTCGCGGAGATGGGGGGCAAGAACTCGGTGCTCGTCTTCCCGGACGCCGACCCCGACGAGGTCGTGGACGGCGTCATCCGCTCCGCCTTCGGGCACGCCAACCAGAAGTGCTCGGCGGCCTCGCTCATCCTCGTGGCGGAGCCCGCCTACGAGCCGATCCGCGACCGTCTGGTCGAGGCCGCGCGCAGCCTCCGCGCCGGGAGGGCCGACGCGCCCGGGACGCAGATCAATCCGGTCATCGATCGCGACGCCCGTGAGCGGCTCCTGCGCGACGCCGAGACCGCCCGCGCCGAAGGGGAGGTGCTCCTCGATCGCTTCGAGGAGCCTGCCGCGGTCGGCGGGCAGCTGGCGCTCGGTCCGCTCGTGATCGAGCTCCCGGCCTGGCGAGCGCGCGAAGCGCGCACGACGACCGAGGAGCTCTTCGGCCCGATCCTCGCGCTGATCCCGTTCGCGACCGAGGAGGAAGCCTACGCGGTCGCGAACGGGACGGACTACGGGCTCACCGCCGGCGTCTTCTCGCGCAGCCCCGCGACCATCGAGCGCGCCGCCCGGGCGCTCGAGGCCGGCAACATTTACGCCAACCGCGCCATCACGGCGGCGCGCGTCGGCGTCGAGCCGTTCGGTGGAATGAAGATGTCCGGCACCGGCCCGAAAGCCGGCGGAGCCGACTATCTCTGGGCGTTCGTGCACCGCACCGACGCGCCCGCAGGCGAGTGCGACGCTCCGCAAGAGGCTTCATCGTCCGGCGGGGAGACACGGCGGCCCGCCCTGCCGTCGGGCGGCTGGGACGAGGAGCTCGACGCGCGCATCGACGTCGTCGAGCGCGCCGCGGTGCTGCTCGCCGAAGACGGTCGCAGCGAGGACGCCTCCGCGCTGCTGACGGCGGCGCAGGCCGCCCGCCGCGAGCTCGGACGCCCGCAGCCGACGATCCCGGTCGCCGGCCAGCGCACCGAGTTGCGATACGACACCCCCCGCGGTATCGGCCTGCTCCACGCGGCGGGGCGAGATGCGGCGTGGTGGCTCGTCGCGCCGCTGCTCGCGGGGAACGCTCTCGCGCTCTTCTCCTCGCCGGCGCTCCCACCGGTCGTGGACGCGCTCCTCCGCGCGGGCATGGCCCCGGAGGCCGTGCGCCCCGGCGGGGGTGTCGACTCCATGCTCCGGGCGGCCCGCCGTCCCGAGGTCGCCTTCGCCGCGTCGGACGGCGGCGCCGGGTTCGCACGAGCGCTCAATAGAGAGCTGGGCGCGACCGCTCCCGGGCAGCGCTCGCTGAAGGCGCTGCTCTCCCGCCTCGACGGTCCCCAGGCGGGTGAGCCGGGCTTCGTGCAGCGCTTCGCGTGGCCGAGGGTCGTCGCGGTGCGCACGTTGCGCCACGGGGCCGACCTGGGGCTGGGGTCGGGTCGACACGCCGGGGGCGGCGCGGGCAGCCGGTGGGCGCCGGGCGGCTAGCCCGTAGCGGTTCCCGCCATCCCGAGCACGCCGCGCAGCGCCTCGATGCTCCCGAGGTGGCGGTAGGCATGGATCGCGTGGAACTGCACGCAGTAGGCCACCGTGGTGACGCCCACCTGCGTGCCGTAGTAGTGCTCGCACGCCTCGCCGAGCGCGGAGGCATCGAGCGCCCGAATCGCCTCGTCAGCCGCGCCGAAGGCGTCGCGCGCGTAGCCGAGCAGCGCCTCACGGCCCGGGAAGCACATCGAGAGGGTCGACTCGTCCTCCATCTGCGAGCCCGCCTCCCGGTGACCCAGCGCGGCCGGATCGAGGCCCCAGGCCGTGGCGATTTCTCGCGTGTGCCAGATCTGCGACCGCGCCCCCAGACGCTCGGCCAGGGTCGGCGTCGCCTGCGCGAGACTTGCCTGCGTCACGTCGGCCCAGCGCGCCATGTGCCAGAGGTGCCAGCCGATGCACGGCACCGTGCGCCCGCCCGACTGAAAGAGCCGGCGCTCGCTGAGCTCCGCGGTGATCTTCAGGAGCAAGACGTGGGCGGTCGTGACGCGATCCGTCAGCACGATGGCCGTCGCCTCGCCGCCGTCCTGAGCACCCGCCATCATCCGCCTCCTGCTGCACCCCGCGCGTCCCCCCGGAGATGGTAGGACGCGCGCTGGCCTGATCGCACGCCCGCCCCGACGAGACGGGCGGCGGGGGCGCCGCGCGGGCCAGACGCTTCGCCTGACAGCGCGCCGCGTCCGGCCGTCGGGCGGCTGAGGGCGCGGCCTGAAACTGCTACCGTCGGGGTGGCCCACGGCGCCGGGCCGCTCCGAGGGGGGTTCGTGGTGAGCAGCAGCGTTCAGGTCGGCCGGGTCGAGATCGTCGCGCTGCTGGACGCGCCGCTCGGCGGCCCGCTCGGCGTGATCTTCCCCACCGTCGGCGAGCAGGAGTGGCAGCCGTACCGCGAGATCTATCCGCGATCCTGGGACGGCGCGCAGTTCAGCCATAACGCCCAGTGCTTCCTGCTCGTCACACCGACGGAGCGCGTGCTGGTCGACACCGGACTCGGACCGGGGCCGCACGCGATGCTCGGCGGCGCGACCGGGGCGCTGCTCGACGACCTCCGCGACGCCGGAACGGGGCCCGGCGAGATCGACCGGGTGGTCTTCACGCACCTGCACGGCGACCACATCGGCTGGACGGTGCGCGACGGAGCGGCCACCTTCCCCGCGGCCCGCCACCTGGTGCCGCACGCCGACTGGGAGCACTTTCGCGCTCCGGACGGCGGGGAGACGGACCCGGCCGTCGCGGCGCAGATCGAACCTCTCGAGGAGATGGGCCTTCTCGACCTCGTGGAGGGCGAACACTCCGTGACGCCGGAACTCACGCTGGTGCCGACGCCCGGCCACACGCCCGGCCACCAGAGCCTCCTCGTCACCTCGGGCGGCGAGCGGGCGCTGATCCTCGGCGACGTCGCCAATCACCCGGCCCAGGTGGAGGAGGTGGAGTGGTCACCGATCTTCGACGGCGACGCGGAGGCGGCAGCGCACACCAGGCGCGGCGTCATGGAGCGCCTCGAGCAGGGCGGCGATCTCGTCGCCGCCGGACACTTCCCGCACCCGGGATTCGGCCACATCGTGAGGCTGGAGGGTCGGCGCATCTTCCGGGCGCTCTGATCGCGCCCGGCGCTCCGAGCCTCCCGGGCACGGCCGCGCGGCGCGGGTAGACTGCGCCGATGTCCGATCACGCCCCGACTCCCCCGCGGAGCCCGCCGCGCATCTTCTGGGGCTGGTGGGTCTTCCTCGGAGCCTCGGTCGGGCAGTTCGTCACGGTCGGTTTCGGCCTGCAGGTCACCGGCGTCTTCCTAGAGCCGATGAGCGAAGACCTCGGCTGGACGCGCTCACAGTTCGTGCTGGCAGGATCGCTCGGCTTCATCGTCGGCGGCTTCGCGGCCTTCTTCGTCGGGCCACTCATCGACCGCTACGGGGCGCGGCCGCTGATGCTCGCCGGCGCCACCATCGCCGGCCTCGTTTTCTTTGTCACCTCACAGGTGCAGGAGCTGTGGCAGTTCATCGCCCTGCGCGGGCTGATCGGGCAGATCGGCCTCCTGATGATGGGTCCCCTCGTCGTCAACGTGGCGCTCGCGAAGTGGTTCGTTGCGCGACGCGGTGCCGTGATATCCCTCGCCTCGGTCGGCATCTCGCTCGGTGGGATCCTGCCGCCGATCCTGCTGACGCGCGTCGTGGACGCCGGAGGATGGCAGAGCGGCTGGGTCGTGCTCTCGGTCGCGATTGTGGTCCTCATTTACCCGGTCGCCCTGCTCATGCGGCGGCAACCCGAGGACTACGGGTGGCTCCCCGACGGTCGCACACACCGAGACGGCTCAGCGCTCAGCGTCGACGAGGCCCACGCGCAGGCACTCGCCGCGCGCGACTTCCAGGGCTCCTATACCCGCGCGGAGGCCCTCCGCACGCCGGCCCTCTGGGTGCTGGTCGCGGCGGTCGCCTTCGGCGTGGCCGCAGCGGGCTCGCTGGGAGTGCATGCCATCCCGCTCCTCACCGACGCGGGCTTCAGCCGAAGCGAGGCGGCGCTCCTGTTCGGGATGCACGGCGGCTTCTCGCTTCTCTCGAAGTTCGTGTGGGCGTGGGCGCTGCAGCGCTGGCCGGTGAAGCCGCTCGCCGTGCTGACGATGTCGAGCCTCGCGGTGGCGCTGCTGCTTCTGGTCACCGTCGCGGAAGCCGGCTCGCTCCCCCTGATGTTCCCGGTCGTGGCTCTGTGGGGAAGCGCCGTCGGCGGCTTCCTCCCCATCACCGAGTTCATCTGGGCTTCCTACTTCGGCCGGCGCCACCTCGGCGCCGTGCGGAGCACGGGCCTGCCGATCTCCGTCATCTTCGGGGGGGCGGCGCCGGTGCTGGCGGGGCTCTACTTCGACCGCGTCGGGGACTACCGGGGCGCCTTCTTCGTGCTCACGCTGCTCATGCTCGCCTCCGCGGCGCTGCTGGCGTTCGCGCGCCGGCCACCCGTGAAGACAGCCGGCGTTCCGCCCACCGGTGGGCGGGGCGCGGCGGGAGCCCGCCCGGCTGCCTGAACGCCAGGCCTCCCCGGCCGGCCGGCGCCCTCAGAGGTCGGGGTCAGTGAGGAAGGCACGGACCTCCCGCGCCCACACGTCCGGCGCCTGCTGCGCGTAGAAGTTCCCCTCGCTCGGCAGGCGCACGCCGCGGGCGTTCGTGAGGGTCGCGACGAACTTCTCGTGCGAGCGCCCGAGCTGGCTGCCCGTCCCGTGGATCACCAGCGTCAGGGCCTGGATGCGCGGGACCGTCTCCCAGATGTCGTGGTGCGTCATCGCGTAGGGACCGGCGCCCTCCCAGCCCATCCCGCCGTAGATCCCGGCGCCCTCGTTCGAGTTGACGATGAGGTTGTCCAGGAAGTGCTCGGAGACGCGCCGCATGTCCACCCCCGGGCGATCGCCGCCGACCTTGCGCCAGAGCTCCAGCAGGTGGCCGCCATCGGGGCGCGGCTCGATGTAGCGGTGGAGCCTCTCGTGCGCCTCCCGGCGGTGAGGCGGCGACCAGTTGAAGATCTCCTCGAGGATGAGGCGATCGACCCGCTCCGGGTGCTCGGCGGCGAGCATCGCCGCGAACTCCGAGCCCGTGCGGTTCCCGTCGACGTGCGCGCGCTCGATGCCGAGGCCGTCCATCAGCCAGGTGACCGAACGGGCGAACTCCTCGAGCGTCGTGTACGGGGGATCCGGCCGATCGGACTGGCCGTAGCCCACCGTCGTCATCGCGATGACGCGGAACGCATCGGCGAGGAGAGGCGCCACGTTGCGGTAGGACATGGCGCTCATCGGCGTGCCGTGCAGCAGAATCAGAGGGGGCCCCGAGCCGACCTCCATGTACTCGATGTTCCCGTCGGGGCCGTGAACGAAGCCCCGTCGGATCTGCGTGGCGGCGGCTGTACCCATCCTCGCTGCTCCCCTGCTGCCGGCGCGGTCCGCCGGCCCCTCCGCGCCGCCTCCGTGGCGCCGCGAGTCACCCGCATCCTACGATGCGCGCCCGCGCGGCGGCGCGCGTCAGTGCGGCGTGAAGAAGCGCCTCAGCGAACCGGCGAAACGCACCGGATCGTCGGCCGCGATGAAGTCCGTGGCGTCCTCCAAGATCTCCCACTCCGCGAGCGGGAGCAGGCGGCGCGCGTCGGCGAACCAGCCGTAGACGCGATCGCGGGTGCCGCCGAACAGGAGCACCGGCGCCTCCAGGCGCGCCGCCCCCGCCCGAAGGTCGTAGCGCCAGATGGCGCGGTAGCCGAGCGCGAAGTCGGGTCCCGCCGCGAGGTAGCGCTCCACGTGCCACCCGACCTCCTCCGGGATCAGGTAGGGGTACTGCCCCAGCACGCGGTTCCAGAGGCGCTCGAGGTGAGCCCCGCCGGCCACGGGCTCGATCGGCCCGCCGAATTCTCGGTCCGAGAGCCGGCCGGCCTTGGTTGCCTCGTCGTAGACGGGGAGGCCGTGGAGCGCCAGCGCGCGCACCCGCTCCGGTTGCTGCGCCGCCGCCTCGACCGCGAGCACCGAGCCGGTCGCGCGCCCGAAGAGGTAGATGCGGCCTCCGCCGAGGGCCTCCACGATCTCCCAGACCAGGCGGCCGTACTCGGCGACCCCCCACTCGTCGCCGCCGGAAAGCAGTGGTGGCCGGTCCGAGAGGCCGTAGCCCGGCGAGTCGACGGCGACGGGCCGCGAGAACTCGGCGAGGAGCGGCAGGACTCGCTCGTAATGCGAGGAGTCGAGCGGCGTCTGGTGCAGCATCACCAGCAGGGGCGGATCCTCACCCCCCGATGGTGGGGACGCGCCGGCCACCATCCGATAGTGCACCTGCCCCCAGGCCAGATCGAGATAGCCTCGCCTCACCACTCCCGCCATCGACGACTCCGCCCTCTCCCCCGCGTCACGCCTCTCCGCGATTCTAGACGCCCGGCCCCGCCGGCCGGCACCGCTCCCCCGGCCGAGCCGGGACCGACTATCCTGATCGCATCGCGCGCGAGGGGAGACGCCGGTGGCCAACGCGAACGCCCGAGAGCCGGTCACGCTCACGGTCTACTCCGACTTCGTCTGACCCTGGTGCTATATCGGCCTCGTGCAGGTCGAGCGGCTCCAGCGGGAGTACAGTGTCGCGGTCGACTGGGCGCCCTTCCTCCTCAACCCTGACACACCGCCCGAGGGGGCGCCGGCACGCTACCGGCGCGCCGACGACGATCCGCCGAGCCCCGCCGAGGAGCGCGCCGCCCGCGAGGGGCTCACCTTCACCCGCGGCCGGGAGCGCAGCTCCTACTCGCAGCTCGCGCTGGAGGCGGTCGCCTTCGGCGAGGAGGCCGGCCTCGACGTCATCGCGCTGCACCGATCGCTCTTCCGCGCCTACTTCGAGGAGCTGGCCGATCTCGGCGATCCGGAGGTCGTCGTGGAGGCGGCGGCGCGCGGCGGCGCCGACCCGGATGCCCTGCGCGCGGCCCTCGCCGAGCGCCGGCACCAGGCTCACGTTGAGCGCGGGATCGAGGAATCGCGTCGGATCGGCGTGACCGGGATCCCGACCTTCGTCTTCGGCGACCGTTTCGCCCTCGTCGGCGCCCACGAGTACCCGGTCTTCCAGACGATGATGGAGAGGCTGGGACAGCCGCCGCCCGGGGGATTCGACAGGGATCGCGTCGAGCTGACCTTCCCAGGGGAGTAGCGCCGGGTGCCCCGACGCGGCGCGCCACCGGCGGGGCGAGGTCCCGGCCCGGAGTCCGGGCATCGATCGGCTCGTGATCGCAGGGAGCGCACGTGCGCCGTCACGGGGATCGCGCGGCCACCCGGGCCCTCCCCGGCGGATCCGGGGGCGGCGCCGTCGTAGGATGGGGTCCCAGGCGGCCGGCAGCGCGCCCTGCGGGGAGCGGCGCGACGGGAGGCGCGATGGAACGGATGCGGGTTGCGATCGTCGGGCTCAGGCGCGGCGAGACATTCCTCCGCGTGCTGCGCACGATGCCCGATGCCGAGGTGGTCGCGCTCGTCGACCCGGATCAGGAGCAGCGCGCCCGGGCGCGCGCCCTTCTGCCCGCCAGCGGCGACGCAGCGGAGGCCGACTCGCTCGCTTCGCTGCTCGCCGCCGACGCCCCGCCCGACCTCGTGGTGCTGGCGACGCCGCCCATCGGGCGCGTCGCGGACGCCGTGATGGCGCTCGAGCGCGGCATCCACGTGCTCAGCGAGATTCCGGCCGCGTCGAGCGTCGAGGAGTGCGACCAGCTGCTCGCCGCCGCGGAGGCCTCCGAGGCCACCTATATGCTCGCCGAGAACGCCCTCTACTGGGGCTTCGTCGACAGCGCGCGCCGGATGCACGGCTCCGGCGAGTTCGGCAGGATCTTCTACGCCGAGGCCGAGATGATGCAGGATATGCGCTCGATCCTGCGCGACGCCTCCGGCGCCCCGACCTGGCGGCTCGAGCGCACCGATCCGATCACCTACTGCACGCACAGCCTCGGTCCGCTGCTCGCGATCACCGGACAGTACCCGACCGAGGTCACCTGCATGGGGACCGGCGGCTCCTTCGACGAGCCCCAGATCCACGACGTGCAGACCGCGCTCATCCGCCTCACCGACGGCGCGCTCGTGCGGCTCACCGTCTCCCTCGCGAACGCCCACTGGCACGGCCACCGCTTCACCCTCTTCGGCACGGAGGCCTCGCTCGACACCGGCTGGGTGTGGCTCGACCGCCCGCGGCTGTGGAGCGAGCGCATCCCCCACCTCACCGGACCGATCGAGCTGCCGCTCGGGACGGAGGTGCCGGGCGCCCCCGCCGCCGCGGTCGGGAGCGGCGTGGCGACGATGAACTGGATGATGATGCGCGATCTGCTCGATGCCCTGCGGGAGGGGCGCCCGCCCCCCGTCGACATCTACGACGCGCTGATGTTCTCGCTGCCGGGGCTGCTCGCCGCCGAATCGGCACGAGCGGGCGGCACGCGAATTGAGATCCCGCAGTACCAGCTCCGCCGCCCCGCGTGAGGCGGCGGGCGGCACGAAGGGAACGTCGATGCGCTCGATGACCAACCGCGGCTCCTGGCTCGGGCTACTGGTCGCCGTCTTCATCTGGCAGCTCTTCGTTCGTCCGGGAGTCGCGGTGGCGATCGGATACACGGGCGGGCTCAGCCTCCCCCTGCTCGTGCTCGCGGGCTCCTTCGGCGCCGTGGGAGCGGCCATAGGCACGATGGCCTGGAACGCGCTCCATGACCGTTCGCAGAACGGACGCTAGCTCCTCCGACGACCCGGGGCCCGGGGAGGGCTCGCTCGCGGGCCTGCGCGTCGTCGACTGCTCCGAGGGGATCGCGGGCGCGCTCGCCTCACGCCTCCTTGCCGATCTCGGAGCCGACGTCGTGCTCGTCGAGGCCCCGCACAGGGAGGCGCCGGCGGGGCGGCGGCTGCGCGCACTCGGCCCCTTCGCCGGCGATCCCTCGGCGGAGGGAGGCGGCCTGCACCTCGCGCTCGACGCCGGGAAGCGCTCCTGGGCGCTCGACCCCGGGCGCCCGGGCGACGCCGCGCGGCTCGCCGCCCTGGTGGCGGCGTCCGACCTGCTCGTCGAGGACCGGGGCGCGGGAGCGATGGTGGAGGCAGGCCTCGACTACGCGGCCGCGAGCGCCGCCCATCCCGCTCTCGTCTACGCCTCGCACAGCCCGTTCGGAGAGCAGGGCCCCTACGCCGGTCGCCTCAGCGCCGAGATCGTCGACTACGCGATGGGCGGCTGGATGTACTTCTGCGGCGAGCCGGGGAAGCGGCCGCTGCTCGTCTCCGGCCGCCAGTCCGAGCTCCACGCCGGAGCCCAGCTCGCGACCGGGGCCCTCGCCGCGCTCTGGGAGTCGCGGCGATCCGGACTGGGCCAGCACGTCGAGGTCACGACCTTCGAGGCATCGGTCAGCTCGCACCTCTTCGTAATCTCGGAGTGGACTCAGGAGGGGCGCGTCCGCCATCGCGTCGGCACGACCGTGCTCCCCTGCGCCGACGGCCACCTGCTGGTCACCTCGCTCAACCGCGCCGTCTTCTCGCTGCTGGGGGAGCCGGAACGGGCCGACGACCCCCAGATCGCCACGCCCGAGGGCTGGCGCTCAGCCCAGCCCGAGGTGCTCGCTCGCCTCGCCGTCTGGGCTCAGCCGCTCGCGCGCGAGGAGATCTACCGCCGCGCGCAGGAGGCCCGCGTCACCGGGCTCACGCCGATCGCCGTGACCGGGGAGCTCCTCAGCTCGCCACAGCACGAGGCGCGCGGGTGGTGGCTCGATGTCGAGGAACCCGCGGCGCGCCTGCGCATCCCCGGCTCCCCGTGGCGGATGTCGCGGAGCGCCGTCGGCCCCCGCCGGCGCGCGCCGATGCGGGGCGAGCACACCGGCGAGGAGCCCGCCCCCCGCCCCGTGCGGCCTCCGGCGCCCACCGCGGGCGGGGCACCCCCACCAAGCCTCCCCTTCGACGGCCTGCGGGTGCTCGAGGTCACCAGCGCGTGGGCGGGTCCGCTCGCTGGCCAGTACTTCGCCGATCTCGGCGCCGATGTGGTGCTCGTCGAGTCGCCGCGCGCGCAGTTCATGCGCTCGTGGCACTTCGCCGGAAACCAGGAGTGGCCCCGAGCCTACGACCGCGGGCACGGCTTCAACCAGCTGAACCGCAACAAGCGCGGCGTGTGCATCGACCTCGCGAGCGAGGCCGGGCGCGATCTCTTCCTGCAGCTCTGCGAGCGGGCCGACGTCGTGCTCGAGAACAACAGCCCGCGCGTCTTCCCCAGGCTCGGCCTCGGCTACGAGGCGCTCGCGGCGCGCAACCCGCGCCTGCTCCTCGTCTCGATCTCCGGCTTCGGCGCGAGTGGGCCGTACGCCGGCTACCGCGCAGCCGGCTCGACGATGGAGGCCACGACCTCGATCGTCTCCCGCACGGGCTACGGGCCGGGCGAGCTCCACCAGACCGGCTCCTTCCACACGGACCCGATCGCGGGAACGAGCGCGGTGGCGGCGACGATCGCCGCCCTCGTCGAGCGCGAGCGCAGCGGCCTCGGGCAGCACATCGAGGTCTCGCTCTTCGCCTCGGGGACGCTCTTCTCGGTGGAGTCTCTGATGGCACATCAGCTCTCCGGGCTCACCCCCGGGCCGCTCGCGAACCGCTCGCTGCGCTCGGCGCCGCAGGGCGCGTACCGCTCCGCCGGGGACGACTGCTGGCTCGCGCTCACCTGCGAGACGGATGAGCAGTGGGCGGCGCTCTGCCAGGTGGTGGGCGCCCCGGAGCTCGCGCGCGCCCACCCGACGCTCGCCGACCGCATCCGCGCGCACGACCCCATCGACCTGGTGATCGACTCCTGGAGCGCGTCACTCGATCACAACGAGGCGGCGAGGCGGCTGCAGGCGGCCGGCGTCCCCGCCGGCCCGGTCTTCGCCAACTGGGAGGTCGCGAGCGACCCGCACCTCTACGAGTGCGACTACTGGGTCGACGTCGTGCACGAGGAGGTCGGCTACCAGCGCTACGAGGGACAGCCGTGGCGGCTCTCGCGCTCCCGACCCCCGCGCCGCGCGCGCCCGGCGCCCCGCTTCGGCCAGCACAACGACGAGGTGCTGAGAGGCGCGGCGGGACTCACGTCGCATCAGATCGAGTCTCTGCGCGCCGCCGGAGTCGTCCTCGACGAGCCCACCGAGCTCCGCGGCGCGACGCCGTAGCGCGGCCGGAAGGCCAGTCACGCCGCCACGGGCGCCCTACTCCATCCCCGCGCCGATGCTGCGTGCGAAGGCCGCCGGGTCGGAGGGGCTGATGTAGTAGACGGCTCCCGCCCGCAGCGTGATCCGGAGCCCGTCGGTCAGGCGATTCGCACAGCCGCGCCGGCGGCCGGCTCCCCAGCCGAGCACACGGGGGATGAAGCCCACCCGCCCGACCGATGCGACCTCCCCGCGCGGGATCTCCGCCGGAACACGAACCCCGAACGGAGCCGGAGCGTCCGATCCGAGATCTCGTAGGAGGTGTTCGGGCCGCGTGGAGCGGAACGAGAGCCAGTCCTCCCAGCGCGACGTAGAGCACGGGGGCGGCCGCCTGCCCGACGCGTCCCGCATCCCGCAGCCGGGCGGTCGCGCGGCGGGCCCTCCCCCAGGGAACGGCCCCCGGCCGCGCCGGGGGGACGGCGCTACTCCTCCGTCAGGAAGCGCGTGACCTCGCCCGACCAGAGATCGAGATCCCGGTTCGGGTTCCAGAGCTGCGGGGCGACGGTGCTGTCGCCGGAGTTCCCCGACGGCGGACGGATGCCGCGCGCGGCGGGCATCAACTCGAGGAACTTCTCGTGCGATCGGCCGAGCTCGCTGTCCGAGCCGTGGATCACAAGCGCCGGCGCCTGGATGCGTTGCACGTGCTCCCAGGTGTCCCACGTCGTCATCGCGTGCGGGCCGGCGCCCTCCCAGCCCATCCCCTCGTAGAGCGCCTCGACGCCCTCGTCATCGTTGACGAGGAGGTAGTCGATCAGCATCTCGGAGAGCACGCGGAAGTCGGTCCCGTCCTTGTCACCGCCCCGACGCTTCCAGATCTCGACGAGGTGCCCGCCGTCCGCCCGGGGCGGGTAGTAGCGATGGCGCCGGAGGTGGGCCGCGCGCCGCGCGGGGGTCCCCCAGTGAAAGGGCTCCTCGAGGACGAGCTTGCCGACGCGCTCCGGGTAGTCCGCCGCGAGGGAAATGGCAATCTGCGAGCCGGTCTGCCCGCCGTAGAGATGGGCGCGCGCGATGCCGAGATCGTCGAAGACCCAGATGAAGGCGCGCGCGAACTCCTCGACCGTCGTGTAGGGCTCCGGTGGACGGTCGGACTGGCCGTAGCCCGGCGTGGAGATCGCGACGCAGCGGAAGTCCCGCTCCAGATGGGGCATCAGCGTCGAGTAGCGCGCCGAGGAGTGGGGCGTGCTGTGCAGCATGACGAGCGTCGGCCCGCTGCCGCGCTCGCGGTACTCGATGTTGCCGTGCTCCGTGTGCGCAAAGCCCCGGCGCTCGCCCGGGATCGTCCTCGCCATCGCCCGACCTCCTTCACCCGGCGCCATGGCCGCTCGGGGTCCCGCGGAGTCGCGCGGGGCGCACTCCTCGGGCTTGACCCGCACCCGGCGGCCCTCCCGGCCCGCCGCGCTACACTGGCCCAATCGGGCCACCGGCGGCGGGATCGGGCGATGTGCGGACGCTTCACGCTCACGGCGGGTGATCGCGAGTGGCTGGCGCGCCAACTCGGCGTCCCCATCGACGCGATCGACGCGGATCGCTACCGGCCACGCTACAACATCGCGCCGACCGATCTCCACTGGGTGCTCAGGCTGAGGCGCGAGGACCGCGAACTGCTCGGTGCCCGCTGGGGACTCGTGAACGAGGGCGCACCCTCGCGCCGGCGCGCGGCGGCGCAGATCAATGCGCGGTCGGAGAGCGCGGCGCGCGCGCCGGCCTACCGCTCGGCCTTCGCCGACCGCCGCTGTGCCGTGCCCGCCGACGGCTTCTTCGAGTGGAGCGGAGCGGCCCGAGAGCGGCGGCCGTACTGGTTCCACCGCCCCGACGGTGGCCTCCTGCTGTTCGCCGGCCTCTTCGAGCAGTGGACGCCGCCCCGCGGCGAGGACGCGGCGGCCGCGCCCGAGACCACCTTCACGATCCTGACCACCGACGCGAACCGGACGGTGGGCGCCGTCCACGACCGCATGCCCGTGATCCTGCCCGAGGAGAGGGTCGACGACTGGCTCTTCGAGGGGGAGCACGACCGGCGGCACCTCGAGTCGCTGCTTGAGGCGGCGCCCGACGACCTCCTCGTCGCCACCCCCGTCTCCCCGCGCGTCAACTCCGTCCGCCACGACGATCCAGCGTGCCTGGAACCGGCCGCCGAGCAGCTCTCGTTCTAGGGCCGGCTCCGCCTCAGCGCGCCTTCTCGAGCACAGCGTTGAGCGAGGCCTCGAGTTCCTCCTTGGCGACGAACGCCTCGAAGCGGGCGGCGACGCGCCCATCGGCGCCCACGACGAAGGTCCACTCGTCGCTCTCGATGCCCCAGTCCTCCAAGACGCACGCCCGGACCGCTCGCCCGAGGTCGCCCGCGATCCCCGCGGGTTCTCGTAGAGGTCGGCATGGAGGAAGTTCGCGCGTCCGGCATGCCTCGCCGCGATCGTCCAGAGCACCTACACGCGCGGCCCGCAGAGCTCGCTCGTGCAGAACGCCGGGCTGGCGAAGGCGACGAAGAAGGGGCGCCCCACGGCGACGGCCCCGGCGATGGAGAACCGATAGAGAGCCGGATCGGGATCGCCCCCGATCGTGAGATCGGCGAGCGAGTCGACGTCGGCTGTGGTACTTGTCGCGCTCGCCGGCACCGGATCGCCAACGGCCGGAGCCCGGGTTCGCTCCGCTACGGGGACGAGGATCAGCGCCGTCCGCGCACCGCCGTCGCGCCGGAGCATGGCGATCACGGGCGCCCAGTCGCCGGGCCGGCCGAACGAGAGCCCGCCGCTGTAGGCGCCGCGGCCCCCGGCGGAGAACTCGAACAAGCGCGCGACCGACCGATCCACCGGACCCTCCCGCGGCCGTCGACACCCCGCGGGTAGGGGTAGGAGCGGACGCGCACGGAGGGGAGCCTCACCAGTCCCTCCTCGCGGTCCGCGAGCACGAAGGCGACGCGATGCCGCCCCGAAGCGAGAACCGGCGTCCCCAGGATCACGAGGATCACGCGAAGTCCCGAGTCCGGATCCTCGTAGGCGGGGAGGCGGCGAGCAGCGGCCGGACCGACAGGCGCCCCGCACGCCACGGCGAGAGCTGCGGGCGCACAGAGCAGGAGAGGCCACAGGGGCGCAGCGTCTCGCGTCCGTGCCGCGCCCGCTCGCTCCCCCCGGAGGGCTCGGAACTCCGGCGGCCCCCGCACAGGGCGGTCGAGGGGACGCTGCCCGGCCCGATACGCAGAGGGCCTCGACGCTAGACCGGGTCGTAGAGTTCGAGGCGCTCCTGCCGCATTCGGTCCCCGAACACCGCGAGCAGGACATCGAACTCGCCGATGTCGTGCTCGGAGACGAGAGTGATCGCCGTCCCGTGCCGCCCCGCACGACCGGTGCGCCCGACGCGGTGCACGTATTCCTCCGCGTTCTGGGGGACATCGAAGTTGACGACGTGCGTGATCTCCGGGATGTCGAGGCCGCGCGCCGCGACGTTCGTCGCGACCAGCAGGTCGAGCTCCCCCGCGCGGAAACGCCTCACCACTTGATCGCGGCGCTTCTGATCCATGTCACCGTGGAGCGCCCCGGCGCTAACGCCCATCTCACGAAGCCGGGCCGAGACGTAGTCGACTCCGCGCCTGGTGCGCGAGAAGACCAGCGTTCGTCCCTTGAGCTCGCGCTCCACCAACTCGCGCAGTCCCCGCAGCTTGTCGCGGTGCGCGACCTCCACGTAGTACTGGTCGATGGTGTCCACCGTGTCGTGTTGCTCGGCGACGGAGACCGTCTCCGGATCCTGCATGTAGCGGCGGACCAATCGCATCACCGCGTGCGGCATCGTCGCCGAGAAGAGCGAGGTCTGCCGCCGGCGCGGCGTCCTCTGGAGGATGCGCGTGATGTCCGGCAGGAAGCCAATGTCGAGCATCTCGTCCGCCTCGTCGAGGACGGCGTAGCGCACGCGGCGCAGCTCGAGCGTCCCGCGCCGCAGGTGGTCGAGAACACGGCCCGGCGTCCCCACGACGACGTGCGGACGACCCTCCAGCGCGCGGAAGTCGCCGGCGAGCGCGCGGCCCCCGAGGAGCCCCACCACCGCCAGCCCGTAGGGCGCAGCGAGCCCCTCGAGCACGCCGAGCACCTGCTGTGCCAGCTCGCGCGTGGGGACGAGGACCACCGCCTGCACCTCGCGCCGCTCTACGTCGATGCGTTCCACGAGCGGGAGCCCGAAGGCGAGCGTCTTCCCGCTCCCGGTCTGGGCGACGCCCACCACGTCGCGTCCGGCGAGCAGGGCGGGGATCGAGCGCTCCTGAATCGGCGTCGGCTCCTCGAAACCCATCTCCGCCAGCATCCGCAGCGAGAGATCCGTCACGCCGAGTGCGGAGAACGCCCGGGGAAGCTCCCCCGAGGGACGGCGCGACACCGCCGGCGTCGCGCGGCGCGGTCCCGGGGCGGCCGACCCCTCCGTCGGCGTCGCGTCGCCCGCGTCGACTCCGCCGCTCTCGTCCTGTGCCCGCGGTGCGTCGCCCGCGTCGACTCCGCCGCTCCCGTCCTGTGCCCGCGGCGCGTCGCCCGCGTCAACTCCGCCGCTCTCCTCCTGTGCCCGCGGCGCATCGCCCGCGTCGACTCCGCCGCTCTCGTCCTCCGCCGCGTCGGGGGCGGCGTCACCGCGACGGTGGCGTCGCCCGCCACGTCGGCCTCGCCGCCGCCTGCGCGGAGCGGCCTCGTCCTCCGCCGGCGTCGTGTCGCCTGCGTCGGGGGGTGGCACGTCCTCGGGCACGGTGAGCGTGAGCTCCGGGTCCGGCGGCGACTCGTGAGGTGGTTCCGGGGGCGCCTTCGGGAGCGCCTTCGGCGACTCCGCCTGCTTGTGCGATGCCCCCACGGCCGGGAGGTACCGTCGGCCGCCGACGAGAATCACGCGTTTGGTCGTGCGCAGCCCCGGCGGAGGGCGGCGCCGTCCCGGCAGCAGCGATCCGTCGCCGCCCTCGGCGGCCGGGCGGAAAGCGACATCCTCGGGAAGCGGCTCCTCCAGCCGGCGCTCCCGCCCCCGGCGTCGGTCGCCGAGGCCGCGGATCGTCCCGCTCCCCCGGCGACGGCCGCCCGCGACGGCGACGTCCCGGCCCCGGGAGCGCTCGTCCCCTGAGCGAGGCTTCTCGGCGGCCGGTCTGGGAGCCGGCTGGTCCGATCGTGGCTCGGGAGCCCCCGTGCCCGGCCCGGCGCCGTTGGTCGCCGTGCCGCCCGGAGCGGCGCCACTCCCGCGACCGCCCCGCCCGCGCCGCCCCCGGCGGCGGCGCTTGCGCGTCCCCTCATCGAGCGCACCGGCGCTTGCGAGATCGGAGGCGCCCTCTACGCCCGTCGCGACCGAAGCGCTGGCCGCCTGCTCCCGGGCCGGCCCGCGATCGGCGACGCGCGAGAGAATGCGGCGCAGCGCCTTCACGGTCGGCGCGCCACAAGGGGGGCGGCGCTGCCGCCGCGCGTGGCCGGGAGAACATCGTGGTGCAAGGGCGCGCTGGCCGGTCGCGGCGCGCGGCCCGGAGACTGGGTCATCGGCTACATCATAGCAGGCGATCCACCTCCGGCACGCCGCTCCTAGCGGAGGACGATGACCCGGCGGCCGTGCACGAAGACGCGACCCTCCACGTGCCACCCCACCGCGCGAGCGAGCACCGAGCGCTCCACCTCGCGGCCGATGCGGACGAGATCGGGGTAGAGATCGCGGTGAGTCACGCGGGCGACGTCCTGCTCGATGATCGGCCCCGCGTCCAGCTCCTCCGCCGCGTAGTGGGCGGTGGCACCGATGACCTTCACCCCCCGCTCGAAGGCCTGCCGATACGGCGCCGCGCCCGGGAAAGCCGGCAGGAACGAGTGGTGAATGTTGATCACGCGTTGCGGGTAGCGCGCGAGGAACTCTCTCGAGAGCACCTGCATGTAGCGCGCGAGCACGACGAGGTCGATGTCGTCCCCCAGCGCCTCGTGGATCGCCCGCTCCTGCTCGGGCCTGGTCTCGGGCGTCACGGGTAGGTGCTCGTAGCGGATGCCGAACGCCTCCACCTGATCGCGCAACACGTCGTGATTGGAGACGACGACGGGAATCTCGATCGGCAGATACCCCCGGCTCCAACGCCAGAGCAGCTCGAGCAGGCAATGCTCGGCGCGAGAGACGAGCACGGCGACGCGCGGCCTGCTGCCTGCATCGACGAGGTGCCACTCCATGTCGAGGGGCCCGGCAACCGTCTCCTCGAAGCCGCGAGCCACTTCGTCGAGCGGCGCATCGATACCGGCGACGGCGATCTCCGCGCGCAGGAAGTAGCGGGGTTCCTCTCCCGGCGCGTCGTCCCTCGTCACATGCTGATCCGCCTGCACGATGTTCGCGCCGCACCGCGCCAGGTAGGAGAAGACGGCCGCGTTGATCCCCGGGCGATCGCCGCAGTGCGCGACCAGCCGCCAGAGCGCGCTCGCATGAGTCGCCATGGGCCCCATCGTACGACGCCCCAGCCCCCGGAGACCGGGATCGGCCGGAGCGACTATCCGGGGCGGGGCCGCGCCGGGACCAGGCTCCTGGTCGGCACGTCGAGGCGCAGCCTCTCGGTACGGGGGAGGTAGCACTCGCGCTCCGAGCAGGCCTGGTAGCTCACCTCGATGTCGAGCGGAATCGTGCCCTCGCGACTCTCGCTCACCAGCGGCACGACGACCACGATTTCGCCAACGAAGGCCGGGAGCTCCGCGTCGATGCCCGCGACGCGGTACGGCTCCGTCGGCGGGTACCGCGCCGCCGCGACCTCAAGCGGTGACGTCGAGGTGACCCGCACGGTCGTCGGGTAGAAGCCCTCCGGCACCGGCCGGCCGTAGAGGTGCAGCCCCGGCTGAGGCTCCAGCCGGACCGCGAGGTCGACGACCTGGCCGAAGCGGAAGACGGGCGCCTCGAGGGTAGCGCTGACGGCCACCACGCCCTCCGCCGACGAGGCGCTCGGCCAGGAGTCGGGAGCGGCGCGTCCCCCCACCCGACGGATGACGGCCGCACCGGACTCCCGAACGCGGTGCGAGCGGTGGAAGACCTTCTGCTCGACGCGCCCGTCGCGGCCGACGAGATAGGAGCCCGGGAGGGCGATCCCATAGTGCTCCTCCCCCGGGAGGAGCGCGGTGTTGAGGATGCCGTAGCGGCGGATGACCGCAGAGCCCTCGTCTGAGAGCAGCGGGTACGCGATGGCGTGGTCGGCGGCGAAGCCAGAGAGGACCGTCGGCGCGTCGTAGCTCACGGCGAGGGGCACGATGCCCTGCCCGGCGAGGTCAGGAAGGCTCCTCTGCAGCTCCACGAGCTGCGTGCGGCAGAACGGTCACCAGCGCGCGGAGCGGTAGAAGACGACGAGCGCGCGGGACCCCTCCAGCACCTGGGAGAGCGTGACGGGCAGGCCGTGCTGGTCGGGGAGCGAGAAGTCGGGGACGAGATCGCCGACCGCGGGTCCCGTCGGGAGGCCATCGCTCTCTGGGGCGGGGAGCCCTGAGCCGTCCCGCGCGCCGCGCTCGTCGGTCACTTCGCCCCTTCTCCCGTGACCCAGGCGGACGGGCATCCACACGGATCTGGGCTGGCCAGGACGACCCTAGGCAATCTCGAGCCCGGAACGCAGCCTACTCTCAATCCACCGAATGGCGCCGAACCGCGCCGCGCCGGATGGTGTAGCCAATGACGACCGCAGACGCTCGAGACCCGCGTGAGGATCGCGCGGCACTCGAAGGGCTGCTCGGCCCCGCTGAAGCGATCGAGACGCACCTGTTGCACTGGACGTCGACCCGGTTTCCAGGGGGTGACGACGCCCGATCGGGCCTCCCGTACGACGCCGATCGCCATGAGGCGGTCTATTACCATCACGACCCCACCTCCGGCCTCCGAGCGATGATCGCGTTGCACGCGACCGTCCTCGGTCCCGGTCTGGGAGGGGCGCGCTGGCAGCCATACGCGGACATCGGCGAAGCGCTGACCGACGTGCTGCGACTCTCGGCGGCCATGACGGCAAAGATGGGAGTCTCGGGCCTCGACTGCGGCGGCGGCAAGGCCGTGATCGTCGGGGACCCGACGACCAAGACGACCGACCAACTCGCCGCCTACGGCCGCTTCGTCGAGCGGCTGCACGGGCACTACGTCACCGGCACCCACGTGGGCACCACCCTGGATGAACTGCCAAAGATCGCCCAGCAAACGTCCCATATCGTGGGCCTCAGTCCGACCGGCGATGTCGTCAAGGACACGGCGGAGCCGACGGTGCTCAACGGTATGCGCGCGGCGCTGCGCGCCGTGTTCGGAGACGGCTCGCTGGGCGGGGCGTCGCATCGTTGTCATCGGCGTGGGCAAGGTCGGCGGGGAGGTGACGCGCCGGGCCACCGCCGAGGGCGCTGAGGTCGCGGTAGCGGACCTGCACGAGGACGTCGCCGCTGATCTCGCGAATCAGATCGGCGCCGAACTCATCGCCCTCGACGCCGCTTATCTCGAATCCACCGAACGAAGCTTGACGAGGCGGGGTGCCGGGCTGCCGGAGAGTTCGGCGGGCGTGCCGGCGTTCGCCGGGCGGCGCCGGGGGCGGGCCGGAGCCAGGAGCCGTCGCTCAGCACCGCTCGGGGGCGCTGAGGGTGCGGGCGCGAGGGTGCGCGAGGCGTGGGCGGGCATGCTGGCGCGAGCCTCGGACCCGGGTCGGCGCTGTGAGCGGGCGTCAGGCCGGGAGCGGTATCGCCCGTAGTCGCGCGAGCGCGGCTGCCAGCTGCTCTGCCCAGGGCCAGCGCTTCGGGAGGTGCAGAGTCCACCGCCGGGCAGAGCGGGTGAGCCGTCCGGCGAGAGAGAAGTAGCGCCGCCTGAGCGTCCTGGTCGTCATGATTCCCTCGCCGAGCCCGAGGCGCGCCGTCCAGCGGGCGAGGTTGTGCGCGATCACCTGCACCGCGAGCCACGCCGCGTTCGCGGCGAAGCGGCCCGAGGGGAGATGGTTCAACCCGACGCCGTACTTGAGGTCGCGGATCGCGTTCTCGATCTCGGCGTGACGGCGATGGTCGGCCTCCAGCTCCATCATCTCCCCCGCGCGGTTGGTGATGAAGACGTGGTAACTGTAGTCCACGAAGAGCGCGAGCTGTGACCCGGGCGTCGGCGTGACGCGCCGCACGATGAGCCGCACCGCAGTGGCGTCCCCCGTGTGCTGGAACGGCGTGTAGGTCGTCTCGGCGACAGCGGCGCCGCCCGCCAGCCAGTACGGGATCGGCGTCCAGTCCTCTTCCGGTATCGCCTCGATCAGCGTGCGTAGGTTCCGCTGCTGGCGGACCGTGACTGAGAAGCGGACATCCATCGCGCGGCAGGCGGCGACGACGGCGTGGGTGTAGAAGCCGCTGTCGGCGCGCACCGTGAGCTGCCCGCTCGCCCCGGCGTCGCGCACCCGCGCCACCGTCTCACGCAGGAAGTGGGCGGCCCCCCGAGCGGTGTTGGCACGGCCCCCGCGCAGCCGGGCCATCAGCACCTCACCCGTCCCGGCCGCCACCGCGAACAGCGGGTGATAGCCCCGCACGCCCGTGTAGCCGTGGTGCCGGGCGCCCTCTTTCGCCAGTCCGTAGGTCTCGCAGAGCGTCGAGTCGAGGTCGATCGTGAACGGCGCCGCGCCGGGTCCCGCCCCGGCCGCCCAGCTGCGGGCCAGCAACTCGCGGCTGACGCGGTCGAGCTGACGGACGTGGCCCCAGCGAAAGCTGCGCAGGAAGGTCCCGAGGGTGGACGGCGCCTTCACGGTGCAGCCGAGCACGCGCCCGGCGCCGCCTGAGCGCATGGCATCGGCGTCATCGATGCAGTCGCCGCCCGCGAGCGCCGAGGCGATGAGAGTCATCAGCTTGTCGCCGACGTTCGCCCGCCCCGCTGCGTCACCGAGGTCGAGGTGGGCGTCTGCCAGTTCACGGAGGCCGAGCCGGCCAGCGAGCGTGGCCGGGAGCAGCAGGCCCGCGTCGTCCACGAGGCGGTCGTCGTCGAAGGCGATGTGTATCCGGTCGGGGCTGCTCGTTGGTAGCATCGAATGGGTGCTCCCTGTGGCTGTGACGTGATTCGTTGAAAAACCATTGTCCCAGCTACAGCGGAGCACCCATTCGCAGCCGCGCATGCGCTCTTCTTCGGTTCGCGGTAGGGATGCCGGTTGCCCGGCACCCCCCGCACAGATCCGGACGTGCCCTCTCGGGCATCCGGCTCCTACCTCAAGTGCGTGACGGCAAATCGCTCCGCAGGCCACGGGTGAAGGATGGAGATTCGGGGCCAGTGTTTCTGGCACAGGGCAAGGATGCGCTCCCACGTGAAACGGTCGCGCTGCGACCGCCGTCGGAGAACGCGCAGCCAGAGCCGCTTCACGACACGAACAAACTGCGTGAGCGCCGGCGAGCTGGTCGGCACCGCGTAGTAGCCAAGCCACCCACGCAGTACCCGCCCCAGCCACTGCCCCGTCGTCACGGGGTTGTCGTGCATGCGCCGCCACAACTCGGCCTTGATGGCCTTCAGCGTCCGGCGCATCCGCTTCGCAACGGGCTTGCGCCCCAGCCCGAATCTCCCGTCGCGTCGGGTCCGGCAGTAGTGCGTCATGCCGAGAAAGTCGAACGTCTCCGGTCGGCCCTCCCCGCGCTTCCGCCTGTTCGCCAGCGCGAACCTGCCGAACTCAAGTAGACGGGTCTTCTCCGGGTGCAGCTCCAGCCCGTAGGCCGCGAACCGCTCCCGGAGTGCCTCCATGAACCGCACCGCATCGCTGCGGTGCTGGAACCCCAGGACGAAGTCATCGGCATACCGCACGATGTACGCCTCGCCCCGGACCTCCCGCGGTCGCCACTCGCGCGCAAACCAGTCGTCGAGCACGTTGTGCAGGTACACGTTCGCAAGCAGCGGCGATATCGGCGCCCCCTGCGGCATCCCCCGCACGAAATCGACTTCCGGCTCCGCGTCCATGACGCCGACGCTCAGCCACTTTCGTATCAGGCGCAACACCCGCTGGTCCCCGATGCGCATCTCCAGAAACGACATCAGCCGCCCCCGGTCGATGCTGCCGAAGAACTCCCGGATGTCCACCTCGACAATCCAGCTGACCTTGCGCCGTTCGACCGCGTAGGCCAGTGCGTCCAGCGCGTCATGCGCCGAACGCCCCGGCCTGAAGCCATGCGAGAAGCCGTAGTAGCCCGACTCGTAAATCGGGTTCAAAAGATTGTCCACCACCGCCCGCTGAACGATCTTGTCCTCCAGCGAGACGATACCGAGCGGCCGTATTCCCCCGTCCGGCTTGGGTATCTCTACCCGCCTGACGGGCTTCGCCCGGTACGCTCCACGGTGTACGCGGCCATGCAGGTCGAGCAATCGCTCGTCCAGCCCGTCCCCGTATTCTCGCCACCTCACCCCGTCCACGCCCGGAGCCGCATCCCGCTTCAACGCGAGATACGCCTCCCGCAGCGCCTCCGGCGTGATGTGGTGCAAGAGCGCGGTGAGTTTCTCTCCCGGCTTCCGTTCCACGAACTGCCGTATCCTCTCCGCTCCGGGTGACACCGCACCCCGACTCTGCGTCCGGACCGTGCCGGTGCTTTGAGGATTCCTCTCGGTTGGGGCCCTTTGCTCCAGCGACTCCGCCGGGGCTCGCGCCCCCTTCTATGAGGGTCGTCTGATCCGCAAGGCCGACGTGGCGGCCTTCTGCACCGTTCTACCGATCGCGCCTCCCGTCCGCAGCCCTGTGGTGGTTGTCGGTGCCGATGCGAGTGGTGCCGCCGTCTTGTCCCCGGGACGTTGTGGTGACCGTGCTTCTATTCGCACTCGTCGAGGGGCCGCTCCGGGCCCGGTGCATGATGATCAGCCTGTCTCCAGGGTGTGGGCGCTGCCATCTTGTTCCCGTCCTCGTTGGGACCAGGGGGTTCCGCAGTCGCCCGCGTGTCGGCATCTCTCGTATCCTCCGAAGCCCACCGGCCGCCCGGTCGCCTCGCTCCTCGCGTGCTGTCTGCTACGCCGCCTCGGCCGCGCGCGCGTGGCGCAACGGCTCGTAGACCTCCCCGCTCTTCCAGAGCGCAAGCATCAGCACCGCCAGTCGCCTCGCGACCGCGACGACGGCACGCTTCTTCGCATTGCCGGCCCCCGACTCCGCGTAACGCAGCCCCCACCTGCGGAGGTCGCTGTCGGGGCCGAAGGGGCCCAGGATGTAGTGCGCGGCCTGGTTCAGCACCCGGCGCAGCGCCACGTCCCCTTCCTTCGTGATCCGCAGCTGGGGCTGCCGATCACCGGAATCGCGGCTCCGGGGCACCAGCCCCAGGTAGGGCCCCACCTCCCTGTTCTTGGGGAAGCGGGCCGGGTCCTCGATGGTGAGGATGAAGGTGAGCGAGGTGATCGGGCCGACGCCCACGATCTGCCGCAGCGCGCCGGTCTCCGCGTAGCGCTCGCACATCGCGGCGAGCTTCTTGTCGGCCTGGCGGATCTCCCCGGTCAGCTGCTCGATCTGGTGGAGCACCGGCAGCAGCGCCGGGCCCAGCTCCTCGGGGATGTGCTCTCTGACCGCGCGGTGGAAGGCCGGCGCCGTGCAGCCCGGAAGCGCCGCGCCCCACGCCTTCACCGCGCCCCGGACGTGGTTGATGAACATCGTGCGCGCCCGGACCAGCGCCTCGCGGCTGCGGAGCACCTGGAGGTCCGCCTGCGCCATGGCGCTTCGGTGCCGGATGGGGAAGAGGAGCGCCGGGTCGAATCGGCCGAGCCGTGCGAGGTGCTCGGCATCGGAGCGGTCGGTCTTGCGCTGGCTGCGCGCGATCAGCCTGACCTGCCTCGGGTTGGCGACGATCACGTCGTGACCGAGCTCCGCGAACATCCGGCTCAGCCACGGGGAACGCGGCCCCACCTCCATCACCACCCGGGCGCCCTGCAGTGGGGTGAGCGCCCGCGTGAGCGCCGCGGTCGTGGTGCGGACTCGCTCCTCCCGCACGATCTCCCCGTCGCCACCGAGGACGCAGAGGTGGCTGTAGCGGTCGCTGACGTCGATGCCGACAGTCACGAGCTCCGCATCCCCCACCTTCCTGCTCTCTGTGACATCTGATGTACGCTGTGCCACGGTCGGTCTCCTACCTCTCTCGGCTCGCCTGAGCCGTTCTCCTGGGCCACCACGTGAGCCCGTGCTTGGAGGGGAAGTATCCCCTCTGAGGAGGGGACCGACCCTCATGTCATCTTGTTCGCCGCCTTCATCGCTCGTACGGCCCCATCAGACTGCTGCGCATCGTTCATCATCGGCTACGGTTTACGTCCCTTCCCGACGCGGTCCCGGCGTACGACTCGTCGGGACAACGCGCAGCTCTCCCAAGTCCCGGCGATAGACGTGTGTGCGTGCATGGGGTCTTCGACACCGTGGGGCCCGACCACGACTCGCCAGTAGCGCCGTCGCCGGTATTGCCTTCGACCAATCCAAGAGCCTCGGCACCCCAAATGGCCCTTTCGATGCTCATTAGCCCCGCCCGCACACCCCGCTGCCGACGCTTCACAAGCCGCCTCGCGACGACCCGCGCACGGCTCGCGGAATGACATGAGTGGCTAGCTCTTTGCCATAGAGGACTTCCACCTCCTGCCTACTCGCCAGTTAGCCTGGCGCTCTGGATCAGGGCTTATGCGCAGCCGTGCGACGTGCTCTCGCCGAACGCACTCGGCGGCGTGTTGAACGATGTGACGATCCGCAAGTTGCGCTGCCGCATCGTCTGCGGCGGGGCGAACAACCAGTTGCAACGCGACCCCGCCGACGCCGAACTCCTTAGCCGCACGCGGGATCGCGTATGCGCCGGACTACGTCGTGAACGCTGGCGGCGCCATCGAGGTCGGTGTCGACTACGGCGTCGGCTCGACGGCGTCGGAGCAACCGTGCTGGAGCTGCTAAGCCGCGCAGAGCGCGAGGGCATCTCGACCGCGGAGGCGGCGTTGCGGAGCGTTGACGTCCGACTCGCGCGGGCGCTGGCCGGGTGAGGCGGAACGGCGCGGCCGGGCCACACGAGACGTACGGACGCGGGTGTCCCAACGCCTCAACCCGTCACCGTTGCGCCGTGCCCCGCGTGCCCCGCTGCGCTCGCCGCAGCCCGCGCCTACCTGCGCCGAGACGCCGGCGTCCACTACCGCCTTGAGCGCCGCCTCGGCCTCGCGCAGAACATCCGCAGACGAGACGGCTGATGGGAGGACGAGAGGCGACGGGTGGGGCGCGGGCGTGACACACTGACGGGGTGGGGACGCCGGAGCCGGGGCTGTGCGGGGACTGCCGGTGGGCACGGGCGGTCGTGAGCGACCGCGGCTCGCGCTTCCTGCGCTGCGGCCGCGCCGACGACGATCCCTCGTTCCCGCGCTACCCCGCCCTTCCCGTGCGGGAGTGCCCGGGCTTCTCGCCGGCTCCGCGTGTGGCCGGAGGGCGCGAGAGGACCGCGAACGGCGGGCCCGGCGCCCGCTCCCCGGGCGTGATCCCGCTCACCCCCGCGGCGACGGCGGCGGACCCGACCACGACACCCGGGCCGGAATCCACGCTCTTCCGGCGCATCGGCGGCCGCCCGACCGTTGAGCGTCTCGTCGCCGAGTTCTACGCACGCATCGAGCGCGACCCCGAGCTGCGCCCGCTCTTCCCCGCGGACCTCGGGCCGGGCCGCGAGAAGCAGGCGCTCTTCCTCGAGCAGTGGCTCGGCGGCGAGCCGCGCTACAGCGCGCTCTACGGCCACCCGAGGCTCAGGAGGCGCCACTTCCCGTTCGTGATCGATGAGCGGGCCGCCGGCCGCTGGCTGCACCACATGGCGGAGGCGACGCGGGCGACCGGTATCGCCGCACCCGAGCGCACCGAGATCGTGCGCGGCCTCGGCCCGCTCGCCCGTCACATGACGAACGCCGGTGACGACGTGCCGCGGGCTCCGCTCGAGGACCCACGGCTCTCCTAGTGTCCTGATTCGTAATAGCGACAGATAACGGGTATGGTGGCACAGCGGGGTTTTGCCCCATGGGGCAGACTCTGGAGTGTCATGAGCACCCGAATCGGACGGCCGACGGTCGCGATCGTCCTGAGCGACGAGGAGCGTGAGACGCTGGAGCGGTGGGCGCGCCGGCCGACATCGGCCCAGGCGCTGGCGCTGCGCTGTCGCATCGTCCTGGCAGCGGCCGAGGGGACATCGAATAAAGCGATCGCCGCGGCGCTCGATTGCCATCCGGTCACCGTCGGCAAGTGGCGCCGGCGCTTTGCGCAGGGGCGGCTCGATGGGCTACAGGATGAGCCGCGCCCCGGGGCGCCGCGCACGATCGCCGATGCACAGGTGGAAGCGGTGATCGTCACGACGCTGGAGGAGCAGCCTCCCAACGCGACGCACTGGTCGACCCGATCGATGGCAGCCGCGGTCGGGATGTCGCAGTCGGCGATCTTCAGGATCTGGCGCGCCTTCGGCCTGAAGCCGCACCTCGTGGAGAGCTTCAAGCTGTCGCCCGACCCGCAGTTCATCGACAAGGTGCGCGACGTGGCCGGGCTCTATCTCAACCCGCCCGACGCGGCGGTTGTGCTGTGCGTGGACGAGAAGACCCAGATCCAGGCACTCGACCGCACCGCGCCGACGGTGCCGATGATGCCCGGCGTCCCCGCCCGCCAGACGCACGACTACATCCGTCACGGCACGACGAACCTCTACGCGGCGCTCGATGTCGCCTCGGGATGCGTGATCACGGAGATGACCCCCCGGCACCGGGCTCGGGAGTTCCAGCAGTTCCTCGCCCTCATCGACCAAAGCGTTCCCCATGAGCTGGCGGTGCATGTCGTGCTCGACAACGTCTCCACGCACCGCACGCCCGCCATCCAGCGCTGGCTCCAGCGCCATCCCCGCTTCACCTTCCATTTCACGCCGACCTACAGCTCCTGGATGAACCTCGTGGAGCGCTGGTTTGCAGAGCTCACCAGCAAGTGGCTCCGGCGCGGCACGCACCATAGCGTCCCTGATCTGATCCGCTCAGTGGAGATGTGGGTCGCCAGCTGGAACGAGAATCCGAGGCCCTTCATCTGGCACAAGTCCGCGGACCAGATCCTTGACAACCTCGCCGGATATCTAGAGCGCATCCCTGAATCGGGACACTAGGGGTTCTCTGAACAGGTCGCCGCGTCGTTACTGGAGCACATGCACACTCCGATGACTATATGCGATCATGGCACTCCTCCGGGAAAGGGGAGCGCTGCCATGCATCAGCCGACATTCGCGAGAGTCGAGTTCGAGCGGGATGGCTACAAGACGCGCCGCCAGAAGTTCCTCGAACGGCTGGATGGCCTCGTCCCGTGGCAGAGGTTCGAAGCAGCCATCGAGCCCCACTACCCGAAACCGGGCCGCGGGCGGAGGCCCTACCCGCTCTCCGTGATGCTGCGCATCCATACCGTGCAACTCTGCTACAACCTCAGCGACCCCGGCATGGAGGATCTGCTCCACGAGGCCGAGTCGGTGCGAGCCTTCTGCTTCCTCACGCTCTCCGAGCCCATCCCCGACGAGACGACGATCCTCAACTTCCGGCACCTGCTCGAGCGCCACTCCCTGGGTAGCAGGATCCTCCAACTCATCAACGAGCACCTCACGAGCAAGGGATTGAAGCTGAGCGAGGGCAGCATCGTGGATGCGACCATCATCTCGGCGCCATCGTCGACGAAGAATCGCGGGCGGGCGCGGGACCCGGAGATGCATCAGACCAAGAAGGGGAAACAGTGGTTCTTCGGGATGAAGCTGCACATCGGCGCCGACAGGGATACTGGACTGGTCCACAACTTCACGACCACGCCTGCGAACGTGTCGGACGTGTCTGAGACGCACCGCCTGCTGCACGGCGAGGAAGCCGAGGTCTACGGCGACGCCGGGTACCGGGGCGTGCAGAAGAGACCCGAGAACGCGGACTCCAGGGTCAAGGACTGGAACGTGGCGATGCGCCCGGGCCTCCGGCGTGCGCTCGACCCGGAGAGTCCTGAGGCCGTCGAGGAGAAGCGGAAGGCATCGGTGCGAGCGCTGGTGGAGCACCCGTTCTACAGCGTGAAGCGGCGCTTCGGCTACGCCAAGGTGCGGTACCGGGGTCTCTTCAAGAACCACGAGCGGTGTGCGGTCTTGCTGGGGTTCCACAACCTGCTCACCGCGAAGCCGCACCGTGCCTGACCGTGGGTGGAGTGCGCCCTCCCCGCCCCACACGGGGCGAGGAGGGGAGCCACAGGGGCCCGCGAGGGGGCGGATATGACCACTGTCATCGGGAATCCGCCTGAGAGCGCCTGACCGCGGCGAAACTGGGTCGCTAGACCCACCTGATCAGACTTGCCCTAGCCGCTGCTCCGCTCCGCGAGGTGCAGCGAGACGCCGCCGAGCGCGAGGAGACGTACCTCGGTGACGCGGAAGCCTGAGCGCCGGATCGCCGCCGTCAGCTCCCGCGCCGAGAGGAAGTGCCCCACCGACTCCGGAAGGTAGCTGTAGGCGTCGCGGTGGCGGGAGACGACGCGGCCGAGCGCCGGGACGACGCCGCGCATGTACATCCTCCCCGCCAGGGCGAGCGGGCCGCCCTCCATCCGGGGCAGGTCGAGGATCGCCAGGCGGCCCGACGGCCCGAGCACGCGATGCGCCTCTGAGAGCGCCGCGCTCAGATCCGGGACGTTGCGCACGACGAAGGCCGAGCACCAGGCGTCGAGGGAGCCGGCGGCGAGGGGCAGCGCGGTCGCATCCGCGATCGCGAACGAGGTGGCGGCTCCCCCCCGCCCGGAGCGCTTCGCCGCCTTCTCCCGGGCGCGCACCACCATCGGAGCCGCGAAGTCGACGCCCAGCACCGACTCGGCGCCCGCCTCGGCGAGGGCGAAGGCGAGGTCGCCGGTTCCGCACCCGACGTCGACCACGCTGTCGCCCGGCCTCACCAGGGCGCTTGCGGCAAGCCTCCTCCACGCCTGGTGGCGCCCGCCCGTCATCAGCGTGTTCATCACGTCGTAGCGGGGCGCGATGCTCGCGAACATCGACCGCACGTAGCGCGCACGGTCCGCCCCCGGATCGAAGGGGCTCGTCCCGGCCGCCGCCCGGTCAGCGCCGGCGCGTCGTGACTGCTCCATCGGCTCTCCCCTGCGGCCCAGCCTACGGCGAAGCGGGCGCAGCGGGGAGGCGGGCCGCGGGCGGGCGCGCGCGGACCCTTCCGGCCTCGCCGCTTATACTCCGGCCATCCCGACGACTCCCCGTCCGGCCGGCTCCCCGGCGTGGTGGTGCGCGATGGCGCTTAGGCTCCTTCCCTGGGCCTCCGAGTTCGGGGCCGGCATCGAGGCGGCCGTCGAGCCCACGCCGCTCCAGGCGATCGAGGTCGACACAGGCGTCGAGCGCGCCGAGTGGAGTGCCGTGACGCCGGCCGCCCCCGAGCCCGGGGCCATGCGCATCGTGGACGGCGTGCGCCGCGTCGAGGCGCACGCGATGGAGGACGAAACCGGGGACTCGCCGTGGGGCGATGACGGCCCGGCGATCGGCCTCTTCGGCTCCTTCGCAGTGGGTGCCGTCGCCCTCGACTCCGGGGCGCCCGCGCGCATCCTGGAGTCGTCCATACGCCTCGAACGCCGCTACCTCCGGACCTCTGGAGAGCCGGCGGAGCGGGTGATGTCGGCTGGACGGGCGGAGCTTCGCTTCCGACCGCGGCTCGCGCAGAAGGCCTCCACCCCCCGCGACCTCGTCGCCGCGCTGAACCGGGCGATGCTGGATGAGGAGGCGGCGCTCGCGGCCGAGCTCTCAGCCCCCGGCGACGCGCTCGTCCTCGTCGACGGGCCGCTCCGGCTGCGCCAGCCGGGGGACCGCGCCGTCGGCTACGTGAAGCGCATCCACCAGTGGTACGTGGGGCCCGCGGAGCGCGCGCTCGCCGGGACGCTCGCCGTCGGCGAGCGCACGCCGCTCTTCCGCATCGAGGGGGCGCCCCAGCCGGGGCGCTACGCCTGGTACGCGCGGACGGCGGAGCTCGGGCGGCGCTTCCACCCGCTCGGCGGCGTGGTGCGAATGGAGTGCCACGGCGCCCTCCCCGTGGGCGGCGCCGCGCGACTCGCCGACGAGGCAACCTCCGCGCTTCCCCGCCTCGTCCCGACGCCGGCCCGCGATCCCCGGGCCCCGCAGAACCTGCTGCCGGTCGGCGCGCTGGAGCGGGCGCTCACGCACCGCCTCGGCGATCGCCGCTGGGTGCGGCGGATCCTCACCGCCTCCTTCTCCGAGGGATCCGCCTTCGTGGAGCGTCCGGCGTGAGCGTGGGGGCCGGGGGGCCCGGAGTCGACGCTGCCGAGAGCGTCGGGCTGGTGATCGGGACGGCGGGCCAGCCCGCGACGCCGCTCGGCTTCTGGATCTACGTCGACCCCGAGCGCACGCTGCAGCTCGACGACGTCGTCCACGTCGCCCACGAACTGCCCGGCGGCGGCCACGTCGACCTCTACGGCATCGTCGACGAGCTCACCGCCGTCCACGAGGGGGTCACCTTCGATTCCGACGTCCGGCTCGTCACCGACGGCGTGCTGCCGGCCGACACCGCCGTCACCGCGCACGTCGCCGTCACGCGCGTCGCGCCCGAAATCTACACGCCTCCCCTCCCCGGCCGCGTGGCGAACCGCGCTCGCGGCGCGACCCGCGACCGCGCGCTCTCCTTCGACCGCATGGAGCAGCATCTCCCCCTCGGCCTCTCCCGCGGCGGGGAGCCGATCGTCGGAAATCTCGCCTTCCTGGACGGACGCCGCGGCGCCCACGTCAACATCTCCGGCGTCTCCGGGGTCGCCACGAAGACCTCCTACGCCGTCTTCCTCCTGCACGCGCTCTTCTCAGGCGACGTGCTTGGCGCGCTCGCCCCCAACGCCCGCGCCCTCATCTTCAACGTGAAGGGGGAAGATCTCCTCTTCCTCGACCGCCCGGGGCCGGACCTCGACGCCGACGACCGGGCGCGCTACGCAGCTCTCGGCCTCCCCGCCGAGCCCTTCTCCTCCGTCGCCTTCTACGCGCCGGCGCGACGCGGCGAGCACCCGATCCCCGACACCGGATCGCGGCTCGCGGGGGTGACCGGCTTCTTCTGGACGCTGCGCGAGTTCTGCGCCCGCCGGCAGCTGCGCTTCCTCTTCACCGATGCCGACGACGAGCGGACCCAGCTCGGCACCGTGATCGACGCGGTCGAGCGCCAGCTCGCGCTCGCGGCCCGGCTCTCGCTCCCCGTGGAGGCGCCGGACGTCGAGATCGGCGGCGAGCGCATCCGCGACTTCGAGGCGCTGGTCGAGGCGATCTCGCGGCAGACCGACGAGGCCGAGGGCGGGACGTGGGCCAGGCGGGCCGCCCCCGCGACGGTCCAGGCTTTCCTGCGGCGCCTTGAGGCGGCGATCCCGCACGTCGGCCACCTGCTCAGGGGAGCGGGCGAGGCGGATCCCGAGCGCCACCTCATTGACTGGTCGCGGGAGCAGGTCACGGTGGTCGACCTGCACCGGCTGCACGACCGGGCACAGCGCTTCGTCGTCGGGGCGCTCCTCGCCGACGTGCTCGAGGTGCGCGAGCAGCTCAGCGCGGCGGGGGGCGCCGCGCCCGTGTTCGTCGTGCTCGACGAGCTCAATAAGTACGCACCGCGCGAGGGGCGCAGCCCCATCAAGGAGCGGATACTCGACATCGCCGAGCGCGGGCGATCGCTGGGGATGATCCTGATCGGCGCGCAGCAGACCGCCTCCGAGGTCGAGCCGCGCGTCGTGGCGAACTGCGCGTTCCGCGTGGTCGGACGTCTCGACGCGGCCGAGGCTCAGCGCAGCGAGTACGGGTTCCTGACGCAGGCGGCGCGCGCGCGCGCCCACCTGCTCACGCCCGGCACGATGATCGTGCAGCAGCCGGAAATCCCGGTCCCGCTGCTGCTGCAGTTCCCGCGGCCGGCATGGGCGACGCGCCCCTCCGAGGCGGCGTCCCCCGCCCAGGACCCTTTCGCGCGCTTCGCCACGTAAAGCCGCCCGGCCGGGGCGCGAGCGGGAGGAGCTACATGCGCGTCCTGCACACCGCCGACTGGCACCTCGGCCGCACCATCCGCGGCCGCAGCCGCGCCGTCGAGTTCGAGGCCGTGCTCGGCGAGATCGTCGAGATTGCCAGAGCCGAGCGCGTGGACCTGCTGCTCGTCTGCGGCGACATCTGGGACGCGGCCTCCCCCTCGCCCGAGTCGGACAAGCTGCTCTTCGAGACGCTGCGCAGCCTGATCGAAGCCAGAGTCCAGGTCGTGCTGCTCGCCGGGAACCACGACTCCGCGCGCAAGCTCGAGGCGGTGGGGCGGCTCTCCGACCTGCTCGGCGTGTATACCCAGCACCAGGTGTGCCGCCCGGAGGAGGGGGGCGTGCTGACCCTCCGCGCCGGCTCCGAGATCGCCCGCATCGCCGCCGTCCCCTGGATCCAGGAGAGGCACCTCGTCGGCGCCAAGGAGGTGTTCGACCTCTCCCCGGAGGAGACCTTCGCCGGCTACGCACAGAGCTGCGGCGACATCTACCGTGCGCTCTGCTCGGGCTTCACGCCCGAGACGGTGAACCTCTTCGCCGGGCACCTCTTCGTCGACGGGTCGCGGGTGGCCTTGATCGACGGCTCGGAGCGGCGCCTGCACATCGGGCAGAGCTACGGCGTCCCGCCCGGCATGCTGCCGGGGACGCCCCAGTACATCGCGCTCGGCCACGTCCACGAGCCGCAGGAGCTCAGAAGCACGGCCGCCCCCGCCGCCTACGCCGGATCGCTGCTGCAGCTCGACTTCGGCGAGCGGGGACAGCAGAAGGTCGTGCGCCTCATCGAGGTGACCGCGGGCGCGCCCGCCCGGCAGCGCGCGATTCCCCTCAGCTCCGGGCGGTCGCTGATCGAGCTGCGGGGACGCCTCCCCGAGGTGCTCGCGCGCGCCGCCGAGGCGGCCGGGAGCTACGCACGCGTGGTTGTCGAGGTCGAGCGCCCCGAGCCGGGCCTCGCGGCGCGGGTGCGGGAGGAGATCCCCACCGCCGTCGACGTCCGGCTCGAGTACGAGCACGAGCGCGCTCTCCCCGAGCCGGAGCTGGCGAGGCTCGCGCCCCGCGAGCTCTTCGTGCGCTACTACGCGGCTCAACACGGCGCGGCGCCAGCCGGGGAGCTGACGGCGCTCTTCGACGAGCTCATCGAGCAAGCAGCGGACGCCCCGTGAGACCGCTCCGGCTCGAGCTCCGCGGCTTCACGGCCTTCCGTGAGGCGGTCGCCGTCGACTTCTCGGGACGGGAGCTCTTCGCGATCACGGGACCGACCGGCGCGGGCAAGTCGTCGCTGCTCGACGCGATGACGTGGGCGCTCTACGGACAGGTGCCGCGCGTCGGGCGGGCGACGCGGCAGCTCCTCGCGCACGGCGAGCAGTCGATGTCGGCACGCCTCGACTTCACGGCCCGCGGCAAACGCTACCGTGTCACACGGCGCGCGCCCGCCTCCGTCGGCACCCGCCTCGAGGAGCTGCTCCCCGACGGGGAGTCGCGGCCCCTCGCCGATCGCGCCTCCGATGTGACCGAGCAGGTTACTTCCCTGCTCGGGCTCGACTACGCCACCTTCACGAAGACCGTCTTGCTGCCGCAGGGGGCGTTCGATTCCTTCCTGCGGGGCGACGACCAGCAGCGCCGCGCGATCCTGACGCGGCTGCTCGGCCTCGGCACCTACCAGGAGGCGGGGCGGCTCGCCCGGGCCAGATCCCAGCGCGCCGCCGCGGCCGCGGCGCTCCTCAGCGGGGAGGTCGAGCGGCGGCCGCTCGCCGCGCCCGAGGCCCGGGCCGCCCTCGACGAACGCTACGTGCGGGCCCGGGAGCACCATCAGGCGCTGGAGACGCGGCGCGGACGGATCGCCGAGCTCTCCGGGCTCGCCGCAGCGCTCGAGCGCGCACGCGCCGCCGAGGCGCAGCTCGCCGCCTCCGCCTCGAGTTCGGCGCACCGCGCCGCGGAGGCCTCGGAGAGCCTCGCTCAGACCCGGCGCGAGCGCGAGGCGGCCCAGGCGGAGTTCCTCCGCGTCGAGCAGGCGCGAACAGCCATCGAGCACGACCCGGAGGAGCGCGCACGTCTCACCCGCGAACTGGAGCGAGCCGCGCTGCGCGAGGCGGCCCGAGCCGCGCTCGTTCGCGCCCGCTCCGAGCTCGAGGGCGCCGCCGCCTCCGAGCGCGATGCCGTCCTCGCCGCCGAGGTCGCTCGGGCGGAGGCGCGCGCCCGCGGCGAGAGCGCGGCCGCCGCCTCAAGCCGGCTCGAGGCGGCCCGAGCTCAGCTCGCCCGCGCGGCGGCCGCGGGCCGCCTCGCCGCACTCCGGCTCGCCCGCGAGGCGGGCGAGCGAGAACGCGTCGAGCGCGAGGCGGAGCGCGACGCCGAGCGGGAGGAGCGGCGCGGCGCGGCGCTCGATGGCGTAGCGAGCCGCCTGGCGGCCGCGCTCGCCCGGCGCGACGCCGCCCGGGAGGAGGCCGGGGCCGCAGCGGAGCGCGCGCGCGAGGCGGCGGAGGCCGCGGCCGGGGCGCGCCTGGCGCTCGCCCAGGCGGAGAGCGCCCACGGCGAGATGCGGGCGGCGCGGGAGGCGGCGCACCGCGAGCACGCCGCCGACGCGCTCCGGCAGGGGCTCGCGCCGGGCGACCCGTGCCCGGTCTGCGGCGAGCCGGTCGGGGCGCTCCCTCAGGGGAAGGCGCCCGACCTCAACGCCACCGAGCGGGCCGAGGAGGCGGCGGAGCGCTCGCTCGCGGAGGCCCGTCAAGAGTCGGAGTGGCGCTCGGCCCTCGAGCTGCGCGCGGCCGACCGGGCCGAGAGCGCCCGCGAGGCGCTCGCAGGTGGCGAGCACGCGCTCGACGCTCTCGACGCGGAGATGGCCGAGGCCGGGAGCGCGCGCGCGACGCTCTCTTCCGACGCTGCGCGCGCGCGCGACGCCGTCCTCGCGCTCCGGGCGGAGGCGGCCGTGGCTGCCTCCGAGCTCGGGACTATCCGCGACGAGGAGCGCGCACTCTCCGCGCTGGTGGAGCGGGCGGGAGCCGCCGTCGGCGTCGCTCCGCCCGACGGCGACGCCGACGGCGTGCCCCCCGCCGAAGCCGCCGAAGCGCTTCGCGAGGGGCTCTCAGGACACGGCCCGGCCGCGGAGGTGTCCGGGCGCGCCGACGCCGCGCTTCGCGACGCGACCGAGCGCGAGCGCTTCCAGGCCGCGGAGGCACGCGCGCGCTCCGAGCTCCGCCTGCGGGTCGAGCGGAACGCGGACGAGGCGAGGGAGCGGCTGGGGGCGCTCGCCCCGGGGGCTGACCCGCAGGCGGCCGCCGCCGACATCGGGGCGCTCCGGGCGCGCATCGCAGATCTCGAGGACGCGGAGCGACGCGCCGCCGCGCTCGAGCGCGACGCACGCGAGGCCGAGTCCGCCGCCGCCACGCAGGCGGCCCGCGAGGAGGAGCGGACCGCCGAGGAGGAGCGCCTCCGCACCGAGGCCGCCCGCTCCCGCGCCGAGGCCCGCGCGGGAGCCGAGCGCGCGGCGGAGGCGGAGCGGGTGCTGCTCGCGCTCGGGCGGACGCTCGTCGACGACGCGGCGGCAGGCGGAGCGGCGAGCGCGACGGGGACCGGCCTGGACGCCGCCGCCCTCACGGCGCTGCTCGATGACGAATACCGGGCGCGCGAGCAGGCGGCCGCCGAGCTCGCCGAGGCGCAGACGCTGCTGCAGCAGGCGAGGCGCGATGCCGAGGAGGCGCAGCGACTTCAGGGCGAGGTGACAGCCCACCGGGGCAGCGCGGCGCTCGCCGGGGCGCTGGAGCAGGAGCTCCGCGGCAACCGCTTCATTGCCTACGTGCAGCGCGAGGCGATGGCGGTGCTCGCGACCGACGCCGGCTCGCGGCTCGAGCAGCTCACGTCGGGCCGCTACCGGCTGATCTCCGCCGACGACGCCTTCACCATCGTCGACCACCACAACGGCGACGAGGAGCGCTCCGTGCGAACGCTCTCCGGCGGCGAGACCTTTCTCGCGAGCCTCGCTCTCGCCCTCGCTCTCGCCGAGCGCCTCCCCGAGCTCGCGGGGACGGGCGCCGCCGTCTCGCTGGAGTCACTCTTCCTCGACGAGGGCTTCGGCGCGCTGGACTCGGAGTCGCTCGACCTCGCGGTGCAGGGGCTCGAGACGCTCGCGGGGGGGGAGCGCATGATCGGCGTCGTCTCCCACGTCCCGGAGATCGCCGAGCGCCTCCCCGACCGCATCGAGGTGGTGCCGGGGATTCACGGGAGCGCGATCGCGTCAGGCTAGCCTCGCCGCCCCCTGGCGGCCACGCGGCTCAACAGGGGCTGCGCGGCGAGCGAGACAAGCGAGACGACGAGCGCCCCGCCCACCGCCGACCAGAAGCCCTCGATGCGGAGGTTCAGCCCGAGCTGGCCCGAGAGCCACGCCGTGACCGCGAGCATCGCCGCGTTCACGACGACGAAAAAGAGCCCGAACGAAAGCACGATGAGACAGCACGAGGCGGCGGCGGCGAGCGGCTTGAGCAGCGCGTCGACGAGTGCCAGGAGCGCCGCTCCCGCGACCACCGATTGCCAGTCCGAGACCGCGAACCCGGGGACGATCGCGCTCGCCGCCACGAGCCCGGCCGCGTTCACGGCGAGCCGGGCCACCAGTCCCGCCGGGGAGCGGTCGGGTCCCTCGTAGCGAACGGTGACGACGCGACCACGGATCGGCCAGCCCCTCTCCCGTCGGCGGGCGCCACGGCGCCGCGCCGCGGAGCACCGTACACTCTTCCGACGCACACCCCGGAGCTCTCGCGAGGGGAGGCCACCGTGGCCTACGAGTTCGCCACCTACGAGCGCCGGCCAGCCGAGCACGTCGCGATCGTCACCATGAACCGGCCCGAGTCGATGAACGCGCTGCACAATCCCGCCTCGCAGGAGATGGCCGCGATCTGGGACGACTTCGCAGCCGACCCGGAGCTCTGGGTCGCCATCCTGACCGGCGCCGGGGAGCGGGCGTTCTCGGCCGGGATGGACCTGAAGTGGCGGAGGGGCGAGGGCGATCCCGACCGACCGGAGTCGGGGTGGGGTGGGCTCCTGACCAGGTTCGACCTGCAGAAGCCGATCATCGCCGCGGTCAACGGCTGGGCGATGGGCGGCGGACTCGAGATCGCGCTCGCCTGCGACCTGGCCATCGCCGCCGAGCACGCGCAACTCGGGCTGCCGGAGGTGCGCGTCGGCACGATCGGCTCGGACTCGGGGGGCATACACCGGCTGCCGCGCCAGATCCCGCAGAAGATTGCCCTCGCGATGATCCTCACCGGCCGCCCCATCAGCGCTCAGGAGGCGCACCGCATCGGACTCGTCAACGAGGTGGTGCCGGCCGACCAGCTGATCCCCGCCGCGCTGCGCTGGGCCGGCTGGATCGTGGAGGCGGCGCCGCTCGCCGTTCGCGGCGCGAAGGAGGCGGCCTTCGCCGGTCTCGACCTCCCGCTCCCTGCCGCCATCCTGCGCCGCTACCACGGCGTCGACCGTAACCGCGCCTCCGCCGACCAGGAGGAGGGCCGGCGCGCCTTCCAGGAGAAGCGCCCTCCCCGCTGGAGCGGCCGCTAAGGCGTGGCGGCGGATCACGGCCCGGGCGGCGCTCGCGACCGGGAGCGCGCGGCTCGAGCGCGCCTCGCCGAGGCGATGGCGGCTCACAGCCGGGGCGCGATCGATGAAGCACTCGCCCTAGCGAGCGAGGCGACCGAGCTCTGCCCGAGCCTTGCCGCCGCGCACGCCTACATCGGCAACACGCTCGTCACCAGGCGCCGCCGCTTCGCAGACGGCCTCGCCGCGCTCGAGCGGGCCACGACGCTCGCTCCCGACGACGCCACGACCTGGTACACGCTCGGCTGGTGCCGCGAGTACGCAGCGCACGCGATGGGTCGCGGACGCGGGCGCTACCAGGCCGCTGCAGGCGACGTCCCGGAGCTCTACCGCCAGGCGCGCGACGCCCTCATGCTCGCGCGGACGCTCGATCCCGACGACGCGCTCCGCGGGGATATCGAGGACATGCTTGACGTGATCGCCTCCGCCACCGGCGAGCCGTGGGATATGGAGCCGGTCGAGCGCGCGGCGCCGAGAGCCCGGGGCCCGCGCTAGGCGCGCGGCGGGGAGAGGGCGGCACCCCGATCAGAAGAGCTCGGCCTCCGAGCCAAGCCACTGCCGGATGAGCCGGTTCAGCGATCCGTCCTCCTTCATGGAGGCGAGGGCGCGTTCGAGCCTCTCCCGCAGGCCGGCATCGCCCTCGCGCACGCCGATGCCGATACCGGAGTCCAGCGCCACGCGGGGCCCGACGATCGCCAGCACACCGCCGCTCCCTCCGACGCTCTCCCGCGCGAAGGCGAGGTCCACCAGCGCGGCATCCACCTCGCCGCTCGCGACCGCGTCGAGAAGGTCGGACGGGAGCTCGTACTCCACCAGCGTCCTGCCCGCCTCCGAGAGGTACTCCGAATGGACGGTGGACGCCTGCGCCGCGACCGTCCCGGCAGCCACGTCGTCGCCCGCGCCGACCACAGCGAGATAGACCGAGGGCGCGGGCGGCACGTACGGCTGCGTGAAGTCGATGGTCTCGTCCCGCTCCTCGGTGATGCTCATGCCGGCCAGAATCGCGTCGATCTCTGCCCCGGTGAGCGCGGGAATCAGACGCTCCCACTCCGTGATCACCCACGAGCATTCGAGGCCGGCTCTCCGGCACAGCTCGTCGCCCAGCTCCCGCTCGAAGCCGTCGACCTCTCCGCTCTCGTCGATGAAGTTGAAGGGAGGGTAGGTCCCGTCCGTCCCGATCCGGAGGGGATCCGAATCGCCCGCACGGGCCAGGAGCGCCGCGGATAGAATGGCCAGGGCGAGGATCGCCGCCCCCGCAAGCACGATCCGGCGGCGCCCGCCGCCGGCTGGCGGACCCGCGGCAACGCGCCGCGCGGCGTTCACCCGACCCCCTGGCCGCCGGCGGCCGGTCCGCCGCATACCATCACCCCTGCGGGAGCGCTCACCGGCACCGGAGCGGGCATACCATGCCTCCCGACGGCAACCACCCGGTGAAAGTACACCGCGCCGCGGACGGAGACCAGACCGTGCCCTACCTCGACGGCAACGGCGGATTCCGGCTCTACTACGAGGCGCACGGCGGCGGAACGGCCGTGCTCTTCGCGCACGGCGCCGGCGGCAACGGGCTCTCCTGGTGGCAGCAGGTGCCGTCCTTCCGGGAGCGCTACCGCGCCATCACCTTCGACCATCGCGCCTTCGGCCGCTCGCCCGACATCGAGGGTGGACCCGGACGCCGGGCCTTCGCCGAGGACGCGCGCGCCCTGCTCGATCACCTCGGCGTGGACCGGATGCACCTGGTGGCGCAGTCGATGGGCGGGCGCACCGCTATCGGTCTCCTCCGGCTGGTCCGGGAGCGCTTTGCCTCGATCGTCTTCTCCGGCACCTCGGGGGGCTGCGTCGACGACCGCTACCGGGCACGCAAGGCCGAGCTCGAGGCGGCGGGCGTTCTCCGCGGCCCTCTGCTCGGTCGCGCGCTCGGCGGGGACTTCGCCGAGCGCCAGCCGGAGCGTGCCTTCCTCTACCGACAGCTGCGCTCCGTCAATCCCCCGCGCCCCCGCGATTTCCTCGCGCCGGATCCGCGCCTCCGCTCCTACCGCGGCTCGACGGCGCCGCGCCTCATCGAGAGCGGGCTGCCGCTCCTGTGGATCGTCGGCGAGCACGACCGGGTCGTCGCACCGGAGTTGATCCGCATCTCGCACGAGCTCACGCCGGGATCGCGTTTCGCCGAGATCGCAGGGACCGGGCACTCCGCCTACTTCGAGCGGCCCGACGCGTGGAACGAGGCGGTGCTCGACTTCATCGACGGGATCGAGAACGGGCGAGTCGCCGCGACCGACCGTGTGGCCTCCCCGTAGCGAGGGAACCGACCCGCCTCAGGCCGAGCGCGGAGCGGCTCAGCCCGCCCGCTCCTCGATCGCGCGGGCGAGCGCGAGATCCCGCTCGGTGATCCCCCCGGCATCGTGGGTGGAGAGCTCGACGCGGACGCGGTTGTAGGTGTTGGTGAGGGTCGGGTGGTGGTTCGCCCGCTCGGCGAGCGCGCCTACCTGCGCGATCAGCCCGAGTGCCGCCACGAAGTCGCCGAGCTCGTACTCGCGCACGATCGACTCACCCTCGCGCCGCCACCCGGGAAGCGAGTCGAGCCGGTGCGCGATCTCGGCATCGTCCAGAGTCGCCATCGGCCCCCCCTGACCCGCGCGACGACGTTCGCCCCGCCGCCACCGTGAGAAGATAGCGCGGACGCGGGCGCGGCGGCGCCTCCCGCGCAGAGGGTGGCGGGGGACGGCGAGGCCGTCACCGACCACGGAGGTCACCGTGGCGTCGATTCTCGAGCGCTACGAGGCGCTGCACCCCGGCTCGAGGCGTCTCGCGCTGCGAGCCGGTCGCGTCTTCCCCACCGGTGTTACGCACGACCTCCGGGCCTTCTCCCCGTTTCCCCTCTACGCCGAGCGCGCGGAGGGGGCGCGCAAGTGGGACGTCGACGGGAACGAGCTCGTCGACTACATCGGCGGTCACGGCGCGCTGCTGCTCGGCCACAACCGGCCCGAGGTGATGGAGGCGGTCAAAGAGGCGCTCTCCGACGGCACGCACTTCGGCTCCTCGCACCGGCGCGAAGTCGAGTGGGCGGAGCAGGTGCTCGCCATGGTGCCGTGCGGGGAGCGCGTGCGGTTCACGAGTTCCGGCACCGAGGCGACGATGATGGCGCTTCGGTTGGCGCGCGCCTACACGGGCCGGGAACACGTCGTCAAGCTCGCCGAGCACTTCCACGGCTGGCACGACCTCGTGACGGGTCGCACAACGCCCGACGATCCCCGGCCCGAATCGCCGGGCGTCCCGGAGGGGTTCTTCGACTCGCTGACGGTGCTCCCCGCGGGCGATGAGGAGGCGCTGCGCGAGCGGCTGTCGAAGCGCGACGTCGCCGCCGTGATCGTCGAGCCGACCGGTGCGCACTGGGGCAGGCACCCCCTTCCGGCCTCCTACCTCGTCACGGCGCGGGAGGCCACGGCCCAGACGGGCGCCCTGCTCGTCCTCGACGAGGTGATCACGGGCTTCCGGCTGGCACCCGGCGGCGCCCAGGAGCGCTTTGGCATCGTCCCCGATCTCTCCACGCACGCGAAGATCCTCGCCGGCGGCCTCCCCGGCGGCTGCGTGACCGGACGCGGCGACATCCTCTCGATGCTTGAGATGCGCGACGGAGACGGCGACTGGAACCGCCGCCTGCGTGTTCACCACCCGGGAACGTTCAACGCCAACCCCGTCTCCGCCGCCGCCGGGAGGGCCGCGCTGCGGTTGATCGCGGACGGTACGGAGACGACCCGCGCCGATGCGACCTGCGGACGGCTGGTGCGCGGGCTCAATTCCCTCTTCGAGGAGCTCGATGTCGCGGCATCGGCATGGGCCTTCTCCTCGATGTGGCATCTCAATCTCGGAGCCCCCGACGACGGCGATGTCCATCGACCCGCTGATGTCGAATGGGACGCGCCCGGCGACCCGCCGGGCGTGCGCCCCGACCTCGAGCGCCCGCTGAAGTGCGCCCTCGCCACCCACGGCGTCGATCTGATGGGAACGGGCGGGATGGTCTCGTCGGCGCACGGCGACGCCGAGATCGACCGCACGCTCGACGCCTTCCGCCACTCGATCGGCGACCTCCGCGCCGACGGGTTCTTGGCCTCGGTGTCGCTCCGATAGAGGTTGCTCAGATGGGCGGGACGACGTCCTCCGGGGGTCTCCGCTTGCCGCACCGCCTGCTGCGTGGATAATGGATTGTGCCGGATCACACAATCGCTGGCGCGGTGACGCGCCGGTCAGCTAGGGGAGACTGGAATGACCAGCATGCGCTCCGAGTTCGCGAGGCGGCGCGCCACCGGGAAGCGAATTCGCGAGTGGCGGCAGCGCCGCGCGCTCTCGCAGGCCGCGGTTGCACGCGCCGCCGACATCACGCAGGCGTCCCTCTCCAACTACGAGACCGGGAAGCGCGATCTCCCGCTCTCCACCCTGCTCAACCTCTCCGCAGCGCTCGACGTCCCGATCGGCGACCTGATCGCAACGCCCGACGTGATCGTCGTCAGAGACTCGAGGCTCGGCTCGGTCGTCCGCACGCTCACCATGCGGCCCGACCTCGCCTCCGTCGTCACCGAGAGAGAGGCGGCCACGGCCGCCTCCTAGGGGCGCCTCCTCTGGCCAACCGGCAGGCTGTGCGCCCCACGGAGGTACGAGCCTGCCCCGCCCCACGCGATCCCGGCCGCCCGGCGTCGGTTCGCGGTGGCGGCGTATACCCTGCGTATACTCTGTCGGCGTAGAGAGCCTGGCCCACGGCCGGCACTCGTGCGATCCCTAGAGGGGCTCGCGACCCATCGCACACGGCAGGGAAGGTGCGGCCCCGTGGTCGACCACAGAGCCACAACCGTCCGGGAGCTGCGCGAGTCGGGCTACGAGCTGCGGCCGGTGCGCGAGGAGATGCGCCTCAACCTGATCGCGGGGCTCCGGGACGACCGCGATCTCTTCCCCGGGATCATCGGGTACGACGAGACGGTCCTGCCCAGGCTTCAGAACGCCATCCTCTCCGCGCAGGACATTATCCTCCTCGGCGAGCGCGGACAGGCGAAGACTCGGATCCTCCGCGGCCTCACCGCGCTCCTCGACGAGTGGACGCCGGTGCTCGACGGCGTCGAGATCCCGGAGAACCCCTTCGCCCCCATCAGCGCGCCGGGTCGCCAGCTCGTGGACGAGCAGGGCGAGAACGCCCCCATCCGCTGGATGCACCGCTCCGAGCGCTACGCCGAGAAGCTCGCGACTCCCGACATCACGATCGCCGACCTCATCGGCGAGGTGGATCCGATCAAGGTCGCCGAGGGGCGCTACCTCTCTGACGAGCTGACGATGCACTACGGCCTGATCCCACACACCAACCGCGGCATCTTCGCGATCAACGAGCTGCCCGACCTCGCCGAGCGCATCCAGGTGGGTCTTCTCAACGTCATGGAGGAGCGGGACATCCAGATCCGGGGGCACAAGGTCCGCCTCGCCCTGGACGTGCTGGTCGTCGCCACCGCCAACCCGGAGGACTACACGAACCGGGGGCGCATCATCACCCCCCTCAAGGACCGCTACGGCTCGCAGATCCGCACGCACTACCCGCAGGCGCTCGAGGACGAGATCGCGATCATGGAGGCGGAGGGGCACAGCTACCGCTCCGACGAGTTCGAGGTCATCGTCCCCGAGCACATGAAGGAGATCGTCGCCGAAATCACGCGCCTCGCCAGGCGCTCGCCCGACGTGAACCAGCGCTCGGGCGTCTCGGTGCGCGCGTCGGTCGCCAACTACGAGGCGCTGCTCGCGAACGCGCTGAGGCGCGCGATACGGCTGGGCGAGCGCTCCGTGGTTCCCCGCATCTCCGACCTGCCGTTCGTGATTCCCTCGCTGCAGGGAAAGGTGGAGTTCGAGACGGTCGAGGAGGGTCGCGACGAGCAGGTGGTCGAGCGGCTGCTCCAGGGGGCGGTGGTCGCCGTCTTCAACCGCCGCTGCTCCGTGACCGACCTCGCTCCGGTCATCGACGCCTTCTCCGAGGGGGCGTCGGTCGAGACCGGCGAGAACCTCCAGAGCGCGGCCTACCAGCAGCTGCTGGCCCACGTGGCGGGGCTTGGCGAGGCGGTCGAACGGGTCGCGCCGGGAGCGCCGCCCGCCGTCGAGGCCTCCGCGATCGAGTTCCTGCTCGAGGGGCTCCACCTCAACAAGCGCCTCAACAAGGAGGCGCTGGCCGGCCGGACGCGGTACCGGGGCTAGCGCCGTGGCGCCGCGCTACCGCTACAGCGAGTGGGACGGCTCGCAGGAGCTGCCGGCCCTAGACGCCGAGCAGGTGCTCGAGGCGCTCTCCGATGACCTCCTGAACTTCGGGGACCTCCAGCACGCTCTGAGGAACATGCTGCAGCGCGGGATCCGTGGCGGACCGGGCGAGCGCACGCCGGGGCTGCGAGACCTACTGCAGCGGGTGCGCGCCCAGCGCCGCGAGCGGCTCGATCGCTTCGACCTCGGCGGGGTGATGGAGAACGTGCACCGCGAGCTCGCGGAGCTCCTCGCCCTGGAGCGCGAGACGCTCGAGCGGCGGCTGCGCGAAGCCAGCGACGAGCTCTCCCCCGGTACGGCGGACGCCGCGGATGCCGAGGCTCGGGCGGGAGATACGGGCGCCGACGCCGACGCGGAGGGCGGCGGGGAGGCCCCGGCGCCCGAGGGGGGCCAGCAGCCCGCGACGCCGGGCGACGCGACGGGAGCGGGCGGCGAGGATGCCGACCTCGCGCGCATGCTGCGGCGGATCGTCGAGCGCAAGCAGCGCTTCCTCGACGAGCTGCCTCCCGACGCCCCCGGCCAGATCGGCGCCCTCCAAGGCTACGAGTTCCTCGACCCCGACGCGCAGCACCGCTTCCAGGACCTGCTCCGTCAGCTGCGCGAGGGGATGGCCGAGTCCTTCTTCCGGGACGTGTCGAAGATGGTCCAGGAGATGTCCGACGGCGACACCGAGCGGATGAAGCAGATGGTGCGCGATCTCAACGACATGCTGACCCAGCGCATGCGTGGCGAGGAACCCGACTTCGACTCCTTCCTTCAGCGCTACGGCGACATGCTCGGCGAGAACCCGCCCCAGAACCTCGATGATCTCATCGAGCAGCTCCAGGCCCAAGCGCGCGCTCTGCGGTCGCTGATGGAGTCGCTCCCTCCCGGCCACCGCCAGCAGCTCGAGAGCCTGCTCTCGGAGAAGCTCGGAGACGAGGAGCTGCGCGCGGAGCTCTTCGAGCTCGCCCAGAACATCGAGTTCCTCTCACCGTCCGGGGAGCGCCAGCCGGGCGCCTATCCCTTCCGCGGCGACGAGGAACTAGACCTGCAAGCCGCCCTCGGGCTGATGGACGAGATGCACGAGATCGACGCGCTCGAGCGCGGGCTGGAGCGAGCGCAGTACGGGGGCGATCTCGACCACGTCGATCGCGACGCTCTGCGTGAGTTGCTCGGCGACGACGCCGCCGAGGATCTCGACCGGCTCTCGGAGCTCCTCAAGATGCTGGAGCGGGCCGGCTACCTGCGCCGCGACGGCGACGAGTGGGAGCTCACGCCGCGGGGGACGCGCCTCATCGGCCAGAAGGCGCTGGTCGAGATCTACCAGCAGCTGCGCCGCTACGGCTTCGGCTTCGGCGACCACGCCCTCCCCGAATCGGGCCGCCACGGCGAACGCACCGACGACACGAAGCCGTACGAATTCGGCGATCCCTTCCACCTCCACATCGAGCGCACGGTCATGAACGCGCTGGAGCGCGGCGGCCCGAGCACGCCGGTTAAGCTCTCGGCCGACGACTTCGCGATCTACCGGTCGGAGCAGCTGACACAGACCGCGACCGTGATGATGGTCGACCTCTCGTGGTCGATGGCGCTGAGGGGCTCCTTCCAGGCCGCCAAGAAGGTGGCGATGGCCCTCCACAACCTGATCCGCTCGCAGTATCCGCGCGACAGCCTCTACCTCGTCGGATTCTCGGCCTACGCGCGGGAGCTGCGCCCCGAGGAGCTCCCCTACGTGCGCTGGGACGAGTCGGTGCTCGGCACCAACATGCACCACGCGCTGATGCTCGCCGAGCGGCTGCTGGCCCGCCACCGCGGCGGCACGAGGCAGATCCTGATGATCACCGACGGCGAGCCCACGGCCCACCTCGAGCACGGCCGCTCGCGATTCGCCTACCCGCCGAGCCCGGCCACGATCCGCGAGACGCTGAAGGCGGTCATGCGCGTCTCCCGACAGGACATCACGATCAACACGTTCATGCTCGATCGCAGCTACTACCTGAAGGACTTCGTCAACCAGCTGGCGAAGATCAACGGCGGCCGCGTCTTCTACACCACGCCGGACAAGCTCGGGGAGTACATCCTCGTCGACTACCTGCAGAACAAGCGACAGCGGCTCTCCGCGCGATCGTAGGCGCGAGGGACCGCGCCACGGCGACCCACTAAGCTCGCGGCATGCGGCGCCTGATCGTCCCCCTGGCCTCCATTCACCTGCTCTTCGCCGTCGGCGCCGCGTGGTACGCCTTCGTCGAGGGCTTCGGCCTCTTCGACGGCATCTACATGGTCGTGATCACGCTCACCACGGTCGGCTACGAGGAGGTGCGCCCGCTCGACGCCAGCGGGCGGATCTTCACGATGCTCTTCGTTCTCAGCGGGGTCGGGCTGATGTTCTACACCGCGGTCGCCCTCGTCGAGCACGTGATCGTGAGCAGCGTCGTCGAGGGGATCGGCGAGCGGCGGTTGAGCCGGAGGTTACGCCAGATGCGAGACCACATCGTCGTATGCGGATTCGGGCGGGTCGGTCAGGAGGTCGCCCGCGAGCTCGCGCGCCGCGGTGAGTCGCTCCTCATCATCGACCGCGACAAGGATGTCTGCGAACGGGCGCGCGACACCGGGCACACCGTCCTCCTCGGCGATGCGACCGACGAGGACGTGCTCGAGCAGGCCGACGTCGAGCGCGCCTGCGCTGATCGCGGCGGCGGACTCCGACGTCGTCAACGCCTTCACCGTGCTCACCGCGCGCGCCCTCAACCCGTCGATGGACATCGTTGCCCGGGCCGGTAGCGACTCCGGCGAGCACCGGCTCACGACGGCGGGCGCAAACCGCGTGATCTCCCCGTACCGCATTGCCGGGCGGCGGATGGCGCTCGCGGCCACGCAGCCCCTCATCCAGGAGATCGTCGACCTCTTCGCGGCGCAGCGGCCGGAGGGCGAGCAGCTCTTCGCCGAGCTCGGGATATCGGAAGACGCCGCAGCGCTTCCCGGGCGCACCGTCGGCGCCGTCCTCCCGAGCTCCGACCGAACGCGCGTGCTCGGGCTCCTGCGGGCCGACGGCGAGTTCATCGCGGGACCGGCCGTCGAGACGCCGCTTCAGTCCGGCGACCGTCTCATGATCTTCGGGGTCGAGTCGGAGATTCAGGAGATCGCGCACCGGCTCGAACGCACGGCCGAGGCGCCGGCCCGCCCGACGTCCGCCGGCGGGAGCGGATAGGCGCTCGTCGCCGCCAATCGCCGCCGCACCCCCGAGCGTCGGCTACCATCGGGCACTGACGGGAGACGCGATGGACGCGTCCGCTCGCCTCGCCTGGATCATCCGCAACCCCTCGGCCCGGAGCGCGCCCTCCGAGGCCCGGCTTCGGGCCGCGGCCGAGCCGCTGCGCCGCCGCGGCTGGCAGATCGAGATGCGCAGCACGGAGTCGCCGGGCGACGCGGAGTCGCTGACACGCGAGGCGCTGGCCGCCGGCGCCGCGACGATCGTCGCGGCGGGCGGCGACGGGACGGTTCACGAGGTCGCCAACGGGCTCGCGGGGAGCGACGGGGCCCTCGGCGTGATCGCGTGCGGGACCGCGAACGTGTGGGCCCGCGAGATGCGGCTGCCCCCCTCCCCGGAGCGGGCGCTCGCGCTCGTGGCGAGCGGATGGCGCGCCCGCCTCGACCTCGGTGAAGCCGCCCTCTCGAACGGCCGCGGCGCGAGGCGCTTCCTCCTGATGGCCGGCGCCGGCCTCGACGGCTCCGTGGTGCGCGCGATGCACGGGCGGCGTAGCGCCAAGCGCATCGGCGGGCGGGCGGCGTTCGGTCCCGCGATCGTCGACGCCGCGCTGCGAGCGCGGCCCCTCCCCGTCCACGTCACGGCCGGAGGACGGGTACTGCACCGGGAGCTGTGGCAGGCGGTCTGCGGCAACACCCGGAGCTTCGCGGGCGTGCTCGAGCTGACGGCCGACGCGCGCGCCGATGACGGGGCGCTCGACCTTCTGCTGCTGTCGGGTGGCGGGCGCCGGAGGCAGGCCGCGCTGATCGCGCGCTCCCTCAGGGGCGCGCTCCACCGCCGCCGGGCGCCGGGAATCGACTACCTACGTCACGCCGCGCTCGTGATCGCGCTGGACGCCGGGGCGAGCGCTCCGCTCGAGGTACAGGCCGACGGCGAGCCCCTGGGCGTCGTCGATCCCGGAAGCGAACTCCGTCTGCGCGCGCTCCCCGCAGCGCTCGTCGCAATGCTGCCGCGCCGCCCGACGCCGCTGCTCGCCGCGCGTCCCCAGCCGCCTGAGCACCCGGCGAGGCGCGGCTAGGACGGCGCCTGGTCGACCGCCCGCAGCTCGCCGGCGGCGAGGAGCAGCCGGCGCTCGCCGACGATGGCGCCCGGCGGCGGTCGCGTCGAGTCCGGCGTCGTCACGACGAGCTGATCGACCGCGTACGCCACCGCGATCACCCGCTCGCGCCTGCGGGCATCCAGCTCCGAGAGAACGTCGTCGAGCAGGAGCACCGGCGGCTCCCCCGTGCGGGAGCGGAAGAGCTCGACCTCGGCGAGTCGCAGGGCGAGCGCCGCGCCGCGCTGCTGGCCACGAGAGGCGGTGGTCGCCAGGTCGCGGCCGCCCAGCAAGAACGCGACGTCGTCGCGGTGCGGGCCGATGCGCGTCACGCCCGCCGCGACATCGTCCCGGCGACGCTCGGCCAGCGTCTCGCGGAACGCCTGCGAGAGCCAGCCTCCCGTGGCGTCGCCCCCGGCGAGCAGTTCGCGGGCGAGACCCTCCGGGAGCGCCGGCCGGTAGCACGGCCGAAGAGGCGCATCCCCCGGGGCCAGCTCGGCGTAGCGCTCGGCGGCGGCGGCGGCGAGCTGCTCGACCGAACGGGCGCGCTCGGCAAGCAGCACCGCGCCGGCCGCTGCGAGCTCCTCGTCCCAGAAGTCGAGCTCATCGGGGCGCCCGCGTCGCTCGGCGAGCCGGCGCAACAGGCTGTTGCGCTGCTGCAGGACGCGCGCGTAGCGCTGCGCCGCCCGCACGTACCTCCCGTCGAGCTGCGAGAGCGTGAGATCGAGATAGCGCCGCCTGGCCGCGGGCGGCCCGGACACGACCCCGAGGTCGCCGGCGGAGAAGAGCACCACCCGCAGCGTCCCCACCAGGTCGGAGGCCCTCCGCGCCACGCCGTTGAGCCGGAAGCGGCGGCCGGTCGGCGGAGGAGGCGCGTCGGCCGCTCCCGGTGGCGGGCCGCCGTCCGCGCTTCCGGCCGGCGTGGAGAGCGTCCGCGCGGCGACGGTCATCTCCACCGTGTCGCTGCCGCCCGCGCTCTCGACGCGTCCCGCGAAGCGGGCGGCGGGGAGGGGCTCCTCGCGGAGCGCCGCCCACGAGATCAGCTCGACATCGGTCCCCGGTCGCTGGCTGCGGGTGGTCGCGAGGAGCGCGATCGCCTCGAGCAGGTTGCTCTTCCCCTCGGCGTTCCCGCCGACGACGACGTACGAGCCCCGCCCCAGGTCGAGCTCCAGCCGGCGGAACGAGCGGACGTTGAGAAGCGAAAGATGCGAGAGATGCATGCGGCCACTCCCTCGCCCCCGAATCCACCGCCGGCCGGGGCCGACGGTCGCACCACTATCGACGCCCGACGCGCTCCCGTGAAGCGCCGCGAACGCGCCGGCACGCCGGCCGGAGCGGACGCTCCCTCCCCTGCGGGCCGGGGGAGACCGCAGGCTTCCCGGCTAGGGTCGGTAGAGGCGCTCCGTCCACGGGAGCGGGTCGACGTTGATCCCCCACACCGTGATCTCCCAGTGCAGGTGCGGCCCCGTGGCGAGACCGGTGGAACCGATCGCCCCGATCACCTGCCCTGCTTCGACGGCGTCCCCGGCCGCCACCTCCTCGGCGTCGAGGTGGTGGTAGCCGCTGAGCACGCCAGCTCCGTGGTCAATGATGATGGAGCGCCCGCGGATCGGCATCTCGCCCACCCAGATGACGCGGCCCGGCGCGGCCGCGAGCACCGGCGTCCCGAGGGCGTTCGCAAGATCCGTGCCGGTGTGCGATGCGCCGACCGGCCCGCCGTTGATGGAGCGCGCCGAGCCGAACTGGGTCATGATCACACCACGGGCAGGGACACGGAAGGGCGCATCCCAGCGCGGCACGTGGTCGTAGGTGGAGAACTGCTGCGCGCGCAGCCGCGCCTCCTCCTCGACCGACTCCGGCGCGAGGAGTGCGGTCATCACCGCCGCCGGTAGCTGAAGCTGATCGACGGGCCGCTCCACCGCGATGACCTCGTAGCTGCGCTCGATGACGTCGATCAGCCTGCCGGAGGTGGTCCGCGTCTCGATCGAGAGGAGCGCCGGGCCCGGTCCAGCGCCAACCGGAACGCCCACCACGCCCCAGAACAGATCGTCCTCCGGCACCAGGGGGACGGTCTCGTCGCGGTAGCGCAGCATCGCGAACGCGGCGCCGGGGGCCGCGACGGAGACGACCATCGCCTCGCCGTTGCCGACGACCTCGGGCTCCACCTCGACCAGTGCCGGCTCCGCGGGCGCCGCGTCCAAAGCGGCCGACGCCTCCGCCGGTGTGGCCGTCCCGAGCGATCCGGCCGCCGTCGGGGTCGCGGCCGCGGGGGAGGCCGGCGCGGCCGGCGTCGGGCCGGCCGGCGTCGCGACCACGGCCGCGCCGAGCCTCTGCCTGACCGCCACTGGCTGAGCTGCGGGCTTCCCGCCGAGCTGCGACACCCACGCGCCCGCGGCCGCCGCGGCGAGCAGTAGCGCCACCAGCAGCAGCGCGACCCTGACGGTGAGCACGCGCCCCGCGACGCCTGACCGTCGCTCGCGATCCTCCCTCACCCACCGAACTCCATCGTCGTCGTGCCCCCGATTCGCTCTCCGAGCATGCCACGGCCGACATTGCCCGCAAGATGGGCGGCGGCCGCACGTAGTCTCCCCCGGTTTTGCTATACTCCGCTGCCCCCTGTGGAGCGACCGCCTGATGGTATCCACGGCGGCCCGACCCGCCCGGCGATCGGCGGTTCTGGCACCCGCCGGTGGTCCTGAGCGACCGGAGGTGAGGTGTCGTGGAAGAGCCGCAGCTCCTCGCCGATCGCATCCTCGAGAACGTCGGCCGCGTCATCATCGGCAAGTCGACGGAGACGCGGCTCGCCCTGATCGCGCTGCTCTGCCGCGGTCACCTGCTGATCGAGGACGTTCCCGGCGTCGGCAAGACGATGCTCGCCCGGGCGCTCGCCCGCTCCACCGGGTGCACCTTCTCGCGCATCCAGTTCACGCCCGACCTGCTCCCCTCGGACGTCACGGGCGTCTCGATCTACGGGCAGGCGACGGGAACCTTCGAGTTCCGGGCGGGCCCCGTGATGGCGCAGATCGTCCTCACCGACGAAATCAACCGCGCGACGCCGAAGACACAGTCCGCCCTGCTCGAGTCGATGGAGGAGCGCCAGGTCACCGTCGACGGCATCACGCACCCTCTCCCGCGCCCCTTCATGGTGATGGGGACGCAGAACCCCATCGAGTACGAGGGCACGTTCCCGCTGCCCGAGGCCCAGCTCGACCGCTTCCTGATGCGCGTCCGGCTCGGCTATCCGAGCGCCGTCGACGAGGTGCTCGTCATGGACGCGCAGCAGGCCAGCCACCCTATCGACACGCTCGACCCGGTGACCCGTCCCGACGAGGTGATCGAGCTCCAGGAGGCGGTGGGCGAGATCTACGTCGACCCGCTCATCAAGCAGTACATCGTCAATCTCGTGACCGCGACCCGCGAGCACGAGAGCGTCTACCTCGGCGCCTCCCCGCGCGGCTCGCTGGCGCTGATGCGCGCGACGCAGGCGCACGCGATGCTCAACGGGCGCGACTTCGTCCAGCCCGACGACGTGAAGGCGCTCGCCGAGGCCACCCTCGCGCACCGCGTGATCGTCTCGCCGTCGGCGCGCGTCCGCGAGGTCGGCGCCCAGCAGATCGTCGAGGAGTCGCTGGACCGGGTCCCCGTCCCCGGCGTGCGCGCGCGCGGCGGAGCCTAGCGCCGTGCAGCCGGGGGACGACCCCGGCCGCCTGGAGATCCGGCTGATTCCGGCCGGCGTCGCCGTCCTCGTCGCGGTCGCCGCGATCATCATTGGATTCGCCACCGGATTCTGGCTGCTCTTCCGCGTCGCCTATGTGGTGGCGATCGCGTTGCCGCTGCTCTACCTGTGGAGCCGCTCGATGGGCGAATCCCTCGACGTCGAGGTCGCCCGGCGCACGCACCGCGTGTCGCGGGGGCAGCCCCTGACCGGCCACCTCACGCTGAGGTCGCTGACGTTCTGGCCGAAGGTCTGGCTCGAGGTCGAGGACCCCTGCTCGATTCCCGGTCACGTCGTGCGGCGCGTGCTGACCCTCGGTCCGCGCGAGATGAAGACGTGGCGGTACTCGACGCCGACGCGTCGCCGCGGCGTCTATGAGCTCGGGCCCGTCTCCGTCACCGCCGTCGACCCGCTCGGCCTCTTCCGGCTCACCCGCCGCTTCGGGCGGCGGGATGCCGTGATCGTCTACCCGAGCGCCCCGGAGCTCCCCAACTTCTACATTCCCCCCGCCAACCTCCCGGGGGAGGGCCGCTTCCGCCAGCGCACGCACAACGTGACCCCGACCGTCGCGGGCGTACGCGCCTACGCTCCCGGCGACTCCTACAACCGCATCCACTGGCCGGCGACCGCACGCACGGGCGAGCTCATGGTGAAGCAGTTCGAGCTCGATCCGAGCTCCGACATCTGGATCGTGCTCGACCTCGATGAGGCGGTGCACGTCGGGGAGGGCGACGACTCCTCCGAGGAGATCGCTGTCTCCATCTGCGCCTCGATCGCGCGCTACTTCATCGGCGCGAACCGCTCGGTCGGCTTCGTCTCCTTCGGTGAGGCGCTCAACGTGCAGGAGCCGGATCGCGGCCAGAATCACTACACCCGCATCCTCGAGTCGCTGGCGCTCGCGCGCGCGATCGGCGACGCCCCGCTCTCCGCGCTGCTGCTGGAGGAGGCGCGGCGCTTCGGGCGGCACACCACCGTGGTCGTCGTGACGCCCTCGACGGACCAATCGTGGGCGCTCACGCTGATGACCCTCGCCGCCCGCGGCGTCCCCGTCGCCGCCGTTCTGATCGAGGCGGAGACCTTCGCCCCCGCCGGTGGCGAGCCGGTCCGGAGCTCCCTCGACGTCTACGGGACGCTCGCGGCGGGCGGCATCCACACCTACACGGTCAAGAGGAGCGACGACCTCGTGCGCGCGCTCTCCGCCGGCGGTGAGGCCGGCGCGCAGACGCGCCCCGCCGGCGGCCGGCCGTGACCGTCTCCTTCGAACACCTCTTCCGCGGCCCGACGCCCGGGTTCGGGCAAGAGCCGGCCGCCAGCGAGCCGGGCAGGCTCGATTTCCTGCGCTCACGCGAGGAGTGGATCACGCTCGCGCTCCTGGTGATCGCGCTCGCCGCGGTCGTCTCCTCGGTGGAGGACGCCAACTGGGTGGGGGAGATGCCCTCGCTCGCGATGGTCGGCTTCGGCGGGCTGGCGGCGGGGTGGGTCGCCTCGCAGCTGCCGACGCGCGCCGCCTGGGGCGTGCCCGCAGCCCTCGCCTGGGGCACGCTCTTCGTGACCGCGCTACTCCTGCACACGCTGCGGCTCTCCGACCCCGAGGGACCCACCGGCCTCATCATCCGCTGGAGCGAGATGAAGCTCCGCATCGCCCGCTGGGTCGAGGTGCTGATAGACGGCGGCATCTCCAACGACTCGCTCCCGTTCGTCGCCATGCTGGTGGCCCTGGTGTGGCTCATCGCCTTTCTCGCCGCCTGGGCCACCGTGCGCTGGCAGAACGCCTGGATCGCGCTGCTGCCGCTCGGCGTGCTGCTTCTCACCAACATCGCCTACCTCCCCGGGCAACCCGCCCTCCCCTTCACCATCTTCCTCTTCGCCGGCGTCCTGCTGATCACGCGGCTGCACGTGGTGCGAGCTGTCACGGGCTGGGGCACGAACGACACGGTTCGACCCGACGCGCTGCCGATGGAGGTGCTGCGCGTCTCCAGCCTGGCCGCCGTCGTGCTGCTGGTCGCCGTGTGGATCGTCCCGACCGCGAACAACATCGGGCCGCTCGCCGATCGCTGGGCGGCGCTGATCGCGCCCGTCACCGATCGCGCCGAGCAGATGGGCCGCCTCTTCGTCGGCGTCGGATCGCGCCCGGACACGCTGCATCATCGCTACGGCGACGTGCTGCCACTGAAGGGGCGCGCGCGCCTCGCTCCGGAGCCGCTGCTCGAGGTGGAGGCGCCCGGCGAGGGCCTCCTGCGCGCCCTCGCCTACGACACGTACGCCGGCCAGGGGTGGCAGATCTCCAGGACCAACGAGCTGCCGCTCGCCGGAGCCGCGGATCCGCTCGCAGAGAGCGGCATCGCCCGCACGCGGCGCGAGCTGCGGGTTCCGGTCAGCATCGAGGTGACGCTCCTGGAGCGCGTCGGCGACCGCGTGCTCTTCGCTGCGGGGGATCCGCTCTCGGCCGACCTCGAAGCGAACCGGCGCGTCGGGCCCAGCCCGATCGACGCCGTCTCGCTGCTGCCGGAGCGCCGGCTGGGTTCCGACGACAGCTACACCACCGTCGGCACGGTCTCCGCCGCCGAGCTCGAGCGCCTCATCGCCTCGGGGACCGACTACCCCGCCTGGGTCACCGACCGCTACCTGCAGCTCCCCGACGACCTCCCCGCCGCCGTCCGCGTCTACGCCTCCACCTTCGTCTCCCCGGGAACGCAGCCCTACGTGGCGGCGCGGCTGGTGGAGCAGCACCTGCGGACCTTCCCGGTCGACCTGCGCGTCCCGGCCCCGCCGCCGCTCCGCGACGCCACCGCCTACTTGCTCTTCGACGCGCAGCGCGGGTATTTCGATCACCACGCCTCCGCGATGGTGGTGCTCTTGCGCACGCTCGGCATCCCCTCCCGCATCGCCGTCGGCTTCGTGATCGACGACGCTCAGCTCGACGAGGAGACAAAGCGATACACGATCAGCGAGCGCGAGAGCTGGGCGTGGCCCGAGGTCTACTTCGCGGGCCTCGGCTGGCTCGAGTTCAACCCGACGCCCTCCCGGGCGCTCATCCCCCGTCCCGGTGACGACGCGGGCCTGCTGCAGGCCTTCGGCCTGACCGAGGTCGACGGCACCATCTTCAATGAGATCCCCTTCGACGAGGACGCGGACTTCGAGGCCCTGCTCGCCAGCCTGGGCATCGATCTCGGCGAGGAGGGTCCCGCCGACGTCGACTTCGGAAACGAGAGCGGCGCCCGCGCGGTAGCGCGCATCGCCGGCTGGATGCTCGCCCTCGCGACGGCGGGCCTCGCGCTCATCCTCGGCGGGCGCTGGCTGTGGGAGCGCCCGTACCGGGGCCTCCCCTCCTCGACGCGGCGCTGGGGCAAGCTCTCGCGCCTCGCGGCCTGGACCGGCGCCGAGACGGCGCCGACGCGCACGCCGCGCGAGACAGCCTCCGAGTGGCGCGAGGTGCTGTGGCCGCGACCGGTCGATGCCGCTCCGCTCGCGGCCGCCTTCGCCCGCGAGCGCTACGGGCGGCCCGGCTACACCGAGCGGCCCGACGACGCGGAGGAGCTGGACTTGCTCTACGTGCAGCTCCGCAACCGCTTCTTCCGCCGCCTGCTCGGACGCTGGCGTCCGCGGCCGAGGCGCTCCCAGGCGCGCTAGCGCCGGGCGTACCTCCTGGCTTCGCCCGCGAGGTGTTCCCCTCCCCCCGGGGGAGAGGCGGCCCCTCACCGCCTCTCCCCGTGGCCACTTCCCTGCGGTTACCCGGGAGCGGCCGTGCGTCCTCAGGCTCCGCGCGCGATGACGCAGGCCTGCTCTCATGACGCGACTCGCTCCGGCTCTCCCGGCGAAGCGTGCCGTCCCACGTGATGGTCCGCACGGTGCGCACCACGAGCCCGTCGTGCCCCGGCTCGACGATCCGCGCCTCGCCCGGCTTCAGGCCGGGATCGACGACGACACGCGTGAGCGCCGGCTCGCGGACGAGCTCATCCACCACCACGTCGACGGTGAGGTCCGGGGGCCGGTCGGCCCCGACCATCGCGCGCACGCGATCGGCCTCGATGTCAACGCTGAGCACGACCGCGTACGGAAACGGGTTGGAGAAGCGCAGATCGCGGTAGCCGTGCTCGATGGTGCAGTCGCGCCCGAGTTCGCTCCGCGGCGCCGGCTCAGCGAGGGGGCAGGGCGCCTCCCGGCTCCCGCGCCGCGCCGAGATCGACGAGTGCGTTGAGCTGGTGGACCAGGTCGAGGATGCGAAGCGCCTCCTCGAGCGCCATCTCTCCCGACGCAAGCTCGGCTAGCGCCGCCTCCAGCGCCGCGCGCGCCTCTTCCGCGCTGAGCGCGGCCCCCCCGGGCCCCGGTTGTGCCCCGGCAACGCCGGCCGGCGCCGCGCTTCCCCCGGGCACCGGGCTGACACCGGGCTGCGCCGTCGCGCTCCCGCCCGGCCCGGGGGTCCCGGGCGCGTTCCCTGGCGACCCCGGCGTCGCATCCGGGGGCGGCGGCCCTGCGGCTCCGCCTGGAACGCCCGGCGCCGGGCCGGGCTGCCCGCCCCCCCCCTCCGTCCCGGCCGCCGGCGTCGGCTCCGGCGCAGCCGCCGCCCCCAGCGCGCGCAGCACGATCTCAAGGTTCGCGCGCGCGTCGTCGTCGTCCGGATCGCGGAGCAGCGCCGTCACGAAGGCATCGCGAGCCGCCTCGAGCCGGAGGGCGCGCGCGGCGTGGGTCCCCCGCGCGTACGCAGCGACCGCGGCGAGCTCGGGGTCCTCCGTCTCGTCCGCGGCCCGCGCCGCCGCCTCCATCGCCTCCTCGTAGCGCTCGAGACGGCCGAGCGCGTTGCCGCGATCGTAGGCGAGGATCGCGAGATCCTCCGCCGTCGGCGCCGCCTGAGCTGCGGCCTCGTAGCGAAGAAGCGCCTCCTCGTAGCGATCCGCCTGATACGCGTCGTTGCCGGCGCGCGTCTCGCGGTACGCCTCGCTCCCTCCGCAGGAGGCGACGAGTGCCGCGCCGAGGGCCAGGAGCACGGACGCCGACAACGCCGAGAGCAATCGCGGCCGCCCGCGTCCCCCGCGACCCCTCCCGCCCTCGGCTACCAGCTCGCGCGCCCCCAGGAGCGCGAGCGCGATGGCGGCTCCCCACTGAAAGCGCTCGATGGGGGCGCGCTCCCGGTCCTCGGCCAAGCGCGTTTGCGCGAGCCGCCGGAAGGCCACCGCCAGCCCCGGGATCGAGGAGAGCGAGCGCAGCTCGCCGCCGGTGCCCCTCGCAGCATCGGCGAGCAGCGCCGTGTCCGGCACGCTGACCTCGGACCCGCCCTCGCGACGTTCGGCGCCCGGCAGCGCTCCGCCGCCGGGTGCGCCCGCCACCGCCGTGTAGATGCGGACGCCGCGCGCAACCGCCGTCTCCCGGGCGAAGTCGACGAAGCGGTTCCCGGCGGGATCCTCGCCGTCGGAGATGAGCACGATCGCCTGCGTGCGCGCCGCGTCGTCCACGTTGAGCGCGTCGAGCGCGCGCTGCAGGGCGACGCCGACGTTACTGCCCGGCCGCATCAGCGCCGCCTCCGACTGCGCGCGCTCCACGAGCTGTGCCAGCACCTCGAGGTCCCGCGTGAGGGGCGAGCGCACCAGGGCGCTGCCGGCGAAGGTCACGAGCGCGGCACGGTCGCCGACGAGACCGCCAAGCAGCCCCGTGAGCGCACCAGCCGCCGCGTGCGCCCGGCTCGGATCGACGTCCGTCGCCGTCATAGACCGCGAGACGTCGAGGACGAGTGCCACGTCGATGCCCCGCTGCTCGACGCTCCGCTGCTCCTCGCCCCACTGCGGGCGGGCGGCGGCGAGCAACGCCGCCGCGATAGCGGCGACCAGCAGCACGCCGCGCAACCGTCGCCGGGCGCTGGAGCGGCCCCGGCGCAGCGCCGCCGGGCCGCCGACCTCGCGGTCCGCGGCCGCGCGGCGACGCTCGGCGTAGCGGAGCGCCCCCCACACCACGGGCACCAGGGCGAGGGCGAGCAGGAGCGCCGGCGCGCCGAAGGCGACGGGGCCGATCACGGCTGTCTCCTGAGCCAGCTCGCGGCCAGGACGGCGTCGAGGGCGAGCAGGAGGGCGGCGGCGCCCGCGAGCCACGGCCCGAACTCGCGGAACGACTCGAAGCGCCGCTCCCCCACGCGGCTGCGCTCCAGCCGGCCAATCGACTCGTAGGCGGCCGCGAGCTCCGCCTGCGTCCTGGCGTCGTAGTAGGAGGCATCCGTCAGCTCGGCGATCCGGCGCAGCGTCGCCTCATCGACCGCCGACGTGCCGTCGCGCGAGAGGAACGCGACCGTGTAGACGCGCACGCCGAGCGCCGCCGCCATCTGCGCCGCCTCGACCGGCGTCACCTCCCCGGCGTTGTTCTGCCCGTCGGTGAGCAGCACGACGACGCGGCTGCGCGCCGGCGACTCGCGGAGGAGGCCCGCCGCCTCGGCGAGGCCGAGTCCGATCGCCGTCCCGTCCTCGATCAGCCCCGGCCCCGAGGCGCGCACGCGGCTTGCCATCGCGTCGAGATCGTCGGTGAGGGGAGAGAGCACCAGCGCTCGCGACTGGAAGATCACCATCCCCACGCGGTCGCCCTCGAGCGTGCCGAAGAACTCCTCGAGCACCGCGCGCGCCGCCTCGAGGCGGGTCGGTCCGGGGCGCGCCGTCACGTTGCCCATCGACGTCGAGACATCGAGGGCGACAACGATGTCGATCCCCTCCTCGGGGATCGACACGGTCGCGAGCCCCTGCTGCGGCCGCGCCAGAGCGATGACGATCAGAGCCGCCGCGAGAAGGCGCAGCATCCGGCCGACCCACAGCAGGCGAAGCCTCACGCTGCGGCGTCCTGAACCGGCACTCCGCCACGGTCCGAGATCCGCCACGGCGAGCGCGGGGCGCCCGGGCGCACGCAGCGCGCGCCAGAGCGCGAGTGCCGCTACCGCCGGGAGCCCCAGCAGCAGGATGGGGGCGGCGAAGGAGAGTTCGCTCATCCCGCCGTTCCCTTACCCGCCGGCGCCTCGCCGTCTCCCTCTTCGGCTGAGGCGGCCTCTGCCCGCGCGCGGCCGAGCTCGACGATCTCGTAGGCGAGCGTGAGGTCGTGGTCGGCTGACTCGCGATCGGGGTGGCGGCGCGCGTAAACGGCGCGATCGCAGCGCTCCAGCAACCCGACGACGAGGCGCGCCTGCCAGCGATCGATCCCCTCACCGACCATCCGCCCCTCGAGTTCGTTCGTCGTAAGGGCGGTGGCTCGGAAGCCGCCCCGCGCCTCCAGGTACTCGCGCACGACCGAGGCGATCTCGCTGTAGTAGCGCACGGCCCCCTCGCCGGCGTCCGGTGCGCCGCGGCTCGCGAGCGCGTCGAGGCGCGCCCGGGCCCCCTCCTCGAGCGGCCACCCCGCTTCCCCGCGCCGCGCGCGCGCGCTCGACCGGCGCCGGCGGCGCACCATCGAGCGCAGCAGCCACCACGCGAGCGCCAGCAGGAGCAGTGCCCCGACGGCGACGAGCGCGCGGGCGATCACCTCGGCGCGCTGCCAGGGGAGGGGCGCGCCCCCGACGTCCCGCTGAGGCGGGAGCGGCCTCAGCGCCTCGTCGTCCGGGGCAGTCGTCGCCCCGATCGTGAGCGCCGGCAGGGCGACGGGGAGCTCGATCCGGCTCCCGTCGTCCCGCAGCGCCCGCACGACGGTCTCGCCGAGCTCGACGCGCCCGAGAGCGAAGGCGGCGATGGTGTAGACGTGCTCGCTCACCAGCCGGCCATCCGGCGTCTCGCCCTCCGACACCGTCGCGCCCTCGACGAGGTGCACGGCGAGCGCCGCGTCCACCCGGCCCACGGCGACGACCTGGTCGTTGCCGTGCTCGACCCGAACCACGAGGCGGACCGGCTCCCCGAGCACCGCCGTGACGGGGTTGAGGGTGACCCGGACCTCGATCGCACCCGGCGGCGCCTCTTGGCCGCGCGCCGGCGCGGCGGCGAGGAGGAGCGCGAGGCATGCGACGACCGCCGCGGAGCCGGCCACCCCTGGCCCCGGGCTCACCGCGCCATCGCCCGGCGCCGGAAGTACGCGACCAGCGGGGCGACGACGCCCTCCCCCACGCGCAGCTCGATCTCGTCGACGCCGGCCGAGGCGAGAGCGCGCCGCCTGGCGGCCGCGCGCTCTGAGGCCGCCTGCTCGTAGCGACGCCGGACGCGCGCATCGTCGGTGTCGAGCACCAGCCGTTCGCCGCGCTCGACGTCCTCGACCTCGACAATCCCCAGCCGCGGAAGAGCGAGATCGAACGCGTCGACCAGCGTCACGGCGATCACCTCGTGGCGCCGGGAGAGGGCGGCGAGCGCGCGCTCGTAGCCAACCGCGAGAAAGTCCGAAACCAGCACCACCACCGATCTGCGCGACAGCACACGCGAGAGATGCTCGCAAGCCACGGCGAGGTCGGTGCCCGCCCCCCTCCCAGCGTGGTGCACGACCTCGCGCACGATGCGCAGCACGTGCCGGCTCCCCTTCGCCGGCGCCACGAACCGCTCCACGCGATCGGTAAAGGTCATCAGGCCGGCCCGGTCGTTGTTGAAGAGCGCGGCGAAGCTCATGAGCGCCACCACCTCCGCCGCCGTTCCCAGGCGACCGGCATCGGGGAACGCGGCGTACTGCGAGGCCGAGAGATCCACCGCGCAGAGAACCGCGAGCTCGCGCTCCTCGACGTACTCCTTCACCCAGGGCTCCCCCAGGCGGGCGGTGACGTTCCAGTCGATAAAGCGCACGTCGTCGCCGGGGATGTACTCCCGGACCTCGGCGAACTCCATCCCCGTTCCGCGGAACACCGAGCGATAGTCGCCGGCGACGAACTGGGTGGCGAGGCGGCGCGCTCTCAGGGCGATGCGCCGGATCGCGGCGACCTCCTCGGCGTCGAGTGCCGCCTCCGCGCTGGCGCGCGCGGTGGCCCGCCCGCCGGCACCGGCCGCGCCGGCGCGCGACCGCGTCGGGAGGGGCGGCACGGTCAGGGGATCCCGACGCCGTCGAGCAGCCGCTCCACGACCGCCGCCGCCGTCACCGACTGCGCCTCGGCCTCGTAGGAGAGGACGAGTCGGTGTCTCAGCACGTCGCTCGCCATCTCCTTGATGTCATCCGGAAGCACGTAGTCGCGGCCCCGGATGAAGGCGTAGGCCTGCGCAGACCGCGCCACGAAGACGCCGGCCCGCGGCGACGCCCCGTACTCCACCAGCGGCGAGAGCTCCCCCAGGCGGTAGCGCGCCGGAGTGCGCGTCGCCTCCATCAACCGCACGACATACTCTCGCAGACGCTCGTCCACCTGGACCCGCGCCGTCGCCCGCCTGAGGGCAGCGATCTGGTCCGGGCCGACCACGGCGCGCACGTCGGGCTCTTCCCCGGCGAGAGCGCGATCGAGGATCTCGCGCTCCTCCTCCCGCTCCGGGTAGTCGACGTGAATCTCGAGCATGAAGCGATCGAGCTGCGCCTCGGGAAGCGGGTAGGTCCCTTCGTGCTCGATCGGGTTCTGGGTCGCGAAGACGATGAAGGGGTCCGGCAGCGCGAGCGTCTCACCCCCGATAGAGACCTGGCGTTCCTGCATCGCCTCAAGCAGCGCCGACTGCACCTTCGCCGGAGCACGGTTGATCTCGTCGGCGAGCACGACGTTCGCGAAGATCGGACCACGGCGGATGTGGAACTCGGCGTCGCGCGGCTGGAAGACGAGCGTCCCCGTGAGATCGGCCGGCAGCAGATCGGGGGTGAACTGCACGCGAGAGAAGGAGAGACTGAGCGTCCGGGCCAGTGTCGAGACGGAGAGCGTCTTCGCGAGGCCCGGCACGCCTTCGACCAGCGCGTGGTTCGCCGTCAGCAGTGCCACGAGCAGTCGGTCGACGAGCCTCTCCTGGCCGACGATGACCCGGCCCACCTCGGCGCGCACGTCGGCGATCACCGCGTGCAGCGTCGCCCTATCGGCAACGCCGGAGTCGCCCGCGACCCTGCTCTCGGCTCGCTGTTCGGTCATCTCGCCTCATGTCGCCTCGGGGGGCGACGCACGTCCGGGGCCACGGCGCGACGTGGGAAGTGTAGCGCCCGCCCGCGTTCGATGAGGAGGCGGCGGCGCGGCTAGCTGTAGTTCCCACGGGTTACTGCAGGTGCGGGCCCCGCCTGCTGCTGTGTGTGTAGCAAGCATCGGCAGCAGGGGAGGAGCCTCTCGTGACGCATCGAAACGCGCGTCCAACCCCGGTCACCGGCCAGAGATGCTCCGGGAGGTGGGGGCCGGCGGTCCCAGGCGCCGGTCGCCCGCCGCTTCCGCGTCTCCCGCCGAACGGTCCAGGAGTGGGTGCGCCGCCTCCGAGAGGCAGGAGCGGACGGGATCAAGAACCGCACCTCCGCCCCGCACTCGAACCCGCGGCGCACCGCAGACGAGCTGGAGCAGCGCATTTGCCCCGTGCGCAGCAGCGACGGCTTCGGTCCGCACCGCGTCTACCGGGAGAGCGGACACGGCTCCCGTCCGCCGCGCCGCACTCGCCCCGTCGGCTGCGCCTGCTACGCCGAGCGCCCCGTGTCCACCTGGACGGTGACGACCTCGAGCTCGTGGTACCTGCGGTGCTGCACGGATGATGCGCAGTGGCGCAGCAGCCGGAACGAGAGCTCACGGTCGTCCTCGATCTGCCTCTGATCGCCTAGATACGCGAGCCGGCCCTCCACGTTCTCATCCATGCCTGCCGAGGTTGCGACGAACTCGGCGCGGAGGACGGGAGTCCTCGCGCGGCTAGCTGCCTCCTCGAGGACGCCGAGCGACAACCTTCATGGGAGCCACAGCTAGCGGGCGACGGCGAGAACCGGCTCGCGAGAGCCCCGCTCGGCAATGCGCGCGTCGGCGCCGGAGGCCGGCGCGGGTGCCCCGTGCTCGGCGACCTCGCCCAGCACGCCGAGGAGTGCCCGGACGCGCGGGAGCAGCGGGGCGGCGGCGGCGACCCCGGGCAGCGCCAGCCGCTCGACGCGACCGCCTCGCGTCCGCACGGATAGCTCGACCGGGAGATCGCCTGCGCTCTCCGTCAGCATCGCCACCAGGCGTCGCATCCGCCGCCGGTCCGCCCCCTCGTCGGTCGTCTCCTCGATCGAGATGACGAGGCGCCTCGGCCCCCCGTCACCGTCCGCTCCCTGCACGCCGTCGCCGTTCCGAGAGGGCTCCTGGGGCTCGACGGCGTACAGCCCACCACGAGCCGCCCCCGGGCCGCCGCCGTCCGGGACAGGCGCCGGTCCGGCCCCGGCTTCCGGTCGGGGTGGCGCTCCTCCCGACGGCGTCCGGCCGTCGCGGGCGCCTGACCCCCGAGCCGCCGCCCGGCCGCCCCCCGGTCCGCCCGCGGGACGGAAGCGGCCGGCGTCGAAGTCGATCAACTGCCCCGACTCGAGGTCGAACGGCGCCAGCTCCTCGACGGCGACCGTGAGCCGATCGCCCCGGCTGCGCACAGACGCCTTCGCCAGCACGACGTTGCCCGGCACCGCGCAGTCGCGGTGGCGCTCGTACGCCTCCGGCCAGAGCGTGAGCTCCGCCGAGCCGGAGAGGTCCTCGATCGTGACGGCGGCAAACGGCCGGCCCTGCCGCGTGGCGAGCGGGCGGACGCCCGTCACCATGCCGGCCACCGTCACCTGGGAGCCTGCGAGGTCGAGACCGAGCTCGGTCGCCTGCGCCGTGGTGTGCTCCGCCAGAGCGCTCGCGGCCTGCCGATAGGGGTGCTCGCTGATGTAGGTCCCCAGCAGCTCCTTCTCCCACTGCAGGCGCTCCCGGCGCGGCACCTCCACGGGCTCGAGATCGAGGGCCGGGAGCGGCGCGTCGACGTGATCGCCGAAGAGGTCGAACATCGAGGTCTGCCCCGTCTCACGTCGCCTCTGCTCCTGCTGCGCGAATGAGAGGACGCGATCGATCCCGGCGACCACCGTCCCGCGGCCGGCGACGCCGTCGAGGCCGTCGAGGCCGTCGAGCCCCCCTGCCTTCGCCAGCGACTCCAGCACGCGGCGGTTCAGCTCGCGCGGCTGGATGCGGCTCGCGAAGTCCTTGAGCGAGCGGAAAGGCCCGTTCGCCTCCCGCTCCGCGACGAGCGTCTCCACGGCCGCTCGGCCCACGTTCTTCACCTGCGCGAGCCCGAAGCGAATGGCGGCGGCGGATCCCGCCCCCTCCCCCCGCTCGATCGTGAAATGGACACCCGAGCGGTTGATGTCCGGCGGCAGCACCGGCGTGTCGAGCCGCGCACACTCGCCGACCGCGCGGGCGATGCGCTCCTGCGCGCCCGTGGGGTGAGATCCCGCGGAGATCAGCACGGCCGCCATGAACTCGACCGGGTAGTGCGCCTTGAGGTACGCGGTCTGATAGGCGATCGTGCCGTAGGAGAAGGCGTGGGCCTTGTTGAAGGCGTACCCGGCGAACGGCTCGATGAGATCGAAGATCTGCTCGGCGAGCCGCGCGTCGTACCCGCGCTCCGCCGCGCCGCCGACGAAGCGCTCCCGCTCCGCCAGCATCACGGCCGGTATCTTCTTCCCCATCGCCTTCCGCATCACGTCGGCCTGCCCCAGCGTGTAGCCGGCGAAGACGCGGGCGATCTGCAGCACCTGGTCCTGGTAGGTGATGACCCCGTAGGTTTCGTCGAGGATGCCGGCGAGATCGGGATGCGGGTAGTGCGCCTTGGCGCGCCCGTGCTTCACGTCGATGTAGCGCGGGATCTGATCCATGGGACCCGGCCTGTAGAGCGCGACCATCGCCGAGAGCTCCCCGATGTTCTCGGGCCGCAGCTCGCGGACCTGTCGCCTCATCCCTGCCGACTCCATCTGGAAGACCCCGAACGTATCGGCCTGAGCCAAGAGGGCGGCTGCGGCCGGATCGCCGTCCGGCAGCGTCCTGAGGTCGAGGTCGAGCCCGTGAAGCTCGCGCACCAGCTCCACAGCCTGGCCCAGGATCGTGAGATTGGTGAGGCCGAGGTAGTCCATCTTCAGGAGGCCGATGCGGGCGACGTCGTCCATCGCGTACTGCGTGGTCGGCAGGAGCTCCTGATCGCCGTCGCGCGCCGACGTCGCTCGCTGCAGCGGCACGACCTCCGAGAGCGCTCCGCGAGAGATCACGATGCCCGCCGCGTGCGTCGAGGCGTGGCGCGCCACGCCCTCGAGGCCGCGCGCCGTTTCCACAAGCTCCGCAACCGCCGCGTCCTGCTCGACCGCGAGGGCGAGCTCCGGGACGTCAGCGACCGCCTGCTCCAGCGTCACGTGCAGCACGTCGGGCACGAGCCGTGCGATGCGGTCGACGTCCCCGTAGCCCATCCCGAGCGCTCGCCCCGAGTCCCGGATCGCCGCCTTCGCCCCGAGCGTCCCGAAGGTGATGATCTGGGCCACGCGGTCGCGCCCGAAGCGCTCGGCCGTGTAGCGGATCACTTCCTCGCGCCGGTCGTCGGCGAAGTCGAAGTCGACATCCGGCATCTCGCGACGCTCCGGGTTGAGGAAGCGCTCGAAGACGAGACCGTACTGCGTAGGCTCGATGTCGGTCACGTCGAGGCAGTAGAGGATGACGGAGGCGGCGGCCGAGCCCCGCACGCCCATCGGGATCTTCCGCTCGCGCGCGAACGCCGCGATGTCGCGCACGATCAGCATGTACTCGACGAAGCCGCACTCCTCGACGACGCGCAGCTCGTAGTCGAGCCGCTCGCGGTGCGCCTCCGTGGGGCTGCCGTAGCGACGCCTCAGACCCTCCTCGCAGAGGCGCCGCAGGAACGCCGCCGGCCTCTCGCCCGCCGGCACGCCCGGATCGGGGAGCAGGGAGCGGCCGAAGGTGAGCTCGAGGCCCACCTCCTCCGCTATGCGCGCCGTGTTGTCGCAGGCGTCGGGCAGCTCGGAGAAGAGCGCGCGCATCTCCTGCTCGGACTTCAGGTAGAAGGAGTCCCCGTCGAGCCGGAAGCGGTTCTCGTCGTGGATCGTGGCATTGGTCCCGATGCAGAGCAGCAGGTCGTGCAGGCGATGCTGCTGGGGCGTCGTGTAGTGCGAGTCGTTGGTGGCCACGAGCGGGAGCGCGAGCTCGCGCGCGAGCCCGACCAGGCCGGGCGTCAGGCGGCTGAACTGCTCCTGCCCGTGCTCCTGGAGCTCCACGTAGTAGCGCCCCGGGAAGCGCTCGCGGTACCACGACGCCGCCTCACGCGCGTCCTGCTCGCGACCATCGGCTAGCGCCGTCATGAGCTCGCCCGACGGGCATCCCGAGAGCACGATCAGCCCTTCCGCGTGGCGCTCGAGCAGCTCGCGATCGATGCGCGGGCGGTAGTAGAACCCCTCGAGGTGGGACGCCGTCGACAGTGCGAGGAGGTTCCGGTAGCCCGTCTCGTCCCTCGCCAGGAGCGTGAGGTGCCACGGCGAGCGCTCGGCGGCGGAGCGGTCGTGGCGGCTCCCGTGCGCCACGTAGCCCTCGAGGCCGATGATCGGCTTGACGCCGGCCGCGCGCGCCGCCTCATAGAACTGGACGGCTCCGTAGAGCACGCCGTGATCCGTGATGGCGAGGGACTCCTGGCCGAGCGCCTTCGCGCGCGCCACGAGGTCCGGGATCTTCGAGAGCCCGTCGAGCAACGAGTACTCGCTGTGCGTGTGGAGATGAGCAAACATGCCGACCATCCCCCGCGCGGACCGCCGTTCCCCGAGCGACGGCCCGCGGCCGACCCGCCCGGTTCCGTGGTCTCCCACGCATCCGTTGTTCGGCACATCCGTGTAGGTGACTGCGCGAACGGGCGTGCGATCCGCCGGACGGCGATACTAGCCGCCCGTGCGCATGCCTGTAAAGCTCGCGCGCCGCGGTCGGGTGCTACTCGGCCGCGTCGAGCGAGAACGCGTCGTGGAGGGCGCGGACGGCCTCGGGCACGCTCCGGGCGTCGACGACGCAGGTGATGCGGATCTCCGACGTCGAGATCAGTTCGATATTGACACCGTGCGTGTAGAGCGTCTCGAACATCGCCGCGGCATAGCCGGGGCTCGAGGCCATGCCGGTCCCGACGATCGAGACGGAGCCGACGTCGCTGTCCCCGTAGACGGCGGCGGCTCCGAGCTCCGGCAGCACCGCCTCGACCGTGCGGAGCGCCCGATCGAGCTCCTCGGAGGCGACCGTGAAGGTCAGGTCGGTGAGCTGCTCCGTCGAAACGTTCTGCACGATCGTATCGACGGAGACGCCGGCGTCCGCGAGCGGGCTGAAGAGCCTCGCCGCGATCCCGGGCCTGTCGGGGACTCCCCGCACCGTGACGCGGCCCACGCGAGCCTGGTGGGCGATCCCGCGGACCTTGTTCGACTGCTCCATCACCGCCTCCGCGTGAATCAGCGTGCCGGGGGCCTCTTCGTCGAAGGTGCTGACCACCCGGATCTCGACGCCGTAGAGCGCCCCCACCTCGACGGCGCGGGCGTGCATCACCCGCGCTCCCGTCGTCGCCAGCTCGAGCATCTCATCGTAGCCAATGTCGACCAGCGGGCGGGCGCTGGGGCAGATCCGCGGGTCGGCGGTGTACACACCCGCCACGTCGGTGTAGATCTCGCAGGCGTCGGCGCCGAGCGCCGCCGCCAGCGCGACGGCCGTGGTGTCGCTCCCGCCGCGGCCGAGCGTCGTGACGTCGAGATCCGCCGACTCCGAGATGCCCTGGAATCCCGCGACGATGACGACGCGGCCGGCCGCGACCTCGCGCTCGATGCGAGCCGTGTCGATGCCGGCGATGCGCGCGCGGCCGAAGACCGCATCCGTGCGGATACCGGCCTGCTGGCCCGTGAGGCTCACCGCGTCGAGGCCGTGATCGTGGAGTGCCATCGAGAGCAGGGTGGAGGAGACCACCTCCCCGGTGGAGAGCAGCACGTCGAGCTCGCGCGGGCGGGGGTCTACCGTCACCTCCGTCGCGAGCGCGATCAGTTCGTCCGTGCGGTTCCCCATCGCCGAGACGACCGCAACCACGCGGTCTCCGGTGGCCGCGCGCGTCGCGATGCGGCCGGCCACGTGGCGGATCTTCGCGGCGTCGGACACGGAGGAGCCGCCGAACTTCTCCACCACCAGCACCACGCGTCCCCCTCGCCGAGCGGGGCTCACTCGTTCAGCTGCGGGCGGGCTCCCCGACCGCCCCGTCGACGAGCGTCGCCCCCTGACGGCTCATGCCGCAGATCCGCGCCTCCGCCTCGAGTCCGCGGGCCGCCGCCGCTTCCCGCATCGCTCCCGCGACGTGCTCCGCCCGCTCGGTCACGAAGGCCGCCACCGTGGAGCCTCCGCCCGAGAGATAGACCCCGTGCGCCCCCGCCGCGAGCGCCGCACGAAAGACCGCCGGCATCGCCGGGAAGAGCGTCGCCCGCGCCGGCTGGTGCAGCACGTCCTCGGTCGCCACGGCGAGCAGCTCATAGCGGCGTTCGGCCAGGGCAGCGACGAGCATCGCGGCGCGCCCGATGTTGTGCACCGCCTGATTCCGCGTCAGCCGCTCCGGGAGCCGCTCGCGCGACTCGCGCGTCGGCATGGAGAAGCTGGGGACCAGCAGCGCGATGCGCAGGTCCTCCGGAGGGTCGACGCCGAGGCGGTGAAGCTCTCCCTCGCCGCCCTCCGCGACCACGATCTGCAGACCGCCCAGGAGGGCGGGCGCCGCGTTGTCGGCGTGTCCCTCGAGCCTCGCCGCCACCTGAAGCAGCGCCTCGACCGAGCGCTCCCCCGGAAGCAGCGCGTCGGCGGCGACCACGCCCGCGACGTGCGCCGCCGCCGAGAGACCGAGGCCGCGCCCGACCGGAATGTCGCCCGCGACGCTCACGCGCACACCGGCGGGGGGAGCCTCCCCCGCCAGCAGGTGGAGCGCCCGGACCCCCGCTGCCGCCATGCGCTCGAGCGGAGGTTCGGGCGTCGGGAGCGGATCGTCGACCAGCATCAGCGTGAATCGCGCGCGCCAGTCGAGCGCCACGCCGAGGCTGTCGAAGCCCGGCCCGAGATTGGCGGAGGTCGCAGGGACCTCGACCGTGGCGCTCCGGAGCGGGGGGACGGCCATGACGGAAGTGTAGACACCGCCCCCGGAGCGAGGAAGGCTGCCCGCGCGTGGGCGGCGGCGCGGCTTGCCGTCAGCGAGCGCCGGGGTCCGGCAGCGTCCCCGCCCGCAGCGCCCGCAGCCGCTCCCACGCCCGATCACAGAGCACGGCCGGGGCTTCACGCCCGTCGAGCACCAGCCACCGTCCGGGCTCGGCCTCGGCGAGCGCCCGGTAGCCCGCCCGGACGCGCTCGTGGAAGGCGATGCCCTCCCGCTCCAGGTAGTCACCCGCCTCGCCCGCCCGCGCCAGTCCCTCCGCCGGGGGGATGTCGAGCAGGAGCGTCAGGTCGGGTGCCAGCCCGCCAGTCGCGGCCGCGTTCACCGACGCCACCAGGGCACGGTCGAGCCCGCGTCCGCCGTGCTGATAGGCGAGTGTCGAATCGGCGTAGCGATCGCAGATGACCAGCGCCCCGCGGGCGAGCGCCGGGCGCAGCACCTCCGAGACGAGCTGCCCGCGCGCGGCCGCGAAGACGAGCAACTCCGCCTCGGGCACCGGCGCCGGCGCGCCCGGGGCGTCGCCGAGGAGCGCCCGGCGGAGTCGCTCGCCGAGCGCCGTACCCCCGGGCTCACGGCACGCCACCACCTCGCCGCCCGCGTCTCGCGCGCGCGCAGCGAGCATCGCCTGCAGCGTGCTCTTCCCTGCGCCCTCACCCCCCTCGACCGTCACGAGGAGACCCCGGGCGGGGAGGGGGATGCTCATTCGACCGCCGCGGCGTCGTCGTCGGCATCCACCCACGGCGCCCACGGCTCGGGCCTCTCCCCCGCCATCACGGTGAGCCGCCGGTAGGGCTCCCGACCCCGGGAGACCGAGCGCAGACCGTGGCGCGAGACGAGCTCGTGCTGGACGCGGCGAAGGTAGGCGCCCTGGGGCGCGAGCTCGACACTCCGCCTCCCGCGCAGGGAGACGGTTGCGATCGCCATTTCCGCCTCCCGGAGCGCCGCCGTCGTCGGATCGGCGTCGGCGCCGGCACCGCGCATCGCGAGCAGTGACTGCTCCATCTGCACGACCGTGTTGTTGCGGAGCACGAGCACCGGAACGCCGAGCGCCTCGGCCTCGCGCAGCGGGCCGCTGCGGCGGCGGTAGTAGGGGCGCAGCGTCATCACGGCGTCCGCCTCCCGGAGGCTGTCGGCGACGATCGCCTCCGAGCGCGTGCTGACGATCGCCTGCTGAAGCCGCGTCCGGCTCACCCCGTAGGGGAGGATGCGCCGCTTCAGGGCGCCGGGAGCGGGGGCGACCGCCGCGCCGCCCGACGCGGCGCCCGGGGGCGGTACCGGGGTCCGCCCCCGGGCAGGGGCCCCCGCCGGTCCGTCCGCCACCACCGACCGCTCGCCGATCGGCCTCACGGGCGAGCGCCCCACCGACTCCACCTCGCCCGCGGCGCCGAGCGTGCGCAGCTCCGCCTCCGCCGCGAAGCCGCGCAGCAGCGCGTCGACGATACCGGCCAGCTCGCCGTGCACCGCGACCCGGTGGAAGCTCTGGATCTCGACCAGCGCGTCGAAGGTCGGCGGGGCGCGCCGCTCGAGCACCGTCTTCTGCGTTCCGCGGCGCCGCGCCTCCTCGTCGCCGAGCGTGACCGACTCAATGCCGCCGATCAGGTCCGAGAGCGTGGGGTTCTGCATCAGGTTGGCGAGCGTGTTCCCGTGCGCCGTCCCGATCAACTGCACGCCGCGCTCGGCGATGGTCCGCGCCGCCGCCGCCTCCCGCTCGGTCCCAATCTCGTCGATCACGACGACCTCGGGCATGTGGTTCTCCACCGCCTCGATCATCACCTCGTGCTGGAGCTCAGGGCGCGGCACCTGCATGCGCCGCGCCCGGCCGATGGCGTGGTGCGGTATGTCCCCGTCGCCGGCGATCTCGTTCGACGTGTCGACGATGACGACGCGCCGCCCGATGTCGTCGGCGAGGATACGCGCCAGCTCACGCAGCATCGTCGTCTTGCCGACCCCGGGGCGGCCGAGCAGCAGAATGCTCCGCCCATCCTCCGCCAGATCCTGGATCCCGCTGGCGGAGCCGGTGATGGAACGCCCGACGCGGCAGGTGAGCCCGATAATCGACCCGCGGCGATTGCGGATCGCCGAGACGCGGTGAAGCGTGCGCGGGATGCCGGCGCGGTTGTCCTCGCCGAACTCCGAGACCGATCCGACCACGTGATCGAGCTCGAGCGCCGTGACCTCGCCCGAGCCCAGGATGACCTCGCGCGAGGCGTAGCGGGCCGCCGGCGGGCGACCGAGGTCGAGCACGACCTCGATCAGATCCTCGAGCCCCTCCTCGCGGACCGCGCCCGCGATGCGCGCGGGCAGCGCCTCGATCAGGAGCTCGACCTCGGGGAGGCCCTCCCCTCCGGCCCCCTCCGGTGCGGCGACCTCGCCGCGGGCGTCACCCTCGTTCGGAGCGTCGTTCATCGCCGCCCACTCGCTCTCCCGGCCGGACGTGGCGCGGCGCCGCCCCCCGGCCGCACCGCTAGCTCCCGCCCGCCACCACGACGCCCGCACCGCGTCGGGCGGCTTCCACCACCACGCGGCGCGTCCGTATCGCCAGCAGCTCCACTTCGCGACCGGGCATGAGCCCATGCTCGCCGAGCAGCCCCTCCACCGCCACGGCGGAGCGCGGCACCAGCGAGACGACCCGCCCGCACCGCGCCGTCACGTCGTGGGCGTGCCACAGGAGCGCCCGGCCGCCCTCCCGGCTCTCTCGTGCGGCCGCCCGCGAGACGCCGCCCTCCGGCTCCCCCGCGCCCGACGGTTCGCAGAGGAGATCCACCTGTCCCTGCGCCCCCTGGGCGCTGACCCGCACCGCCGCGACCAGGCGGCCCCCCGACTCCGCCACCCAGTGGCGTCCGCGGCGCCCCAGCCAGCGGCTCCCGTCAAGCGCCCGCCACTCGGCGAGCGTGAGCCCGAGCGCCCGTCGGGCGTCGACCGGCGTCTGGGCACTGTACAGGCGGAAGAGCTCGCCCTCGTCCTCCGCGCGGACCTCGCGCACGACCACCGACGACCGACCCCGCCCCTCCGCGGGGCGCAGGCCCGACCCCGTCCAGAGGCGCTCCGTCGACACGTGCCGGAATCCCGCGCGAAGCGCCGCGCTCACGGCGGCGGCGGCCGGCGTGCGCAGCAGGACGTGGCCCACCCGCTCCGCGGCCGCCGCCTCGGCGACTCGCCGCAGCAGCCGGCCGGCGATGCCGACGTCGTCCGCCTCCGGCTCCGGCCGCGCGGTGAGCAGCGTGTCGATCTGCCAGGCCTCGCGGGTCGCCATGCGCTGAGCCGTCGCCACACCCGCTATCCGGCGCCCCTCGATCTCGAACCACGCGAGCCCGCGCAGGCGGATCCAGCTCTCGACGGCGGTCACGATCGGGCGCCGCACCGGCCGGGGGCGGGCGAGCAACTCGCGCGTGACGGCCTGGTTCTCGCCGAGCCCGTCGTCCGATAGGGCGAGCGCGAGCAGGTCGGCCGGACGCGGCAGGCGGCGGCTCATGCGGCGGGTCCCGTAGCCCCCGCCACCCCGTGGGCGAGCGCCTCGCCGGCGAGCGCGAGGAAGAGTTCGTGCAGGCGCGAGTCGTCGGTCAGCTCGGGGTGGAAGGCCGTGGCGAGGAGCGCCCCCTGCCGGGCGGCCACGACACCCCCGTCGGGCCGGCGCGCCAGCGGCCGAACGGCCGGACCCAGCTCCTCGAACACCGGCGCGCGGATGAAGACCGCACGATGCGGCCCTCCGGCGATGCCGTCCACCGCGAGCATCTCCTCGAAGGAGTCGATCTGCCGTCCGAAGGCGTTGCGACGCACGCGCATCGCCATCACACCGAGCGGCTCGCGATCGAGCTCCGGAACGTCGTTCGCGAGCAGGATGGCGCCGGCGCACGTACCCCATGCCGGCATCCCCCCGGCGAGCCGCTCGCCGAGCGGCTCCCAGAGCCCCGACGAGCGCGCGAGCCGGGCGATCGTCGTGCTCTCTCCCCCCGGGAGGATCAGCGCGTCGACCGCGTCAAGCTCGGGCGGGGTGCGCACGAGCGCCGCCTCGACGCCCAGGTCGAGCAGCATCCGCCGGTGTTCGCGGAAGTCACCCTGCAGCGCGAGCACGCCGATGCGCGGGCCGCCGGCCGCCGCGGCGGCGCCGTCTGCTCCGCTAGCGGGCTCCCTCACGGCGCTGTTGCTGGGCAGGGGGTTCCTCTCTGACGCGCCCGCTGGGCCACGAGCGCGATCGCCTCAGCCGGCCGCCTCGCGGCCGGGCACGCGCCGGTCCGGCGTCAGATCCCCCGGGCGGCGAGCTGCTCACCGGGGGCAAGCGACCCGACCGCGATGCCGCGCATCGGCTCGCCGATGCCGCGGGAGACCTCGGCGAGCATCGCCGCATCCTGGTAGTGCGTCACCGCCCGCACGATGGCGCTCGCCATGCGGGCCGGGCTGTCCGACTTGAAGATGCCGGATCCGACGAAGACGCCGTCGGCCCCGAGCTGCATCATCAGCGCGGCGTCCGCCGGCGTCGCGACACCGCCCGCCGCGAAGTTCACGACCGGAAGTCGCCCCAGCCGCTTCACCTCCTGAACCAGCGGGAGCGAGACGGCGAGCTCCTTCGCGAGCGAGGGGAGCTCGTCCTCCGGCGTCGACTCGGCGCGGCGTATCCCGGCCCACACGGCGCGCATGTGCCTCACCGCCTCGACGATATCGCCAGTTCCCGCCTCCCCCTTCGTCCGGATCATCGCCGCGCCCTCGGCGATGCGCCGGAGCGCCTCGTCGAGACCGCGGGCGCCGCAGACGAAGGGGACGCGGAAGCGGTGCTTGTCGATGTGATGCTCCTCGTCGGCCGGCGTCAGCACCTCGGACTCATCGACGTAGTCGACGCCGATGGCCTCGAGGATCTGGGCCTCGACGAAGTGGCCGATGCGGGCCTTCGCCATGACCGGGATGGTGACGGCCTCGCAGATTCGCTCGATCAGGTCGACGCGGCTCATCCGCGCCACGCCCCCCGTGGCACGGATATCGGAGGGGACGCGCTCCAGCGCCATCACAGCGCAGGCACCCGCCTCCTCGGCGATCCGGGCGTGCTCCTCCGTGACGACGTCCATGATCACGCCGCCCTTGAGCATCTGCGCGAGGCCGGACTTCACCGTCCACGTCGCCGCCTGCGCGTCGTCTGCGTGAGCACCGTTGTCCCCGGCCAGCGCCGCATCGCCGGTCGCGTGCCCTGCTGCCGAGTCGTTCATCGGTCCTCCCCGCGCCCTGTGGCGTTCTGACTGCTATTGTATCGCGCGCGCAGCTGCCGGTGGCGCCGGCGCGCTCCTGCTACGCTCCCCAGATGAGGTCGCCGCCGGAAAGCCCGTGGATCGCCCGCCGCGCGCTACCCGCCGACGTGTTGATCGGCCTGATCGCCGACACGCACATCCCCGAGGCGCGCGCGACGCTCTGGGAGGAGGTCTACAGGGCCCTCGACGGCGTCGGCGCGATCCTCCACGCCGGCGACATGCACGACGTGGTGGTGCTCGACTGGCTCGAGCGGGTCGCGCCGGTGATCGCGGTGCGCGGCAACGGCGACGACGGCGGGAGCGGACGACCGGTGCAGCCGCACGATTCGCGGCTCGCGCACAACCAGGTGGTCACGGCCGGCGATCTCCGCATCGGGATGACGCATACCTTCAACGATCTGACCGCCCTCGGCACGAGCGTCGCGCAGCAGATCGCACGCCACTTCGGCGAACCCGTCGACGTCGTGGTCGCCGGCGACACGCACGTGCCCGAGGTGACCGAGCTCGGCGGCGTGCTGCTGGTGAACCCCGGCTCTCCCACCCTGCCGCGCAACCTCCAGACGCAGCTCGGGACCGTCGGCTTCCTCGACGTGCGGGCGGGGCGCGTCGCCGACGCCTGGATCGAGCTCCTGCACTGACGGGGAGCGCGCCCCCTCCGGGCCATCCTCCGCAGGCGGCGCCCGCCGCGCGCCCGTGTCCGCGCACCACGGCCCGGCGCCACTCCGGCTGGCCGGGCGCACTCCGTTGACACCCCGCCCGACGCCGCCTAGCATCCCGCCGAGCGCGCGGGCGAAGGCCACCGGAGGCGCCGTGCGACGAGTCGATCTCGTGCTCGGTTGGAGCTTCCTCGCCGGCGGCTCCGTAGCGCTCCTCGCCGTCGTCGCGACAGCGCAGTGGGTCTCCATGGGCACGCTGCTGGGCGCGGTCATGCTGGCGAACGCAGCCGTGCGGCTCCGCCTCGCTCACGGGGACGCCGCATTGTCCGGGCCCTGTCCGCGGAGAGACGGTCCCGCGCCGTCGGTGGGGCGATGACCCCCGACCCGCTGGCGAACCTGAGGTCGCTTCTGGTCCCGATCGACGACTCCGGGGCCAGCTGGCAGGCGCTCTCCGTCGCCTGCGACATCGCCCGCCGCGGCAAGAGCCGCCGCGTCCTCGCCATGCACGTGATCGAGGTACCGCGGCGCCTCCCGCTCGACGCCGAGATGGTCGCGGAGTTCGAACACGGCGATCGCATCCTCGAGCGCGCCGAATCGCTGGCGCGTGCGCAGCGCGTCGACATCGCCGCCGACCTCGTGCAGGCGCGGGAGGCGGGGACCGCGATCGTCGACGAGGCCAGGGAGCGCGGCGTGGACGCGATCGTCATCGGGATCGACTATCACCGGCCCCACGGCACCTTCCAGCTCGGTCGTCTCCCCCGCTACGCGCTCGAGCACGCCCCCTGCGAGGTCTGGTTGATCCGGTACCCGCCGGAGCCGGACTCAGCCGGCGCGTCGGGGGCCCGGCGCGACGACGGCACCGAGAACGGCTAGCCTCGTGCCCGGACGACCGGGGGGACGAGCATGAGAGTCATCGTCATGGGCTGCGGTCGCGTCGGATCCACCGTCGCCCGGCGTGTCGCCGCCGCCGGCCATGCGGTGACGGTGCTCGACACCGACCGCTACTCCTTCCGGCGGCTGGCCCCCGGCTTCCCGGGCCAGTCGCTCGTCGGCGACGGGACGCGCCACCGCTCCCTGGAGGAGGCCGGCATCCGCGACGCGGACGCCTTCCTGGCGCTCACGCAGGGCGACAATCGCAATATCCTCGCCTCGCAGATTGCGAAGCACCTCTACAGCATTCCCACGGTCGTGACGCGCGTCTACGACCCGTACCGCGCCGAGATCTTCGGACAGCTTGGCCTCAACACGTTCAGTCCCACCAACGTCGGCGCGGACATGGCGTGGGCGGCGCTCTTCGGCAGCGAGGACCCGGCCGGCGCCGCGGCGGCCAGGGCGTAGCGATGTACATCATCGTCGTCGGCGGCGGGCGCGTCGGGCGGGGTCTCGCGCTCGAGCTGCAGGAGCAGCCCGACCACGAGGTCGTCGTGATCGAGCGCGGAGCGGAGCGCGTCACGGAGCTACGCGAGGAACTCGGCGAGATGGTGGTGCGCGGCGACGGCACGGAGGTGGCCCTGCTCGAGAGCGCCGGCGCCTTCCGCTGCGATCTCCTGATCTCGCTCACCGACAACGACGCGCACAACCTCGTCGCCTGCCAGGTCGCGGCGCACCATTTCGGCGTGCCCCGCACCATCGCGCGCGTCGACGACCCGAGCAACGAGCGGCTCTTCCGCCTGCTCGGGGTCGGCGAGACGATCTCGGCGGCACGGGCCGTGATGGCGCAGATCGAGGCGACCCTGCCGGAGCACACCGTCGTCCCGCTGCTGCCGCTGCACAGCTCGGGCCTGCAGATCGTCGAACTCCACGTCCAGCCGGGCTCGCCTGCATGCGGCAAGGCGATCCGGGATCTGGTCCTGCCGCAGCCCTCCCTGATCTCGCTGGTGATCCGGCCGGACGGTGAGCCCAGGATCCCCAGCGGGGACACGGTGCTCCAGGCGGGTGACGAGGTGATCGCGGTGACGCCCGAGGACGCGGAGGCGCAGCTGCGCGCACTGATCGCCACCCCGGACCAGCCGCCCGAGGAGCAGGCGTGATCCGGCTGACCCACCTCGGACCGCGCGGGACCTACACCGAGGCCGCCGCCTCCCTCTACGACCCGGGCGCCGAACTGGTGCCCGTCTCCACCGTCTCCGAGGCCGTAGCGACGGTCGAGCGCGGGGAGGCACAGGCGTGCGTCTGCGCCCTCGAGAACTCGCTGGAGGGCGGCGTCCGGGACACTCTCGACCAGCTGCTGCGCGAGGATCTGGCCCTCGACATCTCGGCCGAGCTCGTGCTCCCGATCCGCCACGCACTCGTCGGAGCGGCCGGCTCGGACCCGGCCGCCGCGACGGTCGTCTACTCGCATCCGCAGGCCCTGGCGCAGTGCCGTCACCAGCTTCAGGCGATCGCCCCCGGGGCGCATCCCGTGGCGTCGCTCTCGACCGCGGCCGCCATCGAGTCGGCGCTCTCAGAGCCCGGGGCGCTCGCCATCGGCAACGCACGCGCGGCCGACCTCTACGGGGCCCGGGTCCTCCACCCCGACCTCGCCGACGAGTCCGACAACGAGACGCGCTTCGTCGTGCTGGCCGCGACGGACCACCCGGCCACCGGCGACGACAAGACGTCGATCGCCTTCACGACGCAGCACGACCGGCCGGGCTCCCTGATGGAGGCGCTCACGCTCTTCTATGAGCAGGACATCAACCTCACCCGCGTCGAGTCCCGCCCGACGCGGCGCCAGCTCGGCACGTATGTCTTCCTGCTCGACATGGAGGGCCACCGGACCGACGGTCGCATCGCCGAGGCGCTTCGGGACCTCGGAGAACTCGCCGAATGGCTGCGCGTCTTCGGGTCCTACCCACGCTGGCGCGGCCCTCGCGCCCGGGACTAGCGGGCGCGAGGCGTCGCCCCCGTGCCCGAGATACCCGACCTGGAGGCGATCCGCGGCTTCCTCGGGACCGCGCTCGCCGGACGGCCGGTCGAGGCGGTGGAGGTCCGCCTCCCGTGGCTCATCCGGAGCGAGCAGCGGCTCGAGAGCCTGGTCGGACACGTGCTCGGTCCGGTAGAGCGGCGCGGGAAGTTCCTGCTGATCACAGTCGACGACGGGTGCACCGTGGTCATGAACGCGATGCTGACGGGACGCTTCCAGTGGGCGGAGGCCGGCACGAGGCGGCGACCGCACTACGCGGTGGTCCTCGCCTTCGCCGAGGGACGCGAACTTCGCTACATGGACGCACGGCGGATGGGCCGCTGGTACGTCGTGCCCGCAGCCCAGCTCCATTCCGTCCCGCAGCTCGCCGACCTCGGACCCGATGCGCTCGCCGTCACAGAGGACGAGTTCATCGAGCGACTGCGCCGCCATCGCGGCCAGATCAAGCCCACGCTGACCAACCAGCGCTTCGTCGCGGGTATCGGGAACGCGTACTCGGACGAGATACTGTGGGAGGCCCGGCTGCACCCACACCGCCGCCGCGCGACAATGGACGACGAGGAGCAGCGCCGGCTCTACCGTGCGATGGGCGACGTCTACCGCTGGGCGATTCCGATCGTCGCGCGGGAGGTGGCGGAGGGACTGAACCAGAGCACACAGGAGTGGCGCGCGCACCTGCGCGTGCACCGGCGTGCGGGCGAGGCCTGCCCGCGCTGCGGTTCGACAGTTCGCGGCCAGCGCCGCGGTGGCAGCGAGACGAACTACTGCCTGAGCTGCCAGCCGCTCGCGGTATAGTGGCCCGAGTTTGGGGGGGCGGGAATGAAGGTCATCGGACGCAACCTGGGCGAGGCGATCGATCCTCTCTACCAAGACATCGAGCACCGCCTCGGCACGGAGGGCGGCCATCGCCGCCTCGAGGTCACGAGCACGGAGGACGGCGCTCTCTCCAGCATCCGCTGGCGCGACGACGAGGTCACGATCGCCGTGCGCAAGGGGATCCCGACGCACGCGCTGCCGCACGTCCTCGCCGTGGCGCTGCAGCACGTCCGCCAGCGGCTCGACGGCTACCCCGACGTGGTCCGCTCCGACCGGCCGCAGCCGGAGGGCGCCGGACTCACGCGCACCGCGCTCCGCGAACTGGTGCTCGCCCCGGAGGCAGAGCAGCACCTCGAACCGCTCGGCCTCGACGATCGCTGGGAGGCCGAGCAGCGTCACAAGGGGCTGAAGCAATTGCTCCGCGACGCCGGGGAGGACTGGAACGAGCCGGGCACGCCGGCACACCAGTTCGCGGCGCTCTCCTACGCGCGCTACGCCCTGCAGCACCCGCCCGAGATGTGGGAGAGCCTCGGTGAGGCGATGCGCGATCAGCTCCCGAAGGCGACCGCCTCCGGCGAGGAGGTGCTCACCCTCGTCTCGCGCCACGGGTGGAAGGACGCGAGCACCATGCTCAAGACGCTCACCGAGGTGAGGGACGTCTTGCAGATGCGGCCCTACACGCTCATCCAGGACCGGCGCACGGGCGGCCTCTACTAGCCCGACGCCTCGACGCGGGCGGGGCTGGCGACGGCGGCCCCCTCCCCGGAATCGCGCGTCGCCGCGACGCGCCCTCGCGACGCGCCCCCGAGCCAGCCGACCAGGAACGGCGCCCACTCGGCGTAGCGCTCCAGGTAGGGTCCGTAGATCGCGGCGTAGCTCGCCCCCGGGCGGAACGGCGAGCGTCTCAGCACCATCCTCGCCTCCCCCGGCGTGCGCCCGCCCTTGCGGTGGTTGCAGGCCGTGCAGGCCGTGACGACGTTGCCCCACTCGTGGACACCGCCGCGGTGGCGCGGCAGCACGTGGTCGAGCGTCAGATCCGAGGCGCACCCGCAGTACTGGCAGCGCCCGTGATCGCGAGCGAAGACGCCGCGGCGTGTCAGCCGCACGTGCGGTCGCGGACGGCGCACCTGCGTCACGAGGCGTATGACGGAGGGGCGCGCGTACACGGCAGAGACCGAACGTAGCTCCTCTCGCGCCGCGTGCAGCAGCTCCGCCTTGCCGCGAAAGACCAGCAGGAAGGCACGCCGCACCGAGCAGACATCGAGCGGCTCGTAGTTCTGGTTGAGCACGAGCGCTCTCTGGTGCAGCGCATGAACCGGCACGTCGCACCTCACGCTCCGCGTGGCGGCCCGGGCGCCGAGTCTAGCCGATCGCGCACCGCCTCCGCCCGGCGCCGGACACCGCGCCCGCAGCGCCGCCTCGGGAGCACGGCCGAGTGCGCTACACGCTCAGAAGGTCTGTCACCTCGGCGGGAAGTAGCGGCTCGACGACGAAGAACCCCTCGAGGAAGAGCGAGGCCAGGGCGGACGATTCGGCCGCCGCGGTGAGACCCGTTGCCGCGGGGAAGGCCGTGACCGCGACCAGGAGCACCTCGACGACGACGACGCCCTTGAGCAGGCCGAACGCCGCGCCCCCCAGGCTGTCGACGGGTCCGAGCAGCAGGAGCGCGGCCGTGCGGCGCAGGAGGAGGGCGACGATCTGGCCGATCACGACCACCCCGGTGAAGATCGCCACGAAGGCCACGAGTTCGCGGGTGCGCTCGTCCTCCACGAGCACCGCGGCGTCGGCCGCGAGCTCCATGTAGAGCTTCCCCGCCAGCAGCGCACCGAAGACGACGGCCGCGAGCATCACGACCTCACGGACGAGGCCGACCACGAAGGCGCGCCACGTGAGCGCGCCGAGGATGACGACAATCGCGAGATCGAGCCAGTTCAGCAACGGCCCCCCGGAGGCTGGCCCCGTGGCGATCGTAGCACGCGCGAGCCATCTCACTCCCCGGTGGGAGGCGTCATCACTACGCGGCGTCGAGCGAGCGGCCGTCAGGGCGGGCTCCGTGCGTTGCGACGAGCGCCCGCCGGGTCTCTCCCGCGGCGCTCGCCCCCACACCGCATGAGAGAGGCAAGAGGAGCCGCTCAGCGCAGATGCGGAGGGCGCCACTCGCCGGGTTGCTGCCCCGACGAGCCCTCCCCCGAGCCCTCTGTGGCGCCACCGCCGCCGCCCTCGCTTCCCGAGGACGGCGAGGGGTCGGCCCTCTGCGCCGCCACCTCGGCGGCGCGCCGGCTCAGCCGCAGGCGGACCACGCGATGCGTGTGGGGCCAGTGCTCCATCTCGACCTCATCCCCCTCCTCCAGCTCGTGGTAGGCGGGGACGGAGACGACGAAGGCACCCTCCCTGAGGAGGAGGTAGTGCGTCCGGCCCAGCCACATGAAGAGGCCCGGCCGCCGCTTCCTTAGCACGACGGAGGTGGTCGTGACCGGAGCGGCGCGGAGATCGCGCAACGCGCCGCTCGCCTGGAAGGACGTGCCGAAGAGGGCCAGGCCCAACACCGTCAGCCCGATCAGCGCCCCCATGTCGCCACCGAGGAGCACGCGCAAGAGCCAGACGACGCCCGACCCGCTGATCGCGGCGAGCGGCGTATAGAGCATCACCATCCGCACGAGACCGCGGCGATCGGGCGTCCCCTCCTCCAGCACGTCGAATCGGCCTCGCATCATCCCCCCCGAGAACGCGGTCGCGCGGCGTCGAGTCTACTGCGCGGGAATCGTGATCACCTGGCCGATTTGGATATTCGAGACATCGGTGATGCCGTTTTCCTCCACGATCCGCTCCAGCAACTCCTCGCGGTCGCCGCCGGGTGCGAGGAAGAGGTCGATGATCGCCGAGAGCGTATCCCCCTCCTGCACCGTGTACTCGAGCTCCGCTTGGGGCGTGGGGGTCGCCGCAGTCGGCGTCGCGGTCGGCACCGCGCTCACGACGGGCCCCGCCTCGGCCGTGGCCCGGGGAAGAGCGCCGGCCTGCGACGCCGGCGTCGGCGTCGGCGTCGACGTGGAGGACGGGGCATCACGCCCGAGCACGCCGGCGATCGACGCGGGGGGTCGACCGCCCGGGTCGGCGCCCTGAGGCGAAAACACCAGAAGCCAGACCGCCACGACGGAGCCCGCGATCAGCGCGAGCAGCGATCCCCGGTAGACCCAGTACGACGGGAGCGCGCGCTCGGGGTCCATGCAGCGCGAGCAGAGGGCCTCCCCGTGCTCGTCACAGAAGAGCGCACCGCACCGCGGGCACTCCGCTACCGCCTCGAGATCACAGGCGTAGCACTCCACGAGCACGAGGGTAGCGCAGCGGCGCGCCCCTCGGCACGCCCGGAGCCCGACCGGCGGTGCACAGGGGGTGGGAGCACGCACGAAGAGCGGAGAAAGGCGCCCCCGGATCGGCCGGCGACCGACCGCCGGGGATCGAGTGGCGAGAGCGGCCGGAGAGCGCCCGTCAGGGAGCGTCGATGATGCCGCCGAGGAGCGTCACCCCGGCCACAGCGCCCCGGGCCGGCCAGCGCCCGCGCGGTGCCGGGAGGCGTGCGCCGGCCTGTCCGGCCCGCGTCGCCACCCCGGCGTGGGCTAGCAGGGTCGGGAAAAAGGCCCCCTTTGGCGCGGCCACGGAGCGAATCACCGCCAAGAGGGCGTATGCGGCGTCATTTCGGGGCCGATTCTGGCCCCCTCCGGGGCTCTCTCAGCCCGTCCGGGCGCCCCGGGACCTACTCCGGGCGCACTACGCCCGTGACAGCGCGGCGTCGATATTGGCCACGCGCACCAGGTTGTACGCGGCAGCGCCCATCTCCATCCAGAAACCGTTGACCTGTTCGCCGATGTAGCGGAGCTTGCGCCCGCCCCCCACGGTCTTCAGCCACCCGAAGCTCTCCTCCACCATCTTGCGCCGGCGCTGACTCACCTCGTAGCCGGGCGTCTGCGCCACCTCCTCGGGGATGGCGCTGTGCTTCGCTCGCCGTGCCACGTGCGGCACGACCCCGAGTTCGCACAGCCCCTCCACGAAGTGCTTCGCGTCGTATCCCTTGTCGGCGCCCAGCGTCGCCCCCGGTGTCAGGCTGCGCTCGGCCATGGCCAGCGCCGCATCCCGCTCCGCCCGCCCGTGCGCCGTCGTGAGCTCGACATCGACGATGAGCCCGTTGCGGTTCTCCGTCATCACATGCCCGATGTAGCTCGGGCGCGCCGCCTGCCCGTTCCCCTTCCGGTACAGGTGCGCGCCGGGATCGGTCGTGCTGACGTGGGTGTCCCGGTGCCGGCGCTCGCCGCGGAAGTCGACGTCCGGATTGCGGCCCGCAGGCTTGTCCCCGTCCTGCTCGTCGCGTGACCGGTAGCTCTTGTGCGACGCCCACGCCTCGAGCTGCGACCCGTCGACCGTGAAGTGCTCCTCGGACAGCAGGTTCCGCTCCCTCGCCTCCCTCACGACTTCCTCGAAGAACCCCCGGGCGATGTCGCCGTCAAGGAGCCGGGAGCGGTTCTTCGAGAACGTGGAGCGGTCGAAGGAACCGGGGTCTCCCGGGAGGTCGAGGAACCACTTGAACGCCATGTCGGACCGCAGCCGCTCGCAGAACTGGCTCTCGCTACGAATCGAGAAGAAGGCGATGAGGAGTGTCGACTTGAGCAGCGTCTCGGGCGGAATCGACGGTCGCCCGGACTCGCTGTAGAGACCGTCGAAGCGCGGGGAGAGATTGGCGAGCGCCCGGTCGACGATGGGCTTGATGCGTCGGAGCGGGTGGTCGCTGGGGACGAACATCTCCGGGCAGGTGAGAGTGGCGCGGCCCTGGTCCTCGCTCTGTCCTCGCATCGATATCCTCCCTCGTGGGGGTCCCTCTTGTATGATCGTTAGTATACTCGTCTTATCAGTTACAGTCGACCACTACCTGGGGCTTCTGACAGCTACCGGGGGCGTTTGTTGCACCCGCGGGGCACCGCCGGCCATGCTCCGGGCACCCAGGGAGAAAATCACAACCCTGCTAGACGAGATCGACGGTAGCGCCCGCCTCTTCGAGCTTCGCCTTCGCGGCCTCCGCGTCCTCCTTGGACGCCCCCTCGCGGACGGGCTTCGGCGCGGCCTCGACGAGGTCCTTCGCCTCCTTCAGTCCGAGCGTCGTCAGCTCGCGGACCGCCTTGATCACCTTGATCTTGTTCGCGCCGAAGTCCTTCAGCACGACATCGAAGAACGCCTGCTCCTCGGCGGCCGCCGCATTGCCGTCCACCGACGGCGCCGCAACCACCGCGACCGGCGCCGCCGCCGTGACGCCGAACTCATCCTCGATCGCCCGATTCAGGTCGCGGAGTTCGATGATCGTCATCCCGCGGATGATCTCCAGCGCCTCGTCCACCTTCGCCATCGTCGTTCCTCCCGCGCTCCGGGCAGCGAAGCCGCCCCGCTCTTCGTCGTGCGCCGGACCGGCCGGTGCACGCGTCCCTACGCGTTCGTCTCCTCGAGCTGCGCCGCCCGGGCCTCGATCAACCCGGCGAATTCACGCGTCACCGCCTGCAGCAGGCCCGCGAACTCGACGAGCGGACCGACCACGCCACCGGCGATCCGACCGAGCAGCTCCTCGCGAGGCGGCACCGCCGCGAGCTCCCGGACGAACGCCGCATCGACGAGCTTCCCCTCGAGCACCGCGCCGCGCAGCTCCACCGGCGACGTCGGGTGCTCTCGCAGGTAGGCCGCGAGCACGCGCGCCGGCGCGGTGACGTCCTCGCGCGAGGTCACGAGCGCGGTCGGACCCTGCGCCAGCTCGCCGAAGACGTCGAGCCCCTCGTCTCGGGCCGCGATCCGCAGCAACGTGTTCTTGATCACGCGCATCTCGGCCCCGACCCGCGTGAGCTCGCGCCGCAGCAGCACCTGTTCCCCCACCGGGATGCCCTGATACGCCGTCGCGATGGCGATCTGCGCGTCGCGGATCAGGGCCCGCAGCTCGGTGACCTCCGCAACCTTGCCCGCCGTCGGCATACGCGTTCCTCTCGTGCCGCCCGCCGCCACCGGCGTCCCACGCCGGAGCGGGCGACAAAAAGCGCTCACCCGCCGGGGTGAGCGCGCGGAGCGGCGCCATCCGCGCCGAACGCCGTGCCACCCACCTGCACGGGCCGCCCGTGGGCGATTATCCCCTCGTCGCCTGCCGGCGGCGGGGGACCCGTGGTCTCCGGCGGTCCGGTCGTCGCCGAGGCGACGCCGGGCTGAACCGAATTCAGTCTCCTACGAGTCGCCGCCCAGCGCCACCACCTGCGTCACATCCATCGCGATTCCCGGTCCCATCGTGGAGGCGAGCGAGGCCCCGCGGAGCATCTGACCCTTGCCGCCGCTGGGGCGGTTGCGCTGGATCTCGCCGATCAGCGTCGAGAGATTCTCGATCAACTGACCCTCCTCGAACGAGGCCTTGCCGATCGCGCAGTGGATCAGGTTGGTGCGATCGAGGCGGAACTCGACCCGGCCGGACTTCGCCTCGCGCACGCCTCGTGCGAGGTCGACGTTCTCGAGCACCGTGTTGTTGCGGGGGTTCGGCATCAGGCCGCGCGGGCCGAGCAGCCGGCCGAGGCGGCCGATTTTCGGCATCATCTCGCGCTGCGCGAGCACCACGTCGAAGTCCAGCTCACCGGCCTCGAAGCGTCGCGCGAGGTCGTCAGAGCCGACGGAGTCCGCGCCGGCCTCCAGAGCCAGGGTCGCCGCCTCGCCCTCGGCGAAGACCGCGACGCGCATCATCCGCCCCAGGCCGTGCGGTAGCACCACAGACCCGCGCACCTGCTGGTCGGCGTGGCGACCGTCGAGACCCGTGCGGAGGTGGACTTCGATCGTCTCGTCGAACCTGGCGGTCGCCGTCTCGCGAGCCAGCGCGACGGCTTCCTGCGGCGAGTAGAGGCGGTCCCCCTCGACGCGGGCTCTGACCGCCTCCATCCGTTTCCCCGACTTGGTCATCAGGCGACCTCGATCCCCATTGAGCGCGCGGTTCCCGCCACGGTACGCATCGCCTGCTCCATGTCGGTCGTGTTCAGGTCGGGCAGCTTGATCGCGGCGATCGCCCGCACCTGCTCCCGCGACACCCGCCCCGCGGCCTCCATCTTCGGATTCGGCGAGCCCTTCTCGACCCCCGCGGCCTTGCGCAGCAGATCGGAGACCGGCGGCGTCTTCAGGATGAAGACGAACGAGCGGTCCTCGTAGATCGTGATCTGGGCCGGGATGATCTGGCCCGTCTGCTGCTGCGTCTGCGCGTTGTACGTCTTGCAGAACTCCATGATGTTGATGCCGTGCGGACCGAGGGCGGTCCCCACCGGCGGCGCGGGATTCGCCTGACCCGCCGGAATCTGCAACGTGACCTGCGCGCGCACCTTCTTCGCCATCAGTCCGCCCCCCGCCCGCGCGCGCAGGGCTCCGACCCTGCGACGCGCCGTGCCATCCGCGCTATTGCTTCTCGACCTGGAGGAAGTCCAACTCGACGGGCGTGTCACGCCCGAACATGGAGAGCATCACGCGCACCTTGCCCTTGTCGAGGTTGATTTCGTCGACGAGTCCCACGAAGTCCGTGAACGGACCGTCGATCACGCGCACCGATTCGCCGGGCTCGAAGCCGACGTTGATGCGCGCCGGCGCGGAGTCCATCTCGCGAAGGATGCGGTTCACCTCATCGTCGGCGAGGGCGGTGGGGCGCGCTCGCTCGTCCGCGCTCGCTCCCGCGAAGCCCGTGACGCCCGGCGTGTTGCGAACCACGTACCACGAGGCATCGTCCATCACCATCTGGACGAAGACATACCCCGGGAAGAGCTTCTTCGAGACGGTCCGGCGCTGTCCCTCCCGGATCTCGATCTCGTTCTCCGTCGGGATCACCACCCGGAAGATGCGGTCGCCGACGTCCATGGTCTTGATACGCTGCTCGAGGTTGGTGCGCACCTTGTTCTCGTAGCCCGAGTAGGTCTGCACGATGAACCAGGCCCGCCCGTCATCGACGTCGGCCACTGCCGCCGCCTCGGCGTCCGCGCCGTTCTCCGTGGTGAACTCTAGGTCGGCCAGGATGCCCCCCTTAGCGCAGAATCGTGCGCTCCACGATCCAGCTGAAGCCGAGATCGGCGCCGCCGAGGACGGCCCCGAAGAAGATCGAGACCACCACGACGACGAGCGTGAGATGGTAGACCTCCGAGCGCCCCGGCCACGTCACCTTCCGCAACTCCCCGATGATGTCGCGCGCCCACAGCGGCTTCAGCAGCGATCCCCGTCGCGGTGAATCCGGGGATGATGGGGCGGAGGGCGCCATCGGCGTGCGTCCCGCAGACGCCTGCCGTTGCTGAGCCCGCTGGCGACGCTCCGCGCGCTCCTGTGCTCGCCTCGACGCCCGACCCATGAACCGTCCCGTCCCCCGCTGCTCGCTCCGCTAGCGCGTCTCTCGATACAGCTGCCGCTGGCGGCAGCGCGGGCAGAACTTGCGCAGCTCCAGCCGGTCCGGATCGTTCCGCCGGTTTTTCCTGGTGTGGTAGTTCCGCTCGCGGCACTCCGTGCACGCCAGGGTGATGTGGATACGATCGCCCTTCGCCACGCTCTCCCCCTCGGCCCTGCTCCCGAAAGCCCCGTCGGTCCCCCGGCTCGCCTACTCGATGATCTGCGTCACCACGCCCGCACCCACCGTGCGGCCGCCCTCCCGAATCGCAAACCGCAGACCCTGCTCCACCGCCACCGGCGTGATCAGCTCCACGTTCAACGCCACGTTATCCCCGGGCATGACCATCTCGGTCCCCTCGGGCAACGTCACCACTCCCGTCACGTCCGTCGTCCGCACGTAAAACTGCGGCCGGTACCCGCTGAAGAACGGCGTGTGCCGTCCCCCCTCCTCCTTCGACAGGATGTACACCTCGCCCGCAAACCGCGTGTGCGGCGTGATCGACCCAGGCGCCGCCAGCACCTGCCCGCGCTCCACGTCCGTTCGCTCGATCCCCCGCAGTAGCGCCCCCACGTTGTCCCCGGCCTCCCCGGAGTCAAGAAGCTTCTTGAACATCTCCACTCCGGTCACCGTCGTCTTCCGCGTCGGACGGATCCCCACGATCTCGATCTCGTCCCCCACGTTCACCACGCCGCGCTCGATTCGACCCGTTACCACCGTCCCACGACCCTTGATCCCGAACACGTCCTCGATCGGCATCAAGAACGGCTGGTCCTTCGGTCGGTCCGGCTGCGGTATGTACTCGTCCACCGACGACATCAGCTCCAGAATCGGCGCGTACTCCGTCGCACCCACGTCCGTCGACTCCGACTCCAGCGCCGCCAGCGCCGACCCTCGAATGATCGGCACGTCGTCACCAGGAAACTCGTTGTCCGACAACAGATCCCGAAGCTCCAGCTCCACCAGCTCCAGAAGCTCCTCGTCCTCCATCATGTCGACCTTGTTCAGAAACACCACCACCGACGGCACCTGCACCTGCCGCGCCAGCAACAGGTGCTCCCGCGTCTGCGGCATCGGCCCGTCCGGCGCCGCCACCACCAGAATCGCCCCGTCCATCTGCGCCGCACCCGTGATCATGTTCTTGATGTAGTCCGCGTGCCCCGGACAGTCCACGTGCGCGTAGTGACGGCTCTCCGTCTCGTACTCCACGTGCTGAATAGCAATCGTGATCCCCCGCTTACGTTCCTCCGGCGCGTTGTCGATCGAGTCGAACGGACGGAACTCCGCATCCCCGCGCATCGACAGCACCTTCGTGATCGCCGCCGTCAGCGTCGTCTTCCCGTGGTCGACGTGACCAATAGTCCCCACGTTCGCGTGCGGCTTCGTTCGCGCAAACCTGTCCTTCGCCATTCCCTACGCTCCCTCGTCCGCTCCCGCAGACCCACTACGCGCGCCGACACCTGTATCGGGGTGATGGAGCCCTCAAGCAGATTCGAACTGCTGACCTCGTTCTTACCAAGAACGCGCTCTGCCGGCTGAGCTATGAGGGCCCAACTGCGCCGCAGGTCCATCCCTCCGGATCGCGACGCCGCTCATTCCTGGTGCAGGGGGCAGGATTCGAACCTGCGTAGCCTTGCGGCGGCGGATTTACAGTCCGCTGGAATTAACCACTCTCCCACCCCTGCGTGTCCGCGCACACACACCACGGGCACCCGCCGAGCGCCCCTCGGGGCCCGCCGTCCCGGCGGATCTGGAGCCCGAGAGGGGATTCGAACCCACTAACCTACCGATTACAAATCGGTTGCGCTGCCATTGCGCCACTCGGGCGGCGGGACACCGGCGATGCCCCCGGGTTCCCCGCGAGGGCCGCGCGCGTCAGGCGCACGCGGGCGCATCCGGCTAACGAGTATATGAAGGGGCCCCCGCGTGCGTCCAGCCAGCGCCGCCGCGCATCCGCTACCCGCGGACGCTCCACCGCGCTCCGTCCGCACCGTCCTGCACGTCCACTCCCGCCGACCCGAGAGCGTCGCGGATCGCGTCGGAGAGCGCGAAGTCGCGCGCTGCTCGGGCGGCCTGCCGCCGCTCGAGCAGCGCCTCGATGGTGCCGGCGGCATCCGCCTTCCCGCACGCGACGCCGAATCGCACCGTGATCTCAGAAAGCGCCGCCTGAGAGATCCGCGACAGGTCTCCCTGCGCGTCGGCCGAGAGCCCGAGGCCGAGGACCGCCGTGAGCTCCCGGAGCATGGCGTGCGCCTCCGACACGTCGGCGCCCTCCTCCCGGAGCCGGTTGGCAGCGCGCGCCAGGTCGAAGAGCGCGGCGAGAGCCTGCGCCGTGTTCAGATCGTCGTCCATCGCCTCGATGAAGCGGGCGTGGGCCACCGCCGCATCGGGCCCCGTGCCACGCGTGCCGCCCGCGCCACCGTCCGCCCCGGCGAGCGCCTGAGAGAGGCGATCGACTCCCCGTTGAGCCGCCGCCATCGCCTCGTCCGTCAGGTTCGTCGGCTGGCGATAGTGCTTGGAGAGCACGAAGAGCCGCAGCGCGTCCGCCGCCCAGCGATCCAGCGCGCCGGCGACCGAGACGACGTTGCCGAGCGATTTCGACATCTTCTCGCCGTCACGCAGCACCATCCCGTTGTGCATCCAGATGCGCGCGAAGCTCGCCGGCCCCGTCACCGCCTCCGCCTGGGCGATCTCGTTCTCGTGGTGCGGGAAGACGAGATCGGTGCCCCCTCCGTGGAGGGAGAAGCTCGCACCGAGATAGCGCTGGGCCATCGCCGAGCACTCGATGTGCCATCCGGGCCGGCCGGCGCCCCAGGGCGAGGACCACGACGGCTCGCCCGGCTTCGCCGCCTTCCACAACGCGAAGTCGAGCGGGAACTCCTTCTCCCGACCCGGCTCCTCGCGGGTGCCGGCGCGCATCTCGTCGAGGCTGCGGTGCGAGAGCTTCCCGTAGCCGGGCAGCGATCGGACCCTGAAATAGACGCCGGCTCCCGGCGCCTCGTAGGCGTGGCCGTTCTCGATGATGCGGCCGACCGTCTGAACGATGTTCTCGATCTCCGTCGTCACGCGCGGCCGCACATCCGGCGCCAGGATGCCGAGAGCCGCCTGCTGCTCCTCCCACAGGTCGATGTTCTGCTGGGCGAGCACCGCCGGATCGCGGCCGAGCTCGCGCGCGCGGTCGATGATCTTGTCGTCGACGTCGGTGTAGTTGGAGACGTAGCGGACCTCGACATCCGGGTGCCGCCAGCGGAGGTAGCGGATCAGCACGCCGTAGACGAGCAGAGACATCGCGTGGCCGATGTGGCTCTCCGCATACGGCGTCACGCCGCAGACGTAGACGCCGATCCGGCCGTTCTCGCTCGCGACCTCCTCGAGGGATCCGGAGAGGGTGCTGCGAAGCCGCATCAGCGCTCTCCCGCCGCGGTCGCATCACCCGCGCCACCGCTTCCGGGCTCGCCCGGCCCGACCGGCGGGGAGCCGTCCGGCGCGGGCACCGCCGCCCCCACGTCGCGCGCGCCGAGATCCCGCTCGAGGCTCTCGAGGCGGCGCTCCAAGGCGTCGATGCGGTCCCAGCCGGGATCGGGGAGGCGCTCGACCGTCTCGTCGCCGGCCGCGGTGACGGCGACGACGTGGCCGGGGACTCCGACCACAGTGGCGTAGGGGGGGACGCTCGACACCACGACCGCGCCCGCCCCGATGCGCGAGTGGTGGCCGATGATCACCGCGCCGATGATCTTCGCCCCGGCGCCCACCACGACGTGGTCCTCCAGCGTCGGGTGGCGCTTCTCCCGGCGCGTCGACGTGCCGCCGAGCGTCACGCCCTGGTAGAGATGGCAGTGATCCCCGATCTCGGCCGTCTCGCCTATCACCACGCCCATCCCGTGATCGATGAAGAGACGCGACCCGATCCGCGCCCGGGGATGGATCTCGATGCCCGTCAGAAGCCGTCCGAGGTGCGCTACCACGCGGGCCACGAGCGCCAGCCCGGCCGCGTCGAGCCGGTGCGCGAGGCGGTGCACCAGCAGCGCGTGGACGCCCGGGTAGGCGAGGAGCACCTCCGCGGCGGATCGCGCCGCCGGGTCGCGCTCCTGCGCGGTGCGCACGGCATCCCCGATCGACGAGAGCCAGTTCATCGGTGAGTCCTCGTGGCCCCGCGCGGCCACCGCCGCGCGGAGGCCGGCCGCCGCCGGCCGAGCCCGGGGCGATTCCCTCGGGGACGCCGCCCCATCAGGAGACTGCGGGGCGGGGCGGAAGGAGCCGCGGCCCCTCCATCGGGGCGCGGGGCGCGGATGCGCTGGGAACCACCGTCCACTCCGACTCGTCCTGCCCCCACACGAGAGTTTACGCCACATCCTCCTCGAGCATGGCCACGGCCATCGCCGCGATCGCCTCGCCGCGACCGATCTCACCAAGCCCCTCGTTGGTCGTCGCCTTGACGTTGACCCGACCGGGCTCGACCCCGAGCGTGCGTGCGATGGACTCGCGCATCGCCGAAATCAGCGCCCCGATGCGGGGACGCTCCGCCAGCACCGTCGCGTCGATATTGGAGACGCGGTACCGCTGTGCGGCGACGAGCCGCGAGGCGCGGCGCAGCAGCTCGCGGCTGTCGATTCCGGCGATCGAGGGCTCACCCGGCGGGAAGTGCTGGCCGATGTCTCCCTGACCGGCGGCCCCGAGCAGGGCATCGGTGATCGCGTGCAGCAACGCATCGCCGTCCGAGTGCCCCAGCAGCCGGGGAGCGCCCGCCACGTCGATGCCGCCGAGGCGCAGCGTTCCGACGTCGCCGAGGCGATGCACGTCGTAACCGATGCCCACGCGCATCAGGAGCTCCCGACTCCTCGCCCGGCGGCCCGAGCAAGCTCCTCAGCGCGCACCGCGGCCCGGACCCGCACGAGGTCGGAGGCGGTCGTGACCTTCACGTTCTCCTCCTCGCCATCGACGAGCCCGACGGGCTCCCCGATGCGCTCCACCAGTGACGCGCAGTCGGTCGCCTCGCTCGACCCCGGTTCCGACGCCGACACCAAGGCCCGCCGCAGCAGTTCGCCGGAGAACGCCTGAGGCGTCTGGGCGGCGCGCAAAGGTCCCCGCGCCAGCGTTTGCACCACCCGACCGCCGCCGTCGACCTCCTTGATGGTGTCGACGACGGGCACGCCGGGGAGCGCCGCTCCGTGCACCCGCGCCGCATCCAGCACCCGGAGCGCGAGCTCGCGAGAGGCGAGCGGCCGGGCCGCGTCGTGCACCAGGTACCAGAGGGCATCGGGCGCGGCGGCGACACCGGCGGCGACCGAGTCTTGCCTCCGCGGACCGCCCTCCACCAGGAGCAGCCGCCCAGCGCGGGCGAGCCGGGCGAGGTCGTCGTGGCGGGCCTCGGGCGCCACGACGACGACGCGCTCGACGACGGGGAGGGAGGTGAGCATCGCGAGCGGCCGCCCGACGAGCGGGGCTCCACCGAGGTCGGCCCACAGCTTCTGCCGGTCCGCTGCCGCCGCCTCCCCCATGCGAGCGGAGGATCCGGCCGCGAGCAGGATCGCGACGACCGCGCCCGCCCTCATTCCCTCGCGGGCCGGCGCCTGCCGGCGCCGTGTGTCGGCACGCTCCGGCATGAGGCCTCACCCCCGGTCGGCCACGCCCCAGCGCGGCGCACTGGCGGCGACAGCGTAGCGATCCCCACGGCCCGGGGCCACGCGCGGCGGCCGGCGGCAACGTGGACCCCCCGGGGACGCTCGGATAAGCTCGATCGTCACGTCCCCGGTCGGGAGCCCCCGCTCGTGTTCGGAGGAGGAGGCGCTATGGACGCTGGCTATGGGTCGCTCCTGCGCCGCGTGTCGCGCCCCGCGCGCTACACCGGCGGCGAGCTCAACTCCATCGTGAAGGACTGGGATGCGCACCCGCTCCGCGTCGCGCTCGCCTATCCCGACATCTACGACCTCGGGATGTCCAACCTCGGCCTCATGATCCTCTACGACATCGTCAACCGCCGCGACGACGCTCTAGCGGAGCGCGTGTTCTCTCCGTGGGTGGATATGGAGGAGCTCCTGCGCGAGCGCGGCGAGGCGCTGCGCTCGCTCGAGAGCCACCACCCGGTCCGCGACTTCGACATCCTCGGCATCACGCTGCAGTACGAGGCCTGCTACACGAACGTGCTCAACATGCTCGATCTCTCGGGCATCGCGCTCCGGACTGCCGACCGCTCAGACGACGACACGATCGTGATCGCCGGTGGCTCGTGCGCGCTCGAGCCCGAGCCCCTCTCTCCCTTCATCGACGCCTTCGCGCTGGGCGAGGGTGAGGAGTTGATCCGCGAGATCCTCGACGTCGTGGCCGCCTGGAAACGCGAGGGCGGCGGCCCCAGGCGCGAGCTCCACCGCCGCCTCGCCGGCATCGCCGGCATCTATGTCCCCTCGCTCTACGAGCAGCGCTACAAGGCCGACGGGACCATCGCCGAGACTGTGCCAGTCGACGACGCCGCGCCGCCGCGTCCCGTGAGGCGGGTGCTGCAGCGCCTCGAGCCCGCCATCACGCGTCCGATCGTCCCGTTCATGGAGGTCGTGCACGACCGCGCGGCGGTGGAGATCCAGCGCGGCTGTACCCAGGGCTGCCGCTTCTGCCAGGCGGGAATGATCTACCGTCCCACGCGGGAACGCAGCGTCGAGGAGGTCGTCCAGGCGGCCGGGGAGCTGATGGCCAACACCGGCTACGAGGAGATCTCCCTGATGTCGCTCTCCACCACCGATCACCGCGAGATCGGCCCGATGGTCCATGCACTGATGGATGCCTACGGCGACCGGGGCCTCAAGCTGTCGATCCCCTCCACGCGGGTCGACTCGTTCTCGGTCGAGGTCGCCAACGCCGTCGCCCGCGGCAAGAAACACACGCTCACCCTCGCGCCCGAGGCCGGCTCGCAGCGACTGCGCAACACGATCAACAAGCTCGTCTCGGAGCAGGACATCCTGACCGCCGCCGAGAACGCCTTTCAGAACGGCTGGACCTCGATCAAGATGTACTTCATGGTCGGGCAGCCGACCGAGACCGACTTCGACATCGAGGAGATCGTCCGGATTGCCGCGGAGGTGCGGGCGATCGGCCGGCGGCACGTGGGCGGAAGAGCGCGCGTGCGTGTCTCGACGTCCAACTTCATCCCGAAGGCGCACACGCCGTACCAGTGGATCGGGCAGACGGACGCCGAGACGCTGCGCCGCCGCCATCGCATCCTGCGCGACGGCTGCCGCCGCGAGAGGGTGCAATTCAGCTGGGAAGACCCGGAGAAGTCCCTGCTCGAGGCCGTACTCTCGCGCGGAGACCGACGCGTCGCCGAGGTGATCGAGACCGCGTGGCGTCTCGGCGCGACGTTCGACTCGTGGTCCGACCGCCACGACTGGTCGCTCTGGGAGCGCGCCTTCGCCGAGCACGACCTGGACCCCGCGTTCTACGGGCAGCGGGACCGTGATCTCTGGGAGCAGCTGCCGTGGTCCCACATCCACGGCGGCATCGAGCCCTCCTTCCTGCGAGCGGAGTGGATGAAGACGCTGAACGAGGAGATCACGCTCGACTGCAAGCGCGACCCGTGCAACGTCTGCGGCATGCAGAACGAGCACGGCGAGTGCCGCCACAAGATCGGAGAGCTTGTCGCCTTCAAGCGGGCCGGCGACGACGTGAAGGGCCGCCGCATCGCCGAGGAGCGCGAGCGGCTGGCCGTCCCGCTCACGCTCGTCTAGCAGTCCCCCGCGCATTCCTGCGCCCGCTGGCGTCCCCGGCGGCGACACTCCACCCGCGCGGCGTCCCCCCGCCGCCGGGTGAGGCCCGCGCGCCTCAGCGGCGCGACTCCCACCGGAAGAACCGGACCGCGATCAGCATCGCGGCGGCCAGCCAGGCGGCCATGACCGCGAGGTGCACCGCCTCGAACCCCGCGCCCCGCTCGAACGGGTCGAAGGAGGCGTGCAGCGCGAGCGCGAAGTGCCGCACCGGGAAGAGGTCGGCGAACGTCGTCAGCCACGCCGGTGCGTCGTCCAGCGGGATGAAGACGTCAGAGACGAAGAGCAGCGGGAGAACCGAGGCGTTCACGATCGCCGGCGACGCCTCGGCGTTGGGGATCACGGTGGTCACGGCGAGCCCGAGGGCGCTGAAGGTAGCCGAGCCGATGATCAGGGTCAGGGCGAAGGCCGGCAGCGTGCGCGTCGGGACGGCCGTGTCGTAGAAGACCACGCCGGCGGCGGACACCACGACAACGAGCAGGACTCCTATCAGGACAGCGTGCCCCACCTTCCCGCCCAGGAGCGCCCACGTCGGGAGCGGCGTCCCGCGCACGCGCTTGAGCAGGCCCTGATCCCTCGAGAACGAGAGCCCCATCGCCACGTTGGTGTAGCACGCCCCGATCACCGACATGGCGATGATGCCGGGGACGTAGAAGGTCGAGATGCCCGCCGTGCCGCCGGAGAGTTCCACGGTGCCGCCCCCGAAGATCAGGTTGAAGATCACCAGGAACATCAGCGGGAAGACGATCGTGAAGAACGCCGCGGGAGGGTTACGCCAGAACGACCTGTTCTCGTACCTCACCTGCCGCAGCACGACGGCGACGGGGCGCACCTACGTGCCGCCGTTCGTGCCGGGCGCACCGGCAAGCGCGAGGAAGACGTCCTCGAGCGAGGGCGCCGAGACGGAGAGCTCCCGCAGCTCGACCCCCTCCCCCACCGCCCAGCCCGTGAGCACGTGGAGCGCGCTGGTTGCCTCGCGCGTGGTGATCACGTAGCCGCCGTTGCTCCCCGCCGGCTCCGCCGACAGATGATCGGGAGGGCGAGCGCCCTCCACGCGGAAGCGGATCGTCGTGTGCGCCTCCCGGCGCACGAGGTCGTCCACCGACCCCTCCGCGACGATCCTCCCGTCCACCAGGATCGCGACGCGGTCGGCCAGGTACTCCGCCTCCTCCATGTAGTGGGTCGTGAGGACGACCGTCTTGCCGAGGGACCGGAGGCCCCGCACCATCTCCCACGCCTCCCGGCGGGCGGAGGGGTCGAAGCCGGTCGTCGGCTCGTCGAGAAAGAGCAGCTCGGGATTCCCGGCGAGTCCCACGGCGACGTCGAGCCTGCGCTGCTGGCCCCCGGAGAGGCGGCGGACGAGCGTGCGGCGCTGCTCCGTGAGCCCGATCAGATCGAGGATCGCCTCCCGCGGAAGCGGATCCGGGTAGTAGCCGCGGAAGAGCTCGACCGTCTCCTCCACCGAGAGGTAGGGATCGACGCTCGCCGACTGCAGCACAATGCCGATCCGCTCCCGGAAGGAGCGCTCGTGCCGCCCGGGATCGTGGCCCAGGACCGACACCTCCCCGCCCGTCCTCGCGAGGTGCCCCTCGAGGATCTCGACCGTCGTGGTCTTGCCGGCGCCGTTGGGGCCGAGAATGGCGAAGATCTCGCCGCGTGAGACGGTGACGTCGATGCCGCGGACTGCCTCCACGTCGCCGTAGGACTTGCGCAGCCCGCGCACCCGGATGGCCGGCTCCGCGCGCCCCCCCGTCCCCGCAGCCTCCATGGAGTCACCGTAGCCGACCGCACCGGCACGTGAAAGAGCGTGAGCGCATCCCCTGCGCTATCGCGCCCGCGGTCTGAGCACAGGAGAGCCCCGGCTCTGCCGGGGCTCTCCTCGCCGCACCGTCTGCTGGGCCGGCCGCTCGGCTCCCGCCTCGCGGCCTGTCTACTCGACTTCGGCGACGTAGGTCACGGGCGTCCCCGCGACGAGCTCGCGCTCGATCTCCTCACCGAGCTCGAAGATCGACGGCGTGCCCGCGAACATCGCCTCGCGCTCGAAGTCGAAGGCGAACGGCAGGAGCAGCGACTCCGGCATCGCCATCTCGGCGATCGGCGTCGGCCGGTCGACCGTCACCTGCGCGCGCGCCGGGATCAGCTTCCCGATGATCACGTTCTCCTTCAGGCCGCGCAGATGGTCCGTGGCACCTGAGATGGCGGCGTCGGTGAGCACGCGCGTCGTCTCCTGGAAGGATGCCGCGGCGAGGAACGAGTCGGTGGAGAGCGACGCCTTCGTCACGCCGAGCAGCACGGGAACGCCGACGGCGGGGGCGCTCGCCTCCGACACCAGCCGCGCGTTCAGCTCATCGAAGGTCCAGCGGTCGATGAGCTCCGAGGGCAGGAACTCGCTGTCGCCGGGCTCCTCGACCCGGACCCGGCGCATCATCTGCCGCACGATCACCTCGATGTGGCGGTCATTGATGTTGACGCCCTGCGAGCGGTAGACGCGCTGGACCTCGTCCACCAGATATACCTGCACGGCCTCCGGACCAAGGATGGCGAGCACTGCCTGCGGGTCGAGCGCGCCCTCGGTGAGCTGCTCGCCCCCGTGGACGAAGGCCCCCGACTCCACGCGCACCCGCGCGTTCGCCGCGATGACGTACTCCCGGACATCGGCGACCTCGGTGACGATGCGAAGCGTCCTGGGACCCGCCGACGCGTCGTTCTGGACGAACTCGACGCGGCCGCCCAGCCCGGCCACGACCGAGCGGGCCGGCGTCTTCGCCTTCCTGCCTCGCGGCGTGGCCTTCCCCGTCGCCTCACTGCCGGCCTCAGCCTCGGCCTGCGCGAGCGGCTGCTCCGGGTCGACGACGTCGCCCGCCGAGACCAGCAGCGTGTACCCCTCCGGGAGCTCGTAGTCCTCGGCGACGGTCGCCGTTCGCGAGACCTGTATCCGGCGCTGGCCGCCGTCGCGCTCCACCTGGACGACGCCGTCGATCTCGGAGAGAACCGCCTGCCCCTTCGGGACGCGAGCCTCGAAGATCTCCTCGACGCGCGGGAGCCCCGAGGTGATGTCGAGCCCCGCCACGCCGCCGGTGTGGAAGGTGCGCATCGTGAGCTGCGTCCCCGGCTCGCCGATGGACTGGGCGGCGATGATGCCCACCGCCACGCCCGGCTCGACGAGCTGGCCGGTCGCGAGCGAGCGACCGTAGCACCGCCGGCAGATGCCCCGCTTCGCGAGGCAGGTGAGCGGGGAGCGCACCTGGACGAGCTCCACGCCGGCCTCGATCACGAGGCGTGCGATCTCCTCCGAGATCGGCGCGTTCGACTCGGCCAGCACCTCCCCGGTCTCGGGATGCGCCACGAAAGACGCCGCCCAGCGCCCGGTGATGCGCTCCTCGAGCGAGGCGAGCAGGCCCTGCTCCGCGCGCTCTCGGAGCCAGATGCCGGGCACCGCATCGCCCTCGGGGACGCAGTCCTCGATCGTGATGATCAGGTCCTGCGCGACGTCGATCATGCGCCGGGTCAGGTAGCCCGAATCGGCAGTTCGCAGCGCCGTATCGGCGAGCCCCTTGCGGGCGCCGTGGGTGGAGATGAAGTACTCCAGCACCGTGAGCCCCTCCTTGAAGGAGGAGCGGATGGGCAGCTCGATGATCCGCCCCGAGGGGTCGGACATGAGCCCGCGGAAGCCGGCCATCTGCCGGATCTGCGCGATGTTCCCCTTCGCCCCGGAGTCCGACATCATCGCGAGCGGGCCCTCGGGGTCGAGGGAGTCCGTCAGGAGCTTCTGCATCTGGGCCGTGGTCTCGGTCCAGACGTTGATCGCCGCGGCGCGCTTCTCGCCCGCGGTGACCAGACCCATCTGGAACTGCTCCTCGATGGCGTCGATGCTCTTGTCCGACTCCCCCATCAGCTGCTCCTTGCCGCGCGGCACGGAGATGTCGGAGCTCGAGATGGTCAGCCCGGACTGCGTCGCGTAGCGGAAGCCGATGTTCTTGATCGCATCGACCACCTCCGCGGTGACCTCGGGTCCCTTCTCCAGGTAGACGCGCGAGACCAGCTCCCTGAGAGCCTTCTTGTCCATCGCCACGTTCTGGAAACCCATCCCCTCCGGCACGACCTCGTTGAAGAGGACACGGCCGACGGTCGTGTCCACGAGCTCCCGCCCGGCGAGACGCATGCGGATCCGCTCGTGGACGCCCACCTGATCGAGGGTGTAGGCGAGGCGCACCTCGTTGGTGCCGGCGTACGCCTTCACCGGGCCATCCTGGTCGGCAGTGGAGGCGCCGGTGGCGGCGGGCGCGTACGTCATGTAGTAGCAGCCCAGCACCATGTCGAGGGTGGGGGCCACGACCGGCTCCCCGTCCGACGGCGAGAGCAGGTTCTTCGTCGAGAGCATGACCTGGCGCGCCTCCGCAACCGCCTCGTAGGAGAGCGGGACGTGGACGGCCATCTGGTCGCCGTCGAAGTCGGCGTTGTAGGCGAAGCAGACCAGCGGGTGCAGCTGGATGGCCGAGCCCTCCACCAGCGTCGGCTCGAAGGCCTGAATGCCGAGCCGGTGCAGCGTCGGGGCACGGTTCAGGAGGACCGGGCGCTCGCGGATCACGTCCTCGAGCACGTCCCAGACCTCGGGCTGGGCCCGCTCGACGATCCGCTTCGCGCTCTTGATGTTGTGTGCCAGCCCGGAGCGCACCAGCGCGTGCATGACGAAGGGCTTGAAGAGCTCAAGGGCCATCTTCTTCGGCAAGCCGCACTGGTGCAGCTTGAGGGTGGGGCCGACGATGATCACCGAGCGCCCCGAGTAGTCGACGCGCTTGCCGAGGAGGTTCTGGCGGAATCGCCCCTGCTTCCCCTTCAGCAAGTCCGAGAGCGACTTCAGCTTGTGGTTGCCCGACCCCGAGACGGCGCGCCCGCGGCGCCCGTTGTCGATCAGCGAGTCGACCGCCTCCTGCAGCATCCGCTTCTCGTTGCGAATGATGATCTCCGGCGCCCCGAGCTTCAGCAGGCGCTTCAGGCGATTGTTGCGGTTGATGACGCGCCGATAGAGGTCGTTGAGGTCGCTCGTGGCGAAGCGGCCACCGTCGAGCTGCACCATCGGCCGCAGGTCGGGTGGAAGGACCGGCAGCTCCTGCACTACCATCCACTCGGGCCTGTTGCCGGACTTGCGCAGCGCCTCGGCGATGCGGAGCCGCTTCGTCGCCTTCTTCTGCCTCTGGCCGCCGGTTGTCTCGATCTCCTGCTGGAGCTTGTCCCGCAGAGCCGGGAGATCGATTCGCTCGAGGATGGAGAGAATCGACTCGGCTCCCATTCCCGCCTTGAAGACGAGGCCGAAGCGCTCCTCGACGTCGCGGAACTCCGACTCAGAGAGCACGGTGAGCGCGTCGGCCTCGACGGGGTCGCGCAGCTTGTCGAGCCACTTCACCAGCGGGTCGTACTCCTTGCGGACGGCCTCGCGCACCGCCGCCACCTGGACGCGCAACGGTTCGAGCTCCGTGAAGGCAGCATCACGCTTCTGCTGCCGCTCGGCGTCGGCGTGAAGCTGCAGGTCGGCCTTGCGAGTGGCGATCTGCTCCTCCACGGAGCCCACCGCGCGCTCGGCCGCCTCGGTCAGGGCGGCCAGCGTCTCGGCGCCGATCGCCGTCCCACGCGTCCCCAGGATGTGGTCGCGGAAGGTCAGCTTGCCGCGGAGCCTCTCGCCTTCCCGGGCGTGCAGATCGCTCTCCATCTCCCGCGCCTCGGACATCACCTCATCGACCAGGCGCGCGAGATCCTCCTCGCAGAGCGCGAGCTCCGACTCGAGCCGCGCGTCGACATCGGAGAGCTCCTGCTCCAGCGCCTGCTCGCGGACGGCGATGCGGCTCCCGGCCTCCCCCTCCCGGCGGATGACCTCGTCGTCGATCTCGAGCTGCAGCAGCTCGAGGGCGTGGCCCCGCGCGTCGGCGTTCACCTCGGTGATCACGTAGTGCGAGAAGTAGAGGACGCGCTCCAGCGTGCGCGGCGGCACGTCCAGGAGCAGCCCGAGGCGGCTCGGCACCCCCTTGGAGAACCAGATGTGCGCCACCGGAGCCGCGAGGCTGACATGCCCCATGCGCTCGCGCCGGACCTTGGAACGCGCCACCTCGACGCCGCACTTGTCGCAGACGATGCCTTTGTAGCGCGCCCGCTTGTACTTGCCGCAGTGGCACTCGAAGTCCTTGGTCGGGCCGAAGATCTTCTCGCAGAACAGTCCGTCCTTCTCCGGCTTGAGCGTGCGGTAGTTGATCGTCTCCGGCTTGGTGACCTCGCCGTAGGACCACGACCGAATCTGCGCGCTCGAGGCGAGAGAGAGGCAAATCGCGTTGAAGTCGTTGACCTCGAGCATTAGTTCCCGTCCTCCGACTCACGACCCGAAAGGTTGATGCCCAGCCTGGGAATGGCCTCGATATAGTCCTCGGTGAAGGCGACCTCCTCCTCAGCCTCGTTCAGGATCTCGACGGAGAGACCCAGGGACTGCAGCTCCTTGACCAGCACCTTGAAGGACTCCGGGACGCCGGGCTCCATCGTGTTCTCGCCCTTGACAATCGCCTCGTAGGTCTTCACCCGCCCCAGGACATCGTCGGACTTCACCGTCAGCATCTCCTGCAGCACGTGCGCGGCGCCGTAGGCCTCCAGGGCCCACACCTCCATCTCGCCGAAGCGCTGGCCGCCGAACTGGGCCTTGCCCCCGAGGGGCTGCTGCGTAATGAGCGAGTAGGGGCCGGTCGAGCGCGCGTGGATCTTGTCGTCCACGAGGTGAATGAGCTTCATCATGTAGATGTAGCCGACCGTGACCGGCTGATCGAAGGGCTGGCCGCTGCGCCCGTCGTAGAGACGCTGCTTGCCGACGACCGGCGGCGGCGTCCCCGTTCGCTCGAACACGAGCCGCACGCGCCCCTCGCGCTTCTCGTCGGTGAGCCTCCGGACGTTCTTCTCGCCCATCTGCTCCAGCCACAGGAGCTGGCAGGCGCGCTTCGCGCCGCCCACCGCGTCCGAATCCATGACCTCCGCCGGGTCGAAACCGCCCTCCGTGAGGTAGGCGGTGATGCGCTCGCGCATCACGCTCTCCCCGAGCGGGTCGTCCCCGTACCGGGTCGGGTCGATGGCGCCGGCCTGCACCGCGATCCATGCCAGGGCGAGCTGGTCCTGGATCTGCTCGTCCGTGGCCCCGTCGAATACGGGCGTGAGCGCCCGGTACCCGAGCGTGTCCGCCGCCCAGCCGAGATGCGTCTCGAGGATCTGGCCGATGTTCATGCGCGAGGGCACGCCGATCGGGTTGAGGATGATCTCCACCGGGCGGCCGTCCGCCAGATAGGGCATGTCCTCCAGCGGCACGATGTTGGAGACCACGCCCTTGTTGCCGTGGCGGCCGGCCATCTTGTCGCCCTCGGTGATCTTCCGCTTGTGAGCGACGGCGACGCGCACCAGCATGTTCACGTCGGCGGGGAGCTCGTCGTTCTCCTCGCGGCGGAAGACCTTGACGTCGATTACCTTGCCGCGCTCCCCGTGCGGGACGCGCAGCGACGTGTCCTTCACCTCGCGCGCCTTCTCGCCGAAGATCGCGCGCAGGAGCTTCTCTTCGGGCGTGAGCTCCGTCTCGCCCTTCGGCGTGATCTTCCCGACCAGGATGTCGGACTCGCTCACCTCCGCGCCGACGCGCACGATGCCCAACTCGTCGAGATGGCGCAGGGCCTCATCCCCGACGCTGGGGATGTCGCGCGTGATCTCCTCCGGGCCGAGCTTCGTGTCCCGCGCCTCCACCTCGTACTTCTCGATGTGCATGGAGGTGAACTTGTCCTCGCGGAGCACCGACTCCGAGAGGATGATCGCGTCCTCGAAGTTGTAGCCCTCCCACGACATGAAGGAGACGAGCACCGATTGCCCCAGCGCCAGCTCGCCTTCCTGCGTGCAGGAGGAGTCGGCCAGAACCTGGCCTCGGCGGACCGTGTCCCCCGCATCGACGATCGGGCGCTGGTTGATGCACGTCCCCTGGTTAGAGCGCACGAACTTCATGACCGGGTAGCGCTCCTCGCGCCCGGAACGGTAACGGACGGTGATGAAGTTCGCCGACGAGGCGAGCACCTCGCCGTCCTCCTCCGCCACCAGCACCTGCCCCGAGTCCCGCGCGGCCTGCGCCTCCATCCCCGTCCCCACCAGTGGCAGCTGCGGCCTGAGTAACGGCACCGCCTGCCGCTGCATGTTGGCGCCCATCAGCGCGCGGTTGGCGTCGTCATGCTCGAGGAAGGGGATGAGCGCCGCCGCCACGGAGACCAGCTGCTTCGGCGAGACGTCGATCAGGTCGACCTCCGTCGACGGCAGCAATTCGAGATCGGGGCCGTGGCGAACCTCGACGCGCTCGTCGGTGATGTTCCCGTGCTCGTCGATCCGCGTGTTCGCCTGCGCGACGCGGTGCTCCTCCTCCTCGTGCGCGTCCAGGAAGATCGTCTCGGTCGAGGCGAAGGGAGCGACGGCGACATCCTCGTCGGTGGCCTCCGCAATCGCCTTCGCCAGCGCGGCATCGACGAGGTCGCCCGCCTCGCCGATGGTCTTCCCGTTGCTGCCCGTCACCGGCGCCCTCAGGACGCGGCCGACGAGCTCCGGACTCCGCGGGGGCAGCGCCGTGCGGACGGGGCGGTACGGCGTCTCGATGAAGCCGAAATCGTTCACCACGCCGTAGGTGGCGAGGTTGCCGATGAGGCCGATGTTCGGACCCTCGGGCGTCTCGATCGGGCAGATGCGGCCGTAGTGGCTGTGGTGCACATCGCGAACGTCGAAGCCGGCGCGATCGCGCGACAGGCCGCCCGGCCCGAGCGCCGAGAGGCGCCGCTTGTGCCCGAGCTCGGCCAGGGGGTTGACCTGGTCCATGAACTGCGAGAGCTGCGAGCCGCCGAAGAACTCCTTGAGGGCGGCCACCACGGGCCGGATGTTGACGAGAGCCGAGGGCGTCGCCTCCTCCGGGTCGGTGATGGTCATCCGCTCCCTGACCACGCGCTCCATGCGCAGCAATCCGACGCGGAACTGGTTCCGGATCAGCTCGCCCACCGCGCGAACCCGCCGGTTGCCCAGGTGGTCGATGTCGTCGGGGATGCCGCGGCCGTTGTTGATGTCGAAGATGCGCCGAACGATCGCGACCAGGTCCTCGCGCCGCAGCGTCCGCGTCGTCGGCGCGTCCACCAAGGCCAGTCGCTTGTTGATCTTGTAGCGCCCGACCCTCCCCAGGTCGTACCGGCGATCGTTGAAGAAGAGTGAGTCGAGAAGGCTCCGGGCGTTGTCCGCCGTCGGCGGATCGCCGGGGCGCATGCGCCGGTAGAACTCCTCCAGCGCCTCGCGGCGGTTGCTGGAGGGATCCTTCGCGAGCGTCGCCTCCAGGTAGGAGTGGTCGGGGTCGCGGTCCACGTCCTTGAGAAGCGCGCGCACGCGCTCGTCGGTGCCGAGCTCCTCGTCGGAGAGCCCCTCCTCGTCGTCGATCGCCCGCAGGAGCACGGTGATCGGTATCCGCCTCTTGCGGTCGACCTTGACCGAGACCAGATCCTTCGCCGACGTCTCGAACTCCAGCCACGCGCCGCGGTTCGGAATGAGCTTCCCGGCCGTCAACCGGCGCCCCGAGGCCGGATCGATGACGCCGGTGAAGTAGACGCCGGGGGAGCGGACGAGCTGCGAGACCACAACGCGCTCAGCACCGTTGATGATGAAGGTTCCGTGCTCGGTCATGAGCGGGAGGTCTCCCATGAAGAGCTCCTGCTCCTTGACCTCTCCCGTCTCCTTCACCAGGAGCTCCACCCGCACCCGCAGCGGCGCGGCGAACGTGGCGTCGCGCATGCGGCACTCGCGCTCGCTGTGCTTCGCCTCCTCCAGCCGGTAGTCGCCGAAGCGCAGCTCCATGCGGTGACCCGTGAAGTCGGTGATCGGCGATATCTCGTCCAGCAGCTCGCGGAGGCCCTCCCTCAGGAAGAGCTCGTACGATCGACGCGGCATCTGGATCAGGTGGGGCATCTCGAGCACATGCTCTGCTCGCCCGAAGTCCTTGATCACGCTCGGAACCGGCTGCGCAGAGCTGTGGGCGGTCGTCAAGAGTGACCCCTCTCCTCGACATGCGGCCGCAGGATGCGGACCAACCGCGACACCGGCCGACCCGTGCTCACGAGGCGCGGTTGGGCGTCGGCGCTCGCGGCGATTTCAGATCGCGGGTTTGCCTCTCAGGGGAGCGCGCGCAGCAGGGATCCTCGCGGGCATACGTGACCGCCGGCGCGCCGCACAGCGAACCGACGCCACCGCGCGCGGGAGCGCGGTGGTGTACCAACGTGAAACAGCAAGCTTAGTAGCGGCGTACAAGGCCCGGGAAGTGTAGTGGCCGGGGGGCGGAAACTCAACCCCGCGAATCCTGCCGGCGCCTGGCAACACGCGGCGCCGGAGGGCCGCCGGGTTGCGCGATCACTCGCGCTGCCCGGCCCGGCGGCTGTCGCCGTCGGGCCGCGGCGCCATGCTACCGTGAGCCGCGGAGGATGGGCGCCAGACGGCGTATCCCACAGGGAGGTGGCGGTGGCTGGATTCGCGAGCGCCGAGGTCGAGGCAGCGTGGAACAGCGTGGCGCAACGGCTCGACGGCCTCGTCGCCCTGGTGGCCGGCCGTGATGCCGCCGAGCTGAACTGGCGGCCGCCAGCGCCCGACGCGAACAGCCTCTACGTTCTCGCCACGCACACCATCGCCAACGCGCGTCAGGGACTTCTCGTCGTCCTCTGCGGCCATGCCGACGACCGCGATCGCGACGCAGAGTTCCGCGCCGGCGGCGACTCCGGCGAACCGCTGGAGCATCGCTGGCACGAGCTCCGCGCCGAGATGCTCGACTGCCTCGCCGCGCTTCCCCCCGCGCGCCTGGACGAGACGCTCGTCCATCCGCGCCAGGGCGAGCTCACCGGCCGCGAGACGCTCCTCCTCGTCGCGACACACGCGGCCGAACATCTCGGCCAGGCGGAGCTGACCCGCGACCTCCTCGCCGCGAGCCCGGGCGGCACGGCCGCCTAGGGGGCGAGCGACCCCGGCATAGGCGACGCGCCCGCCAGGGGGCGCCGCGACGCCGCTTCCCAGATCGCCCACGCCTCCTTCGGCGTATCCTCGGCGTTGCGCAGCCCGGTGCTCGCCAGCAGGTCGGCCGGCGGTGCGACCTCGTAGCGTGGGTCGCGGCCGAGGTACCAGACCACGAGCTCGACTCCGAGTGCGTCCGCATCCTCGAGCAGCCGCGCCAGGAAGCGCCGCTGCTCCGGCTCCGTCGACGAGTTCACCCCGTCCCGCCCCGGTGTCGACGCGAACCCGACCGAGAGGAAGGCGATCGGAGCCTGGATGCGATCCGCGATCTGGGAGTAGTAGTCCGGCGGCACCTTGCGGGCCACCGCGTACGCGAACGAGGGGAAGCTCGACAGCGCGAGAAGATCGAGACGATCCCGATAATCCTCCAGCAGCTCCCAGCGCGGCACGTGCGGGGGGAGCCACGGGACGACCCCCAGGAGCTCCTCGTACTGGAAAGTGACGAAGACCTGCGTCTCCGGGCTCACCTCCTTCACGGCGAGATAGGCTTCGCGATAGGCCGCCGTGAACTGACGATACGCCGTCGGGTCGCGCTCGAATGTGGAATTGATCTCGCTGGCGAGCGAGAGGTACGCCGGGCGCTCGTTGGACGCCACGTAGCGCGCCTCCTCGACGAAGGCTCGCCGCAACGCCGGATCGGAGAGATCGCGCCCCTCGTAGCCCGCTGGCAGAGCGGCGAGCCGGCCGCGATCCGCGGGATCGAACGGATCGAGCGCCACGACGAGCGCGAGCCCGCGCGACGACGCCGCCTCGCGCTCCGAGACGGTGCGCGCGGCCAGGTCGTCGACCTCATCGGACCCGGGCAAGAACGCCGCCCAGCGGGGGGCGCGCGGCACGACGATCACCTCGCCGTACATCGCGGCGAAATCGAAGGCCGCCCGGTAGGACTCGTCGGTCAGCTCCGCCGGCGTCGCGGTGAACCCGAGCAGGTAGGAGCGCGGCGGTCCCTCCCGGGGCCGAGGCGGCAGCGCCGCGGGCGATTCGGTCGGAGGCGGCGCAACGGGCGGGTCGGGCGAACCGCCGCAGCCGGCGACCAGCAGGAGGAGCGCCAGAAGCCCGGCCGACCATCGTGCCCACGAAACCGGCGGAACGGGAGAGAGAACGCCGCGGGCCCGCCGCCAGCTCACGGCGTGATTCTCGCCGCCGCCGCCGTCGGCAGCAATGCCGCCTGTTTTCGAGCCACCCGGGCGGGACCGAGCGCCGTGTAGACTGGCGATGTGGATCACCGCTTCGAAGTCGACCTCTCCGGGCTCAAGCGATCGCTTAGCACGACCGACCACGTCCTGATGCGATTCCAGCCCTTCCCGCAGCGTCTCTTCATCGACTTCCGCAGCAGCGCCGAGCGCGGACCCGGCGCCTGCGTGCTGCCGCAGGCGAGTACCCTCGCCGAGCGGCTCGCCTCCGTCGAGAGAGCGCGGCCCGGGCTCCCGCCGCTGAAGCAGCTTCGCGTCTTCGTCTGGCCCCTGCGCGTCCGCTCGCTCGACCGGCTCGGGCTGCACGACGTCGTGCGCGCGCGCTTCGCCGCGCTCGACGCCCTCGAGGCGATCCCCGAGCTCAACGAGGCGCAGGAGGAGTTGCTGAGTCTTGAGCGCGAGGAGCTGCGCCGGGCCATCACCGGTGATGGGTACCGCACGCTCTGGACCCGCGCGGACCAGCGCTCATCGTGAGCTGGGCGCCTCCCGCCCCGCGCGGGTGAGCGAACCGTCCTAGATGGAGCGCTCCCGCTTCCGGCGGCTCGTGACGCGCGCGCTACGGTCGCTCCCCGTCGACATCAGAGACCGGCTGGACAACCTTGAGATTGTGATCCGCCGCGAACCCTCCAGCGGGGAGCTCCGCGAGGCGGGGCTCCCGCAGGGCGAGGGTCTCTTCGGCCTCTACGTCGGGACTCCGCACACCGAGCGCGGCGAGTACCAGCTCGCCCTCCCCGACCGCATCGTCATCTACCAGGGCCCGCTCGAGCGGGCCATCCACCCGCGTGACATCCCGCGGGAAGTGGCCGCCACGGTGATCCACGAGATCGGTCACCACTTCGGCATCGACGACGACCGCCTCGAGGAACTGGGCATCGGCTAGACACCCCCGGCGTCCGCGGTGCCGCCATCTCTCGCGAGGAATCGCGTGACGAGTCGCTCGGCGGCGCGCATCACGAGCTCGTGCGCGCGGCGCATCGCCTCCTCGCGCGGGCGGCCCGCGCCGGCTTCCTCGTAGTCGACCAGGCCCGGCGGACGCGCCGCCAGCTCGCCGCACACCGCGAGGCACGGCCGACCGGCCGCGGCGGCCACCCCGGCGGCGTAGTGCGTCGCCTTGCCGAAGGCGCTCTGCTCGTCGAGCCGACCCTCTCCCGTGATCACCAGATCCGAGCGGCGCGCGGCCGCCGCGAGTCCGACCGCCTCGCCCACCAGCGCCGCGCCACCCTCGAGCTTCGCCTCCGCCCCGGCCGCGGCGGCCGCGGCCAGAAGACCAACCGGAAGCCCACCGCCGGCTCCAGCACCCGCGACATCCGCCACATCGACGCCCACGTCCTCCAGGCAGCGAGCCGCCCAGCGCGCGAGCCCGGCCTCGAGCCTGCGGGCCAGGACGGCGTCGACGCCCTTCTGCGGGCCGTAAACGGCCGTCGCCCCCTCCGGTCCGAGCAGCGGGTTGGAGACGTCGACGGCGATGTGCAGCGACGCGCCGCGGAGCGCCTCGCGCGATGGGCCGCTGCGCGCGCGCTCGATCCGCCCCAGGTCGACAAGCGCCCCTCCCCCCTCGGCGAGCGGAGCACCACGGGCGTCGATGAGCGCGAGGCCGAGCGCGCGAGCGGCGCCGGCGCCGCCGTCGTTGGTAGCCGTGCCGCCGACGCCGACGACTATCTCGCGCGCGCCGTGGGCGAGGGCGCGGGTGATCAGCTCGCCGACGCCGCGCGTCGTGGCGCGCGCCGCGTCCCTCCTCCCCGCCGACAGCCGGGCGATCCCGCACGCCTCCGCCGACTCGACGATCGCGACCGGCGCGCCGGAGGCGCGAGCGAGCACCGCGAGGCGCGCCGCGACCGGCTCACCGAGCGGCCCGCTCACGCGCACGCGGCTCAGCGCCGCCGGCTCCGCCGCGGCGAGCACATCGAGCGTGCCCGGTCCGCCGTCGGCCAACGGCCGCTCGACCACGCGGCCCTCCACGCCCGCCCGGACGAGCGCGCGCCGCGCGCCGCGCGCGATCGACGCCGTCGCCTGCTCAGCCGTCAAAGAGCCCTTGAACTCCTGCGGGCAGACGAGCACCCGCACCGGCGGTCCCTCAGGTCCCCCAGCCGAAGGCGACGCGCAGCAGCGCCGAGATCACGATCGCCGCGACATAGGCGTAGGCGACGACGCGGGCGCGCTGCCCCAGCTGCCGCATCTGGGTCGGGCGGAGGATCATCATCGCCACCAGCACGAGCCCGCTCGCGACCAGCAGCAGCCGGAGGAGGCTTCCCATCTCGCGATCGTAGTCCGACCGCGCGCTTGACGCGCGGGACGGCCCCTGCGACGATGGCGAAGAACAGAACGCCTGTTCGTATCTGTTGATGCCAACCGAGGATCCGCGATGAGTGAGGCGACGTCCCCGAACCGCCCGAGAGCGCGAGGCGCGCCGCCTCCCCGCCCCGCCGCCTCCGGGCGGCGGCTCCGCCGGTTCGAGGTCCGCGGACCGCACTGTCCGCTCTGCGGCGGCCCCCTCGTCTCCGGCGAGGGCGCGCGGCTCTGCGCGATCTGCGGCCACCTGGAGTCGGGGGCCGCCTCCTACGCCGAACCCCGGGACCGGCCCGCGGCATAGGGGTAGATCGCAGGCGGCTCAGCGCGCGCCCGTTCCTTCGCTACGGCGTGTCCGCCGCAGGCGGCGCGACACCCAGAAGCGGGGGCAGCTCGGCGAGGGAGCGCAGCTCCGCATCGGGCTCGTCGCGGCCCGAGCCGTCGTGCCAGCCGCCCGGCCGGCGCAGCCAGAGCGCGGCGAGCCCTGCGGCGTGCGCGCCGGTCACGTCGTGGGCCGGGTTGTCGCCGACGTAGGCCGCCGGGCGACCGCTGGCGTCGAGCCTCGTGAGCGCGTACCAGAAGATCGCGGGGTCGGGCTTGCGGAGGCCCACCTCCTCGGAGATCACGACCACCGGGAAGAACCGCTCGAGGCCGAAGCGCTCGATCTTCGGGCGCTGGTCGGCGGACAGGCCGTTCGAGACGAGACCGAGACGACGGCGCCCCCTGAGAAGGTCCAGCAGCGGGATCGCATCGGAAAACGGCCGCAGGTGGCGCGGCCAGCACTCCCGGTAGCGCGACCAGGCGGCGTCGGCCTCAGCCTCCGTGCCCCCGCGCTCGCCGAGCAGGCGGCGGAACGCCAGGCGGCTCCACTCGTGGCGCCACTCGGCATCGCCCGCCCGGCTCTGCTCCTCCGCCGTGTAGCGGCGCAAGCGCTCGTGCAGCTCCGCGACCGAGGTCGCGGAGCTGAACTCCGGGTGGCGAGCGGCGAGAGGCTCCACGGCCTCCGTGAAGCCGTCCCTCCACGCGCTGCGCGTATCGACGAGGGTGTCGTCGAGGTCGACGAGCAGCGTCTCGACGGCTAAGAGCGCGGGTCGTGAACTCACGGGCCCCTGACGGGGAGCGCTAGCGCTCCCCGTCGTCCCCGTCGCCCTCGTCGTCCCCGTCGCCCTCGTCGTCCTCGTCCTCTTCGTCCTCTTCGTCGCCGTCGTCGGAGAAGACTCCGACCTGCTCGCCACGCCAGACCGTGACGATCAGGTCCTCCCGATACGGATCGGCGGTGGAGACGATGCGCTCGTCGATCGCCGCGATCAGCTCCTGCAACCCATCGTCATCGACCGCGCTGTGGACCGACAGCGTCGCGTAGGTCGCCGACGAGGTGAAGTGGACGTCCACCCGCCCCAGGGAATGCTCCACATCCTCGATCACCCACGACTCAGAGTGCGGCGTCCTGGCCTCACGCTCGAAGCGAAACTCCATGCTCACGCGCCTTCCGTTTCGGGCGCCGCCCATCACCGGCCGGCGCGATCCCTCGCCTCACACGTCGACCAGCGAACCCTGGGCTACGGCCTGATCTGGCCGTGACCCAGGATCACCCACTTATAGGATGTGAGCTCGCGCAGCCCCATCGGCCCGCGCGCGTGCAGCTTCTGCGTAGAGATGCCGAACTCTGTACCGAGCCCGTACTCGCCGCCATCGGCGAAGCCCGTCGACACGTTCACGAACACCGACGCGGCGTCGACCTCCCGCTGGAAGCGCTGCGCCGCCGTATAGGAATCGGTCGCGATCGCCTCCGAGTGCCCGCTCCCGTGTTCGGCGATGTGATCGAGCGCCACGTCAAGCGAGTCGACGACGCGCACGGAGCAGTCGAGCGAGAGCCACTCGCGGTCGTAGTCGCCCGGCTCGACCGCCACGACGGGCGCGCCGCCCTCGACGCGGGCGAGGCGTCCGGCCTCGCCGTCGGCGTGCATCGTCACGCCGTGCGCCGCGAACTCGCGGGAGAGCCGCGGCACCACCTCACCTGCGACGCCTCGGTGCACGAGCACGGTATCGAGCGTGTTGCAGACGGAGGGGCGCCTGACCTTCGCGTTGACGGCGATCGCGACCGCCACGTCGAGATCGGCATCGACGTCCACGAAGGTATGGCAGACGCCGATACCCCCCGCGACCACGGGCATCGTGGCCTCGTCGCGGACGCGGCGGATGAGGTCCGCGCCCCCGCGCGGGACGAGCAGGTCGATCTGGTCGTCGGCGGTGAGCAGCGCCCCCACCTCGGCGCGCTCTGTCGAGTCGATGAACTGCACGCACCCCGCCCCAAGCCCCGCCGCTTCCGCGGCGTCCTGCACGACGCCGGCCAGCGCGCGCGAGCTCGCGTGCGCATCGCTTCCGGAGCGCAGCACGACCGCGTTGCCGGACTTCAGGCAGAGCGCCGCGATATCCACCGTGACGTTCGGACGCGACTCGTAAACGGCGCCGATCACGCCGAGCGGCACCCGCACCCTCCCCACCTGCATCCCGTTGGGGCGGATGCGCACGTCCTCCATCTGGCCCACCGGATCGGGGAGGGCCGCCACCTCGCGAGTCGTCGCCGCGATCGCGGCGATGCCCTGCGGCGTGAGCGCCATGCGATCGATGAAGGAGGCATCGCGACCGCGCGACCGCGCGCGCTCCACCTCCGCGGCGTTCACCTCAAGCAGCTCCGCCTGCCGGGCCATGAGCCCGCGCGCGGTGCCCTCGAGGGCGGCATCCTTCTGCGCCGTGGTGGCGAAGCGGAGCGTCCGGCTCGCCTCGCGGGCCGCCCTCGCCTTCGTCACCGCCTCGGTCGGTGTCGCAACCGTCATCGAACCCCCGCGTCCATCCTAACGCAGCGCCTGCGGGCGGCACACGGCGCACCGCAGGCGGCCCCGCCGCTACCGAACCCGCATCGCCGGCCCCCCGGGGCGGCGGCCGCGACCGCGCCACACGGGGCGGTCCTAGCGGAGGACCAGGTTGTTGCGGTGGACGACTTCCTCGCCGTACTCGTGGCCCAGCACCTCCGCGATGCGGCTCGACCGCAGGCCGCGGATGCGGCTGATCTCGTCGGCCGCGTAGTTCGCGATGCCGGTCGCGACACGGCGCCCGGACTCCGTCTCGACGCGCACGACATCTCCCCGCACGAACTCCCCCTCGACGTCGACCACGCCGGCCGGCAGGAGCGATGTCCCCGACTCCGCGAGCGCGTGCGCCGCACCCTCGTCGATGCGCACGAGGCCTCGAACGTGCAGCCCGGAGAGGAGGTAGCGCCGGCGGCCGTCGAGGCGAGAGCCGCGCGGGAGGAAGTGCGTCCCCACCCGCTCGCCGCGCGCGGCGAGCAGCGCCGTGTCGGCGAGGCGGCCGTCGGCAATCACGACGTGCGCGCCGTAGGCGGTGGCAACCTCCGCCGCCTCGACCTTCGTCACCATCCCTCCGCGCCCAAGCCGGCCGGGCGTCCCCCGCGCCGCCTCCCTGACGCCGCCGTCGATGGTCGTCACGCACTCGATGAGCGTCGCATCGGGGTCCCGGGCGGGATCGGCGGTATAAAGCCCGCCGGTGTCAGTGAGGATGAGCAGGAGATCGGCGTCGACGAGGTTGGCCACCTGCGCGGAGAGGGAGTCGTTGTCCCCGAGCACGGAGTCCTGGATCTCGTCGACGGCGACGACATCATTCTCGTTCACCACCGGCAGCACGCCCCGATCGAGGAGCGTGAGCAGGGTCGTGCGCGCGTTGAGGTAGCCGCGCCGGTCGGCGAGGTCGGTACGCGTCAGGAGTGCCTGCGCCACCACGATCTCCTCTGCCTCGAAGTGGCGGTCCCACGCGGCCAGCAGGCGCCCCTGCCCGACCGCCGCCAGCGCCTGCCGGGAGCGAACGTCGCTCCCTGCGGCGTGCTCGCCGAGGCGCTGCCGTCCGGCCGCGATCGCCCCGGAGCTCACGAGGATGACGCCGGCACCCTTCGCCCGGAGGGCCGCCACCTGGACCACGACGCGGCGGAGCGCCGCGTGATCGATACTCTCCCCGCCCGCCGTGAGCAGGTTGGTCCCCACCTTGACGACGATGCGCTCGTAGACGAGCGCGGCGGCGCCCGCCTGGGTGCCCGCGTCGAGCCCCGACTCGCCGCCACTGCTATCGGGCATGACCCCTCCGACGCGTTCGAGACGCGATATCCCTAGGATGGTCGAGCATCGACGTGCGGTCGAGCGTGGCGGACGAGCGACCCTTGGGCGCGACGCCCCGGAGGGCGAGAGGATGACCGGAGCAACGCGCTCGCCGCGCCGGGCACTCTGCGTCGCGTTGGCGGCGCTCGCCTCCGTGCTTCTGCTCGCCTCCTGCGGCGACGGGCGGGGCGAGGACGACGCCGCCGAGACGACGGATGCGATCCTCCGGACGCTCACGGAGAACGCCGACGCCTTCGCGTACGCGATCGGGATGCCGGGCGGCACGCTCACCTCCTCGACCCTCGGCGGCCCCCTCACGTTCAATCCGGCGCTGGCGAACGATGCCTATTCGTCCGGCCTCTTGAGCCATCTCTTCGAGGGCCTGACCCGGACCTCCTGGCTGACCGACGAGGTCGAGCCGGCGCTGGCCGACTCCTGGGAGCACTCGGAGGACGGCCTGACGTGGACCTTCCACCTCCGCCGCGACGTGACGTGGCACGACGGCGAACCGTTCACGGCGCGTGATGTGGAGTTCACCTTCAACCGCATCATCTACAACGAGCAGATCCCGACCGGCGGCCGCGCCTCCTTCGTCTTCCGCTACCTCGACGCGAACGGCGCGTGGGTCGAGGAGGCGATGGCCGTGACGGCCGTCGACGACTACACCGTCCGCATCGTGCTGCCCACGCCGTTCGCCCCCTTCACCCGGACGATGGGGGCGGAGATCTACCCCCGCCACATCCTCGAGCCGCACGTCGAGGACGGCACCTTCAACTCCGTCTGGGGCGTGGACTCGGACCCGACGAGCGTGGTCGGCACGGGGCCCTTCACCATCGAGCGCTACGAGCCCGATGAGCGCGTCGTGCTCCGGCGCAACCCGCACTACTGGCTGACCGACGCCGACGGAAACAGCCTCCCGTACCTCGAGAGAATCGAGCACCTCATCGTCGACGACATCGAGGCGGAGCGTGAGAAGTTCGTCGCCGGCGAGACCGATGTACACGGGGTCACAGGCGAGGACTTCGCCGATCTGAGCCGGCGCGCAGAGGACGGCGACTTCGCCATCCACCGCCGCGGCCCCGCCTTCGGCACCACCTTCCTCGTCTTCAACATGAACCCCGGCGTGAGCCCGGCGAGTGGTGCACCCCACGTCGCTCCGGAGAAGCTCGCCTGGTTCACCGACGCGCAGTTCCGCCGGGCGATCGCGCACAGCATCGACCGGGAGGCGATCGTCGCCGAGGCCATGGACGGCCTCGGTTATCCGCAATGGGCTTCGATCAGCCCGTCCGCCGGTGACTTCCACAACCCGAACGTCCGAAAGTACGAGTACGACGTCGAGGCTGCGAACCACATCCTCGACGGCCTCGGATGGCTGGATCGGGACGGCGACGGCGTGCGCGAGGACGCAGACGGCAACCCGATCGAGTTCGGGCTGGTCACCAATGCGGGGAACAGCGTGCGCGAACGGGTCGCGATGCTGATCGACGAGGGACTCGATGCGATCGGCGTGCACGCCATCTACCGCCCGGTAGAGTTCGGCGACCTCCTGGCGCGGCTGACCGACTCCTACGAGTGGGAGGCCGTCGTGATCGGACTCACCGGAGGCACGGAGCCCCACGGCGGTATCAACGTCTGGCACAGCAGTTCCGACCTGCATCTCTGGAACCCGGGGCAGGAGCGCCCGGCGACAGAGTGGGAGGCGCGGATCGACGAGCTCTACGTCCTCGGCAGCCAGGCGCTCGACCGCGACCTGCGTGTGGAGCACTACCACCGAGCCCAAGCGATCGCCGCCGAGGAGGTTCCGCTCATCTACACGACGCTGCCCGAGCGCCTCACCGCGGTGCGGAACGTCTTCGGCAACACGACGCCGACGCTCTACGGTCTCTGGGACCTCCGCTACCTCTACCGAACGGATCGCTGATCGCCGGCTGAGCCGTGCACCACGGTGGCGCCACCGCGGCCGGGCTGCGGGCTCAGCCGCCCGGCGACCCCCGGCGGCAGCTCCCCGGCAGCGGGCGACGGCGGCGCTAGGTCGCGGGGACGAGAGCCAGCATCAAGTCGTCGCCACCGATGGAGACCTCGGTCGTCGCGGCGCCGGGCGGCGCCGCCGCCCCCGGATCGAGCGGCTCGAGGGTGAGCGCGAGCGTCTCCTCCGCGATCCAGCGGCCGTGCTCGCGGAGGGCGCGCGCGAGAGTCTCGGGGACCCTGTAGCGGACGTGGATGCGGGCGGAGACGTCGAGCCCCGCGGAGCGACGCAGCTCCTGCAGGCGTCTCACGAACTCGCGGGCGGTGCCCTCCGCCTGAAGCTCCGGGGTCACGGTGAGGTCGAGCAACGCCATGTAGCCCGCCTCCTCGGCGGCGGCCCAGCCCGCGCTTGGCTCCACGTCCACGACGATCTCGCCCGCGCCCAGCGTCACACCGCCGACCTCCACCGGCTCGCCCGCCCGCATGCGCGCCACGATCGCCTGAGCGTCGGCCGCCTCCAGGGCTCCGCGCAGCCGACCGACGCCGGAGCCGAGCCGGGGCCCGAGCGTGGGGAGGTGCGGCCGCAACCGGTAGGCCACGCGGTCGCCGGCCGACTCGGCGACGTCGACGTCCTTCACGTTGAGCTCCTCGGCGATCTCCGAGCGGAGGCGCTCGATCCCAGCGCGCTCCTCTCCCGAGCGCGGGATCAGGACCGCGCGGGCGAGCGGCTGGCGGACGCGCACCTTCGCCCGCTGACGCGCGCCGCGCCCCAGCGAGACCATGCGCTGCACCACCGCCATCTCCTCGGCGAGACCCGTATCGATCGCCGCGCGGTCCAGCTCCGGCCACGCGTCGAGGTGCACCGAGTCCGGCGCGCCCGCAACCCGGCCCCGCACCAGATTCTGGTAGAGCGCGTCGGCGACGAAGGGCATGAACGGCGCGCAGAGCCGCGCCACCGTCGTCAGGCACTCGTAGAGAGTCGACAGCGCCGCCTGCGTGTCGGCGGAGTCGTTCGAGCGCCAGAAGCGCCGGCGGCCCCGGCGCACGTACCAGTTCGAGAGCTGGTCCACGAACTCCGCGATGGGCCTCGCCGCATCGGCGGGCTCGTACGCCTCCAGGGCATCGGTGACGCGCTCGACGGTCCGGTGGAGCTCCGAGCGCACCCAGCGGTCGAGGTCGGTGCGCCCCTCCGCTGACGGCGGCGCCGCCGGGTCGAAGTCGGCGAGGTTCGCGTAGGTGACGAAGAACGAGTACGTGCTCCAGAGAGTGGAGAGCACGCGCCGGGAGCTCTCGCCCACCAGCTCGGTGGAGAACCGCCGCGAGTTGCCCGGCGGCGCCGCCGTGTACATGTACCAGCGCGTCGCGTCCGCCCCGTGCTCGTCGAGGACGGAGAACGGATCCACCACGTTGCCGCGCGACTTCGCCATCTTCTGCCCGTCGCCGTCGAGGATGATCCCCACCGAGATCACGTTTCGGTAGGCGATCCCCTCCGGCACGGCCTCCGCGCGGTGAAGCAGCGTGGCGAGCGCGTGCAGCGTGTAGAACCAGCCGCGCGTCTGATCCATGCCCTCGCAGATGTAGTCGGCCGGGAAGCGCTCGCCGAAGGTCGCCTCGCCCTCGAAAGGGTAGTGCCACTGCGCGTAGGGCATCGCGCCCGAGTCGAACCACGCGTCGGCCACCTCGGGGACGCGCCGCATCTCCGAGGAGCACGAATGGCAGGGCATCGTGATCTCGTCGACGTAGGGGCGGTGCGGGTCCTCGATCTCGGCGTCCGCGCCCGATCGCTGCGCCAGCTCCGCGAACGAGCCGATGCACTCGACCTCCCCGCAGCCGTCGCAGAGCCAGAGCGGGAGCGGTGTGCCCCAGTAGCGCTCCCGCGAGACCGCCCAGTCGACGTTCGACTGAAGCCACTCGCCGAAGCGCCCGTCGCGCACGTTCGTCGGGACCCAGCGGATCTGGTCGCGGTTGTGCGCGACGAGTGCGTCGCGCACGGCCGTCGTCCGGATGTACCAGGACGGCTTCGCGTAGTAGAGGACGGGCGTGCCGCACCGCCAGCAGAACGGATAGGTGTGCCGGATCGTGCCCGCCTGCCAGAGGAGCCCGCGCCGGTCGAGATCCGCGACGATCTCGGAGTCGGCGTCCTTCGCGAAGCGCCCGGAGAAGGGACCGCCCACGAACTCTCCGCTCGGAGCGACGTGCTGGATGAAGAGCAGCGACTCCCCGCGCCCCACCCCGTAGTCGTCCTCCCCGAAGGCGGGCGCGACGTGCACGATGCCCGTGCCCCCTCCCTCCCCGGGCTCGGTCTCGACGAAGTCGGCGCCGACCACCCGGCGGGCGCGTCGCTCCTCGCCCGGCTCGATTGAGCGCGACCCGTCCCGCCCGAGCAGAAGCGGCTCGACACCCTCCCACCCGCTCGCCTCGTAGAGCGGCTCGTACCCCAGCCCGACGAGCTCCGAGCCATCGACGCGCGCGAGGATGTCCGGCTCGCCGAGAACCGACGGGAGCAGCCGCTCCGCGACGATCAGCCGCTCCCGGGAGCCGCCCTCCTCCCGCTCGGCGAGCACGTAGCCCGCGGCGGGGTCCACGGCGAGGCCCGTGTTGCCGGGGAGCGTCCACGGCGTCGTCGTCCACGCGAGGATCGCCGTCGGCACGCCGTCTGCCAGGCGCAAGGCGCCGGGCGCCTCCGGGTTCGCCGCCTCATCGAGGCGAAAGCGAACGGTGACCGAGGGATCGGGCGTCTCCTCGCGGTAGCCGAGCGCCACCTCGTGCGAGGACAGGCTCGTCTCGCAGCGGGGGCAGTGCGGCGTGACGCGGAAGTCGCGGAACATCAGGTCGCGGTCCCAGAGCTGCCTGAAGATCCACCAGCAGCTCTCGACGTATTCGCGGTGGTACGTGACGTAGGGGTCGTCGGTGTCGATCCAGAACCCGATACGCTCGGTCAGCTCCTTGAACTCCCGGACGTAGCGGAAGACGGACTCACGGCACCGCCGGTTGAAGGCCTCGATGCCGTAGGCCTCTATGTCGCGCTTGGTCGAGAGCCCGAGCTCGCGCTCGACCTCAAGCTCCACCGGGAGGCCGTGCGTGTCCCACCCCCCCTTCCGGGGGACGCGATAGCCGCGCATCGTCCGGTAGCGCGGGATCAGGTCCTTGAAGACGCGGGCCAGCACGTGGTGGATCCCCGGGGAGCCGTTCGCCGTCGGCGGACCCTCGTAGAAGGAGAAGACGCGATCGGCGGGGCGCTCCTCGACCGAGCGGCGGAAGATGTCGCGCTCCCGCCACACCGCGAGGATGCGCGCCTCCAACTCCGGGAACGAGACGTGCGTGGGAACGGGATCGAATCGGCCCCGGGCGCTCGCCGGGGCCGCACCGCCACCCGACGCGGCCTCCGACCCGACACCTGCGCTCATCGCTGGGCCCACATCCATCCGCGCGAGGCGCGCCGGCTATTGCGGGAGGCGGACGGCCCCCCCGGAGGCATCCCGCCCCGAGTCCGGACCGGGGCCCTCCAGCGCCACCGCCGGCGAGGATGAGCCGCTGCGCGAGGCGGCGTGGACGGCGGCCGCCTGATCCGCCGCCTCCTGCTTGGTGCGAACGTCGTTGTAGCAGCCGGAGCAGTAGACCGGCCTGTCCCCGCGCGGGACGAACGGCACCTCCGTCAGCTGACCGCACTGCGCGCAGCTCGCGACGTGGAGCTGCCGCGGGGTGCGGCCGCCCCAGGAGGCGAAGACGCCGTAGTTCGGCGACTCGTCCCGATCCTCCGGGCGCATCATTTTTCGGGTCGCCCGGCACGAGGGGCACCTCACCGGGTCGTGCTGAAGCCCCTTGCTCGCGTAGAACTCCTGCTCTCCGGCCGTGAAGACGAAACCACCGCCGCAATCGCGGCAGGTCAACTCGCGGTCCTGAAACGCCATGCTCGCTCCTCGTCCGGCGGGCCCGGCCCGCCCAGCCCCCCATCCGAAGCACGCCACCCGCTCTGGGGAAGGGCCGCCGAGCGTGGGGCTGGCTGGACGCCGCCGCGCGCCGTGGCCACCGACAGTGTATCAGCGCCCCCCGGCGGAGCGGCGATCTCTAGCGGCCGAGCCGAGCCAGCAGGCGCGTCGCCTCCTCGCTGCGCACGAGCAGCGCGACCGCCACGTAGGAGAGCAGCCCCGCGAGGCCGGCGAGCACGAGCACCACCGCGGCGCCCTCGGCCGTCTCCGCGTCCGCCCCGGCCACCGCCAGCAGCAGCCGCATCAGCACGACCACCTCGACCATCACGATGGTGGCCGCGACGGTGCGCCAGACGGAGCCGACGAGGGAGCCCGGCCACCGCCGCGCCGCCGGGCTCAGGCCGCCGAGTCGCTGGGAGAGCAGCCGCACGAGCAGCGCGAATTCCAGGATCGCCGCTATCGACGCGGCGGCGGCGAGCCCTCGCACGCCGAAGGGCCCTACCAGGGCCCAGCACAGGGCCGCGTTGAGGACCGTGGCCAGGACGGTGACCTTCACCGGCGTGCGCGTGTCGGAGAGTGCGTAGAACCCCCTGCTCACTATCTCTATGCCCGCATGGGCGAAGACCGCGACGGCGTACACGGCGACAATGCTCGCCACGAGCTCGCTCGAGGCCCGATCGAAGGCGCCGCGCTGGAGCAGGACGCGGACGATCGGATCAGCCAGCACCAGCAATCCGGCCGACGCCGGCACAGCGAGGAAGAGAATCGTGCCGAGGGCCCGCCCGAGCGAGACGGCGAGCGTCCCCATCTGCCGCGCCGCCGCCTGCTGCGCCAGCAGCGGGAACGCCGCCGTCGAGATGGCCATGCCCGCGACCGCCACCGGCATCATCATCAGCAGGAAGGCGTAGGAGACGGCGTTGATTGCCTCGTCGGAGACGAAGGAGGCGAAGAAGATGACGATCACGAGGTTCAGCTGCGACGCGCCGAGACCGATCACGCGCGGACCCGCGAGCCTGAGCACTTCGCGCACGGGCCCGGAGGCGAGATCGAACACGGGCCGCCAGCGCATCCCCACCGCGGCGAGCGCCGGCAGCTGCACCAGCAGGTGGAGCCCCGACCCCACGACGACCCCGACGGCGAGGCCCCGGACGCCCATCGGCCCGGCCAGAAACAGTGCACCCATGATGATGGAGGCGTTGTAGAAAAGCGGCGCGAGCGCCGGCGCGACGAAGTGCTGCCGGGCGTTGAGAATGCCGGTCAGCATTCCGGAAATGCCGAAGAAGATGGGCGAGAGCAGCATGATCCGCGTGAGCTCAACGGCGAGGGATTCAATCTCTGCCTCGCGACCGCCGCCCTCGCCGAGCCCCGGAGCGATCAGCGGCACGATCCACGGCGCCAGCACGAAGGCGCCGACCGCGACCACCAGGGTCACGAGGCTGATCAGGTTGAGCACGCCGGAGGCGAGCTCCCACCCGGCGTCGGCGCTCTCCCGGAGGCGCACCCGTGAGAAGACGGGGATGAACGCCGCGGAGAGGGTCGCGCCGGCGAGCAGCTGGAAGACGAGGTCGGGGATGCGGAAGGCGACCCAGTAGGCGGCGAGCTCGGGTTCGGTGCCGAAGGCGTCGGCGATCACCACCGATCGCAACAGCCCCAGGAGCCGCGAGAGGAGGAAGCCCGCCGCGACGACGCCGGCCGCCCAAGCCACGCCCTGCTCCACCACGCCGCGGGCGAGGAACCGCCGCAGCCGTGACACGGATGCCTCGCTCGGCTCCGCGCCGGCGAGCGGCCCCTCCCGGGAGTCCCGGCGCGGCCGCGCGACGCTCGCATCGTCGGAAGCGGCGCCGTCGGGCGGAGGTTCACGCATCCGCTCGATCCTGAGCGTGAGCCGCGCGGGAGGCAAGGATGGACGGCGCCGCGCCGCGCCGCTACGATCGCTCCGGCGCCGACGCGGGCGCCCACGAATCGCGGAGACGAGATGGCGAATTCGGCCCAGGCCCTCAAGCGCGTGCGCCAGAATGCACGCCGCGCGGCGCGGCTCCGGCCGTACCGCACCCGTGCGTCGCGGGCCGTGCGGGACGCGCGGGAGGCGATCGCCGGCGGCGCGCCCGAGGCGGCCGAACTCGTCAGGGCCGCTCAGTCCGCACTCGATCGAGCGGCGCGGCGCCACATTCTCCACCCCAACGCCGCCGCGCGGCGCAAGTCTCGCCTCGCCGGGCAGCTCCGACGCAGCACGACCGCCGACTAGCCCGCCGGCCCCCGTCGAGGCCGCAGCACTCGACTCGCGCGCGCGACGGCCGGGGCAGCGCTAGGGGGCGGGAGCGAGCCATGCGGGCGACGATCTTCCACCGACCCGGCGAGGTCACCGTCGAGGAGCGGGCAGCGCCCGAGCCGGGTCCCGGCGAGCTCAGACTGACGATCGCCGCGGCGGCGCTGTGCGCCTCGGACGTCCGCGTCTACCGGGGGGAGAAATACGCCGCCCCCGGCGTCGTCCCGGGTCACGAACTCGCCGGCGTCGTCGACGCCCTCGGAGAGGGCGTGGAGGGGTACGCACTCGGCGATCGCGTCGTGGTCTGCCCGATCCTCGCCTGCGGCCGGTGCCGCTTCTGCGCCCGGGGCCGGCGAAACCGGTGCATCGCGCGGCGGACGCTCGGCTACGACCTGGACGGCGGCTTCGCGGAGCAGATGACGGTCCCCGCGGAGCTCGTCGCCCTCGGCCACGTGCTGAGGGTGCCGCCGGCCCTGCCGCTCTCCATAGCGGCGATCACCGAACCCGTCGCCTGCACCCTCAACTCCCTCGATCTGCTCGACGTGCGGCCGGGCACCTCGATCGCGATCCTCGGCGCCGGGCCGATGGGCCTTCTCCACGTGCTGCTCGCGCGCGCCGCCGGCTCAGCCCCGATCATCGTCTCCGAGCCGGTCTCGGAGCGCCGCGAGGTCGCCAGGCGCTGGGGCGCCGACATCGTGTTGGATCCGACGACGGACGACCTCGAGGCATCAGTCCGCGACGCGACCGACGGCTACGGCGTCGACGCGGTGGCCGTCTCCGTCGGCGTGGCCGAGCTCGCGAACCAGGCACTCTCGCTGGTCGCGAGGCAGGGAACCGTCAACCTCTTCGCGGGATTCCCCCCGGGCTCGACGATCCCCCTCGACGTGAACGCGCTTCACTACGCCGAAATCGTGCTCTCCGGCTCGCAGAACGCCACCACCGATCAGTACCGTCGGTCGGTGGCGCTGCTCGGATCGCTGCCGCACGTCGACGAGCTGCTCACCCATCGCTACGGCATCGAGCAGGCGCCCCGGGCCTACGAGTCCCGTCTCTCTCTCTCCGGCCTGAAATCGCTCGTCGAGTTTCCGGGGGTCGACGGCCGCTGATGACGACGAGGCGGCCCGGCGCGGGCGAGGACGACCCGGGATTTCCCGGTCAGGCGGACGCGAGCGAGCCCGACTCCGGAGACCCCGGCATCGGCGAGATGCTCCGGCGGCGACGCACCGAGCGCAGCGTCACGCTAAGCGACGCGGAGCGCGACACGCGGATCAACCGCAGCTACCTCCAGGCCCTGGAGGGCGAGCGGTGGGACGCGCTTCCGGCGCCCATCTACACCCGCGGGTTCCTGCGCTCCTACGCCCGGCACCTCGCGCTCGACCCCGAGGAGATGATCGCGATGCTGCCTGCGGAGCTCCCGCGCCCGCGGGGGCTCGAGCCGCTCCCCGGACTGCTGCGCGCTAGGTCGTCGGTCGGGCTCGATTTCCCCCGCACGCTCGTCGTGACGGCCGTCGCCATCGTCGTCATGATCGTGGTCGCTGCGGCCGTGCTGCAGTTCCGGGCCGCGTCCGACCGCGAGACCACGGGCTCCACGGAGCAGCCCCAGGCGACGGCCGGCGGGGACGCGAGCGCGGTGGCGACGCCCGATGTCGCCGCGACCGTCCCGCCCGCCGAGCCAGGCACAACGCCTGACTTCACGGGCGTCACCATCGAGACGGCCCGCGAGACCCTGAGCGAGCTCGACCTCCTCGTCAACGTGCTCGAGATAGAGACCGACGACGCGCCCGTCGGCCGGGTCTTCCACCAATCGCCCGCTCCGGGCGAGCCGCTTCAGACCGGCAACACGGTCCTGCTCGTCGTCTCCGCCGGCCCCCCGTAGGGCCGCGCCGAGCGCCGGCCTGCGCCCGCGGCGTGGTTGACGGGGGCGCCTGAGACCCCGAGCCTTGCCCGAATGCGCTACCACGTCGTGACCCTCGGCTGCGCCAAGAACACGGTCGACTCGATGCGCCTCGACCAGGCGCTTCGGCACCGACGGCACCGCGCCGTCGCCGACCCCGACGACGCGGAGTTGCTGCTGGTCAACACCTGCGGCTTCATCGACGCCGCGAAGGACGAATCGCTCTCCGTCATCCGCGAGCTGGACGAGGCGCGCTCGGGCGGGCAGCGCCTCTTCGTGATCGGATGCATGACCGAGATCGCGGAGGAGGAGGTCCGTCGGGCTGTGCCCGGCGTGGACGCCACTTTCGGGGCCGAGGCCTGGGACCGCATCGCCTCCGAGGTGGGGCCCGCCGACCCGCGTTACGACATTCCCGACCCCCAGCCGCTCATCGCACCCGGCACGCCCTCCGCCTACCTGAAGATCTCCGACGGCTGCGACCGGCCGTGCACCTTCTGCATCATCCCCACCATCAAGGGCGCCATGCACTCCGCATCTCGTGACCGCCTGCTCGCAGAGGCGCGGGCATACGCTCAGGCCGGCGTCTCCGAACTGGTGCTCGTCGCGCAGGACTCGACGGCCTACGCCGAGGATCTCGGCGAGCGCGACGGCCTCGCCGCGCTCCTTCAGGAGATCTCCGCGGCCGTGCCGGAGGTGCCGTGGATACGGCTGATGTACGCCTACCCCGGCCGCGTGACGCCGCGGCTCGCGAAGACGATGGCTGAGCTTCCGAACGTGGTGCCGTACCTGGACATCCCCCTGCAGCACGGCTCGGACGCCGTGCTTCGGCGCATGAAGCGGCCGAGCCTGCGCGTGGCGCGGCGCAGCCTGGAGGCGATCCGCGCCGAGATGCCGGAGGCGGCCATTCGCACGACCTTCATCGTCGGCTTTCCCGGGGAGAGCGACTCAGAGTTCGAGGAGCTCCTCGACTTCGTCGAGGAGCAGCGCTTCGACCACGTGGGAGCCTTCCCCTACTCGCCGCAGGCGGGCACGCCGGCCGCGGAATCCGCCGCCGAGCTCGGCGGGATCCCCGGCGCCGAGCTGACGCAGCAGCGGTACGGCCGGTTGATGGAGCTCGCGCAGGAGATCTCGCTTCAGCACAACCGCGCCCTCATCGGGCGCGAGCTCGACGTGCTCGTCGAGTCGGCCCGCCCGGTGGAGTCCGAGGGGGCGGGCGGCCCCGTCGTGGTCGGCCGGACCTCCCGCGACGCGCCCGAGGTCGACGGGCTCGCGCTGCTCAAGGGCGAGTTCCCGGCGGGTGAGCTCGTCCGGGCGCGCGTGGACGGCGCGCTTCCCTACGACCTGTTGCTCTCGCCCGTGGACGCGCCCGTCGACGCAGCCGTCGACGCGGAGCCGCCTGGCCCCCGGGCGGCGCGGGAGCCGCTCCGGACGCGCCGGGGGCGGAGCGCACAGGGCACCGACCGGCGAGGGGCTCGCCGCAGGCGGTGACGGAGCCAGCCGGCCCCCGCTAGCCGCGCGGCAGGCCGAGCCCCCTGGTCGCGATCACGTTCCGCTGGATCTCCGAGGAGCCGGCGGCGATGGTAGCCGGGATCGAGCCGACATAGCCCACCGTGAAGCGCGCCTTCATCGGGGCGAGCGGGTGCGTCCCGTCCCAGATTGAGGAGTAGAGCCCGAACACCTTGGTCGCGGTGCGCTGCAGCGTCTGGCCGAGCTCGGAGCCGAACATCTTGTTCACCGAGGCCTCGTAGTTGGGCACGGAGCCGGTGGCCTGGATCGAGGCGATGCGCAGCGAGAAGTTGAACTGCACCGCCGTCTGGATGAAGTGGTGCGCCAGCTCCTGTCTCAGCGCGTCGAGGCGATCGAGCCGGGCGAAGCGGCGTCCCTCGCCGCGGGCGTAGTCGAGCAGGGCCCGGATCGTCTTGCGGTTCACCACCGCTCCCGAGACGTTCGAGCGCTCGAAGTCGAGCAGGGTGGTCGCGACGTACCAGCCCCTGTTCTCCTCGCCGACGCGGTTGGTGACCGGGATGCGCACGTCCTCGAAGAAGACCTCGTTGACGTAGTGGCGGCCCGTGGCGTCCACGATCGGACGCACCTCGATGCCCGGCGTGTGGAGATCGACCATCAGGAAGGTGATACCGCGGTGCTTGGGCGCCTCCGGGTCGGTGCGCACCAGAAGCGACGCCCAGTCGGCGTCGTGGCCGCCGGAGGTCCAGATCTTCTGGCCGTTGACGACGTACTCGTCGCCGTCGCGGACCGCGCGCGTCGAGAGTGAGGCGAGGTCGGATCCGGCGCCGGGCTCGGAGAAGCACTGGGCCCAGCCACCGTCCCCGGCCAGCATCTTGGGGAGGTGCTCCCGCCTCTGCTCCTCCGTCCCGTGGATGACGAGCGTCGATCCCATCAACCGGATCCCGATCGGATCGATCACCGGGGCCGCCGCCTCGGCGACCTCCTCGGCGAAGATGAACTGCTCCATGACCGAGAGGTCGGCCCCGCCGTAGCGGGCGGGCCAGTGGGGGGCCGTCCAGCCGCGCCGTCCCACGGCGTGTCCCCAGTCCTCCGCGGTGCGCCGGACCTCCCGATCGTGGGACTTGCGGTCGTGGCGCCAGTCCCCGGTGGGAGGCGGGTCGTGCGGTCCTCGCGTGTCCAGGTTCTGGTAGCCGGGGGGCAACTCCTCCGTGAGGAAGGAGCGCACCTGCGCCCGGAATGCGGCCTGCTCTGTGGTGTCGGACCACTCCATCGCGACCACCTCCTCCCGGGGCACACGTCGCGGAGCCGCCCCGCGGGCCAGCATAGCCTCGCGGGGCGAGCGCTGTGATCCGGGAGGCCGTCGCCCTGGGAGAGCAGCGCCCCCGGCCGCAGCCGACGGCGGCCGCCCTGTCAACCGGTGGCAGGGAGGAAACTCCCCTGGCGGTGGCGTTCGCGCTGGCCGCTCGGCGCACCGCCTGGACGACTCACTGCTTCTTCGCTGACTCAGTCAGCACACGCGTCGTGAGCGCCCCTCCGTGGATGCGCCGCTTCGCGTGGTGTCCGTTCGGCCACGGGGCGCTTCCCGTCCTCTGAACTAGCGAGTTTCGGCGGGTGCCGACGGATAGTCTTCAGACCTGCCACTGTCGCCCGCCTGAATCACGAAGTCGCGCCGGTCGCGGTAGAGCGCGGCACGATTGATGACGTAGTCCACCTCGTCGCGGTCCGGATCGATTTTCCGATAGGCGGTCATCAGCCAGTACTTGTGCTCACCGACGAACAGGTACGTGTTGAGCATCGAGAAGAAGCGGCACCCGACGCCTTCGCCGGCCCGGAATCGGTCGCAGATAGCCGCGAGCAGCTCTCGCTGCTCGTCCGTGCGGCTGAGCACGTATTCGTGTGGCCACGTATCCCGATACGTGCTCGCTTCTCGCCAGGGAGCCTGCGCAATCAAGGCCGCCAGCGTCGTGATCATCGGCTACTCTCCCTCACGTCGGACGGTTGAACCCGCCACGCTCGAGACTCGCGTCGATGGTTCACCGTGAGCTGAGCGTGGCCCACTCGACGTTCCCTGCTATCCCTCTCAGTGACACGCTCGGCCTGGCGCCCTAGGAGAGCGGGCCCTCGTTCGCCCCGCCGTCGGCCGAGGCCTCCGCAACGAGGGCGTGCTCTTCGGCATCCGCCGCCGGATCGGGATCGGGGTCGTCGGAGAGCGGCTGGAGTTGCCGGAGACTCTCCATCCCGAAGTGCTCCAGGAAGCGCTGCGTGACGCCGAAGAGCGCGGGCCGCCCCGGACCCGGCGCCCGCCCCACCTCCACGATCAGGTCGCGGGCACGCAGCGTGCCGATCGCGGCGTCGCTCGACACGCCGCGAATGCGCTCGACCTGCCCCCGCGTGACCGGCTGCTTGTAGGCGACGATGGCGAGCGTCTCCATCGCTGCAGGCGAGAGCCGACGGCGGCTCTCCACACCGAGAAAGCTCTCCACCACGCCCGCCAGCTCGGGCGCCGTCACCAGCTGCGCTCCGTCCGGACCCCGCTGTAGGCGAAGACCGCGGCCTGCGAGCGAGACGCCGAGCAGCTCCAGCGCCGCCCCGATCCGCCCCGGCGTCGCCTCCAGCACGCGCGCCAGCGTCCGTTCGGAGACCGGTCCGTCGGACACGAAGAGCAGCGCCTCGAGCAGCGTGGCGAGCTCGCCGTCGGAGCGCTCCTCGCGCACCGGCGCCTGCCGGGGGGCGTCCCCCGGCGGCTCCCCGAGCCCCGCCGACGGGGCGTGAGCCCGGATGTCCGCTGAGCGCGACTCACCCACGGCGTCCCCGGTCTTCGGCCGCTCCCGCGCCCGCCGCCGGCATGGCGGCAGCGCCCGGCCCGCCGCCCCACGCGTCCCGATGCTCGCCACCAGCCTCCCGGGCTCCCCCGCTCCCTCGCTCCCACCGGCGGTCGGCACGACCCTCGGGAGCGGGCGAGAGGCGCTGATAGAGCCGGAGCTCGCTGTAGCGAAGCTCGATCCGCGGCGGGGCCGCGAGCGGAAGGCCCAGGCGCCGCTCGACGGCGGCGACGGCCAGCTCCCGCGCCTGGGCACCGACCTGCGCGAGGAGCGCCTCCGGCCCGACCTCCACGAACACCCCCACCGCGACGCCGCGGCGATGCCGGTTCTCGATGCGCACCGATGCCGCCACCACGGCATCAATCGCGGTGATCTCCGCCCGCAGCAGAGCCGCGAGCGCGTCGACCGGGAGCCGCACGCTGCCCGGTATCTGAAGCGGCCGCCGGGGCGAGCTCAGGCTGCCCCACCGGATCACGAACGCGAGGAGCACGGCCGCCACCAGGACCGTGGTCGCGCCGGCGCGGCCGAGCCGTGTGTCGTGGTCCAGAGCGACCTCAAGCACCCGGGCGGCGGCCTCGAGCACCGGCCCGGAGGCGAGCCAGATGAGGGCGATCACGCCCGGCGCGATCGTCGCCAGAAGAAGCGGTGCGCGGTAGGCCCTCCACCATGACTCGCCGGCGAGGTCGGAGGTGGCGGGACGGCCTGAGGCACGCGGATCCACGGCCGGGCGCCCCATCGCGCCAAACCAGCGAGGTGCACGGTGGTTCGAGGCCGCCATCGGCATTCCCGGGCGCACCCCGCTGGGAAGCGCCGCACTCACCACCCCGCCCCCGGTACCATGCTCCCTGTGATCGTCGATGTCCACACGCACATCTTCCCACCGAGGATGATCGCGGCCCGCTCAGAACTCGCCGCCGCCGATCCCGGCTTCGCGGCGCTCTACGCCGACCCGGCCGCGCGGATGGCGAGCTCAGGCGACCTGCTCGCCTCGATGTGCGACGCCGGCGTCGACATCGCCGTCGCGGCGGGCTTCTCGTGGCGCTCCGCCGCGCACGCCGAGGAGCACGCATCGTATGTGCTCGACGCCGCGGCCCACTCCGGCGGATCGCTCATCGCCTTCCCCCCGCTCCCGGCGCTGGGCGGTCCCGGCGACGATCCCGACGAGCGCTCGTTGCGCGCCCGCTGCCGCGAGCTCGCGGCGGGCGGCGCCCGCGGCGTCGGCGAGCTCCGGATCGACGCTCGGGCCCTGCCGCTCGGAGACGATGCGGCCGCGGCGCAGGCGCGAGGGATCCTGCGGTCGGCAGGCGCCGAGAGCCTCGCGCTGCTCGCTCACTGCACCGAGCCCGTCGGCCACGACTACCCCGGGCGGGAGGGGGGCCTCAGCGCCGGCGCGCTCTGGCGCCTTCTCGCGGACGAGCCATTCCCGGACGGGGGCCATCCCCTCCTCATTGCGGCGCACTGGGGCGGCGGGCTCCCCCTCTACGCGGCGATGCCCGAGGTCCACGCGCTGTTCACACGGGGGCGGCTCGCCGTCGACACGGCGGCGAGCCGCTTCCTCTACGATCCCGTCATGGTGGAGCTCGCCTCGACGCTCGGCCTCACCAACGTCGTGCTCTGGGGATCCGACTTCCCGCTCAGGACGCAGGCGCGCGACCGCCGCGATCTGGAGCGCGCCGTGCCAGACCCGCTGCTGCGCGCCGCCCTCCTGGGAGGGAACGCCGCGCGGCTCCTCGGCCTCTGAGCCGATGGCGCGGCGGCGAGCGCAGCGGCCCCGGTGTGAGGAGCCGACGTGCGGCTCTTCGTGATGATCGACGTGCCCGACACCTGGCGCGCCGCCGCCCGAACCGCGCAGCGCGCGCTCGCCGGGCGCGTCCCGCCGGGGACGCTGCGCCCCGTCGGCGAGGCGCACCTTCACCTCACGCTGCGCTTCCTGGGCGAGGTCGAGGAGAGTGCGGTCCCCGCCCTGAGGCGCGAGCTCTCAGCCGTCGCTCCCGTCGACGTGACGCTCGCGCTGGGAGGGGCCGGCAGTTTCGGGGGGCCACGCCGCACGCGCGTCGCCTGGCTCGCCGTCGAGAGCGAGGGAGGCAGGCTCGACGCCCTCGCTGGCCGCGTCGAGAGCGCCGTCGTGGCGGCCGGGGCGGCGCCCCGGAGCGAGCGATTCCACGCCCACCTCACGCTGGCCCGTGTCGTGCGCGGCGCCGACCCCGAGACGCGGCGGGCCGTCTCCGAGGCGGCCTCCGCTCTGCCGCGTGCGGAGGCGCCGCCCTTCCGCGCCCGCGAGTTCGCCCTCGTGCGCTCGCACCTCGCGGGGAGCGGCGGGCACGGCCCCCGCTACGAGTCGATCGCCCGCTACGGGTGAGCCCGGGCGGCGCCGCCCGCGGTGTTGACGACCGAGCCTCCCTCTCCCTATCTTTGGCGCAGGAGGCGAGACGAATGGGAGAACGTCCCCTCGCGCATCGGGCGTACCAGCGCCGCAGCCACCGCTGCGGCGCTTTCCGTTTCCCCTCCCCATCCCTCTCCCCGCTCCCCGACGCAGGTCCACGATGGGTGGCGGTCGCCCGCCTCCCGGCATCGGCACGACAGGAGGCCACATGCATTCCGGGATGATCGGCAAGGTCGCGAAGGCGCACCGCTACGCGGACCAGCGCGAGCGCTTCGAGGTGAACGCGCTCGCGGTCACGATTCGCGGAGACAACGCCGATCACCACGTGGAGCTCTCGGACGGTCACTGGCGGTGCAGTTGCGACTTCTTCTCGTACAACGGCGCCTGCGCCCACACGATGGCGCTTGAGCTGCTGCTCGACGGGATGCTTCCGGCCACCGAGGCCCGGCCGATGCCGGAGACGATCCTCGCGTAGACGCTCATGCTCGCAAGCGCACTCCCGCCCCGTCGCCGAGACGTGGCGAAGGGGCGGGAGCGCGCTTGACACACTGGCAGTGCGTGTCAGGGGTTCGAGTCCCCTCGGGTCCACCACGAGACTCCATTCGCCGGATGAAGATTGCCGCGTCCGATGTTCGGTTCATGACGGAGGGGATTCAAGGGCAAGTCTGGACAAGTGGGTCTGGCGGCGCAAAACGGGCACGAGGAGCGCTTCTCGCGGGCGGGTTCGATGAAGTGAGCCATGGTCGGCCCTCTCAGGGCCCCTGCGGCTTCCCGTCCTCGCCTCTCTGGGGCGAGGTGGGCACACTCCACCCACAGTCAGGCACAGTGCGGCTTCGCGGTGAGCAGATTATGGACCCCCAGCAAGACCGCACACCGCTCGTGGTTCTTGAAGAGGCCCCGGTACCGCACCGTGGCGTAGTCGAAGCGCCGCTTCACGGTATAGAACGGGTGCTCCACCAGCGCCCGCGCCGACGCCTTCCGTTTCTCCTCGACGGCCTCAGGACTCTCCGGGTCGAGCTGACGCCGTAGGCCCGGGCGCATCGCCACGTTCCAGTTGTCGACCCCCGAGTCCGCGTTCTCGGGTCGCTTGTCCACGCCCCGGTATCCGGCATCGCCGTAGACTTCGGCTTCCTCGCCGTGCAGCAGACGGTACGTCTCCGACACGTCCGACACGTTCGCAGGCGTCGTCGTGAAGCTGTGGACCAGGCCCGTGTCCCTGTCCGCGCCGATGTGCAGCTTCATCCCGAAATACCACTGGTTGCCCTTCTTGGTCTGATGCATCTCGGGGTCCCGCGCCCGCTCGCGATTCTGCGTCGACGACGGCGCCGAGATGATGGTCGCGTCCACGATGCTGCCCTCGCTCAGCTTCAATCCCTCGCTCGCAAGGTGCTCGTTGATGAGCTCGAAGATCCTGCTCCCCAGGGAGTGGCGCTCGAGCAGATGACGGAATGTGAGGATGGTCGTCTCGTCGGGGATCGGCCCGCGCAGGGTGAGGTGGCAGAATGTGAATCGCCAAGGTCTATAGACCACGAAATCGCCAGATCGCCAGGGTCATTGATCCACCCCGTCAGGGACTCCTGCCCGCCCGGGCCGCCGGTACGGCCACCATCGCCTGCATCCCCAGCGGAGGGAGCAGCGATGGCCTACCGGGAGGTACACGGGGTGGAGATCCAGGAGATCATTCGACGCTGGCAGGCGGGGCTCAGCCAGCGCCGCATCGCCAGCGGCACGGGGCTATCGCGCGTGACGGTGCGCCGCTACGTCGAGGCGGCCGAGGCGGCCGGCCTCACGCCGGGCGGTCCCGAGCCGAGTGAGGAGCAGCTCGCCGCGCTGGCGACGCTGAGCCTCTCCGGCCCGCGGCAGGTCGAGGCGCCGAGCGAGAAGCTGCTCTCGCCCTGGGCGGAGCAGATCGAGCGCTGGCTTGAGACCGACCGCCTGCAACTGACGCGCATCCAGGAGCTCCTCGCCGGACGAGGCTGCGAGGTCTCCTACACCACGCTGCGGCGTTTCATCCGGCGCCGCGGCTGGCGCCACCGGCTGCCGTCGACCGTGCGCATGGACGACGGGCCGCCGGGCGAGGTGGCGGAGATGGACTTCGGCCGCCTCGGCTTCATCCGGGACCCCGAGAGCGGCCGCCGGCGCGCGGTGTGGGCGCTGGTCGTCGTCTGGCGCTACTCACGCCACTGCTTTGTGTGGCCCACCACCAGCCAGAAGCTGGACGCCGTGATCGAGGGCCTGGAGGAGGCCTGGGCCTTCTTCGGGGGCGTGCCCCGCTACCTCGTCATCGATAACTTCCCGGCCGCCGTCGCCGGGGCCGACGCGCTGCACCCGCGGCTCACCCGGGGCTTCCTCGAGTACGCCCGCCACAGAGGCTTCATCACCGACCCCGCGCGCGTGCGTCATCCCCGCGACAAGCCGCGCGTCGAACGCAGCATCCCCTACGTGCGCGAGCGCCTCTTCAAGGGCGGCGACTTCCGGGATGTCATCGACCTGCGCTCCGCCGCCCGCAGCTGGTGCCTCGAGGTGGCGGGGCAGCGCATCCACGGCACGACCCGCCGGCGCCCGCTCGAGGTCTTCCTGAAGGAGGAGCTCCCTCTGCTCGCTCCCTGGGACGGCGAGCCCTACGAGGTCCCCGACTGGCGGACGGCCACGGTCCACCCGGACCACCACATCGCCTGTCAGTACGCCCTGTACTCGGTGCCGTCCATGGCCTGCCCGCCCCGCCAGAAGGTCGAGGTGCAGCTCGGCTCGAAGCTGGTGCGCATCTACCACCGCGGTCAGCTCATCAAGGTCCACCCGCGCCAGCGCCGGGGCGGCCGGGCCACCGACCCGAACGACTACCCGGCCGAGCTCACCCCCTACACCAGGCGGGCGCCCGACTGGATACAGCGCCGCGCCGCCGAGCTGGGGGAGGCCGTGGGCGCCTACGCCGAGCGTCTCTTCGAGGGCTCCCTGCCCTGGGCGAAGCTGCGGCAGGGCCACAAGCTGCTGCGCCTCGCCGAGCGCTACTCCCCGGACCGCCTCGACGCCGCCTGCCGCCGCGCGCTCGAGGTCGACCTCATCGACGTGCGCCGCCTCGAGCGCATCCTCGTCCGCGCCCTCGACCAGGAGAGCACCCCAGACCAGCCCGAGCTGCCGCCGCCTCCGGGGCGCTTCGCCCGCTCGGGCTCCGTCTTCGCCCAGTCCCGCACGCAGACCCCGACAGGAGCACCACGATGACCGCCACCACCTCAGACCTCCGCCCGCTGCTCAAGCGCCTCAAGCTCGGCCGTATGCTCGACACCCTGCCCGAGCGCATCGCCCTCGCGCGGCGCGACCACCTCGACTACGCGGACTTCCTGCAGATCCTCCTCGTCGACGAGGTGAGCCGCCGCGACCACGGGCGGTTGGAGCTGCGCCTGCGCCAGGCCGGCTTCGAGCAGCTCTGCCGCCTCGAGGACTTCGACTGGGCGGCCGCCATCCGGCTCGACCACCGCCTGCTCGACGCCGCCTTCTCGCTGCACTTCCTCGACCGCCGCGAGCACGTCCTGCTCGTCGGCCCCGTCGGCGTCGGCAAGAGCTTCTTAGCCCAGGCGCTCGGCTACTCAGCCGTCCGCTCCGGACGCAGCGTCCGCTTCGCCCCGGCCGACCACTACTTCCGCGAGATGGCGCAGGCCCGCGTCGACCACTCGGCCGAGAAGGTCTTCCGAAGCTTCCTCGCGCCCGACCTGCTCATCCTCGACGACCTCGGGCTCCATCGCCTCAGCGCGCAGCAGTCCATCGACCTCTACGAGCTGGTCATCGGGCGCCACCGCAGCTCCAGCTTCGTCATCACCTCGAACCGCGCCGTGGAGGAATGGCTGGGTCTCTTCGACGACCCGATCCTCGGCAACAGCGCCCTCGACCGCCTCGCCAACGCCAGCTACCAGATCGTGATCGAGGGCGATAGCTACCGCCAGCGGCTCTCGCCGCACCGCGCCCTGCTCGAGGCGCAGACGGGAGGTGATTGACGCGCTAGACGCTCACTGATATCAAGCCGCCTACCGGCGTCCCGGGTGGTCCAATGACCGTGGCGACGCGTGGCTCAATGACCCTGGCGATCGACAGGCAGAAGGCTCGCACCGACTCGGCCTCGTGGAGGAGGTCCTCCGTGCCGGGGTCGCTGAGGTTGTAGCAGAGCTGCACGATGTGGATGCGCAGCATCACGGAGAGAGGGTAGGGCCTCCGCCCGCGGCCGGGTTTCGGGTAGTGGGGCCCGATGGCTGCTTCGAACCTCTCCCACGGGACGAGGCCGTCCAGCCGCTCAAGGAACTTCTGGCGGCGCGTCGTGTAGCCATCCTGCTCGAACTCGGCCCTGGCGAATGTGGGCTGATGCATGGCACGCTCCCATCCCGGGTACGTGTCAGGATCTCATATGATCAGCAGAGTGCGCACTACTCTGCTGTCGTGCCGACTTTCCCAGAACTCCCTTAGGTGTCCCGTTTGGTTCCAGAGCATGATCGACGCCGACCCCTCGTCGAACTCTACGAAGGACACACTCGCAGGGCTGAGAGACTCGAGTTTCCAGAACCACTCGGGTGCTCGATCAACCAGGGCTGCCGCCAGCAATCGCAGAGCCCTGCTATGACCGACGACAAGAATACGGTACCCGGTCCCACGGGCCACGAGTTGGGGGACCTAGCCGGAGAAGGCGGTCAGCACCAGCACGGCGTTCTGCCCGCCGAAGCCGAACGAGTTCTTCATCACCGTCCGCACGTCGGCCGCGCGGGCCAGCTGCGGCACGTAGTCGAGGTCGCACTCCGGATCGGGGTGGGTGAGGTTGATGGTCGGAGCGATCATGCCCGTGCGGATCGTCTGGACGGCGGCCACCGTCTCCACGCCGCCGGCCGCCCCGAGCAGGTGCCCGATCTGCGACTTCATCGCCGAGATGGGAAGCCGGTAGGCCCGCTTCCCGAAGACTGCGCGCACCGCCCGCGTCTCCGCGACGTCGCCGATCTCCGTCGCGGTGGCGTGCGCCGAGATGTAGTCGATCTCCTCCACCGCCATCGCCGCGTCGCTGAGGGCCGAGCGCATAGCGCGCGCCGCGCCCTCGCCGTCCCGCGGCGGGGCGACGAGGTAGGCGGCATCGGAGGAGACGCCGTAGCCGACGACCTCCGCCAGCGGGCGGGCGCCCCGGGCGAGGGCGTGGTCGAGGGCCTCCAGCACGACGATCCCCGCTCCCTCCGCGGCGACGAAACCGTCGCGGTCGCGGTCGAACGGCCGCGAGGCGGCCTCGGGACACTCGTTCGACGAGGTCGCGAGCGCGCGCATCGCCGAGAAGCCCGCGAGCCCGACCTCGCAGACACCCGCCTCGGTGCCGCCGGCAATCATGACGTCGGCCGCGCCGCGGCGGAGGACCTCGGTGGCGTCGCCGATCGCCTGTGTCCCGGCCGCACAGGCCGTCGTGATCGTGTTGGAGTAGCCCCGCGCGCCCAGCTGGATCGAGACGTTCGCCGAGGCCATGTTCGGGAGCATCTTCGGGATGAAGAGCGGGTCGACGCGGCTGCCGCCCCGCCTGAGCAGCGTCCGCATCGCCCGATCCGCCTCGGGCAATCCGCCGCCGCCGTTCCCCACGATCACGCCGATCCGCGTCGTGTCCTGGGCGGCGAAGTCGAGCGCCGCCTCCTCGACGGCCTGCTTCGACGCCGCCACGGCGAACTGGGCGAAGCGCGCCATGCGCCGCGCGTCCTTGCGGTCGAGGTAGCACTCCGGATTGAAATCGCGGACCTCGCCGGCTATCTGGCAGGCGTACTCCGAGGGGTCGACCTGCGTGAGGCGACGGATCCCGGAACCTCCGGCAACGGCGTTCCGCCAGAACTCGGCGACGCTGTTCCCGAGCGGCGCGATCACGCCGCTCCCGGTGATCACGACGCGCCGGCGACCGTTGCTCCGCGACATCGACGCTCCCCTCGGCAGAAGGTTGAGTCTACCGCAGCGCCCGCCCGGGAACCGTTTCGGACGGCGCGCCTGCGGCCGGCGTTGTGACCCCCCGCGGCGCGGCCGGACGCGGGTCGACGCCCGCTAGCGAAGCCCCAGCGCGCGATCGCCGCCGATAGCGAGCAGCAGTTCCCTGGCCTCGGCCGCCGTGTAGAGGCTGCCGCCCACGATCACGCAGCCCGCCTCGCCGGCGAGCGCCTCGGCGTGCGCAAGCCCCCGCTCGACCGACTCCGCTCGCTGCGTCGGAATGCCGGCCTCCGCCAGGGCCCGCTCCGCCCGCTCGGGGTCGTCCGCCCGCGGCGAGTCGGGCGGCGCCACGACCGCCAGGTCGACCGTGTCGCGCAGCTCCGCGACGAGCGCCGCCGGCGCCCGGCCGGCCAGCATGCCGAAGAGCAGCACACGCGGCGAGGGCAGGCCCAGTGCGCCCAGCGCCTCCGCGACGCGGCGCGCCGCCAGCGGCGTGTGCATTCCGTCCAGGATCACGAGCGGGCGGCGGCGCACCGCCTCGAGCCGCACCGGAATCTGGACCTCGGCCAGCCCCTCCCGGACGGCCCGCTCCGGCAGCTCCGCGCCGTGCTCGCGCGCCCACGCGAGTTCGGCCGCCCGCACCGCCGTCGCGGCGTTCTCCACCTGGTGCCGGCCGAGCAGCCGCAGCGCCAGCCGCCGGTAGCCGCGCAGCGGCGTGCTCAGGTCGAGCACCTGCCCGTCGAGAGTCTGGCTGCGCACGGTCGCCCGGCACTCCTCGGCGACGAGGTGGAGCTCGGCGCCGACCGCCTCGGCCCGCTTCGCCACCACGCGCGCGGCGGAGTCCCGCATCGGCGCGACCACGCAGGCGCAGGGTCCGGTCAGGATCCCCGCCTTCTCCGCCGCGATCTCGCGGATCGTCTCGCCGAGGATCGCGGTGTGCTCGAGGTCGATGGGGAGGATCGCCGCCACGTGCTTCGCCGACATCGCGTTCGTGGTGTCGAGCCGTCCGCCGAGACCGACCTCCACCACCTGCCAGTCGCACCCGGCCCGCGCCGCCGCCAGCCAGCCCATGACAGTCAGGCACTCGAAGTAGGACCACTCCCCGGACGCCGGATCGGTGAGCACCTCTGCTGCGAGCTCGGCGAAGAGCTCCGGCGCGATCGGCCGCCCCCCCACCGCCACGCGCTCGCGCGCTGAGTGCACGTCGGGCGAGGTGAGTGTGAGCGTGTGCCCGCCAGCGGCGCGGAGGATCGCCTCCACCATCGCCACCGTCGAGCCCTTGCCCTTTGAGCCGGCGACGTGCACCGTCGCGCGTGCGTCTGGACGGCCGCGGGCGGCGAGGTAATCAGTCACGTGATCCAGCCGGAAGCCGCGCGCAGCCTGCGGATCGCCCGTCCGCTCGAAGCCCGTGTGCGCGAGCAGTCGGCGCGCCGCCTCCACGTAGGCGGCCAGATCGGCCCGTTCGCTCGCGACCACGCCGTCAACCCCCGCCGGCGACCGGCTGGCCGGTCGCCCCTCCGCCCACGTCCCGCCCGGGACGCCCGACCGCGAAGTGTATGCCCTCACCACCAGGCGACGGTGATATCGTCGCCCCCGCGATGAGCACGACCAACGGGGCGCGGGCGCACGACCCGGCGGAGGGCGCTCCGGCCGTCCCCACGCCGTCGCTGCCGCGCGCTCCGGAACCGCTCTCCGACGATCCCCAGGGTCGGCGCTGGCGGTTCGCCGGAGGGATGGAGGAGGTCGCGCTCACGCGGATCGCGGGCGCCCCCGTCGCGGACGACGCGACGATCGAGCCGTGGGTCGGCCCCCGGAACTCCGTCGGCGCTCTCTACTTCCGCTGCTACCTCGTCACCGAGATCGGGCGCACGCGCGAGCCCGTCGTCTTCGGCCTCCAGCACCATGGACCCTTCCCCGGCAACAACTGGGTCGAGGTCGCCGAGTTCCGCGACCTGCTGACGCTCCCCGACGAGCGCACGGTGGAGGTCTCGGAGGGGATCGAGCGACGGATCTTCGGCTGGCTCGCCGGGCTCGTCCCGCCGGGCGGACACCTGATGGCGGAGTACGAGTCGCCGTCCCGCACGCTCACCGCCCGCGCGCTCGCGCTCGGCGTCCCGCCCGTGGCGACGCCGCTCGGCGCGACGCTTCGGGCCGTCGGGTGCGGCGCCGCGATCCGCGACTGGTACTTCCCGGAGGGCGGCCGTGAGGGGCCCCGCAAGCTCCAGGGGTTCCGCGCCGTCGACCCCGGGCACGAGCGGCGGCGCGCCGCCGAGATGGTGCAGGCGCTTCAGGCCTTCCTCGCCGACGAGCGCGATCTCGACTGGGACGTGCTCGGCTTCACGCGCCCGATCGCCCGCACCGCGCTCGAGGAGCTCTCGGCCCTCGCCGGGCGTTCGCCCTCGCACTAGCAGGGTTGTGATTTTCTCCCTGGGTGCCCGGAGCATGGCCGGCGGTGCCCCGCGGGTGCAACAAACGCCCCCGGTAGCTGTCAGAAGCCCCAGGTAGTGGTCGACTGTAACTGATAAGACGAGTATACTAACGATCATACAAGAGGGACCCCCACGAGGGAGGATATCGATGCGAGGACAGAGCGAGGACCAGGGCCGCGCCACTCTCACCTGCCCGGAGATGTTCGTCCCCAGCGACCACCCGCTCCGACGCATCAAGCCCATCGTCGACCGGGCGCTCGCCAATCTCTCCCCGCGCTTCGACGGTCTCTACAGCGAGTCCGGGCGACCGTCGATTCCGCCCGAGACGCTGCTCAAGTCGACACTCCTCATCGCCTTCTTCTCGATTCGTAGCGAGAGCCAGTTCTGCGAGCGGCTGCGGTCCGACATGGCGTTCAAGTGGTTCCTCGACCTCCCGGGAGACCCCGGTTCCTTCGACCGCTCCACGTTCTCGAAGAACCGCTCCCGGCTCCTTGACGGCGACATCGCCCGGGGGTTCTTCGAGGAAGTCGTGAGGGAGGCGAGGGAGCGGAACCTGCTGTCCGAGGAGCACTTCACGGTCGACGGGTCGCAGCTCGAGGCGTGGGCGTCGCACAAGAGCTACCGGTCACGCGACGAGCAGGACGGGGACAAGCCTGCGGGCCGCAATCCGGACGTCGACTTCCGCGGCGAGCGCCGGCACCGGGACACCCACGTCAGCACGACCGATCCCGGCGCGCACCTGTACCGGAAGGGGAACGGGCAGGCGGCGCGCCCGAGCTACATCGGGCATGTGATGACGGAGAACCGCAACGGGCTCATCGTCGATGTCGAGCTCACGACGGCGCACGGGCGGGCGGAGCGGGATGCGGCGCTGGCCATGGCCGAGCGCAGCCTGACACCGGGGGCGACGCTGGGCGCCGACAAGGGATACGACGCGAAGCACTTCGTGGAGGGGCTGTGCGAACTCGGGGTCGTGCCGCACGTGGCACGGCGAGCGAAGCACAGCGCCATCCCCGAGGAGGTGGCGCAGACGCCCGGCTACGAGGTGAGTCAGCGCCGGCGCAAGATGGTGGAGGAGAGCTTCGGGTGGCTGAAGACCGTGGGGGGCGGGCGCAAGCTCCGCTACATCGGCGAACAGGTCAACGGTTTCTGGATGGAGATGGGCGCTGCCGCGTACAACCTGGTGCGCGTGGCCAATATCGACGCCGCGCTGTCACGGGCGTAGTGCGCCCGGAGTAGGTCCCGGGGCGCCCGGACGGGCTGAGAGAGCCCCGGAGGGGGCCAGAATCGGCCCCGAAATGACGCCGCATACGCCCTCTTGGCGGTGATTCGCTCCGTGGCCGCGCCAAAGGGGGCCTTTTTCCCGACCCTGCTAGGCCTCCGGGCGGGGCTCCGGGCGCGCCCCTCGTAGGCAACGCGTGGACCGTGACGCTACGATGCGGGGGCCCGGCGCCGCGCCCGCCGGTGCGCCCTGCGATCGCCCCCACGACGGCGACGCCAGACGACACGGGCGGACGGAGGAGGCGACGGTGCCCCAGACCCTGAGCGTGATCAAGGCGGACGTCGGCGGCTTCGTCGGCCACTCGGCGATGCACCCCGAGGTGCTCGCGGAAGCCGCCGAGTCGCTTCAGAGCGCGGTGCTGTCGGGGCTTCTGATCGACGCGCAGGCCCACGCATGCGGCGACGATGTTTTCCTCGTGATGTCCCACGATCGCGGCGAGAACGACGAGAGCGTGCACCAGCTGGCCTGGGACACCTTCATCCGCGGCACCGAGGTCGCCCGCAGGCTGCACCTCTACGGCGCCGGACAGGACCTGCTCGTCGACGCCTTCTCGGGGAACATCCGCGGCGCCGGGCCCGGCTCCGCCGAACTCGAGCTGGAGGAGCGACCCTCCGAGCCCGTCATCGTCTTCCTCGGCGACAAGACCTCGGCCGGCGCCTTCAACCTCCCCTTCTACAAGATGTTCGCCGACCCGTTTAACACGGCCGGCCTCGTCATCTCCGAGTCGCTGCACGAGGGCTTCTCGTTCGAGGTCCACGACGTGCGCGAGCACCGCAAGATCGTCTTCAACGCGCCGGATGAAATCTACGACCTGCTCGCCTTCATCGGCTCACCCTCGCGCTATGCCGTCAAGCGCGTCGTGAGTCGGGCGACCGGGGAGGTCGCCGCCGTCTCCTCCACCGACAAGCTCTCCGAGATCGCCGGCCGCTACGTGGGGAAGGACGACCCCACGGCGGTGGTCCGCTGCCAGGGCGCCTTCCCGGCGGTCGGCGAGGCGCTCGAGCCGTTCACCACGGCGTGGGCGGTCGAGGGCTTTATGCGCGGATCCCACTACGGCCCGTGGATGCCGACCTCGGTCGCCGACGCGCACCCCGCCCGCTTCGACGGGCCGCCGCGCGTGGTCGCGCTCGGTTTCCAGCTTGCCGCCGGGAAGCTGGTGGGGCCGCGCGACATGTTCGACGACCCCTCCTTCGACAACGTCAGGCAGGAGGCGAACGACATCTCGGACTACCTCCGCAAGCACGGCCCCTTCGAGCCCCATCGCCTGCCGCTCGACGAGATGGAGTACACCACGATGCCGGCCGTCGCCGCGAAGCTCGCCGACCGCTGGGCACCGCTCTAGCGGCCCGGCCGCCCCGTCGGCCGCCTCACGTGGAACGCAGGCTCCTGCTCGCATCGGGGAACCCCGGGAAGCTCCGCGAGCTGCGTGGGCTCCTGAGCCCCGTCGGCTGGGAGGCCCTCGCGCCCGCCGACGTCGGCGTGGCGGGGGTGAGCGTTCTGGAGGGAGGGCGCTCCTACCTGGAGAACGCCACGGCGAAGGCCGTTGCCTACCTCCGCGCCTCCGGGCTCCCCGCGCTCGCCGACGACTCGGGCATCGAGGTCGACGCCCTGGGGGGAGAGCCCGGGGTCCTCTCCGCGCGCTTCGGCGGGCACCGCGCCTCCAGCGACGCCGATCGCTGCGCCCTCCTGCTCGGCCGCCTCCGCGGCGTGCCGCGGCCCCGGCGCGGCGCGCGCTTCCGGGCGGTCATCGTGCTCGCGCTCCCCGGCGGCGCCACCGTCGCGCGCGAGGGATCTGTGGAGGGACGCATCGCCGCGGCGCCGCGCGGCGAAAGCGGCTTCGGCTACGATCCCGTCTTCGAGCTCCCCGACGGGCGCACGATGGCGGAGGTCGGCGAGGAGAAGCAGCGCATATCGCACCGCGCCCGTGCGCTCTCTGCGATGATGTTAGTGCTGGAGGCACTGGATGAGCCGCTTCACCCCCCCGCCGCCGCCCGGGCCCGCGACTGAGGGCGCGATCGCCCCGGGGCTGGTCGACCGCTTCGGGCGCCCGCTGCGCGATTTGCGCATCTCGGTCACCGATCGCTGCAACTTCCGCTGCCGCTACTGCATGCCGCGCGAGGTCTTCGGGGCCGACTTCGTCTTCCTACCGCGGGACCAGATCCTCAGCTTCGAGGAGATCGCGCGCATCGCCGACATCGCGGCCGGCCTCGGCGTCCGCAAGGTGCGCCTCACCGGCGGCGAGCCGCTGCTGCGCGCCGAACTCCCGCGCCTGGTGGCGATGCTCGCGGAGGTCCCCGGCCTCGAGGTGGCGCTGACGACCAACGGCTCCCTGCTCGCCTCGCAGGCCGACGCGCTCGCCCGGGCCGGCCTCGCGCGCGTCACCGTGAGCCTCGACTCGCTCGACGACGCCATCTTCCGCGCCATGAACGACGCCTCATTCCCCGTGCGCCTCGTGCTCGAGGGGATCGAGGCGGCGACCTCGGCCGGACTCGCCCCGATCAAGGTGAACGCCGTCGTGCGCCGCGGCGTCAACGACCACACCGCCGTCGATCTCGCGCGCTACTTCCATGGAAGCGGGCATGTGCTGCGCTTCATCGAGTTCATGGACGTCGGGACCACGAACGGATGGCGGCTCGCCGACGTCGTGCCGGCGCAGGAGCTCCTCGCCGCTGTCGACTCGGCGCTCCCGCTCGAGCCCGTCGGTCCCGCCTACCGCGGCGAGGTCGCCCGCCGCTACCGCTACCGCGACGGCGGCGGCGAGATAGGGTTCATCACCTCGGTGACGCAGCCCTTCTGCGGCGACTGCACGCGCGCCCGCCTCTCCGCCGAGGGGGCGCTCTACACCTGCCTCTTCGCCACCAACGGCACCGACCTCCGCGAGCCGCTCCGCTCCGGCGCGACCGACTCGGAGCTCACGGAGCTGCTGCGTCGGATCTGGGGCGTGCGCGAGGACCGATACTCGGAGGAGCGCTCGGCCGCCACGGCCGCGCTGCCGCGGGTCGAGATGTCGTATATCGGAGGCTAGCCCGACGCCTCGGAGACGTAGGAGGAGATGAGTGGCGGAGTCGCGGCGGCACGAGGGGGATCCGGGACCAAGCCACCTCGACGAGCGCGGCCATGCCCGCATGGTCGACGTCTCCGAGAAGCCGCCCACACGGCGCGAGGCGACGGCGCGCGGCCGCGTGCTGATGGCGTCTCAGACGCTCGCACAGATCGCACAGGGCTCCGTGCCGAAGGGCGACGTCTTCGCGACGGCGCGCATCGCCGGCATCCTCGCGGCGAAGAGAACGCACGACCTGATCCCGCTCTGCCACCCGCTCGCGCTCTCCGCCATTGAGGTGGCTCTCTGGGGCGAGGGATCCGGGGCGGAGCCGGGCGAAGCCTCGGTCGAGATCGAGGCGCGCGTCCTGACGACGGGACCGACCGGCGTGGAGATGGAGGCGCTGACCGCCGTCTCGGTGGCCGCGCTCACCGTCTACGACATGTGCAAGGCACTCGAGCGCGGCATGCGCATCGACCACGTCCGCCTCACCGCCAAGTCCGGCGGCCGCTCGGGGGCGTGGCGAAGCGAGTAGCCCCGCTTCCGCGTCCGGATCAGGGCGGGTTGCCGGGAGTCGCCGCGGTCTCGACGTAGCGGACCGCGACTCGCACCGCGCGGTGCGAGTAGACGACGAAGTGCTCGGCGGGCATCTCCTCGAGGGGGCGCATCTCCTCCGCGCGCGTCGCGACGGGATCGCCGGCCGCCTCCTGCGCCGGATCGTGGCTCACCACCAGCTCGTAGAGGCCGCCGTCGTCCCCGAGCACGACGCAGCCGTAGTCGCCCGGCAGCTCGCCCTCGGGATCGACCTCGAGCCCGTAGGCGAACATCGCCCCGGGGAAGGACGGGAATCCCCCGACCGACCGCGCCGTGCGGGAGAGCAGCTCGCGCAGCTCCGCCGCGGCGCGCTCCACGATCGCCTCCGCGTGCGAGCGATTCGCCCGCAGCTCGCCGCCAGCCTCCGCACGTCCGCTCATCACGTCCCGTCCCGACCACGCGCCCGCTGCGGCGCGCCGCTCCCATCATAGGAGACGGTCGCCGCGTCGCCCCCGAAGGCAACTCCCGTATCATGTTCGCCGCCGCGCTGTGACACGCTCCCCGGAACGCCCGCAGGCTGCGCGTACGCGGTCGCGGCGGCCCACAAGGGAACGACACACGCGGACTGCGCGCCTATGGCTATCTGGGTCGGCCGCTACGCGATGGTCGGGGGTGAGCCGAGCGAGGCGAGCCCCTGGCTCATCGACAGGCGGCGTGTGAGCGGCGGGGACTCGGTGCGCCTCGTGGTGCTCGCCGAGCCCGCCGACGAGCGCTCCGAGCCCTACTGCACCGAGGTCGCCGAGGCGGTCGCGGACCTCTTCGGCCGCGACTCGCTCTCGCTCACCGGCGGCCTCCTGCGCGCCCTCCGGCAGACCCACGACAACCTTGTGGAGTGGAACCGCCACTCTCTGCGCGAGCACCGTGTCGCCGTGGGCGTGACCTGCGTCGCGATCCGCGACGACGAGGCCACGATCGTCCTCGCCGGGCCGGGCCCCGCGTACCGGGCCGGCCCCTCCGGCGTGGAGCGCTTCGGCACCGAGGACGCGGCGGCCCGGCACCCGCTCGGCGGCGAGGAGCCCGTCGAGCCGCGGTTCCTGACGGCACCGTTCCACGATGCGTCGATCCTCCTGCTCACCAGCGCCGCCGAGGACGTCGCGAGCGAGCAGGCCATCGCGCAGGCGGTCTCCGCCGGCGCCGAGCGCACGCTCGGCGACCTCTACGCGCTCACCCGCGACATGAGCGACATGAGCGCCGTGCTGCTCGCCGACCTCGACGTCGAGGAACAGGACGTCACCCCGATCGCGGCGCCCGCGGCCGACCTCCCCGGCGAGGCGCGGCCGACGGTCGACTCGGGGATCCGGACGCTCGGCGCCCCGCCCCATCGGGGAGCGTTGCCGGCCGTCCGGGCGCCGGCGCGCGGCGTCGGCTCACACGCCACCTCCGCGCGGCTGCCGTGGGGGCTGATCGGCGCCGTCTCCGCGGCGGTGATCGTGGCCGCGCTCTTCGCCGGGTTGATCCTGCTCCCGCTGCTCGACGACGACCAGGAGAGGCGCATCGCCGAGTTGCTCTCGCAGGCGAGCGCCGAGCTCCTCGGCGCCGAGCAGGCGCGGCTCGAGGGCGATCGCGCCTCAGAGCGCGTCGCGGTCGAGGAGGCCCGGTCGACGCTGGAGCGAGCCCGCGCACAGGCCGAGGAGGATCCCCGCGTCGACGAGCTCCTCGCGCAGATGGAGGCCGCGCGCATCCGGCTCGATGCCGTGATCACCGTCTTGGCGCTCGAGCGCGTCGCGACCCTCGACGGGATCATCACCGCCCCGGCCCAGCCCGAGGCCCTCGTCTCAGGCGGCGGGGCGCTGTGGCTGCTCGAGCGGGGGAGCGGCCGCATCGTGCGGCTCGACCCCGAGGGCGCGCTCCCCCCGATGCGGGTCTACAGCCCCGATCAGCAGTACGACGGGACCCGCGCGCGTGCCGCCGCGGCGATCGCCTGGGACGACGCGCGCCGGCGCCTGCTGGTGCTCGACGAGGACCGGTCGCTCTTCGCGATCCCCGGTGAGCCCGGGAGCGCTCCCCACGCCCTCCTCCTGCGCGGCGCCGACGACATCCGCTCCGCCCGGGCGATTGCCGTCTACAGCGGCAACCTCTACGTGCTCGACCCCGAGGGCAGAGAGATCTGGCGCTACGTGCCTGCCGGCGATGGGTTCAACTCCGAGCGGCAGGGCCTGCTCGGCACCGCGGAGATCGGAACCGCGCGCGCGCTCTCAGTCGACGGCGACGTCTTCGTGCTCGTGGCGGGGGCCGTACGCCACTTCCGGCTCGGGCAGGAGCTCGATCCGTTGTTCGCCGGCATCGACTCCTTTCCCCAGGCCACCGCCGGGATCGCCGAGGACAGCTCCGAGGGCGTGCTCTACGTCGGCGACCGCGAGCGCGGGCGCATCGTCGTCACCGAGCGCTCGGGAAACTTCCTCCGGCAGTACCACCACGTCGATTTCGACGACATGCGCGGGCTCGCCATCTCCCCCAACGGCGATCTCCTCTACGTGCTGACCGGCCGCAGCATCTTCAGCTTCGATCCTCTCGCCGAGGCCGAGTCGCTCCCCGGCGCGCGCGAGCAGAACTGAGCAGGGAGCCGCCCGTGCGCATCCTCGCCCTGGAGACGTCCTGCGACGAGACGGCCGCCGCCGTCGTGGAGAACGGCCGCCGGGTGCTCTCCTCGATCGTCGCCTCGCAGGACGAGCTCCACGCCGAGACGGGGGGCGTGGTGCCGGAGGTGGCGGCCAGGCAGCACCTGCGCGCGGTGACCCCGGTCGTGCGCCGCGCGCTCTCCGACGCCGGCTGCGGCTGGGACGCGATCGATGCTGTCGGCGCGACGGCGGGGCCCGGCCTCCCCGGGGCGCTCGCCGTCGGCTTCGCCTGCGCGCGCGCGATCGCCTTCGCCCGCTCCCTGCCGATCATCCCGGTCGACCACATCGAGGGCCACGTCTGCGCCACCTGGCTCGGCGACGAGGAGCCGGGGCTGCCCGCGCTCGCACTGGTCGTCTCGGGAGGCCACACCGAGCTGCTCCTGATGGAGGACCACGGACGTTTCCGGCGTCTCGGGGGGACGAGGGACGACGCGGCCGGCGAGGCCTTCGACAAGGTGGCGCGCCTGCTCTCGCTCGGCTACCCGGGAGGACCGCCGATCTCGCGGCTCGCCCGGACGGCGACGCGGCGCGAGCTGCGCCTTCCCCGCGCCTGGCTCCCCGGCACCGACGACTTCTCGTTCTCCGGCCTCAAGACGGCGGTACTGCGGGTGGTGCGCGGCCCAGAGCCCCCGCCCGCCGCCGAGGTCGCCTGGGCCTTCGAGGAGTCGGTCGCCGACGTGCTCTCGCGCAAGGCGACGCGCGCCGCCGCGCGCGAGGGGGTCGCCTCGTTGCTCGTCGCCGGCGGCGTCGCCGCGAACGGCCGGCTGCGGGAGCTGCTCCGCGAGCGCGCCCGGCTTCCCCTCTTCATCCCGCCCCCCGCGCTCTGCACCGACAACGCCGCGATGATCGGTGCCGCCGCCTTCCGCCACGCGCACGAGGCGGTCTCACCCCAGGCGCCGCTCGACATCGCTCCCACCGCGGCGCGCGGGCAGGCGGCGCTCGGGCGCAGCGCCCGCTGAGGGCCCCCGGGCCGTGACCGACTCGCCCCGAGGCGGGGTTGGAGGGACGCTCCGGGGAGCACTGGCACTCTCCACACAAGAGTGCTAACATCACCCGCCACAGGCAGGAGAGCCCCCCGGTCGTTCGACGCGGCGGGGCGTTTTTTGAGGACGAGGAGGCAGGGGAGTTGGCGACGAAGGTTGTGCCGCTGACGGACCACATTGTGCTTCAGCCGATCGAAGGGGACGAGGTGACCGTCACCGGCCTCGTGATCCCGGACTCCGCGAAGGAGAAGCCGCAGCAGGGTGCCGTGGTCGCCGTCGGCCCCGGCAAAATGAACGACGCGGGCGTCGTGGAGACGATGGAGCTCTCGGCCGGCGACCGCGTGCTCTACCAGCAGTACGCCGGCACCAAGGTCCAGATCGAGAAGGTCGACTACATCGTCGTCCGCTTCGCGGACGTGCTCGCGCGGCTCGACCAGAACGGCACGGAGTAGCGCCACAGCACGCAGGCTCGACCCGCCATCCGGTGACGAACCGACCGGATGAGGGGCCCGGGAGGCCCGCCCGCGCCGGCCATGGCCGCCGGGGCGAGCGGGTGCCCGGCGGCCAGCCGCCCCGCCGCGACCACGGTCCGCGATGACGAGGGAGAGCGATGCCCAAGGGTAAGATCCTGCGATTCGACGACAGCGCGCGCGCCGAGCTGCGCCGCGGCGTCGATGCGCTCGCCGACGCCGTCCGCATCACCCTCGGCCCGCGCGGGCGCAACGTCGTGCTCGACAAGACGTACCTGCGCGCCACCTTCACCAAGGACGGCGTCACCGTCGCGCGCGAGATCTCGCTCGCCAACCCCTTCCACAACATGGGGGCGCAGCTGGTGAAAGAGGTCGCCGTCAAGACCAACGACGAGGCGGGCGACGGCACCACCACCGCCACCGTTCTCGCGCAGGCGATTTACCACGAGGGGCTGCGCAACACCGCCGCCGGCGCCAACCCGATGGCGCTGCGCCGCGGTCTGGAGCTCGCCCGCGACACGATCTCCGCGGAGCTCACGAAGCTCGCCACGCCGGTCGAGAGCCAGAAGATCGTGCGGCAGGTCGCCACCATCGCCGCGAACTCCGACCAGGAGATCGGCGATCTGATCACCGACGTGATGGACAAGGTCGGCCGCGACGGCGTGATCACCGTCGAGGAGGGAAAGTCCCTCGAGCACGAGCAGGAGATCGTCGAGGGGCTCCAGGTCGACAACGGCTGGATGTCGCCTCTCTTCGCCACCGACCAGGAGCGCCTGGAGGCCGTGGTCGAGGAGCCCTACATCCTCGTCACCGACCTGAAGCTCTCCACCGTCCAGCAGGTCGCTCCGCTGCTCGAGAAGCTGCTCTCCGTCTCCAAGAACCTCGTCATCTTCTGCGACTCGATGGAAGACGACGTCCTCTCGCTCCTCGCCCTCAACAAGATGCGCGGCAACCTGAACCCGCTCGTCGTCCGCTCCCCCTCCTTCGGCGAGCGCCGCAAGCAGATGAGCGAGGATCTCGTCGCACTCACTGGCGGCGTCTTCATCACCGAGGACATGGGCCACGCCCTGGAGCGGGTGGAGGTCGCCGCGCTCGGCCGCGCCGACCGCATCGTCACCACCCCGCGCGCCACCACCATCATCGGCGGGCGGGGGACCGACGAGCAGATCCGCGCGCGCATCGAGACGCTGCGCGCGCAGCTGGAGTCGAAGACGGACGCGCTCACCCACTTCGACTTCGAGATCCTCCAGAAGCGGATCGCCAAGCTCGCCGGCGGTGTCGGCGTGATCCGGGTCGGCGGCACCAGCGAGATCGACGTGCGCGAGCGGAAGTTCCGCGTGGACGACGCCCTCAACGCCACGCGCGCCGCCATCGACGAGGGAGTGGTGCCCGGAGGCGGCGTTGCCTACCTGCGCGCCCGCACCGCCCTCGAGCCCCTGCTGGAAGAGCTCTCCGGTGACGAGGCGACCGGCGTCCGGATCCTGTGGCAGGCCCTCGAGGCGCCGCTTCGCCAGATCGTGGCGAACGCGGGCGGCGAGCCCGCCGTCGTGGTCGGCGACGTCCTCGCACGGAGCGGTCACCACGGCTACGACGCCGCGCGCGCTACCTACGGCGACATGTTCACGCTCGGCATCGTCGACCCCGTGAAGGTGGTGCGCATCGCCCTCGACAGCGCGGTCTCGGTCTCGGCGCTGATGCTGACCACGGAGGCCCTCGTCAGCGAGATCCCGCGCAAGGCGAGCTGGGATCCGGCCCTCGAGAAGATGTCCGAGCAGCTCGGCCACCCCGGGGTCGACCCCTACACGGGGATGCCGATCCCCGGATTCTGAGCGCCGGCGCGAAGCTGGGAATCGTCTCGCCCCTCATCCGGCTGGCGACAGAGCGATCCCGCCTGTAGCTGAACGATCGTCCCTCAGGTCGTGGCGCCTCGGGGCACCCGCGCCGACGAGCTACTTCGTTCCCGCCTACCCGCGCGGAGAACAGCCCAGCCCCGGCTCACCTCCTGGCCTCGGCCAGCCCGGCGGCGTCGAGGCGGTCGTGGAGCCGGCGCAGCTCGACGAGCACCTCGCCGAGCGACTCGGCGACCGCAGCGTCGGGTTTATCCCGCGCGGACTCGACGAAGTGCGCTGCCACGTTCGCCGTGAGCACGCCGACCAGCCCGATGCCGACCAGCATCAGGAACGTGGCCACGCCACGACCGGCGAGCGTGACCGGGTAGGTGTCGCCGTAGCCGACCGTCGTGACCGTGGTGAGGGCCCACCACACGGCCGCGCCGAACCCGTCGATCTCACCGCCCGAGCCCTGCTCGGCGAAGGTGATCACCACCGCCGAGCCGACGATCGCTCCGAACGCGAACAAGAGCGCCCCCTGCACGCCCCCCCGGCCCAGGATCGCGCTCGTCGCGTGGGAGGCCCGGAACAGGTACGCGACCACCCTGAGCACTCGTAACACCCGAAGCGCCTGCACCGAGCGGACGATGCGCAGCGGCCGCAGGAGCGGCAGGGCCACGATCAGCACGTCGAACCAGTGCGCCCGGAGGTACGGCAGCCTGCGGGGCGCGAGGTAGACCCGGACGAGCAGTTCGGCGGCGAAGACCCCCCAGATGATCAGGTCGAGCGCGAGCAGAACCTGCTCCGCGCGTTCCGACAGCGCGAGGGCCACAGGCGCGAGCAGCATCGGGATCATGAGCAGCGCGAGGATCAGGAGCGGAAGTTCCGTGACCCGCTCGAAGCGATCCAGTTGCGCGCCCCGCCGTTCCAGCCGTGTCGCCACCATCATCCTCCTCGCGTGGGACCTCTCGCCGCACTCGGGCGTGCGCGGGCCTCGCGCGACTCTACGCCGCCCCTGACGGTCTCCGCGCGACGATGACACCCCGTTGCGCCGCCGATTCGCGGCAAGCGCCTGTCGAGCGATCCCGCTCGCGCCGGGCATCGCCCGGGCCGGTACGGGCGGGACATCCCGCGGACCGTCTGCACCTACGCCCTCGCCCACGATCCGTCTGGACGTCGCAGGGGCGCCGCGTCATCCTCGCGTGGCCAGGGCCCGACCGCGACGGGGTCGCTCACGCCTGACGGGGGACACAGTCGCTCACCGTCGACACAGGTCGGGGCCACCCAGCGCCCGTCACTGCCGCCCCGGCCCGCGCGAGGGGCTCGGCTCGCGTGGGCCCGCGGCGGGCCCGGGATGGGAGCGGCGCCGGCGCAGCTCCGGCGGGAGAGCGGAGAGGAGCCGGTTCCCATCGTGCGACCAGTAGCGGAGATCGCGGAACGGCTGGGGCTGGACCCCGGGGTGCTGATCCCGTACGGGCACCACACGGCCAAGGTGCCGCTGGATGCTATCGCCGGAGGTGGGCGGCGGGGGAAGCTGATCGTCGTGACGGGAATGACGCCGACGCCGGCGGGCGAGGGCAAGACGACGACGACGGTGGGGCTGACGCAGGCGATGGGTCTGCTGGGCGTGAACGTCGCGGCGACGCTCCGGCAGCCGACGCTGGGGCCGATCTTCGGGATCAAGGGAGGCGGCACCGGCGGGGGCCTGGCGCGCGTCGAGCCGGAGGACGAGGTGAACCTCCACTTCACGGGGGATGCGCACGCGGTCGCGTCGGCCCACAACCTGCTGGCTGCGCTGACGGACAACGCGGTGCAGCGCGGGCAGGTGGCCGGCATGTCGCCGGCGGGGATCACCCTGCGCCGCGTCTCCGACGCCGAGGAGCGGTCGCTGCGGCAGGTGGCGACAGGGCTTGGGGGCGCGAACAACGCGCCGGTGCGGGAGACGGGGTTCGACATCGTGTCGGCGTCCGAGGTGATGGCGATCCTGGCGCTGAGCAGTGGTCTGGAGGACCTCCGGGAGCGGCTGGCCCGGATGGTGGTGGGGTTCACGGGGGAGGGGCGCGCGGTGCCGGCGGCGGAGATAGGGGGCGCGGTCGGATCGATGATGTCGCTTCTGCGCCACGCGCTGCTGCCGAACCTGGTGCAGACCACGGAGGGGCAGCCAGTCATCGTCCACACGGGGCCGTTCGGGAACATCGCGCACGGGTGCAGCTCCATCGTGGCGGACCGGCTGGCGCTGAGCTACGCCGACTACGTGCTGACCGAGGCCGGATTTGGCGCCGACCTGGGGTTTGAGAAGTTCATGCACATCAAGACTCGCACCTCCCGGCAGCGTCCCCACGGCGCGGTGATCGTCGCGACGGTCCGGGCGCTGAGGTCACATGGCGGTGTGCGGATGTCGGAGATGGACGTACCGAACCCGGGCGCGGTGGCGGCGGGACTGTCGAACCTGCGGCATCTGGTGCAGGTCATCCGGTCGTTCCGACTTCCTGTTGTGGTCGCCCTGAACCGCTTCCCGACGGACACGGAGGAGGAGCTGCGCCTCGCGAAGCAGGGCAGCGAGGAGGCGGGCGCGGCGGCGGCGGTGGAGAGCAATCCCTTTGCGGAGGGCGGCGCGGGGTGCACGGAGCTGGCGGAGGCGCTGATGACGGCGACGCGGGGGGTGCCGGAGGAGGGAGTGGCGGAGATCGACTACGCGTACGAGCTGTCGGACTCGCTGGAGGAGAAGGTGCTGGCGCTCGCCCGGCGGGTGTACAACGCCGCGGACGTGTCGTGGAGCGTGGCCGCGCGCGGACAGCTGCGGCGGTTCCGCGAGCTGGGGTGGGACGAGCTGCCGGTGTGCATGGCGAAGACGCACCTGTCAATCAGCGACCGGCCGGAGCGGAAGGGGCGACCCTCGGACTACACGTTCGAGGTGCGCGACGTGCGGGCGTCGATAGGCGCGGGGTTCATCTACCCCATCGCGGGGAACATCGTGACGATGCCCGGGCTGCCGACGCGGCCGCGGGCGCTCGACGTGACCCCGAGCGGCGCCGTGGTGGGTCTGTAGCCTCCGCTAGCTCCATGAGGCTGCCCGGTCGGCTCCTTCCATTCTTGGATCGGGGTTCCGGCGATCTCCAACCGCGGAGCCACCCATCTCGGGTCAGCCTCGGTGCGGAGCTCCCCGACCTAGGGATTGCCAATCGAGCCGGAAGTCGGGCTCCGACAGGCGGCCGTCTCCGTCCACGTCGCACCATTCCATACCGAACGCGCTCGCAACGGGCTCCCCCCTGCGCGGCGCACACCCCCTCGGGCCGCACTCGTACGCCAACAGCACTCCTACAAGCCCCTGGCCACGCCGCCCGCGCTGGTCCCCGTTGGGGGATACGCCGGCGTACGTGGGGTGGCTCACGTCTGGGCGTGGTGCGCTCGGCAGGAGTCGAAGCCGCGACCGTCGCCGCGGCAGCCCGGAGTGCGCGACAGGGCGCCGCGCGTCCGCGAGCGAACCTCGGCGAACCCCGCACCGAACGTGACGCGGCCGGCTCCAGAGGGAGAATCCAGTCCCCGCGTCGTCCCTCGGGGCACGCACATCTCGAATCGCCGCCTCCGCGGGCGCCCCGGACCCCCCACGACCGACTCGCCCCGCTCACGGCCCGGCCGACGCCGAAACCGGCCGCCGCCCCGCCGCGGGCGCGGATGCTAGGCTGCACATGGCGACTCGTCGCTCCTACCTATGCTGCGACCCGTGGAGGAGAATTCGTCATGCCCAACCCCGTCATGCACTTTGAGATCGGTGGCGCCGACGGCGCCGCTCTCCAACAGTTCTACGCCGCAGCGTTCGATTGGAACGTGAACGCCGAGAACCCGATGCAGTACGGGCTCGTCGAGGCACAGGACACGGGCATCGGCGGCGGCATCACGGCTGCCGACCATGCGAGCGTCACCGTCTACATCGAGGTCGACGACCTGCAGGCGTGTCTAGACAGGGTCGAGACTCTCGGCGGCACGATCGTTCAGGAGATCACAACGATTCCTGGCATGGCGACGATGGCTCTCTTCGCCGATCCCGAGGGCAACGTGATCGGCCTCGCCCACTCGGAGACGCCGCCCTCGTAGGATCCGGGCGGCATCGAAGTTGTGCCGCCGCGGCACGTGGGCGCTGCCACCAGACGTTCACGATCCGCTTTGCACCGTCTCGAACCTACGGCGCGCGGATGAGAACTCCGCGGGGAACGACAGGGACCCCGGCGGTGCGCGAACCCCGAGGAGACTCGCCCGTACTAGGAGCTCGCCAGCATGAGCAACCGGCGCTCGGCATCCGTCGGGAGCGCACGGGCAGCCTCTTCAAACGACAGCACCAGCACATCGTCCACCAGCGCGTCGCCGGCCGGCTCGCCCTCGACGCTCACCACGACCGTCCGCAGCCATCCCTGATCCCACGTCCCGCGGCGCTCCCGGGGGAGACGGGCCGCCACCCGGCCCGCAGCGAGGCGTGGCTCGCCCACCGGGCGCACGCCGAGCCGCGCGTGCAGCACATCCGCGACCACAGCCGCCAGCGTCTCGCCGGGCGCGGGCGCCGGCAGCTCGAGCAGCGAGGTCCGTCCGGCGTCGCGGAGCCGCACCAGCACGCAATGTGCCTCAGCCGACTCGTCGGCGGGCGGGCCTGGCGGCATCACGAGCGGCACCAGCACCATCCGCTCGGGCGGATCCCGATCGCTCGCGGAATCGTCGTCGCGGGCCGCCCGCGGCGGCGTCGCGCGCCCGCCGGCGAACCGCGGGCGCGCGGCCTCGGTCTCCGCCGGGGCTCCGGCCCCCGCCGCCTCGTCGCGCTCCACCACCGCCGTCACTCCACCCCGGGCAACGTCGCCTCAAGCGGCCCCTCGTCGGAGAAGGGAGCGACCACGGCGAGCCTCAGGGCCGAATCGCGCACCACGCGCTCCGCCACCCGCGTCACGTCGGCGACGCTCACGGCCTCGTAGCGAGCGATCGTCTCCTCGGGGGTGAGCGGCGGCAGGCCCAGCGCCGCCAGCGCGCCGTAGCGTGCCGAGACGGCGCGAGTGTCCTCGAGCCGCAGCTGGATCCGTGAGCGGACGAGCGCCTTCGCGCGCGCCAGTTCCTCCTCCTCGACCGGCTCGCGGATGCGCGCGAGCTCGCGCACGATCGCGGAGAGCGCCTCCGCCGCCCGGGCGCGGTCGACGCCTGCGTAGACGCCGAAGCTGCCGGTGTCCAGCAGATGCGCCGCAGAGCTGTGCACGTCGTAGCAGAGCGCCAGCTCCTCCCGCAGCCGCACGAAGAGACGGGACGACATCCCCTCCCCCAGCACCGCCGAGAGCAGGCCAAGGGCGTAGCGGTCGGGATCGACGACGGAGAGGCCGCGCATCCCCAGCGCGATGTGCGCCTGCTCCGTCTCCTTCGTCCTCAGCCGCACGCGCGTCTCGTCCTCGGGGCCGCTCTCGACCGGGATCCAGTCGGCGGGGGCGCCCGCCTCCCAGTCGCCAACAAGGCGTTCCGCGAGCTCTCGGGCGCCGTCCGCCTCCACGGCGCCGGCGATCGAGAGCACCGTCGCGTTCGCGACGTACTGCGTGCGGTAGTAGGCGCGCAGCCGCTCGGCCGTGATCGACCGGACCGACTGAGGCGTCCCCGCGATGTCCCGTCCCAGCGGCTGCCCGGGCCACAGCAGGCCGTCGAGGAGCACCCCGGACAGCTCGTCGGGGGCGTCCTCGACCGCGCCGAGCTCCTCGAGAATCACGTCGCGCTCGCGCTCGATCTCGGCATCCCGGTAGAGGGAGCAGCGCAGCATGTCGGTGAGCACGTCCAGCGCCCGCTCCAGGTACTCCGGCGTCACCTTCGCGTAGTAGCTCGTCAGCTCGCGGTCGGTCGAGGCGTTGATGGATCCGCCGACCGCGTCGATTTCCGACGAGAGGTCGACCGGCCGCGGCCGGCGCTCGGTTCCCTTGAAGCAGAGATGCTCGCAGAAGTGCGAGAGCCCCGCGCTCGACTCCGGCTCGTAGCGGGCGCCCGCACGCACGTAATAGGTCGCGGACACCGACCGAGCGAACGGCATGGGCGTCACCACGAGTGTCAGGCCGTTGTCGAGCGTCGTGACGATGGATGCGTCGCCGCTGGCGACCGCCGTCACGCCGCGGCCCGCGGAAGAGCGCTCACGAGCCGGCCCACAGCACGTCCCCGTGCAGGTCGTCCGGGTGCTCGCGCGCGGCGAAGGCAGCGTACTCCGCGCGGGAATCGACTATCGTCGTGCCGTCGCCGTGGCCCGGGAGCACGAGCGTCTCGTCGCGAAGCGTGTAGAGCCGCTCCGTGATCGAGCGGATCTCCTGCTGGAGGGCCTCCCCGGAACGGGAGGCGCCGGGCCCCCCGGGGAAGAGCGTGTCGCCGGTAAAGACGACGCCCGAGGCGCGCAGGCAGATCGACCCCGGCGTGTGGCCGGGCGTGTGGATCACCTCGATCCGGACGCCGTCCACCTCCACCACACCCCCGTCGGCCAGGCGGCGCACGCCGCGTGCCTCGTCGATCTCTATCTCCTCCGCACCGGCGTAGACCGGTGCGGCGCTCGCCCCGCGGAAGACGTCGAAACCGTCCCAGTGGTCCCGGTGGTAGTGCGTGACGATCACGGCGCCGATCTCGCGCCCGGCGAGCGCCTCGAGCACCGCCTCGAAGCCCTCCGGCACGTCGATGACGGTCACCGCCCCGCCGCCGGCGGGGCGGATGATGTAGGAGACGTTCCCGAAGCGACCCAGATCCGGCAGGGCCTCCACTGTGAAGCGATCGTCGGCGTAGACCTGGGCCATGGCACTCTCCTCGGCGCTCCGCGCGGCGTCCGAGGGTAGCACGGGGACCGCCTAATGCTCAGCCGCCCTCTTCCCCGCCGTCGCCTCCGGCGCCTCACCCAGCCCGCAGCGCCCGCCGGTGCGCCACGCCAGCCCCTCTGCAACGAGCGCGTCGAGCAGGCGACCGGCGCGCGCCCGCTCCCCGGGCGTCGCGGCGAGCCGTCCCAGCAGCACCCGCACGCCGACGGACCGCGCCCCGTTCGCGCCCGCCTTCTCGCGCAGGGCGCGCAGGATGCGGCCGCGCCACTGTCGATCGGAGCCCTCGTAGCCCGGCTGGCGGCGGCGAGGCGGCGCCTCCTCGCCGCGCGCGAAGCGCGGCCGCGCCGCGCACACGCGCTCCAGGGGGCAGCCACCGCAGCGCGGTCGCGCCCGGCAAGCGGCCGCACCGAGATCCATCAGCGCGGGGTTCCACCTCTCGGCGTCGCCGGGCGGCAGCATGTGCGCGGCCAGCCTCTCGACCTCGACGCGGGGGGTCGAGGCCACCGGATCGACCTCGCCCAGCACCGCGCGCCCCAGCACGCGGGTCACGTTCACGTCGACGGCCGCGACCTGCTCGCCGTAGCCGAAGCAGCGGACGATGGCGGCAGTGAACGGACCCACGCCCGGCAGCGCCCTCAGCGCCCCCTCCTCCCGCGGCAGCTCCCCGCCGGCCCGGAGTGCGGCCCGCGCCGCCTCCCGAATCGCCACCGCGCGGCGCGGGTAGCCGGCGTCGCCCCACAGCGTGAGCACGTCGGCGCGCGAGGCGCCTGCCGCGTCCGCGAGCGTCGGCAGCGCCTCCATCCATCGCCGGTAGAGCGGCAGTACCCGCGGCATCGGCGTCTGCTGCGCGCACACCGCGGCGACGAGCGCCGCGTAGGGGTCGCCGGGACGCCCCGGCCGCGGGCGCCACGGAACGTCGGCACCGTGCCGCTCGTACCAGGAGAGCAGCGCGTGGCGGATCCGGCGCACCCGGGCGGCATCGGGCAGGTCGCATCCCCTGCTCCGCAGGGCGCGGGCGCGATCCTCGGCCGAGCGGGCGGGCGATGACGCGAGCATGGGCGCGAGGGTATCGTGCGCTCGGAAGCGGCGCGATCGGGCGCCGGGGACGAGCGTGCGGGGAGTCGGCATGGGCCAGCGGGCCACCCTCTGGCGCGAGGCGATGGAGCGGCGCGCGCGGCCGCTGTGGCGCAGCACCCCGTCCAAGCGCTCCCGCCTCGCCCTCAGGCGCGTTCCCGTGATCCGCCGCCTCCCCGGCGTGAGGCGCCGGCCCCGGCCCGGGGACGCCGAGGGCGAGGGGCAGGAGCGCGTCGAATCGCGCGCCACGCGCATCGACGATCACCTGGTGCAGCACGTCGTCCGCGTACGGCTCTTCACGCGCACTTTCCCGACCTCGAACGTGTGGATCCTCCACGACGGCGACGAGGCCGCGCTCATCGACGCCGGTTTCGGGGACGACTCCTCGGTCGTGGAGAGGCTCGCCTACCTCGAGCGCGAGATGGGGGAGTTGCGCGTCCACACCATCGCGATCACGCACCACCACAGCGACCACTCCTCGGGCGGGCGGCGCCTCTCCGAGCGCCTCGGCGCCGAGATCGCCATGAACCCGCTCGACGAGGTCCTGCTCCATACGCCGCAGGAGGGGAACGAGGATCTGCCCGACGATCGCGAGCTGAGCGAACGCGCGCGGCTGTGGCGACAGGAGGCGCTGGCGACCGAGGTGCACCGCCCCCTCGCCGACGGCGAGAGCTTCACAGTCGGGGGCCTCACCGTGCGCGCCGTGCACACGCCTGGACACACGGCCGGGCACACCTGCTACCTCGTCGAGGAGACGGGCGTGCTCTTCACCGGCGACACGATCCTCGGCGTGGGGACGAGCGCCATCTCGCCGCCCCCGGCCGGCGACATGGGACAGTACCTCGAGAGCCTCGAGCGAATCGGCTCGCTCGGGGCCTCGCTCCTTGCGCCCGGCCACGGCCCCGTCGTGCGCGATCCCACCGCGAAGGTGCGCGAACTCCTCGACCACCGCCACGGACGCGACCGGCAGATCCTCGATCTCATCGACCGCGGCTACTCAAGCGACCGCCAGATCCGGCGCGCCCTCTACCCCGAGATACAGAGCGGCCTCAGGCGTGCGGCCCGCGGCCAGGTGCGAGCGCACCTCGCGCGCCTCGGCGAGGTGGGGACGCTCCGCGTCGAGCCCGGCGAGCGGGAGTGGCGAGCCGAACGCCCCGGGGCCGGGACAGGCGCCTGAAGGCGGCGTGCGGGATCGTCCGCGACGGTCCATAATCAGACGCGGCACCGGATAACGCGCCTCCGCGCATCGACACGCGGACACGGCGCGTCCCGGGGCCGGGAAACAGCACCCACCGCACAGCGCGGGGTAGCCCTGTGACGATCCACGCGGCAGCGATGCTGCCGCTCGCCGATCTGCTTCCCCTGACGGCCGGACTCACCTCCGGCGGCCACCTCGCGCTCGGCGGAGTGGACACGGTCGAGCTCGCGCGCCGCTTCGGCACGCCCCTCTACGTCTACGATGGGCACACGCTCAGCACTCAGTGCCGCGGCTACGTCGAGGCCTTCCGGGCCGAGTACCCCGAGAGCACCGTCCTCTACGCCAGCAAGGCCTACCTCAGCCGCCCGTTCGCCCGCCGGATCGCCTCCGAGGGACTCGGCTTCGACGCCGTCTCCGGCGGCGAGATCGAGGTGCTGCGAGCCGCCGGCGTCGCGATGGAGACGGTCTACTTTCACGGGAACAGCAAGGAGCGGTGGGAGCTCGATCTCGCCGTCGAGGCCGGCGTCGGCCGCGTCGTCATCGACAACGAGGATGAGATCGCCCTCCTCGGCGAGGCCGCCGCGGCCCGCGGCCTGCGGCAGCCTGTGCTCCTGCGCGTCTCACCCGGGGTCGACGCGCACACGCACGAGAAGACCACCACGGGGATACTCGACTCCAAGTTCGGCGTGCCGATAGCCACCGGCGCGGCGGAGCGCGCGCTCGCCGCCATCCTGAAACAGCCGGCGCTGGATCTGCGCGGCCTCCACATGCACCTCGGGAGCCCCATCGTCGAGCTCGCACCGTACGAGCTCGGGATCGCCGTCGTGGCCGACTTCGCCGCGAGCGTCTGCCGCGATCGGTTCGGCGTCGAGGTCCGCGAGTTCTCGCCAGGAGGGGGCTTCGCGGTCGGCTACGCGGCCGGGGATCCCGTGCCGACGCCTGCCGACTACGCGCGCGCGATCTCAGGCGCCGTGCGCCGCGAGTGGGGGGAAGTCGGCCTCCCCCTCCCGCACGTCTCCGTCGAGCCCGGACGCTCCATCGTCGCCCGCGCCGGAGTCGCTCTCTACGAAGTCGGTGCCCGCAAGGAGGTGCCCGGGATCCGCACCTACGTCTCCGTCAACGGCGGCATGGCCGACAACGTTCGCCCCGCGATGTACGGATCCCACTACGAGGCCCTCTCGGCCGAGCGACCGACCGCCGAGCCCGAGGAGACGGTCACGATCGCCGGCAAGTACTGCGAGTCGGGCGACGTGCTGCTGCGCGACGCCCGGCTGCCGCGGCTGCGCCGGGGCGAGCTGCTGGCGATACCCGCCTCCGGCGCCTACCAGCTCGCGATGTCCTCCAACTACAACCTCGCCTATCGCCCCGCCGTCGTGCTGGTCGAGCGGGGGGAGGCCCGCCTCCTGCGCCGCCGCGAGCGCGCCGTCGATCTGATGGCCCTCGACGTCGAGCCCGACCCCCCGGGCGCCGCGTCGCCGGTTCGGGAGGAGCCGCGATGAGTGAGGCATCCCGCTCCTCCGCCGACGCCGATATCGCCGACTCAGGCGACGCCACACCGCCGGACGGGGGTGGGTGGGGCGTCTACGGCCAGGAGCAGGCCGTCGCCTCGCTCCGCCGCGCGCTGCGCTCGGGCCGCCTCGCGCACGCCTACCTCTTGGCGGGGCCCTCAGGTGTCGGTCGCGCGACGCTCGCCCGCCGGCTCGCGCAGACGCTCTGCTGCGAAGCCGCCGGCTCGGGCGGGACGGAGGCGGCCTTCGCGCCCTGCTCCGAGTGCCAGAGCTGTCTCCGCATCGAGAGCGGCGCGTTGCCCGACATCGAGACCATCGCCATCGGCGGCCTCTGCGACGCAAACGGCGCGAACCACCGCGACCACGCCTCAGACGGCTCCACCCGCATCCGCGTCTGCCAGGTGCGCCGCGTGGAGCGCCTCGCCTCCATCTCGCCGTTTCAGGCGTCCCGCCGCATCTTCGTCATCGACAGCGCCGATGACCTCCAGTACGAGGCCGCGCAGGCGCTGCTGAAGACGCTCGAGGAGCCGCCGGGGGAGACGCTCCTGCTGCTCCTCGCGAGTGACCCCGACGCGCTCCCCGCCACCGTCAGATCGCGTTGCCAGCAGCTCAGGCTCGCCCCGCTGCCGCCGGCCACGCTCGCGCGCGCCCTGACCGAACATGCCGGCATCGAGGCCGCCGACGCGGTGCGCCTCGCCCGCGAGTCGGGCGGGCGCTACGGCACCGCGCTGCGCCTGCACGCCGACCCCTCTCACGCCGTGCTGCGCGAGAGCGCGGTCTCAGACATCGGGCGGCTCATAGCCGCCGACCGCGCCGAGCGGCTCGACTACGCCGACATGCTCGCCAGGCGATGGAACCGCGAGCGCGCGAGCGTCCTGGAGCTGCTCGACCACTGGCGTGACTGGTGGCGCGAGCGCCTCCTCGACGCCGCCGGACTCAACTCCGAGGAAGACCGCGATGCTGCCGTGGTCGCTGAAGCCGTCTCCGCGCTCGCCGCGTTGCAGCGCGCCCGAGCGCACCTGCTTGCCCACGTCGTCGCGCAGTTCGCCCTGGAGGTCCTCATGCTCGATCTCCCGCGGCGGAACGCGCCCAGCCGAGAGGAGGCCGGCCCCCGGCCCGTCCCGGCATAGACGGGCTGAAGCGCCGGAACCACCATGGCCCACCTTGCCGGGGTTCGCTTCACCGAGGCCGGACCCGTCTCCTACTGCAGCGCCGGCGAGCTCGCGCTCGGCGTCGGCGACTACGTCATCGTCTCGACCGACCGCGGCGAGCGGCTCGGCTGGGTCGTGATCGCTCCCGACCAGGTGCTCTCCGGCAATCCGCCGGGCCCGCTGCGCGTCATCGCGCGGCTGGCCTCCGAGGAGGACGTGACGGCCTGGCGCGACGGGCGCGCGCGCGCGAAGGAGGATCACGGCCGCGCGCAGGATCTCGCGGCGCGCTCAGACTCCCGCCTGCGCGTCGCGAGCCTCGACTACGACCTGGCGGGAGGATTCTGCGAGATCACCTTCGCCGCGAAGGAGCGGGTCGACCATGCCTGGTTCGAGCGCCAGGCCCGCGATCTCCTGGGCTGCGACGTGCGCGTGGAGCAGGTCGGCGACCGCGACCGCGCAAAGGCCATGGGGGGGCTCGGCGTCTGCGGTCTCGCCCTCTGCTGCTCCACGTGGCAGACCGAGTTCCCGTCGATCTCGATCAAGATGGCGAAGGAGCAGGACCTCCCGCCCAACCCCTCCAAGATCTCCGGCGTCTGCGGCCGCCTCCTCTGCTGCCTCTCGTACGAGGTCGAGTCCTACCGCGAGCTGCGCGGCGACCTGCCCAAGGTCGGACGGCGCGTGAGCACGCCCGTCGGGAACGCGCGCGTGACCTCCGTCAACGCGCTGACGCAGATGGTCCGCCTCCGCATGGAGAGCGGCCAGAACATCGACATCCCGGCGGATGAGCTGCGCGCGCAGTACGGCACCGCCGTCAGGCCCGCCGACCTCCAGGAGGAGGTGGAGGCGCCGATTCGGAGCCGCGACGACGCCCTGCGCGACGCCCTGATCGCCCGGCTCACCCCCGTCGACGCCCCGGCGCCCGCCTTCGTGCAGACCGGGCGCCCCCCTGGGCGCAGAGCCGACCGCGCGCCGCGCGAGGAGCGCGGCGAAGCAGACGCCGCCTCCGGACGCGGGCCGGGTCGGGGGCGCGGCACCGACCGCGCTCGCGACGGCGCCCGGCCGGCCCGCACGTCGCGGCGCCGGCCGGAAGAGCCCCGGGCCACCGCGCCCTCCTCCCACCAGGACGGCGTTCCCTCCGCCCCGGATCCCGACCGGCCCCCCCGGTCCCCCGACGAGCCGGCGGCCGGTGACGGGGGCGAGCGGAAGCGGCGTCGGCGCGGCCGTCGCGGCGGGCGAGGCCGGCGCCGCGGCCCTGGAGACGAGGGCGCGAACCAGGGCGATGGAGGAGGAGAGGGATGACGGAGAGAGCATCAACCGCCGAGCCGGCACCGGTCGTCGGCGCCGAGTGGCTCGCCGCTCACATCGATGAGCCCGGACTCGCCCTCATCCACGTCACGAACAACCGCGCAGAGTACGACTCGGGCCACCTCCCGCGGGCCGTCTACGCGCACGGCTACGACGACTTCACGGCGGAGCGGGACGGGATCCGCGCGCTCGTCCCCGGGCGCGCGGAGATGGCGGCGACGCTCGGCCGGCTCGGCGTCGCGACCGATGCGCGCATCGTCCTCTACGCCAGCGAGCCCTCCGCCTGGCCCTCCCGCGCCTACTGGGTGCTGCGCTACTTTCGCTGGCCGCGCGTTCACATCGCCGAGGCCGCCCTCCCGGCGCTCCGGCGCGCCGGGCTTCCCACCAACACCGAGCTCCGTCACCGCGAGCGGACCACCGTCGAGCTGCCAGAGCCCGACCCATCCCTGCTCGCCAGCTACGAACAGGTGCTCGATGTCGTGGAGGGCCGGGCGGGCGGCCGGCTGGCCCAGGTGCTCGACTGCCGCACCACCGAGGAACACCGCGGGGAAGAGGCCGGTGCGCACCCGGCCCCCCGCTCCGGTCGCGTCCCGGGCTCGATTCACATGAACTGGGAGATGCTCGTCGACGGGGACGGGCGGTTCCTCCCGCGCGACCAGCTCCGATCCCTCTACGCCGCCGCCGGCGTCGACGGATCGCGCGAGGTCTTCCCTTATTGCGGCGGCGGCGTCCGCTCCGCCGCGAGCTGGTTCGCCATGCACGAGCTGCTCGGATTCGAGGGGGCCCGCAACTACGACGGCTCTTGGGCCGAGTGGTCGCGGCGCGCGGAGCTCCCCGTGGAGCGCGGGTAAGTAGTCTTCCGGGGGCGGGGCACCCCCACCGAGCCCGGCAGCGGCCACGCTGCGGCGACGCATCCTGTGCCTCTGAGAGCAGCCCTGCAGTACTCGCGACCTCGGCACGGATCGTGCCCGAGCAGGTCGCGGCCTTCCCGGCGAGCCCATCTCCGCTCCGGCCAGCGCCAGCTCGTCGCGCATCCGCACCTCCTCCGACCGCTCCTGCTCTTCCTCCAGCAGCCGGGCGATGTCCCCTCGCTCGGCGAGCGAGGGGACATCGCCTTCCCGCACGGCGGCGTGCGCCTCCGCCTGGTTCACGAGCCGCCCGGCCGTCGGCACGGCCTGCGGACTCACCCAGCTTCGAGGCGATCTCACGCAGGCGTGCGGCTTCACCCCGGACCGCCCGGAGGCGGCCGAGACCCTCCTCGACCCACCCGCAGGCCCGTCCTTCTGAGGGTTCTCTCCACGAGCATGTCGTGGCCGGTCCGCTCGGTGGCCGGTCCGCTCGGTGGCCGGTCCGCTCGGTGGCCGGTCCGCTCGGTGGCCGGTCCGCTCGGTGGCCGGTCCGCTCGGTGGCCGGTCCGCTCGGTGGCCGGTCCGCTCGGTGGCCGGTCCGCTCGGTGGCCGGTCCGCTCGTTCGACACGAATCGCCGGTACGATGGCGGTAGCGATCTCGCGCCGGCAGACATCGGGCAGGTGAATCCGCGCGTGCAGCCGGGTTCCCCGCTCGAGCTGGTGCCGGTCGGTCGCACTGCGACTCTCGGCCACGGTCCGTCCGTCGCCGCCGGCCCCGGGATGACAACGGTCACGGCCCCGCAGCGCCTCGTTTCCCTCTGAGCCTGGCGGCGTCCGTTCATTGGCCAGAACCGGCGCCCGGCGACATATTCCTGCGACATTTGATCGCCATCGTGAGCAGGAATCGCTGATACCTCACGAAAGAGGCGAAACGACATGAGTTGCAGGAGTCCGCTGACGAACAAGTACATGGCCGGGTCGGTCCTGGGGGCCATACTCGCGGCGGTGATCATCAGCGGCTGTACCGTCGGCGGACACAGGGACAGCGGGGATTCCGACCGCTCCACCGCAAGCCATGCCAGCTCCGAGCGAGAGGATGGCCACTCTGGAGATGAGCACGGCGGTGGAGAAGGGAGTGGAGGCGACGGTGAACACGGCGCTGGTTCTGAGGGCGGTCGAGAGAGCAGTGAGGCCGCCAGGTCGAGCCCGATCACGCCTCTCGGGCAGGCGTGGAGCGGTGTTCTCGGCGGGTTGGCTGTCTCCATGCAGTACGATCCGGCAACCCGGTCCGTCCACGGAACCGTGCGGAACACGCTCGCAAGCACCCTTTGCTACGTACAGGCAGAACCCCACCTGAAGTCGGGAACGAAGACCGTAGGAGAGCTTGGCCCTGAGAAGCTGGGACAGCTGAACCCGGGACAGGAAGTAGCGTCCAGCCTCTCAGTCGCGAGCGAACCGAGCCTTGCAGGCGTCTCCTTCGATGGCTACGTCGTTCACATGGAGGTCTTTGACTGCAACGGCCCTGACCCAGCGGCCCACCGAGGAGGAGAAGGTACCGAAGGCGGTGGTGAACACGGCCCCGGTGGCGAAGAAGGTGGCGGTGCCGATGCCCTGCGACTGGATGAGACCCATGATGCCGTTCGCAGCGGCGCCCGACTGATCCTGAAGTACCACGCTCCCAGCAACTCCTTCAAGGGAACTGTGGAGAACACGACCAACGGCGTCCTGGACCGGGTCAGGGTCGAGATCCACCTCTCCAACGGAACGGAACTCGGTCCGACGACTCCGACGGACATGGCTCCGGGCAAGGTGGTATCGATCAACCTGCCTGCGACGTCGGCATCGTTCACTGGATGGACCACACATGTCGAGGTTGGCACGGGAGATGAGGGTAGCGAGTCGGGCGGAGAGCATCGCGATGGTGGCGAGCATGGGAACGGTGGGGAGTCAGGCGGCGAACACGGTAGTGGCGGCGAGCGCTCGGGTAGCGACTAGAGCCGATCGGAGACCACGGGGAGAGACGTCGAGACTGCACGTGAGATCATCCGACCGTAGGCGTATCCGGCCAGAATCCGCGGTCTCCCCGTGAGGCATCGTGCCCCTGAAGGCGCCTCGGAGGACTCGCGCTGAGCGCCACAGTACTGATAGTCGAAGACGATCCGAGGATCGCGAACTGGGTGAAGCTGTATTTTGAGCGCGCCGGGTTCTCCGCCGACGTTACCCACGACGGCGAGTCCGGTCTGGCCCTGGCCCGTCATCTCACTCCAGACCTGATAGTCCTCGATCTCATGCTTCCTGGTCTCGACGGCGTGGAGCTGTGCAGGATCCTGCGCCGGGAGTCGGACGTCCCGATCATCATGTTGACGGCCAGAGATGGCCACGCCGAACGAGTCATCGGACTGGATAGCGGCGCCGACGACTACATCGTCAAGCCCTTCGATCCGGAGGAGGTCGTTGCGCGCGCCAACGCCGTGCTTCGCCGCGTTGGGAATGATGCTTACATCTGGCCCCACTTTGATCCTCTGATCTGGCCCCACCCCCGGGGACCGGGATCAGGTCGTTGGGGCACCTCCTCTCGGGGAGGTCGAGGCCCGGAGCCGGTAGGACTCGGTGCCGGTCTCGATGATATGGGCACGGTAGGTGAGGCGGTCAACGACGGCCGCGGCGAGACGAGGGTCGGTGAAGATGCGGCCCCACTCGGAGAACGGGGAGTTGGAGGCGACGGCGACCGATGCCCGTTCCTCGCGCTCGGTCAGGATCTGGAACAGCATTTCGGCACCGCGCGGGTCGAGGTGGACGTACCCGAACTCATCCAGGCAGAGCAGGTCGAGGCGGCCGTAGCGGGCGACGAGGCGTGAGAGCGCGCGATCATCCGACGCTTCGGCCAGTTCATTCACCAGGGCGGCCGTGGTCATGTACCGCACGCGCAGCCCCAGGTGGCAGGCGGCCATGCCGAGGCCGATGAGCAGGTGTGACTTCCCGGTGCCGCTGTCACCGAGCAGGACGACGGGCTCGCCCCTTTCGACCCAGTCGCAGCGCTCCAGCGTGGCGAGCGCCGGCGCGTCGACTGTCGGCGCCGCCTCGAGGTCGAAGTCGGCGAGGTACTTGAAACGCGGGAACCGCGCCTCGACGATACGGCGCTGACGGCGCCGCTCCTCACGGTCATCGCGTTCGGCTCCCAGCACTTCGGCGAGATAGCCCAGATGGGTGATCCGGTCTCGGACCGCGGCTTCGGCGAGCGGGAGCGCCTGCTTCCTGACGGTGGGGAGACGGAGCTCGCGGCAGATCGCCTCGATTGTCAGCTCCGCGGCCTGGTCGGTGAGGGGTGCTGTCATCGGGTGCCTCCTGTGGTCAGCGTGCCGTCGACACCGCAGCGGTGACGGCGGTTGTGGTGGTGTGCGACGCGTTCTCGGCAGACCGCGGAGCGCGGGAGCGCCCGCCCGGCGACGTGCCGGGCCATCGGGAATCACCCGAGAGCAGCGCATCGTAGCCATCGAGGAGCGGGGCAGGTCGGTCGTAGCGCTCCAGGTGCGGTCTCTCGACGGCGGCGTCTGGTGGCCTGCGGTCGGCGAGACGGCGCGCCTCGATGGCGACCAGTTCGGGGTTCACCGACTGGATCCTGTTGACCGTCCCGAGCGCGGCGTGCACCGCCGTGAAGGGAAGATGGCGATGCAGGAGCAGGACCTCGATGTACGCCTGCGTGCCCGCGCGGTCGCCGAGCTTGCGGCGGGCGCGGTCCCAGAAGCGCTGATGCTCGGCTGTGACGTGTCCCTTCGCACGCGCCTGCTGGAGCGCCACCGAGCCCGGGACCGCCCCGGGCTTGCGCGCGAGCACCTCCAGATAGTGGTCGAGCAGCAGGACCTCTGCTCCGGTGCGGGCGCTGCGCTCGTGGTGGGCGACTTCACGCCCCTCGGCCCACACGGTCAGGCTGTTCCCGGACAGCCGCACGTCCAGCTTCCGGCCTGCATAGGCCGCCGGGACCGAGTAGCGGGAGCTACGCACGGCGATGCGCGCCTTGCGGTCGACCTTCGCGCGCAGCGGGATTGACGGGTCGAAGCGCTCCGCCGGAAGCGGACGCAGCGAGGCCTTCTCGTTCTCTCCCATCTCGCCGACGGTGGCGAGGCGGCTCTCGATGTGCCGGGCGTCGTCGGTGCGGTCCGCCTCCCGCACTCGTTCGTTCAGCTCGCCGAGGGTCGCCACCTTCGGGACCGGCACGAAGTGCCGCCGGCGGAAGCGGCCGACCTCGCCCTCCACACCGCCCTTCTCGTGCGCGCCCTCGATGCCGGGCTCACAGAAGAAGCTGTCGAAGCCGTAATGCGAGCGGAGCGCGATGAAGCGCTCGGTCTGCAGGCGCTCGCGTCCCTGCAGCACGGTGGTGACGGCCGCCGTCAGATTGTCGTAGCGGATGCGCCGCGGCACTCCGCCGAGCCGCTCGAAGGCGACCACGTGCCCCTCGAGCAGAGACTCCTGGCCCTCGCCGACGAAGCAGACGTGCGCCGCCCGCCCCGAATGCGAGAGCCGCATCACGAACATCGCCAGCCGGGTCTCGACGCCCTCCAGCCACACCGTCACCGTGCCGAAGTCGACCTCCGCCTCCTCGCCGGGAGGATGGACCTGCGGGATCGTCACAACCGCGCGCCCGCCCTGGATCTCGCGACGCAGGCGCGCGACGCAGGCGCGGACCGTGGGCTCGGCCACCGTCGCCCCGTGTTCGTCGACGAGGCGCTCCCAGATGCGCCGGGCCGTGTGCCGCTGCTTGCGCGGCGCGCTGAGGTCGTCCACGAGCCAGCCCCGGATGACCGAGACGTACGGCCCGAGCTTCGGGGCCACGCGGGTCGCCTGCTTGCGTTCCGGGGGTATCGCCGACCCAAGAGCCTGCCGCACCGTGCGCCGGTGCACGCCATGCCGGCGTCCCAGCTCATGGATCGACAGCTCCTCCTCCCTCGCCATCCGTCGGATAGACTCGAACAGCTCCACTCTCGACACACTCCTCTTCCCTCGCTCCGGGAGTCATGCAGTCACCCGAGCGTAGGTCCTGGATGGGTCGGGGGTGGGGCCAATTCAAAGGATCAAAACGGCTCCAGGTGGGGCCAATTCAGAGCATCATTCCCAAATGTAGTGTCCGAACTGATGAGAGAGCGTCCTAGCCCCGAGGTCCTGGGATGGATGGACAATCAACTCACGGACAACTTGTTCGTGACCTCCATCACCGAAGCGGAGATTCGAACCGGCATCGCCATCTTGCCCGAGGGGGAGAGACAGCGTGGACTGGCTACCGCTGCCGAGCGGCTCTTCGGCGTGTTCTTTGCTGAACGTATCTCGCCATTTGACAGTGATGCTGCCCAGGCCTACGCAATGCTGGCTGCTGAGCGCAGGACTGCCGGACGACCCATCAGCCAGTCCGATTGCCAGATCGCCGCCATCGCACACTCACGAGGAGCACCAGTCGTCACACGAGACGTGGACGACTTCGAAGGGTGTGGGCTTGATGTTATCGACCCCTGGGCGGATGCATGAGCGCTGCGGTGAGGTCAGCTCCCTCGGCTCAAGATGTCAACAGCGTTCGGATAGTGATCCAGATCAGCGGCCGGATGGTGATCCACTCCGGCGCCACGATCCCGCCTGACGTTCCTGGTGCCGCGTCCGGTAGGACCGGCCGCGCGTGGTCAGGATGTGAGCATGGTGGCCGAGGCGGTCGAGGAGCGTGTTGTTGGCATTCGGCTCGGTCCGGCGTGGCATACGTACACTCAGGCAGTTAGCTTGCGGCCAACCCTGTTTCTCTCTCCTCTATGGGATTGATGGATTGCTGGATACGGCCGCGAACGCTTGGTCAAAGGTCTTGATCTCTCGGACTCCACGCTTTCGACAACTGGCTAGGTGGCAGAGGTCCCGGGCTTGTAACGCGGGATATTGCTCATGGAGTTGACGGGCCAGAGCCACGTCCGCCTCCTCCAGCGGCCACACGTCAACTCCGGCACTTGTTATCAAACCTAGCGTGGCATCAAGGGTTTGCAGCCTTCCGATGGGCAAGTACGCATGGGCCAGTTCCTGCATGACCTCTGCTGAAGTGCACAGCGGTGCGCCACTTCGGTTAGCCCCGACGAAGAATTCCTGGGCGTTCGCTCGGAGAGCGTGGGGGCGTCCTACGGCGTACATGAAGACGTTGGTGTCAACGAAAATCACGTACTGGCAACTCCTCGGCCGCGCGAATCGCTCATCACGCGCACGTGTTCATCCCAGTCCGGCTCCGTCTCCGGGCCTTCCAGCGCCGCGCATGATCTGAAGAACTCCTCAACGTCCTCCGGTGACTGGAATAGCGTGACGCTCTGGCGCTTTGCGAGGCGCTCGCGCGCAGCTGCGCGCAGCCAGGCGCTGAGGGACATGCCCTCCTGTCGTGCCTGGTGAACGAAGCGGTCTCGGTCATCGTCTGCCATGACCAACTGCACTCTGGCCACATCGACCTCCAGCCGGGCCTAGCAAAGTGTGTAATACCGTTACACATGCCCTTGTCCGCCGCAACTCATGCACTCGAGGCGCTGACGAGCGTGTCCGATGCTGAACCACGGGAACCTGCGATTGCCGACGCACCGTCGGCCCGGCAGTCCGCGTGAGCCCGCGGACCGCCCGGGCGACGTGGGTGTAGGAGCCGCTGTCGGCGCGGCCCGTGAGCTGTACCTGCAAGTCGATACGACCCGCTCGTGGGGCTCTCCGTGCTGATTGCCGTGGCGGTGGGCTTGGGGGCTGCTGTCATTCTGTTCTCAAGGCCATATCCGCAGGGCGTGCCTCTACGTGGCAACCAAGTTGGGTGATCTGCCCTCTGACATTGTGGCCGGTGGACCAGATCCGTGCGTGGTAGAGTTACATACGAGGCGTCTACCCATATAGGAGGTCGCTGTGAGCATCAACATCAAGAACAAGGAGACGTGTCAGCTCGCGAGTGAGTTGGCGCAACTGACCGGGGAGACCATGACCGGAGCGATCACGGTGGCCCTCAGGCAGCGCTTGGAGCGCGAGAAGAGCGAGCGCAGCGCCGAGGCCCGCGTTCAGCGACTTCTCACCATCGGAAAACGCTGCGCCAGCATGTTGGGCGACGGTCCATCCGCCGTCGAGCACGGTGATCTCCTGTACGACGAACGGGGGCTGCCGAAGTGATTGTCGACACGTCGGCGGTCCTCGCGATCCTCTTCCACGAGCCGGATGCGGAGCGCTTTGCATTGGCCATCACGACGGCGTCCTCCCGCCGCATGTCGGTCGCCACTCTTGTGGAAGCGGCCATCGTCCTTGAGAGCCGCAGTGGCGCCGCAGCCGGTTACGAGCTTGATGCCTTTCTGGAAGAGGCGGAGATTGAACTGGAGCCGGTCACGGCCCACCAGGCGCAGGCGGCGCGCAGGGCGTGGCGAAGGTTCGGCAAGGGCAACCACACGGCGGGACTGAACTTCGGTGACTGCTTCGCCTATGCGCTTGCCGAAGCGACCAGGGAGCCGCTTCTGTTCCAGGGCCACGACTTCGAACTCACCGATATCGAGGTTGCCTGACTCCGAACACAACCCTCCGGCAGTCGTGGCCTGCGCACACTGAGGAGACGACTGTAAGGCGGTGGACCAGCGGGCAGCACGCGTGTCCCCGGCCGACGCCGACCTCGTAGCGGTCGTCGAGGGCTCCGGCGATGAAGTCGATCGCAAGTTGGACGTCCACGCCCTTCTGCGCGGCCCTGCTCGCCGGCCAGTCCATCGGGTAGCGCACCGCGTGCGGGATCACGACGGTCCCGTCGCGCCCCCACGCCTGGCACTGAAGCGGTCTGCGGGCGGATTGGAATTCCGATCGTTTCGAGACACACAAGCCGTTCCGACTCGGCCATCATCGCTGCCATCGTCGCAGGGATGTCGCTACTGCTCGGACAAGTGACAGGCTACGCTGCGGGGACACGCTGCTCTCCGGGTCGCGGGCTGCGGCGGGGCAACACGTTGCCGGCCGCCATCGGGAGTTGACGCGCGTCAAGTCAGGACTTAACGTTGCCCCTGAGGCAAATCCACGCCGGACCAGCTTATGCGGTACTCGCGTACGAGTCGAGCAACGGCAAGTGCCAGGTTGCGGAGTATCTGGACCAGCTTGAGCCTCGAGACCGGAAGCGCATCGCCGCTCTCCTGCTGCGGGCGGCGGAGAGCGGACCGCCCCGGAACACCGAGAAGTCCGCTGCGATCGAGGACTTCTTCGAGTTCAAGTCGCACCAGGTGAGGATCTTCTGGTGCTACGCGGCGGGAAAGCGGATCGTGCTGTTTCATGGATTCACCAAGAAGAGCCGCAAGACGCCGACGAACGAGCTGGAGACCGGCAGGCGGCTTTATCAGGAGGTAAGGGACGACATCGCAGCTGAGGGGGTTGGCGGTGACCAGACTGCAGGACTGGATTAGCGAGTTCCAGGGCGATCCCGACTACGAGTTCGACAGGATCGCCATCGAGATCGGCGAGCAGGTCGTGGCACGCATGGAAGAGCAGGGCATGACGCAGGCCGACCTTGCGCGCGCGATCGGCGTGAGCCGGGCGCGCATCAACCAGATCCTGCGCGGCAACGACAACCTGACGCTCAAGAGCATCGTCGCCGTCGCCATCGGCCTCGACTGCCGTGTCGACTTGCGGCTTCAGCAGGCCAAGTCCGGCCGGCAGCTCTCGCGCCGTGACTGCCGCCGGGTGGATGCCGGCAGGACCGGAGGGATCGGCGAGGTCGTCCTGACATCGGCGCTGGCCGCCGCCGCCTAGCGCCTAGATGGCACGCAAGCTTCGCCTTCGTCAGGTAGGCCAGGCGGCGCTCGACCTCCAGCGCTTCTGGATCGAACGGCTCGAGTACGAGGAAGAGGACGAGGTTCCGGACGAGCCACCGGCCACGACCGTCCGCGTCTCACGCCCGGAGATCCTCGACGCGGGCGACGGCAAGTACCTCGTCACGCTGCGGCTGAAGATCGAGCAGGGTGAGACGCGCTCTCTGGACCTCACGGTCGCCGGGGCGTTCCTGCTCCCGCCGGACGCCGAGGGGCAGCCCCCCTCTCTGAGGATGCTCGTGTACAACGGCTCGGCCATCCTGTTCAGCGCGGCGCGGGGCATCATCGAGTCCGTCACGGGGGTCAGCGGCCTGGGGCGAATGCACGTGCCCTCGGTCAATATCGCGGAGGTCCTCGAACGCTAGTGCCGGACCCTCGCGCGCGCGAGGTCGGTCCCGCGCTCCTCTCCGTGGAACTGTTACTGAAGCCTGCTCGCCCAGGGGGCCTTGCCGGACGGCATCCTTGACGGCTACCCCGGCCTCGATCCAGAGGATTCTCGGTGTCGTTGAGCAGCGCGCTCCCCCGTTCCTCCAGTTCCACAATCAGATCAAGGATCGCCGCCACGTCGCGCTTGTCCCCCGATCGCCCAAGTCGTTCTACATACACGGCAACGGGTTCGTCCCCTCTCGCGGAGTGACCGTCGCGCGGCCCGTCCTCAGGCGGATTGAGGCCTGGGGCGCGACGGCTCACTGGCGGCCACGGTTCGCCAGGCCGCTCCCAGCGGCCCCTCGCGCTCCAGCGCCGCGCGGTGGGAGACGAACAGCGGCAGGTCAACGCGGGCGCGGTGGCTCTCGAACTGGCGGGAGATGGGGATCATCGTCCGGGACGAGCACCCCTCGTTCTATCTCCACGAGCATCGGTTCATGGCCGACGGTCGGGTCCGGACGCGCCGCGCCATCTTCGGCGCGGTTGAACTTTCGGACTGGGGCGAGGCGGGCGTGATGGGCCACGAGCGCACCATGCCGGGCCCGCGCGCGACGCGAACGGCCCTGCGCTCGCTCGTCGGGGCCGACGTCTCGCCGTTGCTGGCCTTCGTGCCCGACCGCGATCGGGACGTGGCCACACTCATCGCCGACGCCGGCCGCCGGCCACCCACGAACGTGGGTGTCGACCCGGGCGGGGACGAGCACACCCTGCGCGTGATCGACGATCCAGTCGAGGTTGCCGCGATGGAGTCGGCGTTTCTGTCTCAGTGCGTCCACATGGGCGATGGTCATCACCGCTACGAGTCCGCGCTGGCCTCGAGAGACGACCGGGCCGGTTCACGCAGCGTCCTGATGGGGATCGTCTGCGCCGACGACCCGGCCCTGGCCGTCGGGGCGACGCATCGTTTGGTGCACGTGCCGGCTCCGCCACGGCTGAGAGAGCGACTCGCGGCCTCATTCGTTGTCCGCGAGATCGCGCTCGGCGCGCTGCAGGCCTCCCTCCCGGACGGTAGCGCGACGTTCGCACTCGTTACGGCGGACGGCGCGTACACGCTCGAACCGACGGAAGGCGCTCGGGCGGTAACGCCGTGACCTACACGCACGACCCGCAGGAAGCGCTGGATGCCGTGCAGCGCGGCTCGGCGGCGGCAGCCTTCATCCTCCCCGCGCCGACGTTGCAGGACGTGATCGACACCGCCGATGCCGGCGGCTTCATGCCGCAGAAGTCCACGTACTTCGTCCCGAGACTGCCCACGGGCGTCGTGCTGCACCCGTTTGAGTGAGCTTGCGACCGTCCCCGCACCGAGTGCCCCGAGGAGCTGCAACGTGATGACCCGCTTCATCGACCCGGCCGACCCCGACCGCACGCGGACGTACGCCCGTCCGTCGATCCAGCGCGCGGCGCGCGGGCGCCCGCGAGTAGCGATGGGCGGGCGCCCAGGGCCGATCTGGAGGGTACCGCTTGCCGTCGGAGCAGCTCTCACGGCAGTGGCTCGTCCGGGTTGAGGACGTCACGGACTGCCATGAGTAGCGTGCCCACCCGCCTCGAGAGCGAGTTGGGCATCCGGCGAGCCCCGAGCCCCAGACAGGCAGGCTGAGGGTTCTCCCGGAGGTCCGGACCGATTCCGAGCCTCCCCGTCGCGTTGCTCCTCAACCTGGGACCGCAGCGGGAAGGTAGGGTGGGCGCGGCATGCAGCCTTGGCAGCAACGCTCACGCTGACCGGGGGGTGACCCATGATCTGGGTGCGGCGGACGGCGGCGGCCACGCTCGGCGTGCTGCTGCTCGGCGTGCTGCTGTCCGCGCTCATCCTGCAGGGCGTGGCCGCCACCTTCCTGAGCGCCGACTTCTACACGGACCAGCTCAAGGACGCCGATGCGTACCGCTTCGTCCTGGACGACGTCCTCGCGTCGGCCATCGACGACGTGCGCGAGGAGGAGCCGGACGAGATCGGCGTCGACCTCCGTGAGAACCCGGTCGCGGTGTCCGGGCTGGACACGCCCCGGATCGTCGGGGCGGTGCAGCGTGCGCTGTCTCCCGAGGAACTGGAGGGCCTCGTCGCGCCCGCCGTGCACGGGTCCGTGAGCTACGCCACGGGCGAGAGCGATGTGTTGACCATCGACCCGCAGCTCGCGGAGGTCGTGCGCGACATCGTCGCCGAGTTGCTGGCGCTGATGCGCGAGGCCGACGTCTATGAGCGGCTACTCGAACGGGAACTGGAGCCGAGGATCCGCGAGGCGGCGGGCGAGGCGCTCGCCCCGGACGTCGACACCCCCGGCTGGACGCAGCGGCTCTTCGGGAGCGACGCGGACGCCGGCGGGCGGCTCTCGCGGGTCGTCCTCAGCGTCGTGACCCCCGAGTGGTTCGGCGACCAGGTGGAGCAGATCGCCGAGGCCCTGACCTCGTACGTCGTCGGCGACTCGGACGGCTTCGAGATCCACGTCCGCCTCGGCGACGAGCAGGTGGACGCCGCCATCGAGGAGCTCAGCTCGAACCTGCGCGGGACGGGCTCCGCCGATCTGGTCTACGCGGACGTCCTCGACCCTCGGGTCGACGAGGGGGTAAGCGAGGCGGTCCAGCTGCCCTACGGCGTCGCCGTCAACCGCGAGGAGGTCAAGGCGGTGCTGCGGGAGGTAGCGCCGCGCTCCTGGGTCCAGCAGCAGGCCGATGCGATCGTCGGCGATGTGAGCAGCTACGTGGCAGGGCGCTCGGACGGGTTCTCGACGGCGATCGCACTGGCACCACGGAAGCGGGACGCCGCGCAACTCCTCACCACGCGCGCGGTCGCGCGCGTCGCCGTGGGGATCGAAGGCCTCGAGATCTGCGCCGGCGAGGCCGGGGAGCGGGCCGCTGGTGCCGCGGCGAGCGGCACGCTCCCCGAGTGCCTTCCGGCCAGCGTCACCGCCGACGACCTGCTGGCAGATGCGCGAGCAGCCATCGCCGGCGCGATCCCGCCGCTCGTGCTCGAGCCCGTCCCGGACACCGTCATGTACACCGACGAGGATCTGCGGCGCGAGCTGCGCGCGGACGGCGGCCCCGGCGCCCTCGAGGCGCTCGACGACACGCGCGAACTCTTCGCCGAGGGCTGGCGCTACAGCGACGCAGACCTGCGCGCCGATCTCGCCTCGGATCCGGAGCTGCTGGATGGCCTGGATCGGCTTCGCGAGTTCCTCGCCGATGGCTACGTCCACAGGCCCGGAGCCGCCTCGGCCGGCAGGCTTGCGGGTGTCCTGGATACGATGCGCGACAGCTCGGACTCGGTTCGCCGCGGCGGCGTGGCCGCATGGCTGACCGTGGCGCTTCTGGTCGTCGCCATCGGCGCGTTGGGCGGGACGAGCTGGGCAGGTCGGGGGGTCTGGGCGGCGGCGTCCCTGCTCGCCTGCGCCGTGCTGCTGCTCCTTCTCTGCTGGCCCGTCTACGAGCTGGTCTCGGATGCGGCATCCTCTGCGATCCGCACGCAGATCGCGGACCGGCCGGACGCCGAGCTGGGTCCAACCGCGCGCCTGGTGGTGAACAAGCTCGTCGATGTCGGAGAGTCCGTCTCCGACGACTTCGCCGGAAGTGTCAGGCGGCCGGGCCTCGTCGTCGCCGCCATCGCGCTGGTCGCGCTCCTCGGGGCGGCGTACGGGGAGCGGATCTCCGCCGCGGCGAGATCGCTGAGGGCGCTGCGCTGACGCGGCCGGACGCTACTTCCCCGCGAGGATGCCGATGTCGGGCATGGTCCCTCCCCCGTCTGGCGACAGGCGTGGTGATGCCGTGAGCGCGGTCGCCGCTGCTCCCCGCGTGTCTCAGGCTATGCAGGCGGACCGGGCTCACCGGACGCCCCGCCGCGTGGCGCCATCATGGACACCGTCCGCTGGCCAGGAGAGTTCGCTGAGCCGGGGTAGCGCCCAGGTCCGATCCGTATGTCTGAGGCCCGAGGAGCTCGGATGCGCGACAGAAGACTCGGTGGCCCGGGCAGTCGACTGTCGACGGATGACACGTACATTCGAGGCGGCGGACGAGCGGGGACGTGAGGCTCGAGGTCACGTCCCCGCGGGGCACCCCGTGTGGGGGCCGCGGGCCGTATGGAGATTCGGGTGCGGGCGGGCGCGGGAGTGGCAGGTGCACAGCCCGCCGACCGCGACCCGTTCGTGGTCAGGTCGTGTGCGACGTAGGGCGGGGCGCGGTCACTCCAGCCAGCTGACGGCGTCCCGGTGCGGTGTACGTTGCGCTGTCGGGAACGCCGCGGGCTGCCCGAGGAAGACGACCCCCACCATCGTCCATTCCTCGTCCGCACCCAGGAGCTGCGCCAGGCCGGGGAGTCGCGTCAGGCGCCCGGTGCTCCAGCCGAGGCAGAGACCCTCGGCGACGGCGGCGAGGGCCATGTTCTGAACGGCGCAGCAGGAGGTAGCGTAGTTCTCCCTGGTCATCTCGTCCGTCGCTCCCGGCAGGCTGTAGACGTACACCATCGCCGGCGCAGTCACCACGCGATCTCTGCTGTCATCCGCGGCGCGACGCTTCTTGACCGGGTCGGGATTGGCCACGCCGTCGTAGGCGGTCTGCCAGGCGATGTCGCCGAGCCTCTGCCTCATCGCGCTCTCCCTGGGAATCGCGAAGATCCGGGTGGGCTCCGTGAGCCGGTGATTGGGCGCCCAGATGGCCGCGGCGAAGAGGCGCTCGAGCACCTCTCGGGAGACCGAATCGTCGGTGAACGCCTTGACGTTGCGGCGGCGGAAGATCGCGTCATACACACTGACCGACGTCTCGGGGATGTCGATCTCGTCGCTTGTCAGCTTCATGGTCGCCCCTCGCGAGGCGGCAGGCGGGCGCAGCCACCCGGCCCCCGCCGCGTCCGGCGCCTACCCTACCCCGGATTGTCGCCCGGGTCGGGGAGCCGGGGTCACGCCCCGCAAGCTGCCGTCCCTGCGCACCGGCCCTGGCGATTCTTCGCCGGGGGCGCCGGTCGCTCCGTCTCGGCATCGTGCTGCGAACCGCACGACGTTCCCTCCCGCGTTTGCCGGTCCTGATCGTCCCTACGCGCTGAGAGGCTCAGACGTTCCCCGCGACCCTGCAGCGGCTGCGATAGCCGATGGTCGCCCGCTACGCGCGGCTGAGGTGCTGACGGAGCGGGAGGCGGGCCAGCTGTTCGCCGCTCTCGCGCCCCGTGCTCTCACGATGGAGGGACGGGCGCAGGGGCGGGGACGCCGAGCGCGGCGCCATGTCGCGACGGAATCCGCACCCCCGTCAGGCCATGTCGCCCTGCCAGAGGCGGCGGGCGAAGTCGGTGGCCGGAAGGATATCGATGCCGCCGCTGGTCCTGCGGGCGCGCGGCTCCAGACAGACGACGATCCTGCGGGCGACACCGGGGTGCTCCTCCGCCAGGGTGCGAAGCCCCCTGAGGTGGTGGCTGGCGACCCGGACGCTCGCCTTCGCCTCGATCGCGATCCGCATGTCGCCCAGCACGAAATCGACCTCGATACCGCTGGGCAACCGCCAGTAGGTCAATTGCTCGTCGAAGTCGCGGTACGCGGCGTACGCCGAGAGCTCGTGGAACACCCAGTTCTCGAACGCCTTCCCGTAGGAGTCGGAACCGCGCTCCAGCTCCCCCCGGCGCGCGAGCCGATTCACCACGCCGACGTCTTCGAAGTAGAGCTTCGGGGCAGCCACGAGCCGGCGCTTGGCTCGCCGCCGCCAGGCGGGAAGCCAGCGCGCGAGCAGGGTGTCCTCCAGGATGCCGAAGTAGGCCTTGGCGGTGGGACCGGAGACGCCACACTCACGGGCGACGCTCGAGTAGTTGACGGGATCACCGTCGCTCAGGGCGGCCGCGTCCAGGAATTCGGAGAACGCGGGCAGGTTGCGCACCAGTCCCTCGGCGGCGACCTCCTGGCGGAGGTAGTCGGAGATGTAGGCATCGAGCAGGCGGCGAGGGTGCCGAGCCTCGTACATCCTCGGGAGGTAGCCATGGTTGAGCGCGCGGTCGAGATCGAAGGAGTCGCCGAGCTCGCCAGACGTCAGCCCGCGCAACTCGTAGCGCAGGGCCCGCCCTCCCAGGAGGTTCGCCGCGCCGTGGCGGACCTTGCGGGCGCTGGAGCCGCACAGCGCAAAGCGGAGACCGCGGTTCTCGATGAGCCAGTGAACCTCGTCGATGACGATCTGCCGGGCAGAGTCCAGGTCGGCCGCCTCCAGATCCTCGCGCAGAAGCTCGGGGCGGGAGACATAGCGGCGGAACTCGTCGGCCTTGAGCAGGTCGAACCAGACGCCGTCGGGGTAGCACTGCCGTAGCAGCGTGCTCTTGCCCGACTGTCGAGGTCCCCACAGAAAGAAGGTCTCGGCGCCAGCATCAGGGAGCGAGAGGTCTCGTTCAAACATCCGCCTTAGATTATCATGTAAATCGCAACTACCAGTTTTGAAATGGCGATCGCGTGGTTCAAGCGACTGGGTCGCTCAAGCGGGATCACTCGGTGGCAGCGATCACCAGCGGCACGACGGCGCGAGGCGGCGGGAAGCCCTCACCCCCGGACGTGTCCTCCTCGAACACCTCAAGGTGCGCGAGCTGGCGCTCGGCTGCTTCGTACTCGACCGCGAAGACGAAGCGCGCGGGGCCATCCACTCCGCCGCCCATCGCGAAGCCGCTCGCCAGTTCCTCGCCCGTGCGGCCAAGGAGTCGCCACTGCACGTTCGACTCGAACGTGCGCGAGCAGCCGCGGACCGTGAACCGGTTCGCGACCTCCTCGCCGCCCGCGGGCGAGCTCACGATCACGAGCGCGGCGTCGGGGAGGCTGTCGTCACACGCGAACGCGTCAGCACCGCTGATGCCCGCGATCTCCTCCAGTGCCTCGCCCGCGAGGCGGAACCGGCGAATGACGAGGATCGAGGGGGTCTCGGAGTACGGCGCGTCGGGCGGTCTCTCGATGACCGCGACCGTGATGATGCCTTCGTGGATCGAGAGGCCCGCAACGCGTATCCGGTCGCCGAGGAAGACGGTGTCGACGTCGTGGAGTTCGCCCTCCTCGTTCAGCAGCGCGTGCATGTAGCGGAAGTTCCCGCTGCCGCCCGGGTACTCGATCGTGATGGCGGCGGCGTCCGCAAGGCCGTCGCCGTCGAGGTCGCCGAGGGTCCACTGGCTGAGGCGGATCACGAGTTCGCTGGCCGAGCCGGGCGCGACCGGTGCCCGGAACTCGCCGTCCTCGAGCGTGGCCGTACCGCTGTCGGTGTGCTCGGTCAGGATGGTGGCCGCCTCGAGGTCCACGGCGGCCACCCGATCGGTGTCGGCTAGGTCGCAGGACGCCAACAACGTGGCTGCGACGAGCAGCGCGCCCGCGGCCGTCGCGCGTCGAGCAGCACGCCGGGTCCAGTCTCGCATCGACACATCGGCTCCCTCACGGTCGGGTGTCAGCTACAGGGTTGTCCGAACGCGTAGCCGCGCCCCGTCAGCCCTCGGGCACGGTATCGAGGGCGGCCACGGTCTGCGAGCGTTTCCCGCCACCGTCCACCCCTGGCCCGGGCCTCCGCACGGCGACATGGATCGTTCGGGCGTGCGCGGCCACCCTCGAGCATGTCGTACTCATCGTCATGGCCGGCTCCCCACGTCTGGCAACGCGCGCGCAACACTACTCCGGCCGACCTAGGGCAAGTCTGATCAGGTGGGTCTAGCGACCCAGTTTCGCCGCGGTCAGGCGCTCTCAGGCGGATTCCCGATGACAGTGGTCATATCCGCCCCCTCGCGGGCCCCTGTGGCTCCCCTCCTCGCCCCGTGTGGGGCGGGGAGGGCGCACTCCACCCACGGTCAGGCACGGTGCGGCTTCGCGGTGAGCAGGTTGTGGAACCCCAGCAAGACCGCACACCGCTCGTGGTTCTTGAAGAGACCCCGGTACCGCACCTTGGCGTAGCCGAAGCGCCGCTTCACGCTGTAGAACGGGTGCTCCACCAGCGCTCGCACCGATGCCTTCCGCTTCTCCTCGACGGCCTCAGGACTCTCCGGGTCGAGCGCACGCCGGAGGCCCGGGCGCATCGCCACGTTCCAGTCCTTGACCCTGGAGTCCGCGTTCTCGGGTCTCTTCTGCACGCCCCGGTACCCGGCGTCGCCGTAGACCTCGGCTTCCTCGCCGTGCAGCAGGCGGTGCGTCTCAGACACGTCCGACACGTTCGCAGGCGTGGTCGTGAAGTTGTGGACCAGTCCAGTATCCCTGTCGGCGCCGATGTGCAGCTTCATCCCGAAGAACCACTGTTTCCCCTTCTTGGTCTGATGCATCTCCGGGTCCCGCGCCCGCCCGCGATTCTTCGTCGACGATGGCGCCGAGATGATGGTCGCATCCACGATGCTGCCCTCGCTCAGCTTCAATCCCTTGCTCGTGAGGTGCTCGTTGATGAGTTGGAGGATCCTGCTACCCAGGGAGTGGCGCTCGAGCAGGTGCCGGAAGTTGAGGATCGTCGTCTCGTCGGGGATGGGCTCGGAGAGCGTGAGGAAGCAAAAGGCTCGCACCGACTCGGCCTCGTGGAGCAGATCCTCCATGCCGGGGTCGCTGAGGTTGTAGCAGAGTTGCACGGTATGGATGCGCAGCATCACGGAGAGCGGGTAGGGCCTCCGCCCGCGGCCCGGTTTCGGGTAGTGGGGCTCGATGGCTGCTTCGAACCTCTGCCACGGGACGAGGCCATCCAGCCGTTCGAGGAACTTCTGGCGGCGCGTCTTGTAGCCATCCCGCTCGAACTCGACTCTCGCGAATGTCGGCTGATGCATGGCAGCGCTCCCCTTTCCCGGAGGAGTGCCATGATCGCATATAGTCATCGGAGTGTGCATGTGCTCCAGTAACGACGCGGCGACCTGTTCAGAGAACCCCTAGAGCGAGCGTAAGCTGCGCGCCGGAGCGCGGACGAGTGTCGATCGCCGGGGTCACGGGCCTACACGCCGGTCGACGAGCAGCAAACTCGGTCAGTCACGCCGCTTCCGTTGGAGGAGGCCGACCGGCTGCGATTCTGATGCCTCGCCGAGCGCGTGCCTCGGTCGAGGGGAGTTGCGACATCGCCGAGCGCCAGTGGCGACCACGTGGGGGCAGCCCGCCAGCGTGCCGCTTTGCGCCTCCTTCGCCGAGGTCGAGGGGGTCGTCGGGTTCGCGTTGCCTCCGTCCGCACGGCTGCACCGGCCCTGGTGGGGGAACCAGAGAGGGGGCAACGGCCACAGCCAGGCCCCTGCGTGGAGTGTCGCCGGGTGGGAGACGGCGGAGGTCCGCCCGGCACCGTGCGGTCCTGAACCCGCACGTCTGACTCGATCCCCTCTGGGGCACCGTGGGTCCACGGCTACGCCGACCGCGACGAGATCCGCCTGATCCCGCCCGTTGCGGCACGCGCCGAGATGATCATCGCCGACACGAGCCCGATCACCACCGCCGTGACGAGCGCGCCGGGTTCGCCCGCCGAGCGGCTCGCCGCCGCGATCTGGTCCGCGGAAGTCGGCACGCCATGCCGTTTGAGGACGGCGAGACCCTCGGCACTGACGGGGCGCGCCCGACGCCCGATCAGCACGTCGACCTCCTCCCCCCTCACGGTGACCGTCGTCTCAATGACGGTGTCGGGGAGCCCCCCCCCCGACTCATAGACCTGCACGATGGCCGGCTGGTCGCCCACCGCGAGGAAGAGCCGCCCGTAGTAGGTCGCGTCCGCGATGTCGGGGATCGCGTCGTCCGAATCCAGCCATGCCCACTCCGCTCCTGCGTAGTGCGCCAGCGTCAGACTCGGGCGCTCGAGGAGCGCCTCGGGGCCGGGCTGGAAGGGGGGCCCGAGAGCCAGCCCGAAGGCATGGTTCTCGGGCCCCCCGCGGATCAGGATCGGAGCCTCGACGTAGTCGCCGTAGACGATGGTGAGCCACGGCGCCGCAGCTCCACCGGGCGACGCGCCCGCGAACCCGGCGAGAAGGGTACTGAGGAGAACGCCGGCGACGACGAGAAGGGGGCGTCGTGCCCGTCGACGCGGCGTGCGAAGGCGCGCGCGCCGCCGTCCCCACCAGAGCCAGGTCACGCGTCGACGCACCACAGCGCGGTCTCCCGCAGCACCGCACGTTCCGGGGTCGCGGTCGGCGTCGCGCCGGCGGTCGGCGTCGCGGCGGTGGCGGTCGGCGTCGCACCGGTGATCGGGGAGACCGTGGCACCCTCGCCCGATGAATCGGTGGGCGTCACAGGGATCGGGGAAGAATCGGTCGAGCAGGCTGCAGCGACCAGCACGGCGGCGGCGAGGCCGATCACCGCTAGAGAAGAGATCGGCCTCTGCCGGGATGCGTCGGATCGGCCCTGGTGTCGGCAGGGTCTCGACCGCTCCGGGTGTGCTGCTGGGGAGCCCCCCGGGGGAGCGGCGTTGACGGGGTTCCGTGCTGCCGGACGAGGGAGGGCGAAGCCCCATCCGCGGCGCATCATCTGGCCTGCCTCCCGGAGCCGCGGTCGCATGCGGATCGAGCGGGGTTTGTCCTGCGGCTGCGTGCCACCGGCCGGCGTCACCTCGCGAGAGCGCACGGACCCGCACTCAATCCGGCGTCGGGAGAATGGACTGCTGCCAGAGTGCAGAACCTCGTCCCCAGCATGTGGGGAGACCGGCGTCGGTGATGCCGCACGTATGCTCCCGACCGGCGCTGACGGCGGTGAAGCTCCCGGGCGGCGGTGCGGCCTGCCCGTAGTGATCCCGTCCCCAGCACGTGACGGTCCCGTCGGACCGTACGCCGCACGTATGCGACTCCCCGGAGCTGATCGAGACAAACGCCCCGTCCGGGCTCGTGGTCCGGCCATCAGCGCTCGAGCCCCAGCACTCAACGGTCTCGTCGGTCCTGATGCCGCAGGTATGGTCTGCTCCGGCGCTCACGGCAGCGAAGGGACCGGGCGGCGGTGTGGCCTGTCCATGGGTGTTCCAGCCCCAGCAGGCGACAGAGCCGTCAGCCGCGATGGCGCAGCCATGGTGGTACCCGGCGGTGACAGAGGTGAAGGTTCCGACCGGCGCCATGGTCTGTCCGCGTACGTCATCTCCCCAGCACGTGATCGTCCCGGCGATCGTGAGGCCGCACGCGTGGCGCTCCCCGGTGCTCACGGAGGTGAACGTTCCCTCCGGCGCCGTTACCCTCCCGAACATCTGCACGCCCCAGCAGTCGATGGAGCCATCGCTCTTCAGCGCGCAGGTGTAGTCCCAGCCGGCGGCGGCTGCGATGGACCGTCCAGCCGGCGCGGCGGGGTGGCCGTCCAGGTCCCCCCAGCACACGATGAAGCCGCCGGCCGTCACTCCGCACGAGTGTGTCCATCCGGCGCTGATGGAGGCGAATCTCTGGGATGGGAGGGTGACCTGGCCGTCGCGATCCGAGCCCCAGCACACGACTGAGCCGTCGCCCTTGACGCCACAGGAATGCTCCGTGCCGGCGTTGACGGAGACGAACGTCCCGCGTGGCGGAGAGGCCTGGCCGGAGTGGTCCCAGCCCCAGCATGCGGCGGTGCCGTCACTCCTCACGCCGCAGCTGTGACGGGTGCCGGCGCTGACCGAGGCGAATGCACCCGCGGGCGGCGACGCCTGGCCGTCGTCGTCCCAGCCCCAGCACGCGGCGGTGCCGTCGCTCCTGACGCCGCAGGAGTGTGCGCCGCCGGCGCTGACGGAGACGAACGTCCCCGGCGCCGGCGATGACTGTCCGTGTCCGTCCCAGCCCCAGCACTCGGCGGTGGCGTCGGCTCTGATCCCGCAGGTGTGGCGTCCTCCGGCGCTGATGGAGGCGAATTCCCCGTCCGGTGGTGATGCCTCTCCGTCTCGATTCGTTCCCGCGCATTCGACGGAGCCGTCGGTCCGCACGCCGCAGATATGGGACGATCCGGCGCTCACGTCCGCGAAGGGCCCAGAGCCCAGTCGCCCTCTCCCCCGGCCCCAGCACGTGACGGTCTTGTATGCACTCACACCACAGCTGCGAAAGCCGTCGACGCTGATGGAGGTGAAGGTCCCCGACGGAGGTGTGGCCTGTCCGTCGCCGTTGGCGCCCCAGCACATGACCCTACCGTCCGTGCGCAGGGCGCACGAGTGGGAATCGCCGGCGCCAACGGCGGCGAATGTCATGTGCGCCGGCGGCGTGGACCGCCCGCCTCCGTTCTGGCCCCAGCACGTCACCGATCCGTCGGTTCGAATGCCGCAGGCATGAGAGCGCCCGGCGCTGAGCGAGACGAAGTCCCCGTCTGGCGGTGAGGTTTGCCCGTCCGTGTCCCGCCCCCAGCAGGAGACGGCTCCGCCGGTCCTCACACCGCACGAGTAGCCCGCCGCGGAGTCGACGGACACAAATGTCCCGCTCGGTGCGCGCTCCGGAATCACGCCCCAGCATGCGACCGTGCCATCGGTCCTCACGCCGCAGGTATGGACGAGACCGGCACGGACGGAGCTAAACGTCCCGCCCGGCGGCGAGGCTTGCCTGTAGTCGTCCCAGCCCCAGCAGGTGACCGTGCCGGCGGTGCTCAGCCCGCAGGCGTGATCGTAGCCGACACTCACCGAGGCGAACGGTCCCGCTGGCGGTTCGGGACTGTCCTCGCCCCAGCACGCGACGGTGCCGTCCGCTCTCAACCCGCAGGTCTGGTTGTACCCGGTGCTCACGGTCACAAACGTCCCGCCGGGCGTCGTGACGTGCCTGCTCTCACCCCAGCACGCGATGGTGCCGTCGGTCCTCACCCCGCAGGTGTGGTTCCGTGCAGCGCTGACGGTGTTGAAGGTCCCGGCGGGTGGGTCGGTCTGGCCCGAGCCCCAGCACTCGACCGTGCCCTCGGCGCGCACGCCACAGGCGTGGAAGTCGCCGACGGCGACGGAGATGAAGGCTCCCGATCGCCCACGTTCGGGCGTCGCCTCTTGGGTGGCCTGCGGGGTCTCGCTGCTCGCGGGGGTGGGCCCGGGCGTCGCCTCTTGCGTGGCCTGCCCCGCCCCTCCCGGTTGCCCAGGCACGCTCTCGCGCGGCACGGAAGCGGGCTGCGAATCGTTCGTGCAGGAGACGGAGAGTGTCAGCGCGATCGCGACAGCGAGCGCAGCAGCGACAGCTCGACGCTGCCGGACACCTCGTTCCACGGCAGTCGTCTCCACAAAGTTGACACGCGAGAGGGAATGGTCCAACTGGCGGGCAATGTAGCAGGCCGTGCGCGCCACCGTTCTCATCCCGGAGCGAACGCTCCACGGGCGGGTTCGAGGCTGTCGTCCGCGACGTGCGGGAGCGGCCAGGCGATGTCGGCGCGGTCGGCCTCGAACGCCTCGTAGAAGTCCTCGACTGCGATGTCGAAGACGGCCTCGAAGGTCTCCTGCCAGCTCTCCGACGGGGAGAGTCGTCGTTGGTACTCGAAGATCGCCTTCTCGCCGGCCCGTTCAACGAGCCGCTCCACGGCGAAGTAGAAGAGCGGTTGGATGAGCTCGACGGGCGTTGCGGTGTAGGTGCGCTCGAACGCGGGAAGAGGCGAGGCGACACGGCGTGCGACGCCCGCGAGCCTGCTCCGGATCTGATCGAGGGTCTCCGGGCCGGCCTCCGCGAGGAAGGCATATCGGGCGTACTCCCCGAATCCGTATCGTAGCCAGATCGGACTCCGATCGGCAAAGCCCGCCTCTGCGCGGATTGAGGACTGGACATCGGTGTAGTGGAATCTGCCGAGGTAGCGGGCGAGTGGCCTCCCGCAGTCGAGCGTCATGACCAGCGCAAGGTTCCCCAGCCCTGTAAAGCAGAATCCCGCGTAGGGATCCTCGGCGAGCACCTTCCGGAACGCGGGAGCGGCCGACTCGTCGTCAGCGGCGACGTAGACGGTGTAGTCCGCGCCGTCGACCCCCAGGCGCTCGCTGAAGAACCGCTGTGCGCCCTCGAAGTCCGCGCGCACGGCGGCGGCGGCCTCGGGGGCGATGTCTCCCAGGAGCACGAGGACGGGTTCGTTGCGGTCGTCGGCCAGGTGCGGGATGGGTGGGGCGATTTCGTTGATATACGGCTCGACGATCTCGTAGAAGCGCTCGAGGCCGAGCCCGAAGGCCCGCTCGAACGCATGCCGCCAGCCTCGGGACGACGCAATCACCCTGTAGTAGTCCAGCAGCGCGGGTTCTCCCGCGTGCTCCGCGAGCCACTCGGCCGCGAGGAAGCCTCGTGCCTCCCACGCCGAAAGCTCGGTCGACACGGAGTGAGCTCTGGCCTGCGACTCGATCTCGCGCAGCGACTCGCCTGCGTGCGACGCACTCGAGATGAGCACGCTGCGCAGCTGCCGGGCCATCTCCGGCTGCGCCGACGAGAGGTATGCGTAGTGGGCGTAGCTCTGTGCTCCGAGGTGGAGCCAATCAGCGCCCTGGGGATGGACGCCGTCGTATTCCGGCCTATAGGGATTCGCCCTCGGCGCGATCTGACGCTGGAAGTTCTGGAAGTGGAACCAGCCGATGTTCGAGAGCGACTCCTCACACGGCAGAATCACGAACAGCACAGTCGATAGCGCGTCGTTCAAGCAGGAGGACGGCGGACCTTCCCGGGAGAAGATGTCGCGGTACCGCCCCTCGGCTGACGCCCAGTCGGCGGCGACGTAGACGGTGTAGTCCGCTGCTCCAGCGTCGAAGCGCTCGGCGAAGAAGGCTTCCATCGCCTCAAGTCCCGCGCGAACGGCAGCCTCCGCCTCGGGCGGAACATCCCCGAGCATCACGAAACGGGGGGTGGTGCAGAAGCGCAGGCCGAGCTCGGCGGAGTCGGCGATCACCTGGCCCGTGTCCAGCGGGAGGCATCCGGTGAGCGGGTTCCCGCTGAGCCACAGTCCCCGGCTCTGCCGGAACCCGGCGAACTCGCGCGGAATCTCCCCGGTCAGCAGGTTGTCCCGGAGATCGAGGTAGGCGAGTCGCGACGTGGAGAACAGCTGCTTCGGGATCCCGCCCGTCAGCCGGTTCCCCGCGAGCTCGAGTCCCTGCAGCCGGGAGAGACCCGCGAGCGTCAGGGGGATCGTGCCCGTCAGCCGGTTGCCGGAGAGGCTCACGTTCTCCAGCGTCGAGATCGACCCGATCTCCGGAGGGATGTCGCCCGTCAGCTCGTTGTCGTCCAGCGACAGCTGCTCCAGGAAGGAGAGCTCGGCCAGCTCCGCCGGTATCTCGCCGCCGAGCTGGTTGCCGGAGAGCGAGAGCGACCGCAGGTGCGAGAGCTGGCCGAGCTCGGGCGGGATCTCCCCGGTCAGCTGGTTGCCGCCGAGCCCCAGCACGTGCAGGTGCGACAGGCGGGAGATCCCGGCCGGGATCTCGCCGTCGAGATCCTCCGAGCGAAGCCGCAGCACCGTGACACGGCGCGGCGAGCCCTCCACCGTGACGCCGCTCCAGCTCGAGATCGGCCGGTCGGCGCTCCAGTCCAGGAGGTCGCGACGGGAGGCGAGCGTGCCCGCGGCCTCCAGGAGGATCGCGCAGTCGTCGACGAGGGCCGGGTGGTCCTCGGGGTCGGGAACGGCGCCGGTCGCGCAGGCGCTCACCAGCCCCGGGTCGGGCGGCTGGACCGGCGCGTCCGCCCCATCCCGGCAGAACGGCAGCTCCCAGGAGCCGGCGAAGCGCTGCAGGCTCGGCGGGATGCAGCCGGTCATGCGGTCCGTGCGCAGACTCAGCGAGGTGAGCTTCGAGAGCTGCCCGAGCGCCCGGGGGAAGGCACCCGTGAACCTCTCGCCCCGGACCGAGAGGTCGAGTTCCTTCAGCTGGGAGAGCTGGCCGAGCTCCGGGGGGATCTCCCCCATCACCCTGTTGTAGCCCAGGTGGAGGCGCCGGAGATTCGAAAGCTGGCCGAGCTCCGGGGGGATCGTCCCCAGCAGCCTGTTTCCGCCCAGGACCAGATCCCACAGTGCCGACAGCTGCCCGAGTTCCGGGGGAATCGGCCCCGTCAGCTGGTTGGACGAGAGCCAGAGTCCGCCCAGATTCGAGAGCTGGCCGAGCTCGGGGGGGATCTCACCGCTCAGCTCGTTGCCGAAGAGCTCCAGCAGGCGGAGATCGGTGAGCAGGCCCAGCTCCGGCGGGATCTCGCCGGTGAGATCGCTGTTGTAGAGGCCGAGGTACTGGAGGTGCGAGAGCTGGCCGAGCACGGGCGGCAGCCGTCCGCCGCTCGTGGGGGCTGACGAGCCCAGCTCGGTCACGCGGGGCGGGGAGCCGGAGATGCGCACGCCACTCCACTCGGCGACCGGCCTCTCTGCCGTCCAGTCGGCCTCGGCGCCGCTCCCCAGGAGGGCGTCCCGGGCCTCCAGCAGGACCGCGCAGTCGCGGACGAGCCCGGGGTTGCCGTTCGGGAAGGGGACCGCCACGCCGTTGGCGCAGGCGGCGAGGGCCTCATCGCCGGGCTCCCGCGGCAGCGCCGGTGGCGGGGCGGCCGGCGTTGCCGTGGCTTCTTGCGTCCAGGCCGCCGGCCACGGTCGGTCGTCGTAGAACGGACGACCCCAGCAGACGACCGACCCGTCGGCCTGCACACCGCACGTGTGTTCGCCCCCGGCGCTCACCGAGACGAACGTCCCGTCCGGGGGCGTCGCCTGGCCGTAGTCGTCGGCGCCCCAGCAGCTGACGGAGCCGCCGCGCTCCAGCGCGCACGCGTGATCCGATCCGGCGCTGAGGGAGACGTACCTCCCCTGCGGCGGCATGTTCTGGCCGTAGTCGACGGGCCACGCCTCGCCCCAGCAGGCGACGGAGCCGTCGCCCGCGAGGGCGCAGTAGTGACGGAGCCCGACGGCGACGGCGGCGAACGTCCCCTCCGGTGGCGGGAACCGGTAGGCACTATCGCTCCCCCAGCAGGCGACGGAGCCGTCGGTCTTCACGCCGCACACGTCCCACCTGCCGACGCTGACGGAGACGAACTCCCCCGGCTGCGGCGCGAGATAGCCGTAGTCGTCCGAGCCCCAGCAGGCGGCGGAGCCGTCGCTCCGCACCGCGCAGCTGCGGGTGCCCCCGGCGCTGATGGAGGCGAACTCCCCCTCCGGTGGCGTGGCCTGGCCGCTCCAGTTGATGCCCCAGCATCTGACCGTGCCCTCGGGACTGACCCCGCAGCTGTGCCCGTACCCGCCGCTGACGGAGGTGAACTCCCCCACCGGCGGCGTGGCCTGGCCGAAATCGTTCGAGCCCCAGCAGGCGACGGAGCCGTCGGTCCGCACCGCGCAGGCGTGCCGCTTCCCGGCGCCGACCGAGGCGTACGACCCGGCCGGCGCTTCGGCCCGCGCCTGCTCGCGTCCCCAGCAGGCGACGGAGCCATCGGTCCGCGCACCGCAGCTGTGGCGCGTCCCGGCGCTGACGGAGGCGAACTCCCCCACCGGCGGCGCGGCCTGGCCGTGCTCGTCCGCCCCCCAGCAGGCGACGGAGCCGTCGGTCCGCACGCCGCAGCTGTGATCCCAGCCGGCGGCGACGGAGGCGAACTCCCCACCGGGCGGCGTGGCCTGACCGTGCGCATTCCAGCCCCAGCACTCGACGGAGCCGTCGGTTCTCACGGCGCAGGTGTGCCAGGATCCGGTGCTCACGGCGGCGTAGCTCCCGACGGGCGGCGGCAGCCGACCGAAGTTGTTCCAGCCCCAGCACCGGAGGAGGCTCCCGGCCGTCACGGCGCAGGTGTGCCGAGCCCCCGCATCGATTGCGACGAACTCACCCTCCGGCGGCGTCGTGAGCGTGGAGTCGGGGCCGTAGTCTGCGGGATGGTGGCCGCCCCAGCACTGGACGGAGCCGTCGGGCCTCAGCCCGCACGAGTGCCGGTCGCCGGCGGCGACGGCGAGAAACGTCCCGTCCGGGGGCGAGGCCTGGCCCCGGAGGTCGAGGCCCCAGCACGCGACCGAGCCGTCGGTCCGTACCCCGCACGTGTGAAGATCGCCGGCACTCACGGAGAGGAACGTCCCGGGGGGCGGCGTGGCCTGGCCGTAGTCGTCGGCGCCCCAGCACGCCACCGAGCCATCGCTCTCCACCTGACAGCTGTGAAGACCCCCGACATCGACCGCAGGTGGTTGAGGGGAGCTGGTGCGGCACCAGGATGCGGCGGCCAGCGTCACGACCATCGCGACGGCGAGCACGGCGAGGGCAACGCGGACTCTTCGGGTACGAACCGTCATCGCAGCGCCCTATCACGGAGCGTGCGCCAGACGCCGGTCACGGGGCCGCACTGCGTGGGCGCGGTTCGGGGGGAGAGCCCGCCGCCGGGGCCGATGCCGCGGACCGGAGCGGCTGGGGGCTGCGGCGACCCCTGCCGGGAGCGCCGCGCGCCGGCATCTGTGCGGCCGCTCCTCGCCTGGCGTGGTTCCGCTCCCGGCTTCACGCTGGCTCCTTCCCGGGCGCGCCCGGTCAGAGCTGTTCTCATGAGAGCCTTATGCCGCGGGGCGTCCGAACGTTTCCGGCCAGACAATAGCGGGACGGGGCACGGCGCACCCGGGTCACGCCCGCGTCGTGCCGTAACCGCCGTGACCAGCGCCCGTCGACCATCTCCGAGGCGAGCAGGAGGGCCGCGATGGCGCCCGCCCGACCGGGCCGGGTCAGCCCCCCGCCGGGAGTCACCGGGTCTCTCCCCGGCTGCCCCGGCCGGCTCCCCGGCGGACGTGACCGGCGCCGCTTCTCGGGACTGTTCACAGAACGGCCCGTCCGGCAGCCGAGCATCGCCCCGGCCAGATCGGCGTCGCCTGCGGTGCGCGCGCTCCCCACCTCACGGGGCTCCCTCCCGAGCGCGCCGGCTGCTGCGCCCCTTCTCGCAGGGTTGGACGCCGGATGACGCTCGACCGACGGATGATCTGCGACTTCGAGACTACTGGTCCGGACGGGTCCGTGTTCCGACTCGG